>JADKJX010000003.1 GCA_016720775.1 Chitinophagaceae bacterium
GAATATAATTATGCGTATTACCCTGTTGTATTGCCCAGTGAAGCAGTGCTCACTAAAGTGGTTGCCCAGTTGAATAAAATGGACATCTATCCAAGAAGGTATTTTTATCCTTCACTTAATACGCTTTCTTATTTAACAAGAAAGAAGGCTTGCCCGGTATCGGAGAATTACAGTTTGCGGGTATTGAGCCTGCCGCTTTATGTAGGATTGCTGCAAGATGAAGTAGAACAAATTTCCGGAATAATCAATAGTTGCATATGACCATTGCAATAATGCAGCCTTACTTTTTGCCTTATATTGGTTATTTCCAGTTGATGAATGCGGCGGACAGTTTTGTGTTGTACGATAATATCAAGTACACCAAAAAGGCTGGATCAACCGGAACAGGATGCTAGTAAATGGTAAAGACGAATATTTCAGTTTGCCTTTGCAAAAGGATTCCGACTATTTAAATGTATGTGAAAGAAAACTTGCTGAAACGGCTTTTGAGGAGAAACCGGAAACCCTTCGTAAAATAAAGGAAGTATATAAAAAAGCCCCGCAGATGAAGAACATGGAGGGGATCATGGAGGAGATATTTAATAATGAAGAGAGAAACCTGTTTGATTTTATTTTTCACAGCATAAAACTGGTAAATACTTACCTGGATATTCAGGCAAATATCATTGTCTCTTCCACAATACCAATTGATCACCAGTTAAAGGCAGAAGACAAAGTGATCGCCATTTGCAAAGCACTGAATGCAGAAAGATATATTAATCCCATCGGCGGGCAGGAGCTTTACGATAAAGGGACGTTCAAAAATCAAAACCTGGAATTGTGCTTTTTACAGTCGAAACCTTTTGAATATACCCAGTTTGGCAATGGCTTTGTTCCCTGGCTTTCCATACTGGATGTACTGATGTTCAATGATAAGAATACGGTAAAGGATTATTTAAACCAAGCGTATCAATTAATCTAAAACAATAATAAATGTTCCGCTGGAAAAAGCTTGGAAGGATCTTTAATCCTTCTGATTATGCAAATGGGGTTTGGCTTAACGAGTTTGCCCAGGCGCCTGCAGTGCTTATATTTGAAGATATAGTAATGGTCTATTTTTCCTGTCGCCCGCCCGCTGATTCCAATGGCCAGTATGTAAGTTATTCTGCTTATGTAGACCTAGACAGGAAGAACCTGCATCACGTACTGGAAGTATCGCAACAGCCGATCCTGCAATTAGGAACCCTGGGCACGTTTGATGAATTTGGTACCTACCCGGTATCTGTTATAAAGCATCATGATAAATACCGGGCTTATTATGGCGGATGGACAAGGTGCGAATCAGTCCCGTTTAATGTGGCCATCGGTTATGCAGAAAGTACCGATGAAGGCAAAACGTTCCAGAAGATCGGTGAGGGCCCGTTGCTTTCATACACCTTGGATGAGCCATTTATACTGAGTGGACCTAAAATCAGAAAGTATAATGATATTTTTATCTTTTATATTGCCGGAAAAAAAATGTTTTCGATAATGGTAAACCGGAACCGGTATATATATATACGATCAGGATGGCAATTTCTGCCGACGGGCATAAATTTTACAAAAACATAATAAAGACCTGGTACCATGGCGCATGGAGCAGGATGAGGCGCAGGCAAGTCCGATGTGATCTTTTTAATAATCAGTATCACATGTTTTTCTGTTACCGGGGAAGTAAAAATTACCGGGGAAAAGATTTTGGATACCGCATTGGCTATGCCTCTTCTGCTGACCTGGAAAATTGGGTAAGGGATGATAGTAAGGCCGGAATAACAGTAAGCGATGAAGGATGGGACAGCGAGATGGTCAGTTACCCACATGTATTTGAATTAGACGGAGAGATATACATGCTTTACCTAGGTAACCAGGTAGGAAAACACGGTTTTGGATTAGCGCAACTTCAAAAGGACCCAATAAGTTAAACGTATATGAAATGGATTAAACTGGGTAAGATTTTTGACCCCACAAAATTTGAGTTAGCCCACGATTGTTTTGAATTCCAATCACCTCAGACCCTTGTATTTGATGATTTTGTAAGAATATATTTTTCTACGAGGAAGAAAGAAGCAGATGGAAAATTCCTGAGTCATATTGCTTTCATTGAAATGGGTAAGGATTTTAAAAAGGTTCTCCGGGTTTCTGACAATACGGTGATTCCATTAGGGGAGTTGGGAGCCTTTGATGAGCACGGGATATTTCCCATTAACCCGTTGCGGGTGGGCGATAAGATCTATGCATATACCTGTGGCTGGAGCAGAAGGGTCTCGGTATCGGTGGGAAACATCAACAGGATTGGCGATCAGTAACGACAATGGACTGACGTTTAAAAAAGTCGGGGCCGGGCCTGTCTTATCCAGTTCGCTGCACGAACCAATGCTGGTGGGTGATTCCTTTGTGCAGTTCTATGATAACCGGTTCCATATGTGGTATATTTTTGGGCAAAGATGGATGCCGCCTACAAAATGAACCTCCTCAAGGGGATACAAGATTGCCATGCAGTTTCTGAAAATGGGATCGACTGGAAAAAGATGAAGGAAAACAGATCATTCCTGATATACTAAATGAGAACGAATGCCAGGCCTTGCCAACCGTTATAAAGATTGATGACACATACCACATGTACTTTTGTTTCCGGGAAGCAACAGATTTCAGAACGAATCCAGCAAGGGGATACCGGATCGGGTATGCTTTTTCAAAAGACCTGGTGAACTGGAACAGGGATGATGAAAAAGGGGGATTACAAATTTCGCCAGACGGCTGGGATTCTGAAATGAATTGCTATCCGCATATATTTAGCTGTAACGATAAAATATATTTACTGTATAATGGCAACCAGTTTGGAAAATATGGATTCGGAATAGCTGAACTGGTTGAGACCTAAATCAATAAAACCTGGAAATGATTCAATATACCACAGGCCTGGCAACCTATTCAGATACACACTCATTTGGAAGCCTGTAAGAATAATTTCATACCTCCTTTGCAGGATACCGTTGATATCGACAGCTATGCACAAAAAATTAAATCAAAATCAATTACCTTTGAAGCCTGGCAAAATGGTCATTTGGCCGGTT
Source organism: Chitinophagaceae bacterium (assembly GCA_016720775.1). Classification (GTDB taxonomy): domain Bacteria; phylum Bacteroidota; class Bacteroidia; order Chitinophagales; family Chitinophagaceae; genus Ferruginibacter. The sequence goes on from JADKJX010000003.1 coordinate 3,093, forward strand.
TGATCGCTGCGTATTTTAATGACCCGGGTAAAGAGGTTGGTTTCATTACAAACGTTAGCGTGGAAAACGGATTTGCCGGAAAGGGATAGCGTCAAACCTGCTTAACAACGCTGTTAGGTATACAGGAAAATGAGTTTAACGAAATAAGACTCAAAGTGCATTCATAACATTGCTATAAAGGTTATACACAAGGCATGCATTCACACAATCCGGTACAGAAGAGGACTACCTTTTATACCGGTTAATGGTAAACCAGCAAAATTAATTATCACTATAAAATCATTTCCATTGAGTACAGCGAGAGACTACAACAAAGAACTTAAAGACACAACCGATCATAAATATGCCTACAATTTTGATTTTGATGTGATGCATAAATTTATGATGCAGTCATTTGAGCCGTTTTTTGTTAAGGCAATTGCCTGGAATTAGGCAGTTTTAAAGGAGATTTTACCAAAAGACTTATCCCTTACTTTAGCGATATAACATGCGTAGAAGCATCCGATGAAGCGATTGCCTTTAGCCAAAAAACATTTGGCGACAACCTGACTTACGTGAACGGGCTGTTCGAAAATATTCAATTGCCGAAAAATATGATAATATCATTCTCACCCACGTTTTGAGCACCTGGATGATGCAGCGGGTGTGCTCCGCAGGATCAATGATGAGTGGCTGAGCGACAAGGGAAGATTTTTCCTGGTATGCCCCAATGCAAATGCACCCTCCCGGCAGATCGCTGTAAAGATGGGGTTGATCTCTCACAATTCTGCCATTACGCCTGCAGAAAAGAGCATGGGCATACCATTACCTATACACTTGATACATTGGAAAGGGATGCAAGGGCAGGCGGGTTAAAAGTGGTACACCGCTCGGGTATATTTTTTAAAGCACTGGCCAATTTTCAATGGGACAGGTTGCTTAATACCGATATCATTTCAAATGAATACCTGCAGGGTTGTTATGAACTGGGCCAGGTATATCCTGATCTGTGCTCAAGCATTTTCTTAATGTGCGAAAAGGGTAAATGTTTTTGGCGTTTAAAAAGGTTTATGAAAAACAATGCGTTTCAAAAAATACTGATATTTACCACCTCAAAAGAGAAAAACGGGACAGCCAAGCTAAGGGATACGGTTGAAGAAGAAATTCCTGAACATTTCAAAGCCATAAGAAGTTATTCCGAATTCCTGGTTACATTATTATTCAGGCGAAACAGGATCAAGGCGGTATTTGCATTGTCGAATATGCATTTTGTCATTGCACTTTATTTCACCAGGAAGTTAAAGATCGATCGTCCGGTTGTTTTGGGTATGTATCATCCCAACCAGTGGAAGATATACTTAAGTGATAACGTATCCAAAACACGCTACAAGGTTTTTAAACAGCTGAGTTCTCTTCTCACACATGATAGTATCATTCACAGTTCAAAGGAGGGAGTTGAATCGACTAATTTTTATTGTAATATAAAAACAGGTACGCCCACTATATTGCAGGGCCCAGCCGAAATACTTCCTTTTGATAAAAATACGAGATGACAGCAATAGCGAGATAAGAATTGTTACCATAGGAAGGCTGGTGGACTTTAAAACATGTACCATTCTTGCCATGATCAGTGCCATCGAAAAACTCAATTCGGATGAAGGCCTGAATATCACGTACGATATCTATGGAAATGGTCCCTCAGAAAAAGCAGTTGCAGACCGTATAAAAATCTCTCCGGTAAGTGATAAGCTTAAACTGCATCCTTTTGTACCGAAGGAACAATACCTGCAGACCGTGATCCAATACGACCTGTTTTTTGGCATGGCAGGAGCGCTGATATTAGCTGCATCTGCAGGCGTACCAAGTCTTATAGCTGTGCAGGAAGAGGAAAGAGAAATATCCTATGGATTCATATCTGACTATGACCAGGAAAAAAACCCGATTTTCGGCGATCGGTCAAGGTTTGGTAATGAAAAGAAAATTTCGGAGAGCATACGTTACTATCATCAGCTGAATTTTGAAGAGAAGGAAGCACTAAGTAAAAAATGCTCACTTTCAACCGTCTCATACAGCACAGAATCAACAAAACTCAGGTTAATTCAGAAAATTGATAATGCACCCCGGATCAATAATTTTAATGTGAGGGGCATTGGATTTCTTAAAAATATTTTTTGAGATCAGGATATCGGGATTCAGGGCAAGACGGATGAGCATACCTGATTATTATCAGTGCTGTGTTATTCCGGTCCGATAAAAATTCAACTAATCTGCCAGCGCTTCTTCTTTCAAAGCGCTCCTTAAGATTTGTACTGCTAAGCAGAAGAAAAATAAAGATCCACAGAAAGGGCACTGCGGGGGCTTTATATCTTACCAGCGTTCCGAAATTAAACGTGGTGATCCCGATTATTATTCCAAGTATCAGAACAAAAAGGAACATGATATTGGTCAACAGGTTTTTTCTTAATACAGCGGTAAAATTCCTTCCCTTTTTTACCAGGGCATAAAATAAGGTCCAGAAGCAAAGAAAAGATTCAATAGCACTCAATAAGAGAATCGGTTTATTGATCTCCCAAAGGTGGGGCCTGAAATAGCAGGTATATAAACCCAGGGGCATTTTTGTCAGCAGGCCTGCAAAGGATGTTTCTATTTCTCCAAACTCAAAAGAACTTGTATCCGAGGTAGGTCCGTAAAACTGCTGGTTCAGATTAGAAATGTCGATCAGGGAGTATATGTATGAATCGAAAACATCTAAATTCTGGCTGACCAGGTAAACTATGGCACCAAGAAATAAAAGCACAAAGACCTTTCCGAATAAAGATGCTGAAAACAGCCTTCGGGAGGAATCTTCCGATAAAAACAAATGCGCATGAAATTACCAGGGCATAAAAATGTAGGATTTCAAAAGAAAAATAAAAAAAAGATTTACCAGGATCAGTATAAAACTGAAAAGATTCATTTTATAATTCCTGATATTATACTTGGTTAAAACCAGGAATAATTTAAACTGGGCAATTGCTGAAATTACACCAAACCAGAAATTAAGTAAAAGGTACTTACCTAAAGATAAAGGGTATAAAATGGTGGATAAACGGGTGAGCGAAAAGTTGCCCTCCATACCCGAACCTCCGGGAACTGCTTTTAAAGATACATCCAGGTTGATTGTAGCGTTGTAATTTTCAACGGGTAAAAAAAGATACTTTATGTTTGAAATATCGGCGGATATCAGGCTCACAAAGTTTTTTGTCTCGGAGTAAACACTTACCGAATCGGCCAGTTGCCAGTAATAAACAACTAAAAGTATGTAGGTTAAAACAGCCAATATTTTCAATGAGAAAAAAAACAAAAAGAAGTCTGGTAAAAGCAGGATTTAAACTCCTGAAAAAAAATCTTTTTAAGCAGTAAAACACTACAATGGAGTAGATGAGTAATAAAAGAAAATCTATACCCGATATTAAATTAACCATTAATAAAATCTAGTTTATTGTTTAAAGCCTTGTCAACCACCGTAACCCTGTAACATACCTGCTGATACCTGGAAAAAGAATGCGTAGTTCTGATCAGAATCAAGATCAACTAACTAAAACAAATGCAAACAATGGGTTTCCTGGTTCCAAAATTAAGAATACATTTTATTTAGTCGCCGCTAAGTTAGACAAATCTCTGTTCATGGTGCCTGTACAGTGGAATTTGCAGACCCAGGGTTTAATGTATTGCTCAACGGCTTTCCGAAACAAACGGAAAGACTAGTAAAAACAAAGTATTACCCGGCTGCAGCTTGCCAATAAAAAAAGCCTAAACTAAATAAGGTTCTTTATTTTTGACCTTATATTATAAAAAGGGCATGTCGAGTTTCAAAAATTACTTTCTTATTAAATTCCTTATCGGGTGGTGGTGCAGAAAGACAGGTGAGTTTGTTGATCAGCCATCTGAATATGGAGAAGGTAATATGCCTTTTTAACGAACAGAGTTACCCGGTTGCTGAAGAGAAGAGATTGTTCCTCTTTCCCCGGCTGCACAACTCCGGGTTTATCAGGCTTGGGCTGGTACCCCTGATGCTTTTCCGGTTGTGGCGAAAAATAACTCCAAACAGACAAACGCATATTATTTCATTTTTACAGCTTTCCAATATTGTAGGGCTTTGCTGTAAACTGATCTGGGGCTGCAGGCTTACTGTTAGTATCCGTACCACCACATCTTTATACTATAAAATATACAAGATAGGAGCGTTTACAAAAAACTGGATCGCCTGATCTTTAAGTATGCCGATGAATTGATAACGAACTCAGAAGGATCAAAACAGGACCTGGTCGATAATTTCGGCATTGATGAAAAAAAGATACAGGTTATTGTGAATGCCTATGATATTGAGAAAATTGACGCATTGAAAATGATCCCGATTGAGGATCCTGCTATTGAAGCGCTTTTCAGCAAGTATAAAATAATCCTAAGTGTAGGAAGATTTAGCGTGGAAAAGGGCCTTGCCCAGGCTTTGAAAATATTCAAAGAGATAAGAAAGGCTGATCCCTCTGTAAAATATGTGCTAGTAGGACAGGGAGGTGAAAAGAGCAGATTATCGTCTATAGCCCGGCAACTGAGCTTAAGCGTTTACGACAAAGAAACAGATTCGGAACCACTACTGGATGATTATGATGTTCTGTTCCTGGGTTTTAAAAATAACCCCTATCAATATTGTTACAGGGCCCGCCTATTCTTATTTCCCCCCTTTTTGAGGGAATGCCGCCTGGGCAGAAGCTTTCATCTGTGGCGTCAGTGTGTGGCATCTGATTGCAAATCCGGACCAAGAGAAGTATTATCGAATACAAGCCATGATCGTGGATTAACCTATCCTTATTTTGAACTGGGTTACCTGATGCCGGTCTTGAATGAATCCAGCCCAGGTTCATTACTGAGTGCAGATGAAAAAAACTGGGTGGAGGTAATTAAAGAAGTGCTGGAAAATAAGGGACCTTTCCCGAGTGATACAGCGTTCCGTAAAAAAAGGGAGCAATTCGATAAAGAAAATGTTGTAAAAAAATGGGAAAAGATTCTTGATATGCCTGGATGACCAGTTACTGAAATACGAATAACCCCCGGTTAACTTTTTTTGCCAACTGCATGCCAGAAAGCAGAACTTTCCCCGAATCTTATATTGCTTAACCCCGCCTTCGTCATCATTGTTTCTATTTCCTGGCGGGTAAACCGTTGTTCCAGCTTGGTACCGAACCTGTCCAGCGAATCGTTACGGATAATATAAAAATCTTTATTGGCATAAGCCGACAGCGGGATCTTTGCGGCCAGTTTTTTAAATCCCAGGAAAGAAAAAAAACGGGATAACCAAACAAAGGGCACGTAAACAAAAAAAGCCAGCAGGTCGCAGGTAACTTTTTTGAGGGTGATGGGCATACGGCTAACCACCTTTCTTATGAGGTCTGAGAAAAAAAACAGGGACCTGAACAGGAATCCCCTGTAATCAAGATTATAGTAGAGATATACATAAAAATATCCGCCTTTTTTAATTTTTTTCACACAGTCTGTAAGTGCCATCTGCGTATTTGGAATATGGTGCAGAACACCCACACTCATTCCAAAATCAAAGGTTTCATCGGGCCAGGGAAGGGTATTAATGCTGGCCTTAGTGATGCGTGCCTTATCAGTAGAGCCCAGTAATTCATCTGCAGCAAAAACTGCGTCACTTGGATCAACGGCTTCCACGAATTTTACTTTATCAAGAAAATACTCACTCCAACGGCCACTCCCACAGCCGATATCTATCATATACGTATCCTTGTTAACAATGCTTTGATCAATGATATCAAAATATTCCTTGCATATCTTGGCGATAGTAGGTTTGGAAAAGTGGTGAAACCGGTTCCATTCCTCACCGAAAGACCTTACGACGTCCATGTCGATATTATTATCCACTTTAGTTGAAATAAAATCAGCAATTTCCCTGGTCCTGGTTCGGTGATATCTTACTGGTTTAGCATTATAATTAACCATTCCTTTGTCCATTTTTATGCAATTATCCTTGTTCTTTTAAATTTCGCCTTGTCCTGTGGCCGGGATGGGAACCTGGCCTAAACAAGGTCAAATATATGAATAGAATCTGTTTTAGCTTTATTCATCGTTACGGGATGTTTATGACGGTATAAAGTAAAAGTTTAAACCGGTGGTTTGCTGAAATTTAATAGAATATATCCAGGCGGCCATTTTATATCTTTATAAACTTACCTTTGACACTAAATTTTTTGAAAACTATGTGTGGTATCTCCGGCTTTGCCGATTGTAATAAAAAAACCGACAGGGATATTTTAGAAAAAATGAACCGGATCATTGCCCACAGGGGACCTGATGGTGAAGGGTATGGATTTTACAATGCACCAAATGCAAGCATCGGCCTTGGCCACAGGCGCCTCAGCATTATTGACCTTTCAGAAGGGGGTAAACAGCCCCAGACCTTTCAATCGCTTCACATAACATTTAACGGGGAGATATATAATTATACTGAGATCAAAAAGGAACTCGAACTAAAGGGGCACCAGTTTCACAGCCACAGTGATACGGAGGTCATTTTACATGCCTACCACGAATGGGGCAGTGCTGCTTTGCAAAAATTCATTGGCATGTTTGCCTTTGTTATTTATGATGAAGCCAAACAGAAGCTATTTGCCTGCCGCGACCGGGCCGGGGTAAAACCTTTTTTCTATTACTGGAAAGATGGCTTGTTTCTTTTTGCTTCTGAATTAAAAGCATTCCTGCAGCATCCAGGCTTTATAAAAGAAATAAATACAGATGCAGCAGCAGCATTTATGCAGTATGGATATGTACCCACGCCTCATTGCATTTATGAGGACACGTTTAAATTAAAGCCCGGCCATTTCCTGGAGATGGATATCGCTTCCAGGGGTATACAAACATTCCGGTACTGGAATGTATACGATGCTTACAATAAGCCGATCCTCGATATAAGTTTCCCCGAGGCGATGGAAGAAACAGAGAAGATCCTGACGAAGGCATTTGAATACCGGATGGTAAGTGATGTGCCCGTAGGCGTTTTTTTAAGTGGTGGGTATGACAGCAGTTGTGTTACTGCCCTGCTTCAGAAAAATCACACGGAAAAAATAAAAACATTCACCATAGGCGTGCCTGATGATGGTTTAAATGAAGCGCCTTATGCAAAAGAGATAGCAGCGTACCTGGGAACAGACCATACGGAATATTACTGCACGCATAAGGAGGCCATTGAGATCGTTCCGCAATTGCCCTTTTTTTATGACGAGCCTTTTGCCGACAGCAGTGCCATACCCACTTCGCTGGTAAGTAAAGTAGCCCGTGAAAAAGTAACGGTCGCATTATCGGCTGATGCCGGTGATGAGGTATTTGCAGGTTACAACCGCTATGATTATATGCTGAAGTATGGGAAGAAACTCCAGGGCATTCCGGGGTTTGTGCGCAAGTCGGCCGCAGCGGTCATGGATGTGGTTCCCGCCAACGCCATACCCATGCTGAACAAACAATACCTCTTTCACAGCCGGTATGAAAAAGTAAAGACCTTTTTAAAGAATCCTTCGGAGAAGAATCTTTTAAAGAATATAACACAGCACATGACTGACAACAGTGTTTCAAAACTGTTCAAAAGCCAGGTTAAGGTTCTGTCTTCTGCTTTCGACAGCGAAGAACTGAATGCGGAGAATTATTCGATGCTGAGTTATATGATGGCCATAGATTACCAAACTTACCTGCTGGATGATATCCTTCAAAAAGTAGACAGGGCCACCATGAGTGTGAGCCTGGAAGGACGGGAACCTTTCCTGGACCAGCATGTTATTGAATGGGCGGCACGGCTTCCGGTTGATTATAAATATAATAAAGGGAATAAAAAATTCATCATCAAGGAGATCGTTCATAAGTACATTCCCAAAGCAATGATGGACCGGCCCAAGATGGGATTTGGAATTCCTATTGTAAGCTGGCTGGAAACTGAGCTGAAGCCTTTTGTTGACCGCTACCTGGATGATGCGTTCATCATTAAGCAGGGTATTTTTAATAATGATGAAGTGCAGCGGATAAGGGAAGCCTTTTATAATGGAAAGAAAGAAAGGGCCGAAAAAATATGGTTCTTACTGATGTTCCAGATGTGGTACGACCGATGGATGAACAATAACTAATACCGGTTCAGGTATTTAGTCCAATACCATGATTAAAAAGGATACTTTTTTAAAATACCGGAAAAGCCCGGCTGTAAAGTCGCTGGGTATTTACACCTTCACCAATTTTTTTGGAAAAGGGGTGGCCTTCCTGCTGCTGCCTTATTTCACCAACGTACTTTCTAAAAGTGATATCGGGCTGATAAGCCTGTTCAGCAGCGCCATCATTTTTTTAATGCCCTTCATCTCCATGGGTGTTTTACAAAGTACCAGCACCGATTATTTCAAACTCGGCAAAAAGGAATTCAAAGATTTTTTTACAACGGGATTTTTATTACCTGTAGGAGTCTTTCTTTTATCACTTGCCGTGTTCTACCTGCTCCGGGATGTATTTACAACGAAATATAATTTCCCCCTATCATTCATCTGGCTGATACCGGTTGTTACATTTCTCTCTTTTATAAGCCAGCATGTCATTAACCTCATCCGCAATGAAGAGAACCCGAATCTTTTTATGAAGGCAGTATTGGGCAGGTTGTTCCTGGAAATAGGGCTGGCCATTGCTTTAATAAGTGGGTTAAAGATGGCCTGGGAAGGAAGGATCACCGGCATCCTGATCTCTTATGCCGTGTTTGCGATGTATGCTTTTTATTTTTTTATCAGCCGGGACTATTTGTTTGGAGAAATAAAGAAAAAGGTCATTAAAGAAGAACTGATCTTCAGTGTACCCATTGTCATCATGCAGTTCAGTGTTTTCTGTATGAACTATTCCGATGGTTTTTTTCTTTCCCGGTTCACCCATGATCATAATGCCGAAGTGGGCGTTTATTCCATTGCCTGCATATTCGGGTCCATCATCATTACGTTGTGTTCAGCATTGCTCCAATACATACTTCCCCGCATATATAAAATGTTGTCGGAACCGAAAATTGACTACAACGCCATCCGGAAACTTTTTTGGGCATACATAGGCATCATGACCGGCGGGTTGCTGTTGCTGCTGGTATTTGTGCCGCTTGCTTACCGCTTCATGCTGAATAAAGCATATAGCCCCGGGTTGAATTATTACTGGCTCATCTGCATTGGCTATTACTTCTGGACGATCGCTTACCTGTTTTTTTCTTTTTTATTGTATTACCGCCATAAGCGTAAAATAATCTGGCTGTCTGCAACGTTTGCCTGTATCAGTTTAACCAGCAACTATTTTTTTATAAAGAACATGAGTTCCATGGGTGCAGCCATCTCTGTTTTTTGCAGTTATTTTATTGTTTTAATGATAACTTTATTTTTTACCCGTAAGCAAATGGGCTTTATTTTTAAAAGAACACAACCCTAAATCAATTTACCTGATGAAAGAATTTTTATACAAACTGCTTAACCTGGCTACTTTGGGAAGAGGAATGAAACGTACCATCAATGGGCGTGATGTAAGGCTGCCAACCCGGTTCTACCGTTTCTTCCCCGACAATTACGAAAAAGATAATTTTCAGTTCTTCTTTTCTTCCTGCAAAAACGGAGATACGGTGCTGGATTTCGGGGCACACATCGGCTTATTTGCTGCCATGGCATCCAAAGCAGTTGGCCCTTCCGGCAAGGTCTATGCATTTGAACCTTCGCCATCAACCAACCTGTTACTGCAAAAAACGGTTGCGATAAATAATGCATCGGGCATTGTTAAAACCTTTCAGAAAGCCGTGGGCGGCTCTGTTGGTAAAACAACTTTTTTTGTTTCCGACGGGCAGGCCGACAATGCCAACAGCCTGGTGAATTATAAAGAAGACAGGCCTTTTCACGGGATTGAAATTGACGTAACCACCATTGATGCCTTTGTAAAAGAACAACAGTTATCTAAAATCGATTTTATAAAGATAGATGTGGAGGGAGCTGAATACGATGCCATGAAAGGAGCGGTTGAAACATTTAAAAGATTCAAACCAAGATCCATCCTGGCCATCCACCCCGAACCGGTAAAAGCAAAGGGCGACAGCCTGGAAGCTATTTATGATCTTGTGAAGGAACTTAATTATACAGCTTTGTATAATGACAAACCCATCAGCAAAGAAGACTTCTGTTCGCAAACCGATCTCATCGATTTTCACCTTATACCGGCTTAGGCAACAGGATGAGCAATAAAAAAACCATACTGCACATCATCGACTATATGGGCCGCGGGGGTGCAGAAGTAATGCTGGTAAAAGTTTTGAAAGAATTGAAGGAATATCATAACATAGTGGTCACGCTCAATCCGCAAAACCACTTTGGTGATGAGTTTACCTGCGATGAATACCATTGTCTCCAAATGGGCTCTTTTTCAAAATTTCCACTGGCAATAATGCGGCTGCACAAATTTATCCGGCAAAATAAGGTTGACCTGGTGCACTCTCACCTGTTCACTGCTACCCTGGTGGCAAGGTTCGCTACGCCAGGGCATATTCCGCTGATCACAACAATTCATACCAATGTTTCTGCTTCTGCTGAATATAAGAAAGGATATTTGCGGCTGCTCGAAAAAATGAGTTACCGTAAACATAAGAGTACCATTATAGGTGTTTCTTCCGGGGTTATGCAGCAATATTTCAGCTTCTTCAATCACAAGCCGTACAAGGAACATCTGCTGTATACGTTTGTGGACATAAAGGAAACAGAAGATCTGCCAGTGGCTGTAAAAGAGAATAAAGCTTTGTTCAGGCTGGTTTCCATCGGTGCCTTGCGCTATCCTAAAAACCAGCAATACCTTATCCGGGCTTTTGCACAGTTAAAACAGGAAAATTTTGAACTGGATATTTACGGAACCGGGCCATTGCAGAAAGAACTGGAACAAATGCGGAATGAATCAGGTGCAAGGGTCATATTAAAAGGAGAGGTTAAAAATGCCAGCAGGTTATTATCGCAATACGACCTGTACGTAATGCCTTCGGAATTTGAAGGGTTTTCCCTGAGTATATTGGAAGCCATGGCCATGCAAATGCCCATGCTGGTAAGTGATATTCCTTCCTTCCGGGAACAATGCGCCGATACAGCTTTATATTTTGACCTGAAAGCCCCGGATGATTTCATAAGCAAATTAAAAATGCTGGCAGCCGATGAGGCCCTGCGAAATAACCTGGCGGCGGCTGCAAGACAACGGGTGCTTGATCATTTTACGCTGGAGCATCACATGAAGGGCCTGCGCAAAATTTATTCCGATACATTAAATGATAAACAGCAGTGACCGGAAAAAATATTTTATTTATCTCTTACGACGGCATGACCGATCCGCTTGGGCAGAGCCAGGTGATTCCTTACCTGGAAGGCCTTACAAAGCAAGGATACCGCTTCACCATTTTAAGTTGTGATAAGCCGCAAAAATATAAGGCCCACAAAGCCGAGGTCGAGAAACTGCTGGAAAACCTGCCGATCGATTGGGTGTCGCTGCCTTATCATAAGAATCCGCCGGTGTTATCATCTGTGTATGATTTTTATAAAATGAAACAAAAAGCTGGTGAACTGCATGCCAGCCGGAAGATCGATATGGTGCACACCCGTCCCGGCGTACCGCAGTTGGTTGCCTTGTACCTTAAAAAGAAACTGGGCATCAAATACCTGAACGACATCCGCGGCTTTTGGGCCGATGAACGGGTTGACGGCGGAATGTGGAACCTAAAGAATCCTTTATACAAAATAGTGTATGATTTTTTCAGAAGAAAGGAAGATGAAAGTGTGAAAATAGCAGACTATAACACCTGCCTCACCTATAAAGGCAAAGAAGAGATACTGAAATGGAAAACAGTGCCGCAGCCGGTGAAAGTGGATGTGGTTCCCTGCAGTGTTGACCTGGAATTGTTTGATACGGTGAATATTGATATTGCATTCCGGGAGCAATTCAAAAAAGAATCAGGCATCAGCGACGGAGATTTTATTGTGAGCTACCTCGGTTCCATCGGGGGCTGGTACCTCACCAATGAAATGCTTAAGTTTTGCGGAATGCTGCTGCAAAAAAAGCCGGAAGCAAAATTCTTATTCATCTCCAACAATAAGCACGAAGATATAATTGAGGCAGCAAAAAGATTTAATGTTCCGGGCGACAAAATAATTGTAAAATTTGCTGGAAGAAAACAGGTGCCCAGTTTGCTGTCCCTGAGTAACTATTCCCTGTTTTTCATAAAGCCGTGTTATTCAAAACTGTCTTCATCGCCTACCAAACACGGCGAGATAATGGCAATGGGTATCCCGGTTATAACCAACAGCGGAGTGGGCGATGTGAAAGAGATCGTTGAAAAATATGAAGCAGGCTTTGTACTGGATGGATTTAGTGAGGCAGAGATGAATAAAGCCATCGACCGGATCATTGATCCCGCTACAAAGTTCAACGGTAATAAGATAAGAGAAGGAGCTGCCGAATTTTACAGCCTTGATAAAACGGTGCAGACATATACACAGGTGTATAAAAAAATTTTAGGATAACGTTCATACCAATTTTAGTCGATGAAAAAAAAATATTTAATAATCGGGGCAGGTTTTTCAGGCACCGTACTGGCCGATCAGTTAGTGAAACATTCAGATTGCAGCATTGATATCTGGGACGAACGGGAGCATATCGGCGGCAACTGTCACACAAAACGGGATGAACAAACCGGCATTATGGTACACCAGTACGGACCGCATATCTTCAACACCGATAAGAAAGAGATATGGGATTTTGTGAACAGCCTGGGTGAGTTCAGGCCCTATGTACACCGGGTAAAGGCAATGAGCAACGGCAAGATTTATTCATTACCCGTTAACCTCCATACCATCAACCAACTCTTTGGCAGATCATTTACACCCGAAGAGGCAAAAGCTTTTTTAGAAACGCTGGCTGATAAAGCGATAGAGGACCCGAAAAATTTTGAGGAACAGGCGCTGCGTTTTATCGGTAAAGAACTCTATTATGCTTTTTTTTATGGCTACACAAAAAAGCAGTGGGGTTGTGAACCAACAGAATTGCCGGCATCCATCCTTAAAAGAATTCCCGTACGGTTCAACTACGACGATAACTATCATAATAACATCTACACCGGCATTCCGGTAAATGGATACACGGCACTCATGGAAAAATTAATTGACCATGCAGAAATCACGGTAACACTGAACAAAAAATTTGATCCGGCAACAGATGTAAGCGGATACGATCATGTTTTTTACACCGGCCCCATTGATGCCTGGTTCCGGTTTAAATATGGCCGGCTTGGTTACCGCACTGTTACATTTGAAACGCATTATGCCGATGGCGATTTCCAGGGAACCACACAAATGAATTTCTGTGATGAAAATGTACCCTATACCCGTATCACCGAACACAAGCATTTCACCAACTGGGAACAGCACGACAGGACCATTTACTTCAAAGAGTTCAGTAAAGAAACAGAACCATCCGATATTCCTTATTATCCCAAGCGGTTAGAGCAAGACAAAACATTGCTTCTTAAATACCGAAGTGATGCTGGGGCTCTTCAAAAGGTATCTTTCCTTGGCCGGCTTGCTACGTATCGTTATATGGATATGCACCATGTGATCGGAGAAGCCCTAAGCTTTGCAAAAACATGGATCCAGGCGTCGAAAAACAACGAAAAACTCCCCGTTTTCCCTAATCTGGAGGCATAATCAATAAATTCCATCGATTTATGCAATAAGCGGATTCTCATTCCGTTATATTATCGTCCAATTATCTCTGATTAAAACCAAACGCCAATCCTATGGAAAAGGTAATTGCTGTGGTTGTTACATACAACCGTAAAGCACTGCTTACTGAATGCATAGCCGCTCTCCGTAAACAAACACGTACTTTAGATGCGATCCTTGTTGTAAACAACGGGAGTACGGATGACACCGAAGAATGGGTCTCTAAACAAAAAGACCTGATCCTGATCAATCAAAAAAATGTGGGTTCCAGTGGCGGTTTCAGCACCGGTATTAACTGGGCTTATGAAAACCAGTATTCGTGGATATGGTGTATGGATGATGATGGTTATCCTAAAGAAGATGCACTGGAAAAATTATTAGATGCAGATGACGGATGCCTGCGCCTGCTGAACTGCGCCGTTATTGATAAGGCCGATAAGAAATCATTTGTTTGGAAAACACAACACTATAAAAACCTGGATGAAGTAGATTGTAAACTGATCGAAGGCATCGGCCATCCATTCAACGGTACCTTACTGCATCGCCGCATTGTAGAAAGAGTGGGCGTTCCAAAACCCAAATACTTTTTATGGGGCGACGAGACGGAATACTATTACCGCATTGTAAAGAGCAACGACATACCTGTTTGCACTGTAGCCGACAGCATTCATTACCATCCGGCCACTGCGTTCTCCATTAAGAACGACTGGGATTACAGCAACGGATGGAAGATGTACTATTACATACGCAACCGGTTCTTCATTCACCAGGCCAAATTCAATAATAAGGCAGTTGCTTTATTACATTACTACTGTTTCATTGTAGCCTTTACCGGTGTAGTAATGCTTTACCAGAAAACAGATAAGCTGAAAAAACTGAGCTTCATAATGTGGCCGGTAACCGATGCCTTCAATAATAATTTTGAAGCAACACCACCTGTCATCTTATCAAGATTAAAGACCAACGAAACATTTACGCTTACCGGTTCAATAAATGGCTACCTCAAGAATACCTGGTCGGCCATATTTACACCCATTGCAACAATACGTGGCCGCAGAGCCGCAAACGCATAGGCTAAAGAGCCCCCTCTGAAATCACGCAGCCCCGCCAACAGCGGGGTTGTTTTTTATTCTGCGTGTACGATCTTGTATTAGAAAAAGAGCGATGAGGTAAAAAGGCATACAGGGGATCTTGTACCGTACCAATGATCCGAAGTTAGGCGTGGTGGCTCCCACAAAAAGTCCAAACAAAAGCGAGAATAAAACACAGTACAAAACAACAGGGTCCTTTCTCAATGCATTGAATGACCGGACGGGACCTGCTTTCAGCAACACATATAATGTAAAAAGCATGATGAACATACTTTCAAAAGAAGAAAGAAGCGTGGATATTTTTCTTGATTCCCATATAAAGGGGCGGTAGAATGTAGCGATGATCGCTGCCGGCGCCATTTTTAATAAACTGGTGAGGCTTCCGTCAAATTCAACGCCCAGGGAAAAATTGGAGTCGCCTCCTCCGGGTGCTGCTTTATCGCGGTAGCTGCTTCGTGTTTTGCCTATTTGTTCTGTTATACCTTCGGCGGCATATGATCCCAACTCCTGTTCAAAACTGTTCATTACCTGTTGGCCGGCAAATACGGTTCCGGAGATAAGTACTAATCCCAACCCCCATTTCAGTAAACTGTTTCTTACGAGGTTTACGTTTTTAAGAATGAGGTACAGGAAAAAGAACGGCACATAAGCGATAAGAATATAGATCTTTAATACGGCCAATAAAAAGCCAAATAAAGTGAGTATTATAAGATTCTTAAGCAGGTCTTTCTTTTTATAAAAAACTTCATAAAGGGCATAGGTTATCCAGCCCATGGAACTGATGCACAGCGGGTCTTTTAAAATACCCGAACTCCAGAAAACAAAAGTTGGCAGGTAAAGGATGGCAATGGCAAACTGCTTATGCAGGTGCGGATACTGTTCGTAAAAGAACCGGTACAGCCGCCACACCCCCGAAAAAGCGATCATAGAAAAGAACAGGTTCGTGATGAGGTATTTTCCAAAGGTCACAAAAGAAAGCATTGCAACAACACGGGCAACCATGTAATTATTCTCTGCCCTGAAATAACCGAGGTTTAGTGAATTCTTTAATAAACTCTGATCAAATTCGGGCCCCGGAAGATAAAGCCACTTTATATTGGATGCATCTTTTAAAATAAGGTGAAAGATATTGGTTCCTTCGGTGTAATACAGGCCGAATGAATCTCCGGGCGATAATAAGGTATTGAATAAAGTAAAGGGTAATACAGCAAGCGCCTTTATCCAGAACCCCTGTTTGTGGTAAAACTCAAGAACCGGATCATTGTAATTTTTGCGCCGGGCGCTGAACAAAAAATAAAACAAGGCTACATAAACAGGGTATAATATGAACTCGGCAAATCCCATTAACGATAATTAATTTTAAAAGGACGGAATTTTTGATTCGGCAGATAAACATCCCATCAGCAAGGCAATTCAAATTTATCCTAAAAATCTAATTTGCCTTTCAATATTATGAAGTTATTTTTGAGTATTGCAAAAGCAACGCATCCATTATTCATTAAAACAAGCCATGGCTGGTACATCGCAAAATAAAAAACTGGTCCGCATTACCACAGTGCCCATGGCATTGCGTTACTTACTTCCCGGCCAAATGAACTTTATGGCCCGGAACGGGTTTGACGTGCTGATGGTAAGCGCCGATGGTAAAGAACTTCCCGAAGTGATCAAACAGGAACAATGCAGGCATATAATTGTGCCGATGACAAGGAAGATAACGCCGTTCCGGGATCTGCAATGTTTGTTTCAACTGGTAAGGATCTTCCGCAAGGAAAAACCGGATATCGTACATACACATACCCCCAAGGCAGGGTTGCTTGGTATGATGGCAGCAAGGCTTTGCGGAATAAAAACCCGGATACATACAGTAGCTGGCCTCCCCCTGATGGTGGAAAAAGGGTTTAAATACCAGTTATTGAAATTTATTGAAAAACTTACCTACGCATCTGCCAGCCAGGTTTGGCCAAACAGCAATTCCTTAAAAGAATTTATCCTCCAAAAGAAACTGTGTAACCCGGCCAAACTGCAGATCATTGGCAAGGGCTCAACCAACGGGATAAATATTAACCGCTTTAACAGGGAAATACTGGATGAAAAGATCATCAATACCGTTAAAGAACAGTTTCAGTATTCAACCCAATATAAATACCTGCTCTGCATCGGGCGGCTTGTAAAAGATAAAGGAATCATTGAACTGGTAAATGTCTTTGTACAACTGCAAAAAAATGATCCTTCACTAAAACTGCTGCTTGTGGGCGGATACGAACCATCGCTTGATCCCCTGCCTGCATCCACCCTACAGCAAATTGAAAGCAATGAAGCCATCATCCACATCCCCTGGACAGATAATGTGGCTTACTATATGTTTCTCGCCGATTATTTCGTGTTTCCTTCTCACCGGGAAGGCTTTCCCAATGTATTGCTGCAGGCAGGTGCCATGGGGTTACCCATTATCTGCAGTCATATAACGGGCAATATCGACCTTGTAACCAATAATGAAACCGGGCTGATCTTTGACCAGGGCAACGAACAGCAGATGCTTAAAATGCTGCAATATGCCATTACACATCCGCAACACCTGCAAAGCATGGCTGCAAAACTACAGCAATTGATAAAGGAAGATTACCGGCAGGAAAATATCTGGCAAAATATACTGGCAGCTTATAAAACCTTGGTAAATTAGACAATTAATACAGCCCCAATGATATTGATCGGTTACAGCGGACATGCTTTTGTGGTTTACGGCATTTTAAATGCTGCCGGGAAAAAAGTATCGGGGTATTGTGATATGGAAGAAAAGGAATTCAATCCTTTTGGGCTGACTTATTTTGGAAAGGAAACATCGGAAACTGCTATACAGGAGTTAGGTCGTCGTGATTTTTTTATTGCCATTGGCGATAATGCGATCCGTAGTAAAATTTATAGCCAGCTTATAAAAAAAGATCTGCTGCCTGTAAATGCTGTTCATTCTTCTTCGGTTGTTGATCCTTCGGCTGTTATTTCTGAACATGGGGTGATGATCGCTGCCAATGCTACCATCAACCCGCTGGCGAAAATTGCTGTGGGAGTTATCTGTAATACCGGCTGCATCATTGAACATGAATGTGTGGTCGGAGATTTTGCCCATATTGGTCCGGGTGCTGTACTATGCGGCAACGTAAAGATCGGAAGCCAGGCCTTTGTAGGTGCGAATGCCGTTATCAGGCAGGGTATCAGTATTGGAAAAAATGCAATGATCGGCGCCGGCGCCGTGGTGGTAAAAGACGTACCGGATGGGGCTACGGTAATGGGGGTACCTGCAAAATAAGAGATGCCGTATACCGGGTACAGGTTCGTAGCATTGGATACTTAACCTCAAACTTCAAACCCGAAACCACCTATCTTTGCAACGCAAAAAAATCTGAAATTATGAAAGTATTAGTTACCGGAGGCGCCGGTTATATCGGCTCCGTATTGGTTCGCCAGTTACTGAATAAAGGTTACCAGGTAAGAGCCATCGATTCTTTAAAGTTTGGTGGCGATGCCTTGTATGATGTGATGCTGCATCCCAACTTTGAATTTATGAAAGGAGATATCCGCAATGCAGCAGATGTTGATAAAGCGTTGGTGGGTATTGATGCTGTGGCGCACCTGGCTGCTATTGTTGGGGACCCTGCCTGTAAAAAATTCAGCGAAGAAGCCAATGAAACAAATTGGGATGGCGCTGTGCTGTTATTTAATAAGGCAGAAGCAGCAGGCGTAAAACGATTTGTATTTTCAAGCACCTGCAGCAATTATGGTAAAATGGCCGACCCCGATTCTTTTGTGGTAGAAACATCTGAACTGAACCCGGTTTCTTTATACGCCGAGCTAAAAGTAAAATTTGAAAAATATTTACTGGAAGATAAAAAAGACAGCCCGATGTGCAGCACTGCTTTACGATTCAGCACCGTGTATGGGTTTTCGCCGAGGATACGTTTTGATTTAACCGTGAATGAATTTACCCGTAATGCGGCCGTACATGGTGAGCAGGAGATATGGGGACAGCAATTCTGGCGGCCTTATTGCCATGTGGATGACCTGGCAAGAGCGGTGGTATTGGTACTGGAAAGCCCGGAAGAAAAAGTAAGGGCCAATGTTTTCAATGTAGGCACTACCGAAGAGAATTATAATAAAGGAATGGTCATCAAAGAAGTTTGCAAAGTAGTACCCGATGTAAAAGTGATCTATGTTGACAGCAGTGAAGACCCGAGGGATTACCGGGTGAATTTTGATAAGATAAAAAACGAACTGGGCTTCACCATCACCAAAAAAGTGCCGGACGGTGTAAAGGAGATCTATACCTTACTTAAGACGGGCATCGTTACCGATTCCTTTGCGCAGAAGTTCAGGAATATTTGATTTTTTTGAAAAAGAAAATAATGCCTCATGATTTTTAACAGGAGTGGTTGAAAAACCACTCCTGATTATTTTATCTACTTTTGAAATATAATAGTGCAGTCAATTTGAAAAAGATACTGATCATAGACGATGAGGAAAAACTTCGAAACCTGCTCAGCCGCATCATGAAGCTGGAAGGCTTTGCCGTTACAGAGGCAGGTACTTTGAAAGCGGGCACTAAATTACTGGACAAAGAATCTTTTGATATTGTATTGTGTGATGTAAAACTTCCCGATGGCAATGGGGTGGATTTTGTAAAAGAAATAAAACCTAAGTATCCTTCTGTTGAAATTATTTTACTTACAGCTTACGGAAATATTCCGGATGGTGTGCAGGCGATGCGGAACGGTGCCTTTGATTATATCACCAAAGGCGACGATAACGATAAGATCATACCATTGCTGAACAGGGCTATGGAAAAAGTGCAGCTGCAAAAACGGGTACAGCAACTGGAACAGCAAGTTGGAAAGCGATATACATTCAATAACATTCTGGGTGAATCCGACTCAATAAAAGAAGCTGTCTCTAATGCAAAGAAAGTAGCACTAACTAATACACCTGTTTTATTACTTGGCGAAACGGGTACCGGGAAAGAAGTGTTTGCACAGGCTATTCACCAGGCCAGCAACAGGAAAAATGAAAATTTCGTAGCACTCAACTGCAGCACGTTCAGTAAAGAAATTCTGGAAAGCGAATTATTTGGTCACAGGCAGGGTGCTTTTACCGGGGCAGTTAAAGACCAGAAAGGATTGATTGAAGAAGCTAATGGAGGAACTTTATTTTTGGACGAGATCGGTGAAATGCCGTTAGAACTGCAGGCGAAGTTGTTACGGGTACTGGAAACCAATGAATATATAAAACTGGGAGATACCAAACCCGTTCGCTCAGATTTCAGATTGATTGCAGCTACCAATAAAGACCTGCAAAAGGAAAGCGAGGGAAATCGTTTTCGACCAGATCTTTATTACCGGCTAAATGTATTCCAGGTAAAATTACCGGCACTAAGAGAAAGGAGTAAAGATATTAAAGCACTTGCCGCCTGTTTTGTTCAGGAATACGCTGCTAAAACGGGTAAACCTCCTTTGAAAATGGACGCAGGATTTTTACAAAAACTTGAACAGTACAAATGGCCCGGCAATATACGGGAGCTTAAAAATATCATTGAAAGAAGCGTTATATTATCAGATGGAGAAATACTGACCGCATCACTATTGCCTTTTGAAATGCAACTGGAAAACAATTTGCCTGGAGATACCCTGTCTGCATTCTCTATGGCCAGCATGGAAAAACTACAAATTCTGAAAGTGCTGAATTACACAAAAGGAAACAAAGCCGAAGCAGCCCGGTTACTGGAAATTGGGATTACCACACTTTACCGGAAACTGGAAGAATACAATATTTCCTGAACAGCTTATCAAAACGATAACCGGCCCTTCCAAAACGGAAGGGTTTTTTATTTGCCTCTTTCCCCTGAATTTTCTAAACCATTCATTTTAAATCAATTGATTCGGTTTTGTATTTAGGGAGCAGATTTTGGTATACGGCAGCTACAGTGAGCAACAATAAATCAAATATTAAAGAAAACCTGGTAATAATTGCCGTTTGGCTGTTTGCTTTATCGCTGCTTTTTATTGTTTACTGGAAGAGTATCAAATTAATAAACCAATAAAATGGAAACCTCGACGAAAATTTTGCTCTTAATCACTATATACGGCTTACCTCTATGCTTTGCAATTATGTACAGAATAAAGGAAAACACCAAAATGAAACGAAAAGTGATTAAACGAAAGAATTTATTCACTCCTGTACAGATTAATGATCGAAAGTAATCTCAGTGTGATTTGAGTCATGCTATCAGCTGACTGAAAATAGCAAATTGATGTAATCCTATTTAGTCTTTTGTTTTAACCAAACAATAAATATTGATTAACAGATTTTAAAAATGAAACTATGCTTACAGTAATTCTTTATTTGACAGGGATAATTGGCTTTGTGCTTTTTTTCAAATTCATCGACTGGTTTGAAAAAATCTAAAATGATGGCAGCAGTTTGTATTTGATTCAAACATCATCTGCTTTCATTTTATTGATTAAATCATTTAAAAAAAAATATAATTCAAATGTTACTAT
Organism: Chitinophagaceae bacterium; assembly: GCA_016720775.1. Taxonomy (GTDB): domain Bacteria; phylum Bacteroidota; class Bacteroidia; order Chitinophagales; family Chitinophagaceae; genus Ferruginibacter. The sequence continues at coordinate 24,495 of JADKJX010000003.1, forward strand.
TATTCATCATTGCAGTCCTGGTCTTTATCTACCTGTGTTATGTATTGGTAAAACCGGAGAAATTTTAACCCCCATCCCCTAAAGGGTGTAGTAAAAAATATAAAAATGAATACAGAAATCTTAGGCGTCCTGTTAATGTACCTCCTCACTGTAGCACTGGCTATTCCATTAGGACGGTATATCGGAAAAGTATTTGAAAGCGACCGGACCTGGCTGGACCGGCTGTTTAATCCTGTTGACAAAACATTTTTTAAGCTTGGGGGTATTGATCCCAAAAAAGAAATGAACTGGAAGCAGCACCTCAGCGCTTTACTTACTATCAATCTTGTTTGGTTCTTACTGTCCATGTTTGTATTGATGAATATGGGCTGGCTGCCACTCAATCCAGATGGTAACCCGTCTATGACTGCGGACCTTGCTTTCAATACATCAGTAAGTTTTGTAACCAATACAAATCTGCAACACTATTCCGGCGAAACCGGGTTGTCGTACCTGGGGCAGTTGATCTTAATGCTATGGCAATTTATCAGCGCCGCTACAGGTATAGCTATTTGCGCTGTCGTGTTCAGGGCAATGAAGGAAAAGACAACAGATAAACTTGGTAATTTTTATAGTTACCTGGTAAGGTCAGCCACAAGAATATTATTCCCGCTGGCTGTTGTTGTTGCATTGATACTTGCTTTCAACGGTACACCAATGAACTTTGAAGGTAAAGCACAGTATGTTTCTATGCAGGGAGATACCGTGAATGTGAGCCGTGGCCCGGCTGCTGCAATGATCGCTATCAAGCAATTGGGAACAAATGGCGGAGGATACTATGGCCCCAATTCAGCTCATCCGTTAGAGAATCCCAACTATTTTACCAATATAGTCGAAAACCTTTCTATCCTGCTTATTCCCATTGCCCTGGTATTCGCATTGGGTTATGTGATCAAAAGGAAAAAAATTGCCTGGATGGTATTTGCTGTGATGACACTTGGATTTTTACTCCTGCTTTTCAATGCCGTGTATTTTGAAATGAAGGGGAATCCGGCCATCGCAAAAATGGGTATTGCACAACCGCTGGGCAGCATGGAAGGAAAGGAGGTGAGGTTTGGCCCGGCAGCATCTGCTTACTGGGGCGTTACTACAACGGTTACTTCAAATGGTTCGGTAAATTCCATGCACGACAGCTTTACACCGCTTGCCGGTATGAGCGCCTTACTGGGTATGATGATCAATTCATTTTATGGTGGCGTGGGGGTGGGCTTTTTAAATTTTTACATCTTCATCATTATTGCCGTTTTTATAAGCGGGCTGATGGTAGGAAGAACACCGGAATTTTTGGGTAAGAAGATAGAAGCAAAGGAAATGAAGATCGCTGCCATTATTGCACTGCTGCATCCGTTGCTGATACTTGCGGGTACTGCATTGTCGTCTTATTTATATGCACACAACCCTGCAGCCTATGCAGGATGGCTTAACAACCCCGGCAACCATGGCTTCAGTGAAATGCTGTATGAGTTCACTTCTTCTTCCGCTAACAATGGAAGTGGTTTTGAAGGGTTAGGTGATAATACGCCATTTTGGAATATTGCCTGTGGCATCGTAATGCTGCTGGCAAGATTTTTACCCATCATTGGGCCTGTTGCTATTGCCGGTATCCTGGCAAAAAAGAAATATATCCCTGAAAGTGCAGGCACATTGAAAACCGACACCGGAACATTTGGTATTATGGTGTTTGTGGTAATATTCATAGTAGCTGCCCTTAGTTTTTTCCCTGCCCTGGCATTAGGTCCCATTGCAGAATATTTTGGAATGAAATAATAAAAAAGAAAGATCATGTCAATACATAGAAGAACAAATAAATTATTTGAAGGCGCTTTGGTTAAAGAAGCCCTGAAGCAGTCCTTTGTAAAACTCGATCCACGTATCCAGTTCCGCAACCCGGTGATGTTTACCGTGGAGCTATGTACCATATTTATGCTGGGTGTTTGCATCTGGATAATGAATGGTGAAGCTTCGCAGGGCAGCCTCCTGTACAATATCATTATTACAGCCATATTGCTGCTAACACTTCTTTTTGCCAATTTTGCCGAAGCACTTGCCGAAGCAAGAGGGAAGGCGCAAGCCAATAGTCTGCGTAAAACAAGGGAAGACACTCCGGCCAAGAAAATATTTCCGGTTGGTGAAATGTATGTGAACGAAATGAAGGTTGTTCCTTCTTCTCAGCTTGCTAAGGGAGATATTTTTCTTTGTGAAGCCGGTGATACCATCCCCATGGACGGTGAGATCATTGAAGGTATCGCTACCATTGATGAATCTGCCATTACCGGTGAATCTGCCCCTGTGATAAGAGAAAGCGGTGGCGATAAATCATCAGTAACCGGAGGTACAAAAGTATTAAGCGATAAAATAAAAGTCCGGGTTACTACAGAGCCAGGAGAAAGCTTCCTGGATAAAATGATCGCCCTGGTTGAAGGGGCAAGCCGCCAGAAAACACCGAATGAAATTGCATTGACTATTTTACTGGCTGGGTTTACACTCATCTTCATCATTGTATGCGTTACATTAAAACCCTTTGGTGATTATGCAAGTACACCCATTACCATTGCAGCCTTCATTTCGTTGTTTGTTTGCCTGATACCTACAACCATCGGCGGCTTATTGTCTGCCATTGGTATAGCCGGAATGGACAGGGCACTGAGAGCAAACGTGATCACCAAAAGTGGTAAGGCGGTAGAAACTGCCGGCGACCTGGATACGTTGCTTTTGGATAAAACCGGCACCATTACTATCGGCAACAGGAAGGCAACACATTTCTGGCCCGAAAAAGATATAGATGAAAATGTTTTTGCTGAAGCGTGCGTACTTGCTTCTATAGCAGATGAAACGCCGGAAGGAAAATCCATCATTGAACTGGCAGAAACAAAACAGGTAAAAAAACCTTTTTGCAAAATGATAAAGTAAGGTTTATTCAATTCACGGCTGAAACAAGGAGCAGTGGGATAGATATGGAAGGAATGAAGATCCGCAAAGGCGCCTTTGATGCCATCAGAAATGCAGCATTAAAAGCAGGGAACGGTTTTCCAGTGGATACAGAAGAAAGGGTACGTCTTATTTCTTCAAATGGAGGAACGCCGCTTGTTGTTAGCCAGAATGAAAAAGTAATGGGGGTAATTGAATTACAGGATATCATAAAACCGGGCATACAGGAGCGTTTTGAACGTTTGCGTAAGATGGGCGTTAAGACCGTGATGGTAACGGGCGATAACCCGCTTACTGCAAAATTCATTGCAGAAAAAGCAGGCGTGGATGATTTTATTGCCGAAGCCAAACCCGAGGACAAAATGAACTACATTAAAAAAGAGCAACAAGGTGGAAAGCTGGTTGCGATGATGGGCGATGGTACCAATGACGCACCTGCACTTGCACAGGCAGATGTTGGGGTGGCCATGAACAGCGGTACTGCAGCAGCTAAAGAAGCCGGTAATATGGTAGACCTTGACAATGACCCTACTAAACTGATCGAGATAGTAGAAATAGGGAAGCAATTATTAATGACAAGAGGAACACTTACCACGTTTTCCATTGCTAATGATGTGGCTAAATATTTTGCTATTGTGCCGGCTTTGTTCATTGCTTCCATTCCTGCGTTGCAGGGGCTGAATATCATGAGGCTGCATAGTCCTGAAAGCGCTATACTTTCTGCCATCATTTTCAATGCCATTATTATTCCATTATTAATTCCATTGGCTTTGAGAGGGGTGGCTTATAAACCCATTGGTGCATCATTACTGTTAAGAAGGAATTTACTCATCTATGGATTGGGTGGTATTATAGTTCCTTTTATCGGTATCAAAGTAATTGACCTTTTAGTAAGCATATGGTTCTGATACCCCTAACCCCTGGAGGGGAACAAGGATTTTAATTTTTAAAATTTATAAAATGAAACAAAATATTCTGCCGGCAATAAGACTTACCCTGGTTTGCATGGTATTCTTTATGGGAATTTATTCTCTACTGATCCTTGCCGGTGCACAGTTAGCACCTGGTAAAGGGAAGGGTGAAACAGCTACAGCCAATAACCGTGTTGTAGGCTGGAAGTTACTAGGCCAGGAATTCACAGATGATAAATATTTCTGGAGCCGCCCTTCGGCTGTTGATTACAATGCTGCAGGTTCAGGAGGAAGCAACAAAGGTCCCTCAAACCCTGATTATCTGAAACAGGTGCAGGACCGGATCGATAGTTTTTTGGTGCACAATCCTGCTGTAAAGAAAGGCGAGGTACCATCCGACCTGGTTACTGCTTCAGGCGCAGGCCTTGATCCGCATATCTCTGTCCAAGGAGCTTATGTGCAAGTAAAAAGAGTCGCTGCGGCAAGAAATATCCCGGTTGAAAAAGTAAACGCATTGGTTGAAAATAATATTGAGCAGCCGTTAGTCGGCTTATTCGGGACAAAAAGAGTAAATGTATTACAACTAAATATCGCATTAGATAAATTAAAATAACAACAGACAAAAAAAGATCACGATGAAAAAGATTTTATTAGGAGCTATGCTCATAGCCGGCTCAAATTTATTCGCACAGGATTCTGCTAAAACAGCAGCCCCGGCGCCAAACCCTTTCAGCTTCAGCGGATATGTGGAAGCTTACTATCAATACGACTTTAATAAACCGGCAGACAATAATCGCCCGGGATTTATTTATAGCCATAACCGTCACAACGAATTTAACCTGAACCTGGGTTTTTAAAAGGAAGTTATAATGCGGAAAGAGTAAGAGCAAATCTTGCCATAGCAGCAGGCACTTACATGAATGCGAACTACGCGGCAGAAACCGGCGTATTAAAAAATGTTTTGGAAGCCAATGCAGGTTTAAAAATTTCTAAAAAGAAAAACCTGTGGATTGATGCCGGTATTTTTTCTTCACATATAGGTTTTGAAAGCGCTGTGTCAAAAGATTGCTGGGTGCTTACAAGAAGCATACTGGCAGAGAACTCGCCTTATTTTGAAAGCGGTGCCAAACTTACCTATACCAGCGATAATAATAAGTGGGTAGTAAGCGGCCTGCTGTTAAATGGCTGGCAGCGCATTAAAAGAGTGGATGGTAATTCGCTGATGAGCTATGGTACCCAGTTACAATTTAAGCCCAATGCAAACTTCACATTAAACTACAGTACTTTTATAGGCACCGATAAACCAGATAGCACCCGCCAATGGCGCTACTTTCATAACATCTACGGCATTTTTAATGTAACCAGTAAGTTTGGCATTACTGCCGGTTTTGATATTGGATCTGAACAAAAGGTAAAGGGCAGCAGTGCTATGAACACCTGGTATACTCCTGTAGTTATATTAAAGTATGCTCCTGATTCAAAGTGGGCTATTGCTGCAAGAGGTGAATATTATTATGATAAGTATGGCGTGATCATCGCCAGCGGTACACCCAATGGTTTTCAAACAGCAGGATTTTCTTTTAATGTAGATTATACACCGATACCTAATGCCGTGATCAGGTTGGAACTAAGGTCATTGAACAGTAAAGATGATATTTTTACAAAGGGTAGCGGCGCAGTAACAAATAACAATACCTTTATTTCATCCTCCATTGCAGTAAGTTTTTAATTATGCCAGAACAGGAAAAAAATGCACAACAATTTTTAGACCTTATCCGCAAAAGCCGGCGGGGAAAGTTTAAGATTTATATTGGCATGAGTGCCGGTGTGGGTAAAACCTTCCGCATGCTGCAGGAGGCACAGACCCTGCTGCGAAATGGCATTGATGTTAAGATCGGGTATATTGAAACGCATGGCCGGAAGGAAACGCATGCATTGATGGAAGGGCTGCCTGTTATTCCAAGAAGAAAATTGTTTTATAAAGGGAAAGAACTGGACGAGTTTGACGTACAGGCTGTGCTGAACCTCCATCCCGAAGTGGTGATTGTGGATGAACTGGCACATACGAATATTGAAGGAAGCAAGAATGAAAAACGCTGGCAGGATGTGATGGATATTTTAGATGCAGGCATCAATGTTATCAGTGCTGTAAATATCCAGCACATCGAAAGTTTATACCAGGATGTAAAAGAAATAACGGGCATTGATGTTACCGAACGTATCCCGGATAGCGTACTGAAGCAGGCAGATGAAGTGGTGAACATTGACCTTACAGCCGATGAACTGGTAACGAGATTAAAAGAAGGAAAGATATATACGGCAGATAAAATTGAAAGGGCCCTGCAGAATTTTTTCCAAAGCGAAAAGATATTACAGTTAAGGGAGCTGGCATTAAAGGAAGTGGCATCGCAGGTGGAACGGAAAATTGAAACAGAACTGCCCCGCAGCGCTCACCTTAAAGCCGAAAGGTTTCTTGCCTGTATCAGCAGCAACCATGAAATAGCAAAGAAAGTGATCCGTAAAACTGCCAGGCTGGCTTCTTACTATAACAGTAACTGGTATCTGTTGTATGTACAAACGCCTAAGGAGGAAGGTGATAAAATTGGCCTGGCAGCACAAAGACACCTCATCAACAATTTTAAACTGGCCACCGAGCTGGGGGCAGAAATAATCAGGATAAAAAGCAGCAATATTGCAAAAGGCATTTTTGAGGCCACCACGCAAAAAGAGATCACCACTATTTGCATAGGTAAACCGCACCTGAACCTGTTTAATGTGATCATGAATACGGCCGTGTTCAACCAGTTGCTGAATAAACTCTCAGCGGCAGATATTGATATAGTAATTTTATCATGACATGAAACTGAAAACTAAATTATCGCTTGGCTTATCCTTCCTTTTTATCGTAATACTTGTATTCGGTATACTGGGTATCTTTTATATCAACCGGCTCAGTAATGATGCGGCCAAAGTGCTTAAGAACAACCACGAATCACTGGTATATTGTAACAGCATGCTTAAGGCGCTGGAAGAAATTCCTGCAAAACCTGGTGCAGTAAAGGTTTTTGAAGAAAATTTAAAAAAACAGGAGGCAAATATTACAGAACCGGGTGAGCTGGAAGCAACAAAGGAAGTGAGAACTGATTTTTCAGAATTACTTGCGGCACCCTGGGATTCTTCCAACTATCCCCAGATAAGGCAGGGATTGCAGATCATTAATGATCTTAATCAAAATGCGATACTTACTAAGAATAGGGTGGTGCAAAACACGGCTGCAGATGCAAAGCTCTGGCTAACGGTTATCTTCTCAGTTCTTTTTCTAATAACCATCACCTTTATTTATAATTTTCCGGCTATTATATCCAGCCCGATTACAAAGCTGACAGAAGGAATAAGGGAAATTGCAGATAAAAACTATAAGAAACGGATTTACTTAGATCAGAACGATGAGTTTGGGGAGCTGGCGAACGCATTTAACAGCATGGCTGAAAAACTGGACGAATACGAACGCAGTAACCTGGCCCAGCTGCGCTTTGAAAAAAGCCGCATTGAAACCATTATCAACCAGATGAAAGACGGCATCATCGGTTTTGACGGGAAAAGAAGAATACTTTTTTTAAATGCAGTAGCAGAAAAATTACTGGGTGTTAAGGAGGCAGATGTGTTGGGCAAATACTCGGCCGACCTGGCAGTTAACAATGACCTCATGCGGACATTGCTACAGGAGAATGAGAAAAAGGAGCTGAAAATATACGCTGATAAAAGGGAAAGTTACTTTAATAAGGATGTTTTAAACGTGACGAATAATAACGAGGTCATCGGGCAGGTGATCGTATTACGGAATATCACTCCCTTTCATGAACTGAATGAAGCAAAAACAAATTTCATTGCTACCGTATCACACGAACTGAAAACACCCATTTCTTCCATAAAAATGAGTGCGCAACTGCTTAGCGATAATCGGGTCGGCAACCTGAATGAAGAACAAACAGAGCTTATCAAAAGTATCTCAGATGACTCCGAGCGTCTGTTAAAGATAACAAGTGAGTTATTAAATATGAGCCAGGTGGAAACCGGTAACATACAATTAAAATTGCAGCCCGTAAATGCCAGCGATATAATACAACAGGCAGTAGAAGCTGTTCAGTTTAAAGCCCAGCAAAAAAAGATCACTATAAAAACATCCGCTGCTGAAAAGCTCCCCCTGGTATATGCCGATATTGAGAAGACCTCCTGGGTATTGATAAATTTTCTTACAAATGCAATTAAATATTCTCCCGAATCTTCCAGTATAGAATTAGGTGTTAATGCAACCGGTAATAAAATAGAATTCAGTGTAAGGGACCAGGGAAAAGGGATCGATGAAAAATATTTACCCAAAATATTTGACCGTTATTTTAAAGTGCCGGGTACACTGGAACGGGAAGGAACAGGGCTTGGACTAGCCATTTCAAAGGAGTTCATTGAAGCGCAGGGGGGTAGCATTATGGTAAACAGCGAGGTAGGAATGGGGAGCCGGTTTTCCTTTCTTTTGAATACTTCGGTTTAAAATAAAAGTTGCAAATTGGGCATTCAATATTGAACATTCCTTTGCCTTCTCCTGCACAATATTCAATGTGCAATGAGCAATGTTTAACAATCCCTCCTAACTTAATACCACAGCCTTTAGGTCAGAGCCATTTTTTTTAATAGGTTTGCACGGCAATACTAAACCAGGTTCCCTATCCGTTTATCAAAAAACCCAGAACTATGCTTTTACTCAGTGGCCCAAACATGGCCGGCAACGAATGGAAATATGTTAAGGATTGTTTGGATACCGGTTGGGTGAGCAGCGTGGGCGCTTATGTTGACCAGTTTGAAAAAATGAGCGCTGAGTTTGCCGGCACCAAATACGCCGTTGCCACCAGCAGCGGAACCACTGCTTTACATATTTGCCTGATCATGATGGGTGTTAATGAAAAAGATTATGTCATTACCCCCAACATAACTTTCATCGCCACCTGCAATTCCATTAAATACACCGGTGCCGATCCCATCTTAATTGATACCGATCCCGGTTCCTGGCAAATGGACCTTGACCTGCTGGAGAAATTTTTAAACGAAGAAACAGAACAGCGAAACGGTGTTTGTCATTATAAAAAAGACGGCCGCCGGATTCCCGTCATCATGCCCGTGCACGTGCTGGGTAATATGTGTGATGTGGACAGGCTATTGGCATTGGCCAAACAATATAACTTAACGGTGATTGAAGACAGCACCGAAGCACTTGGTTCTTATTACAAAGGAAAACATGCCGGCAGTTTTGGTTTGATGGGAACCTTCAGCTACAACGGAAATAAAATAATTACTACCGGTGGTGGCGGTATGATCGTTACGAATGATGAAGCACTGGCAAAAAAAGCCAAGCATTTAACCACGCAGGCCAAGAGTGATCCGTTTGAATATGTGCATGATGAAATTGGATATAACTATCGCCTGGTTAATGTGGCTGCAGCCATGGGCGTGGCACAGATGGAATTATTACCCGGCTTTATAAAACGCAAACAGGAAGTAATGGCTTTTTATAAAAAAGAACTGGCAGGTGTTGGCGATATAAAATTCCAGCAGGTTAGTGGAGATGTAAATCCCAATTGCTGGTTACCAACCATCATGACGGAGAAACAAAAGGACGTGTTGAAAATTCTGAATGATAACAAAATGCAGAGCCGCCCGTTCTGGGTGCCGATGAACCAGTTGCGGATGTTCAGAGACAATATTTTTTATAATAAAGACAACCGTTCTGATTTTGTTTACCAACGCTGCTTAAGTATTCCCTGCTCAACAAATATTACCGATGAACAACTGAAAGCTGTTTGTGAAAAAATAAAAGAAGTGTTTTAGGAAAGATACTGGATACTCGATACTTGATACTGGACAAGATTCTTCATGTTTCCGATATTTAGTATCCAGAATCAAGTACCCAGAATCAAGCATCCCCAAATATTATGTATAAACTAACCAAACGTATTGTTGATATTTTGATCGCAACCCTTGCACTCATCCTTCTTTCCCCCATTCTCATTCCATCGATCATGATCTTATTGGTTACCGGCGAACGGGAGGTTTTTTATTTTCAAAAAAGAGTTGGGTATAAAAACAAGCTGTTTGATATATGGAAATTTGCCACCATGGTGAAGAACAGCCCAAATATTGGAACCGGGGAAATTACATTGCGGAATGATCCAAGGGTAACGCCATTTGGAAAGATCCTGCGCATGACCAAAGTGAATGAACTGCCGCAGATATTCAACGTTTTTAACGGCGATATGAGTATTGTTGGCCCCCGGCCATTAATGGAAGTGAGTTTTAAATTATACCCGGAAGAAATTCAAAAAGTGATCTATAACTGCAAACCGGGCATGACGGGCATTGGCTCCCTCATCTTTCGTGACGAAGAAAAAATAGTTTCAGAAGCCGCAGACCCCAAAGCAATGTATGCAGCCATTTACCCCTACAAAGGTGCCCTGGAGCTTTGGTATCAGCAACATGCTTCGCTTTATACCGACTTTATGATCATATTCCTTACTGCATGGTCGATCATTTCCCCCAAAAATGAACTGGTACATAAGATTTTCAAAGACCTGCCCGGCCGCCCTTTTTAAATTGATCTGTTAGCTTTGTAAAACATTTTTTGGGATTTGCTTAAACAATCCTGGCTGGTATTTGTATTATAAGCATTAAATCAGAAAAATGCACTCATTCACGATCAAAGACCTGGAGAATTTATCGGGTATTAAAGCTCATACCATCCGTATCTGGGAGCAGCGCTATTCTTTTTTAAAACCAAGTCGTACAGACACAAATATCCGTTTCTACAGCAATGAAGAATTAAAAAAACTTTTGAATGTTGCCTTACTCAATAAATATGGTTTCAAGATTTCTCACATCGACCGGATGAACGAAGGGGAGATAAAAGAGCGGATACTTTCTTTGAACCAGTTAGAGGCACAACAGGAAAGGATCGTGAATACCCTTATCCAGAATATGGTGGACCTGGATATGGAAAGTTTTGAAAGTACCCTCAATAATTTCATCTCAATCAGGGGGATTGAAAAAACCATCCTGCAGATCATCTTTCCCTACCTGGAAAAAATAGGGATACTGTGGATGACCAACCACATAAATCCGGCACAGGAGCATCTTGTTAGTAATATCATACGGCAAAAATTAATTTCCGGAACGGAGGATATTAACAACCGGGTAAGAATCAATAAGTCTGTTTTGCTTTTTTTACCCGAGGGAGAGTATCATGAGCTGGGACTTTTGTTTATGAATTACCTGCTCAAAAACAGGGGAGTGAATACCATTTACCTTGGCTGCAGTATTCCTGCTAATGATGTTGAGTATGTGGTAAAACTAAAAAAGCCCGACTATCTTTATACGCATTTAACCACCGTAGGCCCCAAATTCAATTTTGATAAATTCATTACAAACGTCAATAAGAAGTTCATAGATACCCCGATGATTGTATCGGGCCAGTTGACGCATACCTACGAAAAGAAGATCCACCCCCCGGTTCATTTCAAGAAATCCTATTCCGAAGTAATGGAGTTTGTGTACGGACTTTGACCCAGGCAGGCTTTATTTCCTTGCTGACAAATCGTTGATAAGCAACTTGTTTACCTTTTAACAAAAAAAATTAAACAAAAATATCCGTTTTCCAAATCATTTTGTTTAGTTTTACGGGTAATAAGTTAAACATAAAGATATGTCGACAATAGAATTTAACCAGGTGCTGATACACAATTCTGATTACTTAAAGCCATTTGCGATGACCCTCACCCGGGATTCGGAATCTGCTAAAGACCTGGTGCAGGAAACGTTATACCGGGCCCTTGCCAACAAGGAGAAGTACCTGGATGGTACCAATATCAAAGCCTGGCTTTATACCATCATGCGCAATATTTTTATTAATAATTACAGGCGCAGTGCTAAGCAAAACACCATTTTTGATAATACCCCAAACGATTTTCTGCTGGATTATAACCAGTTTACCACAGCGAATACTGCCGAAACAAATCTTTCTGTAAAACATATTTACGAGGCCATTCACCAGTTACCCGAAATTTTTAAAACACCTTTTCAGTTATATTTTGAAGGATATAAATACCACGAGATAGCCCTTGTTTTAAAAGAGCCGCTGGGTACTATTAAAAGCAGGATACATTTTGCCCGTAAATTATTAAAACAGCAACTGGAGCGGTTCTGACAAAATGATCTGACCTCCCGTCTGACCATTATGCGATAATACCCACCAGTACTGCTTACTATTAAAACCAATAGCCTTATTTTCGCACTTTGAAACGAGTAGTAATTATAGGAAGTGGCTTTGCAGGCTTATCAGCCGCCGCCTTTATGGCCAAAGCCGGCTGGGAGGTGACCGTACTTGAAAAACAAAGTACTCCCGGTGGCAGGGCCAGGCAATTAAAGGCCAATGGATTTACGTTTGATATGGGCCCAAGCTGGTACTGGATGCCCGATGTGTTTGAACGGTACTTCGGATGCTTTGGAAAAAAGGTTTCTGACTATTACGAACTGGAAAGGCTGGATCCCTCGTACCGTATTTACTGGCAGGATGGCCAATCAGATATACCGGCTGATTACGGGGAATTAAAAAAGTTATTTGAAAGTATTGAACCCGGCAGCGGACAAAAACTGGATGCTTTCCTGGCAGAAGCAGTTTATAAATATGAAGTTGGTATCAACAAACTGGTTTATAAACCCGGCCAGTCGCTTACCGAGTTTTTAGATTGGGATACGATAAAAGGTGTTTTTAAACTCGACGTGTTTACTTCTATGGACAAACACATCGGCAAGTTTTTCAAACATCCCAAGCTCAGGCAGTTGATGGAATTCCCGGTTTTATTTTTAGGGGCATTGCCAAAAGATACGCCTGCTTTATACAGCCTGATGAATTATGCTGATATAAAACTGGGAACCTGGTATCCCAAAAAAGGAATGTATGCTGTAGTAGAAGGGATGCATAAACTGGCCGAAGAACTGGGAGTAAAATTTGTATTTGACTGTAATGTCACTGCAATAAACATAGAAGCGGGTAAGGCCGATAAAGTACAGGCAGAGGGAGGAAGAAGTTACGAAGCGGATGTTGTAATTGGCGGAGCAGATTATCATTTTGTAGAAAGCAAACTGTTGCCGGAAAACTACCGTAGGTACAGTGAGCAGTACTGGGATAAAAGATTAATGGCGCCAAGCTGCCTCTTGTATTATGTGGGGTTAAATAAGAAAGTGGAGGGAGTTCCTCATCATTCATTGTTCTTTGATGCAGATTTTGATGTACATGGTAAAGAGATATACACCACAAAGCAATGGCCTGCCGATCCGTTGTTTTACCTGTCGGTTTCTTCTGTAACGGATGAAACGGTTGCTCCTGACGGCTGCGAAAACCTGGTATTCCTGATCCCGGTTGCAGCAGGGCTGAATGCGGATACGGAACAATTACGGGAAGATTATTTTCAGCGGATAATGACCCGGTTTGAAAAAAAGACCGGGCAGGAAATAAGAAATAATATTATGTATAAAAAAAGCTATTCAATAAGCGACTTTGTAACTGACTACAACTCGTTCAAAGGAAATGCGTATGGATTGGCTAATACACTGATGCAGACGGCAATTTTCAGGCCCTCGTGCAGGAGTATTAAAATAAAAAACTTATTTTACACCGGTCAATTAACCGTTCCGGGGCCCGGAGTGCCCCCAAGCCTGATAAGTGGCGAAGTGGTTGCCAATGAAGTGGTAAAACATTTTGGATAAAAGATTGGTGAAACAGAAATAAATTAAGAACAAAAACAAGTAAACGGAAATGATAAAGCTTTTCCACGACGTAAGTCAACAATGCAGTAAGGCCGTAACGGAGAAGTACAGCACTTCTTTCAGCAGTGCCATTAAACTATTGCACCCCGATTTGCGTACTCCCATCTACAATATTTATGGATTTGTGCGCTTTGCCGATGAAATTGTAGATACGTTTCATCAATACCGGAAAGAAGAATTGCTCACCGAGTTCAGGAAAGATACCTATGCGGCCATTGAAAGGGGCATAAGCCTGAATCCCATCCTGCACAGTTTCCAGATCACCGTTCGGGAATATAATATCAGCTACGACCTGATCGAAGCATTCTTTAACAGCATGGAGATGGACCTGAGCAAAACGGTATACAACAGCAATGGCTACAAAGAATACATTTACGGCAGTGCCGAAGTGGTAGGACTTATGTGCCTGTATGTGTTTTGCGAAGGCGATAAGAATATGTACAGTGATCTTAAACCTTCGGCACAGGCTTTGGGAGCCGCTTTTCAAAAAGTGAATTTCTTACGGGATGTAAAAGCAGATTACGAACAACTTAACCGCTCTTACTTTCCTGAAGTTGATTTCAAGAATTTTACATCCGGCATGAAGAGGCAGATAGAAGAAGATATTAACCGGGATTTTGAAAATGCATACGAAGGTATTCTGAATCTTCCTTCTAAAGCAAGGTTTGGGGTGTATGTAGCGTACAAATATTATTTATCGCTTTTCAAAAAGATAAAACGTACCACACCTGCAAGTATCATGGAACAAAGGATCCGCATACCAAATTATGGCAAGGCTTATATAGTAGCCAAAGCAGGACTGAGGAGCCAGTTGAATTTATATTAATCTAACCGAACTATGTATGTTATTCTGGTAGATGAGCACGACGTGCCTGTTGGTGTCATGGGAAAAATGGAAGTTCATCAAAAAGCCCTGTTGCACAGGGCTTTCAGCATTTTTATTTTTAACGACCGTGGTGAAATGCTCCTGCATAAACGGGCTGATAAAAAATACCACAGCGGCGGACTATGGACAAATGCCTGTTGCAGTCATCCCCGCCCGGGAGAAGATACGATGGAAGCGGCTGAAAAAAGGCTGCGGGAAGAAATGGGAATTGCAACGCCGCTGAAAAAGGCTTTTGCATTTATTTACAAAGCCGGTTTTGATAATGGCCTCACCGAGTACGAATTTGATCACGTGTTTGTGGGTAATTATAACGGGGAGATCATTCCTGACCAGGAAGAAGTAAGTGATTACTGTTTTAAAACAATGGAAGAGGTCAGGTCCTCCATAGAATCTCATCCGCAGAAATATACCGAATGGTTCAAAATTGCTTTTCCAAAAATGGAAGCGTATCTTGAAACAGCCTCTTTCAATTAATTCATTTTTTCAGATACGTGCTAAACAAGTTTACCAAACATGATATTGCCACAGCTAGCGCTGTTTTCTTTCATGCCATTGGTTTGATCGGGTTGCTGTTTTTTGATAAGGGATTTTTCATCAGGGCCACCCCGTTCAACCTGCTGCTGTCATTTGCACTATTGATCTGGACACAGGAAGAAAAAAACAAGCAGTTCCTTTTTTTTCTGTTTATCTGTTTTGCAACCGGATTTTTCGTAGAAGTGATCGGTGTAAACACCGGAATGCTCTTTGGAAATTATACCTATGGCAATGTGCTGGGATTTAAAATACAACAGGTACCCCTGCTCATCGGGGTCAACTGGTTCATTATTATTTATTGCTGCGGCATCAGCATACATACCCTGTTAATGAAACTGATCAGCCGCATGGCTGCCGATACGGGAAAGCCGCCCTATTCATTAAAAGCTCTTTCTGTAATAGTGGATGGTGCCACCCTGGCTGTGTTCTTCGACTGGCTGATGGAACCCGTGGCCATCAGGCTTGGTTACTGGTCCTGGGCCGGGCCCATACCTTTTTTTAATTACCTGTGCTGGCTTGCAGTAAGCGGGCTCTTACTGGCCATATTTCACTTCATAAAATTCGACAAGCAAAACAAATTCGCTGTAAATTTGTTATTGATTCAACTTATGTTCTTCCTGGTATTACGGACCTTTTTGAATTAAAATTTTAACCTGCAGATGCTTAACTGGATTTTTTATATAGCAATTACATTAGCAACCTTTGTTTTAATGGAGGGACTTACCTGGTGTATTCACCGGTATATCATGCACGGATTTTTATGGGTACTGCACGAAGATCATCATAAAAAAAGGCCCGGTATTTTTGAAAAAAATGATGCTTTCTTTCTCATTTTCGCAATACCAAGCTGGCTGTTCATTATGTTGGGTGTTATGTACCAGGCATGGTGGTCAATTGCAATCGGCACGGGGCTTACCTTATACGGGATCGCTTACTTCCTGGTACACGATGTCATTATTCACCAGCGGCTTAAATGGTTCACGAGGAGCAATAACAGTTATGTACGCACCATTCGATGGGCACACAAAATGCACCACAAACATACTGACAAACATGATGGCGAAAGCTTTGGCTTTTTGTGGGTTGCAAAAAAATACTGGGATAAAGTAAGAGACGATAAGAAACGAAATGCCAAACAAGCAGAAGTTTCAGAAACTGTTTCCCTTTAATTATCTTCACTAAAATAATTACAAGCGCCCCGGTCAGCTCTGTTACTTTGAATGCTCATTACACATATTTTCTTATACTTGCTGCATCGCTGGCGGGCCCGCTGGGATTAAGTTTCGATAAAAAAGTTGCCTTCTATAAAAACTGGAGATATGTTTTCCCCGCCATGTTCTTCCCGGCAGTGCTGTATATAGCCTGGGATGTGTATTTCACATCGAAGGGTGTGTGGAGTTTTAATGAAGCATACATCACGGGTATTAAACTGATCAACCTGCCGCTGGAGGAAGTACTGTTCTTCCTGGTAGTTCCCTACTGCTGTGTTTTTATTTATGCCTGCATACGTTCCTACTTTCCCAACCTGGAGAATAAAAAACTGGCAGACATTTTCTTTATCGCCCTGGGAGTTGCTTTATTGATGACCGGGTTTATTTTCTTAAAGAAATATTATACCGGCTGGACCTTTACGTTGACAGGAACTTTTATGCTCTTCATTTATTTCTTCAAAAATTATTTCAAACACTTTGATGCTGCTTCTTTCCTGGTTTCTTATGCCATCTGCCTCATTCCTTTTTTAATTGTGAACGGTTTTCTTACAGCCATCCCGGTAGTATTGTATAATGATGCGGAGAACCTGGGCATACGGATCTATACCATTCCGTTCGAAGATACCTTTTACGGCATGCTGCTGGTACTTATGAATATTGTGTTGTATGAAAAACTGAAAAGCAGGTAATATAAATCTACATCTTACAAATAACCGATTAACCAATTAACTTCTCAATTCCGCTGTAATTTTCCACTGCCGGTCATCGGCAACGAATCAACAATTTTAATGCGCTGGGGAGATTTAAAAGCAGATAAACGTTTTTTGCAATAGCTTAAAACATCTTCGGGGTCAATCGATGCGCCTTCATGTAATACAAGTTCGGCTTCTATGATCTGTCCCATCAACGGGTGCGGACTGCTGCTGATACGTGCCTGTTTTATTTGCGGCATCGTTTCAAGCACGGCTTCTACTTCTTCCCGGAATACTTTCAGTCCCGATACATTGATAACCGATTTTGAACGTCCTTCGATCTTTATCAAACCATCTTCCGTTTTGGAAGCGTAGTCAGCCGTTAAGAAATACCCGTTCTTTAGAATATCTCTCCGCAACATTGGCGGAAGTAAGTATGCATCAAACATACCCGGTCCCTTAATACCAAGCTGGCCAACCTGGCCGGTTGGAAGTGGTTGATGATCTTCATCCAGTATGTCCACAGTATATCCCGGCAGGGCATAACCAACCGCTTCGGGATGTTCGGCAGACTTTACATAGTTGAGTATCGGTAAACCGATCTCGATGATCCCGTATGCCTGGCTCACATCAATATTGAACCGTTCTTTAAATGCTTTGCAAACGTCGGGAGATATCGCAGCCGAGGTTGAGATCACTTTTTTCAACGAAGGCATTTGTTCCCTGCCGGCATCGTTTGATAATAATTTTATCTGCAGGGGAGAAGCATACAGCAAGGTTCCATTATTCGCATTGGTGATATCAATGATGTTCTTTGCCAAAAAATCTTTTGCAACCGCGATGGCAGTTCCGAACTTAATATAGAGTACAATAGAAACCATGAAGTGATACGCCATGGGCAATACCCAGGTCACGGTGTCATTACTTCCGAGTTGTAAACCATTGTTTGCCGCAACGATGCGGTCAATAACAGCCCGGTGAGAAACAATAACGCCTTTTGATTTTCCGGTGGTGCCGGAAGTGAACCGGATAAATGCCGGTTGCTCAACAAACGGAGCAAAGGCAACCAATTCATGTATGTTGGTATAACCAAAACGGAAAGATCCCTGTTGCAAAGGGATGACTGTTTCAATAGCGTCCAATGGCTGTATGCCGGTGCGGTCATCCAGTATGGCGTGAAGTTTCGCATCATTCAGAATGTCGTCGATCTCAGGTTTCTTCAACAATGGCGACATAGGCATCACCGCAGCACCACAACCAACCGCCGCAAAAATGCCGATGATAAAATTCCGCCCGTTGGCAGCCATCACACCAATGCCCATGCCTTCCTTGATACCCAGGTTCAACAGGTGTTTGCGTAATTCTTCTGTCTCGGTAAATAGTTGGGAAAAGCTGATCACACCCTGGTCATCGTATACGGCGGGATTGCCGGGCCATTTTTCGGCTGCTTCCTTCAGTATTTCATACACAGGCCATTGCTTCATCCTGCGAAAATACTTACAATTGCTCTTTTTGCACCTGTTTTACTGCATCGTTTTGTGAAAATCCGGAGGCAAATGCGGCGGCTAAACAACCGGCCGCATACCCGGTTTGCAGGCAGATACCCATTACCCGGGCGCTTGCAATGGCTTTCTCTGTTGCAGAAATATTTCTTCCGGCAAAAAATAAGTTTGTAATGGTTGCAGATTGCAGGCATACCGCCGGTACCTGGTAAAAATCATGTTCCGGAAAATAACACATACTTACCCGGCGCTGCTGTCCCCATTCTTCAACAGGCCAGCTGGCATTGGCAATGGCGTCATCAAACTTGCGGCATTGCAAAACATCTTCTTCAGTCAGTATGTATTTGCCTATACTTCGCTGCCCGGTTCTTGTACCCACTTCCGGTGCAATATGCTGTATGGATGCGTTTTTAAAAGCAGTAACATTTTTTATAAGGAACCGGGAAAGGTTCTCCACAAAACTCTGTGCCACGGTTTTCAGTTCCTGTAAATTTCCAGGTGCATAGGTAACCGGTAAGGGAATACCTATTTTCAAACTCACGCAATTGTTTTTGAGTGACCCCTGCACAATATAAACCCGGTCATAAAATTCAGGAAGTATATCCTGGTCAATAGCGGCTTTCAATGCCTTTACGATCAAGAGGCCAAGCCGGCCTTCATTATCTTCTGCAACCCCTTCCATGGTAAAGAGCTGGGCGGCGGCCTGGTAGTTATCCGTTTTTAGCACCGGTAAATTGGCGGCGCTGCTGATCACACTATCACCCGAACAATCAATAAGCGATTTAAAAAAAATGGTAAGGGGTTTTCCTTCTGCAATTACCGAAGCAGAAATGATCTTTCCGTTTTCGGTTTGCACATTTTTGAGCACTGCATTAAAGTGAATGATAATGTTATCATGGCTGATCAGTTCCAGGCAGATCTTTTTAAATGCTTCAATATTATAAGGCAGGTAATGAAGTCCTTCTGCATTGTGCAGCGGTTGGGTGCCCGACCGTGCCTGCAATGTTTCTGCAAATTCTTTTGCAAAGCCATTTACTACATACGCTGAACCACCGCTTTTACTGAAATGATATAAACCACAAACCGTTCCCACTTCTGCGGCCGTTGCTTTGCCGCCCAGAAATGAATTGCGTTCAATTACAGTAGCCTTCAGTCCCCTTCGGGAAGCAGCTACGGCGGCTGCAATGCCGGCCGGGCCTCCGCCTAAAACCACCACGTCGGTATGTTGAACTATATCCATTAGTAATTACTTAGTACCGTTTCTTTTAGTTTTTGTTCGATAAAGGTAAGGTCGTTGCTGTTAATTGTATCGGGAGAATAAGCAATATTCACACTGAGCTGATCATCATGCTTTAAAAAAACGAACGTCAGTCCTGGCGGGAAAGTAAGCGCCGGGATCATGTTGATGTCACGGATGGGTTCGCCAAAGAGGGAACGCAGGTCATTGAAATTATCGCCGGTAGAAGTGTAAAGAAAACTTGCAAACACGCCTTTACCTGTTTTGCTTACCAGGAAATAATATAACCAGAGCGGAACATGCCGCATCATGTTGAGGAACATGGTATATCGCTGGGGAATGCCTTCTTTTATCTGGCTCACCATCTGCGGGCTTAAATATTTTACGGTTTGTGCCACGCTATTTAACTCAGTTTGTGGAATGCGGTAAAATAAAAAAGAAACGCAGTTGGATATCAGCGGACCGGTGGCACCTTTTAACCGTCCGTCGTATGGAACCGGGATCCAAAGGTCGCCTGATTTGTTTTTTTGTTTACCGAGCTGGTTTATTACATGCGAACAACAGGCGATCAGGTATAGGGTAGGTCCAAAGCGTGAGCCCGCTTTAAATGCATTTTCGTTTATCTTCTTTGTTTCTTCCCCGTTGAACGAAATGACTTTTACTGCAGTAATGCCTTCTTCGCTTTTCATTTTCTTTTCGGCTACAGAGAAAACAGGTGGTCTTGCCGAATGTTGTACAAAGTATTTTACTTTATACATATTGCGGATATAGGTTACAATATTTGTTTTTTTACCGGGCCCCGGAAAGAAAAGATCAAAGTCCTGTGGCTTGTTTTCTGATAACTGGTTTAAATGTTCAAATAGCAGTGTGGTCCCTTTTGCATCCAGCAGTATATGGTTCCAGGAAATAACGAAAGCGCAGGCACCCGATGGATAATTCACCAGGTCTGCTTCAATAAAGCGCTCCGACCGGGTGGTAATATCCCGGGCAAGTATCGCAGCAGGTATTTCATTTTCAATCGCTGCTTTGTGCTGGTTGAAAATTATCTCGTTCCCTTTGTCGGTATATTCCCAGCGGGGTTTTTGAAACAGGATGCCTTCGCACAGGTGGATATTGCAAAGCCAGTAAATGACCGGGGAACTTTTCAACAGCGTATCAATTTTTTCAAACGACAGCGACTTATCAAAATAAAAAACCTTTCGCATCACATTACCACCGGCTCCGTGTTTCTGCGCATGTTTATCAAGTACCAGGTGAAAACAATCTGCCCCGCTCAGGATCACATGTTCAGGCAGCAGGGCTTTATTGAAAGATTGCATGATGGTTTTGCTTTACGGGCATCAGGACATCAGCTCCTGCACGGTAGCGGCGAGGGACTGCAATGTTTTAAAATTCTCGGGCACCAGTTTATGATCGGGGATGGCCACACCGTATTTACGTTCTATAAATAAAATGATCTCCACCGTGGAGAATGAATCTATCCCCGCATTTTTAAGATCCGTATCGGCTTCTATTTTTACAGATGCTGCCAGTATATTCTTCTCAATGTATTTTTTTATGTCTTCTATGATGACCTGTTTTTCCATACTTACACGGTTCTTTTTTTACGGTTTGCGATTGACGAAACGGTCATGGTTGCTAAAAAGAAGATGACCAGTTTCACCGATTCTGAAAGTATATCTGTAACATGTCCGCCTCTTAAAAATAATTTATAAAATCCTTCCAGCGACCAGTTAAGCGGCGACCAGGCACTGATATTGCGCATTACTTCGGGCATTACATAACTGGGTACCCAGATACCGCCGAGTGCCGATAACAAAAGTATGGAAAGTGAACCCATGATGGCCGCCTGGTGTTCGGTGGTTGCCAGTGTGCCAACCATTACACCATAGCCGGTGGCAGCAAAAGCGGTGGCCAGTGTTAAAATAAAAATGCCGGCGATGCTGTTTCCCAAAACCAATGCAGGCAAACCAAGCATAGGTAAGAATAACTGCCCAACGGAAAGCATCAGTAAGAACTGGATCAAACAAACCATTACATATACAATGATCTTTCCGTTCACCAGCAACAGGTAAGGCGTTGGCATGGTATGCAGGCGGAAAGCGCTTCCTTCGTTTTTTTCTTTGAGGATACTTCCCGAAAGCGGGATGGCAATGAAGAACATGGCAAAGATGGTCCAGGCCGGAACATTGTGCTGTACGGCATTGGGAACGATCTTGTCTTCCGTTTCGGAAGCATATACTTCTTTATAGGTTATGATCTGTGATTTTTTGTACGTGTTCTTTGGAGCATTTTGTTTGTCGGGGATCACTTCAGCGATCTGTTCAGAAAAGGTCTGGAACATGATCTTTGTTTTCACTTCCGAAATAAATTCACGCAGGTTGCTGGTAACCGAAATAAGAAAAGATTTTTTTGCCACCGGGTCTATCAGGATGGTGATCTCCACCGAATCCTGGGCTGCTGTTGTTTTTTTTGCTGCCGAATCCGGGCCATTCAATGTTTCACTTACCAATTGGGTTACATTTTTGCGGATGGCATCCGTTGCTCCTTTTGGTATGATGATGCCCACCAGGAATTTTCCTTCCCCTACATATTTCTGGGCAAGTTCAGCCGTTGCTTTTTCGCCATTGATGCTATCGCTTACATTGCAGAGGTCGTTGTTCCGCAGCCCCTCTTCAATCAAAATGCCGAGTGAATCGTGATCATTATTTACAAAAACAACCGGGATCCCTTTTTCATTCATGGTCTTAAAGGCGGAGTCCTGTACCAGTGTCATTACAAAGATGAGTACCATCGGCATGATGAAGAGAATGGACAGGCCTACCTTATCCCGGATGAGAAGCAGGATCTCTTTTTTAACCGTTGCCAATAGTTTTGTCATCATCAGTCTCTCAGTTTTCTTTTGGTAAGGTTCAGGAATACTGTTTCAAGATTGGTTGCGCCGTTGTTGTTGCTTATGAGTTCGGCAGGTGTGCCCTGCGTAAGTATCCTGCCCTGGTCAATGATGGAAACCCTTGTACAAAAATGCTCCGCTTCCTCCATGTGGTGAGAAGTATAGATAATGGTAGTGCCTTCCCGGTTGATATTTTTTAAATGTTCAATGATCACGTTGCGGCTTTGCACATCCACGCCCACGGTGGGTTCATCTAAAAATAAGATCTTAGGACTGTGTAATACGC
Organism: Chitinophagaceae bacterium; assembly: GCA_016720775.1. Lineage (GTDB taxonomy): Bacteria > Bacteroidota > Bacteroidia > Chitinophagales > Chitinophagaceae > Ferruginibacter. The sequence continues at coordinate 47,484 of JADKJX010000003.1, forward strand.
CGGCGATCAGGTTTACCCTGCGTTTCATGCCGCCGGAATACGTAGATACTTTTCTTTTGGCAGCATCTATTAATCCAAGTTTCTGTAACCAGGTTTCTATCTTGTCTTTCAGGTCTTTTCCCCGCATGCCATACATGCTGCCGTAAAATTCAAGGTTTTCTCTTGCGCTCAGTGTTGGGTATAAGGCAATGTCCTGCGGCACAATGCCGATGATCTTTTTTATGGAGGAGGATTCTGTATGCAGATTTTTCCCATCGATCGTCACTTTTCCGCTGGTAGGTACAAACAGTCCGCAAAGAATGGAAATGGTGGTTGTTTTACCTGCGCCATTGGGGCCAAGCAACCCGAATATCTCATTGCGGTTTATGGAAAAGGAAATATCGTTCACAGCAGGCTCGGTGGCATTTTTAAAGATCTTGGTAAGGTTCTCTATTTCTATGATCGCCGTATTGCTCATTTTTTTGCAGCCCCCATCCCCTAAAGGGGAGTAAAAGACACTTGTATTTTTTTGCGTTAAAGTGCCGCAAATTTAAACTAAATAAGCCCCTGCTGCCAACAATTTATTTGATGAGGTTGGTGGTGATCTTTGCCGACAAAAGGCAGAGGGGAATACTGGGGCCCGGGTGAACACTTCCCCCGCAGAAATACAGGTTCTTTATATCCTTTGAAAAATTTGCATGGCGTAAAAAAGCCGCAAACTTGTTATTGGAGCTGTTGCCGTAAATAGCGCCAAAGGCACTGGAAGTGCGGTTTTCAATAACCCTCGGGTCAAATACCATTTCACTTTCTATCAAAGGCCGGATATCTGTTTTTAATATACGGTTCGCTTTTTTGATCATATTCTCCCTTGCCTCATTGATGAATGCATCCCAGTCTTGCCCCGAATTGTTGGGAACATTGATGAAGGCAAACCAGTTCTCACAGCCGGGCGGTGCATCCGTGGGAGTATGTTTGCTGGTGATGTTCACATAAATAGTGGGGTCGTGGTAGATCGCTTGTTTGCGGAAGATGGTATCAAACTCTTCTTCATAATTATCGGCAAAGAAGATATTATGCAGGCCAAGTTGTTTAAAATCATGTTTGATGCCCCAGTAAAAAATAATGCCCGAACTTGACTTCGGCTGATCCAATGTCTTTGTTGGCCGTTTTACTCCCGGCATCAGTTTTCTATAACTGTTGTACACATCCATATTGCTGATCACCACGTCAAATTTTTCTGTTCCACTATCTGTTCTTACCCCAACCGCTTTTTTATTTTCGATCAGTATTTCACGTACGGGAGTTGAATAATTAAATTGCACGCCGATGTCCTTACCCAGTTTGGCTAATGAAGCAGTAATGCTTACCATGCCGCCTTCGGGATAGTAAGCACCCTTCATGATCTCCACGTGTGCGATCACATTCAATGTAGCCGGTGCCAGGAAGGGGCTTGAGCCGTTGTAGGTGGCGTACCGGTTGAATATTTGCACCATCCGTGGATCCCTGAAAGCTTTTAGATTTGCAGCATTCATGGTATCAAAAGCGCCGATCTTTCCAAAATTCAGAAAACCTTTGAAAACAGGCCAGGTAAAAAAGTTCTTTAGTTTGTGTAATGAGTTCTGGAGAAAAACCTCTTCCGTAAGGTCATAAACTGTTTTTGTTTTTTCCATGTAGCGGAGGATGTCTTCTTTGCTGTCGTTAGTCCGGGCTGCCATCTGTTCGGCAAATTTTTCTTTGCCGTGGTATGCATCCAGCAGGGTACCATCTTCAAAAAAATAACGGTAAACAGGATCAAGTTTTATATAATTGAAATGATCACGGGGATTTTTACCTGACTGCACAAAAAGTTCATCCACATAATGCGGCATGGTAAACACGGAAGGCCCCATGTCGAAACGATAACCCTCTTTAGATTCGCTGGAGCATTTTCCGCCGGGGAAAGAATTGGCTTCAAATACGGTTACCTGGTATCCTTTGTTTTGCATGCGTATGGCTGCTGCCAGGCCCGATACGCCGGCGCCTATCACGGCACATGTCTTCTTATTCGCTGTGGTCATGGTTTTTTCGTTGCCGCAAAATTAACGGTTTTGCGGCATCCTTTTACCCCGGGCTTAAAGCCCGGGGCAATTCAATGACTGTATTGAATTCAGGGTTTTCATGAATTGGTTTCATTAAATCATAGGTATTCGTTTTCGCACTAAAGTGCGGCGTGTTCATGATCTATATTGCCCTGTCCTTTAGCCCAAATCTCATTATTTGAATCAGTGCAAAATTGATGATGGTTATAACGAGGTATGATATTGATCCTTTGTTTGCAGTTTGGGTTTTGAAAACAACGGCTTACTTTTATTGTTATAATATAAAAAGGTAAATATGGATTTTGGAAGAGTGCCTTTAGAAGAACTTGACCATATCGATTTCAACTTTGCCCCGGGCTTAAAGCCCGGGGCAATTCATAAGACGAGTTGAATTTTGAGATTTCGAAAACTGATTCCATTAAATCATTGGTATTCGTTCTCGCACTAAAATGCGGCGTGCTCATGATCAAAATTGCCCTGTCCTTTAGGGCAGGGTTAAGAATATGATTATTTAAACGGGCTTTAGCCCTATATCTTTTAATAGATTCAGGACGAGATTGATAATGGTTTTAACCAGGTATGATAATGATCGGTTGTTTGCAGTTTGGGTTTTGAAAACAACGGCTTACTTTTATTGTTCTAACATAAAAACGCAAACATGGATTTTGGAAGAGTGCCTGTAGAAGAACTTGACCATATCGATTTTGGTCTTGCGGCTGAACCGGTATTTAATAAAAGTATTTTAAAAGGAAAGCCGGCCAGAGATCCCAAGGTTTATATTGGCTGTGCCAAGTGGGGCAGAACGGAGTGGGTGGGAAAGATCTATCCACCCAAGACAAAGGAGAAAGATTTCCTGGAGCATTATGTGCAACACTACAACAGCATTGAACTGAATGCCACGCATTATAAAGTATATGGCGAGGCCGGTATAAAAAAATGGACGGCCAAAGCAGCGGGAAAAGATTTTAAGTTTTGCCCGAAGATGTACCAGGGCATCACACACCGGGGCAGTTTGAAAGGAAAGAATTTTATTACCAATGAATTTTTCCGGGGTATTGTTGCTTTTGAAGAATGGCTGGGTCCCATCTTTGTGCAGGTGAGTGAGACTTTTTCTCCTAAAAGAAAAGAGGAATTATTTGACTTTTTACGATCGCTACCTACCAACCTGCAATTCTTTATGGAAGTGCGGCACCCGGAATGGTTTAAGAAAGAGGATATGCGGAATGAACTGTTCTCAACGTTAAAAGAACTGAATATGGGTGCTGTGATCACTGACACCAGTGGCCGGAGGGATTGTGCACACATGTATCTTACAGTTCCAAAAGTATTTATCCGGTATGTGGGGAATAGTCTGCATAAAACAGATTATACCCGGATAAATGAATGGATCGGCCGGATGAAATATTGGTTGGATAACGGCTTAGAGGAATTGTATTTTTTTATGCACATGCATGATGAAGCAACTTCACCGGAACTGACTGTTTACTTAGTAGATAAGATGAATAAGGAACTTGGGTTGAGCCTGATAAAACCGAAATTCATAACTGGTCCGCCAAAGCAGAAAGGTTTATTTGATTAATGCACCTCAAATAATTCTTCCCACCGGGAAGTATAGCGTGGGCTTCTTAACTCCTGGCGCATCTTCCAGTCTCTTGTCATACCCGATGCGGCAAATTTCAAGATATCATCCCGCTGGCTGAAGTTGATATTGTCAATTGCGGCCATCAGCTTTCTTCCGCAGTTGGTTGTTTCAGGTAAGAATAAGTTGCCTTGTATAGAGGTATCAGGAACAATGCCGCTCAGCATCACGCCTGCTTTTTTGTACGACTTCCCTTTTTCATATAATGTATCAACCAATGCTACGGCTGGTTTTATTAATTCATGTGTAAATGATGTAGCCGTTGGTAAAGTAGTGTATTTACTGTGTGTGGCTCCCCTGTTAAAGCTTGCGGAATGGCTTTCTTCTTTTGATACCACAAATACGCTTATTACTCTTGCGGCACCCTGTTGCCTGCGTAACTTTTCTGCAGCTCTTGAAGTGTAAGTAGCCACCGCTTCTTTAATATCGTTAATATCAGTAACCGGGCTGCCAAACATCCTGGTAGTGGCGATCATTTTTTTACTCACCAGTTCGTCTTCCATCTCATTGCAGGGAATGCCTTTTAATTCTCTTATTAGTCTTGCGCCAACCACTCCCCCCAATTGCGACTTGCCAAATTCTTCACTCGTCTTCTGTAACTGAAAACCATCATAGATACCCCATTGCTGCCGTAATTTTTCAGCATACTGGTAACCCACACCCCAGATTTCTCCTACAGGTGTTTTCTCCAATGCCATAGCTATTTTTCCGGGGTCATTTAATACGACCACACATTGCGTGGTAACTTTATTTTTTTTGGCAAGGTGATTGGCCACCTTGCACAAAACTTTTGTAGGAGCCACGCCAACGGATACTTTAATACCTGTCCACTGTTCAACTGTCTCTCTTATCTGCAACCCAACCTGGAACAGATCTTTTTCAGAAAATGTATCCAGGTTCAGGAAACATTCATCTACTGAATAGACTTCCACATTTTTTTTGCCCAGCATCATTCGCAGTGTTTCCATTACCCGCCAGCTCAGGTCGCCGTATAAATTATAGTTTGAAGAGAAAGTTGCTACGCCATGTTTTTGTATCAGGGGCTTTGCTTTAAAATAAGGACCAGCCATTTCCACGCCCAGCTTTTTTGCTTCATCACTTCTGGATATGATACATCCGTCATTGTTACTCCATACAACTACCGGCCGCTTATCCAGGTGTGGCAGAAAAAGCCGTTCGCAGGAACAATAAAAATTATTACAATCGACTATTGCTTTCATTAGTTGATCTGGGCTAAAGCCCGGTTTTTGTGTTATCCTTAATCCCCGGGCTGAAGCCCGGGGCAATTCATGAATTGCCTCGCCCTTTAGGGCGAGGATAAATAAAGAGCAGCAAGAAAGGGCTTTAGCCCTTTATCAGTTCAAATCCGTACTTGAGCATAAACTCATCATACTCCTGCTGAAAGGTTTTCTTCGCATGATGTGTTTCCTGGTTCTTAATGTATTCCCTTAATTTGTCAACGCCTGACTCACTTACGGATACTGCAAAGTATTCATCCTGCCATTCAAACTTATTACTGACCAGATTATTCTTATTTATCCAATAAGAGCTTTCTCCTTTCAACAATTGAACCACTTTTGAAATGGTTTGATCTGTGTTTAAGGATATGAGGCAATGCACATGGTCAATATGCCCATTTACGAAATCTACATGGATACCTTTGGGTAAGCCGTTTTCCTTAATGTGTTTAAATACCTGCTGTCGAATATTCTTTGTAAGCAGGTGTTCCCTGTTCCTGGTAGCCCATACTAAATGAATCCATATCTTATTAAATGGCATGATCTTAAAATTGTGCTGAACAAATTTCCTGACTTTCCTTGTGCAGATTTCGGGATAAATCGCTTTAATTAGTGGTGTTTCACTCCAGCGACCTGATAGCATAAATTACCACGCCCCACAGCATAAAATCACTGAACTCCCCCAGGTTAATTGTTTTATACCTGCTGTTCTCCGGAATTAAAAAAGATGACGTAAAGTTTTTATGATATCTTCTTACCATCAATTCACCATTCAGAACGGCCACAATTATTTTTCCGTCGACGAGTTTCAAAGAACGGTCAACGATCAATACATCGTTATCAAAAATGCCGGCGTCTTTCATCGCATCGCCTTTCATCCGAAAGAAAAAGGTCGCCGGCTTGTTCCGGATAAGCTGTTCGTTCAGATCAATACCCCGTTCCATGTAATCGTCGGCAGCGGCACCAAAGCCGGTTGCATTAGCCATTTTTATTTCCTGTTGTGTGTATTGCTTACTGCCTTTGTAAGCGGAGCCAAAGAATTGTTCTCCTTCCATAAAAAATATTTTTGTAAAGCTAAATAAATTAGTACATTTATACTAATTAAATTAGTTAATATTTTTAAACGCACAATCATGAAACTTACAGGAACCACTCTGCCCGGCTACAAAGTATACGAGTACCTGCTTGTGCTGCACCCGCATGAAGAATTGTGGAATAAGATCGTAAAAGTAAAAACCGAGTTTGCGGAGAAATATAAATCCGAACATGCAAAATGGGGTAAGCCGCATATTACATTAGTAAACTTTCTCCAGCACGAAATGATGGAATCCCGGCTCATCAACCGGCTAAAGGTTATTGGCATGGGTTACCCAGCGATAAAAATTGAGCTGAAAGACTACGGCAGTTTTCCTAGCCATACCATATATATAAATATAACCAGCAAACTGCCGGTGCAGAATTTAGTAAAGCAAATACGAACGGAAACACAAAGGTTGATGAAACTGAATGACGATAACAAACCGCACTTTATCCTGGAGCCCCATGTAACCATCGCACGGAAATTACAACCCTGGCAATACGAACAGGGCTGGCTGGAATACAGCCACAAACATTTTACCGGAAGATTCATTGCTTCGGATATGCTGTTATTGAAACGGCCTGTTGGAGAATTAAAATACGAGATCGTACAACGGTTTGCATTTGAAAATTTACCCGTGAGTACAAAACAGGGAGAGTTATTTGGATAATTTTTTACCACGAAGTGCACAAAGTTAATTACGAAGATCACAAAGGACTCTTCGTGCGCTTAGTGAAATATTCTTAGTGTCCTTTGTGGTTAAACAGAAATGGAAAATAAATTAAAACAGGACCATTATAAAGTAAAACCAAAAACTTTAGAAGGATCAAACCCTCCCCTTTCAGGGGGAGTTGGAGGGGGTTACAAAACCGGCCGTGGCGCACAGATAAATACCAAGAACCGTTTCCTGAAAGATGAAAAAACAAAAGAACACGTGGAGGCTATCGACGACTGGGAAGAAACGAATAAGCAAACGCAGTACATTGAAACCAGTTCCAAAACCATCGTCAACAAAGTGGAAAGTCCCGATGTAGGCATGAGCTACAGCATGTCAACTGCTGCGCAAATTTCTAATGCACCCAAAATGGGACGCCACACCCATCATGCTCAGCGGCAATACAGATTGCTACCAGCCGGCCGAACAAACTTATCGCTTAACGAGGGGGCTATTAGAAGTATGTAATGAATTCAACCAGCCCGTTGGCATACTAACCAAAAACTCCTGGATACTGAAAGACAAAGATGTGTTGCAGGAGATGGGAAAAAAACAAATTGTATCTGCCATGGTATCCATCACATCATTCAATGAAGACCTGCGGCGCACCATGGAACCACGTACCACCACGGCCAAACAAAAATTAAAAGTGATCAACGAACTGAGCAGCGCCGGCGTACGCATGGGCATCATGATGGGACCGATGATACCGGGATTGAATGACCACGAAATGCAACGCATCATGAAAGCGGCAGCAGATAACGGCGCTACGTTCACGGCCTACACATTCATCCGGTTAAATGGCGCCATTAAATTTTTATTCCACGACTGGTTATATAAAAATTTCCCCGACCGGGCCGATAAGATATGGCACCTGGTAGAACAAAGCCACGATGGAAAAGTAAATGATACCCGTTGGGGCGTTCGCATGCGTGGCGAAGGAAGCATGGCACAGCTGGTAGCACAGCAATATAAAAAATACGGCAAGCTGTATAACATGAATGCAGAAGAATGGAGTTTAGACAGAAGTAAATTCCAGGTGCCGGGCGGGCAGGGGAAGTTGTTTTAAGAATGTATAACTTTAAGTAAAGCTGTATTATGGATAAGAATAAATTTGGTGGTAGTTGGACAGAACTGAAGATAGAAGTCCTTGAAACTTATGCAAAACAATTTTTAACTGTCTTTAAAAATCAGCCTGCTCAAAAACTACTATATTTTGATGGATTTGCTGGCTCAGGAGATATTGAAGTAGAAAATATTAAGGAAGAGAATAGCCATATAATTGAGGGCGCTGCAATTAAAATATTGAAGATTGATAAGCCAAGGTCGTTTGATATGTACTATTTCGTTGAAAAGAAAAAAAGCCTAGCGAATTCCCTTGAAAAGAAAATTAAGGAACATTTCCCTAAGAAAGATGCCTACGTTCAAGCTAAAGATTGCAATGAGAAATTAATTGCACTTGCAAAATTTTTAAGATCAGATAAAGGTAAATCTTTCAAAGTTTTGGGGTTTATTGATCCTAAAGGGATGCAACTTGAATGGTCTTCTCTGGAAGTATTAAGAGGATTGCCGATTGACTTATGGGTTCTTAATCCAACAAGTGGAACAAATAGAGTGCTTGTACGAAAAGGCGAAATTGATGAATCATGGTTAAAAAGATTAGAGTTGTTTCTAGGGATGAATCGAGTTGATATAAAAAATCATTTTTATTCAAGAAGACCTACTTTATTTGGAGATCTTGATATTATTAAGGAAAATGATCCTATAAATAAATTACATGAACTATATGCGAGTAGAATTGCTGGTAATATTTTTAAGTATGTTTCAAACCCGAAAATTTTGAGAAATAATTCTGGTGCGCCACTATTTCATTTCTTTATGGCTACAAATAGTGAAATTGCATTAAGAATTGCAAACTCTGTTGTTAACCCTAAATTAGGTTTTTAATTATGGCTCAATCATCAATCGAATGGACAGAAATGACCTGGAACCCAACCACAGGCTGTACAAAAATTTCAGCAGGCTGCAAGTTTTGCTATGCAGAAGTTATGTCTCGTCGCTTAAAGGCCATGGGTATTGATAAATACAAGGACGGTTTTAAGTTGAGAACGCATGAAGACTCATTACTGACGCCATATAGCTGGAAATCACCAAAGATCGTTTTCGTAAACTCAATGAGCGACATGTTTCACAAAGATGTACCGCTGGCCTTTATTAAAAAGGTATTTCATACCATGAATAACTGCCCGCAGCATACATTCCAGGTATTAACCAAGCGCTCAGATATTTTATTGAAATACCACAAGGAACTAACCTGGACTCATAATATCTGGATGGGGGTTTCTGTTGAAGATAAAAGAGTGATGCACCGGATCAATGATCTTAGAAATACAAATGCAAAGACCAAATTTCTTTCCTGTGAACCTTTGATCGGCCCCTTGCCAAAAATGAACTTAAAAAAGATTGATTGGGTGATTGTTGGTGGCGAAAGTGGACGAACACCAAGGCCAATGAATCCGGATTGGGTATTGGATATCCAGGACCAATGTTCTAAAAACAAGGTTGCTTTCTTTTTTAAGCAATGGGGAGGCACTAATAAAAAGAAAGCAGGCAGAGAATTAAATGGGAAGGTATATAATGAGATGCCAACTATTGAACAATTAGAAGAAGTTGGATATTAAATGCAATACACAAGCCGGATAAAACTTCTCTACTTACTTTAAATATACTTCCACGCTTTATGTAAATATTTTCCTTCCTGCATCCTGTAAAAAACAGTTTATGCAGAAGTTATTCCTACCCCTGCTTTTTATACTTGCATTCAATATACAAAGCAACGCACAGCAACGGTTATTTGATCAACCCGTACAATTAAAGAACTGCAACATATCCATTACGGCAAATCCTTTTATTGCCACTACGGTTATTGAAATGGAATTCTATAATCCCAAAGACCAGGAAGTGGAAGCCCGCCAGGAATTTCAGTTGAACCGGGGACAGGTGATCACCGGTTTTCAACTTGAGTTAAATGGAAAATACCGCGAAGGAAGCATTGAAGAAAGATGGAAAGCAAGACAGGCCTACAGCAGCATCGTAGGCAAACGTGTAGATCCGGCCTTATTGCAGATGAACGGGCAAAATAATTACAGCCTCAACATTTACCCGGTTGCTGCAAAAAGCAGCCGCAAAATAAAATTCACCATTGTACAAATGATGCTGGATGAAAACCAAAAACTTTCTTACACGCTTCCATTGAATTTTAGAAGCCCCACAGAAAATTTTAAACTCGATATAAAAATAAATAGGCCTGCCTCTATTCCTATTGTAAACAAAGGGATGCTGGAAGACCGGTTTTTTGATATGCGCAGTGAAGAAGCTTCTTTATCCATGCAGTCGGCAAATGTCAGTTTAAATAAACCCATTTCCTTTTCAATCAGCCAGTTTATTAATCAGCCACAATTCTGCATCAACAAAAGCAATGGGAAGGCCAGTTTTTTAATGCGGTTCTACCCGGACATACCCCGGTATTATGCCAGCAAGGCACGTATCATAAATGTGTATTGGGATGTTTCTTTATCGGGGAAAGACAGGAACCTGGTTAAGGAACTTGACTTCCTCGAAAAATACATCTCGGTAAATGAGATCAGCAAAGCAAACATCATTCTCTTTAACCAGCAGGTGCAGGGCATCATCGTTTTCAACAGCACAACCGATAAATTCAGTTACATCCGCAATTTCCTGCTCACCTATAAATATAACGGGGCAACCGAGCTGGGCAATCTCGATTTCAGTAACGTGCTTGCCGATGCAGTGCTGCTTTTTTCAGATGGGCTGAACACCCTTGGCAATGACATGCCGAAACAGGGCGCAGTACAGGTAAATGTCATCACATCTGTAAACAGGTATGATTATAACTGGTATCGGAATATCGTTGGCAATACCGGCGGCTCTGTCATCAACTTATTTTCTACCGAAGTTGCCAATGCAGTAAAAAAGACCGACTCCGCTGAAAATTTCCTGTACAGGTACAACGCAGCCAATATTCACCTGAATGAAACATTCCCGATGAAACTGGGTGGCAGTATTTTTTTGAGCGGTACCATCGATAAAGCCGATAACCTGGAATTGTTATACGGGAATAACACAGCATTGCTGCATTCTGAAAATTATTTTTTACAGGAGAATGAAACCTGCGATGAAGATTCGTATAATAAAATAAGAATGCTTAAAACATATGACTCATTGATGTACGGCGATTACGGGTATTATCACTGGCAGGATATGGTTGAATTCGGACTTGCAGAAAAAGTGGTTACGCCGCAAACTTCTTACCTGGTATTGGAAAGAATAGAGGATTATATTAAATATAATATCGCACCACCTAAAGAACTGGAAGAAAAATGTGCAGCCATGGACTACGTGTACAAACCCTGGCATAAAATAAAAGCATTAAAGGGAATTTACAGAACAGGAAAGGTTGGAGCCGGTGGTAAACGACTATAACAAACGGATCAGCTGGTGGAATAAGAATGAACCGCTCATCGACCTTAACAGGCCGGTTCCCGAACAAAAGAATGTGGATGTGGCAGCAACGGGCGCTGGCCAGCAAAATAATAATGCCTTTGCGTCATCGGCCGGCTTGCAAAATAATAATAAGACCGGCCAGCAAAGTGATTTAAAAGAAGTGGTGGTTACCAGCGCATTTAGCATAAAGCGCATGGCAAGAAGTACCTCTTCTAATGCCCAGGTAATTAGCGCCAACCAGCTGGATCCCATACGCAATGCAAATATAAATGATGCCCTGGCGGGTAAGGTGGCTGGTATACAGGTACGCAGCCAGTCTTCGGCAGCGCTGGGGCGGCAGAGTAATATCCGCCTGCGGGGTGAAAGCGGTTTTAGTAATGGGGATGGTTATTACGGCTCGAAAATATTATATGTTGTAGACGGAACTATCCTGCCCAATGCAAACGATATTAATATCGACGACATAGAAGATGTTACCGTATTGCAGGGCCCCAGTGCAGCAGCGCTGTTCGGGCCCGAAGGAGCAAATGGGGCCATTGTGATGACAATCAAAAAGGGGAGAAGACAATACATACAACGGGTATGGACGGAATACAAATTAAGCAGTTGCGAAGATGAAGATTACCTGCAAAAAATACAAAATGCTCCCCGGCATGAGCAATGGGATACGTTCCTGGAACTGGAAAATGGATATAAAAATAACACGGGCTTTTATTTTGACATGGCAGACTTCTTCTTTGAAAAAGGCAAAGCCGAAAAGGCGCAGGAGTTGATGTACAATGCCATTGAGCTTTGCCAGGGCAGCAGCAACGGGCTTTGCGCAGCAGCCTATATGTATGAAAAATGGAAATATTTTGATAAAGCCATCGCGGTATATAAAGGCATTTTAAGCCACAATGAAAACCTGCTGATGATCAAAAGAGACCTGGCATTGGCTTATTTTCAGAATAACGAATTTGAAAATGCAGTGAAAACCCTGTATGCGGTAATTACAGCACCGGATGTTAATTATTACTATAGTTATTCCAATGCTCATGTAAAGGAAAATGCGTTGGCAGAGATGAATGCCATACTGCTGCAGCACAAAAATGAATTCAGCATTTCATACATCAACCCCAACCTGCTTAAAGCATTGCCGGTCGACCTGCGCTTTACGATCGAAAGTAATTATGATATTGTTTACAATGCCCGGATCACCGAACCGGGTAATGAAGAATGCAGCAGTAATATACCAGCCACTAAAAGCGGGGGCCGTTTCACCGTGGGCGACTATTATTCATCTAGCCACGACTTTGGTGAGTACTCTGTAAAGAATGCCTGGTTAGGCAACTACCGGGTAAAAGTGGATGCGTATGATTATTATTCTTACTACCCGGGAAGGATACCGACCTACATCAGGGTTATAGCATTCAAAAATTTCCAGAGAAAAAACATGACAATGGAAGTGAAAACATTTGATTTGAGTAACCAGTATGGCCGGGTGGAACTTGATGAAGTGAGGTGGTGAACAGATCCCTTTGAAAATGAAAACTCCGGTTATTGACCGGAGTTTTTTTATGTCGTTGCCATCTTTAATATCTCTGGTATAATTATTCTAATTTTACCCGGATAAACAACCTGGATGCAATTAAACGTTGAAAAAATAAAAGAGTTGTTCGCTGCCCACTTTAAAACGGCGATCACAGGCATTGACAAACTTCCCCAGGCTGGCAGTGAGCGGCACTACTTCCGTATTCATACGGCAGATAAAACATTCATCGCCACCTACGGCGCTAACCTCAAAGAGAATGAAAGCTTCATTTACTTCTCCGGGCATTTTAAAAAGAAAGGACTGGCCGTGCCGGAGATATTCTGCATCAACAAGGATAAGAATATTTACATACAGGAAGACTTCGGGGATATATCGCTGCTGAACAGGCTCGAGGAAAAGGGCTTTACGGATGAAGTATATGATCTCTATAAAAAAAGCCTGGGCCAACTGGCATTGCTGCAGGTAAAAGGCCACGAAGAACTGAATTATAAAAAATGCCTTACCAATACTTCCTTCGGTAAACAGGCCATACTGGCCGACCTGTTGTATTTCAAATACTATTTCCTGGATGCCCTGCGCCGGCCTTACGATAAACAAAAACTGCTGGATGATTTTGAGGCACTGAGTAATTACCTGTCGCATACCGAATATAAATATTTCATGTTCCGTGATTTTCAAAGCCGGAACATAATGATAACACCCGATGAAAGCGTTCACTTCATCGATTACCAGGGCGGCATGAAAGGAGCGCCGCAATATGATGTGGCTTCTTTACTCTGGCAGGCGAGGGCAAACCTGACCGATGAATGGAAGCAGGCACTGCTGGAACACTACATGGATGAGTTTGAAAAAATTGTTGGGGAAAATATTGATAGGGAGACTTTCCGCAGCCAGTACAACGGCTATGTGCTCATTCGCCTGCTGCAGGTATTGGGCGCTTATGGTTTCCGGGGTTTGTTTGAACGCAAAGCGCAATTCCTAACCAGCATACCACTGGCGCTGAGTAATTTAAAATGGTTCTTTAATAACCAGACCATGGGCATAGCGGTACCCGAGTTTAAAAAAGTGCTGGAGATATGTGTGAGCAATGAAGTGATCGATGAATTCACACCCGTGCAGGCAACAGCAGAAACACCCCTGGTGATTACCATCAACAGTTTTTCATACAAAAAAGGAATACCGCCCGATGCTACGGAGAATGGCGGAGGTTATGTTTTTGACATGCGGGGCATTTTAAACCCCGGCCGGATCGATGTATACAAAACACAAAGCGGGCTGGATAAATCAGTAAAGGATTTTTTGGAACAACAAACTGATATGCTCACTTTTTTAAACGGCGTTTTCAGCGTGGTGGATATTTCGGTAACGGATTATATAAAAAGAGGTTTCGGCAGCCTGATGATAAACTTTGGTTGCACGGGTGGCCAGCATCGCAGCGTGTATGCGGCAGAAGCATTGGCAAGGCATCTTCGGAATAAATTCAAAGTGAAGGTGAACCTGAATCATACGAATCAGCAAAATTGGGTCAGAAAGGAAAGTTAATAGTTGATGGTTCATTGTTCATGGTAAATCAATATAGCTCAATATGGCATTTAGGTTTGAAGAATTGAAAGTTTGGCAAATTGCATTACGCCTGAGTAACGAAATTGATATTTTGACAAAAAAATTTCCAAGGGAAGAATTGTATAGTTTATGTTCTCAAATGAAACGGGCCGCTGATTCTGTAGTTTTAAACATAGCTGAAGGCAGCACCGGGCAATCAAAAGCGGAGTTTAAACGATTCCTGGGAATAGCTTTACGGTCTGCAATTGAGGTGGTTTCCTGCCTGTTTATTTCGCAAACTAGAAAATATATCACGGATGCAGATTTTAAAAAATACTACGATGACTATGAAGTATTGTGCAAAATGATCACAAAGCTGAGAGACTCAGTGTGATCTGCTATGAACCATTAACCATGAACTATAAACAATGAACCATCAACCATGAACATTACCAGAGCAATGATATTCGCCGCCGGATTAGGCACCCGGTTCAAACCGTGGACGTATAAACACCCGAAAGCACTGGCATTGGTAAATGGTAAATCTTTACTACAAAGAAATATTGAATACCTGCAGCAATATGGCATTACCGATGTGGTCGTGAATGTTCATCACTTCGCAGACCAGATCATTAACGCTGTAAAATCAAATGATGGCTGGGGAAGTACTATTATTATAAGTGATGAAACCAATGAAGTACTGGAAACAGGAGGCGGCTTATTAAAGGCAAGGCCATTACTTGAAGGCAACGGTCCCTTTGTCACACTCAATGTAGATATCCTTACTGATCTCGATATAAACAAACTCCTTGCATTTCATAAGCAGCACAAGCCGTTGATCTCATTTGGCGTTACCAACCGGCAAACATCCCGGTATTTCTTATTTGATGACCAGGATCGCCTGTGCGGATGGCGGAATACAAAGACCGGGGAAGAAAAAGGCCCCCACCTGACCTCCCCCAAAGGAGGAGGAACAAAACCACTTATTCAGAAAGCGTACAGTTGCGTGGTGGTATTTCAACCGGACGTATTCGGGTTGATAAAGCAAACCGGCAAATTCTCTTTAACGGAAACTTATCTTGATCTTGCCAAAGACAACCTCATTCTTGGCTACGATCACAGCGGTGATAAACTGGTAGATGTTGGTAAACCCGAAAGTGTAGCCATTGCTGAAAAATATTTTCCCTGAGCTTAATTGTCAACCGGCGTTCCAAACTCCTTGTTTTCTTTTGGCTTACTTAGTCCGAAATTATACCGGAGGGTAATACCCAGCCTCCTTGTATCATTTACCCTCGATCCGCTTGCGCTCACGTTGCCCTGGTTCAAGCGGAAAGAGACCTGGTTTGTGTGCAATACATCATTGATGGAGATGATGATATTGGCTTTCTTCTTTAAGATACTTTTATTGCCAGATAAGAATAACCCACCGAAATTATCCAGCTCATAAAAATTCTGTATTGCCTTTGTACGCAGGAAGCCCTGCATGTTCAGTGTGAGTGTTTTAGTGGCTTTCAATTCCTGGTACATAAAGAACAACCAGCTGCCGCGTTTATAATTCAATGGCTGGTTCTGGTAAAAGCCGTCGTATTCAATATGATTATACTGGGCACCTATGTAAAAGAAATACTTACCACCGGGAGGCACGCCGCCAAGTATCCTTGCATAATATTCTTTACTCTTGCCTAAGTTATCATAGGTGCGGTAAGCGATCTTTGTAACAAGGTCCTGGTAAGTGACATTGCTGAAGATATCTTTAGTCTGGTTGATGCCGAATGCCAGCACCGGGAAATCATCAAAAGTCACATTCAGTTCATAGTTGGTGGTGAACTGTGGTTGCAGGCGTGGATTGCCTACATCAAAAAGGTACTGGTCTACATATTTCGGATACGGATTCAGTATCTCGTAATAAGGCCGCTTAATGCTCCGCCGGTAAATGGCATTCCCGATCAGCTGTGTTTTAAATAATCTGAAAAGATTATGCCGCAGGTACACGTAGGGAAACAGGTCGGTACGCTTAATGGATAAATTCGTGTCTTTAGGAATTGTTTGCCTGCCGCTGATATCGGTGGTTTCCAAACGAAGCCCCGGTTTTAAGGTGAACCCGAAAAATGTTTTTGCTACCTGCAGGTAAGCAGCACTGATGGTTTCCCTGTATTTAAAAGTATTGGTCTGGTATGGGTCAACCTGCCTTCCGCCATTTCCCTTTTCGTAATAGTATGCTGCGCTGTTATTACTGTTGCTCAGGGTTATTTTAAAGCCGCTTTCTATGTTTACGATCTTGGGTAGTTTAAGTACAAGATCTGTTTGTGCAACAAATATGTTCTTGTTGTTTTTGTTTATTCCATCACCCACCACAGTGGGGTTTGCAGGCAGGAAACTGTAATTGGTATAAAGCTGTGTGTTATTGTTGCGGTAATAATTATAATCCAGTTCCACCGTCCATTCGCTGCCGGATGAATCTATTTTGTATTTGGATTCAATGTTGTTTCCAACGAAAAGGGAATTGTTCTTGCTGTAAATGTCTGATTCATTTTTACCCAATACCAACTGTGAAGGCTCTTTAAAAATAGTAGAGGTATTGATGGCATTGCTTTTATTATTGTTATTGGTAAACCGGAGATCATAGGCGATGTTGAATTTTTTGGTGAACGCAACATCAACCCCGCCGCTGATGTAATTATTTAAAGAAGGATAAGTGGTATAAGCTTTTTGCGACAGCAGGGTATCGGGTTTAAATAACCTGTCAGTATTAAGTTCTTCATAATTCTTCCGGTTGGTGAACTGGTAACTGAAGTAGCTGTTGATCTTGCCGGCACTCTTATTAATATTAAGTCCCGCTGTTTGGGTGGCATATACTCCCTGGAAATAACCGGCATTAACGCTGCCACTGCTGCCAAGTTTTACTCCTTTCTTTAAAACAATATTTACAATACCCCCGCTGCTGGCAGCATCGTATTTTGCAGAGGGATTACGCAGGATCTCGATCTTACTTACGCTGGCTGCGGGCAAACTTTTTAATAAAGAGGCAAGGTCTTCCGTGCTTAGTTTCATTTCCCGGCCATTGATAAAAACCGTTGCCGGCGTCATGCTGTTTAAATAAACGTTGCCATCCTGGTCCACAATGGTGCCGGGTGTTTTTTCAAGCACTTCATACGCATTGGTGCTGCTGTTTGCTAAAACCGTTGCATCTACAATGGATTTATCATCTTCCTGTTTTATCAACGGCTTCCTGGATACCACGGTTACATTTTGCAGGTCGGTGGTTCTTCTTTTTACCGTAATGGAAACACTTACCGGCTTGTCGGTAACAGCGATCATTTTCTCTGCTGTTTCAAAGTTCACTGAAGTGGCCCGTACGATGTATTTTGAAAATGGGTTCACCGGAAACCGGTTGCCGCCGGGTTTATATACCTGCGAAGCAACAAGGGAACTGTCGGGCAGCAAATAAAGCTGAAGGGTGATATTAGTGAGTGAATCTTTCCTGAGTGAAGACAGGTTTACAGTAATGCTTATCGTGTTTTGAGCTGCTGCAATTTTTGCAAACAGCAATAAGAAAAAGAGGGTACTCGCTTTCAGGCTCAATTTATTTTCAGACTTGATTTGGTGCGGTATTTATTTTTTCTCAAAGAGGTCTTTCTTTTCTACTACTTTCACTTTCTTGCCGGCTTTGAGTGTTTTACTGACCACATCATAAGGCCCGGTAATTATTTCATCACCCTCCTTCAGCCCTTCGGTTATTTCAATGTAGTTGATGTCCTGTATGCTGGTCTTCACTTTTCGCTTGCTTACTTTTCCTTCTTTGTCCATTAAAAAAACCACCACTTCCAGGTCGTCGTCTGTATTGGCTGCTGCTTTTACATTGGAAGCATCGTCTGTTATTTTCTTATCTGTTTTCAAACTGTCATTTTTATCCCGGGTGGTTACAGCAGTGATCGGAATACTCAGCACCTGCGTATGGGTTTGGGTCTGAATATCGGCATTGGCGCTCATGCCCGGGCGAAAAGGAAAAGCACCTTTCCCAATGAGGTCTTTGTAACTCTCCGGTAATAAACGGATATAAACCTTATACTGGGTAACATCTGAAGAAGTGCTTGTAAGTGCATTTTGTGATGCAGCGCCGTTGTTGCTGCTGGCGATCTGGGTAACGATGCCTTTGAACTTGCGGTCGGTATAGGCATCCACTTCAATGATGGCGCTGTCACCCAGTTTTACTTTGGGTACATCATTTTCTCCCACATCAACCCGTACTTCGATCTTTGCCATATCTGCAATACGCAGCATTTCTGTTCCGCTCATTAAATTACTTCCTACAACCCGTTCGCCCTGTTTTACATTAAGCAGGCTTACCACACCATCCATCGTTGCTATCACGGCTGTTCTGCTAAGGTCTTTATTTGCTTTTTCCAGGTTCGACCTTGCGCTTTGCACACTTGCCTGTCCGCCACGAATACCCTGTTTGGCTGCATTGTAGTTTGCCGTGCTGCTTTTTAAATTAGACTCTGCCATTTCAAATTCACTTTTGCTGATCACTTTATCCTCGAACAGTTTCTTCTGCCTGTCGTAGGTCTTCTGCGACTGTTCCATCTGGGCTTTCAAGGCATCAATGGCTGCCTGCGAATTTGCAACCTGCGCCTGTGTTTGCTCCACACCACTTGCTGCCTGGTTGCGTTGAATATTGTATATGTCGGCATAGATACGGGCAAGCACCTGGCCTTTCTTTACCGAATCGCCTTCGTGTACATTCAACTCGGTGATCTCGCCACTGATATCGGGGCTTATCTTGACTTCTACCTCAGGATATATTTTTCCACTGGCATTTACTACTTCAGTGATGGTACGTTTCTGCACTTTTTCGGCAGTAACTTTTATGCCTTCATCTTTTCCAAAAACACCGGCTTTGGAAAGCACCACCATCAACACCAGCAGTATTCCCACACTTATCAATATCCATTTTAGCGACTTACTCATATAAATTCAGTTTACAGTTTGTAGTTTTTTTTGTTACGGGCATTTGATCTTTATTCAACTTCACAGGCAGTTTATCCTGAGCAAAGCCGAAGGACACTCTTGTACCCCATATCAGTATTCGCCGTTTTCATTCATCATTTATAATTCTTATTCAGCATTATAGTTTTATTCCCTGTCCTTTATAAAATTCCAGCACTTTCATTTTAAAAACATAGTCATACTGGTTCAGTGCATTTTCAAGTCTTGTCCTGAATACATTGTTCTGGTTGGTGATCAGTTCAAAGGTTGACATCATACCAACATCATAACGTTTTTGTGCAAAACTGTAAGTGCGCTCAGCCGTTTCCATCGATTTCTTTCCGGCATTGAATTTTTCCAGCGCCACCATGGCTGCATTATAAGCCTGGTATATATTCTGCTTCAGGCTCTGGTTATCGAGGTCTTTTTGCAGTTGCAGGTTCCTGATATTGATCCGGCTTCTTTCATAAGTAGCACGACTGTTGTAGCCGTTAAAAATGGGAACGCTTATGGTTAATCCAACCGTCTGCCGGAAGTTTTGATTAACTGGCGCCAAAAGCATCGATCTTGAATAGCCTTTTAGAACCTTGTGAAATAGGAGAAAAAACACTGTATGGTACCTCCCACATCGTTTTTAAATCCTATAGTATATGTATAAAAAGATCTTATCCTAGATACTTCTTTTTGATGCTATTATGAACTGTTAAGGCTCCCAAAAACATTGAAATGGTCGGATACAAGCCTCCTTTTGCTGCCGCTGAATTTTTTTGCGCTGCTTTAAGTTTAAAATCGTTTACTTTTTGCTGCGGCATGTTGGCAATGGCCAATGCATAAACCGTTTCAGGCTGCAGGTCGGCGATCTTTTCTACCGGTATCTTATCTACTGGTGGCGTATCAATTTCAAAAGGAGCGGCTGCATCCAGCGCCATATAAGCCTTGATGGTTAAAATGCTCTGTTGCACATTCCCTTTTGCGCTTATTAAAGTAGAACTGTCTCTTGCCACCTGTGCTTCCAGTTCAGCGGCATTGAGCTCGGGTAATGAACCGGCATCAACCAGCTTGCGGGTATTACTCAGTTGTGCCTGCGATTGCTGTAACTGTACGGTTGCAATTTTCTCCTGCTCCATTGCCAATAATATCTGCAGGTAAGCATTGGCTACTGTTAAGGCAATATCATTTTTCAATTTATCGGTATTGGCTTTAGCAGCCTGTAACTCCCATTCATTGGCTGCAATGGTATTGCGTTTGCTGAACCAGTTAAAAATTTCAGCGCTGCTTTGCAATTGCATGTTTGCCGACAGATAACTTTGTGTGATCAGGCTGTAAGTAGTAGGGTCCTGGTTACGGCCATTGCTAAAACCCGGTCCGCCACTGAAATTCAAACTGGGTAATCTGCCCCAGTTTGCTTTGCTTTAACTGCAATTCAGCGATCCTTGCCTGCAGATCAGTTTGCTTGATAGAGATGTTATTAGCCATGGCATACTCCACGCATTTAAGCAGGCCCCATTTTTCCTGTGCTTTTGCTGAAGTGGTGATAACCAGAATAAAAACGAGGGAATAAAATTTGTAACGCATACCCAAAAATAAACCATCTGCGCTTAATCTGCTTAAAACTATTTTACAGGCGGTAACCCTTATCAGGCCATCTTTTCAAAAGCCTGCTCCAGGTCTTTGATGAGGTAGGCGGGTTCTTCCAGCCCAACATACAGCCTGAGCATGCGGTGTTCGGGATTGACAGCATCAAATTCATGCGGTTGCAGGGAAGAACATTTGGGTATGATCAGGCTTTCGTGACCACCCCAGCTTACTGCCATAAATATGTGTTGAAGGTCTTCGCAGAATTTTTCGATCTGCTGTATATTGGCTGCTTTGATGATAAAGGTCAATAATCCGCAACCACCACTCATTTGCTTTTTAGCCAGCTCATACTGCGGGAAAGTCTCGTCAAGCGGAAAAAGGATCGACTCAACCCGGGGATGTTTTTTCAAAAAATCGATCACTTTTGTTGTGGAGACTGTTATCCGGTCGAGCCGTGCAGGTAATGTTCTTAATCCTCTTATCAGCAACCATGCATTAAAAGGTTGTATGCCGCTGCCCACCGTCATGAATTCACTGTTGAAAATACGCTCCATCATTTTTTTGCTGCCGGATAAAACGCCGCCTAAGGTATCGCTGTGGCCGCTGATATATTTGGTAGCGGTTTGAATGGAAAGATCGATCCCCATTTCAATAGGCCGTTGATAGATGGGTGTGCAATAACTGTTGTCGATGATGGTAACGATGTTCTCCGACTTTGCCAGTTCGGCCACTGCTTTCAGATCCTGTAAAGCATAATCCCAGCTATTCGGACTTTCTAAATAAATAACAGTTGTGTTTGGAAGAATGGCCCGCTCAAAATTTTCAATCGCCCTTCCGTCAATATAGGTAGTGGTAATTCCAAACCTTGGCAGGATAACATCAAACATCCGTTGTGCCCAGGTGTAGGGTTTATTTACGGACACAATATGATCGCCGCTTTTTACATTGGCAAATACCGCTGCAAAGATGGCGGCAGCGCCGCTGTTGAATACCAGGCAGTCTTCGGCACCATCAAGGGCTGCCAGTTTTTTGCGCAGGATCTCCGTGGTGGGATTTTTGCCGCGGCTGTAAAGAAATACCGAATATTCATCCGCAAAGGCCTTACGCATTTCATCCACCGTATTAAAAACAAAATTGCTTGTTTGCATAATGGGCGGAGAAACAGCATTGAAATAATTTTCACGCTCTTCGGCAAATTCATTCAGTATGTAAGAGAGATCCATTTGAATTTAATTTTCTGTTGGGATAATGTTGCTTTTCTTCCTGTTGAATAAAAAGTAAATTAAAATAAAGACTGCCAGTACGGCCACGCCGGTTAGTGCAGCCCCGGGATCTGCAACGCTTATGCTGATGGCCACGAACAGGTAGGCCAGGATGAAGACCAGCGGCATCAATGGAAAGAATTTCATCTTATAAATGCCCGTTCCATCCAGGTGCTTCGTTTTTTTGCGGAACCAGAAAATGGTGGCGCAGCTTAATATCATCCCAAAACTGTCGAGGAAGATGGTGAAGGTCAGTATCTTTTCAAACTCCTGTGCAAAATAAAGAATGATGATGCACAGGGCAGAGAAAACAGTGAGCGAAAAAGTAAGCACATTTGATCTTTCATTTTTTTTGGCAAAAATCCCCGGCAGACTTCCATCTTCTCCCATGGCATACATTACACGTGGGTTACTCAGCAATGAACCGTTCACATAAGCAAGCACCCCTAAAAAAAGAAAGGCCGAAAATACAGATGCGCCACCGCTTCCAAAGATCCTGTCAATAACCAGGTAAGCAATTTCCCGTTCGCCTTTCATCTGGTTAAACCCCACCACTTTAAAATAGCTGAGGTTAACCAGCATATATAATCCTATGATGATAAGAATGCCGATGAATATACCCCGGGGAATATTTTTAGAAGGGTTTTGAACATCATTGCCCAGGTTGATTGTTTGCTGGTATCCGCCATAGGTAAATGAAACGGCAATGAGGCTTATCCCAAGGCTCTTCACCCAATCGATCCAGGTAAAAGAACTGCCGGTATCTGCAACCGCTTTAGCTGCATCGTTTACGGCATATTTACCTGGGAAAAATAAAGCCGATATTAAAACCACCACCATGGTGATCTTTATCATCATTAAGATGTTCTGGGCGGTAGAACTTGTTTTTAATCCTTTCAGGTTGATGATATAAAAAATAATAATAGCCGCAGAACTTACCAGCGCTTTGTCAATATCTGTCCAGTTACCCGGGAATAATTTCAATAAATAACCGCTTCCGATGAGAGCAACCCCGCTGATGCTGGCTGCATTGCTCACTAATATTATGCAGTTAATGGCAAAGGCAATGCTGGGATGGTACGCTTTGGCAAATACTTTATAGTAGCCGCCGGTAACAGGATAGCGGCTGCCGATCTCGGCATAGGTAAGTGCACCACACAAAGCCACCAAACCACCAATGGCCCAGGCGCTGAAATAAACAGAAGGAGCGATGGCATCTTTAGCGCTGGTAGCCGCTGTTCTGAAAATTCCCATGCCGATCACAAACCCGATCACCAGCATGGTGAGGGAAAACAGGTTTAGTTTGTTGCTTTTTGTCTGCATACCGAAAAGATACAGAAAGGCAGTAATAAATGGATTTTTTTGTAAAAAAAAAGACAGCTCTGTGATTTAAGTCATAAGATAAAAACTGAAAGCACTTATCTTTGCACACATGTTTAAGCGGATCACCGCCATATTATTACTCCTGGCCTTCTCGGCGCAAACCTTCAGCAGTCCCTTTGTTATGCTGGACTATTATGTGAATACAGCAGCGTATGCAAAGAACTGTATCAATAAGGCAAGGCCAAAAATGCATTGTAACGGCAAGTGCCAGATGATGAAAAAACTGCAGGAGGAAGAAAAGAAGGAGCAGCAGAACAACGAACAGCGGTCAGAAGTAAAGATACAGGTCCTGTCATCCCATTCGAGTTTCTGCAGCATTCCCCCCGTGAAGTTTATTACGTTGAGAAAAATAAATTCCGAAAGAAAATACCCGTTATCCGACATTTCCTATTCCTTCTTCCACCCGCCACAGGTATAGTCTTCCCCTCTTATTTAATTTCCTGATCATTAAATGCAGCATTCCTTCATGCAACCCGATTGTTGTGTGATGCACGATGGCTGCAGGTACCTGCCTGGTTATGTTTTGCCAAACCTGTGCAGGGGAATGTACTGATCATTTTGCCGATGCCGGCATTGACAGTATTGCTCAATAATTGTAAACACGTATAAAAAATAAAAAATGAAGAAATTTTTAAGCATTGCGGTATTAAGTACTATCCTGCTTTCATCCTGTAAAAAAGACTCAACACCGGAATACGACCCCAATGTAAAGGCCGACCTGTCTGTAGAGTTTGATAATATAGCCGGCACAGCCGACCTGCAGTTAAATACCGGTAACTACACCAATGCGGCTGGTGAAAGTTTTAAAGTAACAAAGCTGAAATATTATGTAAGCAATTTTAAACTTACAAATGCAAATGGTACCGTTTATACCGTGCCGCAGAACGACAGCTATTTTTTAATTGATGAAAGCGACCCCGCCACCCACGAGGCAGAATTAAGCGTACCCGAGGGAGAATATACAAGCGTAAGTTTTGTACTGGGAGTTGACAGTCTCCGCAATACAATGGATGTTAGTCAGCGTACCGGGGTATTAGACGTAAGCGGTGCAGCTGCCGATATGTACTGGAGCTGGAACAGCGGGTATATCTTCTTTAAGATGGATGGCACTTCGCCTTCAATTCCGGCCATGGGTGGTGTTTTTCAATACCATGTTGGCGGCTTTGGCGGCTACAGCTCCCCACAGCCCAATAATTTAAAGACGATCACGCTGGATCTTACGGCCCGGGGTACGCCAAAAGTAAAAGCCAGTAAATCAACCAATATTCATTTGATGGTTGATATCCTGAAAGCGTTAGGCGGTACCACCACTATGAGTTTTGCCACAATAGCAATGATACATTCTGCAGCGCCCGGTACGCCAGTTGCCAATAATTATACTAATATGATAAGGCACGATCATACCGAAAACTGATTACTATGAACCGTAAATACTGGTTATTCATCATCTTCTTTCTGGCGGGCATTTATGCCTGTCAGAAAGAAGTTACCGATACAATTCCGGCTCCGTTTGTGGGTTTTCAAAAGCCAACAAATTTTCCCGAACCCGTTTATCATTTTAATACCAATACAGTTACCAAAGATGGTTTTGAACTGGGCAGGAAATTGTTTTACGAAACCATGCTGTCGGCCAACAATACCATCAGTTGCGGAAGTTGTCATATTCAGACCGCTGCTTTTACTCACCATGGGCATACGGTAAGCCACGGTATTTTCGACAGGATGGGTACCCGCAATTCTCCGCCCATCATGAACCTTGCATGGAACAGCAGCTTTATGTGGGATGGCGGAATTGCCGACCTGGACCTGCAAGCTGTTGCACCTATTACCAACCACCTGGAAATGGATGAAACCATGCCGAATGTTTTAAACAAACTGCGCAGTTCGCCGCAGTACCCGGCATTATTTAAGAAAGCATACGGGTCGGAGGATATTACCACCACAGCGTTCTTAAAATCTTTATCGCAGTTCATGGCAATGTGTGTAAGCAGCAACAGCAAGTACGACAGTGTTATGCGCCACCAGGGCAATGCAACATTTACAGCCGATGAACTTGCCGGTCGGGAACTGGTAAAACAGAAATGCGGAAACTGTCACCAGGAACCTTTGTTTACCGACAACAGTTTCAGGAACAATGGCCTGGCAATAAGTATGGTGAATGATGAAGGCAGATACCTGGTAACACAGAACAGCGCAGACCGGTACAGGTTTAAAGTACCAAGCCTGCGCAACCTGGCTTATACGGCGCCTTATATGCACGATGGCAGGCTGCTGACCTTAAGTGCGGTGCTTGATCATTACACAACACAGGTGCAAAACACACCTAATCTCGATCCGCTGCTTCAGCAAAACAGCACATTGGGCATTCCGCTTACAGCCGAAGAAAAAACCAGGATCACAGCATTCTTAAATACCCTGAATGACAGGTCGTTTTTATTTGATAAACGCCTATCGGACTAATAAAAAATCATTATGAAAAAAATAACTGTGCTGGTGATTACCCTTTTCTTTATTGCAGAAGCCAATGCATGTGATATATGTGGTTGCGGCGTAGGAAGTTATTACATCGGGATATTGCCGGAATTTCATAAACATATTTTTGGTTTCCGGTACCGGTTTAATTCCTTAACAACGCATATCGGGGCCGGCGGAACTACAACCTACCTCACATCTGCAGAAAGATACCAGACAATGGAATTGTGGGCAGGTTGGAATATCGGGAAAAGGTTCCGGGTGATGGCAGCAGTTCCTTATGCTTTTAATGAACGGGAAAACCAGGGTACCACTCATTCAAAAAACGGGCTGGGTGATATTTCATTTACCGGTTATTACCAGGCATTGAATAGCAAACGGATGATCATGTCGGGGAAAATGATGGTTCAGTCCTTATGGATAGGGGCGGGCGTAAAACTGCCTACGGGAAAATATACGCCGTCTGATAAACTGAATATTTCACAAAACACCAACCTGTTTCAGTTGGGCACGGCCAGCTACGATTTTTCGTTAAATGCCATTTATGACCTGCGCATACAGGATGCAGGACTGAATATTTCAGCAGGGTATAAAATAACCACATCCAATAAATACGGGTACAGTTACGGAAACAAGCTGAACACAACTGCCCAGGTCTATTACAAATGGCGGATCAAAAACAAATTCACCATTGCCCCCAATGCAGGCATCCTGTACGAAAATTCAAAAAAGGATATTGATAATAAGATCATGGTAGACGTTTCCGGGGGAAACCTGCTGATGGGATCACTTGGGATTGAAACAACATTTAAAAAAATATCCCTTGGAGCTAACTGGCAAACACCTTTGTCTCAGAACCTGGCCAATGGTTTTGTAAAAGCCAATAACCGGATGATGGTGCATATTTCTTTTCTCTTATAAGGGATAACAAAACATTTAAAAAATGAAACAACTGCTAAAATTGGTACAGGGTAAACTGAAAACCTGGTATTATTACCAGGAACTGAAAGAAATAAGCTTTGCATCAGCTCTTATTACCGCTGTGTGGTTCCTTTACAATTCCGGAGAAGAAATATTCCGGTGGATGCTTACCGAAACCGGCCGGATGTATGTGGTGTTTTTTATGGCCGGGATTGTGATAAGCATTACCATAAAAATATATTACCGGGTAATGGTTATTAAGTACCACGAAAAGGATACCCATATCGAATTATTCAAAGAATTGGAATCAAACAGATAACACGATGAAAAAAATACCTGCATACTTTTTACTGATCATTACTGCCTGTAACCAACCAGAACAAAAGCAGGAGCCGGTAATGCCGCCCATGGCGGTCAAAACAGATTCGGCAAAAACGAAACTCAAAAACCTGGCCTTCGATTCCAAAACAGACCTGGTATGCGGCATGCCTGTAAAGGCAGGAGTTGAAGATACCGCCCATTATAAAGGAAAAGTATACGGTTTCTGCGCAAAAGAATGTAAGGAAGAGTTTTTAAAAGATCCGCAACAATATTTAACCGCTAAATAATAACAAATGAAAACAAAGATCATGCTGCTGGCAGTGATGCTGCTGACAGGAATTACGGCAATGTATGCCCAAAACACAAAACCGGAGTGGAAAGAACTGAAAACCTTTCATTCTTTTATGTCATCTACTTTTCACCCTGCGGAGGAAGGTAATTTTGCTCCGTTAAAGGAAAAAGCAGACAGCCTTTTACTGGCTGCAAAAAGCTGGCAGGCAGCGCCCATACCGGCTGATTTTAAACCCGCAGAAACAAAGGCGGCGCTGGAAAAACTGGTTGTGCAATGTACGGCAGTAAAAAAAGCTGTGGATGCAAAGGCTTCCAATGAAATGCTGATGAAGCAGATCACAGAAGCGCATAACGTTTTTCATACTATAGTTGGGGAATGCCGGAAGACTGA
Source organism: Chitinophagaceae bacterium (assembly GCA_016720775.1). GTDB lineage: Bacteria > Bacteroidota > Bacteroidia > Chitinophagales > Chitinophagaceae > Ferruginibacter. Next base: position 75,413 of record JADKJX010000003.1, read on the forward strand.
AGAATAATTCTGTCTTAAATAATTTTAAAAGCCGCTGCCATGCAGCGGCTTTCTTATTTTTTCACATCAGTTGAATATCTTTTTAGCCAGCAATTATTATCTACATTACATTTGCAGCAGATCTGGTTCTCCCGCTTCAGGCGGGGGATTAAAAGGGAATCCCGTTCAATTCGGGAGCTATCCCCGTAGCTGTAAAGGCCTCCCTAAATCCCTCCAAAGGAGGGGCCGTAGGAGTAAAATTCTTCAGACCACTGTTCCGCTTAAGGCGGGATGGGAAGGTAAAGCCTAAGCCAGAAGACCTGCCTGGTCCATCAACAATCATTCAACGCTTTCGGGTGAAAGGCAGGAAATGTAACGGCTTAACGGCTTTTATATCTCTATCTTTTTTTTCCAGGAAGCAGTCACAAAAAAATTTTTCAAACAATGAAAAAGAAAATTTTTATTGCGGCTGCTGTTTTATTCAGCAGTTCCCTGTACGCACAAAAAGACAGTACAAAAATTCTGGATGAAGTGGTTATAACAGCCACTAAAAATCCCATCAAACAATCGCAGACGGGTAAAGTAATTGCCGTTATCAGCAAAGAACAGATCGAATGCAGCAGTGGCAAGTCGGTTGCCCAGGTGTTGAACGAACAGGCCGGCATTACTATCAACGGCGCATATAATGCAGCAGGCAGCGTGCAAACGGTTTTTATGAGAGGTGGGTCATCCGGAAGAACACTGGTATTGCTTGACGGCATCCCGGTCAGTGATCCATCCATGATCAACAGCGAATTTGACCTGAACATATTTTCCATTACGGATGTGGAACGAATAGAGATATGTAAGGGCGCTCAGTCTACTTTATATGGCAGCGATGCAATAGCCGGAGTCATCAATATCATCACCGTAAAAAAAGATGTAAAGAAACCTGTTAATGTAAAAGCAACGCTGGCATTTGGCAATACGAATACGGTTCGGGGAAACCTTCAACTGTATGGCAAAGCGGGCAAGCTGACCTATACCGCCCGTTATGCAAAACTTAAAACCAATGGGTTTTCTTCGGCTTACGACAGTACCGGGAATGGTGATTTTGATAAAGACGGATACAACGGCGATGTGTTCAATGCAGCCGTTCAATACCAGTTGATACCATCTTTGCAACTGAAGACATTTGTACAATACAGCACGTACCGGGCAAATATTGATGCCGGAATTTTTGCAGATGAAAATGATTATTTCATCCGAAATAATAACCTTAGTTCAGGCGTTGGGGCATACTTTAAAAAAGGGATCGTAAGCATTACGGCGAATTATCAATACGGCGAAGTAAAAAGAAAATACCTGAATGACAGCCTCGACAGGCCGGGGTTTACAACCTACGAGGATAATAAATACAACGGACGTACACAGTATGTGGAATTGTACGGCAGTGTTGAAGCAGCAAAATGGCTGGCTGTTCTTGTTGGCGCAGATCACCGGCGGGCCAATATGCATCAAAAATATTATTCTGAGAGTTTCTTTGGCCCTTATGACCCTCCGGCATTCGACAGTTCTTTGCATCAAACATCTTTTTATGCTTCCCTGTTCTTCAGTGCACTCAATAAAAAATTAAATGTGGAGCTGGGTGGAAGAACCAATAACCATTCCCGCTATGGCAGCAATGCTACGTACACATTTAACCCTTCGTACAACATCAGTGAGAACTGGCGGGTATTTGCAAGCATCGCTTCCGGGTACAAGGCGCCATCCATTTACCAGGTGTTTGATCAATACAGCGGCAACACCGACCTGCAGCCTGAAAGATCAACCAACTACGAAACAGGCATTCAGCAAACACATGAAAAGATCAGCAGCCGTATTGTTTATTTTCACCGGGACATAAAGAACGGGATCGACTACGACTATGTTAATTTTAAATATTTCAATTTTGTAAAACAGAAAGTTGATGGACTTGAGCTTGAACTTTCGGCAAGGCCGGTTAAAAACCTGGATATTTCTGCCAATTATACGTTGATAACAGGAGAGGAACATACACAGAGCAGGAAATCAACTCACGACACTTCATACTCCTATTTGTTGCGCCGGCCAAAGCACAGCTTCAACCTGAACATCGGCTACCTGTTCACTAAAGGACTGTATGCAAGCATCGGCGCTAAAAGGGTAAGCGACCGGTATGATGTTGGAGGATATCAGAAAGAGGATATATTGCTTGATAGTTATTTCCTGTTAAGTGCGTATGCAGAATATAAATGCAAGAGTCATTTAAAATTCTTTGCAGATGCACAAAACATAACCAACAGAAAATTCTTCGACCTGCGGGGATATAATTCCATTCCTTTTATGGTGAATGGAGGAGTTACATTTACCTGGTAAAAATATTGATAATGGATTGGTATAAATTGCCAATCCAGGATCTCCTAAAAAATGCTGCATGCATAAACATGAAACAAAAAACTGTCCCCGCTGCCATTCATCTTTTGAATGCAAAGCGGGCAGCATTACACAATGCCAGTGCAGCGCCATCAATTTATCTGCAGAAGAACGGGTTTATGTTGAATCGAAGTTTAAGGATTGTCTTTGCATCAACTGCCTTGCTTTTCTTCAGAAAGAATATGCCGTTTTTAAAGAAGTACCTGTTTATAAACAGGCATAATCTCCACTTTGTTTTTAGCTGACTATCTTTGCAAAAATAAACGGAATGACACTTGACAACCTGTCGGCCAAAGAGATACTTACCATTTCCTTTACGCTTTTTGCGGTAATTGATATGGTTGGTAACATTCCTGTGCTGGCATCGTTGCGGGCTAAAATGGGGGGTGAGATCAGGTCGTTGCAGGCAACACTTGCTTCGGGTAGTTTAATGATATTATTCCTGCTGGTTGGACAGCAGTTCCTGAACATACTCGGGCTGGATGTGCAATCCTTTGCCGTTGCCGGAAGCATTGTAATATTCATCATCGGGCTGGAGATGGTGCTGGGCCTTGAGTTTTTTAAGCAGGATGGCAACCCAAAAAGCGGGAGTGTGGTTCCCATCGCATTTCCCTTAATTGCCGGATCGGGTACCCTTACCACCATCATGAGTTTAAAAGCGAACTATAATGATGTTAATATTTTCATCGGTATCCTGGTCAACTGTATTTTCATCTACCTGGTTTTACGATCGCTCAAATGGATAGAAAAAATGCTCGGCTCCAACGGAATGGTGGTCATTAGAAAATTTTTTGGCGTAATATTGCTCGCCATAGCGGTAAAAATATTCGGTAGTAACTTCTCACATCTGGGAAAATGATGATGTTAACACGTTAAATGGTTTATTAGTTAATTCGTGTAAGGGTTTAAAAAGTGATGGGTCTTTATAATAAGTGAAGCACCTACCAATTAATGGATTAACTAATAAACCAATTAACCGGCAAACTACCTCCGGCCTTGTAGTACAATGGATAGTATAAGAGTTTCCGAAGCTCCAGATCCAGGTTCGATTCCTGGCGAGGCCACAATCTAATTAAAGCTCCTGGTAAAGCAGGGGCTTTTTTTATTTGCGGTAAAAAAATACCTTAGATGTCTTATGAATGTATTGAAGACGATCCTCCTGCTTTTAACTTTCCGGCTAAGCCGCGAAAAAATGCTTGAATTCGATAAGCGTCATTTTATTTCAGCACTGATCGGTACATGGATTGTTGGTATGGGTCGCTATTGGGATGATGATAAGGCAAGCCTTCTTCAACACCTGGGGCTTGGATCGGTGATCTATATTTTTGTTCTGGCTGCTTTTATATGGATCATTGTTAAACCATTTAAGGTAGATAAGTGGAATTATTTTACCGTGGTTACATTCATCGGCCTGACTTCTTTTCCGGCCATCCTGTACGCAATACCTGTTGAAAAATTTGTAAATATAGATACCGCAAACAGCATCAATGCCTGGTTCCTCGCAATCGTGGCGGTATGGCGGCTCTGCCTGTTGAATTATTTCTTAAAGCGGTTTACCCGGCTGAGCTATGGTAATATCTTCACTGTTACTTTAATGCCCATCTGTTTGATCATTTCAACGTTAACTGCGCTTAATTTACACCGGGTAGTTTTTAATATAATGGGTGGTGTACATGATCCTTCACCACACGAAAGCTCCTATTTTGTTTTAATGCTGTTAACAGGTATTTCAGCACTCCTTACCATCCCCTTATTGATAGCTTATATTGCAGGGATCTATTACAGCCGTAAGCATAAAGAAAATAAAAGTGGGGAGAAATTGTAACTAATGTAACAGAGCTTCCTTATTATCCGCCACATCTTTGCATACAAAGTGAGGGGCCATTCTGGAACTGATATAAATCATAGCTTATTGTAACAGTCGTTACTGGTACAATGACCGATTATTTTGAATTTTTGCAGAGGACTTTTTGCTATGATAATTAAATATGAAAAAGTATCAAATATGAAACTGGAGCAGATTTATACCGGGTGCATAGCCCATGCCGCTTATTACCTGGAAAGCAATGGCGAAGCCGCCATTTTTGACCCCTTGCGGGAAGTACAGCCATATATTAACCGGGCAGAAAAAGACAAGGCGAAGATCAAATATGTTTTTGAAACGCATTTTCATGCCGACTTTGTAAGCGGGCATTTAGACCTTATGAAGAAGACGGGGGCAAAAATTGTTTTTGGCCCAACGGCAAAACCGGCTTATGAAGCCATTGTTGCAAAAGACAACGAGGTCTTTAAAGTAGGCAAGGCATCGGTTAAAGTGATACATACCCCTGGCCATACGATGGAAAGCACCACCTACCTGCTCATTGATGAACATGGCAAGGAACATGGCATCATTACCGGCGATACCTTATTTATTGGAGATGTAGGCCGGCCGGATCTTGCACAGCATGTGGTAGCCGAATTAACACAGGAAAAACTGGCCGGCCACTTATTTGAATCATTGCGCAATAAGATCATGCCATTAAGTGATGACCTGGTCGTTTATCCAAATCACGGGGCAGGAAGTGCCTGCGGTAAAATGATGAGCAAGGAAACGACTGATACACTCGGCCACCAGAAAAAAGTGAATTATGCATTGAACCCATCGCTTTCAAAAGATGAGTTCGTGAAACAACTGCTAAACGGCCTTACCACGCCGCCCATTTATTTTCCGCAGAATGTGCTGATGAATATTAAAGGTTACGAAAGCCTGGATACGATCATGCAAAGAGGAAAAAGACCAATGGCGGTTCCGGAGTTTGAAGCCATTGCCAATGAAACAAGAGCTGTAATACTGGATACAAGGGCGGCTTCTGATTTTGCAAAGGCTTTTATTCCCAACAGCATCAATATCGGCATCGACGGAAATTTTGCACAATGGGTGGGAGAAATGATACCCGATGTAAAACAGGAGATATTGTTAGTAACTGATCCTGGCAGGGAAGAGGAGTGTATCATCCGTTTGTCACGGGTAGGCTATGATAACACACTGGGCTATATGGACGGTGGTTTTGAAGCATGGAAGAAGGCCGGGAAAGAAACAGAATCTGCTAGACGTATCACGGCTGCTGAGTTTGCAACACTATATGAAACGGAAAAGCCGGTGCTGTTTGATATCCGCAAGAAAAGCGAATACGATGTCGAGCACCTGGTTGATGCAATAAATATTCCATTGAACCAGATAAATAATCACCTGGCAGAATTTCCAAGGGATAAACCCTTTGTACTGCATTGTGCAGGGGGGTATCGCAGTATGATCGCTGCATCTATTTTAAAACAACGGGGCTGGGATAATTTTTCAGATGTGGCCGGCGGCTTCAGTGAAATAATAAAAACAAATGTGCCAAGAACAGATTACGTGTGCCCGACAACTATGTTATAAGGAGTAAGATTGGTGAAGCCGGTCCCGGAGTTGTTCCCGGGTTCTTCTTTAATGTTACAAATGTTACCGAAAAGACCCCGGATATTTTTTAACTTTCTTAAAATTTAAAAATATGAAAAAGAACATGGGAAATGCCGATCGTATGATACGGATATTGCTGGCGGTGGTAATGGCAGTATTATACTTTACCAATACGGTTACCGGAACTTTTGGTATCGTGCTTTTGGTATTGGCTGGGGTTTTTGTATTAACCAGCCTGGTAAGTTTTTGCCCGCTTTATACACTGATAGGATTGAATACCTGTAAGACAAAAAAACAATAACTGCAAATTGATGATCAAATAAGCAGTAAATATTCCATTACTGTGAGGGCAGCGCTTCGGCTGCTTTTTATGTAACCTTTGTTACCAGGAGCGTTACTGTTATGGGTTAACTTTGTGATACTAAAGAACTTTAAATGAAACAGGTGATTTTCAGTAACTGGAATTTTATACGGGTGTTGCGGCTGGCAATGGGCATCGCCATTTTGGTTCAGGCTGTAATGGCCAAAGATGTTCTGTTTGGAATGATCGGCATCTTATTTACAGCAATGCCTGTTTTTAACCTGGGTTGCTGTGCCACCGGTAATTGTGCAGCGCCTGTTCGAAAGGAAGATCCCAACGCTAAAGACATCATTTATGAAGAAGTGGTTTAAGAATAACCTGCTTTATTTTATTGGGGCAGCGGCAGGCGCTGTTGCCGGTTATATCTACTGGCAGCAGGTAGGTTGCTCATCCGGCACCTGTGCCATTACTTCAAAGCCACTCAACAGTACGCTGTATGGCGCCTTAATGGGTGCATTGTTGTTAGGCATGTTTAAAAAAGAAAATAAAGAAAAAGTAACCCAAAATAAAAATGACATTTAACGAGATCATACATTCTGACAAACTGGTGCTGGTTGATTTTTTTGCCGAATGGTGTGGCCCTTGCAAAATGATGGCTCCCATCTTAAAAGATGTAAAGGCAGAACTGGGTGATGCAGCTACCATCATAAAAGTAGATGTAGATAAAAGTCCGCAGGCGGCGCATGCATACCAGGTTCAGGGCGTACCCACGCTGATCTTATTTAAGAACGGCAAACCATTATGGCGGCAAAGCGGGGTGGTTCATAAAGCCGGGTTGATCGGGGTAATAAAAAAATTCACAACATAAATTCACAACAATGAGTTTGTTCCAACAATTATTTGCTGGTGGTCAGCCGTCTGCTGACCTGAAAAACAGTATTGATAAGGGTGCTTTCCTGGTGGATGTTCGTACGCCCGGTGAGTTTTCCGGAGGCAGTGTGCCCGGTGCTGTAAACATTCCTTTAGACATGATACCGGCTCAATTGGCTACTTTCAAAGGAAAAGAAAGTATTGTGCTGTTTTGCCGCAGCGGCATGCGCAGCGGCCAGGCCAAAGGCATCCTCGAGAGCAATGGATTTAAAAATGTGATTAATGGCGGCACCTGGGAAGACGTAAGCCGGCTGGTAAAATAAGAATAACCGGATCAGGTTATGGCTTGTTGATTCAGTCGATTATATTTGTTTTGCATACGGAAGTGCTTTCACCAATAAACTTCCGGATGAATCGAATATGCAAAACAATGAACGGGATACTGATAAAGAGATCAGGAGCCTTTTATCGGTCATCAACATACTTCTGCTGGTGATCGGGGTATTGGTTGTTGCTGTCATTGCGATGCCGTTCATTGTATATAAAAGCAACCAGGCAGAAAAAGCCGGACAACAGATTCCGGCAGGTTCCGACTTAAAAAAAGATACAACCACTTATTGGGCAGCACCGGATATAAACAGCATCACGGATATCAAACTAAAAAAACAGGTGGAATACGGTAAAGAATTGGTTGCGCATACTTCAAAATACCTTGGCCCCAATGGTTCGGTATTAAAAATGAGCAATGGTATGAATTGCCAGAACTGCCACCTGCAGGCGGGTACGGTTGTGTATGGAAATAATTATGGTTCTGTTGCATCGCTGTATCCAAAATTCAGGGCAAGAAGCGGTGCTGTTGAAACGATCTATAAAAGAGTGAATGATTGTTTTGAACGGAGCCTTAATGGAAAAGAACTGGATACAACCGGAAATGAAATGAAGGCCATCAAAGCATATATCGATTTTGTCGGCTCAAATGTTCCGAAAGGTAAAAAGGCAGCGGGCTCTGGGTTTAAAGATCTTGCTTACTTAGACCGGGCCGCTGATCCCGGCAAAGGGCAACTTGTTTTTACAGCGAAGTGCCAGAGTTGTCACCAGCCAAACGGCGGCGGCGTATTGAATATTGATAAAACAGAATTTACCTACCCGCCACTTTGGGGCAACAGCAGTTTTAATGACGGTGCCGGCCTTTACCGAATCAGCAATTTTGCAAAGTATGTAAAGTACAATATGCCGCAGGGTACCATTCATACCAGCCCGCAGCTTTCAGATGAAGAAGCATGGGATGTTGCGGCGTTCGTATTATCACAGCAGCGGCCACATATTGATGTACCAAAAGACTGGCCCGACAGATCAATGAAACCGATTGATCATCCTTTTGGTCCATATGCAGATGCATTTAGTGAAAAGCAGCATAAGTACGGACCGTTTAAACCCCTCCTGGAAGAACAAAAGAAAAAAGCAGCAACTACTAAATAAAAATTGCCAGAAACAAAAGCGAAGGTCTTTTAAAGAGGCCCGATAAATTTAATCACTTAAAAAACAGGTTATGAAAAAGATCTTGATCCTTGTTGTTGTTTTATTTGCCACCGTTGCCCTAAAAGCACAAACGCATAAAATTATATTCCAGCTTACCAGTGAAGATACCCTTGCCCATAAATCGCTGATGAAGCAACTGAACAATGTGCTTTCGATATCTCCCGATGCAAAAATTGAAGTGGTTTGCCAGGGCCCCGGCCTGTCAATGTTAATGATCTCGAGAACTACGGTCCAGGAAGGGATCAGTAAAATGAAAGCAAAGGGTGTTTTTTTTGCGGCTTGTGAATTTTCAATGAGCGAACGGAAAGTCACTAAAGAACAAATAGTGCCGGAGTCCGGTTTTGTAAAATCGGGGATCGTTGAAGTAATAACAAAACAGGAAGAGGGGTGGAGTTATATTAAGTCGGGATTTTAAATTTACCAATGGGGAAATTATTCTGCATATTTTTGCGCTGAACCCACGCTCATAAAAATTATGCAGAACGAACCGCTATTCAGCGCCCTTTTTGAACCGGAGCTGGTAAAGGAAATATACCAGTTTGGTGAGATCCAGCATTTTAAAGAAGGCGACCTGGTGATGGATTATGGCAAATACATCCGGATGATGCCCATTATCTTAAACGGTACCATCAAAGTGTTGCGCATGGATGAAACGGGTAAGGAGATATTGCTGTATTATTTGTCCAGCAGTGAAAGTTGCTCCATGGCATACAGCTGCTGCATGGAAGCAAAGAAAAGTGAAGTAAAGGCCATTGCGGAAGATGAGGTGGAATTGATTGCCATTCCGCATGCCAAACTGGAAGAATGGCTTTGTAAATATCCAAGCTGGAAGAATTATATCATGCGCAGCTTTAATGAACGTTTCCTGGAACTTCTACGGTCCATCGAGAGCATTGCCTTTCATAAATTAGATGAACGCCTGATCGCCTACCTGAAAGAAAAACAACGGCTCTCAGGCTCCAGCGTGGTAAAAGCATCGCACTACCAGATCGCCGATGACCTGGCCACTTCCAGGGTAGTGGTATCCCGCCTGCTTAAGCAATTGGAAAATGATAAGAAGATCATTCTCTACCGCAACGAAATAAAACTATTGCCTGCATTGGCATAAAAAAACTCCCGCCATGCAGGAGCCTTTTTTTATTAGGGAGAGATACCTTATTTCCTGATGACCATCTTTTGCAAACTGATATCCTTGTTTTGCATCAGCAGCATATACGACCCGGCCGCAAACAGCGATTGCAGTTTTATGGAATAAGTGCCCGGCTGTTTGATGTCGAGCGTTCCTGCCTGCATCACCTGCCCATTTACGGATGTAATAGAATAATTGTACGTTCCGGTCGCAGATGTCCCTGCATAAATTTCAATGCTTTCATCTATGGGATTCTTTATCACATAAAGATCTTTTGAATGATCTGAAACAGAAGCCACGGCAGAATAGCTTACCTGGCTGCTGAACGCAATTACTTTAAGCCGGTAATAAGCGGTTCCTTTCAGTGCGGCGTTGTCATTGTAGCTGTAAAATTCTGTACCATTGCGGTTGAATGCAGCGTGTGTATTGATCGTATAGAAACTTATTACGTCATCACTCCGTTCAAGCTCGTAACGGTTAATGTTCAGCTCGTTTCCAATGGTATAATTGATCCTTGTGGACCCGTTTGAACGGCTTGCTGAAAAACTGATAATCCTTAAAGGAAGCACCCACGATGTACTGCCGATCACAAAATCCGTATTGAATATGTTGGTGCTGTTAGAAGTAACCGTACCGGAAGTGGCGACTACTCCAATGCCTGCACCACCTATGTTATTCCACAGGCCACTAAAGGAAGCTGCCCTAACCCCACCCAGCGTTACATTCGGGAAGGGCACTTTGCTCTGGTCCCAGTTCATGGTAACCTGGGCGCTGCCTCCACTTACCCGGTTAATCGTCCAGTATTCAAATGTATCCACCAGCACAAGCGGCGTGTTGAGACTGGCATAATTGGGTGTGGGACTTGTATTATAACGTACATTGAATTCTCCCGAAACAGAAAGATTGCTTAAATCAACAGGCCTGAGGTAAGAAGCATTGCCAACAGGGAAGGTAAAAGCGGTGCTGCCGAATTTTTTCACCCAGCCGTTCACATGATTGGCATCGCTGCTTCCGGAATAGGATGATCCTGCTTCATAGATCATGTAATTTGGTGTGGCCGATGTGCTGATCATCCCGGTTGTGTAAGCATGAACCCCGCTTGCGCTCAGGTTATTGTTGAGCAGAAACCCGGCAGCATTATCTGTTACCAGGTTATACGTTTTAAAAGTTTGCGTGCCACTAACGGTTTGCAAACTGCTTCCGTTAAGGAAAAGGGTTCCGGTACCAACAGCCATCGATGACTGGCTGTTGCTCAGGTTCTGGCTTATATAAAACATTCCGTTATTGGTGAGGGCTGCACCGGAAGCGTTGGTGAATGATCCGTTCACATGAAATATATCTGCTGATGTACTTACATATAAAGTGCCGTTGTTTTGAACGGATACCTGGGCCAGGGATGCAACCGGCAGCATCAGCAACAACAGTATTTTGGCTGTAACCGGGCTTTTGTAGAAGATGTTTTTAAACCTTCGTAAAAGCAGTGTGGTCAGTACCAGTGTTTTTAAAAATGTTTTCATAGTGCGCTTTATATGAACATGGTTTTTTAATTACAGCTTCTACAGGTTTGATATAACAAACCAGTTTGAGCCATTTGATTGGATCGCCGCACTTTCATACTGCAGTGTAAGTGTTCTTGTGGTAACCCCATCTATGGTCTCAGAAGCATTTCCATCAATTACCACGTTATTTGAAGCTCCTGATATTTTTTTGATCACATACACCCTTCCTGTACATCCTGCTGCTGCGGGTAAGTTAATGGTGATGGCGCCGGAAGTATTGTTGCATAGAATGGTATAATCACTTGCCGTTGCAGTATACGTTGCAGTCTTCGTTGTAATTGAGTGTGCAGTTGAACCGGTAACATGCAGGGTTGATGTAGGGCTGTTGTTTCCTATGCCTACATTTCCATTTCCGTCAATGCGCATTCTTTCATTGGTTGCCTGGGTGGTACCACCTGTCATAAACACCAGGGATTTTGAAGCTGATCCTGTGCCGATCAATAAATTCTGGCCAACATTGTACAGGTAGCCATCGTTTGCGGTACCCATAACACCGCTTGTGTTACTGCCGCCATTAATACCCATATCAATAAAGTTAGTTGTTTCGCTTCCGTTGTTTGCAGTAGCCACCACATCAGAAGATGAGTTTGCGCCGGCTGAATTATTCTGAATATTCAATTGCAGGTAACTGTCGATCGATCCTTTACCTACAATGGCGTTTACAGAAGAAGTTGTTCCTGCATCAACAACGAATTTTTCGGGATTGGTGGCATTAAAACTAGAAGTGCCGATACCAACATTTCCTGCGTTAGTTACTCTCATTCTTTCGATATTATTAGTAATGACAGGAAGGTCATAATTTGATGTTGTACCTATTTTTTGTATAGAAGACACACCGTTTCCTCCCTGCATCCAGGCTACCGTACCCATGTACGTACTGGCATCAACCCATGAAGGAGCCACCCCAGCACCATTTGATTGTAAAAAATAACCCGATGTTCCGGCCGCATTGCCCGGCATAAATGCACCGCTCAGGCGAAGGTTACCACTTACATCAAGTTTTTGAGTAGGAGCATTTGTGCCGATCCCCATATTTCCACTGCCATCAATACGTACTCTTTCATTGGTTGCCTGGGAAGTGCCACCGGTCATAAATACCAGAGATTTTGCGGCTGTACCTGCAGCGATCAAAAAATTCTGGCCCATGTTATACAGGTAAGAATCATTTGAGCCACCCATAACACCGCCACTATAGTTTCCGCCATTGATACCCATGTCAACATAGTTGGTTGTTTCACTTCCGTTATTTGCTGTAGCCACTACATCAGATGAAGCACTGGTACCAGCTGAATTGTTTTGAATGTTCAGTTGCAGGTAGCTGTCAATAGATCCCTTGCCCACGATGGCATTTACGGAAGTAGTGGTGCCTGCATCTACCAGTAATTTTTCGGGGTTGGTTGCATTAAAGGTTGACGTACCAATGCCTACCTTACCTGCGTTATTTAATGTTACGCCCGGGCTCCAGGTAATGGCACCGCCCTGTGTATTTGTATTGCCATAGTACCAGAGAAATTTTCCGGATTCTTTAGCCAATACAAAATTACCACCTGTGGTTGTGCCGCTTTTCCATGAAGCGCCGTCGAAATAAGCATCGAAAGGAATGTATTGAAAATCGTGCTGCCAGGGCATGAATTGCATCAGGGGATAATTATCGGCAGAAGTGGTGAACTGCATATGTGGCCCGCTGGTTGATCCATCGGCACCTTCAATGGCAAACTTAGCCGAACCAATGCCTGCTTTGGGAATAGTGTTCGTGCCCAAACCCAGTTTACCATTGCCATCGATCCGCATTCTCTCATTGGTTGATTGGGTGGTACCACCTGTCATAAACACCAAAGATTTTGCAGCCGTGCCGGTTGCAATAAGCAAATTCTGCCCTATACTATATAAGTAGGCATCGTTGGCTGCACCCATTACACCACCGGTGTAGCTACCGCCGTTGATACCCATATCCACATAGTTGGTTGTTTCACTTCCGTTGTTCGCCGTTGCAACCACATCCGATGAAGCACTCGTTCCGGCAGAATTATTCTGAATATTCAACTGCAGGTAACTATCAATAGATCCTTTCCCTACAATGGCATTTACCGAAGTGGTTGTACCTGCATCTACCAGTAATTTTTCGGGATAAGTAGCATTAAAGGTTGATGTGCCTACACCGAGGTTACCGGTATTGGTGAGCCTCATCTTTTCGGTATTGTTTGTAATGAATGGCAGTGAATGGTTACTGATGGTACCAATTGTTTTTTGTGAAGCCAGTGAATTACCATTCTGGGTCCAGTTAACACCAGAACCTCCGGGTAAGCTCTGCGCTGAAATATTCCAGTTGGCACCATTGCTGATGAGCGTAATGGTTTCATTGGCCGAAGTCAATGTCCATGAACCTGCCCCGTCAATTGTTTGGGCCGAAGTAGTAGCAATTGTAACAACCGGTGTTGGGCCGGTGGTACTGGCATTCTTTATCATATAGGTTCTGCCATCACAACCTACAGCAGTAGGAAGAGTTAGTGTAGCGGCACTGCTGCCGGTAAATACCAGCAAATTATCGGTTGCAGAAGCAGACGTACTTGCCGTGAACGAACGGTAGTTGGTTGCCACAGATCCCCGCACATCCAATGTTGAATTGGGGGTAGTGGTACCAATACCAACCTGGGCAAACGAAATAAAGGCAAAAAATAAAGCCAGGATCGTAAAGATTAGTTTTTTCATAAACAGGATTTAAAAATTGAGTTATTCATAGTTATTGTTAGTACCTGCAATACGGGTTGCCGGTTGTAAAATTTATTTTATCACCATTCAGCATTTATACCAATGATGTAATTTTTCCTTCCACCCAATGGGTTAAATACATAAACCGGTATGGTTATTTTATTTATCACCACGCCAAGCATCAGCCCGTATTCAGGAACAAGTGCCGCTTTGTTCATTTTTGTGAACTGGGTGCTCACACCGGCATAAAACCATTTTACCGGCTGGTATCCCAGCTCCGACCAGTTGAAAAAGAAATCATTCAGGCGGTCGTCTTTATTTATAGTGTACTGCGTTTGGGCAGAGAAGAATATTTTTTTATACTCCATCTCCACATTCATGGCCAGCGATCCCCCGGAATATTCTCCAAAAACAAAACCTGCCATCGGAGTAACTTCATAAGTAATCGTGCCTTTTTTGCTGAAACTCTTGCCCACATATACCGACGCTGTTTTTTGTGCTTCATAGTTGTACCGCATCTCTGTATAAAAACCTTTTTTGCCTTTGTGATGAACAACCGGCATCCATACATATTCTTCCCCGGAACTGAGCATGCTGTAATTCTCGATCCCGGTTTTAGACTGTGCCGAAAGGTCAGGCTGCATCATAATGCTCCATGTGATAATTAATAAGCTCTTCTTCACTTTCAACGATGTTTACTTTTGCATGCTGCATTTTATTAAACAGCAGTATTTCTTTTAAAAAAGGATTCCAGTAAAATATCAGCCGCTCAATTGGCTTCCAGAGAATAACCCAGCTGAATACATCAATGGCATTGCTGAACATGGAATGAATACGGTGATCCTGCCCGAACACAAGCGGTAAAACCCCCTGGCAAAACATAACAATGGAAATGCTTATCAGCAGCAGGATATAATTCTTTCTTTTAAATTTTCTGAATTCCATTTCCTTCAGCGTCTTCTGTATCTGGAAATGCCGACGGATGGTTCGAATAAGCGGATCTATCATGAAACGCATATTGCCCGAGTCGCAGCAAAACACTTTAAAGTCAATGGTGGTATGCCTGCCGGCGCCTACAATGGAATTGTTGAGATACTCCTGGAAGTCGTGCCCTAACTGGCGCCTGTCGAGCCTGGCCGGATCATGCGGATTAAAATAAGCATCAATGCTGTTGGCATCGATCTTCAGGTAGATGCTGATCTTACGGGCAGCGGTTTTACGCATGACAGGCGTTTTGGATATTGTTAGGATAATTGTTTAATCTATAATCAAACGGGAATAAAATAATAATAGTGTCGGAGAGGGCATAGTAAGAATCTTAGTTTTTATGTAGAAAAACCACGACTCTGGTAAGAATTATACTAACTTTAATTTGTATAACATTTTATAAGAATTCGGGGTCTGGTTGTTTCCGGATGGTTAAATTTGCAACCCTGAGAACGATCACCAACTTCATTTAAAATCCAGGTATTCTGAAGTCCTAATCAAACAATGTCAGCTAAACAATCTTATCGATACCAGGCAAGTTCCACAGGGAGTTCATTTACTCTTTTAAACAAACCTGTTATACTGGGAGCAGTTTTCTTTCTTATCCTGGCTTCTTTGTTTTCGGTTTTAATATACCAACGCTATCTTATTTTAAAAGAGTCGCAAAAAAAAGAAGCCTATGATGTTGCAAATGAAGCAACTGATAAATTGCAGCAATCGCTTGCTTACAGCCTCTCGGCTACCAAGATCCTTTCCTTCTTTATAGATCATAATGGTAAGGTCAATAACTTTGATTCCGTAGCTACCCAGATATTTTCATCGGGCAGCGAAATTGATGCGTTGCAACTGGTACCTGGGGGAGTGATCCGCTATGTATATCCCCTGAAAGGAAATGAAAAAGTTATCGGGTATGATATTTTAAAAGACTCCACCCGGAATAAAGAAGCATACAAAGCCATTGAAAAAAAGGAACTGTATTTTGCCGGGCCCTTTGAATTAAGGCAGGGGGGCATTGGTGTAGTAGGACGGTTACCCATTTTCCGGAATAATAAATTCTGGGGCTTTTCGGCCGTAGTGATAAAAATGCCCACCCTGTTAAATGCAGCCGGCATAAATACTACCGGCGAAAACGGTTACTACTTTCAGCTTTCAAAAATAAACCCGGATACTAAAAAAGAAGAATTCTTCATTCAGCACGATAGGAATATTTCGGAAGGCCAGTCTGTTTCTGTTAATGTACCCAATGGGGAATGGAAACTTACCGTGACCAGGGAAACATCCATAAAAGACCTGCGGGATATCTTCTTATTCATTCTTTTTGGCTCGCTGTTTTCCATTTTAGGCGGATTATTCATTTACCATGTGGCCGGGCGTCCTAAAAAATTAGACGAGCTTGTTCGGGTGCGTACCCGGCAACTGAAAGAAAGTGAAGAAAAGTTTTCAAAAGCCTTTCACTCAAACCTGCTGGGACTTGCTATTTATGATCCCGAATGGCGGATCGTTGATGTAAATGAGCCTTATGCTTTTCTACTGGAGGCTGGCAGGGATATGCTGATCGGCAGAACCTCTGAAGAAGCCGGGCTGATAAGTAAAATTGACCCTGAAAAAAGAGAATCCGTAAGTAAAGAAATTGAACAGTTGCTGGATAGAGACGGGTACATCGAAAATTATGAAGCATCCATTGAAACCAGGGAAGGAGAACAACTTACGGTTTTGCTGTCGATAGAAAAAATGGAACTGAATAACCAGAAATGCTGGCTTACATCTGCCATTGATATTACCGCAAATAAAAAGGCTGAGCTATTAATGAAGGAAAGTGAGGAAAAATACCGCAACCTGGTAGGACAGGCCAGTGATGGTATTGTTATAACCGACCTGGATGGTTATATTATTGAAGTGAATAGCAGCATTTGCCAGATGTGTGATTGTGCAGAAGAAGAAATGCTGGGGCAACACCTGCATAAATTTTTGCCCGACAATGATATTGATGCAAACCCACTTCGTATCAATGAACTGATGCAGGGGAAAGCGTTGTTGTATGAAAGGAAACTGCTTAAAAAGGATGGAACGGAGCTGGATATTGAAGTGAATTCAAAAATGGCCAGTTCACATACACTGATCGGTTTTATCCGGGATATTTCGGAACGTAAGAAAAATGAAAAGGAACTGCAATACCAGTCGAGGTTGCTGGAAGGCGTATCAGATGCCATCACGTCACTGGATATGAACCGGTGCATCGTAAGCTGGAATAAAGCCTGCGAAGAGCTGTATGGTTTTACAACAGAAGAAGTGGCCGGGAAACGGATCCCCGAACTGGTGACCTTTGAATTCCCGGGCAGCAGCAACGAGGAAGTGTTTAAAAAGGTTTTCAGTGAAGGGCACTGGCGGGGCGAATTCAATTTCATTCATCCTAAAACAAAAGTAAAGACCTACTTACTCAGCGGCATAAGCTTGCTGAAAACGAAAGAAGGAGATACGATCGGATTCATCATTACCAGCAGGGATATATCCGACCGGAAAAAAGCAGCGGAAGAGATCATTATATCCAACGAACGGTTTGAGATCATCGCCCAGGCAACCAATGATGCGGTATGGGATCATGATTTCAATACGAATGAAACATGGGGAAATAAAAAACTGTACAGTTTATATGGGTTTGATTCTTCTGAAAAGATAAATTTCGAGATGTTCCTGGAACGAATACACCCTGATCAGCGGCTTGTTATTGTGGGCCGGCTTAATAAAGCCATAGAAAAAACGGAAAATTTCATTACTGAAGAATTTCATTTCAGAATGCCTGATGGGGCGTACCGCACTTTTTACGACCGGGCATACATCAAGTATGATGATGCCGGGAAACCCCTGCGTATCCTGGGCGCCATGCAGGATATCACCGAAAGGGAAATGATCAAATCGCAGAGCATAAGGGAAAAAGAACTTTCTGATTCCATCATCAACAGCCTGCCCGGTATATTTTACCTGTATGATAAGGATGGCAATTTTTTAAGATGGAATAAGAATTTTGAAACAGTAACCGGTTATACAGAAGAAGAGGTGAGCCAGATGAATGCGCTGGATTTCTTTGAAGAAAAATTTCAACCGTTGATGAAGGAAAAAGTTGCCAGTGTGTTCAAAAGCGGGGAAGACAATGTTGAGGCAGAACTGCTGCTAAAGAACAGGGAAGTGATCCCTTATTACTTTACCGGCCTGGCAATAGCCTATGAAGGACGAACATGCCTGTTGGGTGTAGGCTTTGATATTTCAGAAAGAGAGATGGCAGCAAAAGCTCTTCGGGAAAGCGAAGAAAAATACCGTACTATTATTGAACAGGCGTCTGACGGGATATTTATTGCGGGAGCAGACACTATTTTTATAGATGTAAATGGAGCCGGATGCCGGATGCTCGGTTATACAAAAGAAGAACTTTGTACGATCGGGTTCAGATCGTTGATACCGGCAGAAGAACTGGAAACTCACCCGATCAGGATGGCAGAGCTGGAAGATGGTGGTACGGTGATCAATGAACGCAGGGTGTTACGAAAAGATGGTTCTATAATCGAAATTGAAATAAGCGCTAAAAGGCTTTTTGATGGGCGTTTTCAATCCATCGTACGTGATATTACAGAACGCAAACAGGCTGAAAAAGCATTGTTTGACAGCCAGGAACTTTACAGGGCCCTGGTAGAAAATGCGCCTGAGGCATTGGTTGTATTTGATGTGGAAGAACAAAAGTTTGTGAGTGTAAGCAACAGTGCAACCCGGTTATTCAAAATGACCGAAGCAGAACTTTTAAAAACGAGCCCGGTTGCAATCAGTCCCGAATACCAAGCTGATGGCAGACTGTCATCTGAAGTGGCGGAAGAAAATATCCGGAAAGCCATTGAGGGGGAAAAACCGGTTTTTGAGTGGATACATAAGGATAAAGAAGGTAATAATATACCCTGTGAGGTATGGCTTGTAAAACTGCCTTCAGAAAATAAAGTATTGATACGGGGAAGTATTGTTGATATAACAGAACGAAAGAAAACAGAAGAAAAGATATACCAGTCGGAACAAAAATACCGGCTGCTGTTTTACAACAATCCATTACCCATGTGGATGGTTACCATGCCTGACCTCAGGATCATTGATGTAAATGATGCTGCAATAAAACAATACGGTTATTCAAGAGAGGAGTTTCTGCAACTCAGCACAACTGATCTTCGCCCGGCAGAAAACGTTGAAAATTTCCTGAAAGAAGTAGATAAGATGGAGCCGGGCGTGATCAATATACGGGCATGGCGCCATAAAAAGAAAGACGGAACCATTATCAATGTAGAAACATACAGTCACCAGATCATGTATGAGGGCCGTATGGTTTGGCTGGGTTTGCCACACGATGTAACCGAGCAATACAAGGCAAAAGAACTTTTACAAAAATCGTATGAAGATATCCGGCTGCTTGCTTCCAACCTGCAAAGCATACGGGAAGATGAACGTACTAATATTGCCCGGGAAATTCACGATGAGCTGGGCCAGCAACTTACGGGCCTGAAGATGGATATGCACTGGCTTACCCGGAAAATAAAAAGCACGGATGAAGAGGTGAACAAGAAAATGAAAGACAGCATTGAGCTGGTCAACTCCACCATCGCTACTGTTCGAAAAATTGCCACCGACCTGCGGCCAAGCATTTTGGATGATCTTGGACTGCTGGCTGCACTGGAATGGCAGAGTGAAGAATTTGAAAGGCGCTCCGGTACCAAAGTGGTGTTTACCAATAAGGCGGGTGATATATCGGTAATGCCCAAGCCCGCTACCGCCCTGTTCCGCATATACCAGGAAGTGCTTACCAATGTGGCCCGGCATGCAAATGCCAGTAAGGTGGATGCCATACTTGACAGCGATGATAAAAGGTTGTACTTTAGTATCAGCGACAACGGCGTTGGTTTTAATGTGAATGCCACAAAAGATAAAAAAACACTGGGCCTCCTGGGTATTAAAGAACGCAGCCTGCTCATTGGTGGAACCTATGAAATAAAAAGTACCCCGG
The DNA here is from genome assembly GCA_016720775.1 of Chitinophagaceae bacterium. Lineage (GTDB taxonomy): Bacteria > Bacteroidota > Bacteroidia > Chitinophagales > Chitinophagaceae > Ferruginibacter. Next base: position 95,393 of record JADKJX010000003.1, read on the forward strand.
GCCAGGGAGCTGAAATAATGATCTCAATTCCACTGGAATTTGTAAAAGCGGCAGGCTAAAACTTATTTATGTTGCGAATATTAATAGCAGATGATCATACCATTGTACGTAAGGGGCTCAAGCAGATATTGCTTGAAGAATTTTCCAATGCAGTGATTGATGAAGTACCCGATGCGGAAGAGCTCATTAAAAAAGTGATGGCGCAGAAATGGGATGTGGTGGTAAGTGATCTTTCCATGCCGGGCCGCAGCGGACTGGATGCGTTGCAGCAGATAAAATCAAGTTACCCCGACCTGCCGGTACTTATATTAAGCATTCATCCCGAAGAACAATATGCATTGCGTGCTTTAAAATCAGGTGCTGCCGGCTACCTGAGTAAAGACACGGCACCCGATGAACTGGTGAAAGCCGTTAAGAAAGTATTGCTGGGTAAAAAATACATTTCACAAGCCATTGCCGAAAAACTCGCCGACTCATTTTCTTCTGCCTCCACCCGGCAGCCACATGAAACACTCAGCGACCGGGAGTTTGATGTGATGAAACTCCTGGCCAATGGAAAATCCGTATCGGATATTGCCGACATGCTTTCATTAAGCGTTACCACCGTAAGTACCTACCGTGCCCGGGTAATGACAAAGATGAACCTGAAATCCAACTCCGACCTCACGAAGTATGCAATCGAGAATAAGCTGATCTGATCCTGCTTTTATCGCTGTTCTACATGTGCGTAGTATTTACTCTACATTAGCAACAGCGGCATAACTACATTAAGCCCCTGCCAATTCCATAACTTGCTGCAGCTTTTTAAAAGTATGCCTAAGCCTGAAACAAAAGAAAAATCATTATTAATAGTTGATGATTCAATATTAATAATTGAGCGGCTTAGCGGCATGCTGAAAGAGGTGAAAGCAGTTCACAACCTGTTTACGGCAGACAGCTATAATGCGGCGGTGAAGATAATAACCGAAAAAAAACCGGCGATCGTGTTGCTTGATATTCAGTTGCCGGGAAAGAACGGGCTGGAGTTATTGAAATTCATTGTGAAAGAATATCCTGGGATAAAAGTGATCATGATAAGCAACCAGGTGAGTGAATACTACCAGCGTTTGTGTAAGAAGATGGGGGCAGTGGGATTCATTGATAAGTCGAAGGACTTTGACCAGATCCCGAAGATGGTAGGCGATTTATAAAAAGCTGATAAAAATATTGATACTATGATTAACCCTCGATGTATTAATGGCCTTATAACTTAATGAAAAATCAACCTTACTGTTTTATCCAGGTTCCATGAATGCATTTCAACAGGCATGAGTAAACTAACCGGGGATTTTGATCAATAGCCAACAATCAAAATCCCCGGTTTACATTTAGTTATATATCCGCTCAATGGCTGTCTTGTACTTTTCCATGATCACTTTGCGTTTTAATTTAAGGGTGGGGGTAAGCTCGCCGCTGTCGATGGTCCATTCATTGGGCAGCAATTCAAACTTTTTTATTTGCTCCACGTGGTTGAAGAATTTATTAAAGGAGTCAACCAGTTCTTTATAGAGGTCCAATACTTTTGGATTGTGAACCGCATCTTCTATCGTTGTAAATGCAATTCCTTTGTGCTGCATCCATTCTTTCAGGTTGGGTAAAGATGGAACGATCAGGGCGCCCACAAATTTCTGCTCGGCTCCCACCACCATCATCTGCTCCACAAAGGGCGATTCTTTCATTTTATTTTCGATGGGCTGCGGTGCCACGTATTTCCCACCACTGGTTTTAAAGAGTTCTTTCTTCCGGTCGGTGATCTTTAAATATTTTCCATCTTCAAAAATGCCGATGTCGCCGGTATGAAGCCAGCCGTCAATAATGGTTTCGGCGGTCAGGTCGGGCCGCTTATAATAGCCCATCATTACGCTGGGGCCTTTTACACATATTTCACCATCGGCTTCCAGTTTTACTTCCTGTCCTTCTATCACCGGGCCCACGGTGCCAAACTTTGTTCCTCCCCTTGCCTTACGGTTAACGCTTATCACCGGGCTGTTTTCGGTTGGTCCGTATCCTTCATAAATAGGAATGCCGGCAGCCGTAAAGATGCGTATCAATCTTACCTGGCAGGCGGCGCCACCGGTTACGATCAGGTCTATCTTACCACCCAATGCCTCCCGCCACTTGCTAAAGATGATCTTGTTGGCAAGGGCCAGTTGTATATTGTACCAGGCGCCTTTTGATTTGATGTTGTCGTATTCATTGGCAAGAGAAACAGACCAATAAAATAATTTCTTTTTTATGCCGGTCAGTTCTGCGCCCTTTGCCATTATTTTTTCATAGGTCTTTTCCAGCAACCTCGGTACGGTGGAAAATAAAGTAGGCCTTACTTCTTTTAAGTTCTCGGCAATGGTATCTAAATTTTCTGCATAGTAAATAGAAATGCCGCTGCAGATATAGATCATGGACACCATCCGTTCGAAAATATGATTGAGTGGTAAAAAACTCAATGCTCTTCCGGTTACGTTCGGTTCAAAGGGAAAACTTTTTACAGAATTAAGCACATTACTTACAATATTGCGGTGACTGAGCATTACCCCCTTGGGTGTGCCTGTGGTACCGGATGTGTAAATGATGGTAGCGCAATGTTCGGCCCGGATACCGCTTTTTGTTTCTTCCAGTTTTGCAAGATCAGGATCGGTTATATCAGCAAGAAGTTTTTTCCAATGATCCACAGCAGGCAGTTCATCAAAACTGTAAACATTTTTAAGACTGGGCACCCGATCCCGGATATTATTGACCTTGTCAAGAATATCCTGCCCGCTTACAAAAACATATTTTACAGCCGCATCATTAAAAATAAATTCCAGTTCATTGATGTTGGTGGTGGGGTAGATGGGGCAGAGGGCAGCACCTATCTGCTGGCAGGCCATATCAAGCATCAGCCATTCGGGGCGGTTCTTCGAGACCAGGGCTATCTTATCCTGGTTCTCGATCTTCATGTCGTTGCCGCTTACGCCCAGTTTCATTAACCCGGCACTAAGCCGGTTAATGAGATCTTTTACTTCGGCTGTGCTGTAAGAGATCCATTGCCCGTTCTCTTTTCCGCAAAACATATCCTTCTTGGGAAAGGCGTTCAGTTGGTAATCTACAAAATCAAATATTCTTGAATTTTCATTCATAAGCAATCGTTGGTTTTGCTCCAAACCCCTTCCTTCAACTTAACTCAGGAGAGGCTTTAGAGTCTTATTATTTCTGGCTTCTATAAAGTATTATAGAATTTAATTTTATTTATCTCTTGCTTTTAAGTCTCTTTAGGGCTTCTGATTCTTCAGCTTCTCGTATTCTCTTTCGGCAAGCGTATCTTTATCTGTTTTGTAGGCTTTCATGAATTTAAAAACCAGGCCAATACCCAAACCAAACATTACCCACAATGGCCATGGTGTTCCGCCATTATATCCATGGCGCCCGTTGGTAAAATACCACACAGCCCAGCAAATAACGGACACTACCACAAAACCAACCAGGCTGTCCTGGAAATCGGCCCGGCGTTTGGCAAGCTGCCATAATTTTTCATCCCGTTGCTCTTCCATAAAAATTATTTTAGAGACAAGTTAATAAAAAAAAGCCACTTGTACCTGCTGTAAAAATGGCTGTTGTATTAGTTTTGAGAGGGACTAATGATAATATTGTCCGGCAGAAATCTTAAACACCCTGTTTTTCTGAAAACGGCTCAGCTCATTGTATTCTTTTGTATGGGCATTTATCCAGGTTTGGTAAGCCGGTAAATTTTGTGGGGCGGCAAATATCCACTGGTTGTAGGCATCAAACAATCCATCCTGCAGTAATTGTTTATGCAGGTCGAAAAGTTTATAAGGAAATTTGCCGGCGTTTGCAGGATACCAGTCTAAGATGAACCGGGTACGGATCATAGTAAGCGATTCTGCAGTAATGCCGCCGGATGCCGCAGCGCTTTGTTTGTTCATGGTATTCAGAAATGCCCCAACGAAATTGTTCTTTTCGGTGTTGTGCTTTTCCAGGTTGGCATCGGCAAATAATTTTTTATATCCCTCCAGCAAAATATTTTTCATTTCAGGGGCATACACACTTTGCGGATCCATGTTCAGGAATACTTCGCCATAGATGAGTCCCCACACTTTATCGGTACTGAAATAATAATACTTGGCTGCATTATAATAGTTGCCTGCAAAGCCGGGTTCTGCTTCAATTCCTTTTTCCCATTGTTTTATTGCCGAATAATCGCCCTGAGACCAGAGCAGCTTACCGAGTTCATTATACAAGGCACCGCTGTTGGATAATTTTTTAATGCCTTTGCGGTAAATTTTTTCAGCTTCCTTCGCCTGGTCAAGCGCCAGGTATGCATCGCCTGCGATCTGGTAACACTGGTCGTCGGCAGTTTCTTTTTCAAATAAGGGTTTAAGAACTTCCACCGCTTTAGTGTAATCTTTTGAAAAATAATAATTCAAAGCAAGGTCTTTCACTATTTCCATGTTCCCGGGTTGCATGGCCGATGCCCGGTTAAGAACAAGGATGGCATTGGCATAATCTCCCTGCTGCATGTATGCCCGTGCATTTTTATGCAGCTCGGCTGCATCCTGTGCAGGGGCAATGCCGTAGAAAAGAACAACAACAGTTAACAGAAAAATTTTTTTCATTTGATATGATTTAAAATAGGCAATCGTTATGTCTTATTCGTTCGCTGCATTATCAATAAGATGTGTAAGCAGGCCGTCCCTCAGTTTGGGTTCAAACCAGGTGCTTTTCGGGGGCATCACATTTCCGCTGTCGGCAATATCAAACAACTGTTGTATCGTCACCGGGTGCAGACTGAAAGCAACCGCCATCTCACCACTGTCAACTCTTTTTTCCAGTTCACCCAGTCCACGTATGCCGCCAATGAAGTCGATCCGTTTGTCGGTACGCTGGTCTTTAATATTCAAAACAGGATCCAGTAAATTATTCTGCAGGATCGTTATATCAAGCACGCCAATGGGATCATTGCTGTAACTGTTCTCATTCGCTGTTAACCGGTACCATTGTTTATTTACATACAAGCCAAACTCATGCAACTGTGCCGGTGAAAAGGCCCCGGCTGCTTTTTGTACCGAGAATTTATTTTTAATGGCCGATAAAAGATCTTCTTCAGTCAACCCATTCAGATCAGTAACCACCCGGTTGTAGTCCATGATTTGCAACTGGTTTGATGGAAATAAGGTGGTGAGAAAATAATCGGCCCCTTCCTGTGCATTACCGCCCAATGCAACTCTCACTTTTGCCGCAGATGCAGCCCGGTGATGGCCATCGGCTATATAAGTGCAGGGAACCTGTTCTTTGAACAGGGCAGATATTTTGTCAATGGTATCATTATCATTCACTATCCAGATGGTATGGCGGATGCCATCATCTGCGGTAAAATCATACACCGGGCTTTTTTCTTTCCACTTATTGATGAGGGCATCAATAGCTGCTACGTTCCGGTAGGCTAAAAAAACATTACCGGTTTGTGCACCGGTTGTTTTAATATGGTTGATGCGGTCTTTTTCTTTTTCCGGCCGGGTGAATTCGTGTTTTTTAATGAGGTCATTTTCATAATCATCCACTGAGCTTCCACAAACAAGGCCAGTCTGGCTTCTGCCATTCATGATCAATTGATAAATATAGTAACAGGCTTTGCTTTCCCTGAATAAGATCTTACGGCTGATAAAAGCATCCAGGTTTTCCTTTGCTTTATCATATACTTCCTGCGAGTGAATGTCGGTGGTATCGGGCAGGTCAATTTCACTTTTGGTGATGTGTAAAAAACTGGCACTGTTTCCCCTTGCCTCCACTTTTGCTTCCTTGCTGTTGAGTACATCATAGGGTCTTGATGCCACCTGCTTTGCCATTTCTGCCGCAGGTCTCAGTGCTTTAAAAGGGTGAATCGTTATCATTATATCGGTCTGTTATTACTTGTAAATGTATATAAATTGTTTAAGCATGCTGCCCCGCAAATTCCTTCATCAGTTGTGCCAGCACTTCCACGCTGCTTATTGGCAATGCATTGTAAAGCGAGGCCCGGAAACCACCCACCAGGCGATGTCCTTTGATGCCAACAATGCCATGCTCTTTGGTAAACTGTAAAAAGGATTGTTCCAAAGCCGGATCTTTCATAACAAAGCAGGCATTCATCTTGCTCCGGTCTTCTTTATTTACTGTTCCGGTAAAAAGCGGGTTCTCATCAAGTGCTTTATACAGCAATGCGGCTTTTTCATTATTCAGTTTTTCAATGGCAGCAACACCACCCTGTGCCTTCAGCCATCGCAACGTAAGCATGCTCACATACACGGCGAATACCGGCGGCGTATTCAGCATAGAACCTTCCTTGATGTGGTTGCGGTAATCCATGATGGTGGGAATGCTGCGCTTTACTTTCCCCAGGATATTTTTATTTATCACAATTAAGTTCACACCGGCTGGTCCCATATTTTTTTGAGCGCCGGCATAAATAAGATCAAAGGAATTAAAATCAAGTACCCGGCTGAAGATATCGCTGCTCATATCCGCCACCAGGCTGTTGCTGGTTTTAGGAATGCTTTGCCATTGCGTACCGTAAATGGTATTGTTGGTGGTGATGTGCAGGTATTTTGCATCATTGGGTACGGCAAAATCTTTTGGGATATAAGTGAAGTTGCTTTCCTTGCTGCTGCAAACAACTTCCACCTTGCCAAACAGTTTTGCTTCCTTGATGGCCTTGGTGCTCCACACGCCGGTATCTGCAAAAGCCGCTGTATCTTTTTCATCCAGCAGGTTCATGGGCACCTGCATGAACTGGGTGGATGCACCCCCATGCAGAAATAATACTTCATGGTCGTTGTCCAGGTTCATCAGCTCTCTTACCAATACCCTTGCTTCATCCATCACTTCCTGGAAAACCGGTGTACGATGCCCGGTCTCTAAAATGGATAAACCGGTATTATTAAAATTAAGGATAGCCTGTGCTGCTTCTTCAAAAACTACTTTAGGTAAAATAGAAGGGCCGGCATTAAAATTATGAACCACGCTTGTTGATCCCTTCCCTTCGGCTCCGCTCAAGGTGGGAGAATTGAAAACACTCATTATAAACAATTGAGCAGCAAAAATACCCAAATCAGATCAATCGGCCTTTATTGTTCTTCCCGCCCGATCATTTTACTGCCGGAACTCCATTGTACATTGAGTTGTTCAAATTCTTTCAGATCTGCATCGCTGAATTTTTTATCAACCAGTTCTTTCAGGTCAGGCTGACCGGCATTTACCCAGGCCGTGTACCAGAATGAGGCTATGGCAAAAATGGATTGCCGCATGCGGCGTTCGATCATACCGTCGAGTTTTTTATTATAGGCAATGGTAAAAGCAGCGGAGTATTGACGAATTGTTTTTCCGCTGCGTTCTTCAAAAGAATATTTTTTATCATCCGGGAACTGAAGCGTAAGTTCCCGTTCAAAAGCTAAAACGGAATCTGCTGCCCGGGCACTTTCTAAAACACGCTTCCAGATAAAATCGCCTGGGTTTTGTATGTATGTTGCCTTGCCGATAAAAAAATCAAATCCGATAGTCACCGGATCTTTTTCTGCCAGCAATTCCGGAACCCGGCTTTCCCAAAAAGCATGAATGCCTTTTTGATTGCTGAATTGTCCGTTGTGGTTGCTGCAGGCATGCAGCGGAACATGGGCATCGGCAATATAATGCCCGATCTCTGCACTGGCCTTCATGATCAGGGTAAAGTTCTTTGTTTTGAATGCATCCGTGAGCCGGTAAAGCATATTTTGAATATGCCAGGGAACAATGCCGTATTGTTTTAAGCTGTCTTCTCCGAATTTTGCAACGGCATCCGCCCATTTTCTTGGCAACGATTCAAAAGGATAAGCTCCGTAATGGTCAATATCGATGTAATGCCTTGCTGCTTCAGCAGGTACGGCGTATCTTCTTTTATCCGGATCAACGGCATGCTCACCCAGGAACAGGATATTAGGTTTATATAACCTCATCATTTCGGGAGGCAATAGAAAAACGGCGTAGTAATTTATTTTCTGGTGGGCATAAAATCCCCAGCAGAATGAATGGAGATGCAGCAGCAATAAAATAAAAAGCAACAATGCAGAGCGGATAGCTTTTTTCATTTTTAACGATTAGGCTACCTGAAATTAGATGCATCAGTCCGCTCAACCCGGTTGTTTTTCCGGGCAGATCAGGGTGTTTTATTTTTTGGCATCGTCTTCATCAATATCGGTAACACCGCCGCTCACGGCAAACTTCATGGTTTGTGCGGCCGTGATATTTCCGATGGGCTTTACCCGGTTCCTTGGTATCACATATACATTCCCCGCAACGGAATAGGCCATGGGTATATAAACGGTCACGTATTCATGCAGACCAAAATCCTCCATGTCTTCCCTGGTAACAAAGCCAAAGCGCCACACATCGTTGTCATCTACATTGGCCAGCACGTGTTTGGTGAATTTCTTATTGTCGCCGGCAAAGGCTTCAAAAAAATCTTTGGTAGGGGAATAGATATGTTTGATGCCGGGTATTTTTTCTATGAGCTTATCGAAAAAATTAATGAAACGGGTGGTAATAAAAAAAGAACTGAAATACCCAATAACGATCAATACCATAATGATGAGTACAAAACCGATCCCGTAATTTCTTACATGAACAACTCCCTGCAGATCTGTATAGGTAAAAATGGGGATCCAGCTGTCGATGGATGAAACCGCCCAATATATAAAATAGGCAGTGATGGTTACTGGGCCAAGGATCAAAAGTCCCTGCAGGAAGTATTGCAGCAGCTTTTTATAGTGAAAATTTCTTTTCATGATGGTTCATTTTGTAAATCAAAGATAACTGATTGAGTTCCCTTTTAACAGGCGCTAAAAACCAACTTCCCGGCCTGCCTGATGTTAAGTTTTTATGACGAATGGCAAAAAAAGAGGATGGAAACTTTGGTTACAATAAAAGTTTCCATAGTTTTGCGTCCCGATTATGATAATACCAGATACAAAACAACGCATTCAGAAAGCAGCCCACGACCTGGTGATGCAATACAGCATCCGCAGTGTGAGCATGGATGATATTGCTGCCAACCTTGGAATGAGCAAGAAGACCATTTACCAGTACTTCAAGGATAAGGATGAACTGGTAGAATCGGTGGTGGATGAAGTAATAGATGCTAACCAATGCATTTGCAACGAGGACAGGGACCGGGCCGATAACGCCGTGCACGAGATATTCCTGGTAATGGACATGATGGTGGAAATGTTCAAGACCATGAACCCCTCCATCCTGTTCGATATGCAGAAAGACCACCCGGCAGCATTTGGCAAGTTTCAAAAACACCGCAACGAATACCTGTACAATGTGTGCCGGCAAAACCTGGAACGGGGCATCCGGGAAGAATTATTCCGCCCCGAGATAAATGTAGATACCATGGCCCGTTACCGGGTTGAAACCATGCTTACGGCGTTTAACCCCGAGTTTCAGCGCAGCGTAAAGCAAAACCTGCTCGACATAGAAAAAGAGATCATCATTCATTACCTGTTTGGCCTGGTAACCCTGAAAGGATATAAACTGGTACTGAAATACATGGAAGAAAAAGGATTAAAAAAATGACAAGTAATAAAATAACCGTGATGAAAACAATAACGACCTATAGCCTGTTCATCCTGTTCCTGCTGCTGATGAACAAGGAAGTGCATGCACAAAAGGTAAATTCATTTTCCGTGCAGCAGGCAGTGGATTATGCCAAACAGAATTCGGTGCAGGTAAAGAATGCACTGCTGGATATACTGATCCAGAAACAGGTGAACAGGGAGGTAACCTCCATTGCATTACCGCAGATAAACGGAAGTGCGGGGATCACCCGTAATTTCGATATCCCTATCCAGACACTTCCAAACTTTATTTCCCAGGGAACATACGAGGTGCTGGTAAAAGAAGGCGTAAAAGATGGTAATGGCGTGCCTATACAGCGGCTCTCAGATTACGGTACTATACCATTCCCACTGGGCAATCCGTGGAATGCCAATGCAGGTGTTACGTTAAGCCAGATCGTTTTTGATGGCCAGGTGTTTATTGCACTAAAGGCACGTAACGGTACCATCAGTTTGCAGGAAAGGATTGCAGAGTTTACAGAGGAGAATATCAGGGCGAACGTTTACAAAGTATATTATCAACTGGTGGCGGGAAAGGTTCAGCTAACCTTGCTTGATGCCAACATAAGCAGGCTTGAGAAATTAAAACACGATGTACAGATCATGTTTGATAACGGCTTCACCGAGAGGATCGATATCGATAAACTCTCTGTACAACTGGCAAACCTGCAGACAGAGAAACTGAAGGCAAACAATATGCTCAGGAACGGGTACTCCGGCTTAAAACTTCTGATGGGTATGCCTATCAAGGACAGCCTTGTACTTACTGATACGCTTGATGATAACCAGGTGAAAGAAGGTGTGCTGGAAGCCAGCCAGTTCAAATACAGCGACCGTAAAGATTACCAGATAGCAGAAATAACCAATAAACTGAATGGCCTGAATGTAAGAAGGTATAAACTAAGCCAGATACCCACGTTTGCCTTAATTGGTGGTTACAGCAAGCAGGCTCAGCGTACTGAATTCGACGTGTTTGCCAAAGGAGACTGGTTCACCAGTTCTTATATCGGCCTGCAAATGAAGATCCCCATCTTCAACGGTTTTGCATTGCAGGCAAAAAAGCAACAGGCAAGATTGCAGTTGCAGAAAACCCAGAACCAGGCAGAAGCATTAAAGATCAGCATTGACAGGGAAGTGGAAAGTTCGAAGGACAATTTTGTTTCCGCCATTGCCAGCATGGATTTTCAGAAAAAAAATATGGAACTGGCAGAAAAAGTATATAACCAGACCAAAAAGAAATACGAGATCGGTACCGGCTCGGCAACAGAGATCAATACCGCACAGCTTGACCTGAAAACAGCGCAGACCAATTACATCACTGCCCTGTACGATGCCATCATCGCAAAAATTGATTTTTTAAAAGCAACCGGAAAACTATAATTAAAACAGACTAACTAAATACGATGAAAAAGATAACACTCATAGCCATTACTGCATCTGCGATGTTGATCACGGCATCCTGCGGCAACAGTTCAAAAGATGATAAAGCCATTATCAATGATAAGAAGGCGGCCATTGAAAAATTAAAATCCGAAAGTGCAAAGAACGAAGCGGAGATAAAAAAACTGCAGACCGAACTGGAAAAGCTCGACAGCAATACTGCCAATGCGGCGAAAATAAAATTAGTCTCTGCCGCAACAGTAACTATCCAGGACTTTAAGCACTACATCGACCTGCAGGGCCATGTAGATGCCGATAATATTTCTTACATATCCCCCCGTGGTATGGCAGGACAGGTGAAAGCTGTTTATGTGATACAGGGACAAAATGTAAGGAAAGGCCAGTTGCTTTTAAAACTGGATGATGCTATTTACCAGCAACAGGTTACAGCTGCCAGGCAACAGCTTGAAGGAATTAAAACACAGTTAAGTTTTGCAAAGAATATATATCAACGCCAAAAAAATCTTTGGAGTGAGGGTATTGGAACCGAAGTGCAATTGATTTCTGCAAAGAATAATGTAGAAGCACTCGAGAACCAACTGAAGTCGGCCGGCGAACAGACACAGGTTGCAGTAGAACAATTAAAAACGGCGAACGTATACAGCGATGTAAATGGCGTGGCCGATATCGTGAACATACGGGTGGGTGAAACCTTTATGGGAATGACGCAGGCTGGTCCGCAGATAAAAATTGTAAACACCAGCACGTTGAAAGTAGTGACCAGTGTTCCTGAAAATTACCTTACCCGCTTACATAAAGGATCTGTTGTTGAGATCACCATACCGGATGCAAATAAGAAAGTTACCTCAAGTCTTTCCGTGGTTAGCCAGGCGATTGACCTTACACAAAGAGGATTTGTTGCCGAAGCAAAAATTCCCGCTGATCCTGCTTTAAAACCAAATCAAACAGCCATCCTGCACATACTGGATTACTCGGCGCCGGGTGCGGTTGTAATACCGGTAAATATTGTGCAAAGTGACGAGACCGGTAAATACGTTTACCTGCTTACAAAAGGAAGTGATGGTAAAACCGTGGTTAAAAAACAAACAGTATCTATTGGCGAAGTTTACGGCGATAACGTAGAGATAAAAGCCGGGCTGAAAGGCGGAGAACAATTGATTACCGAAGGATACCAGGCCCTGTATGAAGGACAGGTTGTAAGTGTTGTAAAATAAGCCCCCCTAAATCTCCTTCGCCAGCTAGCGGAGTGAATTGAAGGAGTAAAATTATTTATAGCACTTTTCTTATAGTGAATTGCAAATCTTAAAATGAAAAAAAGAATTTCAATTAATCAGGGTCTTTGAAGTCCCCTCCTTTGGAGGGGATTTAAGGGAGGCTTCAAAATTATTTTATGAATAATATCATTGAAGGAATAACGAAGAAATTTAAACAGTTTAAACCAACAAGCTGGTCTGTTGATAATAAAACGGCTGTATACATCATTGCCATTATCATATCCATCTACGGGCTGTATAAATTCAATACCATGCCCAAAGAACAGTTTCCTGACATTGTGGTGCCCACCATTTCTGTTGTAACCGTGCATGTAGGCAACTCGCCGAAGGATATCGAGAACCTGGTGACAAGACCCATCGAAAAACAATTGAAGGGCATCAGTGGCGCCAAGGTCATTAAAATACAGAGTACTTCTCAAACCGATTACAGTTTGATCGTAATTGAGTTTGACACCGACGTAAAAACAGAGGTCGCCAAACAAAAAGTGAAGGATGCGATTGACAAGGCGAAGAGCGATCTGCCTACTGATCTTACCCAGCAACCTAATGTGCAGGAATTTGCTTTTAGTGAAATGCCCATCATGTTTGTGAATGTAAGCGGCGATTATGATCCCATAAAACTGAAGTACTATGCCGATAAGATGCAGGACAAATTTGAAGAACTTACCGAAGTAACCCGTGCAGAGATCGTAGGTGCGCCGGAAAGAGAGATACAGGTAAATGTGGATCCTTACAAAATGAGCCTGGCCCGTGTAAGTTTTATGGATGTGGAAAATGCCATCAGTCGTGAAAATAAAGATATTACCGGCGGCCTTATTGATGTAGGCAACATGAAGCGTACGCTGCGTGTGAAAGGCCAGTTCTCCAGCGCCTTAAGCATGCAGGACATCGTGGTACGCAGCAGTGCCCAGGGCGCTTCTGTTTATTTAAAAGACATTGCCGAGATAAAAGATACCATTAAAGAAAAAGAAAGTTATGCCCGGCTCGACGGTAAAAATGTGGTTACGCTGAATATCGTAAAACGTTCCGGCGAAAATTTAATTAACTGTGCCGATAAGGTAAAAGCTGCTGTGGCAACAATGCAGGCCAACAATGAATTACCCAAAAATTTAAATGTGGTAATTACCGGTGACCAGAGTAAGCAAACCAAAACCTCGTTCAACGAACTGGTAAATACCATCATCATCGGTTTTATCCTGGTGCTGGTGATATTGATGTTCTTTATGGGTGTTACCAATGCCTTTTTTGTGGCCTTAAGTGTTCCGCTGAGTGTGTTTGTGGCATTCATGTTCTTACCCATTGCCGATGGCATCATCGGTACCAGTGTTACACTCAACTTTATTGTATTGTTTGCGCTGCTCTTCGGCTTAGGTATCATTGTAGATGATGCGATCGTGGTTATTGAAAACACCCACCGTATTTATGCCAATGGGAAAGTACCCATTGTACGAAGTGCCAAAGAAGCCGCCGGTGAAGTGTTTGTGCCGGTACTTGCCGGTACGGCCACTACGCTGGCACCGTTCTTCCCGTTATTATTCTGGAAGGGGTTGATCGGTAAGTTCATGATCTACTTACCTACGATGTTGATCTTAACATTGGCAGCATCATTGATCGTGGCATTTATTTTTAACCCGGTATTTGCGGTGAGTTTTATGAAACCGGAGGGACACGAGTTTGATAAACCGAAGAAAGAAATATTCCGCAAGTGGTGGTTCTGGGGAATGATCATAATGGGGGTATTGCTGAACCTGATGGGTTTTGCTGCAGGCAGCCAGATCGGAAAATTAGGTGTTGACATTGCAGAAGCCACTGCCAGGAAATTCAGCCTTCACGGTTTTGGAAACTTCCTGCTCATCATGGCCGGCCTGGTATTGCTTAACCAGTATTTTTTAAAAGGTGTCATCTATCGTTTCCAGCACGGGGCACTGCCCAAACTAATGACACGCTACGAAAAACTGCTGCGCTGGGTACTCAAAGGATGGCGCCCGGTGTGGATGTTTGCATCATTGTTCGGTGTTTTTGCAGTTTCAATCGCCCTGTTAATGCTTAGTGTAAAAACGGGAAGGACCAAATCAACTTTCTTTCCAAGCGGTGATCCCAATTTTATTTATGTGTACCTGAAATTACCTGTAGGAACGGCTGCGAAATATACCGACAGCATTACGCATGTGCTGGAAGACCGGGTTGAAAAAGTTTTGGAAAATGAATTGCCTGCTAAAGGCGGTATTGTGGAAAGTATCATTACCAATGTTGCCGTTAGTGCCAACAATCCACGTGATAATAACCGAAGTACTCAATCTAACCTGGGAAGGATACAGGTAAGTTTTGTGGAGTATGAAAAACGGCACGGTAAAAAAACAAGGCCGTTCATGGATGAGATACGGGAAAAAACAAAAGGCATTCCCGGAACCAGTATAGAAATAGCACAGGAAGATGGCGGGCCTCCAACAGATCCCCCGGTTAATATAGAAGTAAGCGGCGATAACTTTGAAAGCATTGCAAAAGTAGCTACGCAGTTGTTTAATTATCTAGACACCAACCAGGTGGCCGGCGTGGAGAACCTGCAGTCGAATGTAGATCTCACCAATCCTGAAATAACAGTAAATGTAGACAGGGAAAAAGCCATGATGGAAGGACTTTCTACCGGGCAGATCGGTATGGAAATCCGAACCGCTGTTTTTGGTAAAGAAGTAAGTAAGCTGAAAGACGGCGAGGATGAATATAAAATTCAGTTGCGTACCAGCGACCTGATACGCAATAACGTGACCGACCTGATGAACATGCGCATTACATTCATGGATATGAACACCATGCGGGTGAAATCCATTCCGCTGAGTGCGGTGGCAAAAGTTGATTACACCACCACAGCCGGTGGAATCAAACGTAAAAATGTAAAACGTACCATCCAATTGCAAAGTAATGTACTTGATCCGACCATGGTGGGCCCGGTGAATGCGGAACTTCAGATAAAGATCGACGACTTTAAGGCAAAAAATAAAATACCGTCGGATGTGAGTATAAAACTGAGCGGTCAAAGTGAGCAGGAAAAAGAAACGCAGGCATTTTTAGGAATGGCTATGTTGATCGCCATCGGTATAATTTTTATGATACTCGTGTTGCAGTTCAACAGCCTGAGTAAACCGTTCATTGTAATTACAGAGATATTCTTTTCCATCATTGGGGTGTTGCTGGGTTATGCCTTTACCGGGATGACCATTGCCACCATCATGCTCGGTGTTGGTGTGGTTGGACTGGCCGGTATTGTAATTAAGAATGGTATCCTCTTAATTGAGTTTACCGATGAATTACGTGGCCGTGGTATCAAGACAAGAGAAGCAGCCATACAGGCGGGAAAGATCCGTATCATCCCGGTATTGCTTACAGCAGTAGCAACGATACTTGGTTTGCTGCCACTGGCCGTCGGCTTCAATATTGATTTTATCTCTTTGTTCCAGCACTTTAATCCCAAGATATTTTTTGGAGGAGATAGTGTGGTGTTCTGGGGTCCGTTAAGCTGGACGATCATATTCGGATTGATATTCGCCTTCTTCCTTACGCTGATCATGGTACCGAGTATGTACCTCATATCGGAACGCTTACGCCGCCCGATGGATAAATTCTATGGCGGTAAATGGGTGGCCATCTTCGGTTTCCTTGGGCCGTTCTTCTTCCTGTTTGTCGGCATTATGTACCTCGTGAGAAGAATACAGGGCAAAAAAGTATGGAGCGGCAAGTTGAAAGAAATTAAGTCCTAGAAAAACAATTTGGTTTTTAAAAAGCAACGGCAAGGTCTTCAGACTTTGCCATTATTTTTTCCATTCATCATAATTTTAAGAATCAATAAACTTCAGACCATATAACTTTACAAAAGCAGGTAATAAATTTTCTATAATCGCTCCGGTAACCCTCCCCCTTGGGGGAGCAGGAGGGGGCTAAAAATTAAGCCATGATATCAAATCACGAGATTGATTACAAAATTTACGGGGAAGAACTCCAGTTTGTGGAAATAGAACTGGATCCCAATGAAACAGCCATTGCCGAAAGCGGCGCCTTTATGATGATGGATAACGGCATCCAGATGAATACCATCTTTGGAGACGGAAGCCAGCAACAGGATAACAGCATCCTGGGTAAATTATTCAGTGCCGGAAAAAGATTGCTGGTAGGAGAGAGTTTATTCATGACCGCCTTCACCAACGTAGGGCAGGGGAAGAAGAAGGTAAGTTTTGCTGCACCCTATACCGGTAAGATCATTGTCTTTGACCTGCAACAACTCGGTGGAAAGATCATCGCTCAAAAAGATGCTTTTCTCTGTGCAGCCAAAGGCGTAAGCATTGGTATTGAATTTCAAAAAAGACTGGGTACGGGAATCTTTGGCGGCGAAGGATTCATTATGGAAAAAATCGAAGGCGATGGTTTGGCATTTGCCCATGCCGGCGGTTATGTGGTGGAAAAAGAATTGCAGGCAGGGGAACTTTTAAAAGTAGACACCGGTTGCGTGGTTGCTTATACCGCCGGTATTGACTTCGACATCGAATTTGTACGGGGTATCAAAAACTGGATGTTCGGAGGCGAAGGATTATTCTTTGCCATACTGAGAGGTCCGGGTAAAGTTTGGTTACAATCCCTGCCCATCAGCCGGTTAGCAGGAAGGTTACAACAATATACTTACCATCGTAAGGAAGAAGGAAGTATTTTAGGCGGGTTGGGTAACCTGCTTGATGGCAGAGAATAAAAAAATAAGGTGATATATAAAAATGGGCTTTAAAACTAAAGCCCATTTTTTATGAAGTATGTTTTATAAGACCGATCTATCCTCTCTTTCCCCTCACTTTGGTACGGGTAACTTTTACCTTACCACCTCTCGGGCCTGTTACGGTTGTTCTTGTACGGGTAACACGGTAATTTCTTACGGCTCCTGCATGACGTGTGCGTACGATCACAGAACCTGTCCGGAAAGGAGTATAAACCCTGTGCGCAGCAATCACCCGGTGTGTACGTACTACCCGGCAGAAAGGATGATACCTGAATGCCAGGGGATGAAATACCCGCCATGCCATCGGGTGCCAGGGACGCCACCAGGTTGGATAAAGTTTCCAGCGCCAGGGGGAAATCCAGGGCACATATACCGGCCTGTAAACAAAACGAACACAGGGCCACATCCATACATTTACAACCATGGCAGAATTATCATAGTTGAAACTGGGGCCATTCTTTGACGGGCTTTCTTCATCATCATTGCTGCCATCAGACGCTTCTACGATCATCTGCTCACCATAGATATCTTCGTCACCAACAATTTGCAGTACCGCAGATTCGCTTCCGTTCTTCTCCAGTTCAATAACGGCTATATCCTGGTTCTCTGATTCTGAAACGGCCACCTGAAGTACAAAGGCATGCACGTCTTTATCTGATTTATCGATCACCCTTACATAATCGGTTTGCCCGTCACCATTCAGATCAAGGTTGTTGACATTGTTGGATTCTGTGTTGATCATTTTTTCAAACTCTTCGGGCGAGCCGGCTTTCTTAAACATTTCAATGGCGCCCTGTAAACTGAAATCATCTCCGGGCAACCCGGTTGAATCGGCTTCCTGTGCACGGGCAATGCCCACATTCAGCAGGCAACCGGTAAGGAAGCAAAACAGAATTGGTAATTTTTTCATTGTTTATAATTTAAAGATGAGGGGTTGATTAAAGCGCTTTTGATTCTTCTTTGTTAAGAAAGTTTAAAAGCGCCGGACATTAATTTAAGAAATTTTCCGGGAAGCATAGCTTGGCATTGCCCCTTTTTAACCAGGATATATAACCGGGCAGGGATCTGACTATCAGAGGGGTAGCTGTAAAGTAGTTGACTTTTTTTGTAGAAAAAATTTGGCGGTCTCATCTCTTTAATCGTATATTTGCGATATAAAATTAAAAAGTGGCTATTCATAAAAAAGAAGAATTCGCTCAGAAAGAACAGGACCTGGCGGCTTTTGCAAAAGCATTGGCTCACCCGGCACGTATCGCTATACTTAAACTGCTGGCACAGCGTAATGAATGTATCTGCGGCGAGATCGTTGATGTGTTACCGCTTTCTCAGTCTACCGTAAGTCAGCATTTAAAAGAATTGAAGAATGCCGGGCTGATTAGTGGAAATGTGGATGGCCCACGCAGTTGCTACTGTATTAACTGGAAGGCGTTTGACAAGTTCATGGGTGAATTCAGTTTCTTGTTTAATAAAATGAAAGTACAAAACGAAAAAGCCTGCTGCTGAAAATAATTAATAATCTCCTCATCACCCCTTCAGGGGATGGGGGCAAAAACAAAAAATATGAACAACGAATCTCAGATTAAAGAACTGGTAAAAGAAAAGTATGCAGCCATTGCGGAGCAGGACAAAGACCAGAATGCCACTTCCTGCTGTGGTGCCACATCTTCCTGTTGCGGGGATGATGTGTATAATATAATGGCAGATGATTACACAAAACTGGATGGCTATAACCCGGATGCAGACCTTGGACTTGGTTGCGGCCTGCCAACCGAATTTGCGAAGATCGAAGCCGGCGATACCGTGATTGACCTGGGTAGCGGCGCCGGTAATGATGCATTTATTGCCAGGAAAATCGTTGGAGAAAGCGGTAAGGTTTTGGGCATTGACTTTACAGAAGCCATGATAAAAAAAGCAAGGGCAAATGCAGAAAAACTAAACTTCAATAATGTGGAGTTCAGGTTGGGTGACATTGATGACATGCCGGTTACTTCCAACTACGCCGATGTGATCGTAAGCAATTGTGTGCTGAACCTGGTACCAAACAAGCATAAGGTGATCAGTGAAATTTTCCGGGTGCTAAAACCAGGTGGTCATTTTTCCATATCCGATATCGTTTTGGAAGGAGCATTACCAGCCAAATGGAAAGAAGTTGCGGAATTATATGCAGGCTGTGTTTCCGGTGCCATTCAAAAACAGGTGTACCTGGAAATGATCAGTGAAGCTGGCTTTAAAAATATCACGCTGCAAAAAGATAAGACCATTATCATACCTGATGACATACTGGCAAATTACCTGGGTAAAGAAGAAATTGAGACCTATAAGAAAGGGAATACAAGGATCACCAGCATAACCGTGTATGCAGAAAAGCCTGCAAAAGACGACCGGAAATGTTGTGAGCCGGGAAGTGGGTGTTGCTAAGGCCCCCTCTATCTCCCCCAAAGGGGAGGAAATGGAGAGGGGTTGGGGTGAGGCCCAAAAACTAAAGCCATGAACAAAGATCAAAAAGAGCCGGTTTGTTATACAACAACAAACAGCGGATGCTGTGGCATAACCGGTTGGGGCTGCTGTTAACCGTATCTTTTACTAATTAAAATAAAACAGTATGAAAACAGAAATTACAACATCACCGGTTTTAAAGATCGCCCTTTCTGAAAAAGAAAGAGCGGAAGTGATCGGTTTATTACAGCTGCAAAAATTACCGGTTACCGATATTAAAGAAGATACGCTTCTTTATTTATTACAGGACGGAGATAAGGTTACTGGTACGGTAGGACTGGATATATTTGATGATTGTGCATTGCTGCGTAGTGTAAGTGTTGTGGAAGATGCCCGGGGAAAAGGATATGGAAAGATCCTGAATGAGCAGATCGAACAGTTTGCAAAGGAAAGCGGCATCAACTGCATGTACCTGATCACGCATACCGCCAAAGATTTTTTTGAAAAACAGGGTTATTGTGCAATTGACCGGGCAACAGCGCCGGATGCAATAAAACAAACCGGCCAATTTACGGGACTATGTCCCTCCACCGCAGTGGTAATGAAA
Organism: Chitinophagaceae bacterium; assembly: GCA_016720775.1. Lineage (GTDB taxonomy): Bacteria > Bacteroidota > Bacteroidia > Chitinophagales > Chitinophagaceae > Ferruginibacter. The sequence goes on from JADKJX010000003.1 coordinate 115,529, forward strand.
AAACGTATTTAAGCAATGAAGAAAAAAATTCTTTTTGTCTGCATCGAAAACAGCAACCGCTCTCAAATGAGCCAGGCCTTTGCAAAAATGCTGGGTGGAGAGAATGTAGAAGCATACAGTGCCGGAAGCAAACCAAGTGGTGTGGTAAATCCCAAAGCCATTGCAGCCATGAAAGAACTGGGCTATGACCTGGGAAAGCATGATAGTAAAAGCCTGGATGAAGTAAAACAGTTTGCTCCTTTTGATGCCGTGGTAACCATGGGATGTGGCGATGCCTGTCCCTGGATGCCGGCAAAACAATTCATCGACTGGCAGATCCCCGATCCGAAGAATATGGAACCGGCGCAATTCAATAAAGTTCGAGACCTCATTGCCGGTAAAGTGAAGCAACTCATCAATGAATTATAATAAGAAAGCCGTCCTGCCTTAGGCGAGACGGCTTTCTTATATCCTTAAAGAAAAATTATCTTTTACTGATCTTCGACAGCAGTCGCAGTATCTCCAGGTACAACCAAACAATGGTTACCAGCAAACCAAAAGCGCCATACCATTCCATGTATTTTGGAGCGCCCAGTTCTGCACCACGTTCTATCATATCAAAGTCGAGGATCAGGTTCAGTGCTGCCAGTGCAACAACAAACACAGAAAACCCTATTCCCAGTGCACTGCCTTCATGCAGGAATGGAATTGATATTCCAAAGAAACTCAATACCCATGCAATAAGATAAAAAATGGCAATGCCGGCCGTGGCCGTAAAAATTATGGCCTTGAATTTCTCAGTTGCCTTGATGATCCGGAAACTGTACAACAGGTACATGCCAATGGCTGTTCCAAATGTAAGTCCAACCGCATTGATAACAATGCCGGGTGCTTTTTCTGCAAAGGCAAAATTGTAATAGGCAGAGATTGCACCCACAAATAATCCTTCCAGCAATGCATAAGCAGGGGCCAGGTAGGGCGACCATTCTTTTTTAAACATAAGCACAATGGCTACAACCAACCCGCCAAAAGCACCAATATAAATAAGTGGCTGAACATTGCCTCCCCCGGCAAATTCTTTCCAGGAATAAAAGGCTGTGCCCATCACCATTAAAAATAAAAATCCGAATTTTTGTAAAGTGCCTCTTACCGTCATGGCATTTTCATGCGTAACCACATCGGCAAGTACCGTGTCCTTAAATCTTTTTTCCGAAAGGGTGGGATTACCCGATTTGAATAGTTCCATATTTGTAATATTTAAGCGTAAAAATAAAGGTTTATCGAATAAAAAAAACGTTATTTCTTCCCCTTTGGTATGTAGGCTGCGGGCCACAACTTTCTTATCTTTGCCGCATGGAACAGTTGTTAACACAGATCAAAGAGCTGAAAAAGGAAATATCCGCATTCAACGGCGGCGATGCAGAAACCTTTCGCATTAAATACCTCGGAACAAAGGGCTTGGTAAAATCATTAATGGGAGAAATGAAGAACGTGGCGGCAGAAAATAAAAAAGAAGCCGGGCAGTTGCTGAATGAATTCAAACTGTTTACCGAAGCGAAGTATGAGCTTCTTAAATCGGCTTCAACCACAAACCACCAACCACAAACTTCAAACATTGATCTTACTCTTCCCGGCGATCCCGTGCCCCTGGGCAGCCGTCACCCGATAAGCCTGGTAAAGAACCGGATGATCTCTATTTTTCAGCGGCTTGGCTTTGCCGTGGCAGAAGGACCGGAGATAGAAGACGACTTTCATAATTTCACCGCACTTAATTTACCGGAGAACCATCCTGCCCGTGATATGCAGGATACGTTTTATATCAGCCAGAATCCAGACTGGCTTTTGCGTACGCATACATCCAGTGTGCAGGTACGTGAAATGGAAAAAGGAAAATTGCCGATAAGGATCATTTGTCCAGGCCGTGTTTACCGCAATGAAACGATCAGTGCACGGGCACATTGCTTTTTTCACCAGGTGGAAGGATTATACATTGCCGAAAATGTTTCTTTTGCCGACCTGAAACAAACGCTTTACTTTTTTGTACAGGAAATGTTTGGCGAAACAGTTAAGATCCGTTTCCGTCCCAGTTATTTTCCATTCACTGAGCCCAGTGCAGAAATGGACATCAGTTGCCTGATCTGTGGTGGTGAAGGTTGCAACGTTTGTAAAAAAACAGGCTGGGTGGAGATCCTCGGTTGTGGTATGGTACATCCCAATGTGCTGGATAATTGCGGCATCGACAGTAACAAATACACCGGCTTTGCCTTTGGTATGGGCATCGAACGGATAACCATGCTAAAATACCAGATAAAAGACCTGCGCCTGTTCAGTGAAAATGATGTGAGGTTCCTGGATCAGTTTACGGGTGCTGTTTAAAATTCTCCAAAACAATTAATGGCTACATCAATAAACTCTATCTGCGTTATCGGCGCCGGCACCATGGGCAGCGGCATAGCTCTGGCTTCGGCACAGAGTGGCTTCCGTACGTTATTATTTGATATCAATAGTGAAGTGCTGGCTAAGGCTAAAACATCCATTCAAAAGAATCTGAAATTTTTAGTTGACAAACAAAAGATATCAGCAGAAGAAAAAGAAACTGTTTTCAGCCGCATTCAATTTGTTGCCGATACCAAAGATTGTTTAGCCGATGTGATCATCGAAGCCATCATTGAAAAAGTGGAAGCCAAGGTTTCCATTTTCAACCAGCTGGCCGAAGTAAATCCTGCGGAAACGATCTTTGCAACCAATACATCTTCTTTATCCATTTCTGAAATACAATCAACCGTAATACATCCGCGAAGAGTGGTGGGCATGCACTTCTTCAATCCCGCCAATATCATGAAACTGGTGGAAGTGGTAAAGGGAACACAAACTTCTGAGGCCGTTGCACAAACGATCTATGATCTTTGCCTGCAGATGAAAAAAACTCCGGTGATGTGTAAAGATGCACCGGGTTTTATTGTGAATAGGGTAGCCCGGCATTATTACCTGGAAGCAATGAAACTGGTGGAAACGGGTGTTACCACTTTTGAAAATGTAGATGAGATCATGGAGGCAACGGGTTTTAAAATGGGCCCCTTCCGTTTGATGGACCTGATCGGAATGGATATCAACCTGGCCGTTTCGCAATCTTTATACGATGCCTGTAATAAGGCAGAACGGTTTAAACCATCACCCATACAAATAGATAAAGTGGCGAAGGGCGAGTTGGGAAAGAAAACCGGCAAAGGGTTTTATCAATATTAATTAGTGAGTGCATACACGGCAAAGGAAGCAAGCCAATGCTCTCCCTCGTAATTACCGCTGGCAACCTGGGGCAATGCTGCTTCTAAATGTTCATTCGCCAGCTGAAGCAGATGTTTGTTATTAATGGTAGCCGCAATTCCTTTCAGGCACCAGGCCCTGCTTAAATTCAGTCCATCTAAATGTACCAGCTTTCCATCGGAGCGGTCCTTTACTTTTCCGGGTTCTATTTTAAAATTCTTATCAAACAACTGCGGCATGAATTTTTTCAGCCAGCTTGTGAATGCTTGTTTCGGTAAAACCTTTCTCATCAGGTCGGCTTCTTCCAGGCAGGGACTTAAAAAATCACTGCCGCCGGGTTCCCAGCTAAAAGGACAATTTTTATCTGCAAAATAAAAACGCATGGCGGCGCCGTTGATGGCTTTTGTAAGTGTGGTATCTTTTTGATGTGCTGCATAATCATACATCATACTTAATCCAAAAGCAAGATTGCTGTGCTCACCTACCCGGATGGGATAGACAAGTTTATCTAAATAGGCAACGGTAAGTTTTGAGAGTTCCCCTGCAAGTGGGTGTAAAGCTGCAGCCCAGTTTTTTGCATCGGCATCATTCCAGGTCAGCAACTCATCCTGCAGTTGCAGCAACCATGCCCATCCATATGTGCGTTCAAAACCTTTATTATCCTTCGACCGGAAGATGAGTACTTCCCGGTTGATATTTTCCGGCGTGAAATGTTTATTAAAGAGCTCACGGATCTGCCCGGCTTCCGGTATGCCAGGAAATAACTTAAGTAACCGCACCAGCATCCAATGGCCGTGTACGCTGCTGTGCCAGTCGAAACAACCAAAAAACGCCGGGTGATAATTCTTTGGGGAAGTAGTAAAGGAAGAATCGCCGAATGTGATACCGGTCTTGTAGGGAAATTCTTTTTCAGCACAACGAAGCGGTAATTTTGCAAAATGTGAAGCGCCGCTTTGTGTAAGCATGATCCCGCCGTCTTTTTTAATGTATTGTGCATCCTGGGCAGTACAAATGCTGCCTATTACAAAAGTCAATAAAAGCAATAAAAAATATTTGCAACGCATCTTGTTTATTTTTATAACTTAACAGTTATCGTTCGAACAACTAAAAATAAGATTTATTCTCTCAAACAATTATATCATATCTGCCCTTAGCGAAACGGCCTTGCTTGTTTCTTTTGATAATGCAATCGACGATGCTATTAATGAAACAGTGATCGCATTACAGCAGGCTTTCACAGCTGATTTTTTTACGGGGTTTATTGAAACCGTACCTGCCTATTCATCACTGGCAGTATTTTATGATGCGGTTGCCATACGGAAATACCATCCTGGTGAAACCACTGCTTTTGATTTTGTAAAGAAACATACGGAGCGGTTAATGGCGGGCCTTGTTGATACGGTTACAGAAAATGAGAAGGAGTTAATTACTGTTCCCGTTTATTATAATGGCGATGACCTGGATGAAGTAGCCGGTCAACATAAAATTTCTGTTGAAGAACTGGTGCATATTCATGCAGAAAAAATATACCGGGTCTTTATGATCGGGTTCCAGCCCGGCTTTGCTTATATGGGCAAACTGGATGAGCGCATTGCCACAGCAAGAAAAGCATCGCCCCGTACCATGGTGCCCGCCGGGAGTGTGGGTATTGCCGGCTTTCAAACAGGGATCTATCCTTTTTCTTCGCCGGGTGGCTGGCAACTGATCGGTCAAACCCCGTCAAAAATATTTGATAAAGAACAAACGACTCCCTGCTTATTTAAAGCAGGCGACTACATAAAATTTATTTCCATCAGTAAAGAGGAATTTGAACAAAGCAATGAGCATTAAGATCATAAAACAAGGCGTATTGACCACATTGCAGGATGGTGGCCGGAAAGGATTCCGCAACATGGGCATTTGCCCCGGTGGCGCTATGGATATTTTTGCGATGGCCGTTTCAAACTTTCTTGTTGGGAATTACGAATCCGCAGCAGTACTGGAAATAAATTTCCCCGGGCCCGGAAATATTGTTTCGGCAAAATGCGATCATCAGTTTAGCCGGCGGCGACCTTTCTGCATCAGTCAATGATGAATCATTGCCTTTGTGGCGACCTTTCTTTATAAAAAAAGATGCCCTGTTGAAGTTTAAAAAACCTGTTTATGGGGCTAAAACTTACCTGGCTGTGCAGGGTGGATGGCAGTCGGATAAATGGCTGGGGAGTTATGGTACCCATCTGCAAGCTGCCGCAGGCGGGCATTTGGGAAGAGCCCTGCTGAAAGATGATGTGATCTCTTTTAAGGAAGATAATTTTTCACTGACAGGAAATAAAATATTAAACTGGCATATTTCACACAAAGAAACAGGTAAGATATATCAACCGGCAAACAGTATCCGCTGTATAAAAAGTGTTGAATGGGATCTGTTGGATGAAGTATCAAAACAAAATTTTGAAAAGAATAATTTTGAGATCACCAATCAAAGCGACCGGATGGGGTATCGGTTGAGCAGTGAAACACTTTTATCAGATCAACAAACAGAAATGATCTCTTCTGCCGTTGATGCAGGAACAGTTCAGCGCTTACCCGATGGAAACTTAATAGTGCTGATGGCCGATCATCAAACCACCGGTGGCTACCCACGCATTGCATCGGTGATAAAGGCCGACCTGCCAAAGCTTTCGCAGGTAAGGCCCGGGCAAAAGATCGATTTCAGAACGGTAACGGTAACCGAGGCAGAGGATGCCTTAATTTCAATGGAACAGATACTGACGGAAATAAAAGCCGGCTGCCGGCTTAACTTCGAAAAATATTTTCAATCTTGATCGATATTAACTGCGATATGGGGGAAGGCATTGGTAACGAAGAACTACTGATGCCCTTTATCAGCTCTGCCAATATCGCCTGCGGTTATCATGCGGGTGATGAAACCACGATGCAGCAGGTGGTTGAACTTTGTCTGAAGTATAACGTGAATATTGGTGCCCACCCTTCTTTTTGGACAGAGAGAATTTCGGAAGAACAGAAATGGAATTGTCTTTAATGGAAGTTTATTCGATTGTAACGGATCAATTGAACATACTGAATGGCATCGTAAAAAGAAACGGCGCTAAACTCCATCATGTAAAACCGCATGGTGCTTTGTATAATATGGCCGCTAAAAATACCGGGCTGGCTCATGTTATTGCCCGGGCAGTAAAGGATTTTGATCCTTCATTAATTTACTATGGTTTGTCGGGTTCTAAAATGATCGCAATGGCAAAGGAAGAAGGCCTGCAAACGGCCAATGAAATTTTTGCCGACAGAACTTATCAGCCCGATGGCTCGCTTACCCCACGTTCTCAAAGCAACGCATTATTAAGCAGTACCAATGATGTGGCAAAGCAAGTAATGAAATTTGTAAAAGAAAATAAAGTGACAGCAGTAACAGGCGATGAGGTAATTGTACAGGCTGATACCATCTGCATTCATGGCGATGGTAAGTATGCTGTTGAATTTGCAAAAGCCATATACCAACAACTGTATGAAAAGTAGATCCTTTCTTTCAGGTCCCTTACTGGGTGCAGCTTTCCTGATGGCTACTTCAGCCATTGGCCCGGGCTTTATTACCCAAACCACAAAATTCACTGCGGAGCTGAAAGCCAGCTTTGGTTTTGTTATTCTCATTTCTGTATTGATGGATATTGGTGCACAACTCAATATCTGGCGTATGGTAAGCGTAAGTAAATTGTATGCACAAGACCTGGCCAATAAAGTTTTACCGGGAACGGGTTATGTGTTGTCTGTGCTGATCATTCTTGGAGGTATTGCATTCAATATCGGTAACATTGCCGGTGCCGGACTTGGGCTGAATGTACTTACAGGATGCAGCGTGCAAATGGGCGCCGTTATCAGTTGTATGATCGCCGTTGTGATCTTTATTTTTAAAGAAGCCGGTAAAGCCATGGACAATTTTGCAAAACTGCTGGGCTTTATCATGATCGGGTTGACGTTGTATGTGGCTTTTCAATCGCACCCGCCGCTTGGTGAAGCAGTTATTAAAACATTTATACCCGATACAATAAATGAAACGATGATCCTTACCATTGTTGGCGGAACGGTGGGAGGATATATCAGTTTTGCCGGCGCCCATCGTTTGCTGGAAGCAGGTGTAACTGGTAAAGAGAATATAAAGCAGGTATCGAAGGGCGCTGTTTCTGGCATACTCATCGCTTCGTTGATGCGTATCCTTTTATTTATTGCTGCACTGGGGATCGTGTGGCAGGGCATTGTACTGGATCCCAAAAATCCTGCTGCTACCGTGTTTCAAAGTGCCACCGGCCTGGTCGGGTACAAAATATTCGGATTGGTTTTATGGAGCGCTGCCATTACTTCGGTAGTTGGTTCTGCCTTTACATCAATAACATTTGCAAAACTGCTGCATCCTGCGGTAACAAAAAATTTCAGGACGATCATTATTTCATTCATCGTTTTTTCTACCATTATTTTTTTGTTGGTGGGGCAGCCGGTAAAAGTATTGGTAATGGCGGGAGCAGTAAACGGATTGATCCTGCCGTTTGCTTTAAGCATGATCTTGTTTGCAGCCCATAACAAAAGTATCACCGGTAAGTACAAACATCCATACTGGCTTTCTGCAGCGGGCTGGATCGTGGTGCTGGCCATGGCCTATATGGGTATAAAAGCGATCGTCGGATTGTTTGGTTAATCATTCAGTATTTCATTCTTCTATCTTTGTAAAAAACATACACATGGTATTGGTAACCGGCGGAGCAGGATTAGTAGGTACGGAATTAATTACGCAATTGCTTGCAGCGGGCAAACAGGTAAGGGCCATCTATAATAAAACCCCGCTTGCTGAATTTGAGTCTGGTAATTTTCAACAAATGCAATGTAATATACTGGACGTACTTGGCCTGGAAGAAGCGATGAATGGAGTAGATGAGGTTTACCATTGTGCGGCCATTGTTACTTTCAATCCGAAGCGCCGCAGTGACATGTTCAAGATAAATATTGAAGGAACAGCAAACGTGGTGAATGCCGCCTTAGACGCCGGTGTGCGGAAAATGGTTTATGTAAGTTCCGTAGCGGCATTAGGACGAATAAGAGAAAAGGAGCCCATCAATGAAACCATGAACTGGTCGGAAGAAACCAGCAACAGCCGGTATGGCCAAAGTAAATTCCTGGCAGAGATGGAAGTATGGAGAGGTATTGGTGAAGGATTGAATGCGGTAATGGTGAACCCAACGATCATCATCGGCCCGGGCGACTGGAACAGCGGATCTTCTGCTATCTTTAAAAATGTGTACAACGAGTTTCCCTGGTATTCGGATGGTAGTGGCGGATTTGTAGATGTGCGTGACGTAGTAAAAGCGATGACACAATTAATGGAGAGCGATATAACTGCCGAACGTTTTATACTTAGTGCAGCCAACAGGAGTTACCGGGATATTTTTAATTTGATCGCAAAATGCTTTAATAAAAAACCTCCGTATAAAAGAGTCACGCCTTTCCTTGCAAAAATTGTGTGGCGATGGGAGGCAATAAAAAGCAGGGTAACCGGAAATGATCCGCTGCTGACAAAAGAAACGGCTGCCACGGCGCAGGCCAGGGTAAATTTTGATAACAGTAAACTAAAAAAATTCCTGCCGGAGTTTACTTACCGTCCTGTTGAAGAAAGCATTGCATTCACCTGCGCCGGATTACAACAAAAACTTAACAGCCGTTGACGTAAATTAGCGGTTCATAACAAGTTTGATCCAAAAGAATATCTGATGAAAAAAATTACTTTCTGCCTGCTGGCAATTATTGTTCCCGCTTTATCTTTTTCTCAAACATCTTTTATAGCCAAAGGAAAGATACTGGACGCTGCTACAAAACAGCCGCTCCAGGCGGCATCGGTATTTGCCGAAAACACCACCTTGGGAACGGCAACCGATGGGGATGGGAACTTTGCATTGTATCTGCCTAACGGAGGGTATAACCTGGTGATAACATTTACCGGTTACCAGACCGAGACAAAACGCATCACATCCGGGGATGATGGGAATAACTCCATTGTGGTAGAGTTAAAGCAAAAGCAGAAAGAGCTGGAAGATGTTGTGGTGAAAGCCAGTTTTGAAGTTAAGGATGGCTGGGAAAAATACGGTAATTTTTTTCTGGAAAATTTTATTGGTAAAACAGCCAACAGCCAGGAGTGCACTGTAAAGAACAAAGAGACGTTACATTTTTTCTATTACAAAAGAAAGAACCGGCTGAAGATACTGGCCGATGCGCCCGTTGAAATTGTGAATAATGCATTGGGGTATTCAATTAAATACACGCTTGATTCTTTCACGCATGAATACAATACACAGGTAAGCCAGTATACAGGGTATCCGTTGTTCAGGGAGCTGGAGCCGCTTAACGATGAACAAAAGAACCGGTGGAAAGCAAACAGGCTGGTAGCTTACAATGGTTCCATCCTGCACTTTATGCGCAGCATGTACCAGAAGAAACTGAAGGAAGAAGGCTTTGAGATCCAGTTCTTGCTGAAAGAAAATGAAAAGGAAAGAGCGCTGCCGCTGAGGAATTTTTATGCTGCGGTGAATTATAAAATGGATGACACGGCAAAAACGGTTGAGATATTACCAAACCAGAAAGAGGTTGCGGTGCTTTATAAAAATGAAGAACCTTCCAAACTATTCCTGGAAGCAAACACGGATGCTTCGGCAAAGTTTCAGCTTTCCGTTGTATCGTTCCTTCCCAATGAATCGTTGGAGATCGAACAAAACGGTTATTACTACGAGCAGGATGATATTACCATTACGGGTTATTGGGCATGGGAAAAAGTGGCCGATATGCTGCCTTATAATTTTGCAGACGCTTTGGTACCTGTGGTAGCAAAGGATGAAGTTGTAACATCTCCCACCATCGTGCCGCAGCAGACAACGAAGCCAACTGATCTGCTTACAAGCATTGCCTGGAAGGCAGAAGAAAGCCGAATCATTGAAGGCAACAATATTACTTATTACAAGAGAGGCGGACAGCAGAACAGCATTAACCTGGATAATGATCTTTATAAGTTCAACGCAGATAATACCGGCACCTGGACCATTAACGGGCAGGATTATAAATTCACCTGGAACTACAGCAATACAGAAAAAACAAAAATAAAGATGGTCATTCAATACCCCACGCCGCTTGTTGTAGATCTCGAGAATATTGTAATTAACGCCACTTCGTTCTCATACACCCGGCTTCAGCAGCTAAACGGGGTTAACCTGATGGCTATTGAAACAAGAACGGTAAAATAAAACAGGTGAGTTTATTTGCCCATTACTTTTTCCCATAGTTCGGGTATCCGTTTTACCCAAACCAGTTCCTTCATTTTTTCTTTAGCGTCTTCTATGGGGCTGCCAAAATATACTTTGCCGCCTTCGGTATCTTTTCCAACACCACTCTGGGCATAAATAACGGCATTGGCACCAATGGTCAATGTCTTACTTACACCAACCTGGCCCCAAAGGGTTACGCCGTCTTCCAGTGTTACCACGCCGGCAATACCAACCTGTGCAGCGATCAGGCAATTCTTACCGGTTACGGTATCGTGGCCAATATGGATCATGTTATCCATCTTGGTTCCCTGGCCAATGATGCTGTCGTGGCTCACGCCCCGGTCGATGGTACAGCCTGCACCAATCTCCACATCGTCTTCAATGATCACCCGGCCGCAACTGGGCATTTTTTTATACCAGAGTTCCCGGTCTTTTTTTGTGTTGTAATAAAAAGCATCACTGCCTATAACGGTGCCTGCCTGGATGATGACGTTGTTACCAATGATGCAATGATCCATGATGGTAACATTGGGATGAATGATGCAATTCTTTCCAATGCTTACGTGGTTGCCTACGAATACACCCGGGTAAATACAAGTTCCTTCACCAACGGTTGCAGAATCACTGATCATTTTTTTTGCCGGTTCAAACGGGCGGAAGTGATTTACAATTTTGCAATACGCTTCAAAAGGATTATCAACGATCAGCAACGCTTTTCCTTCCGGCACATCTGTTTCTTTATTAATGATGATAAAACTTGCTGCACTGTTTAGGCATTTGTTATAATATTTCGGATGATCAACAAAGACAAGATCGCCTTTTTCAACTTTGTGAATTTCATTTATACCGGTTGCCTCGGCATTGCTGTTGCCAACTAATTTTGCCTGTATAAACCCGGCGATCCATGACAATGAAACAGGAGATGGAAATTGCATACGCTAAAATTTCACCAAAGGTACACTGCTTTGCTTTTAGTTGTTTTCCCGGTAAAAACTATGAAAACGGCCTTTTACGGGTCTTTTATGAAAAATATTTTTTTGCTTTTTTCTGCCCCGAAAACGGAAGTAAAAAAGGACGGTTAAGTCAAAATTTTTAAAGATGATTTTTATGTTTGATCATGATTTGTGGCTCAGGAAATAAAAATCAATTCTTCTGAAACATCAGTTAAATCAATACTTTCATAACATCGTCGTGTTCCTTCAGCAAATAAAAAATAAAGTTGTCGTCTTTAATAAACATAAAATAATTCCGCAACGAAGCCATAAAAAACAGGTTCCTTATCCACAGGCTGAAAAAAAATGTTAATAAAAAATTTTGGAAATATTTTTCTGTTAGGAAAAATTCTTTTTAATATTGTGTAGGGAATTTGGTTCCCGGTACTTACTAACCCATCTATATAGCAAAGCCTGGCAGTCAAAAGCCGGGCTTTATTATTTTTGGTATTGGTTGTTTTTATTTTTATAAATATTGCAAGATGCATATTTACGAAACGATAAAAGGTGATTTTATCATCAGCACCGATAAAACAAAACTGGATGTTGTACTCATTCATCGTTACCTGTGTACAGAAAGTTATTGGGCTAAAAATATTCCCATGCCCATCGTTGAAAAAAGTATTGAAGGTTCTTTATGTTTTGGAATATATCATAAAGATAAACAGGCAGGCTTTGCAAGGGTCATCACCGATCATGCAACCTTTGCTTACCTGGCCGATGTTTTTGTTGTAGAAAAATATCGTGGCAGGGGTTTAAGTAAATGGCTGATGGAAGTGATCATGAATCATCCCGGCCTGCAGGGCCTTCGCCGGTGGTTGCTGGCTACAAAAGATGCACATGGCCTGTATGCACAATTTGGGTTTACCCCGCTTGACAAACCCGAACGGATCATGGGATTGAAACCTTTTGAAGAATATCCACAACCCAACTCATAACTTTATCCTGTAACTTGCAGCAAAATAAAACACATGCTTAAATCAATGACGGGTTTTGGAAGGGCGGAACAAACAGTGAATGAAAAAACTTTTTTGGTAGAGATAAAAGCGCTCAACGGAAAACAATTTGAACTGCAGCTTAAATTACCTCCCTTGCTGCGTCCTTACGAATTTGAAATAAGAAATACACTGCAGGAAAACCTGGTAAGGGGTACCATTGATTGCACCATCATCATCAAACAGAACGGAACTTCGAAACCGGTTAATATAAATACCGATCTTATTAAGGCTTATTATAACCAGATAGAAACCCTGGCAGCAGAATTAAAAATTGATACCAACTCGGTATTAAGTGCATTGCTCCGCCTGCCCGAAGTGGTAACTCCCACCAACGACGTTTTAAATGAAACGGATTTTGCTGATTTTAGTAAAGTGCTGCAGGGGGCTTTAAACGACCTGAACCTGCACCGGGTGGAAGAGGGTTCAGTTCTGGAAAAAGATCTTATAAAACGCATCACGAACATTAACGAGCAGGAAGAAGCCATTTTGAAACTGGAGCCCAACCGGAAAAAGAGAATAAAAGAAGAGATCGATCAACTGCTTGAAAAAAATGTGGGTAAGGAGAATATCGATAATAACCGGATGGAGCAGGAACTCATTTATTACATGGAAAAGATAGACATTCACGAAGAGCAGATAAGGCTGAGACAACACTGTGAGTACTTCAGGTCTATCCTCCAGGAGCCGGAAGAGGGGAAAGGGAAAAAACTATCTTTTATTTTGCAGGAGATAGGCCGGGAGATAAATACCACGGGCAGCAAGGCCTATGATGCCGATATCCAGAAATGCGTGGTTAAAATGAAAGACGAACTGGAAAAAGCCAAGGAACAGGTATTGAATGTATTGTAAGTAATACGCAATAAGCAATGAGCAAATTCCTTTTACACAATTCAGTGAATGACAATCGAAGAATAAATCGCCGACCATTTTTATTGCCTGTTGCCTGTTGCCTGTTGCTCTTCGCCTCGTGCAAACAAACGGATGTGTTTGAAAAGAACACGGTGATCCCGAAATATGAGTGGCGGAGTGATTTTGCTGCTACGGGTACTTTCCTCATCACCGATACGGTCTCTTCATACAGTATTTATCTGGTGCTGCGTCATACGGATGCTTATAAATACAACAATATTTGGTTGAATATCGGGTTACAGGCTCCTGCCGATACGCTCTTCAAACAAAAGGTTGATCTTAAACTGGGCGATGATGCCAATGGCTGGGAAGGTACCGGCATGAACGACATATGGGAGGTAAGAAAACTACTGAATGGCCGGCCAAGAAGATTTAAACAGGCAGGTAAATATTACTTCAGTATTTCACAGATCATGCGGGATGACCCTTTACCAAATATTATGAGTGCAGGACTTAGAATTGAAAAGAAATAACTACGGTAAGATTAACAAAGCGTTCAGCCACAAAATTTCCTTCAAGCCTTTTTTTTCGAAACAATTCTTTATTTTGCATGTATGAAGATGAAAATCGGGGTACTCTTATTTACTGTGATTACTGCTTTTAGTGCAAATGCCCAGCAACAGCATAACGAATACGTACAAAAAGGAGAATTCGGAATCACCGTAGGCGCCGCTCATTATTTTGGCGATTTGAATACCCGTGCTGCCATCAACCGGCCTAAACCTGCCGTAGGCGCCTTTTTCCGCAAGCAGTTTGGTAATTATGTAGGCCTCCGCATCAGCGCTCATTTTGCCCAGTTGGGATACAGCGATACATATAGTAAGAACGAGTATCAAAAGAGCCGTAACCTCAGCTTTAACTCCAATATATGGGAACTGGCTTTACAAGGCGATTTCAACTTCTTCAAATTTATTCCAGGCGATCCTTATTACGCCTTCACTCCTTATATAACCCTGGGAGTTGGTGCATTTACTTATGATCCTTATGCTTACCTGAATGGGAAAAAAGAATTCCTGAGGCCTTTAGGCACTGAAGGTCAGCAGATTGGCTATAATGGAAGAAAACCATACAGCACCCTGGCGGTATGTATTCCCCTTGGTGTAGGTATTAAATATAATATTTCAGACCGGATGAACCTGTCTTTTGAGATAGCTCACCGGTTTACAACGACTGATTACTTAGATGACGTAAGCACAACTTATGTAGGGGCCAGCAGGTTTGCCCCCCTGTCTGCAGCCGGTTTTTTACAGGACCGCTCTTATGAGGTAGATCCTGATAATATCATTGGTGTTGAAGGCAGGCAGCGTGGCTGGAGCAAGCAGAGAGACCAGTATATCATAGCTGAAATAGGTCTTTCTCTTAATATCAGCAGCTATAAATGCCCCAGCACAAAATAATTGGACCTATAGATTTTGTTTTTAAATAAAAACGTCTATTTTTACAGTCCCTCAAGTAACGCAGATAATCCAATCCCCGTATTATCTGGAATTTTCCCAACCGAAGAAGAACAAAGTGTAAATCCTTCTATTTCTGTGATGAGACCATAGTTTCAATCCGCACAAACATTAAACTATGGCGTTCATTCGCTGCTGCATTATCTCAGCGGTATTTGCCTTTTGTATGCTTAGTACTCAGGCTCAAACCGTCTCTTATCCACAAGGAGCTTCTCAGTTGCTTAAGTCAACTGCAGAGGATGCTGCTATGCTTTTACAAAAAGCAGTAAGGGGCAGTCAATTCATCACACAGACATATAACAGCATACCTTCTTCAGGCATCATCTTCACATACGATCTAACCATCAGCGATAACCAGGCATGTAAAGTGGAAAGCGACGGAATCAATTTTATTAAATTTTCTGCCTCGCAGGATAACGGACTTTGTTATGGAATTTACCAGTACCTGCAGAATATGGGATTCCGTTTTTATCAACCAGGATCCATCTGGGAGATCATTCCTTCGCTAAACTCAGCCTACAAGAGGATCGACAGCATTTACAGCAACCGTTATAAATACAAAAGCTGGTTCATAAGCGGCGGACACAACCGCTGGGCAATGGATAATAATACGAGCTATGGCTGGGATACTTATTTTGGTGATAACGGACACAACTGGGCATTATACCAGCGGCGGAATGGGATGGCAGGTTCTTACCGCTTTGCCGGGCATCGTACCGATATAATGACTGCAAATTATCTTTCCATTCTGCAAAGTAACCTCTGCTATGTTGCCTGTTATGAAGGTTCAAGACAAGCTTCAACCCGTTCTGTTCCGGATGTAAATAACGAGTCAGCCATGCAGTTATGGTCAAATTCCATCGAACAAAAATATTCGCAATACAGGAATACGATCATGGGTAATACCAGCCTGTATGCAAATCAATACCGGAACTTCAACTATAATAATGGATTAATTGGTGTGGAAGTGCCCGATGGTTCACAGTGGGGTAATTCAACCGATAACAGTTCCTGCGGCAGTGCAGGTTATCCAAAGGAAAGCGATCAGAGTTTTCGCCTGGCAGATTTCACCGTACAGAAAATAAGCAACCTTTATCCCGATAAGCAGTTCCAGGTTTATGCGTACTCAAACCACGCCGATGTGCCGTCTTCATCAGTTACCATTAACAACAAACTGGATGTGCAGGTAATTCCAACGGCGTTTCAGAGTGAAAGCAGTACCAAAGGATTAATGAACCGCTGGTACAGCCGTTACAACAATGTTTCAGAATATCATTACCTGAATATACCGCAATGGGGTGGGGAGACACCTCTGTTTTATTTGCAGGACCTTAAAGAAACACTGAAACGCGTGAAAGAAAAAAAAGGACAGGGAATTGTTTGGGAAGCATCGCCTGCTAAATTCAGCAGCCTTCCTTTTTTACTGGCTGCAAATAAAAACATGGTGGATGGCACTGCTGTTGATAACAGCCTGCGCAGCTTCTGCGATGATATGTTTGCCGAAGCCGGCAACAGCATTTATAAATTGCTGCAATGGTGGAGCGATGATAAAACTGTTTCTGTAGGCAGCTTCATGAAGGACAATAAATACCGGATCCCGCTGTACCTGCAACTGGTAAATGATGCCGTTCAGCAAACCCGCAATTCATCTCCGGTTGTAAAAGAAAGGATAGGGGAGCTGAAGGCTTACCTGCATTACATGGTAATGTATTACGACTGGTTCTTTGACCAGCGCACGAACCAGGCCAAGGCAGATAAAGCGGCAAAACTTTGCATCTATCTTGCCAAAATAAATAAACTGCAGCTTGTAAACAGCTATTACCTGATAACAGATATGGTAAGTAAATATCCGGCTACAGATATTTTTTACCAACAATACAATGTAACAAATGGCGCTGCTTACCAGAATGGAAACCTGCCATTAATTACTGCTGAAGAAATAGAGAATAATTTTCTGCAGGACTTTTCAAAATACAGCAACCTCATCCAACAATATAATTTTGAGGATGCAACCCTGATCTTAAAACAGTTCTCAAAAAATAACCTGAAGCCGCTTCAAAAGATCAATGTGCAGATCGGCTACAGCAATGGGTATAATTATCCAAACAGGGCCGAGTTCTTTATTGATGCTCCCGCAGCCGGTAACTTCAGTATTGAATACACTCCGCAGTTTGACATGGCGGGAAAAGGGTATGTCAACTTCACCGTTGAATCTGCCGATAATCCCCTGCAGGTAATTAAAGATTTTTCCATTGATAACAGCAATAGTGGCAAAGCAGGAACATTGAACGTAGCCTTACCCGCTGCAGGTAAGTACAAACTGTCGGTGGTTTCTAAATTCAAATCATCGGTAACGCTGGCAATAAATGCCAATGGAAATTATTTCTATAAGAACGGACCGTTCCTGGGTAATAAAACAGAAAATTACCGCGGCGACCTTTCCAGTCTTCCCGGGTATTTTTATGTACCGGCCGGTGTTAAAAAAGTTTATTTCTCAATCAATAATTCTTATTCAGGAAGTGGTTATGCCACTGTAGAAAATATCAGCAAAGCCTTTGTTATAAAAGACAACAGTGGATCTACCTTACTTCCACGTCTTGTAACCCCTGAAGATTCTGCTTTATTTTACCTGGAAGTTCCTGGGAACAGCAACGGCGTTTTCTGGCAGGTATCTAAAATGGAGCAATACAACCTGTGCTTTGCCAACATCAGCAATGTTCAGTGGTATGCCCAGCCTTATGTACCTTGTTCAGCCGCCAGCTTCACTGTTTCGGTAATTAACCGGAACGGGAACTGCATCACGCAGTTAACAGCCACATCAAATTCTCTCAAACTGGAATGGGAGGTGGTGGACATGGGCCGTACACTTAAATTCTCAAACCAGTCGGTAGTGGAATTACCTGATTACAGTTCTCCAAATGCTGTTGTAACCTTATCGAATGGAACAAACTGCAGTGTTACAAAACGTATCGGCGATGACGCAAACTATCTGAAGGCCAAACAAGCTTGTGCCAGTGGTGCTGCATTGCCAGCCAAAACATCAAGGCCTGTTGTATACCCAAATCCATCTACAGGGGTTTTTAATTGCCTTCAAAACGGCACAGCGCTGGCAGTGACCGAAATCATTGTCACCAATACACAGGGTGCAAGGATCGGCAGTTTCAAAAACGTAAAGCAGTTTGATATCAGTAATGTTCCGGCAGGGCTTTACATGTACAAAATGCAGGTAAACGGAGAGGAGTTTACGGGCAGGCTGGTGAAGCTGTAAGATTTACCCTCAAAAAGCTTATTACAACTAAAATTTGTTACTTTTGCCCGCCTAAGTCACGCTACAAGCGTGACTACTCATTTTTAGCAATTTATGAGCCTCAAAGATAAAATAGACATGCAGCGGTTGCCAAGTCATATCGCCATCATTATGGATGGCAATGGAAGATGGGCACGTGAAAAAGGAGAAGACCGTCTTTATGGTCACCTGCATGGGGTGGAGAGTGTAAGGAATGTAGTGGAAGGCGCTGCTGAGCTGGGCATCAAATACATGACGCTTTATGCATTTAGTACCGAGAACTGGGACAGGCCAGAATATGAAGTGTCGGGGTTGATGGAACTATTGGTGGATACCATCCATAAAGAAGTGCCAACGCTCAATAAGAATAATATCAGGCTGCATGTAATTGGTGATATCGCCATGTTGCCCGAAGCTGCAAAAATTGAATTGAAAGAAGCATTGAACGAAACAAGCACGAACACCGGACTTAATCTTATTATGGCCCTTAGTTACAGCAGTCGTTGGGAAATTGTAAATGCCGTTAAGAAAATTGCTGCTGATGTGAAGGAAGGAAAACTGGATGCCGCAGCCATCAGCCAGGATACCATAAAGCAGTACTTAGCTACCTGTAATTTTCCCGACCCGGAACTGATGATACGTACCAGTGGCGAATACCGGATCAGCAATTTCCTGTTATATCAACTGGCCTATTCTGAATTGTATTTTACCAATACCCTTTGGCCCGATTTCAGAAAAGAAAACCTGTATGAAGCCATATTGGATTACCAGGGAAGGCAACGGCGTTTTGGAAAAACGGGCGAACAGATAAAGAACGAGGAAGCGGCTGGTTAGCAAGGCTTTTTGAGGATAAAAAATACCCATTCCTGACGCATTTCAGTGAATGATTTAGGATGAGGTTAACAAATACTTTTAATTATTGGGCTTAATTTGCCGCACGATAAAAACCAATTGATGCAGAGGATCTACAAAGGATTTTTTTTTATTGCCACCCTGATATTAAGCAGCCAGTTTGTTCAGGCACAAAATGACACCATTCCCGTATCGGTTAACCCGGAACTACAGGCCATTTTCAATTCAAAAACTCCAAAAGAATATACGATTGCCGGTATTACTGTTACCGGAACCAAGGCCTTCGACCCAAACCTGATCATTTCAATTTCCGGCCTCGCCGTAGGCGATAAGGTCCAGATACCGGGAACCGATGTTTTTGGAAAAGCCATTGCCAAATTGTGGAGGCAAAATCTCATCTCCGACATTGAAATAACTTTTACCAGGCTGGAGGGCAGGGACCTTTATATAGAACTTGCCATTACCGAAAGACCAAGGCTTGCAAGCTTTAAGTTTGTAGGAATTAAAAAGGGTGAGAAAGATGACCTGGAACCTAAGGTTGCCCTGGTAAACGACAGGGTAGTGACAGAGAACATGAAGTTGAGTGCCATTGAAGTCATTCGTAAATTTTATTATGGTAAGGGCTATCGCAATGTCGATATCCAGTTAAAGGAAGAGCCGGTTACAATCATCAATAATGCCGTTTCGTTAACTTTTTATATCAACAAAGGAAAAAAAGTAAAGGTCAATTCCATCAACTTCACCGGCAACAACAGTATTCCGGATCAGAAGCTGAAAAAACAAATGAAGGGCACCAAGGAAATGAATCGCTTCACCCTTTTCCCCATCGTGATCAAAAATCCATTTGGAGATACTGCATCAAAGATCACTTTCAAGGAGTATATGGGCAATATGGATTTCCTTACCATTCTTAAAACAAGGGATTATGTGGATCCTTACCTGCGTATAAGGGGCTTCAGCGGTGCTAAGTTCAATGAAACAAAATACGCTGATGATAAAGAGCACGTGCTGGATTATTATAACTCCAGGGGATTCAGGGATGCAGTGATAGTAAGAGATACTTCCATTGCAGACAGGAACAATAACCTTAACCTGTTTATCAAAGTAGAGGAAGGAAGACAATATTATTTTGGCAATATTGTATGGCGTGGAAATACAAAATACGGCGACTCTATTCTGAATGTTCTGCTCGGCATCCGCAAGGGAGATATTTATAATCTTGAATTACTGAATAAGCGCCTGGGTAAACAACTTTCTGCCGAAGGCGCCGACATCGGAAGCCTTTACATGGATGACGGCTATCTTTTCTTCCGGGTAGACCCGGTGGAAACGGCTGTTTACAATGACACCATTGATTTTGAGATACGCATGACGGAAGGGCCGCAGGCTACTTACGGAAACATAACCATTTCGGGAAACAAGAAAACGAAGGACTATGTTATACGCAGGGAATTAAGAACCGTGCCCGGCGAAAAATTTAGCCGATCTGATATCATCCGTACACAAAGGGAACTAGGTCAGCTGGGATTTATTGATCCTGAAAAAATAAATCCCAATGTTGTGCCGAATGCCGATAATGGAACGGTGGACATCAACTGGGGCATTGAAGAAAAATCAGGCGACCAGCTGGAATTATCTGCAGGATTTGGTGGTGGCATCGGCCTCACCGGTACGCTGGGTGTTTCCTTTAATAATTTTTCTATCAAGAATATCACCAAGCGTTCTACCTGGGATCCGCTGCCTTCGGGCGACGGGCAAAAGTTCTCTGCCCGGATACAGTCTAATGGAAAGGCATTCCGGTCATATAACTTTTCTTTTACCGAACCCTGGCTGGGAGGTAAAAAACGTAATTCATTCACCATTGGGTATTCCAATACCAAGTATGCAAATGCATATGATATCTACGGAAGCTATTGTAAATCCTGCGGCGATACATCGTATGTGAAGACAAACAGTTTTAATATAGCCCTGGGTAAGCAGCTAAAATGGCCTGATGATTATTTCAACCTCATCTATTCGCTGAATGTGCAGCGGTATAAACTTAAGAACTACAGTTTGTTTGGTAACTCTACCGAACTAAGGAACGTAACTTCTACCAACATCAGTTTAAAAATAGCATTGGTACGTAATTCGGCCGGGCCTAACCCGATCTTCCCGACAAGCGGATCCAATTTCCTGTTGAGCGGACAGTTTACACTGCCTTATTCATTAATGGGGATCACCTCTGCATCTGACAACAGTTACAAACTTCCTGAGTTTCATAAATGGCGTATGAATGCCGAATGGTATGTGCCCATCGGTTTACCAAGAGGCGAAGAAAAGAACAAACAATTCATCTTAAAAGTGGCTGCCAAATACGGTTTCATCGGCAGGTATAATAAGAACCTGAGTATATCACCATTTGAACGCTTCCAGTTAGGTGATGCAGGACTTAGTAATAATTTCGCCTTATTGGGATATGATATCATAGCACACAGGGGTTACCCGGTTTATGATAAATCTGATCCACGGGTAAACCCTGATGGAATAACGCCTACGCAGTTCTTTACTATTTTTAATAAGTACACGGTTGAGCTCCGTTATCCGTTCAGCACAAATGCAAGCAGTACCATTTACGGGCTGGCATTTTTTGAAGCAGCAAACGGCTGGTATGATTTTAAGGACTACAATCCTTTTAAACTGCGCCGTTCAGCAGGGGTGGGACTTCGTTTCTTCCTGCCTATGTTTGGTTTACTGGGATTTGATTATGGTATAGGGTTCGACAGGTATAACCAAACCAGCGGCCTGAAAGGAGCAGCCAAGTTTACGTTCATGTTAGGACAGGAACCTGAGTAATTGTCAATTAAAAAGAATAACAATGAAAAAGATCTTATTCATCGCCTGCTGTATGATGGTTACAGCATTTACTGCATCGGCACAGCGCTATGCAGTTATTGACTCAAAATATATCTTAGACAAACTGCCGGAATATAAAGAAGCCCAGAAAATGCTGGACCAGTTCAGCGAAGACTGGCAGAAAGAAATAGATCAGAAACAGGCCCTGGTGGACAAGATGTTCAAGGACTACGATGCTGAGCAGGTAATGTTAAGTGATGTATTGAAAAAGAAAAGAGAAGATGAACTGTATAATAAAGAAAAGGAATTACGGGACCTGCAGAAAAAAAGGTTTGGCTTTGAAGGCGACCTGTTTAAAAAAAGACAGGAACTTATAAAGCCTATCCAGGACAGGGTTTACAATGCTGTTCAGAAACTGGCAGTGGAAAAACAATATGACTTTATACTGGATAAAAGTGAAGGAATTACCGTTATCTTTGCCGACCCTAAACTGGACAGAAGTGAGGATGTGCTGAGGAACCTGGGTGTTAAATAATAACCAAATAGCCGCAACAAAGCAGCTATTGCCGCAAAAAAACAAACTATAAAACAAACCAATAAATAGTAAATCAAAAATGAAAAAGTTAATCGTAGGAGCTGTGATGGCGTTAGGAATTTTTAGTGCCTCAGCACAAACCAAGATCGGCTATATTAACACCGATGTATTGATCAGTTTAATGCCCGAAGCAGCTAAGGTTGATTCTCAGTTAAGGGAATACCAACAGTCTCTCCAGTTACAGGGCCAAACCCTGCAGATAGAAGCAGATAAAAAAAGGGATGACTATTTTAAAGACTCTGCCACACTTTCTGCAAGTATGAAAGAGATCAGAAGAGATGAACTGGTTAAATTATATGCCCGCTTGCAAAGCTATGATGAAGAAGCTCAGCAAAAAGCAAGTCAGTATGCACAGAGCAAGATCGGACCTGTTCGTGAAAAAGCGCTTGAAGCTATTAAAACCGTTGCCAAGGAAAAAGGATATTCCTACGTACTGGATGAATCGACCAACGCTATCCTGGTAGCACCTCCCGGTGACGACCTGTTGAATGCGGTAAAAGCAAAGCTTGGTATTAAAGACCCTGCGGCGGCTGCCCCGGCAACAAAACCTGCTGGTTCTAAAAATTAATCTTTCTTAAAAAGAATAAAAGCCTCCTGATACATCAGGGGGCTTTGTTATTTTTGATATATGAAGCAACAGCCTATCGGCGTATTTGACAGTGGTTATGGAGGACTGACGGTACTTAAGGAAATAACCGCCAGGCTTCCGCAATACGACTATATATACCTGGGCGATAATGCCCGTTCGCCTTATGGCACCCGCAGCTTTGAAACAGTGTATGAATACAGCCTGGAATGTGTGAAATGGTTATTTGAACAGGGATGCAGCTTAGTGGTGCTTGCCTGTAACACTGCTTCAGCAAAGGCGCTGCGAACCATCCAGCAGAATGATCTTCCAAAAATGGATGCCGGCAAAAGAGTATTGGGGGTTATACGCCCCACTACCGAGATCATTGGCCAGTTCAGTAAAACCGGTAATGTAGGTATACTGGCCACTAATGGTACCGTCATCTCAAATTCTTATCCCATAGAAATTGAAAAATTTTACCCCCAGGTAAAGGTTTACCAGCAGGCCTGCCCGATGTGGGTGCCGCTGGTGGAGAACGATGAATACCACAGCCCGGGCGCCGATTATTTTATAAAAAAGAATATTAATGAACTCCTGGACCAATCGGTGCAAATTGATACAATACTGCTGGCCTGTACACATTACCCCCTTTTAATTGATAAGATCAGGGAGAATACACCGGCGCATGTTACGATCCTTTCTCAGGGAGAAATAGTGGCTACCAGCCTGCAGGATTACCTTGCCCGTCACCCGGAAATAGAAACGAAGTGCAGCAAAAACAGCGAAATTTCCTTTCATACTACCGATTCCACGGAGGATTTTGATAACCATGCGGCCATTTTTTACGGGAAACCGGTAAAATCGACCCATTTGTCTCTTTAAACAGCAAAAAAACTTCAAATTCCTATTCCCTCGTACCCGTTTTACCCTTACCTTTGCCGTCCTTTCACAAACAGCAGGGATGGTGCCCTGGTGAGTGTAACAAACAGATTCGGAAATTAATTTGTAAAAGGAAAAACGTAAAACAATGCCAGGTAAAAAAAGAACCTATCAACCGCACAAACGCCGCAGAAAATCAGTACATGGTTTTCGCCAGCGTATGCAAACCGCTAATGGCCGTAAGGTATTGGCAAGCCGAAGAAGAAAAGGACGTCATAAACTGACTGTTTCCAGCGAACACGGCGATAAAAAATAAGATCGCCTGATTCCCCCACGGGGAACCCGGTTAAAATAATTCAGTCCTGCTTACCAGCAGGACTTTTTTAATTTTGAGTAATTGCAGTCCAACCAACGATATCGATTCGGTAAAACGGAAAAATTAAAAAGCCGCAAAACAATTGAACAGTTATTTGCAGAGGGAAAGTCTTTTTCCAATTTCCCGTTCCGGGTAATATGGAAGTTTACCCAAACTGCAGACGCTGCTTTGCAGGCAGGATTTACAGTAAGTAGTAAGAATTTTAAAAATGCGGTTGACCGCAACCGGATAAAACGACTGATGAGAGAAGCTTATCGCCTGCAAAAAAATGCGCCATTAAGCGCCTTATTAAAATAACCAATGAAAATACTGCTGCAGATACTTAGCTTTCCTTTCATCCTGCTGATAAAACTTTATCAATGGATCATTTCTCCATGGCTGGGGCAAAAATGCCGGTATACGCCCACCTGCTCACACTACAGCATTGAAGCATTGAAAAATACGGTCCCGTAAAAGGATTATTGTTAACGATAAAGCGGGTGAGTAAATGCCATCCCTGGGGCGGGCATGGATATGACCCTGTGCCATAACCCCAGTCCCCTATTTATAAAAAGCTGTAACCTTTACGATTACAGCTATGAATTAAAATCGTTGAATAAAATTACAAAAGTAAAAGGTGGTTCTTCTTCTTTTACTAAAAAGAAAGAAGAACAGAACAAGTTCGCCACCGAAGTTTAATCAGGGAAAAGAGGTTAGGTTCACAAAATAAAAAAACACAATCTTCTCCATGGTTCCCCCCTTAGGGGGCGGAGGGGCGTCTAAAACCTTTCTGCAACTTTATTCCAGTTCACCACGTTCCAGAAAGCAGCTAAGTAATCTGCACGGCGGTTCTGGTAATGTAAATAGTAAGCATGTTCCCATACATCGCAACCTAAGATCGGCTTCCCTTTCACGTCAGCAACATCCATCAAAGGATTATCCTGGTTAGGTGTTGAACTGACTTCCAGCTTACCATCTTTTACGATCAGCCAGGCCCATCCGCTTCCAAACCTCGTCATACCCGCTGCAGCAAATTTTTCTTTGAATGCATCGAATGATCCAAACGCCGCATTGATGGCATCGGCAAGTTTGCCTGATGGAGCACCGCCTGCATTGGGTGCTAAGCTTTCCCAAAAGAAACTGTGGTTCCAATGCCCGCCACCATTATTACGCACGGCAGGGCTGATGCTTCCTGCTGCTGCAACCAGTTGCTCAATGGTTTTATTCTCATGCTCCGTTCCCGCAATCGCTTTGTTAAGATTGTCTACATAAGCCTGGTGATGCTTGCCATGATGTATCTGCATTGTCTTTGTGTCGATATGTGGCTCTAATGCTTCGTGTGCATACGGTAAAGCCGGTAATGTAAATGCCATAATAATGCTGTTTTATTTTTTATGAAATCATTGTGAAAGATGGACTACAAATTTACGTTATCTATTTCCTTATCCTGTTTAAAATGAAAAAAATTGTTTTCCTTTTTGTTACGCTTTCGGGAATTTGTACAGGGTTGGCACAAAAACCTGCTGACCGGTTTATGCCTGACAGTATCCGGCAAAAAGAGACAACGGCAGGACAATCAAAAGGAAATGATTCAACGGCCGCCATCACAAGACCAACAGTCAGGTTGTATCCAAATCCCGCTGCCAACAGAATTGAAATTCAAATAAAAGGATTTGAACCCGGGTTTGTCCAGGTTCTGATAACCGATCACACCGGCAAACCCGCCCGGGAAGAGAAAAGACTGGTTTTAAGTGCTGACGAGACCATTGCCATCATGTTCTCACTTAAAGCTGGTATTTATTTCCTGGCAGTGAAGCAGGGTAAAAAACTGGCAAGGTCTAAACTGGTCATTCAGTGATCTATCTGCGGGCCTTAAAAAAATCTTTCATCAGCCGGGCGCAATCATCCTGTAAAATACCACCGGTCAATTCTGTTTTTGGGTGGAATGGATTGTTCTTCCCGGTAGATCTCCGGTAACCATTCTTTTCATCATCTGCCCCGTAAACGATCCGCCCGATCTTGCTCCAGTATAATGCACCGCTGCACATCAGACAAGGCTCCAATGTAACGAAAAGGGTTGCATCGGGTAAATATTTGCTGCTTAAAAAATTAAAGGCCGTGGTCAAAGCAAGGATCTCTGCATGTGCCGTGCAGTCATTCAGCAGTTCCACCTGGTTATGTCCACGGGCGATCACCCGGTCGTTCATTACTATGACCGCACCTACGGGTACCTCGCCTGCATCGTAAGCTTTTTGTGCTTCTTTGAGCGCCTGCTGCATATATTGTTCATCAGTCATACAAACGGATTTGCTACCTTTCAGCAAATTTATGTGTAATGGAACACTTAATGCAAATGCGGCGGTATTATGATAGTGGCGTTACAAAAAAATATGCTTTTCGCAGGGAGCAATTGATAAAACTGCGTGATGCAGTAAAAAAATACGAAAAGCAATTTCATGAAGCATTGTACACCGATCTGAAGAAAAGCCCTGAAGAATGCTGGGTTACAGAAACGGGCTTCCTAATCAGTGAGATCACGGCTACATTGAAAGGGCTTAAAGGCTGGATGCAACCTGAAATGGTGGGTACCAACCTGCTCAACTTTCCATCCGACAGTTATGTATTAAAAGAACCGCTGGGTGTTGTACTCATCATTGGCCCATGGAATTATCCGCTGCAATTATTATTTACACCCATGGTTGGCGCCATCGCCGCCGGGAACTGTGTAGTACTGAAGGCATCTGAATTTGCTCCCGCAACCGCTGCCGTGATGAAGAAGCTAATTGAAGAAACCTTTTCACCGGAATATATTTTGTTTACTGAAGGAGACGGTGCTGCTGTGATACCGGAGATGATGAACAACTTTACATTCGACCATGTTTTTTATACCGGTAGTACGGCTGTTGGGAAGATCATATATAAAATGGCTGCCGAAAGATTGGTGCCGGTTACATTGGAACTCGGCGGTAAGAGTCCTTGTATTGTAGAAAGTGATGCCAATATAAAAGTAGCCGCCCGCCGTATTGCCATGACCAAGTTCAGCAATGCCGGGCAAATGTGCGTGGCACCGGATTATGTGCTGGTGCATGAAAGTAAAAAGGAAGAACTGGTTGCTGCATTAAAACGAACCATTGGAAAATTCTTTGGCGATAAACCGGAAGAGAGTTATAACTACGGGAAGATCATCAATGAACGGCAGTTTGACCGGATTGTAAATTACCTGCAACAGGGAACCGTTATTTATGGTGGCAGGATAGATAAAGAGAAACTATTTATTGAGCCAACGATCCTCGATAATGTGAATATGGAGTCGGGTGTAATGAAGGATGAGATATTTGGCCCAATACTCCCCGTTCTTTCTTTCAGTACAAAAGAACAAGCCCTTAAAATAATTGAACAAAATAAAAACCCGCTGGCTTTTTATGTGTTTACATCAAGCAGTGCAAAAGAAAAGGACTGGTTAAACAGCGTGGCCTTTGGCGGAGGCTGTGTGAATAATGCAAGCTGGCATCTCACCAATCATCATTTACCCTTTGGTGGCAGGGGTTTCAGCGGTACAGGCAATTATCATGGAAAAAATTCTTTTGCTACATTCAGCCACAGTAAAGCAATAATGAAAACACCCACCTGGTTCGACCCGGCAATTAAATACCCGCCGTTCAAAGGAAAACTGGGGCTTTTTAAATGGATAATCCGATAATGAAATACAATTGACAAAGCAGAAGAAATACAGAAGACTGAAAATAGTTTTTGTTGTTATATCGTTATTAGTAGTAAGCTTCTGGGGATATGTTGAAATTGCAAACAGAAATTCAAAGAATATGACAGGCAGGCAAAAAGTTTTAAAAGCAGTGTATCCACTCTGGATATGGTGGGCAAACAAAAGAGGGATCAACAACAAAAAGGCCTCCAACGAAAAAGCGATCCCTTCGGTTTCGTTTTATTCATTAAAAGATACTTTGATCGATGGAACTGGCTTTGACCTCTCTCAATTGAAAGGGAAGAAAGTGCTGTTGGTAAATACCGCATCTGATTGTGGCTACACCGGGCAATACGATGACCTGCAAAAACTGAGTGAAAAATATAAAGACAAATTAGTGGTGATCGGCTTCCCGGCAAATGATTTTAAAGAGCAGGAAAAAGGAACCGATCAAGAAATAGCCGCCTTCTGCAAACTTAATTTTGGCGTTGATTTTCCACTCATGAAAAAGAGCAGCGTGAAAAAAGGGCCTGGTCAAAATAAAATATTCCAGTGGCTTACCGATCCGGCACAAAACGGCTGGAACGGCCAGCAGCCCTCCTGGAATTTTTGTAAGTACCTTGTGGATGAGAACGGCAGGCTTACGAATTATTTTGCATCCACGGTGGAGCCAATGAGCAACGAGCTCATCAATGCCATAAATCAATAAACTCATTTTATGTTCGAACAACGTGACTTCAACTTCGTTTATAAATATTTCATTGCCGAAAAGCAGGAAAGCCTTTTGTTCCTGATCGTGGGCATTGCTGCCATCATGCTGGCGATTATTTTTCTCATTTTTGTTAAATCCAATCCAACGTTCTATAAAGGAGCGGCCATACCCCTGCTTGCCATTGGCATCATTCAGTGTGTGGTAGGCTTTACTGTTTATTCCCGGTCGGATAAACAAATGAAAGAAGTGGCCTACAATCTTGGCATGGAACCCGGATCTTATACCAGGCAACAGGAACTGCCAAGGATGAATACTGTAATGAAGAACTTTGTCATCTATCGCTGGGTGGAAATTGCTTTCATCATTGCAGGAGTTGTATTGATATTTCTTTTCAGGACAAACCCCGATAAAATATTTTGGTACGGACTGGGTATTGCATTGGCCATACAGGGAGTTTTAATGCTGGGCGCCGATTTTTTTGCGGAACAACGGGGTAAGACGTACCGGCAAAATCTCCAGGAATTAATAAAATAGAAACGACCATATGCCTATCCATTTAAACCCGGTTGCTGCTGTAATGAACAGCCGTAAAGATCTCTCCGATGATTTTTGGGGAACTGTGATCAGTGAGATTGAACTGAATGAGAATATTCCTGCCGAAGCCTTCAATGGCATTGATGAATTCTCTCATCTCGAGATTATTTTTTATTTTGATAAAACGGACGGATCAAAAATTGTTTTCAACGGACACCCACGGGGAAATAAGAACTGGCCGGATGTTGGCATATTCGCCCAGCGAAAAAAGGACAGGCCAAACGGAATAGGCTTGACCATTGTGGAATTGATAAAAAGAGAAGGGAATAAAATATGGGTTAAATACCTTGATGCTGTTGATGGCACGCCCATACTGGATATAAAACCTGTGATGAAAGAATTTTTACCAGTCAATGAGATCAAACAACCGCAGTGGAGCATTGAACTGATGAAAGACTACTGGGCCTGATCAAATGAGTCGGGACGCTTCCAGCGGCCTGAATCCTCAATAAAACTTCTTTACATCATCTTGAGTATAATTTTCTTCCAACCTTGCTGCAATATCTTTCTCAGTCAGGCCGGTACAATTGAAAAAGATGCTCTTATTACAAAGTGTCCCATCTCTTTCACCAGCGTAATCAGGCCAGGAAGAGTACTTCCAGCCTTTTAAACTGGTGACTAATTTGGCCCTGGCTGGGTTTTGATGAACATAAAAGAAGCAACTTTCGAAGTAATTTATTTTTTCTCCTTCGACCTGCTCACTTAAAATCTTAGCTTTTGTTTTCTGCTGGAACAAGGAACCTGTAGTGCCATTTTGCTTATTCATTGCCTGCGAATAACTGCTTAATAAAATCCCGATCCTGTATGGGAATTCCTGCATTGGCTTACCCCCAAATGAGGGCCTTGTTCTTATACTTTTCTCTGTCGCCCTGATTAGCAAATGGAAATGATTGGGCATTAGGCAATAGCTAATAATATCTGATACAGGTAAAAGTTGCTCCCTGATTTTTTTAATAAAGAATAGGTAATTGCTTTCATTGAAAAAAATGGGTTTTCGGTTATTGCCTCTGTTATATACGTGATAAAATTCACCTGCTAATAAATTCATTGCAGGAAAAATATGAACATGTATGTTCTAAATAGCAGCTAATGCCACAGTCTACGTAGTTTTTTTCACTGTTATGACCTGTGTAAAATATCATGAAAGGGGCATGGTTCAGGTCGCTGCAGCGCCCCGACCCTAATTGATCGGGCACTTCTCGTGGTAGTTGACCAGCTCAATGGGTGTTTTCTCAAATTGATAACCTTGGTATTTAACAACGATCTCATCCAGCACTTCGTCAATCTCTTCTACGGTTTCAAGCGTTACTAATTTTAAGCGGTAATCTTTAATTCCCGGCATTCCTTTTAAATAATTGGTATAATGCCTGCGCATTTCAAAAATACCAACCTTGGGGCCTTTCCATTCGTACGATTTGTGCAGGTGTTTTTTACAAACCGCTACCCGGTCTTCAATAGTGGGAGAGGGCAGGTGTTCACCGGTCTTTAAAAAATGTTTTATTTCATTAAAGATCCACGGGTAACCAATGGCGGCACGGCCGATCATGATGCCATCAACGCCGAACCTGTTCTTGTATTCAAGTGCTTTTTCCGGACTGTCAATATCGCCGTTACCAAAAATGGGAATAGTTATCCGGGGATTACTTTTCACTTTCCCGATCAGTTCCCAGTTGGCCTCGCCCTTATACATCTGGGTTCTTGTTCTGCCATGAATGGCCAATGCTTTTATGCCAACATCCTGCAAACGTTCGGCAACCTCTTCAATATTTTTTGTATTCTCATCCCAGCCCAACCTTGTCTTTACGGTAACAGGTAATGAAGTTGATCTAACCACGGCACTTGTCAGCCGAACCATCAGGTCAAGGTCTTTCAGCACACCGGCACCGGCGCCTTTCAATGCCACTTTCTTGACCGGGCATCCAAAATTTATGTCGAGCAGATCGGGGTTGGTAACATCCACAATTTTTGCAGCCAGTGCCAGGCTTTCTTCATCACCTCCGAAAATCTGTATACCTACCGGCTTCTCGTAATCAAATATGTCCAGCTTTTTACGGCTTTTAATGGCATCCCGTATCAACCCTTCGCTGCTGATGAATTCGGTGTACATCAGGTCGGCCCCATGGTCTTTACAAACAGCCCGGAACGGCGGATCGCTTACATCCTCCATGGGAGCAAGTAAGAGCGGGAAATCAGGAAGTTGTATATGACCGATCCGGGGCATTTTATTTTTTAAACCTTTTACACATTATATTGCGGTGGCAAATTTACAACTAATCAGCGTAGCTATGCAATACAGGAGTGTAAAAGGTTTAAACGGATGGGCGCAACTGGGTATTTTCATTGTTTTTTTAGGGATAGGCCTGGTATTGGCAACTATTGTTCAATTAGCAATAGGTATACCGCTTACAGCTTCGGGAACACCCATGGATAAACTGCCTGAGGAAATAACAAAAGCTATATTGAAACCGGAGAATGTTTTTTATGCCAGGCTTTCGCAGGTATTGGGCACTTTTGTATTGCTGTTTATTCCAGCCGTATTTTATTTACTTATCTGCCATGGAAAAAATTTCTTCTGGCTTGGGTTTAACAGGCACATTAATGTTTGGCAGATCATCCTGGGTTTCTTTCTCATCTTCCTGGCAAATATCCTGGCAGATCCGTTGGCTGATTTGAGTAAAATGGTTCTCACTCATTTTCCGGATTGGAATGCGAAAGCAAAATTCCTGGAAGATGCATATACCGAACAGGCAGTTGCACTGAGTAATTTAAAAAGCTGGGGCGAATTTTTTATGGCCATTGTCATCATGGCTTTTTTCCCGGCGCTGTTTGAAGAAATATTTTTCCGGGGAGCCCTGCAGAATTTGTTAGAGCGATGGTGGAAGATGCCCTTACTGGCAGTACTCGTTACGTCCCTTGTGTTTAGTTTCATTCATATGTCGATCTATCTTTTTTTAAGCAGGGCCTTGCTCGGGTTTGTTTTGGGATTGATGTACCAGCGAAGTAAAAACCTGTGGGTGAATATCATGGCACATTTTTTAAATAATACCGTGGCGGTGATACAGATGTTCTGGATATCGCGGCATGCCGGCAAGATAGAAGTGGATAAGCTGGATCCCAAAGTGCCGCTCTGGGGAGCATTGATAGCACTTGCTGTTAGCGTGGGATTCTTTGTGCTGTTTGAACGGGTATCGGTAAAGAACCGCAGGCAGATCGCTTTTGAAGAGCAGGACCTGTATGAACACAAGGACCTGATGGATGGTTTCCCCGAAAATAAAAATAATAGCAGTGGCATTTAATTTTCAGACTTTTAAAACACGTGCATTAACGGCCCTGCTTTTTGTAGTGGTGATGCTGCTTGGGCTGCTGTGGAATTTCTGGAGTTTTGTGGTTTTGTTTACGGTGATACATTTTGGGTGCTGGTATGAGCTTGTGAAGCTGATAAAGAAAATTTATGCCGGTAAATATTTGCTTTACTGTTTGTTTGGACTGATATATATAACCATGCCGGTTCTGATGGTAATAGACTTGTATAAGATTAGAACCTTTAATGTTTACGATACTTACTTTATAATTGGTAAAGGACTGATCCCGATCGTTATTATTGTCAGCATATGGATCAATGATACAATGGCATATCTAGTCGGTTCATTTATTGGCAAGACGCCGTTGACAACGATCTCACCTAAAAAAACATGGGAAGGGACGATTGGAGGAATTGTATTAAGTATTGCGACAATTGGAATTAGTGTTTATTTTATTACTGATTTTACCGGTGCCGCGATATATAGTATGATCGCTGCTGTCCTCAGCTCCATCTTCGGCACCCTCGGTGATCTCTTCGAAAGCAAATTAAAACGCATGGCCGATGTAAAAGACAGTGGTAGTTTTATGCCCGGCCACGGTGGTTTTTTAGACCGGTTTGATTCGCTCTTGTTTGCAGTACCGGCTGTATGGATCTATGTTCAGTTATTTCTTAAATAAATAAAGTGCCCTGGTTTTCCTGGACACCTAACTTCAAACTACAAACTCGAAACAAATAACTGCTAACTTATAACTCTTTATATTTGCAGCCTAATTCAGCATAATGACCATACACCGGGAAGGATATAAAAGCATCGGCATCGGCACGCTGATCTTTGGGGCAATTAATTTAACCATGTACTTCTTTTTCAGTGCTTCCATAATGTGGCTCTGCAATATCGTTTTCATCCTCACCCTTGGCCTGCTGTTATTCCTCATCTCTTTTTTCCGCATACCAAACCGCAAACTAACCATCAGTGAAAATGCTATTGTTGCACCGGCAGATGGTAAAGTGGTGGTGATTGAAGAAACCACTGACGAAGAATATTTTAAAGATAAGCGCCTGCAGGTTTCTATTTTTATGAGCCCGGCCAATGTGCATGTGAACCGCAATCCCATCAGCGGAGAAGTTGTATATAATCAATATCACAAGGGCAAATACCTGGTGGCCTGGCATCCCAAGTCGTCTACCGAAAATGAAAGACATTCAGTAGTTATAAGAAAGAATAATACCGAGATCCTCGTTAAGCAGATAGCCGGGGCATTGGCAAAACGCATTGTAAATTATTTACAGGTGGGCCAAAAGGTGAACCAGACAGATGAAATGGGCTTTATCAAGTTTGGCAGCCGGGTTGACCTGCTTTTACCTCCCGGGACCAGGGTAAATGTAGAGCTGAACCAGGCCGTACAGGGCGGAGTTACGGTAATAGCTACCCTGTAATATTTAACAGAATAGGCTTGGAGCTCTGCCATTTCTAGCCTATTTTTACGGCGATTAATCATTTAAAACTTAGTTCATGAAGAAAGTACTTTTATTAGCGACCGCATTTATGTTTGTTACCGGAGTTGCATTAGCCGACAAAGGAAAAAAGAAAAAATGTGCTAAAGGAAAAACCTGCTGCTCGAAAGACGCAAAAGCTAAGTCCTGCTGCAAAGACAAAGAAAAAGCAACAGCTAAAATGTAATTCACAAGAATTTTCAGAACCCCATTCAGCAATGAGTGGGGTTTTTTATTTCCATTGCTCAAAAGATATTCTCGAGCTCCTTTAAATGTGTAACGGTGTAGGTGGGCTTTAATTGGGTTACCGCATTGATATGGTTCACAAATACCGAATCCATGCCGGCATTCATGGCGCCCTGTATATCGGCGTCTAAATTATCACCAATCATGATACTCTCGGGCAAAGAAGCATTTGCTTTGTCCATCGCAAATTCAAATATCTCCTTTTTTGGTTTCAGGCTGTTGCTTGCTTCGGAAGTGATCACATGCGTAAAATAATCACCCAGGCCGCTGTTATTTAATTTGCTCCATTGTGTTTTTTCAAACCCATTGGTGATGAGGTGCAAAACATATTTTTTATCCGACAGGTAATCGAGTATTTCGGTAGTATAGGGGAAAAGCAGTTTTTTGGTGGGAAGGATCTCGAGGAATTTGGCGCTCA
This sequence comes from Chitinophagaceae bacterium, assembly GCA_016720775.1. Lineage (GTDB taxonomy): Bacteria > Bacteroidota > Bacteroidia > Chitinophagales > Chitinophagaceae > Ferruginibacter. The sequence continues at coordinate 150,255 of JADKJX010000003.1, forward strand.
GGTCACGGGCAAGGGGTTCATCGGCAATTTTAAAATCGAGCAGGGTGCGCCACATCCGTTTCCATTTTAATTCTTCGGAACTGATCAGGCCTTTGTGGTAGCGATCCCATAATATTTCATTGTGAAATAAATATTTTGGATAAAAGTCTTCAAAGGGCGTGTTTATTCGTTCAGTAAGACTGAAGATGGTATATAATTCACTTAGTGTTGCCCGGGCATTGGCGTCAAAATCCCAAAGTGTATGATCCAGGTCAAAAAAAAGATGCTTGTATTGCGGCATGGGTATTTAAAAGAGGGAATACTAACTTTACTTATCATTGCAAGATAACCAATTAACTATTTACGGATGAATATTGTAATAACCGGGGCTTCGAAAGGATTGGGCAAAGCCATTGCGGAACGATTTGCTGCAGATGGACAGGCCCACCAGCTTTTTCTTTGCGCCCGAACCAAACAGGAACTTGAAGCCACCGGTGCTGTATTACAGGATCGTTTCCCCAATGCAAAAGTGAATACCAAAACCTGTGATGTGGCGAATAAAAAAGAACTGGCGGTATTTGCGGACTGGATAAAAAATTCATGCGATAAAACAGACATACTGGTAAACAATGCAGGTATCTATTTACCCGGCAGTGCTTATGGGGAAGATGACGGTAACCTGGAAAGCCTGGTGGAAATAAATGTGTACAGTGCTTATCACCTCACCCGGATGTTATTGCCCGGTATGATGAAGGCTAAAAGCGGTCACATCTTCAACATGTGTTCCATTGCTTCGCTGAATGCGTATCCCAATGGGGGGGCTTATGGCATCAGCAAATATGCTTTATACGGATTCAGTAAAAATCTCCGGGAAGAAATGAAGCCACATGGCATTAAGGTCACCCATGTTCTGCCCGGCGCTGCTTTCACCGATTCGTGGAGCGGATCGGGTATTGATCCCAGGCGCATCATGGAAGCCGCTGATATAGCCGAAATGGTTTATGCGGCAGCCCGGTTATCGCCACAGGCCTGCGTGGAAGAAATAATCTTACGCCCCCAGTTGGGCGACCTGTGATTGCTGAGCCGGTTTAACAATTTATTTCATCCGATTAACTTCCCGTAACCTTCCCGGCATTTTGCAATACGTTATTTTTGATGCCTGTTATTATGCAAGTTTCTCTACAAAAATTATTCTTACTGCTTTTTTTATGCTGCGGCTTTTTTGCAACCGCCCAGGTACGGTTTTCAACCAGCATTGCTCCTTCGGTAATAGGTAAGAATGAATTTGCACAGCTGAAACTTACAGTTGAAAATGCAGGAGAAGTGCAGCAGATAGAACCCCCGGTATTAAAAAACTTTACAGTAGTAAGCGGCCCGAACCAGGAAAGCGGTATGAGCATGGTGAACGGCAATGTGAAAAAATACATCGCCCTGAGTTATATCATCAAACCAAACGGCATTGGAGATTTTATTATTCCTGCTGCTACTGCAAAAGCCGATGGTGCAATTTATAAAAGCAATGCGGTTACTATTAGGGTGACCTCCGCTTCTACAGGAAATACGCTCCAGCTTAATACACCCAATAATCCCTTCGCCGGCATGGGCCTCTTTGATGATCCGATGCCCAGGAAAGCTAACCGGGATTTTATTTTAAAGAAGGAGAAGATCCCCGGGATAAAATAAACAGGAACATGTTTGTTTCACTGGAAGTGGATCGGAAAAGTTGCTACGTAGGTGAACCGGTTGTAGCCACGTATAAATTATACACCCGGCTGAAGAGTGAAAGCAACATAACCAAGAATCCCTCTTTCAACGGGTTTTCGGTGATCGACCTGCAGCAACCGGATAACACAAATTACCAGGTTGAAAAAAGAGAGGGGAGAGAGTATAATGTGTACAACATCCGCAAGGTGCAGTTATATCCGTTGCTGCCTGGCCAATTGGAACTTGGTACTGCCGAGATAGAAAACGATGTTCATTTTATAAAAGCGGAATACGCAAACCAACGTCCCGATCTTTTTGACGGCATGATGTCCGATTTTTCGGAAGCGATGATCCCGCCGGAAGCCATGGAAGATCATAAGGTAACCCTGCAGAACAAACCAGTTACGATCCTGGTGAAACCATTGCCCGAAGAAAACAAGCCTGCGGGTTTTAAAGGAGCCGTAGGACATTTCAACATTGAAACAAAAGTTGAGAAAAATAATTTTACTACCGATGATGGTGGGAAAATGGCTGTGATCATCAGCGGTGAAGGCAATCTGCAGATGATAAATGCTCCGGAAATCTCCTGGCCGGAAGGCATAGAGGGATTTGATCCCAAAGCAACAGACGACCTGTATAAAGGAACCGTGCCGGTGGGCGGAAGAAAAATATTTGAATTCCCGTTCACGGTCTCAAAGCCGGGTACGTATACTATTCCGGCCTTGTCATTTGGTTTTTTTGATCCAAAACAAAATGCATACAGGTCGGTTGAATCAAAACAATTGCAATTCACGGTAACCCTGGGAACCGGGAAGCCCAGGAACAACGAAGCGGACGAACCGGTTAAAGAAGATTCTTTGCTGGTAAGTTTTTTTAAGAACCGCCTGCGGGTGGTAAGTGTTGTTGCTGTTCTTATTATTTGCGGACTGATATTCTGGCTGAAAAAAGATGTGAAGAAAGAAAAACAGGTTGCGCAAGAGAAAAAAGAAGAGATCGCTGATGAGGAACCTGTTGAAAAGATCATCCAGGCACAGCAAAACCCTTTTGCACAGGCAGCCGGGCACTTGCAGAGTGAAGACGGTAAATTGTTCTACATTACGTTGAATGAAGAGTTAAAAAATTACGTATCAAAAAAACTTTCCATTCCGGCTGAAGAGCTGAACAGGCGGAGTATAACAGCGAAAATGGATAAGGTGGGAATCTCTCATGAAACAGCCATCCGGTTATACAACCTGATCGATGAAATAGAATTCCAGCTTTATACGCCTGTTGTGGATAATGAAAAAAGAAAAAAGCTGTACGAAGAGGCGAATGAAATTGTTCAGCTGCTCAATACCTATCATACTCAGGCATAAGTGAATTTGTAACCAACGCCCCTCACCGAATGGAAATAGTCGGGAGACCGGCTGTCTTCTTCAAAGTACTTACGGAAGTTTAAAATGAAATTATCAATGGTTCGGGTAGTAGGATAAACATTATAGCCCCAAACCACCTGCAGTATCTTTTCCCGGGTCACCACTTCATTCTTATTTTCGATCAGCAACTTGAGCAGCATTATTTCTTTTTTGGTTAGCGTTACTCTTTCGCCATCTTTTGTCCATGCCTCGGATGCTTTGAAGTCGATCTTATTTTTTCCGAATTCATAGATCTCTGCCACGGGAACTTTACTGCCAAGCCGTTCACTTTTTTTGATAAGCTTATCTACCCGCAGTAATAGTTCTTCCAGGTTAAAAGGTTTGGTGAGGTAATCATCGGCTCCTTTTTTTAATCCCAATACTCTGTCTGCACTGCTGTTCTTTGCACTCAGTATCAGGATGGGAATGTCGGGGTTGTTCAGCCGTACCGTTTCACAAACAGTAATGCCGTCCAGTTCGGGCAGCATCACATCCAGGATGATCAGGTCGAAATGTTCTTTTTGCACCGCCTGTAAAGCCTCTACGCCATCATAGGCGCTGGTGATCTCGTACCCTTCCAGTTCCAGGTTAAGCTTCAATGCCTCCTGCAGGTTCTCTTCATCTTCAACCAGTAATATGGAAAATTTTTTGTCAGCCATTCTTCTAAGCTACCTCTTTTCAGTAAATGAATTTAAAACAACGGTAAAAATAGAACCTGTTGGTATATTATCTGTCACGGAAATGTTTGCATTATGCTGCTGGGCGATCTTTTTAGAAAGATAGAGCCCCAACCCGGTCCCCTTTGCCGCTTTGGTTGCCGGGTTTCCTACCCGGTAAAATTTGTTGAATATCTTTCTTTTTTCTTCAGTAGAAATGCCTTTGCCTTCGTCCTTTACCTGTAAAATTATCTTAGTTCCGTCTTCTGCAAGGGTTACATTTATTGGTAATTCCTTTGGCGAGTACTTAATGGCATTGTCTATAAGATTATTCACCAGCATTTGCAGCAACAGCCTGTCGCCCTGCACAAACAATTCTTCTTTTACCGATGATCGGATGCTGTGTTGCGGGAAGCGATTGATAAAATCATGCACACAGGAACTTACCAGTTCACTGAAATTGGTTTCTTCATTGGTAATGCGGTAACCACCGGCTTCTATCTGGGAAGAAAGCAGCATATTATTGCAAAGGGCATTCAGGCGGTTTGTTTCCTGCAGGGTTATCTGCAGTAAACGCTGCTGTTGCTGTTCATCCAGTTTTCTTTTCTGCAGTGTTTCCAGGTTAAGCTTGGCAACAGAGATGGGCGTTTTTAATTCATGCGTAAGTGCCATCATAAAATGCTGCTGGTCCTGGCTATGTTTTAACTGGCGGCGTACGGCCCGAAAAACAAATACAGCCCCCGCAGCAATAAGAAGAAAAAAAGTGATTCCCTCCCCGATGTACTGGGCCGATTTTCTTTTTTCCAGCAAACGGAATTTTTCTGCTTCTGCCTGGTAATCCGGGTTTGCCGGGCTCAGTTGTTCGATCTCGTATTTTGTCATCTGCTGGTTTTGCCGGTTAAGGGCGATGAACCACCACACCAATGCCGCCAGCATATAGGCCAGCAGGAACCAGTAGATAAAGAAAATGAAACGGAGTTTTTTTATTTTATCAGACATAAAGAATTCAGCAAAGGTATGCTGAAAATACAGACAGCAACAGGGGGTTTAATTTCTCTTATCCAGGCCCCAGCTCAGTTTGTTACGCAGGGTTTGCAGGAAATTATTTTCGTTGAGGCGGATCAGGTTGATCATAAAATTTTCTTTTCTTACTGCCAGTTGAATTTCTTTTGGCACGACCTCCCTGCGGCTGTCGAGCGAACATAAAAAGCCATCCGTTCTTCCTTCTACTTCAAAGGAAATAACATTATCATCCGGCACCACGATGGGTCGTATGTTAAGGTTATGGGGGGATACGGGGGTAATTACAAAACTTCCGCTGTCGGGGAAAACCACCGGGCCATTGCAGCTTAATGAATAGCCGGTTGAACCCGTAGGCGTGGCAACGATCAATCCATCTGCCCAATAGGTATTCATAAATTCACCATTGAGGTATGTATGGATCCGGATCATGGGCGAAGTATCTTTTTTATGCAGCGTAAATTCATTCAGTGCATAAGGCCCGTCTTCAAACAGGGGAATGTTTGCATCGAGGTGGATCAGCGTTCTTTTATCCAGCACATAGGTTCTGTTAACCAGTGCCTGTACGGCAACATGCAGTTCTTCCCGGCTGATGTTGGCCAGGAAACCAAGGCGGCCGTAGTTAATACCAAGCACGGGAATGCCGCTGTCTTTTACAAAAGTTACGGTATCGAGTAATGTTCCGTCGCCACCAAGGCTCATCATGCAATCAATGCTTTCATCCAGGTCGGCAAAAGAATTGAACGTGGAATACTTTGTCTTGATATTGATGGAAGAATAGAACTGGTTGAAGAAATCCTGGTAAAATACCGGCTCTACATTGCTCAATGCAAGTTCGTCCAGTAACTGTATGATATCCTGGTGCTGGTTTTCTTTAATGCCCCGGCTGTAGATTGCTATTTTCATGCCCCTGGTGAGGATGGTTTTAATTAAGCGATGGTAAAGATATTCTTAAAATCCGGATTGGTTATGTAAAAATAGACCGTTTTGCCCTAACTGGTTAAAACTGTATTCAAAGCGCAGGTTTATATCGTACAAGGTCAATACATCGATGCCAAACCCGCCGCTGTAAAGAAGGCGGTTGTTCAGGTATGTGTAGGTTGTTTTTTTGTTGTACGCATAGCCAACATCGCCATAGGTCTTTGCAAAAAAAGTAAAAGGGATCTTAGTAAACACTTTTGGAAAAAGGCGGAAGGGAATACTGAATGAAATGATCTTCTTCTTCAATGTTGTTTTAACGAGGGCGGTTGCCACGCCATCAATTACATAATATTCCAGCCCACGCAGGTAATTCTCGCCATACCCAAGTCCACGCTGATTAATATATGCCTGGTCAAAGGGTAGCCGCAGTTTCCCATTCAGGTAAATACTGCTGTACCAGTTTTTGCCCAGGCTGAAATACCTGTTGAAGCCGGCTTCCAGCGTAAGCATATTTATACCACCCGTAAAACCAAGTCCTCTTTTTTGTATACTTAGAAAAGCGGTCTTTCCTGTCAAGGCATAAGATACATTGTTCACGTTGGCATATTGAAAGAGATAGGCGAACTCAATAATTTTCTTTGAAGTGACCGGGTCGTTAAAATATTTTGGGTTGTAATAAATGATCGAATCATCCACCGTCATGCGTGTAAAGCTGGCGGTAAAAAAATGCCTTTTAAATAAGCCCTTCCGGATCGTAAAACCAACCCCTGCATAAAAACTGTTTCTTGTGAAATCATCTTTTTTATACTGGAGTATCTTATTGGATGAATCGGTTTTATATGGAGTTTCCCTGTTTTGTGAATAACCGGCATTCACTACGAACCCATTTGTGAGGGAGCGATTGCTGTAAGGATTATTGTACGAAAAAGAAATATTACGGGTATACCCATTGATCAGGTAGATACGCAACTGATCCCGCCGGCCGCTCAGGTTATAATGTACAAACTTGATCCCGTAATTCACCCGGTCGAAACTGCGGTGATATGTTTTCCACCATTCATTAAAATTCCGGTCAACCAGTTGAAATTGAGGTACGGGGTAGAGGTACCAGCGTTCGGTTACGTGTACATTGATATTTACATTGACCGAATCAAGGGCGGTGAGGTCAAAACTTATTTCGTTAAAGAGCGTTGTATTGTAAACCTGGCGGCGTGCCTGCTCCAGTTCTTTCTGCAAAGATGAAATAACGAGTGAGTCGCCTTTCTTAAATTGGATCTCCCGGTAAACAATGTAGATCTTTGTTTTTTTTGTTCCGGTCACTTCCAGTGTATGGATACATACTTTCCGGCTTGAGTCAGCAGGAAGTAAAGAAATATTGTTGAGCCTAACCGGAGCTGATTTTTGTTTTTGCGCATGAGAAAGCAGGGGGGATAGAAGTAAGAGGACGCAATAAATTATTTTTTTAAGGTGATTCATTCCGTAAATACTTTGCCAGGAACAGGTTCAAAAAACAGCTGCAGATACCAGGGAAGAGAACAGCTTAAAGATCCAGGTAGTTCATCAGGTGACGGTAATTGCTGTGTATCTCATTTTCAAAATTCTCGTTACCAAAATAATAGATCACATCGTATTCATACCGCTCAAAAGTTGACACGATGGCCGATATCTCTTTTTTATTCACGTGAATGGTTACGGTGAGCATGCCGGTTTCTGAATGAACGGTTGTGTTCAGGTGCAGGATGGTGGCATCGTTGCTTTCCACAATGCGGCTTATTTCAGAGATGGCAAACTGGCTGCGTTCCATTTCCAGCACAATGATACCGCCGATCTCGTTGGTGCCGGCAAAATTGCCGAGTGTTTTTAACAGGTCGCTGGTGGTAATAACGCCCATCAGTTCATTCTCTTCATTGATGACCGGTACCACGGTGGTATCAAACTGGTTGCTGCAGGTAACCGCATTCAGAAAATGTTCGTTCTCCTGTACGGCAGCTTTCACAAAACTTTCCTGCATCAGTTCAATGGGCATTTTCGGTTCTTCGGCATCCAGCAGATCGTCTTCACTAACCAGGCCAAGGTATTTATCGTCTTCCACCACGGGCAGGTGGGTAAGTCTGAAATCGTTGATGAGGGTTAACGCCTTGCTTACAGAGTCTTTCAATTGCAGGCGGGGGATATTGTTATTTATCAGTTCAATAGTTAACATAAGACTGGTTTGGGTTGATTACAGCTATCCCAATAACGAAGAATAGCAGTATAAAATTATATGGACAATTTAATTTTTAAACCGTTGCAGCCGGTGTTTTAAACTTTGCTAAAAACTGGTCGAGTAAGCGGTTAAATTCTTCCGGTACTTCCATCATGGGAGCATGGCCGCATTTGTCAATAAAATGTAATTCGCTGTTCGGGATCAGCCGGTGAAATTCTTTTGCCACAAAAGGAGGGGTAATGGTATCATTATTTCCCCAGATAAGACAGGCTGGTTGTTTTATCTGGCTCAATTCTTCGCCCAGGTTATTGCGGATGGCGCTTTTTGCCAGGGCTATTATTTTGATAACCTTCATGCGGTTATTGGTGATTTCAAAAACTTCATTCACGAGTTCATCGGTTGCCATCGCAGGATCATAAAAAGTAAGTTCCGTTTTTTTCCGGATGTACTCTTTGTCGCCCCTTTTTGGATAGGTATCGCCCATGCCGTTCTCAAACAGGCCGGAGCTTCCCGTAAGTGTAAGCGATTTAATTCGTTCGGGATGTTTTAAAATATGCACCAGGGCCACGTGGCCACCCAATGAATTTCCCATCAGGTGAATATTATCGTAATTGCGGTGCTCAACAAAACGCTGTACAAATTTTTGCAGACCTCCCACAGAGGTGTGCAACAGGTCCAGGTCGAGCAGGGGCAATATCGGTACGATCACTTTATTGGTCTTGCGAAAATGCTCAATGAGGAACTGGAAGTTGCTCAATGCTCCGAATAATCCATGCAACAGCATCAGCGGTTCTCCATCGCCCTCCTCAATGAATTTAAATTTTCCGTCTTGTTTTATTTCGTAGCTCATCCGTAAATGCAAATTGTTTAATATAAAGCGCCATCTCAATCTTTATATTATGAAGCCGGCGATCCGGGCTAAAATTACGTCAAATAAAAATAATGCCTGAAATTAATGCGGAATTTTGTTAGGTAATGCATTAAAAAAGTCTTCTAATTGAGTAAACATGTCTTTGAACCAGGGTACAACCCTTCCAATATTGTCCATGATCACCGGCCCCCATGGTTTTACAAAATTATAGGTAATTGAAGATTGGATGGCTGAAGGCTGAAGTAATTTCAGTCTTTCGGCATAAAACAAAGCAATGCTGAAAATGATCATGTAAAGTGCTGCATACAGAATGATGCCGGTTATCCGGTTTGCCCAACCCAGCAATGCAAGCTGCAGCGTTTTTTCGATCAACTTACCACCCAGCCTTACGAGAATGACCACGGCCAGGAAAACAAGCACAAAGGCAACAAAAGGCAGCCACCTGGCTGATATGTTCACGCTGTCTGACAGGTATGCTGCCACTACAGTAGATAATTTCAATGCAGCGGCCAGGCCGAGGATAAAGGCCAGCACTGAAAAAACAGCAATTACAAATCCCTTCTGGTAACCTTTGATCACCGCTAATACAATGAGCACCGCAAAAACAAGGTCTATAAGCATATGAAATTTCCAGGGATTAAAATTAACCGGCAAGCAATTCTTTCACCAACCCGCTGATGGTCTTTCCATCGGCGAGGCCTGCCAGTTGTTTGCTGGCCACACCCATTACCTTGCCCATATCGGCCGGAGAGGCAGCCCCGGTGTCGGTGATTATTTTTTTCAGTGCTTCTTTCAGCTCCGCTTCGCTTAACTGTTTGGGAAGGAATTTTTCAATCACTGCCATCTCTTCTTTTTCTTTTGCGGCCAGGTCCTCTCTTCCCTGTTTTTCAAATATCTCCAGCGAATCTTTCCGCTGCTTCATCATCTTTTGTAAAAATTTCTGCTCGGTCGCTTCATCGATCTCCCCGCCGGCACCGGGTTCTGTCTTTGCTTTAATGATCTCTGCCTTGATGGCCCGTAATGCCCGTAATACGCCTTCTTCTTTCGCTTTCATGGCTTCTTTCATTTCGGTCATTACCTGTTGTTCTAAACTCATGGTGGTATGTTTAAGTGTCTAAATTATTTAGAAGCATTAAGTAATCAGGAATTGGTAATTTGGAATTAGGTCTTCAACTAAAATAATTCATTGAAAACATAGATTGCAATTAATTTAAGGTCTAATTCCCAATTCCTAATTTCCTAACCCTGTTCCTTCAATTGTATTGCTTTGAACCGTTCAAAAAAATCCTTGGCGAATTTTTTCATATCGTCACTCATTTCCTCCTGCCGGGTAGCCCGTTTAAACGAATCGGCCATCCCCATCATCATCTGGTAATAAAAATCGGCCATCTCATCCACCATCATATCCTTGGTCCAGAGGTCAATTCTTAAAGCAGATTTATCTGCCCCATCCCAAAAAGCCACACTCATGGCTTTTGCTTTTTGTACCATGTTGGCCGTGCTGTCGCTGGCCTGCCAGTTTATTTGTTCGGGTATTTTATCCGGGTCAAGCAGTATGTCTATCTTAATGGTTGATTGATTCATATTCGTATTAGCACTTGCTTTTTTGTGAACAGCAAAATTAACTGAAATTACCCATTGGCGGCTTTCTTTATCAATGACCATAATGACCTGCCGCTGTGAAAATGTGCGGTCTTTTCAATTCCTGTTTTAATCATTTTCCGGGCAGTATCCTCATCTTTAAAAACCAGCATCATCTTTTGGGCGATCTCTTCAAAATTTTCCACGTTTGCATATAAGGCAGCTTCGCCGCAAACTTCAGGTAAAGCGCCAATATTACCTGTGATCACAGGCACCTGGCACCGCATCGCCTGCAGGAGAATTAAACCGGAATCTTCATATAAAACCGGGTGAACGACGGAATAAGCCGCCGCGGTAATTTTTGCAAGTTCTGCTGAGGTTAGATCAGTAAGCAGCTTCACTTCATTTCTGAATTTGTACGTTTTCAGATCATTTTTAAACGCTTCGCCGGGATCGCCTGCTATCAGCAGGAGCATGTTGCTTTTTTGACGGCGTTTAAAAAAAGAAAAGGCCTTGAGCAGGTTCAGCAGGTTGCTGCGTGGGTTATTGCTGCCTGCACATAAAAAATATTCCTTTCCGCCTGCATAGGTTTCTTTGACAATTTCTTTTTCATCCGGATTGAGAGGAGAAAACGTTTCATCAAAAAAATCACGGGTCACCTCTATTTTATCAATTCCTGTTTTATAATGATCAACTAATACAGCTTTTGAAAATTCAGAAAACGTTGCAACTGTTTTTGCTTTGTTTATAAAAGCCCGCATATTCTTTTTGTAGAACCTTGCATTTGGTTTGCTGAAATAAGCGGGGGCAGAAATAAAAGAAGTATCAGGAATTATAAGGCACTGCGGAACTTTTGTACGGAGTGAACAAATACCATCCGGAGCTACGAATACATCGGCTTTATGTTTTCGTAACAGCGCCGGCAGTTTGTAATTAAACCAGTATTGCATCAGCAAACTGTTTTTTACTTGGGGGCCGGTTGTGAGCAGGGTTACATTTTTTGGAAATCTGTGCTGTGCATCAAACGGCTTGTCGGAAATGAAAAGAAAATGATGATTGGGATTCTTTATTGCAAACTGAAGAATAGAATCCCTATCAAAGCCGCTGCCGGCTTTGATCCTGGCTGCCGCTAAAAACCGGGTGTCAACAGCAATTGTCATGTAAGAATGGGGTGGTTAAAGTAACGCTGGTATAAAAATCTATTTCATAACCTTAAGTTTCACCATCTCGATCCGGGTGTCGCTTACATTTAAAACATCAATTTCGTAATTACCAATGATGATGTGATCTTTTGACCTGGGGATCTCTTCGTGGTTCTTGATGATGTATCCAGAAAGCGTTTCCGTTTCTCCATCGTTGGGAAAGGTAAGCTTGTATTTTTCGGTTATGTAGTCCAGTTCCAGCCTGCCGCTGAAGATGAATTCATTGCCGGATAATTGCTTATCTACAAACTCTTCGGTATCGTATTCATCTTTAATATCGCCGAATATCTCTTCCAGCAGGTCTTCCATGGTAACAATACCTGCGGTTCCGCCAAACTCATCAATCACCCAGGCAATGGTCTTGTGTTCCTTGCTGAATTTATTTATCATATCAGTGGCACTCATACTTTCGGGCACTGTAGGGATGGGCAGTAAAATTTCCTTCACTGATTGCGGATGTTTGAAGAGGTCGAGCTGGTGAATATAACCGGTTATATTGTCGATATTATTTTCATACACTACCAGCTTACTCAGTTGGGTGGAAATGAATTTATTCTTTACATCTGCCATCGGCATATAAATACTTACTGCTTCAATTTCCTTACGGGGAATAAGGCATTCCCTGAGTTTTTTTTCGCTGAGCGACAGGGCATTCTCAAACAGCTCTTTGTTTATCTCGTTGCTGTCTTCCTCTTCATGGCTGGAGCTCTGTTGCATGAAATGTTCCAGGTCAACCTTGCTGAACATATCTTTTTTGCGATTGATCTTTACATTGAAAATGTATTTCAGTACCCACTCCGAAATGTCGACAAAATAAGAAGCCAGCGAAGAGAATAACCAGTAAAAGAACTGAACAATGTAACTGACCGTATTGGAACTTACCACTTCATTATTTTTCGCCCTGAAATAGGCCTTGCAGATGAATTCAACGATGAGCACGATGAGGGTGGAAAGAACGGTTTCAACAAACAGCTTGATATACTTTACCGAATCCGTCAGGGAAGTAGGGAGCTTGGTCTCAATCCAGTGCCAGATGGGAAAGAGCATGTCAACAACCAATAGCCCGTACACCACAAAAACAATATTGATGCCTACCAGGGTGGTGCCGATAAAACGGGCCGGGCGGTCGGAAAAATAGCCCCATACTTTTCCGCTGTGAGTGCCCTGTTTGCGGTTGAGTTCGATGGAAAGTTTATTGGCAGATACAAAAGCGATCTCAATGCCGGCAAAGAAACCGATAAGCAGCAGGGAAGCGATGATGGCAACGGGGGTTATCCAATCCATGGGGTAAAAATAAGAAAGAGTTTTTAAACGGGCCTTTTAGTTGGTTATTCGCTAATGAACCTGGCTACAATTTGTTCCGCTTCGGCACAGGCACGCTGCAGATCATCATTTACAACCGTTTTATTGAAATGATCTTTAAAAGACAGCTCATAAGCGGCTTTGTTTACCCGGGCAGCAAGCGATTCTGCGGTTTCGGTGCCGCGGCCCTGCAACCTGTTCTTTAATTCATCCACGGAGGGAGGTTCAACAAAAAGACTCAGGGTATTTTCGGGATATTGTTGCTGAATATGGATGGCGCCTTTTACATCAATATCCAGTACAGGGATCTTATTAAGCCCCCATATCCGTTTGAGTTCAGATTTTAATGTGCCGTAATATTTTCCTTCATACACCATTTCCCATTCGGCAAATTCCTTGTTCTGTATCTTCTGTTTAAAATCATCCAGGCTCATAAAATAATAATCCACGCCGTTTTTTTTCAGTACCTCTTGCTTCCCTTGTTGCAGCAGAAATGGAGAAGGTAAGCACGGGAAAGGTTTTCATCAGGTGGTGGGTGATGGATGTTTTGCCTGCACCCGATGGGGCGGTAATAATTAATATCTTCTGGTGAATCGAATTCATGCGCAAAGAAACTATTAAAATTTCATTTTAGTTAATGTGGCTTAAAATGCAGCACCAGTGGAGGATTGCCGGCGCTGTTGCTTAAAACCAGGTCGTTTTCAGTGAGTGTGGTAATGGTATAGTGGTTGATCGTATTCTTGGTATCCGGGGTGCAGACGATTGTCTTGCCATCTTCCATCAGGCCATAGGTTCCTTTTACGGTAACCCGGCTGCCGATTGCGCATTCGTATTCATGGTTGTCTTTAAAGGTCCAGTTAAGTGTTTCAAGTGTGGATATTAATTGCAGGTTGTTGAGCGAATCCTGTGGATCTTGAAACCGTTCATTGGCAAGATCAAGGTTGTCAACTTTCAGGCAATCCCATTTTTTTGTGAGGAGCTGCTGGGTTTTACTTTGGCAGGAATGAAAAAAGAACAGGCAAAAAGTTATTGTCGATATGGTAGCTGTTTTTTTCATGTAATTCCAAGCCGATAAGGTCTGCAGTGCTGCTAGCCGGCCAGCAGACCTTATCGGTTTATACTCTTTTAATATCAGCGCCAAGGTTTCTCAATCGTTCATCAATGTTTTGATAACCCCGGTCTATCTGTTCAATATTCTGAATGGTGCTTTTTCCCTGTGCACTCAATGCGGCGATCAAAAGCGCCACACCGGCACGTATATCCGGACTGCTCATCGTTATTCCACGCAATTGCTGTTCCCTTTCCAAACCAATTACCACGGCACGATGGGGGTCGCAAAGAATTATTTGTGCGCCCATGTCGATCAGTTTATCTACAAAGAACAGGCGGCTCTCAAACATCTTCTGGTGAATGAGCACACTGCCCTTTGCCTGGATAGCCGTTACCAGAACAATACTCAACAGGTCGGGCGTAAAACCAGGCCATGGATGATCATAAACAGTGAGCACCCCGCCATCTAAATATTTCTGCACTTCATAAAATTCCTGCGCAGGGATGTGAATGTCATCGCCAATAAAATTCATAGCAATACCAAGCTGTTGAAACCGTTCAGGAATGATACCCAGGTGTTCAATGCCGGCATTCTTGATGGTGATGTCGCTTTGTGTCATGGCTGCCAGGCCAATGAAGGAACCCACTTCAATCATATCGGGAAGCATCCGGTGTTCGGTTCCACCTAAATAATCAACCCCGGTTATGGTAAGCATATTACTCCCGATGCCGCTGATCTTTGCACCCATCCGGTTGAGCATTTTGCAAAGCTGCTGTATATAAGGCTCGCAGGCAGCATTGTAAATGGTGGTAGTGCCGGTTGCCATGGATGCACCCATTAAAATATTGGCAGTACCCGTAACGCTGGGTTCATCAAGCAGCATGTTTGTTCCTTTGAGCCCATTTGTTTCCAAATGAAAAAAGCCATCATCGGTGTGATAGGAGAAACTGGCTCCCATTTTTTCAAAGCCAATGATATGCGTATCCAATCTTCTTCTGCCGATCTTATCGCCGCCCGGTTTTGGTATGTAGGCTTTTTTAAATCTTGCCAGCATAGGCCCGGCAAGCATTACAGAGCCCCGGAGTTTTCCGCTTTTTTTGTGATAGGCTTCACTGTGCAGGTATTCAACATCTACGTCATCAGCCTGGAAGCTGCAGGTGTCACGGCTTTCCCTGCTGATCTTCACTTTCATTTCGCCAAGCAGTTCGATAAGCAGGTTTACGTCAATGATGTCGGGAATATTTTTTATCGTCACTTTTTCCGGCGTGAGCAGAACGGCAGAAATGATCTGCAGCGCTTCGTTCTTGGCTCCCTGTGGTGTGATCTCGCCGGATAATTTTTTTCCGCCTCTTACTTCAAATGATTGCATGTGGAAGAAATTCAAAAATGAAAAGTCAAAAATAAAAAACCCTGATGTCTAAAAACAGAACCAGGGTTTTTATTTTAATTATTTATTGAAGTATATCAATAACGCTTCTTGAAATTCCGGTTGTTGCCATTTCGGTTATCACCTCCTCTTCCGCCGCCGCCCCGGTTATCACCTCCTCTTCCGCCTCCACCCCGGTTATCTCTTCCACCACCCGGATTATTGCGGCCACTAAAATTTTTACGGAAGTTACTACCGCTTCGTTTTCCATAATCATCCCTGTCATCACGTATATCTACCCGGTGTTTTACAAATGGCCGGTTGTTGAATTCCAGTTCGCCTTTGGTGATGGCAGAAAGTTCACTTTGTATGGAATCGTCGTGTACCAGTTCTTTATGCCAGTTGCTGTACGTAAGTTTCATGTAATAGGCGATGGCATTTGCAAAGCCCTGCTTCTTTTCGGGATTTTCTTCCTTCAATGCTTTATCGATCACCACTTCAATATTTTTGCCCAGGTGGTTGAACTTGGGATATTTTTTGGGATAGCCAAGGGGATCGGGTTTTGCTTTTAAGGTCTCCCGGGTTGGGATGGGATAGGGGCTCTCCACATCCAGCGTAAAGTCGCTGATGAGGAAAAGATGGTCCCATAGTTTGTGGCGGAAATCCTCCACGTTTTTCAGGTGTGGGTTCAGGAACCCCATGAGCTCGATCACGGCATAGGCATTTCGCTGCCTTTCTTCTTTGTCTTTAATGCTCAACAGGTATTCCACCATTTTCTGAATATGCCTGCCATATTCCCTCATGATCAAATGGTTCCTGGTAGTGTTGTACTCCATGTTCTCGACATTTTCCATAATACAAATGTAAGGTTTAAAACGGTTGAAACAAGGCGTACGCCTCATTTGGTTTACTGTACAGGTACGCCCTTGCGGCGAAATTTAAAAAATAAAAGGGAGGCCACACCGCCCAGCCCGTCGGCCATCCAGTCGCCCAGGGTAAAACTACGGCGGGGAATAAAAAATTTCTGAATGAATTCTGTGGTAATCCCCCAGATAATGGTAGCGATGGTGATCTTAATAAGCCAGTTCCACTTTTCTTTTTCCGGTAACGGCGACTTTACTACAGGCCGCATGAACAGGTAAGCCAGTACGGCAAACAAACCGGTATGTATGAATTTGTCAAAGTTTATCTCGATCAGCCATTCGTCAACATCGGGTAAGTCGTACCCGGGTATGGAGATCAGTATCAGTGTAAGAAAAAACCAGGCAATGCCGGGGATGAATTTTTTTACAGGGATATTTTTTATTTCAGGCTGGCTCATTAATAAGATTGATTATGCCACCACGGCTGCATAGGCCTCAGCATTCATCAGTTTCTCCACATCCGCCGGGTCATTCACGGTCATCTTCACCATCCAGCCATCACCATACGGATCGCTGTTAACCAGTTCGGGTTGGGCATCAAGTAATGGATTCACTTCCGAGATGGTTCCGGCAACGGGTGAGAAAAGATCGCTCACGGTTTTTACCGCCTCCACCGTACCAAATACTTCTTCGGCTGCTACTGATTTTCCGTTTGATGTTATGTCGATGTAAACAATGTCACCCAATTCTCGTTGGGCAAAATCGGTAATGCCAATGGTAGCGGTATTGCCGTTTAAAGAAACCCATTCATGGTCTTTGGTGTAACGCAGGTTTTCGGGAAAATTCATTTTTTATGATTTGATGTTAACTGATTGGGATGTAAAATAAGATTTTTACCCCGATTGCTATCAGGGGTTACTGTTTTATCACTTCTATGTGCATACGTATATCGCCCAGGGGCCGGTTAGCCCCATCGGTTGCCACAGAAGCTATTTTGTCGATCACTTCCAGTCCGCTTTCCACTTCGCCAAATACGGTGTAATCCATATCCAGGAAAGGTGTGCCGCCAAGGGTTTTATATATTTTGCGTTTTGCCGGAGAATACCTGATGCCCTTCTGCATTTCGATCATGTTCAGGTCAGCATCGGTGTATGCTTTACCCTGCACAATATAAAACTGGCAGCCACTGCTGGCTTTCTCAGGGTTTGGCGTTCTGGCTGCAGCAAGCGCTCCTTTTTTATGAAATAAGCTTGTATCAAATTCTGCCGGAATGGTATAGCCCACATCTCCACTGCCGAGCATGATGCCGGGGGGTGCATTTTTACTGGCAGGGTCACCGCCCTGTATCATGAAGCCATTGATCACCCGGTGAAACAACAGGCTGTCGAAAAAACGTTCGTTGGCTAACTTGATAAAATTATCCCGGTGTTTTGGTGTTTTATTGTACAGGCGGATAACGATCACCCCTGAGTCGGTTATTAATTTTACCCTTGTGCCCGGCAGCTTCACCGGTTTTGTAGTGTTTGAGGGCTTTACAGTTTTCTTTACAGGAGTTGTTTTTTTTGTGGCTACTGGTTTTTTAGCAACTGGCTTTTTTTTCTGTGCTTGTACAGCGATGGTAGAAAAAATCAATAAGAGAATTGTGAATCCGATTCTTAGCTTGTTCATAATTTAATAAAATGATTAGTCAATAAAATCCTGGTTTTGAAAATAGAGCAATATATGGTCTTTTAAGAAATTTTCCTGCTCGGTCAGTATAAAGGGGGGCAGGGGTTTCAGTTGTTTAAAATGTGGCCAGCCTTCTTCATCAAGTCCTTCCGGCACATAGTAGCCGCTTGGCGAAAGTACGGTGCAAACGGCTATGTGCATGAGGTCCTGTTTTTCTTCCTTGGAAAAATCCTGCTTACCACTGCCCAGCTCCTGTATGCCTATCAGGAAAAGAATGCCGTCCATGTCGGGTTTAATACCGAATCGCTCTTTGAGGCGGATACGTAATTTAAGCCACCTTACCTGTAGATCGTCCTGCGCCTGCTGCATATTCTGCAAATATAGAACACGGATTACACAGATTGCACCGATTTGCACAGATAAATCAGCGTGGATCGGCTTTATCCGTGTTATCAGCGTTCCATCCTCCGCTCCACATCAAAATTGTATATTTGCCCAAATTTTTGAAAATACATGTTACAGATCGGTTATATCAGGCAAAACACGGCATTGGTTAAGGAAAAACTGGCATTAAAAAATTTCAGTGACCTGTCTGCAGTTGATAAGTTATTAGCGCTTGATGAGCAGGTGCGGAAATTAAAGACCGAAACAGAAAGTATCCAGTCTGCTATTAATGCTGCCAGCAAGGAGATCGGTATGCTGATGGGCAAGGGCGAAAAAGATGCTGCTGAAACAAAAAAACAGGAAGTAGCCGGGAATAAAACAAATCTGCAGAACCTGTCAACTCAATTGGCTGATGCAGAAAGATCATTGTATGATCAACTGGTGCTGTTGCCCAATCTCCCTCATTCATCTGTACCAAAAGGCAAAACACCGGAGGATAATGAAGTGGTAAGAGAAGCAGGAGATAAACCATCTTTAGCTGCATCTGCAGTACCGCATTGGGAACTCATAAAAAAATACGACCTGGTAGATTTTGAAACAGGCGCTAAACTTACCGGAAGTGGTTTCCCATTGTATAAAGGAAAAGGTGCTAAACTGCAGCGGGCACTCATTCAATATTTCTTAGATTACAATACAGCAGCCGGTTACACCGAATACCTGCCGCCACTGATGGTGAATGAAGCAACGGCTTATGGTACCGGCCAGTTACCGGATAAAGAAGGACAGATGTATCACGTAACGGTTGATGGCTTTTACCTGATACCTACTGCGGAAGTACCCGTAACCAATATTTACCGGGATGAAATTTTAAAAGAGGCCGACCTGCCCGTTAAGATGACGGCGTATACGCCCTGCTTTCGAAGGGAAGCCGGAAGTTTTGGAAGTGATGTAAGAGGACTGAACCGTGTTCACCAGTTTGACAAGGTTGAAATAGTACAGCTGGTCCACCCCTATAAAAGTTATGAGGTGCTTGAGCAGATGGTGGATCATATTGAAAAGTTATTGCAATCACTGCAGCTGCCTTACCGCATTTTAAGATTATGCGGCGGAGATATGAGTTTCACTTCTGCACTGACCTATGATTTTGAAGTGTATAGTGCGGCCCAGCAAAAGTGGCTGGAGGTGAGTTCCGTGAGTAACTTTGAAAGTTTCCAGACAAACCGGATGAAGATAAGATTCAAGGATGGCGATGGTAAAACACAACTGCTGCATTCATTGAACGGCTCATCATTGGCACTGCCACGTATCGTAGCTTGCTTGCTGGAGAATAATCAAACGGATAACGGTATTGAACTTCCGCAAATACTGCATGGGTATTTTGGAGAAACGGCCATCCGTAAAAAACTTGTTAATGCGTCTGCACAAAAAGATTAAAGTCTTATTTTTATCGCTCATAAAATAAACATAAACACATGAAGAAAATAGTACCCGTTTTAATTTCAGGCATATTCATCTGGGGTTGCGCAAAAAAAATGACCCCCGCTCAAACAGAAACTTCTCCTCCAGCCGCAAACACAGGCTCCGTAATTAATAATACTGCAAAGCCTGCTGAAACAAATACCGGAACCGGATCTGCCGGAGCTAACACTCCCACAGGCAGTACAGGTACTGAAGGCGTAAAAACAGCCCCACCAAGAGAAAGATCAGCAGCAGAAACAGCAGCCATTGCCGGGCAGGCAACCTTTAATGCCAAATGCGGCCGTTGCCATGGTTTAAAACCAGCAGGCGATTATACAGCTACACGCTGGGCAAACATACTGGCAGTAATGGCTCCAAGGGCCAATTTAACTGAAGAAGAAAGGAACAATGTATATGAGTATGTGAAAGCAAACTCAAAAAAATAGTTCTGTTTTTTTCAGTTCATTTCCTTTTTAAATCAACAATTATTTTTCGCCAATACCCTTTTCTTTTATCAGGGCATAAATTGCTTTGGGATCAACGGGCGATTGGGGAGTCAGGTTTTCTGATCCCGTTGCCGTGATAACAATGGTATCCTCCAGCCGGATATGGATCTTCTTATCCCTATCTTCAAGAATTGGTTCTACGTTAAATACAACACCTTCTACAAAAGGCTTGTCATAGTTGCCTACATCGTGTACAGCCATACCCACAAAATGGCCTACGTAACCGAACCAGTATTTCTCTAACCCGTTCTTTTTGTAAACGGCTTCGCCAATTTTTTCCAGGTCTTTGAGGGTTACACCCGGTTTCATTGCTTTTATTATTTCGTCACGGGCTTCCCGTACGCAGTTGTAAAATTTGAGTTGCTCTGCACTGAATTCTCCTTCCACCGGCCATGTCCTGGTAATATCAGTTGTATAATAATTCAGTTCCGGGGCATAGTCTATCAGCAGCACTGTACCTGCTTCCAGCAAATGATTGTTTGCGTTGTAATGCCAGATCAATCCTCTTTCACCCGATGCAGCAATGGGATAGTAAGCAGGGCCGGCAGTACCCATGTCTTCATAAACAAAATCACAGGCTGCCACGGTTTGATATTCATAAATTCCGGGCCGGGTTACTTTAATGGCTTCATTTATGCCCAGGCAACCGATGCGGCCGCATTCACGCATTACGGCAATCTCTTTTGTGTCCTTTATCCAGCGCATATCATCCAGAATTGGAATAAGGTCATTGATTGCTGTTGCCGGAAAACGTTCTTTTATTTTGTTTATGAAATTCACTTCTTTAGAGATGCGCCCGTCCCATGGATCATTTGTGTGGTTGGTGCGTATCATTGTACAACGATCCCGGCTCATTTCTGCCAGTTCCTGTGGTGCCTGTTGCAAATAGAAAGGTTGCCCGGATGCAGCAAAGCGTTGCAATATGTTGCTTAAAGAAGTTCTCGAAATTACCCGTTGGAATTTATACATATTGGCTGCCTGTTCTCCCGGTTTTATGATCGCTTCTGTTTTTATGTCGTTGGGAATATTATCCGGTACCAGCAAAATGGATTGCTTGTTCTTACCATCTATGAACAGTACGGCATCGGGAACTTCTACACCGGTGAGGTAATAGAAATTATTATCCTGCCTGAATTTTGTATACGATTCGGTAAGTTCCGCCCCAACAGTACGGCAACACCATCACCGATCTTTTCCATTACTTTTTTCCGCCGGGCTGCAAAATCATCTGGAGAAAAATATTTCCACATGGTTTGTGCAGAAGCAGCTTCCGAAAAAAGAAGAAGTGTGCAGCAGGCTAAAATTTTAATGCTCCTCATAAATTGTTAGTTTAGTAAGTGTAAAAAATAAGGCTGTTAATTTTCTGTTTCCAGGGTTTTTATTTTTCTGTTCATCACATAAAACCAGAGTGGCGGAAACAAGGCCAGTATCATACTGCCCGGGTAGCCCGTAGGTAATTGCGGCGCTTGCTCATGATGTTGCAATACCTGGTATTTACGGCTGGCGAGGTAATGATGATCGCTGTGGCGGCTTAATTCAAACAGCATCAGCCGGCCGAGAATGTGATTGCTGTTCCAGCTGTGCTGCGGCATGGCCCGTTCATATTTCCCTTCGGATGTTTGTTTGCGCTGCAGCCCGTAGTGTTCAATATAGTTTACGGTTTCCAGCAATAAAAAACCAATGCTGGCAGCGACCAGGAAATAAACGGTTATCAGCCAGCCAAACAATAAAAAAATGGCCGTCACAAATAAAAGCTGGATGACCTGTGCCTGCAGCATTTCATTTTTCCAATACAGAACCGGCAATCCCTTCTTCCGCATTTCAGCATTCGCTATTTTCCATGCAGAGATATATGATAAAATGATGGTGCGGAAATAAAAAGTATAAACAGGTTCATTGTACCGGGCACTGCTGGGGTCTTCGGGCGTAGCTACATTTTTATGATGGCCTTTATTGTGCTCAATAAAAAAATGCATGTAGAGCGAAGTTAGGAGTAATGCTTTAGCAAACACCTGTTCATATTTATTTACCCGGTGACCAAGCTCATGCGCTACATTGATACCAAAGGTTCCGCAAAGCAGGCCCATGCTGCAAACCCTTCCGGCAATTTCCCACCAAAGCAGTTGCCGGTTTTGCATGGAATGCAAAAATTCAAAAAGTGCAACAAATTGCAGCAGCACGATGATGTAAAGCAGGTAATCATATATCCTGTCTTGTTTTGCCAGTTCTTCTTCTGCAGCGGTCAGGTTCTTTTCATCGGGCCGGATAAAGAGTTCCATTACCGGCAGCAATACCCAGGCATAGATCATGGGCAACCAGGTAAGCCAGCCATAGCTTGTGAAAGCCGCCCAGGCCATCACATATACTATCAAGGGAGATGCGTACTTAAAAGCTCTTACCTGCATATTATTAATTCTAATGACAAGTTAATAAAATCGGCACACCTGCCGCCATGTAAAGTTGTAAATTTAGATATTAAACCATTGGCTTCAAGCTCAGTCTTATCCCAGCTCAATTAACAGTTAAACATTCATTCTTTCATTATGCCGGCATCCAACCGTTTAAAAAACCAGCACCTGTTATGGCGGGCCGCTTTTGGTCCCATGGCCGAAAATGCTGCTTCACTTGATACCATCTCTCAAAAAGATCTCTGGAAACTTTTACTGAAGACCTCAGAAAAAACGCCTGAAAGGATCAACGTATCTCAAAACCTGATCGACAACTATTTTTCCGGAAATGGCGGAATGGACGGCATGCAGAAAAAGGAACTCAGCAAAGAACAGCGAAAAGAAATACAGGATCTGTCAAGAGAAGCATTGAAGAACCTGAACCTTCGTTGGCTGGATATCATGATAAACAGCGAGGCACAGTTACGGGAAAAAATGAGCTTATTCTGGCATGGCCATTTTGCCTGCCGGGTAAACAACAGTTATTTTCAGCAGGAGTTATTGCAGCTGATAAGAGAAAATGCCTTGGGGAATTTCAAAGATCTTTTAATGGCAGTAAGTAAGAGCCCCGCCATGTTACAATTTCTCAACAACCAGCAAAATCGCAAGCAACATCCTAACGAAAATTTTGCCCGGGAAGTGATGGAACTTTTTACCATGGGCAGGGGCAACTATACTGAAAACGATATCAAAGAAGCCGCAAGGTCTTTTACCGGCTGGGGCTTTAATCCGCAGGGAGGATTTATGTTCCGTAAAAATCAACATGATGATGGAAGTAAAACCGTGTTGGGCAAGACAGGCAATTTTGAAGGAGATGATATCATCAACCTGCTGATCGAGCAAAAGCAAACGGCTAAGTTCATAGTAAAAAAGATCTATAAATATTTTGTGAACGAAACAGTGGATGAAGCGAAAGCGGCATGGCTGAGTGACCGGTTTTATCAAAACGGCTACGATATCAAAAAACTGATGGAAGATATTTTTACGGCCAGTTGGTTCTATGATGAGAAAAATATCGGTACCCGGATAAAATCACCTGTTGAATTACTGGCCGGCATCCGGAGGTTACTGCCGATGCAACTTGAAAACGACCAGTCGCAATTGTTATTTGAGCGGGCTCTTGGCCAGGTCTTATTTTTCCCACCTAATGTTGCCGGCTGGCCCGGGGGGAAGAACTGGATCGACAGCAGTTCACTAATGCTTCGGTTGCGGATTCCACAAATACTTGCTGCCAATGAAATGCTGGACATACGCCCTAAAACTGATGATGATGTGCAGATGGGCCAGATGATGGATGCCGTTAAAAAAATGAAAGAAGCCGTTAAAGGAGGTACGGCAACCATCGATTGGATTGCTGTAGATAAAATATTTGAAAAGGCAACCCGTGAAAAATTATTGGAGAACATTGAAGCAGTGGTATTGCAAACAAAAGGAAAACCAGGTACGGCTGTGCTGGAAAAATATGCAAATGTGGCAAGCAGGGAAAACTTTATTAAGAGTGCCATCGTAAATCTGATGAGTACACCGGAATACCAGTTGTGTTAATTATAAATGATGAATTGAGAATTATGAATCGGTCAAACCCTCAACAGGCCCATTCATAATTCAGCATTCATAATTCAAAATTTGTTTTATGCTCATAAAAAGAAAAGAGTTTATCCAGGTCGGTTCACTTGCCACGGCCTCCTTCATGCTGCCTAAATTTTTAAAGGCATTTGAAAGGCCGATGATGGTACCGCCGGGAAATAAAGTAATTGTGGTTATCCAGTTCAGCGGGGGTAATGATGGATTAAATACAGTGATACCTGTTCGAAATGATATTTATTTCAGGGAAAGACCGGTGTTGGGTATCGCAAAAGATAAAGCTTTGTTGCTGACTGATGAGACTGGTTTGAACCCGGCCCTGGAAGCATTCAAGGGTTTATATGATGATGGCAGCCTGGCGATACTGAACAGTGTTGGTTATCCAAACCCCGACCGGTCGCATTTCCGCAGCATGGACATCTGGCACAGTGCCAGCAACAGCAATGAATACATCAATACCGGTTGGGTTGGCCGCTACCTGGATGCACAGTGCAAGGGTTGTGATAAACCTACACAGGCGGTGGAAATAGACGATGTGCTAAGCCTTGCATTGAAAGGCGAACAAAATAAAGGACTGGCATTTAAAGACCCGAAAAGATTATACAACATCAGCAACGGCAATTTTATAAAAGATGTAAACAACGATCATAAGAACGGGGAAGAAACGATCGACTACCTCTATAAAACCATGAGTGAAACCCTCAGCAGTGCCGAATACATTTATAAGCAAAGCAGGGTGCATCCTACCGACCAGGTTTATCCAAATTCGGAACTGGGCAAAGACCTGAAAACAATCGCATCACTGATCTTCTCTGATATAAACACCAAAGTATATTACGTAAGCCTGGGCAGTTTTGATACACACGTAAACCAGGATAACCAGCAAAAAAGATTATTCACCGAATTGAATGATGCGGTTAAGGCTTTCGCCAGCGACCTGAAGAAGAACAACCGTTTTGAAGATGTGCTGATGATGACCTTTAGTGAATTCGGACGCCGGGTATCGCAAAATGCCAGTGGTGGAACCGATCATGGTACGGCCAACAACATGTTCTTTATAAGTGGCGGATTGAAAGAGAAAGGCGTGCTGAATGCCATGCCCGACCTGGGCGACTTAAATGAAGGCGACCTGAAACACAAGGTTGATTTTAAGAACGTGTACGCTACGGTGCTGAATAAATGGCTGGGCTCGGATGATAAGCAGATATTGGGTACGCAGTATGAGTACCTGAAGTTTATTTAAAGACCAGTTGAAGTCCGGGCTCGGCTTCCACCGGTATCTCAACAACTATTTCACAACCCATGCCCGGTGCTGAATTAAGAATGAATTTACCGCCAAATGATTCTGCCCTGTTCTTTATGTTATTGAGTCCAATGCCTCTTCTGGGCTTCCTTGTGTCGAACCCACGGCCGTTGTCAAAGATCCGCATCTTTACAGAATTTTCTGAACAGGTTAATTTTACTTCCAGGGCATTTGCACCTGAGTAATTCAGTATATCTTTCACCTGGCCCTGCAATATGCGGTACAGGTTCAGTTGAATATCGTCATTGATGGTATTCACTGCTTCATCAAATTCGAAATTGATGTTAAACTGTTTATTGGGATTAATGCCTTCCAGCAGTGTTTCAAAAATATCCCTCAATGATTTTTTCTCAAACGTGGCCGGGGCGATCTCGTGCGACAGCTTGCGCAATTCCTCAATGGCATTCAGCACATGGTTCTTGCTTGCGTCAATCAGGCTATTTACTTTTTCCCGGTCGGTATTTTTATCCTTTGCCATGCCCAGGGTAAGCAATGAGCCAACCAGTATCTGGTTCACATTGTCGTGCAGTTCTTCTCCGATGTGGCGCCGTTCCTGTTCCTGTGCATCGGCAATGGCCCGGGCAATACGCAGCTCTTCTTCTTTTTGGTAAGTGATGTCCTGCATGGCCCCGATGATACGTACTGGGTTTTCCTGTTCGTCAAAAATCACAAAGGCCCTGTCGTAAATATATTTGTACGTACCATTGTCGCAGCGGAAACGGTATTCTAATTGCAGGTTCTGCCTTTCTTTTTTAAATGCTTTCTCCAGCGCATCGGTCACGTTCTTTATATCGTCCGGATGAATATTCTCTTTCCACCAATCGGCTATGTTTCCTGTTTCGGTTATCTGGTGGCCAAACATTTTGCTGATGCCTTCGTTGTAATGCATCCGGTTATGAATGATATCCCAGTCCCAAATGGTATCGCTGGTTGCTTTACTGAGAATATCGTAACGTTCCAGCGCCATCTGCATGGCCTGTTCTGTTCTTTTCCGTTCTGTGATATCCCGTACAAAAGCCAGGCTGCGCCCATCGGGCAGCATGCGTGCATTTATTTCCACCTCCATGGCTGTTCCGTCTTTTTTCTTTACCCTTCTGTTGAAGAGGACGGTTTGTCCTGCAAAGATCTTATCCGCAACAGCCTGGTTAAGGATCACGGGTTCATTAAAGAACAGGTCTGGCAGCTTTAATGTTGCAAACTCTTCTTTGCTGTATCCTATCTGTTTGTAAGCAGCTTCATTAAACTCATAGATGGTGCCATCAAAGGAATAGATCAGCACGCCGTCGGAAGCCTGTTCAATGAGCATCCGGTATTTCTCTTCACTTTGCTTCAGTTCATCATCTCTTTTTTTCTGTTCGGTGATGTTATTGAACAAAACCACTGCTCCGGAAATATTGCCTTTCCTGTCCATCAGAGGAGAACCACTGTTGCTGATCACCAATGTATTTTTATTCTTTGTATGCAGTAATGTATTATTCTCCGGTTGAACCGTGAGGCCGTGTTTAAATATGCGGCTTACGATATTTTCAAAAGGCTTTCCTGTTTCTTCATTCACTACCTGGTATACTTTTTCGAGCGGAAGGTTCTTTGCTTCACCCCGGCTCCAGCCGGTAAGTTTTTCGGCTGCGGGATTCATGTAGATGATCCCGCCTTTTCTGTCTGTTGCTATCAATCCCTCGCCAATATTGCTGATGATAACACGAAGATGTTCTTCCTGCATGCGTAGTTTGCCAATGATCCTCCGCTGCCTGCGGTTTTCCATCAGCAACAGGTAAAAAACACAGGTTATAAGGAACATGGCCGTACCAATAAGTAAAACATTGCCCGATGCAATGGCGAGGAAGTATGCCCGGATTGATTCGGTGTTTGCAGTGTGGATGCCCGCTCTGCTGATCTGCGCTATGGTTACTGCCAGCAGCAGCATGGAAGAAAACAGCACAAACAGCAAAACACTCCTTCTGCCAAGCCTTGCCGTAATATGTTTTAACTGTTTGTGCATTTTTTATTTCGAGGTTTTTCTTATTTCGTTTTGAGCGTTTATTTCCGATTCAATGCTGTCGATGATCGGTGGTATCTTTTCAAATTCATTATACTTGTCTAAAAAGAAATCAGCGCCTGCGAGTTTGCATTGTTGTTCCGTATTCTGGTCAATGCGCAGCGACAGTACGATGACCATTGTTTCTTTTTTTGCTGATTTGATATCTTTTAACAGGGAAATAGAACCATTGTCGGGCAGGCTTTTATCAAGTATCACCACAGCCGGTTTGGCTTCATGGAATAATGAGATGGCCTCTTTATAGGTAAGGGCTTTATAGAGGGTATTCTCTTTTTCGGTTTCAGTTAGGAGGCTGGCAATCCGGTCGGGTATCCATGCCGAACTGTCAACAATTAAGATTTTCATTTAATACCGGGTTAATACTGCAAAGAACCGGCAATAACACTTGTTAGAAAATAGCAATAGAAGGATAGCTCAGGTAGAACAATGGCAAAAGCAATTGTAGTAATATTTCTACCGAAAGGCCCGGGGCGCCGGGTTTACATGTCTATATCAGAAATGATGTGGTTGGAAATGGCATACCGGGTAAGGTCTGAATTGGTGGACAGGTTTAGTTTTTCCATTACCCTGCTGCGGTGAGTGCTTACCGTAGTTAATGCAATAGAAAGCATTTCGGCAACCTGGCTTACCGTTTTACCGGAAGCAAGAAGTTTGAAAACCTCAAACTCCCTGTTCGATAATAATTCATGCGGTTTTTTATCCGTATCAAAGTCAAGGAATTTTTCAGCTATTTCAGGTGTGATGTATTTTTTACCCAAAGCGATGCGCTGAATGGCTACGATCAGTTCATCGGGTGCTGAGTTTTTATTAAGGTAGCCGGATGCGCCTGCTTTCAATACCCGCAAGGCATAAAGATCTTCCGGGTAAATGCTGAGGATAAGTACCGGCAGGTTAGGCCTGAGCATCTTTATTTGTTCCAGCGCTTCCAGCCCGCTGCGGCCAGGCATATCCAGGTCGGATATGACAAGGTCCCATGGGTGCCGGGATACTTCTTTGATGAGAGATTCTGCATCACCAACCTGCGTTATTTCGGCATAGGGATATTCATCCTTCAATATCTGTATGATACCCAGCCGTACAAAACTGTGGTCATCTGCCAGTATGATACGTTTTATATCCATTTAAAAATACGATTAGATCTTATTTTCCTTTAGCGGTAAACTGATCCTGATCTTTGTTCCGCTTCCCGGCGCGGTAACGAGGTCAAAGTTCCCGTTCAGTGAAACTACCCTTTCTTTCATACCCAAAATACCGAATGATTTTTTGGTCTTTGTCAGTTCCGGGTCAAATCCATTTCCGTCATCCTCAATATTCATCAAAACATTGTCTTCATCAATGTCCAGTGAAATTACAACTTTACCTGCCTTTGCATACCGGGTGATATTGGTAAGTGCTTCCTGGAAGACCCTGAAAACACAGGTGGCGATTTCTTCTGCGATCTTTATCTGTGTTTCGGTGGTTTTAAAACTGATGGGTATGCCGGTGTTTTTTGTAAACTGCTGGCCCTGCCATTTAAGCGCTTCCAGCAAACCATAGTCATCTAAAATAACGGGCCTGAGCTCATTCAGTATCCTTCTTATGGATTGATTGCCTCCATCAAGCAGGGTGATCACATTCTTTAGCTTGGTTTTAAATGCCTCGTTTTCCGGCGCTGTTTTTTTATCGATCCAGGCCACATCCATTTTAATGGCAGTAAGTTGCTGTCCAAGTTCATCGTGTATCTCCCGGCCAATTCTTTTTCTTTCCTCCTCCCTTACATTGAGCAGGTGGGCCGTTAACTGGCGGAGTTGTTCAGAAGTTTCTTCCATTACCTCCTGTGCTTTTTTACGTTCGCTGATGTCAACGGATAATATGAATAATCCTTCCGGGTTTGGTTGTATGCTCAGCTCAAACCAGCTTTTGGATCCGCTGGGAAATGTGAACTCATATTCAATGTGCCTTGACAGTTTATCGGCTTTGCATTGTTCAAAAATTTTAAACAATTCAGTACTTTCAATGCCGGGATAGTTTTCCTGCAGGGTCAATGCCTGTATCTGTTCTTTGGAATACGGGCCTTGTTTAGTGACCGCATCATTTACATACAAACAGTTCCAGTCATAGTCGTAGATCTGAACGCCTTCCAGCATTTTGTCCATGGTATTGCGGAAACGTTTTTCACTTTTTGCGATCTCTGCTTCTGCTTTTTTACGTTCGGTAATATCAGTAGTGGTGCCTACATAGCCAACGATCCTGCCTTCAGAATCCCGTTCGGGTATGGCCTGGCCAATTACCCAGGCAATGCTTCCATTGGGCCGTACAAAACGGTATTCCGAAATTGAGATATCTCTTTTTTTTGTGGCTTCTTCCCAACCTTTTCTTACCCTGTCTTTGTCTTCTTCATGTACGGCGTTGAACCAGCCATCTCCCATGGCCTGCTCATACGTAAGCCCGGATATCTGGCACCAGCGGGGATTCACATAGGTCGTATTTCCATGTTCATCGGTGTGAAAGATACCTACCGGCGATACTTCGGCCAGTGTCTGGTAACGCCGTTCACTTTCCAGTACTGCCTGCTCTGCATTCATACGCATGGATTCTTTTTCAATAACTTCCAGGGCAAACGATACATCGCCGGTTGCTTCTTCAAGTAAAGCGATCTCTGTTTCATCAAAAAAATCTTTTGCCGGTGCATAAAAGGAAAAGGCGCCGATCACTTTTCCAAATTTTATGATCGGCAGCGACATGGATGAGCGATAACCCCGGCCTAAAGCGGCTTCTTTCCAGGGGATCATTTGTGGATCGTTTTTTATGTCGTTGCAGATATGATATTTTCCTTCCCGGATCGCACTACCGGTAGGCCCCAGTCCTTCGGGAACCTCTTTGATGGATATGGGTTTTATCTTGGAAAGATATTCTTCATTCTGCCCGGCATGAGCCATGGGCACAACATGTTGTGTTGCATCATCTACCAATCCTATCCATGCCATGCTGAACTTGCCAAGATCCACCGCAATGCGGCAGGCTTCTTTAAAAAGTGTTTCCTGGTCGGTTGTGCGAACGATCATCTGGTTTACCTGGCTGATGAAAAAATACAACCGGTTTGCTTTTACGATCTTTTCTTCTGCTTTTTTCCGTTCGGTAATATCTCTTATAAAAGCAGTGAAAGAAGTTTTTTTCCTGGTGAAGAATGGGAATGATGGTCAGTTCTATGGGAAACTCATCTCCTGCATTATTAACAGCGGTGATCTCTATCAGCCTATTCAGCACGGGCCCCTGCCCGGTTTTAAAATAATGAGCCATCCCTTTTTTATGGGCTTCGCGGTATTTTTCCGGTATGATGGAATCGGTAAGCAGTTTGCCGGCTATTTCTTTTTCATTCCAGCCGAATATTTTTTCTGCCTGTGGATTCCATGAATTGATAACACCGGTTTCATCTATGCTTATGATGGCATCCAGCGCCGAATTCATGATGAGCCTTCTTTTTTCTTCGCTGGTCTTCAGGTTTTCTTCGGCATTTTTTTTCTCCGTTACATCCCTGATAAAGACAGATATTCCGCCGGGGGAAGGATAGATATGATTTTCGAACCAAAGATTATGTTCGGGGTGATTTGTTTCCAGGAAAATGTATTGCTGTGTTTCCATGGCCTGGTGAAGGGCCTGGTAAGAGGGCCGGTCCTTTGCCTCGGGAAACATAGTCCAGATATTTTTGCCGATAAGGTCGGCGGGCGGATGATTGAATATTTCGCCGGCCTTTTTGTTTACATAGGTGAATAACCACTTGTCATCAAATGATACAAACGCATCGGTGATCCGTTCAAACGTATCGGATAAAACCTGTTTTGATCTTGATAATTCTTCTGTTCTTTGCAATACCCGCTGTTCCAGTTGCTCATTCAGCTTTGCCAGTTCAGCAGCCGCTTTTCTTTTTTCTAAATATTCCTTACGAATGCGCTGTACAAAAACACCCAGTAACAAAAGAATGCCGATCACGGCGGAACTAAGAATGCCGGTTAAGTTTCTTGCTTTGTCTTCATTTGCTTCTTTGCGCTGCAATAACAGAATATTTTCATTGGCCCGGATGGTATCGGTGATACGCTTTACCTGTTCGGATAATAAATGGCCCTTGCCGGTGCGTACCATTTCCATCGCTGCACCTGCTCCCTGCTCGTTATAGATAAGTATGTTGTTGTCGGAATATGCGATGCGGTTGCCGGTATGCAAGGCGAGCGAATCGATCATTTGCTGCTGTAAAGGATTGTCTGAAGTAAGCGACCTGAGGCTGAGCAATTCCTCTTCCGTACGCTTTTTTGATCTTTCTACCTGGGCAAGAAACGTTTTTTGCCCGGTTAGTACATATCCCCTCGAACCGGATTCATTGTCTTTTACAGAAGATAAGAGCCTTTCTGTATGCACGAGTACTTCATTGGTGTGGGCAACCAGTTTAGCGGTATTATCTACCTGCTTCGATTCGAAGATGGAAATGGTAATTACAGTTGCTATGGACAGCAACAGCAACACGATGGTTGCCACCATTACCCTATCAGTTGTGATCTTCAGGTTCATAAAAAAAGTCTTATTGCAACAGCAAAAATGGGTACAGAAGGTAAGTTGAGAGCAGATTTTTCTAAAGCAGCATGCTATCGTAAGGTAAGAAGAAAAAAAGATAATTGCTACTCTTGTTTTATGATGATTGATCATGCCACTGCGATAAATTTCATTCTATAAAAAAAGCCTGCATGATCAGTGCAGGCTTTTGCGTTATATTTTAAACCGCCTATTCCCTTTAATCTTTCTTTTTATTCATTGCCACCCGGTACAATGTGTACCCCATGGCCACAAAGCATAGTACGCCAAATAACTGGTAACCCATGGTTCCTAAACCGGATGATACGGAATGTTCAAGGCTGATCGCATCCAGTCCTTTTTCAAAAGGAACTTTCAGAATGGCATATAATACACCCGCCAAAGCGCCACCTGCTACCAGGCCTGTAGCAAATAAATTTCCTTTGCGCAGGTCTTCTTCATCATCTGCATCTGCTTTGTATCTTTTATCAACCAATCCACGTATGGCACCGCCAATAAAAATGGGCAGGGTGGTTGATAGTGGCAGGTAAGCACCCACAGCAAAACTCAATGCTTTGATGCCGCATAACTCCATAAAAATGGCAATAAAAACACCTACCAGCACAAAATTCCAATCGAGGTTATGGCTTTGTATGCCTTTGATCAGGGTTGCCATCAGGGTTGCCTGTGGCGCTGCGTATTCTTCACCAATGCTGTGTTGTATTCCCTGGGCAGCAAGTTTAGCCGTTGGTGTATCCATATATTTTATGGTGAGGCCAACAACAATGGCAGAAACAATGGCACCAATGAACAAAGCAAGTTGCTGGTACCGGGGTGTGGCGCCAACGATATAACCTGTTTTCAGATCCTGTGATGTGGCGCCGGCATTTGCTGCAGCTACGCAGATCATTCCTCCAACCACCAATGCCATGGGTTCATAGGCCTTGCCGCTCCAACCCACACCTAAAAATACGAGGCAGGTTGCCATAATGGTGGCAATGGTCATTCCCGAAATGGGGTTATTGGATGAACCGATCAATCCAACGATCCTTGATGAAACGGTTACAAAGAATGCCCCGAAGATCACGATCAGCAATCCCAGAACAAGTTTGCTTAAAATTCCTTCGCCGGGTATCATGGGTAAGAAGGCAACAATCAGGATGAGGGCAAGACTTCCGTACAATACCCATTTGATGTTGATGTCTTTTTC
This sequence comes from Chitinophagaceae bacterium, assembly GCA_016720775.1. Classification (GTDB taxonomy): domain Bacteria; phylum Bacteroidota; class Bacteroidia; order Chitinophagales; family Chitinophagaceae; genus Ferruginibacter. The sequence continues at coordinate 183,529 of JADKJX010000003.1, forward strand.
TGTTCTTAATACCTCAACATCGGCATCCTTGTTTTTTACGGAACCGATACTTTCTTTAAAAGAAGAAATAATGGTGGGTATTGTTTTTATAAGCGTGATAAAGCCACCTGCTGCCACCGCACCTGCACCGATCTGCCGGATATAGGCCCGGTAAATGGCTTCGGCAGAATTGGCAAATGTGTGTGTTGTTTCATCCCATCCGTACTTGGTAGGTTTCAATCCCAGTTTTGTAAGCTGTGAAAAAATGGTATCACCCGGAACCAATGATGCCAGCAACGGGATCAGGACAAAAGCACTCATCACCCCACCGGCAACCAATATACCCGATATGCGTGGGCCGATGATATAGCCAACACCCATGTACTCGGGTGTTATTTCGCCATTGATACGTGCAGCCGGGAAAGCCTTGTGGTATAACTTGGTTGCATACTCCGGTACTTCGGCAATAACATGAAATATTTTTTGAAAGATGGCATACACCAGGGCAAAGCCCATTCCCATAAAAGCTGTTTTGGCAAGATTGCCTCCTTTTTCTCCTGCTTTTAAAACAGAGGCGCAGGCGGTTCCTTCCGGGTAAGGCAATACCCCATGTTCTTTTACGATCAATGCCCTTCTTAACGGTATCATCATCAGGGTACCCAGCATGCCACCAAACATGGCAATGATCATGATGGTGATGTAATTAAAATAATCAGCGCTGCCGGGATCGCTTAAGAATAAAAATCCCGGCAGGGTAAACACCACACCGGCAGCAATGCTCTCGCCGGCACTCCCGGTGGTTTGTATGATATTATTTTCAAGGATGGTGGTCTTAAAAACCTTCCTGCCCAATGAAATGGCAATTACGGCTATGGGGATGGATGCGGATACAGTAAGCCCTGCTTTTAATGCAAGGTAAACAGTGGACATACCGAAGATCACTCCAAAAATAGAACCCAGCAAAACAGACTTAAGAGTAAACTCTTTCATCTTCATGTCTGCCGGAATAAAGGGTTGAAAGTTGGACATAGCAGTTATGTTTTGAATTAGTAAGATAAATAAAAAGGCGATACATATTATTGTATCGCCTTAGAATGAAGAGCATATTTTAAGCAGATCCGGTTTTATCTTTTAATATCTGGTTAAGTGATTTTATTCTTGAATAGATCAGAATTCCTCCAATAAATGCAGCGATCACTAAGATCAAAAAGAACATTTTTTTATCGGTGAAGTCATCCCAGAAACCGGTCATCACACCAGCCACTTTACCTCCAATAGATGTAGATAAGAACCATCCACCCATCATCAATGCGGTAAGTCTTGCCGGTGCAAGTTTGGAAACAAGCGATAAGCCGATCGGGCTCAAAAATATCTCACTGATGGTAAATACAAAATAAGTACCCCATAACCAGGCGGGTGCAGCTTTAAACCCATAAATAGAAGGCACCGACATGATCGCAAAAACCATTACCAATGCAGAAAGGCCCGAGATGAATAAGGCCATTCCGAATTTAGATGCGGTGGTTGGTTCTTTACCGCGTTTGCGCAGCCAGTCAAACAGCGGCACAAAGATGAGTGTGAGTACAACGATGAACAACGGGTTAATGGATTGAAATAATTCTGTATTTGCCAGTTTCACGTCTTTTCCCTGCGGCCACTGATCTTTAGGAACATTATTATAATAAGGATCGGGCCCCATCACCTGGATTATTTTTGAACTTGTATCTACTTTATTGCCACTGGCAGTTATCCCGTACTTGCCTTCGGTTGAAACTACCTGGCTGTTATCTCTTACGTCTACCATGTGTTCATCAACCTTATTAACAAGCCGGGGCGTATCATTAACTGTTTCCAGGAAGCCAATGCTGCCCGCAATTTTTTGGGTGGTAGATGAAACAGTTCTGTCGGTATGCTTTTGTGCCCAAAGTGTAAGCCCGGTAGAATTTTGATTATAAATTGTCCAGAATACGATCGAAATGGCAAATATGAACAGCAGGGAACCTATTCCTTTTTTATCCTGCCCCTGTGCCTTAACATACAGGGAAACATAAAAAGCTATGATGGGTAAGCAGGCAAAGATGAAGGCATCATTGGCCGGTGTTCCCATTAACGTACTTCCAAAAATCTTTGTTGGTACTATCCAGCCTATGATTGCAGCGATGATAGCAGGTAAAAAAACATAAGAAAATATTTTTGATAAAGGCATGTCTTCAGCCTGAACAGGCTTTTTCACATCTGCATATTTCACCGATTTTAAATTCAGGGCAAGGATGATCATCCCGATCACCAAACCAACACCTGCAGCAGCAAAAGCATAACCCCAGCCATAGGCATTCCTTAAATAGGCGGCTACAAAATTGCAGACGAATGCGCCTATATTAATGCCCATGTAAAAGATATTGTATGCATTGTCCTTCAAAGGTTGCAGGTCGGGCCTGTTATAAATATTACCCAGCAGCGTGGATATGTTTGGTTTAAAAAAGCCGTTTCCTACAATGATCAGGGTAAGGCCTGTAAACAAAGCGGTATTTCCAGGGATCGACAAACAGAAATATCCCGATGCCATTAATGACCCGCCTAAAAATATCGATTTGGTATACCCCAGTATCCTGTCAGCGATCAAGCCCCCGATAAAGGGGGTCAGGTATACCAAAGCAATAAAACTACCTACAATGTCGGCCCCGATATTCTGCGAAAAACCTTTTCCCCCGGTTGTAGTGTCAATAAGGTAAAGAAACAAGATCCCTACCATCAGGTAGTAAGCAAATCGCTCCCACATTTCTGTAAAAAAGAGAATGTATAATGCTTTAGGATGTTTGCCAAGTTTTGCTTGATCACTCATAAATAGAAGTTTTTTAGATGCTTGTTAGTTGGGTTATCAACCCAAAATAGCGAAATTATATCTGAACAGACAATTTCACTATGGCTATTTTTGAAAGGGTACGTTAAGAAAATGGCCCAACAGATGCCATTCAAAAAATTTATATTGAAATACGCCTGTAGAATTTTAAATTCGCAATCCTAATGTTCAGGCTTATCCAAAATTCAAATCGCAGATGAATATCCTTTTAATTGGTTCGGGAGGCCGGGAGCACGCCCTTGCATGGAAATTGAAACAAAGCCCTTTGTGCAACAAGTTGTTTATTGCACCGGGCAATGCAGGTACGGCCTTATGTGGCACCAACCTGCCCATCGGTATTTCCGACTTTGAACCCCTCGCTGCTGCCTGTAAAGAACATGCCATAGAGATGATACTGGTTGGCCCCGAAGAACCACTGGTGAACGGCATTTATGATTATTTTAAAAACAATCCCGGACTTGAGAAAATAAAACTGATCGGCCCTTCTAAAGAAGCAGCGCAGCTGGAAGGAAGTAAGGCTTTTGCAAAATCTTTTATGAAAAAGCACGGCATACCCACCGCGGCCTATGCAGAGTTCAGTGCAGATAATTATATGGAAGGCGTGAACTACATCAAAGCACATGCATTGCCCATTGTTTTAAAGGCCGACGGGCTTGCAGCCGGCAAGGGGGTTTTGATCTGCCAGAATCACCTGGAAGCCATGTCGGAGTTCGAACTGATGCTGCACCGGGCCAAGTTTGGCGAAGCCGGAAAAAAAGTGGTGATAGAAGATTTTTTAAAAGGCATTGAACTCAGCATGTTTGTATTAACAGATGGCGAGCATTATATTTTACTACCCGAAGCAAAAGATTATAAACGTATTGGAGCCGGTGATACGGGGCTCAATACCGGCGGTATGGGAGCTGTGAGCCCGCTGCCTTTTGTAAATAATGATTTCCTGGAAAAAGTACGAAAAGAGATCATTGAACCAACCATTGCCGGACTGAAGAAAGACAAGCTGGATTACAAAGGGTTCATCTTTTTGGGGTTGATGAATGATAATGGTGAACCAAAAGTAATTGAATACAACTGCCGCCTGGGCGACCCCGAAACTGAAGTGGTGATACCCCGGATCAAAAACGACCTGGTGGAAATATTAATGGCCACTTCTGAGAAAAGGCTTAATGAAGTGAAGCTTGAGATTGATGGCCGTTCTGCTGCAACCGTGGTTGCCGTTAGTGGCGGTTATCCCGGCGACTATCAAAAGGGCAAAGAGATCAATGGACTTGAAGACACATCCATAGATGATACGATGATATTCCTTGCCGGAACAAAAAATGATGGAAAAAAGATCGTTACAAACGGCGGCAGGGTGCTGGCTGTTACTTCTTTTGGAGCCAACATAACCGAGGCTGCAGAACAATCGAACTACATGATGGAACAACTGTTTTTTGAAGACATGTATTTCCGTCCCGACATTGGCTATGAATTCAAAACAGTAGAACAGTAGTTGTTCAGATTTTTTTTTCTGTTTACTCAATAACTTTTCTTTACCTGCGTTTTTTAGTTGCCCCGCAATTCACAACTTTCTTGTAAATGTTGAAAAATAAAGGGTTTGGCGTTGTTATTTCAAATATTTTCCACCAACTTTGCTTGCATTGATTAAAATCCTTTTTCACACACTTCAATATGGGCCTTTTTAATTTTTTTACCCAGGAAATTGCGATTGACCTGGGAACCGCCAATACCCTCATTATTCATAACGACGAAATCGTGGTAAATGAGCCGTCTATTGTGGCGCTTGACCGCAACAATCCGAAGAACATTTTGGCCGTGGGCAAAAAGGCCCTGATGATGCATGAGAAAACCCACGAAAGCATCCGCACCGTGAGGCCATTGAAAGACGGTGTGATCGCCGACTTCAATGCCGCCGAACTGATGATCAGGGAAATGATAAAACTGATCTATCCCAAAAAACCCCTGTTTGCACCGAGCTGGCGTATGATGATCTGCATTCCAAGCAGCATCACCGAAGTGGAAAAACGTGCCGTAAGGGACAGTGCCGAACAGGCCGGAGCTAAAGAAGTATATCTTATTCACGAACCAATGGCTGCCGCACTGGGTATTGGTATTGATGTAGAAGAACCAGTGGGAAACATGATCATTGATATTGGTGGTGGTACCACCGGTATCACCGTAATTGCATTGGCAGGTATTGTGTGCGACCAGAGTATCCGTATTGCCGGTGATGAATTTACTGCCGATATTATGGAGGCCCTGCGCCGCTATCATAGTTTATTGATCGGTGAACGTACTGCCGAACAGATCAAGATACAGGTTGGCGCTGCCATGAAAGACCTCGATAACCCCCCCGATGATATCCCGGTAAATGGCCGTGACCTGGTTACCGGTATTCCAAAGCAAGTAATGGTTAGTTACCAGGAAGTGGCTGAAGCATTGGATAAAAGCATCTTCAAAATTGAAGAGGCCATTTTGAAGGCATTGGAAACAACGCCGCCCGAACTGGCATCCGATATTTACCGCAGGGGATTGTACATCACCGGTGGAGGAGCCTTATTGCGGGGATTGGATAAAAGACTGAATGCAAAGATCAAACTTCCGGTTCATGTGGCCGACGACCCGTTAAAGAGCGTGGTACGGGGAACAGGCATAGCCCTGAAGCATTATGATCGGTATCCGTTTGTAATGAGATAGATTGATTAAGGTATACAGGAATTAGGAATTAGGAATTTGTAATAAGGATGCCTTTTCCCCAATTCCTTTTTCCAAATTCCAAATTCCCCTCACAGGTGCGTAATATTTTCCTTTTCATCCGCCGTTACTTTAATCTCCTCTTATTTCTTTTTTTGCAGGGCTTCAGCATTTATTTGATCGTTCATAACAGTCGTTATCACAATGCCATATTCGGCAGCATCACTAACCAGCTAACGGGTAAGGTGAATGAACAGTTCAGCCGGGTGGAATATTATTTCCAGCTTAAAAAAACAAATGACTCTTTGGTAAAGGCAAATGCAAAGCTCTACAATAAACTAAAAGCCGATTTCGAACTACCCGATACTACCAGCAACATATTCGTCGATTCACTCAAGGTTGATTCCATAGAAACATACCGCAAATACAATTATTACCCGGCTAAAGTGGTGTACAATTCGGTGGCAGCACAAAACAATTACCTGGTTCTTAGCCGGGGAACGGCACAACAGGTAAGATCGGGCATGGGTGTTATTGATCCCAATGGTTCAGTGGTTGGTGTCGTAACAGATGTTAGTAAAGACTTTGCGGTTGTGATGAGCCTGTTGCATAAAGACAGCCATATTGAAGGCATGTTATTAAAGGCAACCAGGAAGCAGGCACACTCAGCTGGGATGGCGTGGCGCCCAATATCATTAACATTTCCCGGATACCGAAAAGTGCGAAAGTGGTTGTGGGAGACAGCATCATATCAAGTGGCAACAGTACCAGCATACCAAAAGGTATGATACTGGGTTTTGTAACATCGGTGGTACCTGAAAAAAGTACCAGCAACTACCAGATAAAATTCAGGTCAGCTGCTAATTTTTACAACCTGGAATATGTTTATGTAATAGAGAACAAACAGGCAGAAAGTATAAAAGAAATGCTGGATAACGTAAAAAAGAAAAACCAGTAACAACCATCAATGAATACACTGGTTAAAAATATCGTCCGCTTTGCACTCTTCATCCTGGTACAGGTATATGTGCTGGATAAGATACACCTGCACCAGATGGTGACTCCCTATATTTATTTCCTGTTCATTTTGTGGATGCCCTTCCGCATGAAGCGTACCTGGCAGATGCTGGTTGCTTTTGCACTGGGATTTACACTGGACAGCTTCCATCACAATCCCGGCTTTCATGCAGCGGCCTGTGTACTCATTGCCTATATCCGTCCCTTTCTTGTCAACCTGCTTATTCCCCAGGAAGGAGCAGATACCAATTACGAGGAACCATCGTTTAAAAGCATGGGAGGTTTTTTACCCTATTTCATTTTCACCGGGGTGCTTACACTGATCCATCATGGCTGGTTGTTTTTACTGGAAGCATGGCAGTTTGGGAACATCTGGTATTTTATTTTTAAGACCCTGTTATCAACAGCCGTAAGTTTGGTTTTGATAGTAGTGACCGAATTGTTGTTTGCCCGTAAGCAGTCTTTCCGGACGAACACGGCCTGACAACAATTGCAAACCATAAAGAAAACGATCTTCAAAATATAAACAGAAGTGCCCGTATTTAATCAATCAAGAAAGAATGTAATCATGCTGGTGTTCACCGGCATGTTTGTCATCATTCTTTTGCAATTGATGAACCTCCAGTTGTTTTCCACCAAGTACCGCATACAGGCCGATGACCAGGGTACGTTCCGGAAAGTGATTTATCCCGACAGGGGAATTGTTTTTGACCGGAAAGGAAAACCGATCTTACAGAATACTGTCATCTACGACCTGATGGTTACACCCGGAAAGATCAAGGGTACTGATACTATGACCTTGTGTAATATCCTGGGTATTGACACGGCCGAATTCAGAAGACGCATCATTACCGCTATCATAAAAAACAAAAGTTACCGGGCTTCCATCTTTGAACCATTGCTCAGCAATGAAAAAATGGCAAAGCTTAATGAGAACATGTATAAGCTTGCTCCCGGGTATTACCTGCAGGAACGTTCGGTAAGAGATTACCCGTTCGATGCCGGTGGAAATATTCTCGGTTACCTGGGAGAGGTGGACTCTAATATTTTAAAGAACCCAAAATACCAGGGTTATGTAATGGGTGATTATATCGGCAAGACCGGGTTAGAAAAAACCTATGAAAATGTGCTGATGGGCCAGCGGGGTATTGAGTTCTGGAAAAGGGATAACAAGAATCGGTTGACCGACCGGCTTGAAAATGGCAAGTTTGATACAGCCGCCATTGCCGGGCAGAACATGTTTACCTCTGTTGATATTGAACTGCAGGCATTGGGTGAAAAGCTGATGGAAAATAAACTGGGTTCTATTGTGGCTGTTGATCCAAGAACGGGCGGCATTTTATGTATGATAAGCAGCCCTACGTACAAACCCAAACTTTTAACCGGTGCAGAAAGAAGAAAACATTATGCCGAGTTGTTGCTGAGTCCTGCATTGCCTTTGTTCAACCGGTCTGTAAATGCTACATACTCGCCGGGATCTACCTTCAAAACATTGCAGGCGCTTGTGGGTTTGCACGAAGGGGTGATCAATACGCATTTCACGGTTTCATGCTCCGGTGCGTTTTATGGTTGTGGCGGCGGCAACCCGATGAAATGCCTCGATCGTGGTACGTTCGATCTTAGAAATGCGATACGCATCTCTGACAATACTTACTTCGCTACTGTAATGCAACGGGTGATCACCAATCCAAAATATCCAAGCCAGGACAGCAGCCTGGCTAAATGGGATCAGTATATGTATGGTTTTGGTCTCGGCCATAAATTGGGTATTGATGTACCTTCTGAAAAACCAGGGCATATACCCACACCAGCTTACTTTGATAAAGTGTACGGGCATGGCTCCTGGAACTATTGCAATTTCCGTTCAGTGAGTATCGGGCAGGGTGAAGTGGATGTAACACCTATGCAGGTTGCCAATGAAATGGCATACATCGCTAACAAAGGCTGGTATAAGATCCCACACCTGGTTGACTCCATCGAAGGCGGAGATACATTCAACATGTTGTCGAAGTACAAAGAAAAACACAATGCGCTTGAAATACCCGACAGTGTTTTTGAAGTGGTGCATGATGGTATGCAGGCGGTGGTGGATGGAGGAACAGGTGCAGGGGCAAGAGTTCCGGGTATCGCCATCTGCGGTAAGACCGGTACGGTGGAGAACTATTTCAGGGGGGTGAAACAACCCAACCACGCATTCTTCTGCGGCTTTGCGCCCAGGGATAATCCAAAGATCGCTATCATGTGTGTGGTAGAGAACAGCGGACGGTTTGGCGGTACCTATGCAGCGCCCATCGTTGGACTGATGATAGAAAAATACCTGAACGATACCATTGCGGCAAACAGGCAGGCCATCGTTGATAAGTTCAGCAACCTGAACCTGATACCCTCCCGTATTTACAGCGCCATTAAAACAAGAGATTCACTGACGCATGCAAGAGATACCGCCTATCTTCTTGAAAAGGGGTATATTAAATTGCTGCGGGATACCATGGATATGGATGCAACAGACGAGCAGGATGCACTGGACCAGATAAAAATGGATAAGGAAGAATTAAAGAAGAACAAACCTGCAAAAGACAGCGGGGATAAAAAAACAAATATCAAACCGGAAGCAATTCTTCCGAATGAAAAAAAGAAACCCGAATCAAAGGACTCTGTAAAAAATGATTTGTGATCTGTTTGCAGAAGAATGCTATCAGCAGGGCCAGGTTACGAATAACAATTAACAGCTAACAGGAACATGTATCAAAAAAATCCCGCCATATCAAAAGGAATCGACTGGGTGATGGTGTGGCTGTATGCCATACTGGTGGCCATTGGCATCCTTTGTATCTTTTCGGTTGAGTACCGGAGCAGCGATAATGTGATGCAAACCTTCATCGGGTTTAAAAAAAATTACAGTAAGCAATTATTTTTCTTTGCAGCCTGTGCCGTGCTGGCCATTTTCATTTTACTTACCGACAGCAAACTCTTTACCGCCACTTCCAACCTTACTTACCTGGTAGGCATATTGCTGATACTGGCAACCTTTGTGGTGGGTAAGGAGATAAAAGGTTCCAAAAGCTGGATACCGCTTGGCTTTATGAACCTGCAGCCGGTGGAACTGTGTAAGATATTTACGGCACTGGCACTGGCTAAATACCTGTCGCAGCAGGAAACAGATTTTCAACGGCCGAAGTCGCAACTGATCGCAGCAGCCATTGCATTTACGCCGGCAGTTTTTTCTATCCTGCAGGGCGAAACAGGATTGGCGCTGGTTTACTTTTCTTTCCTTATTCCGATGTACAGGGAAGGATTGCCGCCCGGTTACCTTGTTGTGGGCGCTTCCATGGCCGTGCTGCTTGTGGCATCGCTTATATTTCATACCAAGACCCTGCTGATCGCTTTTACCATACTTGCGGTGCTGGCTATTTATTTTTACCGGCGACAAATAAAAAGAAACAGCCGCTTATTGCTCATCATCATACTGGGATGGGGATTTGCCGTGGCGTTTGTGGGTGTTGCCGTGCCGTTCACTTTCAAACATGTTTTTAAGGGATACCAGGCCGACCGGATATTCAGCATGGTAGGTGTTGATAATCCTTTTGCAGATAAAACGAATACGGAATCCGCCAATAGCGAAGAGGCAAAAACAAAACTAAAGAAAACCGAGCAACAGAATTATAATGTGAAGCAATCAAAAATTGCCATTGGCTCCGGCGGCTTTGCCGGTAAAGGATTTTTAAAAGGCACGCAAACACAGGGCGATTTTGTGCCGGAGCAGCATACCGATTTTATCTTCACCTCCGTGGGAGAGAATTTTGGTTTCTGGGGAAGTGCTTCGCTGATGCTGATATACCTCTTTCTTTTGTTACGCATCATCCGCATTGCCGAACGGCAACGAAGTACCTTCAGCCGGGTATATGCTTATTCAGTAGCCGGTATTATTTTCTTTCATGTTTCGGTGAATATCTGCGTTACCATCGGGCTTGCACCTGTGATCGGTATCACACTTCCGCTGATGAGTTATGGCGGATCGTCTTTGCTCACATTTACCATTCTTCTTTTCATTCTGATAAAACTGGATGCCGACAGGCAGATGGTTTTACGGTAGTACGTTAATCCGTTAATCCGTTGATCCGTTAATTAGTTGATACGTATAAACGGATTAACTAATTAACCAATTAACTTTACTGTATGAAGATAATTCCGTTAAGCGAAGGCACTTTTACCATTGATGGCAGCAAGAAATTTATTCCCTTTGATACAGGTAAAGACGAACTGCAGCAGCGGCCAGTTGGTAGTTTGCTGGTGGAGATACAACCCTTTGCGGTGATCACTTCAAAAGATATTATTGTAATTGATACCGGGCTTGGTTTTTCAACTGCCGATGGCACCTTACAGATTCACCAGAACTTACTCAACAACGGCATTGGCCCGATGGAAGTGACCAAAGTATTGCTCAGCCATTTGCATAAAGATCACGCAGGCGGAATTTATAAAACGGATGAAATGCTTAAACAGAAGTTCCTGAGTTTTCCCAGCGCTACTTATTATGTGCATAAAGATGAAATGGAATTTGCATTAAAGAAAGGATCGCCTTCCTACCGGGTCTCAGATTTTGAGGGCCTGCAAAACTCCGACCAGGTGGTTTTACTGGAAGGCGATGGCAGGATCGATGATTACATCACGTACCATGTAACCGGTGCACACAGCCCTTGTCACCAGGTGTTCTGGATCGAAGAAGACGGGCAGAAAGTTTTTTACGGCGGCGATGTAGCCCCGCAGTTGCAGCAAATGAAGAACCGGTTCATTGCCAAATATGATTACGATGGAAAAAAATGTATGGAGTTACGACAGCAGTGGTGGCAACAGGGAAGAGAAGAAAAGTGGACCTTTTTATTTTATCATGATATAAAAACTCCGGTTTTTTCTTTCGTTTAAAGGTTTAAGACGTCGCAGGGTTTAAAAGCACTTTCTATAGATTAACCTTTAAACCCTTAAACGATGTATACTCCACAAATAAAAAGCTGCTACAACAGTAACAGCGGTTTAAAAATTATTCTGATTAACACTTAACGTATTCTATGCAGGTAATCATTATTCATGAACTGCTTATGAATATCTTTCAGGTCTCTTAAGATGCTGGCATCCACCAACACGCCGTTTGTTTCCAGTAAGAACCCGCCGATCAGTTCATTCTTGACCTGTGTTTCAATTTCAAATGTTTGTCCGGCTGTAGCCTTTGCGTTTACATTCGCCATGATGGTATTCTTCATTTCCTCAGAGATCGGGGCTGCCGTAGTGATCTTTACTTTGTGAATATTACGTAACGTATTGAACTGGTCGATATACGTAGTTACAATCTCCGGCAGGTTCAGTTCCCTGTTCTTTGCTACCAGTAATTGTATGAAGGCACTGGTAAGTTTGCTTACTCTTTCTTTAGTAACGGATTCGATGATGCTTGCTTTTGCCGAAGGTTTGATGACCGGGCTGCGCAATACATTCACAAAATCGGGGTTGCTTTTGCAGATGCTGTGCAGCCATTTCATATCGGCATATACAGCATCCACCTGGTTCTGTTCGGTTGCCAGGTCAAGTAAACTCTTTGCGTATCGGCCGGCTAAACGTGGATTATTCATACCCCTGTTCCGCCAGTTGGCGGAGAACTTGATTTGTATCAGTATTTTTTATTAAAACACCGATGGTTAAAAATATCTTCTCTCCAATTCCTTAGGGATAGGGCTAATTTAGTTTCACTTCAGCTGCAAGAGTCTTAATATAATTCTCCTGTTCTGCTTTATTGCTTAATTCTTTCCTCAATACTTTTTCACTTACTTCCAGTACAAGGCTGCCTACCTGGTTCTTGATCTCGGTAAGTGCTGCCATCTTCTGGTTATTTATAGAAGCATGGGCATCGGAAAGTATCTTGGCTGCCTGGGCTTTAGCTTCTTCCTTGGCTTCGTTGATCATTTTATCCTTTGTTTCCTTCGCTTCTTTAAGCATGGTGGCTCTTTCTTCACGTGCCTGGGTAAGGATGGCTTCGTTGTCGTTCTTCATCTGTGCCATTTCCAGTTTGATCTTTTCAGCGGTTGCCAAAGAGTCAGCAATGGTTTTTTCCCTTTTCGCCAGTCCGCCGATGATGGCAGGCCATGCAAATTTTTTCAGCAGGAAAAAAACGATAAGGAACGCTAAAAGCGTCCATACGATAAGGCCTAAGGCTGGTGTAAGTAATTGCATAAAACTATTTTAATAAAATTCGGTTGTTGTTAATTCGTTTCTTGGCTCCGCTCGTTTCTCGACTTCGCTCGTTTCTCGACTTCGCTCGAAACTTCGCAAACCATCCTTCGACTTCGCTCTGGACGGTTTAAAAATACTGCATCCTCCGCCCTGTGCTTTGGATGCAGTAAAAGGTTTAGAGCACCATGGCTAAGAAACCAATGATGATCGCAAACAGCGCTGCTCCTTCTACCAGGGCGGCAGTAAGGATCATGTTGCTGCGGATGTCATTGATGGCTTCTGGCTGGCGTGCAATTGATTCCAATGCACCCTTACCAATCTGGCCGATACCGATACCAGCGCCAATAGCACCTAATCCGGCGCCAATAGCACCACCAGCATTTCCTAACGGTGTGCTTAACATTACATTCAATAAATCCATGATTCTGATTTTATATTGGTTAAAAAAAGCTTGTTATCAATATTAATGAGCAGCTGCATGCGCATGATCATCATGTGCACCTTCAATAGCCTGCCCGATAAATACTGCTGTTAATATGGTAAAGATGAAGGCCTGCAAAAATGCAACCAGCACCTCAATGAAATAAATGAAAATGGTAAAGGCAATGGAGAATGGAGAAAAGCCCCAGCCCACGTATTGGTTCAATGCCGCCATAATAAAAATGAGCGATATCAAACAGATGATCAGGATGTGGCCTGCCACCATGTTGGCAAACAACCTGATCATTAACGCAAATGGTTTGGTGAATATGCCCAATATCTCTACCGGCACTAAAATTATCTTTACCCAACCTGGCACACCCGGGGGATTAACAATATGCAGCCAGTAGTGTTTGTTGCTGCTGAAAAGAATTACAATAAATGAAATGATGGATAATACAAACGTAAAAGCAATATTGCCGGTAACGTTTGCCGTGCCCGGTATCAATCCTACAATATTATTGATGAGGATGAACAGGAAAACGGTCAGCAGGTAAGGCAGGTATTTGTTGCTCTTAGCGCCCAGGTTTGGTTTGGCTACTTCATCATTCACAAAGTTCACGATGGTTTCCATCGTGTTCTGCATGCCTTTGGGAGCAGAAGTGATACCGGCACCGGTGCCATATTTCCTGGCAACTTTTATCAGGATAACCACGAGCAGGGTAAGCGCCAGCAGCATCTGTACTACGTTCCGGGTAAGAGAAAAATCATACACTTTAGTTGCCTGGTCTATTTCGCCTGCTGCATTAACGGCAACGATGTGGCCGGCAGCGTATTTATTCCGGTCTAATTTTAATTCATCAATCTTCTCATTGGTAAGTAATCCAAAACCTTCATGATTGTGTTCGCCATGGTGAAATGCAGAAGACATGAAAACAGATAAACCCTTTTCCTTTGTGTAAAGAATAACGGGTAAGGGAATAGTAGCGTGGTGTTCCTGGCTATCGGATCCTTTGTAAGAGAAAAAGTGAAATTCATGAGCATCCATGATATGGCCAAAGATCACCTCATTGGCATCAAAGATCTTCTTTTCCTTAGCTGGTTCTTTAGTTGCTGCATCGTGCTCTCCACCCTGGGCTTTTACGGACTGTGAAAAAAGCAATAGTCCGAGGCTGAAAACCAATGCCAGTAATGATTTGATGCTCTTAGATCTCATGTTCTGCCTTAATTTTGGCGCAAAGATAAGGGGGGAGGGGGGAAATATGAAATCCGGGGGGGAAAATGTGCCGATTTGTTGGTTTGGCGATTTGCCGACAACAATCAGCCAGGACAATAACTATAATTGGGGGTATTCAGCCCAAATCATCAGATCAGGCTTTCTTGCTTTTCGAACTGCATTTTGTGCAATTGGTAGTAGAAACCATGCCTTTCTATGAGCTCATCGTGGGTTCCCATTTCCTTTATTTCGCCCTTATCCAGTACGATTATCTTATTGGCCCTGCGGATGGTTGACAGGCGGTGAGCAATGACAATGGAAGTGCGGTTGGCTATGAGTTTTTCAATGGCATGCTGTATCAGGGCCTCGCTTTCGGTATCAACCGAAGAAGTGGCTTCATCGAGGATCAAAATGGCAGGGTCGTATAATAATGCCCTAACAAAGGATAATAGCTGTCGCTGGCCCAGCGATAAAGTGGCGCCTCTTTCCATTACATTATAATCGTAGTTGCCCGGCAATTGCAAAATAAAATCATGAATGCCGATGAGTTTGGCGGCCCGTACCACATCTTCGTGTTTTATGGCAGGATTGCGAAGCGTTACATTATCAGAAACCGTTCCGCTGAAAAGAAAAACGTCCTGCAGCACCACGGCTATCTTCGCTCTTAATTCATCGAGGTGAAAATCTTCAATGTTGGTATCATCAATTCTTATCTCACCCTTATTGATCGGATATAACCGGTTCAGCAGGCTGATGATGGAAGTTTTGCCGCTGCCGGTATGTCCTACAATGGCAAGTGTTTCGCCGGCATTGAGGGTGAAGGAAATATTTTTGAGTACGTAATTTTCTTCGTTGTAGGCAAACCATACTTTATCAAAATCAACCTTGCCTTTCATGCCGGTTGTTTTTTTATCTCCTTCGTTGATGGTGGTATCTTCATTATCCAGCACTTTAAACACCCGTTCGCTGGCGATCATGCCCATCTGCAGCACATTGAATTTATCGGCGATCACCCGCAGCGGCCTGAACAATAAGTTGAGGCAAAGAATGAATGCCGTGATCACCCCGGCCACTTTTTCGGCCTGTGCAGGATGTACGGCGTCTTTTGCAGCCCACCACACCAATAACCCGATAGACAGCGCCATTACCAGTTCCACTACCGGGAAAAAGACCGAGTAAGCAAAAATGGCTTTGATGTTTGCATTGCGGTGTTCTTTATTGATGCTGTTGAATTTATTGAATTCTCTTTTTTCTGCCGCAAATGCCTGCACAATGGCCATGCCGGTGATGTGTTCCTGCACAAAGGCATTCAGGTTGGCAACCGCATTACGCACCCGGATGAAAGATTTGTTCACGCTTTCTTTAAAAAAATACGTGGCTACAATTAAAAATGGAAATGGTGCCAGGCAGATAAGCGTCAGTTTCCAGTCAACATAAAACATGTAGGAAAGTATGGAGAAGATGGACAACAGATCGGCAATAATGGGTATGAGCCCGTCGCTGAAAATATCGTTGATGGATTCAATGTCGTTGATCGTTCTTGTAGTAAGCGTGCCAATGGGTGTTTTATCATACTGTGATAAATTGAGGTGCAGTATTTTATTATAGGTACTCACCCGCATGTCTTTAACCACGCTTTGTCCAAGTGAAGCAGTCAGGAATGTGAACATGAACCGGAAGCCGGTTTCCAGCATCAGCAACACGATCTGGATAATGGTGATCTCTATGATGAAGCCCCCCGGGTAATCTAAAAACCAGGGTTTGATGTTTCCTTTTATCCCGTCGTTGATGGTTAATTGTATAAGCCAGGGCCTTACCGGGGAGATGACGGCAAGTACAATGGCGAGCACCAGCGAACCATAGAATTTATTCTTGTAAGGTGCTGCAAAACGAAATACCCGGCGGAGTAATGAAAAGTTGAAGATCTTCTTTTTAACATGCGGCGTATCACTCATGTTGCAAAAATACGGGAGTTTGAAGGGGGATGATATGACCATTCATAAAAAAACTGAAGGATAAGAAGATGTCTGCAAATGAAAATTACGGGTATCATTTTGCTGTTGGCGGAAACAGCAACCACGGGGTAAAAGAAAATCATAGGAAAAACTATGTGACCTATGTTCCTATGTGGTTAAACCTAAACTGCTTACTCTACCTGTATCAGGTTATTGTATCCCTTCAGGAAAATGGCGCCCAGGTTTTTGTAGGGGGGAATATAATCTTCCCAACTTTCCCTTACCCCTTTGCTGGGGTCGGTAGAAAATAATTTGGTGAGACTGGCCCACATATTTTTCCATACCAGTTTATTACCCGATTCAAAGGTTTGATTGAGGTAATTGAGAATGGGCCGGTTAATATCCCCGGTGCCGATCTCTTTGGTGGAGATGATGTGTGCATCGGGATTGATGTCGATGATATCATTGAGGTTCTTATATCCGCCGCAGGAGCCTAGTACAACAATCTTTGCATCACCTGCCATGCGCCTGATGGTCCGGGGCAGCCAGTAGCTATGGCCCCGGTGTACCACAACCGAAGGCTGAATATTATTTTCAGCGAGGTAATTATTCAGGTGAACCTGTGCACTGTCGTCGAGGTTGGCATCATTATCCAGCGGCCGGTTTGCATATATCCACACATTTCCTTTCAGCGAACGGATCTCGTACCATTCTTTATTAGATGTTATCTTCCACTCTTTTGGCGAGAAGGAATTTATGAACGAGGGAAAAAAGAATTTTCCATCGGCATCGCCATACCAGTAAACCTGCTGTACGATCCTTCCGCTGTCGTCCTGCATGTTTTTGTTTTCTATTTCATAAATGGAAGGAATTCCCAATATGCCGGTGAGGTCAACTTTGTTGCTGCTGTCGGCAGATAAGAAGATCGATTTAAGCAAACCGTAAATGGTTCTGCCGCGGTTGTTATTATTCTGCATGCTCAGTTTCTCGTTCTCTATCACATAACCCAGTATGGTGCTTTGTAATTTTTTATCGTTGATGCTGCTGTACGAGTCTGCCACATCCACTGCATCTTCCAGGTTGCCGGTATTATCCAGGTTGGCAATGAAGCCACGCATTAATGTTTCGGATGCCTGCGCCGGCATGAACTTTAAAAAGGTATCCAGCTTATTGTAATTGGCAGCCATCTTGATGAACTTCTTGAAGAAATCAAAATGTACGCTCAGCAATAAGGAATCTGTTCTTGGTTCGGTGCCCATCCGCTGCAACAAGCGGTAGAAACTGTGTTTGAAGCTGGAAGTATAGATATCGTTCTCACTCATCACCATCATGAAATAAAGATCCACGGCCGATAACGAATCGGTTGCCTTCATGCGCATATTGATATTACTCAGATCATGCAGGCTGTTAATGGGTGTTACAAAATGCTGAAGTGCTTTGCTTTTTAATACTTCTCTCAATCCGTTCGGGCCAAACATGGCAATGGGTGTATCCTTTGCCGGGGAAACCATCCGCTTAAAATATTCGATCTCAGTTTGAACGAGTAATTTGAAATAGCCCACACTGTCGTAACCGGTCTCTCCGTCACCTACGTACTTCTTAATGCTTTCCACCGTCTTTCTACCTTTCAGCAGGTCATCCAAAAAAGGAAAATAAAATAATGCATTGGGTGTTTTACTCAGTTCAACCACCGCCATCACCAACGGGTTCTTATTTCTGTGAACCAACATGCCCAGTTTTGAATCGGGAGCCTGTGCCAGGGAATAAATAGAAGTAGGGTTGAACTTACAGCTTATCACGATCAGGGAATCGGCAAAGGGTTCGTTGCTGTATGGTTCTATGGTCTGTAATATCTTATCCGGGTTAAGCACACAGAATTTCTGATAGAGGATCTTTTTACTTTCTGTATAGCCTTTATTCTCTGAGAATATTTCTGCATTTATTCTTCCAACCGTGTAGGGGGTCTCTTTAATAAAACTGGCCATGCTGGAACTGTCGATGGTGGCTTTCATTATCTTTTCAAAATTCTCCATCAGTACCGGTGCATAGGCCGGGTTTAGTTCCTTTGTCTTTATCCCGTATTTATAGGCTTTCACCATGTTCTCAATATAATTGAGATAACGGATCTTTTGGTTGTTGCTTACCAGTTTTTCATTCAGTTCCACCATATCCTGCATCTCATTCACCTTGCGGATCATCACATCGGTAATGGCCAGGTTGATCTCGGTATTATGGGTTGCCTTGATGATACCATCGGTTTTTCCATCCATCCGGTCGAGCAGGCGTTGCTCGTCATTTATGCGGTCGTGAAACAACTGGCGGTAAATGGGCACTTTCACCGTATCCATATTTGCCGATGCGGAAACAGAGAAGGCCAGTAGTATCAACAGGAAATAGTTTCTTTTCATAGTCAGTTCTGCTGCAAAGATGCTAAAAATCGGCGAGGGGCTGCATTTTGACTGCTGGTTAAGATGAAAATTCTTGTTAATGCACTGTATTGGCTTAACAATTTGATAATACCCACCAGGCCTAAAACCACCCGCTTGGTAAATGGTAAACACTATTTTTGCACCCAATATGAATACTGCAAACACGGTTAAGAAAATATTAATAGCCGATGATGAGCCGGATATCCTGGAGATCATTCAATACAACCTGAAGAACGAAGGATATGAAGTGGCCGCTGCAAAGAACGGGAACGATGCATTGGACCTGGCAAAACGGTTTAATCCCGACCTGATCATTCTTGATATCATGATGCCGGGTAAGACCGGCATTGAAGTTTGTAATATCCTTCGCCAGCAACCAGCCTTTAATGATACCCTCATCATATTCCTTACTGCATTGAGCGATGAAGGAACGGAAATAAAGGGATTAGAGACCGGCGCCGATGATTATCTTACCAAGCCCATCAGCCCGAAAGTATTAGTGAGTAAAGTGAATGCTCTTTTCCGGCGTATCAGTAAAGAGGAAACCGGCATTCTGCAGGTTGGTGACCTGAAGATAGACCGGGAAAAATATATCATCAACTTCCAGGGCAACGACATCATACTTGCACGGAAAGAATTTGAACTGCTGGCTTTGCTGGCCGGCAAACCCGGAAAGGTTTTTCTCCGCAATGAAATACTCAACCAGGTTTGGGGAACCGAAGTGATCGTGGGCGACCGTACCATTGATGTACATATCCGCAAAATACGCCAGAAGCTGAACCTTGACTGCATCACCACTGTAAAAGGGGTTGGGTATAAGTTCGAAATATAGCGGATGGTTCATAGTTCATGGTTCATAGTATATAGTTATTTACTTTCGCATCGGTTTCTGCTATGAACCATGATCAATCAACTATGAACTAGCATGCCTTCTTCAAAAAATCTTTCACCGCAACAATTATCTGCATTAACCGCAGTGGGGTTGTCTATCCCTATTGCAGCGGGCATTTTTGTTTTTGCGCAGGTATGGTGGATCGCACTGATCTCTTTTGGAGTCATCTTCCTGGGTTCATACGGGCTGATACTATATACTTTCCAGACATTCATTTACCGGAAAATAAAACTCATTTATAAATTCATCTATCAAACCAAGGCCAGTAAAAAAGAAGAGTTCTATTACAAAAGCATCCTGCCTCAGAAAGGCATTGAAGAAGTAAGGGAAGAAGTGGAAAAATGGGCCGAACAGCGCAAGGAAGAGATCGAGTTGCTGCAGCAGAACGAGGCCTACCGGAAAGAATTTTTACAGAACCTGAGCCATGAACTGAAGACGCCCATCTTTGCCATACAGGGTTATGTAGATACCTTACTCAACGGCGCTCTTGAAAATACAGAGGTGAATAAAAAATTTTTGCAGAGCACTTCCCGCAATGTGGACAGGCTGGTGAACCTGGTAGATGACCTGGACTCCATTTCGAAATTAGAAAGCGGTGAACAACTGTTGCTGAAAGACAGTTTCGTCATCCAGGACCTTGTTAAAGAAGTATATGATTCACTTTCCATCAAAGCAGATGAAAAGGAAATTAAATGTATCATTAAAAAAGGCTGCGAACTTCCCTTAACGGTTTATGCTGATAAGGAAAAGATACGGCAGGTATTCATCAACCTGGTTGATAATGCCATCAAGTACGGCAAACAAAACGGTACCGTAGAAGCCAGCTTTTATAAAGTAGATGGTGCAAAGGTTTTGATCGAGATAAGTGACGATGGCGCCGGCATTGCCGAAGAACACCTGCCCAGGATCTTTGAACGCTTTTACCGCACCGACCTGGCCCGCAGCCGCAAAGTAGGGGGCAGTGGCTTAGGGCTTTCCATCTGCAAACATATCATTGAAGCACACGGCCAGGCCATTCATGTACGCAGCAAGATAGATGTGGGCACCACGTTTGGGTTTACGCTGCAAAGCAGGAAGGATTGATAGACTTTCTCTCACTAAGGTTAATACATCCGTAACATTGGCGTAAACATTTGGTCATACTAATTGACTCATTTTGTATTATTACTGATCCTAAATCTTACGTTATGAAAAATATCCGTTATTTTTTTCTGGAGATTTCTGTAAGGATTTTCCTGCCCATGCTTTCGGCATTTTATACTCCGCTGAAATTTTATAAGATCCGCTAGTGGATAAAATAAAAAAGCGGAAGCTGGATATACTGGTTCTGTCGGATGTGCATCTCGGCACGTATGGCTGTCACGCCAAGGAACTGTTGCTCTATCTCAAGACCATCAAGCCAAAAACAGTGATCCTTAACGGGGATATCATCGATATCTGGCAATTCAGCAAACGCTATTGGCCCAAGAGCCACATGAAGGTTGTAAAGCACCTGATGCACTGGATGAGCAAGGGCGTAAAGATGTACTACGTGACCGGCAACCACGATGAGATGCTGCGGAAATTTGTAGGATTTAAGATGGGCTCGCTTAAGATCGTGAATAAGGTAATACTTGAACTGGATAACGGAAAGACGGCCTGGTTCTTTCACGGCGATGTATTTGATGTGACCATGCAGCACAGCAAGTGGCTGGCAAAACTGGGAGCTGTTGGATACGACACCCTGATCCACATCAACAGCTTTGCAAACTTCATCTCCGAAAAAATATTCAAGAAAGGAAAGATATCCCTATCAAAAAAAATAAAGAACAGCGTGAAAAGTGCGGTGAAGTTCATCAACAGTTTTGAACAGACGGCTGCCGACATTGGCATCAGCAATGGCTATGATTATGTGATATGCGGACATATTCATCAGCCGGAGATACGGGAGATCGAAAACCAGCATGGAAAAATAATGTACCTGAACAGCGGCGACTGGATCGAGAACCTGACAGCATTAGAATACGTGAACGGGAAATGGGAAATTTACCGCTTTGATGAAGTTGAAATGCTGCACATGAGTGTACATGAGCAGGAAGAAGAAGAACTGAACAACAACCAGCTCTTCGATAACATGGTGGAAGAATTTAACCTGCTTAAGCAAGAATGAAAATACTCTATGCCATACAAGGAACCGGTAACGGACATTTAAGCAGGGCCCGTGATATCATTCCCATCCTGCAGCAAAAAGGCGAACTGGATATCCTGGTGAGCGGCATACAGGCCGATGTAGAACTTCCTTACCCGGTAAAATATAAATTCAAAGGCCTCAGTTTTATTTTTGGAAAAAACGGGGGCGTAGATCTTATTGCTACCTATAAGAAGAGTAACCTGAAACAACTCTACAAAGAGATCAAAAGCCTGCCGGTTGAAAACTACGACCTGGTGATCAATGATTTTGAACCCGTGAGTGCCTGGGCCTGCAAGATGAAGCATAAAGAATGCATCGGCCTCAGTCACCAGGCGGCCGTGATCAATAAGAAATCACCCAGGCCAAAGAAGAAAGACCTGGTTGGGAAAGCGGTATTAAATAATTATGCGCCTGTTACAGCATCTTACGGTTTTCATTTCGGCATGTACGATAAAAATATTTTCACGCCGGTGATAAGAAGCCAGGTACGGCTGGCAAAGCCGGAGAAAAAAAATCATTACACTGTTTACCTGCCGGCTTACAGCGATGAACGGATCATCAAAGTGCTGGGGGAAATAAAAAATATTCAATGGGAGGTATTCAGTAAGCATTCAAAAAAAGAATACAGGGAAAAGAATATTCACATCCGCCCGGTTAACAACGAAGATTTTATTAAGAGCTTTATTAATTGTTTGGGTGTTTTATGCGGTGCCGGTTTTGAAACACCAGCCGAAGCGCTTTTCTTACAAAAAAAACTGATGGCCATACCCATGAAGGGGCAATACGAGCAGCAATGCAATGCCGTTGCGTTGAAAGATATGGGAGTACCGGTGATCAAGAGCCTTAAGAAAAAACATGCTGATAAGATCAGGGCATGGACAGAAGGAATGCAGGTTATTCCTGTCAATTATCCCAACAGCACCGAACGGATCATCAACATGATCATCCGGAAACACGGGACTACTGATCCTAAAAAAGAAGTAAAGCTGGGTGATGGTATATATTCTGTAAAGAAATTAAAAGACAAGAGCCTGGGTAAAATATTAAATCAACTGGGGGAATAGGCCATGCTCTTTACAAGGAATGATTTTGGCGAAGATTTTAAATGGGGCGTATCCACGGCTGCTTACCAGATCGAAGGCGCCCACAACGCTGATGGAAAAGGCCCTTCTATCTGGGATGTGTTCTCCCAGCGAAAGAAAAAAATATTCAACAATCACAACGGGAATATTGCCTGCGATTATTATCATCATTATGCCGAGGACCTGGCGTTGATGTACAACCTGAATATTCCTAACCACCGGTTCTCTATTTCGTGGAGCCGTATTCTGCCAAATGGTATTGGTGCGGTGAACTACAAGGGTATTGACTTTTATAACCACGTAATTGATTTTTGCTTAGAGCTTGGTATTGAACCCTGGATAACACTCTATCATTGGGACCTGCCACAGGCGTTGCAGCAAAAGGGTGGCTGGACGAACCGGGATGTGGTTAATTGGTTCAGTTATTTTGTGGATTGCTGTATTAAAAATTTTGGCAACCGGGTAAAGTACTGGATGGTTTTAAATGAACCGATGGTGTTTACCGGTGCCGGATATTTTTTAGGCGTGCATGCGCCGGGTAAAAAAGGATTGAGTAATTTTTTGGCAGCCTCTCATCATGCTGCCTTGTGCCAGGCAGAGGGAGGACGGATCATTAAGTCGTTACGGAGTGATTGTAAAGTAGGTACTACTTTTTCCTATTCACATATTGAACCGTTCCGGCACTATGACGAGAAAGATGTAAACGCAGCTGTAAAAGTAGACGCACTGCTTAACCGGATGTTTATCGAACCCTTACTCGGATTGGGCTATCCAACCAAAGACCTGAAGATCCTGGAACGCATTGAGCGGTTCATTTATCCGCATGATGAAAAGAAACTCGCCTTTGAGATGGATTTTGTGGGGTTGCAGAATTATACAAGAGAATTGGTAAGCCATGCACCCCTGATGCCTTTTATACGGGCAAAGATCATCAAGGCAAGTAAACGGGATGTAGACCGAACGGTAATGGATTGGGAAGTGTATCCGCCCGGGATCTATGAAGCATTGAAACGGATTAATGCATATGACGGGGTGAAAGAGATCATTGTAACGGAGAACGGGGCCGCTTTTGAAGATCTTTTTGAGGACGGCATACTGGATGATCATAAGCGGGTGAAATTTCTGCAGGATTATATTGCACAGGTATTGCTTGCAAAAAGAGACGGCATTAAAGTGGGTGGTTATTTTGTGTGGACCTTTTTTGACAATTTTGAATGGGCCGAAGGGTATCATCCCCGGTTTGGCCTGGTGCATGTGGATTTTGCCACACAGCGCCGTACCATAAAAAATTCCGGCAGGTGGTACAGCGTTTTTTGAATAATACTCTGGCAACATCCCGGGAAATATGGAACGGGGAAATATCCAGTCTTATATAATAATTGCTTAACGGAGTGTTTATTTACGCATAACACTGCCTGTATAGTTTTACCCTGCAGTTTTTTCGGATCATACTTGGGAAGTAAAAAAACCCCTGTTTTTATAAACGGGGGTTTTATTTTTCAATGAAATTTTTCATTCGCCAGATATAGAACCTCCGGCAAACTATTCCGTTTCGCCTTTGCTCGATTATTTCAGGAGGGAGTATGCTGGCAAAATACCGGTTGTAAAGTTGCGTTGCATCGACATAATTATCAGACGGAACGATGCAATAGGCATCATCACCTGGCTGAAGTTTTTTTCGTTCCGTATTTATCCAGGCATATTGATGTATATCATTAGTATCGCCCAATGCTACCAGGTCTTTTTTCACCGGCATGGCTACATAGAAGTCTACATGCGCTGCCGGGAACCATTTGTTACTGACTATGACAGCATCATTCTTCATGCTGCCATTTTGAAGATCGGTTTGTATGATCTTTTTAAAATCATCTTTGAATTTATCCCAGCCAAACATGTCGAGGGTAAAATCACCTTCGCCGGTGAGTAGTTTATCTTTTTTGCCCAAAGTACCTGGGAAAAAGTTGATCACTAAAATGCCTGTAGTGATTACAATAAGCTGTAAAAAACAAGCAGCCAGTAAAGACCGCGGCATTGCTAAAACGGATTTTAACTTCTTGGTACTGATGTAACAGGCGGTTAGCAGGATGAGGCCACTATATGCCGGACCGGTCCAATGCGGAAGTACATTTTTATATAAAGAAATACACAATGCGATAAGTATTAATGGCAAGCTGCATACCAGTAACATCTTCTTCTGGGATGATAAAAGAGGAAGTTCGTTTTTAAACGCAGCAATGGTTGCCGGGATGATCAAAAAGAAAATAACCGGGTTGCTGTACAGGACCTGGCCGGCTGTAAAGCCCAGGAGGCTGTTCACATCAATTCCGCTGTTTGTTACATCAACCCGGTTGCTGTGGTATAAATAAGTTACAAAATGATTATCGATGTTCCATTTAATTACGGGATAGAAAAGAAGCAGTGTCAGGATGCCGGACAAATATAAAACCGGTTGCAGCAGCCATTGCCGGTTATACAGGATGATGTATACCAGTAAACCCAACCATAAAAACGCTGTATGGATCTTGCAGAGCATTCCAATACCTGCGATGATGCCAAACAATAGCAGCTTCTTTTTTTTTATCCTGTTGATATTACTGTACCGGGCGATATCAATAAGCAGGTATAAGGAAGCTGCCCAGCAAACCATTTGCGGAGAATCGGGCAAAATAAATGTTCCTGCCACAATACTGCCATAAATGGTAGTGGTATAAATTAAGGCTGCTAAAAATCCTGTATAGTCATTATTTAGTTTTCTTCCGCTTAGAAAGAGGAGCCAGGTTGTTATGGCTGCGGATGCAATAGCGCCGATACGAATAAAAAGAGGATTATCGAAGAAAAGGTTAACTGTGCTGGCCCGTATCATCCATCCTACCATGGGTGGGTGGTCAAAATAATTCCACTGCAGGTATTGTGCATACATGCGGTAGTATACTTCGTCATTGCCCAACTCTATGGTAGCTGCTGTAATGCATCGTACAATAGTAGCAATGCCGATGAGTAAGAGTGTTTTCTTTTTATGATCCAAACAGGTTAGTTGAAAGTAAAAAGAATGTTTATGAAATAATTCCAGAAAAAGACCAGGCCGATAACAACCAGTTTTGAAAGATAGAAATTAACATTGGCTTTTTTTACCATCAGGTACAGAAGGAGATTATTTATTGCCAGTCCGCTTAACGATACCAGTAAGAATTTTGCAAATTGCCCTTCAAGGTCATGGCCCGTGCTGTTAAAGGTCCAGTACCTGTTGAAAAAAAAATTATTTATTACCGCCCCGCAAAACCCAAACGAATTAGAAAGGTATTTATTCAGCTTCAATTTTTCCTTACAGATCCAGGTAATGGAAAAATCGATTACCATACCGCCCAGGCCAACAATTCCGAATTTTATGATACGGGTATCGAAGACAGTGCTCATGCTGTTTGAATACCCGGGGTGGATGATGCAGGGGCATGAGGCATACGGTGTATCCGGTTAATTGATCTTTTGAAACGTATCCTGTTTTTGGCAAAGTAAACGGCTGAAATTCCCGCGGCCGAACCAATGATCATGCCCACCAGAACATCTGAAAGGAAATGCTGTGCCAGGTAAATACGGGAATACCCCACCATAATGGCCGCTATTAAAACAAGTAGCTGCAGGTTTTTGTTTTTCATCATTAAGATCATAGCGGTTGCGATGGCGAATGCGGTCGCTGTATGACCGGATGGAAACCCTGAACTGCCACTGAGGGTTACCCCATCAATAAAATGCAGGTAGGTACCCTGTTCAAAATAAATTTTCGGCCTTGGAGAACTGATAAGATTTTTTAATACCTGTGTAACAAGGCCTGAGAACAGAAAAGCGTAAAGCAATGCAAAGCCATGTTGTTTATTCTTGAAATAAAAGAACATAAGCCCGATGAGGCATATTGCAAAGATCCCGTCGCCCATGAATGTGTAGTTAATGAAAAATACATTCAGGAAAAAAGGATGGTAACTGTTTAGTGAAAGAAAAGTGTATTCTTTCCCGTACAACAAGAGAAATAATCCCCCTGCAATAAAACTGAGCAATAGTCCCCCAAAATAAAACCTGTGTTGCTTCAGCACAGCGTATGGTTTTTTCATAAGCCTTTTTTTTATTCTGCAAAATAGTTTCCGGCAATTATCAAATCATTAACCCAGGATTAATCCAACGTTATCATCTTCTGGCAGCAGTTGACAGCGTTAGCGGATCTCCTACCGGATGCAACGGGGTAAAATTAAAACCCAGGGAACGGGCAATTGTTTGTGCCAGTTGATCATTAAAAATTTCTCCACTGCCGGTTAACTCTCCTTTTGTTTCAAACAATGGTCCAAGCGTCATAAGCCAGGTATTGCTGCTGCCGGAAGTAAACAAGCCATGTTTGAACCAGTTGCCTGCCTTATTACCCCGGCCGTGATCGGTGGTAATGATGAAGCTGGTATTGTTTTTATAAAACGGATCTTTATTAACGAGGTACCAGAGTTGTGCAATGAATTCATCAAACAGGTGTGCACTTTGCAGATACTCATCGTACTTTCCGCTGTGGGCAAATTCATCTGTTTCTCCAAAACCAACAAATACTACTTTAGGATGCTTTGCCTGTATGTATTCTTTGGCGGTAACAAAAGTGAGCATATCATTCCTTGTGTGCTCCTGGTCATTCACTGCCGAACGCTGAACCAGATTGGCAAGTACTTCTGTATCAGTAAGCGAATCGTGTTCTATGGCTTCATAACCGCAGTTCAGGTAAAAATTGCCCTGCTGGTTGTTTAGAATATATTCAAACAGGTTCCAGCTTGCAAAAGCAGCCACCTTGTTTTTATAACCGGGCTGGTTGTTGAGAAACTCTAACAGATTTTCATTGTTGTTCCATTTTTTCCGGTTGGCAATCCGTGCCGGATCTGCAAAACCGGTAAGGATCTCATTGTAGCCGGCATAAGAGAAGCGGTAAGGATTGACGACCGATACGTTGTTCTCATAATTCCTGTTGCCATACAATGTACCTTGCTTTTTAACGGTCTGCCATACAAAGGGCATCAGTTTTCTTCTTCTTATTTCCAGGTCATCATCCCAGAATATTTGATTCAGCAATGCAGTATCGCTTACGTATTTGGGATCATTGATAATTACAGAGTCGGCACCGTTAAAAACTTCCTTCCAACGGAAGCCATCGGTAGTGATGATGAAAATATTTGGCTGGTTGGCGGTTTGTGAATAAGAGGTAATTGAAAAGAGGCAGGAGAGTAGTCCAATAAGAATTTTCATGTACCGGAGGTTTTGCAAAGAAACACCGGCACTATAAACGAAACATTAAGCCCGTATTACGGTAATATTAAATCGGGTTGTTTTACTATGGAGGTAGCACCCAAAGCACTGTGTGGCTGAAAGGCGTACCAGCAAAGCACCAGCAGCAGGCTGGCAAACTTCCCATCTAACAAAAGCGATCTTGTTTTGCTCAGTCGGTGAGTAATTGTTTTGAAGCTGCAGGTGAGCAGGTTTTTTTGCATGGATTCATCATATATTGTCAACTCGCCTGTATTATCCTGATTATATATGAAGAAGTATTTTTTTTCATCTAACTCAACAAAGCCCTTACCGGTACCGGGCTTTAATTCTTCTACCTTGCCCATCTTAATGCCGTATTCGTTGCGTATCAGTTTTTTTGGAGAGAATAATCCCCTGTCTTCAAATGCAAATATCCGTTTCCCGAACTGGCTTACTATTCTTGCAAACCGGGTGCGCCCGCTGAAGGTGATGTTTGCGAGCTTTTCATCGGTTTCCCACAATTCGAACGTTTCGTTTGCGGTACCATTGTTTACGCTAACCCATTTCATGTGTATCATTTTGGTTTGGCAATATAGGGAGTGTGAATTTAATTTCAAAGCACGGCAAATACCGGTTGTGAAAAAGAATGTGATTTAAATGTGCGTAGTAACAATTTGGTAACATTAATTTAATACTGGCAGGGCATAAAAAAGGCCAGCGATAAGAATAAAGCTGGCACAAGCATGAGAAACTTGCTATTTGCTTAAGAAATTTTGAAACGACTGCTAGATGTTTCTTTAACCCGCTGCAATATCATGCAGGTATCTTACCCCAGTATTACCTGAAGATTAAGGGATTGTTATTAGTTTGGAGGGCCCGCTTTGATAAGCTGGCCGTTCTTATCGTAGTTATCTGTAGAAAGCAATCTGCCTTTTTCATCAAAATATTTCCAGGCGCCGGTTTTAATGCCGTGTTCATAGTTGCCGGTGCTTTCTGTGCGGCCGCTGGGATAGTAATAGGTTGTATTTCCGTGGTAGTGACCAAACTCATCCAACGACAGATCGGCCTGCAACTGGCCATTATTGTAAAAGCCTGCAAAAAAAATACGCAGGTTTTTTTTCGTAATAATGATCTGGCGTATCGTCTTTGCCGAATCCTTCATCACCTGGCAAACAGCCGAATCTTTTTTGTTTATGTAATACCAGGCTGTAACAAAATCGGTGCGGTAATAAGGTTTATTATACGAGCTGTCGCTTTGTTTAATGAAGGCATCCAGTTTATGCAGGGCCTGGTCTTTTTTATTAGAAGGATGGCTACAACTGAATAAAAGAAACGGGGCCAATAACTGAACGGGTATTTTCATATTTGTAAGGGTTTTTGATGTTTGCAAAAGTAAAAAGCATCCGCCGGTTGGCGGATGCTTTTTTATAGGGTAAGGTTATTATTATTTTAGAATCTTGACCATCCTTTCCACCAGCTTGCCAGCGGACCGGCAGGCGCAATGCCTCCACGGAAGGTTACGGTTTTGTCGAAGAAAGTATCTCCGCTGAATTTTGCATCAGAGAACTCACCACCGCTATTGATTTTCTGGTTTCCGTTTGATCCTGCAAATGGAGTTGGATCAGGAGCACCATAGTTGTAAGGCTGAATCAATTTTGCATCGGAAACATTCGTCAGTATGTCGTTGTTGTAGTATGCACCGGTGAACCAGGTAGTTAAAGCTGCCGGAGAGTTAATGGTAGTTCCTGCAGTTCCTGCAAAGTTTACGTTAACTGCGTTACCAGCCAGGGTTACGTTTCTTAAACGTAATGAACTGTCTTCAATATTTAAAGCGGTAGAAGTACCTGTTGTAGCATCAATATAAATTCCTACAGGCCAGCCAACGATAATGGAATTAAAAATTGAGATGGCTGAATTCCTTCTTATCTGTGCACCTGCCAGGAAAAGTGAGTTACCTGTATTTGCTAAAGTGGCTTTTGGCCCGATGGCAGTGATGTTGGAAAATATGGCCCTTGTTTTAGGAGTAGCGGTTGTTCCGGTTGCGTTGTTGTCACTTTCAAATGCTTCTGATTTTGAGATATCAGCGATCAGTGAATCACGGATGATAAGTCCGAACTGAACTTTACCACTGAACCCGTTGTCTGTATCAAAGTCATCATCCTGTGTTTTATAAGCGATCAGGTATTTACAGTTAACGCTTCCGCCAAACCATTCGTAGGCATCATCTTTTGCATAAATGGTTTGTACGTGATCGATGGTAGTTCCATTTCCTACGCAAGCCATGGTAAGGCTGTTGATCTCTTTATCGGGCTGGTAAGCATAACCAGCGTATTCGATACGTACATAAGACAACACACCGGAGTTATCATTATCAACCGGTGTGGGAGCAACTGCATCACCTGAACCGGCAAGTCCATCACCAAAAGAATTATCGATACCGCCTTCAACCTGGAACAATCCCAGGGTACCATTATAACTTAAATTATACCCGGCCTTTCCGCAAAGCACAATACCACCCCAATCGCCTGACTGTGGGTTTGGAGAAAGCGAAGTAAATACGATGGGCTCGGTTGGTGTACCTGAAGCCATGATCTTTGAACCACGGGTAATGATCAATGCAGCCACGTCTGTTCCGCTGAATGAACCTTTAATAACCGTACCGGCTTCAATGGTCATGGTATGATTGCCTACCAGGTAAACAAGGCCTTTGAGTATGTACGAGTTTGCCTTACGCAAAACAGTATCGGCATTGATACGGCCACTCAATGTGATCGTTTGGCCTGTCGTGCTTCCGCCGCCACCGCCGTTCACCACTACAACCTGTATTTCTCCGTCTGTTTCAATTTTTCTGCAACTGGTAATTGCTAAACCCATCAGGGCTACCGAGTATAAAATGTACTTTTTCATTTTCTATTTTAGTTTTTAAATTTTATAATGAATAATTGAATGTGATGCTGAAAGTAGTTCCGTACTTACGGGTAAAGCGGTAAGCATCGGTACTTTTCTGGAAACTTAATTTATCGCTTGTGTTCTGGTAGAAGTATTGCGTTTTGTTAATGATGTCGGAGATATTTAATCTCACTTCTCCTTTGTTCTTCAATAATTTTTTTGCCAACTGAAGATCAAGTATGGGTCTCGGTGCTTCATAAATATCCGGGGCACCGCCTACAATATCACCCACCAGGTAGATCCGTTGACCGATCTGGTTGAAAAGAAGGGTTGCATTGAAACCATATTTCTCCAGGTCGTAAAGCAAACCAAAGTTGAGTATGTAAGGTGACTGGCCCTGTAATGAGCGGTCAACCTGCAGGCTTTCATCTTTTACCTTACTATAGATATATGCGGCATTGGCCTGGAAGGTGAAATTCTTCATGCCGGGGATGATGTCGAGTTTTTTGCGTACCTCTACTTCTGCACCATAGGAATCAGCTTTTTTTGCATTGGCATAATTCAAGGTGCTGGCACCACCGCCAAGGCCATTGAAGATCTGTTCTATCGGGTTGGTGAAATGCTTGTAGAAGATTCCCGCATTGATCACTTCGCCGGCTCTTGGATACAATTCATAACGGAAATCAAAATTGGAAACCTTGGTTCTTTTCAGCAGCGGGTTTCCCTGAACAGAAGCGTTCAGTTCAAAATCGTATAAGTTAAGAGAAGACAATTCACGCAACTCAGGACGTATCACGGTTTGCGAAGCAGATAAACGAAGGTTGGTTTTTTGATTCAGTTTATAGGTTGCATTCATGCCGGGAAGGAAGTCGGTGAGTTTGGAATAGGTATGACGGGGATCCCATTTCTTAACGCTTCCCACCAGTTGATCATAATTCTCTACCCGTAAACCCCAAACCACCCTCAGCTTGTTGCCGAACTGGTTATCGAACTGCAGAAACCCTGCATTTAAAATGGTGTTTGCCATGTAGCGGAAATTGTTTCCCTTGATGGCATCAAAGGCGAATTTATTACCGCTTCCATCACCAAAATTATCTACCGCAAAAACCTGGTCGGCAGGTAATAACCGTAATGCCGGATTATCAAGCGGCAGGTAGTTTGCAAAAAGCTGTGCATCATACAGGCGGTCTTTTATCTGCAGCATGTATCCGCCCTTTAGCGCTTGTGTCTGATTGAACAATTTGAAATTGTAGTTCAGGTCTCCGCCGGCAGTATAAATATAATCGCTCAGGCTTTGATAAATACGGCTGCCGCTTTGTTGCGAAAGTGAATTGGAGATAAGCAGTTTGTAAGGGTCTTGTGTGTTACTTGCTCTTGTATACAGTATGCGGCGCTGGTCGGGAATATATCCATCCAGGATATTAAAGGCGCCGTACCATTTAAACTTCAGTGGTTTTGCAATACTGTGCTCGCCTAAAAGCTGTACGGTAAAAAAAGTATTTTCTTTAAAGCTGAATTCATTGCCCTTCAGTTGTTCGGTACGGGAATAATCTTCCCCTGTTCTTTCTGTAACAGAATTAGGTGAATTGACATTCACAATGGCTTTTACTGATACCTTGTTGCGTGGGTTTAGTTGCAGGCTTAAACTGCCCAATGCTCCAACAGCAACATCCTGCTGGTACTTACTATCGTTATATTCAGAAATAACACTCACCACGTTGGTTATGTCATCAATGGCATTTGACCTGTTCAATAGTTTCAGAAACCGGTTGTTCTTGCTGTAGTTGATACCGAATATACCGCCGAGTTTTTTGCCAAATAGTTTTGTGCTGAAACCACCATTTGCCTGGAAAGAAATATTCAGCGGCGCAGAAATTTCTGAAGGACTCCATACATTCCGCATTTGTTTACCGATGGCTGTTTTTTCGGCAGGGGTTAAAATATCAAATTCCGCTTTCCGGGTATACGACGTTGGAAGATTTCTTGTTCCGTCATCAATGCCTAACCAGTCTGTTTTTCCACCCTGGCCATCTTTGTAAAATTTCTTGCCGATGGTTTGCGTATTGAAACCCGTTCCTAACTGAATGGTAAAGAAATTTTTTGAAGGAATGTCTTTTGTATTTACCTGTATCAGTCCACCCGCCCACTCGCCGGGGTATTCCGGAACAAAGGCTTTATTGATGATGATGTTATCGATCATGGCCGAAGGGATCAGGTCGAATGAAAATGTTTTACGATCGGGTTCGGTGCTTGTTAATAAAATGCCGTTGATCATTGCCTGGTTGTACCGGTCGGCAAGGCCCCGGATGACAATGAACTTTCCTTCCTGAATGCTTGCACCCGGTGTACGTTTAAGTACTTCACCGGTATTTTTATCCGGGCTTCTCCGTATAGATTCTGCTGAAATAACGGAAGCAACCGTATTGGTTGTTCTTTGAAAACTGATCATAGAGTTCACCGTTTCCTTTTTTGCCGAAGTGGTGCGTACCACTACTTCATCGCCGGTCTTTGCTTTTACATCAAGTGCTATGTCAATGTGGGCAATGCCGTCTGCACCGGCTTCAACTTCAGTTATTTCCTTACTCTCGTAATTGGTAGAACTTATTATAAGTGTGTATTTTTTGCCTGTTTCCACGTTCAATACAAAAGACCCGTCTAAATTTGAAGAAGTACCTTTCTTGGTCTCTTTCACAAGGATTGAAACACCTGCCAGCGGACTGCCGGATTTTGAATCAGTGATCTTTCCGTCGATCCTTCCTTTTTGTGCAAATGAAGCCGTTGTGGAGAGAAAAAATGTAGCAATTAGAAGTAACCATTTCATGCTGTAATAATTTACTGCAAAAGGACAACTTGCATGTTATCGCAACATGAATTGAATGTTACGGTAGTGTTACCTGTATATTACGAAAATGTTACCGGATTGTTTTCAGCTGATTAATAAGCTTTGCGTAGCATGCCTGCATATTCATTTGGTAATGGGCTTTCTTCCACAGCCTTTGCCGCTTTTTCAATGTCGTAATTAAAGCGGATAAATTCAACCTTTACTGCTTCTTTATTGGTTGTACTGCTAGTTTCGTTTATTGTAAGCACTGCATAGCAACCTCTCGGGTCGCCATCTTTTGGTTTGCCCACTGAACCGATGTTGATGGCATGGCGATACCTGGCTTTATCTTCGGTTGTTTCCGCTAAAACACGGTGATAGGGTTTGTGGGTATGCCCAAAGCACATAATATCTGCATCAGCACCCTGCATGATGCGGAGTATACTTTTTTCTTCCCGGTCTTCAAAAAGGTATTCGTTTATTTTACGTGGGCTGCCATGTACCAATAATAAGTTTAGTTTGTCATTGTTTAACTGAAACTCTACTTTGATGTGTGCAGGAAGTGTACGCAGGTATTTTCTTTCATCCGGTTTCACAAGAGAGTTGGTGAAAGAGATAGAAATTTTGCCCATGTCTTTTTCTGGTTCTGTTTTGTAAGCACAACCACATTCATCACTCATTAAACCAATACCCTGGTCGTAATTACCTGCAATAGTCGGAATACCTCTTTTCCTGATTTCATTAATAACTTCATTGGGCCAGATATTATATCCTACCAAATCGCCGAGGCAGTAAATGGCATCGGGTTTACGATTGTCAACATCTGCAAAAAATGCCTGCATTGCAGGAAGGTTGGCATGAATATCGGAGAAGAGTGCAATTTTCATTTAATTATCAGTTTCAAACGTAAAGAAATTAAGTATGGTGAGCTGCTGCCCTGCGGAAAGTTCTTTTTCTTTATTATCAGCCCATTTTATCACAGCGTCCTGTGTAATGTCATGCAGTGTACCGGAACTGAATGTATGATCCAGGTGAATCTTTTCATGATTGAACAATGGGCCATTTTCTGTCTGAACTACATAGCTTATATAGGTTAAATGTTTTGACATGATCGTATTGTTTATTTATTTGAATAATATTTTTTCCTGAACCAGAAAGCCACATTCACCAATGCGATCAGTGCCGGTACTTCTACCAAGGGGCCGATAACACCGGCAAAAGCCTGGCCACTGTTGATACCAAATACGCCAATAGCAACTGCTATGGCTAATTCAAAGTTGTTACCTGCTGCGGTGAAAGCAATCGAAGCATTGGTGGAATAATCGGCTCCCATTTTTTTGCCTATGAAAAAACTTACAACAAACATGATAGCAAAATAGATGACCAGAGGGATGGCGATTCTTATCACATCTAGCGGTATTTGCACGATCAGTTCCCCTTTTAAACTAAACATCACTACGATTGTAAACAGCAATGCAATTAGCGTAATGGGAGAAACAACAGGAATGAACTTTGTTTCATACCATGTTTGTCCTTTCCATTTTAATAAAAAATACCTGGTTAAGAAACCTGCTGCAAAGGGAATACCCAGGTAAATACCCACGCTTTCTGCAATTTTGCTGATGCTGATATCAACAACAGAACCTGAAATGCCAAAGAGCGGCGGTAATAAGGTTATGAAAATCCAGGCATAAACACTGTACAGCAATACCTGAAAGATACTGTTCAATGCTACCAAACCTGCGGCATATTCACGACTGCCTTCGGCCAGTTCATTCCACACTATTACCATCGCAATGCAGCGGGCAAGGCCAATCAAAATCAGCCCCACCATATATTCAGGATAACCATGCAGGAAAACGATTGCTAAACAAAACATTAGAATAGGTCCGATAACCCAATTAAGCAATAAAGACACTCCTAATATCCTTGTGTTCTTAAAAACCTCTTTTAGATTTTCGTACTTTACTTTCGTAAAAGGCGGGTACATCATCAGAATCAGACCTACTGCCAAGGGAATATTGGTAGTGCCTGAGGAAAAGGAATTGATAAAAGCCGAGGAGGAGGGGAAAAAATAGCCTATTGACACCCTGCTGCCATCGCTAAGAAGATCCACAGGGTAAGGTATCGATTTAAAAAACTTAGTTTCTTTCTTTCATGGGCAGGGGCACAGTCATTAGCAGTCATGGTTTTATAATTTTATAATCAACAGCAATCAGTTTTCTTCTTTTCTAACTTTCCAGAAATGCCTGAAAAATATGTCTGCAGCCGGACAATGGCTTTTTCATCAATACAATAGCAGATTGCATTGCCTTCAATGTTTCCTTTAATAAGCCCTGCATTCTTAAGTTCTTTGAGGTGCTGTGACACAGTAGGTTGAGCCAAAGGCAGCTTATTCACGATGTCGCCGCAGATACATGTATCAACCGAGAGTAAATAATCAATGATGGCTACTCTTGCCGGATGTCCTAATGCCTTTGCCAAGGTAGCAATAGCGTTATGCTTATCTGTGAAGTGGTCTGTCTTTGTAGCTCCCATAGTTAAAACTTAATATTGCAATATTACGATAAATATAACCATGTAAAAATTTTTTTCTGTACGTGTTGTTGGAATGGATATGCGTCAAAACCTGAATTGCAGCCTGCAGGTGAACACATCGTCTTTTACATCGGAGGTGTAACCGTTGAGTTGTGTTTTTTCATTGATCACTTTTTCGAACCAGAAAACACATTTTAGGTTGTCGTTGATGTAATAAATATAGCCAAAACCCCAGGTGGAATATTTTATGTCGGTTGCATTTAAATTGGTGCCTGCTTTTCCGATATCATCTTTTTTTACGTTGGTATTCGGGTCGTACCAATCGTATTTAATGCCTAACTGATGGTGGGGATTAAAAATATTCTGCAACAGGTAAAAGTAAGCGCCGTTGAATTTCCTGACGTAATGCCCTTCGGTACCGGTTAATAAAGCAGCAGGTGTTTCGGAATTGTTTGCAGTGGCCGTTTGTGTGCCTGTTATAAATTCTGCCCTTACTTCTCCATACCCCGCCAATGTTTTCATTTTTAGCTGAACATCAATGCCATAATATTTACGTGGAGCTATTCTTCCTGCATTGGTTGCTGTTGAATCGGGAATAAAAGTTTTTCCGGAAATGCCATTCCCGTTGCTGTAAACGTATTTTGTATTCTGCAAAATGCCGCCGTTCAGGTAGGAAAGAGCGCCACTAAACATAAGGAATTTATTAATGGGATAGGGTTTTAATGCAATACGGGTAATAAGATCTTTATGACTGTCGAAATCAGTTGTGGAAGCCAGCCCCTGTCCATTGAATAAACCTGCATCAATTTTTAAATAATGCAGCGGGTGCCCGGGTCTTCTTGGTTCAAAAGATACCATGACTCCCAGGTCTCTTTCTGTTTTCATCAATATCTGGCTCATTCTTCCCCGTTCGGGGCTTTCCCGGTCGCTTGAAGAAAGATTGAGTTCGTAACTGAATGGCCTGGCAAACATGCCTACTGAAAGTGCAAAAAGCTGGTATTTGTTCTCAAATATCCTTCCCCAGAAGTCGCGGATAAAAACTCCCCGTTCGGTGCCGTCAAACTGGAATACGAATTGAACAGAGGGCCCTTTTTTAGCGGCGAAATGAATGTAATCGAACCGGATACGACCCCTTCGGAGCATAAACCTGTTGTTGGAATTTGTGGCAAAGTCGCCGCCATCAAAACTTTTTCCCCTTTTCTTGCTGCCAGTTGAAACTGAGGCTGCATATAGCCTCCAATCCTTATATGGTCGAATTTTTTGTAAATGGACAACATGCTTTTGCCCATGTCTTTTGTAGTATCCACCATATCCATCAGGAACTGAGCTTTGGAAAAGCCAAAAGATATAAGCAGTAAAAATAATAACAAGAATTTTCTGCGCACTACATGAATTTCCTGCAATCTAATAAGAAATTTGTGTTACGTCAATGTTAAGTTATCATTACCATTTCCATTCTTTACAACCACCACGGCATTAATTATATTTTTGCTTCAAACTAAATAATTATGGCAGGTTTAAATACAATGCTTAAAATTTTTTTACCAAAGGACAGGGTATTTTATCAATTGTTTGAAAGCGTATCGGAAGTGCTGGTAAAAATGGGCGATAAATTAAAGGAAGTGGTTAATGAGCCTGATTTTGATAAACGGGGGCAACTGATCCAGGAAATTGAAGATATGGAGCATATAAATGATGATTATACCCATACTATTTTCACCGAGTTAGGAAAGAATTTTATTACTCCATTTGACCGGGAAGACATTCATTATTTAGCTACTTCGCTGGATGATATTGCCGACTATATTTATGCTTCAGCAAAAAAAATAAATTTTTACCGGGTTAATCCAAATGATATGGGAGTTACTAAAATGGCTGATCTCATTGCTTTGGGCTGTGTTCAGGTTGATAAGGCAATAAAGGAGTTGAGAAATATGAAAAACATGCGCCTGATAACAGATGCATTGGTTTCCATTAACAGCATCGAAAACCAGGCCGACGATATTTTTGATATGAGCATTGAGCGGTTGTTTGCCACAGAACCCGATGCAAAAGAAGTGATCAAGAAGCGGGAGATTTACCAGGTTATGGAGATCGTTACTGATAAATGTGAGGATGCGGCAAATGTGATTGAATCTATCATTGTTAAGTATGCCTAAGCAATACGGCAGTGAACAATTGATTCAACAACTACCATACTAATAAAACTATTATGACCTTCCTGATAATAATAATTGCTTTAGCACTCATCTTCGATTATATCAATGGCTTTCATGATGCTGCCAATTCCATAGCTACTGTTGTTTCAACCAAAGTATTGACGCCAACCCAGGCAGTGCTTTGGGCGGCCTTATTTAATTTTGTTGCCTTCTTTATTTTTAAAGACCATGGCGTTGCCAATACCATTGCAAAGACCGTTAAGACCGATGTGGTGCATAGCCACGATATGTTGGTGGTTATTTTTTCAGGATTGCTGGCTGCTATTTTCTGGAACCTGCTTACCTGGTGGTTTGGCATTCCTTCATCATCTTCTCATACATTGATCGGGGGATTTTCAGGAGCGGCAATCGCTTATGGCGGATTCGGCACTGTAAACTCCGATCCGGTAATAAAAACCGTTGCCTTTATTTTCCTGGCCCCGGTCATAGGTATGATCATAGCATTCATTATATCCCTTTGGTTTATTCACTCCTTTAAAAAGGGATGGATACCAAAGATCATTGCATTTACCATTTTTATTTTAGTGGGTGTTTTTTTATACTATAACCTGGAATTCGATCCTTCAAAATTAAAATCACACTACGATTCATATACTTTAAAAGTAATTTTCTACGCAAAAAACTTTAAATGGATTTTACTTGCCTCTATCCTGTTGATCATGGCCGGCTTTACTTTGTTTTTGAGTTCGCTAAATGCCCGGCGGGCCAATACCTGGTTTAAAAGATTGCAGCTTGTTTCTTCAGCGGCGTTCAGTATCGGCCACGGCGGAAACGATGCACAAAAGGTAATGGGTATTATCATGGCTGCGTTGATTGCTTATAACCCCTCCACATATTCACTTGGACAAATGGTTTGGTGGGTACCGTTGGCCTGTTATTCGGCCATCGCTTTTGGAACGATGAGCGGGGATGGAAGATCGTAAAGACAATGGGAACCCGTATAACCAAAGTAACCCCTTTTGAAGGAGTGGCAGCAGAAACAGCCGGAGCTATTACGTTATTTGTAACGGAGGCTTTAAAAATACCTGTGAGCACCACTCATACGATTGCAGGTTCTATCATGGGGGTTGGTGCGACAAAAAGGTTATCGGCTGTTAGGTGGGGGGTTACTGTGAACTTACTATGGGCCTGGGTACTTACTATACCCGTAAGTGCATTATTGGCTGCCTTTTTCTATTTTGTAATGAGTAAGATATTATAGGCAAAAATGAAATAATCTAAAATAAAAATCACTCACCGACATGAGTGATTTTTTGTTTTCTTTGTAGCATGAATAAAATCCTGGTTACCGGCGGTTGTGGCTACATTGGTGTACATACCCTTGTAGACCTCATTGAAAATGGTTACGATGTGATCTCGGCAGATAATAATTCCCGCAGCAGCGATACCATCCTGGAGTCGGTTGAAATGATAACCGGGAAAAAGGTAAAGAATTATAAAGTTGACCTTTGTATCTATGACGATACGTTTGCTATCTTCCAGGAAAACCCGGATATAAGCGGCATTATTCATTTTGCGGCATACAAGTCAGTGGGTGAGTCGGTAAAGAAACCATTGCTCTATTTTGAGAACAACCTGAACTCCCTCATCAATATTTTAAAGTGCGCCGATGAGTTTGGGATCAGCAACTTTGTTTTTTCCTCATCCTGCACGGTTTATGGCAATCCCGATAGTATACCGGTTACAGAAGAAAGTCCCATGAAAACAGCACAATCTGCTTATGGAGCCACCAAACAAATGGGCGAACAGATCGTGAGGGAAGCGGTAAATTGCAATAGCAGTAAAGCCATTCTGCTCCGCTATTTTAACCCGGTAGGAGCCCACCCATCTACCTTGCTTGGTGAATTACCGCTTGGCAAACCGGAAAACCTGGTTCCGGCAATTACCCAAACGGCCATTGGTAAATTGCCAATGATGCAGGTTTTTGGAACAGATTATCCAACAAGAGACGGGAGTTGTCTGAGAGACTATATCCACGTATGCGATATAGCTCATGCGCATACACTTGCATTCAATTACCTTCTAGAGCATAAAGATGAGGCCAACTGCGAAGTTTTTAACCTGGGTACGGGCAACGGCTATACAGTTCTGGAACTTATTAATGAATTTGAAAAGATGAGTGGTGTAAAACTGAATTACCGTCTTGGCCCACGCCGCCCCGGCGATGTTATAGCTATTTATGCCAATAACGATAAGGCAAAGAATGTTTTAGGCTGGAATCCCAAATACAACCTGGGCGATATGATGGCTACGGCCTGGAAATGGGAGTTGAAGTTGAAGGACGACGAAAATATTTTCAATACAAAAAATGCTGGATTAAATTAACTTTTATATTATCTTCACCCTCCCTCCCCTAGAGAATTCCCCAATTTTATTGCAGAACTAACTTGTACAAAGACAATGAGAAAAAATATTGCCTTGCTGATAATAACAACGGCATTGCTGTTTTCAGGCGGTTGTAAAAAATTTGAAAAGCCCGGTCAACTTAAAGATCCGGGTATCGCACTTACATTCGACGATGACCGGGTAGATAACTGGTTCCAGTATTTGCCCATGCTTGACTCGGCTAATGTGAAAGCCACTTTTTACGTATGTAAGTACAACCGGTTTACCCCGGAACAAAAACAAAAACTGGCAATTATTCAAAGCCATGGCCACGAGATTGCCTTTCATGGTACCAATCATTACAACATGATGGATTATGTGTACAGGTATAAACATACCATTGATGAGTTGGTAAAATGCGAAGTGGTGGATGGTCTGAAGCTAATGAACCGGGACGGATTTTACCCCATCACATTTGCCTATCCATACGGCGCCCACAACGGGCTGTATGACAAAATGCTGATGCGCTACTTTAAAAGTGTACGGGCGCTTAATGGCGGCAACGATTTCAGTAAGAGCCTTGCTTCTACAGAAAAGAATGAAGTATTGTACGGGTTAGGCATCGATAAAAGCAGTAAACGCTCAGATGTGAACGTGATAGATGTTGTTAAGTCTGCTTTTAATAATAACACCTGTGCGGTATTTGTTGCCCACGATATTAATACAGGCAAAGCACTCAGTGTTACAAGGGAAAGGTTGGAGAAAATATTTTGGCATGTCAAGAAATTGGGTTTAAAATATTACACCATTTCCGAGATATCAAACTAAACACTTCCGGTATATTTTCGCTTACATTATTGGCAACTTTTTTAATCTCTTTTGACGCCCTGCAAATCTTTCTTTTACTTTGCGGCAATTATAAAACACCGATTAAATTTTTTGCATTATGCTCAATGAAATCCAGGTTTCTGGCAATAAAGATACCCGTAGCGGTTTTGGAGACGGCATTTTAGAAGCAGCCCGGAAAAACCCGAATATTGTGGCCCTTACCGCCGACCTGGCAGGCTCATTAAAATTGAATGGGTTTATAAAGGAGTTCCCAGAGCGCTTTATTCAATGCGGTATCGCGGAAGCGAATATGATGGGTATTGCAGCAGGACTTACAATAGGTGGTAAGATTCCTTACACAACTACGTTTGCAAATTTTTCTACAGGAAGGGTTTACGACCAGATACGCCAGAGTATTGCATACAGTGGTAAGAATGTAAAGATCTGTGCATCACATGCCGGACTTACTTTGGGCGAAGACGGGGCTACACACCAGATACTTGAAGATATAGGATTAATGAAAATGTTGCCGGGTATGACCGTGATCGTGCCGGCAGATTATAACCAGACTAAGGCTGCTACGATGGCCATCGCCAATTACGAAGGGCCTGTTTATTTACGTTTTGGTCGCCCGGTTTGGCCCATTTTTACAAAGGAGTCAGATTTTGTTATTGGCAAAGCGCAACAGTTTTCTACCGGTTCAGATGTTTCCATTTTTGCTTGTGGCCATCTGGTATGGAAAGCAATTGAAGCGGCCAAGATCCTGCAGGAAAAAGGCATAAGTGTTGACCTGATAAATATTCATACGATCAAACCGCTGGATGACGCCGCAGTAATTGCATCAATTAGTAAAACGAAATGTGCGGTAACAGCGGAGGAGCACAATATTATTGGCGGGCTTGGCGACAGCATTGCACAGGCTGCCGCAAAACACTGTCCCGTGCCTATTGAATACGTGGGTACAAACGATACATTTGGTGAAAGCGGTAAACCTACTGAACTGCTTACAAAATATGGGCTTGATACCGTCAATATTGTTGCGGCGGCCGAAAAAGCCATTTCGAGAAAGTAACCCCCATTAAACTTTTGCAGATAAAGCCAATCTTATGATTGGTTTTTTTATTTTTACTGCTCAACCTTTATGAAAGAACAAATTGACGACAAAGAATTGCTTATGCAGTTCAGGGAACCTGCTACTAAAGAACGCAGTTTCACCCTCATCATTAAAAAATACCAGGAAAAGCTTTACTGGCATATCCGGCGTATGGTAGTATCTCACGAAGATGCCAATGATGTGTTACAGAATATGTTCATTAAAGTGTGGAATGCGCTGGAAAATTTCCGGGAAGACAGCCAG
Source organism: Chitinophagaceae bacterium (assembly GCA_016720775.1). Classification (GTDB taxonomy): domain Bacteria; phylum Bacteroidota; class Bacteroidia; order Chitinophagales; family Chitinophagaceae; genus Ferruginibacter. Next base: position 226,701 of record JADKJX010000003.1, read on the forward strand.
CTTTATACCTGGCTTTACCGCATTGCAACCAATGAGTGCCTCACTTTCCTGGAACAGCAGAAAAAAAGGTCTTCGGTTTCGCTGAGTGATGTGGAAAATGGACTGAGCAACCGGCTAAAGGCAGATAAGCATTTTGATGCCAATAAACTGGAGTGGAAACTACAGGTAGCCATCCAGAAGTTGCCTGAAAAGCAACGGGTTGTGTTTAACCTGCGGTATTATGATGAAATGCCTTATGAAAAAATGAGCAAGATACTGGAGACGAGTGAGGGGGCCTTGAAAGCGAGTTATCATCATGCGGTGAAAAAAATTGAAGATTTTATACTGAATAGTTAAACTTTTGGCAATCAAAAACGTCTGAAAAGAGTAGATGGAAAGCACAAACGACATATTGAACGAATTAAAAGAACTAAGCCCGGTAATTGCCGGCATGGAAAAAGTGAATGTTTTTTCCATGCCTCGAGGATATTTTGAAAGTCTGGCCGCTGATATAATGACCGGAATTGAAAATGAAAAAGGAGTTTGGTTCAATACATCTTCAGTATCCCGGCCAGATGATTTGCCCCAGGGATATTTCGAAAACCTGGCTGATACGATTCTTGCCAGGATAAAAATAGAAAACGCATCTGATGAATTGAGAACACTTTCACCGATGCTGTACAGTATCCAAAATGAAAATGTATTTGAAGTACCGCAGGGATATTTTGAGAGTTTGAGTGAAGAAGTGATGAATAAGGTTCAGCCTCAGCAAAAAGTGGTTGTGATGAAACGGCGCACGACTACATTCTTTAAATATGCAGTAGCCGCAGCTTTTACCGGCGTGATGGCATTGGGAGTTTTTAAATTTACCGGCCCTTCTGCAAAAGCAGAGTTGCCCGATTACGTTAAGGCTGGATTGAAGATTGAAAATGTAGATCAGGAAATGTCAAAGATATCGGATGATGAGATCGTAAAATACCTGGAAGCAAATGGAAGTGATGTGAAAACAGCCCTGGTTGCCAGCAGTGTTGATGAGAACGAATTGCCTTCGCAGGAAGATTACATACTTGATGAAAAGGCTTTGGATAAATATCTTAACAGTATCAATTTAGGCGATACAAAAAATTAAAACACGATCATGAAAAAATATCTACTCATATTAACATTGGTTCTTGGTGCTTTCTCATTTGTAAAGGCACAGGATCAGCAAGGCGACGAACAGAATAATCAGAAAAAGATCAAAGCGCTTTACGTGGCTTATGTATCTGAACAGTTGCAACTAACACCTGATGAAGCACAAAAATTCTGGCCGGTACACACACAATTTGAAAACGATATTAAAGCTGTAAACAAAGAACTTCCTGAACTTCAGAAACAACAGGCTTACCTGGATGTAAAGAAAAGATACCAGGAAAACTTTAGCAGAATAATCGGCACAAATCGTTGCGAACGGTTTTTCCGGATGGATGGGGAATTTAAAAGGAAACTACTGGATCAATACCGACAAAGAAACAATCAGCGGCCCCGCTTGAGAAGGGTGCAGTAAAATTTATATTCATCCCTTTAAGCCCTGCTGTGGATAATTATCCACAGCAGGGCTTTTGTTTGCCTAAACAATTCTACCAATTGAATTTAGCGATACCTTTATAGCATCAAGCCAATCTTTATAAATTAAAGTTATATGCAAAAGATATTGTTGATTGTTTCAGACAGAAAAAAAATAATATTCCGTTTCCTGTCTTGCCTGGTGTTTTTTTCAGCAATAAACTATGCGGTAAACGGACAGGATATTGTGGGTAAAACAATACATGTAGGTCCGGGTATTAAAAAAACAGTTGACCAGATCATTGCCTTTAATAAGGTTTGGGAACAGCAAAATGCGAACAAAATATTTCCATCAAGACCTGAGTTGGAATTGCCAGACGAACTGCCAGGAGTTGGGGATGAGAATCGCCGGTTTAGTAAATGGCCGGCAGGTGAACCTAACACAAACAATTTTGTGAATGGAGTTACACAAACAATCCATTCCAATTTTTTAGCTACCGACTTCAGCACCCATTTTGGAGGATGGCCTCCTGATAATAACGGAGATGTTGGAACAACACAGGTTTTTATCGCACAAAATTTCCGTTTTAAAGTTTATGCAAAACCAAGCGTGACTGCTGCGGCTGTTACCACACCGAATGGCACTTCTACCACATTCCTGGCATCGCCTGCAATGGATGTTTCTCAGAATGCATTTTTCCAGGCTGCTTTTGCCGGCGTATCAACTACTGATCCTCATGTACGTTTTGACAGGCTTACTGGCAGGTGGTTCATTGCTTCTATGAGTACAAATGAGGCTACCAACAATTATCTGCTGTTCGCTGTAAGCAGTGGAGCCACTGTTACCGGCAGCGCATCATTTACATTTTTCAGGGTTTCATTAAGCGCCTTTCCTGTTGGCAATGCTGACATTGGAAAGTTCTTAGATTATCCCACTCTTGGTGTGGATGCCAATTCTCTTTACCTGGGGTCAAACATTTTTACATCGAACGTGGGTGCTTATTCTCATTCTTCTGCCTACGTGGTAAAAAAATCAGACATGATAGCAGGAACTTTAACGATCACCCCGTTCGGAGCTATCGGTACCTCAGCAGCACCCGCAGGATTTCATATTCGCACACCACAAGGCGTTCAGAACGATGACCCTACTGCAACAGAAGGTTATATTATTGGAAACTCAGGTTTTTTAAGCGAACTATGCTTCAGAAGAGTAACCTATCCCGGGGGTGTTACTACATTAAGTTCAGAAATCGCATTGCCCGTTAATACCACAGCTTCTACTTTAACACAGCCCGCATTGGGTTCCAGTGGAAACCTGGATGCAAGTAATACCAGGCTCTTTGCAGCTATGGTTATGAAGAATAAAATAACAGGAGTTTCCACTTTATGGACGGCACATACCATACAGGTAAATACCAGTGGTGTAGGCTCAGCCTCTGGTGGAAGGAATGGCTGCAGGTGGTATCAATTACAAAATATCACCGGCACCCCTACCGTTGCCCAATCAGGGACGCTTTTTAATGACGTAGCCACAGGCTCTAACCCAAGGGGCTTTTGGTTTCCCGGTATTGCTATGAGTGGACAAGGACATTCCATACTTGCTGCAAGTACTGCATCAGCCTCGGCAAGATGTGATATTGCTATTGCCGGAAGATATCGTACTTCTACCACCGGTGATCTGGAAGATTCAGTTCATGCCACAGTTACTGGTTCAGATTATAACCCCTTTAATGGTGGAGTTTTTGTAAACAGGTGGGGAGATTATTCACAAGTGGGAGTGGACCCACAGGACAATATGACGATGTGGGCATTTCACCAGTACTGTAATACCACTAACTCGTATGGTGTAAGGGCTATCCAGTTAAAAGCACCACCACCCGCAACACCAAGCCTGGCTACTGTGCCTGGTTGCGGATCAAGTGTAGCAGTTACTATAAATGGTACATCTGTAAATAATTCCGAATTTTTTGATCCGGGTGCTGATGCAGGAGGGCCAGGCTTCAACAGGCTTGCTGTAACCTGTTCGGGAGGAATACCGGTATCCGGTGTAACATTTGTAAGTCCTACGCAAATAACCTGCTTCTTAGATACCCGGGGCAAAGCATCGGGTACGTATACCATTACTGTTACAAATCCTGATGGACAAACAGCAACAGTCAATTTTAATCTTGCCGTATCCTGTCCTTTACCCGTTACATTACTTTCTTTTACAGGAAAACTGGTTAATAATGAAACACAGCTGAATTGGAAAACAGCTGCAGAAAATAATTTGAAAGCTTATGAAATTGAAAAAAGCCTGGATGGGGTGAATTTTAAATTGTTGAATATAGTTTCTGCAAAAGGGATAGGCGGCACAGAAACTTCTTATCAATCAATTGACAAATATCCTTACCCGGGAAATACTTACTATAGGCTGAGAATGGTTGATCTTGACGCCAATTTTAACTATTCTAATATTGTAAGGATCCAAACCGGCAAAAAAGCACTTGCTGTAACAAAAATGTATCCTAACCCGGCACATACTGATTTTAATATGGAATTCTTTGCAGAAAAGAACAGTACTATTCTGGTGGATGTATTTGATCTTTCCGGAAAAAAAATGATGAACAGGCAGGTTAACCTGCAGGCTGGATTAAATGACTACCAGCTTAACCTAAACAGCCTCGCAAACGGCAGCTATTTTATCCAAATAAAAGACACAGATGGAAAAGTGATAGAAAAGACCAAACTTGTAAAACAATAATACACTTTAACTAAACAGAGCCCGGATACACTTTATATCCGGGCTTTTTTTGACTGGATTCTTCGCCATCAGGTTATTTTTTGGGAGGTACAAGTATTTTTAATTTGACCTTCTGTTTTTTTGCCATTCCGCCCCTGTTCCCCTACCTTTGCAGCCGATTAAAAAGACCTTTTAATAAACATTTCAATTAAATAATTATGGTAGAAATTAAGCCAGATGAGATCTCTGCAATTCTTCGCCAGCAGCTAAGCAATTTTAATGCCGGCGCCAGCCTGGAAGAGGTAGGAACAGTTTTACAGGTGGGGGATGGTATTGCCCGTGTTTACGGACTGAACAATGTTCGTTCCGGTGAACTGGTAGAATTTGACAATGGCGTAAAAGCAATTGCCCTTAACCTGGAAGAAGACAACGTGGGTGTGGTATTGATGGGTGATAGTGCAGAAATTAAAGAAGGTGATAAAGTAAAACGTACCGGCCAGATCGCTTCTATTAAAGTAGGAGAAGGTATGAGCGGACGTGTTATCAATACGCTGGGCGAACCAATAGATGGGAAAGGTCCGATCAAAGGCGAATTGTACGAAATGCCGCTTGAGCGTAAAGCACCAGGTGTAATTTTTCGTGAGCCGGTAAAAGAACCACTGCAAACCGGTATCAAAGCAATCGATGCGATGATTCCTATTGGCCGTGGACAACGTGAGCTGATCATTGGTGACCGCCAGACAGGTAAAACAGCCATTGCGGTTGATACCATTATCAATCAAAAAGAATTTTACGCAGCAGGTAAACCTGTTTATTGCATATATGTGGCGATTGGCCAGAAAGCTTCTACCATTGCAGGTATCATGAAAACGTTGGAAGAATACGGTGCAATGGCTTACACAACCATCGTTGCTGCATCTGCTTCTGATCCTGCTCCATTACAGTTCTACGCACCATTTGCGGGAGCTGCAATAGGTGAGTTCTTCCGTGATACCGGTCGTCCCGCTTTAATTATTTATGATGATCTTTCTAAGCAGGCTGTTGCTTACCGTGAGGTCTCTTTGTTGTTGAGAAGGCCACCGGGACGTGAAGCTTATCCTGGTGACGTATTCTATTTACATAGCCGTTTACTGGAAAGAGCTGCAAAAGTTGTTTCTAAAGATGAGATTGCTGCGCAGATGAATGATTTGCCTGCATCTATTAAACATCTGGTAAAAGGCGGAGGCTCTTTAACGGCCCTGCCAATTATTGAAACACAGGCTGGTGACGTATCTGCCTATATCCCTACAAACGTAATTTCTATCACCGACGGACAGATATTTTTGGAAGGAAACCTGTTTAACGCAGGTATTCGCCCGGCCATTAACGTGGGTATCTCTGTAAGCCGTGTGGGTGGTAATGCACAGATCAAATCAATGAAAAAAGTTGCCGGAACTTTAAAATTAGATCAGGCACTTTACCGTGAACTTGAAGCGTTCTCTAAATTCGGTGGTGATTTGGATGCTGCTACTAAAAACGTAATTGACAAAGGAGCCAGAAACGTGGAAATCCTGAAGCAACTTCAATATTCACCTATGACGGTTGAAAAACAGGTTGCCATGATCTATTTGGGAACCCAGGGTTTGTTAAGAGATGTGGCGGTAAAACATGTAAAGGCTTTCGAAGAACATTTTTTACTGGAAATGGAAAACAAGCATCCTGAAATTCTGGCTGAGTTCAAAAAAGGCGCATTGCCTGAAGACGGGCTGAAGAAAATGACAGAATTGGCAGCAGGCTTAGTTGGCCAATACAAGGCCTGATAATACGAATTGATTTTATACCTTAAGGAGAGAAGAGATTCTCTCCTTTTTTATTGCTCTTTGCCGAAATGTCATAAAAAACAGGCTGGCTTATGGTTTGTGATTGAATATTGAAAATTAGTAAACTTATTTTTCAGGTATTACAATCAACTATATTTGCTAACGGGATCAATTTAAAATTAAAGCAACTCTCACTATGAACTTTGGAAAAGAATTTGAGAAATACGCAATCAAACACAAAGGAATAAGCAGCAATATGCTGGATGGATACATAAAGCATAATGTAACCAATCTTACTCCGAATATTATTGAAGAACGACCAATGAATATTGCGGTGATGGATGTGTACAGTCGTTTGATGATGGACAGGATCATCTTCCTGGGTTATCCCATCAGCGATGAAGTAGCTAATATTGTTACCGCCCAGTTGTTGTTCCTGGAAAGTACAGACCGCACCAGAGACATACAGATGTACATCAACTGCCCCGGCGGCGGCGTCTATGCAGGACTGGGCATGTACGATACCATGCAGTTCATCACCCCCGATATTGCCACCATCTGCACCGGTATGGCTGCCAGCATGGGCGCCGTGTTAATGTGTGCCGGAGCAAAAGGTAAACGTACAGCGTTAAAGCACAGCCGAATCATGATGCACCAGCCAAGTGCAGGAGCAGGCGGACAGGCAAGCGATATCGAGATCACGGTTAATGAAGTAAAGAAAGTCAAGAAAGAGCTTTATGAGATCATCGCCTTTCATACCAATCAGCCGGCAGATAAGGTAGCCATTGATTGCGATCGTGATAACTGGATGACCGCTACCGAAGCAAAAGAATATGGATTGCTTGATGAAGTGTTGTTGATCAACCAGAAAAAATTAAAAAAAGATCAGAAATAAAAAAAACCACGTATGAATTTTTATAAGAAGAATATTACCCGTTTTGAAGAGGAGGATAAACCCGAGGTTCAACCGGAGAACCCGATGGAAAAAATGATGAGCAGCTGGCAGTTTGATAAAAAATTTATTGAACAACGCAAAGTATTTCTATGGGGTGTAGTGGATGACAAAAGTGCGAAAGACATTACCAACAGGTTGATGTATCTCGAAGCCATCGATCCCGGTAAAGAGATTACATTTTACATCAACAGCCCCGGAGGCATTGTTACCAGCGGTATGGTTATTTACGATACCATGCAGATGATCAGTTCACCGGTAAGCACTGTTTGTATGGGCATGGCTGCCAGCATGGGCAGCATATTGCTTAGCGGGGGTGCGAAAGGTAAGCGGTATATCTTTCCCAATGGAGAAGTAATGATACACCAGCCAAGTGGCGGTGGCCAGGGCACCAGCGCTGACCTGGAAATTATGGCTGAGCAGATAAGAAAGACCAAGTTGATGGGCGCTGAAATACTGGCAAAGAACTGTGGTCAGACGGTAGACAAAGTAATGAAGGATTTTGACCGGGATTACTGGATGGATGCCCAGGAATCGGTTGGATATGGCATTGTGGATGCCGTTTTGACGAAAATCTAAAAAGGTAAATCCGAATTTATATGTAAAAGCCTCGGAAAGAGGCTTTTTTTATCATAATTAAGCACAAGCAACGTTATAGAGATATAACTTGTCTTACTACGATAATTATTTGCTTTTATTACCTTTGTGGCAACCAGCAGGTAGGGCAGGTAACCGAAAACACTAATATGGCCAAACAGCAAACACTCCATTGTTCATTTTGCGGACGCAGCCGGGATGAAGTTAAGATACTCATCGCAGGCCAGGACGGGCATATTTGTGAAAACTGTGTTGAACATGCTGTAGAGATCATCGAACAGGAACTGGGCAATTCTTCCGATAATAAACACCTGAATACCCAGGGCCACAAACTCAGCGTTAGAAAGCCTATTGAGATCAAAAAATTCCTCGATGACTATGTGATCGGGCAGGATGATGCAAAGAAAATATTAGCCGTTGCTGTATATAATCATTACAAACGCCTGAATCAAAAACTGGAAAATGATGTAGAGATCGAGAAGAGTAATATCATCATGGTAGGCGAAACTGGCACAGGTAAAACACTTTTGGCAAAAACAATTGCCCGCATGCTGAATGTTCCCTTTGCCATTGTGGATGCTACTGTATTTACCGAGGCTGGTTATGTGGGCGAAGATGTTGAGAGCATGCTCAGCCGGTTATTACAAGCCTGCAATTACGATGTGGCAGCTGCTGAAAAAGGAATCGTATTCATTGATGAGATTGATAAGATAGCCCGTAAAAGCGATAACCCTTCCATCACAAGAGATGTCAGCGGTGAAGGTGTGCAGCAAGGCTTATTAAAATTACTGGAAGGAACAGAAGTACTGGTTCCACCACAGGGCGGCCGCAAACATCCCGAGCAAAAACTGATAAAAGTAAATACGCAAAATATCCTTTTTATTTGCGGAGGAGCTTTCGATGGCGTAGATAAGATCATTGCCCGCCGGGTAAATACCAACGCCATTGGCTTTAATGTAAACAAGGAACTGCAGGAGTACCAGCATGACAACCTCCTTCATTTTGTAAATGCGGTTGACCTGAAGCATTTTGGGCTGATACCGGAACTGCTGGGCCGTTTGCCAGTGGTAACCTACCTCAACCCTTTGGACGCAGAAACACTCCGAAGCATACTTACCGAACCAAAGAATTCGCTGATAAAACAATTCACACGCCTGTTTGAGATAGAAGGCATCGAATTAAAATTCGAGTCTGCTGTACTTGACTTTATGGTGGAAAAAGCGCTGGAATATAAATTAGGCGCCCGCGGCCTGCGCAGCATCTGTGAAAGCATCCTTACCGATGCCATGTATGAATTGCCTTCTCAAAAGGTAAAAACCTTTGACGTAACGTTTGAGTATGCCCAGCGCAAATTCAGCAGCAGCAAGCTGAGTATGCTGAAGGTAGCTTAAGTTTGGCCTGCCACCCCTCGTCTGACCATGAATGTTTAATGAATATATATTACAATGATCAGACGAGACGTCAGATCAGGTCTACTCTTCTTCAATTTCAAATTCTCCCCAATTTCCAAACAACCCCATATCATTTTAGGTGGTTGACTTATTTCATTTTATTTTTACGCCGAAGCCGGTTCAGGCTGATTTTAAATCTGAAATTTTAAATCCAAAACAGGAAATGGTAGACGTTATACTTGGAATGCAGTGGGGCGATGAGGGTAAGGGAAAGATCGTAGATTATTTTGCCAAAAATTATGATGTGATAGCCCGTTTCCAGGGCGGCCCAAATGCGGGGCATACATTGTACGTAGATGGAAAAAAAATTGTGCTGCACCAGATACCAAGCGGCATTTTTCATGAGTCTAAAACAAACCTGATAGGAAACGGAGTTGTGCTGGATGCCGTTACTTTAAAAAGAGAATGTGGGAATGTGGCGGCCATGGGAGTGGATTATAAAAAGAACCTGTACATCAGCGAACGTACACACCTGATCCTGCCAACACACCGTGCTATTGACAAAGCAAGCGAGATCTCAAAAGGAAATGAGAAGATCGGCAGCACCCTGAAGGGGATTGGTCCTGCTTATATGGACAAGACGGGCCGTAATGGCTTACGGGTAGGCAACCTCCTCGACAAAAGTTTTACAACCGAATATATCAAACTAAGGCTGAAACATCAGAAACTGCTGGATAGCTTTAATTTCCAGGAAGACATCAGTGCCTGGGAAGAGGAGTTCTTTGACGCCATTGAATTCCTGCGTGAATTTAAAATAGTTAATGGCGAATATTTTATAAATGAAAAAATACAGAAAGGCCAACGGGTTTTAGCAGAAGGAGCACAAGGCAGTATGTTGGATGTGGACTTTGGAACCTTTCCGTTTGTAACAAGCAGCAATACCATATCGGCAGGTGTCTGTACTGGTTTGGGAGTGGCTCCACAAAAGATCAGGGAAGTTTTTGGTGTTTCAAAAGCATATTGTACAAGGGTAGGCAGCGGGCCTTTTCCGACAGAACTGAATGATGAAACAGGTGAGCTTATCCGTAAAACGGGAAATGAATTCGGCAGCACTACCGGGCGTCCCCGACGCTGTGGATGGATTGACCTGGTGGCCCTGCAGTTTGCCTGTATGATAAACGGGGTAACGCAGATCATCATGACAAAGGCCGATATACTGGATAATCTTTCAGAATTAAACGTATGCAACGGGTACAAGATAAACGGGGAAGAAAAGAATTTTGTACCTTTTCAAATGAATAAGGTTGCTATAGAGCCTGTCTATAAAACCTTTCATGGATGGATGAAAGACATCTCTTCCATTACGGATTTTGACGGGTTACCAAAAGAAATGAAAACCTATATCGAATACCTGAATAGTTATCTTGGGGTACCGGTAAAATACATAAGTAACGGCCCTGGCAGAGACCAATTAGTACTGGCATAAAAAAATTTAAAAAAAGTTCGCAATATTTTTGGCTATTTAAAAAACCCGTTGAAATTTTACAGCAACAATCCTTTTTTGAATTATGGTTCTGATATCTGATAATACAACAATGAAAACTGCAAAAGCATCTGGCAACTCAGTAATAACTGCAGCTAAAAAATCATCTAAACCCAAAAAGGCTGATGACGAGGATGAGGATTTGGCTGATGACGAAGATAAGGCTGCACCTAAAAAGAAATCAGCTTCAAAGAAAAGTGCAGATGATGACGATGATGATGATGTAGATGTTGCTGATGACTGGGAAACCCCGGAAGAAGAAGATGACTGGGACCCAGACTTCGAAGAGTTTGACGTACCTAAGTCAAAAGGGAAAAAGGCAGTAGGGGGTAAAAAAGGAGTGAAAGGGGCTGATGAGGAGGATGATTTTAAAATAGATGATGATTTTAAAGACCTTGGCTTCGATGACCTGGATAGCGGCGGAGATTTTGATGATGACGATGACTTTTAGTTGCGATTTCATAAACGGGGAAAAACAAGCCTGTGAAAAAAAGTATTTCATTTCCCGTTACTGATTTTAATTCTTTTAAAATACAAATGCTGAATTGGGTAACCCGGTTCGGCATTTTTTGTTTCCTGGATAACCAGCAATATGGTTTCTCAAATCCTGCTTTTGAATGTTTACTGGCAGCCGGTTCCAAAAAAAGTATCCGGGCAGATGCAGGCAATGCGTTTGATCAACTTAGGCATTTTTATGATGAAACAAAGGGGGAATGGCTTTTTGGACATTTTGGATATGACCTGAAAAATGAAATAGAATCACTGCAATCGCATCATGCCGATAAGGTTGGATTCGGTGACCTTCATTTTTTTGTACCCGAATGGGTGATCAGGCTTGATGCGGACGAAGTAAAGATATATGGTGGTGGAGATCTGGAATTGGTTTACGGGGAAATATGTTCATGTTCTGCAGTTACTGACAAGAATAATACTGGTGATCTTAAGATTAAGCATAAGATCAGCCGGAAGGAGTACCTGGCGATCATAGAAAGGCTTCGGCAGCATATTTTAAGAGGCGATTGTTATGAGATCAATTTCTGCCAGGAATTTTTTGCAGAAGATGTTGAAATAGATCCGTTGTCTGTATATAATCAGCTGACAGAACTTTCTCCCAATCCTTTTTCAGTTTTTTACAAGCTGCATGACCGGTATTGTATTTGTGCAAGCCCCGAAAGGTATTTAAAAAAAAGTGGCAGCAGAATATTTTCTCAACCTATTAAAGGAACTTCAAAAAGAGAACATGATAGTTTTAGTGCTGATGAAACATCAAAAAACTATCTCTTACAAAGCGATAAGGAAAAGAGTGAAAATGTAATGGTGGTTGACCTGGTGCGTAATGACCTGAGCAGGATTTGCAAACCTGGTTCAGTGATAGTGGATGAGTTATTTGGCCTGTACAGTTTTCCGCAGGTACACCAGATGATAAGTACGGTAAGCGGAGAAATAGAAGAATCAGCAAGTTGGATCGATTGTATCCGGGAAACATTTCCTATGGGTTCCATGACAGGGGCACCTAAAAAGAAGGTGATGGAACTGATCGAACAATATGAGCATAGCCGAAGGGGTTTATTCTCCGGGGCAATAGGCTATATGGATCCAGCCGGGGATTTTGATTTTAACGTGGTGATCCGGAGTATGTTTTATAATGCTGAAGAAAAATACCTTTCTTTTCAAACGGGCGGAGGTATTACATACTATAGTGATCCGGCAGATGAGTATGAAGAAAGCCTGCTTAAGGCAGAAGCAATGATGAAGGTTTTCCAGTAAGATCAGCTTCGCTTCTTCTTTGCGTTTTTTTGTGTTGGGTATGTTACCTGGTTCGAAGGAGGAACTGGGTTGTCGCCAAGCAGTAATTGTACACACTCGTTAAGTATTACATATTTATTAGCCAGGAAAAGCTGCATTTTATCTGCCGGCAGGCGAAGGTCATAGTTACCGTTCATGGCCATCATATTATCAAAGTCCGGGTTGTACCTGTTAAACTGCACAATATCCATAGATAAATTCTTTGTGATTACCAAAGAATTGTATTTGCCCGAAATGCTTTGAGTAGCTGCGATTGCAAGTTCTTCTTCAGTAAGGTTTGGCTTTTTGGCATAGGGGTCTGCACTAATGCCGTTTCCCCCACTCAGGTTTGGCGTAGTGGTTATTCCGCCCGATCCTTCCATGATGTAATGCGTGGCAATAAATTTCTTTACATGGTTCCTGCTTTCGGTAGGCAGGTAATACTGCAACGACCAGAAGTTGCGGCTGCCGCTTTTTTTAATGGCATCATAAACCCGCCCCGGGCCACCATTGTACGCTGCAATCACCAGGAGCCAGTCATGCATCTGGCTGTATAAAGTAAGCAGGTATCTTGCTGCAGCATGGGTGCTTTTGTAATAATCTCTTCGTTCATCAAAAAAATTGTTTACAACAAGCCCATAATCCCTCGCGGTATGAGGCATGAATTGCCAGGGTCCGCCTGCACCTTTCCAACTGGTGGCTCCGGAACTTAAATTGCTTTCAATAACTGCCAGGTATTTTAATTCACGGGGTAATCCATATTGCGAAAGAATATTATCAATAAGATTAAAATAGGGCTGCCCCCATCCCTTCATTTTTACCAGTTGGTTGCTGTGCAGTTTCAGGTAATCCTGCATATAGCTTTCAGCGTTGGGATTTACCTGGGCCGAATAAGGTAATGACGGATTGTAATTGTATTGCGCAAATAAATTCTTAAAGCCATATTTGGTTACCTGGCTGAAGTACTGCACTTTTTCTTTTTGCGGTGGAGCTTTTGTTTTTAAAACTTCGGCAATGATGGAATCTTCTATAGGCTCATTGGTTATGGTAGTATCTGAAACTTTCTGTTGAAGCAGCAGATTATTGATACTGCCAGCTTTTGCAGAAAGCAGTAAAAACTGAATAAATATTATGTAGATAATTTTTTTCATGCTGATACCTGCTGATTTGTTTTATGATTTTTCATCAGCCAGTCAGAGACCTGAAGCAAAGTTAGTTCATCTGTTTTTTTTGTCATAACCTGAATGCCGAACGGCATACCATTACTGTGTTTGAATAAGGGCAAGGAAATACCGGGAATGCCGGTCAGGTTTGCAAAAACCGTGAAAATATCTGCCAGGTACATGGCTACGGGATCATTGCTCTTAACCCCAAAACTGAATGCTGTGGTTGGGCTTGTTGGCATTATAAGTGCATCAAACTCAGTAAAAACAGCTTCGGTTCTGTTTACCAACAGCCGCCTTACCTGTTGCGCTTTGCTGAAATAGGCATCATAATAACCACTGCTTAAAACAAATGTACCCAACATGATCCGGCGTTGTACTTCTTTACCAAAACCCTCACTTCGGGTTTGCTTATAAAAGTCTGTTAAATCTGAAATATTCTCCTTTGTTTGATGGCCATAGCGTATTCCATCATACCTGCCCAGGTTACTGCTTGCTTCGGCGGTGGTAAGTACATAATAAGCAGGCACAACATATTCCAGCAGATCAAAATCAATTTCAGTCACAGTATGACCTTCTTTTTTAAGCGATTCGATAAGTGCTGAAATATTTTTACTGATTTCTTCATCAAGTGATGGATGTTGAATAGCTTCTTTAAAATAAGCGATGTTGTATTTTTTGCTGGCTGGACTTGAAACTTCGAAAAAATTATTTTCCCCCTGCAAGGTTGTACTATCGTATTCGTCGGCTCCGCTCATTACTTCCAGCAGCAGTGAAATGTCAGTAATATTATTCCCAAAAATTCCGATCTGGTCAAAAGAAGAGGCATAGGCAATTAGTCCGTGCCGGGAAATTCTTCCATAGGAAGGTTTTAAACCGACAATGCCACAGAAATCTGCTGGCTGCCTGACCGACCCACCGGTATCGCTTCCGAGACTGGCCATACATAAACCAGCCTGTACAGCCACGGCACTTCCACCGGAAGACCCACCGGGAACTTTTGTATGATCAAGAGCATTTAAAACCTTGCCATAAACTGAATTTTCATTTGAACTGCCCATTGCAAATTCATCGCAGTTGCATGAGCCTATAATAATGGCATCCTGGGCAAGCAGCCGTTGAACCGCTGTAGAGTTATACAAGCTTGTAAACCCTTCCAGGGTTTTTGAGGCTGCTGTAACCTTGTGGTCTTTATAACAGATCACATCTTTAATGGCAACTACTACAGCATGGAGTTTTTTTAAAGGCTCATTATTTTTCCTTTTCTCATCCAGGCAATTAGCCTGTTGAATGGCTTCATCAGCGTAAACTTCAGTAAAGGCATTGAGGTGTTTATTCTCATTAATTTTCTGTAGGTAATAATTAACAGCATCAGCGCAACTGATGTTATTATTCTCCAGGTCGGAATGGTATTGGCTTATGTTTGTAAATGAAAACATGGTTGTATAAGTGCTTCACCAATGATGGTATAAAAAACCGGCTGAAGTGCTCCTGGTTAACCGGGTTCACTTCAGCCGTATGATCTTAATTTCTTTTCTACTTATTTGGTATCTTTTTCTTTCATGCCCTCCTCAATTTCGCTCTTCACATTGTTTTTAGCGTCATTGAATTCACGCATGCCCCGGCCAACCCCTCTCATCAGTTCGGGTATTTTTTTTCCTCCGAACATTAATAATACCACAATAATGATAAGAATCCACTCACTGCCCCCTGGCATTGACAACAGAAATATGCTGTTCAAAAATGATAATGTCATAGTTTAAATTTAGACAGCAAAGATAATTCAAATAATAACTTGCCTTGTACTTTAATACAATAAAGTTAACCCATAGTTAACCAAATACATTCAGGTAAAGTTATCAGCGAATATAAGTGCGGCCGCATCTTGCTTTGCCATTGGCAGCCTGCTCGGGAGAAATACCCCTCATACAGGAAACTAAGAATACTACAATAAAGATTACGATTAATGAAAGAACAATCCTTCTCATGGTTTACGGTTTAAGATTAAAAGTTAAGTTTCAGATTAACCTTGGGTAAAAGTCTTATCGAAGGATTGAGATTTGGCGTAAACATAACAACAATAATACCAAGTTCATAACTTTTTCTAAACAAAAAAGCGAAAATCATTGATTTCCGCTTTTGAAATATTGGTAATTACTAATATTAGCCTATTTTTTAGCCACTGCCATTCTTTTTTCCCTGATACGGGCACTTTTACCGCTTCTTTCACGCAGGTAAAACAGTTTAGATCTCTTAACCTTACCTACTTTATTAAGTACCACACTCTCAATATTTGGTGAGAATATAGGGAACAAACGTTCTACACCTACCCCATCACTCATCTTACGTACTGTGAATGAGGCCGTTGCGCCAACTCCCTGGCGTTTAATTACGTCGCCTTTGAAGCTTTGAATACGTTCTTTATTACCCTCAAGGATCTTATAGTTTACGGTTACGTTATCCCCTGCTTTGAAGTTCGGAAGTGAGGTTTTGGCTTTTGTGCCTAATTGCTCATGAACAAATGATACTGCGTTCATATTCTTTTAATTTTAACGGACGGCAAAGGTAGGGGTAAATATTGAATATTGACTACTGAATATTGAATATTTTTACCTGGCTACATTCACTGATCTTTTCTCCCGTATCACTGTAACTTTTATCTGACCGGGGAATGTCATTTCTGTCTGAATTTTCTGCGCTATCTCAAAACTGAGTTTGTCGCTGTCACCATCGGTTACCTTATCGGCTTCAACGATCACCCTTAATTCCCTGCCAGCCTGAATCGCATAGGCTTTTTCCACTCCGGTATAAGCCATTGCCAGGTTTTCCAGGTCTTTTATGCGCTGGATGTATTGTTGCATAATCTCACGCCTTGCACCAGGTCTTGCGCCGCTGATGGCATCACATGCCTGGATGATCGGAGAGATAACGTATTGCATTTCCATCTCATCATGGTGAGCGCCAATTGCATTTACTACTGCAGGGTTTTCACCGTATTTTTCAGCAAGTTTTGCACCTAATAAAGCATGGCTCAGTTCGGTTTCCTCATCGGGTACTTTCCCGATATCGTGTAAAAGTCCAGCCCTTTTAGCCAGTTTTGGGTTCAAGCCCAATTCCGAGGCCATAATGGCGCAGAGATTAGCTGTTTCCCGGCTATGCATAAGTAGGTTTTGGCCATAAGAAGAACGAAAGCGCATGCGGCCAACCATTCTTATCAATTCCTTGTGTAAACCATGTACACCTAATTCCATTGCGGTGCGTTCACCTATTTCCATTACCTGGTCATCGATCTGTTTCTTTGTTTTTTCAACCACTTCTTCAATACGGGCGGGGTGAATACGGCCATCAGCTACCAGTCTTTGCAGCGACAGGCGTGCAATTTCACGACGCAGCGGATCGAAGGATGAAAGTACAATGGCCTCGGGCGTATCATCCACGATCAGGTCAACTCCGGTAGCGGCTTCAATGGCCCGGATATTACGACCTTCCCGGCCAATGATAGAACCTTTTATCTCATCACTTTCGAGATTAAATACGGTAATGGCATTTTCTATAGCAGCCTCGGCAGCCGTACGCTGAATGGTTTGTATAACGATCTTACGGGCTTCTTTGGTGGCCTTTAATTTAGCATCTTCAATAATTTCCTGCTGTATTACGAGTGCTTTGGTTTGGGCTTCCTGTTTGAGGCTTTCAATAAGTTGTGCCTTGGCATCTTCTGCAGAAAGACCGGCTACTTTTTCCAGGCGACGGATATGCTCTTCCTGGTGCTTTTCCAGTTCGGTCCGCTTAATATTTACGATCTCGATCTGGCGGTTGAGATTTTCCTTAATTGCCTCATTGTCCTTGATCTGCTTTTCAAGATTCTGGTCTTTCTGATTCAGGGACTGTTCTTTTTGCTTGATGCGGTTTTCGCTTTCAGAGATCTTCTGGTTACGTTGCATAACCTCCCTGTCGTGGTCAGCCTTTAACTGAACGAATTTTTCCTTGGCTTCTAAAAGTTTTTCCTTTTTAAGGTTTTCTGCCTGTAACTGGCTATCGGCGATGATCTTTTGAGCCTGCTGCCCGGCTTCCGCAATTTGGTTTTTAGTGTTCTTTGCAAATACCAGTTTACCCAGTACTAAGCCCAGTATGAGTGCGGCTGCGCCAATGATAATGTATAATATTATCGGTTCCATTGATTGTTTCTGTTTTAAATCGGTTCAAAATCATATAGTACTCTCTTTTCATTCCGGGTGATGGGCCGGAATACAGGATGAGTTGTTTAGCCTACGAAGATAGGTAATTTGTTTGTAGAATATGAGCAGGACAGGCTTAATAGATAGTTTTAAACAGGTAAGCTTATTTGGCCTTATCCAGTTGCCGTTCAATTTTCTGGAGGGCCTCCATCATTTCGCTTTCCAATTCGGGATTATTATCTGATTTTGCCTGGGTGGCATACCAGATAAGTACCATGGCCACATAATCCTGCATGTCTTTACCGGCAAACTGGGTCTTGAATTCGATGATCTTATCGTTGATGACCTTTAACGTACGGCGGATGGTCTCTTCATCGGCAGGACTGGTTTTTATACGGTAGCTCCGGTCGGCAATCACAATATTTATGGGAATGAGTTCTGCCATGTTTATTCGCTTAATATGCCAATGCATTTATCAATATCCCGGAGGTACCGGTTGATGTTCTTTTCAAATTCCTTTTTATCTGCTTCATTCATTTTCCCGGCCGCCGCTTTTAATATGCCTACCTGCTCTTTTAATGATTCTATTTGCTGTGTGCTGGATTCTTTATTCTTTTTCAGTTCATCTATCAAAGCGCTTTGCCGCTGGTTGTCTTTTTGCAATTGCTGGTAGCTCTTCAGCAACTGCTGAAGTTTATCATTTACCCGTTTAATATGTTGCTCCAGTTCACTCATGGTTATCACTTTCGTATCTCAGCATTTAATTCTTTTTCAAATGATGCGATGATCTTGTTCATCATGTCGTCAATTTCCTTATCGGTCATTGTTTTTTCTTCATCCTGGAAAGTAAAACTTACGGCCATGGATTTTTTCCCGGCACCGATCTTTTCACTCTCAAATATATCAAACAAACTGATGGATTTAAGTTTCTTTATCCCCGCTGCATGGGTAGCCTTTTCCACCAACTCATAGGGGAGGGCCTTATTTACAACGATTGCCAGGTCACGGTTTACAGCCGGGTATTTTGAAATTTCCCGGTACTGAATGACCGTTTCCTGGTTAAGCTCAAGCAGCCTGCTCCAGTTCAGGTCGGTATAAAACACAGGTTGTTTTATGTCAAAACGCTCCAGTTTCTTATTGCTGATCATTCCAATCCGTGCAACCGGCTCTTTTTTAATAACGGCTTCCAGGCAATCTGAAAGATCTGCATTTTCTGTTTGAATGTATGCATCCACCTTCAGCCCAAGTAACGTGATTATCTTTTCAAACACAGCTTTGCTATAATAGAAATCGGCTTTCTGTCCCTTGCCCTTCCAGCCATTGGTACTGATATTGCCGCTGATGTAAACAGCAAGGCGGTTGTTTTCGGTATACTTCCCGGCTTCATTAACGGAATATGTTTTTCCAAACTCAAAGAATTTCAGGTCGCTGTTCTTACGGTTTAGATTATAGGCAATGGACTCCAGCCCTGTCTCCATCATGGCCGGCCGCATCACATTAAGTTCCTCACTCAGGTTGTTGATCATCTTCACGGTTGTCTTCAATACATCCGCACTATAATAAGCACTGTTGGTGATCGAGTTGGTGAATATCTCCCGGAAACCAAGGCCTGCCAGCTGTTTGGCTATCTTTTCTGTGTACGCAACTTCATGCGCCAGTGTTTCAACAGACGGGGAGGTGTTGATGGTAGCAGGTATCTCAACATTATCCAGCCCGTCGATCCGCATGATCTCTTCTACCACATCGGCGGCTATGCTGATATCTGGTTTGCTGAATGGAACCGAAAAACGCATTTCATCGGAGCCTTCTTTGCAGAGTTCAAATCCAAGGCTGCTTAAAATATTTTTTACCGTATCGGGATGGTAATTTTTACCACTCAGTTTTTTCAGGTAATGAAATTTGAGTGCCACTTCTGTTTTCTCTTTTGGGTTTGGATAAACATCAATGATGTCGCTGGCAATTTCACCCCCGGCAATTTCTTTAATAAGTATGGCTGCTCTCCGCAAAACATTTACCGTATTGCTGATGTCAACTCCTTTTTCAAAACGGGTGGCTGCATCGGTACGTAACCCTTGACGCAGCGATGTTTTCCGGATCGATACCGGGTTGAACCAGGCGCTTTCTAAAAAGACACTTTTTGTTTTGGCAGTAACACCGCTGTGCAGGCCTCCATACACGCCACCCATACACATGGGTTCCTCGGCATTGCATATCATCAGGTCTTCTGTGGAAAGTTTTCGTTCCTTTTCATCTAATGTAACGAACGGAGTTCCTTCGGGCAGGTTCTTTACAATTACTTTCTTTCCTTTTATTGCATCGGCATCAAAAGCGTGTAAAGGCTGACCGGTTTCATGCAGGATGTAATTGGTGATGTCAACGATGTTGCTGATGGGCCTTAACCCGATCGCTTTTAATTTCTGTTGCAACCAGGCCGGACTTTCAGCAATGGTCACTCCTTCAATACTTACACCGGAGTAACGGGGACAGGCATCTGTATTCTCAATGATCACCTGCATCTGCAAACCCTGGTTATCGGGCTTGAAATTATTTTTAAAAGGAGAGATGATGTTTCTTTCTTTCCTGGTATGATGAGATAAATACGCACAAACATCTTTAGCCACACCCATATGGCTCATGGCATCCATGCGGTTTGGCGTAAGGCCTATCTCAATAATAAAATCCTCATAGGGCTTAAAATATTCGGCGGCAGCCATTCCAACTTTAGTATCGGCAGGTAATATCATAATGCCTGCATGACTTTCGCCAATACCGATCTCATCCTCGGCGCAGATCATACCCTGGCTTTCCACACCACGGATCTTTGCTTTCTTCATCGTCATTGGTTCACCGGTAGCAGGATAAATGGTTGTTCCAATCGTAGCAACCACCACTTTTTGCCCCACCGCAACATTGGGAGCGCCGCAAACGATCTGCAAATTTTCTGTTGCCCCGATATTAACCGTGGTAAGTTTTAATTTATCGGCATCCGGATGTTTTTCACAGGTTATCACTTCACCAATCAGCAATCCCTGCAAACCACCCTTAATGGATTCGTATTTCTCCAGGCTTTCTACTTCAAGCCCGATGGATGTAAGGATCTTGCTCAGCCTTTCCGGTTCAATCCGTTCAGGAAGATATTCACAAAGCCAGTTGTAACTAATGGTCATCTGATTATTTGTAATTTATTGTTGACGGGCAAAGATAGTTTTTTGGACAGGAACTATAAGAAACGCAGACTCATAAACTACTAATCCGTATTCAAAAATGCAAATGCTTAAAAACCAGGACCGGTGCAGAAAAAGAAATTTGGCGATTAAGTAATTGTTAATAAAACCCGACATCTGTTCAATTCTGCTGAATTTTTATTTGTGAATTTGATGTTGATAACAGCTTGATAAACTAACTTTGGTGTGAATTGGAGGTGGAAAACGTATATAAAACTGTTTAAGCCGGGACTGTGGATAAAAATGAAACCGTTTTAAATCTCCTTTTGCAATTACCTTAGCCGCCCTGCATACAATAACCCTAACAAGCATCAGGAAACAAGCAAATGGAACTTACTAACTTCAATAAAGATAAAAAACTGCGCCGTAAAGGACCCCTCGACCTGGGGAACATGATGTTTGGCAAAGTACCCCCACAGGCAAAGGAACTGGAAGAGGCTGTACTCGGTGCCATCATGCTGGAGAAAAGTGCTTTTGATACCGTGGTGGAAATATTAAAACCCGAATGTTTTTATGTAGATGCCAATCAGCGGATATTTAAAGCCATGCAGGGACTTGCCATTAAAAGCCTCCCGATAGATCTGTTAACGGTTGTGGAAGAATTAAAATTCCGGGAAGAACTGGATGCAGTTGGTGGACCTTATTACGTTACCAAATTAACCAACGCCGTTGTTTCATCAGCCAATATTGATGCCCACTCAAGAATTGTTTTACAAAAATTCATTCAACGGGAATTGATCCGCATCAGCGGAGAGATCATTGGCGATGCGTATGAAGACAGCACCGATGTGTTTGACATGCTTGACGATGCAGAAAGTAAACTCTTTGAAATAACCAACAATCACCTGCGCAAGAATTTCGACAGCATTGATACGGTGTTGGTAAAAACCATCCAGCGTATTGAAGACATGCGCAACCGCCAGGAAGATATTACCGGTGTGCCTACCGGTTTCCCTTCACTGGACAGGATAACGTATGGCTGGCAGTCAACAGATCTTATCATTCTTGCCGCACGTCCTTCAGTAGGTAAAACCGCATTTGCTTTAAACCTGGCACGCAGTGCAGCACTCGACCCGGTTAAACCAACCGCCGTGGGATTCTTTAGTTTGGAAATGAGCAGCGGGCAATTGGTGCAAAGGATATTAAGTGCCGAAAGTGAAATATGGCTCGAAAAGATCGCCCGTGGCAAACTGGAAGAACATGAGATGAAACAATTGTACAAACGGGGCATTGAACGTTTGTCAAAAGCACCCATCTTTATTGATGATACCGCAGCGCTGAATATTTTTGAACTGCGTGCAAAATGCCGCCGTTTAAAAAACAAACACAATGTTGGCCTTATCATTATTGACTATTTACAATTAATGAGTGGGGCCGGCGAAAACCGTAACGGTAACAGGGAACAGGAGATCAGCCGTATATCCCGTGATCTGAAAGGGCTTGCTAAAGAATTGCAGGTGCCCATCATTGCCTTGTCGCAGTTAAGTCGTGAAGTAGAGAAAAGAAAAGAAGGCGCCAAGATCCCGCAACTGAGTGACCTGCGTGAATCGGGTGCCATTGAACAGGATGCCGATATGGTTATGTTCCTTTATCGTCCTGAATATTACGATATCACCGCCAATGAATTTGGTGAAAGTAACAAAGGAGAAACCTTTGTAAAAATAGCCAAGCACCGTAATGGTAGCCTGGATACGGTTAAACTGAAAGCATTACTGCACATTCAGAAATTCATCGAAGAAGAAGGCGGAAGTGATTTTGCAAGCGGCTTGCCGGGTGGTAACTGGAAGCCGGTGAAGACCGATGATGGCGATGGAGCCAAACTCTATATACAGAAAGGGAGCAAGATGAATGAGGGAGAGTTTGATGAAGATGCGCCTTTCTAGAATTAAAAATGAAGAATTAAAAATTATAAATTCAGCGTGAATATTATTTTTACGCTGATTTTTTATTTATGGCACTGCCGTTTTTTTATAAAGAAGATATCGATGCATCAACAACTGATGATGTTGTACTGGATGAAGATACCAGCAAGCACATGGTGCAGGTACTGCGTATGCAGAACGGCGAGCAGCTGCAACTGACCAATGGCAAAGGAGATCTGTTCACCTGTGAAATAACAGACAACAATCGAAAAAAGTGTACGGTAAAGATTCTGCAAACCTCAAACCTCAAACCTCAAACCTCAAACATTTCCATTGCCATCTCCCTGATCAAAAACAGCAGCCGTTTTGAATGGTTCCTGGAAAAAGCAACCGAGCTGGGGGTATCCGAGATTATTCCACTGGTTTGTGAACGTACAGAAAAAACGGCATTCAAGGGGGAACGGCTGAAAAGCATTCTTGTTAGTGCTATGTTGCAATCGCAGCAGTGCTGGTTGCCGGTTTTGCATGAGCCTGCAAAATTTAATGAACTTGTCAAATCATCTGCACAGCAACAAAAATTTATTGCTCATTGTATGGATGATGCCAAGAGAAACCTGGTTGATCTGAACAATGCTATCTTATCTTCAAAAATTATTTTAATTGGGCCCGAAGGGGATTTTACGGCGGACGAAATTGAATTGGCTTTGCAAAATCATTACAGTGCGGTAAGTCTTGGTGATACCAGGTTGAGAACAGAGACGGCAGGGATTGCGGCGGCAGTGCTGTTAACTGTTTGATTTTTTTATTTTATAGATGCAGTACCACATTTAAGAGATTATTTCTATTTTTATTCTTTTGGTTGTTGCAATTTTAAACGAGCTCTTATTTTTTTGAACATTGCCGATAACAAAACTGACATTTTTCATGAAATATATATTCAGCCTTTTTCTTTTATTTTTTTGCAATAAAGCAATCAGCCAGTCGCTATCTATAAACACAGATGGTAGTACCGCCAACACCAGTGCTTTACTGGATGTAAAAAGCACCACCAAAGGTTTACTGTTGCCACGCATGACCAAGGCACAAAAAAATGCCATTACAACACCGGCCACCGGGCTGCTGGTTTATCAAACATCGCCGGATAGTGTGGGCTTTCATTATTACAATGGTACAACCTGGCTTTGGTTAAATCCCCTTGAAAGCAACGATTGGAAAACCACAGGAAACGTTGGTACAGATACGGCGGTTAATTTTATTGGAACAACAGACAATGAACCACTGCGCTTTAAACAGAGTAACATTCGCATGGGTCAGCTTGACATTAATAATGCCAATTATTATTTTGGTAAAGGAGCTGGTGTAAAAAGCAATTCCTCAGCTTTCAGGTCGGTTGGTTTTGGCGATAGTTCGCTGGCAAATGCGACTAGCGGAGACAATAATACAGCAATTGGTTCAAATGCACTAAATATCATAACTAGCGGTTCTAATAATACAGCTATTGGTTATTTGTCTGACGCCGGTAGTGCCACTTTAAGCAACACAACTGCCATTGGCGCTTTTGCACAGGCAGATGCCAGCAACAGCCTGGTATTAGGGAGTATAAACAGTGTAAATGGCGCAACAGCCAATGTGAATGTGGGTATTGGTATTAGCAGCCCAAAAGCAAGCCTGCATGTAAGAAAAGCATCATCAGGCAGTATCGCTTCGATTTCTAACAGAACGTTGGTAATTGAAGACAGCACTACTTCATATGTACAATTATTAAACCCAAATGACGAGCAAACTGGTATTTTCTCAGGTAATACTTCAACATTGCAAAGGAGTGGAATATTATTTAATGCGGATAGTTCCATATCCCTGCGTACTGGTAACAGTTCTACTAATAGAGTTTTTGTAGAAAGGACCGGACAAGTGGGTATCGCCAATAGTGCCCCCGAAGCCCAACTGCATGTAAGCTTTGGTGGTAAATTACCTAATGCGAAATATGCCGGTAATGGAACAGCCATTTTTGAAAATAATGGTATTGGAAGTGCGAGAATTCAATTTATGAATTTATCCACAACGGATTTTACAATTTTTTCCGGAACAGATTCCACTTTTAGTCGTAGTTCAATAACTTTTACCCCAGATAGTGCAATTGGATTTGGGGCAGGGGGATGTTGTGATTATGATTTGTTTGTAGCAAAAAATGATTTTGTGGGCATCAACACAACGACTCCGGTTGCACATTTGGATGATAATGGAACTTTTAAGCTGGGCACTAATGGTACCATTAATTCAGCTTTAATACAGGATGTTGTAAATGTAAACGTAGGCAGTGTGCCTGCAAATGGCGAACTGGATGTTATTGTGCCGTTGGCAAATGTGGCCACAACTGCTGCTGTATCTGTTTCGCCCTCGGCAGATCTGCCAAGTGGAATTATTATAGCCTGGGCCAGGGTTTCGTCTTCAGGCAATATTAAAATACGATACAGAAACCTTACAGGCGGTGCAATTGACCCCGCAGCTATTAATTATTATATTTCAGCGGTGCAGTAATTTTTAGGTCGAATATTAGAAAAGTTAGTTAACATAGTATTTCCGGAGCTGTTTTATTTCGCCTCGTCTGAATATTTTTCTTCTTCATCCGGCAACACAGGTTCATTTAAACGTACCACCCTGTTTTTAGCCATTCTTTTCCGCATCACCATGTTCAGCATTTCTACGCCAAAAGAAAATGCCATTCCAAAATAAATATAGTTCTTCAGATGAAGATGCTCTGCTGTTTCACTATCCCAGCCTTCAATAATTAAACTTAAACCTATCATCACTAAAAATGAAAGGGCCAGCATTTTTAAAGTTGGGTGCTTATGTATGAATGCAGAGATAGCCGGGCTGAATAAGAACATGATCGTCATCGCGATCACAACAGCAGCAATCATAATCTCAACATATTTTGCAGTACCACCCGCAGTGATAATGCTGTCGAATGAGAAAACAGCATCAATTAAAATAATTTGCCCGATGGCATTACCCAGTGATATTTTTTTTGTTTTTTGCGTCAACAGGTTGGGATCTTCTCCTTCCAGTTTATGATGTATCTCCATCACCGATTTGTAAATGAGAAAGAGACCACCGCCCAGCATTACGATACTGGCCAGGTCAAAGCCTTTTCCAAACAGTGTGAAGATCGCTTTTCCTTTTTGGGTGAGTAACCAGCCTAACCCCATTAAAAGCAGGCTGCGGGAAATGATGCCGGTGATCATCCACATCCGCCTCGCTTTTTTCTGGTCTTTGATCTTCTCCAGCCGGTTAAGAATGATGCTGACAAAAAATCACGTTGTCGATGCCCAATACCACTTCCAGTATAACGAGTATGAAAAAACTGATGATACTTTCTGATGTAAAAAGATGTTCCATTTATTTTATAATGATTTACAGATTTGTTTTACAATACCGGGCCCTTCATAAATAAAACCTGTCCATACCTGCACAAGCGATGCACCGGCATTCAATTTTTCTTTTGCATCTTCACCCGTAAATATACCACCACTTGCAATGATGGGTATCTGCCCGTTGGTTTTTTGATGAATGTACTTTACTATTTCGGTACTTCGCTGTTTTAATGGAGAACCGCTTAAGCCGCCAGCACCAATGGTTTTGAGTTTTGAGTTTTGAGTTTTGAGTTGGTCTCTGCTGATGGTGGTGTTTGCTGCTACCAATCCGTCGAGCTTTATTTCAAGAGCCAGGTCAATTACGTCATCCAACTGTTCCCGGGTAAGGTCGGGTGCGATTTTTAATAGTATGGACTTTTTAATTTTTAATTCTTCATTTTTAATTTTTAATTGTCCGAATATTTTTCTTAACGATTCTTTCTCCTGCAGTTCCCTCAATCCGGGTGTATTCGGACTGCTAACATTCACCACAAAATAATCTACATAGGGATGCAATGCAGTAAAGCATATCTCGTAATCCTTCCAGGCATCTTCATTGGGGGTGATCTTGTTTTTACCGATGTTTCCGCCAATGATGAGTTTGCTGTTTGAAGTTTGTAGTTTGAGGTTTTTTAGTTTCCAGGCCTGCAATCTTTGTACAATTACTTCAATACCGTCATTATTAAAGCCCATGCGGTTGATGAGCGCCTTGTCTTTTGGCAGGCGGAATAGCCGGGGCTTATCATTACCGGCCTGTGCCAGCGGAGTAACGGTTCCTATCTCAACAAAACCAAAACCGAGCGCTTCCAGTTCATTCAAATATTTGGCGTTCTTATCAAAGCCGGCGCCCAGGCCAACCCGGTTGGGAAATTGAATATTGATCTCGCCAATGGCGAGATCAAATTGAATATTTCCTTTTGGCTTGTAGATGGCAATTAACAGGCTTTTCCCCCCGGGAATTTTTCACCACAAGCTTAAACAATTCATCGAAAAATAATGAGCCCATTCGGGGTCAAACAGGAATAAAACAGAGCGGAGGAACTTATACATTGACGCAAAATTAAGTTACCGCCCTGAGTTTTTTGGTTTGATGCAGAAATTATAACTTTGGTATCGAAAGTTGCATAAACAACTAAATGAGGTTTGAAGTTTGTGGTTTCAGGTTAGATCCCCTAAATCGAAACGGCCAACTTCAAACCTCAGACTTCAAACCTCAAACAGTTTTATCATGCAGGAAGCATATATAGTCGCCGGCTACAGAACAGCTGTAACAAAAAGTAAAAAAGGTAGTTTTCGTTTTACAAGACCCGATGACCTGGCCGTGGATGTAATTAAAGGCCTGTTGGCAGGTGTACCCCAGTTAGATGTAAAAAGAGTGGATGACGTGATCGTGGGTAATGCGGTACCGGAAGCAGAACAGGGCTTACAGGTGGGCCGCATGATCTCCGCAAGGGCGGTGGGCATTCATGCGCCGGGTATTACCATCAACCGCTATTGTGCCAGCGGACTGGAAAGCATTGCCATGGCAACCGCTAAAATAAGGACCGGGATGGCCGAATGCATCATTGCCGGCGGAACCGAAAGTATGAGCATGGTGCCAACAGCCGGGTGGAAAACCGTTCCTTCCTATGCCATCTCTTCAACCGATCCTGATTATTACCTGAGCATGGGATTAACAGCAGAAGCAGTTGCCAAAGAATATAATGTTAGCCGGGAAGACCAGGATGTTTTCAGTTATAATAGTCATCTCAAGGCCGGTAATGCCATCAAAGAAGGTTTTTTTAAACCAGGCATTCTGCCCATTAACGTGGAAGAAGTTTACCTGGATGCCAAAGGAAAAAAACAAAAAAGAAATTTTGTTGTAGATACGGATGAAGGCTTTCGTGCCGACACCTCACCGGAAGGATTGGCAAAATTAAAACCTGCTTTCGCCATGGGGGGAACAGTTACTGCGGGTAACTCTTCTCAAACAAGCGACGGTGCCGCTTTTGTTATTGTGATGAGTGAGAAGATGGTAAATGAACTGGGATTAAAACCAATTGCACGATTAGTGAATTGTGCCAGTGCGGGCGTTCATCCACGCATTATGGGCGTTGGCCCGGTGGAAGCCGTACCCAAAGTTTTGAAGCAGGCAGGCATGAACCTTTCTCAAATAGACTTCATCGAACTGAATGAAGCATTTGCTTCGCAGTCGTTGGCCGTAATAAGAACCCTCAACTTAAACCCCGATATCGTAAACATAAACGGCGGCGCCATTGCATTGGGTCATCCATTGGGTTGTACCGGTTGTAAACTCACCATTCAATTGGTGAACGACATGAAACGCCTCAATAAAAAATACGGCATTGTTACCGCCTGTGTGGGCGGCGGACAAGGTATTGCCGGCATCATTGAGAATATTCAATAAGCCGGCTTTCTTATATTTGCTGCATTAATCTTACAAATGCAGATCATTCCTGTTACAGATAATACAACAGCAAACGAATTCATCCGGGTATCTGTTGTATTGCACAAAAACGACCCCAACTGGATCCGCCCGCTGGATAAGGATATCAACGAAGTTTTTGACAAAGAAAAAAATAAGGCCTTCCGCTTTGGAGAAGTTACCCGCTGGATATTAAAAGATGATGCTGGGAAACTCATCGGGCGCATTGCCGCTTTCACCAACAAAAAATACAAGAACAAGGGAGACGATTTGCCTGTTGGCGGCATCGGTTTTTTGAATGCATCAACAACCAGGATGCAGCCGACCTTTTATTCGACAATGCAAAGCACTGGCTTATACAGCAGGGTATGGAAGCAATGGACGGCCCCATCAATTTTGGCGAACGTGACCGCTGGTGGGGACTGATCACCCAGGGTTTTACGCCACCGCTTTACTGCATGAATTATAACCCGCCGTATTATATCAACCTTTTTGAGAATTATGGATTTAAAGTTTTTTATAACCAGGTATGCTTTGCGCTTGATGCAAAAAAACCGCTGGCGCAAAAAACCATGGAGCGCCATAAAATGAACGAATCAGATCCCGACATTGGTTTTGATACCATCAAAAAAAATAACCTGGAAAAATACGCCGCCGATTTTGTGGAAGTATATAACAAAGCATGGGCGGGCCACGGCGGATTAAAGCAGATGAACAAGGAACAGGTGTTGCTGATGTTTAAAAAAATGAAACCGGTAATGGATGAAGACATTTTATATTTCGCTTACCACAAAGGAACCGCCATTGCCATGTTCATTAACCTGCCGGATATCAACCAGTATTTTAAACACATGAACGGAAAATTCGGACTGCTGCAGAAACTGGAGTTTGTGTGGCGGCAGAAATTCAGGCCAACCAAAAAATTTGTAGGGCTTGTATTTGGCGTGGTACCAGAATGGCAGGGCAAGGGAATTGATTCTTATATCATCGGCGAATGCCGTAAGATCGTTCAGAAACCTAACCAGCAATACCTCGAATACGAAATGCAATGGATCGGGGATTTTAATCCCAAAATGATCAACGTAGCAGAGAGTTTTGGTGATACCTTCCGCAGCCGCAACCTGGCCACGTACCGGTATTTGTTCGACCGGCTGAAGGAATTTAACCGGCACCCGGTTGTGTCTTAAGTCAGTACTGGTTTTTTCTGTGCTTCAGAGTTTCTGTGGCAAATTCAATGGTCAGACGGAACGTCGGACCATCAAAAACAAATTCTTTTTTACAGCTTAGAATACCGAAATTAGCGGCGTATGGATAAGTTTATTGTTTCAGCGAGAAAGTACAGGCCCCAGAATTTTTCTACGGTCGTTGGGCAGGCGCACATCACCACTACATTAAAAAATGCGATCAAAAATAACCAGCTTGCGCATGCATTTTTATTTTGCGGTCCGAGGGGTGTGGGTAAAACAACCTGTGCAAGGATATTAGCCAAAACGATCAATTGCCTTAACCAAACCGCCGATGGCGAGGCCTGCAATACCTGCAACAGCTGCGTTTCCTTTGATGCAGGTACCTCCATGAACATTCATGAGCTGGATGCTGCCAGCAATAACTCGGTGGATGATATAAGGAGCCTGGTAGAACAGGTTCGCTTTGCGCCACAGGCAGGTAAATACAAAGTATATATCGTGGATGAGGTTCACATGCTGAGTTCATCGGCCTTCAATGCATTTTTAAAAACGCTGGAAGAACCGCCTCCGTATGCCATCTTCATCCTGGCTACCACAGAAAAACATAAGATACTCCCAACCATTCTCAGCCGTTGCCAGATATTTGATTTCAAACGCATCACCAACAACGATACCATCGATCACCTGCAGGAGATCTGTGATAAAGAAAATATTAAAGCAGAGAAAGCAGCCCTGCACGTGATCGCACAAAAAAGTGAAGGCTGCATGCGGGACGCACTCAGCATCCTGGATAAGATAGTAAGCTTTACCAATGGTGAAGTAAACTACAGCAATACCTTAGAGCACCTGAATATTTTAGATGAGGATTATTATTTTAAACTGCTCGATTGCATGCAGCAGCAGAAATTGAGTGATGCCTTACTGCTGTATGATGAAATAAATCAAAAAGGATTTGAAGGCGACACTTTGCTGGAAGGCTGCAGCGAATTCATACGGAACCTGCTGGTGTGTAAAGATGCAAAAGCTGCTGTTTTACTGGAAGTGGCAGATGACTTCAAACAAAAATACATGCAGGCGGCAAAACAAATAGCAACAAGTTGGTTACTTGCTGCGCTGAACCTGTTGAACGAATCAGAGATAAACTACCGCCAGGCAAGAAACAAACGGCTGCATGTGGAACTGGCCATCATCAAGCTCTGCTACCTGGCCCAGGCAGTGGAACTGGTGGATACGGAAGGCGCTGTTTCAAAAAAAAAACTGGTTGAGTCTGCAAAGCCGGTAGCATTTAAAGCCCTGCCCGTCATTCGGTTGAAAGAAGCAGAAATTACCACAAAGCCTGCTGTTGAAAAAAATACAGAAGCCAAATTGCTGATCGAAGAACCGGAACCTTCTGTACAGAAAAAAACAGCCCAGCAACCGGAGCCTGTTTCAGCAGAACCAAAAAGATCACTCGGCTCACTGGATGCCATCCGGAAAAAAGTAACTGCCCAGAATAAGTCAAACGGGAATGGAGTAAAAGATGTAACCGATGAAGAACTCAGGCTCTGTTGGGGAAAGTTCATACAAAAGCTGAACGACCGTAAAAATCATTCGGCCGTTACCAATTTTAAAGACGCTGTTTTACGGATCGTTGACAACAATTCCATCGAGATCATCACCGGAAGTAATATTCAGCAAAAATTCATTGACCAGGAAAGGGCCGAACTGGTCGACTGCCTGCAGGACCATTTTTGCAACCGGCAACTCACCTATAATGTTGTGATAGTAGAAAAGGAAGAGGCTGCCCAGCCTGGGGAAAGGCGGCTGAATACCCGGGAACAGTACCTGAAGATCATTGAAGAATACCCGCTGGTGAAAGAATTAAAAGACCGGCTCCGGCTGGAACTGGATTATTGAGCCGAACTGCCCCCATTTCCGCATTTTGCATTAATTTCGAACTTCAATTAAAAATAAGCGACCAATACTATGGCAGAAGTGATACGCATGCCGCTGCTGAGCGATACGATGACCGAGGGGAAAATAATATCCTGGAATAAAAAAGTAGGTGATAAAGTAAAAAGCGACGATGTGCTGGCCGAGGTAGAAACCGACAAAGCTACCATGGAAGTGAACGGTTATGTGGACGGCACTTTATTATACATAGGCGTGCCTGCCGGCGAAGCCGCCAAGATCAACCAGGTAATTGCCATTGTAGGAAAAGAAGGGGAAGATTATAAATCATTGATAGAAGGAGCTGAGCCTGCTGCAGCAAAAACTGCCGCTGCCCCTGCCGCTGAAGTTCCCCAACCACAAGCCACAAACCTCAAACCCGAAACCATCTCTCTCCCAGCCGGTGCCAAAGAAATCCGCATGCCTTTGCTGAGCGATACGATGACGGAAGGAAAGATCGTCGCCTGGAATAAAAAAATAGGTGACTTTGTAAAGAGTGATGATGTGTTGGCTGAAGTGGAAACAGACAAAGCAACCATGGAAGTAGTAGGTTATGAAGAAGGTACTTTATTATATGTTGGTGTGGAAGCAGGTAAAGCCGCAAAAATAAATGAGATCATTGCCATTGTGGGCAAGGCCGGTACAGATGTGAGTGCGTATGTGGCAGCAGAAAAATCAGGAGCAAATACGTTGACCGTTGGTCGTGGATCGTTGACCGAAAGCGAGCCTGTGGAAACAGCACCCAAGCAACAAACAACGAGCAGCTCACAGAGTCCTACGGACGAACAACCAGCAACGGCCAACGGCCAACGCCTCAAAGCTTCTCCGCTTGCAAAAAAATTAGCAGCCGATAAAGGAATTGATATCAATAAAGTAAACGGCAGTGGTGACGGGGGCCGGGTTACTAAAAAAGATGTTGACAATTATGTTCCGGGTGCAGCCGGTTCTGCAGCCCCTGAAGCAAAAATAGCTGCTGCGCCGGTGCCGGTGTTTACAGCAACGGGCGAAGAAGGCCATACCGATATTCCGCTTACGCAAATGCGCAAGACCATTGCACGCAGGCTGGGCGAAAGCAAATTCAGTGCTCCGCATTTTTACCTGACCATGGAAATAAACATGGACAATGCGATCAATGTTCGTGCACAGTTAAATGAACTCAGCCCGGTAAAAATATCGTTCAACGATTTTATTATTAAGGCGGTGGCTTTATCGCTTCGCCAGCATCCGAATGTGAACAGCAGCTGGATGGGAGAGTTCATCCGCCAGAATCATCACATACATATCGGCAGTGCAGTAGCTACACCCGATGGACTGATCGTTCCGGTGATCCGCTTTGCTGATCAAAAGACCTTATCACAAATTGCTGCCGAAGCAAAAGTATTATACGGTAAGGCAAAAGATAAAAAACTACAACCACAGGAATTCAGTGGGAATACCTTTACCATTTCTAATTTAGGAATGATGGACATAGAGGAATTTACCGCCATCATCAATCCACCCGACAGTGCCATTCTTGCCGTGGGCAGGATAAAAGAAATAGTGGTTAAAAAAGCAGATGGCTTTGGCGTGACCAATGTAATGATGCTGACCATGAGCTGCGATCACCGTACCGTGGATGGGGCTGTGGGAGCTGCTTTCCTGCAAACACTGAAGAAATACCTGGAGAACCCGGTTACGATGTTGTTGTAATAGAAGCAGGGCAAAATAATATTGGGAAGCGTTGGTTTAAAAGACCAGCGCTTTTTTATTTTGCGTCAAAAATTTATTTTCAATAAGTTTTGAAAATTCAAAAACTGTATTATCTTTACAGTACAAATAAATCATCATGAAACTTTCCGAAGCAAAAGCACAGTTCATCAGCAGTTGGGGCGCCTTTGGTACGCATTGGGGCATCAACCGCACCATGGCGCAGATCCATGCGCTGCTGCTCATCAGCCCCGACCCCATTACGCAGGACGATATCATGGAGCAACTGAACATCAGCCGCGGCAATGTGAACATGAACACCCGGGAACTGATCTCCTGGGGGCTGGTGGAACGGGTACTCATTCCCGGTGAACGCCGGGAATTCTTTACCGCGGAAAAAGATATCTGGAAGGTAGCCACCCAGATCATTAAGGAAAGAAAGAAAAGGGAACTGGATCCCATGCTGAAATTATTAGGGCAACTGGAGCAGATTGATGGTGACAAAAAAGACAAGAACGTAAAACAGTTTGTTGATACGGTCGGCGGCATCAGGAAATTTGGCGGCCAGGCCGATAAAATGCTTGATGTAATGATCAAGGCAGACGAAAACTGGTTCTTGGGGAGTCTGCTAAAGTTCTTTAAATAAAACTGCCTGAAAGCAGGGAAGCCGCTTAGCGGCTTTTATTTAGAAATCATCTTTCATAAATTTCTGAAAGTTTAAAATATACAGATATGAAAACATTTAAAACCTTCGACGCATGGATAAGCACCGGGCTCATCCTTTCTTTTGTGCTGATTAATATGATTGATAAACCGGAAAGTCTTATCGACACCAACATACTCACCGGGTATTTTGTGGTAGGAGGTTGGCAGGTCATCAGCATGATCGTTCATGCCTTTACAGGTTTCTTTACCAAAAGATGGGGAGCCCGGTATATTTATCACTGGCTCACCTTTATTTCACTCGTTACCATACCCGGCTCTTTTTGGGTGCTTGCATTTACCGCCCCTTTTATGGCTATTTTTTATACCGGGCTTTGCTTTGGAGAAGTATGGAAAATGAATCAACGGCCTTTAGATATTTTAAAATAAAAACCACGATCATGAAAATTAATATTCCAAACTGGCTCATCATACTTGGCGGACTGGGCATGATCTTTACAGCCATCATCTATCCTTATATTCGTCACCGAGTCTTCGATTGGTACAACGATATCAAGAAGCTTAAACCACTCAACCAGGAAATTGCAAAAACATATGGCAGGTATATCCAGGGACTGAATTTTTCTTTTGGATTGATCGCT
This sequence comes from Chitinophagaceae bacterium, assembly GCA_016720775.1. GTDB lineage: Bacteria > Bacteroidota > Bacteroidia > Chitinophagales > Chitinophagaceae > Ferruginibacter. Next base: position 261,382 of record JADKJX010000003.1, read on the forward strand.
ATCCTGTTTACACAGGACCTGAAAAATAATACCAGCCTGGCCGTGGCGTTAACCGGCCTGATAGCTGCTTACTGGACAGGAAAAGTAATTACCCAGTTTGCCTATTACCCAATGTATGATATACCCAAGAAGAAAATATTTAAAATAGGGGCGGTCTTGATGAATACAATGTTTGTAGCTTTTTCACTGATCTTTATATTACTGTTTGTTTCAAACTTAACAGGCTACTTAATGTGAAAGTAAAAATGAATAAGAAAATAGTTATAGCAGGAGGAACTGGTTTTGTTGGTAAATACCTTGCCCGGAGATTTGAAGAACTCGGGTACGAGGTATTGGTCATTTCAAGGCAACCATCTCATGTTAATTGGAATGACGGTGAAGCAATAAAGCAGGCACTTGAAAATGCAGAAATGCTGATCAACCTTGCCGGTAAATCGGTTGATTGCCGCTACAATGATAAAAATAAGAAAGAGATATTTGATTCACGAATTAATACAACCGGATTATTAGGAGAAGCTATCTTGCTTTGTGAAAACCCACCGAAACTCTGGATAAACTCAAGTACAGCCACCATCTATCGTCATGCAGAAGACAGGCCTATGACAGAGAGGACAGGAGAAATAGGTAGTGGGTTCTCTGTAAATGTTGCTACGAACTGGGAGAGGACTTTTTTCGATTTTAAATTAATCAAAACAAGACAGGTCGCACTGCGAATGGCCATTGTGTTAGGAAAGGATGGGGGAGTAATGAAGCCATTGAAAAACCTGGTCCGTTTCGGAATGGGTGGTAAACAGGGAAGTGGAAACCAGCAATTCAGCTGGATCCATATCGATGATTTGTTCAGCATTATTGTTTATTTACAAGAGCATAATGAATTAAGCGGTGTGATCAATACCAGTGCACCGGGTCCTGTAACCAATCGAACACTCATGCAATTGCTCAGGAAGAATATGGGAATGAAGATCGGGATACCAATGCCAGCTTGGCTATTAAGAATAGGAGCAGTCTTCATTAAAACAGAAACCGAGCTGGTATTAAAAAGCAGGTGGGTTATTCCGGAACGGTTGCTACAATCAGGATTTACCTTCATGTATCCAACGCTGGAAGCGGCGATTAATAATATCTTAAAGCACAGCAAATAAAAATGCAATCAAAAAATCAAAGTTAACTTTGTGCCCGGTGAAAGAACAACCAATCATATTATTTGACGGTATCTGCAATTTGTGTAACCGTGTGGTCAGGTTTGTGATTAGGAGAGATAAGAAAAAGGTGATCCGGTTTGCTGCACTGCAATCAGAAGCCGGCCAGGGACTGTTGCAGAAGTATCATTTACCGGTAACAGCGATGGAGTCTTTTGTGTTTATTGAAAACGGAAAAGTGTATTCAAGATCTTCGGCTGCGTTAAAAGTTTGCCGGCATTTGAGAGGGTTATGGCCTTTGTGTTATGGTTTTATCATCGTACCTGAATTCATCCGGGATGCTGTTTACAACTGGGTCGCTAAGAACAGGTATAAATGGTTTGGCGTTAGAGCCGAGTGCATGATACCTACCCCCGAGATCAAAGCAAGATTTTTAAACTGATATGGAACAGAAAAAAACATTGGTGCTTGGTGCATCTGAAAATCCGGCCCGCTACAGCAACCTGGCCATAAAAAGACTGCTCAGTCAGCAGCACCCGGTGGTGGCGATCGGTAAAAAGAAAGGAACGGTAAATTCTGTTGCCATCGAAACTGAGCAAAAACCTTTCGATGATATTGATACCGTTACCATGTACCTGAATCCGCTGCGCCAGCAGGAATATTACGATTACATCTTATCTCTCCATCCCAAACGGATAATCTTCAACCCCGGTGCCGAAAATGATGAACTGGCAGCGCTTGCCCAAAAGAACGGCATCGAACCGGTGGAAGCCTGCACATTGGTGCTATTAAGCACGGGCCAGTTCTGATAACTTCCTCTTAACTTCTTATCGCCTGTTTTTTAAGCCCATAATATACTAAAGACTCTTCCTCTGCGTTAGACTCTGCAGAACAAGTTATCCAATTATCCAAAAAACCAAATCCATGAAACATTTTGCAGCCATTGCAATAATGTTGCTGTTCACATTCCTTGCAACAACCGGTTATTCGCAAACCGTATCCAAGCCAAAGCAGTTCAGCAATTTCCCCGACGTAATAAATTGTGCAGAAACAGAGCTGAGTAATATTTTTAATGCAACGCCGGGGCAGAACATCAGCCTTTCTTTTTCTGATAATTTTTCTTTTTCCGGGGATGTGGTGAACAGCGTGGTTAAATACAGCAACCTTCAATCGGCCGTTATCAAATCTCCTGCTTTTCACAATTCTATCTTCAGCGTTTCCCGGATCACCAATAAAGACAACAGTGTTTCTTATGTGGGCCGCATCATCAACAAAAATTATTTTGATGCGTATGAGCTGAAGAAGAATGCTGCAGGAAATTACCAGCTCATTAAAGTTGAGACCGATCGGGTGATCCCCGATTGTACGCAGCAATAAACTATCCAATAACAACAATTGCATAACCCCCAATGCATGAATCATGAAAAAACAGTTTACGTTACTACTGCTCACAGCAATTGCTTTTTCATTTAAAAGTCTTGCTGTTCCTGTTTTAAACAGTTTTCCTTCTGCCTCGGCAACCATCTTCCTTGACTTTGACGGGCACTATGTGCAGAGTACCGTTTGGAATGGAGGAACATCTTTCTATTGCACGCCGTCGGGTATGACGGATCCGCAGATCACTGAAGCATTCAACCGGGTTGCGGAAGACTTTCGTCCTTTTAATATCAACATCACAACCGATTCAACTGTATTCTTAGCTGCACCACTCAATAAACGGGTGAGAATTATCATCACTACCACAAGTTCCTGGTATCCGGGCGTGGGGGGAGTTTCTTATGTGGGTTCCTTTACCTGGGGCGATGATACGCCGGCTTTTGTGTTCAGTGACTTATTAGGTCCTTATAGCCCAAAGATGGTTGGCGAATGCTGCTCACATGAAAGCGGTCACACGCTGGGTCTTTCTCATCAATCAAAATATGGATCAGATTGCAGCACGCCCATTGAACAATATAACAGCGGGGCAGGCAGCGGCGAAACCGGTTGGTCGCCGATCATGGGCAACAGCTATTACCGCAACATGAGCAACTGGAACAACGGCCCCACCCCTTACGGATGCAATTCGGTGCAGGATAACCTTTCCATTATTTCGTCACAGAATGGATTTGGTTACAGGCCGGATGATTTTGCAGAAACACTAAATGCAAGTACCTATACAATTCCTGTATCAAATTTTAGTATCAACGGGTTGATAGGCACCAATGCAGATAAAGATGCTTTCCGGTTTACGCTGGCACAAAATACAAATCTTCATTTAACAGCCATTCCTTACAACGTAAGCTCAAATTATATTGGCGCCAATCTTGACATACGGGTTGAATTATATAATGCTGCTGCCACACTTATCAGGATTTATGATCCACTCACAACTATGAGTGTTACGATCGATACGGTTTTAAATGCGGGTACGTATTACCTGAAACTGAATGGCACAGGTAACAGCAATATTGGTTCGTACGGAAGCCTGGGTGCATACACACTCAGCGGATACAGCGGCGCATTGCCAATTCATGATGTAAGTCTGAGTGGCTCGGTTGATAAGAACAAACACAACCTCAACTGGCGCATCATCGCTGATGAACCGGTAAAAACAATATTGATCGAGACATCTGATGACGGCACTGATTTCAATTCGTTAACTACACTGGCTTCTTCCGCATTAAACTTTACGTATCAACCTTATAAAATCAATACCGTTTATTACCGCCTGAAAGTTGTATCGGTGATCAATCAAACCGTTTACTCCAATACCATTGCGCTAAGGGGAACGGGAAGTGCCGACAAGCCATTCAGTGTTTCCACCCTTGTACAAAATGAACTGGTCATTAATGCTGCCAGCAATTATCAATATCGTTTGCTTGATATGAATGGAAGAACGATTTCTGCCGGTTCAGGGTTAAAAGGCATCAGCCGGGTGAATGTTACCGGTTACCCGGCGGGCATGTATATCATACAACTCTTCAGTAACGACGACACACAAACAGAAAGAATTATAAAACAGTAAGGTAGATTCATGTGTAAATCCTGGGGCAGCGGGGGCTGCCCCTTTTTATTTTGCCCAATAAACAACCTTCTCCCTACGCACTTATAGAAGCTGTTCTACGCAGGCCGTAGAAGGCTTTTTAGATTTTGGCGCTATTGAAATAACGGCATTTTGACTGCGTTTGCATTGCAGAACCTGTTATCCGATAAAACCAAAATCCATTACCATGAAACAACCTGCATACTATGCATTGGTGCTTCTGTTTACATTTATTACAACAACCGGTTATTCGCAAACTGCATCCAGGCCAAAGCAATTCGGTAATTTCCCCGACGTAATTAATTGTACAGAAGCAACGCTGAGCAGCATCTTTAATGCATCGCCGGGCCAGAACATCAGCCTTTCTTTTTCTGATAATTTTTCTTTTACCGGCGACGTGCTGAACAACGTGGTCAAATACAGCAACCTTCAATCGGCTGTTATAAAATCACCTGCTTTTCATAATTCCATTTTCAGCGTTTCCCGGATCACCAATACCGACAACAGCGTTTCTTATGTGGGCCGCATCATCAACAAAAATTATTTTGATGGGTATGAACTGAAAAAAAATGCCACAGGCAATTACCAGCTTATTAAAGTTGAGACCGATCGTGTGATACCCGATTGCAATCAGCAATAAAAAACCAGTCCCCTATAAATGTCCCTAGTATCCAAATCCTTTGATAAATCCAGTAGATATGAAAAAGATCTTTACCCTTTTATTCATTACCCTTTTTTGGGTAAGTGCATATAGTGTTCCCAAACTCAACAGTTTTCCATCCGCCACGGCAACTATTTTTTTAGACTTTGATGGCCATTTTGTGCAAAGTGGTGTATGGAATGGCGGTGTATCTTTTAATTGTGATCCTTCCGGTCTTTCCGATCCACAGATCATTGAAGCATTCAACCGGGTAGCAGAAGATTACCGTCCATTCAATGTAAACATTACCACGGATTCAACGGTTTTTTTAGCGGCACCATTGAACAGGCGTATTCGGATCATCATCACCACAACAAGTACCTGGTGTCCGGGAGTTGGTGGCGTGGCCTATGTGGGTTCATTTACCTGGGGAGATGATACGCCCGGTTTTGTTTTCAGTGACCGGCTTGGGCCTTACAGTCCTAAAATGGTGGGAGAAGCCTGTTCGCATGAAAGTGGTCATGCCGTTGGATTATCACATCAGTCAAAATATGGCGCAAGCTGCAGCACACCGGAAGAACAGTACAACAGCGGGGCAGGAAGTGGTGAGACCGGCTGGTCGCCGATCATGGGCAACAGCTATTACCGAAACATGAGCAACTGGAATAATGGCCCTACACCGTATGGTTGTACAAACATGCAGGACAATCTTTCTATTATCGCAACACAGAATGGGTTTGGTTACCGGCCCGACGATTATACCGAAACATTGAGCGCAGGCACGTACAGTTTGCCTGTTGCAAATTTTAGTGTGAGTGGAATTATAACCACCAACTCAGATAAAGATGCGTTCCAGTTCACGCTGTCACAAAACGCAAACTTTCATCTCACAGCCATTCCATTCAATGTTGCCAATAATTATATAGGTGCCAACCTGGATATAAAGATCGAGCTCTATAATTCATCGGCTGCATTGATAGCTACTTTCGATCCGGCAGCTACAATGAGTGTTACGATCGATACCAATTTAAATGCGGGAACATATTACCTGAAAATAGATGGTACGGGCAATACAAATGTTGGCGAATACGGGAGCCTGGGTTCCTATACTTTAACCGGAACCTCCGGAGCTTTGCCCATTCATGATATAAGGCTGCGTGGTATCGTTGACAAGAATAAACACAACCTCAGTTGGCAGATCATTGCTGATGAGCCCATCAAAACCATTGTGATCGAGACATCTGAAGATGGCAGCCATTTCAGCAGCTTAACAACAACCGCTGCATCAGCAAACTATTTTTCTTACCAATCTTATAAAACCGGAACGGTTTATTACCGCCTGAAAGTCACTTCGGTACTTAATCAAACCCTGTATTCCAATACAGTAATCCTCAGAGGAACAGGCAATATTGAAAGGCCATTTTACGTTTCTACATTGGTTCAGCATGAAATTGCCGTTAATTCGGCTCAGAACTACCAGTACCTGTTAACTGATATCAATGGAAGAACGATATTGAAGGGTACGGGTATGCAAGGCATTAACAAGATCAGTTTTTCTGATCAGCCGGATGGTATGTATATCATTCAGCTTTTCAGCAATAATGAAAAACAAACAGAACGAATTATAAAACAGTAAGGTAGATTCATGTGTAAGTCAGGGGGTAGCGTTAGGGGCTATCCCCTTTTTTATTTGTACCAACTATTATTATATGGTTAACTGGTACGTTGTATTTTAATTTATCCGTAACTTTAGAAAACCCATTTTTATGTTATGGAGAAAATTTAACGGTGATCCCATCCAGCTGCCTATCAAAGATGCGGTAGAACAAGCCATCAAAAGAGAATCGCAAAACAGCTATCACTTAAAAGTTTGTATTGGCACCGACAGCCAGGTAAAAGGCAAGGAAACGGAGTTTGCTACCGTAATTGTTTTTTTACGGGAAGGCCATGGCGGCTTTATGTTCATCCACAATGAAAAAACGCTGCAGACTTACAGCATCAAAGAACGGATGCTGGTGGAAGTGGCGAAAAGCATTGAGATCGCTTACGAACTCTGCGACCTGTTCACCGAGTATGATGTTGACATGGAAGTGCATGCCGACATCAACACCAATCCGCACTTTAAAAGCAATGAAGCATTACGGGAAGCAATGGGCTATATCCTGGGAATGGGGTTTGCCTTTAAAGCCAAACCCGAAGCCTTTGCCAGCAGCAGTTGTGCCAACAAAGTGGTGAACTGATCCTGCTGAAGATCAGTTTTTATTCAGCATGTGTTTGATAACACAGGCCCTATACCTCACTCTCCCATCACCGGGTCATTTGTCGGAATAATAAGTGGAATTGGTCTCTTCAATAAAGGAAAGTATCTTATCTCTTCCTGATTTTTTAACAGCACTGCTTACAAAATTCTGTGGCAGGAACTGCCAGGTCTTTTTCATAGCTGCCAGGAAGTCTTTAACGTTTTTACTTACGGTGCGCTGGTTTACTTTATCGGCCTTGGTAAATACAAGGCAAAGCGGCACCTGCCATTTTTTTAGTTGCTCCAAAAATTCGAGGTCGATCTTTTGCGGAGAATGGCGGGCATCTATTAAAACAAATACCATGGCCAGGTTCTCTCTTTTACGCAGATAATTCTCGATCATCTGTTCCCAGCGGTTGCGGCTTCGTATACTCACTTTGGCAAAACCATAACCGGGCAGGTCAACCAGGTACCATTTATACGTATTGATCTTTTTCTTGCCGTCGGATTCATCAATACTGCTTACGATCTCAAAGTGGTTGATGAGTTGTGTTTTGCCCGGCGATCCCGAAGTTTTTGCCAGCTTATCATTATTGCAAAGCATATTGATCAGCGATGATTTGCCCACGTTGCTGCGACCAATGAATGCATACTCCGCTTTGTCGGGTACCGGGCATTTTTCATAGCCCGGGCTGCTGATGATGTACTTGGCTGATTTGATCTGCATGAGGCAAAGATACTCGATACTGGATTCCTGATACTGGATTGAGTTCCCGGCAACCAGTATCCAGCATCCAGGGACCAGTATCCGCTATCTATCCTTATCTTTGCGCCCAATGACCGATTACGCACACGATACCGTAGTACCCTACAAAGATTCGGAACTGGGAAAGAAGCAACAGGTGGCCGGAATGTTCAATGATATTGCTTTCCGGTACGACTTTTTGAACCGTTTTCTCAGCGCCGGTATCGATGTATCCTGGCGTAAAAAAGCCATCAGGCAACTGGCAGGCATCAAACCCAAAAACCTGCTTGATGTGGCAACCGGTACAGCAGATATGGCCATCATGGCATCTGGTATATTAAAACCGGAAAAGATCACCGGCATCGACATCAGTGACGGCATGCTGGAGATTGGCCGGGGGAAAATAAAAAAGCTGGGACTGCAAAAGAGCATTGAACTGTTAAATGGCGACAGCGAAACAATAAATTTTAAAAACGATTCGTTTGAGGCGGTAACCGTAGCATTTGGGGTACGTAATTTTGAGAACCTGGAAAAAGGATTGCGTGAGATCAAAAGGGTATTAAAACCCGGAGGTAAATTAGTTGTTCTTGAATTCAGCAAACCAAAAATGCCGGTTGTAAAAGGGATCTATAACCTATACATGAAGTTCATCTGCCCCGGCGTGGGTAAATTATTCTCGAAAAACCGCAACGCATACCAATACCTCGACGAATCAATTAAACAATTTCCTGAAGGAAAAAACTTTACGGATATCCTGGATAACCTGGGATATAAAAACACTTATTCTAAACCACTGAGCTTAGGTATATGCAGCATCTATTGCGGAGAAAAATAAAATTATTAGGCATTGCTTTATTCTGCTTTCCCCTGGCCGGGATCTCTCAATTACGGGAGAAGATCAACATGCCCGAGCATGACGAGAAGGCGATACATTTTGGAATTAACCTTGGTTTCAACCGCTCACACTTCAGTTTTACGCATCACCCGGTTTTTTTGCAGCAGGATAGTATCATGACCATCGAAAGCATCAACAGTACCGGTATCAACCTTGCCTGGCTGGTAAACCTTAAGCTGAGTGAACATTTTTCCGTGCGCACTTACCCGGTGGATCTTACCTTCACTGAAAAAGCATTTGAATACAGTTTGCCCAGGCCCGATTTTCCCGACGGAGAAGATTTTGTAACGGTGAAAAAAGTACAGTCCATCACACTTACATTGCCCGTGCAGTTAAAATTCCAAAGCGACCGCATTGATAATTTCCGGGTATATATGATGGCAGGGATGAAGGCGGAGTATGACCTGGCTTCCAATGCCGGTGCAAGAAAAGCAGAGAACCTCATTAAGTTGAAACGCCTGGATTATGGCGCCGAAGCCGGGATCGGGTTCCATTTTTATTTCCCCATGTTTGTGCTTACGCCCGAAATTAAAATGGGATGGGGTATTGGTAATTTACACAGCAGGGATACCAACCTCAAATTCTCCAACACCATCGACAAAATCAACTCACGGATAATTTCCTTCTCCTTAACGGTGGAATAAACCCGATACTAGATACTGGATGCTAGATACTGGATGCTAGATACTTGATATGGCTCGATGTATTAAACAGACTTTGCATTCTTATCCAGTATCCAGCATCCTGAATCTAGAAATCATACCGACGGCTGAACATATTCAACCGTATGCCACCTGTAATAATGGTACTGTTGGAAGAAGCAGGAACAAGCAATGTTTTATACATGCGGTACTGGCCGGATATCTCAACGAATAGATTTTCTTTCAACTCATAAGATACCTGCAGGTATCCATTGAAACAGGTTGCCTTATTACCGCTGCCGATCTTGAATCCTTCATTCATGGAACGGGTTGTATAATCCCTGAAGATATTGCCGCCGAAATTTTTACCGGCACTGTCTAAGCCCTGGTAATAATAAATAGCCTGCAGGTACACATTCCATTTTGGCGCAGGCTGGTACCGGATGATGGTCAGCACTTCCTGGAAATTTGCACCCAACGGATGTGCCAGCGGCTGGTTGTAGTGCGTATAATTTGAAATAGTATCGTTGTGCGAATATGTGAACGGACGAACCCTGTTTGTTTCAACCTGGATATCGAGGTTATTTATGCCAAAGGCATCTAAATATTTTATGCCAAGTTGAATGCCCCACTTGTTTACCCAACTGGTTGGTTTGTTCTTGATCTCAGATAAGATGAATTCATCTAACAGCAATTGCCCGTAAAGCTGGAAACGGTGTGCAATGTTTGCTTTAAAGTCGAACCCGGCAAGGGCATTATCGGGACTGCCAACGGTACCTTCAATATGACGGTAGAAGATGATGGGGTTAAGGTATTGAAAATCGAAACGGTTCTTGCGGCCAAAGATCACGCCTTCAAACAAACCGATGTTCAGCCATTTGGTCACGTTCATGCTGAGATGATGCATGGCGGCATATTTCCTGTCCAACAACGTATCGCCCGCTTTTTTAAACTGCGGCATCAGTTCCATGAACAGGTTCTGGTAATTTATCTTCCAGATACGGGTATTCAGCTTTAAAAACAAATTGCTGTTACCCCAGTCGCTTAAAAACAAACTGCGGTAACCATTGCCGATGAAATTCTTATCGTAACCAAACTGGATATCGATCGCTTTGGCGGCATTAAAGGTTATATAACCACGGGCATCAAAATAATCCACCCCCGATGTTTTAAATGGTTTGTAAAACCCTACACCCGGTACCGCCCTTGAATTACCTACCTGCTGCTGGAAGAACAGCGGCCCTCTTTCCTGGTTATCGGTGAGAAAAGTAGCGAAGCCAACCTTTTTGCCGATCATGCCTCTTAATGTTACACCGCGGCTGTTCAGGTAAATGGATTCATTCTTTGCACCCGTTTCATAGCCTGCACTGAATTGCAATACCGGGTTCAGTGCCAGGAAGAAATTATTCGTTTTTACTTCCAGGAAATTGGGCTTCGTGGTATAAAAGGTCTTCAGTACCGGCCGCCTGCTTTTAAATTCATTGGTTGGCCCGGTAACCCATTCGGTATTGTTCATCAAAAAATGCTGCAGGTTGTATTCATCAATAGTGGTAAGCCCCTGATCCATCCATTCGGGGTATTTATCACGCCCGGTAAGGGTATCCACATAACCCAGCCTGGCACTGTCTATGAATTCGGCCTGTTCTACAATATATTTACGGTTAAAAGGTTTGAGGGTAGAAAAATTCAGATGAGTGTTTTTCTGTTGCTTGATCTCCATCCGCTCTACAAAATGAATGTCTTTGGATCCCTGTGTGAGGTAAGTGGATTGTGCAGTGGCAAAAGCAGGACAAATAAAAATGAGCAGTTTGGTTAAGCTTTTAATAATTTGCATTGGATAATTTTAGTTTTAACAGGCATCTGAATTCAAGATATGCAAAAATACCTTTTTAAGAACATACTGGTAGTTAATGAAGGAAAAATCCAGTCGATGGATCTGCTGACTAACGGCGAACGGATAGAGAAAATTGCTTCTTCCATTGAAACGAAATACCGGGTCACTGAGATCAATGGAGAAGGAAAGCATCTTTTTCCCGGAGTGATCGATGACCAGGTGCATTTCAGGGAGCCGGGACTTACGCATAAAGCAAACATATACACAGAGAGCAAGGCCGCTGTGGCAGGCGGTGTTACCAGTTTTATGGAAATGCCCAACACCATTCCCAATGCACTCACGCCTGAGTTGCTGGAAGACAAATACAAAATTGCTGCACAAACATCGCTGGCAAATTATTCTTTCTTCATGGGCACCAGCAACAGTAACGCCGATGAAGTACTTAAGATGAATGATCGAAAAAAAGATGTTTGCGGGGTGAAGATATTCATGGGTGCCAGCACGGGTAATATGCTGGTGGATAGTCACAGTGCATTGGATAAAATATTCCGGGAAAGCGAAATGCTGATCGCCACCCATTGCGAAGACGAACGCATCATCAAAGCCAACTACGAAGGCATCAAAAATGAAAAAGGAGAATTGTCCGCAGCCGATCATCCGCTGATACGGAATGAAGAAGCCTGTTTTGAATCCTCACTCATCGCTATAAAATTTGCACAGAAGTATAACAGCCGTTTACATATACTTCATATCAGCACCGAAAAGGAACTGCAGCTCTTTGGCAACATGATGCCGTTGAAAGAAAAGAGAATTACCGCCGAAGTTTGTGTGCATCACCTGCATTTTACGGCTGAGGATTATGAAAGGCTGGGCTATAAAATTAAATGCAACCCGGCTATTAAAGCGCCCAACAATAAAGAAGCCTTGTGGAAAGCACTGCTTGATGACCGCCTGGATGTAATTGCCACCGATCATGCGCCGCATCTTTTAACGGAAAAGGAAGGGCCTTATGAACACGCCCATGCCGGGCTGCCATTGGTTCAGCATCCTTTGTTACTGATGTTGCATTACCATAAGCAGGGAAGGATCAGCCTGGAAAAAATTGCAGAAAAAATGAGCCATGCCGTGGCAGATTGTTTTCAAATTGAGAACAGGGGCTATATAAGGGAAGGCTGCTTCGCCGACCTGGTGCTGGTTGATAATAACCTTCCTTCAACCGTTACCAAAGAAAATATATTTTACAAATGCGGGTGGAGTCCATTAGAGAATTTTACGTTTCCTGCATCTATAGTAAGCACGTTTGTAAGTGGACATAAGGTTTATGAGAATGGAAGCCATGATGAATCAATAAAAGGACAACGGATGAGATTTAAGAGGTAATAGGTAAGATTGAATATTGGCGAGTACTTCAAAAATTCATGCTCGTACTAATATTCAATATTAAATCTTCAATAGCAATGGATATAGACAAAACAACGCTTAATGATCTTTCGGTATTCCGCAATGGAGAGGAAGTATCTGTATTGGATAAACTCGACCTCTGCAGCACAACGCATGGCAGCGAACAGTTGCGTATCAATTTCAGCACGGCATTGAAAACGCAGGAAGAAGTGATCGCTGTTCAGCAAACACTCAAACTTATTTTGCAGCACCAACAACAATGGCCCACCGAGATCAGCAACGGAACCGTAATGGTGGTGGAGAAATTCTTCGATTCAAACATCAGCATGATTCCTGCCAATCCTTCGGCACTGGAGGCATATACGTATAAACTGTTACACGGTCCCGACTTTGCATTGGTGAATTATTCTGCCAAACATTGTTTCGATTTCATAAAGGGCTTTCAGCAGTTGTTGAAATTATTTTCCGGTACGGAACAACCGGCTCCTTTAAAAAGACTGCTGGGCCAGGTTCAGCAGGCCATCAGCAAGCAACAGTTTGATATTGTTTCCAGGCATAAAAATTCAGATGCACTCACCCGGCCACAGTTGCTGCATTTTGCTCATTTCATTAAATATAATTATAAGCACAACATGCTCGACCTGGTGGTGCTCTATGCCCAGGTAGATGCCTGGTATGGTATGGCAAAAGCGGTGCAGAAATACGGGCTGGCTTTTCCGGAGTTTGTTCAGCATAGCGGGCCGGTGGTTGAAGCAACCGGGCTGTATCACCTGTTGGTTCAGGAGCCGGTGTCTTACGATGTAACGCTGGACCAAAAAACGAACTTTCTTTTTTTAACCGGCGCCAACATGGCGGGAAAAAGTACCTTCATTAAATCGGTGGGTACGTCTGTTTTTCTTGCACACATAGGTATGGGCGTGCCGGCGCAGCAGATGAAGCTGACTTTTTTTGATGGCATGCTCAGCAATATAAACGTGGTGGATAATATCAGCAAGGGCGAAAGTTATTTTTATAATGAAGTGCAGCGTATAAAAGCCACCATTCAGAAAATAGGCGACGGAAAAAAATGGCTGATACTCATTGATGAACTTTTTAAAGGCACCAATGTGCAGGACGCCATGAAATGCAGCAGTGCTGTTATAGAAGGACTGCTTAAAATAAAAAACTCACTCTTTATTCTCTCCACTCATTTATATGAAATTGGGGAAGACCTGAAAAAACACCCCAACATCAGCTTTAAGTATTTTGAAACATCGGTTGCCGACGGGCAGCTTCTTTTCAGTTATCATTTAAAGGATGGTATCAGCAACGACCGGCTTGGTTATCTTATCCTCAGGCGGGAAGGCGTGGTGGATATGCTGGAGAGATTGTGAGGAAAAATCCAAAATAGTTTGTGGCAATTTGCTGTTGAGGAATGGACCAAAAGCTCAACTTAGCTGTCATCCCGAGGAACGAGGGAACTGCCTTGCCAAATACATAAAAAATGAAAATCTCCGGTGGACATAATTATTACATTTACATTGTTACAAATAAAAATAAAACTGTTTTATATACGGGTGTCACAAATGATCTATACCGAAGGCTTCAGGAGCATAAGGAAAACTCGATACCTTTCAGGCATCCTTCCTTTGTAGGAAAATACAATGCTTATTTCTTGTTGTATTACGAACATTTTCAGAATATAGATTTTGCCATAGCACGGGAGAAGGAAATAAAGGGTTGGCGAAGAAGCAAGAAAGAAACTTTAATTAACTCAATTAACCCGGATTGGAAATTCCTGAATGGTGAGATATAGTTCTGCAGGCCAAAGTAGCTGTCATCCTGAGTGATAGCGAAGGATCTGCTTGGAAATGTTAGCACTGCCCAACAGTTCCCTCCTTCGTCGGGGATGACAGCAATCTCAGCGTTTCATCATTGCTGATCAGTTTCTGAACGAAATTATTTTTTGTAATTTACTATCCCAAACTGTTTCAATGAAAAGAACCTTACTGCTTGTTACCGGACTGTTGATCTTATTAGCCACCGAGATCCTCCGTGTATACTTCATCATGCCTTTCCCGGGCAGCCAGAAAGCAAACACAATTAATATTGCCTATTTCCTCAACAATTATATCTGGTGGTTCAGGGTGTTGGGATTGATCCTGTTTGTACCCCCCATGCTTTATATTTTCAGCCACAGCAAATGGTGGAAGAAGATACTGCTTGGCATATTTGTGCTGCTCTATGCCACCGTATTTTATGCTTTCAATTTTAAATTCCTGGCCGATAAAATGTTTATCCAGCCTCAACATAAAATACTGGTAACGGTGGCTGATAATAAGATCGACAGCAACAAACTCATCATCGGCGTTTCTATGAACGGGCAGGCAAAAGCCTATCCCATCGAGATCATTGGCTATCATCACCAGGTGCAGGACACGGTTGGCGGCGAACCGGTAATGGTTACCTATTGTTCGGTTTGCAGAACGGGCCGGGTATTCAGCCCGGTTGTGAATGGTAAATTTGAAAAATTCCGGCTGGTAGGCATGGATCATTTTAATGCGATGTTTGAAGACGCAACCACCAAAAGCTGGTGGCGACAGGTAACCGGTATTGCTATTGCCGGTCCGCTGAAAGGAAGTGCACTGAAAGAACTGCCATCCGAACAAATGCGCCTGGGTGCCTGGATAAGCAAATATCCCAATACACTCATCATGCAACCCGATGCAGTTTTTGTAAAACAATACAAAGGCCTCGAAGGATTTGACGAAGGCACCATCAACAGCGGCCTGGAAAAAAGAGACAGCGCTTCCTGGCAATTCAAATCATGGGTGGTGGGTGTGGCAAAAGACGGTCATGCAAAAGCATACGACTGGAATGAACTGGTAAAGCAAAGGCTGATCAATGATACGTTCCAGAATATGACGTTAGTTCTGGTACTGGAAAATGATAACCGTTCTTTTCATGTTTATAACAGGCAGCTGAATGACAAACTGCTGAACTTAACACTGGATGCTGCAACACAAACCTTAAAAGATGCAGCCACCAACTCGGTTTGGAATATGAACGGTGAGTGTATCGAAGGAGAGTTGAAAGGCAGCAAACTTTCTGTTATACAATCTTACCAGGAGTTCTGGCATAGCTGGCAGAGATTTCATCCGGGGACGGCGAAATATGTGTCAGATAAAAAATAATTCGATTAGAATCGGGTGAAATTAAATTTTTATGTTTATGCAAAAACAAGCAGGCATATTTTGGATTAATTTATCGATGAAAGCTATATTCTCCCTAGGCTGGCTAGTTTCACTACCATATATAATTAGTAGTATAATTAAACATCCTGGCCTTGAAATTATTACTTTTATGTTCTTATGGTCTATACTTGGAGTAATTGTTACTATTAATGTTGTTATTAATATCACGAAACTAGAGAAAGATAAAACCTGAATAATTTATGGTTGAATCCAGTTGAAAACCTCTGCAAATCCTCAGAAAATAACCAAGGCTAATTGACCTTCTTTGCTGACTTTAATGACTAATTCATCTCAATGTTAGTCTCTTGCCGTTGTTGGTCGCCTGACCAACAACTATTATTATCAACAGTTGAAAACCCCAGCAAATCCTCAGAAAATCAACAATGTCGATCGATCTTCTTTACAGACTTTAGTGGCTAATTGTTGATGATGTTAGTCAAAACCTTCGGCAGCGCTGTTTATGGAGTGGAAGCGATCAGCATCACGGTAGAAGTAAGCGTAAATAACCAGGGCAAAGATTATTTTATTGTTGGCTTGCCCGACAATGCCGTTAAAGAAAGCCTGCAACGGGTAGAGAGCGCCATCAAGAGCAATCATTATTACATGCCTCGTACCAAACTCGTGGTAAACCTGGCGCCGGCTAATATAAAAAAGTCAGGCACGGCATTCGACCTTCCCATTGCTATTGGAACACTTGCTGCAACCGAGCAAATTGAAAATCCTGAAAAATTATCAGAGTATGTGATCATGGGTGAATTGAGTTTAGACGGTGAAATACGCCCCATAATTGGTGCCTTGCCCATTGCCATACAGGCACGTAAAGAAGGTTTTAAAGGATTGATCCTTCCCAAACAAAATGCAAGAGAAGCGGCAATGGTGAGTGAGCTGAATGTTTATGCAGTTGGGCATATCAACGAAGTAATTGAATTTTTTAAGAATGAGAATTCTTTGCAGCCAACCATTGTAAACACCAAAGAAGAATTTGCCAATGCCCAAAGTGATTTTGAAATTGATTTTTGTGATGTAAAAGGACAGGAGAATATTAAACGTGCATTGGAAATTGCAGCGGCTGGTGGACATAATGCAATCCTCATCGGTCCGCCCGGCGCCGGCAAGACCATGCTGGCAAAAAGATTACCCACCATTCTGCCGCCATTGAGTCTGCAGGAAGCATTGGAAACAACAAAGATCCATTCCGTTGCCGGCAAGCTTCCTGAAAATTCAACATTGATATCCAAGCGGCCATTTCGCAGTCCCCACCACACAATTTCAGATGTGGCATTGGTCGGTGGCGGCGGCAATCCGCAACCCGGCGAAATTTCCCTGGCACACAACGGCGTTTTATTTTTAGACGAACTGCCCGAATTCAAACGACAGGTGCTGGAAGTGATGCGCCAGCCGATGGAAGAAAGAAGGGTCACCATCTCCCGTGCAAAAGTTGCGCTTGATTTTCCAGCGTCCTTCATGCTGATCGCAAGTATGAATCCATGTCCCTGTGGTTTCTTTAATCACCCGGAGAAAGAATGTACCTGTCCGCCGGGTGCTGTTCAAAAATATTTAAACAAAATTTCCGGTCCGTTGCTCGACCGCATCGACCTGCACGTAGAAGTAACACCTGTTGCGTTTAATGAATTATCATCTGCCCAGCAATTTGAAAAAAGCAGTGGCATAAGAGAAAGGGTTATCAAGGCAAGAGAGATACAGCAGGATCGCTATAAAAAAACCGACGGCATTTATGCCAATGCGCAAATGAGCAGCAAACAACTCAAGGAAATCTGTGCCATCACCTCAGCCGGGCAGAGTTTATTAAAAACAGCGATGGAAAAATTAAACCTCAGCGCCCGGGCTTATGATCGTATTTTAAAAGTTAGTCGCACCATTGCCGACCTGGCTGCCAGTGATGACATAAAGCCCGAGCACCTGGCAGAAGCTATTCAATACCGGAGTCTGGACAGGGAGGGGTGGGGTGCATAATATCTTAAAAACAGCTGGTCGCAATTTGCGACTGCCTCGATTTCTTTGAACCACATAGGAACATAGGGCACATAGAAAACCCGTAAAACAGATTCAACCTATGTTTCCTATGTTCTATGTGGTTCATCCAGTATTCCCTTCCCATGTAATCTTGTCACTTTTCCCGAACTTGTACAATATTTGATACATTGAAACCTTTCAATGTACTTTTGCAACTTAAATTTTCTTCATGAAAGTATTACTTCGCTACCTGCAGCCCTATAAATGGCTGGTAGCACTTACGCTGACGATGGCGGCCATTAATATTGGTTTTTCATTGCTCGACCCGATCCTGCTTGGCAAGCTCATCAACCTGGCCAACGACCACCAGAGCAGTAAACCACATTTCAGTGAGGATCGTTTCTTTTATGCTTTTTCATGGAAGAATCCCGGGGTATGGTTCATTGTGATCGCATCCATATCGGTGGCCATGGTAAGCCGTATTGCAAAGGCTTTCCAGGATTATTTTTTGAATGTGGTCATCCAGAAATTCGGCGCCAAGGTTTTTACCGATGGCTTACAACACGCCATGAAACTTCCTTACCAGGAGTTTGAAGACCAGCGCAGCGGCGAAACCCTGTCTATCCTTACCAAGGTAAGATCGGATGTGGAACGGTTCATGAATAATTTCATCAATATCTTATTCGGAGTTATCATCGGGGTGGTGTTTGTATTTGTGTATGCGGCGGTTTATATTCACTGGACCATACCCGTTGCCTATGTGGTTGGCATTACTTTGCTTACCGTGATCACCAATTTCCTCAGCAAGAAAATAAAGATCATACAAAAGAATATTGTTGGCGAAACCACGGCGCTTGCAGGATCTACTACCGAGTCGCTTCGCAATATTGAACTGGTAAAAAGCCTGGGACTTACCGAGCAGGAAGTGGGAAGGTTAAATAAGAATACGTACAAAATACTTGGCCTCGAATTAAGGAAAGTAAAAAAGATACGAAGCATCAGTTTCATCCAGGGCACATTTGTAAATACGCTTCGCCAGGTGATCCTGTTCATTTTAATGTATCTTATTTTCAAAGACCAGATGAATGCCGGCCAACTGGTAACGATGCAGATATTCTCCTTCTTTGTCTTTGGCCCGTTGCAGGAGATCGGTAATATCCTTCTTTCTTACCGGGAAGCAGAAGCATCACTGAATAATTTTCATAACCTGATGAAGAAGTCGCCGGAGCTGGAGCCTGCAACGCCTAAGCCCTTGAACAATATTGAAACACTTTCTTTCAACGGCGTTTCATTCAAACACCAGACAGCGGCACATAAGGCCATCAACAATATCAGCTTTGATGTAAAGATCGGTGAGACCATCGCCTTTGTCGGCCCGTCGGGCTCAGGCAAATCAACCCTGATGAAATTACTGGTGGGGTTGTACCGTCCGCTGGAAGGGAAAATTTTATACAATAGTTTAGATGAGACGGAAATCCGGTTCGATGATCTTCGCAAGCAGATCGGTTTTGTAACACAGGATACCAACCTGTTCAGCGGAACGATCCGTGAGAACCTGATGTTTGTGAATCCTGCTGCAACAGAAGCAGACCTGGATGATGTATTGCAGAAAGCTAGTTGCACCGGGTTGCTGTCGAGAGCAGAAAAAGGACTGGATACCATGATCGGTGAAGGCGGATTGAAATTGTCCGGCGGAGAAAAACAACGTATATCCATCGCACGTGCTTTACTACGCAAACCGCATTTATTAATTTTTGATGAAGCTACTTCTGCATTGGATTCATTAACGGAAGAAGAGATCACCAATACTATCCGGGATATCTCATCACAAAAAGGACAGGTGACCATTTTGATTGCACACCGGTTAAGCACCATCATGCATGCCGACCGTATCTATGTACTGGAAAGAGGTGAAGTAGCCGAAACAGGTACGCATGAAAAACTGCTGGAAGAAAAGGGATTGTATTATGCCATGTGGCGCCAGCAGATAGGCGAACGAAAAAGGCCGGCACCATCACCGGTATTAAACTAAACAAATGAACGCAGCAGAAGTTTTAGGGCTCGCCGCAGGAACCATCACGTCCATCACTTTTTACCGCAGGTAATACGGATATGGAAAACAAGATCAGTAAAAGATCTTTCCCTGGCCATGGTATTATTATTGGTGGCCGGCACTGTTTGCTGGCTTACCTATGGTTTACTGAAACATGATGCGGCCATCATTTATACAAATGTGATGGTGCTCATCATGAGCCTGGTAATATTTTATTTCAAGATAAAATATAAGTAGCCGGTAACTTTTGTTACCGGAAAGCATGCTGCTTTTGTACCTTTGCAGTCATGAGTAAGAAACCGAAACCCAATTTTTACTGGAGCATGTTATCGATGAAATGTCCCCGTTGCAGGCGTGGGCCTATGTTTAAAGACGGTAACCCTTTTAAAAGCCTGAAGCTTTCCCATATTTTTAATATGTATGATAACTGCCCGGTGTGTAACCAGAAGTACGACCTGGAGCAGGGGTTTTGGTATGGCACGGGCTATGTGAGTTATGCGCTGGCTGTAGCTGTTTCGGCAACAACATTTGTGGCCTGGCTGGTACTGATCGGCATTTCAACCGAAGATAACCGTATCTTCTGGTGGCTTGGTTTGAATACCTTACTGCTGATTGTTACGCAGCCCTGGCTCATGCGGCTGAGCCGTGTTATTTATATCCGCTTTTTTGTGCGGTATGATGAAAACTACGAACAGACAAAACCCGTGGAGCTTGATTAGCTGTCACTCTTCTTGAAGATATCGGTAAAGATATTTTCCTTATCCAGTTCTTCAATGTCGCTTAAGACCAGTTCGATCGCTTTGGTGCTTTTATTGATCTCCAGCAGGGATAAAATGATGGACAGTAATAAGAAGATAAGACTGGCTGCAAAAATTCAGTGAGCCATCAAGGTCCAGCCACGGTAAATCACATACATACAAAGCACGCAGCATAAAAAACTAAGAACGCCAAGCCCCTGCATGTAGCGGATCAGGTTTATCCGGCTGCGAAGGTTCTTGATCTGGCTCAACAGGTTCTTCTCTTTTTCACCCCGATGGTATTCATCATGCAGTTTTCTTACCAGCGATGCCAGGGATAAGAACCGGTTGGTATATGCCAGCATCAATAATGTAATGGCCGGAAAAAGTAAAGCGGGCGTATTGATGTCAATATCGATCATGCTACAAAGTAACTTTCTTTTTTCGTTCTTTTTTACCCGATATCCATTTTTGTGCCTTCCATCCCAGCCAGGCACTGCCGGCACCAACGAGTGCGCCAACCAATACATCGCTGGGATAATGCACACCCTGGTACATACGGGCCCAGCCAACACTGGTTGCAAAGAGGTAGGCAGGGGCGATCACATACCATTTTGGATAACGCAGCGACAAATTGGTAGCCGTACAAAATGCGGATGAAGTATGGCCCGAGGGAAACGACAGTCCGCCGCTTTCATCATCCCGTTTAACAATGAAACTGTATGTTTCAAATGGACGTTGCCTGTTTACGATCCGTTTGGTGGATTGAGTGACCAGGCTGGAGAATAAGAATGCGGCACCCATGTACAATGCATCCTGCTTTAATTCTTTATCATGTTTTATAAATCCGGCAATAGCAATACCAACCGGTGCAGCGATGCTTATGGCTGTTACCGAAGAAGCATTGAGCTCGAGGTATTTGTTTTAAAACCTGTTTCATTTTTGTTGATCGGTTTAAGCAGATCAATATCTAAATTCTGCGAAAACACCTGAGCCTGTAAGCTGGTAAACAGTACAAACAATAATAGCCTGAGGTAGCTGTTCATATGCGGTAGGTAATTATTAATATTGCAAGGTAACTGAACCCCGGGTTAAATGCAGGTTAATGAAAAAAAGTTTTGTTTTTTATGTACATAGTTTCGCCGGTCTGCTGTCGGGCATATTCATTTTGTTGATGTCATTGTCAGGAGCGGCATTGGTCTTTCATGATGAACTGGATGGCTGGCAGCAACCACAGGTAAAAGCCTCATCGCTTAAAAACCTCACGGTTGACAGTTGTTACCGCATCATACAGGAAAAATACCCGCAAGCACAGGTGAGCAATTGTGCATTGCCTGCAGATAAAAACCAACCTTTCTCTTTTTTTATTTATGACTCATCCCATAAAGGCGGAACCAAAGCCCTGGAAGTTTTTTTGCACCCGCAAAGCGGGGAGGTTTTAAAAACAAGGGGAGGCAGTGATGACCCGGGGAATAATTTCATGAGCTGGCTGTCAAAATTTCACAACTCATTTCACTTAAATAAAAAAGGAGAGTGGCTGCTCGGCTTTTTTGCATTGGTATTTTTAATAAGCCTCATCACCGGGTTGATCCTGTTCCGGAAAAGCATCGGCGCAGTTCTGTTATTCAGGAAGACCGTATTCAGAAGCGGTAATCTTCACCAATTGATCGGGGTGTATGCCTTGATCTTTAATTTGATGATCGCTGTTACGGGTTTCTGGATGCAGCGTTATGTTTTCAAAAAAGATTTTTATGCTTCTTACAACTATACGCCTGTTTTAAAACCATCGCCTCCATTGTCTTTTTCTTTTGATTCGGCTTACCAGGCATTAAAAAAAAATCACCCAGACTTTACTGCCAGCGTGATTTATTTTGCCCAAAGTAAAAAAGGGAAGACCGCCGTTTATGGAAGCCGTGCATCTAATTCATTCATTCACTCCAAAAAATTAGCCGATGCTGTTTTTTTAGACAGCAGCGGCGCTGTTGCCAAAACAAGATTTGTAAATGAGATCAGCTCCGATGACCGGTACGATATCATCAACTCACAACTACACATGGGTAAGTACGGCGGTATACCCGTGAAAATAATTTACTGCCTGTTCGGACTGGCAGGTTCTTTTTTAAGCATCACTGGTTTTTTGTTATGGCTTAGAAGAAAAAGGAAAGCGTAGCGCTTTCCCCGGAAATTACTTCTTCAAATTCAAACTCAAAGGAATATTCAGTTTGATGCTGAAATTTCTGCCCATGTTATAAACGCCCATTCTTCCGGTAGCCAGGTTCCCTTCTGCATACTTTAACCGGCTCAGGTGATTCTGGTATGCCACATCTCCAATATTCATGGCGCTAAACCCAAGGCTTAATAAGGTTTGCTTCTTTTTGTTTACAATGTCGGCACCTATGCCTGCATTCAGCAAGGTATAACCGGATGTTTTCGTTTCGGTATTGTATGCAGTAAAGACATCAGCTTTTGAAAATGTATTATCCACTTCAAACTTTACATAGAAGTTGCTGATGTTTTTGGTAAGGGTATTGAAATTACCCTTAAACTCCGTTACCAGTTTAGTGGCCGGAATAAAAGGAAGGAACTTGCTTCCTTCAATGGGATTCTTCAGTTGGCCACTTACCGCTGAAAAGGTATTCAGTATGTGCAACCAGTCTAACGGGTGCGGATGAATATCAATGGTTGCTTCCAACCCGGTTAGCATTGCTTTTGTCTGGTCGAACTTAAATGCGGTAAGAAGATCACCATTCACATTAACTAAACTGTCGCCTCCGCCTGCGGCTTCCAGCTTCCTGTAAAAAATAAAATTGTTGAAGCTGTTATAAAATGCAGAGAGGCCGATGGAAAGATGTTCGGCACTGTACTCCATGCCCCCGTCTATTTGAATACTGGTCTCGCTCTTTAATGCGCTGTTGCCGTATTCGTAGCGGATCGTTCCTTCGTGTGCGCCGTTTGAAGCCAGTTCCGGGATGCTGGGCGCCCGGAACCCACGGGCAACATTAAATTTTAAATTCACTTTGTCTGTTACCTGCGCTGCTAATCCAACACTGCCGGAAATATTGGAAAAAGATTTTTTGAATGCATTGCCTTTGATCGCAGTGCCATCCAGCAGGTTGCCTGCATTTACATTCCGGCTGTCGAAACGTAATCCACCGCTCAGCGTAACCTTATCAATTGTTTTTTGAGAATAGGCGTAAATGCCAAGATCAAAAAGATCGTAATCAGGAATGAGTTGTTCCACTCCTTTGTTGGTATTATTCTGCTGCATGCCGTTTATGCCAATGGATGTTTTCCAGCCCTTGTTCTCTGCAATATGAAATTGTGCCGTGTAGGTAATGGTTCTCAGGTCGAAAAATAAAGAGCGCTCATTTACATCATCGGGGTTTCCAAATTCTTCACGCCGGTTTTGCTGAAAGCCGATATTAAAAGTGAGGTTATTCTTTCCCATCCGTATATTATTATCACTGGCAATTTTAAAATGACGGATATGCTGGTAAGGGATCTGGGGGTTAATGCTTTTAAAATCGTCGTTGGTTGCCCGTTCGCTGATCCCGCCGGCAAGGTCTTTTGTAAAATATCCCTGGGTATCCCGTTTCCCTTCTATCAACCCTGCTTTTAAGTTGAACTGGCTGAGGAGTAAATGGCTGTATCCCCATTTACCGTTGTAGCCAATGTATCCACCAATATTGTGTTCATTGAATTTTGAATTGAACACACGCCCGTCGTATTTATTTTTATAATCAGACGCGGCTTTGTTTGATGTGTAGAGGTTCCAGTTAAACCCGTTTTTATTTCCGCCGATATTCAGGTTTAAAGTCGAAAGTTTGTTATTCGTTTGATAGTTGCTTGAAAGATTAGCCTTAATGGTGTTCGCTGGTACTGGCACGTTGCTGATGATGTTTACTACACCAGCCATGGCATCGCTTCCATAAATAATAGAAGCAGGCCCTTTCAGTAATTCAATTTTATTTACACTCGCTTCATCCACTTCAATGCCGTGTTCATCGCCCCATTGCTGGCCTTCCTGCCTTACCCCATCGTTGATGGTAAGCACCCGGTTGTAACTCAGTCCACGGATCACCGGCTTTGAAATGGCAGGCCCGGTGGCCAGGGTAGATACACCACCAATCTTTGTGAGTGATTCAATGATGTTGGAAGAAGTGTTTTGCATAAAGTCTTGCCGGCGCAATACCGAAACAGCAAAAGGAACTTTTCGTTGTGAAGTGGCGCCGCTTACACCGGTTACGATCACCGCATTGTTTTCAATGATCGATTCGCCCAGTGCAAAATCCTTTTTAATATCGGCTGCAAAGTATATGTTCTCAACAATACTGGTATAACCGATATGCGATACTTCAACAAGGTGACTTCCCTGCGGAACATTTTTAATAACAAAAAGGCCGTTCTCATCTGTGGAAGAACCCGATTTGATATCGGTGATATAAACAGATGCTGCCGGAAGAGGCTTACCCGTCTTTGCATCGGTTACCTGTCCGGAAAAAGTATTATTGGTCGCATTGAACTTGTGATTCCCGGGGGCAATGGAATTTCCCTGGGCAAATAAGTTTGTGCTTGTGCTGAAAATGCCAATGAATGTTAGCAGTGCTGTAATGTTGATCCGCATGAAAATAATTTTAATAGTTTGATGAATTCCGGAAGTATCCAAATGAAAGGATACCGGCTGCTGCTTAGAATGAATCAAACTACCGGCGGGCCACGAAGGGAGAAATAAAAACGGGGAGTTGAAATTACCTGGATGAACCGGTGATCCTGTTTTAATGCGAATGTTTGTCCGGGTACCGGAATTAAAATATTACCTGTTTCAGTAAAAGGCGATTCGGCAACGATGTTATCGCACTGGCAATAATATTTTTTGTGCTGAGCTGTTCCTGGTTTGTGCCAGTGGATTTTTTTACAGAATCAATGTGATCGGCAAACCAGTTGTGCAACAGAATGGTAGGCGTAACGCTGAAAGAGAAGATCACCAGCATTACAGCCGCAATAACTTTCCGTATGATAACCTGTTTAACCAATTTCTGTTTTTTGCTACAACGTTGCA
The DNA here is from genome assembly GCA_016720775.1 of Chitinophagaceae bacterium. Taxonomy (GTDB): domain Bacteria; phylum Bacteroidota; class Bacteroidia; order Chitinophagales; family Chitinophagaceae; genus Ferruginibacter. The sequence continues at coordinate 286,994 of JADKJX010000003.1, forward strand.
AATGTACTATTTCTTTTTTGCAAACGCAACGGGTAGAAGATTTTAATATTTAGCTATCTTCAAAACAAAATTCACCATGCAGCAATACATATTGGCGCTCGACCAGGGTACCACCAGTTCCCGGGCCATCATTTTTGATAAGAAGGGAAGCATTGTTACCATTGCACAAAAGGAATTCACCCAGATATTTCCGCAACCGGGCTGGGTAGAGCATGATGCCAATGAGATATGGAGCACCCAACTGGGTGTAGCTGCAGAGGCGATTACAAAAGCAGGCTTATCTCCCGAGAATATTGCAGCGATCGGTATCACCAATCAACGGGAGACAACGGTTGTTTGGGAAAGGGCAACAGGCAAACCCATATATAATGCCATCGTTTGGCAGGACAGAAGAACCGCTTCCTTTTGTGATGAACTGAAAGCAAAAGGACTCGATAAGATCATCTGTGAAAAAACCGGTTTGATCGTGGATGCTTATTTTTCTGCAACCAAGGTAAAGTGGATACTGGATAATGTTGAAGGGGCACGAAAGAAAGCAGATAACGGAGAATTGTGTTTCGGTACCATCGACAGTTGGCTTGTGTGGAATTTGACCAAGGGGCAGATCCATGTAACGGATGTTTCCAATGCATCACGTACGATGTTATGCAACATTCATACGCTGCAATGGGATGGCGAACTGGAAAAAATATTCAACATACCCGGAAACATGCTGCCGCAGATACGCAGCAGCAGCGAAGTATATGGTACTACCCAGAACATTCTCACCGCACAGAATATTCCGATTGCAGGTATTGCAGGTGATCAGCAAGCGGCATTGTTCGGACAAATGTGTACCCAGCCGGGTATGGTGAAGAACACCTACGGCACCGGTTGTTTCATGCTGATGAATACGGGAGAGAAACCCGTTGTGTCGCAAAATAATTTATTGACAACCGTTGCATGGAAGGTGAACGGCATTACCAATTATGCACTGGAAGGAAGTGTGTTCATTGCCGGTGCTGTTGTGCAGTGGTTACGGGATGGATTAGGCATCATCAAAAACTCGAAAGAAATAGAAACATTGGCTGCTTCAGTAAACTCTGCCGATGGTGTTTACATGGTTCCTGCATTTGCCGGCCTGGGTGCACCGCACTGGAACCAATATGCAAAAGGAACCATGGTTGGAATTACAAGAGGCACATCATCTGCGCATATTGCACGGGCTGCATTGGAAAGCATCGCTTTTCAAACCATGGATGTATTAAAAGCAATGGAAGCCGACTCCGGTATTTCTATTAAAGAGTTACGGGTTGATGGCGGAGCAACGGCTAATAATTTACTGATGCAGTTCCAGTCAGATATTTTAAATACAAAAGTTGTTCGTCCGAAAGTAACCGAAACAACGGCATTGGGTGCTGCGTATCTTGCCGGTCTTGCAGTTGGTTTCTGGGATGGCATTGATGAGATACAGAAACAATGGCAGGTGGATACCAGTTTTAATTCTGCCATGCCCGGAGAAGAACAGGCTATTCTGAAAAAAGGATGGCAACGGGCTGTTAAGTCTGCCATTGCCTGGGCAGATGATAAATAATTGATTATTTTTCCTGACTAATAAACCTGCTTATGAACAACTTTCTTTTTGAAATGATCGGTACTGCCTTTTTAATTTTATTAGGCGATGGCGTTGTAGCCAACGTGGTATTAAATAAAACCAAGGGCAATAACGGCGGATGGATCGTGATTACATTTGGATGGGCCATCGCCGTATTTGTAGGTGTTTATATTTCTGCAGCAGCGAGCGGTGCTCATTTAAACCCTGCAGTATCCATTGCTTTAGCGGCAGCCGGAAAATTTGACTGGGCAAATGTGCCGTTGTATATCGCCGGGCAATTTGCCGGTGCAATGATCGGGGCATTACTGGTTTGGATCGCCTACAATAAACATTTTGATGAAACAACCGATACCGATGCAAAGCTGGCTGTGTTCTGCAACAGCCCGGCGATCAGGAATACAACATTCAACCTGGCAACAGAAATGATCGGCACATTCGCATTGATATTTGGTATCTTCTTTATCACCGGTGCAGATGCCGGTTTGCGTTCTTTGGATGCTTTGCCGGTTGCTTTATTGGTACTGGGAATAGGATTGGGTCTTGGCGGACCTACCGGTTATGCCATTAACCCGGCACGTGACCTTGGTCCACGTATCATGCATTTTATCCTGCCCATAAAAAATAAACGTGACAGTGATTGGGGCTATAGCTGGATACCGGTTATCGGGCCGGTCATTGGCGGATTGATCGCAGCCGTTGTTTACAAAAGCATTCATTAGTCTTTCGAAAATTCCAGGTCGGCAAGAATGGGATAGTGGTCTGAATAAGGCACTTCTGTTTTTTTGTATTGAGTTACATCAAATTTTTTATCAGCCAGTATATAATCAATGCGTAAAGTTGGGGAAATGATGCGGAGTGTTTTGCCAAAGCCGGAACCTTTTTTCAGAAATGCATCCTGCAGACCGCCCTTGGCAGTGAAATAAGAATAAGAATTCGGCACATCATTAAAATCGCCGCAGATGATCACCGGGTAAGGACTCTCTTTTACTTTTTTATTAAGCAATTCGGCCTGCCCGGCTCTTTTTATGTAGGCATTCCGTAACCTGTAAGCAATGGCCTTGGATTCGGTAATGCTTGCCTTTCTTGGGTCCTTTAAGTTATGCAGGATCTGGTAATGATAATTGTCGAACATTACAGATTGCAGGTGTGTACTAAAAATCCTCACTGTCCGGTCATTCACCTTTATATCTGCATAAATGATGGGCTCAGCATAATCATCGTAGTCGTAAAAAAAATGTGCCGTATCAACAATCGGGTATTTGGAAATAATGGCAACCCCGGTAATTACCGTGGTCTGGTAAATACGGTAGGTATAATTTGTTTGTACAAAATAGCTGTATTTATAGCCACTTTCTTTTAAGGCAGGTGAAATAGTATCCCTGACCTTTTTATCTTTTAAATAAACGTATTCCTGCAGGCACAAAATATCGGCGTTGCTTTTTTTGATCACTTCGGTCATCTCTTCCTCATAATCCGTTTTCTTTCCATCCGACCGGTTCGATTCTCCCCAGCTCGAAAGGTTCCAGGTAAGCACCCTTAGCGTTTGGGATGATTTAGCTTCGTTGAATTTTTTCGGGAAATGAAAACTGAACATCACCGATACCTGTTTCCAGCTCAATAACAATGCTGCCAAACATACCCATGCCCATTTTGAGTGACGGAATATCCAGTAAATAAGAAACCCAATGATCATCACAAGCAGTAGGGGAAAAACAAGTCCCAGCATGGCAATGAACCATGATCGGCCCGAATTTATGAACGGAACCAGGCAGGCAAGCAGGTAAAACAGGATGACAACAACATTTGCGCTGATAAATGCTATCCGTAATAATTTTTTAAGCCGGGGCAGCATGGATGAATTTTAAGTTGAAACTAAGGAATTTCTGCATTAACGAAGGTGGGTGGATATATCGTATATGGCTAATATTTCAGGGCTTTTTGCGGCTCCGGCTGGCCCAAAAGCAGCGATTTGAAATTTCAAATTTCAAACTCTATCCCTTACCTTTGCCGCTCAAAATCAGACTTCATTATAATAAAGTATCATTTATGGCCAATACAGGTAAAATTAAATCAGTTATCGGTGCGGTGATCGACGTTCAGTTCGACAGCGACAGTAAACTTCCTGAAATCTTAAATGCCCTTGAATTAAAGCGTGAAAACGGCGATACGCTTGTGCTTGAAGTACAGCAGCACCTGGGAGAAGACAGTGTTCGTACCATTGCGATGGACGGAACAGAAGGCTTGGTACGTGGTACCGTTGTAACTGATACCGGCAAACCAATTGCAATGCCAGTTGGTGACGCTATTAAAGGCCGCTTGTTTAATGTTACCGGGGATGCTATTGATGGTTTACCACAGGTTAGCAAAGTTGGTGGCCGCCCTATTCACGCCAAGCCGCCATTATTTGAAAACCTGAGTACAGCCAATGAAATCCTGTACACCGGTATTAAAGTAATTGACCTTATTGAACCTTATGCAAAAGGTGGTAAGATCGGTTTGTTTGGTGGAGCCGGTGTGGGTAAAACGGTATTGATCCAGGAATTGATTAACAATATTGCAAAATCATATAGTGGTGTATCTGTATTTGCAGGTGTGGGAGAAAGAACCCGTGAAGGAAACGATCTGATGAGAGAGATGATTGAAGCAGGTATCATGAACTACGGCGAGAAATTTAAACACAGCATGGAAGAAGGCGGATGGGATCTGAGTGCGGTGAATATGGAAGACCTGAAAGAATCAAAAGCAACCTTCGTTTTTGGACAGATGAACGAACCACCGGGAGCAAGGGCTCGTGTGGCTTTGAGCGGATTGACGATCGCCGAATATTTCCGTGATGGAGATGGCACCGGACAGGGAAAAGACATTTTATTCTTCGTAGATAATATCTTCCGTTTTACTCAGGCAGGTTCCGAGGTATCGGCTTTGTTAGGCCGTATTCCATCTGCAGTGGGTTACCAGCCAACACTGGCAACTGAGATGGGATTGATGCAGGAACGTATTACTTCTACAAAAAACGGTTCAATTACTTCTGTACAGGCGGTATATGTACCTGCGGATGATTTGACCGATCCGGCTCCGGCAACAACATTTGCCCACCTGGATGCAACAACCGTATTGTCTCGTAAGATTGCGGATCTGGGTATCTATCCTGCGGTGGATCCATTGGATTCTACTTCAAGGATCCTGACTCCATTAATTGTTGGTGATGAACATTATAATTGTGCTAACCGTGTAAAATTAATTTTACAACGTTATAAAGAATTACAGGATATCATTGCCATCCTTGGTTTGGATGAATTGAGTGATGAAGATAAACTGGTGGTATCAAGGGCACGTAAAGTACAGCGTTTCTTAAGCCAGCCTTTCTTTGTGGCTGAACAGTTCACCGGTTTAAAAGGAGTGTTGGTGCCCATTGAAGATACGATCCGTGGTTTTAATTCCATCATGGACGGAGAAGTGGATGAGTATCCGGAAGCAGCTTTCAACCTGGTAGGAACATTGGAAGATGCAATTGAGAAAGGTAAAAAATTAATGGAAGCGGCAAAAGCTTAATTGAATATGACGTTAGAAATACTTACACCAGAACAAAAAATTTTCAGCGGCGATGTATACGGCGTTCAATTACCGGGCATTGCAGGTTTGTTTGAAGTATTAGACAGGCATGCGCCCATGGTAAGCGCATTAAAAGACGGCAACCTGAAAATTTTAAAGGATAAAACACAAACCACTTCTTATACCATTAAAAGTGGCTTTGTGGAAGTGTTGAATAATAAAACAACTGTTTTGGTTGAAGGTGCGGAAGAAGTTTAAAGCAAAATATTTATGTAGTAAAGCCCATACGATTGTGTGGGCTTTTTTATTTTAATCCAACTGCTTTTTTAACTGCACAAATGCCCATGCAGTAAAGGGAAGTATTAACAGGACTAAAAATGAAAACCAGTTTTGTGTAAAAAAATACAAACCGACGCTGACTGTAATGAGAAAGACAGGATAGAAAATAAAAAGAAATGCTATCAATTTAGAATCATCATGCCCATCTTCCTTTATTAAATAATCGCCCAGCCATTTGGTAAAATAATATAAAGGTGCATGCACTAATAAACCAATTAAAGCCGGAATGAATAACAGTACTTTTTTCAGCAGAGGTTGATGTACATAGAAAGCTTTGTGCAGAGCTGCTTTATCACCACTTTTAATTTCAAAAACATGCCGGCTGAGCTGCGGTTTTAAAGTTTCATTAAATTGTTTAATTGCATTGCCATGCGTATCCTTATAGTCAATATCTTCTTTGGTGATCATATCCCCAAAAAACAATTTGATGTTTTTGCCGAATTTTTTAAAAGAACTGTAATTAATTGCTACCGGCAAAACTTCCAGGTCTATGCCCTCTTCCCAACTGCTGATAGCCAGGCGGGCCGTGCCTTTCTTTAAAGGGCGTAAATGCCATTCATTGATACACCTGCCTTCACTAAAAATTAAAACGATGCCATTTTGTTTAAAAATATTTTTACACAGGTCAAAGGTTTTATAATTCTCTTCCATATTTTCCACACCCTCGCTAACCCGGTACACCGGAAACATTTTAAACAGGAATAAAATTTTTGCAGCAAATTTTCTTTTAAATGCATCCCCCCTGGCCAGTGAATAAACAGGTCCTTCAAACAGGGTGCAGAGTATGATGGCATCCAAAAAAGAGTTGGGATGATTTACCGCAAGCAGTAAGGGGCCTTTATGCTTTAAAAGTTCTTTTCTGTTAATTGCCAGGTCTCTGCAATAGATGGGGAGGGCAAGCCTTGCAATTATTTTTACAAATGAGTAAAGCAACGGGTTACTGGTTTTGAAATGGAAGATAATTATATTTCAAAACACACAGTTCACTAATTTAATTGTGGATCAATGGGGTAGTTGACCATGGCTTCGAATTCGCCCCCGAGGTGCTTCAGGCTGTATTTCCATATCTCATCATGGCGGGTATCAAAAACAAGGTCCTTGGTTGCGGATACAGTGAGCCAGCTTTTCTCTTTCATTTCACCGGATAACTGGCCGTCGCCCCAGCCACTGTAGCCAACAAAAAATTTTATTTTTTCTTCATCAATGCTGTTGGCTTTTATCAGGGCAGTGAGCGATTCAAAGTTTCCGCCCCAGTAAATATCATTACCTACATTAACCGAATCGGGTATCAGGTCGGGGTATTGGTGCAGAAAATGCAGCGTATTCATCTGTACCGGTCCGCCGTAATAAACCGGGAAGCTGAATCCATCCAGGTCGGATAATAATTCATCCAGGGTTTGTTCGATCTGCTTATTTAGAACAAGTCCGAAACTGCCTTCCTCCCGGTGTTCACATAAGAGTACTACGGTCCGTAAAAAATTCGGGTCCTTTAAAAATGGATCTGCAATAAGTAATATACCTGGTCCTGGGTCAATCATATTTCTAAAGTAATATTTAATTGCTATAATCTGTATTCAGCATGCGTTAATTCGCAAAATTTCTAAACCTTAGTTAAATTTAACCTTTAAATAGTTTTGTGTATTTTACCGCTGTATACTGATTTACCTTTACCGGCAGATGAAAAAGATATTTCCTATTATAACGGTGCTGATCCTCCTTTCGTTGCTCGGCCTTATCTTTTTCCAGATCTTATGGATCAAAAGTGCCAGGGATTCGAGAGATAAACAAATAGAAGAAAATTTTATCAGGGCGATAGACCAGGCAGGCAGTTTGCTTACCCAGGAAAAAACCTCTTTGACACCTCTTCCCCAAAAAAATGATCTGCTTTTTCCCGGCGACAGGCTCCAGATGCAGTACTTCAAACCTTCAGTAATAAAACGGTTTTCCAGGGAGGAGATAGCTGAGATCATCCGTTCATCTTTTAATAAATACAACCTTCAGAATTACCCGTTTGAATTTAATGTACGGGTGAATGCCATTAACGGTGACCAGGTTTACAGCGATAATTTTTTTAAATATTATGCCGACTCTGCCAACAGCCTGAGCCTTGTGTACGCACTGGAACCGCCCAGTGGAAGTAATTTTGAAAACCTGGTAAGGGAAGAACTGCTTTATGTGATCGTACCGCACCAGCAAAGGCTTATCTGGAAAGAAATGACCTGGTTTATTTTAGGTGCTGTATTGTTTACGCTGATCATCACTGCGGCTTTTTTTATCACCATCCGGACACTGCTGAAACAAAAGAAACTGAGTGAGATAAAATCTGATTTTATCAACAACATGACGCATGAGTTTAAAACCCCGCTGGCTACCATATCACTTGCTGTAGATGCCTTGAAGAATGAAAAAGTAGCTGGTGATCCTGAAAAGACCAGGTACTTTACCGGCATCATCAAAGAAGAGAATAAGCGAATGAATAAGCAGGTGGAAACCATACTGCAGGCGGCTTTGCTGGATAAGCAGGAGGTGCAGTTAAAACTAAAAAGAATGGATGCTCATGATTTGATCTCAAGTGCATTAAATAATATCCAGTTACAGGTGGAAGAAAAAAATGGTAAGCTGGAAGTGGAGATGGAAGCAGAAAAAGATATCATACTGGCGGATGAAGTGCATTTCACTAACCTCATCAATAACCTGCTTGATAATGCAGTCAAATATTCAAAAGATGATCTGTGTATAAAACTGAGCACAAAAAATGCCGGCAATACGTTAAAAATCAAAATTGAGGATAACGGAATCGGAATGAGTAAGGAAACATTAAACCGGATATTTGAAAAATTTTACCGGGCACATACGGGTAACGTGCATAACGTAAAGGGCTTTGGTTTAGGACTCAGTTACGTTAAAACAATGGTAGATGCCCATGGTGGAACCATAAAGGCAGAAAGCGTACTGGGCAAGGGCAGCAGCTTTACCATTACGATCCCGCTTGCTAAGTAAGTACTTATCTTTTTGAAACCGGAACCACCAGTTTCAAACCACTCCATTCAGCACTGACTGCACACACTTTCACATCTACTAAATTATTACCCAGCGCAAATTGCCTGATGATATCTTCTGTAAGATCGGTTGCTATACCGGAACTTTTTTTGTACCACGAAACCCAGATAATAACAGAAGAATTTAATGAACATTTTTTCAAAACAGGTTTCATTGCCTCTTTGAAAGTTGCATCGTCTTTTGCAAAAAGATGAATGAGGTCGGGTGTTTTATTTTTTAAAACAAGCTGATCGGAGATGTCTGTTTCCAGTAATTCAAAATAATTACCCGGAGGAAAGATCAAAAAAATTTTCATCCCGGGTTTTATACCTAGTTTCTTTATAAGCGGAGTTCCAGAATAGCCAGCCAAAGCCATAATTGCAGGTTTATCTTAAGAAATTAACAGTAATCCACAGCTTTCCACATTCAATTCACAATGGTATTCTGGATTAATGGCCCAAAGCCACGCCCATACAGAATACTTCCATGTGGAAAAAAAACTTTATACCAAATTTGTTCAGAAAGTGGGAAAAAGTGTTATTTTGTGGAAATATCTGTAATTATTAGTCTAATTAATTGAAAATGATAGGTTTTCTGGGAGAATATGAAGCTACTTTAGACGCCAAAGGGCGCTTCCTTTTACCGGCAGGCTTTAAAAAGCAACTTCCGGAAGAGGCATCCTCCCATTTCATCATAAACAGGGGATTTGAAAAATGCCTGACCCTGTATCCCCAACAAAGCTGGGACCCTATTTTTTCTGAAATCAGCAAACTAAATGATTTTGACCCTAAGGTACGGGAATTCAGACGTTACTTTTTGAACGGGGCAACGCAATTGGAAATGGATTCTGCAGGCAGGTTATTGCTGCCAAAAAACCTGGCCGAGCATGCGGGACTGGAGAGGGACATTGTACTGGTTTCGGCAGTTAATAAAATTGAGATCTGGGATAAAAGTAAGTATAAACAGTTCTTTGAAACTTTTACACCACAATCGTTCAGCGACCTGGCCAACGAGGTGATGAACAGGAAAGACGACAAGCTGAATAGTTGATAAGCATGGGAAATTCTGATAAAATACCATCTGTTAACTTATTAGCCGATCAACCTGACCATTACCATGTTCCGGTGTTATTGAAAGAATGTATCGATGGATTGAACATCAACCCTGCCGGCATTTACGTGGATTGCACATTCGGGGGAGGCGGACACAGTCTTGCTATTTTGGAACAATTAAATGAAAACGGCAGGCTGATCGCATTTGACCAGGATAAAGATGCTTCTGCAAATCTGCCAAAAGATAACCGGGTATTATTCATTCCGCAAAACTTCAGGCACCTGCAACGATTTTTACGATTGCATAAAATTACTTCGGTCGACGGTATTCTTGCCGACCTCGGTGTTTCCAGCCACCAGTTTGATGAAGCGGCCCGTGGGTTTTCCATCCGCTTTGATGCTGCCCTGGATATGCGGATGGATCAAGGCCAGCAAAAAACAGCCGCAGATGTCATTCATGATTATTCTGAATTACAATTGCACAAAATGTTTGAGCAGTATGGCGAAGTGACCAATTCAAAAACACTTGCAAAAACGATTGTGGAACAACGGTCGGTTTCCCGTATCCGAACCATCAATGAGTTTAAGATGGCGGTGAAGCCGATCGTAAAAGGAAATCCTCAAAAATACTTTGCCCAGGTATTCCAGGCGTTGCGTATTGAAGTAAATGATGAACTCGGGGCATTGAAAGAAATGCTGGAGCAGTCGATTCCTGTACTTCGAAGCGGAGGCCGCATGGCCGTTATTACTTTCCATTCGCTGGAAGACCGCATTGTGAAAACTTTTTTCCGGCATGGAACATTTGATGAAACCCTGGTTGATAATGTGTATGGCCATCGTGCCGAAAACCCGCTGAAAATAATTACCAAAAAACCCGTTACCGCATCAGCAACAGAATTGAAACTGAACAGCCGTTCCCGGAGTGCAAAACTGCGGGTGGCAGAAAAAAAGTAAAAGTTAAAAAAAAATAAAACAAGCAGACAGTATCCGGTATATGGAAGAAGAGATCAAAATACAAGAACCGCAGGCAGCTACGTCAAAAACAGACTGGAAAAAATTTTTAAGCTATAAATGGGTGGTAAAGAATATTCCTTTCTTCCTGTTCCTGGCTTTGCTGGCAGTTCTTTATATATACAATGGTCATTATGCTGATAAGATTACAAGAAAAATAAGTGTAACAGAGAAACATATAAAAGAACTGGAGTACGAGTATAAGACGATAAAAAGCGAGGTCATTTTCAGAAGCAAGGCAAGTGAGTTGATCAAAGCAGTAGAACCACTGGGATTAAAAGAATTGAAATCGCCGCCTTATTTATTAGGACAGAAATAAAAAGTTTAACGCAGGCTTATTGGATAGCATAAACATTTAAACGTGCTTTCGGGCACAGTATCATCTTGGATATAAAAAAAGACATACTCTGGAGAGTTTACCTCTGTTTCTTGGGAATGGTATTACTGGGCATGGTAGTAGTGGGCAGGGCTTTTTACATCCAGCAGGCAGAAGGAAAATACTGGACCAATATGGGCGACAGCCTGCATTTAAAATACCTGCCCATTGATGCAGACCGGGGTACTATTTATAGCGAAGATGGAAATATGCTGAGTACTTCGGTACCGGTATTTGATGTATTTATTGATTTTGGTGCGGAAGGATTGCGGGAAAAAAACGGCATACGCTTTAAAGATAATGTAGACTCACTCAGCATTTGCCTGGCGAATCTTTTTAAAGACAAAGCGGCAGCAGAATATAAAAAAGAAATGCTGTTCGGGTATAGAAATAAAGACAGGTATCACGGCCTTAAAAAAAGAATGTCATTTTCGGAATACCAAGGCCTTCAGGGATTTTCCCCTGGTAAAACTTGGAAAAAATAAAAGCGGCTTCATCATCGAATCAAAAGACAAACGAATCAACCCATATGTGCTCCTTGCCAACAGAACCATTGGCCTGTCGAGAGATAATGCCTCTAACGTTGGACTGGAACAGAGCTACGATAGTTTACTGAAAGGTAAGACTGGCCAGCAATTGGTAAGATATATTGCCGGTGCCTACATGCCCGTTGATGGTGGTGAAGTAGAACCTGAAAATGGGAAAGACATTATCTCAACCCTGGATACGTACATACAGGATGTTACCGAAAGTGCTTTAATGCGGATGATGATACAGAATAATTCATTGCATGGTACGGCCATTGTAATGGAAACCGCCACCGGTAAAATAAAAGCGATCGCAAACCTGGGAAAACAAAGAGATAGTGTATATACCGAAGACCTTAATTACGGTATTGGTAAAGCCACTGAGCCGGGTTCTATTTTTAAACTGGCAACGCTTATCAGCCTGCTTGAAGATAAATATGTGGACATAAACAGCATGGTTGATTGCGAAGGCGGACAAAAATTATTTTATGGACTGCCAATAAGGGATTCGCATTTGGGTGATGGTGCCATTACCGTTAAAGATGCTTTTGCAAAAAGCAGTAACGTGGCTTTTGCAAAACTGGCTGATCAATATTACCACGAGCAGCCATCAAAATTCTTAAATCACCTCCACGATTTCCGGTTAGACCAGATGACAGGCGTGGATATAACCGCTTCTTCCGGTAAGCCGCTTATAAAAAGTGAAAAAAGCAAGAGCTGGAGCAAGACCACCATTCCATTCATGGCACATGGCTACGAGGAACTGGTTACCCCGTTGCATATGCTCATGCTTTACAACGCCATTGCAAACAATGGAAAGATGATGAAACCATACCTCGTGGGTTCCATCAAAGAGTATGGCGTGGAAGTAAGAACAATTCAGCCACAGGTATTGGTTGAAAAAATATGCAGCGATCAAACATTGAAGCAGGTGAAAGAATGTTTACTGGCAGTAGTGCAGGGTGATCACGGCACGGCAAGAAAAATCAAGGACAGCAGTTATCTTATTGCCGGTAAAACAGGCACAGCAGTAACAGCACTCAACAACAAGGGCTACAACAAAGGGAACAAGATATACCAGGCATCATTCATCGGGTATTTTCCTGCAGAGCAGCCAAAATATACCATTGCCGTGGTGATCCAGAACAGCAAAGAATCAAGGATGGTGTATGGTGCCGATGTATCAGGGGTTGTTTTTAAAGAGATAAGCGACCGCATCTACGGAAGTTACCTCAGCTCAAAAAAATACATTACTGTTTCAAAGACCGATAGTACGCAATACAATTACTATGGATCGAAAAATGAATTCAGCTCCATCTTCAATTACCTGAACATGCCGTTCACTGATTCTGCAAACACCGGTTACCTGAGGCTCCTGCAACTGCGGAATAACAGCGGCATTTTGAATACAAAGCCCAATGCAACCGTAACAACCGATAATACCATTCCGGATGTTGTTGGCATGGGACTTAAAGATGCCGTATACCTGTTGGAAAACAGGGGGCTGAAAGTTACAGCCACCGGAAGAGGGAAAGTGGTTAACCAGTCATTGGCTGGCGGAACAAACATTAATAAAACACAAACCATTTCATTAATACTGAATTGATATTACAGGACATACTATATAAAGTCGCTATCCGCTCAGCAAAGGGCAATACCAATGTTGACGTGAAGAACCTCGTGATCGATTCACGCAATGCAAACGCAGGTTGCTGCTTTATTGCCCTGCGGGGAACAAAAACTGATGGACAGACCTATATAGATGCCGCGGTTGAAAAAGGCGCCGTAGCAATTGTTTGCGAATCATTTCCTGGAAAAATTGTTGATGGAGTTGCTTACATACAGGTAGCAGATTCTGCAGAAGCCGCCGGTTACATGAGCCATAACTTTTATGGGGAGCCTTCTTTAAAATTAAAACTGGTTGGTGTAACGGGTACCAATGGCAAAACCACTGTCGCTACATTGCTGTGGAAACTCTTTACAGCATTGGGTTATAAATGCGGCTTGATCAGCACCGTTCAAAACCAGGTCGGTGATAAAGTGATCGTTGCCACACATACAACACCCGATGCAGTGAGCATTAACTCATTACTGAAAGAAATGGCTGATGAAGGTTGTGCGTTTGTTTTTATGGAATGCAGCAGCCATGCCATTCACCAGCACCGCATTACCGGTTTGCAATTTGCCGGCGCACTGTTCACCAACATCACACATGACCACCTTGATTATCATAAAACATTTGATGAGTATATCCGGGTAAAAAAATCCTGGTTTGATAAACTGCCTTCATCTGCCTTCGCCATCAGCAATGCCGATGATAAAAGAGGAGCAGTAATGCTGCAGAACACAAATGCAAAAAAACAGTTCTACAGCCTGAAAACGATGGCCGACTATAAAGGAAAGATACTCGACAACAGCCTGGACGGTCTGCACATGACTGTAAATGATAAGGAAGTGTACTTCCGGCTGATCGGTGAGTTTAATGCCTATAACCTGCTGGCTGTTTATGGTGCAGCGGTTTGTTTGGGAGAAGATAAGGATAATGTGTTACAGGCATTAAGCAGCCTGGATGGTGCCGAAGGAAGATTCGATTACCACATTAGTAAAAATGAAAAGATCACCGGCATTGTTGATTATGCCCACACGCCCGATGCATTATTGAATGTGTTGGCAACCATAAAAAAACTGCGCCGGGGAAATGAAAAAATAATAACCGTGGTTGGTTGTGGTGGCGACCGGGATAAAACAAAGCGGCCTGTAATGGCAGAAGTGGCCTGTGAGTACAGCGATAAAGTGATCCTCACTTCCGATAATCCTCGAAGTGAAGATCCGGCTGAAATTTTAAAAGACATGGAAGCGGGACTGAATGCGGTTACAAAAAAAAAAGCCATTTCAATAGCCGACCGAAAAGAAGCTATTAAGACCGCCGTGAGCCTGGCTGGGAAAGAGGATATTGTTCTGGTGGCGGGAAAAGGACATGAGAAGTACCAGGATATAAAAGGAGTGAAGTATGATTTTGATGACAAACAGGTGCTGAATGAAATGTTTGAGCTGTTAGAAAAATGATTGCTGTTGCGCTATGAACTATTAACAATGAACTATTAACAGATGTTATACCACTTATTCGATTGGCTGAAATCTGAAGGGTACCGCTTCATTGGAAGTGAACTCTACCGGTTCCTTAGTATCCGGGTGATGCTTGCCATGATATTAAGCCTGGTGATAACAACGGTATATGGTAAAAAACTGATCAGGTTCCTGCAGACAAAACAATTGGGTGAATCGGTAAGAGATCTTGGCCTTGCGGGTGAACAGCAAAAGAAAGGAACGCCGACCATGGGCGGCATCATCATCCTGCTGGCAATTTTAATTCCAACGATCCTGCTGGCCAATCTTGATAAAGTATATATCCGCCTGATGTTGCTGTGTACGGTTTGGCTGGGCACCATTGGTTTCATTGATGATTATTTAAAGATAAGAGCCAAGCGGATCGCCCAGGCGAAAGGAGTGACATACAAAAAAAGCGACAGCGATGGATTAGCCGGCAGGTTCAAAATATTCGGCCAGGTGATGCTGGGTATAATAGTAGGAGCCACACTTTATTTTACACCAAGCGTGGTGGTAAAACGGGAAGTGTTGAAATCAACAGTTACAACTTCTTCGGTTTCCAGCGATGGATTTCCGGTAAAGTATGATTCAATCATGGTAGATGGTAAGATTAGATACTTCACCGATGCAAAGTCGGTGATTACTACAATTCCCTTTGTAAAGAATCATGAGTTTAATTACGCAAAACTTCTACCTAAGAGTTGGCGTGGATATACTTACATCCTTTACATCATCATTGTGATATTTATTGTAACGGCGGTAAGCAACGGTGCCAATATTACGGATGGGCTGGATGGACTTGCAACAGGCGTGAGTGCGGTCATAGGTATCGCACACGGCGTATTTCCGTATGTAAGCGGTAATATAAAATTTGCCGAATACCTCAATATCATGTACATCCCCAACCTGGGAGAGTTGTCCATTTTTATTGCAGCATTTGTGGGAGCATGCATTGGCTTCTTGTGGTACAATTCTTACCCGGCACAGGTTTTCATGGGAGATACCGGAAGCCTTGCACTGGGTGGTATCATTGCAGCGTTGGCCATTATTGTGCGAAAGGAATTATTGATCCCTTTTTTCTGTTTTGTATTCCTGGTAGAAAATTTAAGTGTTGTGATACAGGTTGGGTATTTCAAATACACGAAGCGAAAGTATGGTGAGGGAAAGCGGGTGTTCCTGATGAGCCCGCTGCATCATCATTACCAGAAACTGGGGTATCATGAAAGTAAGATCGCAGTCCGGTTCTGGATCGTAACAATATTAAGTGTGGCTATGGCTATTGTGACATTAAAGTTGAGATAAAGAGTTTTTTGAAAAACCAAAACTTAAAGTTTTTCAAGTTGACCAATATCTAAAAAGATGAAAACCTAAGTACCCGACCGGCAACAACCCGTTAAGTTCTATTCCAATGAAAAACCGACTAATCCGTCATTTTAAAAATGGCGAAAGAAAGAAATGAAAAAAAGATTTGTCATACTTGGTGCAGGTGAAAGTGGCATTGGCGCAGCATTACTCGCCATACAAAAAGGGTATGACGTGTTTGTAAGTGATGGTGGAGAGATAAAAGACAATTACAAAATGGAATTAAAAGCAGGACATATTGATTTTGAAGAAAGGCAGCATACTGCCGAAAAGATATTGAATGCAGATGAGGTGATGAAGAGCCCCGGCATACCGGAGAAGAACGAACTGGTGAAACAGATACGGGCCAAAGGTATTCCCATCATCAGCGAAATTGAATTCGCTTACCGTTACAAAGGCAATAGCAGGATCATTGCCATTACAGGCAGTAATGGGAAAACAACTACAACGGCATTGACCTATCATATCTGTAAAACAGGCGGTGCCGATTGTGCCATGGTGGGTAATGTGGGTTATTCCTTTGCAAAACAGGTGGCCGAAGATCCCAAGCCGCTTTATGTGGCCGAGATAAGTTCTTTTCAATTAGACGACATCAAAACATTCCGCCCCGATGTGGCAGTGCTTACCAATATTACCGAAGACCACCTCGACCGCTATGAATATAAAATTGAGAATTATATAAGCAGCAAGTACCGTATCGCATTGAACCAGCAACCAGAAGACGTATTCATTTACAACATGGATGATGAAACAACTGTGAAAACGATCAGCAACTATTCCATTAAATCAACACTAGCCCCAATTACCATGAGTAAACAACTGCCACAAGGTGCTTACCTGCTGAATGCAAAAATGCACCTGAAATGGAAGAACGAAGAGATGCAGATGAGCATAGAAGACTTTGCCCTGAAGGGAAAGCATAACCACTATAATAGTATGGCTGCAAGCCTGGCTGCTACCGCTGTTGATATCCGGAAGGATAAGATCAGGGAAGCCCTCCAGACCTTTGAAACATTGGAACACCGGATGGAAACCGTTGCTACTATTAAAAATGTGGAATTCATTAACGACAGCAAAGCCACTAATGTAAACAGCACCTGGTATGCATTGGAAAGCATGGAAAAACCGGTGATACTGATCCTGGGCGGCGTGGATAAAGGAAATGATTATTCATTGCTCAAAGAACTGGTGAGGGAAAAAGTGAGGGCCATTGTTTGCATGGGAACCGATAGCCGGAAGATATATGAAGCGTTCTCAGACATCGTTCCGCTGATGGTGAATACAGACAATGCAAAAGATGCCGTACAGTCGGCCTTTCATTTTGCCAGCAAAGGCGATGTGGTGCTGTTAAGTCCGGCCTGTGCAAGTTTTGACCTGTTTAAGAATTACGAGGACAGGGGTAACCAGTTTAAAAGAGCGGTGAAGGAATTATAGCCCCTATCCCCTAAAGGGGGAAGGAGAGAAGATGGAAGCGAAGTTGAACAAAAAAGTAAAATTCTTTAAAAAATAAAAAATCGATGGTCCCCCTTTAGGGGATAGGGGTATGGCAGAACAAGTAAACATACGGTCATTCTTTACACCCAATATCAGTAGCATGGGTGGTAACCTGGCAAGTAAGACCCGGGGCGATCGTGTTATTTGGGGTATTGTCGTTATTCTTACGTTGATAAGCCTGCTGGTTGTATACAGCAGCACCGGTTCATTGGCATATAAATACAGTAAGAGTACCGAGAGCTACCTCTTCAAACAATTTGGTTTTATCATACTGGGGGTGCTGGTCATTTATTTTGCCCACCGGGTAAATTATACCATTTACTCCCGGGTGGCTTCTATCTTGTTTGTCGCTTCTATATTCTTATTGATCTATACTTATTTTTTCGGCGTAAAACTGAATGAAGGTACCCGCTGGATCAAACTTCCGGTGATCAACATGACCTTCCAGACATCAGACATGGCAAAGCTTGCCCTGTTCATGTATTTAAGCAGGCAGTTGAGCCGCAAACAAAATGTGATCAAGGATTTTAAAAAAGGCTTCCTGCCCATCATTGTGCCGGTAGCTATAATTTGTTTGCTGATCGCTCCGTCAAATCTTTCCACATCGTTATTGATTGCAGGTACAAGTATTATGCTGATGTTCATTGGCAGGGTAAGTACCAGGCATCTTTTAATTACCATTGGCCTGGCCATGATACCGATTGCTATCCTGTTTACAGTTGCGGTAAGCACGTACGATAAAAAAGAACAAAGGGCAAAAGATCTGCCTGCACTGTTTTCAGTAGGTCGTGTGCCTACCTGGATCGGCCGTATCCAGAGTTTTATGTACAGCAAGAAAGAAGATGTGAATGAAAAGCAGTACCAGATCAACCAGGCAAAGATCGCCATAGCATCCGGAGGCTGGAAGGGTCTCGGCCCCGGCAACAGCAGGGCAAGGAATTTTTTGCCACATTCCTACAGCGATTTTATTTATGCCATCATACTGGAAGAATACGGTTTGCTTGGAGGAGTATTCATTGTGTTTATTTACCTGTTATTCCTGTACCGCTGCATCCGGTTGTATCGCAAGTGCCCCTATGCATTCGGTGCTTTCCTGGCACTGGCGTTGAGTTTTATGCTGGTGATACAGGCAATAGCGAACATGGGAGTGAACGTAAATATATTTCCGAATACGGGTGTTACGCTGCCATTGATAAGTATGGGAGGAAGCAGTTTCCTGTTCACCTGCTTATCCATTGGCATCATATTAAGTGTGGCAAGAAACGTGGAGCAACTGGAAGGAGAGAAGGAAGTCATTAGTCAATAGTCATTGGAAGCAGCATGTTGATCAGAAAGAGAAATGACTCAATGACCAATGACTCAATGACAAATAACTCAATGACTAAAAAGATCATCATAGCGGGAGGTGGAACAGGCGGGCATATTTTTCCGGCAATTGCAATAGCAAATGCCATTTTAAAACAGCAGCCGGCTACCGAGATATTGTTTGTGGGAGCCAAAGGAAAAATGGAAATGGAAAAAGTGCCGCAGGCAGGATTTAAGATAGAAGGATTGGATATAGCAGGATTTAACAGAAGTTCTTTGATAAAAAATATCGGGTTGCCTTTTAAGCTGGTAAAAAGTTTTATACAGGTAAAGCGGATATTTAAAAACTTTCAGCCGACAGCTGTTATTGGCGTGGGTGGTTATTCAAGTTTCCCGGTACTGCGGTTTGCACAATCGAAAGGAATTGCTTCATTTATTCATGAGAGTAATTCGTTTGCAGGTAAAGCCAATATTATGTTGGGTAAAAAAGCAACAAAGATTTTTGTAGCAAGCGATGGAATGGAAAAATTCTTCCCGGCAAACAAGATCCTCATCACCGGTAATCCGGTCAGGTCTTCCATTTCAAAGAATGATCTGAACAGGGAAGAGGGAATAAGATTCTTTGGATTAGACCCGGCGAAGAAAACGATTCTTTCCATCGGCGGAAGCCTGGGTGCAAAGAGTATCAATGAAGCACTTGATAAAGGCTTAGATGAATTTGAAGAGAATAACCTTCAGCTTATCTGGCAAACGGGTAAACCGTATGCTGCAAGAGGGAAGGAAAGAGCGGGAGGCAAGAGCAATGTTTGGGCAGGTGATTTTATCAGCAAGATGGAATATGCATATGCAGCAGCCGACATGGTGATAAGCCGGAGTGGAGCAATGGCCATTGCAGAACTCTGTGTAATGAAGAAAGCGGTGATATTTGTTCCGTTCCCATACGCAGCAGAAGACCACCAGGCCGTGAATGCACAAAGTTTAGTTAATAAAGATGCCGGCATAATGATAAAAGACAGCGAGGCGTTAGAACGGTTGGTTCCGGCGGTTATGAGTTTGTCAACCGACGTAAACAAACAACAGGAATTGATCAGCAACATCAGTAAACTGGGTATCACCAATGCCGATGAAATTATTGCTAAAGAAATTCTGAAACTGATTTAATAAATGAATAGTGATTCAAAAATAAAAGAGCTAAAGTTCCCCCTTCAGGGGGCGGAGGGGGTAAAGCGGATATATTTTTTAGGAATAGGAGGTATCGGGATGAGTGCATTGGCCAGGTATTTTAATTCGAAAGGAGTTGTGGTAAGCGGGTACGATAAGACCGAAACCGTATTAACAAAGGAACTGGTGAAAGAAGGAATAGGCGTTCACTTTGAAGATAATATCCAGTTCATTGACAAGGAAGCAGACCTGGTGGTATATACACCGGCCATTCCAAAAGATCATAAAGAGCTGAATTATTTCTTACAGAATAATTACAGCGTGGTAAAGCGCAGCGATGTGCTGGGGATTATTACAAACAGTTCTTTTAATATCTGCATTGCAGGCACGCATGGAAAGACAACGACCAGTACCATGGTTGCACACATATTGCAACACAGTGGGTATGGGTGCAATGCTTTTTTGGGTGGAATTGCAGTTAACTACAATTCTAACTTTTGGTCCAGTGAAAAAAATGTTTGTGTGGTGGAGGCCGATGAGTACGACCGTAGTTTTTTGAAATTAAGTCCGGATGTGGCTATTATCACGGCAATGGATCCAGATCATTTAGACATTTATGGAACGGCAGAAAATGTAGAACAGGCATTCATAGATTTTTCAGCTAGGATAAAGAGTGGTGGTTTGCTGCTTAGTAAATACGGTTTAAGAAGAGGAAATGAATTGAAAGGAGCGAATCACCTGACCTATCATTTAAATGATGAAAAGGCCGATGTATATGCTGCCGATGTGAAAACAAATAATGGAAGTTATCAATTCAGTATAGTAACCAGGGACTGGCAATTGAACGATGTGGCATTGAATATGGGGGGGATGCACAACATAGAGAATATGGCTGCAGCAATTGCGGTGGCGCACCGGTTAAAAATTGATGATGAAAAGATAAAAGCAGCAGTAAGTTCTTTTAAAGGGGTGAAACGAAGGTTTGAGTACATAGTTAAAAACGAAAGTCAAATCTACATCGACGATTATGCACACCACCCGGATGAGTTAAAGGCTTTGATAACGGGTGCAAAAAAAATGTTCAGTGGAATGAAATGCAATATTGTTTTCCAGCCGCATTTATTTTCACGGACAAGGGATTTTGCTGATGGCTTTGCCGGGGCCTTAAACCTGGCTGATGAAGTTTATCTGTTGCCGGTATATCCGGCGAGAGAACTGCCGATCGAAGGCGTGGCAAGTGAAATGATCGCAGAAAGAATGGAAAAAACAAAGGCAGTGTGTGTAACCAAAGAAGAGTTAATGAAGATACTGGATGATAGAAAAAAGGATGGAGACGAATTGAAATTATTAATTACGGCCGGGGCCGGAGATATTGACACATTGGTTGAACCAATAAAAAAAATACTGACAAAATAAGTATTGGAAAATAAAAGACGATACAGTATTAAGAAGATATTAGCGGCAACCGCTTGGATACTGCTGGGCTCCACTTCGGTAGTGTTGCTGGTGGCTGCCATACGTAAAAAAGATTCGGAGCATTGCAGGGCAATAGAGATAAACATCACCGGTGCTGATAATAATCTTTTTGTGGATGAGGCTGACATTATGAATTCAATAAAAGCCATTGAAGAAGAAAACCCGGTTGGTAAGTCCATCGGTTCTTTCAACCTGAAGAAAATGGAGGCCGAACTCGAAAAAAATATCTGGGTAAAGGGAGCTGAGTTGTTCTTTGATAATAATGAAGTACTCCGTGTGAAAGTACAGGAGAGAGAACCCATCGCAAGGATCTTCACCGCAGGGGGCAATACATTTTATATTGATCAGGAGCTGACGATGTTGCCGCTGAGCGAAAAATTCTCAGCCCGGTTACCGGTGTTCACCAATTTCCCGTCGGATACCAAAGTGCTTTCAAAGCCCGATAGTATTTTATTGAATGACATAAAAGAAGTGAGCCTGGCCATTCAGAAAGATTCGTTCTGTATGGCATTGATAGACCAGGTGGATATAACAACCCGCCGCGAATTTGAAATGATGCCGAAGATCGGTAACCAACTCATCGTTTTTGGCAATGGCAGCGACGTAGAAGAAAAATTCAGCAAGCTTAAACTGTTTTATAAAGAGGTGATGGCAAAAGCGGGATGGGGTAATTACAGCGTGATCAATGTGCAGTATAAGAACCAGGTAGTGGCAAAGAAGAGAGGAGCAGAGGACATAGCTGCAGATGCACAGCGTACACTGCAGATCATGCAAATGATTGCAGAGAATGCAAAACAACAGGCAAATGATTCTTTACAAATTATACAGCAGGATAATGAACGCAATACTGCCGACAGCAGTATGATTCAGCAATCCATAGAGCGGGACGAGTCTGCACAACCATCCAATACTTTTGAAAAACCGAAACCACAAGATGATGGAGCGAAGCCGGCAGTTTCAAATGCAGGCACTGTGTCTACAGTAAACACTCCGGTAAAACAACCGGCGAAACCGGTTCAGCAACCGGCAACGCCCAAAGCAAACAAACAGCAACCCAAAGCAGTAATGCAAAAACAGAATGAGTATTAATAGTTCATAGCATATAGTTCATGGTTAATGGTTCATAGCAGAGCCATCAGCCAATTAGCAATTACTATGAACTATCAACTATGAACCATTAACAAGAAACACAAACACAAAACATACAATTATGAATCAGGAAAACCCCATCATCGTAGGCCTGGATATCGGCACCACCAAGATCGCCGCCATTGCCGGACGCAAAAATGAATATGGCAAGCTGGAGATACTTGGCTTTGGCCGTGCCAATAGTAACGGTGTTCAACACGGTATGGTGCTGAACATCGATCAAACCATAAAGGCCATTGAGATGGCGCTTAAGAACTGTTACGACTCCAATCCCAACCTGGAGATCGGAGAAGTATATGTGGGCATTGCAGGCCATCATATAAAAAGTCTGCAAACGAGGGGGGATATCGTACGCCAGTCGATAGAAGAAGAGATCAGGCAGGAAGAGATTGACCGGCTGATCGCTGATCAATACCGTACTTATATACCTGCAGGTGACCAGATCATTGATGTGATCCCGCAGGAATTCACGGTTGATAATTTTCAGAACATACCAAACCCCATTGGATACAGTGGTGTAAAAGTGGGTGCTAATTTCCACATCATCACCGGTGATAAAAATGCGATACGGAATATTAATCGTAGTGTAGAAAAAGCAGGACTTCGTACTAAAGACCTGGTGCTTCAACCATTGGCATCTGCTGCGGCAGTAATGTGCGACCAGGACCTGGAAGCCGGTGTAGCCATCGTGGATATTGGTGGCGGAACAACCGACCTGGCTGTTTTTTATGAAGGTATTTTGAAACATACCGCGGTGATACCTTTTGGTGGAGAGAATATCACCAATGATATTAAAACAGGCCTGGGGGTTTTAAAAACACAGGCCGAACAAATGAAGATACAGTTTGGCAGTGCGTTGAGCGATGAGGCAAAATCAAATGCCTTTATCACCATACCCGGTTTGCGTGGCATGCCTGCAAAAGAAATATCGGTAAAGAACCTGGCCGGTATCATCCAGGCACGCATGAGTGAGATCATGGATTTTGTTACCTATCATTTAAAGCAGGTGGGATTGGATACCCGTTTGCTGAATGGTGGTGTGATACTGACCGGAGGCGGTTCTCAACTGAAACATTTAATACAGTTAACGGAATATGTTACGGGCCTCAATGCAAGGATCGGTTATCCCAACGAACATCTGGCAGGCGGGCATATTGACGAACTGGCCAAACCCATGTACAGCACCTGTATTGGTTTGATATTAAAGGGATACAATGATTATGAGAATAAGAACAAACAGTTTGAAGAGCAGTTTAAAAGGATTGAAGTACCGGGTTCGTTGCAGCAACAACCCGTTGATGAAACACTCGATGTGGAAAATGCAGGCGGTTCTGTAAAAATCAAGCAACGCAAATCGCTGAAAACTTTCATGGATGGTTTTAAGAACGGGCTGATAGATCTTTTTAAAGAAGAGGAAGATGCAAAACTGTAAGGCCACTCCTATCCTCCCCAAAGGGGAGGGATATGGAGAAGATTGAAGAGAAGGTTGTGGCTTGCATTATTGCTGAATAAAGAAAAAACAGTACAAGTGAGTGACACAACGATGATGACCAGAGATTTAATGTTAATAACAATAAAATATTAACCCATTAACAAAGTACAGTGTTTATTCTCCTTATCAGAAACAGATACTGTATAAATTCTAACTGCTCTCTAACGTCCCCCTTTGGGGATTCGGGGGGCCAAACAAACAATTATGATACATTTTGATTTGCCTAAAGAACAATCCTCCATCATCAAGGTGATTGGTGTTGGCGGCGGCGGAAGCAATGCGGTGAACCACATGTTTTCGCAAAATATCGAAGGCGTAAATTTTATAATCTGCAATACAGATGCCCAGGCCATTGCACTGAGTAAAGTGCCCAATAAAATACAGTTGGGGCCACATCTTACGCAGGGGCTCGGTGCCGGTGCCAATCCTGCCATCGGCCGGCAGGCAACAGAAGAAAGCCTGGAAGAGATAAAACGCATCCTGGAAGTGAATACCAAGATGGCGTTTATCACGGCGGGCATGGGTGGTGGTACAGGTACGGGCGGAGCTCCCATCCTTGCAAAGATCTGTAAGGACCTGGGAATACTTACTGTGGGTATTGTTACCACACCATTTGCGTATGAAGGAAAGAAACGGATCGCCCAGGCAGAAGAAGGTGTAATGCTGCTGAAGAACCATGTAGATACATTATTGGTGATAAGCAATGATAAACTGCGCCACCAGTTTGGTAATTTAAAAATGAAGGAAGCTTTTGCAAAAGCGGATAATGTACTGGCAACAGCCGCAAAATGTATCACCGATGTGATTAACAGCACCGGGCAGATCAATGTTGACTTTGCGGATGTATGTACCGTAATGAGCAATGGCGGTGTGGCCATATTGGGAAGTGCTGCTGCCGGTGGGGAAAACCGGGCACAGGCTGCTATTGAACAGGCCATCAATTCACCGCTGCTGAATGATAACGATATACGTGGTGCCAAATGGATACTGATCAATATCAATTCTGCCGAAGGCGAACATGAATTTACTATGGATGAAGTGGAAGTGATACAAAACTATTTACTTAGCCAGGCAGGTGAGGACACCGATGTGATACTCGGTATGGGTTATGACAGCAGCCTGGGAGACCAGATCGGCATCACCCTGATTGCAACCGGCTTTGAACATAAAGATCCGTTTGAGAAAAAGCCAGAGATAAAAAAAGAAGAAAAGAATGACGAGAAGATAGTCATGACACTGGAAATGCCTTCAAAAGGAAATGCAGCACCTGCAGAAAAAACGGCTCCTGTATCAGAACAACCTGTTTTACAGTTTGATGAAAAGGAAGAAGAAAAGGCAATTGCCGAGATCACGGAGCTACCTGCATTGAAGGATGATGTGGCGGATATGATGCCCACTTTAAAAGAAATGCATGAAGAAGTGATGAGCGTGGAACTACCAAGTAAAACTACTGTGGACAAAATGGATATAGCGCCGGAGTTTTTTGAAATATCTTCGTCATTCGATCAGGTTCCAGTAATAGAATTTGATATTCCACAAAGTCCTCCACCCGCTGAAAAACCAGCAGAATTAAAAAACCAGAAGAACACTTCCGTAGTTAATAAAGATGCTAGCAACAATCCTCCCTCGTCAGGAGGATATTTGGCTAAACCTGCACAGATTTATGTGGAGGAGAAGCCAAAACCAGAATCCAATCCGTCTGAGGAGCTACTACCGGTGCAAACGAGAGAACAGGAAGACGAACCTGTGATTGAAATGCAGCTGGTGGTTAAATCCCATCAAGCGGCGGAGGAGGAGCAACATGTACAACAAACTCAGCCCATCACGATGTCTGATGTTGAGGAGCCTGCAATGCAGGACGAAGCAGAAGACCTTAGGCGCAGGGCCATGGAACGGATTGCAAAACTGCGTAACTTGTCGTTCAACATTAACGCAGCCGACCCTAATAATGAGTTTGAAACGGTGCCTGCTTACCTTCGCCGCAATATGGAATTACATAATTCCATTGCAGACGTAGAAAGTTTCTATAGCAACTACACCGTAAAGTCTGACGACAACAACCAGGCTGAGATCAGCACCATCAACAGTTTTTTAGACGGGAAGAAACCCGATTAAGATATTTATTCCCCAGGCTCATCCTGAAGGGATAGAAGAATGTTTGTGTTTGTATTCTAAGTAAAATGCCCCGCTTGTGAAAGCGGGGCTGTTTTTTAATAATGTTTGCTGGTTTTAGAATTTTATAGAGGTACGCTGTGCCTGGAAAAAGCAATTAGTTGAGTACGGCCACGCCAATTTCTGCCAGCCATTTATTTACTGATTCGGTAATTTGTACGGAAGGTTTTTTAGCCGGTTCTTTCGGTTTGTTCAGATGTTCAATTTCTGCCAAAAGTTTTTTCCTGGCTGAGGTATCTTCTATTCCGGCAATGTTGCAGGCTTTTTCAAAATCGGTGTGCATTCCATAACCGGTTACTAAGTTGGCGGCTTCACCAAGTTCGGGAAAGGTCATGATCTTCTTAACAAAATAGTAGGTCTTACCTTCTATCAGTTTTGTATGTACAGTATATACATGTTCCATGTTTCTTGTTTTAGAGGTGTATAATAATTACTCGTTTCTGTTTTACCAGCATATACACCCGCAATACGAATGATATACGCTTTTGAATAAAGAGTGGTTTTTAACCCTGGGGTTTAAAGGAGGAGGATTATAGTTGCTGGAAATCGATTGAATAGATCAGCAACACCTGTGCTGTTCAAAGGATATTAAATGAAACGCCTTTTGAGATAAAACAATGAAACAAAATGATTGTTCAGAGGATAGGTACGGAATGAGAACTTGTAGATGTAAGACGTTGTAAAACTACCAATCGCTGCTTGTAATAACAATGGCCGAAAAGGATACTTATTCACATTAACATTTTTGCCTGTTGTAAAGCCTAAGTAATAATGAAATATTTTTTAGCCAGATATCTTTTATTTCTTATAAATCGAAAAGCCCACGTTACATATTATTAGTTTTTTGCACTGTCTGTCTTAGGTGCTGCTGTGGTAGTGGTTGAAATAGTTGCTTGTGGTGGTTTGCTGTTAAGCGGTGCACCAACAGGAATATCGCAACGATGGTTTGGCTGACCATGTGGTGGATTCATACCCGGTGCTGTTGCCTGCGAAGTAGCTGGTGCAGCTGTTGTTGTGCCGATGGTGGCTGCAGGGTTTGTTGTTGTTTGTGGTTTACTGTTAAGCGGTGCACCAACCGGAATATCGCAACGGTGGTTTGGTTGGCCATGAGGTGGATTCATTCCTGCTGCAGTGGTTTGCTGCGTATTGGTTGCGGCAGGTATTGTGGTAGCTGCGGGCATTACATTTTTACCAAGCGTAACGGGCTGTGTTACCGGAGCTGAACCAGTTACAACAGACGTTGCTGGTTGCGTGATCGCTGCCGGCATGGCTGATAAAACAGTATCTGGTTTTTGTGCAGCCTTGCTTTCTGCAGCAGCTTTCATTAATTCTTTATCAACAACATCTTCTTTGTCGTTTCCTCCGCAGGAGGCAAATGTTGCAACAAAAATAAAAGCGGCCGTGTATAATTTAGTCATAGTGATTTTTTCTGTACTGCAAAATACGCCAGTTTGGGTAAACTGCAATGAGGTACTGTAGCTACAACCGGGCAATCATGTCAGGGTTTCTTCTTATTCATATAATGCTCCCGCTGTTTTTTATCCAGTTTTTTATTTCAGCTTTATCCTGAATTCTTCCGGAACGATCAGTTCCGGGGGAGACCGGGGATAATCTTCCAGCACATGGTCAAAAGCCATATGTATATCCACGTATCCCCTGGAGCCGTCTTTAAAAATGATGCTACCTATGATCTCAATATAACCATTGCCTAAAACAGAGATGCCGAAGTTCTTCATCTTCTTCACCACGATGGAATTATTGGTAAGTGATTTGTATGAAACATCATTCTTGATGTTCACATACCTGAACTTTCCGTCTTCTCCCTTGCCGGTTCCAAAATGCAGGGTCATTCCTTTGTATATCTTAAACCCGGTTGAAGTATAAAGGGTATCGTTTACAAATGTGCCGGTAGATTTCTGCGCAAATAAAACAGGGGGAAAAGGAAAAACAACGGTAGTAATTTTTTAGAATAAAGGATTAAAAACCGACAAGTTAGTGCCGGGATTTTTAGTTTAAATTTTTTCAATTATCCCATCTCCGCAAAATACTTATGGAAGTATGGAATGGTCTCAATGCCCTTGTAGTAATTTTCAATATTATATTTTTCATTCGGGCTGTGCAGGTTATCATTGTCCAGTCCAAAACCCATAAAGATGATCTTGATGCCCAGTTCTTTTTCTAAAATAGAGCAGATGGGAATGCTTCCGCCACCCCGAACAGGTATGGGTTGTTTTCCAAAGGTTGTTTCAACGGCTTTTGCTGCAGCTTTATATCCTTTGCTGTCTATCGGTGTCATATAAGGTTCGCCGCCGTGGTGCTCAAATGCATTTACAGTTACTGATGAAGGCGCAATTGACTTGAAATAGTTCAGCAGCATCTCCGTCATTTTATGCGATGATTGGTTAGGCACCAGCCTGGCAGAAATTTTAGCGGTGGCTTTGGAAGGCAGTACCGTTTTTGCGCCCTCGCCCTGGTAACCGCCCCAGATACCATTTATTTCAATGGTTGGGCGGATGCCGGTACGTTCATAAGTAGTATAGCCTTTTTCGCCCCAGAGATTTTTCACCCCCAGTTCGTCGCTGTATTCTTTTTCATCATAAGGTGCTTTGTTTATCAGTGCCCTTTCTTCGGGGCCAGCCACTACCACATCGTCATAAAAACCAGGTATGGTAATGTGATTATTCTCATCATGGCAACTGGCGATCATCTTTGCCAGGATAGTGATCGTATAGAACTGTCGCTTATCAATATCACATCAGCTTTTAAAAGATCTTTATTGCCTGCCACAAATTTTCCGAGGTTGGGAGAACCCACTTCTTCTTCACCTTCAATAAGGAATTTTATATTGGTTGTCATAGAGTCTGTCTTGCTAAGAATTTCCAGCGCTTTCACATGCATATAAAATTGCCCTTTGTCATCAGCGCTTCCACGGGCAAAGACTTTACCGTCAATTATTGTTGGTTCAAAAGGCGGGTTCTTCCATAAGTCCAGCGGCTCCACGGGCTGTACATCGTAGTGGCCATAAACCAGCACGGTTGGTTTGGACGGGTCGATGATCTTTTCGCCATATACGGCGGGGTGGCCATCAGTTGCCATCACTTCGGCTTTGCTGCAACCTGCATCCAGTAAGCTTTTCTTTACAGCTTCGGCGCATTTAAGCATGTCGGCTTTGTGTTCGCTCTTGGCGCTAACAGAAGGAATGCGGAGCAGGTCCATCATCTCGTTCAAAAAGCGGTCTTTATTTTTTTCCTGGTAATCTTTCCAAACTTGCATAGTTATTTAAGTTATAAGTTGAAAGTTATAAGTTAATAGTGGATAGCGAAAGTAATGGTTTTTGCCGGTAATTTTTTTACCAAAATTTTACAGATCATTGATTTTTTTTAGTTGCTCTTTCCTTTAGTTTTGTGCCACATTGTTTGTCAATTATCAGCCTTTGCTTTAGTTGGACCTGCTTGGGGTTCTGCCTAATGCAAAGGCTGAGCCCATTTAAGGAACTGCCGGTTATTTTTTCATTTTCTGCCAGCCAAGTACCAACAGGCCTGTGAGCAGGTACAGTACGGCGAGCAATGCCAGTGCCCATTTTATCACCGAAAAGAATGTGGTAAGAAAAGAAACGATACCGGAACTATGCCCGCCCAGGGAGATAAGCATTCCGCTATTTTCCAGCACATCTAAAAAACCGGCAAGTAAAGCACCGGTAGCAATGATATTACCTGCCCGGGCGAAAGGGCCATTGATACTTTGCGCAATTCTCTTGCAGGCAAGAAACAGGAAGATGGAATAAAAGAACAGGAAGAGGAAATCGAACCAGGTATTTGTTTTTGCTGCGGTAATATTATTCAAACCATTTACCGGCGCCCATTCATTCATTACTACGGAGGTTTTTGCTGTATTGTAAGCAATCTCCAGGTCGAGTATTCCATGCGGTGTGGCAGGCGTTTTTAAGGTAGCGCCTGTCTTCGCCATTACAAAGATCATGGCAATACTGCCGATTAAGAAAACAGGAAGCAGAAGTTTTTTCATTATCGTTGTTTTTGCTAAGCGCAAGTACTTCGCCAAACTCAGTAGAGAAAAAAGCGGAGGGGAGCTACGTTTTCTCTTTTCCTCTTTTGTCCTCTTAGCTCATTTTATCAAACCGTTGCTGCACATAATTCCAATTTACTACATTCCACCAGTTGTCGATGTAATCAGCTCTTTTGTTCTGGTATTTTAAATAGTATGCATGTTCCCAAACATCCAGTGCCAGCAGGGGAAATCCTTTTATATCGCTTACGTCCATTAACGGGTTATCCTGGTTGGGTGTGGAGCCGATCTTGAGGTTCCTGGCTCCATCTGCATACAACCATGCCCAGCCACTTCCAAAACGGTTCTTTCCTGCATCGGCAAATTGTTTTTTAAACTCATCGAAGGAAGTAAAGTTCTTTGTGATGGCTTCCATCAGCTTCCCGGCTGGTGCATTCCCTTCTTTTTTCGGCTGCATGCATTGCCAGAACATTTCGTGGTTATAATGGCCGCCACCATTGTTTCGCATCTTGGCTGAGTAAGAAGATATTTTTGCCAGCACATCTTCCAGCGGTTTGCTGATATCAACTTTTTCTGCTGCGGCAGCATCTTTTACATTCTTCGAATAAGCAGCTGCATGTTTGCTGTAATGTAATTCCATCGTCATCGCATCGATCACATTTTCCAGTGCATCGTATTTATAAGGCAGCGGCTGCTGATCGAAGCCTGTGCCAAAGCCATGAGCCGGTATATTATTTTCTGTTGAAAAAGACTGCAAGAGTGGTGTGGCGGCGCTTAGCCCCACGGTAATGGCCAAACCTCCTTTCACTGAAGTGGAAATGAATTCCCTGCGGTTGGTTGTTTTTTTTGTTGCCATGATTTTAGTTTTTTAAGTGGATGAACTTTTTTTAGATGCAGCAAGATTGCGTATCCGTTTAATAAAGCGGGAATAAAATTCTTTATTGAAAAGCTGTGAGTCGTGCATGGCTTTGTAGGTAAGAAAGGCCCCTACCGGCGTTAACACTAAAACAGCCAGCCACATTCCTATAAAAGGAGATACCATGCCTTCTTTCACAAATTTTTCACCGAACATATTCAGCAGGTGAAAGATGAGGAAGAAAATGATGGCAACCACCAGCGGCATTCCCAATCCGCCTTTGCGGATGATGGAACCCAGTGGGGCGCCCAGGAAGAATAAGACGAAGCAGGCCATGGACAAAGAAAATTTCCGGTGCCATTCTATTTTATGATAGCGTATCTCCATTCTGCGGTTCTCTGCTTCGCTGGCGGCATTTTCAACGGTGATCCGTAAATTACTGGCTATGTTTTTGGCAGCATCTTTCACAATAAAACGGGCTGAGTCGGGTAAAAGCGAATCAAGGTTTTTATATTTTGCTGTTGCTTTAGGAATTTTTTTCCATATGCTGTCGGCTATTGCTGTATAGTGTAAGTACAGGTCGAATGAGCGGAGTGTTCGTGCATTCAGGCTGTCGTTCATTTTGTTCAACGAATCAAGAAAGCGGTTGATCTGGCCGGCACTCAGCATCTTAAAATTATTTTTATAGATGCTGTCGTTGGTATTCTGTTTCTGCAAAGAACTCAGGTCGAATAGTTTTTTAAAGGAGCGGAAGCCAAGCCGTATGAATTCGGTAGACGTGTCGCCGATGTTTCCGTTTTCCTGGTAGCGGTAGCCATTCTCAAGGTTGAACTCCAGGAATTTTTTATCATCGGAGATACGCATCACCCCTTTTTCAGCAACGATGCTGTTGTTTTGAATGGGATTTGTTTGTTCGTAGATCAGCACATTGTGAATGGTCTTTCCATCAGCATCTTTTTTACCCGCTTTGATAGCATACCTGGGTATGTGTGTGAAGAAGACGCCTTCTTTAAGGTCGAAGGCAGGTTTTTTATAATAAATGTCGTTGTACAGCGCCACAAATTTTAAGTTGGCGTAGGGAATTACATAATTGGCAAAAACAAAAGTGATACCGCAGAATAAAAGTGATACCCATATCAAAGGCCGCATAAAACGCAGCAGCGAAATGCCGGATGATTTTATGGCTACCAGTTCAAAACTTTCACCCAGGTTACCGAAGGTCATGATGGAAGAGATAAGTATGGCGATGGGCATGGCCAGGGTAAGCATGGAGGCGCTTACGTACCAGAGAAATTTTCCGATGGTGATGAAGTCGAGGCCCTTTCCTACCAGGTCATCCAGGTATTTCCAAAGGCCCTGCATCATGAGTACAAAAAAAGCAATGAAGAACGTTATGATGAACGGCCCGATGAATGCTTTGAGAATAAGCTTATCTAATTTCTTTATCATGCCCGCTGCAGGTGTATTGAACGGTAATTGTAGTAATTTGACGTTTCATATGAAGCATCCGTCAAAATTAACTCTTTCTGATGAGGAACTGCAACTGGTTAACAATACCAGCTGGATTTTAACGAAACATGATATTATCCACAGGGTATATGAGATGTTTGGCGGGCTGTCGGAAAAATATAAAACAGTTGTTGAAAAGGCGCCGCTACCCTTACCAATTGTTCAATCTTCTCCAAAAATTTCAAAAGGCGAGAACTACCGTCAATTGCCTTACGTGATACTCGATCATCCCCGCAGCTTTGAAGCAGAAAATATTTTTGCCATTCGCTCCATGTTCTGGTGGGGTAACTTTTTCAGCATTACGCTGCAACTCTCCGGTGAATACAAAAAAATGTTTGAAAAGAACCTGGTTGCAAATTTCGAACTGCTAAAGCAGAACAATTTTTATCTCTGTGTTAATGAAGATCCCTGGCAACATCATTTTGAAGAAGACAATTACCTGGCTGCTGGTAAATTTTCTGCAGAAGAATTTGAAAGATCAGTTTCACAAAAACAATTTGTAAAACTGGCCGTAAAGTTTCCGTTGGATTATTGGAGTGCTATACCCGAATTGCTCGGGGAGAAATTTTTTACAATAATGCAGTTGCTGAAATCTTAGCTTCCAAGGCGGTGAAATAATTCTTTCACCTGGTATTCCCATAACTGGCTTTGGTCTTTGATCTCTTTTTTATCGGCGAAATCACTGATCAATAAAATGGTCTGGTTGGTTACTTCCGATTTTTCAATGCGCCATTCAAAATATTCATCCTTGGCCATGTGGTCCCAGCGAAAGCGCACAAATTTATCCTCTTCTGTTTCCAGTAACCTGGCTTTATCTACTGAACCATTCCAGCTAAAACTATAAACACCTTCTTTTTCATCCACTTTATCGGCAAACCATTCCTGCAGACCGGCGGGGGATATTAAAAATTCGTATAAAATACTTGGGGAGCATCTTACAGGGTATTCTAATGTATATAAAACTTTCTTACTCATCCTTTTCGTTTAAATATCGTTGCTATCTTGCAATAATAACAAAATAATCTGCTTATCAAATTATTTATTCAACTTTTCTTGTTTTACTTATTAATAAGGAAAGTTAAACAAATTAGGTTTCAAACTTCTGAAACCCAGTGTTTTAGATTTTTTTTTTTGGTTGCATATTGGAAATAACATAAATTACGTTAATAGATTTGTAAATTTTTAACAAGTTATTAACCCCAATAGTCTATTTCCAACTTAACCTTTAAACCAACAGGCTTATGAGCATGCGCCAGCTAAAAATCACTAAGTCTATCACAAATCGTGAAAGCCAGAGTTTAGAGAAATACCTGCAGGAGATCGGTAAAGTAGAATTAATAACTCCGGAAGAAGAAGTAAAATTAGCCATCAAGATCAAACAGGGAGACCAGCAGGCGTTGGAAAAACTAACCAAAGCCAACCTGCGTTTTGTGGTTTCTGTTGCAAAACAATACCAAAACCAGGGATTAACATTACCTGATCTCATCAACGAGGGAAATCTTGGTTTGATAAAAGCCGCACAACGGTTTGATGAGACCCGTGGGTTCAAATTCATATCGTATGCCGTTTGGTGGATACGTCAAAGCATTTTACAGGCACTGGCAGAGCAATCAAGGATCGTACGTTTACCATTAAATAAAGTAGGCTTAACAAACCGTATCAGTAAGGCATTTTCGCAGCTTGAACAGGAATTTGAAAGAGAACCCACTCCGGAAGAAGTGGCTTTCTTATTGGATATGGATACCGAAGAAATCGCTGCCACACTTGGTGTGTCAGCCCGGCATGTGAGCATGGACCAGCCTTTGTCTGATGGCGAAGAAAGTACATTGATCGATGTTCTTGTAAATCATAATGCTGCCAATACCGATGATGAACTGGCATTTAAAGCATCGCTTAAAACAGAGATAGACCGCTCTTTAAGTACCTTAACCGAAAGACAGAAAGATGTGATCCGTTTCTTCTTTGGCATTGGTGTTGATCATGCCCTTAGCCTGGAAGATATTGGCGAACATTTCAACCTTACCCGGGAAAGAGTGAGGCAGATAAAGGATAAAGCCATTACAAAACTACGTACAGCATCCCGTTGTAAATTGCTTAAAGCATACTTAGGCACCTGATATCATTCAACCATATTGTAATTTCTTCCAGCAGGCTTAGCCTGCTGGTTTTGTTTAACGGCGATAAGTCTGGAATTCAATTTTAATAATCCTTAATTTTCCCCGAAATTTGCCCCATCTTAAATTACTGTAGATGTCAATCGAAATAAAAGTTCCAACTGTAGGTGAAAGTATTAATGAGGTGACGCTGGTGAAGTGGTATAAAAAAGACGGAGAATGGGTGAACAGGGACGAAGTGATCGCCGAACTGGAAAGTGAGAAAGCCACTTTTGAATTGAATGCGGAACAGGCAGGGGCCATAAAGATCATTGCCAAAGAAGGGGATACCCTCAATATCGGCGATGTTGTTTGTTCAATTGATACGGATGCAGCCAAACCGGTAACAGCCATTGTTGAAGAAAAAAAGACAGTTACTGAAACCCTGGCTCCAAAACCTCAAACACAAAACACAAAACCCGGAACAGAATTAAAAGCAACTCCGGTTGCAGCAGCCATCATTGCCGATAAAAAAGTGGATGTGAAAGAGGTAATGCCTTCTGGCAGCAACGGCAGGATCGTTAAACAGGACGTAATGGATGCATTGAACAACCCGGGAAGAAGACCAGGTACCGTTATGTTTGAAAGGAACGACCGTGTTGAAAAAATGAGCAATCTGCGAAAGACCATCAGCAGGCGTTTGGTAGAAGCAAAAAATACCACAGCCATGCTCACTACTTTCAATGAAGTGGATATGAGTGCTGTTATGGACGTACGAAAAAAATACAAGGATAAATTCAAAGAACTGCATGGTGTTAACCTGGGCTTCATGAGCTTCTTCACCAAGGCATGTACGTATGCATTGATGGAATGGCCTGCAGTAAATGCATACATCGACGGCGAGAGTATCATTTACCACGACTACTGTGATATTTCCATTGCCGTGAGTGCACCCAAAGGGCTGGTGGTACCGGTGATACGCAATGCAGAAAGCTTAAGCATGGCCGGCATTGAAGCCAAAGTGGTTGAACTTGCTGCCAAGGCAAAAGACAATAAACTTACCATAGAAGAAATGACCGGCGGAACTTTCACCATCACCAACGGGGGCGTTTTTGGTTCCATGATGAGCACACCCATCATTAATATCCCCCAGTCTGCTATTTTGGGCATGCACAATATTGTGGAAAGGCCCATGGCGGTAAATGGACAGGTAATTATAAAGCCCATGATGTATGTGGCGTTGAGTTACGATCACCGCATCATCGACGGAAGAGAATCGGTTGGATTTTTGGTACGGGTAAAAGAACTGCTGGAAAACCCGGAATTATTATTGTTTGGAAAAGACCCGGTAAAAAGTTTGCTGGAACTGTAAAAATAATATTGAAATAGTTTAAGCCTGTAATGTTAATTGCAGGCTTTATTTTTGCCGTATGCGGCAGTACTCTTACCTGAATTCAGCAAAAAAGATCATCGATGTGTATGATGGGAGAGAGCCATTGTCAATTTTCCTGAAAAAACAGTTTGCTGCCAATAAAAAATACGGATCGAAAGACCGGAAGAAGGTAACAGCACTTTGCTATGCTTTTTACCGCCTGGGCAAAGCCATGCCTGGTTTATCAATTGAAGAAAAAATTATTACCGGAACATTTTTGTGCGAACATTCATCCAGTGAATTCCTGGATTTTCATAAGCCGGAATGGAACGCTGTTATTGAAAAACCGCTTTCAGGAAAAATTGATATTGCCGGAGCCGATATTGGTGAGGTATTTCCCTGGAAGAATGAATTAAGCGTGGGGATTGATCAGCATTCACTTTGCGTTTCTTTCTTTACCCAACCCGATCTCTTTCTGCGGGTAAGGCCAGGCAAAAAAAACGACGTATTTAAAAAGCTGCAGGATGCCGGGCTGCATTATGATACGCCCGATGAAGATTGCATCTCTTTACGCAACAATACAAAACTGGATGATATCATTGAATTGAATAAAGATGCAGTTGTGCAGGATCGTAACTCACAACAGGTTTTGAATGTTCTTAAATATCCGGTATCCGGTATCCGGCATCCAGTATCCAGTATCCAGCATCCAGTATCCAGTATCCAGCATCCAGTATCTGTTTGGGATTGCTGTGCAGCCAGCGGAGGAAAATCCTTATTGGCATACGATATACTGAATGGGAAGATAGCGTTGACAGTCTCCGACATCCGGGAAAATATTTTATCCAATCTTAAAAAAAGATTTTCAGCAGCCGGCATTAAAAATTATAAATCGTTTGTTGCTGACTTGCAAACCCCAGACCTCAAATTTACCCTGGGCGCAGCCGAAGGACAAACCTCAAGCTTCCAACTCATCATCTGCGATGCCCCCTGCACCGGCAGCGGAACCTGGAGCCGTACGCCGGAGCAGTTGTATTTTTTTAAGGAGGAAATGATCGCTGCCTATGCCGGCACGCAACAGAAAATTGTTTCTAATGCGATTCCTCATCTTGAAAAGGGAGGAATGTTCATTTACATTACCTGCTCTGTATTTAAAAAAGAGAATGAAGCGGTCGTAAACTTCATAAAAGAAAAATTCCACCTGCGGTTATTGCAGATGGAATTATTAAAAGGTTATGATAAAAAGGCTGACTCTATGTTCACAGCAGCCTTTATCAAAGAATAAATATTTATTGCCTCATTATTTTCTTCACCACTTCTTTCCTGTCATTCAGTCTTACAGTTACGAAATAAATGCCGCCGGCCATTTTCTTCATGGGTATGCTGTACGATTGAGAACCTGCCTGTTGCTGGTTACCCAGGCTGTAAACAATTTGCCCCGCTGTATTTGTAATAATGATCTCTGTTTTAACTGCTACCGTTCTCACTACCTGAACAGTTAATTTATCAGTTACTGGATTCGGGCTGATAACGATCTTCTCAACCAATGAAGCAGTACATAACTGTTGGTTATTAGTTATAGTAACAAAGGCTGTGTCGGCACAACCTGATCCATTTGCTGCGATCAACCGGTATAAACCTGTTGCTGTAACAGAAGAAGGGGTTGCAACCGGGTTGCCGGCAATTGTCCACACAGCAGTTAAGCCGGTAGTTGTATATAATGTTGTGAGATTGACAATACTATCTGTGCATTTGGTGATTGCAATATCATTACCCAGCGAGGGTTTCGATAAAACACTTAGGTTGACAGTAGCCGTATCTGCACATCCTGAATTATTGATCGCAATAAGTTGATAAATGCCCCCTGCTGTAACAGCAGTAGGCGTTGCAACTGGGTTTCCGGCAATTGTCCAGCTGGAACTGAGCCCGGTAGTGGTGAACTGCGTAGTAAGATCAAAACTGTTTCCGGGGCAAATTGCTGCATTCTTATCTGCTCCAAGATTTGGCCTCGGTGTAAAATTCACGGTAACCGAATCAAGATAAAAACTCGTATCGGCAGCAATGTTCATTTTAAGACGGTACTTAATTCCGCTTGCTGTAAAACTCCGCAGGTCATCGGTGAATGAAAAACTTCTTGCTGCAAAAGCACCGGTTGAATTCTGAGTATTTACGGTAGTGTAATTAATGTCGGATGGTAATTTTCTTTCCACTACCACACTTATCACTGAATCTGTTTTTACGGTCCATTGTAATGTAACACCGCAATTAGCTACCTGTGGAGCCTGTTGTGTAAACAATTGTTTTACCAGCATCACAAAAGCCTTCTTCATATCCGGAATGCCATAACCAACCCGGTTATCGGGATTGTTTGCTTTAGTAGCTGCCTGCTGCATGGTAGTAATGATGCCCATGTTATTTATTTCAGGAAATGCCTGCCATAAGCAGGTAGTAAGGCCCGCCATGTTCGGGCAGGCAAAAGAAGTTCCACTACCGAAAGTTGGTTGACCGGTTGAAGGACTGGCAATCACTGCATTCACACCAACTGCCGCAACGGAAGGTTTA
The DNA here is from genome assembly GCA_016720775.1 of Chitinophagaceae bacterium. Taxonomy (GTDB): domain Bacteria; phylum Bacteroidota; class Bacteroidia; order Chitinophagales; family Chitinophagaceae; genus Ferruginibacter. The sequence continues at coordinate 325,618 of JADKJX010000003.1, forward strand.
ACCTGTCCATCGCTGCTGGGGCCATAACTGCTGAATCCGCCAACAACACCGGAGGTTGAAACAGCACCCACGGCCATTACACTGTCAGCATCGGAAGGTGTGATGATGTAATGCCATGCAGAGCCACCTTCATTACCGGCAGCCAATACCGGCAGCATGCCTTTCTTAGCAGCCAGGTCGGCGCCCTTGGCACTGATGGTAGTATTGCCATCCATGTTGGCATAAGTATAATCAAACACAGGGTTATCAAAATTGAAATAGCCCAGCGAAGTGGATGTGATATCAACACCTAAACTGTCTGCTCTTTCCATACCTGCTATCCAGTTCTGTTCTTCGATCGGGTACTCGGTAGCTACATCCTCGGTGCGGTATAAATAAAAAGAAGCTTTTGGTGCCGTACCCATAAATACACCGGGCATATTTGCGGCAATAGTGCTCAGGCAATTCATACCATGTGTGTGGTCTTCATCCACGCTGGCATTGCCGGCAACAAAATCCCAGGTACCCAGTACCTGGTTGTTATTACGTATGCTGTCGAAGGTTGGTAAGCTGAGGTAGTGATAAAACCCTGCATCCAATACTGCCATCTGCATTCCTTGTCCACGAAAACCACGGTTGTGTAAAAACTCACCGTTGTGAAGATGCACCTGTCCATAACTCTGTCCGTAACTGTAATAGTCAGCGGTGATGATGGAAGGCGGTGGATCCTGGGTGATACCGCTATTCGGTGCATCCAGTTGTTTATTCACCGGCCTGTCGCCCTGGCCCTGCCTGGCGGCAATGGGCCCGGTGCTTATCACAAACGGGAAGCTGCTTATTTTGATAAGTGCTGCCGCATCGGTTGTTTGAATGGCAACCTGGTTCAGCCATTTTGATGTGTTGAGAATGGTAACTGCGCCTGCTAACCGGATGCTGTCAATATACCTTGGTGTTATTGGCAGATCGGTTGAATCGATCGAAATACCATAACGTGTTCTTCTTTGAATTGATCTTGCAGTAAGGTATTGTGATGGATTGGATAGTGAATAAGGATTGGTGCCTTTGTCTTTCAACCGTACGATATAGCGGGAGAACTGGGCATGGCTTTCTGTATTTCCAGCAACCAGGGCGATAAAAAGAACGAGTACAATTTTTTTCATACAATGAATTTATTCATAGACATACGATAGAGATTCTTGTGGTTGGCTTTGAGCTGCTTGATTTTGAGCCTTTGTTGTTCGCCTGACCAACAAAATCAGAATTATTTTTATCAACTGTTGTAGGCCCATTTCAACCAGGTGGCACCCCAGGTAAATCCACCGCCAAAAGCTGCCAGAATAAGATTATCTCCTTTTTTTAATTTCTTTTCCCATTCCCATAAACATAACGGCAATGTACCGGCAGTAGTATTGCCATATTTCTGAATGTTGATCATTACTTTTTCTTTGGGCAAGCCCATGCGGCTGGCCGTGGCATCAATGATACGCAGGTTGGCCTGGTGCGGCACCAGCCAGGCAATATCATCGGCGGTTAAATTATTCCGCTGCATCAGTTCGTAACTAACATCGGCCATTCCTTTTACGGCGAATTTAAAAACAGCCTGCCCTTCCTGGTACACATAATGTTCTTTTGCTAATACAGTTTCCACCGTTGATGGCTTAACAGAGCCACCAGCTTTCATGTGCAGGAACTGTCTTCCGCTGCCATCCGACTTTAATATACTATCCTGTATGCCGTTGCCTTCCTTATCTTCTTCCAGCAAAACTGCGCCGGCACCATCACCAAAGATGATACAGGTGGTCCGGTCGCTGTAATCAATGATGCTGCTCATCTTATCCACTCCAACCACCACTACTTTTTTATAGCGGCCGCTTTCTATAAAAGCCGCACCGGTGGTTAATGCATATAAAAACCCGGAGCAGGCGGCACCTATATCAAAACTAAAAGCGTTTTTAGCGCCTACTTTGTCTGCAATAATATTGGCTGTTGCCGGAAAAACCAGGTCGGGGGTAACGGTTGCGCAAATGATGCAATCGATCTCTTCAGGACTTATTCCCCGTTTTTCACATAGTTCCAGAACAGCCGGGGCTCCAAGATCGCTGCTTCCTTTACCTTCTTCTTTCAGTATGCGTCTTTCTTCGATTCCCGTCCTTGTTCGTATCCATTCATCATTGGTATCAACCATTTTCTCCAGTTCTGAATTGGTAAGCCGGTAGTCGGGTACATAACCCCCCACGGCGGTTACAGCAGCTTGTAGTTTTTGCATGAAACTCTCTGTTTAACTAAGTATCTTTTAAGTCATTAATTAGAGGTAAAAATACAGAAAAAACCTTACCCTTTTTTTAACGGTGGTAGCTGGTAAAATATCCTTATTTTCGCTATTGACTGTATATTAATTATGTACGCATACCTGCAAGGAAAGTTTACGTATAAAAGCCCGGCCCTGGTTTATGTAGATGTAAATGGGATCGGCTTTGAAGTTAATATCAGCCTTAATACTTATTCTTATATTCAAAACCTGGAGGAAGGTAAGTTGTTTACCCACCTGCAGGTGAAAGAAGACGGACATGTATTATTTGGTTTTTTTGACAGGGGAGAAAAAGAAATGTTCCTGCTGCTGATCAGTATTTCAGGCGTGGGTGCAGCCACGGCGAGGATGATGTTATCATCGCTGAAACCCGAAGAACTGAACAGGGCGATACTTCAAGGCAACGTAAAACTGCTGGAAAGCGTCAAAGGAATTGGAAAGAAAACCGCCGAAAGACTAGTTCTGGAGCTGAAAGATAAAATGGGGAAACATTCCCCCGATGCCAACCTTTCCGTACAAGTGGGCAATAGTTTGGAACAGGATGCGTTAAATGCTCTGACTGCCCTCGGAATTACGAGATCCCAGGCAGAGCAATCCATCCAAAAAATCATCCTGGCTGAACCATCTGTATTGAAATTAGAAGACTTAATTAAAAAAGCGCTTAAAGCCATTTGAAAGAATTCGACGTTAACTGATTTACCGGATGTTGCTTATTAGAAAAAACGACTTAAAACTAATTGGCTGTATGGTATTAGTGGTAACACTATTGCTTCTACAGCCGGTTTCTGCATCGGCTGATCCCCGTTACCCAATCCTCTTACAAAATAAGATTGACACCGTTCCAGGTAACTTACCGTATCCTATCAGGGACAGGCGGGGCGATTTTCTTAGCGGTGACCAACGAACTACTTTCGATCTTAAAAGCCCCTCAAACATCCGGGATTCAGTTGTGTATGATCCCAAAACACGCCGCTATATTGTTTACGAAAAGATCGGCAACAGGTATTACCGCACTACCACCAGTTATAGCTTTGATGAATACTGGCAGATAAGGGGCCGTAAGGCAGAAACGGAATATTTTCAAAAGCGGGCAAACCTCACCAGTTTACTTAACCGGGGAAGAGTGAAACCAAAATTATCTTTGTACGATAATCTTTTCAACCGGTTATTCGGCAATGGGAAAATAAATATCACGCCACAAGGTAATGTGGACCTTACTGCCGGATACCAGGGACAAAATATCAAGAACCCCACGTTGCCTGAAAGAGCAAGAAAGAACGGAAGTTTTGATTTTGATATGAACGCCCAGGTGAATGTGAATGCAGACATCGGCGGCAAACTGAAATTCCCGATCAACTATAATACACTGGCAAACTTTGGCCAGGATAATCAACTTAAATTGGATTATACCGGCCTTGATGATGAGATCATCAAACGGCTTGAACTGGGTAATATTTCTTTTCCATCACGCAGTACATTGATACCCGGCGCCCAGCAATTGTTTGGTATTAAAACTACGGCACAGTTTGGAAAACTATTTGTCACCGGCGTGGTGGCTAATCAAAAATCGCAACGCCAATCGGCAAACCTGCAAGGCGGTACCGCATCCCAGCTGTTCGAATTGAAAGCCGATGAGTATGAAGAGAACAGGCACTTTTTGCTGGCGCAGTATTTTAAAGAGAATTATAACACAGTAATGTCGAAGCTGCCGGCCATTACAGCCCCGGTGCAGATATTGAGAATGGAAGTATGGGTTACCAACCGCAATGGCACCACCACCGAAACAAGAGACGTGGTAGGACTGGCAGGCCTGGGTGAAAGTGGCGGATCTCCTTCATTGATCCCTTCAAATGCTTCCAACCCGTTATACGCAAGCATTATTTCCAATCCATCCAACCGGACCTCTTCACTGGTGTTTAATAATTTAGTTGGTTTGGGTTTACAGCCTGTTCAGGATTTTGAAAAAACATTTGCACGCAAACTCGATTCAAGCCAATACATTTATAACCGCCAGGCAGGATTTATTTCTTTGAGTCAGCCTTTGCAGACGGATGAAGTGCTGGCCGTTGCTTATCAATATTCCTACAACGGAAAAATTTTCCAGGTGGGAGAATTTTCGCAGGACCTGCCACCCGACAGCGCCGTGGCAACCCAAAAAATATTATTCCTGAAATTACTGAAGGCAACATCGCAACGCCCCACCTTACCTATCTGGGGCTTAATGATGAAGAATGTGTACGCCATCGGTTATGGTACACTTACTCCAACCGATTTTAAACTGGATGTTTTGTACCAGGAGCCCGGCCTCGGATGGAAACGTTATGTTCCATTTGGCGATAAGAACCAGGGCTTCCCCATCATATCACTCATCAACCTCGACCGGTTGAATAATCAACTCGATCCGCAACCCGATGGTGTTTTTGACTATGTGGAAGGTTATACGGTCTATTCTCAATACAGCCGGGTAATGTTCCCCGTGCTGGAACCCTTTGGGCGAGACCTTGCAAAAGGAATATATACCAACCCCAACCTGCCAAATATAAAAGACAGTTTGTATTATGCCCTCTACGATTCTATAAAAGCAGTAGCGCAGCAGTATCCAAACCTTAACCGTTTTGTATTAAAAGGATCGGCAAAAATTTCCGGCTCATCCGATATCAGCATCGGGTACAACATACCAAAAGGATCGGTAACGGTTTCTGCAGGCGGACGGCAATTGATAGAGGGCATCGACTATGATATAAACTATGACCTGGGTACGATCAAGATAACCAACTCAGCCATCATCAACTCGGGCATTCCCGTGCAGGTGAATTATGAGAACAATGCCGGCTTCGGTTTGCAGCAACGAAGTTACATGGCGTTGCGCTGGGATTATATGGCGAAGAACACAGCCAAAAAACAATTATCAATTGGTGGTACCATTGTACGATTGAGTGAACGGCCTTTCTTCAGCAAAGTGAGTTACGATAACAGCAATACCGGGGGCACCAATGAGCCCATCCGTAATACCATGTACGGACTGGATATAAATTATAAAACAGATGCACCAAGGCTGACCAAGCTTTTAGATAAGCTTCCGTTTTACCAAACCACAGCACCTTCTTCTGTAAACTTTTTTGCAGAAGGGGCTTACCTGAAACCCGGCCATGCGCCACAGATAGGAAGAGGATCGAAAGGCATTATTAATATCGACGATTTTGACGGAACACAATCGGGCCTCGACCTGAGATTCCCACCCATCAGTTGGTCGTTGGCATCAGTGCCATTACTTTTTCCTGAGTCTGCCAGTGATTCAACTACCAGTGGAAGAAACCGGGCAAGAATATCCTGGTACCAGATAGAGCCTGTGTTGCAGCAATACCGGGCATCAAATAATCCCATCAGCGACCGCACAGAACTAAGCGATCCAAGGGTAAGGCAGGTTTACCAGCGTGAGATATTTCCGCAACGCACCACCGGCTTTGGCGAAAGCCAGTTGGTGACATTTGACCTGGCTTATTATCCTACCGATAAAGGGCCTTATAACTATGATGGTACCGGTATTACTTCAACCGGTAAATTGCAGAATCCTAAACAGCGATGGGGAGGCCTCATGCGCAGCATTGATCAAACCGATTTTGAAACAGCCAATATCGAGTTCATTGAATTCTGGATGCAGGACCCATTCATTAAAGCGCCTAAAACAAATCCACTCATTGAAAGTTCAACGGGCGGGCAATTGTATTTTAACCTGGGTAATGTTTCGGAAGATGTTTTAAAAGATGGTAAACGTTTTTACGAAAACGGCTTACCAACTCCCAATGCACCTGCACCTGTTGAAAATTCGGTTTGGGGGCGGGTGCCTCTGAACACGTTCCAGGTGACCAATGCCTTCAGCAATGATCCCAATGACCGCAAATACCAGGATATTGGATTTGACGGGTTGGATGATACCGCCGAAGCAACCAAACGCATACTATATCTAAACCAGATACAGGCAACATACGGCACAGGTTCAAGAGCATACCAGGAGGCATTGGCAGATGCTTCGAGCGATGATTATCATTATTACCGCGGCGATGATTACGATCAGCAGAACCTGGGCATCTTAGGCAGGTATAAAAAATATAATAATCCCGAAGGCAATTCACCGGTTGCCTCCACAGGAACATCTTATTCTTCTGCAGCAACGCTTTACCCCGATGCAGAAGACCTGAACAGGGATAATACATTAAACCAGACCGAAGAATATTTTCAGTATAAAGTTGAATTAAGACCGAGAACAGATGGGCTTATGCAGATCGGTACCAACTACATTGTAGATAAAAAACTGGTAAGTGTAAACCTGATCGACGGAACGCCAAGATCAGAAACCTGGTACCAGTTCCGTATCCCCATCGGGGAATATAGTCAACGGGTTGGTAATATCCCCGATTTCAAATCCATCCGGTTTATACGGATGTTCTTAACTGGTTTTGAAGACAGCGTGGTGCTTCGTTTTGGAGAACTCCAGTTAACAAGAAATGTTTGGCGTAAGTTCCAGTATAAAATAGATGTAACAGGTAATTATACCCCGATCACTGTTGGTGCAACCACTTTTAACCAGGGTGCGGTAAACATTGAAGAAAATGATAAGCGTACGCCATTGCCTTACCGTACACCAACCGAAATTGAGCGGGTGCAAACACTCAGCAACAACGGGGTTAACCTGTTGCTCAACGAACAAAGTATGAGCCTGCAGTTATGTAACCTTGCAAAGGGAGATGCAAGGGGTGTGCAGCAAACATTTGCCAACCGTGATTTCCGCCAGTTCCGCAAATTGCAGATGTACATTCATGCGGAGAAAAAAGATGTTACAACCACACTGAATGATAAAGACCTTACGGCAGTGATACGCATGGGTACCGATTTTGTAAATAATTATTATGAGATACGGATACCACTGAACCTTACCCCGCTTAATGCCGCCAGTCTTTTTGATCCCAATTCAACGGCATACAACGATACCTTATGGATACCGCGTAATTCACTTGATGTGGATGTTCAAACCCTGGTGCAGCTGAAGCTGGAACGTAATGGTATTCTCGGGCCTTCCAATACTATTTATCGCAAACTGCAAACAAACGGGCATACTTATTCTGTGATGGGCAATCCAAATCTTGCCGAGATCCGGGGTATCCTGATCTCTGTAGAAAACACCAACCAGGCGATCCCTGCATGCGGTGAAATCTGGGTGAATGAACTAAGGTTATCATCCATTGATGAAACCGGCGGATGGGCAGCGTTGGGAAGAGTGGATTTTAACCTGGCCGACCTTGGAACAATATCCATATCGGGCAATATCCATTCAAAAGGTTTTGGAACGCTGGAACAACGGGCTAATGACCGGTTCCGGGATAATTTCTACCAGGTTGATTTTTCTACAAGCCTGGAGTTAGGAAAGTTATTACCGAAAAGAGCGGCATTATCCATACCGGTTTTTGCAAGCTACTCACAAAATGTAAGTACGCCGGAATACGATCCGTATGATATGGATGTTAAGCTCAAGGATAAACTGAAATCAGCTTCCGGCGCTGCCAAAGATTCCATACGCAATAATGCCATCGAGTTCAACTCAACCACTTCGCTCAACTTTACCAATGTGCGAAAGAACCGCACCGGTACAAAAGCACCGAAGATATACGACATATCCAATTTTGATGTGAGCTATTCTTACCTCAAGATAAAAAGTCATACACCGCTGATAGAAAGTAACGAAGTTGTAAAACACCGTTATGGACTGGGCTATAATTTTGCACCAAAGCCAAAATACATCGAACCGTTCAAACGGATATTCCGCAAAACAAAAACACATTGGTTCGACCTGGTGAAGGATTTCAACTTTAACCTGATCCCGTCACAACTTAGTTTCAGGGCCGATGTAAACAGGCAGTTTGGTGCCATCCGGCCACGCAGCATAGGTGCATCCAAATATTCAATTCCGGAAACCTACGATAAGTATTATACGTTCCAACGGGATTATATCCTTCGCTGGAACCTTACCCGTTCGCTGAACTTTGATTTTACAGCAACCAATAATTCAAGGATCGATGAACCGGCAGGCCGCCTTGATACCAAAGAAAAGAAAGATACTGTTTGGAAGAACCTGTTGAAGGGCGGAAGAAATACCTTATATAACCATACCGCTAATTTTACATACACCGTTCCTACAAGTAAGCTGCCTTTACTGGACTGGACAACAATAAATCTCCGTTACCAGGCTTCTTATACATGGGTGGGTGCGTCACGCCTGGCGGTGGAACTCGGTAATATCATTGAGAATGGCCAGCAGAAAGAAGCAACCGCTCAATTAGACTTTACCAGGCTTTATCAAAAATCAAAATGGTTACGCCAGATGGATCAGCCATCCAATATTGAAGACAGGGCGAAATGGCGCAGCCGCATTACCAAGGTAAAAGACACCGTGATCAAAAAGAACGGGCAGAAGGTTGTTAAGACAAGAAAGATCGTTGATAAAACAGCCATGCCTTATGTAGGTACCGGTGAAAAGATTTTTGGCAAACTCCTTACCAGCATAAAACAGGTAAACTTCTCTTTATCAGAAAATGCACATACCCGCCTGCCAGGCTATACCGACAGTACAAAATATGTTGGTCAGAACTGGAAGAGCATGGCGCCGGGAATAGATTTTCTCTTAGGGCGGCAGCCGGATACCAGTTGGCTGAACCGGGCTAGGGATAAGGGACTGATCACCAAAGACACAACCTTTAATTCGGTGTTCACACAGTCTTTCGATCAGCGGATCACATTAAGTGCAACACTGGAGCCCATCAGGGACCTAAATATTACACTGAACCTGAGCAAGACCTTTAATAAGAATTATTCAGAAACCTTCCGCAACATTGATACCAGCGGAGGTACCAATCATATCTTCCATCACCTGAACCCTTATACAGGCGGCGGGTTTGATGTGTCGTATGTTGCCTTTAAAACCCTGTTTGGAAAATTTGATCCCAACCGTGTTTCGGAAACCTTTAAAAAATTCCAGGATTACCGGTTGATATTATCGGAACGCTTGGGTAAGGCAAATCCATACAGTGCCAGCCAGGCACCTGGGGCAGATGGCTATTACTTTGGTTATGGCAGGTATGCTACGGATGTTCTGATCCCAGCTTTTGTTGCAGCTTATACCGGGCAGGATCCAAAATCTGTTTCACTCATCAGGCAGAATAATCCGAACATAAAATCAAATCCTTTCCGGGGTATCATTCCTAAACTGAACTGGAAACTTGATTACAGCGGGTTAAGCCGTATAAAAGGGCTGGATAAAATTTTCACCAACTTCACCTTGTCGCATGGCTACACCGGTAACCTGAGCATGAACGGATTCACTTCAGCCTTGCTTTACCAGGATGTGTCGAGGTTTGGCTATCCTTCTTTTTATGATACGGTATCTAAAAACTATGTTCCTTATTTCTTAGTACCCAATGTAAGTATCGGCGAACAGTTCTCCCCGCTTATCGGTGTTGATATGATGTTCACCAATCAATTGCAGGCAAGGTTTGAATATGCCAAAACAAGACAGCTTAGTCTGAGCCTCGTCGATTTTCAATTGAGTGAAGTGAGAAGCACCGAGTTCTCCATTGGTGCAGGCTATCGTAAAAGAGGAATGAAGAACCCACTCAGCTTCCTCAAAGTAAAATGGCCTAAGTTCTTAACGCCGAAGGGTGGTAATGGAAGTAAGCTGGAGAACGAGATCAACTTCAGGCTTGATTTCAAAATAAGGGATAATGTAACTGCTAACAGCCGCCTGGACCAGGATAATAATTTTGCAACCGGCGGAAGCAAGGACATAACCATTTCGCCTTCGATCGATTATTTCCTCAGCAACCGGGTGAACATAAAACTCTATTTCGATCAGCGCCGGGTTAATCCTTATATCTCATCCAGTGCGCCGATCGTAAATACAAGGGCCGGCGTTCAGGTAAGAATATCACTGACACAGTAATAGTTTTGCCTTCGGCAAGAGGTATTTGCCACAGAAGCACGGAAGCACAGAATCTGATCTCTGTTTTTTCCATGCTTCTTTGTTTCGTGGCAATCATTTCCCGTAGGGGAAATAAAAGAGTCTCTGTTGATAAGAGTCTCCTTTAATAGGAAAATAATAGTTTGCCTTCAGCAAAAGGTATTTGCCACAGAAGCACAGAATCTGATCTGTTTTTTCTGTGCTTCTGTGTTTCTGTGGCAATATTCTTCCCGTAGGGAAAATAAAAAAGTCTCTGAAGAACAGAGACCTTTTCAAACATTGGCAGGGTGTTATTATTCAGTCTTTTTTAACAGCATTCCATAACCACACAGGTCTTTTTTCTTCTTATTGTTTACCTGCACGGGCTTGATCATGTGGTATTCGGAGAATTGGGGTATGTAAGAATAGCTGATCACATTCCCATCCACATCACCCCAGTATTTTTTCTGGTAAACCACCTGTTTTTCATTCCAGTCGAACATTCTTACTTCGTACAGTTTGGAACTCATATCGCCGATGAACACAAACTGGTACCAGCTGCCCTGGGTAAGGGGAACGATCACGGGCATTTCGTACTCACTTTCCATTTGCATCGAAGCTTCTTTCACTACTTCAAATCCCTGTTTGGCTAAAATCTTTTTAATGCTGTCGGCCTGTTGTAAAATAGCAGTTGATGAACATGCATTCTGTTTTATGACGTTTTGTGCGGAAGAAGATTGACCGAGAAAGGCCAATGCTAAAATGCATGATAAGGTAATAAGGTTTTTCATTTGTTTTTTTCTTAGGTTCAGGATAACGCCACAATTCTACGGCTTTTTGCCCGCTTATGCAAGTAAAATCCCGCTAAATAGCGGGTTTCCCCTGTTTTATAACGGAAATAAAGCTGCAGGTATTGCTCCCTGCAAGGAATAAACTACTGATTCTTATGGAAATAGTAAGTGCCGGCCTGCTGGGTACAGGTTATTACCAGGTCATTGATGCAAACATGGTCCGGCAGGCTGGCACAGTAGAAAACTGTGTCGGCGATATCGGCTGCCGTTAATGGGGTCAAGCCGGTATAAGCTGCTTTGGCTGTTTGTTCTTCGCCTTTAAAGCGAACCAGTGAAAATTCGGTTTCCACGGCGCCGGGATGGATGCCGGTGACCTTGATATTATTTTTCAGCAGGTCGATGCGCATGGCTTTGCTGATGGCATCCACGGCAAACTTACTGGCACAATACACATTCCCTCTTTCATACACTTCTTTGCCGGCTACCGAACCCATGTTGATGATATGCCCTTTTTTTTGTGCGATCATAAAAGGCAGGATCGCTTTGCTCACATAAAGTAATCCATGCACATTGGTATTAAGCATGGTTTCCCAATCATTCATATCGGCATCTTCAAAACTATCCCTGCCCAGGGCGAGACCTGCATTGTTGATGAGGATATCGATCTTATGCCATTGCTCCGGCAGGGTTTTAAATGCTGCCTCCACTTCATCCCTGTTCTGCACATCAAAACAAAGTGATAAAACAGAAATGCCAAATTTTTTTTCAAGATCTGTTTTCAATTCGGTCAGCCGGTCATTTCTTCTGCCGGTGATGATGAGGTTATTTTTATTGGCTGCAAATTTTTCGGCACAGGCTTTTCCAATACCCGATGTGGCGCCTGTGATGAGGACAATTTTATTCATGCTGCAAAATAAGAGATGAAAAGGAAATAAAAAAGTAAGACTCTGTTGTCTGGAGACTCTGTCATGCTGAGGTACGAAGCATCACACTCTATATCAATTCACTTGAATTTAATGAGATCCTTCGCTATCACTCAGGATGACAGTCCTAAGAATATTTCGTTATCGTACCAGTATCGCCGACCCTTTCTTCTTCTTTATTACTCCTTTGTAAGAAACCGCTTCACATTCCCAAACAAAAGCAGCAGGGTCCTGTGCCTTGCCATTATATTTTCCATCCCATCCTTTTCCTTTTTCGGAAGTGGAAAACATCAATACCCCCCAACGGTTATACACCCGGAAATAATTCAGTTCTTTCATGCCGAGCAATATGGGCCGCAGCACATCATTATTGCCATCGCCATTTGGCGTAAAAGCATTGGGCACATAAATATCATCCTCTACATTATACAGGTGAACAAAGATTTTGTCTTTGCCTACGCAGCCCTGGTCGGTAGTAACGGTGACGATGTATTCAATATCATTCTTCGGTAAAGAAACCGGGTTATGAATATTCGGATCGTTCAGCCAGGTTGCAGGCGACCATACATAATTTGTTCCACCGGTTGCATTCAGGAACAAGGGCTGGCCAAGTACTACCAGGGTATCACTCGGACCTGCATCTGCAACCACACTGGGATAAACTTTTACCCACACCGTATCTTTCATCGGCTTAGGACAACCCAATGTATCTCTTATGGTAACGATGTATTGTATGCTGGCCGTTGGCCTTACCGAAACAGGATTTGGAATAAGCCTGTTGGTTAAGAATGTTGCCGGGCTCCAGGCATAGCTGCTGCCACCTGTTGCATTTAGCTGCGCCGAAAACCCGGTGCAGAGGTATGAATCAGGTCCCGCATTAGGAACCGGGTATGGAACCACTTTGATGGTAATATCATCTTCGCTGAAGCATTTGCCAATGCTTGCTTTAACATGATAGGTAGTTGTATTCAGCGGCCTTGTAAACGGATTTTTAATATTTGTTTGATTCAGGTATGTTGCCGGTGTCCACTGATAGTAAAGTGCATCACTCACTATGTTTAAATAAAATCCATCTGTTTGGCAAATGGTTGTATCGGCGCCTGCATTCAACGATACACTTGCTTTCACATCCACAAACACAGAGTCTTTGGATTTACATCCCACGCCATCAGTAAGGGTAACATAATACCAGGTAGGCACATTCGGACTAACCAGCGGGCTTTGTGCCGTTGTGCTGCTGATCATATAGTTCGGTGTCCACACAAAATTTCCTGTTCCAGCGGTTGTAAGCTGCAGGGTATCGATGGTGCAGATCAATGTATCGTTGAGCATGGTAATAACAGGCAATGCGCCCACATTTACAAATACCGTATCGGTCCGTAGTTTTGGGCAACCGGCCACTCCCACGGACACTACATAATTGGTGGGCACCGTTGGTGAGGCAATGGGGTTCGGTATGTTTGGATTGCTTAGCCCCGTAGTTGGCGACCATGAATAACTGATGCCGCCTGTGGCATTCAATTGTGCAGATGTTTGTCCGCCGCTGCATACAAAGGCATCGGGCCCGGCATTGGGATGTGCCAATGGAATAACATTTATGGTATGTGTTTTAGTGGCGATGCAGTTGTTTCCCCATTTTGTCCGTAAGGTATAGGTTGTTGTTACGATGGGATAAACTTTGCTGGTATCATTCAGCGGCGATTGAACTGTGGCTGCAGGCGACCATTGCCAGCTGATGTTGCTGCTGTAGTTACTTGTTCCTCTTAATACCACGGTGTCTTCTTCACAAATAGTAATTGGCCCGGCGATGGCATTGGTAAGATCGAATTTGGGGATCACTTTCAATGAATCATTTTTTATGCAACCATTCACATCGGTAAGCTTAACATGATAGATGGTGGTGACCGGTGGAAATACTCTTGGTGTTGCCGTGGTTGCGCCGATGATATTTATCGGCGGCGTCCAGTTAAAACTGCCCGTACCTACTCCATTTAGTTGCAGGGTATCCAATCCGCAATAAACCGAATCGGCCGGGAAAACAGAAAGCGATGGATTATCAAATATGGTTATTGGTTTGGTATAGGTCTTATCACAACCCTTATTATTGGTTACTCTTAATTCAACGGTATAGGTTCCCGCAGCGGTGTATGTATACACCGGGTTTTGTAAATGACTGGTATCGGCAAGCGTGGCCGGGTCTCCAAAATCCCAGCGCCAGGAATTTACAGTACCATAGCGGCTGTAAGTAGTATCGGTAAATTGTATGGCTGTGCTCACACAAGGCGTAGTATTGAGAAAGCCGGGCAGGAAGCCGGGATAAACACGGATCTGTTTGATTATTGAATCAGTACATTGACCAAATATTGAAACTTTCAGTTTAACATTAAATACTCCTGTGTCGGTAAATGTATGTACCGGGTTAGGCGAAGTAGAAGTATTATTAACTCCGCTTGTCGGATCACCAAAATCCCAAAGCCAGCTATCGGGGTTACCGGCACTGTTGTCAAAAAAGCTTACGGTGAATCCATCACAGGTAATAGGAGTAAAGTTGGGGTTAGCAGTAAGAGGAACACATGCATTTACTGCAACAATAAGGTCTTTGCGGTGTACGGTTATCAAAACACCATTACGGTAAACCGAAGCGCAAACACAAATTACATATTTGCCGGCCACCGGCGCTATGCCTGATATAATCCCGGTTGATGAATTAATTGTTACCTGGCTTCCCATTGGAGACGAACCTGTATAAGGGGCGATGTAGTTTACAGATCCATAAGGAGGAGGGGCCGGGTCATCAAAAGCAGCATTGCCGGCGAGCCCGCCGTTGTATGCATCACAAAAATTATAAACGAGCGAATCCCCCTCCGGATCTGTAGCACTGAAGTCAAGTGTGAAAGGAGAGTTCTCACAGATCGCTGAGATGGGTAGTTTATAAGCCGGGGAATTATCAGTTTGTGGATTCGGTAAAACATTCAATCCTGGAATGACGCATGTATATGTTGCCCCCTGGTTATTTACAATGTTTCTTGAATCCTGCCTGCTATACGTTTGATAAGCTAATGTATATCCATTCTGATTATCCGGTAGCTCAACAACAAACGAGTACGTTTTGTATATATATGGCAAAACAGGCGGAGGCTGTATGCAAGGCGATATTATGATAGGGACCGGTAAAGGGGTTACAAAATCTTCCACAGCAGCCCAATTATTATTTACCGCAGGTCCATTGACTTTTGTACCATTATCGTTGTTGAAAATACCAATGATGTATTGCGAAGCCAAAGCAGCACCTAAGGGACTATCTCCCTTCATCAATAATATCCAGATTTTGTACTTTTTTGAGTTCGGTGCTGCACCAGGTCCCTGGTATATATATCTCATTTCCCCACCAATAATGTGCGTTGCAAAAACATCAGAGAATAAAAGAATCAACAGGCAGGAAAAAAGGATCTTTTTCATGTTCACAGTATGATGGGCAAAAGGAATGGGCTTAAAGCTAATAAAAACCGCCGGCTTTGCAAAGCCGGCGGTGGGTTAAACTTATTGACATCAGTGCCTGATATTATCGTATCAGTATCACGGTTCCCTTCAGTTTTGTCTTATTGTTCAGGTAATCAACTCCCTCGGCATACCACACATAGGTGGCGGCTTCCTGCGGCCTTCCGCCAAAGGTTCCGTCCCAGCCGGCGCCATTGCCCGTTCCGGAATAAAGCATTTGTCCCCAGCGGTTGTACACCCGGAATATGTCCACCGATTTCATACCGATGGCAACGGGGCGGAAGATATCGTTATTGCCATCGCCATTGGGCGTAAAAGCATTGGGGACGAAAAGGCCCGGCTTTACTTTATATACTTTCACCAATATCGTATCGTTGGCAAAGCAGCCGATATCGTTGCTCACCCTTACTATGTATTCAATATTATTCTGCGGCAGCGAAACGGGGTTGCTGATGTTTGGATTGTTCAACCAGGTAATGGGTGTCCATGCATAATTGGTTCCACCGCTTGCGCCTAACTGCAATGGTTGTCAAAGCACTACCGATGTATCCCTTGGCCCGGCGTTGGCTTTTATTTTATCTACAAATAAGATCATGGTATCTTTTACCGGCTTCGGACAACCCAGCACATCCCGTACCGTAACCACATACCGTACGTTATCGGTTGGTTTAACCGAAACAGGGTTGGGAATATTGGTGGCAGTTAAAAATGCTGATGGTGTCCAGGAATAGATGCTTCCGCCACTTGCCTGCAGTTGCGCTGAATTGCCCACGCAAATATGCAGGTCGGGACCGGCATTGGCAGCGGGGTAAGGAATGGGTACTACTTTTATAGCGGCATTTGCTACGCACTTACCAATGTTAGCTACCACACTATAAGTAGTAGGTACAAGTGGTGTTGCAGTAGGATTTTTTAATGTGGGATCATTCAGTGTATTACCAGCCGGATTTTCTGTCCATAAATAATGCAGTGCATCACTGGTGATGCGAAGTACGACCGGATCAGTTTTGCAAATGCTGGTATCGGGCGGTGCTAAACAATGTAACGAATGGCTTCACTTCCACTTTAATTGCATCAGAACCCACGCATCCAAACGGATCGGTAAGGGTTACCGTGTAGGTGGTGGTAACATCCGGACTTACAAAAGGATCTGGGCTGTTCACATTACTGATCATATAATTCGGACTCCAAACCACGGAGCCGGAGCCAACTGCATGAAGTTGTAATGTATCGATAATGCAGATAAGCGTATCGTTGCTTACAGTGAGCGGGGGCTTATCTAATATATCCAATGTTTTAGATAAAGTATCAATACATCCCCTGGTTGTTTCTACAATAAAAGTTACATTATAGTTGCCCGTGCTTGCATAGATATGTGTCGGGTTTTGAATGATGGACGTATTGGTTGGTGAACCAATGTCACCGAAATTCCAGGTCCATTTATTTGGCGGGCCATATACTGCAGTGGTAATATCGTTAAATTGGATAGGCTGTGTTTTTGCATTGGCCTGCAATTTTAAAATCAGGAAAGAAGCCGGATAAACTCTTACAAGGGTTGTTGAATCAACACAAGAAGCCACGGTTTACACCTGAGTTTTAAAATATATACACCTGCACCAGCAAATGTATGCATGGGCCCGGGTAGTGTAGATGTGTTGCCATCGCCAAAATCCCAATCAAAATTTGAGTGATAGTTTGACTGGTGTTATTGTTTTCGAAGGTCAACGGTAAATCCATCGCAGCTTACCGGATATTTATCCAGTTGCGTTGCTTTGCTAATTCACAATCTGATTGGTTCAAAATAAAATCTTTCCGGTGTTCAGCGATCACAATCCCATTACGGTATTCATCAACACAACATTCACCACATACCTGCCGGGTTTTTGGGTGCTATGCCCGATAATGATACCCGTACGTGAATTTAATAGATGACCTGGAACCCAGCGGGTTGGTTCCCGAATAGCCATTGATAATTAACAAACAGGCTGATAAGGCGGAGCAGAGGGACTTACATTGGCTGAGTTGGTAGAATTTCCACGATTGTACGCATTGCAGTAATAATAAACCAGTGAGTCTCCATCCGGATCAAACGCACCAAAATCAAATGTGAAACTTGCTTTATAGCAGATCCTTGTCAATTCTTGTGAGATATTAAAGGACTGCTGATTAACACCACTTGGTAACTGGCTGGAGCCGGGTAAAGTATACATAAGTTGAGCCTTCGGCCCAGGCGGGTTGATTGTTGTAAGCACATTCTCAAGGGAAAAATCCTGCAGCAGGTCTGATAAGCAGCCTATATCCTTCACTATATTCGATAATTGGGCAGTCAATAGGTAAATCCTTGTAAAAGATCCCAGGGCTGTAATCCAAGGGAGGGAGGATAATATCCAAGAGTTACCGGGGGGGTAGCGACAGGAACGAAAGGGTATTTGTTATCCTGATATTAAAGGCGATAAGCCTATTTGCAAATATTAAGATTAAGTTGTTATAAATGGGGGACAAAACACTGGTTGGCATTGCCGCACACACCACCCGCATTCTGAACATCACTAAGTGTTATCCGGTATTGCTTTGAGTTGAGTGCTTCCGGGCCCATATAGCGATAGATCATTTCGCCTCCCGAAATATGGTTTGCAAAAGCATCTGAAAAAAAGCAAATAAACAAGGAGAAATGATAAAAAATTTCTTCATAGCGGCAAATGTGCAATAATCAGACCTAAAAATAGGGCAATTCGCTGTTTGGCCGCTGAATTTTTATTGCAAAAAGGCTAATAAAAAGTTATTTACAGCCGTTGTTTCCTCCCACATACCCATGTGGGCGCTGTGGCGTAATATGTGAATGTGCGACTGATCAGGCAAGTAGCACTGTTGCAGGCTTTGGGCAAAGGGAACGGCATTGTCCTGTTCGCCGATGATGAAGAGGATGGGTTTGGCGAATGTTTTGAGAACATGGGTGCGGTCGGGGCGGTTGATCATGGCCTGGTAATACTGAACCAGGGCTTCGCTTGTAAAGTTCCTGCCTTTTTCAACAAGGCCTTCAATCTCCCGTTGATGATCCGGAGACCAGTGTTTTCCAAACAGGCCGGGAATAGCTGTTCTCAAAAAATCATAAGCGCCGTTCTTGCTGATGAATTCAATTGATTTTAAGCGGGCTGCTTTTTTTTCTTCGCTGTCGGCAAAGGCAGAGGAATGAACGAGGCCGAAAGAAGAAAGCATGTGCGGATATTTTTCTGCAAAGGCTAATGTTATGTAGCCGCCCATGCTGTGACCGATCAGATCACATTGCTCAATCTTCTCTTCAGTTAAAATGGCTTTTATTACTTCGGCCATGCCTTCAATGCTCATGTCTTTGATGAGCTCCGATTGTCCGCTGCCGGGCAGGTCCGGAATGATGAGTTGAAAATGATCTTTTAAAAAATCCACCTGCTTATTCCAGATTTCTCCGTCTTCACCAAAACCATGGATTAAAATAACGGGCCTGCCTTTGCCGATGATGTGGTAGAAAATTTTTGAAGATTGATATGTGATGACTTTTGATTGCAAGTATGTAGTTCATTATTCGTGTCAATTAGTGCCATTCGTGGCAAACACCTTGGCGGCACTTCTGTAGATCAATAACAAAACAACTGGTATCAGCCCATTATTCATCTGCTGCGGCAAAAAGAACCAGCTTATCAACACAAGTGTTAACGCAATGGCAGTGAATTTGAAATATTTTTTCACCCAGTTTTTTTTACTGCTTACAAAAAATGCAATGATAGTATGCGTGGGCCATGCCCATAACAGGTTGAAATTATTCTTACACATCTGGTGATCGGTGGCCGTCCACATAAAAATGAGTATGATACCCAATGCCCCGGTGAAGAAAAAGAACAGGCCATCAAAACCCTGCAGCAACCCCTGTATGAATTTATTTTTTATAAATCCCAGTAAAAAAATAAATGCGAAGAGCAGGGTGAAGACAACGAAGGGAGAGAAGAAAGAATTTTTATTATTGTCTTCTTTGATGGGATATAGGTTTTGTGATGAAGTTACCATCGGGTGATCGCTGCTGTCGAGGCTTTTCATTAGGTTATCAGGCAGGAACTGCATTTGTTCTGCCGTCATCACCGCATCACAGGGCTGGCCAAGTAAAATGTCGATACCTAATTTACTCCAGTCTTTTCCGTTCTTATCAAGGTATTGATGAATGGCCTGCCGGAACCTGCTGCCTTTTGGCATCACCGGTTTTTGACAAAAAGAAGAATCGTGCTGCTTTTTAAGAATATCCCTGAGCCGGGTGGTGCAGTTATCAAAAAAGAAATCATACTTGTAATACTTATTTTCTTCTTTCAGGTTTTCGTTCAGGAATTTTCGGATGGCTATTTTTTCGGAAGCACTTAAATTTAAAACCTGCTCAATCATTCCCCTGTTTTCGGATTGATAAAAAGCTTTAAAACCAGTAGGCCCGTTAAATTCTTCTGCAGAAACATAGTATAATAATTTCCCCCGTACAAACTTTAAGTAAAAGCCATCGTCCTCAAAATTGAAGGTGCCGTAGTTGTAAACGATATCGGTAACCGCATTGCTGTCGATCACCCGGTAAGCGCTGTGGCCAAAGGTGGAATAGAGCTCTTCGCCGGGTGTGCAGGTGAGCAGGGAGATGCGCAGGCGGGAGCTGTCTTGTGCAAAAGCAGAATTAAAAATTAAAAATGAAAAATTAAGAATGAAAAATGCAATGCAAAGTTTTTTTTTCGTTGGCAAAAGCTGACAGTTTAACATTGGTATTTGAAATAAAGGAATTCTTAATTCTTAATTTTTAATTGACAATTATAAACTACCGGCTGTAATTCGGCGCTTCCTTCGTTATCTCAATATCGTGTGCATGGCTTTCCCGCATACCGGCGTTGGTGATCTTTACAAAGGTTGCGTTTTGCAGTTCAGCGATGGTTTTTGCTCCGCAATATCCCATACCGGCTCTTAACCCCCCAGTGAACTGATGCACCACTTCCCTTGTATAACCTTTAAAAGCAACCCGTCCTTCAATACCTTCGGGTACAAATTTTTTGATGTCGTCTTCCACATCCTGGAAATAGCGGTCGCTGCTGCCCTGGGCCATGGCGCCCAATGAACCCATGCCGCGGTATTGCTTGAATTTTCTTCCTTCATAAATAATGGTTTCACCGGGACTTTCTTCGGTACCCGCAAACACGTTACCCATCATCACACAACTGGCGCCGGCTGCCAATGCCTTTACCATATCGCCGGTGTATCGTATGCCGCCATCGCTGATGATGCCCACGTTCTTATTTTTTAATGCGGCGGCTGTTTCCATCACGGCAGTGATCTGGGGAACACCGGTGCCTGCAACAATTCTTGTGGTACAGATAGAACCCGGGCCAATACCAACTTTTACGGCATCGGCACCTGCATCGGCCAATGCTTTTGCTCCTTCACCTGTTCCCACATTTCCGGCAATTACCTGTACATTCTTAAATGTCTTTTTAATATTCTTTAATGCACCGATCACACCTTTTGTGTGGCCATGTGCACTGTCTAAGCAAATAACATCCACCCCCACTTTGTACAATGCTTCCACCCGTTGCATGATATCGCCGGTAATGCCAACACCGGCACCAACCAACAACCTGCCGAAAGAATCTTTCACCGCATGTGGGTGAGATTTCAGTTTTAAAATATCGCTGAATGTAACAAGGCCAATTAATTTCCCGGATTTATTTACCACCGGTAATTTCTCGATCTTATTTTTCTTGAAAATGAGTTCTGCTTTTTTCAGGTCCGTTCCTTCCGGCGCAGTAATGAGGTTGTCTTTTGTCATTACCGTACTTACTTTTTCTTTGTAATGCGTTTCAAAACGAAGGTCACGGTTGGTGAGTATGCCCACTAATTTATGGTTGGCATCTACAATGGGAATGCCGCCGATCTTATTTTCTCTCATCAGGCGTAATGCTTCACCAATTGTAGCATCGGGTCGGAGTGTAACCGGGTCCAGTATCAAACCATTCTCACTTCTTTTTACTTTGCGGACCTGGTCGGCCTGCTGATCGATACTCATATTCTTATGCAGGATACCAAGGCCCCCTTCTCTAGCCAGCGCAATGGCCAGTGAAGCTTCCGTCACCGTATCCATGGCGGCACTGAGCATGGGCACATGCAGCGTGATGGTTTTGGTGAGTTGTGTGCTGATGTTTACCTCGCGGGGAAGGATCTGGGAATAGGCGGGCATGAGTAAAACGTCGTCGAACGTTAAGCCTTCGCCGTAAAATTTTTTTGATTTGCCTGCAGCGGGGGAGTTATTTATTGTTGCCATAGGCAAAGGTAGGGCAGGGGATTAAAAATTAAAAATTAAAAAATTAAAAATTCAGGCAAGCTTATACAGTTTACCAGGCAGGCTTATGATCACATTCTGCATCTCCAGCATGAGCAGGGCAGTTGCCACGGAGCTGCTGCTTAAGCCACTCTTGAAATAGAGTTCATCTATCTGTATGCTTTCCTGCTGCTGTAAAATTTCCACCACGATCTTTTCATCGGGTGATAGTTCAATAAATAATTCACGTTGCTTTTTTTCATGTCCTGAGCGAAGCCGAACGGACCAGTTCATGAATTCGAGAAAATCTTCTGCTGAATTTATCAATGCGGCTTTATTGTTTTTGATGAGATAGTTACAGCCTTCACTTTTCGCATCATTCGTTCGGCCGGGAATGGCGAACACGTCTTTGTTGTATCCATTGCCCAATTCGGCGGTGATGAGTGAGCCGCCCTTCCTGCCGCTTTCAATTACGATCACGGCATCGCACATGCCGGCAACAATGCGGTTTCGTTTTGGAAAATTCTGTTTGTCGGGATTGCTGTTGCTTATGAATTCAGTCAGTAAGCCTCCCTGCCCGGTAATTTGTTTGGCCAGCGATTTGTTTTGTTCGGGATAGATGCGGTCAAGCCCGTGTGCTAACACCGCAATGGTCTGTAAATTATTTTTCAGCGCTGCCTTGTGTGCAATGGTATCTATGCCGAATGCCAGTCCGCTTACCACCAGTACATTTTCTGACTGCAGGCTTTCAATGAATTTTTCGCAGACCATTTTTCCGTAAGAAGAATTATTTCTTGTGCCGACGATAGAGATAATTTTAGAAGTATTCAGATCGGCATTGCCGCGGTAATAAAGTAAGGAGGGAGAATCAAAACAGTTCAATAAACGCTTTGGATAATCTTTGTTCGTTATAAAAAGGGGAGTGATCTTGTATTTCTCAATGAATTTTATTTCTTCTTCGGAGCTGGTAAAGTCGGAAAAATCTTTGATCGATCCTGCACGAATGGTCCCGATGCCTTCGATCTTTTCCAGTTCTTTTTTCTTTGCTTTAAAAACAGCATGAGCATCGCCGTAAATATTGATCAGTGCTTTGGCGTGTATGTCGCCGATATTGGGCACCAGGGTGAGGGCGATCTGGTAGAGCAGGTCGTTGGGCATCATAGTCATTGGGCAATGGTCATTGGTCATTAGTCAATGGTCATTGCGATGAGCGGCAATGATAAAAAACTATTTAATTGCTGATGACGGAAAGTTCTGTCCGGCGGTTGAGGGATTTCCCTTTTTCGGTAGCATTATCGGCCACGGGTTTGCCAGCGCCAAAGCCTTTATAGCTCAATCGTTGGATATTGATGCCCTTGTTCAGTAAGTATCCAACCACCGCTTTTGCCCGGTTATTGGATAGCAGGAGGTTGTCTTTATCCTGGCCCACGTTATCGGTATGGCCATCAATCTGGATCTTCAATTTGGGATTATCGTTCAGCAACATCACCAGCTTATCCAGTTCACCGGTTGATTCCGGTTTCAGATCAAATTTCTTCGTATCGAAAAAGATATTTTTAAGAACAATGGTTGCGCCGGCTTCAATGGGTTGTAAGGGAATATCCACGATGAATACCGAATCGGAATTATTTCCAAGCATGGAAAAATTATCTGAATAAAATAAATATCCTTTGCGGTTTACGTTGAATGCATAATCTTTTCCAACAGGTAAAGTGACAAGATAATTCCCATCTTCATCCGTTTGCACTTTACTAATGAGGTTTTTAGTTTTTACATCGGTAAGTTCAACTGCTGATGGCAAACCTGCTTTGGTTTTTTTATCAAACACTTTTCCTTTTACCCATAATGTTTTTAATGGCCTGACGTCTTCTCTTAACTGAAAGGTATAAATATCGAGCCCGCCTCTTGTATCGCCTCCATCACTGGCATAGTAAGCCGTTCTTCCATCGGCAGCAACAATTAATGATCCCTGGTCATCAATTGTGTTGATGGGGTAGCCTAAATTCTCCGCCATTACCCAACTGCTGTCGTTTACTTTTTTGCTGAAAAAAAGATCGGTCATTCCGTAACCCATGTGGCCATTGCTGTTGAAATAAAGTGTTTCATTATCTGCGTGCATAAAGGGACAGCTTTCATCGCCGCTTGTATTAACCGCTTCGCCTAAATTTTCGGGGCGGCTCCACTTGCCATTTTGCAAACGATGCGTTACCCAGATATCCCTTCCGCCAAAACCACCGGCCATGCTGCTTGCAAAATACAGGTCTCTTTTATCGGGAGATAAAGATGGCGATGATTCCCAGAAATCGGTATTAACCATTGGCCCCAGGTTCTGTGGTTCACTCCAGCCGTTGTTTGTTCTTACAGAAAAATAAAGATCGCAACTTCCCTGGCCTTCGGGATAGTTGCAGCCGGTAAAGACCAATAACTGCCCATCCTGCGAAATATTCTGTGCACCTTCATTCATGGTTGTATTTACTTTTCCACCCAACGATTTAGCGGCACTCCATTTACCATTGATGAAATTGCTTTCATAAAAATCCTCGTCGTTGTTCACCCGCCGGGTAAAGATCATTTTACTGCCGTCGATGGTAAGCGATGGAAAATATTCCAGGGCAGAAGAATTGATGCTGTCGCCCAGGTTCTGCGGCGCAAAAACATAATCTTTGGACGGGTGTTTTTTTTCATACGCCACTGCAAATTCATAAGTTGACCTGCGGTAGTTTGCTGCCTTAATGCTTTGTGGATTGAGTTTTGGATTGGATAGGAATTCATTCACGGCATCCAGTGCTTCCTGGAATTTACCAACACCTGCCAAAGAAATTGAGTAGGGGAGCAAATAAATTTTTGAATACACCGAATCCATCTGCCAGGCTGTTTTAAAATCTGAAACAGAAGCCTGGTAATCTTTTAAGGCAGCATATATATTTGACCGGGTTAAAAAGGCATCCACGAGTTTAGGTTCGATCAACAGTGCTTCATTAATATGTTTTATTGCTTCCGTATATTTTCCATCGGTGGCTTCTTCCACGGCCTGTCCGTACAGTTCACCTGCTTTTTGATTTACTTTACCGGGATCGTACCACTGTGCGGTGGTAATTAAGAATGAAAAATTAAAAATTAATAATGAAAAAAGTATGCGATGGATATATGATTTTTTGTTCTGCATCTGGATATGATCAATGAGTGAAGTTAGAACGAAAACAAAGCCGTTTTATTTTTTATGCAGAATTATAACATATCCTTCTAAGGCACATTGATGTACTTGTGTATCTGCAGGGATAGTTCCCATTGCGGATGCTGCTTGATGTATTCAATGATCATCGGCGTTACAACAGTTGCTTTATCCCATTCCGGTTGCAGGTATAATTTGCAATTTGGTGAAACCAATGCGGCATATTGTTCGGCCCATTCAAGATCAGATTTGTTAAACACCACCACTTTCAGTTCATTGGCAAGGGGAAGGATCTGCGGCAACGGTGCTTTGAATTTTTTGGGAGATAAGCAGATCCAGTTCCAGGATCCACTTAATGAATGAGCGCCGGATGTTTCAATATTTGTTTCAAAACCTTTTGACTGTAATGCTGCGGTGAGCGCATCCAAATTATGCATCAATGGCTCACCCCCCGTGATAACTACCAGCCTGGCCGGAGTCTGTTCAATATTAAATATCAAATCTTCGATCTTCAATACCGGATGTTTCTCTGCATCCCAGCTATCTTTTACATCGCACCATACGCAACCAACATCGCATCCGCCAAGCCGGATGAAGTATGCCGCTTTTCCCTGGTGATATCCTTCTCCCTGCAGGGTATAGAAATGTTCCATTACCGGAAGAGAAGTTGCGCCTGTATCTTTTAACTGGGTCATTGTACTTGAAGAGAAAAAAATATACTTACCTGTATTTGTTTTCGCAGGCAGTGAATGTGTTCATCAATAATGCGGCGATGGTCATTAATCCCACGCCACCCGGAACCGGGGTTATGTAACTGCATTTGGGAGAAACGTTTGCAAAATCAACATCGCCTTTGATGGCAAAGCCCGATTTTTTTGTTGCATCCGGTACCCGGGTAATGCCCACATCAATCACAACGGCATCTTCTTTCACCATATCTTCTTTTAAAAATTCAGGGATGCCTAATGCCGCAACAATAATATCTGCCTGCAAACAAATTTCTTTCAGGTTTTTTGTGCGGCTGTGACAAACCGTTACGGTGCAATTGCCGGGATACGTATTCCGGCTTAACAAAATACTGATGGGCCTGCCTACAATATTACTGCGGCCGATCACCACGGCATGCTTACCGCTGGTTTCAATTTTATAATGCTCCAGCATCAGCATAATTCCATAAGGTGTTGCCGGAATAAAAGTGGGTAATCCCTGCACCAGTTTTCCAATGCTTACCGGATGAAACCCATCCACGTCCTTATCGGGGTGAATGATATTGATGATGGTTTCTTCATTGATCTGTTTGGGTAATGGCAACTGAACCAAAATGCCATCTACATCCTCATCATTATTCAGCTTTTCAATGGCAGTGATCAATTCATTTTCTGAAATAGTTTCATCAAGACGAATGAGCGTGCTTTTAAATCCCACTTCTTCGCAATTCTTTACTTTACTGGCCACATAGGTTTCGCTGGCGCCATTGCTGCCAACCAGGACGGCTGCCAGGTGCGGTGTTTTTTTACCCTCTTTTTTGAAGAGGATCACTTTTCCTTTTACGTTTTCTTTAACCGATTGGGAAACGATCTTGCCATCTAAAATTTGCATGGGGCAAAAATACACAACTATTGGTTGATTTTCTCCTGCCAGTCAGTAAGCGGTTAACTATTTTGTTTTTATAATCTTAAAGATGAAAATTGGTTTCCTATTACTAACTGGTCTGTTCAATCTTTCATCAGCCGCTGCACAATCACTCCGGTATTCTATTTCGCAACCCTATGCCGGTTTATCTGCTTATAGCAGGGAACAGATTGATGCCTTGTCTTTTACCGGTAACCAGGCCGCACTTGCGCAAACGGAACATGCAGGCATTGGTGTATTTGGCGAAAGGCGGTTCATGCTTAAAGAAACAAGTGTTTATACATTGGGCGCTGCATTTCCTACCCGGTTGGGCAATTTTGGAGTACAACTTAATTATGCCGGCTTTAAAAATTTCAATGAAAATAAGATCGGCCTGGCTTATGCCAGAAAGTTGGGCAAGATGATCGATGTGGGTGTTCAATTTAATTATTATAGTTACCGGGTCCCGGCTTACGGAAATGCTTCATCAATAAATTTTGAAATAGGAGCGATGATGCATTTGACAAATAAGCTGAATGCGGGTATTCATGTTTATAATCCGGTGGGTGGAAACATAAATAAGGACAAGGCCGAAAAGCTTGCCTCATCTTACAAACTTGGTTTTGGTTATGATGCTTCGGATAAATTTTTATCGGGGCAGAAATAATTAAGGAAGAAGATAAAGCAGTTAATGTAATTGCGGGGTTGCAATACCAGTTTGCAAAACAATTTTTTGTCAGGGCTGGTTTTGTCAGCGAATCTGCTTCGGGGTATGCAGGTGCCGGTGTTGGATGGCGGAATTTACTACTGGATATTTCATCCGGTTATCATCCGCAGCTTGGTTTTTCTCCGGGCGTTTTATTGATCATGAATTTTAAAGGAAAGAAGGAATGAAAAAGCTGTTTTTCATACTCAACTTTTTTTTTCTGTTTACAACGGTTCTTGCGCAGGTGGCAGAACCCGCCACAGAACAGCAGCTCGAAAACAATACAGCAAATAATGAAGATGTTGAAACAGAAGATGATTCGTACCTGCAGCAGATGGAGCAGTTTTTGAAGGATCCTGTTAACCTTAATTCGGCGGATGAATCTCAACTGAAAGCGTTGCAACTGCTCACGCCACTGCAAATTCAGCATTTAATTTTGTACCGGAACCTGGTGGGTAAATTGATTGATATGTATGAACTGCAAGCCATACCAGGCTGGGATCTGCAAACCATACAAAAACTGAGGCCATACATCTGTGTAAGTTTACAGGTTGATGTATTGGGAACATTAAAAAGCCGGTTAAGAAATGGCGAGCACCGTATTTTAATACGAGGTTTACAGGTACTTGAAAGAGCAAAAGGATATTTACTTGATTCATCTTCTGCAACAAATTTTTATCCCGGTTCCCCACAAAAAATAATGCTCCGGTATAAATATTCTTTCAAGGATCTTTTGCAATATGGCATTGTAGCAGAGAAGGATGCCGGCGAACAGTTTTTTAAAGGAAAACAAAAACAGGGATTTGATTTTTACTCTTTTCATCTCTTTGTGAGAAGGACCGGGATCATTAAATCATTGGCGATCGGGGATTTTACAGTCAACCTTGGGCAGGGCTTAACCCAATGGCAAAACCTTGCCTTTAAAAAAAGTGCCGAGGTGTTGAACATTAAAAGAGAAGCCGATGTTTTACGGCCATATAATTCTGCGGGTGAAATAAATTTTCACCGGGGTATTGGAATAACCTTTGCTAAAAGGAAATGGCAGTTGACTGTATTTGCTTCTTATAAAAAGATCGATGCAAACTTTGTAGCCGACACTTCACAGAATCATGATGATCACGTTTCATCACTGCAAACTTCCGGTTATCACCGTACCATAAGTGAAACAGATGATAAAGGCGCCCAGCGCCAACTGGCATTGGGCGGTAATTTGTCTTACCGCTATAAAAGACTGCATATTGGTATAAATGCGGTTCGGTACACCTTTAAATTGCCACTGGTCAGATCAACCGAACCCTATAATAAGTATTCCCTTTCAGGAAACAGTTTTGGTAATTACAGTCTTGATTACAGTTATACTTTTAAAAACGTTCACTTTTTTGGAGAAGCCGCTTTTACATCGTCATTTGATAAAGCATTTGTAAATGGTTTGATGCTTTCAGTTTCATCAGCTGTTGATATGAGTTTATTATACCGGAATATTTCGCGATCCTACCAATCACTTTATACATCTGCATTTACAGAAAGTACTTCTCCAACGAATGAAAGGGGCTTATTCGTTGGAATAACCATCAGGCCAGCCATGGATATCCGCATTGATGCCTATGCTGATCTTTACAAATTTCCCTGGCTAAGATACCGGGTGGATGCTCCATCAAATGGGTCAGATTACCTGGTTCAGCTTACTTATAAGCCCAACCGGCAACTGGAAATCTATACCCGGTATCATGCTGAATCAAAAGCCATCAATGCAAATCCGGGTAGTCTGCCTCTTTCCCCGATATTGCAACAGCCGAGGAAAAGCTGGCGAACACAGGTTAGTTGCAGAATAAACAGGGATATAACCCTTCGGAACAGGACCGAAATTACCTGGTTTGATAAAAATGGGTCTTTGCCCGAACAGGGCTTCCTGATCTTTTTTGATCTGCTCTATAAACCAACCCTAAAACCATTTTCCGGTAACCTGCGCCTGCAATACTTTGAATCGGATGGTTACAACAGCCGGTTATATGCCTATGAAAATGACGTTCTTTATAGTTTTTCTATCCCGGTTTTTTATAATAAGGGCTATAGATATTATATAAATTTAAATTATGATTTAACTGAAAAACTAACCCTCTGGCTCAGGTGGGCCCAAACCATTTATCGGGATAAAACACTTATTGGAAGCGGGCTTGACGAGATACAGGCTTTGCACAAAAGCGAATTAAAAGTGCAGGCATTGTATAAGTTTTAACATTTTTCGGGTGAAATGCAGCTATTTGAAACCACTGCTTGTCCTATATAGGAGATGAAATACGAGGCAAATTAATTTAACATTATTTTGACGTTAAGAAATTATCCTTATTTTTACACATCATTAAACTCAATCTAAATGCACATGAGAAGATTTTTAACACTGTTTACAATGCTCATGCTCTGTGGAGTATTGGCATTTGCCCAAAGCCGGGTGGTGACCGGTAAGGTTACTGATATAGACGGTAACCCGGTTTCCTTTGCTACTATTAAAATCAAAGGAACTCCTACAGGCCTTTCTGCTGATGCAAACGGAACTTTCTCTATCAGGGTTAACCCGGGAGCTGTTCTTGTTATATCAGCCCTTAGTTTTTCAGATGCTGAAGTTCCCGTAGGAACTCAAAGCGTTTTGAATACAGTGCTGGAAAAAGGCAAAAATTCTGATTTAAAAGAAGTGGTAGTAACCAGTGCTTTCGGTATTAAGCGTACTTCAAGAAGTACTTCTTCTAATGCCCAGGTGATCGGTGCTGAGCAGCTTAACCCTGTACGTAGCACCAGCGTAAATGATGCGTTGGCGGGTAAAGTTGCAGGTATCCAGGTTCGTAGCCAGTCTTCTGCTGCCTTAGGCCGTCAGAATAATGTAAGGTTGCGTGGTGAAAGCGGATTCTCTAATGGTGATGGAACCTACGGTTCTTCCGTTTTATATGTTGTAGACGGAACTATTTTGCCGAATGCAAATGATATCAACATTGATGATATTGAAGATATCACAGTTTTGCAGGGACCAAGTGCAGCTGCATTGTTTGGACCTGAAGGTGCGAATGGTGCCATCGTTATGACACTTAAAAAAGGAAAGCGTGCCACAAAAGGAATCGGCATTGAAATTAACACAGGTGCTCAATTTGATAATGTATATATATTGCCAAACTACCAGAATTCATATGCTGGTGGTGATGGATATGATCTGAAAAAATATAACTGGAAAGCAGGTGATCCGGAAGGATGGAAAGCTCTTGACGGAAAATACTACCCTGATTATTCAGAGGATGTTAGCTGGGGACCACGTATGGTTGGTCAGGAATATATACCTTGGTATGCATGGTATGGTGGCCACGAAAGGTCATATAAAACGGCTTCTTTAGTACCGCAGCCTACTAATGCCAGGGATTATTTCAATACACAACAGACGGTTAATAACAACATTAACTTCTCTAAGGTTACTGATGCCATCAGCATCCGTGCATCTTATGGTAATATTAATGTTAAAGGATTATTGCCTACAACCTGGCTGAAGAAAAACACCTTCAACATTAACTCTACTGTTAACCTTACTAACCGTTTGACATTGGGAGCTAATATTAATTACATTTCTACAAATATTAGGGGTGAATTTGATGACAGTTATGCGAACTCAACTACTGGTTCATTCAACCAGTGGTTCCATCGCGACCTTGATATGAACATTCTTAAAGAATTAAAGGATCTGAAAACTCCAACAGGCGTTGAAGCAAGCTGGAATCACCAGAATCCTAATATTTATAACCCGGCTAAGCCTACCGAGTTCTTCGGAGCTTACTATTGGGTTAGCCCTTATACCTGGTTCGACCTGGTTAATAATACCTCAAGAGCCGACAGGTTATTTGGTGATGTTTCACTGACTTACAAAGTGAGCAATGCATTCACTTTATCAACCACATACAGGAAGCAACAAAATTCAGTTTATTCTGAAGAAAGGTATAGTTCAAACCTGGCAAATAATACAAACAAAGTTGCCGGTGGAAACTGTCCTAAATGCTTTGGTTATTACTCTGCAGCAAGTTCATTCAGCAACAGGGAGAACTTCCAGGTGTTGGGTACTTATAACAAAAAGTTCAAAGACCTTTCTGTTAATGCCACTGCCGGTATCGATATCTTCAACTCTGTTCAAAGAACCAATAATGCCAATACAAATGGTGGTTTAAGTGTAGCTAACCTTTTCTCAGTAACGAATTCTAAAGACCAGGCGAGCATATCAAATGCACGGACAAACGAAAAAAGACGTGCTCTTTTTGCTACTGTAACATTAGGTTATAAAAACCTGTTCTTTGTTGATGGTACCATAAGAGATGATTATTTTTCTTCTCTTACAGATGGTACAGTTACATTTGATGGCAAACCAAATGTTATATCAAAATCAGTCGGTGCTTCATTTGTGTTCAGCGACCTGATCGGAACTAACAATATACTGAGCTATGGTAAACTCCGTTTCTCTTATGGAGAAGTTCCTCAAGCTCTTGTAGCGTACAGGAATAACTCTAATTTTGGCGTAAGCCAGTTTCAATGGGGTGGAAATATCGTACAGTCAACTCCAGGCCAGCTGATTGATCCAAAACTGCACGGAGCAGTAAGCCGGCAGCTTGAATACGGAATTGAAACAAGGTTCTTCAAAAACAGGTTTGGTGTTACAGCCACTTACTATGAAGGAACTTCAAAAGACTTCCCGACTGTCAGCACACTTTCTGCTACTTCCGGATATACAGGTATCTTAACAAACGTTGGAAAGATCAAGAAGAAAGGTATCGATCTGCAAGGTATGATCAGGCCAATCTGGGGTAAAGACTTCAAATGGGAAATCACAGGTACATTGTCTTACCTGCTGAAAAATACAGTACTTGATCTTGATGGTATTGATTCTGTACATACAAGAACTGCATACGTAGAAAATCTTTGGGGTAATGGTACGCCTGGTCTGGTTCAGGAAGAAGGCCAGGAGTGGGGACAAATTTGGGGTAATGGTATCAAAAGAAATGCAGCAGGTGTTGCAATCCTGGATGCAAGCGGTAACTACAGTACCGATGCTAATGTAAGCTATGGTAATGTATTGCCTAAATATACTGGTGGTATTCAAAACCAGGTTACGTTCAAGAACTTTACCATGAATGTAAATATTGACTTCCAGTCTGGTGGTAAATTCTTCTCCCTGTCAAACATGTGGGGATCTTATACAGGTTTAACTGCACGTACTGCTGTTCTTAACGACCTGGGTAACCCGATCCGTGATCCAGTTGCTCTTGACGCTACCGGTAAACCATTAGCTCACAGTGGTGGTGTTCACGTATTTGGTGTTGATGCTACAAATAAAGCAGTTGATTATTATGTGGATGCAAGAAGCTACTTCACCAATCTGTATGCAAATAAATTATATGATGATTTTGTGTATGATCTGACATTTGTTAAGCTGAGGGAATTTAGCCTGGGTTATAACATACCCGTAGAAAAACTTGGAGTAGGTAAATGGCTGACAAGAGCAAATTTCTCTATCGTTGCCAAGAACCCATGGTTGATCTATGCTAAAACAAGGGATTTCGATCCTTCACAGGTTGCTAATCTTTCCGGTGAGGATGGTAACTTCCCGGGAACAAGAAGTTTAGGCTTCAACCTGAAATTAGGATTCTAATACATTCATCAAAATTAAAAATTACGATTATGTACCATAAAAAATTTAAACTTATTACAGCATCGGCCGCAATAGCATTGATTGCCCTTGGGTCATCCTGTAATAAAATAAGCAGTTTCGGTGATACCAATTCGAACCCGAATGTAATAACCAGTCCAGTGCCGTATGCATTAATTACAAATGTTGAGTGGCAACTGGGTGGCTTCGCTTCAAACGTCAGGTCAGCTATAACCTGCCAGTATTTCTCGGAGGCTGAATATCCAAGTATCGGGCAATATGCTATTCCACAGGTGGATTTTGCAGGAACGTACACCGGTCTGCTGAATGGCTTGCAAACGGTAATAGGCAATAATACTTCTACCAGTGCAGAAATTGCTACAGCCCGGATACTGAAAGCATATATATTCTGGACACTAACCGACAGGTATGGTCCAATTCCTTATGCGGAAGCGCTAAAAGCGGTAACGCCTAAATATTCTAAACAGGAAGATATCTATCCAGACCTGATCAAGGAACTTACTGAAGCGGGTGCACAAATGCCAAACAGCGGAACACAAAGGGGTGATATCATGTACAAAGACCTGTCACAATGGAAAAGGCTAGCTAATTCATTAAGAATGTTGATGGCCCTAAGGCTTTCTAAAAAATATCCAGGTGCTACGGAATATGCTGCTACACAATTCAAGCTTGCCTTGAATGATGCAGCGGGTTCAATCAGCAGCAACACAGATAATTTCCAGGTTAACTATGTAGGTGGCGGATCCGATAACGCTTATAGTAATCCATTTTACTATACGCATCTCCAGATCAGGGATAACGGGTTAAGCGTACCAATGTATAATATGCTTGCTTCAATCAGTGATCCAAGGGCTTCTGTTTATGGGTCATCTGCTACAGCAGTTCCATACGGTTACAATGAAGGGCTTATAAATGCCTGGAGGCAGGCTAACCCAGGATGGGCACGTGTATTTTCAGATGCTTACAGAGACAAAACATCTCCTGTATTTGTAGTAACTGCAGGCCAGGTATTATTGGCCAGGGCAGAAGCTGCTGACAGGGGCTGGACTTCTGAAAATGCAAATACTGTTTATACTGCTGGTGTTACAGCGGCTTTCCAGCAATGGGGTTTGGCTGCTCCTTCAGCGGGTTACCTGTCAAATGCAAACGTTGCATTAACAGCACCAACCGGAACCGGAGCAAACCTGAAAAATATTGCTACTCAATTTTTCCTTTCAACTTTCCCGGATGGAACACAGGGTTGGGCAAACTGGAGGAGAACTGGCTATCCTGTTCTTACCCCTAGCCCATATCCTTTATCTGCAGCGCATACAACAATACCCCGGAGGTTTACATATGGACTATCTGAGTACTCTACCAATTTATCTGGTGTAAACCAGGCTATTGGATGGATACCAGGTGGAGATGTGCAGGAAAGCAGGGTTTGGTGGGATCAATAATAATTATAGGGGTTTCAAACTTCCTATTTTAAAGTTTGAACAAATTAAGTAAACAACTAAACAATTCAGATATGAAATATTCATTAAAAATCACTAAATACCTTGCAATTTTCGCAGGTGCATTGATCCTGTTCAGTGCCTGTAAAAAAGTAAAGGTTCCAGAGCCGATGGGAGACGCCGGAAGAACACTGGTGAAAATAATTGATGGTGGCACACCTGCTTCCATTAATAAAAAACCAGTTGACTTTGTTCCTACGCCTTCTAAAATACTGGCGGTAGAACTTCGTCGCGATGTTCCTAATAATGCAGAACTTCAAAAGACCATGATCGTTACCGTTAAGGATGATCTGGCAGCGGTAACAGCTGCAAATCCTGCATACATACAATTACCAACTGCCTGGTATACCATTGCGTACGGAAGCGATGGTGTAAAAACCGGCGGACAGGGAGGTACTTTCACCTTTACATTCAAACCAGGCGACTTTGCAAAGGAGATCTATATCGTTATTCCTGACGCTACTTTGCTGAATCCAAGTTCTCTTTATGGATTAGGTTTTACAATTATGACTGCTGATGCAGGCGGAATCGTTTCTGCTCAGAAATCAGTAGTTGTTGAAATAGGTGCCAAAAACAACTGGGATGGTGTTTATGAAATGAGCGGTACTTTCGTTGATGTTTCAAATGCTGCATTCACTTATTACGGCGATCAGCAGTATTCACTTATTACCGTTGGCGCTACCAAATGTGTTGTAAGGAATGATGACCTTAATGGTGGTGTGGTTGGCTATCTGTTCAGTAATGCAGGTACCGGAACATATTACGGTACTTATGGATTGGTGATATCATTTAATCCTGCAACAAATGCCATTGCTGACCTGTATAACTATTATGGTGATCCTACAATGCCTTCATCAGGTGGTCAATCAACATCTGCAGGCAGCGGACCCCCATTGTATTCAGCAAGCAATACCCGCAGGGCCGTTCTGGATCCTTCAGGAGTTAATGCGGTACAGGGAAATAAGGATATCCTTATTAAACATTGGTTAGTTCAGCCTAATACAGTTACTACGCCTCCAAATATTCGTTCTTCCTTTAACGAAACCTGGAAATACCTTGGACCAAGATAATTTCAGCGAAATATATTTTAAAAACAAAGGGCCTCAATTTGAGGCTCTTTGTTTTTACCTTTGTAAAAAAAGCAAATGAGTAATCAACCAGAGCAGCCCGGGCAAATTAATATAGAAATATCGGAAGAGGTTTCAGAAGGGGTGTATGCAAACCTTGCTATTATCACGCATAGCCATGCCGAGTTTGTGATCGACTTTGTAAATGTAATGCCGGGTACGCCAAAAAGTAAAGTAAAAAGCCGCATCATACTAACTCCTTTTCATGCTAAACGCTTTATGAAGGCAATGATAGATAACGTAAAGAAATTTGAAACAGCAAACGGCACCATCCAGGATATGGAAGCGGTGGAAATCCCGTTTAATTTCGGCGGGCCGGCAGCACAGGCATAGTTGTTTAATGTTGCGTGATTGATAACTTATAGGATGCCTTCGTCGGCAAAACTATAATAACCATCCTCGCTTACAATAATGTGATCTATTACTTTAATATCCATATACGAAGCGGCTTCCTTGATTTTCTTTGTAAGTTCTTCATCCGCCAGGCTTGGCTTTAAATTTCCAGATGGGTGGTTATGACAAAGAATGATAGATGTGGCATCTTCCTCGAGCGCTCTTTTCAGGATTACACGAGGATCGGCTACTGTACCCGTAATACCTCCCCGGCTTATTATCTCAAAGTGATTGATCTTATTTGCCCGGTTTAAAAAAATTACGGCGAACACTTCATAGCTGTAATCTTTAATGAGGGCCTGAAGATATTCAGCGATTTCCCGGCTTGACCTTACTACCGGCTTTTCCAAACTTGCTGAGGCCTGCCGGCGACGGCCTAATTCTAAAGCTGCAGCAATGCTGATTGATTTGGCTTCTCCTATGCCCTTGATCTTTCTGAAATCCTTGAGCGAAAGTTTTCCGAGTTCATTTAAGTTATCATCTCCCAGTTTCAGTATTTCTTTTGCCAGTTCAACAGCGCTTTTATTTTTGCTGCCATTATTAAGCAGGATGGCGAGCAGTTCAGAATTGCTCAATGCTGCGGCACCTTTACTGAGGAGTTTTTCCCGTGGACGGTCATCCACGGCCCAGTTTTTTATTGATGTGGAAGGCTTGTTGACATTTTCCATCTTTTCAAAATTAAATCAACCAAATAAATGATACTTTCGCAACTAACACAGCACACCTACCTCAATTTAATATTTATGGAATCAAATGCAAAGATATTTTCCGGTACAGGTTCGCAGTATTTGGCCGAAAAAATTGCGAAAAAATTCGGGGAGCCATTGGGAAAAGTAAATATCCAACGTTTTAGTGATGGAGAGATATATGTTGAATTCAAGGAGAGCATCAGGGGCCGCTTCGTTTTTCTAATTCAAAGCACTTATGCTCCGGCTGATAACCTGATGGAATTGTTATTGATGATTGATGCTGCAAAAAGGGCATCGGCCTATAAAGTGATTGCTGTTATTCCTTATTATGGCCTTGCACGACAAGACCGTAAAGACAGGCCCCGGGTAGCCATAGGTTCAAAACTGGTAGCTAATATGCTTACTGCTGCAGGAGCCGACAGGGTGATCACTATGGACCTGCATGCCCCACAGATACAGGGGTATTTTGATATACCGGTCGATCACCTTGATTCATCGGCGGTATTTATACCCTATATCGAGAACCTGAAACTTGCTAATCTTACTTTTGCCGCCCCCGATGTGGGTAGTGCTAACAGGATACGGGAAATTGCTACCTATTTTGAATGTGAAATGGTTATATGTGATAAACATCGGAAAAGGGCTAATGAAATTGCCAGCATGGTGGTAATTGGCGACGTAACCGATCGGGATGTGGTCTTAATTGATGATATATGCGATACAGGTGGAACTTTGGCAAAAAGTGCGGCCCTTATGATAGAGAACGGGGCCAGGAGTGTAAGGGCGATGTGTACACATCCGGTATTAAGCGGTAATGCGTACAAAAATATAGAGAATAGTGTTTTGTCTGAATTGGTTGTTTGCGATACCATCCCATTGCGGGGCGAATGCAGTAAGATTAAAGTAATTTCTACTGATGAATTATTTGCTGTTACCATACGTAATGCATTTGAAAATAAGAGTATTAACAGTCTTTTTATGAGAAGCAGGATGGAGAACAAGAAATAAAATGAGCATATTAAAACAGGGCATTTTAATCGCAATTGCTGATTGCATGTTGCTCATTTTCCCCTACCTTTGCGCCTCACAAAAATTAATAAAATGAAAACAATTACAATCGAAGGACAACTGAGGACCGAAAGCGGAAAAAAAGCCACCCGCCAACTTCGCTCTCAGAAACTTGTGCCAGGTGTAATTTATGGTGGTTCACAGGAAATTAATTTCCATGCTCCGGCAACTGCTTTTAAAGACATCGTGTACACACCAGAATTTATGGTGGCAGAAGTTAGTGTTGAAGGCAAATCTTATCGCTGCATTTTGAAAGACCTGCAGTTTCATAAGGTAAGCGATGAATTATTGCACGTTGACTTTTTAGAACTGGTCGACGACAAAAAAGTGATTGCGACTTTACCACTAAAATTTGTTGGTGTTCCTGCCGGCGTTAAGGCAGGTGGTAAATTGGTTACCAAGATGAAGACATTAAAAGTAAAAGCATTTCCTAAATACCTTAAGGAATGCATTGAGGTAAACATTGATAAACTGGAGTTGAATGAAAATATCAGGGTAGAAGATGTGGCAGCAGATAATATGGAGATTCTGAATTCACCCCGTATTCCTGTAGCTTCTGTAACCATGACAAGGCAGCTGAAGCAGGAAGAAGCAACAGTTCCAAAAGCTGAAGCTACTGCTGCACCTGCAGCTGCACCAGCTGAAAAGAAATAAATCAGGAATTACTGAAATAAAACTCTAAGCCTTTCCTTTTCCGGAGGGGCTTTTTTTTGACCGGCAAAGGACAGCCATAAAACTTTAATTACCTTTGCCAACCTAAAACGGGTAAATATGGGAATGGACAGAAATACGATAATTGGTTTTGTATTGATTGGTGCTTTATTGATAACAATGTTTGTTATTAACAGCCGAAGCAACCAGGCATATATGGTTGAAAAGAAAAGGATTGAGGATTCTATCGCTGCGACAAAACCTAAAGTTGACAGTGCCTTGCTTAAGGCAGATTCCCGGAAGGCAGATTCGCTAAGCAAATCAAGTCAAAAATTGCCAGCAGCCTTTATTACAGCTCTTGCGGGGGCAGAAACTTTTGATACTTTAGAAAATGAGTTCATTAAAATTACTTTTACAAATAAGGGAGGTCAGCCCAGGGAAGTTGAACTAAAGAATTTTAAAAAATTTGATGGCAAGTCAATTGTTTTAGGAAAGGGCGCTTTCAACAAACTATCTTATACTATCAATTCCGGGGAAAACCGGACAGCAGAAACAGCAGACATATCCTTTGTCAAGACCGATAAAAAAATTAATACAGACAGATCACAGAGTATTTCATTTGTGCTGAAAGATTCAGCTGGCAAAGAAATTATTCATCGTTATACGCTGGCTCAAAACAGTTATATGCTGGATCTTAACATATCTGTAAATGGAGCAGATAAACTGTTTTCTCAAAACAGTATGAATCTGCTTTGGCAAACTGAGGCTGAGCAAGCTGAAAAGGACTTGAAATATGAAAGAGGGCAAACTCATATCTGTTATTTAAAAAACGGAAATTACGATTTTGAATACCTCGGTTCTGGCAATGATAAAAAATTCGAAAATACCGTTGATTGGCTGGCGGTAAAGCAACAATTTTTTGTTTCAGGTCTGATCACAAAAAACAAAATGCAGAGTGCTATTGTTAAATGGATTCTTCCGGCGGACTCATTAAGGATCGTTACACAAACATCAGCCAGCTGCCGGCTTTCTTTAGCTGGGGGGGCAATTACCGAAATACCTTTGCAATTATACTACGGCCCCAGCGACTATAGCGAACTTAGCAAAAGCCATAACCAGATGGAGAATATCGTGCCTTATGGTAGTGGTATCTTTGCTTTTGTAAAATATATCAACCGTCATTTTTTACTTCCCATCTTCGATTTTCTAAGGAAAAACATCGCAAGCATGGGAATAGTGATCTTGCTGCTTACCTTCTTGATCCGGTTAATTACATCCCCCATTTTATACAAAAGTTATCTCAGCGGTGCTAAAATGAAGGCATTAAAACCCGAGATCGATCTTTTAAAGGCCAAGTTCACTGATAAAGCAGGTAAACTTGATCAACAAGCGTTTGGAATGGAACAGATGAAATTATGGAAAACAGCAGGAGTAAGCCCTTTAGGGGGATGTTTACCTGCATTGTTACAGATACCGATATTTATGTCACTGTATTATTTCTTTCAATCCAATATTTCTTTAAGGGGCCAAAATTTCTTATGGGCCAAGGACCTGGCTGCCTATGATTCAGTGGCAACACTTCCTTTCTCGATACCTTTTTATGGTGATCATATTAGCTTATTTACCATAACGGCTACTCTTACCAGTTTAATAATATCCATTTACAGTATGAGCAGCATGCAGGATAACACCAATCCTGTAATGAAATACATGCCTTATATATTCCCCGTTCTTTTGCTTGGTGTATTTAACAATCTGCCTTCGGCACTCACCTGGTATTACACGGTTTCAAATACCATCACACTTATATTGCAAATCGTTATCCAGAAATATATTATTAATCACGAAAAGATACTGGCGCAGATAGATGAAAATCGTAAAAAACCAGTTAAGCAAAGTAAGTTCCAGGAGCGGTTAACGGCCATGCAGGAAAGTAATAAAAAACTGCAGGAGATGAAGAAGAAGAACAACAAATGATAAAATACTAAGTTAAAATTCGGCTACCTGCATACTCTTTACAGATGTGCAGGTTTTTTATAAAGGTATTTTGAATGTTGGCATGGGATTTTATTATCTTTAATAAACAATGAATAAAATGAAAAATATCTGCCGGACAGCATTGCTTTTTATTTTGGCAATACTTAGCCAAAAATCATTTTCGCAAAAGATATTTTCTGAAGGCACACTTGTATATGATGTGTCAATTCAGACTGGTAATACTTCTCAAAGTGGAAACAGTTTGAATGGAGCAACCAATACCGTTTATTTGAAGGGGAATAACAGTCGTACAGATATGGCCAGTGCATTGGGTAAGGAAATAACCATATTCAACTCTAAATCTGAAAATGCAATTATATTGAAAGAATTCAGTGGTCAAAAACTGATGATAACCTTGAATAAAGAGAACTGGAAAGCGAAAAATAAAATGAACATTGGTTTAAAGTTTGAGTTGACCAATGAATCTAAGGTGATTGCAGGTTATAATACCCGTAAAGCCATAGCAAATTTGGAGGATGGTAAATCTTTGGTTGTTTACTACTCGCCCGATTTGCTTCCCGCAAATAAAGACTACGATGCTACGTTCACTAATTTACCGGGGCTGCCAATTGAATATGAAATTGAATCTGGTAAAACAAAATTCAAATACAGCTTATCCAAAATTTCTTATGAACCTGTATTGGTTTCCCAATTTGATTTTCCAACCGCGGGTTACAGAGTAATGACATACGAAGAAAACCAGCAACTAAAAAAAGGAAATTAAAAAAGAAGAATTAAAAGAAGGGATCAACTCAACCAAATTCAGTCAGAAAACTTTAGTGAGGCTTAATGATCAACTTCATTCCAGTATATCCCTGGCTCATTTCGGGAACAGCAATAATCTGTTTGTGTGGAATGATATAAACGGTATTGCCTTTTTTGTAAGTAAGTAATGTATTGCTGAGAATTGATTTACCATCTGTCTGCTGATTGGTCAACAAACTTCCTGTATATTTCAAACCTGATTTTAAATTGAGAGAAATTGAATTTCTCAAAGAACCAGAAGTAGAAATATTAAGGGAAACATTGGTTTTATTCTTTTTACCAATGCCTCTGTCAGCCAAAGCACTAAAAGTTATACCGCTTAGTATAACAATTCCGAGCATCATTTTGGCTTTTGTGATCATTGACATTAACTTTATCTGAAACAAATATATTGAAAAATATCTGCTAAAACCATACCATTCATCAAATCTTTTTACACACTTTTAACGTTTTTGGGCAAAAAAGGTTACTAAAACTTGTGTTTTTCTTTAAAAGTTCCTAATTTACAATAACCTATAACCCATGAGCAAATATCCTTACCGCCAAAACCGAGAAGAAATAAAGGCCCTCCTGGAGCAATTTGACAACCTCAAAACCGGTAAAACCAACTCTTTTCTTGAGGAAGATTCCTTTGAGCGTATTATTGATTATTTCGATGAAAACGAGCAACTAATTGAGGCATTAGAAGCTGCAGAATACGGTATAGAACAATACCCATACTCATCTTTATTATTGCTGAAAAAGGCTGATCTCCTGATCGCACTGAAGCGTTACAAGGAAGCGTTATTCATATTGGATCATGCCGAAACCCTCGATAGTAAAGATGCTAACCTGTATATTTTAAAAACCGATGCTTACCTGGCCCTTGACCTTCAGCAAAAAGCTGCAACCGTTTTAGAGGCAGCCATTGAAGATTTTGAGGGAGAGGAAAAAATTGACCTTCTCTTTGAACTGGCAGATGTGTATGATGATTATGAAAACTTCGATAAGGTCTTCGATTGCCTCAAGATGATTCTTGAGCAGGAACCCAATAATGAGGAGGCGTTATACAAGATCTGTTTTTGGACGGATTTTACAGGACGAAATGAAGAGGGAATCCGGCTCCATCAGAAAATAATTGAAGAATTTCCATTCAATGAACTTGCCTGGTTTAACCTGGCTGCAGCTTACCAGGGGTTAAAACTCTATGAAAAAGCCATTGACGCTTACCAGTATGCCGTAGCTATTGATGAAAAATTTGATTATGCCTTACGTAATATGGGAGATGCTTATATCCGATTGCGGAGGTATAAAGATGCCGTTGAGGTATTGGAAAAGGTTTTGGAACTGGCAAGGCCTGAGGATGTTATTTATGAGGCCATAGGCCATTGCTATGATAAAATGGGCAATTATGCACAGGCAAGATTTAACTACAGGAAGGCAAGCCATCTGAACAATAACGACAGCCAGTTGAACTACAAAATTGCCTGCACATATATGAATGAAGGGCAGTGGGAAAGTGCCATTAAAAATCTTGAAATTGCTTTACGCATTCATCGCATGCAACCCGAGTATAACCTGGCCATGGGGCAATGTTACATGCAATTAGATAAACTGGAAGATGCGATTACCTGTTTTGGTAATGTTGTAAGAGTGAGGCCTAAAAATATAAACGGCTGGATAGAACTTTTAAATTGCCTGTACAAGGCTGAAATGTTTGAAGAAGCTTTGGAATATGCCAACTTTGCATATGAACAAACTGATGGAAAACCCATCTTTCTGTTTTATAAAAGTGCGTTTCTTTTTACACTGGGAAAATCCAAAGAAGCTTTGTTACAACTGGAATCGGGCATGAACAGGAATCCCAGGCTTGTTAAAAAATTCATTGAGATCAATCCCTCTTTATTACAGATACAACAAGTAGTGGACATTGTTGCCCGGTATAAAAAAAGAAAATCCATTTAACCTTCCATTATTACTTCCGTTTTTCAAAT
The DNA here is from genome assembly GCA_016720775.1 of Chitinophagaceae bacterium. GTDB lineage: Bacteria > Bacteroidota > Bacteroidia > Chitinophagales > Chitinophagaceae > Ferruginibacter. Next base: position 368,788 of record JADKJX010000003.1, read on the forward strand.
ATGCTGTTATGGGGTTATCTTTGCAGTCCCTAAATAACTGATCATGAATTTTAATCTTACACAAATTCCCGAGCGGAATAAGAAACCACGTAGTCATGGGATCACCATGGTAATGGATAAAGGACTAAGCGTAGAAGAAGTAAAGAACTTTATGAGCGCCACTCATCCGCATGTGGATGTGGTCAAACTTGGGTTCGGAACATCTTACGTTACACCAAATCTTAAAGAGAAACTGGAAGTTTACCGTTCTTTTGATATGCCCATTTACTTTGGCGGAACATTGTTTGAAGCATTTCTTATCAGGAACCAGTTTGAGGACTATATAAACGTGTGTAAGGAATTCGGCGTTAGTTATATGGAGGTTAGTGACGGCTCCATCAACATACCCCATGCAGAAAAATGCGGCTACATAGAAAAATTAGCTAAACTGGGCGTGGTTTTAAGCGAGGTGGGCAGTAAAGATGCCGCACACATTATACCGCCATATAAGTGGATCGAATTGATGAAGGCTGAACTGGAAGCCGGATCAACCTATGTAATTGCTGAAGCAAGAGAGGCTGGTAACGTAGGTATTTACAGGGGCACCGGTGAAGTAAGGGAAGGCCTGGTACAGGAGATTCTTACACAAATTCCTGAAGAGAAGATCATATGGGAGGCTCCTCAAAAAGCACAGCAACTTTACTTCCTGGAACTGATCGGTTGCAATGTTAACCTGGGCAACATTCCACCAAATGAGGTGATTCCGCTGGAGGCAATGCGTATCGGGTTAAGGGGAGATACATTCAACTTATACCTGAATAAAGAAGTAGGGTAATGAAAACATATGGCATCATTGGTTTTCCATTAACGCATTCTTTCTCGCAAAAATTCTTTACGCAAAAATTTCAAGAAGAAGGGATCAATGATTGCCGTTATGAAGTTTATCCCATTGGCTCAGCAGCCGAAATAAAAAATTTAATAAAGGCGGATCCAACTCTGGAAGGATTAAATGTCACCATACCTTACAAGCAGTCTGTACTCACCTATCTTGACGATTCAGGTAAACTACCCCCGGGATTAAGCGCATGCAATTGCATCAGGATCAAAGAAGGAAGAACCATTGGGTATAATACGGATGTTATTGGATTTGAACGATCGCTTTTACCTCTTCTTAAAGAATATCATACGGGTGCACTGGTATTGGGAAACGGGGGTGCTGCAGAGGCCGTTAAATTCGTGCTAAAAAAACTACAGCTCAACTATAAAATTGTAAGCAGGAAAATTCATGATGATGCAGACCTCACTTATGGCGACCTGGCGGAATCGGTTATTGGACAAAACAAACTCATCATAAACACTACGCCGCTGGGCACTTTCCCAAACATTAATGAATGCCCGGATATACCTTACCGGTTTTTAACTTCTGAACACCTTTTGTACGATCTCGTGTATAACCCGGAAAAGACATTATTCCTGCAAAAAGGGGAAGCGTTTGGCGCAATGATCAAGAACGGGTATGAAATGCTGGAATTGCAGGCCGAAGAAAACTGGCGGATATGGAATGAAGACTAAACAGATAATAACGATCTCAGTTTATCAGGAATTGTAACTGCTTTTTTTGCCTTGTAATCATAAGATACCATCCCTGTTTTTGCATTCGCTAAAAGTATACGCCCGTTGTTCCTGATTGCAAATAACTGATAATAGAGTTCAAAACTTACCCGGGAAATTTCCCCGGCACTGATATTCACTTCCACCACATCCCCGTAAAACGATTCGCTTTTAAATTCAACGGCCAGGTCGCTCATGATCAAACCTGCTCTTTCAATATTTAATTCTGTATAACCATATTGATGTAGCCATTGCATTCTTGCTTCGTGTATGATGCCTACAAAAGCATCGTTGCCCAGGTGGTTACCATAATTAATGTCGGTGATACGCACCGGTATGTGAAACGACGCCATAAATTTTTGCGGCACTTCAATTTTAATTCTTGCCATACTTAGTTATCGGGCTTATTACCTGGTTAAAAATGAGATCAGTTTCTCCATTGCTTTTTTTCGGTGACTGTATTTATTCTTTTCTTCCATATCCATTTCTGCAAAGGTCAGGTTGCTGCCATCAGGAATAAAAACCGGGTCATATCCAAAACCATTATTCCCTTTTTTTTCAGAAATTATTCTGCCATTGCAGATTCCTTCAAAATAATATTCCTGTCCATCCAGTATCAATGAAATAACTGTTCTGAAACGGGCTGTGTAATTACCAGCTTCTCTTAAATTCTTCAGCAGTTTGTCTATGTTGGCATCAAAACTCCTGTTCTCACCGGCATAGCGGGCACTTTTTACTCCCGGCTCTCCATTGAGTGCCTCTACTTCCAGGCCGGTATCTTCGCTAAAGCAATTCTTTCCGGTTAGTTTAAAGATCGTTTTAGATTTTTCAGCGGCATTTTCTTCAAGCGTATCATACGGCTCCGGGATGTCGATATATATACCCGCTTCTTTCAGGGGCAGGATATTGAATTTATTACCCAACACGGCCCTGACTTCATTTACTTTATGCTGGTTATTAGTTGCGAAAATTAAATTCTCCATTCTTAAGAAATTAATCGAATGAAAAAACTCTTTTTTAAACTGTTCCATAATTTCAATTTCTCCTGCTTATCAACTTGAAGTTTGTTCAGCGGGGCAGAAGAAAGATAAACCTGGTTATTGTAATGCTGTAACTGGTAATGTGGAAATTGTAACGGTAGTTTTAATATTTCAGGATTTACGCCAAACAAAAACACTTTCTCTGCTTTTATTTGTTCTGTAATACCCGTGTAAGACAATTCCGGGTTTTTTGAGATATTGATCAATGCGACATCCATCATGCTGAGCTTGCAGGCAGTTAAGATCCCTAAAAGAAAATTCAATTCCTCATCCGGTAAATAAATGGATCCAGGTGAATAAACAAGCAGGGCAATCCGCTTCTTATTATCTCCTAAAAATGAAATGTTGGCTGCTGTGCTTTTCTCACCCGTAGGTTTTAAATCATACAATGATTTATTGAACAGATTACCGAGTACAAACGGGGTAAGTTGAATATTATCTAAACTCATTTAAACGCCGGTTAAGTCTTGCTTTTTTCGTTTCTTTGGGGTAAAATTAATTGATTATGATTGCTGCAGAAAATATTAATATTACGAAAGTCGAAAGGAGTAAGTTAAAAGATATAAACTTAGTTAATATCCCATTTGGTAAATACTTCACTGATCATATGCTGGAAGTGGATTATGAAGACGGCGAATGGAAAAATGCAGAGATCAAACCTTACCAGCCTTTATTACTGGAACCTTCTCTCGCAGCTTTACATTACGGGCAGGCAATTTTTGAAGGTATTAAAGCCTACAAAAATGAAAACGGTGAAACAAGTATTTTTCGCCCTTTAGATAATTTTAAACGATTTAATGCTTCAGCAGAGCGGATGCAGATGCCCCAGGTACCCGAAGAGATCTTTATGGAAGGGATGCGTATGCTGGTAGAACTGGACAAAAACTGGATACCCCAACAAGCCGATCATTCACTTTATATACGTCCTTTTATGTTCAGTTCCGACGAAATGATCGGCGTAAGGCCAAGCGAAAAGTATAAATTTTTGATTATTCTCAGTCCAACCGGCCCATATTACAGCGCCCCCATGCGTATTTACGTGGAGGAGCAGTATGTAAGGGCGGCACCCGGGGGAGTTGGCTTTGCGAAGGCAGCCGGTAATTATGGTGCGGCCATGTATGCTACTGCACAGGCCAAACTTAAGGGCTACGACCAGGTATTGTGGATGGACGCATTTGAGCATAAATATGTTCAGGGAATGTGGGACGATGAACGTATTCTTCATCATTGGTAATAAGGCAATAACCCCGGGGCTGGAATCAGGAACCATCCTGGCGGGCGTTACGAGGGAGAGTGCCATTACGGTACTCAAGGAAATGGGATTTGACGTGGAAGAAAGAAACCTGGGTATTGATGATATTATTGATGCCCACAAGGCGGGTATTTTATACGAGGTATTCGGTACCGGAACGGCTGCTACCATATCCCTGATAAAAGAACTGCGCTATAAGGATTACACCATGGCCTTTGACGTGGACAAATGGCGAACGGCTCCCGAGTTGAAACGCCGGTTAACTGCGATCCGCTATGGCGAAATGGCTGATAACCACGGCTGGATGTATAAAATCTGATTATTCAGGAACCGAAATATTATTAAACCGCCTTTAATGGGCGGTTTTCTTGTTTAAATGTGAATAAAAATCGATTTTTTTTAGGTTTAATTTTCAGAAATCAAATCATAAACCCTACCTTTGCCGTCCTAAAAATAAATGGTTCATAAATGCCTACAATACAACAATTAGTAAGAAAAGGAAGGGAAATCATTAAAGCCAAAAGCAAGTCGAGGGCTTTGGATAGTTGCCCGCAACGTCGTGGTGTTTGTACAAGGGTGTACACAACTACGCCTAAAAAGCCAAACTCGGCTTTGCGTAAAGTAGCTAAAGTAAGGTTGACCAATAAAATTGAGGTTATTGCCTATATTCCGGGAGAAGGACACAATCTGCAGGAGCACTCAATCGTATTGATACGTGGTGGCAGGGTGAAAGATCTTCCAGGTGTTCGTTACCACATTGTACGTGGAAGCCTTGATACTGCCGGTGTTAAAGACCGTAAGCAGAGCCGCAGTAAATACGGAACTAAAAAAGAAAAAGCTAAAAAATAATCCTTCCCTTCGACTTCGCTCAGGGTAAACTACCCAGGCAGGAAAAGGCAGGAAGAAAAAATAAAATAACAATGAGGAAGACACAACCCAAAAAGATACCATTAGCACCAGATCCAAAGTTTAACGACAAACTGGTTACACGTTTTGTAAACAACCTGATGTGGGCTGGTAAAAAAAGTGGTGCATACATTATTTTTTATGATGCTTTGGACAAAGTAGCCAAGCAAACAGGCGAAGATGGTTATGAAGTGTGGAAAAAAGCCCTGGCAAATATCACGCCGGGTGTTGAAGTACGCAGCCGCCGTATTGGTGGTGCCACATTCCAGATACCGGCTGAAGTACGTGCCGATAGAAAGACCTCGTTAAGCATAAAGTGGATGGTTAAGTACAGCCGTGAAAGAAATGGCCGTAGCATGGCAGACAAATTAGCCAATGAGATCGTGGCGGCAAGCAAAGGGGAAGGCGCTGCTTTCAAAAAGAAAGAAGATACCCATCGTATGGCTGAAGCCAACAAGGCATTCGCCCACTTCCGTATCTAAGTTTCAAATACTTAAAAATATTCAGGCCATCCCGACTTAGTCGGGATGGCTTTTTTAATGCCTTTCACTTTTGATATTTAAAAAAATGGACGTATATTTGCGCCGCTAAAAGCTTCAGCATTAGTAGGAAGGAGTTGAACTATTTAGCATAGAATGAGAGCATAAATAATCATATCGAACCCCGAACAGCCTTAAGGCCTGTTCAGCTACGGGGAAGAAATGCTCAGCAAAGATTAAGAAGTACAAGTGAGTGACACAACGATGATGAGCTAGGAACAAATGATCATCACATAAATTTTTTAAATCAAAAATCATAAATACTAAATAAAATAAAATGGCAGATTTACGTTATCAACGAAATTTTGGAATTGCCGCCCACATTGATGCCGGCAAAACGACGACTACTGAACGTATTTTATACTACACCGGTGTAAACCATAAAATAGGTGAGGTACATGAAGGTGCCGCTACTATGGACTGGATGGCACAGGAGCAGGAAAGAGGTATCACCATTACTTCAGCTGCTACTACCTGCTTTTGGAATTTTCCAATGGTACAGGGCCAAAAAACACCCGACACCAAACAATTTAAATTCAACATCATTGATACGCCCGGTCACGTGGACTTTACCGTAGAGGTAGAACGTTCTTTACGGGTACTGGATGGTTTATTGGCTTTGTTCTGCGCCGTATCGGGTGTGGAGCCACAATCGGAGACCGTTTGGCGCCAGGCTAACAAGTATAAAGTGCCACGTGTGGGCTTCGTAAATAAAATGGACCGCAGCGGTGCTGATTTCTTAAACGTGGTTAAACAGGTTAAAGAAATGCTGGGCGCTAAAGCAGTGCCTTTGCAATTGCCCATTGGTGCTGAAGATAATTTTAAAGGGGTTGTTGACCTGATCACCATGAAAGGCATTATCTGGGATGATGCCACACAGGGAATGACCTATAAAGAAGTGCCTATCCCGGAGGATATGCTGGAAGAAGTGAACGAATGGAGGCAACACCTGGTAGAAGCCGTTGCGGAATATGATGACAAACTGCTGGAGAAATTCTTTGAAGATCCAAACAGCATCACGGAGAATGAAATGCACGAAGCGATCCGCAAAGCGGTTATTGATATTTCTATCATTCCAATGATGTGTGGTTCATCTTTTAAAAACAAAGGGGTACAGACTGCATTGGATGCGATCTGCCGTTACCTGCCAGGTCCGCTGGATATTGAAGCGATCAAAGGAATTGATCCGGATACCGGTGAAGAACTGATTCGTCATGCTGATCCAAAAGAACCATTCTCTGCGTTGGCATTTAAGATCATGACCGATCCGTTCGTGGGTCGTCTGGCCTTCTTCCGGGCATACAGCGGACGTTTGGATGCAGGCAGTTACGTACTGAATACCCGTACAGGTAAAAAAGAACGTATCAGCCGTATCATGCAGATGCATGCCAACAAACAAAACCCGATCGATTTCATCGAAGCTGGTGATATTGGTGCAGGTGTTGGTTTTAAGGATATCAAAACCGGGGATACATTATGTAATGAAGATAACCCGATCGTGCTGGAAGCAATGACCTTCCCGGAGCCGGTTATCTCTATCGCTGTAGAACCAAAAACACAGGCCGACGTTGATAAGATGGGTATGGCCATTGCCAAACTGGTAGAAGAAGATCCTACCCTGCGTGTTAAGACTGATGAAGAAACAGGCCAGACCATTTTAAGTGGTATGGGTGAGTTGCACCTCGAGATCATTGTGGACAGGATGAAGCGTGAATTTAAAGTAGAGATCAACCAGGGTGCTCCGCAGGTTGCTTATAAAGAAGCATTCCAGAATACCGTTGAACACAGGGAGATCCTGAAGAAGCAAACCGGTGGTCGTGGTAAATTTGCCGATATCATTTTTGAGATCGGGCCTGCTGATGAAGAGTTCCTGAAAGAAGATAAAGGCCATTACCAGTTCGTAAACAAACTCTTTGGTGGATCAATTCCAAAAGAATTCGTTCCTGCTATTGAAAAAGGTTTTGAAACTGCAATGCATACCGGTGTACTGGCTGCTTATCCAATGGATAATCTGAAGATTACTGTGAAAGACGGTAGTTTCCACCAGGTTGACTCGGATGCGATGTCATTTGAACTTTGTGCCAAGCAAGGTTACCGGGAAGCAGGTAAAAAAGCAAAACCGGTTTTACTGGAGCCGATCATGAAAGTGGAAGTACTGACGCCTGACCAATACATGGGTGATGTTACCGGCGACCTGAACCGTCGTCGCGGTATGCTGGAAGGTATGGACAGCAAACATGGTGTACAGGTGATCAAAGCAAAAGTTCCTTTGAGCGAAATGTTTGGTTACGTTACACAGTTGCGTTCCCTGTCATCCGGCCGTGCCACTTCAACCATGGAGTTCAGCCATTACGCTCCTGCACCGAATAATATTGCAGAAGAGGTGATCGCTAAGTCGAAAGGCAAAATGAAAGTAGAAGACTAATTCCTTCACCAGGTATAAAAATAAAACCCCATCCGCCCATGTGCAGATGGGGTTTTTCTTTGGGGAATTAAACGTTGTTTTATTTAAAACGGATTTGTACTTTCCCGGTATAATCATTCGGTATGCAAAACATTCGTTTAGAAAACCTGCTCTTGATCGACATCGAGACCGTTTCGGAAAGTGCAACTTTTGAAATCCTGCCGGAAGAGTGGAAAATGCTTTGGCAGGAAAAAGTGCAACGCAGCCTGCCGGAAGGAGTTACCGCTGCCGAATTCTATCCGCAACGTGCCGGTGTGATGGCTGAGTTTGCAAAAGTGGTCTGCATCAGCATCGGGTATTTTAAAAAGGAAGGCAATTTATTTTTACTGCGGGTAAAATCTTTTTATGGAGATGATGAAAAAAAATTGCTCCAGGATTTTTTAGTCACCCTTCAGCAACTGGAAGCAAACAATAATAAATGGTGCTTCACCGGTCATAACATCAAAGAGTTTGATATCCCCTTTATATGCCGGCGCCTTATCATCAACAACCTTAACATTCCGTCCCTTCTCGATTTTCAGAATATGAAACCTTGGGAGACAAACATGGTTGATACTTTTCAATACTGGCGCTTTGGCGATTATAAAAACTTTACTTCCTTAAAATTGCTGGCAGCTGCTTTAAAGGTCCCTTCTTCCAAAGATGATATTGACGGAAGCATGGTGGGAGATGTGTACTGGCAAGAAAGACAACTGCAGCGTATTGTAACCTATTGCCAGAAAGACGTGGTCACCACGGGCAACATCGTACTGCGGTTTAAAAATTTACCACTGCTTACAGATGAACAGGTGGTAATTGTAACGTAAACGATTATTGAACAGGTGAGTTGACTTTCTTCAGCATGGTAATGAACACGGGGAAGTGATCGCTGTACCCATAATTATAAGTGGTGCCATCCCAGGTTCTTTTTGGATAACCCTTGTACTTACCCGTTTGCTGCACCAGGAATTCCCGGTTGAAAATATTCGCCCTGTAAAAAAAGTAACCGGTTTGTTCTTTGTTAAGCCATGCCTGCGATACCACTACCTGGTCAAATAACCCCCAGGCATCCTGGTAGGCAATGGTTCCTATTCCTCTTTTATAAAAATCAACCCAGGGATTGTATAACTGCTTTTCTTTCACATCGGCCATGTTTCCTTTGGCCCCCAGGGTCTTTGTAAGGCTGGGGCTTACCGGGTCATCATTCAGGTCGCCCATGATCACGATCTTTGTTTTGGGATTGATCGCCATTAATGAATCCACTATTCGTTTATCAACGCCAGCAGCAGCAGCCCTTGCCGGTATCGACCTTTCTTCACCGCCTGAACGGGATGGCCAGTGGTTTACCATTACATGAACCGTATCGCCATCCAGTAGCCCCTTTACATAAAGCACATCACGGGTAAAATAAGAATCCTTTGATCCGCCGGGAAGTTTTACAAAAAGCGGTTCGCTGTAAAGCGGGGTAAAGTATTTGGGATTATAAAACAGGGCCACATCAATACCCCGTACATCGGGGGAGTTATAATGAACAAATTTCAGGTTCCGGCCTTTCAGGTCCTTATGGTTGATCAACGCAGTAAGTACGGTATCGTTCTCGATTTCTGCCACCCCCAACAGGGCCAGGCCATCGGGATTAACATCTGTACCTATTTGAGAAACTACTGAAGCAAGCCTGTTTACTTTATCTAAAAAAATACGGGTATTATAGTGTCTTTCACTGTTGGGAAGAAACTCTTCATCATCTACCACCGGGTTATTTACGGTATCGTAAAAATTCTCCAGGTTGTAAAATGCGATGATGGCCGGGTGGTAAGTGCTTTTTTGAGCCAACCCGGACGAAAAACAACCGATTAGAATAACAGCAGACAGCAGGACTTTTTTCATATAAAATCGTAATAGTCGCCAAAGTTATTTATCCAAAATCGATTTATAGTATTTTAAAATGACTAATATGTTATGTTTGAAACTTTGCGGGTGAAAACCCCTTTTAATCCCTACATTTGCTGGCTTTTTTAACTACTAAATATATGATGCCAAAAACTAAACACTGCTTGCTTTTGATCATGCTTTCCGGGGCTTTTATGCCGGCTGCATTTTCGCAGGTAGTAAAACAAAAAGACACCATTCCTGCCAGGGATACTCTGATCGAAACATTGAAGGATAATCTACAGGACAATATTCCCGTAATTTCTTTGGATGAAAATGATGCACAGGATGGCAGCGCTCAAAATATTTCTTCGCAACTTAGTGCCGGTCGTGACCCATTTTTAAACGCCGCCACTTTTAAATTCGGCGCCGTTCGTTTCCGCATAAGAGGATATGATGCCGACCAGTTTGGCACCTATATCAACGGGGTACCCATGGAAAACCTGGATAACGGGTTTACTCCTTACGGACAATGGGGTGGATTGAATGACGTATTCCGTAACCGGGAATCAACCCTGGGGTTAACACCTACCACATTTGCTTATGGCGGTGTGGGTGGATTAACTTCTTTTGATACCCGTGCTTCTCACCAACGCAAACAAACCAGCATCAACTATGCTTCATCCAACCGTAATTATTCAAACCGCATCATGCTTACGCATTCAACCGGTTTAAACAGTAAGGGATGGGCATTTTCATTCTCAGGTTCACGCCGCTGGGCCGATGAAGGATTTACTGATGGAACATACTACGATGGCTGGTCTTTTTATGCAGCGGTTGACAAGCGCTTTAACGACCGTCACCTGCTTTCTTTTGCTGCCTTTGGTACACCTACCGAGAACGGCCGCCAGGGAGCTTCCGTTACCGAGATGGTGAACTTAGCCGGCAATAATTTTTATAACCCGTACTGGGGATATCAAAATGGCAAGAAAAGAAATGCCAGTGTGGCAAAATCATTTCAGCCAATTGGTATATTAACCCACGACTGGAAGATATCGGATAAAACAACATTGGTTACGGCTGCTTCGGTAACTTATGGTAACCGCAGTGTGACCGGGCTCGACTGGTATAATGCGGCAGACCCAAGGCCTGATTATTACCGTTACCTGCCCAGTTACCAACTTGATCCTTATTATGCCGAGCAGGTAAAGCAGGAACTGATGAGTGATGTAAACAAACGCCAGATAAACTGGGATGCTTTATACAATACCAACTACAATTCATTTGATGTGGTGCATAATGCCTTTGGCATTACGGGCAATGATGCGGCTGGAAAAAGATCGCATTACATTTTAGAAAACAGGATCGTTAATACACTGAAGTATAGTTTCAACAGCACACTTAATACAACGCTTTCTGAACATGCTTCTCTTTCAGCAGGCGTTACTTATCAATCGCAGCGGAATAACTATTATAAAAAAGTAGATGACCTGTTGGGCGGTGATTTTTATGTGGATGTGAACCAGTTTGGCGAAAGGGATTTCCCTACCAACCCGGATGCAGGCCAGAATAACCTGAATACACCAAACCGTATTTTGGGTGTGGGCGATAAATTCGGTTACAACTATGATATCAATATAAAGAGAGGTTCTGTTTGGCTGCAGGGTGTTTTCAAATTCCGCAAGATCGACTTCTTTGTTGCCACTGAACATTCTTATACCAGCTTTTACCGTTACGGAAATGTAAGGACAGGTTTGTTCCCGGGTAACTCTTATGGTAAATCTTCCACCAACAATTTCTATAATTCAGGAATCAAAGGCGGCATAACCTATAAGATCAACGGACGGAATTATCTTTTTGCAAATGGTTCGTATGAATCAAGGGCACCTTTCTTTGAAAATGCTTACATCGCTCCCCGTACCCGGGATTTTGTACAGGATAACCTGAAGTCGGAAGAGATACTTACCACTGAAGCCGGCTATGCAATGAATGCACCCAAACTGAAGATACGGGCAACCGGTTATTTCACGCAGTTCAAGAACCAGATCGACGTACTTACTTTTTACAACGACGAGTTTCAGAATTTTGTGAACTATGCCATCAGCAATATCGGAAAGATTCACATGGGCATAGAGTTTGGTGCGGAAGCAAAAATTTATAAAGGGCTTAGTTTAACAGCCGCAGCGGCTATCGGTAAGTATTATTACAATACACGCCAGAGCGCTACGGTAACGGCCGATAACAGTTCAGCCGTTCTGTCGAAGGATGTAGTGGTTTATTCAAAGAACTTTAATGTACCCACTCCCCAGCAGGCTTATACCATCGGGCTGGATTACCGCTCTCCCCGCTTCTGGTTTGTGACTGCGAACTTTAATTATTTCGACAAGATGTACCTGAGCATTAATCCCATCCGCAGAACAGAAAGCGCCGTAAGTGGCGTGGTGGAAGGCACCGACCTGTGGCACCAGATCGTTGACCAGACAGAACTGAAACCGCAATATACCGTGGACCTGTTTGCGGGTTATTCCTGGTTGATGAACCGGAAATTTCATAACCTGAAAAAGCGGACGTTCTTATTGTTCAATGTGGGTATAAACAACCTGCTCGACAACCGGGAAATTGTTTCCGGCGGTTTTGAACAGCTTCGTTTTGATTTTGCAGGAAAGAACGTAAATAAATTTCCTGACAAACGGTTCTATGCTTATGGCATTAATTACTATGCCAGCGTAGGTATCCGGTTCTGATAAAAACATAAACACGTAATAACTTTTTAAAAAATAAATTATGAACAAGATTTTTAAATTAACGACTGTAGTTATGCTGGTTATTTTAGCCGGTACATTCAGTGCCTGTAAAAAATCATTTGATAATCCGCCCGGTGCTGCCGATCCGGCCATTGTTGCCAATACCTCGATCAAGAGCCTGAAAGCATTGCATACCTCATCAGGTGATTATGATATCATCACATCTGACCTGGTTATTTCCGGCGTTGTAGTAGCGGATGATAAAAGCGGAAACCTTTACAAACAATTATACATACAGGATGCAACCGGTGGCCTGCAGGTATTGCTTGATGCAAACAGCCTCTACGGTACCTACCCGGTAGGCCGCAGGATATTCATTAAGTGTAAAGACCTTTGTGTAAGTGATTATAACGGCATGATCGAATTGGGTGTGAAAGCAACCGTTGCCGGCTTGCCCTCACTCGAAGGCATTCCTTCAAACCTGGTAAGCAAATATGTGGTGGGCGGATCTATCAATAATCCCGTTACACCCATTGTTGTTACACAAAACCAGTTAGGTACAAATATGCAGGATCAGTACCTGGGTTCACTGATCCAGTTAGATGGTTATGAATTCAGTGATCCCAATGCAACTTTTTCAGATACCTCTGCTTATAAAAGCACCGTTAATCTTGATATTAAAAGTTGTGCCGGTCAAACGATCATTGTGCGCACGAGTGCCTATGCAAACTTTGCCGGACAAAAAGTACCCGGTGGTAATGGAAGCATAGTGGCTATCTATACTACTTTCGGAACAACAAAACAATTGCTATTGCGCAATGCCGAAGACGTGAATTTCACAGGCGGCCGTTGCAATCTTTTTGAAGAATATTTCAATATACTCACCACGGGAGACAATAACCTTGATTTTGTATTCCCGGGCTGGAAGAATATTGCACCGAATGCCACAGCGCTTTATAAGAATGCTGTTTTCGGAACGTCGGGAAAATGTGTGAAGGTTACTGCTTTTGGAACCACGTTGAATGCAGACACAGCCTGGTTGATAACTCCGGCGATTGCTTTGCCTGCTGCAACAACTCCGCAACTGCAATTCAGTACGGCCTATCAATTTGCAACTGGCCCAACTACTATTCATGCTTTTGTATCCACCAATTATAACGGAAGCAATACACCTAATACGGCTACGTGGACACAGGTTAGCACCAATGGCCAGATACCAGGCAATACGGCAACAAATAATTCAAGTACCTACAGTTCTTTTTCAAACACAGGAAATATCAGCCTGGCTGCCTATGCCGGGCAAACAGTTTACATCGCCTTCAAATATACAGGCAGTGTATCAGGCGGAAGAACAACGAATTTTGAAGTGGATGATATCCGGGTAACAAGACAATAAGCAGACTAATCACATAAGAACCATGTTTTACGGAACATGGTTCCTATGAACCTGGAATATAAATCAGGAAACATAATACAACGACAAATTTTCTTTATGAAAAAACTTTTTACGATTATACTGGCTTTTGTGGCCTTCCATTCCAATGCGCAGGTTGTGATAAGCCAGGTATATGGTGGTGGTGGTAATGCAGGGTCTACATATACCAATGATTTTATTGAATTGTTCAACCGCGGTGCTGCACCGGTAAACCTTACCGGGTGGTCTGTTCAGTATAACAGTGCGGCAGGGACGGGAACATGGCAGGTTACCAATCTTACAGCAGTAACCTTACAACCCGGACAGTATTACCTGGTTCAGGAAGCTGTAGGGGCGGGCGGAACAGTGCCTTTACCAACTCCGGATGCAACCGGTACTATTGCCATGAGCGCCACTGCCGGAAAAGTAGCGCTGGTTAATAACACTACCGCACTCACTGGTGGCTGCCCAACGGGGTTAACAGACCTTGTTGGATTTGGTGCTACGGCAAGTTGTTTTGAAGGTACGGGGCCAACTCCGGCACCAAGCAATACATTGGCAGTTTTGAGAGCTGCAAACGGCTGTACAGATACTGATCAGAATGCAACAGATTTTGCAACCGGTGCGCCCAATCCACGCAATACTGTAACTGCACTCAGCCCATGCGGTCCTCCGGTACCAACATTATCCGCTACGGCACTCACTGCATTTGGCAATGTTTGTATCAATACCACTGCAGGGCCCAATTCATTTACCATTACCGGAACCACACTTACCACAGCCGATGTTACGGTTGCGGCACTAACCGGCTTCACGTATTCAACCACCGCAGGCGGAACCTATACAACAACATTGACCTTAACACAACCGGGTGGTTCTTTTTCACAACAGGTATTTGTGAAGTTCACACCAACACTTGTTCAGTCATACAATGGAAACATTGCGGTTGGCGGCGGCGGCGCCCCATCTATTAATGTGGCAGCATCCGGATCAGGTATCAATCCAGCACCCGTAGTAACAACAGGCGCTGCCAGTGCTATTACTTCCAGTTCGGCCACGCTTGCAGGTACAGCAACAACAGCATGTGCTGCCATTACTGCTTACGGAATTGAATACAGCACTGCCAATGGTTTCCCCAATGGTTCGGGTACACAGGTTGCTTCTTCTAATTTAGCCGGCGGTAATTTCTCCAGCAATGTGGGCGGACTTGCGGCAAGCACAATATATTATTATAAGGCCTACGCCACCAATTCGGTAGGTACCACATACGGGACGCAGCAAACATTCACAACGTCTGCGCCATCATCTTCTTTATCAGCAACGGCATTAACCGCATTTGGTAATGTTTGTATCAATACAACCGCAGGGCCAAATTCATTTACCATTACCGGTGTTTCATTAACGGCAACCAATGTTACCGTTGCAGCACTGACAGGGTTTAGTTATGCTACAGCAGCCGGCGGACCCTATACTGCGTCATTAAGTCTTGCCCAGCCGGGCGGTGCTTATTCGCAACAGGTATTTGTTCAGTTCAATCCAACACTTGTTCAGTCTTACAATGGAAATATTGTTATTGGCGGCGGTGGCGCTGCATCTATTAACGTAGCGGCATCCGGTGCCGGGGTAAATTCTGCTCCTTCTCTTACAACAGGAGCGGCCAGTGCCATCACTACAAACTCTGCTACCTGTGCAGGTACGATCACCGCAACAGGTTGTACAGCCATCACGGCTTATGGTATTGAATACAGCACAACGAATGGTTTTCCGAATGGTACGGGAACAGCAGTAGCCTCGTCTAATTTAGCCGGCGGTATTTTTCTTCTAACCTTGCCGGCCTGGCACCCAATACCACGTACTATTATCATGCGTATGCAACCAATGGCGGTGGCACGGGGTGTGGCGCTCAACAAAGTTTTACCACGCAGGCATTAACACCTACGATCAATACAACTCCACTTACAGCATTTGGTAATGTTTGTATCAATACAACCGCAGGACCAAATACATTTACCATAAACGGTTCTGCACTTACTGCAGCCAATGTAACTGTTGGCCCATTGGCCGGATTTGGTTTTGCAACTGCTGCAGGGGGGCCTTATACTGCTTCACTAAGCCTTGCTCAACCGGGCGGTACATTCACACAAATTATTTATGTGAACTTTACGCCAACAGCCGTTCAGTCTTACAGCGGAAATATTCCTGTTGGTGGTGGCGGTGCAACAACGGTTAACGTAGCAGCAGCTGGTGCCGGTGTAAACACTGCTCCCACTGTTACCAGCGGAGCAGCCAGTGCGATCACGTCTGTTTCAGCAACCGTTGCCGGAACAATTTCTGCAACAGGCTGTACGGCGATAACTGCTTATGGTGTTGAATACAGCACAACAAATGGTTTTCCTAACGGAACCGGAACAGCCGTTGCTTCTTCTAACTTATCAGCCGGCAACTTCTCCAGTAATTTGGCAGGACTTACGCCAAGCACCACTTATTATTATCATGCGTATGCAACCAATGCTGCCGGAACAAGCTATGGCGCACAGCAATCATTTACCACCGCAACACCAGGTTTATCAGCCAGTGCATTAACCGCATTTGGCAGTGTTTGCCTGAACACCGTGGCCGGCCCTAATTCATTTACCATAACAGGAACCAACCTTACCACCGCAAACGTGAATGTTGGTCCGTTGGCAGGATTTACATTCTCAACCACCGCAGGTGGAACCTATACAGCATCACTTGCATTGACGCAACCCGGCGGCGCTTACTCACAACAAATATTTGTGAAGTTCACACCAACAGCGGTTCAGTCTTATAGCGGAAATATTGCGGTGAATGGCGGCGGTGCAACAGCCATCAATGTTGCTGCATCCGGCGCCGGTATCAATACGGCTCCATCTGTTACCAGCGGAGCGGCAAGTGCCATTACGCAAACAACAGCAACTGTTGCCGGAACAATTCCTGCTGCAGGTTGTACGGCGGTAACGGCGTATGGTATTGAATACAGCATCACCAATGGTTTCCCTAACGGAACCGGAACAGCCGTTGCTTCAGCTAACCTGGCCGGAGTTAATTTTTCATCGGCACTTGCCGGGTTAACACCGAGCACTACCTATTATTATCATGCGTATGCAACCAATGCAGGCGGTACATCTTATGGTGTGCAACTTTCATTCACTACGGCAGCGCCGGTATTAACAGCAACAGCGCTCACTGCATTTGGGGCCAACTGTATCAACACTACAGCCGGACCAAATTCATTTACCATCATAAGCAATGCGGTTTTGGCTGCAAACATTACGGTAGGTCCGCTGAACGGTTTTGGTTTCTCTACTGCGGCAGCAGGACCTTATACCGCTTCATTAAGTTTAGCACATCCTGCCGGTGCATACAACCAAACCATCTATGTTAATTTCACAGCAACGGCGGTGCAATCATACAATGGAAACATACCTGTAGGCGGTGGTGGCGCAGCAACCATTAATGTGGCGGCCAGCGGAAGCGGCATCAACACGGCAGCAACGGTTGTAACCGGAAATGCAAATGTTCTTTCAGCAAATTCTGTAACACTCGATGGCAGCGTAACCAATATCGGTTGCAGCCCGGTAACTGCTTACGGAATTGAATACAGCAGCATCAGCGGACTTGCAAACGGACAGGGTACAAAAGCAGCCTCTTCTAATTTAGCAGGGGGAACTTTCTCCACTACATTGAATGGCCTGGTACAGGGTGCTACTTATTATTACCGGGCATACGCTGTTAATAACGGCGGCACCAGTTACGGTACTGAAAAATCATTTACCATGAAGAGCATACCGGATGGTTTTGTTCTTTATTCAGTGCCGGTAAAACGTGGCGGAACTTTGCACTATACGTATAAAGGCATCAAGCCGGGCCATTACGAGGTACAGTTGTTCAACAGTGTGGGCCAGCTGGTATTGCAGCATGAAATAATAACGCAGATGAATTTCATTGACGATACATTTACCATACCGGTTACCATCGGAACAGGCTCTTACAGTATTCATATTGTAAGTCCTGATTTCAGGGATAAGAAACGGTTTATGATCTGGTAATAATAGTTCAAATGATCTTATACACTCAGAGGCTTTCATATGGAAGCCTCTGTTTATTTATTTAACCAGCAATTATTTTCATCATTACAATCGATAAAATGCCAAGCTGGCAGCAAAGTGCCATTGGTACTATGTTTGCAATCACCTAATCAAACAAATAAACCATGCAAAAAGGCAGTATACGGGTACAAACCGAGAACATTTTTCCCATCATCAAGAAATTCCTGTACAGTGAACATGACATTTTTTTGCGGGAGCTGGTGAGCAATGCCGTGGACGCTAACCAGAAACTGAAAACACTTTCTTCCATCGGCGAGGCAAAGGGAGAGTTGGGCGACCTGAAGATCGAGATCAAAATTGATAAGGATAAGAAGACATTGACCATTTCCGATACGGGACTGGGCATGACCGCGGAAGAAATCGATAAATACCTCAACCAGGTGGCATTCAGCGGGGCAGAAGAGTTCCTGGAAAAATACAAGGGGCAGAATGAGGCCAATATCATCGGTCATTTCGGATTGGGCTTTTACAGTTCTTTTATGGTGAGTGATAAAGTGGAAGTATTCTCAAAAAGTTTCCGGGAAGGAACTAAGGCAGTGCGATGGGAATGCGATGGCAGCCCGGAATTTACTTTGGAAGAAATAGAAAAGGAAAACCGGGGAACGGATATCGTTCTTCACCTGAATGAAGAGAGCCAGGAATTTTTAGAAGCAGGAAGGATTGAAGCAGTACTGGAAAAATTCTGCCGGTTCTTACCTATTCCTATTTTCTTTGAAGACAAGCAGATCAACAATCCCACACCTGCCTGGACAAAGAAACCAGCCGAATTAACAACGGAAGATTACCAGAATTTTTACAAGGAATTGTATCCCTTTGGCGAAGCGCCGTTGTTCTGGATCCATCTGAACGTGGATTACCCGTTCAACCTTACCGGTATTTTATATTTCCCTAAAATAAAGCAGAGCTACGAAATTCAGAAAGACAAGATCCAGCTTTACAGCAACCAGGTTTTTGTAACGGATGAAGTAAAGGACATTGTTCCGGAGTTTTTAATGCTGATGCATGGCGTGATCGACAGCCCCGATATTCCGCTGAATGTAAGTCGCAGTTACTTGCAAGGCGATCCCAATGTAAAAAAGATAAATGCTCACATCACCAAAAAAGTAGCTGATAAATTAGAAGAGATATTTAAAACCGACCGCAAACAGTTTGAAGAAAAATGGGAGAGCCTGGGATTATTTGTGAAGTACGGCATGATGACCGATGATAAATTTTTGGATAAGGCGAATAAGTTTCACATCATGCAAGAGGCCCCCTCTAACTCCCCCAAAGGGGGAGAACTTACCGAAGCGAAGTTTTATACTTTAGAAGAATATCGAAGTGCTTCAGAAACATTGCAAAAGAATAAAGACGGCAAACTGGTGATCCTGTACACAACCGACCCGGTGCAGCAGGATGCTTATATACAACAGGCTGCGGCAAAGGGATATATTGTGGTGAAGCTGGAAACCATCATCGACAATGGATTCATCAACCAGATGGAAATGAAGTGGGAGAATGTGCAGTTCACCCGGGTGGACAGCGACATCATCGACAACATCATTGATAAGCAGGAGGGAGGCGATAGTGTGCTGAGTAAAGATGATGAAGCAAAACTGAAAGACCTGTTTGCCGTGAAGATCCCTGAGTTAAATGTATCGGTGGAAGTAAAAGGACTGAGTGCCGAAGCGCCACCGGTTGTTGCTACAAGGCCCGAGTTCATGCGGCGCATGAAAGACATGGCTGCCATGCAGGGTGGCATGGGCGCTTTTTATGCAAACATGCCTGATGAAGTTACACTGACCGTGAACGGCAATCATGCTATTTACAAAAATGTACTTGCTGAAGTGGAAAAAGAAAAGCAGGAGAAACTGGTACACAACCTGGCTGACCTTGCCTTATTGTCGCAAGGATTATTAAAAGGAAATAGTTTAACGAGTTTTATAAACAGGAGTGTGGAGTTGATGAGCTGAGGTTTAAAACGTTTAATGGTTTAAGTCGTTTAAAGGTTGGGGCATGCAAAGCATGCCCCAACTGTTTTCATTAGTGTAAGGGATAGTATTATCAGTTTACTGCCCTGAAGCTGGTGGGTGTTCCGGCCGGATCAAAACGGATCTGCATCCAGGTAATGCCACCGGTTGTTTCAAAAGAGTAAAAATACTTCTGAGTTAAATTGTTTGCCAGTTCTGCTGCAGTTGCATCCCGGTCAACCGTTTTCACACCATTCTGCCAGCCGCGGTAGTGTCCCTGGCATGCATGAAATACAAAAGAACCTTCCTGTACGTTGAATGTAACGGTGCCGATCACTTTGGTGGCGGTGCTGGAAGTTAAACCGGCATTGGCCATGTAATAAAATTCGGCGTGCTTTCCATCGGCACTGAAGCTGAAATACTTGCCGCTCTGCCAGGCATTGCCCAGGAACTGTCCGTTATACGTGTTAATAAGCTGGGTACTTGAGTTGTACCCATTGGCCCAGTTGCCCACCATGGATGCCGGTACGGCAGTTGATGGAAGATTGCATGATACTGATGCGTTGTCATCGTTGTCTTTTTTACAGCCTGCACCGGCTATGGTAACTGCCACAGCAAGTGCGAATAATACTTTTTTCATTGTTTTGTTTTTATGGTTATAATTTAAGGGCGCTAAATTATTGCCGTAAAAAACCAATGCCATGTGCAACGGGTATGAAATGGGAAAAGTAAATGATGAATTGGGGAAGGTTGAACTTAGTTGAATGTGGTTGAAAATGGTTTAGTGAGTTTAGAAGTTTAGGGGTTTAGAGGTTGGAGTGCAAGACTTAGACCCTTTTACTTTTCAAGAATAACAGCTTCCAGGTATTTCATTTTTTTTGAGTGCCAGGTTTCCGTAAATCCTGCCTGGATAAAATATTCTTTGTGCAGTGGATTTACATAGATGATGTTCATCTTACGGGGATGGTTCTGTAAACTTTCCAGGATATTCTCCACCACGCCGCTCATGATCGTTTCGTCAAACGGGTTAAACAAGAAGATGCAATCCACATCATCAGGGATCTCAAAATAAAATGCATCGTTGTTGATGATGGTAAAATTAATGCCGGGTATTTTTTGTTTTGTAAGCACTACGTTTTCTTTTGCAACAGCACAAAATTCTTTTGAAAGATCAATGCCGGTAAGTTTTTTATATCCGTAATGAGCAGCAACGCATAGCGCCCGGCCTTTGCCACAGCCTATATCGAGGAAATGATTTGAGGTTTGTCCTTCGGCTGCGCTCAGGATAAGTTTGAGGTTTGTCCTTCGACTGCGCTTAGGATAAGTTTGAGATTTGTTGGGACTCAGCTGTTCAAAAATATCTTCGAGTAATTTGTAGCTGGCGGGCATGTAAATGGTGGCATGCGAAATATCAATGCCCATGTCTTCCAGTTTTTTCAATTCATCGGCACCGGTTGTGTTGATGCCGTATTTTTTTTCACCTTTTATTTCCTGGCGGATGATATGCCATGCAATGGAGATATTCCAGTTCCAGGCGAGGTAGAAAAAATATTTTATGTAGGAGAGTATCTTCATTGTTCACTGCTGCGGAGGTCGATGATCTTTAACTGGAGACTGGTAGTTCCGTTCCATTCATTTTCGTCGAGCGTGAAGAGGAGGTCGAACGGATTTTGAAGCAGCGGAAATTTTTCAGCCAGGTTAAATCCGATCCCGGTAAAACTCAATTTGTCCTGCTTTACTACAAACCGTATGTGTTCTTCCTTTACAATTTTTGAATAACCGGTATCCATTACTTTTTTTGCAATAAAGACCGGCCGCATGTTTTCCGGGCCAAAGGGTTCCATCTGGCAAATGATGCTGTAAAAATTTTGGGTAATATCCTGGAAGGAGATCGCCGTATCAATGGTGATCTCCGGAATAAGGAGCTCTTCGGGTATTGTTGCTGCTACTACTTCTTCAAACTTCTTTGTAAAGGCTTCTATGTTTTCCGGCAATAATGAAAGTCCGGCTGCAGCAAAATGGCCGCCATAGCCTAAAAGATATTCCCTGCAGGCATGAATAGCCTCGTACAAATTAAATCCGGGTACGCTCCGGGCACTGCCTGCAGCAACGTCGCCGCTCTTTGTAAGTACCACGGTTGGCCGGTAATAGGTTTCAATTAACCGGCTGGCAACAATGCCCACCACGCCTTTGTGCCAGTGATCGTTGAATACAACCGTTGTTTTTTTCTTTTGCAGCATTTCATCTGCATGGATGATCTCCAGTGCTTCTGTGGTAATACCTTTGTCGGCCTCTTTCCGGTCGGTATTATCACTGTGCAGCATTTCTGCAAATTCCAATGCTTTGTTATAATCGTCTTCAATAAACATCTGCACGGCTTTTTTTGCATCGTCCATTCTTCCGGCAGCATTTACCCGGGGGGCAATTACAAAGACTACATTATTGATCGATAATTTCTTTTGAATGTTTCCTAAAAAGATCAATGCTTTTATCCCGGGATTGGGATCGCTGTTTATTTTCTCCAGTCCGTAAAAAGCCAGTACCCTGTTTTCGCCGGTCATGGGCACAATGTCGGCGGCAATGGCAACGGCAACCAGGTCGATGTAACAGTGATAATGTTCTTCGTCAATGTTAAGTTCCTGGGCTAATGCGGTGATCAATTTAAAACCCACGCCACATCCACACAGTTCTTTATAAGGATAGTAGCAGTCTTTTTGTTTTGGGTTAAGAATGGCTACAGCGGCAGGTATCTCCTCATCGGGTAAGTGGTGATCGCACACGATAAAGTCTATGTTCAGTTCTTTTGCATAGGCAATAAGGTCAACCGATTTTATACCGCAGTCGAGGGAAATAATTAATGTAAAGCCATTCTCCTTCGCAAAATCAATTCCCATCTTGCTTACGCCATAACCTTCCCGGTACCGATGGGGAATATAGAAATCCAAGTGGCCGGGCTCGTAGATTTTGCTGAGGAAGCGGTACATGCAGGATACGGATGTAGTTCCATCCACATCGTAATCACCAAATACAAGAATTTTTTCTTTCTTTTCAAATGCAGAAAGAATACGTTGCACTGCCTTATCCATATCCTTCATCAGCCAGGGATCGTGCAGGTCGCTCCATTGCGGGCGGAAGTAATGTTTGGCTTTATCATAATCGTCAATGCCCCGCTTTACCAGGATATTGCAAATAGCACGGTTAATTTTAAGTGATTCTTTTAAAGCATCAACGGTGTTTTCACTTGCTTCTGATATTTTCCATCTTCTTTCCATTTGTTCATCAGTATTTCCTGTCGGTGGTATAACGAACCAGTTCTTCCAGTGCTTTTCTTGTGGGGCTTTCTTCAAAGGAATATAATATTGCCAGCGCTTCATCCCGGTAGCAGTTCATTTTTTCTGCGGCATATTTGATGCCGCCGGATTCAGTAACGGTATCAATGACAAATTTTATTTTAGCCGGTTCCTTATTTTCATTTTTCATGATATATACCAGTTGCCTCCTGGTTTGGGAATCCGTATTATTTAACGTGTGTATCAGTGGCAGGGTAAGTTTTTTTTCTTTGATGTCGTTGCCGGTTGGTTTGCCGATATTATCTTTTCCGTAATCAAACAGGTCATCTTTAATTTGAAAAGCAATGCCTACTTTTTCACCAAATGATTTCATTTGAGCAGTTACCTGCTCACTGTTGCTGGTGCTGTATGCACCTGCTGCACAGGCTGAGGAAAGTAAAGAAGCCGTTTTGCCCTTGATGATCTCGAAATAAACCGCTTCATCAAAGTTCAGTTTTCTTGTTTTCTGGATCTGCAGTAATTCGCCTTCACTCATTTGTTTTACCGCATCAGAGAGGATCTGCAGTTGACGGAATTCATTGCTGCCTGTTGCAAGAAGGAGGCCTTTGGAAAGCAAATAATCACCTACGAGCACGGCAATCTTTTTATTCCACAATGCATTGATGGAAAAAAAGCCACGTCGTTGTGGAGAGTCATCCACTACATCATCATGCACAAGCGTGGCGGTGTGTAATAATTCAACCAATGCTGCCGCCCGGTATGTGCTTTCGTTGATCGGGCCGTGCAGTTTGGCACTCAGCAAAACAAACATAGGCCTTAGTTGTTTGCCTTTGCGTTTTATGATGTACTTCATGATCGTGTCAAGCAAAAGCGTTTCACTTTTCACTGCTTCTGCAAATTTTTTTTCAAAAATTTTGAGCTCGTCCCCGATGATGTCATTAATGAAGTGCATACTGATAATCCCGGCAATTTACCACAGTGTGTCAGCCTGTCAAAGTAATTTATTTATTAGTTTTGCGTTATAGGCGAGCAAAAAGCCATTTTTTTAGGTAAAAAAACCTAGTTTTGTGCAACGAAATTACAACTAACTGTGTCTTGCCCCTAAATGTGATCAAGCATAAATATTTTGACTTAACCTAAATAACTTATTAAAAAGTTTGATTATTAGGCTGTAATTGATATTTTTGCTCAGAATTTATTCGTACAAATTAATAAAAAACCTTAATTATTAAAATATGATAAGCAAAAAGTACAAATTCTTGTTAGGAATATTGCTTTTTTCAACAGGAGCATTTGCCCAGGTTGGAGGCAGGGGGAGTGTTTATGACTCTTCTGTAATTCCCGCAAAAAGAATGGCCCAGCAAAATGAATTCTGGAACAGTACATATAACTTTCCAGCCAAGCCCCGTAACATGTGGGAAATTGGTGTATCTGGTGGTATGTTTACCGTAAGCGGTGATGTGGCTGCCAAATTACCAACATTTGGTGGTGCAGTTCATGTAAGAAAAGCATTTGGATATATCTTTTCATTAAGATTACAATATCTTAATGCAACCGGTAAAGGAATGAACTGGCTTGCCAGCAGCAACTATGCAAAGAATTCTGCATGGAGTTCGAACTATAATGCGCCGGTTAGAGCTGCCGGATCTCCTGACAGGACATTCGGAACACTTGATCCAACAGGTACAAGACCCCTTGAACTAATTTATTATAATTATAAAGTGCACATGCAGGACCTGGGGCTGCAGGGAATCGTTACTTTAAATAACGTTCGTTTCCATAAACAAAAGACAGGGTTTGTGATATATGGAGGTGCCGGTATTGGCGCTTCATGGTTCCAGACAAAAGTAAATGCTTTGGATGCCAGTGGCAAGCCATATACTGCCTTATTTAAATCTATAAAAAGTGCAGATTACAGCGGAAGAAAGGATGTACTGAAAGCGTTAAAATCTGGAATGGACAAAACTTATGAAACGGACGCTGATAATGAATTGAACAGGCGTCCGAAGCTTGGTAAAAATACACTTAAACCTTCCGGCACTGTATTGCTTGGCATAGCATTTAAATTAAGTAACCGGATTAACCTGGCTATTGAAGACAGGTTTACATTTGTAAAAACCGATTTATTAGACGGCCAGCGCTGGCAGGAAAATCCTATAGGTGATGCTGCTTTAACCAGTGATTTTGATTCATATAATTATGCTTCTCTGGGAATAAATGTAAACCTGGGTGCTAAATCTGTTCAGCCATTATGGTGGATGAATCCATTGGATTATGCATATGACGAACTCAGAAATCATCGTAATGTTAAGATACCTAAGAATGATTGTAACGATGCAGATGCTGATGGCGTTTGTGATCACCTTGACAGGGAACCAAACACACCTGCAGGCTGCCCTGTTGATACACATGGTGTAACAAGGGATACAGATGGTGATGGCGTTCCTGATTGTAAGGATAAGCAATTGATCACTCCAACAGAGTGTCAGCCAGTAAATGCTGATGGTGTTGGTAAATGCCCAGAACCTGAGTGCTGCAAGAATAATGCAGTGGCAGATAAGAAGCCAAACTGTCCTTGTGATTATCCAAGCCTTTCATTCAAAGGAAATGCTTTGACACTGAGTGCGGATAACAAAGCGATGTTGGCTACTGTTGCTTCTAAATTGAAGGCTAACCCTGATTGCATGATCACCATTAATGGCTATCCCGAAGCTTCTAAAGCTTCCCAGGCTAATTGCCAGAAGAGGCTGGATGCAATTAAGATTTACCTGGTTGAGAAAGAAGGAATTAGTGCTGACAGGATCACTACAAATTGCGAAGTTGGCGGTGGTGACAAGAATACAGTAGACGTTAAGTGTAACTAATATCAGATTAGTTTAAATATTAATAGCCCTCCGTTTCGGAGGGCTATTTTTTTACAAATAACCCTTGGCCGGGCTTTACCAAATCCTTAACGCCGCTTTTTTGGTTATTTGCCTTCTTGCTGGCATTTTTGGCTTAATTACATTAACTTTGCGTTCTTTTATGAAATTATTGAAATTCTTATCGGTATCCCTTTTATTGCTAGTCCTGGTATCTTCCTGCAACAAATACAGCAAGGTATCCAAAAGCAAGGATTATGAATACAAGCTCAGTATGGCTGATACGTTTTTCAGTAAAAAGAAATATAAGATAGCCCAGCAACTTTATGAAGAACTATTTCCCGTTTTTAAAGGGACTTTAAAATTTGAGGAGTTATATTATAAAGATGCTTATTGCTTCTATTACATGAAAGAGTTTGCTGATGCGGAGAATCTGTTTAAGGGATTTCTGGAGGTTTTTCCAAACAGCCCTAAGGCAGAGGAGGTTGATTACATGCGTTCTTACTGCTTTTATAAGCAATCTCCTAAACTGGAACTTGAGCAAGTGAACACAACCAGGGCAATGGGGATGATGCAGACCTTTATAAATACACATCCTGGATCAGCACGAAATAAAGAAGCGTCGGAGATTATTGATAAATGCAGGGCAAAACTTGAACAGAAGGAATACCGGGCAGCAGAGTTGTATTATAACATGGGTCAATACCGGGCAGCAGCCCTTGCTTTTAGTGCGCTTATAAACAACTACCCAGAATCAGCAAAGGGGGAAGAATATAAATTAAAGACGGTAAAGTCTTATTATAAGTTTGCCAGGTTAAGTATTGTGGATAAGCAAATAGAGCGCTACGAAAAAGTAATTGATGAATACCAGGATTTTGTTGACCGCTACCCGGAAAGCAAATTGCTGAAGGATGCAGAAAGCTATAGCAACTTAAGTAAAAATCATATTAAAGACATACAAAATGAGCAAACTCAGACGTCAGCTAAGCGCTAACACCAGCAGCGTAGTAGAACCTAAGAAATTATCAGACCTCAAAGACAAGACTGGTAATCTATATGAATCTATTGCTGTAATTGCCAAAAGAGCAAACCAGATCAATATTACTCTAAAAGAAGAGTTGCATAATAAACTGGAAGAATTTGCCAGTCATACCGACAGCCTGGAAGAGATCCATGAAAATAAAGAACAGATTGAAATATCAAAAGCATACGAACGTATGCCCAACCCGGCTTTATTAGCTACTACCGAATTCCTGGAAGACAAGGTTTACTTCCGCAAGAACGATGAGGACCTATTCAGCTAAGGGATCAATATTTTAGCTTCTTATTTAGTTAAGAAATCATAATTTTAACCCCGCATCCATTAAGGACTGCGGGGCTTTTTTTATGCTACAAGGCAAAAAAATCTTACTGGGAGTGAGTGGGAGTATAGCAGCTTATAAAACGGCTATATTAACCCGCCTGTTAATAAAGGCAGGTGCTGAAGTAAGGATCGTAATGACCCCCGCTGCTAAAGACTTTGTTACTCCTCTTTCCTTATCCACGCTGTCAAAAAATCCTGTACTTGTTGATCTTGCTGAAAATGATTCGTGGGCAAATCATGTAATGCTTGGCAGGTGGGCTGATGTTATGCTTGTAGCACCATTAAGTTGCAATACCTTATCAAAGATGGCCAGCGGGCTTTGCGATAACCTGCTGATGGCTGTTTACCTGTCGGCCACATGCCCGGTGGTGGTTGCCCCGGCAATGGACGAAGACATGTGGCAGCATGCTTCGACAAAAGAAAATCTTAAAAAAATAGCGTCATTTGGAAACATAGTAATACCGGTTGAAAATGGTGAACTGGCCAGCGGATTGATTGGTGAAGGAAGGATGGCTGAACCAGAAACGATCATAAAGTGGCTCCGTGATTTTTTTTTGCAAAAACTTGAATTAACGGGTAAGAAGATACTTGTAACAGCCGGGCCAACCTATGAACCGATCGATCCGGTGCGTTTCATAGGCAACCATTCTTCCGGAAAAATGGGAGCGGCCATTGCAGAAGAGATGCAAAGAAGAGGTGCCGAAGTAACAGTTGTGCTTGGCCCTTCAGATATTTCAATGAACAATGGTATTAAAGTAATAAAAGTAAAATCGGCGGAGGAGATGTTCAATGCCTGCGATAAAATATTCCCGGAAACAGATATAGCCGTAATGAGTGCTGCTGTTGCTGATTATACACCGGTAAAAACGGCTAAAGAAAAGATCAAAAAAACGGAGAATGACCTTGCGGTAGAACTTACAAAAACAAAAGATATTCTGAAGCACCTGGGTGCCGGTAAAAAAGCGCACCAGTTCCTGGTTGGGTTTGCGCTTGAGACAAATAACGAGGAAGAAAACGCATTAAAAAAACTGCAGTCGAAAAACGCAGATATGATCGTTTTGAATTCATTGAATGATGCCGGTGCCGGGTTTGGACACGATACCAACAAAATCACTATTTTTAACAGAACGGGGAACCCCATTTCTTTTGAAACCAAGACAAAAAAAGAAGTAGCCGTTGATATTGTAAATAACATCATTCAGCAATTGCATGCAAAAAATTAAAATTTTATTACTCGTCCTGCTGATCACTTCTCAAAGTTCTATAGCCCAGGAACTGAAGGCAAACATTACTGTGGTAAGTAACCAGGTGGGGAATAATGTTAACCAGAATGTTTTTCGTACACTACAGACGGCCCTGAATAATTTTATCAATACCCGCAAATGGACGCAGGATAATTATGCGCCAAACGAACGGATTGAATGTAATTTCCTGCTGAACCTGCAATCCACCGGCGATCTGAATGTTTATAATGCTTCGCTAACCGTACAGGCAGCAAGGCCGGTCTTCAATACTTCCTATCTTTCACCGATCATTAATTTCAAAGATGATAATATTATTTTCAAATACATGGAATTCCAGGTGATGGAGTTTAATGAGAACAGGGTTTCCGGTTCGGATGCACTTGTTTCCAACCTTACCGCAGTTATCGCATACTATGTCAACATGATCCTGGCTTTCGATTATGATTCTTATTCTCTCCGTGGTGGCGACCTCTATTTTCAGAAGGCACAGAATATCGTAAACAATGCGCCCGACGGACGTGGCATAGCAGGATGGAAAGCTTTTGACGGACAGCGGAACAGGTATTGGCTGGTGGAGAATATGCTTAACAGCCGCTATACCATCATGCATGATGTGTACTACAATTACTACCGGCTTTGTATGGATAAATTATATGAAGATGAAAATGCAGCCCGGGCAGAGATGATGAATGTACTGAACCTTCTGAATAATTTCATTACCGATAATCCGAATAAAATGATCACCCAGTTCTTTTTCCAGGGGAAATCAACAGAACTGGTAAAGATATTCTCCAAGGCGCCCCAGCAGGATAAGGCAAGGGCTTCGGAAATGTTGCAGCGCCTTGACATCACCAATGCCGCCAAGTATAAAGATGAACTGAAATGATACGGATCGTAGCCTCCATTTTAAGCCTGGTTATTTTATTCTCCTGTGGAAATAAACAGGCAGAGCCGGCAGGTATCCTAAAGCCTGCCAAGATGCAGGCGGTGTTGTGGGATGTTATGAGAGCCGATGCCTTTACAACAGAATTTGTAAAGAAAGATTCTGCAAAAAATGATGTGGAAGAAAACCTGAAACTGCAGCAGGAGATATTTGCCATACATCATATTTCAAAAGAAGATTTTTATAAAAGCTACGAGTACTACAAAAAAAACAGCGCACTGATGAAAACCGTGATCGACAGCATGATCAGCCAGGCTGAAAAAAAACCAACTCCTAAAATAAGCCCATTACAGGTAAAATAATATGAATAAAGTTTACAAAAATGCGGAGCAGGCAGTTGCCGATATAAACGATGGCGCCATGCTGATGTTGGGTGGCTTTGGTTTATGCGGCATCCCCGAAAATTGTATTGCAGCCCTGGTAAAGAAGGGGCCAAAAGAATTGACCTGTATATCGAACAATGCAGGCGTGGATGATTTTGGGATCGGGCTTATGCTGAAACAAAAGCAGGTAAAAAAAATGGTATCCTCCTACGTGGGAGAAAATGCCGAGTTTGAAAGACAGTTGTTAAGTGGCGAACTGGAAGTGGAACTGATCCCCCAGGGAACACTTGCTACAAGATGTATGGCTGCCGGATACGGAATGCCCGCCATATTCACACCCGCAGGCGTGGGAACCGAAGTGGCAGAAGGTAAAGAGACAAGAGTATTTAATAACAAAGAGTATTTACTTGAATATGCTTTTGATGCCGATTTTGCCATTGTGAAAGCCTGGAAAGGGGATACCGATGGAAACCTGGTTTATAAAGAAACAGCCCGCAATTTCAATCCCCTGATGGCGATGGCCGGCAAAATAACCATTGCCGAAGTGGAAGAACTGGTGGAAGCAGGCGAACTGGATCCAAATCAAATTCATACACCCGGGATATACGTACACAGGATATTCCAGGGTATGGGTTATGAAAAACGGATCGAACAAAGAACAGTAAGAAAGAACGTTTAAAGGTTTCAAGGTTTAAGGGTTTTAGAGTTAAATGCTAAACCCTTAAACGATTTAAATCCTTAAACGACTTAAACGTTTTAACTATGGCATTATCAAAAGAACAAATAGCGCAACGGATAGCAAAGGAACTTAAAGACGGTTACTATGTTAATCTTGGTATTGGTATTCC
The DNA here is from genome assembly GCA_016720775.1 of Chitinophagaceae bacterium. Lineage (GTDB taxonomy): Bacteria > Bacteroidota > Bacteroidia > Chitinophagales > Chitinophagaceae > Ferruginibacter. The sequence continues at coordinate 399,536 of JADKJX010000003.1, forward strand.
AACATTGGTTGCCAATTATATTCCCAAAGGGATCAAAGTGGTGCTGCAGAGTGAAAATGGATTATTGGGTATGGGGCCTTTCCCGGTTGAAGGAGAGGAGGATGCTGACCTGATAAATGCCGGTAAACAAACCATCACCACCGTAGCCGGCTCCTCTTTTTTTGACAGCGCCATGAGTTTTGGAATGATACGTGCCGGTAAGGTTGACCTTACGGTTTTAGGGGCCATGGAAGTGAGCGATAACGGCGATATTGCCAATTGGAAAATTCCCGGTAAGATGGTGAAGGGAATGGGCGGCGCCATGGACTTGGTGGCCAGCGCCAAAAATATTATTGTGGCCATGATGCATACCAATCCAAAGGGGGAAAGTAAATTATTACCTAAATGTACCTTGCCGCTTACCGGAACAAAATGCATAAAGAAGATCGTTACCGAACTGGCAGTACTGGATGTTACAGAGGATGGCTTTAAATTATTGGAAAGAGCGCCGGGAGTGTCGGTGGAAGAGATCGTTTCCAAGACAGCAGGTAAGTTAAAAGTAGAAGGAGATATCCCCGAAATGCAATTTTAATTTTAGAAATAATAAATAAAATAAAAATCCCCGTGTAACCGGGGATTTTTTAATGAGCAGTTAGTGCCTGGCTTGGTATTATACTTTTGGCGCAGCGGCTAATATTTCTTCATTAGCACCACTGGCATATTTTTCAAAATTTTTGATGAACTGTTGGGCAAGATTTTTTGCCTGTGCATCATAAGCGCTTTTATCAGTCCATGTATTTCTTGGATTCAATATTTCTGAAGGCACTCCCGGACAACTGGTAGGCATGATCATGCCAAATACCGGGTGGTCTTCAAAGCCTACGTCATTCAGATCTCCATTCAAAGCAGCGGTGATCATGGCACGTGTATAAGCCAGTTTCATGCGGCTTCCCACTCCGTAAGCGCCTCCGGTCCAACCTGTATTTACCATCCATACATTGGCATGGCTTTCATGGATCTTCTTACCCAGCATTTCGGCATATTGCGCCGGGTGCAAAGGTAAGAACGGTGCCCCAAAACAGGCACTGAAAGTAGACTTTGGTTCGGTTACCCCGGCTTCTGTACCGGCTACCTTTGCTGTATAGCCACTGATGAACTGGTACATGGCCTGCCCGGCAGATAACTTGCTGATGGGAGGCAGAACGCCATATGCATCGCAGGTTAAAAAGAAAATGTTCTTGGGCGTTTTACCAATGGAAGGTTCCAGCGCATTGCTGATAAAAGACAACGGGTAACTTACTCTTGTGTTCTCTGTTATTTTTTTACTGCTGAAATCAATTTTATTGCTCCCGTCAATAAAAGTCACGTTCTCTACCAATGCACCCGGCCTGATGGCATTATATATTTCAGGTTCTTTTTCTTCGCTCAGGTCGATACACTTTGCATAGCAGCCGCCTTCGAAATTAAATACGCTGTCTTTTGTCCATCCGTGTTCATCATCACCTATCAGTTTACGGTTGGGGTCGGCACTTAATGTTGTTTTGCCGGTACCACTTAATCCAAAGAAGATGGCTGTATCGCCGGCATCACCCCATGTTGCACTGCAGTGCATGCTTAATACATTGGCTTTAGTAGGTAATACAAAATTCAGCATGGTAAATATGCCTTTCTTCATTTCGCCGGTATAACCGGTGCCGCCAATTAAAATGGTTTTATGTGTAAAGCTGATAACCGCAAAATTCTCTGCACGGGTACCATCGGTAGCAGGGTCCGCTTTAAAACCCGGCGCCTGTATTATGTGCCAATGCGGTTCAAAATTATCCAGGTCATTTTCTTCGGGCCTGATGAACATGTTGTAACAAAACAGGTTGCTCCAGGGATTTTCATTGATCACCCGCAGTTTCAGCCTGTATGCTTCTTCAGCACAGGCATAACAATCCCGAACCCACAGTTCCTTATCAGCCAGGTAAGCGAGCATTTTATCTTTTAGCTGGAAAAAATTCTTCTCTTCAAAAGGAATATTAAAATCATTCCAATGAACTGCGTTTTCAGTAAGAGCATCTTTAACGGTGAATTTGTCTTTCGGGCTGCGGCCGGTGAATTTTCCGGTGTTTATCAGCAGGGCGCCGGTGTCGTTCAATATCCCCTCGCCACGCTGAACGGCCTGATCGGTTAGTTTAGCCGGGCTTAACTGGTAATGAACATTTTTGGTAGTAGATAATCCAAGGGTTTTAAGTGCACGTAAGGGTGCAGCAAGCATCGTTTCAACTGACATAGCAAGTAGAGATTTAGGTTTACGCAATCGTTCCCGCAAAGTTATATCAACTGAATCTTAAAGGGGTATAACCGGCCTCTATTTATTTAAAAACGGTAAGCCGATTTAGAGTAATTATTTGCAATCATTCAAAACAAGTGGGTATTTTTAAAAAAGATTGAATAATAGTTGATAAACCTTGAATAGAATTAATTTTTTCTAACCCTGCCTTGGTCCTTAGCAGAAGATTTTTCTTGCATTTTTGAAAATAAGAACAGGTTCTTTATGCCTGCCTTGTTAAAACCGGATTTGGAAAAGCCCCCGGAATAAAACATCATTTAACTGTATATTGCAGTTTAAACTTAGCATATGAAATATCTTCCCCTCAACCCTGAAATATTTATACAAAACCGGAAGCGGTTTATTGAAAGAATGGACAAAAATGCCATTGCCATTTTCAACAGCAACGACGAATTACCCACCAATGGAGACCAGCTATTCAAATTCAAGCAAAACTCCGATCTGTTCTGGTTAACGGGTGTTGAACAGGAAGACAGCATGCTGGTTCTGTTTCCGGATAACCCCGATCCTAAGTACAGGGAAGTGCTGGTACTGGTTCGCCCAAACGAATTAAAAGAAAAATGGGATGGTCATCGCTTAAGGGCCGGTGAGGCTACCGCCATGTCGGGCATTAAAACCATCGTATGGTTAGATGTACTGGAAGGGATCTTGCAACCATGGATACACCTGGCCGATACCATTTACTTGAACAGTAATGAAAATGACCGCAAGGCAAACTGGGTTCCGGTAAGAGACTATCGCTATGCAGAGCTGATGAAACAACGGTATCCATTACATAATTACAAACGCAGCGCAAGGATATTAAAAGAACTGCGGGGGATTAAAACGGCGCTGGAAATTGAAGTGCTGCAAAAAGCAATTGATATCACAGATAATACCTTCAGAAGATTACTGAAATTCATTAAGCCCGGCGTGATGGAATACGAGATCGAAGCAGAGATCTATCACTCATTCTTATCGCAGCGGGCAACCGGCCCGGGTTATGGCTCTATTCTTGCCAGTGGCGACCGGGCAAGAACATTGCACTATGTTGAGAATAACCAGGAATGTAAGAACGGCGAATTGATACTGATGGATTTTGGTGCAGAGTATGGTTGTTACAATGCCGACCTAACCCGTACCATTCCTGTAAATGGCAAATTCGGCCGCAGGCAAAAAACGGTTTACAATGCTTGTCTGCACCTGCATCATTACGCTGCCAGTATTTTAAAACCGGGCATCAGCATTGTTGATTACACCGAAAAGATCGGTGATGAAGCCACCATTATTTTTCAGAAGATAGGATTACTGAAAAAATCAGACGTTAAAAATGAAGACCCGGAAAACAGGGCTTACCGAAAATATCTCTACCACGGTATTTCGCATCACCTGGGTATTGACGTTCACGATCTGGGCACAAGAACAGAACCCATCAAAGCCGGAATGGTGTTTACTATTGAACCGGGTATTTATATTGAAGAAGAGCAAATGGGCGTTCGGATAGAAAATAATTTCTGGGTAACAAGAAACGGAAATAAAGACCTGATGAAGAATATACCGGTCACCGTGGAAGAGATTGAGGCACTGATGAAAAAATAAAAACAGATAATGACCAAGCAGATTCCTAATCTATTTACACTCCTTAACCTGGTATTTGGATGTCTTGCTATTGTGGCGATCCTTCAAAATGGAATCGTTATACAGTATGATGCCGATGGCAGCCAGTTGATAGATATTCCTGAGAAAATATGGATGGCTTCCCTGTTTATCGGCCTGGCAGCAGTAATTGATTTTTTAGACGGCTTTGTTGCCCGGCTTTTCAAAGCGAGTTCGGAAATGGGAAAACAATTAGACTCACTGGCTGATGTGGTTAGCTTTTGTGTGGCTCCTTCCATGATTCTTTATCAATTTCTGCGAATGAGTATGGCCAGGGAAGAAGACGGGCTCACTGCGTCAGTGCTTTGGCTGCTTCCTGCCTTCATGCTGGCTGCTGCCGGGGCATGGCGGTTGGCAAAATTTAATATTGATGATTCGCAATCTTACGGATTCAAAGGCGTGCCCACCCCGGCAGTTGGACTGGTGGTTGCATCCTTACCACTCATTTACTGGAATGATCATACACAACAGGTAGTAGATATTCTTTTTAATAAATGGCTTTTATATGGGGTGATAATTTTATTAAGCGCATTGATGGTAAGTAACCTGCCCATCATGGCACTTAAGTTTAAAGATTATGGAATTAAGAGCAACCTGCCTAAGATAATCCTGCTGGCAGTTGCATTGGTCTCTGCATTTATTTTCCATTGGCTTGCTGTTCCCATCGTATTTATCGTTTACATTATTTTATCTTTGCTGTTTAAAAAAACTTCTTCATGATATTTACTGTTCAGATAAAAGTGATGCCGCTGAAAGACCTGCTGGATCCGCAGGGCAAAGCGGTAATGGGTGGCCTGCAAAACCTGGGACTTAACAATGTTTCAGACGTACGGATCGGTAAGCATATTGATCTACAGATCGAAGCCGCTGATAAAGAAGCAGCAAAGTCTGCCGGCGAGGAAGCAGCAAAAAAATTACTGGCAAACCCGGTGATGGAAGTGTTTGAAGTAACAATACTTTAAATAAGATAGTAGATACCGGATCCTGGATACAAGATACCGGATGCAGGAACGAGGTTGAATTATTGAAAACCTTTTCATGTATTGATCTCCATCCAGTATCAAGAATCCAGCATCAATATAATTCTTTCAGCCATGCTCTACATCGTTCCTTCTCCCATTGGCAATCTTGCCGACATCACATTCCGAGCTATTGAAATTTTAAAAACGGTTGATCTTATTCTTGCTGAAGATACCCGTACCTCTTCTGTTCTGTTAAATCATTACCAGGTTCAGAAACCCGTTTCCCCTTATCACCAGCACAACGAACATAAGATACTTACTCATTTGGTTGAACAACTGGCTGCCGGTAAAACAATGGCATTGATCACCGATGCAGGCACGCCCGGCATCAGCGACCCGGCTTTTTTATTGGTAAGGGAATGTATAAAGAATGATATCAGGGTGGAATGTCTGCCCGGTGCAACGGCCTTTGTACCTGCGCTGGTAAATAGCGGCCTGCCCATGAACAGCTTCTGTTTCGAAGGATTTCTTCCCCTGAAAAAAGGCAGACAAACCATGTTGAAAAAATTGGCAGAGGAAGAAAGAACTATGATCTTTTACGAAAGCCCCATGCGGCTGGTAAAAACATTGAATGAGTTTATCCGGTATTTCGGTGCAGGGAGGCAATGTTGTGTAAGCCGTGAACTCAGCAAAAAATTTGAAGAGAATGCCCGGGGCAGTTTACAGGAAGTACATGATCATTTTAATACAAAAACGGTCAAGGGTGAGATCGTCATCATAGTACAGGGAAAAAATAACTAAGCAATTATGAAAAAGACCTTATGCTGCCTGCTGGTAATGGTTTTTACATTTCAGTCTGTACCGGCGCAGATGGCTAAGGACTGGGGTGCATTCAACCAGCGGGTTGATGCAAGGCCCTATGCTGGAAAAAAATTCCGGCTGGAAGCTGCGGTAAAAGTGCAGGTGATTGATAGCACGGCAGAAGGAGAAGTATGGCTAAGGGTGGACAAAGCAGATAAGAGTATGGGTTTCTTTTACAACATGATGGATAAGCCCATCCGCCTGAATGAATGGAAGGTTTATACCATTTCCGGGAAGATCGATAAAAATGCAGCCTCCATTTATTTTGGCGGACTGTATCATCGAAAAGGGATATTTTATTTTGATGACTTTAAATTATTCATCGAAACACAAAAAGATAATTGGGAACAGGTAGCCTTGCCGGATGGAGGATTTGAAAACATTCCCGACACGATCAAAAAAACCTGGAAATTCTTACAGCAACGGGGAGGTTTTAATTTAGGAGTCAGCGAAGAGAATGCCTATGAAGGGAAAAAGGTATTTAAGATCGATGGTTCGTCTTTTGAGCCGGAAGATACCTATGGCAATAACAGGCATACCGGCAAGTATGCAAATGTGAACGGGATCAGGATCTATTATGAAGAATATGGAGAAGGTGAACCATTGTTGTTGCTGCACGGAAATTCCTGTTCCATAAGCCTGTTTGAAAAGCAAATACCCGTGCTTTCAAAACAATTCAGGATAATAGCCGTGGATACAAGGGGACAGGGTAAATCGGGTGAGGATGGGAAGACCTATACCTATGACCTGTTTGCGGAAGATATGAATGCATTGCTGGATGAACTGCACCTGGACAGTGTGAATATCCTGGGCTGGAGCGATGGAGGAAATACCGGCCTGATCATGGCAATGAAATATCCAAAGAAAGTGAAACGGCTGGTGGCCATGGGGGCAAATGTTTTTATTGACAAAAGCGTAGTAGATAAATCGGTATTTAAAGAACTGAACAAGCAGATAAAAAAAGAATTAACAGGAGATACTTCAGTATGGGGGAAAAACAGGCTGAGACTGGTCACCCTGTTATTAACTGAACCCAAACATAGTTTTGAGGAATTGAAGGCCATTAAATGCCCGGTACTGGTTGTGGCCGGCGAGAAGGATATCATTAAAGAAGGGCATACCAAAAGTATTGCCGCCAGTATTCCAGGCAGTACGTTGCTGATAGGGCCTGGTGAAACACATTATTTCCCTTCAGAGAACCCGAAGGTATTTAATGCAGCGGTGATAGACTTTTTCAAAAAATAGGATTCATTCATGGATTGTTTGAATGAATGACCATTTATCAGTTTTATGTTTTTCATAAAGCTATTTTACCGAAATTTACTTTTCATAAAATTTTAAGATGAAGAAACAATTATTTCTGTCGGCTATCTTGTTAAACAGTCTTTTTTCCTATGCCCAGCCAGACCGCTGGCAACAGGCTGTTAAGTACAACATGAATATTGATATGGATGTAAATACCAACCGGTTTAAAGGAAAGCAGAAACTGGAATACACAAATAACTCACCCAATGTGCTGAATAGGGTGTTCTATCATTTATACTTTAACGCTTTTCAGCCAGGCAGCAGTATGGATGTACGGAGCCAGGAACTGGGAAAGGTACTGGTGAACGGAAGGGCTGACTGGGATAGCAGGGTAAGAGACCGCATTGCTAAACTTAAAGATGATGAGATCGGTTTCCAGAAGATAATCTCGCTGAAGATGAATGGCATTATTCAGCCATTCAGATATCACGAGACCATTTTGGAAGTGGATCTTACAAAACCCATTGCAGCAAAAAGCAAAGTTGTTTTTGAAATGGAGTTTGAAGCACAGGTTCCTTTACAGATTCGCAGGAGCGGAAGGGATAATCCTACCACCGGCGTTCGGTACAGCATGAGCCAGTGGTATCCTAAAATGTGTGAGTATGATTACGAGGGCTGGCATCCTACCCCTTATGTGGCCAGGGAATTTTATGGTGTTTGGGGAGATTTTGATGTAACGATCAGCATTGATAAAATATACAAATTGGGTGGAACGGGCGTATTGATGAATGCAAATGAAATAGGTTGGGGTTACGACACACCCGGCAGTGAATTGAAGCCAACAACAAAAGATAAAAGAACCTGGCATTTTGTAGGTAATAATGTGCATGATTTTGTTTGGGCTGCCGATCCGGAGTATAAACACCTGGCTCAAAAAGTACCCAATGGTCCAACCCTCCATGTGCTTTATAATTACAAAGCCGACAATCCCAAAAATGATTCGGCGTGGGAAAAGGCACTGTCGGCAGCCGTAACCGCATTGCCATTCATTGAAAGCAATTTTGGCAAATATCCTTACCCGCAATACTCATTCATACAGGGCGGCGATGGAGGCATGGAATATCCCATGGCTACTTTACTCAGTGGCCCTGGACTTGGCACCGTGTTTCATGAGTGGCTGCACAGCTGGTACCAGATGATGCTGGGCACCAATGAAAGTTTATATCCCTGGATGGATGAAGGCTTTACCAGTTATGCTGAAGACCTGGTCACAAAATTTTACGATAAAAAATCATCCATGCAGGGGTATAAGGAATCATACCTGAAAAATCCTACTAATAAATCCCTGAAAGAAATAGTTGAAACCTGTCCGGAGGATCATGGCGGCGCATATTTCAGTTATTTCGGCCTTACTAAAAGCGGTTTTGAAGAACCGATGACCACGCACAGCGATCATTATAATTCCAACTATGGATACAGCGTTGCCGCTTATTCAAAAGGAGAAGTGTTTATGGAGCAATTGGGATACATCGTAGGAGCTGAAGTGAGAAATAAGATATTACTGGAGTATTATAAACAGTGGCGGTTCAAACATCCGAATGCAGCAGACCTGATCCGGGTGGCAGAACAGGTGAGTGGTATACAGTTAGACTGGTATAAAGAATACTGGGTAAACACAACGAAGACCATCGATTATAAGATCGACAGTTTGTGGGAAGATAACGGCGTTTCAAAGATCCGGTTAAAAAGGCTTGGGCAGATGCCGATGCCGATCGATCTGCAACTGACCTTTAAAGATGGCAGTACTGAAATGATCTACATTCCGTTGAATTTAATGTTTGGGGCAAAGCCTAATGAGAATGCTTCACAACAGCGGCAGGTGGCTGAAGAATGGAAATGGACACACCCGATCTATGTTGTGGAAACAAAACACCGGCTCACCGATCTGAGATCAGTGGAAATCGATCCTTCAAAAAGAATGGCTGATGTGGACCGAAAAAACAATTTACTCGAACTAAACTGGTAACCTGGTCCGGCGTCCCCGTCTGACCAATAACCTGGTCTGACGCCCCCGTCTGACCAACGAGAATATTTTAGAAGATGCAAATAACTATCAGGCGGATCAATACCGATGACGTTCCCGTATTAGCAAGAATAGCCCGGGAAACTTTTTACGATACATTCACGGGCACCTGCACCGAAGCCGATATGCAGGAATTTCTTGATCAGTATTTCAATGAACAGAAACTGGGAGATGAAGTAAGCAATCCGGATAATCTTTATTTTTTTGCAGAAGTTGACGGAACCCCGGCTGCTTATCTCCAGTTCATGGAGGACTATAGCGGATTTCCACTGATGAGGAAATGGAAAGCACTTGAGTTGAAACGAATCTATGTGCTGAAGGAATTTCACGGAAGAGGAATAGCACAGCAACTGATGGACTTCATCCTGGGGCATGCGCATGAAAATAAATACGAGGTTGTCTGGCTGGGAGTTTGGGAGCACAATCTCCGGGCGCAAAAATTTTATGAAAAATACGGGTTTGTAAATTCAGGCTATACCCATGATTTCCCGATCGGGAATACGCCACAAACTGATAACTGGTTCTGGAAGTTCTTATAAAATTAAACCCCGAACAAATCGGGGTTTAATTTTATGTGCTTGTTTGGAATAGAGGCTCAGCGCCCAAAATATTTATTTACCGCTTCAATACGGTTACTAACGTGCAGTTTCTCGTAAATGTGGTATACATGCTTGCGTACCGTTTCGGAACTGATGGTAAGTTTATCGGATATCTCTTTATACAACAAACCGGTTGAAAGCATTTCGAGTATTTCATTTTCTCTTTTTGATAATACATCCAGGGCAGAAGCAGCCGGCGATGCCGCAACGGCGGGTTTGTTTTGAAAGGCAGCGACCACTTTTCTTGCGATCTGGCTGCTCATGGGTGCTCCCCCTTCAATAAGTTCAGTAATACCTTCCAGTAATTTAGCGGGAGATGTTTTTTTGAGGATATATCCACTTGCACCGGCACTTAATGCTTCAAATATCTTTTCATCCTCATCATAAATGGTACACATCATGAATAATATCTCGGGATGGGTGGTTTTTAATTCTCTCACCACTTCAATGCCACTTATTCCCCCCAGGCTTATGTCCATTAAAACAACTTTTGGATTGAGGATGGGTAGCTTAACAAGGGCTTCTTCACCACTTACACAGGAACCAGCTAATGTATATTCGCCGGATGCCTCAATTATCTGTTCTAAGGCAAGGCGGATATCGCTGTTGTCTTCTACTATAGCTACCGATTTATTCATACTGCAAAAGTGACTCTTTATACCATTATCACCAATACCACAAAGTGGTAATGAAAGTTAGCGGATTGGTACGTAAAGCAGGTACTTTTCTTTGAAAAATTCTTCTTCAAAAAGCTTCTCTATTTCCCAAACCATTGGTTTACAACCGCTCTCAAAAACTTCCTGGGTAAGGTCGCCACCCTTGAGGCAAACCAGCCCGTTTGGGATATCCGTACCAGGGGGGGATGGCGGATTTTTTCTGATCAGGGGCCTGCTCCAGCCCCAGAGGTCTTTAAGCGGGGCTACAGCCCTTGAAACAACGGCATCAAATTTTCTTCCTTTAATATCCTCGGCACGGCTGTGCTGTACGGTAATATTATGCAATCCGATTGCCTGTGAAATTTCAGCTACTACCTTCAACTTCTTATTGATGCTGTCAACCAGGTGAAATTTTGTGTCGGGAAAAAGGATGGCCAACGGAATTCCCGGGAACCCGCCGCCACAGCCCAGGTCCATAACTTCCATGCCTTTTGCAAAACTGAATGTGGTGGCAATGGCCAGTGAATGCAGCACATGATGTTCGTAAAAGTTATCCATGTCCTTTCTCGATATCACATTTATTTTCGTGTTCCACTCTTCGTACAATTCTTTTAACGCAGCCAGTTGTTTTAGTTGCTCCGCAGAAAAGTCAGAAAAATAACGGGTCACTATCTCCATTGCTTTTTGGGTTTTTTAAAGATAGAAGGAGCGAAGATGAGGTAATAAAAAAACATCCAGATATCGATGAATAAGAACCAGGGATACAGATCTTTTTCATTCAGTTTTTTCATACAGGGATATAGGATCACAGCCTGTACCAGGAACCGGACTCCAAAAACGATGAGGGCATATTGCCAGTTGTAAAATAAAAGACTGACCGCCAGCAATGGATAGAACAGGAAGTGAGAGAAAGAATAGAGTCCCAGTAAAAATTTATGGGATGCCTTATAATATTTACCCGTACTGTAATGTCTGGTCTTTTGCCTTATCCATTGTTGCCATGTTTTTGCAGAATCACTTAAGGTAAACGCATCCTTGTCTATATTAATTTTTGTATTGTCTTTTGTGGCGGATTTATTAATGAACAGATCATCATCACCACTGGGAATATGATTATGAGATGTAAATCCTTTGTTACGGAAGAAGATCGTTTTCCTATAGCTCAGGTTCCGGCCAACACCCATATAGGGTTTGCCCGCCAATGCGTAAGAAAGATATTGAATGGCTGTATGAAAAGTTTCCCACCGGATCAGTTTGTTTAAAATTCCTTTTCTTTTATGAAAGGCCCCGTACCCCAGTACGATCTCGGTTTTGTCATCATAACTTTCCTGCATTTTTTCGATCCAGAATTCACTGGCGGGTACACAATCGGCATCAGTTAATAATACAATTTCATATTTGGCGGTCTTTATCCCCACACTTAACGGGAATTTTTTACCGGGAATGAATTTGGCTTCCTGTTTAAGGAGTACCACGTGCAACTGTTTATAGCTCTTCTGAAATTCTTCCAGCAGGTATTTGCTGTCGTCAAATGAATTATCATCCACCACGATCACTTCATGTGTGGTGCGGTATTGCTGTATGAGGGCTCCCGGAAGATTTTTCACTAAATTTGCTGCTTCATCCCGGGCACAGATGATCACCGATACGGGGTGGGTTTGTGAAGTTGTTTTTGCCTTGGGTTTATATAAAGCCAGTCTCAGAAAAAAGAACAGGTAATAAAAGACCTGTATCAGGGTAATGAGACAAAAAACATAGAACAGCAGTTGCCAGGTTTGGGTAAAATTCATTGGGCAAAAATAAGGAATGAGAAGATGGAAAGTATGTTCAAAATTTCAGTGTAACCAACAAACACCAATTAATCAACTTCAAACCACAAACTACAAACAATAAACCAATCCATGGCGGCATTACAATTTGATCTGCAACATACCGATACACAAACCAAGGCAAGGGCCGGAAAAATAACAACGGATCATGGAGAAATACGAACGCCCATTTTTATGCCGGTGGGAACAGCGGGCAGTGTAAAAGCAGTAACACAGCAACAGTTACATGAAGATGTAAAAGCACAGATCATTTTAGGAAATACCTACCATCTTTTTTTACGGCCCGGGCTGGAGATCCTCGAAGCAGCAGGCGGGCTTCATAAATTCAACGGGTGGGATAAGCCTATATTGACCGACAGTGGCGGATACCAGGTTTTTTCTTTAGCAAATAATCGGAAACTAACAGAAGAAGGTGCGTTGTTTCAAAGTCATATTGATGGAAGCAAATACCAGTTTACACCGGAGAATGTTATGGACATACAGCGGGTGATCGGGGGCGACATCATCATGGCTTTTGATGAATGCCCGCCGTACCCGAGTGAATATGCATACGCACAAAAAAGTATGGAGCTTACGCATCGCTGGCTGGACAGGTGTACGAGCCGTTTCAATGCTACTCCCGATAAATATGGATATACACAGAATCTTTTTCCAATAGTGCAGGGAAGTACTTACAAAGACCTGCGGATGGCATCGGCAGAATTTGTTGCGTCAAAAAATGCGACAGGGAATGCCATTGGCGGGTTAAGTGTTGGCGAGCCAATGGAAATGATGTATGAATACACAGAACTCTGTTGTGATATCCTGCCAAAGGAGAAACCCCGTTACCTGATGGGAGTTGGCACTCCCTGGAATATTTTAGAATCCATCGCACTGGGTGTAGATATGTTTGATTGCGTAATGCCCACCCGCAATGGCCGTAATGCCATGTTATTTACCAGCAACGGCGTTATTAATATTGATAACAAGAAATGGGAAAAAGATTTTTCTGTTATTGATGACGGCATCGATTGTGCAGTAAGTAATTTTTACAGCAAGGCTTACCTGCGTCATTTAGTGAAAGCGAAAGAGATACTCGGGCTTACCATTGCCAGTGTACATAATCTTGCTTTTTACCTGTGGCTGGTAGGTGAGGCGAGGAAACATATTATTGCGGGCGATTTTTCGGGTTGGAAGAATGAGATGGTTGGCCGGCTGCAGCAGCGGCTTTAAGGTGTTCACCAGCAGTTAACAAAAAAGGCCGGGAACGGCACAATAATTGAAAAAACGATAAAGTTATTTTTAATAATTATCTTTAAAATCAATTCAAAATTATTTGTGCAATGAAGCAGAAATTCTTTTACACCCTTATTATTTTTCTGATGCCTGCGATGGCTTTTTGCCAGAATGGAAATGTTCAAAATGCCAATATCCCAAAAGATGCGCCGGTTGATGTGAAGATGACAGACTTTAAGAGTAATATTCTTCCCAACGAGATCGTTATTTTTCGCAGTATGGTAAACAGCAGGGAATACCAGGGACTGACGGATTCAACCGGGCGTTTTTCCATACGTCTTCCTGCAGGAAGTAAGTACGAGATCTTCATCCTCGGTTTTAAAGACTCAACCAGCTATAATGTGCTTGATATTCCTGCTTTAACAGGGAATGCCTATTATAAGAATCCTTTCAAAATTGATATACAGTTCTTACCAGCAAAAAGTTTTGTACTGGAGGATTGTAATTTTGAGACCGGTAAGGCCGATCTGTTGCCAGAAGCATTTCCTGTTTTGGATGAACTGGTTTCTTACCTGGTAAGAAAAGAAGATGAGCGGATTGAAATAGGCGGGCATACCGATAATGTAGGCACAGCAAAGAGTAACCAGGTATTATCCGAGAACAGGGCAAATACGGTAAGAAATTATCTTATCACAAAGGGGATCGATCCAAACAGGCTAACCGCAAAAGGTTATGGTTTTACGGTACCGGTTGCAGATAATAAAACTGTTGAAGGCAGGGCACAGAACAGGCGAACCGAGGTTAAGATATTGGAATAATTTTCAACAGAATTTACTTCATAAAAAAATCCCTCCGCCAGCTGGCGGAGGGATTTGTATTTTAAGAATAACGCTTATTCAGCTTTTGGGGCTTCTTCTGCTGAAGCAGCACCGGCAGCATCGCTGTCCATTTTAGCTTTTAAGTCGGCCAGTACACCAAGATCGCCCAAGGTTGATTTTTCAACTTTGCTTTGCAGGCTTTTAACTGCTTTCTTGGTTACTTCAGATTCGGCTTTCTTTTCTTTCATTACCGCCTGCTTTTCTTCTTCGATCACCTGTTCCCACAAACGGGTATGGCTTAAAACGATGCGTTTGTCGTTGCGGTCAAATTCAATAACCATGAATTTTGCAATTTCATCAGCAACGATTGCCTTACCATCTTCTTTCATCAGGTGGCGTGCAGGAGCAAATCCTTCCAGGCCATAGGGCAGTTGCACAATAGCGCCTTTATCATCTTTCCTGATAACGGTTCCTTCATGCTCACTTCCTACGGGGAAGGTAGTTTCCAGGGTGTTCCATGGATCTTCTTCGATCTGCTTATGTCCTAACTGAAGTTTGCGGTTGTCTTTATCAATGTTCATGATAACCACTTCGATCTGGTTGCCAACTTTCGTGTACTCGTTAGGGTTATTGAAGCGTTTCAGCCAGCTCAGGTCGCTGATATGGATCATACCACCAATGCCGGTAGATAATTCAACAAACACGCCGTAAGGAGTGATGTTCTTAACCACACCGGTATGCTTACTTCCTTCTGGGAAAGAAACTTCAATATTACTCCATGGATCCTGGGTCATCTGTTTGATAGAGAGGCTCATCTTACGGGTATCCTTATCAAGGGTTACCACTTTTGCTTCGTATTCATCACCCAGTTTGAAGAATTCTTTTGCATTGATCGGCGTGTTTGCCCATGTAATTTCACTTACGTGAACCAAGCCTTCCACACCCGGCATGATCTCCAGGAATGCGCCGTAGTCTTCAATATTCACCACTTTACCTTTTACAATTTCACCTTCCTTCAGGTTCTCTGTAAGGGTATCCCAAGGATGAGGCGTTAATTGTTTCAGGCCAAGGCTGATACGTTTTTTATCATCATCAAAATCCAGAACAACTACGTTCAGTTTCTGATCCATCTTCAATACTTCTGTAGGATGGTTGATACGTCCCCATGAAATATCAGTGATGTAAAGTAAGCCGTCTAATCCACCGAGGTCGAGGAATGCACCAAAATCAGTGATGTTCTTGATCGTTCCTTCCAATACCTGGCCTTTCTCCAGTTTACCCATGATCTCAGCCCTTTGTGCTTCGATATCACTTTCAATAAGTGCTTTGTGAGATACAACGGCATTCTTAATGGCTTCATTAATTTTCACCACTTTAAACTCCATTGTTTTTCCAACAAACTGGTCGTAATCAGTAACGGGTTTAACGTCGATCTGTGATCCTGGTAAGAAGGTTTCCATACCGAATACATCAACGATCAAACCACCTTTGGTTTTGCTGGTAACCAAACCGGTAACAATTTCGCCGGTTTTGTGAACTTCCACAATTCTTTCCCATGCTCTTGTAGTGCGGGCAGATTTGCGGCTTAGGTTAAGGTTGCCATCCCTGTCTTCTTTTTCCACTACCATTACTTCAATTACATCACCAACTTTTACACCGCCGGGGATGTCTCTGAATTCGTTCAGCGATATAAGACCATCGCTTTTAAATCCGATGTTAACAACCGCATCGGTTTTGGTTAATGATTCAATGGTAGCCATGATCATTTCGCCATCATTGATCTGTTTGAACGTGTTGTCGTAAACCGTGTCGTACTTTGCTTTTTCATCAGCAGAATAACTGGTTACATTTCTTTTGTCAACACTCCAGTCAAAGTCATCGTGTGCTGTAGCAACAGCTTCAGCAAGACCAACAGGCACATTTGTTTTCGCAGCAGTTTCTGTGGCTTCGCCAACAGAACCTTCCTGTGCATCTGCGTTTAATTGTTTAAAAATATTGAATGACATAAATAACCCGTGGTTTTTAAAACGGGAGGGCAAAGTTAGGTAAAAGATGCCTGTTTTACGGATAAAACCGGGTCTTTTTAGAGCGGGGAAAGAGGGATAACCTCAATTGTTTCAATATGAAGTGATTATTCCAGGAAATCCCTGGCCTCATAAGCCAATCTGTCGCTGTTAACCAATGGTTCAGTATAGCAAAACAGGGATTACATACATATATATATATGAGGCATATAAAAAAAGTCCCCCGGAATATTCCGGGGGACTGTATAACTAAGTGTTAGTTAGTCTTATTGAACAACCACTCTACACATGGTCAATCGGTTACCATTTACGTCACCGACTTCAACCCAGTAAAGTCCTTTGCCACTCTTTCTGAGATCAACATGCATCCTTTGATACGGAGCACCGATGCTGTAGCGTTGGGTAAGAACCCTGTCACCACTTGCATTGTAAACCGTAACAGTCCTTGGCAATGAAGAGTTGTTGTAGACACTGAAGTATCTAACATCGAACTCGCCATTGGTTGGGTTAGGATAGATGAAACATCTTCCGGTTGCAGAATCCAGGATGGATATTGTGTTGGAAGTATTGGTACAACCATTCACATCTGTAACAGTAAGTTTGTAATCACCCAGCAGATCCACATCAAGTTGAAGCGCTGCTGTATTTCCTCCATAAGGTGCACCATTGCGGAACCAGCTGTATGTTTGAGCAGCTGCAGGCGACACTGTAGAAGACAATGTCGTTCTTAATCCAGGGTATAACCTGGTATAAGGCGAAGCTGATATAACAACAGTTGGCAGCGGGTTAACAGTTAACACCACCTGGAAGGAATTAATACTTGCACAAGGTGCAGCGCCTGTAACAATAACACGGTAGAAATAACCGCTCATGCTAACCGGCGGAGCCGTAATGGTAAGTGTTGCCGATGTAGCACCTGCATAAACACCACCATTTGAAATGTTAGACCAAGTATTACCTGTGTTGGTACTTACCTGCCATTGGTAACTGAACGGACCAGATCCACCTGGAACAACAGTGAATGTTGCCACTTTATCAGTACAAATGGTTCTGTTAACCGGTTGTGTAGTGATGGTGGTTGGTTGATTAACCGTTACGGTTACCGTTCTTGGAGCAGAAACACAGCCAGGGAAAGGAGAATTCAGAGTAAGACTCCAGCCTTGAGCGAAGCTGCCCACATCTCCACCAACCCTGTCTTCCGCATATATTTTCCAAACACCATTCGGGTTACCTGTAAAGGCAGACAAGAGTGGGTTAGGAGTAGGTCCTGTAACACCAGTAGGACCTGGAGGGAGGAAGTTAAACGGTGACCCGTTATTGTTGGTAGGCTTATACGTACCACTTGCCATTGGGCTTGTGGTTGGTACAGAACCTGCAGCATTGTCACGCAATGTTAAGGTAACATTGCTGATAGAAATGAGCGGATCAGCATTTGAGTTCGCCAACAAGATCACATTTTCTCCTGTTGGTGACTGCAATACCACGTTCACGTCACCACCCCATGTATGAGAGAAGCCTCTTAATACTACCTGATCAACACTTACACCAGAAGTAGGCAAACCACTAACAGTTATGCTGGAATTGGTTGTACCTCCATCAGGGATAGGAATATTAGCTGCATTATTGTATGTAGTTAACGATCCTGGGAAACCTACGCTCTGTACCGTTACCTGGTAAGGATAAACCCCGCTAGGTGTTGGTTTAGCATATACGCAGTTGGCTGAATCGCCGGCAACATAAGGAATTGTTGCAGCAGCATCCCTGAATAAACCTGCGGCAGGAGACCAAACACCTGATGCTGGAGGACCATACAAATAGTCAAAAGCTAATGACCATGAAGTAATGGTTCCGGCATCACCTGCAAACGCATCGTATGCAGCTATTGTCCAGTTTCCGTTAGGAGTGCTGTACAGGCTTGGCCAAAGGTTTGTTGTTGGCAAGAATCCAGTTGGACCAGCTACCGGTGTACCAGTAACTACGCGGTCTGCCCTGAATGTGCCAGTGTAAGGATTAGCCCCAGTACTGATTGCAGGAGCGGTATTGTCTGAAGTGAACACAGTATTTGTGAATCCACTTGTAGGACCTGTTCCGCCTGTAGCATTCAGGAAGAAATCAAGATTCAATATTTGGTTATTTGGCGCTTTCAGTACCATTGCCACATCACCAACCCATGTATGACTCATGTTAACAGTCACCCTCATATTGGTGATCTGTGCAGTTGCCGGTAATGGAACGTTGATCGTGTGATTACCACCCGCAGGGGTATTATCAGGTACTGCTACGCTGATCGGACCTGAAGCGTAGCTGGAAGTGAATGGAGATGGTGCCAATGATGATGTTACACATAATTGAACAGCCGCATCGCCTAAGCACATAGCTACATTGGCCGGGTTAACAGTTGGAACTGCAGGCGTGTAAACCACACCTACTGTTGCAGTGTTTGTACAACCGGTACCAGCGTTTGTTCCTGTAACTGTGTACACAGTGTTTACCGAAGGTGCTGCATAAACTGTAGCCAGGTTGGTTCCTGTGTAAGCAGTTGTAGCACCGGCATTGGTATACAAACCAGTAACCGGAGACCAAACATAAGAACTGGCTCCGCTTGCAGTTAATGGAGTACCGTTGATACCGGCAACACCACCGCAAGTTGGAGTAGTTTGTGCTATAGTAACAACCGGCAATGCATTTACAGTAAGTATTGCGCCGGTTGAATTAGCAGCAGGAGGACATGTACCACTGATAACACAACGGTAACGCCAGCCACTCATTGCAACCGTTACAGGATTAACCGTAAGTGTTGTAGTGTTTACACCTGAGTAAGGAGCACCATTAGCTATGTTGGTATATGTAACACCACCATTAGTGCTTACCTGCCATTGGTATGTTATACCCTGGCCTGTACCACCAACAGTAAAGTTCACACTTGTGCCGGCACATGCCGTAAGGCTGCTGGGTTGGCTGGTAACTGCAGGAAGCTGATATACCGTTATAAGTATTTGAGCCGCAGTTTGACAACCACCTGGCGCTGTTCCAACAACCGTATATTGCCTTGTTGATGACGGAGATGCCGCAACAGGGTTTGTGGTTGTAGAACTCAAGCCTGCAGCAGGTGACCATAAGAAGGTCCATCCTACTGGAGGAGGTGCCGGAGGAGTTTGGAATGTGATGCTGTAACCACCAGAGATCTGACCTAAGTCACCACCAACGGCATCAAATGCATACAGTTTCCATGTACCATTTGGATCACCTGTGAAAGTTGATAACAATGGATTCAATCCCTGAACAACAGTTCCAGGTCCTGGCGCTGGCCAGTTACGGGTTGTACTGTTATTGGTAGGTTTATAAGTACCATTCGGATTTGTAGGTCCGCCTGTATTTAAACCAGTAGGAGCAGCGTCAGAGAATGTGTAGGTCTTGTTAAGAATACCAAAACCGCCATTTTCTGTTCCGCTTACAGCAGAAAGCAAGATCACATTCTGGTTTGTTGGTGATTGCAGCAATATGCTGATATCACTTTCCCATGTATGTGTGATTCCTGTAAGAGTAACCGATGCCACTGTAGCACCAACTACTGGTAAGCCGCTTACCAATATATTAGAAGGATAAGGGCTTCCAGGCCTGATGTACCAGTTCCTGGTATCAATACAGGGGCGCTGTTTGTGAAAGTCTGAGCACCACCTGCTCCAGTTACTGTTAACAAAGTTGGATTACCTGCGCAAAGCGGTCCGCTTGGATTAGCGGTGATCGCAATCGGGGTGATCGATCCTGGTGTAATTGTAACGGTTGGAGTACCACTGTTACCAGTACCAACGCAACATGGATTTGATGCATCAATAACTGATACAAGATTATATGTTGTGTTTACTGCTGGCGTAACAGGAATACAATCGCCACTTGTATAATTGCTGATCGTTCTTGGATAACCGGCTGTTGCAGGAACTGCATTGATCACTACATTGTAAGTAGCGCCTGGGTTACCACCAGTGATATCAACCTTTAAGCATGTAACAGAACCTGTACAGCTTACCGGTGGAGGACCTAGGTTTGTTGTTGTATAAACCACATCATCAATACCGATATAGTCTGAATTAGCGCCTGGAGGGCCACCGCCTTCAACAAAATAACGGAAGGCAAGACGTCCGGCAGTTGGACCAGCCAATCCCGTAATCGGGATCTTGAATTGCGTCCATGATGTAGGATATCCAGTAGCAGTGTAAGTTGGGTTTATATCCAATAGTAAGGTAGTATAATCACCTACGCTGGTATTATTGGCACCCACGTTAACGCCCTGGTTGGTTGTATTCATCCTCACCTGTAACCTGTCGGGGAATGTACCGCTTGTGGTACGGGTGTAGAAAGAAAGTGTATCACCGTTTTTCAAAGTAACAGACGGTGCAAACAACCAGTTACTGATTGTAGCTAATGCCGACGTGTTATTGAAATTTGCTGCAATGTATCCCGGAGGTGTGTTACCTGGGAATACACCGGTATTTCCCTGGAACCAACCTGTTGCTCCAATTGGAAGGCTAAGGTTTTGAGAAGCCCAGCCAGCTGGTAAAGGAACAACGGTATTAAATGTTTCATTAAACACAGTTGATGCTACCGGAGGACCAGGTGTTAAACTTAACACAGATGGCCCGATCGGTGAACATGCAGGAGGAGGCGTACAGGTAAGTCCCGTAACTGTCATTGTGTAAGAAGGACAAGCAGTCGAGATCTGTGCAGCCATTGCCACAAATACTACCGTAGCATTTGCTGGCATTGTAAAAGTGAATTGAACTGCAGCACCACCAGAAAGTGAACTTGATCCACCGTCTGCCATGTAGTTACCGCAAAGGTTAGCTGGGTCAAAGCTTCCGTTGTAAGCTACAACAAAAACATCACCGCCACCTACGTTTGCAATGTAGTTTACGGTTACGCACTGACTGGCGCAGGTTAGGTTCTGCATCGTGTACGTGTCGTAAAAATAAGGACCTGTTCCAAAAGGACCAGGGCAGGCTTTTGGCCCGGCACAGGATGAAGGAACACCATCACGGAAAAAACGTCCGTTGTTTAGTGTAAGATCACCTGCAACCAATCCACCATTAAACGTACAAACAGCGTTAACGATGTTTGGCGTTGGCGGATTTTGAATGCCCTGTGCAGTAATTGCTGCCATTTTTTGTGAATAACGCATGTTGATGGCAGGGACATCGGTTGGCGTTGCTTGAACTGTTGGCAACTGGTTCCTGTTAGCTTTAACCATTTCTTTGGTCAGGCCAGGACGTGCCGTGACAACAGAAGTTTGTGTTCTCTTCCCATCCTTCTTAGGCGGAGACACAACATTCTGTGCACTCGTGACATAAAATGAAGTACTTAAAATCAGAACCGGGAGGATCGTTTTAAGCAACAACACTTTAAGGTCTCTTAAAGTAGTTTTTTTGTGCATAATAAATGTTTTAGTTTGATGAAATGACTAAAAACAAATTCCGGAGAGGAATACCCGGCATCTGCAGTTAGTCAGAAAGATGCTTAAAGGTAATAACTTTAACTTTAAATTAAGTTTTTTTTCTCCGTTTTTTTTAATGGCAGGGAACCCGATGGAAAACGAGCCCTGATAAGGCTAAGGGTTGGACTGAATGGCTTGTTTCTCAATCTATAAAGATGACTGGCCATAAAGAAAAAAGCCTCCTGTTGGGGAGACTTTTTGGCAATTATTTTATGAAACTAAACCGGCGGTAAAAATTAGCCTCGCTTTACCTTTTTAGCGGCAGGAAGCGCTGTTTTTTTAACTTCAGCTTCCTTTGGTTTTGCTGCCTCATTTTTATCAGCAGCCACTTTACTTTCGGTCTTTACCTTTTCTGAAGCAGTTACGTTTGCTGCATTTGAAATAACCGGTTGGTTCGCTTCTTTTTTAGCAGCTTCTTTTCTTTCTCTTACAGCTTCGGGAGTTTGAGCGGCAGCAACACTGCTGATTCCCATCATAACTATTGATGCCAGTAGTAATTTTTTCATCGTGTTTGTTTTATTAAGTAAATAAAGAATTGTTTGTCCGGTTGTCAAATGTATAATTTTCTATCAGAAAATAATCAGTCCATGTGATTTTTTTTAAGGATTTCTTTGCGTTTTCACCTTGATCCTGCTTTTTAACAGGATCGGGGCATCAAATACTTAAGATTTTTAATGACGATTCATCAAAACAGGCCAGCGACGGAATTTTCAGATCTGCAGCATCCCACATTGTCTTTTGATTGACAGCGGGAGCCGGAACAACTACGCATTTCATGCCCGCGGCTTTTACGGCGATCATTCCATTGAAGGAGTCTTCGAAACAAATGCATTGCCAGGGAGAAGCAGCAAGTTCTTCGGCACAGTTCAGGTACACTTCCGGATGTGGTTTTCCAAAAGCCAGGTCGTTGGCAGATGATACAGCACCTAGATCATCCCGGATGTTCAGCAGATCAATTACCACTTCAATAAGCGCAGGCCCCGACGAAGTTGCCAGCCCGATATTAAAACCCCGTTCTTTAAAAAAATCAAAAATGTACGTTACACCGGGCAGCGGCTTGCCTTTTTGTTTTACTAAGTCAACAACCCGGCCGACTACCATATCTTCAGCATCCAATAATTTTTCTCCGGGAATTTTGAAATATGTAAACCAGAAATTTAAAAATTCTTTTGTTCGCAGCCCGGTTGTTTTTGCATATTGCTGCGGGGAAAGTTTCATGCCATACCCGGCAAAGAATTCTTCTGCAGCCTGCTGCCACAGTGGTTCGGAGTCGATCAGCAAACCATCCATATCAAAAATCACGGTGTTCGGTTTCATGCCGGCAAATATACCGGTTTAAGTTTTTTTGTTTTTAAAAGACAGCATTCAGTAAAAAAACATGGGGGTGATTTCAATCACAGATTATATAAATTGCAGAAACTATCTTGCAGCAATAAAACCAGGTAAATGAGTAAATGGCTTACCAGCATTAAAGAATCGGCGTTTGTAAAAAAAATTGTTTACATGGTCATCGGCTCTCTTTCTTACCCGGGCCTAAACCTGATCAACAGGTTGCAGGTAAACGGTATGGAAAAACTGCGAAGCCTTCCCAAAAGCAATGTAATGTTTGTAAGCAATCACCAGACTTATTTTGCCGAAGTGATTGCTATGCTGCATATTTTTGGTGCAGTCAGTTGGGGGAAAAAAAGAAAGCTGGGCATTCCTTACTATTTGTTGTGGCCTTATACACGGGTTCAGTTTGTATCGGCCGAAGAAACCATGAAGAAGAACTGGCTCAGCAAATTGTTTGCATTGGCGGGTTCCATTATGGTAAAACGGGTTTGGGTCACCGATGCAAAAGAAACAAGAAAAGGGCTTGACCCCAGTGATACCCGTAAAATTTCCCGGGCACTTGAAAAAAACTGGATTATTACTTTTCCGCAGGGAACCACTACGCCTTTTGTGCCGGGACGAAAAGGAACTGCTTTTATCATTAAACATCAAAAGCCGGTCGTAATACCGGTTGTGGTTGAAGGATTCAATACAGCGTTTGATAAAAAAGGCCTCAAACTCTTAAAAAAAGGAACCCGGCTTTCCATAACTTTTAAAGATCCGATGCAGATCGATTTTGAACAATCAACAGAAAAGATACTGGAAGATATTATGGATGCAATTGAGCAAAGCAAAAAATTTATGCCCGGCAGCAACCAACATGAAAACCTGCCGCAATAAGATCTAGTCTTTTCCGAACAGTGCTTTCAATTCTGCCGCATCCTCCGGTTTCATTTTTCCTCCCAGGATCAGCCTGAGTTGTCTTCTTCGTAAAGCCCCTTCGTACAATTTTTTTTCATCCTCGGTTTCGGGTACCACCTGGTTTACTTTTCTTGGTTTGCCGTTGGGATCCAAAGCAACAAATGTATAATACGCTTCATTGCTTTTGTACCGGTATTGCTGTATGGCATCTTCACCCCATACATTCAAATGCACTTCCATACTGCTGTTGAAAGAACGGGTGAGACATGCTTCAATGTGTACCACGTTGCCAAGTTTTATCGGGCTTTCAAAAGAGATATTATCAACCGACGCAGTAACTACAGGTGCGCCGCTGTGTTTCATAGCAGCCAATGCCGCAGCAATATCCATCCAGTACATCAACCGGCCACCCATCAGGTTTCCAAAGGTGTTGGTGTCGTTTGGCAACACCAGTTCTGTCATCACCACCAATGATTCACTCACTTTTTTATCCATCGGATTTTTTTTGCAAAGATAAGTGGTTTTATACCCGGGGAGGTAAACACAAAACAGAAATCGCATGATGATGTGCATCGCAGAAGAACCGCAGTACCCTGACAATTATTATTTTCATCAGTAAAAAATATGATATCAATTATGCTTTATTATTTGGCAGTTCGTCTTCGTTTTTCGAATTTCGTTAACTGAATTGCTTAACATTATGAATGAACCTGCGCCTATTTCATTTGAAAATACCGAATCTGCTTTTGCTGCCAAATCAAACGAGGAGTTAAAAAAAGCCAATTTCCTTTTTACCATGATGGGAAAACCCTGGCTGGTAAATGCAGGCTTGAAAATAACACCGGTTGCCATTAAGTGGCACGTACCCCTCACCAGGACCATCATACGGAAAACAATTTTCCAGCAGTTTGTAGGTGGAGAAACACTGGAACAAACGGCAAAAGTTGTTGACAAACTGGCAAAATACAACGTGCAGGTTATTCTTGATTACGGGGTAGAAGGAAAAGAAGGGGAGGAGAATTTTGAACAGGCACGGGATGAGTTCATAAAAGTAATTGACTATGCATCCACGCAGCCCAACATTCCTTTCATGAGTGTTAAGGTAACCGGCTTTGCACGGTTTGCCCTGCTGGAAAAACTGCATACAGAAATGAATAAAACAGAAGGAAGCCTGATTAAGCGTTACCTGAAAGCATTAGCCACGTTGTCTTCCGAAGAAAAAGACGAATGGCACCGGGTGAGGTTGCGTACCCAAAAAGTATGCGAAGAAGGCAGCCGAAAAAATGTGGGTGTTTTAATTGACGCAGAAGAAACATGGATACAGGATCCCGTAGATGCACTTACCATTTTAATGATGGATATTTTTAACCGGGGGAAAGTAGTTGTATATAATACCTTGCAGCTGTACCGCCACGACCGGTTGCAGTTCTTAATAGATTGTCATACCGCTGCAGTGGAAAGGGATTTTATTTTAGGTGCCAAATTAGTGCGGGGTGCTTACATGGAAAAAGAACGGAACAGGGCTGCCGAATTAAATTATCCTTCCCCTATACAGACCGATAAAGAAAGTTGCGACAGGGATTACAATGCCGCGGTTGAATATTGTGTTGAACATCTTGACCGGATCGCTCTCATCGTTGCATCGCATAATGAATACAGCAATTTATACACTACCCAGCTGCTTGATAAAAAAGGACTGACCCACAACCACCCGCATGTTCACTTTTCGCAGCTTTATGGCATGAGTGATAACATCACGTTTAACCTGGCCAGGTCCGGGTGTTCTGTAAGCAAGTATTTGCCATTTGGCCCCATTAAGGATGTGATACCTTATCTTATGCGCCGGGCCCAGGAAAACAGTTCCGTTTCAGGACAAACAGGCAGGGAGCTAAGCCTGATAAAAAAAGAAATAAAACGCCGGGATCTATAGGGGTAGAAATTATTCTACAAATAAGTATTCGCTGGTTTCGTTATAGGGGATTAAATTATCTTTGGCAGCTAAGCAATGTTAACACGCCTTATACTAACTTCTGCATTTTACTTACTCCTCTCTGTTACCCACGCACAACAGGTAAGGAGTATCCCGGCTGTTAAGATAAATCAACCAATAAAAATTGACGGGAACCTGAATGACGAGGCATGGAGATCAATTGAGCCAACCGGTGATTTTATTGCTTCACAACCGGTGTTTGGGAGGCCTTCTGTTAAAAGAACGGTGGTTAAGATCGCTTACGATAACTCGGCCATATATGTTGGGGCTTATATGTATGAAGATCCCAGGAACATCCGCAGGCAGTTAACAGCAAGGGATGTGATCGACCGGCAGAATGTGGATATTTTTGCGGTTGGTTTTGATACCTATCACGATCACCAGAACGCATTTATCTTTCGGGTAACAGCCGCCAATGTGCAGGCAGATGCCAAACAATCTCAGAACGGGAGCAGCAACGGGGGCGTGGTAACTGATGCCAGCTGGGATGCCGTTTGGGAAAGTAAAACAAGCATTAAAGAAGACGGGTGGGTGGCCGAGATAAAGATACCATTGAGCGCCGTCCGTTTTTCGAATAAAAATATACAGGATTGGGGGTTGAATTTCGGCAGGTTCATCCGTACCGAAAATGAGAACAGCATCTGGAATCCCATCAATCCTAACATTAGCGGTGAACTAAATCAATGGGGAGTATGGACCGGGTTAAGTAATATTAAAGCGCCCATCCGTTTATCTTTTCTTCCATACCTATCAGGAGGCGTACGGGTATCGCCAACAAACAACGGCGATGTAACCGAGTTTCTTAAGAGTGGCGGCATGGATGTTAAATACGGCATCAATGAAGGTTTTACGCTTGATATGACATTGATACCCGATTTTGCCCAGGTGCAAAGCGATAATGTTTTTCTTAACCTTTCTCCTTTCCAGGTAAAGTTTGATGATTACCGGCCCTTTTTTACTGAAGGAACAGAACTCTTTAATAAGGCCGGCCTTTTTTATTCACGAAGAATTGGAAACGCACCGGGGCTTTCGGCATCCGTGTTAACTGAATTTGGAAACAACCCGAATTACCAGATCATTAAAAATCCCGGTATAACAAGATTGTACAACGCTACTAAGTTGTCGGGCCGCACAAAAGGAAATCTTGGTATTGGGATATTCAATGCAGTTTCTGTACCGATGTATGCCAAAATAAAGAATCTTAACACCGGGCAGGATTCAACCATTTTAACCGAACCCCTCACCAACTATAATATCCTCGTGCTTGACCAGGCTTTAAAACACCGGTCTTCTGTAAGTTTCACCAATACAAACGTTTTGCGCAAAGGCAACACCCGCAATGCCAATGTGAGCAGTCTTGATATTTCAATGTTCGATAAAAAGAACAACTATAATTTTTCCGTTGCAGGAAAATACAGCAACATCTGGGGCAAGCAGGGAAATAAGAACGGCTTTACTACGGCTGCGGGCTTTGGTAAGGTGAGCGGCATTATTCAATACCGGGCAAACCTGGTGGTGGAAAGCGACAAATACGATCCCAACGACCTCGGGTATATTCAAAACAACAATTCCCTTGAATATAACGCCAACGTAAGCTATAATATAATAAGGCCAACACGGTATTTTCTTAATTATTCGTACCGGGCAAGTTTCAGTAATATTTACCTGTACCGTCCATTTAACTGGGCAACCTTCCAGGTAAATGCCCGGGCTTTTTTCCTGTTCAGGAATTTCTGGGACCTGTCTTTTTCTTTCCAGAGCAGTCCAACCTGGAACAAGGATTATTTTGTTCATTCAAATGTTTACACCGGGTATTTCCTGCGAAGAACACCATATTATTATTTTGGCATTTCCGGAAGTTCAGACAGCCGGAAGAAACTGTTCTTCAGTTGGGAACTTGGCGGGGCAGAATCTCCTTTGCCTAAAGATCCTTACTGGGCAACGAATTTGGGATTGCGGTACCGGGTCAGTGATAAACTTCAGTTCAGCGCAAGCATGAATATATTGCAGGACAGGGGAAACTGGGGCTGGTCGTTTCTTATCAATCCAGACGGATCACCCATCATTGCACGGCGAAATGTAAAAACCAATACGATGGTGTTGAGCGGCCAGTATAATTTCAATTCCCGGATGAATGTGAACATACGCATGCGTCACTACTGGTCTCTTCTCAACAATACCAATTTCTATAACCTGAAACCGGATGGGTATTGGAATGAAGTTGCCTTTATCCCAAACCAGAATCTCAATTTCAACACCTTTAACGTGGATATGTTTTATACCTGGGATTTTTTACCCGGAAGCCGGTTTACCATTGCCTGGAAAAATGCACTGGGCAGCAATGTAACCATCGATCCATATGCCAATACCAGTTATCTTAAAAATTTCGGCAGGGTGATCGATAATCCGCACAGCAATGAAGTGACAGTGAAACTTGTTTACTACCTCGACTACCTGAAATTGCGGAGAAGAAAAGCATAGATCCCTCCTTGTGTTCACAAACTTAACCGGGCATTTTTTGATTTAAGAAACAAACACATTATATTGTAAAGAAAAAAAACTATGAACCAGGAAAACACAGCCGATGTTTTAAATGTTGGAGAAACCAAAAAACTTCCATCGGGGTTAAATGTATTAACCATTTTAACTTTTATTGGATGTGGAATTTTTGGCTTGCTAACGTTGCTTACGCCCGTTATAAATAAGTTCTTTCTGAACCTGATGGACAAAGCAGCGAGTTCCGGCCAGGATCTTTCTGCAAAGCAACTTGCTGATATGGAAAAAGGAAGAGCCGCCATTGAACTGACGACTCAACACATGATACCATTGATAACCGTAGGCATGGTCGGTATCATACTGTGCTTTATAGGCGCTTTGTGGATGAGGAAATTAAAGAAAGATGGCTATTGGATATATGTTGCCGGTGAACTGGCGCCGATCCTGGCTATGTTTTTTATTATGGGAACAGCCCAGTATACCAGCATCTGGAGTTATATTATTGGTATTGGGATCCCGGTGCTTTTTGTGATTCTCTACACCCTGCAACGGAAACACCTCGTTAAATAGATCCATAAAAAAACCCGGAACACTGTTCCGGGTTTTTTTATTACCAGGCTTTTGATGTGCTTCCGTTTACAAGTTTAATAAAGTAAAGGTGTTTGTTTTCAAAATAGTCGGGCATGGTTGCGTCTTTTTTTAACATCACCGGGCGGAAATTAAAATCGCTTATTACTTTCAGGCTTTTATCGTTGATGTTATTCATGAAATTGTCTCCATGCTTTGCCAGCAATTTTGTAAAGAGATACACCGATTCAAAACCTTTGAACACCATATCGCCTGGGTAGGTTTTATACTTCTTCTTGTAATTGTCATTGATCCATTTACTGAGTTCATCCGCTTTATTGTTGAAGAAAGGCGATGTATAGTAAATGGGAAAATCGGCGAGTTCATTCTTTTTAGAAAGCGAGGCAAATCCATCCCAGGTTGGCATTCCGATCAACGTAATGTTATATGATTTGCGGAGATCAGCACAGGCTTTTGAAATATTTCCTGCAAAAGTTTCATCCAGGCTTGCTCCGATCAACACGCTGTTCTCGTTGCTGTCGAGTTTTGTTTTTAGAAATGTGGCCGCCAGGTTGTTTTCAAAATTAATTATTTCAATGGGCAACAATGGTTTTCCATCCTGTTCATTGATCTGTTTGAAATAAGAGGTTACCATGTCTTCCTGTACTCCCTGTTGCCGGCATAAGTAAATCTTATCTGTTCCGTGTTTTTGTAAAATATAACTATATATGGCTTCGCAATGCGACCGGAGGGTTGAGTTTACCACAACCAGAAACGGGTTTTTTGTAATGCCTGCATCATTGGGATAGGTTGCAGAAATAAAAGGAATGCTTTTTTGGAAAGCAAACCCTGCCAGTTGCAGGTACTCGGCATCTTTAACGCTGCCTATTATAAGTTGGAGGCTGTCTAATTTTTTATTCTGTATAAGCCAGGAAACCGGTTGGGTGTATGATTTGGTATCGTAGATCGTAGCCTCAATATAATCATCGCCTGCCTGCAAACTATCCAGGGCAAGCTGGGCACCTCTTACAAAATCCACGGCCGGCATGATAAACCTGGGTAAGTTCTGTTTGTACCGGAATGTATTGTTGCTGAAAACAGAATCAAGATAAAGCGGGGCAAAGATCCCGATCTTAACCGTGGATCGTTTTGTGGAATCAACCTGTGCATGGGCGCTGGTAAAATAAAAAACCGCCATAAAAAATAACCCGGCTGTCAGGAATCGCTTGTTCATTTTAATTTTTCATTTTTAATCTGCCTGCCGGCAGGCAGGTTCTTCATTATCTATTCCCACTCGATCGTTGCAGGTGGTTTGCTGCTGATGTCATACACCACCCGGTTTATTCCCTTCACGTTATTGATTATTTCATTGGATATGTTGGCTAAAAAATCGTAGGGCAAATGAGCCCAGTCTGCTGTCATACCATCCACCGATGTTACCGCTCTTAAAGCAACGGTAAACTCATAGGTTCTTTCATCACCCATCACACCCACACTTTTAACCGGCAGCAAAATGGTACCCGCCTGCCAGATGGTTGAATACAAATTATGCTTTTTAAGGCCGTTGATATAAATAGCATCTGCTTCTTGCAATAACCGTACCCTTTCTTCTGTAACTTCTCCTAATATGCGTATGCCCAAACCCGGGCCGGGGAAGGGGTGACGGAAAAGCATTTCATGCGGTATTCCTAATTCCAATCCCACTTTCCGTACTTCATCTTTAAATAAGGAGCGAAGCGGTTCCACCAATCCCAGCTTCATGGTATCGGGCAATCCGCCAACATTGTGGTGCGACTTGATCGTTTGCGACGGCCCATGCACCGACAGTGATTCTATCACATCGGGATAAATGGTTCCCTGGCCCAATAATTCGACGCCTTCTATTTTATGTGCTTCCTGGTCAAATATTTCTATGAAAGCTCCACCGATGGCTTTGCGTTTTTCTTCGGGGTCGGTCTTTCCTTCCAGTTTTTTATAAAAATGTTTTTTAGCATCTACGCCAATTACGTGTAAGCCAAGTTTATTGTAAATGGTCAATACGTCTTCAAACTCGTTTTTGCGCAATACTCCGTTATCTACAAAAATGCCAAACAGG
Source organism: Chitinophagaceae bacterium (assembly GCA_016720775.1). Classification (GTDB taxonomy): domain Bacteria; phylum Bacteroidota; class Bacteroidia; order Chitinophagales; family Chitinophagaceae; genus Ferruginibacter. The sequence continues at coordinate 430,645 of JADKJX010000003.1, forward strand.
TTTTCGCCAATGGCTCTGTGGATCAGGGTAGCTGCCACGGTACTGTCAACACCACCGCTTAATCCCATGATCACTTTTTTATTGCCGATCTGTGTTTTGAGCTTCTCTACAGTTTCAGTTATAAAATGAGCAGCGGTCCAGTCCTGGCTGCATTTACAGATATTCACCAAAAAATTCTTCAATATTGTTTTTCCTTCGGTTGAATGATATACCTCGGGATGAAACTGGAGGCCGTAAAGTGGAAAAGCACCATTGCTGTTTTGTTTGAATGCGGCTACCGGTATACTTTCGGTTGTGCCAAGCAATTCAAATCCATCGGGAAGTTTTATGATCGTGTCTGCATGGCTCATCCAAACCTGGGATGTGGCTGAAATATTTTGCAGAAGGGTGTCTTCCTTCAGTTTACTGAAAATGGCACGGCCATATTCTCTTTTGTCACTTTTGTCAACCCTTCCATCGTATAGTTTTGCCGTAAGCTGTGCTCCATAACAGATACCCAACACCGGAACTTTTTCCGTCATTGCTTTTATATCAACTACCGGGGCATTTTCTTCATTTACCGAAAAAGGAGAGCCGCCCAGTATGATTCCCTTTAACCCGGGTTCGTAAACAATTTCTTTGTTGTAGGGGATGATCTCACAAAAAACACTTGCTTCTCTTACCGTACGGGCAATCAGCTGTGTGTATTGGGAGCCAAAATCAAGGATGAGTATTTTCTCTGTCATAATTGGCTGCGAAGGTAAATAATTAAGAGGATGATTTTATTGTCGTGTTGCTGTTAGGGTTAATGGAATTATTATATTTACACAAACTTTTACGCCATGAAGCAGATCCTGTTTTTGCTGATCACAGTTTTTAGCCTTGCATCCTGCAGTTATACTTCGGGAAGCGGTAATATAATTACTGAAAACCGTTCGGTGAGGGATTTTACCGGTCTTTCTGTTGGCGGTGATTTTGATGTGGAAGTTAAAATAGGGCCCGTTACCGAAGTTAAAGTAGAGGCGGATGATAATATAATGAGGCATGTTGAAACCGTTGTTTCAGGAAATACTTTGAAGATCAGGATCAAAGACCTGCATAATTATGGCGATGTTCATATGAAAGTATATATCACAACGCCTTCTCTTCTGAAGGTAAGTGCTTCGGCTTCAGCCAGGGTTGATGTGAAAGATGAGCTTAAAGCCAGCGAAAAGCTATCTTTTAATGCCTCCAGCTCGGGTAATATTCATGCAGATGTGGATGCACCTGACGTGGAAGCCGATGCAAGCAGTGGGGCAGAAGTCCGCCTGACAGGCAAAACCCGTACTTATAATGCCCAGGCCAGCAGCGGGGCAAGTGTCAAATCATATGACCTCTTAAGTGAGAACACGATTGTTCAGGTGAGCAGCGGAGCCAGCGCCCGGGTGCATGCCAGCGTAAGTCTTAATGCGCAAGCCAGCAGTGGCGGATCGGTTAGTTATCATGGAGATGCCACGGTGACTAAGTCTGAAAGCAGTGGGGGTTCGGTAAGTAAGAAAGACTGACTTTTTCCGATAAATTCTTCTCTTTAATCCACCTGGAAGCCCCGGGAGTATCTGCTATAAAAAAAACTTTCCTCTTTCCTTTGCTGTTTACCTGTCAACCCCTACCTTTGCACTCCAAATTAAAAAACGGATTTTAAAAGTTCTTTTTATATGTCACAGAGAATCAGAATCAAATTACAGTCTTACGACCACAACCTGGTTGATAAATCAGCGGAAAAGATCGTTAAAACTGTACGCAGCACCGGCGCCGTGGTAACAGGACCAATTCCTTTGCCTACGCATAAGAAAATCTTTACGGTATTGCGTTCTCCTCACGTAAACAAGAAGGCCCGTGAGCAGTTCCAACTGTGTACGCATAAGCGTTTATTAGACATTTACACCAGCAGCAGCCGTACGGTAGATGCTTTGAGTAAGTTAGACTTACCAAGTGGTGTTGATGTTGAGATCAAAGCCTGATGAACTGCCTGGGTAAGGGGGTCTTTCGACTCCGCTCAGGATAGCAGATGGTAAGTTCTTAAAAAGAAAAAATAATGAACACCTAACTCTTGCCCCAGGCGAGAGCGCTGGGTATAAATAAGATACAATGAAAAGTATTATTGGAAAGAAAATCGGCATGACGAGTATCTTCGATGTAAGTGGCAAGGAGACTGCTGTTACTATTATTGAGGCCGGCCCATGCGTGGTTACACAAAAGAAAACCGTTGAGACTGACGGCTACAATGCTCTCCAGATAGCATTTGGTGATAAAAAGGAAAAACACTCCACAAAGTCTGAGACCAATCACTTTGCCAAAGCGCAAACCTCTCCTAAAAAATTCGTAAAAGAAATCCGCGATAGCGAAATAGATAAGAACGTTGGTGATACCATCACGGTCGACATTTTCACCGAAGGTGATAAAGTTGAAGTAGTAGGTACCACCAAAGGAAAGGGTTTCCAGGGTGTTGTACGTCGACATGGATTCAGTGGTGTGGGTGAACAATCTCACGGTCAGCACGATCGCCAGAGAGCACCGGGTTCTATTGGTAACTCATCTGATGCCAGCCGGGTATTCAAAGGCATGCGCATGGGAGGCCGTATGGGCCAGGACAGGGTTACGATGAAAGGCCTGAAAGTGGTGAAGATCTTCCCTGAAAAAAATTACATACTGGTTAGCGGGTCAGTACCTGGTCATAACGGTTCAATTGTTTTAATTCAAAAATAACACAACCCTATAAGGTTTGTGAAACCCTGAAAGGCTTAAGATAAAACCCGAAACCTTATAGGTTTAATAAAAATAAGTACAATGCAAGTAGATGTTTTAAATACAGAAGGAAAAAAGACCGGCAGAACGGTTGAATTACCAGAAGAGATATTTGGTATTGAACCCAATGACCATGCTATTTACCTGGCTGTAAAGCAATACCAGGGAGCACAACGCCAGGGTACGCACAAGGTGAAGACCCGTATGGAAGTGCATGGCTCATCTAAGAAACTGCACAAACAAAAAGGTACCGGTGGTGCCCGTAAAGGTAACCTGCGTAACCCTTTGTATAAAGGCGGTGGTACCATCTTCGGCCCAAAACCACACAGCTATGATATCAAGCTGAACCGTAAGGTGAAAGACCTGGCTAAAATGAGCGCCCTCGCTCACAAAGCAAAAGATAATGCGATCATGGTACTGGAAGATGTGAAAATGGATGCGCCAAAAACATCAACATTCACCGGTATTTTAACGAACCTGAATATTTCCGGTAAAAAAACGCTGGTTGTTTTCCCGGAATACAACGATAACCTTTACCTGAGTCTGCGTAACGTACCAACCGTAAATGGTACTTTATTGAGCGACCTGAATACGTACGACATACTTAATGCAAGTGTGCTGGTAATGACAGAGAGCGCAGCAAAGATATTCAGTGAAGAAGGCGTGGAGGCATAAGAATTAAAAACTAAAAAAATTAAGAGACATGAAGCTGTCTGATGTATTAATAAAGCCGATCTTATCTGAAAAAGCCAACAAGCAGGCTGAGAAAATGAACCGCTATTCTTTTGTGGTTGATAAGAAAGCCAACAAGCTTGAGATCAAGAAGGCTGTAGAAAGTTTTTATGGTGTGCAGGTTGATAATGTTAATACCATTGTCGTGCCTTCAAAAGCAAAAGCAAGGTACACCAAAGCAGGATTTATAGTTGGCCGCAAGCCTTCTAAAAAGAAAGCGATCGTAACAGTTGCCGAAGGCGAAACCATCGACCTGTACGGCAGCAGTATTTAACCTCCTATCCCCAAAAGGGGAGCAGGCAAAAGAAATTAATGAATGGTAATCAATTACCGCAAAAATTGAAAATAAAAAATAAATCTTCTCAATCCCGTTTAGGGGATAGGGGCAAAAGAAAGTAAAATGGCATTAAGAAAATACAAACCAACAACAGCAGGTACCCGGTGGAGGATTGGTAACGCCTATGCAGAAGTTACTACCAGCACCCCGGAGAAAACATTGCTTGAAAAACAAAAGAGCACTGCAGGACGTAATGCCCAGGGCCGTCGCTCAATGCGCTACATGGGAAGCGGAAACAAAACCATGTACCGTGTGATGGATTTCAAAAGGGATAAGAAGAATATTCCGGCTGTTGTAAAAACAATTGAATACGATCCAAACCGTACTGCATTCATCGCCTTACTGGCTTATGTAGACGGGGAGAAGCGTTATATCATCGCTCCGCAGGGATTGCAGGTTGGTCAAACTGTATTAAGTGGAGATGACGTGGCTCCGGAATTAGGAAATGCGTTACAACTTAAGCACATGCCATTAGGTACCAATGTTCATAACATTGAAATGCAGCCAAGCCATGGCGGTATCCTGGTAAGAAGTGCCGGTACCTCTGCACAGTTAAGTAACAAGGAAGAAAAATACGCCATCTTAAAAATGCCAAGTGGCGAATTAAGAAAAGTGTTGATCAACTGTTATGCAACCGTAGGTGTGGTTAGCAACAGCGATCATAACCTCGAAAGCATGGGTAAAGCGGGCCGTAACCGTTGGAAAGGAATTCGTCCACGCACAAGAGCCGTAGCCATGAACCCGGTAGATCACCCGATGGGTGGTGGTGAAGGAAGGGCTTCCGGTGGTCACCCACGCAGCCGTAAAGGTAAATATGCTAAAGGACAGATCACCCGTACAAGAGGAAAAGGATCAGACAAGATGATCATCCAGCGGAAGAACGGAAAAAAATTAAGTAATAAGTAATTAATCATTGTTAAAATGTCTCTCGCCCCAGGTGAAAGAAAATCAACAAAAAAATAAAACATGGCTCGTTCGTTAAAAAAAGGACCTTATGTAGAATCAAAGCTGAATGCTAAAGTTTCTGCAATGATCGAAGGAAAATCAAAAAAGGGTGTTATAAAAACCTGGAGTCGCAGGAGTACAATTACCCCGGATTTTGTAGGGCAGACTTTTGCAGTTCATAACGGAAATAAATTCATTCCGGTTTATATAACTGAATTTATGGTTGGACATAAATTAGGAGAGTTTGCGCCAACAAGGAACTTTAAAGGTCACTCAAGTAAAAAGATAGCATAAACGTTTAAGGGTTTAACGTTTAAAGGTTCAAAAGTTAGGAAACCGAAACCTTTAAACGATTTAAACGACTTAAACCATTAAACTTATAATAATGGAAGCAGTAGCAAAATTGAACAATTACCCGACGTCGCCACGCAAAATGCGTTTGCTGGTTGACCTGATCCGTGGTATGGAGGTTGAAAAGGCATTAGCCGTTTTAGAACATAACCCCAAACACCCGGCTGTTCCTTTACGCAAGCTGGTATTATCAGCCATCAACAACTGGAAACAGAAGAATGAAGGGGGTGATGAAACCGGCCTGGTTGTAAAAACAGTGATGGTTGACGGAGCAAGGGTTATCAAGCGTATGCGCCCTGCACCACAGGGCCGTGGCTACCGGGTTCGCAAACGCAGCAACCATGTTACCATTGTTGTAGACACAAAAGCAAGTAAAAATTAATAATAAAAAGCATTAACCAATAATATGGGTCAAAAAACAAATCCGATAGGTGCCAGGTTAGGGATCATCCGTGGATGGGACAGCAACTGGTTTGCAAGCAAAACGGAATATCCAAAGAAACTGATCGAAGACAACAAGATCAGGAATTACCTGAATGCCCGTATCAACAAAGGTGGTATCTCTAAGATCGTTATTGAGCGTACACTTAATAAACTGATTGTTACCATTCACACATCCAAGCCTGGTATCATCATCGGTAAAGGTGGTGGAGAAGTTGACAGGATCAAAGAAGAGTTGAAGAAATTATGTGGTAAAGATGACGTGCAGATCAACATCCTCGAGATCCGTCGCCCCGAACTTGATGCAAACATTGTAGCCGATACCATTGCCCGCCAGCTGGAAAATCGTATTAACTACAAAAGAGCCATCAAAATGTCAATCGCTTCTGCATTGCGTATGGGTGCCGAAGGAATTAAAGTAAAGGTTGGTGGCCGTTTGGGTGGTGCAGAAATTGCCCGTAGTGAAGAGATCAAACAGGGACGTACCCCATTGCATACACTGCGTATGGATATTGATTACGCCAATGTATTTGCCCTGACCGTTTATGGCAAGATTGGTATCAAGGTTTGGATCTGTAAAGGAGAGGTTTTAGGAAAACGTGACCTCAATCCAAACATGGTAGCAGGTGGTGGAAAAGAAATGGGCGAAAGACAAGGTGGATTTGACAGAAGGGGAGACAGGGATGACAGAAGAGGTGGTGGTGGAGACCGCAGAGGTGGTGGCGGTGGTGACAGAAGAGGTGGCGGCGGTGGCGGAAGAAGATAATATTGTAAGAGGAAATTTGAATAAGTAACTAGAAATTTTATAAAGATGTTACAACCGAAAAGAACTAAACACAGAAAGACACAGAAAGGAAGAATGAAGGGAGATACCAAACGTGGTGCAACCCTTGCCTTTGGAACTTTTGGTTTAAAAGCACTCGACAGCGTTTGGATGACCAGCCGCCAGATTGAGAGTGCCCGCCAGGCATTAACCAGGCACATGAAACGTGAAGGAAATGTATGGATCAGGATATTCCCCGACAAACCGGTTACCGCCAAGCCTGCAGAGGTGAGGATGGGTAAAGGTAAAGGTAACCCCGAAGGATGGGCAGCCATTGTACAGCCAGGCAGGATTTTGTTTGAGTGCGATGGGGTGTCTGAGCAGGTAGCCAAAGAAGCGTTTGAATTGGCAGCACAAAAACTGCCGATCCTTACAAAGTTTGTGGTTCGTCGTGACTACGAAGCATAAAATTGATTATTGAATTTATCAAATAGAATAAAGATGTTAAAGAAAGTTGATTTTTTAAACAGCCTGAAAGGATTAAATGAGGCAGATCTTAAAGCAAAGATCACCGAAGACGAACAACGTCTGAAGAAGCTTTCATTTTCACATGCCATTTCTCCACTGGAGAACCCGCAAAGCATCCGCTCTTTAAGAAGGGATATTGCCCGGTTAAAGACGGCATTAAAAAAAGTTCAATTAGGGTTTTAATTAATCCATATAAATAAAAAAGAACGTGGAAAGAAATTTAAGAAAAACAAAATTAGGAGTGGTATCCAGCAACAAAATGGATAAGACCATTACCGTAAGTGTAGAACGTAAAGTAAAGCATCCGCTTTATGGAAAGTTCGTAAAGAAGTCTACCAAGTTTCATGCTCATGATGAAAAGAATGAGTGCAGTATTGGTGATACGGTTAAGATCATGGAATCCCGCCCTTTGAGCAAGACAAAGCGCTGGAGACTGGTTGAGGTAGTTGAAAAAGTAAAATAATAAAAGTTCAAAGTTTCAGGTTTGAAGTTTGATGTTGTAATAACCTCAAACCTCAGACATCAAACATCAAACATAAAAAGATGATACAGCAAGAAAGCAGACTAAATGTAGCCGACAACAGTGGTGCAAAAGAAGTACTCTGTATTCGTGTACTGGGTAACAGCGGACAGGATTACGCAAAGATCGGCGATAAGATAGTGGTTACCGTAAAAGATGCCATGCCGGCCGGTGGTATCAAAAAAGGAACAGTGAGCAAGGCTGTTATTGTAAGAACAACGAACAAGCTGCGTCGTAAAGACGGTTCATACATCCGCTTTGATGACAATGCAGTAGTGTTGCTGAATGCTTCTGACGAACCAAGGGGTACCCGTATTTTCGGGCCCGTGGCCAGGGAACTGAGGGATAAAGGATACATGAAGATCATTTCATTGGCTCCCGAAGTATTATAAGAAGCAATAAAAAATTGAAAAAAAGCTGAAAAGCGAATTAATAAAATGAGTACAAGATTTAAACCCAAGTTCAACATTAAGAAAGGTGATTCAGTGGTGGTTATTACCGGTGAAGACAAGGACATGAAGAAGCCACGTAAAGTGTTGGAAATAATTTTAGAAAAAGGAAAGGTATTGGTTGAAGGTGTTAACATCGTTACCAAGCATACCAAACCCACTTCGCAAAATACCAAAGGCGGTATTGTAAAAGTTGAAGCGCCGATCGCCATCAGCAATGTAATGCTGTGGGATGCCAAAGCGGGTGCAGCCACTAAGGTTAAGCGTACCAGGGAAAACGGAAAATTAGTAAGAATCGCAAAAAAATCAGGAGGGGTAATAAAATAATGAGCACAAAAACAAGCACTCCAAGATTAGCAGATAAGTACAAACAGGAAGTTGTACCTGCTTTAATGAAAAAGTTCAGTTACAAAACTGTAATGCAGGCTCCCAAACTCACCAAGATCTGTTTGAACCGTGGTGTGAATGGCGCTGTAACAGATAAAAAGCTGATCGACATTGCTGTTGACGAGTTATCAAACATAACCGGTCAGAAAGCCATGGCAACCATGTCAAAGAAAGATATCTCCAACTTTAAGCTGCGTAAAGCAATGCCCATTGGTGCAAGGGTTACGCTGCGTGGGGTTAAGATGTATGAATTCCTGGACAGGTTGGTTTCGGTTTCTTTACCACGTGTGCGTGATTTCAAAGGAATCAACGACAAGGCATTTGATGGCCGCGGAAATTATACACTGGGTGTTACCGAGCAGATCATTTTCCCGGAGATCGATATCGATAAGGTAAATAAGATCACCGGTCTTGATATCACATTCGTAACAACAGCCAATACCAACGAAGAAGCATTTGAACTGCTGAAAGAGTTGGGTATGCCTTTTAAAAACGTAAAGAAATAATTATAAAAGATTATGGCAAAAAAATCAGTTGAAGCCAGGCAAAGAAAGCGTGAAGCAATGGTTGCCAAGTATGCCGAAAAAAGGGCAACGTTAAAAGCAGCCGGAGATTATGCAGCATTGGATCTTCTTCCGAAGAATGCATCACCGGTTCGTTTAAAAAACCGTTGCCAGCTTACCGGCCGCCCAAGAGGTTATATGAGACATTTTGGTTTATCCAGGAATATGTTTCGGGACATGGCATTGCAGGGCAAAATACCAGGCGTAACAAAAGCAAGCTGGTAATCCAGTTGACCGTTATTCGTTGATCGTTGACCGAAAAAACTGACGAACAACGACCAACGAAAAGCGAACAACCTTAGTAGGATATCGCATTGTAAAAAAATTATTTAATCAATTAACTGAAATAACAATGGTTACTGATCCGATAGCAGATTATTTAACTAGAATCCGGAACGCACAGATGGCTAACCACCGCATCGTGGAAATACCAGCCAGCAACCTGAAAAAGCGTATCACCGAGATCCTGTACGAAAAAGGGTACATCTTAAAATACAAATTTGAAGATAACAGCAAACAAGGCGTTATCAAGATCGCCCTTAAATACGATCCGGCTACTAAATTGCCGGCAATACAAAGCCTGGAAAGGATCAGCCGCCCGGGTTTGCGTACGTATGCAAAACCAGGAGAATTTAAACGTGTTAAGAACGGGTTGGGTGTTGCCATCGTTTCTACTTCAAAAGGAGTAATGACCGATAAAGAAGCGAAAGCACAGAATGTAGGTGGTGAAGTATTGTGCAATATTTATTAATAACTGAAACTTCTTCCGATACATTAAGCCGGACCTATAGCAGGCTGACTGGTCAGAAGAAAAAATAAAATAGAATTTATGTCACGTATAGGTAAGAAACCGGTTCAGATCCCTTCAGGTGTAACCATTACAGTGGGTGCAGATAATGTGGTTACTGTAAAAGGCCCGAAAGGCGAATTAAAAGAAACCGTTGACAGGGATATTAAAGTAGAAGTGAAAGACGGTGAGTTGAACATCGTTCGTCCTACCGACCAGATACGCCACCGTGCTATGCATGGTTTGTATCGTTCACTGGTAAGTAACATGGTAAAAGGGGTTACAGAAGGATATAAAAAGCAACTTGAACTGGTGGGTGTGGGTTATAAAGCATCTAACCAGGGTAACCTGCTGGATCTTGCATTGGGATATTCGCACAACATCATTTTCGAAATTCCGAAAGAACTGAAGGTTACCACATCGCAGGAAAAAGGACAGAACCCGATGATCAATTTCGAAAGCATCGACAAGCAACTGATCGGACAGGTTTGTGCCAAGATCAGGAGCCTGCGTAAACCTGAACCATACAAGGGTAAGGGTGTTAAATTTGCCGGCGAAGTATTGAGAAGAAAAGCAGGTAAAGCGGCTGGTAAATAAGCCCACATCCCCTGAAGGGGAGAAAACAAAATAGAATAAAAATTCCTTGTCCCCCTTTAGGGGATAGGGGTAAAATAAAGATTATGAACAACAAGTCAACTGCAAGGCAAAAGATCAGGTACCGCATCCGCAAAAAAATAGGCGGAGCTGCTGCAAAACCAAGGTTAAGTGTTTTCAGGAGCAACAGCGATATCTATGCTCAATTGATCGATGACAGCAACGGGGTTACACTGGCAGCTGCTTCATCCAGGCAAAAAGATATCCAGGCCCAGAAAGCGCCGAAGATTGAAAAAAGTAAAATGGTTGGAGCCGCCATTGCAACAAAAGCAAAAGAACTGGGTATATCAACCGTTGTTTTTGACAGGGGCGGTTATATCTATCATGGTCGTGTTAAGGCCGTGGCAGAAGGTGCAAGAGAAGCTGGCCTGGTATTCTAAATTTTAAACTATCTAATCAGAAAAATAGATGTCAAATACAACAATTGGAAATAAAGTAAAAGCCGGCGACCTGGAGTTGAAAGATAAAGTGGTTGCCATAAACCGTGTTGTTAAAACAACAAAAGGTGGTCGTGCATTCAGTTTCTCTGCCCTGGTGGTAGTTGGTAACGAAGCCGGCGTTGTTGGCCATGGTTTGGGAAAAGCCAAGGAAGTGCAGGAAGCCATTACAAAAGGAATTGAAGATGCAAAGAAGAACCTGATCAAAGTTCCCATCATGCACGGCACTATTCCGCATGACCAGCTGACCAAAGATGGTGCAGCGAAAGTTTATATCAAGCCTGCTGCACATGGTACCGGTGTAATTGCCGGAGGTAGTATGCGTGCTGTTTTGGAAGCCGCCGGAATTACCGACGTGCTGGCAAAGAACCTGGGTTCTGCCAATCCGCACAACGTGGTTAAAGCAACCTTTAAAGCGCTTGCAACATTACGTGAGCCAATTTCAGTTGCTAAAACACGGGGTATCTCTTTAAAGAAAGTATTTAACGGATAAAGCCCCCATCCCCTAAAGGGGAGTAATGGGAAGGTTATTTTTTTTAATAATTAAAATCAGGTCCCCTTTAGGGGATAGGGGTATGAAAAAGATAAAAGTAACACAGGTTAAAAGTACGATTGACCGCTCTGAGCGCCAGAAAAGAACAATGGTTGCACTGGGGTTGAAAAAAATGAACGCCTCTGTTGAAGTGGAAGCCACTCCCCAGATACTGGGTATGGTTAACAAAGTAAATCACCTGGTGAAGGTGGAACAACTCTAAGAAGTTAACCCGTTAATCCGTTAACACGTTTTACAGATTAACCAATTAACGCTTAAACGTATTAACTAAACAAAGCGAGGGGTGATACCCCGTAAGTACAAAATCAAAATAAAAATGAAACTTCACACACTCAAGCCCGCAAAAGGCGCTACACACAAAGAAAAAAGAATTGGCCGCGGCGAAGCAAGCGGTAAAGGCGGAACATCGACAAAAGGTAATAAGGGCGGACAAAGCCGTGCCGGTTACAAAAGTAAAATGGCTCACGAAGGTGGACAGATGCCTATCCAACGACGTATTCCAAAACGTGGATTTAAGAACAACAACCGCATTGAATACAAAGTGCTTAACCTGGGACAGATCGACCAGCTTGCAGAAAAATACAGCCTTACAGAATTCAGCCTGCAGAATCTTTACATCAATGGCCTGATAAGCCAGTTCGACAGCGTGAAGATACTGGGCAATGGCGAACTGAAAGGTAAATACAGTTTCAAAGTGAATGCTGCCAGCGATAAAGCAAAAACAGCTATTGAAGCGGCAGGAGGTTCACTCGAGATAGTGAAATAATTTCACGATATTTGCCCGGCCACGCTAAGCGGGGCCATTTTTAATTAGCGCAAAACATTTAAATCGTTTACATTCTGTGAAGAAATTCATTCAAACACTAAAGAATATCTGGAGCATTGAGGAGCTGCGCAATAAGATAACGTTCACGTTACTGCTGATCTTTATCTACCGTGTGGGTTCTTACATTGTGCTTCCCGGTATAGATCCTAATAAATTAGCAGCCCTGTCTTCAAGTACCGGATCGGGCATGCTTGGGCTGTTGGATACTTTTGTAGGAGGCGCTTTTTCCAAAGCATCTATTTTTGCGTTGGGTATCATGCCTTACATCTCTGCCTCTATCTTCATGCAGTTGATGACCATCCTGGTTCCGCAGATGGCCAAGATCCAGAAAGAAGGAGAAAGCGGCCGCAAGAAGATCAATCAATGGACACGTTATCTTACCGTAATAGTAACCGCATTCCAGGCAGCCGCATACATCGGCTATTTAAAAAGCCTGGGCGATGCAGTTGTTCCTTCTTTCAGCAATTACTTCTGGCCTTCTACTGTTATCATACTTACCGTAGGAACATTATTCGTAATGTGGCTGGGTGAAAAGATCACTGATAAAGGGTTGGGTAATGGTACTTCCATTATCATCATGGTTGGTATCCTCGCCCGCCTCCCGGACTCCATTCAGCAGGAGTGGGCTTCAAGGATCACAAGAGGTGCAGGCGGTATCCTGCTTATGCTGATCGAGATCGTGCTGCTCATTGCAGTGATACTTGGTGTGATATTGCTTGTTCAGGGTACAAGAAAGGTTCCGGTGAACTATGCAAAACAGATCGTTGGCAACCGCCAGTTTGGTGGAGCAAGGAATTTCCTTCCACTTAAAGTAAATGCATCTGGTGTAATGCCCATCATCTTTGCACAGGCCATCCTGTTCCTGCCTACATTATTTTCTTATGGCGGCACGGCAAGCTGGACAAAATATTTTACCGATCACACTCACGTAGGGTATATGATCGTGTATTCTGTTTGTGTTATTGCCTTTACCTTCTTATATACGGCTTTGATATTTAATCCGAAGCAGATGGCCGATGACCTGAAACGCAACAACGGTTTCATCCCCGGTGTTAAGCCTGGTCAGCCAACGGCAGATTATATCGGTACCATCATGGACAGGATCACTTTACCGGGCGCCGTTTTGCTGGCATTCGTAGGTATTCTGCCGGGTATCATACAGGTACTGTTTGGTATGCAACAGGGATTCTCTACGTTCTTTGGCGGCACCTCATTGCTGATCAACGTAGCGGTAATACTTGATACACTGCAGCAGATAGAAACACAATTACTGATGCGCCAATACGATGGATTGATGAGCAGCGGAAGGATCCAGGGAAGACAGCAGCAGGTTACTGCGGGCGGCGTAGGCGGTGTTTAAAAATCACTTTACCCCCTAACGGGGACTTAAAAAATAACATTAAGCCCCGACTGAACAAGTCGGGGTTTGTTTTAAAGTTTATTAATATAACAAAATAATCCTCTGCCAGCTGGCGGAGATAGGGTATGATCCATTACAAAAGCAAGGCTGAGATTGAACTGATGCGGGAAAGCAGTTTGCTGGTTAGCGATACGCTTGCTTTGCTGGCATCTTATATCAAACCCGGCGTTACAACGCTTGCACTGGATAAGATTGCTGAAGAATTTATTCTTGGCCACGGAGCAAAAGCATCCTTTAAAGGATACAACGGATTCCCTTATACCTGCTGCATATCAGTGAATGATGCCGTGGTGCATGGCTTTCCGGGTAAGAATGAATTAAAAGACGGAGATATTGTTTCGGTGGATGTGGGTGTTTTTAAAAATGGTTTTCATGGCGACAGTGCCTATACGTTTGCTGTCGGAGAAATAACTCCTGAACTGAAACAACTTCTGCGGGTAACCAAGGAATCGCTTTACAAGGGAATTGAAAAAGCAATTCATGGAAACCGGACCGGCGATATTGCATTTGCCATCCAGGAATATACTGAAAAACAACACGGCTATGGGGTAGTACGAGACCTGGTGGGTCACGGACTTGGCAGGCACCTGCACGAAGAACCACAGGTTCCTAATTTTGGCAAACGGGGAACCGGTGCCAAACTGAAAGAGGGAATGGTGATCGCTATTGAGCCCATGATAAACCTGGGAACCAAAGATGTTTACCACGATAAAGACGGCTGGACGATACGCACTGCCGATGGAAAACCTGCTGCACATTACGAACATGATGTTGCTATTCAGCGTGGCAAGGCCGATATTTTATCTTCCTTTGTAAAAATTGAAGCGGCTGAAAAAGCCAATGCAAATTTGTGTTCCGACTACGCTTTACAGGATCCGGTACTTTAATGCCACCCGGTCATCGGTCCAGATATTATTGGGGCTGATATACGTATCCCTGTACTGCATCACTACACCCGCCCTTGCAAACATATCCCTCACCAGTTCGCTGCAGATATATGCTTTATTCCTTTCTCTTTTGCTGATGTGAAAGAGAATGCGGACCATGATGCGGAAGATCTCAAAATTATCATAAGGCCTTGTCAGCTGATCAAGTCCAAAACTTATTCCCTTGTTAAGCGACTGTTTTTCCAATGGAACATTAAGCTGTGCAATGGCTATCTGCCCTTTATAGGGCCGGTTGGTTCCTTTATAATTCTTCAGGTAGTTTGAAAGGGGGATCAGCCGTATACCAACACTGGGTTCCGCTTCCAGCACCAGCACTCTTCCCAGCTCTTCATCTTTGTAGATCACGCCTACATGGCTCCAGGTACTTTTGGTGAGTTTTTGTATCGCACCCGAAAACGCATAACTGCCGCTGCTGAAAAAGATATGCCCGGTTCTCAGGTGCTCTCTTATTTTTTCGTAAGGAATGACCTGGGCTTCCACCAATTCTTTTTTTGTGATTTTGTCTGCCATTGATGATGGGTTGAATGTTATTCTTAAGTTTGAAGATACAAATTACCCGGATGAACAAAAAAAGGCTCGTTATTATCGGAGGCGGCGCTGCAGGTTTTTTTTGCGGGGTGAATGCGGCAAGGTTAGATCCTGCGCTGCAAGTGATCATCCTGGAAAAAACAAGTAAGCTGCTGGCTAAGGTACGGATAAGCGGCGGAGGCCGCTGCAACGTAACACATGCCTGTTTCAGCATGGCTGATATGGTAAAGAAATATCCAAGAGGCGGTTCATTTCTTAAAAAAGCTTTTCATCAGTTTTTTACCAATGATACGATTGCCTGGTTTAAAGAAAGAGGCGTGGAACTAAAGACAGAAGCAGATGGAAGAATGTTCCCGGTAACCGATTCTTCACAAACCATCATTGATTGTTTGATAAAAGAGGCTAATAAATATGGCGTGGAAATTTTAATGAACAGGGAAGTAAAGCAACTCATCCCCGTCAATGGCCAATGGTCATTGGTCATTAATGAGGGCGAAGTGATGCAGGCAGATTATGTTTGTGTGGCAAGCGGTGGTTATCCAAAACCGGTTCAATACAATTGGCTTACACAGCAGGGGCACAGCATCGAGGATCCGGTTCCTTCTTTGTTTACATTCAATATGCCGGGCAATGCCATCACTTCTTTAATGGGTGTTTCGGTTGAAAATGTCCGTGTCAAGATCGCCGGATCAAAACTCAGCGAAGCAGGTCCGTTGCTTATTACACATTGGGGCATGAGTGGCCCGGCTATTCTTAAACTGTCGGCATGGGGAGCAAGAGAACTGGCGAAATGCAACTGGCATTTCAGCATTTTTGTAAACTGGTTGCCCGATCTTAATGAGAACAGCCTGCGTGAAAAATTTCAAAAATTCCGCTTTGAACTGGCTACGCAAAAGATCGCAAACAGGAATCCATTTTCTCTGCCCAACCGCTTATGGGAATTTCTCTTAAAGCAGTCGGATGTGAAAGAAGACCTGCGCTGGGCCGACCTGCCTGCAGCTGCACAAAACAAGTTCATCAAAAATTTATGCGCAGGTGAATATGAAGTGAAAGGCAAGACAACTTTTAAAGAAGAATTTGTTACGGCAGGTGGCATTGAATTGAATGAAATAGATTTCAATACCATGCAGAGCAGAAAATTCCCGGGGTTGTTCTTTGCAGGAGAGATCATCAACGTGGATGGCGTGACCGGTGGGTTTAACTTTCAAAATGCCTGGACGACGGGATGGATCTCAGCGAAGGCGATTGCCAGCGTTTCAAACGTTTAAGCCGTTTAATCGTTGGGAACGTTAAACCCTGCAACCTTGAAACGTTTTAAACGACTTAAACGGGTTTTTCGTTTACTTTTGCCCATACGTTTTTAATGAAAAAGATCGACCGCTATATACTGCTAAAGTATCTCACTACTTTTTTCTTTTGCCTGATCCTGTTTACAGCGATCGTGGTGGTGGTTGACATCAGTGAAAAGACGGATAACTTTGTAAAATCAGGCTTATCGGCTTACCGTATCATTACTGATTACTACATTGGTTTCATACCCCGTATTGATGCCATGTTATTCCCGCTTTTTGTTTTTATTTCTGTGATATTCTTTACTTCCAAGATGGCAGGCCGTTCCGAGGTGATCGCTATCTTAAGCAGCGGGGTCAGTTTCCGCAGGTTCCTGCTTCCTTATGTAGTAGGCGGTATATTTCTATCCGCCCTGTTATGGGCAGGATACCAGTACGTGGTGCCGAGGGCAAACCAGATATGGGGAAACTTTGAAGCCAGGTATGTCGATGGGCCTGCCACGGTGGTAAATAATAATTCAACATTTAAACAGAATCTTCATTTTAAAATAGATTCCAATACCTATGTAGGCATACGTGGATATGATACTGTTTTGAAATCGGGTAACGGATTTTTCATTCAACGGTTTGCAGGCAATAAACTTGTTTACAACCTTCGGGCGGAACAGTTTAACTGGGATTCAACAAGCCGTAAATGGCGACTGGTGGATCCGGTGGAAAGATATCTCGACAGTATCTCTGAACGGGTTACAAAAAAACCTTTGTTACTGGCCAACTACAACTTTAAACCCCGTGACCTGCGCAAAGACGATTATTTTAAAGACCAGTTGCCAACACCCGAATTGAATGACTTCATCAAACTGGAAAGGCTGCGGGGCTCTGAAATGCTGAATACGCTGCTGGTGGAAAGGTATAACCGGGATGCCATTCCCGTTTCGGTACTTATTCTTACTATCATTGGTGCCGTACTGGCTTCCCGTAAGATCAGGGGTGGCAGTGGTTTTCACCTGGCAATTGGTGTCATCATCAGTGTACTTTATATCCTCTTCAGCCGGTTCTCCATCGTGTTTGCAACCAAGGGAAACTTTACGCCGCTGCTGGCTGCATGGACCCCCAATATCCTTTTCGGGATATTGGCATTTTACCTTTACAAACAAGCGCCAAAATAGATTTCCCCCAGGGTTATTTTAATAAACTTTCCTTCAAAACTTTTGTTTAGGAGTTCGTTCCATCGTAATTTTAGGCGTCTTATTAGTACGGTTGCCACAACACTCATCACGGGCCGAAAAGCAATCCCACAAAGGCACAACTAAGATCGCAGCAAATAATTTTCATTCATTCATAATAAAGAGATCATGGGTATTATTAAAGACAGGTTTAAGGAGAAGGCAGATGCGGTTGCTCTGGAAATAAAAGACCTTTTAAAGGAACACGGAAATAAAGTTATTGGCGAAGTTACCCTTAGCCAGATATACCAGGGTATGCGGGGTATGAGCGGGTTGGTATCAGAAACATCATTGCTTGATGCGCAGGACGGCATACGTTTCCGTGGTTATTCCATTCCCGAGTTAAGAGAGAACTTCCAAAGGCCCCGGGAGGAACCGAGCCATTACCCGAAGGATTATTTTACCTGATGCTTGTGGGTGATCTGCCAAGTGAAGACGATGTTCAGCATTTGAGCAGCGTATGGCAGCGCAGAAGCCATGTGCCCAATCACGTTTTTGCAACCATTGAAGCCTTACCGGTAAGCACACATCCCATGACCCAGTTTGTAGTTGCCATCATGAGCCTGCAGACCGAAAGCCAGTTTTCAAAACGCTACGCCAGGGGCATGAGCAAGAAAGAATACTGGGATGCCGTGTTCGATGATTCCATGGACCTGATTGCCCGCCTGCCACGTATTGCAGCTTATATCTATCGCCGGAAATATAAAAATGGTGAACATATTCAACCAAACGGTTTGCTCGACTGGTCGGGAAATTTTGCACACATGATGGGATATGAAGACGAAAGTTTTCATGAGTTAATGCGTTTGTACATGACCATACATGCCGATCATGAAGGCGGAAATGTTTCTGCACACACCACACATCTTGTTGGTTCTGCATTAAGCGATCCTTATTTAAGCTTTGCTGCCGGCATGAATGGCCTGGCAGGTCCTTTACATGGATTGGCAAACCAGGAAGTGATAAAATGGATATATGAACTGCGGGAAGAGATTGGTGCTGAGATCCCATCCAAACAGCAAATTGAAGAATACGTTAAGAAAACATTGAGCGAAGGAAAAGTGGTGCCGGGTTATGGCCATGCAGTTTTGCGCCAGACAGACCCACGCTTTACCGCACAGATGGAATTCGGTAAAAAACATATGCCCGATGATCCATTGGTGCAAACTGTTTGGAATATCTACGAAGCTGTTCCTCCGGTACTTGGCTCTATCGCTAAAATAAAAAATCCATGGCCGAATGTAGATGCCCACAGCGGATCGTTGCTGGTGCACTATGGCTTTGTGGAGTATGAATTCTATACCGTTCTGTTTGGCGTATCACGTGCCTTAGGTGTACTGGCAAGCCTTTGCTGGGACAGGGCCCTTGGGTTCCCGCTGGAAAGGCCAAAATCAGTAACCACAAAGCTTGTGAACGACTGGCTGGCTGGAAAGGAAGAGATCTGGGAAGGATAAATGCTGTATATAAGCAACACATTATAAACCGGAACCTGTTTCCGGTTTTTTCGTTATTTTGAGCACTCAAAAAATGATGATGAAAAAAATAAACGTTACGATCCTGTCGCTGGTTACATGTGCTTCAGTTTTTGCCCAGGCAGGTAAACCAACAATGGCTAAAACAAATCCGCACCTGAAAGTATTTTACCAGGCAGCAAACAGTGGTGATGTTGGTACAGCTATAGCTGCACTAAATTATTACGTGACCGAACAGGGAGCAAATTCTGTTTATGAAGATACGCTGGCCATGCTGTATATGCAGCAAGGTGCTTATGTGCAATGCTATTACTGGGCTGATAAAAGATCGAAAGTTAAACCCGATGACAATGCCCTCCTGGAAATGAAAGGCCTTTGCCTGGATAAACTGCAGCAGCCCAAAGAAGCTATCGGCATTTTTGAAAAACTATACAGCAAAACGCAAAGTCCCTATCACGCCTATAAACTGATGGAACTGCAATACGGTATAAAAAAGACTCGCCGAATGTCTTGCCACCGCCATCAATGTAGAGAAACAAACCTTCAAACCTGATTATACCATGACGTATAATATGGGGGAGCAGATGGGACGCACCTATCTGCAGGCAGGCATCTTCAATATTCATGGGTTGGCACTTTACGACCTTGATAAAAAGGCCGAGGCAAAGCAGTATTTCGAAAAAGCATTGGCACTGGATAGTACTTTTGTACTTGCCCGTCAAAACCTGGAAGCTATGAAAACGATGGAAGCCGAAGCCAATAAACCGAAAGGAAACAATCCGCCGCCCGCTTCCCCGGCCAATAAACAGGATTAAAAATTCATTTTGAACCAACCGCTGCTGCCAGTATATTTGCAATCCATTTGAGGGATTAGTTCTCCCGATAGTTATCGGGATGCTAGATCGTCCCGGAAGCGTTCGGGAAGGTCATCGGTACTAGTTCTTAAATAAAAAACATTGGGGGGTTAGCTCAGTTGGCTAGAGCGCTTGCATGGCATGCAAGAGGTCGTCGGTTCGACCCCGATACTCTCCACAAAAATTAAATCCTCTATAATTCTTATCCAGTAAGGGTTTTAGAGGATTTTTTTATGTCCATTCTAGAATCTTTGTCTTATTAGTTTCTGACCCAAAATGACCTTAAACTTCAAATTTGGGTCAGGAATGGGTCAGAAAAATACCAAAGGAACCGTTAGTATAAATAATACAGACGGTAGAATTAGGCTTAGATGGAGATACCATACAATTAGGTATTCTATCAATCTTAATTCCTATACCAAGGCAAATCTCCTAATAGCAAAGAAAGCTGCCCTCCAAATCGAAGAGGATATAGTAAACGATAAGTTTGACTATTCGCTTAATAGGTATAAAAGCGAGCCAGGAAATACTCCCACTGTAAAAAAGAGTATCGTACTATATTTTGAAGAATGGACCTCAGATATTAAGCAAATGGATTGTGAAAAACATACTAACTACAATTCAGTGAGAAATATGCTTAAAAAATGGGGTAGTATAGAACAAAGCAATATTCATATAAAGCTGAATGCAGAGATATTCTGTGCAGGTACCTACAATAGGAGATTGAAGATCTTGAAAGATTTTGTAAAATGGATAATTAAGAAAGGTATTTGGGAGTATAATGCGTTAGAGGATATTAATCCTAAGAGGGTAAAAAAAATGAAAAATGAAAAACGGAAACCATTTTCAGAATCGGAGATACGGAGAATTTTGGAGGCCTTTAAGAACGATTTGTATACCCCCAAAAGTTCAGCCTTTAAGCACTCACATTATTATCCCTTTATCTATTTTATTTTTAAAACAGGAGTTAGAAATGCTGAAGCTATTGGCCTGAGGGTAAGCAGTATTGATATTAATCATCGGAGAATTCATATAAAGGAAGTATTAGCCAGAAGCCTAAAAAGCACTAGTGCTGCACAACGTATAAGGAAAGAAACAAAAAATGGCAAAGAGCGCTTTTTGCCATTAAGTAAAGACCTTTTGAATGTAATCAACCCTTTATTGAAAGGAAAGAAAGGAGATGATCTACTTTTCACCTCACAAACTGGACTATCTATAGATGATAATAATTTTCAAAAAAGAATTTTCAAAAAGGTATTAAAACAGCTGGGCATACAGGAGAGGGTATTATATGCATGTCGTCATACATTTAATAGCCGTTGCATTGATTCAGGTATTACGCCTGTAATGACAGCTTTTTTGATGGGTAATAATCCAGAAACAGCATTACGGAATTATACCCATCAAATTAACCTTCCAAAAGATTTACCTAGTGTTTAATATCAAGTTAGGCAGCAAATCTTAAGCATGTGTTGTTAGTTTTTATATTCCCATTTAGATAATTCCTGCAAGTACCATAGTTGATATTTAAAGCCTTTGCAGCTTCCTTAATGGAAGAGTATATTTTACCAGTGCAAGTATCTAGTACAGATTTTGCTTTTATCTTTAATAATCCAGTATTATAAGCATGTAACATGTTTTCGGAAGGAGTGACCCATTCCAAATTGTTAATACTATTGTTGAGTTTATTACCATCAATGTGATTTATACAGCATTTATTATCTGGATTTTCAATAAAAGCAAATCCTAAAAGTCTATGGACATATTGAGTAGAGCTTTTCCTACCTGGCTTATTCAATCTTACAGTATAATATCCAGCTCTGTCTAGCCTTTGCTCCATTTTGTATCCATAAGTTGGTTTGTGTAAGCTCCTTACCTCTCCAACTGAATTGATTTCATAATAATTTTCATAGTTCTTTATGGGAACCCATTCTGTCTGCTCTTTCATATTTTTTCATTTTGATTATCAACATGGTCTGTTAACACCAGGACATAGAAATTCCTGGTGATTAAGCCCGACCGTTTCAGCTCAATTTTCGAGCTAATGGGAAGTGATAATCAAAATCGATCGATATGGGACCTTGAAGAACTTTTAAATCAATTTTTAGCCATAGAATAGACACCAAGTTTCAGAGCTTCTCTATTCATCAATTCTATCACCCTCTCTGTATGTTGAGATTCACAGGAGAGCGCATCAAATATATATATGGGCTCTATCCCTTCCTTGTTTAACTCAGAAATTACGTTGGTCATTATTTCTACTTCAAGGTTTAACATTTTACGAGAGGTTTCCTTATATGCATTCTTATCAGAGCATTTTTCTCTTATGATTCTACCGATCATTATTGGTTCATTACCTAAATAAAATGGATGTAAAGGAGAATCCTTCATTTGCCAATACTCCATATTGAAATATGATAGGTTCTCAATTTTTGCGTCCAGATCGTCTATTCCCAAAGCTGTAGCAATCATTTTATGCGTTAAATATTTGTATGAGCCTCCATATATCGTCGCTGCTTCATTTGGATGAAGACATTCGAAATCACATTCCGATATAGAATTTCCATTGATCTTGATCAGATTTCTGATCCAGCTAGGTATCATATTTAGCGAATCGATTACTCGTCCTCCCTTTCTTAACGAACATACCTTTGGGATCATAAACCCATCTTCAGTCCAGAATTTAAAAACTTCAATTGCATCTTCCACAAATGATATATCCCCTCGGTTTTCATAATAAGCTCTGGGTCGATTATTTAAAAGACAAGTTCCCTACCCCTTTTTATTTTACCCCCTTCTTTAATTATTCTTTTGGCCTCTGCAATTATTTCTTCGATTGTGGGTAATGTAATCTTTGGGTATAGTAGGACTAAATTGCGCACGATTGGGTTATCATGTACTCTATTATACGATTCTTCTATTAGTTTTTTGGAGAGCTTTTTAGCATAATCTGTTTTAAGAACTCTTCTTATGATCTTCTTCGAACTGCATAGCTTGGCAAATCTAAATTTGCTTGCTTTAATCCCGATATTATCTCCCTTTCCCACTTCAAGCATTCCAGAATTGCGATCGCAAGTCAATACTGCAAGAATGTTTAGATACGTGTCTGGCTTATCATTAAATACTCTCCTTAAAAATCGACCACCTAAGAATTTCCATTCCTCTTCTTCGTTATCGTACCTGTGAGAAAGAAGTTTAGGGATTATTAGAGATAAAAACAGCAAACACATTTCAATGGCAACCGCTTTGCATGGGTGAACTTTATAGAGTAATTTTTTAGGAGATTTAGCAAGAAGGGCTTCGACTGTTTTGAGTACCTTAATTTTTTCTCCCTGGACAAAAAATTGCGGCAAAATTTGATTTTTTACCCCCTGATTTTTAATTGCTTTTTTGGTTGAAACCCCAATACCATTGTGCTTTTTGGTTTGCTTCTCTTCATAATTATTCACTTCACAGTTAGTATAGGCGGATGAATAAGGATGAAAATAGGACTGAGAGGTTGAGATATAATAGAATGATGACCTTGAGTGTATGTTTATTATATCCAGATGATTTCTAGTTGAATGAGTAAAATTTCTTTCCATTTTATTTTTTCGTTTACACACTAAATTCTTCCATTCATGCAATTGATGCTCCTATCACATTTGACTAAATCAGTCCAAGGATTCGGGCATAAGCTTCTCGCTTCCAGAGACCCTGAACTTTTTAATTTTCTAAATACTGTAGGAATGTAAGGGGAGGTGTTTTCTAAACGTTATTCTCTTCTTATTTCACTGTATCAGTCCGCACTTTATGCAACACTTAGTTGTTAGATGATTGCTTTATGCAAAAGTACGAAATACTAATTAAATTAGCAAATTTTCACCTATAAAGTTTATAGCTTTTATTAAATAAACTCCCCCTGTTTATGGAGCTTTCCATATAACCCCCCTTATGTGTATGTGAGAGTAAAGGAGTCTCCCCCTATGTCCCAATAACAATTTGAGTGCCTCTGGGTACCCGCCTCACTCTTAAACTCTACGATATGCACAACTGGGCTTACAAACAGATATTCCGAATTATTAAAGAGTCGAAAGACTATTCGCTTGAAGATCTTCCAAGCAGCTTTTATGATATCATGAGAGCTTTCGATAATGCCCAACATGAAAGGAAGAATGGAGTACAGATTGTTCAAAATCTGATAAGAGATACCAGACTTTGGTTATCAATAATCGAAAGCAATGCAGGTAGGGATAGCCCAAAGTTCATTGTCGCTTCAAATTCTCTATCCCATGCCTGTATCAAGCTGATTGATGGGCTAATTGATAGGCTCATAAAATCAGCCATTTTGAGCGATTTTCAGACTATTAGAGGCCCAGACATACAAAATCAGGTATCTGAAGTCGAAATCGCCTTAAAACGCATTGGAGAGCTTTATATGACTCCAGAATTACGGAAAATCCACAAGAATATGGTAAGTAAGCTTGCCTTAACCATGGAATATTTAAATGCTGAGGTTCCTATCTCCTGAATCCAATCAGCAGTTGTTGCGTCGCACACTTCTGCAGTATTCCAGTATTCACCCAACCATGTAAACAGTTCTAATTAATAACAATTAAATCGTAAAACGATGAATCAAATCAAAAACAGGGTGCAATTAATTGGTCACCTCGGTAGTACGCCTGATGTACGAGAAACCGAAAGTGGTAAGAAACTGGCAAAGTTCAGTTTAGCCACAAACCAATCTTATCGTAATGCCAATGGTGATAAGGTGACGGAAACCACATGGCATCAGCTTATCGCCTGGGGAGCAGTAGCGGATATTGCTAGTAAGTATTTGAATAAAGGAAGTGAGGTAGCTATTGAAGGGCGGTTGATCAACAGAAGCTACACCGACAAGGAGGGCGTTAAGAGATTCATCTCAGAGGTACAGGTTAATGAAATGCTGCTTCTTGGAACTAAAGCCGCTTCAAAAACCGAGGAACAGCTCCCTGCTTTGGACTAAATCGTCAACGCAAAATTAATGCAACTGCCCAAACGCCAAAAGAGACTGCTTCTTAAAACTGTGGTACTAACAATCAGCATTTGTTCCTGCACAAGCTGCATAAAGCCAGGCATCTTCATCGCCCACGGATTTATGCAGCTTCCTTTTGGCTTATTCAGCAGTTGCTATTGAACGGTGCTTACGACGATTATTCCATTTTCAATTTTAGTTTGGAAACGATTTTAATATTCAACACTTAAAACATTAATAATGGCACATAATATCAATTTTAATGAACAGACAGGAAAGCACAGCTTCTTTTCAGTAAATGAAAAACCATGGCACAACCTTGGTCAAATTGTTACTGATTATCCTAATAGTAAAGAGGCATTGATTTTTGCAGGTTTGGATTATGAGGTAATAAAAAGAAAGATTTATACCCATGATGGAGATATTGGAAAAGGGTTAGATTTTCTTATTCGGGATATTGAAATTCCCAATCACCAGGCTACAATCAGAACAGATACTAACCAAGTTCTGGGCGTTGTTGGTAAAGACTATGAAATAGTTCAGAATGTGGATGCATTTACATTCTTCGATTCCATAGTAGGTGGTGATGGAATCCAATATGAAACTGCAGGAGCACTTGGTAATGGAGAACGAATATTCATTACAGCAAAGCTGCCATCATACATAAAGGTGGGAAAAGATGATCTGATAGAACAGTATTTATTCCTGACAACTTCCCATGATGGATTTGGAAGTATAACAGCAGCTTTTACACCTGTCAGGATTGTATGCAATAATACCCTAAATGCTGCTTTGCGGAACCACAGCAATGCAATCAAAATAAGGCATACAGCAAATGCAAAGGACAGGCTTACGATGGCTCACACTGTAATGGGGATATCAAACCAGATTTCAGTACAGCTTGAGGAAATATTCAACAGGTGGGCTAAAATTCCAGTAATTGATAATGAGGTAAAGAAACTAATTCAGGTAGCACTTGCTCCTAACAAGGAAACGCTTCTCAATATCAATTCAGGAAGTGAAAACTCAGCTTATTTTGAAAAGATGTGTAACAGTGCTTATGAATACGCAATGAGTAATCCTACCCAGGATATGAATACTACCAAAGGGACCTTATTCGGAGCCTACAACGCGGTAACAGGGTATTTTCAAAATGTGCGGATATACAAAGATTCCGAATCTAAGCTGAAATCAATGATGCTGGGTGGCCTTGCTCAGATCAGAACACAAAAAGCTTAATGTATGTGCAGGAATTTGCAGATAAAGGAATTCTGCCTTTTGAATTGAATTAGTGTTCACGGTAGCATAAACTATCAACTCCTTAATGGAGTTTCTATTTGTATGGCTGCGCCATGTTCGTATGATTGTATGCTCCCATTCCATTCCGCATCCACTTTAAATTTTTGATCTATGCCAACGGTATTTGATAACACAGGATATTATCTGGGGAATGTATTGGTTATAGTGTTTCTGATTCCTTCTACTGGAATGTATGCACATTGTACCAGGATGGGTTATTGGATTCAATCAACACGAGTAGCTGAAGGGTATGAAGAGTTTTTTTAAGGTAACTACATTTGTTGCTATCATAAAGTGGTCTAAATAAACTATATAACATAGAAGGTTTAGACCCTGCGTAAATATTTTCTTACCTATATATCATTAAGTTTATTCATGGTCTTTAAAACCTTATTGTTATACCGAAAGCCTAATTTAACTTTGTAAAAAAATAATATGAGTATTGATATTAATTTAGAATGGAGTAAAAGGTCTGGCCATTATAATGCATGGCCTGATACTATTATGGAAAATGACAAAGAGATTAAGGGGACTGTGTATAAGGTTATATTAGGAGCTGGTGCGGGAAAACAAGAAACTTATTTCGTTCATAAAGGGAATGACCATTGGGTAATTAACCCATTAGAATCTGAGCCTTTGCTATGCGATGAAATTCGGAGTGAAATTGACCGAATTGAACTTTCATAAGATACCTTATTTGTTCCAACTCCAATTTCGTTGTCATAATATTTCAAAAATAATGTGCGTATATTTATTAGATAGCCACTAAAATTATGTGAGTGTGTTAAAACATACAGATATAGAAGACCAATTGGTTTTGATAACTTTTAACCTTTACCAAAGACTATATGAACTTGATGCAAGTCGTGCATTAGGTGAAACGAAAAAAAGCATAGATAAACTACTTTTATCAACAGTACTCAACGATGAATTAATAAAGGCCCTGACTGATATTTCCTAAAAGATCTTTTGATACCTGGCACCCTTGCCAGAAAATAATTTCTGTGTATAGAGATATACAAAATGACATATTACCAGAACTTCGAAATTTATTATCACCCGAAAGTCTCCGCATCTTAGATAAGAAAATAACTGAAAGCGAGTTTACTGTTTACGACTTTAATACTATGAAGGATCTTCCAGACCCCGAATATGATAAAATAATGTCAATATTTAATGAAATGAAGTCAGAAAATTGGGATGATATGGGTAGTGAATTGCATGACCGAAAGGATGATTATTCAATTGAGGATGGGCCATACTGCAGCGCTTGTGAACAAAGTCCATGTATGTGTTCAGATCCTGAACGAACAAGTACGGTTTGGAGATATTAATCTGAATCAATACTAATAAATTTAAACAGTTATGTCTTTCTTTAGTTTAACGAGGATAGTTGAGAAGTATATAAAGTCAGCTACAGGAGGTTTAAAATATACAGATCGGATAAAGAAACTGCTTACACTAATCATTATTCCAATTTGGCTGTTCTGCGTAACTATTTGCGTGATAAGTGCAATTGATGGTATACAGGGTATCCGAAATTATCCAATTGCTAAAAGACTTTAAAAGATATTCCGACCTTGGAAAGGAACAGAGAACTGAGTTATTCAAATAATAAGGAAACTATTCGTCAACTATATCCCATAAATCTGGACTTGTATAAAAAAATGGGTATTGAGAACCCAGACCCAAGTGAGCCTGGAATGCCAGATTTAGCTATTAGCAAGCAAGAAGATAAGATTTATTCACTATTGCAAATCCCATTATACTTAGGCATTTTTCTTGTTTTACCATGGTTTCTGCTTAGGCTATTTTTTTGGATAAAACTAGCTGACAACAAAAATAGAATTTAATTTTATTTAGGACGGAACAGCGCTATACCTTTAAGACTAATTTTAATTTGACGTTTCAATGATCAAAACTATAGTATGAGATTGTTTTACTTATATCTGCCACTTTTGTTTCTTTTTTCATGTACTTCAAAAAGACAAATTGAAAATGACTTGACCACTAATGACCTAAAGGGAAAGGTAAAATCTATTTATACAAAGCAATTTGAATCAGTTGAAAAATTTGGAAAATTAGAAGAAGGAAACGAACTAAAAGGCTTGTATGAAAAAGGTCAAGAAACATACGATGAACATGGTAATATAACTTTTAATTGGCTTGGTTCGTATAAGCATATTTATAATAATGACGGACTGTTAATTGAAACTTCTAATTACAACGGTACTGTGTTAAAGCATAAGAAAATGTTTACCTATGACAAAAATGACAACAAAATTGATGAAATTCTTCGTAATGGTAACGGTCAATTGGTATATATAACAAAGTTTGTTTATGATAAAGATGGTAATTTAATTGAAGAAAATACTGACCATAAAGAAGTTGAGAAAATCTGGAAAACAACTTTTAACAAAGAAAAATATGTTGAGAGGAACGAATATAGCTATGACGGCACTCTAAGGTTAAAGACTACCTACAAATATGATAATAAAGAAAATAAAATAGAACAAAACTCTTATGCTCCTAATGGAAAACTTTGGGAACAGAGAACTTATACTTATGATGCTGATAATAATATTATCGAACATCAATACAAGATATTTTATAGTAATCATGGCTTTACAGAAAAAGACGTTCGCCAAGTTTATAACTACTTGGAATTTGACAAAGAAAAGAACTGGATTAAAGCTACTTTTTTACAATAACTACAATGATCGAACGAATATTATAAAGAGACAAATCGAATATTATTAATCGGCAGACAGTTATAAAATTCCAGCCCTGGGGGCAATCCCTGAACGTTTTAGGCAACCCTATTTGACAACTCCCTTAACTTTGAGATAAATAATAGAATGAAAATTGTAGCTCACTGTTTTGCTGAAAAAGCAACTATCACACCAAATATATTTGATTTCCCTTCAATGATTATATCGCAACAGTCTTTACAATTGATAATCAGCTTACTTTACAAGTTTCAAAATCTCTAACATCAGATGAGTTAAAACCATTTTATCATTCTATCGCCACTTTGGTTGATGTTGAATCCATCGAGGGGACGTTAGACTCAAAATTACGTACATATAAAATTGTATTAACAGAAGTAGCTCATCTCTTTGAGGGTTTACTAGCGTTGATGTACGGAACTGTACCACCACATTTTGATACAGGTAAAATTTATGTTAACCTAAAGGCAGAAAATGACGAAGAGCAATCCTTATTAGATACTGGAACAATTACAAGAGGAGCTGGTTTTGTATTAATTCCCGAAAAAACTAATTACAAAATTGAAGATGATTTATATGACTTAATAGGCCCAGCAACAAATCACATTGCCGCATTTTCCTTTTTTTCTCACGCATTGCGATCTTTGAAAAGTAATGATAATGAAGTCGCTTTTTTTCTTTTTTTTAAAATTATTGATGGATATTTTTCACAGGGAGCCAAGGATGTCGAAAAGGCATTATTAAATAAAATTGATGAAATTAAACAGTTTCTTCCTTATGCATCTAAGATGAGAAACGCTTTAAAAGTGATTTTATCAGAGATGGGACTATCCTCCAAATGCGAAAGCGGTTATGAAGGCCTTATAAAGGATCTTGTATTGATAAGACATAAACTAATTCACTTTTCCTCGTCCAAATCAAAAAAACACCATAATGCTCTCATTAAAATTGAATTATTATCAGTTAACAACTTTTTGTACTCTTGTTGTTTCAATCTATTAAGAGAAAAAATTAATGCTCGGTAAGGGCTGTTTTCAACAAAGGGTTTTGTGCAACTTGAGTAATACAAACAATCTTCAGCAGCAGTTCGCTACCAATCATTGGCTACGGATTTGACCGTTTAATAATTCGCTTTTGGGTTTTAAAAAAAATCCGTTCCTTTAATGTAAATCCTCATAAGGTAGGCACAGAATGAAATTCCTAGTTTTTGAGAAACCAGAGACGTTGGCTGTA
This sequence comes from Chitinophagaceae bacterium, assembly GCA_016720775.1. Taxonomy (GTDB): domain Bacteria; phylum Bacteroidota; class Bacteroidia; order Chitinophagales; family Chitinophagaceae; genus Ferruginibacter. The sequence goes on from JADKJX010000003.1 coordinate 460,671, forward strand.
ATTCTTTTATTAACCATAAAAATATTATCTATAAAACAATGAATGAATCCGAAATAATAAGCCTAATAGGAGAAAGAGAGAGTTTAGTAAGAATACGAGCAACCGCTAAAGCGTCAACAGCTATTCTCTGCTGAGGAAGAAGCAAGACGAGACAAAATTTTTGATGACAGTAGGGCTTCTCTGACAACTAATGCTAAAAGGTATATAAACAGCGTCTAGATTCTTACGGCCATGTTGTTTCCAGGACGCATGACAATGTAATAGTCAATAGACCTAAATCGATTTCTTGTGTAAATTCACTGGCAAAAATGAAATGGCATCAATAACTTACAGCATCAACTTTACTAAAGGCTCAGCTTTTAAACTCCTTTCTTTTCAAGTTGGGGATAATGTATATTTTTCTGGAACCATAATTAGTATTAATGTCACATTGAAAAGTAAGATTAGTACTCCATGGGAAGTGGACATTGTTCTCAATAATATATCATTTGAAAAATCAACAACTAAACCAAAAGAAGGGTGTTTTATTGCAACAGCTGTTTATGAAAACTATAATGCTCCAGAAGTAATACTTTTAAGGGAGTTTCGTGATAATACTCTGTTGTCTTCTTTGGGTGGTAGAACAATTGTAAATTTATATTATAGAATCTCCCCTTTCATAGCAAGTATTATTTCTAAATCTCAGTGGTTAAAAAAATTACCAAAAAATTGTTGTTTGCCCTAATAGTTAAAAAGTTAAAACTGAAGGCATCCAAGTAGAACTGGAGCCAAGGAGGATATAACGCAAGCAGGCAATGTTTTTGTAACTTCAACTGAACTGAGGTTGGGGTGACATTTCATAAATAAAATATTCATATACCTAAATAAACTTCAGAAGAATTTCAATTATGCGTGGCTATGCCACGTATATTTTATGAATGCTCCATTTCATTTTGCATTCAATGCTAGGAAGAAAGGTCTCTCTCCAGGCAGGTTCAGCAATAAGAAACGCCAGCCCATTGCAAGAATTACTTTCTATTATTGTTTTTGGTAGGTAATACTTGCAAAGCCTTTCAGGTGCTTACGCAGGCTGTCATACTTATTGCAGTTCACCTGCCTTACGTTCGTACAGCTCCTGTGTCCTTAATAAAAACTTCATTCATTCACTCGTAGACTCGTTACTTCATTTCAGTTATTATTCAGTCCACCCGCTGTTATAATTTGGCGAGCCTTAGCTACCTACAGCTGCGTTACGGATCTTCATTGGCACAAACCCACGCTTATATTTCATATGCCACATTCCGATCCTACACTGTGCTTCCATCACTCCCTATGGTCATTTTACTGGAAGCCCCATCTGTAGGTGCTCGCTACGTCAATTCCGTTCGTTCCTCTCTCCATTGTCTATAGGCGGCTCGCATAGGTAGTAATACGGTATTTGTTACGTAATAAGTGAAGGATTATGAATTGTAAAATATTTTCCTTTTCTTGAAGTAAGGAAATTTTAAGTGATCCCAAATATTTAATGAAGTATTAAAAACCATTGAGAATGGCCAGAGATGCGACAATGTTTGTGGCGATACCTATGAATGAATTATTAGAGCTGATTGAAAGTAGAATTTTCAATGCTCTTGATAAATTCCAGCGTCCATCCCAAACTATTCAGACTGATGAATTGCTAAGGATAGAAGAAGCTTGTGCATTGCTTTGTGTTTCTAAAGTAACGATACATAAATGGAAAAAAAGGAAATTAATTTTATCGTATAGAATTGGTAGGCGAATTTATTTTAAAAAGAGTGAGTTAATCGGCTCCTTACATGCAAATTTAATTCCTGATACGAAAAATATACTGGGTTAAAATAAGAAGCCCCTTTATGAAAAAGCAGCAAATTTATATACCAAGCGAGGGTGAAGAATTCCTGGAGGATTTTCTTTTAGCCATTGGGATAGAATTTGAATCACAAAAAAGAATCGATAACCTTAAATACGATAGTAAGCAGTTTAGAAACCGCCGATTTTTACTTACCAAAATTTAAGGTTTATGTGGAATTTTTCGGACTTTGGAACAATGCAGGGAATGATGGGTACAAGGAGAAAAAGGAGGTTTATAGACAGAATAATATTCCTGCGTTTACCTCTATCCAGAAAATTTAGGATAATAGAATATACTTTCGACAAAAGAATACAAATAGTACTGGAGAAACATAATTTGAAAAACGAATTACGTAGCTACAGATTTTTTAAATTTAAAGGAACATCAGAACTAATGAATCGAATCGGATATGCGGGAGTTGCATTATTCTGTATGATTGTTTTTGTGCTTCCATTAAAGCTTAATCTAAATATAAACGGGTATCTCGTCCTAGCATTATTGAACAGTATCGTAGTCTATCAACTTTACCATTTATATCAATTGTATCTTGATGTTTTTAAAAGAAACAAATTTTCTTTATACAATTTGTATTAACATATAGGGGATCGTAGTCCTGCTAAAATTACACTTGTTTAAATATTTGTGTGAAAAAACAAAAACAAAAATATTATGTAGTTTGGAAAGGTCGACAAACAGGGATTTTTGAGACTTGGGCAGCATGTACTGCCCAAATTCATGGATTTCCTGATGCTGTTTATAAATCTTTTTTGACTCGCCAGCTTGCAGAGGAAGCGTTTAAAAGTGAAAGTGCTAAATTTATAGGGAAGGATATATTCGAATCCGAACTTTCTGAAGAACAAATTAAATTGCTTGGTGAGCCAATATTAGAAAGTATATCTGTAGATGGAGCATGGAACACATTTACTGGGATTGTTGAATACCAGGGAGTAGAGACAAAAACTGGTAAGGTATTGTTTAAGGTTGGACCTTTTGAAGATGGTACAAATAATATTGTAGAATTTCTAAGTATTGTTCATGCATTAGCTTATTGTAAACAACACAATTTAAATATTCCTATTTATTCTGATAGTAGAAACGCAATTGGATGGGTAAAAAACAAGACCCAAAAAACTAATCACATTAAGTCTGAAAAAAATGGGAAGCTATTTGATTTATTGGAACGGGCTGTAAATGGCTTAATGAAAATGAATATTCAAATGAAATTTTAAAATGGGAAACAAAAGCTTGGGGTGAAAATCCAGCGGATTTTGGGCGTAAATAAAATAAATGAATATTGGTGTTCTCTCTTTAATACTGATTCAAGATAAATCTATTCCATACTTGATCCTACATTTATAGAAATATAAGGAAAAAATATATGCCAATCTTTTTAGTATCTTTGAAATGAATAATATAATTAACTAATAATCACATGCTACAAGAATTTTTAGATGCTAACTTACTCCCCATAACTGAAGAAAGTTATTTTGAGAAAATAAAAAAAACCGCAGATGAATTAGCGAAAAAACTTTCAAAAAATAAAGCGAAAGTTTTGAGTTACACCCTTATCGCATTAGATCCTGATGTTCCAGCGGACAATCCTGATGTAATTGAGGTGAAAGAATTAATCACAAAAAATTGGAGCACCTTTTTAACTAATAGCAAAGACACTCCAATAACATTTATTCGTGCTGTAATGCTCGAAGCTTTACAAATAGTTTCAAATGAAACAAGTACAGCTTGTTTGATTTGGCTTACTGGGCGTAATATTTACCAATATTTTAAAATAATTGGAAAAGAAAAAGATTTGATTACAAAATTTTTATTATCCTTAGGTAGAAAGATTGAAAATGCTGCGACGGAAAATTGGTCGCTTCCTTCAGAAGCCAAACTTCAAAAATTAAGTGTGGAGATAAAAGAAATTGTTGGAGTTGTTTTGGATAAAGCCGAAGTTGAAGCACAACTTAAAGCTGCATCCATCCATTCTGGCTGGGGACAAGGTGGAGAGAATCCACATACACAAGCTCAGAACAACATTAATTGGCCTTTGTTTTTTTCAGAGAGAGCAAGTCAAGGGCTTACTGATTCAATAAATAAAGTTTTTAAAAAGCAAGAAAAATCTATTTCAGAGAACCAAATCTTAATCCAAGAAGCAGTAAATAAATTATTATCTCAAACGCAGTCCGAAATTTTAGAAAGGAATTATTTCCTTCAAATGCGAACACAAATACTTTGGTGGAAAGAATCATGTTATTCAGTTTCTCTTAATCAAAGTTACAGAGGGCAACAGAATGGGCTTGTACAAATTTTATTGGCAAACGATTATTCATTTTTTATTCCTACAATTTACCCAACAAGTGCCGACTATTTTCTAAAAGAAACCCACAGATCATTGGTAAAAGATGAAAGTAAAAATGAAAGTATGTGAGATATTTAAATTAGTTGAACTTTCTAAGGAAACCCTGAAAAATGTTTTAGAAGAACCCCAGAAGAAATTGGTAGAATTTCTTAAATTTTATTAGGGATTAGTGGGTAAATACACTTTGAATCACTTAAAATATTTGTTGGTTTTGCTGACATCGAAGAAATGTCATTATCTGACTTTACTTTATGGCTATTTCACGATATACAATCATTAAAAATTTCAATTAACAAATAGCAATGGCAGAAAAATGTTCAAATCCAGAATGTGCTGCACCGCCTCATTGTCATGAAAACAATGATGATTATACAAAATGTGAATTTTGGTTAAAAAGTAATTCTGTTAAAACCGAGGGTAAGAAAGAGAATCTAAAGAAGGAATCAAAAACAAATCTCCTGCGGACAGGTGAGCCATTTAAAATAGAAGATATACAACAAGTCAGCAGGAGGACAAGTCCAATTTTCATTGGAGTTGTAGGTAAAGCGGATGCAGGTAAAACAACTTTTCTTGCAATGCTTTACACTCTCTTATTGAACGGGAAAAAATTCAAGGATTACGATTTCGCTGGAACAAAGACCATTTTAGGTTGGGACGAACTTTATCATAAACTGAAAGTTCAAAAAAACAAAGTTGCTTTTCCCGACCCTACCCCTTCACAATACTATCGTTTACTGCATTTTACTTTACGAAATAATGCCGATCAAATCAAAGATGTTTTTCTTTCGGATGCATCAGGCGAAGTATTTTCATACTGGTCGCAAAATCGTGATGATCCGAATGCAGAAAATGCAAGGTGGTTTATAAAACCTCTAACGCTTTCATTTTGTTTATTGACTGTATGGATTTGATCGCCAGGAAGAATTTGGCAAAGACAGAAATCATTGACATTGCACAGATGCTACAAACTGATTTAAAAGACAGACCTGTTATTGCTGTGTGGTCAAAATCAGACAAGAAGGGAGAAGTACATCCTAAGTTAAAAGATTCTTTGAAGGAAGAACTTCAAAGCTTATTTAAAAACTATACTGAAATTGACATTAGTAATTTTTCAACTGATGACCCAGATAAACTTGTTCATGAAAATAATTTAGAAGTAATTGATTGGTTGCTAAATAAAATTTTAGTGTCGTCAAGAAAAATGTTAGTTGTGAACGAAAATCACAAAAATGATTTATTCCTTAACTACAAAGGACATGAGTAAACAATTATTAATAATCGGCAAACCACATTCTTCAAAAACTGTTTTCATCGCACAGTTTTATTCAAGGTTGCAAAAAAGAAACAGTAAACTTTCGCTTTATAAACCTGTGGATGACTTATCTGCAATAACAGCAGCAAGAGAAGCACTTGCAAATGGAGAAGAACCTGAACCAACCAACACAGAGAGAAGTGTAAATGTTATTTTGCCAATTCAATTTGGGAGCAGCAGATAGACCTTGTCTGTCCTGATTATGGTAGAAAACAAATCAACACAATCCTAGCTTCAAGAGAGGTCGACAAAAGGTGGTTGGATGCAATAAAAGACAGTGATAATTGGATCTTTTTTATCCGCCTTAATAATATTAGCGAACAACTTGACATTAGTAAAATAACAGTAACGCAAGAACATATACAAGGAAGTAATGAAATAGGCGAAATACCATATTCAATTTCAGACCAATCTGCCTTAATTGAATTACTACAAATTTTATTGCATTCAAAAGGGCATGATTACCATTTAAAAAATACTAAAATAAAATTGACAGTTGCTCTTACTTGTTGGGATGAATTGGAAACTCAAGAAAAACCAAAACAAGTATTGCAAAATAATTTGCCACTACTGCTAAATTTTATTGAATCAAATTGGAAATCAGACAACTTAAAAATTATAGGATTGTCAGCTCAAGGTTTTCCATTAGATAGTGAAGAGAACAAAGAAAAATATCAACTTGAAGGTTCTAGAAAACTTTGGTTACCTGATTAACGAAGATGGAAAAGAAACAAATGACATTACAGAACTTATTTTGGAAGCATTATAGTGGAAATAATTATTCATCAATCGATATGCGGCGAAAACAGTAAAAAGGCATGGGACTTGTTACAGACCACAATGCCTGATATTTCTAATGCAAGAACTATAGCATTTGCAACGGACCTTCAAGACCAAGCAGGTGGCGTTGCATGGAAACCTTCAATCAGGGGTTTTATACAAGGCGATTTCTTTTTACTGATGAAAACATTTCCTGATAAATCTCCTGATGTAAGACCAGGAAGGGCATACTCTCATGTGTTACTCATTGCAAAAAAGGATATTGATTCTATAGTTGATATTAGTTCATTGTTTAAATATTTGCCTAATGAAGTGGATAAATCAATTTCTCTTGCACCCTTAAATTTCAATCCAAAGGAAGTTAGCGGAATAACCATTCCAAATGGATTTCAAGAAAGATTTAATAAAGCCATTCATGGTTTTAAAAAAGCTAATGATTTTAAGAATACAATTATTTGGGTTGGAGAAGAAAATTTTGAGCAAGCAGTTTTGAAATTTTGGCAGGTGCTTTCGGCATCAGAAAAAGAAAATTTGAACTTCGGAATCTATTTCAATGTAGTTGCGATACCTGATGGTAAGCTTAATTTCATAACAACACCTGAAAATATTGAAAGCAAATTTTTAAACGGAGGATTTTGTTTAATAAGGAGAAATGACACACAAATACTAACTGATATTTCTGAGCAATTTTTAGCGCGGGGTAAGTGCAGGTTTAAGGATAAAGGCATTTCAAGAGACGATTGAAACAAAACAACTGTCGTGGGCCGACATAGATAAAATTGCAATCGTCATAAAAACATTTGAGGAAATTGATTCTACTGATGATTTGAAAAAACTAATCTCTTTATCTCATATTGTTGCCGAATATTCACCCGATCAAAAAAAAGGAGTTGTTTTAAAGAAATGAAGTTAATAAAATCTGTGACTTAATTAGGAATGGTGAAGTGAAGGACATTCCTCTTGTCAAAAAATTTAATTTAAAAAGTTTTAAAGGCTGTGAAAGTAAGTTGGCAATTGCAGTAGATTTCTGGCTTGACAATAATTTATTTTCATTAGAAGAAACAAAGAAGAAGGATTTTTCATCATTGTTCCGTCAATTAAAAGAAACAACTACCGCAAACTGGTGGACTGAATTAATTGGAGATAGAATTAAGGCATTCTTAGCAAAAATAAATACTGAAAATGCATCCGTAGTTTATAATTGGCTGCAGTCAGATTTTGAAACATTCAACAACGTTTGTTCGCACATTGACAGTTCGAAAGAAGCAGAAAAGTATTTTATCTCACAATTGCCAAACAATTTTGACAAATCAAAGTTTGCGGCAATCAAAGAATTTGCACTAAAGCAAAATTGGAACAAACTTTATTCAACGCTTTTAATTCAAGAGTATCCTTTTGAACTGGCAATTTCAGAGTATTTAAAAGTTGATACTGATTATAATTCACTTGATGGAATTGAAATTATTATTAATGGAGTTAACCCCACAGTGATAATTGATTTTGCAGTTTCAAATGGAGATAAACGACTTATTGATATTTCAGGCAACCTTTGCCATAAAGATTCTTCACAGTTGGAAAGAATAGATTTTAAAAATGTTTATTGCCAAGAAGTTTGGTTGAAGTCAATTCACGATGGAAATAAAATATTAGAAGGATTCAAAGAGCCACATAAAAGATATTCTATGATGTTTGATGAAATGATTGATGGCATTCAATCAATCGCCAATGTTGGATATGATTGGCGATACTGAATTTGGCAATATTTTAAACTACAAAGAGAGAGAGAGCCTTTGGAATAAATTGCCTTCTGCGGAAAAAACAAAATATCTTGCAAAAACTGCGTCTCTTTTGCTGGAATCTCTAAGTAAAGATTCAACAGTAGAAGTTCCTGCCGACATAATACTTTCTGACTACATTGTAAGACATGCAATTAGTGATTTTCTATATTATAATAGAAACAACATAAAAAGTGCTATTCCTATATTCAACAGGTTCAGTCAACTTTCTGAAAATAGTTTGAGAGATTATGTAAGCAATTATTCAGGCAACATTGATGTTATTGATGCAACTCAATTAGGGAAACTTGTTTACTCAAGAAGATATTCAAATGTTGCTAGTGTTATTCATTACAAAAGCAATTCCCTTAACAATTGGAAAGTAGCACTGAATGAATGTTATTTGTTGTTAGGTTTGTTTACACAACTATCAATTGCATGGACAGGATTAATAAAGGATGTAAAAATCACTGAAGACCAATGGTGGAACGCACTAACTGAAATTACCTGTAAACTTTATGGTGGTGGACCTAAAGAAAATAAAATTTGGACAGAAGCAGATGGAGAAGAATATGACCTCCTAACAGCAGGCACTGGAAAGGAACTTTGGATAGCTGCATTAAAAAAATTAAGAAATGGTGGGTGTCAGGGGATAACAATTGACAAACTATTAAAAAAAATGATGAAAGAACATAAGCGAAATGAAGAACTAAAAACAATAAACGATTTGAAAAATAAAATATGAAATCAATTGTAATTTTAACAGCCCTACCACTGGAACAAGATGCGATTGTTTCAAAACTTTCAGGAGTTGATATTTATGAGCATCCTGAATCACGGACACAATATAAAATTGGCTACTGCCTTTCAAAAGGTAGCAGGTTGAAAATTGTTGTAGGCAGAAGCAATCAAACTAATGTGAACGCAGCAATTGAAACCGAAAGAATGATCCAACACTTTGACCCTTCACATATTTTGTTTGTTGGTGTTGCAGGTGGATTAAAGGATGTTACCATTGGAGACATTGTAATTGGTGCAGATGTTTACGGATATGAAAGAGCTAAAGTCACAAATGAATTTCTATCAAGACCAAAGTTTGCTTTTTCTTCTTATGATTTAGAAATGAAAGCAGTTGATTTTTCTAATTCACTAGAATGGAAAACAAAATCTGTTTCAATTGCAAATCAGAAATTTCAGAAACAAGTAGAAGTTTTTTCAGGAACAATCGCTTCGGGTGAAAAAGTAATTGCTTCCACAGAATCCGATTTGTTCAAATTCATAAAATCCCATATCAGCCATGCTTTAGCTGTTGAGATGGAAGGTTTAGGATTCTTAGAAGCATGCAGACATTACCCTTCAATAAAATCTTTAATCATTCGTGGGATTTCAGACCTTGTCGATGGAAAAAATATTGCAGACAAGGATGGTTCACAACAATACGCTGCTAATAATGCAGCCGAGTTTCTTTTTGGTTTACTTGACTACCTAGATCTTAACCAAGAAATGAAGCCACCTTCTATGAGACAAAAACTTTTTGAAATAGTAACTAAACTTTACCCAGAGGGATTGAAGGACAAAGGCCTTTGGTTAAGAGCAGGTGGCGACTTATCGGTAGTTCATTTGAACACAACAGGAAAAGCACAATGGATTGAAGCATTGCGACTGATTGAAAATGGTGGCGGAGGTGATATTGACTTTGAAACTTTAATAAGAGAAATGAAAATTGATTATCCAAAAAATGAGTCATGGAAATTGATGTAAAAAATTTACTATACCATTCCGCCCCATGCATTTTTTAGTGCATTGCAAAACATAGAGATTTAAGTAAAATTCAGTTTGCTAGAGATCTTTTTTAACGATAATCCTTCCAAGAATTCTGATGGAGAAATTTCCAGTGAATATGCTAATTTGAATAATTGATTTAATATCATTCCCTGGTTATTCTCAAGGAAGCAAATCCCTAGGGGTAACACCCAACGCTTCAGCAACCCTGAATAGATATGAGATAGTAAAATTTACTTGCCCTAACTCCATTCTTGCTAATTGGGAATAATCCATACCTGAAGTATTCGCTAAATGTTCTATCGAAATTTCTTTTGAGTTCCTGATTTCCCTGATTTTAGCTCCTACCAATGACAAGGCGGCTTTATTAACGTAATATCCCGATTTTGGCTTTTGCTTCACCCTCCAAAGGGAATTCTTCTACAGACTTTGAACAATGGAGAATTCTCTATACCTTGTCTATCTCTAGAATTGCAACTAGAATCCTAAAACAAATCATTCTGCGCTATGAACAGGATCATTATGCTACTAGCCGTAATTACCATCATTTCATGTAACTCTAAAACTGACATAAGGAGAGAAGTATTTGCGGGATGGGAATTGGGGTCATCTATAGTTGAAGTCAACGAAAAAGGAGAGGATATGATGAAGTCGGGTCGCATAATTTTTTTAAAACCTGGCATCAATTATGTGCCATCAAAAGCTTTGGGAAAATATTATTATTCCTCCCCAATATTTATGTTTCACGATACTATATTATCTCAAATAAAAGTTGTTTCTTACCCCAGCTGGATAAAATTGAAGAGGATATAAATTTAGTGAAGGAAGGCCACACGGATCTAAATTTCCAATCGATTTACGCTGACCAGATTAATCCTATTCTGGTTCGTGATATCGTTATAAAGGAAATGAATTCGAAGTATAATAAATATGATAGTAGGGGATACATCTAAAGCAGAACCAACTTTCGCATTAGAAACTATACGGTGGAATGACCGCAACGATGTTGATATTACCTTAAGCTTTAAGCAAGATATTATCTCACAGTATCCAACTAGTTCTATTATTTTGACTTATGCTTACACTCCGAGTATGGAAAAGAAGGTCTTTAAGAATATTTCAATTTATTAAAAGAGCCTAAGTGGAATAGCTACTAACTATCGTTGGCCACGTAATTACTTTTGAACAAGAATCTTTAAATAAATCGGTTCCGCAATATATTTCTATTTCAAATGCTGGAAATGAGACAACTTATTTAAATTTGCTAACAACGACAGTTCAGTAAAGTTTCTATTATAAACAATTTTTGGGTCAGGTTTGGGTCAGAAATTATCACAAAGAGATGAGAAATGTAGACTGGATAAGTGTTTGAGGAGATTTAGCGCTTGCATGGCATGCAAGAGGTCGTCGGTTCGACCCCGATACTCTCCACAAAATCTATCCTGCTTCGGCAGGATAGATTGTTACTTCATTTGAAAGAAAATCGGACCTGATTTGCAAAATGCCCGACAAATGCCGGGCGTTTTTATTTACCCGGTAGCATAAATGTAATATGCCCGACAACGACTTCTTCTCACAAATAGTTCTTTTGTGAAAAAATCAGAAGTCATGAAACAAATAACAAAATCGCCAAAAACACTAAAGGCCATTTCTTATTACCGGAATGCAAAGACCAATAAACTGACCATTGTATTAACATTCTGTTTTGCAGCATTGTTACTGCTTACTGTTGTTAGCAACAGTCATGCCCAGAATAATTCAGAAAAGTATTTCAACAACATTAATGATAAGGGAGTGATACTGGACGGGTATGATGCGGTCGCTTTCTTCATTGATAATAAACCGGTGCAGGGGGATGAGAAATTCCAATACAGCTACCAGGATGCCATTTATTATTTCGCATCACAACAACACCTGGACCTGTTCAAGGGTAACCCGGATAAGTACAAACCCCAGTTTGGAGCCTGGTGTGCCTATGCAGTTTCACTTGGCAGAGTAGCTCCCATTGATGTAAATACTTTTTCGATCGTAGATGGCAGGTTAGTGATCCAGCACAACGAAAGGGCTGTTAAAGGCTGGAACAAGGATGTTGCGGGAAATTTATCCAAGGCCGATAAATACTGGCCGGCTGTTTCTTCCAAGAACGGGAAACAGATAACAACCGATGAAGAAAAAGGATTCCTGAATAACACGGATAAAGACGGGGTGATATTGCAGGGTTATGATGCGGTAGCCTATTTCACCGATAATAAGGCTGTGATGGGCAGCGATAAATATACTGCCCGCTATAATGGCGCCACCTACTGGTTCTCTTCTGAAAAGAACGCAGCCATGTTCAAAGATCACCCGGAGATGTTTGCCCCGCAGTATGGAGCATATTGCGGTTATGCAATGAGCCTGAATAAACTCCGTCCTATCAATCCTGAGATATTTGATGTGATCGATGGCCATCTCATTTTGCAACATAGTAAAGACGCCTATGATAAATTCCACGATGGATTGGCCGCAAATATTGTAAAGGCAGACATGTACTGGCCAAAGAAAGTAAAAGAATGCAGGTAAATCTGTTGGGTTTGACGAACCGGCTAAATAAATTAAAATTTAGAATTAAAAATTAAAAAGTATAGTCATGAAATTTATAAAGAATCATTTACCCCTGTTGTTGGTTGCAATAGTGCTATTCTCCATTCCTTCTAAGGCGCAGGTGCTTTCAACGAAGAATATCTCCCTTGATGCAGCCAAGAAAATTGTTGCCGAAGCAGTCGCTTATGCAAAGGCCAATAATGCTCCCGGCGGTGCCATAGCAGTGGTTGATGCAGGCGGCAGTCTTGTTTACCTGGAACGCCTGGACAATACGTTCGCTGCTGCTTCGGAAGTGGCAACCAAAAAAGCAAATACAGCTGCTTTGTTCAAAGCCCCTTCTTCCAAACTGGAGAATTCTATTAATGGAGGAAGACAGGCATTGATAACTGTTGGGCATACTTTTTTACAAGGTGGAATTCCCATCATTTACCAGGGGCAGGTGATTGGCGCTATTGGCGTGAGCGGAAGCGCCAGTGCCCAGCAGGATGAAGATATGGCTAATGCAGGCGCAAAGGCAAAAATCGATTAAGTCAGGCTAACCAAGGATCACAAATATAAAACGATGATAAAATTATACTCAATACTTAAGATATACATGATCATCCTGATCGTGCTGTTCTTCTCGCTGTTGTCATTCAAATTATTTGCACAGGAAACAAGGCAGCTATCTGTAGATAAACCACAAGCAATAGCCGACCTGAAAACAACAGAAGGTGCGGCGCTGGTAAATGCAAAATGGTTTGTACAGGATGCACATGTAGTGGATGCGGAGTTTAAAACACCTGGTCCGGGAGCAAATGGAGATCCGTTGCCTTTATATCCAACCGGTAATGTAATAAAAACACACAGCATTCATCCGCAGATCGGTGCAGCTGATTTTGACAAAGCTTTCAGATCATTGCAGCCTACCGAACTTGAATCGAGACAGGGAACGGGTTTGGTCTCCTATGTATGGTATAAAGTGGAACTGGCCATTCCTGTTGTGATCGGTAAACTAAATACGACTGGTACAACAGCTGTGTTTGAAATTACCGTGGATGATTACAGTGAGATATGGGTAAATGGAAAGCAGGCGCTGGGATTTGGACAAAGCGGCAATGGACCGGTTGCAGGATACAATACAAGGAACAGGATAATATTGACCAACAATGCAAAAGCGGGAGATAAATTTTCGATCGCCATTTTAGGTATCAACGGACCGATAGGAAAGATACCGGATAATTATATCTGGATCCGTAATGCGGTGGTTGATTTTTACAAAGAGCTTCCATCAAATAAAGACTGGAAAGATGTTGGCAGGATATATACCCTGGATGAAAAACTCAATTCCATCATTTTGCCGGGTACAAAAGTGGAAAAGATCGCTGATGGATTCTCTTTCACAGAAGGCCCTGTCTGGCACCCGGATGGATATTTATTATTCAGCGATCCGAATACAAATACCATTTACCGCTACGATCCGGCAAATCATAATGTTACGGTTTATATGAGTCACAGTGGTTATACAGGCGTCAATATCGGGGAATACGGCCAGCCGGGGAGTAATGGGTTGGCTATCGATAAAGAAGGAAGACTGATCGTTGATCAGCACGGCAACAGGCGGGTGGTTCGTTATGAAAAGAAAGGTCCGTTAACTGTTCTGGCTGATAAGATCGACGGGAAAAGATTCAACAGCCCGAATGATGTGGTATTAAAAAGTGATGGCAGTATTTATTTTACAGATCCTCCTTATGGATTGCCCGATTTTTTTAACGATACAGGAAAAGAACTTGATTATTCAGGAGTATTCATGATCCGTAATGGAAAAGTATCTCTTGTATCGAAAGACCTGGGCGGGCCAAACGGCCTGGCATTCTCTCCCGATGAAAAATATTTTTATGTCACCAACTGGGATATCCGGGACATTCACCATACCAAAACACTGTGGCGATATGAGGTACAGGCAGACGGAACTTTACAGAACGGCAAAATATTATTCGATTGGAATATTACCGAGGATGAGGAAGCGCTTGACGGAATGAAAGTGGATAAGGAAGGCAACCTCTTTGTATCTGCTCCGGGTGGTTTATGGATACTAAGTGCTGAAGGAAAATTGCTGGGAAAGATCGTAACACCTGAACGTCCGGCAAATATGGCATGGGGCGATGCAGATGGAAAAGCATTGTATTTGACAGCTCACAGCAGCCTGTATAAAGTGAGGGTAAATACAGGCGGAAAATTTTCGTGGCAATAATTAAAACAGGATTGATTTGCCTTAGGATAAAATAATTAATATGAAGACAGCAATCGTAACCGGCGCTTCCGGTAATTTGGGGCAGACAGTAATAAAAAAATTTCTTGCCGAAGGATATAACGTTGTGGGCACGATCATTCCCAATGATCCAACGCCTTTTGAAATAAACGATGCGAAGCTGGAAAAAGTGATCGTTGACCTGATGGATGAGACCGGGTCAGAAAAATTTGTACAGAACGTGATCGCCAAATACGGTAGTGTTGATGCGGTAGTACTGACGGTTGGTGGTTTTGCGGTGGGCAATATAGCCGATACCAAAACATCGGATATCTATAAACAATACAAACTGAATTTTGAAACTGCCTATAATGTTGCCCGCCCTACATTTATGCAAATGATGCAGCAGGGCAGCGGACGAATATTTCTTATCGGCTCCAGGCCCGGGCTGGGTGCAAAAGACGGGAAAGGTATGGTTGCTTACGGTTTGGGTAAATCTTTGCTGTTTCGCCTGGCTGAATTAATGAATGATGAGGCCCGCGGGCACAATGTGGTTACCAGCGTGCTGGTGCCAAGTACAATAGATACGCCGCAGAACCGCAAAGCCATGCCTGATGCTAAGTTTGAAAACTGGGTAAAGGCAGAAGCCATTGCAGATATTATTTATTTCTACTGTACCGATGAAGCTTCCTTATTGCGGGAGCCTTTGATAAAAATATATAATAACGCTTAGGGTGTTTTATAGTTGTTTTGATTAATGATAAAGTGCTGCTGGAAAATTCTTGCGGCACTTTTTTATAAATTACAGGCGTAAAGGTGAAGCTCTGCAGGTCTTAATAATAATGAATATTATGCTGCCACTCTTACGTAACAAATATTTCATTGCTTTTTTCCTCCTGTATAGCGCTGCCATGGCGTTATTGACACTTGGATTTCACCAGCCCTTTATCGACCTGGTAACACCTTTTATTTTCTTTGGCATCTTGTTTTCGATTATTGGCTGGTTATTGGTACGGGATTCAGTTCAGTCATTTCCTGATAAAGCCGGTTTTAAAGGGGAAGCACTGATCATAATAGTCCTGGTATTGTTTTTCACCTGGTATGTTACTTATGGATCTTCCCTCATCAACAAACTGATTCCACAGAGCATCAGTGAAACAGAATGGAAGAATGCCATTGCCATACTTTTAAAAAAACTACTGGTATTTGTCGTCACCCCCTTTTTAATTTACAGAGCGGCAGGATTTTCAGTAAAGGATTTTGGATTAGTCATTGGCCGGAGAGATTTGTTCAGTAAAAAAACAATTGTTGTTTTTACTGTCTTATCCGTACTGATACTTTTATTCCAGTATTTCCTCAGTGGCGGCGCCAAACCGGTTCGGGAAGGACAATTCAATGCCCATCAATTAATCATCGCCTTGCCATTGCTTTTTTCCTGGCTCTTTATAGAAGTTGGATTGGTGGAGGAATTTTTCTTCCGGGCCGTGTTACAGTCAAGAATTTCCGTGTTGCTTAGATCGCCTGTTGCCGGCATCGTGGTCAGTGGACTGATCTTTGGCCTGGCACATGCACCCGGCTTGTATTTACGTGGAGCAGAAAGTGAGGGCATCAGTGAGCAATTACCCTTCGGCTTCTGGGCTGCTTATACCATATCTGCCATGTCGGTTGCCGGGATATTTTTAGGTATTGCCTGGCAGCGCACTAAAAACCTATACCTCGTTATGGCCTTACACGCCATGGTTGACCTGTTGCCAAACCTGGCAGAGTTTGTACATACCTGGCACCTGTAAATTAGCCAGCAGAATACTTTTACTTCTCTTTAGGGTACTTTGGAACTTTCCCAAAATGCTGTGACTTTCCCAATATTTCAGGAAAATATTTTTTGGGAATTACCATTTTGCACTTTTTCATGATCTTCTGTAATCCTTTACTGTACTGCATTACATAGGGAATAGGAACTTACCAAAAAGGCTGGCACCCCGTTTGGCTATAAAGATTGTGCCAAATAAAAAAATAATGACTGAAGTAAAAGACAAAAAAGCGTTCAACGAAAAGGTTTTAAACGGAACGGGGTTGCAGGTAGTGAAGTTTTATGCTGACTGGAGTGGCCCGTGCCAGATGATGGTTCCCCTCTTCAATGAACTGGCAAGTATGTACAGCGGTTCTGCTGCTTTTTACCGGGTAGATGTGGAAGAAGTACCTACGCTAAAAAAAGAGCTTGGGGTGATCGAGATGCCAACCATCTTATTCTACCTGAATGGGGTTGTGGTGGATTTTGTGAATGGCCTGGCATCCAGGAATTCACTCATCGCCAAACTGGAAAATTTATTAAATAACAAAAGATCATCTAATTAAAATTCTTAAAACTAAAACTAAAAATCATGCACACAGAAATCAAGTACCTGTATTTAAAGCAACATGCAGTAACTGCAGGTTTAACAGATGCCCAGCTCCTGGAAATGACCAATACCGTAAAGGTTAAAAATGTAAAGAAAGGAGAAAGTGTTTACATGGAAGATGGTTTTGAAAGCCGTATTTACCTGCTGGTAAAAGGGAAGGTAAAAATTTCGGAAGTGGATGACCGGGGCGATGAGCTGATAAAAGAGATTCTAACCGCCACAGAAATTTTCGGCGATGTAAGTCTCGACGGAAGCATTTCAGATGATGAATTTGCGGAAGCACTGACTGAGAATACGGTGATCTGTTCTTTCCGGTCTGCCGAGTTCAAGCAATTAATGCAGACCAATGTTGTGCTGGCCATGAATTTTATTCAGCAGGTCAGTGGAAAATTCCGCAGGCTGGAAAACAGGCATGCGGACCTGGTATTTAAAGATGCCAAAAGCCGCCTCATCAGTTTTTTCAGCGACTGGGCAAGAAGGGAAGGAAACAGGGTGGGGGATAAGATAAAGCTCAATAATTATTTAACCCACAACGATATTGCCGGCATCATTTCCACATCCAGGCAAAGCGTAACTACTTTGCTGAATGAACTAAAAGACGGCGGCGTGATCTTTTACAACCGCAAGCACATTGAACTCAGCGACCGGTGCCTGGTGAATTAAGTATAAATGTAAAACAGCAGACAGCGGAGCCATAGTACCCGTGTTACCTTGCTGCCGAAATCCTGAATAACCATTGATTAACCCAACGATTACTTTTTAATAATGAAATTTATTGCCATGCCTTCGATCAATTTTTGTTTCAGGATACACCAACCCTTCCAGTTCAGGAACTACTGTTTTAACGACATAGGCCGGCTTCATTTGTATGAAGATAAAGTGGCCATGGGAATGATCATGGATGACCTGGCTGAACATTGCTATTTGCCGGCCAATAAAATTTTGCAGGAGCAAATAAAAAAAGCAAATGGAAAATTTAAAGTAGCTTTTTCCATCAGCGGAACCACGCTTGAACTGTTTGAACAATTCAGGCCCGACCTTATCGATTCATTCAGGCAACTGGTTCAAACCGGTTGGGTGGAGATACTTGGGGAAACCTATTATAACTCATTAAGCTGGTTGCACTCAAAAACAGAGTTCAATCACCAGCTGCAGCTCCATGAAGCACTGGTTAAAAAATTATTTGACTTTGAGCCGCTCGTGTTCCGGAATACCGAACTGATACATGACAATGAACTGGCAAAACATATTGCCGGCCTTGGATATAAAGGAATGATCACAGAAGGTATTGGTGAAGTATTGAATGGCCGTTCGCCCAACCAGGTCTATGCGGCACCGAGCAACGGCGATTTTGGCATATTGCTGCGCAACGCAGAATTAAGTGATGACATCGCCGGCTGGATCGGAAGAGCGAAGGGCAGCCGCTATGCACTCACCGCAGAGAAATTTGCAGATCGTGTCTTTCATAGCCATCCCGGTAACAGCTGCAGCATAAACCTGTTTTTGGATTATGAAACATTCGGCATCCATAAAACTGCTTCAACCGGCATATTTGAATTTTTAAAAGAACTGCCCGAAGCAATTCTTTCGAATAGCGCATACTCTTTTAAAACACCCGGGGAAGCATTGGATGACTGTTACCCGAAAGATATTTATGATGTCCCGCAAACCGTTGGCATAGGTAATGACTTGAACACAAGCCGGGAATGGTGCATCAGCGCAGCACAAAATGATATCCTCAAAAAATTATATAAACTCGGAACCCTCGTCAGCGAAACGGGTGATGATCGACTGCTAAAGACCTGGAGAAAACTGCAATCGGCTGAGCATTTTTGTTTCATAGAAGGACACCGGCAACCCGAAATGCAGGTGTATGAATTCAGCAGCCTTGCAAAATATACGGCCGAAAAATACCAGCAGATCGCTAATATCCTCACCGATTTTGAAATTTCGGTCATCACTTCAAATGTGGAAAAGAACCGGAGCAGGTTCAGCCGTGTATTATCAGCCATGTTATTCTAAATAAAACTTAAATCATAAAATGGAACAGAAATTAAAAGGACAAATAGCGATCATCACAGGTGCCAGCAGCGGCATTGGAGCTGGTTGTGCAATAGAACTGGCGAAGGCCGGGGCAACCGTGGTGGTTAATTATCCCATTCCCCAGGGAAAAGAAATGGCGGAAAGGGTGGTGGAAGAGATCATTGCCAATGGCGGCACAGCCATCTCTTACAAATGCGATGTAAGTAAAGAAGATGAAGTCACGGGTATGTTTGCGGATACGGTTAAAGAATTTGGTACGGTTGATATCCTTGTGAACAATGCAGGTCTTCAAAAAGATGCGCCATTCACCGAAATGACCCTGGACCAGTGGAATTATGTACTGGCCGTAAACTTAACCGGGCAGTTTCTTTGTGCAAGAGAAGCCATTAAAGAATTTTTGAGAAGGGGAGTGAATGGAAAATCGAAATCTGCGGGCAAGATCATCTGCATGAGTAGTGTGCATGAAGTGATCCCCTGGGCTGGCCACGCGAATTATGCGGCATCAAAAGGTGGTGTAATGCTTATGATGAAGACCATTGCACAGGAATTTGCGCCAAAGATGATCCGGATAAATAGTATTGCGCCCGGTGCCATTGCCACACCCATCAACCATGATGCATGGGACACACAGGCACATTTGCAGGAATTATTAAAACTCATTCCCCAAAAAAGAGTTGGACAGGTGGGTGACATTGGCAAGGCGGCCGTTTGGTTGGCCAGTGATGACAGCGATTATGTAAATGGAACTACCTTGTTCGTGGATGGTGGGATGACCTTGTACCCGGGGTTTGAGGATAACGGGTAATGATTACCTCACCCCAACCCCTCTTCTTGAGGAGAGGAAACTGGAAGACCTGGGCGATGATCATTTCGAAGAAAGATTTATCGTCTTTCTCCTAAAGGAATAGGATAAGAGGATGAGGTCGATGAACAAAGAATAGAAGTACAAGAGTGCGACGCCAATGAAGCTGAATAAAATTTCAAATGCAGGGAACAAGAAATAAATTCTTTTAACTATTTACGCAATTACGATACACAAACAATGGCTACTAAAAATGATACGCAATCATACTCCCCTTCAGGGGATGGGGGTATGAACGCCGAACAAAACAGACTATCAGATCCCCAATGGAAAAAATGGGGGCCTTATTTAAGTGAACGCCAGTGGGGCACTGTACGTGAAGACTACAGCGAAAACGGAAACGCCTGGGATTATTTTCCGCACGATCATGCCCGCAGCCGGGTGTACCGCTGGGGCGAAGACGGCATTGCCGGCATCAGCGATGACATGCAACGCATATGCTTTGGCATTTCACTGTGGAATGGTAAAGACCCGATACTGAAAGAGCGTTTGTTTGGGTTAACAGGTAATGAAGGCAATCATGGGGAGGATGTGAAGGAGTTGTATTATTATTTGGACAGTACACCTACACATTCGTACATGAAACATCTGTACAAATACCCGCAGGCAGAATTTCCTTATGCCGACCTGTTGCATACGAACCGCAACCGCAGCAAGCATGAACCCGAATACGAGTTGCTTGATACAGGGATATTCAACGATAATAAATATTTCGACGTATTCACCGAATATGCAAAGAATGATACCGAAGACCTGTTGATCCGTATTACGGTTCATAACCGTAGTAATGATGCGGCTGATATTTCTGTGCTGCCTACTTTATGGATGCGTAACCTGTGGAGTTTTGGGATGATGCATACCAAACCACTCATCTATTTAAAAGAGGGGGGGGATGGATTTGGTCATGCCAAGGTTGATCATTACTGGGTGGGTGAATACCATCTCTATTTTGAAAAACCGGATCGTACTTTATTTACCGAAAATGAGACCAACACAGAGAGATTATATGGTCAGCCAAATAAAACGCCTTTCGTAAAAGACAGTTTTCATCATGCGGTGATCAATAATGATCATACTTTGCTGGATGGAAAAATGGAAGGAACAAAGTTTGCGCCGTTGTATCAACAGAATATCCCGGGGCAAGCATCGGTAACCATCCGTTTGCGGTTGAGTAAGCACAGTTTAAAAACAGCCCCGTTCGATCATTCATTTGATGATGTATTTACGCTGCGGATAAAAGAAGCAGATGAGTTTTATAATGAAATCACTGAAGCCGGAACAGATGACCTCCGCAATATCCAGCGCCAGGCATTTGCAGGAATGCTCTGGAGCAAACAGTATTTCAATATCGATATTCCCCGCTGGCTGAATGGCGATCCCGGTAACCCTGCGCCACCGGAAGCAAGAAAAACAGGACGCAATCATCAATGGCAATCGCTGAATAACGAAGACATTATTTCCATGCCGGATAAATGGGAGTATCCCTGGTATGCGGCATGGGACCTGGCTTTTCATTGTGTGCCCATCAGTATGGTGGACCCGCAGTTTGCAAAAGACCAGTTGATCTTATTCCTGCGTGAATGGTACATGCACCCCAACGGGCAGTTGCCTGCATACGAATGGGCATTTGGGGATGTGAACCCGCCCGTGCATGCATGGAGCTGCTTACAGGTATATAAAATTGAAAAAAATAAAACGGGTAAGGGCGATATCAATTTCCTGAAACGGGTTTTTCAAAAATTGCTGATCAACTTTACCTGGTGGGTAAACAGGAAAGACCATAAAGGGAATAACGTTTTTGAAGGCGGATTCCTGGGGCTCGATAATATCGGTGTATTCGACCGCAGCAGCGCCATACCAGGCGGCGGTATTTTAGAACAGGCCGACGGTACCAGTTGGATGGCCATGTATTGCCTGAATATGCTGGAGATGGCATTGGAAATTTCGCAGGTAGATGATACCTATGAAGACGTGACCACAAAATTCTTTGAACACTTTATTTATATCGCCGAATCACTCAACCGCATTGGCGAGAACTGGACAGGCAGCTGGGATGACGAGGAAGGGTTTTTCTATGACGTGCTTTCTATGCCCGATGGAAGATTCATCCCGGTGAAAGTGCGTAGCCTGGTTGGCCTTAGTACTTTGTTTGCAACACTTGTATTGAAAAAAGAAATGCTGGAGAAGGTCCCTGATTTTCATAAGCGGCTGAAATGGTTTCAGCAGTACCGGGAAAAGAACCAGCAGTATCTGGTTATTGAGGAACTGAATGATCACGATGATATTTTGTTATCACTGGTTCCAAAGGCAAGACTTGAAAAACTTATGAAAGCCCTATTGAACGAAAAAGAATTCCTATCTCCGGGTGGTATCCGTTCCATTTCCAGGATTCATGAGCATGGTTACAGCGTAAATATAGACGGGCAGGAATTTGGATTGGATTACCAACCGGCGGAAGGAACATCCGCTTTGTTTGGCGGTAACAGCAACTGGCGTGGCCCGGTATGGATGCCGATGAATTATTTATTGGTGAATGCATTGCAAACCCTGAGTGAATATCATAAAGATGAACTAAAGGTTGAACTGCCATCAGGCTCAGGAAACCTGGTCGGGCTTGATGAGGTTTCCGGTGATCTTGCAAAAAGATTGGTTTCCATTTTTGAACGAGACGATAACGGGATGCGAAGGGCAAATGCAGATCACCCGGTTTACCAGCAGGATGAACATTTTAAAGACCTGGTATTGTTCTATGAATATTTCCACGGTGATAATTCAAGAGGGGTAGGGGCATCCCATCAAACCGGCTGGACGGGTGTGGTGGCTGAACTGATCAACAGGATAAGTAAGGCTGGAGTAAAGAAAGTTGCAGAGAAGGAAGAAGAAATGGTGATATAAATTCAGTTAACCGCAAAGAACGCTGAGTTTAACGCAAAGGACACGAAGAAAGTCTTTGGGTTCTTTGCGAAACCCTTTGCACCCTTTGCGGTAAAAATTAAATCATGTTAAAAAAAGACAGAGTCATATTGCAGAATTTTAGTGAGGCCATACAAAACGAATGGCTCGAAACCAATGGCCTCGGCGGATGGAGCAGCTCCAGTATCATCGGCTGCAACACAAGGCGATACCATGGCTTATTGGTTGCTGCCACAAAACCGCCAACCGAAAGAACCGTATTGCTTTCCAAACTGGATGAGACCATTATTATAAACAACGAACGTTTTGAACTGGGTGTGAATGATTATGGCGGAGTGATCAGTCCAACAGGGAATCAATTCCTGAAAACATTCAGCAAAGAATTATTCCCGCAATGGGAATATGAAGTCAATGGTATCCGGTTAAAGAAGACCATCGCTATGATACATGGTGAGAATACGGTTGTTATTATATACGACGTATTGAAAGCAAAGAAAATTTTCAGTATGGAATTATTACCGCTGGTAGCAGGCAGGTTTTATCATTCCCTGCAGCAGGCCGGTCCACAGATGCATTGGGATGTGGATTTTGAAAACGGCCGGTTTCATAATAAACCCGATGGCGTACTGGATATATATATTAATATACCCGGTTCTTCCTATGCGCATACCCCCCAGGTGGTTTAATAATTTTAACTATGCCGTAGAAAAATACCGTGGACAGGATTTTACCGAAGACCTTTTCAATCACGGCATATTTACTGTTAACCTGGGGAAGGGCGATTCTCTCGGCATCATCATCTCCACAGAAAATACCAACGGGAAAGATGCGCATGCATTGCTGGCTAAAGAAAGCTTAAGGCGGCAATCTTTACTGAACGGCCAGCCCGATGATGAAACGCTGCAACAGTTGGTATTGGCAGCAGACCAGTTCATTGTTAAAAGAGGTGCGGACCTGAAAACCGTGATCGCCGGCTATCACTGGTTCACCGACTGGGGGAGGGATACCATGATATCCTTACCCGGCCTGTGCCTCAGCACGGGACGCTATGCGGATGCTAAAAAAATATTAGCGGCCTTTGCCAGCTCCGTAAGCATGGGTATGTTGCCCAACCGTTTCCAGGATAATGGCGAAGCACCTGAATACAATAATGTGGATGGAACACTTTGGTACTTTATCGCCGTGTATAAATACCTGCAGGCAAGCAACGATAAAAAATTTGTGTTGCACGAAATTTTACCCGTACTAAAAGATATCATTGAATGGCATTACAAATGAACCAGGTATAATATTCACGTGGAAGAAGATGGCTTATTATATTCCGGGGAAGAAGGCGTTCAGCTTACCTGGATGGATGCCAAAGTGGGCGATTGGGTGGTAACGCCACGAAGGGGAAAAGCTGTGGAGATACAAGCCCTCTGGTATAATGCATTGCGTATCTATGAAGATTTACTTTCTCTTAACAAGGAAGAAATGGAAGCGGGGCTTATTGCGGAAAAAGCAGCATTGGCCCGGCAAAATTTTATAGTACAATTCTGGAATGCAGATGACGATTGCCTCTATGATGTAGTTGATGGGGATATGAAAGACCGTAGCATCCGCCCGAATCAATTGTTTGCGATAAGCCTGCCACATGTATTACTCGATGAGAAAAAAGCCAAGTCGGTGTTGAAGATCGTGGAAGAAAAATTATATACACCGGTTGGGTTGCGGAGCCTGCCGGCAGATGACCCTCGCTACATCGGTATCTATGGCGGAGATGCGATGCACCGGGATTCTTCCTACCACCAGGGAACAGTGTGGAGTTGGCTGCTGGGGGCTTATGTGGATGGAGTTATGAAGTCTGAAGACAGGAGTAAGAAGACGAAAGCTAAAAAAATAATAGATGCATTTAAATACCATTTGAATGAAGGATGTATTGGGAGTGTATCAGAAATATTTGATGCCGACGCACCACATCATCCACGTGGTTGTATTGCACAAGCCTGGGGGGTAGCGGAAGTATTAAGGGTGATGAAGGAGTATGGGTTATATAAAGTACCCCTTGCTAAAAAGAAGAAACTGGGAAAGATTGTATAAATCTTTACAACTAAACCATAAGGATACCTTGCTGAGAAAAGGTATAAAATTATTTGAATTACCGGTTATTCTTTCTTTGAAATTTTCAGCTTAATAAACTGCGGAAAATAGATGGTTTGGTTAGTCATTAGCTCCCCAAAATCAAAACTGTTTACATTGTACGTTATATATATACCATCGCCAGCTAGTTCAGGGTGTGCTTTTGCCGAATACATAAATGTTTTTTTTACGCCCGGGTAAGCAGGGGTATAGATCATGTACGGTTCTGTCCACGGACCAGTTATGTTATCCGCCATTCTTATCCCGATGCTTCCTTCGCCAAAACCAAAGGACTGCACCTGTATGTATTTTTTCAACGAGCTGTCGTAATGAACGGAATATTCCGTAGCGCCAATGAACAAGGGTTCGGGAACCGGGCGTTCTGATTTTCTTTCCTTCCAGTTTCCGTTGATCCACCACAACGGCGTTGATAAATTCCCTGTGTATGCATCATCCAGGTTCCACTTCAATACATACACTTCGTGTGTAGCCGGTTCAACTGCACCAAAAGCATAAAGATATTTTTCATCGGTTAGCACTGCGGCTGAGCCTGCAATTGTACCAAAGGTTTCGGGGCCTTCAATATATTTCATCTTCCATGCAGCCGGATCCTCACCGGGATTTAAAATGAGTACGGCGTACCATCCAATGGCCTCAAAACCAAGCCCTGCTTTGGTGCCACGCTCCTTCATTAAAAAAATGAGGAGCTTGTCTTTTATATGTATTCCATGCCCCGTCCAGAACCAGGGCTTACCAGGTAAATAAAAAAAATCACGTGGTTTCTTTTTTGACCTGTCCCAATAAAATTTAATTGATGCGTTTTTAATGTCATAACCTTGCTGTATGGCAATGCTGTTGCGAACCATGGTTGTTCTTTTTCCAGAAGCCAATGAATCTTTACCGGTAAAACTGTCGCTGAATAGCCATAATACTTTCCCATTCCCCATGTCAACCGAAGCAGCGCCGTCAGCGCCACGCCAGAGGGGATCGTTTGTGAAAAATTTATTTGCCTCTCCTGATATTTCAACTTTAATGCTGTACCTGCCTGTATCAAAGGGCTGGCAGGTAACCTTGACAGAAGGTAATAATAAAAGAATGAAGATGATCGGTCTCATATTAAGTAATAAAAATAAGCGGGTTCCCTGTTTTAACTTGTAACCTGGCTGACTTAAATTTCCTTATGCCTTAGCCCTGGCAAAGCCTACGGTCTCCCGGTACAGTTGCGGCGATACATCAGCATTCACTTTAAAAAAGCGGCTGAAATAGTATTCGTCCTCGTAACCCAATTCATAAGCGATCTCTTTAATGGTCTTATCGCTGAGATATAATTCCCGTTTCGCTTCAATGATAATGCGTTCGTTGATAAGACTGCTGAGTGTTTTATTGAAATGCGACCTGGTGATCTTTGCCAGCGCCTTGGGTGAGATGTACAGCATCTCGGCATAATCGGCAGGGGAATGTTTGCTTTTAAAATTTTCTTCAATGGCATCTTTCAGCTTCTGCAATATAAAGGGTTCTTTGTTTCCCTTGACGGCAATGGCCGCATCGGGTTGCTGCTGTGTTTTTAAACGGGCAGCAGTTATTAAGAATATCTTCAGGTAGGAGACCAGCAGCTCGTATTGTGCCAGGTCGGGGTTCTGCATTTCTGTTTTTATCTGTTCGCAGAGCATTTTAAAAGTGACTGCAGAAGTTTCATCCACGGCAACAAAGGGTGGCTGGTATATATTATTATACAAAACGCCGTTGCAGGACACTTCTTTGTGGTGTTTATAGATACAGAAGAATTCCGGGTGAAAATGAATGGCGGTTCCATGGATGGGCACGTTGCCGCTGAACATATAGGGCTGGTAGGGCGAAAAGGCGAACAGGCTGTTTGCAGCAAAATCGTACTCCGTAAAATCGGCTTTCAGTCTGCCTTTGCCACCAGTCACCCATATCAGTGAAAAATAGTTATTGCGTTGTATGTGGTCGAAGAAACTGTTGTCTTCAAACTCCAGGTATTTAAACGCCAGGTTTCCGTTCAAAGGATTGACTAGAGTAAATGCTGATTGACTGAGCATATATAAATTTAAGCTTTATATTTTTTAAAGATCACCGAAGCAATGTGTCCGCCAAAACCAAACGTATTACTCAGCACATAATTGATCTCTTTGGGCTGTGCTTTTCCAAGCGTTAAATTGAATTTATCTTTCCAGGCGGGTTCCACTTCGCTGGTATTAATAGTGGGCGGAACGATATTATGCAATATGGACTTAACAGAAATTATGGCTTCGATAGCCCCGGCTGCTCCCAGCAAATGCCCCGTCATGGATTTGGTTCCGCTTATGTTCAGGCCCTTGCTTTCGCCGAACAATCTTGCAATGGCTCTTAGTTCACTTTCATCCCCCAAATATGTGGAAGTAGCATGTGCATTTATGTAATCTATTTGTTGCGCATTTATTTCTGCATCTTCCAATGCATCTGCCATACCCAGGTAAGCCCCTTCGCCATCGGGATGAGTGCCTGTTAAATGATAGGCATCAGCAGCCATGCCGCCACCGGCAATTTCTGCAAGGATGTTTGCGCCACGTGCCAAAGCAGAATCTAAACTTTCAATGACCAGTGCACCGGCGCCTTCGCCCATTACAAAGCCATCCCGCTTTATATCAAAGGGCCTCGATGCAGCCTGCGGATCTTCATTATGCGTGGATAAGGCTTTGGATGCACTGAACCCGCC
Organism: Chitinophagaceae bacterium; assembly: GCA_016720775.1. Taxonomy (GTDB): domain Bacteria; phylum Bacteroidota; class Bacteroidia; order Chitinophagales; family Chitinophagaceae; genus Ferruginibacter. The sequence continues at coordinate 488,395 of JADKJX010000003.1, forward strand.
AACACCGCTTTCATTGATGGCAGCTTCTGAGCCTCCGGCAATGATAACGTCGGCCTTTCCCAGCCGTATATAATTAAATGCATCGATAATGGCTGTGTTGGAAGAAGCGCAGGCTGAGATGGTGGAGAAATTCAATCCCCGCAATTCATGCCTGATGGAAATTACACCCGATGGAATATCGGCAATGATCTTTGGAATGAAATAAGGATTAAAACGTGGATTTTTATTTCCTTTAAAAAATTCTTCCAGTTGGTCCTGGAATGTTTGTATGCCGCCATTGCCCGAACCCCAAATAACGCCGATCTTGTTTTTATTGAGTTTTTCAAAGTGAAGCCCCGCATTTTTTATAGCTTCTTCCGAAGCAGCAACAGCATACTGTGTGAACAGGTCATATTTTCGGGCTTCATTCTTTTCAAAATGATCCGCTGCATGAAAGCCTTTTACTTCTGCTGCAAACTTTGTTTTGAAATGCGTGGTATCAAACTTTGTGATCATGTCCACGCCGCTTTTACCTTCAGCAATATTCTTCCAGAATTCATCAACATTGTTGCCCAGTGGCGTTATAGCACCCATGCCGGTGATCACCACTCTTTTTAATTCTTTCATCATGTTGCCTGTTCTTTTAATTTTAGTTTGAGTGCTTTTACTTCAGCTTCCAGTTTGAATATATGTTCCCGTTGTCCGGCAAATGCCTGTTCAATATCTGCTACCGTGTAGCGGGGCGTAATGTGCTGCGGACAATTCCAGTCGAATGCTTCAATAGTAAATACCATCATGCGCTCCGGCCGGAATTTATATTCACCCAGGTTGAGTTGATCGTATAAGGCCGGTTCATCTTTCAGTTCTACGATCTCTACTTTAGCGAGAATCTTCAGTCTTGTTCGGGAAGGATAATCAACCATGATCAATGCAACATTTTTATTGCCGGCAATATTGCCCACAGAAATGTATTGCATATTTCCTTTGAAATCGATGAAGCCGATACGTTTTGCATCCAGCACTTTTAAAAATCCTTTTGGTCCGCCCCGGTGCTGTATGTAAGGAAACCCATTCTCACCAATGCTGGCCATATAAAAACTATCCCTTTCTGCAATAAAATCAATTTCATTGTCTGTCAGGCCATCAATATAAGTATCTCTCCCCATCCGGGCATAGCTGCTCCGGCTGCCGTGTTTTTCCTGCATTTCCTTCACCGCAGAAGTAAATGCCAATGCCGCAAAATTCTTAGCCATCGGTTTAATTTTTTTCCGGATCTTTTTTTAGAGCACAGGTATTTATTTCCTGGCCAAGTACTTCATCCCACTGGCTATCTCCACACTCATCAGGTAAAACGATCTTTTCTTCTGCAGGCCCGTTGGGGTCATTCAGCGCCCGGTTCACAAGCAAAGAGATAAGGTTATGGGTTTCGATATTACTTGTATTGTTTCCCATTATTTAAATTTTCTGTCTTTTTCTTCAATAGGAAGGTCATTAATACTGGCGTATCGTTTCCGCATCAGCCCGTTCTCATCAAATTCCCAGTTCTCATTGCCGTAGGCACGAAACCATTGCCCTTCTGCATTATGGTATTCGTATTCGAAACGAACAGCCATGCGGTTCTCCCGGAAGCCCCACAATTCTTTTTTGAGTTTGTAATTTAACTCTCTTCCCATTTGCCTTTTAAAATTGCTTAACTGCTTCACGCCCGTTGATAAAATCCGTCCGGTTACGCCATTCGGTATCGATGGTATAAGCCAGGCTGATCCGTTCAGGGTCCTTACTGTTCCAGGCGTCTTCAGCCATTTGTACTTTTTGTAAGGCAGTTTCCAGTGTAAAGGGAGGGAGGGGATGACGTTGTTCCATGATTGTGTTTTTTTTAGATGAATAAAACAAGGCCGGGAAAATCTCCTGGCCTTGTTTTACTTAATTTTAATTCTTGCTGATGGCAGAAACCAACTCCAAAGCCGGAGCCAACGGAAAATCAACCGGTATTTGCGTCAGGTTATGCAGATAGTTCATAGCGGTCTTATCCGAAACCTGCAATACGAGGTCAACCAGGTTTTCATTGGTATAACCCTGGGCAAAGAAATCATCCACCAGGGCAGTATCTGCATTGCCCCGGTTTTTGGTGATGGATGCTGCTAATTTAACAAGTGCATTTAATTTCGGGTTATCTGCTGTACCACGGCGGATGCCGAGCAACTGTTCATCGGTAAAACCATTCATTTTACCGATCACCGTGTGTGCACTCTGGCAGTAGAGGCAATTATTAACCTGGCTTACGATGAGGTTAACGGCTTCTTTTTCTTTATTGCTTAATGTTGTTTTGGCATTCTGGTAAGCGAGATACCTGCCCAGGCCATTGTCTGAGTAAGCGATGGCGGCGTACAGGTTCGGTACAAAACCAAGGGCTTTTGTCAGGTTATCAAAAATTGCCTGGTTGGCTGGAGCTACTTCTCCTCTTGTTGGAACGGTGAACTTTTTCATTTTCTATTTTTTTTATTTGATGTCGATATTGACCCTGCAAAGATGCTCCGGTAATACCCCATAAAAAATGGATGATGAACGCAGCTTGATGGACGATTTTCCCCGGTACTGCTTTTATTGCGTCAGGCAACCGACAATTATCAATTATTATACCCGTAGTTTTGGATTGCCTTTTTAAGGCTTTCTATGGTAAAGAAGAAAATAAAGATACTCGGAATCTCCGGCAGTCTCCGGCCTGACTCATCTGCCAGTGCCGTACTTGGAATCGTTTCAAAACTGTTCCCTGCCAATGTTGATTTTAAAATTTATACTGGCATTGGAGAGATACCGGCTTTTGATGACAGCAAAGAAATCCCTTTTCCTGTGGCTGGCTTTATTAAACAAATTGAAGAAGCCGATGGGGTTTTCTTCTGCATACCCGAATATGCTTTTGGTGTGCCGGGGGCATTGAAGAATGCATTGGACTGGACGGTGTCCGGTACCGCTTTTTCTGACAAGCCCGTGGCGTTGATCACTGCTGCTTCACAGGGCCAGAAAGCACATGCAGCATTATTAAATACATTGACAGCACTGGGTACAAAAATAAATGAAGATGCAACCTTACTCATCTCATTTATCCGCAGCAAGCTGGATGAGAACAAGGAAGTGGTGGATATAGCTACGCTGGAGGCGATAAAAAAACTGGTTGAGTCCTTTATAAAGTCTGTTGAAATCTGCGGTGTATGATCCCGGAAAAATACTGTTCATCATTTGTCGGCCTGGCAGGCAGCTTCAGGCAAACACGATCCAGTAAACCCACATTACAAAACTTAGTATAAGGGCTGCCCAGGGGTTAAAGAACGAAACACCAAAGATGATGACATTGCAGATGAGGCCGATATTCTCATTCCTTGTAGTTTGCCTGACCTGTTTTGCGGTGATATCATGGATCAATAATTCTTTTTTACGGCTGGCGGCAAACCAAAGCAGGCGGAAGGCAAGGCTTATCAAAACAAAATAGCCGGTGTAAAAAATAACAGCGGTTTTTAAAGCATCTGTCAATAAAAACTCACCAAGTGTTTTTGTTGGGAAGGGAACCAGTGCCACCAGCATCAGCAATAAGCCGTTTGTTATCATGATGGCGCTATCCGGTTGCCGGAACATTTTAAACAGTCCGTGATGGCCGATCCAGGCCAGCAGCACATTTATAAAACTGATCACATAGGCCAGGCAGATGGGCCATTTGTGCAGCAAAGCATCTGTTAACCCCGCATTGCTCACTTCGCCATGCAGTTCCACCCCGATCTCAATGGATAATAAAGTAACGGCAATACAAAACACGCCATCGCTGAATGTTTCAATGCGCAGGGTTTCTTTCTGTAATTGTATCTCTGACCGGTTAGCTGGTTCCATGATCCATAAAATTAATCAGAAGGAAAGATTTCATTTGTCGCCGGTAAGACAAGTTTTGGCAGAGGATATTTTTTGAGCCACGTGGACATAGGAAATACATAGGAGATATCATACTTGCTATGTTTTCTATGTGGTTCAAAAAAATATCAGTAAATAAAATTTTTAGTCATACAAACGACATAACCTTCGTTCAGAAACAGTTCATTTTGTATTTGAAACAGATCATCATGAACACACAATACGACATCATCATCATCGGCACCGGCAGCGGCGGCGGAACCATTGCAAAAAAACTTGCAGGAAGCGGAAAGAAAATATTGATACTGGAAAGAGGGGGATTCATTCCCAAAGAAAAGCAAAACTGGGATCCCCATGAAGTGGTGACTATGGGCCGCTACCGTCCAAAAGAGTATTGGTACGATAAGGATGATAAACCCTTCTTGCCTTATATACATTATAATGTGGGCGGAAACAGTAAAGTGTACGGTGCCGCACTTTTCCGTTTCCGGGAAAGCGACTTTAAAGAGATAAAACATTACGGAGGTACTTCGCCTGCTTGGCCATTTGGCTACGAAACACTGCGCCCTTATTACGACCTGGCCGAGAAAATGTACTATGTGCATGGTAAGCGGGGCATTGATCCCACCGAGCCCCCGGCTTCTTTTGATTATCCATTACCACCCTTACCATACGAGCCATTGATAAAAGATCTTGATGAAAAGATGAAGCAGATCGGCCTGCAGCCATTTCCGCTGCCGATGGGGGTGAACCTTCCGCAAGACACAAGTAAAAATGCATCGCCATTGATATTGGAAAATTTCGATGGCTTCCCTGATCTTACCGATTCAAAAGCCGATGCCCAAACGGTGGCATTGAATCATGCGCTTATGTTGAGTAACGTGGAAATGATCACGCATGCTTACGTGGAAAAATTAATTACAGATGAAACGGGGACTAAAGTAATCGCTGCCAAAACAATGATTGAAGGAGAAGAGATTTTTTTTAGCGCCGGCACTTTCATCGTGGCATGTGGAGCCGTAAACAGCGCCGCCCTGTTCTTACGCAGTGCAAGCTATGCTCATCCAAATGGACTCGCCAATTCATCCGGCCAGGTGGGAAGAAATTTGATGTTGCATCATAATGGATGTTTAGTGGCTTTCACCAAAAAGAAAAATGATAGTGTATTTCAGAAAAGTTTGGGCCTTGCAGATTTTTACCACGGCGCTGATGACAGCGAATTTCCGTTAGGAGAAATTCAGCTGATGGGAAGAAATGACCCCGAAACCATACTGTGGATGGCGGAAGATATTTACAGCGATAAGACCTACGAGGAATTAAAAGAGATGACGATCGATTTCTGGCTCACAGCAGAAGACCTTCCTTCACCCGATAACCGGGTTACATTAAAAGAAGATGGCTCCATAAAAGTTGATTATGCCAGGAATAATTATACCGCTTATGAAAAATTGAAGGCGAAGCTGAAACATGTTTTTGAGAAATTGGGAGAGATCGATTCTGACTATAAAGATGTAAAATGGAAAGGTTATGACCTCGACGTGAGCGGCATGAGCCACCAGAATGGTACGTTGCGCTTTGGTACCGATCCTTCAACATCAGTGCTGGACCTGAATTGCAAAACGCATGACCTGGATAATGTGTACGTGGTTGATGCCAGCTTCTTTCCAAGTTGCGGAGCATTTAACCCGGCACTGACCATTTCAGCCAATGCACTTAGAGTAGGAGACCATTTGCTGAATGATGTATTTAAAAATAAAAACGATAAAAAAAATACGACAGTAATGTCGGTTGTATAATCGTGGTTTTCTCATAGCAGTTGGTTAGGGCGAAGGGGCGACCCTTCGCTTTTTTAAAAGATGTGGTCATGGAACAAATAGCGAAGACAATAACCATTTATATAAGCCATACACTGGAGATCATTTCAGCCCTGGTGATTGCGGCGGCATTGATAAAATTAGTATTCAGTTATTTTCAAACTTTCCTGAAACCGAAGAATGGGTTATCGGCTATGGAAGCCAGGCTGGTTTTTGGGAGTGCCGTAGCAGTCTCATTGGAATTATTGCTCGGTGCCGATGTGCTGGCCACGGCTGTTGCACCCAGCTGGGATGATATCGGGAAACTGGCTGCCATTGCCATCCTGCGTACGGGATTGAATTATTTTCTTGAGCAGGAACTGAAACATAAAAAATCTGTTGCCTGAGGTCGCTCATGCGACAGAATATCTCTTCAACATTTTTTCTCTTTGTACCATGAGAGTAATGCCAATAAAAATAATTACCGGCAGCAGGGGTTATGTTCAGATGAAGGCAGCATTTAAAATGAACTGGCCACATTACCTGCAGGAAGCACTGGGCCTCGGGATCTTTATGGCCTCGGCCTGTTTTTTCAGTGCGATGCTGTTCTCAGAGCGAAGTTCCTGGTATCATTTTTTTCCGGATTTCATGGCCAGGAATTTTTTTATGGGATTAATGATGGGATTGACAGCGCTGTTTATCTTTTATTCGCCATGGACTTCACCGAGCGGTTCGCAGATAAACCCGGCAGTTACGCTCACTTTTTTACGGCTGGATAAAATGTGTCGTTACGATGCAATGTTCTTTATCATTTTTCAATTCATTGGAGGAACGGTGGCAGTTTATTTAATGCGGACACTGATGGGCAATATTTTAACGGATGCACCGGTCAGTTCTGCCGTAACCGTTCCCGGAAAAACCGGGATCATGTGGGCATTGATAACGGAATTTATCATTGCATTTATCACAATGACGATGGTACTGTTAACAGCAAATCACCGTAAACTAAAAAAATACACAAGAATATTTGCAGGCTGCCTGGTTTGTACCTGGGTGATCGTTGCCGGCCCCATATCGGGTTTTGGTATGAACCCGGCAAGAACTTTTGCCAGTGCCCTACCGGCACATGTCTGGACGGCTTCCTGGATCTATATGATCATTCCGGTAGCCGGAATGCTTTCAGCGGCAGAATTTTATTTGCTGGTAAAAAAAAAGAAATGGAACACAGGATTAAAAGTGGTACACAGGCAATATGAAATCAATAACAATGATCAATTACAACAGCATGAAACAGGTCTTAAAATCATTACTGGTTAGTTTTTCCTTTTTAATATTCAGCGGCAATATCCATGGGCAGGTAAATAAAGTAGATGCCATCGGGATCACCGTAAAAGATATGAACCGCTCTTTAAAATTTTACCAGGAAGTGCTTGGATTCAAAAAAATATCAGATAATGAATACAGCGGGGCGGAATTTGAAAAGCTGGAAGGCATTTTTGGTTTGAACATCCGTGTGGTGCGTATGCAGTTGGGAGAGGAGTTCATCGAACTGACCGATTACTTAACGGCGGGGGGAAGAAGCATACCGGAAGACCAAAAAGCCAATGACCTGTCTTTTCAGCATATTGCCATTGTAGTAAGTGATATGGACAAAGCTTTTCAACAATTAAAGAAATTCAATGTGGAGTATGTGTCAACGGAACCGCAGACACTTCCTGTTACCAATGTTGCGGCGGCAGGTATAAAGGCGTTTTATTTTCATGATGTGGATGATCATAACCTGGAATTGATATATTTCCCAAAAGGAAAAGGGAATCCGAAATGGCAGGCATCAAGTGGAAAAATATTTTTAGGGATCGACCATACAGCGATCGGGGTAAGCAGTACAGAGAGTAGCCAAAAGTTTTACGAGGATATTCTGGGTATTGAAAGAAAAGGGGATAGCTGGAATTTTGGAACTGAGCAGGAACACCTGAATAATGTAGAGGGTGCCAGTCTTCATATAACCGGTTTCAGGGCAGCAGCCGGGCCCGGCGTGGAATTTTTACAATACCTGAAACCCGGGCCAGGAAAAAAATACCCGCCCGACACAAGGGCCGACGATATCTGGTATTGGCAGACAACTTTATTTACTGCTGATGCGGAAGCATTGTATAATAAATTAAAAAATTCAGGCTATACATTTACTTCTAAAGAGTTGGTGCATACTCATACGAACGGGATCCACTCAAAATCCTTCATTGTGAAAGATCCCGATGGCCATGCGTTGCTCATAAAAGAATTAGTTCGTTAAAAAAATATAAGGTCAGGAAGCCGACAAAACCGGCTTTTGCATCTCTGTAAATTTGTCGAAAAAACATGAAGAAATTAATCCTATCGCTCGGCGTACTGATCGTTGCTGTTACCCTCCATGCCCAGGATGGCCCGAAGGGTCTGAATGTAAATGACAAGGCTCCGGAATTTTCGGCAAAAAGCCAGGATGGCAAACCCATCAGCCTTAAGGAAAAACTGAAAGCAGGGCCCGTTGTACTGGTCTTCTATCGCGGCCAATGGTGCCCTTATTGCAACAGGGAATTAAAGAACCTGGAAGATTCACTTTCATTGATCACGGCTAAAGGAGCAACACTCATTGCGGTAACCCCCGAAAAGCCGGAGAACATCAGCAAGACCATTGAAAAGACAAAAGCTACGTACCCGATCCTTTTTGATGAGGGCTTAAAGATCATGAAGAGTTATGATGTGGCTTTTGCTGTAGATCCCAAAACGATTGAAAAATATAAGGGGTACGGGATTGATTTTAACGAGGTGAACGGCGCCAATGGAACAAACCTGCCTGTGCCGGCTGTTTACATTATCAATAAAAATGGCGGGATCATTTATAAATATTTCGATGCTGATTACCGGAAACGTCCCAGCGTAAAAGACCTGCTGGATCATCTGTAGTTGGCTTGATGATCAGTTTAAAAAGGCACTAATACGTGCCTTTTTCTTTTAGCGGTCAACCACCTGACAAAGCTTTTGTTCAATGCGCCCTTTCTTTGTGAAGAAAAAATTCATCAATGAATAATTCCGGAAAAATAACCTGTCCTTTGTGCAACGATGCTGTTGATGAGTTGCTGTACCGGTTTCATATTAACAGCGAGAAGGCAGTTATAGATAAGATCAAAGAAAATAATCCTTCGTGGACCGAGCAGGACGGTATTTGCAGCCGCTGTATAGATTATTACAATATTGAAATAATACGGGAACAGAAAATGCTTCCCGAAATTGGCCCTTATTTTTCCGTAAAAAGTGCAGATGACTTCGTTATCCTCCCCACAGCCCTGCGGGTGGACGCAAACCCTAAGTACACAGGCAAAGGAGTTACCATTTGTTTTATCGACAGTGGATTTTATTTACATCCCGACCTGGTTCAAAATAAGAACCGCATTAAAAAGATCGTAGACATTACCAAGCCACGTACTTCAGCAAAATATTTTTCGCAGCCGCATAATGAATCGTGGCACGGAACAATGACCAGTGTGGTATGTGCTGGCGATGGTTTTCTCAGCAATGGTTTGTATAAAGGCATTGCCAGTGAAGCATCGCTGGTTTTGCTGAAAGTGATGGACAGCAAAGGGAAGATAACAACCGAATATATTTCCAAAGCATTGCAGTGGGTGAGTAAGAATCATAAACAATATAACATACGGGTTGTAAACATGTCATTGGGTGATGATGCAACAGGTTTGTGGAAGAACAGCAAAGTAGATGTACTGGCAGAAAAGCTGATCGAGAAAGGAATTACCATTGTTGCTGCTGTTGGTAACGACGACCGTGCTGCTGTAAAACCCCCGGCCAACTCACCCCATGTGATCGCTGTAGGAGGCTGGGATGATAACAATAAACTGAACGGGGATGAGAACAAATTATATCACTCCTCTTTTGGTAAAACAGATGATGAGTTACACAAACCGGAGCTGATGGCCAATGCGATATGGATCGCTGCACCCATATTGCCCGCAACCCCTGAGCAGGATACTGCAAAGGCATTGTATGAGTTACATAGGACAGCAGATGAGCAGCTAAAGCACAAGATATTAACATCGGCAAATAAAACCGGTGTCAACATTGACGGGTCCCGGGAAAATGATGTAACTTTTTGGAGAGAGAAGCTAAAGAGCCGGATACAGGAAAGTAAATTTATTTCGCCGCATTATATGCATGTTGACGGAACTTCCTTTGCAGCACCTATTGTTAGTTCTGTTATTGCACAAATGCTGGAGATACAACCGGAATTAACGCCGGCACAGATAAGGAGAATTTTGTTCAGCACCGCAAAGCGCTTACCCAACTTACCCGCCGAACAGCAAGGATATGGAGTGATACATCCTGGAAAAGCCGTCATTAAAACCTTGCAAAATTTATTTGCTATGAAACAACATACTTCCCCCTTTATCAACAAGCGTAAAAAAGCGATTGAGTTCTATATCCAGAACCCCTGTGCTTCGCATATTTGCCTCGCCGGAACTTTTAATCACTGGGCGCAAGATTCCTTGTTAATGGAGCCAACGGCCAATGGCATGTGGAAGATCGAGATCCCTATGCTGCCCAAGGGAACTTATCAATACAAATTTTTTGTAGACGATAAGACCTGGATGGAAGATATCGACAATCCGTACCGGGAACCCGACGGATTAAATGGATTCAACAGCATTTTAATGGTTGAAAATTAAATAACATGGTGGTAGCAGTTAAAATAGCACTCATCCTGGGATCCGTGTACCTGGTAATGGGGATGATATTTGCAATTTTCTTTTTAAGCAGGGGGATTGAGAAAATGGATACAGCTGCACATGGCTCAGGCTTTGGCTTCCGGATGATCATACTGCCGGGAACAATTGCTTTGTGGCCGGTATTATTAAAAAAGTGGATGAACATAAAAAAGATACGCCATGATAAAACCGCTTCGTAAAAGGCACCTGCAAATATGGTCATTGCTGGCGGTTTTAATTCCGGCAGGCATCATCAGCGGGTATATGGTCGTGCCTGAAAAGGCAACCAGTAATTTATTGGAAGCCGACAATAGCCAGGCATTGCCCGTTGTGATTAATAAACTGGAAACGAAGAATTATTCAGTTTACCTGCGAAGCTCAATAGATAAAAAAAATTACCAGTTGCAATGGGTCAATACAAAAGCATCCACACAACCGTCTTCACTTATTTATAAAGGAAGTATTGAAGAGAAGGAACTGATCGGAAGGATCGGGTCAACAGGTACTTATTATTTTCCGTTAAAGGCAGACACAACTGGCCGTTACAAATTCATTGTGTACGACATCATTCACCGGCAAATGACCGACAGTATAAAATTTTAAACGATGAGTGCAGGATATACCGCAGTGGGGTGGAACAGGCAGAAGAAACTGTACGACTGGTTCATTTTTGGATTCTGTGTTCTGTATTTGATCAGTTTTATCCTTGTTACGGCATGTATTAACCCGGATTATACTTTTGAAACGGTATTGATCCGCTCCACATCCACTCTGGCTGTATTGCTGCTGCATGTGATCCTCAGCATCGGTCCGCTGGCAAGGATGAATAAAAAATTTCTTCCATTATTGTATAACCGGCGTCACCTGGGTGTGACCATGTTTTGCATCGCTGCTGTGCACGGGGTTTTCAGCATCATACAGTTTCACGCATTGGGACATGTGAATCCGTTTGTTTCACTTTTTACTTCCAATACCAATTTCTTTTCATTGAGTGGTTTCCCGTTTCAGTCGTTGGGATTTTTTGCACTCATCATTTTCTTTTTGATGGCAGTAACCAGTCATGATTTCTGGCTGCACAACCTTTCACCTAAAGTATGGAAGACGCTGCACATGTTTGTATACCTGGCTTATTGCCTGATCGTGATGCATGTGATGCTGGGGGTTATCCAATATGAAACCCACCCGGTCTTTGTTTTACTCATTGCCGCCGGTTCGTTATGGCTTATCAGTCTTCATCTCATTGTAGGGCGAAGGGAAATTAAAAAAGACAATGAAAAATTTGGACTGGCAAATGAAGGCTTTGTTGCAGTTTGTGACGCAGGAGAATTTGAAGAAGGCCGGGCAAAAATATTTTGCATTGATGAAGAACGGATCGCTGTCTATAAACATGAAAATAAATTATACGCCATACATAATGTGTGCAAACACCAGGGCGGTCCGCTGGGCGAAGGAAAGATCATCGATGGCTGCATCACCTGTCCCTGGCATGGATACCAGTATTTACCAAACAACGGGCAATCGCCGCCGCCGTTCACAGAAAAGGTCAGTACATACGATGTGCGGGTAGAAGATATGAAAGTATGGGTAAACCCAAAACCATTTGCTGAAGGAACGGAAAGACCGGGAGCGGTTATTAATTAAGAATTAAAAATTAAGAATGAAGAATTCAGAGTTTTATATAGGATGGATGCCCAAGGCACCGGCTTCTTTTGCAAAGCAGGTGAAGAGCGTGCTGTTCATACTTTTTCCGCTGGCAATAATTGTTGGATTGGTGCTGGCTTCTTTTCAAAAGAAATTCTCGACAGCAAATTTTGAATTCGGCAAGAGCACGGAGATAAAAGGGATCTATATTAATTCACCGGTGCCCATGCTAAAAGTTGTTAATGGAAAAGATATATGGGGCAATGCATCTTTTATCAGCATTCCATTGGTGGGGTATGGCAAACATGGTGCCGAGACGGCCATCATGCAACTGGAAAAAGAAAAGAACACTTCATTCAATAATAAAGAACTCACCATGAAAGGAACATTGCTTTACAGTGATGGAAAAACACTACTGCAGGTAAGCAAGGAAGAGAACCCGGTTATTAGCATTGGAAAAGATGCAGATGTTCTTTCATTGCCAAAACAAACTGACCTGGGTATTCAGAAAATAAAGGGGGAGATCATTGATCCCAAGTGTTATTTTGGGGTGATGAAACCGGGTGAGGGCAAAGTGCATCGTGATTGTGCCATCCGTTGCATCCTGGGCGGCATTCCACCCGTATTAAAAGTGATGAATGAAAAAGGAGAGATGAATTATTACCTGGTCGTTGGTGCAAACGGGGAAAGGATGAATGAAGCTGTTCGGGACTTTGTGGCTGAACCGGTAGAGATTGAGGCAAGGGCCGTGCAGCAGGATGATTGGGTGATACTTTATGTAAAAGATAAAAACATTAAAAGAGTTTCATCGATCAGTTTATACAGGTCAGAAGATCAGATAGCATCCTGCGTTGGCGGTTGTATCAAATAATACATGGCTAAATGGTCATACTGTTAAATTGCCGGAAGATACTTAAGAAGAAAGCTCCGTATCAATTTAGCCAACTAACAATAAGGCAATTAGAATTTACTTTTGTTTATTCCTTTCTATCCCCATCTTTTTCATCCTGGCCTCGAGGGTGGTAGGATTGATGCCCAGTATCTTTGCAGCGCCTTTTTCGCCGCTCACTTTCCAGTTGGTTTTTTCCAGTACACTTATTATGTGCTGCTTCTCCACCTCGTCTAATTTTTGAACTGCCGGTTTGCCGGTAGAGCCGGTGGTCTTTACTGCAGGTATCCAGTTGCCGTATGCAAGAGTGTTACCCGGTGATAATATCAATGCTCTCTCCACAAGGTTCTCCAGCTCACGGATATTGCCCGGCCAGTTGTATAACATCAAGGCATCGATCACTTTGTCAGGTATATCAGTGATCTCTTTGCCCATCTTTCCTTCATATTTTTTCACAAAGTGTTTTACAAGCAGGGGAATGTCTTCTTTCCGGTCACGCAAAGGTGGCGATATGACCGGGAATACATTCAACCTGTAGAATAGGTCTTCCCGGAATTCTTTTTTGGCAATGGCTTCTTCCAGGTTGCGGTTGGTGGCAGCTATCACCCGTACATTCACCTTCATTGTTTTCGGGTTGCCCAGCCGTTCAAACTCACCTTCCTGTAAAACCCTTAATAATTTTGCCTGCAATTCTACCGGCAGTTCGCCTATCTCATCCAAAAATATGGTGCCGCCATCCGCCAGTTCAAAGCGGCCGATCTTTCTTTCCATGGCGCCGGTAAATGCACCACGTTCATGACCGAATAATTCACTTTCTATTAAGTTAGCCGGAAGATTTGCGCAGTTTATTTTTATCAGTGGCCGTTTGTTCCGGTTGCTGATATTATGAATGGCTCTTGCCAGCAATTCTTTTCCTGTGCCACTTTCACCGGTAATTAAAACTGTTGCATCGGTGGAAGCAACCTGTTCTATCTGTTGTAATATCTTATGGAAATTCTTACTCCGGCTCACGATCTCTTCAAAATTGTGACTGTATTTTATCTCTTCCTGCAGGTATTTATTCTGGGCTTCCAGTCTGGCCTGTTCCTGTTCCATCAAAACCTTATCGGTAATATCAATGAACATGGTACGTGTAAACTGTCCCCCTACATCAGGATTGCTCCACCATTGTATCCAGATTGGTTTGCCATTGTCTTTGCGTCTCAATTCCAGTATCACACCACTGGTATCCGTACCACGGCCAACAGACTCGAATGCTTCTTTCATCCTTCGTTGGGCATCAGGTGTATCGGGTGCCATTGTCTTTCCATAGATATAAGGCACTTCATTAGGGCGAAGTCCGAGGATCCGTAATGCAGCCCGGTTTGCCTTGATGAATTTTGAATCAAGCCCTTCATGTACATACGCAATGGGCGCTTCTTCAAACAGGTCTTTGAATCGTTCCTCACTCTCAGCCAGCAATTTTTCCAGTTCGCTGTTTGCGATCTTTAATTTTTCTTCCGCTTTTAGCCTGTCAATCTCTGCACCAGCCCTGGCTGCAAATATTTTAAGAATGGAGGTCTGGTTCATCTCATTCCGCATTGGCCCGTCATCAAGCGCTGCAATATGCCCGATCACATCACCGGTTGACGGACTGTAAATGGGTACCGCAACATAGGAATCGTAACCGGCTTCCAGCGGGTAGGTCTTATCGAGGTCTGCTGGAATGAAAAGATCAGTACCTTTTCCTTCCATCACCAGTTTGCAGGGCGTGCCTTCTACATCGTATTCAATATTCTCTTCCAGCTTGTCGTTTTTTGAGTAAGAGAGGGTACGCACCCTTGTCTTATCAACATCGGTACACTCCGTAATGATGCAGGTTTTTATCCCGAGGGAAAGTGTTACATAACGGGTTAACGCTTCAAAAAAGTCCTGCCCAACCAGGCCCGATGTTGCTTCAGATATTGTTCTCAGTAATTCCTCTTCTCTTTTTCGCCGGCTTGTGTCACGTACAATGCTGCAGGTAAATTCTTCCCCGTTGTATGCTATGAAGTTGCCGGTGATCTCTACGTCATAAACATAACCCGTCTTGTGTTTATGTTTAGCATCAAAGGTGAAATGTTCTTTGGCTTTGAGTTGTTTCCAGAAGACACCAAAGTCGGCCACAATCTCCGAGGGGTTAATGTCTTTAACCTGCATGGCCGTCAATTCCTGTTTTGAATAACCCGACATTCTGCTGGCAGCATCATTTGCATAAATGATATTACCTTCTGCATTCACCCAGAAAACTGCTTCGTGAAGATTCTCAAAAGTAAAATGAGAAAGATTGAGGTCTTTTTCAAACTCCTTGGTGGACGTTTTGGCCATCGGGAAATATGGTTTGAATTTTTATGCCGGTTAAAGTTAATAATAACCCGCAATGTAACATTATAAAGCCGGTACAAATGTCGGGTTACTGACAGTAATTTTGACCTGCCAACATTGGAAGACAGTATGTTATGTACCCGGAGTTAGGGGATTTCATTAACCAAAAGCGGACGCACATAATTCTTTTCAATAAAGATTGATCAATAACTTTAAATCCTCTAATAAATGGTTCGACATTTCTTCAGTGTTCTCTACAAAATCTATCCTGCTTCGGCAGGATTTTTTGTTATAATACTTCGGTTTGATCAATAAGTCACCACATTCCCAAATTGGCTAACTTAGTAGAAAACACAGAACATGAAAACGGCGATCGTAACCGGCGCTTCCGGGAATATGGGACAAGCTGTAATAAAAAAATTCCTGGCTGAAGGATACAACGTGGTAGGTACGATCGTACCCAATGATCCTGTTCCTTTTGAAATTAATGATCCCAAGCTGGATAAAGTGACCGTTGACCTGATGAACGAGGATGATTCAGCAGAATTTGTTAAGGATGTTGTTTCAAAATACGGAAATATTGATGCTGCCGTATTGACGGTAGGGGGTTTTGCCGCCGGTAAAATAGCCGATACTAAAACGGCCGACATTTACAAACAGTACAAACTGAATTTTGAAACAGCCTATAATGTTGCCCGTCCTTCTTTTATCCAAATGATGCAGCAGGGAAGCGGAAGAATTTTTATTATCGGCTCCAAACCCGGCCTAAGTGCAAGGGATGGAAAGGGAATGGTGGCATACGGCCTGGGCAAATCACTGATCTTCCGCCTGGCAGAATTAATGAATGATGAGGCCAGGGGACATAATGTGGTCACAAGTGTGGTAGTACCCAGTACCATTGATACACCGCAGAACCGAAAATCCATGCCCGATGCCAGATTTGAGAACTGGGTAAAGGCAGAAGCCATCGCTGAGGCCATCTATTTCTATTGCACAGATGCCGCATTGGTATTGAGAGAACCGCTGATCAAAGTGTATAACAATGCCTGATCGGGTCTTTATGGTTGGTTTGATCAACAGGGAGACAGCTCAGAAAAATATTTCCCTGTGTTTATTCGTTTTACCTCTACATTTGTGCTTGCATTTTTAAAAAATGCCCTGGTGAACACTTAAATATTCTGTGTGTCAAAACATGTTAACAAGGTAACAGCAGCCGGCCTATTGGTTGCGTTGGGAATTATTTACGGCGATATCGGTACTTCTCCGCTCTACGTTTTTGACGAGATCATTCACGGTAAAATCATCACCGAACTGCTGGTTGTAGGGTCATTAAGCTGCATAATATGGACGCTCACCCTGCAAACAACACTCAAATATGTAATACTAACCTTACAGGCCGATAACAGGGGTGAGGGCGGCATATTTTCATTATACACACTCGTGCGCAGGCGGCGAAAATGGCTGGTACTTCCGGCTATGATCGGCGGTGCTGCCTTGCTTGCCGACGGTATGATAACACCTCCCATTTCTGTCACTTCTGCTATTGAAGGACTTCGTATTACCAGTACGTTCAGTCATATCCAGGAATCAACCATTGTTTATATTGTGATCGGCATTCTTGCCATTTTGTTCTTTATGCAGCAATTTGGTACCAACTCCATCGGTAAACTGTTTGGCCCCATTATGTTTATCTGGTTTTTGATGTTGGCCGTATTGGGTATATTCCATATTACCGATAACTGGAGTGTTTTCAAGGCGCTTAATCCGTATTATGCTTTTAAATTTTTGAGTCAGTACCCCGGTGGTTTCTGGTTACTGGGAGCCGTATTCCTTTGTACAACGGGTGCCGAAGCACTGTACAGCGACCTTGGCCATTGCGGGCGGGGCAATATCCGCATATCCTGGATCATGGTAAAGTCATGTTTATTGATAACCTATATGGGCCAGGGTTCCTGGTTGCTTAAAAACCAGGTGGGACAGGTGTTTACAGGGAAAACATTTTATGCCGTTATGCCTGACTGGTTCCAGATACCGGGTATTGTAATAGCAACGGCAGCGGCGATCATTGCCAGCCAGGCACTGATCAGTGGTTCATTTACACTCATCAGTGAAGCCATCCGGCTTAACGTGTGGCCAAAGATGAAGATCAATTATCCCACAGAAGCCAGGGGACAGTTGTTCGTTCCGGGTATCAATACACTTTTGTTTGTAGGATGCTGCGGCATCGTTCTCTATTTTAAAACTTCAGGTGCCATGGGTGCAGCGTATGGATTGGCCATTACACTTTGTATGCTGGCCACCACCATATTGGTTGCAAATTTCATGGTCCTGCACAGGGTTACACCCGTGTTGATCTATCTTTTCCTGGCGGTTTTCTTAACCATTGAATTAAGTTTCCTGGTAGCCAACCTCGATAAATTCCCTCATGGTGGTTATGTTACCCTGATAGTAGGCGGCGGATTATTTTCTGTGATGTATATCTGGTACCGGGCAAGAAAGATCAAGAACCGTTACGTGGAGTTTGTTCGCCTGGAAGAATACGTTCCCAAACTGGAAGAACTGAGTAACGATATATCGGTGCCTAAATATGCAACTCATTTGGTGTACCTCACCAGCGCCAATAATCCCAAGGAGATCGAACATAAGATCATCTATTCCATCTTAAAAGGAAAACCTAAACGGGCCGACATTTTCTGGTTCATTCACGTAGATACCATGGATGATCCCTATACCTGTGATTACACCGTGGAGCATATCATTCCAAATGATATCATCCGGGTGGAGTTCAGGCTGGGTTTCCGTATGCAGCCACGCATTAACCTGATGTTTAAAAAAGTGGTGGAAGACCTGGTGGCCAACCGGGAAGTGAATGTTACCAGCCGCTACGAAAGTCAGCAACGGAATAATGTGGTGGGCGACTTTCGGTTCATTGTACTGGAAAAATTCCTGAGCCAGGATAATGAACTTCCATTCTTTGAACGGATCATCATGAAACTTTATTTCTGGTTGAAAGAGATTTCTCTCAGTGAGGAAAAAGGATTTGGCCTGGAGCAGAGCATGGTGCAGGTGGAAAAATTCCCGCTGATCATTGCGCCCGTAAGCAGTTTAAAACTGAAACGTATTTACAAGGATGAGGAGGAGTGATCAGCTTAATAAATCTTTTTTATGCAATCCATCACTTCGGCGGCTCTTAAACAAAAGATCGACAGCGGCGAATATCTTCAATTGATAGACGTACGGGAATCCTTTGAGCATGATGAATTTAATATCGGGGGAATATTGATCCCGTTGGGCAATATCATCCAGCAAATGGATAAAATTGATAAAGAAAGACCCGTTGTTATCTATTGTCACAAGGGCATCCGCAGCCAGTTAGCCATTCAGCGCCTGCAGGAAAAATTTCCTTTCACAAATCTCATAAATCTTATCGGCGGTACAGAAGCGTGGAGGAAAGAATTTAAAGCTTTAGGTTTGTAGTTTGAAGTTGCTGGTTTGTAGTTAGATAGAGAATACTTAATTTAACAGAGTGCAAACAACTACAAACCATAAACTACAAACCATCAACTGACTCTTGCTTCAATTTGCTCTCTATATCATTGCCGGCATCGTGGTGCTTTCGCTGCTTGCTTATTTCCTGCAGGAGAAATTTATTTTTAAGCCGGAGAAATTAAAACAGGATTTTGTTTATAAATACGATGCGCCCTTTGAAGAATTGTTCTTTGATGTGGAGCCCGGTGTACGCATCAACGGACTTCATTTTAAAGTAAAGGATCCGCACGGACTCATCTTATATTTTCATGGCAACAGCCGCAGCATAAAAGGCTGGGCAAAATATGCCCGGGATTTTTACCGCTACCAATATGATGTGGTGCTGGTTGACTACCGCGGCTTTGGGAAAAGCACCGGCAAGCGGAATGAAAAGGATATGATCACCGATATGCAGTTTGTTTACAATAACCTGCTTACAAAATTCCCCGAAAATCATCTCATCGTTTATGGAAGAAGCCTGGGCAGCGGCTTTGCCTGTAAACTTGCCAGCGATAATAAACCACGTTACCTCATCCTGGACGCACCTTATTTCAGTTTTAAAAAAACCATTGAACGTTTCCTGCCGGTACTGCCTGTAAAGTATGTGCTGCGTTATCACCTGCGTACCGATAAATGGATAAAGCATGTGAACTGTCATACTTATATCCTGCACGGCACCAAAGACTGGCTGATCCCCATCAGCAACAGCGAAAAACTGCAGGCATTAAATCCACGCATGATCACACTCATCCGTATTCATGGTGGCATGCATAATAACCTGCCTACTTTTCCGGAGTATCATAATTTTGTGAGGGATATACTGCAATACTAAACATTGGTCATTTGTCATTGGTCAATAGTCATTGAATAAACTAAACATCACTATTAATGATAAATGACCAATGACTATTGACTAATGACCACTGACTATTGGCATATGCATTATCTTGCACCCTCATGAAACGAAAAGTATTCTTCCGCTAGCTCAAGATCATCATCATCATCTATTGCAGCATTGGCATCGCACTCTATTACCTGCAGGAGAAATTTTTATTTCATCCCGAAAAAATATCGGCGGCCTATGTGTACCGGTTTGATGTTCCCTTTGAAGAGATCAATATCCCTTTCAATGAAACGGATACCATCAACATGGTAAAATTCTTTCCAAAAGATTCAGTAAGAAGGGGCGTGGTGCTTTATTTTCATGGCAATAAAGAGAATATAGAGCGCTATGCAAAATTTGCCAACAACTTCACCAAACATGGTTACGAAGTGTGGATGGAAGATTATCCCGGCTTTGGTAAAAGCACCGGTGAACGCACAGAAAAGAAATTATACGAGCAGGCTTTGCAGATCCGCAAAATGGCAGCAGGCCGTTATGGAAAAGACAGCATCCTTGTTTATGGAAAATCTTTTGGCACCGGCATTGCTTCTTATGTTGCTTCGGAATACGATGGTAAAAGGCTGATACTGGAAACACCCTATTACAGCATCCCCGCCCTGTTCAGTTGCTATGCACCCATTTATCCAACGGGCTATATGGCCACCTATAAGATCCGCACGTATAAATTTTTAGAAGACGTGCATTGCCCGGTAACCATTTTTCACGGCACCAACGACGGCGTGATACCTTACCGCTGTGCTGCAAAACTGAAAAATGTACTGAAACCAACCGATGAATTTGTAACGATCGAAAAGGGCACTCATCAAAACCTGAATGATTTTCCGTTGTTTCATCAAAAACTGGATAGCCTCTTAAACCTCGGCCAGCACTGATCTTCCTTTACCCGTCTTCAGAGAATACCGTACGCCGATCTTCAATGCATAATTTTCTTTTACATGGCTTACAGGAAAGCCAAAGCAAACCGGGTAATCATATTCCGCAACGATCTCTTTGATCACTTCATATACTTTTTTTCCAAAAGGCCTGTCCGTATCGCTCATATCGGTAAAGCCGCCAATAACAAGCCCGGCCAGCTTATCTAATTTTCCGCTCCGTTTTAACTGGTAAAGCATCCGGTCGATATTGTAAATGTATTCGCCATTGTCTTCCAGGAAGAGGATCTTATTTTTTGTATTGATGTCAGATGCAGTTCCTGTTAAATGCGCCAATAAAGAAAGATTGCCGCCAACCAATTCAGCCGTTGCTGTTCCTGCCCGGTTAAAAGCATGGGTGTTGCAACTGTACTTCGCTTTTTTTCCGGTGATGGCATACTTAAAGGCTTTGATGAACTCATTCTCTCCTTCATTAAAAGCAGAAGCCATGGGTGCATGCAGCGATGCAATGCTGAGTTTTGAGAACAGGTGTGCATGCAGTACGGTGATGTCGCTAAACCCGATGATCCACTTCGGGTTCTTTTTGAATTTAGTAAAATCCAACTGGTCAATGATGCGGCCAACGCCGTAACCGCCTCGTCCGCAGAGGATGGCTTTTATATTTCCATCATCCAGCATGGCCTGCAGTTCATCCCTTCGCTCTTCATCGGGTGCGCTGAAATAATTCTTCGACCTGCTGCCCAGGGTTTTGCCAACCATTACTTCAAATCCCCATTTTTGTAATGTGCTTATGCATGCCTTCGCTTTTCCTGCTGCCATATAACCGGCGGGGCAGGTGATGCCGATGGTATCGCCTTTTTGTAAGTAGGGAGGAATCTTTATCATGTGGGAAGATTATGGACAATGCCTTTTATTCGGGCATCCTTTTTGATTAAATTTACACATCCAAAATTAATCAATGAGATCATTATTACTTATCTTTTTATTGTTAGCAACATTTATCGTAAAGGCACAGCCTCAATGCTCTACCATTCCGGGAATGACACCCCAGACAGCCATTGCAGTTTGTGGTACAACAAGTTTTAACCAAAATAGTGTAAGCACTTGTTTAGGGCCCGATATTTCAGGGATAGGGGCTTGCGGCAGCAATAATTCTTCTGAAAATGCTTTTTGGTACAAATTTCACTGCTACCAGGCCGGTACCCTTGGCTTCCTGGTTACGCCAAAAAATCTGAGTGATGATTATGACTGGGAGGTCTTTGATGTAACAGGTATCCTCAATCTTAACCAGGTATATACCGATGAAAGGCTGATGGTGTCATTGAATTTATGTGGCAGCCCGAATGGAGTTACTGGTTGTTCTCCATTGGGTACCGACAGCATCAATTGCGGCGGCGCTACTTTCCTGTACAACCGGATGGCCACCTTGCAAACCGGGCATGATTATATGTTGATGGTCAACAGGTGGTCTAATTCTCCTTTTGGCTATACACTGGATTTTGGAGGTGGTACGGCTGTAATAACCGACCCAAATGTTCCCGTAATTAGCAGCGTTACAACAGTAGGTTGTAATACCTCTTTACTAAAAGTCACTTTTTCAAAAGACATTGTCTGTAGTAGTGTGAGTGGCGACGGCAGTGAGTTTTCCATTACCCCCGGGCGCTCCTGTTGTAAATAGTGCTATTGCACAATGTCCTACCGGGTTCAGCACCATAACAGAGTTAACCATACAATTACAGACCCCGCTCACAAGCGGTAACTATAACCTGCTGGTAAACCCGGGATCCGATGCCAATACATTTAAAGATGTATGCGGAAATGATCTTGTAACCGGGTTCAGTATCCCTTTTACAGTTACAGCAACTCCACCACCCATTATACAGTCAGTTACGTTTGATCAATGTCACCTGGATAAACTCGTGGTGAATTTTGATAAGCCGGTAAGTTGTGCCAGCATAACTGCTGCGGGCAGTGAATTAAACATCAGCCCGGGCGTTTGGCCGGTGAGTTCAATCACCTACAATTGTATCAGCAGCCTTTACACAACGCAGATAACAATGAACCTGGTAAATCCTTTACCTGCAGGTAACTTCAATGTGGTGGTTGGTAATGGCACGGATGGAAATACCTTATCAGATACCTGTTCTTCTTTCATGCCGGTTGGTTATACAAAAGCATTTACCACAACAGCGCCACCGGCACCTATTTTTGATTCGGTACAGTTTGATAATTGCAATGCAACTGCCTTGAAAGTTTTTTACAGTCACCCGATATTGTGTAGCAGTATCAGCCCTAATGGTTCCGACTTTACCATCACCGGGCCATCTGCTGTAAATATTACATCAGCAACAACAGATGTAACCTGTACTGCTTCCGGCTATACGCATTGGGTATTGCTGCAACTGCAGTCGCCTATCAGCCTTGCCGGGAATTACGTATTGCATAACGGCATTGGGATGGACGGCAACGGCATCATTGATACCTGCAATGCAAAACAAAATATCAACGAAACCTTTGCCATAAATATATTAGGTAAACCCTCCGCCATTTTCAATAGCCAGGTTAACTGGGGTTGCGCAAAGGATACGATCCTGCTTTCTCATCCCGGTGGTAACGGAGTAAACTCCTGGATATGGAATTTCAGCGATGGCCAAACAGCCTCAGGTCAGAATGTATCGATGGTCTTCCCGGTTGACTCACCCAGCATTACCGTACAACTTACCGTAAACAATGGTTTCTGTAGTGATACGAAGTCTGTTGTCATCACACTCGGTAATGTTTTCAATGCCGCATTTACTGCCAGCACCGGCGATACCATCTGCATCAACACGCCCGTAAATTTTATTGATGCATCCACGGGAACACTCACTAATTATTTGTGGAATTTTGGTGACCTTACCCAATTCAACGGGCAAAATCCGCCAACGCATATCTATTCAGTAAGCAATATCTACAACGTACAATTGATCGTAACCGATAATCATGGTTGCAGGGATACGGCCAGTAAACTGATGCATGTAGATGCCTCTGCACTCATCGACTTCACCGGTCTGAAGCCGCAGTATTGTACCGATAAGACCGTAACGCTTAAGCGGGTGATCTCCCGCAACATTACTTCCTATGTGTGGAATAACGGCGATGGAAAAACTTTCACCAATGAAGTGGATGTAAATTTCTCTTATCCTAATGAAGGTGTGTACACGATCACCTTATCAGGTGTTGATAAATATTGCGGCCCTGCAACGGTAAGCAAAACGGTTCCTGTTTATTCCATACCCAGGGTAAATCTTGGTTCCGATACCGTACTTTGTTTTGATAACAGGCTCCTCATTGGTGTTCAACCACAACCTAACTATACTTATTTGTGGAATACGGGGGAAACCACTTCGCAGATATATAGCTGGGCCTTTTTTAACAGGGAGTATTCACTTTTTGTAGATAACCATGGCTGCCGCGGTTATGATGCCATCTATGTGAAAGTGTTGCCTTTCTGCCTCATAAAAGTACCCAATGCATTCACCCCTAATAGCGACGGGTTGAATGACCAGTTAAAAGCATTGAATTCAGACCTTGCCAAAGACTTTTCATTCAAAGTGTATAACCGGATGGGCCAGTTGGTATTTACAACAAACAACCCGCTGAAAGGATGGGATGGTAATTTCAAAGGAAACCCCCAATCAGCAGGAACCTATGTGTGGTACCTCAGCTATATTGATCCCTGGAATGGAAAGCCGGTGAAGGAAAAAGGAACGAGTATTTTGATACGGTAATAGTCATTAAGTCATTGGTCATTGAGTCATTAGCTATTTCCTGAACTCTGAGTGTTCAATGACCAATGACTTAATGACAAATGCCATGGCTTAATGACCTGATGTCCACTTAAGCCTCCGTGAGCCTGCATTCATTCAAATGCACTCCCAGTGTATGCACCACGCCGCACTTAAGCGCAATATTATTTTTCTGATGCCCCACCGGGAAGTCGAAACAAACGGGGGTATTTGTATTCGCCTACTTTTTCCAGCACAATGTCTTCCAGCGTTCTTCCAAACTCTTCACCGGGGTCATCCGGCTTTACTTTAAAACCACCAATGATCAATCCTTTCAGGTTGGATAATTTTCCCGTGCGCTTCAGGTTCCAGAACATGCGGTCGATGCTGTACAGGTATTCGCCTGTGTCTTCCACAAATAATATTTTGTCTTTGGTATCAATGTCCGATCTGCTGCCTGCCAGCGATTCGATCGTTTTTAAATTGCCGCCTACCAGTTCGCCAATGGCCAACCCGGTTTTATTTTTTTCATTGGGGGTGAACAGTTGTTTTGTTTTTTCTCCCACCAGGCATTTGCGGATGGACTCGATGGTCTCGATCTGCACCGGCTCTGCCTTGCTCCAGTCGGATGGAAAACTGTTGCACATTTTTGAATGAATGGTTGCAATGCGGTGGTTGGCATTGATGTGTGAATGAAATACCGTTACGTCGCTGAACCCGATGATCCATTTTGGATTATTCTTCAGTTTTTTAAAGTCGAGCTTATCTACAATGCGAACGGCACCATAGCCGCCTCTTGCACAAAGAATGGCTTTTACTGTTTTGTCTTCCATCATCTGCTGAAAGTCGGCCGCTCTTTCTTCATCGGTTCCGCCAAACGTAAAATCTTTTTTACCAATGCTGCTGCCCACTTTTACAGTAAACCCCCATTCATTTATTTTCAGCAATGCCGGCTGAATATCTTCTGTGGTAATATAGCCTGCGGGGCAGCAAATGCCGATGGTATCGCCTTTCTTTAAGTATGGCGGAATGATGCAGGGCTTCTCCAGGTTCAGCAATTACTTTACTGCTGGCTACTGCTGAAAAGGAAGCGGCCAACGGAATTACCGATGAAAGAAAGTCTTTGCGTTTCATGAAATAAATTTAATGTAATTGAACCACATAGACATAGCACACATAGACTTCTATGCGAACAACTATGTTTCCTATGTGCCTATGTGGTTCAAGCGGGTATAATTCACTCCCTTGTATTAAATGTGGATGAAATTCTCACTTGCCTATCACTACTACTTGTATAAATGAGTACATTAGCTGAACGATTGTCTAACTGCTTAATCCCTTCATTTATGAACACATCCGTTTACATTACCGACCTGCACAAAGTTGGCATGAAAGACATTGAACAGGTGGGAGGCAAAAATGCGTCCCTCGGTGAAATGCTTCAAAACCTTGGCCAGCTTGGAATACAGATACCCGGCGGCTTCGTGGTTACCGTAGCCGCTTACCGGGAGTTCATCCGCTACAATAACCTGGATGAACAGATCAAGAAGATCATCAACGACATTAAATTAGACGACATTGAATCATTGCGGAGGGGAGGCCTGTTGGCCAGGCAACTTTTAAAGAATGCAAAATTTCCCCGCGAGTTGAGCGATGCCATCATTGAAAAATATTACGAACTAAGCCGGGGGTACGACCAGGACATCACCGATGTGGCCGTTCGTTCATCCGCTACTGCAGAAGATCTGCCCGATGCTTCTTTTGCCGGTCAGCAGGAAACCTATCTGAATGTCCGTGGCCCGGCACCGTTGATGAATGCGGTAAGAAACTGTTTTGCATCCATCTTCACCGACCGTGCCATCAGCTACCGCCAGAGTTTTGGATACGATCATTTCAGCATCGGCCTTTCGGTGTGTGTTCAGAAGATGGTGCGTAGTGACCTCGGCGCTTCAGGCGTTGCATTCTCGTTGGATACCGAAAGTGGATTTAAAGATGTGGTGGTGATCAACGCATCCTTCGGTTTGGGTGAGATGATCGTGCAGGGCGCCGTATCGCCGGATGAGTACATTGTTTTTAAACCAACACTTCAAAAAGGTTTCAACAGTATCATTGAGAAAAAACTGGGAACGAAGGATAAGATGATGGTGTATGGCGATAACCCCGATGAAAGGGTGCAGATCATACCGGTGGAGAAACCTTTGCAAAACCGGTATTGTTTGTCGGATGAACGCATACTTCAACTGGCAAAATGGGTAACCAGTATTGAAACCTATTACAGCAAACTGAAAGGGCACTGGTGCCCCATGGATGTGGAGTGGGCGGTGGATGGTTTGTCGAAACAGTTATTCATCGTGCAGGCAAGGCCGGAGACCATTCATTCGCAAAAAGATTTTTCGAAGATCACCGAGTATGTGATGGATGAAAGTACCGAACGCAAAACCCTGGTAAAAGGAATTGCGGTGGGAGATAAGATCGGCGCAGGAAAAGTTTCTATTTTATTCTCACTTGATAAACGGGTTACCGAAGGACATGAATTTGAACCCGGCGATGTATTGGTGACCGACATGACCGATCCCGATTGGGAGCCCATCATGAAAAAAGCGTCTGCCATCATCACCAACAAAGGAGGAAGAACCTGCCATGCTGCTATTGTTGCACGTGAATTAGGTGTGCCTGCCATTGTGGGTTGCGGCAATGCAACAGAAATATTAAGCACCGGGCAGTTGGTCACAGCTTCCTGCAGCGAAGGGGGTGAAGGCGTTGTGTACGAAGGCCAGGTTCCGTTTCAGAAAGTAGAAACAGATCTGAATGATCTGCCAGAAGTGAAAACACCCATCATGCTCAATGTGGCTTCGCCCAATATGGCTTTCCGGTTTTCGCACTTGCCCAATGCCGGGGTGGGTTTGGCAAGAGAAGAATTTATCATCAATAATTATATCCAGGTTCATCCGCTGGCATTGATGAATCATAAAACAATGAACGATGCCGAACTGAGTAAAGCCATCGGTAAAATGATAGTCGGTTTCGCCAATGAAGAAGAGTTCTTCATTCACAGCCTGAGTTATGGTGTTGCAAAAATTGCCTCGGCTTTTTATCCCAATAAAGTGATCGTTCGCTTCAGCGATTTTAAAAGCAATGAATATTATAACCTGCTTGGCGGAAAATATTTTGAACCGCATGAAGAGAACCCGATGATCGGTTGGCGGGGCGCCAGCCGGTATTATTCCGAGAAATACAAAGCGGCGTTTGGACTGGAATGCAAAGCCATTAAAAGAGTGCGGGAAGAGATGGGATTGAGCAACGTGGTGGTGATGATCCCTTTTTGCCGGACCGTGGAAGAACTGCATAAAGTACATGACGTGATGAAAGAATACGGACTGGAAAGAGGCAAAGAAGGACTTGAACTTTTCCTGATGGCAGAGATCCCTTCCAACATCATCATGGCGGAAGAATTCGCCAAACATATTGATGGCTTCTCCATCGGCTCCAATGATCTTACACAATTAACGCTGGGGCTCGACAGGGATTCTTCACTCGTGGCACATTTGTATGATGAACGCAACCCGGCGGTAAAAGAATTGCTACGGATGCTCATCAGCACGGCCAAGCGCATGAAAGTAAAAGTCGGCATCTGCGGGCAGGGCCCTTCCGATTTCCCCGACTTTGCCCAGTTCCTTGTTGAATTAGGTATCGACAGTATTTCTGTAACACCCGATTCGGTGATGAAAACAGTGAAGGCGATCGCAGAAGTGGAGAAGCAAATAAACAAATAAAGAGCCTGTTTTTTTGAACCACATAGGAACATAGAAAACCACGTAGATTATAATCAATGTTTCCTATGTTCTTATGTGGTTCACCAGTTTAAGTTTGGGCAATGGCCCCGTTTGCGGTATTTTTGCAGACCATGAACGATCCCAAACGATATTTGATCACAGCGGCATTACCCTATGCCAATGGCCCGGTGCATATCGGTCACCTGGCCGGCTGTTATTTACCTGCTGATATTTACGTACGCTATTTAAGGGCACAGAAAAGAGATGTGAAATTCATCGGCGGCAGTGATGAACATGGCGTACCCATCACCATCCGTGCCATGAAGGAAGGCATCACCCCGCAACAGGTAGTTGATCGCTACCATGCCATCATCAAAGAGAGCATGGCGCAGATGGGCATTTCTTTCGACATTTATTCCCGGACTTCCAATAAGGTACATCACGATACAGCTTCTGCATTCTTCAAAAAAATGTACGACGACGGTTTGTTTGAAGAAAAAGAGACCGAGCAGTATTACGATGAGAAGACCAGCACATTCCTGGCCGACCGCTATATAACCGGCACCTGCCCGGTTTGTGGCAATCCCAATGCCTATGGCGATCAATGTGAGAAATGTGGAAGCAGTTTATCGCCGGAACAACTCATTAATCCACGCAGTGCCTTGAGCGATGCCGTACCGGTGAAGAAAAAAACAACCCACTGGTATTTCCCATTACAGAATTATGAACCCTGGTTAAAGGAATGGATCCTCGAAGAACATAAAGAATGGAAGAATAATGTATATGGCCAGTGCAAAAGCTGGTTGGATAGTGGTCTTCAAAGCCGTGCTATGACAAGAGACAGCAACTGGGGCATTAAAGTTCCCTTGCCGGATGCAGAAGGGAAAGTGTTGTATGTATGGTTTGATGCACCGATCGGTTATATCAGCGCCACCAAAGAATTAACTGATCAATGGGCTGATTACTGGTGTAAAGAAGACACCAAGCTCGTTCATTTCATCGGTAAGGATAATATTGTATTCCATTGTATCATCTTTCCATCCATGTTAAAAGCGCATGGCGGATTTGTGTTACCCGATAATGTACCTGCCAATGAATTTTTAAATATTGAAGGCGAAAAGGTTTCCACCAGCCGCAACTGGGCCGTGTGGGTTCATGAGTATATAAAAGATTTTACGGGTTGTGAAGACGTACTGCGCTATGTGCTTTGCGCCAATGCACCTGAAACAAAAGACAATGATTTTACCTGGAAGGATTTCCAGGACAGGAATAACAGTGAGCTGGTAAGCATCTTCGGAAATTTTATGAACCGTACCTGGGTGCTGATGCACAAATTGTGCGGGGGCAAAGTGCCGAAACTGCATGAAGATATTTTGGATGAGAAGGACAAAGCTTTGATCGAGGCGATTAGTAATTCAAAAATAAAAATTGAGAATTATTTGGAAGACTTCAAATTCAGGGACGCCCTGTTTGAAGTGATCGACCTGAGCCGTACGGGTAATAAATACATGCAGGATAAAGAGCCGTGGATAGTGGCTAAGCAGTTAGCCTCCCCAAACCCCTCCGAAGGAGGGGCTTCCGACTCTGAGAGTTCAAGCGGTCCTTACGATTATCAGACAGCGGATACTGTGGCTTATGGATTACTTAAAAAATTTGTAGAGGAGCACAGATCAAACCCAACGGAAGCCGAAAATATATTGTGGCAGGTAGTAAGAGGAAAGAAACTGGATAGCTTTAAATTCAGAAGGCAGCATATCGTTGGAACTTATATTGCTGATTTTGTTTGTCTCTCTCAAAAATTGATCGTGGAAGTTGATGGACTGATCCACAATATCCCTGAGCACAAACTCAGTGATGCAGAAAGAACTGCTGAATTGAAGCGGTTTGGTTTTGAAGTTATTCGATTTACTAATGATGAGGTCATTAATAATACTGACTTTGTTTTAAACAGCATTCTCTCAAAACTCACTGAAAAGAAGCAGAAATTATCATGGTCTGAGAACCCTCCTTTGGAGGGCAGGGAGGCTGCGCAGAAGAAAATTGACAATTGCCTGCATTTATGCCTGCAACTCACAGCAAACCTTACCATTCTCATTAATCCTTTCTTGCCCAACACTGCAAAGAAAATGCTGGGCATGATGAAAGTGGTTGATAAAATGCTGGATTGGGAAAACGCGGGATCCATCAAATTGCTGAGCGTAGGCTACAGTTTAAGAGAGCCCCAGTTATTATTCAGGAAAATAGAAGATGGCGAAATAAGTGCACAGGTTGAAAAATTAAAAAGCGGGTTGATAAAACCAAAAACAGAAGAAATAAAAATGGAAGAAGCTAAAAAAGAAGCAAATAACACCCCTTCAGGGGATGGAGGCAAACCTGAAATTGTATACGACGATTTTGCAAAGATCGACCTGAAAGTGGGAACGATCGTTTCTGCAGAGAAAGTGGAGAAGGCAGATAAATTATTAAAGCTGCAGATCGACCTGGGTTTTGAAACAAGAACAGTTGTGAGTGGCATAGCTTTGCATTACCAGCCCGAAGACATCATTGGCAAACAGGTAGTGGTGGTTGCCAACCTGGCTCCCCGTAAAATGAGAGGTATTGAAAGCAATGGAATGATATTGATGGCGGAAGATAAAAGCGGCAAACTGCATTTTGTAAGTCCCGGCACCATTATTGACACAGGTAGCCCGGTCAGTTAATGACTTTGAATGCAGCATTGCATTTTGTTACATAATTTAAAACTGTTTTTATGAAAAGAAAGAATCTGTTAGTGGGGCTGTTTGTTACATTTATTATGCCTGTATTTGCCCAGGATGGGGATCTGTCTTTGATACCATACCGTAAAGGAAATCTATGGGGATATGCAGACCCGGATAGAAAGATCATCATTACTCCTGCTTATGAAGAGGCGGATTTTTTTTCTGAAGGATTTGCCGCTGTAAAAAAGGGAGGGAAGTATGGATATATCAACAAGGCAGGTAAGCTGGTGATCCCATTTAAATTCACGGTGGCCAAGCCATTCCGGGTTGGATACCTTGCCAAAGGAGCAAAGATCGTAACCGCTGATGACCTGAACGATAATCAAAAAGCAATTTTGTTTGCCGGAGTCTCGGTTCGTGCAGACGGCTATGAACTATGCATCAATACAAAAGGGGAAACCATGCAGGGCTGCCCGGCCATCCCGGAGAACAGCACTTCTGACCTGAATAAGTCGCCCATTACAACTACCGAAACCAATTACAGCACGGTTAAGAAGAACGACATCTTTGATAAGATCGTAAGCGATTATAAAATGTTAGGCAGGGAGGATAATTATTACATCGCTGTAAAGGATACCAACTACGGCGTGTTCAATAATAAGTTTGAAGTGATCGTTCCGTTTGAATACAGTTCAATAACCAAACTCGAGATCAGCGGCCTGGGCTACCTGGTGGTGGAAAAGAATAAAATGAAAGGCATCCTGTTTGGCAATGGCTCTCCGTATGTGTCGGTTGATAACAGCAACATCATTCATGAAAAGGGAAAAGACGGCATGGATTATTTTATCATCACTAAAGATGGTAAGACGGGCGTAAAGAATTCAAATTACAAGGATGTTGTTCCTGCTGAATACAAGGCCATCACTTATGATAAGAACGGCGGGGCATTCATTCTTACCGGGGGAGATGATCTGAAAGGTTTATATTTTCTAGGTGGTCATAAAGTTGACGCAAAGTATACAGATATAAGATTGATGAGAGGCGGGCAGTATGCCATGCTGCGGTCAGCCGATGGCAAAAGATCTGTTGTCAGCAGTAACGGAAATAATTTCTTTGAAGATTAAAATCACGAATTATCTGACAGGTTTGCCGTTGTAGTGTGCGCCTGCTTTTTGAATAAACGACTTTATTTCTTTCGTTAATGCATCCAGGATACTGGATGCATTTTTATTTGCAACAAGATTTTCTTTAAGCTGGTTGTCTTTTTTATAATTATACAGGTATTCAGCCTGGTTCTTGGTTACATTAAAACCAAGTACATAATTGCTGTCTGTTACCTGGTATAACGAACTTCCCGGTTTTGAAAATGCAAAACTGTTTAATGAACTACTGTCGAATAAATTTCCGCCATAGCTGGTTATGCTGTCTTTGTAACCGGTGGCGGCCATCATGGTTCCCAACACGTCAAACTGGCTCACTACTTCATTTCTTATTTCTTTTTTGTTTGTGGCCGGGTCAAAGATGATCAGCGGTATGCGGTAACTACTAACAGCATTGTAGGTTCCTTCAATGCCTTCGGGAAACATCCAGTGATCGGAGCAAAAGATAAAGACAGTTTCTTTGAACCAGGGTTGTTTTGCAGCTTCGTTAAAGAACTGCCGGAGGCAATGATCGTAATACTGCATCGACTTCATGGGTGGCGTATAACTGCCGGGAAATTTTTCTTTGTAGGCTGGAGAAAGATCATAAGGATAGTGTGTGGAGATATTATAGTGAATGCCAAGGAAGGGTTTCTGCATTGCATTTAGTTTCTGGTAAAAGAAAGGCAGCACATTTTCATCCTGCAGTCCCATGGAGTGGGCCGGCAGTTCTTTATAACCGGGAATGTCCTCTTCGCTGTAATATTTATCAATGCCCAGCCAGTTCATGCATTTGGCAAAGCCGAAATTGTCATACGCATCGCCGATGCAGAAAATCGAACTGTAATTATCTTTTTGCAATGCTCTACCGATTGCCGTAACCGGCATGTTTACATATTGCGAATGATAGAACGGAATGTCGGTGAGGGTAGGGATGCCGGCAAGAATAGCTGTAATCCCTTTATTGGATTCATGCGAATAGCAAAAGGCATTTTTATAGAACATGCTTTTTTTGCAGGATCGAATCAAAGAAGGGCATTCGCACTTTGTAAATACCCGTGCTATCAAAAAAATCATAGGCCACACTTTCCATGATAAAAAGGACGACATTTTTTTTGCCCGGTGTTGGGGTATTTGCCTGCAATGTTTTTTTCACCGGGAAAATGGAATCACAGGCGGCATCGGAAAAATAAGTACGGGTTGGTATCTCATCTCCGCCCCGGAAAACAGAGTAAGCGAATGTATGAAAGGAATTTTCCACGATGGGCAGCTCATTGCTTTTTATTTCTACCAGTGGATAGGAGGGCAACAGGATATTGGAAAAATTACTGCGGAAGATAAATACAATTGCCATGCAGCCGAACAATACGACGGTCACAAGATTTCCATGCTTCTTATTTAGAAAAGAAGCATACAGTTTACTGTGAAGGAACCATATAAGCCAGATGATGGCTGCTGTTACCAGTATAAATAAAATAATGAGGAAAGCGTTAAAGTGAAATACCTGTTTAAAGGGATGGGCAATAACATAAAGCAGGTCGGCATTGGCCCGTTGAAAGTGGAACCGGAAATAGAAAATGTCCAGCACATTCAGCAATATGGCTGCTGTGTTTATGATCATGAATACCGGCAGGATGATCCGTGATGATAATTTTGCCGGGACTAATCTCCCTGCCTGCAGCAACAGCAACAGGGTTGTATTGATGAATAATAAAGTCAGCAGGTCATAGGCCAACGACCACTTTACCAGCGATAGTTTGGCAGAAAGAGAGCTGGTTTCTCCGGCTCCACCGAACAATAAATGATGATTGTAGTTATAAAATATTATTTTTAAAAGCGAATGAATGAGCAGGAGGTAAAACAGGAATGCAATAAAAGGCTTATTGTTTTGCCAGGCAGATCTAACAGTAGTGGCCGATAAACTGAATTTCATAAAATACCAATAAGCATGCTGAAGTGGATTGCACGAAACAAATATAAGCTAATGGCTTTTATCCTGGTCGCCGGTATAACGGTTGACAGTTACCTGCATAAAGGGCTGGTAAGGGTTATGTTTCCTAAAAAATATCCTGCGTTTAAGAATGAATCCATGCCCAGGGCCGGGCATCATTTGATCAATACTGATAAGAGCTGGGTAAAGGGAGTAAATTCTGTTGAACGGATGAATGATAAGTTAGACAGGAATACAGGCGGAATGGAATGCGATGTTTATTTCAACACGGCAAAGAATGTTTTTGATGTGCACCATGATGCAGATAAACCCACCGGGCTGGAGCTTGAAACATTGCTTAAAGAATATCAGCACCTCGGTTTGCAGGCAAGCATCTGGCTCGACTTTAAAAACCTGTCTGATCAAACTGCGCAACCGGCACTGGATAAACTGCTTCAGTTACGGGAAGAATATCATCTGCAGGATAAGCTGCTTGTTGAGTCGTCACGGGCAGAACTCTTAAAGAGATTCAGCGACAGGGGCTTTTATACTTCTTATTACACACCGGTGTTTAATCCCTATCTGATAAATGACGATTCATTGAAATATTGGGTTGACAGTATTTCAAACACAGTAAGAAACTTTCCGGTTGATGCAGTATCCGGGTATTATTTTCAGTCTTCTTTCCTGCATAAATATTTCCCGCAACATGATGTATTGGTTTGGGCACCCAATGACCGGTTCAGTGTTATCAACTGGTTATACAAAAAGCAAATTGCTTCCAGTAAAGGCGTTTACATCGTTTTATATCCTTGAGCAGTTTTTATTTTCGGCATAATCAATAAAGTCTTAATTTCGGTTTAGCAAATAGTTGTTTAACTAACTAATTTTAGATCATGTCGAAAAGAATCATTAAAAAGGTAGCCGTTTTAGGTAGTGGGGTAATGGGCAGCCGTATTGCCTGTCATTTTGCCGGGGTAGGACTTGAAGTGTTGTTACTGGATATTGTTCCCAAAGATCTGCCTGCCGATGCAAAGCCTGCGGCAAGAAATCAAATAGTGAATGATGCACTGGCTGCTGCCATCAAATCAAATCCGTCGCCTGTTTATACAAAAGACACCGTGAAAAGAATCAAGACGGGCAATTTTACCGACAACATGAAAGACATTGCCGGGTACGACTGGGTGATAGAAGTAGTAGTGGAAAGACTGGATATCAAACAATCTGTTTTTACGGAGGTGGAAAAATACCGCAAGCCCGGAACCCTGATCACATCCAACACATCGGGCATTCCTATTCATATGATGACGGAAGGAAGAAGCGATGATTTTAAAAAACATTTCTGTGGTACGCACTTTTTTAATCCGCCGAGGTATTTGCGCCTACTGGAAATTATTCCCACGCCACATACCGATCCGGCGGTTGTTGATTTCTTAATGCACTACGGCGATCTTACGCTTGGCAAAACAACGGTGCTCTGTAAGGACACGCCTGCTTTCATTGCAAACCGGGTTGGGGTTTTTGGTATGATGGCGATTATGAATGCCATGGAGAAATTGCAGTTAAGCGTTGATGAGATTGATTCGCTTACCGGCCCCATCATTGGCCGGCCAAAGTCTGCCACATTCCGCACGGCGGATGTGGTGGGTATTGATACCCTGGTGAAGGTTGCAAAAGGTGTTGCAGACAATTGCCCGGATGATGAAGCCAAAGAAGTGTTTGCCATTCCGGCCTGGTTAAATAAAATGGTAGAGAATAACTGGCTGGGTGATAAAACCGGGCAAGGGTTTTTTAAGAAGATGCCCCCATCCCCTAAAGGGGAGAAGGAAATCCATGTCCTCAATCTTTCTACTCTTGCATATGAACCACGAATGAAAACAAAATTCGCCACATTAGAAACTGCCAAGCCTATTGAAGATCTGAAAACAAGAATAAAAGCATTGTGCGCCGGCACAGATAAGGCGGGAGACTTCTACCGCCAGTTTCATTACAACCTGTTCTCTTATATCTCTCACCGCATTCCCGAGATCAGTGATGAACTGTACCGTGTTGATGATGGCATGATGGCTGGCTTTGGCTGGGAGATAGGCGCTTTTGAAAGCTGGGATGTATTGGGCGTTGCAAAAACAACTGAAGCCATGAAAGCAGCAGGATATAAAGTAGCTGCATGGGTGGACGAAATGATCGCCGGCGGTGCCACGTCATTTTATAAAGTAGAGAACGGCAAACGGCTTTGTTATGATGTAAGCAGCAAGGCCTACAAAACGATGCCCGGTGCAGAAGCATTCATTGTGATGCGGAATTTTGAAAATCAAACCATCTGGAAAAATTCAGGGTGCCGTACCTATCACCTGGGTGATGATGTGCTGGGACTTGAATGGTACACCAAGATGGGAAGCATTGGTGGCGAAGTGCTGGAAGGAATACAAAAGTCAATTGCCCTGGCAGAAGATAAATACAAAGGATTGGTGATCGCAAATGAAGGCCCCAACTTCAGTGCGGGTGCCAATGTGGGTATGATATTCATGATGGCTATCGAACAGGATTATGATGAGATTGATATGGCGATCAGGCAGTTTCAGAATACGATGATGAGGGTTCGTTATTCCGGTATCCCGGTTGTGCTGGCGCCACACGGACTGGCATTGGGTGGCGGTTGCGAAATGAGCCTGCATGCTGATAAAGTTATTCCTGCTGCAGAAACATATACCGGTTTGGTTGAAGTGGGTATTGGTGTCATCCCCGGCGGTGGCGGAACAAAAGAATTTGTTTTACGGGCTGCTGATGAAGTGCACAGCGGCGAACCCGATACCATTCCGTTGCAAAATCGTTTTTTAACTATTGCAACAGCAAAAGTTGCCACATCGGCGTATGAGGCATTTGAGCTCGGCATTTACCGGAAAGGCAATGATGTAGTAAGTATTAACCAGGGGCGACGGATCGCCGAAGCAAAACAGGCGGTCATAGAAATGTATGATGACGGATATGTGATGCCCGTGCAGCGTACCGATATTAAAGTGTTGGGGCGCTCCATGCTGGGCGCCATGCATGCAGGTATCAATGGCATGTGGCGGGGTAACTATGCAACCGATCATGACGTGACCGTTGCAAAGAAACTGGCTTATGTTATGTGTGGCGGCGATCTGAGTGAACCAACCCTGGTAAGTGAACAATATTTACTTGACCTGGAGAGAGAAGCTTTCTTAAGTCTGACGGGAGAGAAGAAAACACTCGAACGGATTCAATCCATCTTAAAGAGCGGCAAGCCCTTGCGGAATTAACATCGATCTCCTGATTAAATACCCGGGTTTAACCAATTAAAGAACAGTTACTTGGTCTGACGTCATCGTCTGACCATTTATAATATTTTTAATGAAATTCCTGCCCGGAAATATTTACCATGTTTACAACCAGGGAAATAATAACCAGGTGTTATTTTGTGAGGATATTCATTTTCATTATTTTCTTCAGTTATATAAAAGCAACATAGTTCCTCATTGCGAAACATTGGCCTGGTGCCTGATGAATACTCACTTTCATTTCATGATTAATACCGATAACCGGGTCCTCGAACTAAAAAAATAAGGTGATTTATTGCTTGATCCTGTCACTAATGGCTTCAGAAAACTGCTGAGCACTTATTCTCATGAATATAATATCAAGAACAACCGCTCAGGTTCTTTATTCAGGCCAAGAACAAAGTCCATTTGTTTAAATGATGAAGTTATATTGATTAATAAGTCTTTTTCAAAGCAGGATTATTATTTAAATGCCTTTAATTATATTCACAATAATCCCGTTGAGGCAGGTATGGTAACCAACCCTGAAGAATGGAAATGGTCTTCCTGCAGGTTTTATAAGGATTTACGATTAAATTCGATCTTCAATAAAGAACTTGCTAAACAAGTTTGTGGTTTGTGATTATGGTCAGACGGGGGCGTCAGACCATTAAAATAAAATTTATGGGCGAAGCCGAACTGCAACCAAACAGGAACCTCCTGGTCATTCATGCCGAACTGATCTTTTACGGTGATGCGGCTACTGAAGAATTAAGTATGCAGATCGCAAAGGATGTGGAAGATCACTGGAATGAACCGGGGGGAATGATCCAGCTAAGCCAGAACTGGTTCTTTAGAAAAAACTACAATGTTCGTTTTAATATCAAAGGCTCATACAACAAGACGCTTACTCCTGAGACAGTATTTGAAAATACCAATCCACGCAATAATTATTTCCGCATTGAAGAATTTGCCATTGGCAATATTTCTTTTGTTGACGGGGTGAATTCGAATACCGGTTATTTTAAACTGGAGAACCTGCTCAATAATTCCAGTACGGCTGCGCATGAATTTGGCCATACGCTTGGATTGGATCATCCGCACATCCTTGATATCCGGGGAAAAGGAACGCCGGGCATCATGTTTCCCCGGGGTACTTTGGTTGATCCGCAGTTTCAATACTACCCGGAAGTGGCTGCAGGAGAAAAAGGCGGAACACTAAATCCATTCACCCGTAAAGTGCTGCAAACAGATATTGATGATCTCAAACTCGGTCAACTTGATTTTGACAATAAGGGCTTTGCCGTGGTAGGCGGGTTCACTTCTATCTGGCACGAAAAACAGGTGCCGGACTCTGCCTGAAAAATTTCAG
The DNA here is from genome assembly GCA_016720775.1 of Chitinophagaceae bacterium. Classification (GTDB taxonomy): domain Bacteria; phylum Bacteroidota; class Bacteroidia; order Chitinophagales; family Chitinophagaceae; genus Ferruginibacter. The sequence continues at coordinate 526,953 of JADKJX010000003.1, forward strand.
TTATCTTCATGCCCACAATTCATTTCTTCAATCATGGCAGTACTCAGTATCAATAATCTGACTAAGAATTATCGTAAGGTTAAAGCACTTGATAATGTTAGTTTTTCAGTACCTCCAAAAACTGTTTTTGGAATTTTAGGTCCGAACGGAAGTGGAAAAACAACTTTGCTGGGCATTGTAATGGATGTAATAAAGGCTTCGGGTGGAACATACTCCTGGGCAGGCAACGGACTTGCCCCAAATGATGTAAGAAAAACCATTGGCACCTTATTGGAAACCCCTAATTTTTATCATTACCTCAGCGCAGAAAAAAATCTGAAGATAGCAGCGATGATCAAAGGCAGGGGCGAAGGAGATATTGAGAAGGTTTTAAAAATGGTAAACCTGTATGATCGCAGGACTTCTAAATTCAATACCTATTCGTTGGGGATGAAACAGCGGCTGGCCATTGCTTCAGCACTTTTAGGAGATCCGGATATTTTGGTTTTTGATGAACCAACAAACGGGTTAGACCCTGCCGGTATTGCAGAGATCAGGGAACTGATAAAGGAATTGTATAAAGCGGGTAAAACCATCATCATGGCAAGTCATATCCTTGATGAAGTGGAAAAAGTATGTACCCATGTGGCCATCATTCAAAAAGGGGTATTGAAAACCGTGGGCTCTGTTGCAGAACTCATGAATACCGGGGGAGTTGATACGGTCACGAATGTATTGATAGAAATAAGTGCGGCTGATAAAAATGCTGTAAAAAATATATTGCAACAATATGACGGTGTATTGTCAATTACAGAAACAGAAAATGACCTGCAATTGATATGCGCCGAAAGTGTTACCGGGGAAGCCATTAACAGGATGTGCTTTGAAAAAGGAATTGTGCTTAACAAATTAAATGTAAAACGAAAATCGCTGGAAACCAGGTTTTTGGAAATTACAGGAAAACAAAGCGATAAATAATATTCTAAACTGCTTATAATTTTACAATGATCAATCTCTTGAAAATTGAATGGCTGAAAATAAAAGGCTATACCGGTTTTATTTTGTTGGGTTCTTTTTTTGTACTTGGCGTGGGAGCCTCCAATTACATTGTTTTTTTGTTTAAAAGAAATGTACTTGATAAAGTGCAGGCTTCAAAGATATTGCTTGGGGGATCTCCCTTTGATTTTGATATGGTTTGGAAGACCGTAAGCTATTACAGTAGTTATTTTTTAATGCTGCCGGCTTTGCTGATCGTGATCTTAATATCAAACGAATTTAATTACAAGACCCACCGCCAGAACATCATTGATGGTTGGAGCCGGTTTGAGTTTTTAAAGGTAAAGATCGCAATGGCATTAATTTTTGCTTTGGCATGTACGCTGGTTGTTGTAATTACTGCTTTGATCTTTGGTGCAACATCCGGTTCCTCCTTTTCATTGAATGGTTTTGAGAATATCGGGTATTTCCTGTTAAAGGCATTCACCTATAATATGGTAGCCATCCTGATCTCACTGCTTACAAAAAAATCGGGAGTTGCGATCGCCCTTTTCTTTATTTATACCATTTTCGAAAATGGTGTATCGTTGATGTTATTCTTTCTGGCGGTTAAATTGAAAAAGGACAGTAACATAGACTGGGGTAACCTCGGTAATTACTTACCCATGAATGCTTCCGATGGACTGCTTACTTCACCTTTCGAACAGTTTTCGGGCATTGCCAGGAATATCCTGCCTTCTGATTTTAATTCGGTAGTGTTTCCTTTGGCGCTTGGCTATCTTATCCTGTTTTATTTCTGGAGCCGGAGGAAAATGATGAGGTCTGATCTGTAATTTATTTTTTCTCCAGGTCTGTTAATGCAGTTTCAATGTCATCATAATTTAACTTAAACCCGTTAGCCATTATCTTTTTGCAGCTTACCGTTGCACTTTTTAATACTTCAATGCTTCGTTGCCCCAGCATTAGTTTTAAAACGAATACCGGCACGTGGATAGGAATGTAAAATCTGCCCCGCATTATTTTGGCTAAAGTGAGTGTGAGTATTTTGTTGGATACCGGTTTTGGCGCCACCGCATTATAACTGCCTTGCAGTTTTTCATTTTCAATGGCATACAGGAACATACGGCACAGGTCATCCACATGGATCCAGCTTACCATTTGTTTTCCATTTCCTAAAATGGCAGCCACCCCAAAATGAAGCGGCTTTTTAAATTCTGCCAAAGCACCGCCATTGCCGGCGAGCACAATACCGGTTCTGAGTTTTACCAGTCTTTTTCCAAGAGCGACTGCCGATTCAATGCTTTCTTCCCAAAGCCTGCAGGTTTCTCCCAGGAAGCCGGAGTCGGCGGCATCTGTTTCTTCAAATGGTTTAACCGCTTCGGCATCGGCGCCATACCAGCCAATGGCACTCATGCTCACAATGGCTTTCACGTTATTATTGTTATTCTTTAAAGCATCTATAAGCAGGCGGCTGCTTTCTGTGCGGCTTTCCCTGATTTCATTTTTATAGGCCCCGGTCCATTTTTTTTCAACCACGCCGGCGCCTGCCAGGTGGATTACGTAATCTGCCTGCTGAATAGCAGCCCGGTCAATTTGTTGCTTTTTCACATCCCATGCGGCATAGCTGGTGCCTTGCGTTGCCTTTCTCCCGGTAATATTTCTGGTTAAAATAATTACCTCATAACCCTGCAGCAACAATGCCTTTGTGAGGGCTTTGCCTATTAAGCCGGTGCCGCCTGTAATTAAAATGGTTGCCATGCTATAAAAAAACTGGTTTATTATGTAAAAACAAATTCAGCCACATCTTGTTCAGTGTAATTTACCCGCTATGGGTTTAAAATCGTAATTTTAGTATCAAAGTTTACCAGTATGAACCGGGTTTGTTTGCTTCTTATTTTATTTGGGATGTTGATGCCGGCAGTGGTTCCTGCACAAACCCTCAAGTTCTCTGATTTTGACAGGGAAGATACCCGTGATATGAATTTTGATATCATCGGCCGCCTGAACAACAAAATTCTCGTTTACAAAAATGTGCGGTGGAAACACAAGATCAGCGTTTATGATAATGACATGAACACGGTCAAAACAGTTAACCTGGATTTTGTGCCGGAAAAAACCTTCAATGTTGATTTTGTTGCTTACCCGGATTTTTTTTATGTCATATACCAATTCCAGAAGAAGAATACCCTGCATTGCATGGTGGTAAAGATGAATGATAATGGAGAAAAAATCGATGAACCTGTTGAAGTGGATACTACCCGGATACCCGTGATGGCAAATAACAAGATCTATGCGGTGATACACAGTGAAGACAGGCAGCGGATCATGATATTTAAAATTCAGACCCGCTACCAGAAGTTCGACATGGTAAGCCTGCTGTTCGACAAGGATTTTAAATTAGTGAGCAAGAACCGGTATGTTACTGACTTTAATGAGCGCAGGGAGAACTGCGACAATTTTACACTTGGCAATGACGGAACTTTTATTTTTTCTCATGAAACGCAATCGGGAAACAGGGATTATACCAGTATGCTCGACCTGGTAACGCTGTCGCCGTCGCAAAATATTCCTGTTTACCAGAAGATCGACCTGGAAGAAAAGTTTATTGACGATGTGCATCTTAAAGTTGATAACCTGAACAACCGGTATCTCATTAATACCTTCTATTACAAAAAGAACAGGGGCAGTATTGATGGGCTGTATACCTGTATATGGGACAGGGACAAATCCGGGCCCTTTGCATCACAGTTTACCGAATTCAGCGATTCGTTGCGGGATGAGGCCAAGCGGAGCGGCCTGTTACGTTTTGCTTTTGATAACTACTTCATCCGGCAGGTGATCGTAAAAAAAGACGGCGGCTTCATACTTGCCGCAGAAGATTATACCAGCGATACCCGGGGAAGCAATAATACCTGGAACCGGTACGACTACCTGTATAATCCTTACTATCCCTCTAATGGGTATTATTATTACAATCCATACATGGGATATTACAGGCCATATAGCAGCTTTAATAACCAGTCCTCCACCAGGTACTATTGTGAGAATATACTGGTATTGAGCGTCAATAAAAATGGTAAACCCGAATGGAGCAGGATCATACAGAAGGACCAGTTTGCCGATGATGAAGAAAATTTCCTGTCTTTTTCAACCATGATCTTTTCAGGCGAAATACATTTCCTGTTTAACAACGACCGGAAAAACCAGATCGTGACAGACCAGGGTATTTCACCCAACGGAACAATAAAAAGAAACCCTACTTTAAAAAGTAAAGAAAAGGGATATGAGTTTATGCCCAGCTTAAGCAAACAGATAGGTGCCGGGCAACTTATCATTCCCTGTGCTTACCGCGGCAACCTGTGTTTTGCTAAAGTAGAATTCTAGGCAGGGTATTATCTGCCACGTGTACAAACAGTTTTCACTAAGTAATAATAAATACTCATTTTTGCGTACAGACTTATCACTCATTACCAATTATCTCTTTTGTGACCGGTATTTTTAAGGCCAATAATTCTTATAACAATTTTTTACTTCTGCTGTATGGGTTATTGCTGAAATTACCCGTATTCCTGCATCCCCAAATACCGCATCAGCAACAGATCGATGGGTTCCTGTATAAGGCTTTATTAAAATGGCTGCAGTCGGTCGGCGTTGGACTTCCGGTGATCTATCCCATCATTGCATTTGTATTGTTATATACCCAGGCTGTAACTTTTAATAAGCTGGTAAATGATCAGCGTATCATGCAGCGGCCCAATTATCTTACCGGTATGAGTTACCTGCTCATCACTTCCCTGTTCATGGAGTGGAATGTTTTATCCTCGCCATTGATCATTAATACCCTGTTGATATGGGTATGGGCAAAGATGAGTGGCCTCTATAACAGTCCATCACCTAAAACAGCACTCTTTAATATCGGCATTGCCATCGGTCTTTCCACATTCTTTTATTTTCCATCACTTGCTTTTGCCGCATTGATCATTTTCGGACTGGCATTGACCCGGCCTTTTAAACTGGCCGAATGGGTCATTGCGCTGCTGGGTATCATTACACCCTACTATTTTTTGCTGGCCATTGTTTTTTTAACCGACAAATGGCAGGGCTATCATTTTCCGGGCTTTGCCTTTACCCTGCCGGTTTTCAATCAAACCCAGTGGGCTTATGCAGCCATCATAATCGTTCTTCTTACTTCCATCATTGGTATCTTTTTCATTCAGCAGAATTTCAGGCGCCAGTTGATCCAGGCCCGCAAAAGCTGGAACCTTATTTTCCTTTACCTGATGGTGGCACTGTTTGTGCCCTTTATAAATGCCACGCATACGTTTGACTACTGGATATTATGCGCCGTGCCCTTATCGGCTTTTCTGGGAGCAGCATTCCTGTATCCTGCAAAAAACTGGTTCCCGCTGTTACTGCACTGGCTGATGGTTGCTTTTGTTATTGCCATTAATTACTTCGTCTGATCAGATAGCAGATAGGCATACATTTATTACCTTTGCCACCAACCTAAGTATCATCTTACAATTCAGAATACATGAAATTCGGCGTAGTGGTTTTCCCCGGCAGCAACTGCGACAGGGACATGATAGAAGCTCTCCAGAATGATTTACAACAGGAAGTAATCCAGCTCTGGCACAAGGATAAAGACATCAGCAGTTTTACAACGGATGATTGCATCGTTCTGCCCGGTGGATTCAGTTATGGCGACTACCTGCGCTGTGGTGCCATCGCCCGGTTTAGTCCCATGATGCAAAGTGTGATCGAGTTTGCCAACAGGGGAGGAAAAGTGCTGGGCGTTTGCAATGGCTTTCAAATATTATGCGAAAGCGGTTTGCTCCCGGGGGTTCTTTTGCGCAACAGCCATCAGCAGTTTGTTTGTAAAAATATTTATATAAAAGAAGGCGCCTCAGAAGGCAACGCTAAATATACTTCGACTCCGCTCAGGATCCCTGTAGCGCATGGTGAGGGAAGATATTTTGCCAATGATACCACGCTGGAAGAGCTGGAGATGCACCGGCAGATCATTTACCGGTATTGTGATGAAAAAGGGAATGTGAATGCAGGTGCTAATCCCAATGGCGCTATCCATAATATTGCAGGCATCTGCAATAAACAACGGAATGTCTTTGGCATGATGCCTCACCCCGAAAGAGCCTGCAGCAGCCTGCTGGGTAATGAAGATGGCAGGAGTGTTTTTAACCACCTGTTTGGTATAAATTAACAATATACTGCTGTAAAACGTCTTCATCCCGACATCCGCATAACTTACAATTCCGTAATTTTGGGTATGAATAAGATTTACATGAAACGATTATTAATAGTCCTTGTATTAGTTGCAGTAACCGGGCTTTCCAACGCCCAGATACTCGACCCGGTTAAATGGACATTTACTGCAAAAAAGATCGATGCTAAAACATACGAGATCCATATGGTTGCAAATATCCAGATGAACTGGCACCTGTATTCCCAATCACAACCCAAGGATGCCATCATTAACCCGACAGCAATAGCGTTTAATAAAAATCCACTGGTAAGTCTTGAGGGAAAGGTGAAAGAGAACGGTAAAATGGAAACATATACCGATAAACGGCTGGGCATATCGGCCAACCAGTATTCAAATGAGCTGGAGTTTGTACAAAAGGTGAAATTAAAAACAGCCGCCAAAACAAATATCAGCGGTTCGGTAGAATACCAGACATGTGATGATAAGAAATGCCTCCCGTCTAAAAAAGTAACGTTTAACCTGGCGTTGAAATAACTATTTTTTGAACTTGATCTGAAACGGGTTCTTTATATGAACTCGTTTTTTGTAGATACCTGACATGATAAAACATTTACGATTTATATTTCCTGTGCTTTTTTTATTGCCGGGATTATGCGCATTCTCCCAGGCAGATTCTTTGGCTAATGTTTTTAAGTGGACGGTAAGCAGCAAGAAACTCAGTGATAAAAAATACGAATTAATATTTACAGCACCCGCTGTTGCCGGCAGCAGCCTGTATGCACCTGGCCAGGATCTTGATGGAGTAAAATCTGCAGAAATAATTTTCTCTGATTCTTCCATTCGTATCATCGAACAGGTTAATGCCGGAACGAATATCCAAACAATCCCTTCTGCTCTTTTTAAAAAAGGAACGGTTCAATTGATAAATGGGGCAGCAATGTGGAAAGTCGTTGTTGATTTTAAAAATGCGGTACCGGCAAAACTCCTGGGCAGTATTACCTGTTTTTACAACAAGGGCGACGAATTTTTAGGCGACGATCCTTTTGAATTTAGCGTATCTCTGGAAGGGGGCATTGCTTCAGGTGGAAGAATAAAAATCTCTTCGATTGATCTTAAAAACCCGGTATCGGATTGTGGTGATGATGCAACACAGAACAAAAGCCTGGGCGGTATTTTCCTGTTAGGATTTTTAGGTGGCTTGATTGCGTTGATAACTCCCTGCGTATTTCCTATGATCCCGGTTACGGTGACTTTTTTCACCAAAAAATCACATGGCAAAAAGAAAGGAATTGCAAATGCTGTTTTTTACGGACTGTTTATCTTCCTCATTTATGTTGCCATTACCATTCCGTTTCATATCGCCAGTAAGACCATCAGTCCGGAGATATTCAATAACATCTCCACCAATGTATGGCTGAACCTGTTGTTTTTTGTAGTGTTCATTTTATTTGCCCTGTCTTTTTTTGGCTTGTTTGAAATCGGGTTGCCTGCTTCATTGGCAAATAAAGCCGATTCCAGGTCGGGGCTTGGAAATATTTTCGGCATCTTCTTTATGGCCGGCACATTGGCAATCGTTTCATTCTCCTGCACCGGCCCGATACTTGGTACCCTGTTGGCGAATGTTGCAAATGAGGGGCCCTGGCCGCTTACAGCTGGTGCAGCCGGTTTTGGTTTAGCACTGGGATTGCCGTTTGCTTTGTTTGCTATGTTCCCCAACTGGCTGCATTCTTTACCTAAGTCGGGCGGATGGATGACAGAAGTAAAAGTGGTGCTTGGGTTTATTGAACTGGCCCTGGCTGTTAAATTCCTGGCCAATGCCGATAACGTGGAGCAATGGGGAATTTTAAAGAGAGAAATTTTTGTAGGTGCTTGGGTGCTGATATCTGCAGCAATTGTTCTTTATTTAGCAGGCTGGTTGAAAATTGGTCATACTTCCGGAAAGAGAAAGTTTTCAGCATTCCGTATTGGGTTTATTTTATTCTTTTCTGCCTTTACACTTTACTTAACTCCCGGGCTTACTAATACAAAATGGGCAGACCTTCGTTTGTTAAGTGGCTTTCCCCCGCCTTTATCTTACAGCATCTATAGCCATCATGTATTACTTGCTGATATGGCACAACCAATTCATAACGATTATGAGAAAGCACTGGCAATGGCAAAGGCAGAGAATAAACCGTTGCTGATCGACTTCACAGGATGGGCATGTGTTAACTGCCGGCGCATGGAAGAAAAAGTATGGACCAGCCAGGAAGTTGCCACCCTGATGAAGAATGAATTTGTTGTAGTGTCTCTATATGTAGATGAGCGGACAAAATTGCCGGCTACAGAGCAAACTGTTTTCAAAACAAATTCAGGAAATGATAAATCAATCATCACGGTAGGGGATAAGTGGGCCACCTTTCAAACAGAAAATTTTGGAGCCACTTCACAACCGCAATATGCCATCATCAGCCCGGATGAAAAAACACTTACTAAAACCAAGTTCTACACCCCCGGTCCCGATGAATTTGCTGCATGGCTTAAATGCGGAATAAAGGCAATGCGCAGGTAACAATAAAAAAACCTCCGCTGATTACGGAGGCTTTTAATTTGTAATTGGGGATTACAGAATTCTATAGTGCAATTTGTTTTTCGGTCATCATTTTACGCAGGTTTATTAAACCATAGCGCATACGGCCCAAAGCAGTATTGATGCTGCATTGGGTAAGTTCAGCAATTTCTTTAAAACTCAATTCTGCATAGTGACGTAATATGATCACTTCCCGTTGGTCTTCCGGAAGCATGTCAACCATCTTTCTAACCCGGTCGTGGCTCTGGCCATTCATCATTTTCTGGTCGGCACCGGCTTCGGAGAAATTAAGTACTTCAAAAATGTCGCGGTCTTCGCTGGTTTTAATGGTTGGGGTGCGTTTTACTTTGCGGAAGTGGTCAACGCACATGTTGTGTGCAATACGCATGGCCCAGGGCAGGAATTTTCCTTCATCAGTATAGCGGCCGCCTTTTAAAGTGTCGATGATACGGATAAAAACATCCTGGAAAATGTCTTCGGTAAGGTACTTGTCCTTTACCAATAAGTAAATTGAGGTGTAAATTTTGTCCTTGTAACGCACGATGATGGTGGCAAGGGCATTGGCATCTCCTTCCATGTACAAATGGATAAGTTGCTGATCGGTAAGGTTGTTAAGGCATTTCATAAACTTCTACAGTTTTAGATTGTTAGGATTTTAGTAACAGGTCCAAAAAAGGTGAAAAAAATCGTAGAAGTCTTTTAGATAGGCTCTAGCGGCTTTTCATTTTTTTGGATATTGGAAAGTAAAAATAGAAGATGTTTTTTGATAATCCGTGCGTAAAAACACTCAATTTTTCATCATCGATAACATGGTAAAAATACTAAATGGGGTCAAACATCAATACGGACCTGGTCTCTTTAAGAAAAATTTCACATATATAACACAGCACAATTAAAGTACTATTTTTGGCTATGGCTATTGTAAAGGCAACGATTCAGAAAGAAACCACATCCCGGCAAGCGGGTATTTATATTAAAGGAGCCCGGGTTCATAACTTGAAAAATATAAACGTTGAGATCCCCCGTAATAAACTCATTGTAGTTACCGGTGTTTCAGGTTCGGGTAAATCATCGTTAACGATTGATACGCTTTTTGCCGAAGGACAGCGCCGGTATGCCGAAAGCCTTAGTTCCTATGCCCGCCAGTTTATGCAGCGTATGAATAAACCCGATGTGGATTATATCAAAGGACTTTGCCCTGCCATTGCCATCGAACAAAAAGTGATCACCCGTACACCAAGAAGTACGGTAGGAAGTATGACGGAAATATATGACTACCTGCGGCTGCTGTTTGCGAGGGCAGGCAAAACCATTTCCCCGGTAAGCGGCAAAGAAGTTAAAAAAGATGACGTGGCTGATGTAGTGAATGCCATAGAAGGTTTAGCTGCAGGCGATAAGGTATTATTATTGGTACCGTTCAAGCAACATGCAAAACGGAATGTAAAAGAAGAACTGAATATACTGCTGCAAAAAGGTTTTTCAAGGTTATATATTAATAAGGAGATAATCCGGATTGAGGACATACTGGAGAGTGATAAAATAAAGCTCGAAAAAAAACAGGTATACATATTAATAGACCGCCTGGTTGCAAAGCCACTTGATGAAGATGAGAAACACCGTATTTCCGATTCGGTGAATACGGGCTTTTATGAAGGCGAGGGGGAATTATACCTGGAAATGAACGGCGATAAACTCCGGCATTTCTCCAATAAGTTTGAAGCGGACGGCATCCAGTTTGAGGAACCCGTACCGAATTTATTTTCTTTTAATAATCCTTTTGGCGCCTGTCCCACCTGCGAAGGTTTTTCTCAGATACTGGGCATTGATCCCGACCTGATCATTCCGGATAAGAACCTGAGCGTTTTCGAAGGGGCTATAGCTCCGTGGAAAGGGGAAAAACTGGGACTGTGGAGAGAACAATTTGTAAAGGCAGCTAAGAAATTTGATTTTCCTATTCATAAGCCGGTCATAGATCTCAGTGAAAAACAATTGCAAGACCTTTGGGAAGGAAATCAATTTGCAAATGGCATCAACAATTTCTTTAAAGAAGTAGAACAGAATCTGTATAAAGTTCAGTACCGTGTATTATTAAGCCGTTACCGGGGCAGAACATTATGTATAGATTGTAAGGGCTTTCGTTTACGTAAAGAAGCATTGTATGTTAAAGTGGGCGGTAACCATATTGGCCAATTGTGTGAGATGCCGGTGAAAGACCTGCAGCAATGGTTTACTGAACTCAGGCTTAGCAGCTATGATCAACAGGTTGCAAAAAGAATTCTTACAGAAATCAATCACCGGATAAAAACATTGCTGGATGTGGGGCTTGGTTACCTCACCCTGAGCAGGCTGGCAAATTCGTTAAGCGGTGGCGAAAGCCAGCGTATTCAGTTAACCCGGAGCCTGGGCAGTAACCTTACCAACTCATTATATATTCTCGATGAACCTTCCATTGGATTGCACAGCCGTGATACAGAACGGTTGATTAGCGTCTTGAAAGAAATGAGAGATCTTGGAAATACCGTGGTGGTGGTAGAGCATGATGAAATGATGATGAGGGAAGCCGATCACATTATTGACATGGGCCCGCTTGCCAGTCATTTGGGTGGCGAAGTGGTTGCCGAAGGTGATTATGATGAAATTGTAAGTAACCCCGAAAGTTTAACGGGCAAATACCTTTCGGGTGTGCTGAAGATAGAACCGCCTAAACAATACCGGAAATGGAACCGTTCTGTAAAACTGGAAGGAGTAAGGCAGAATAATCTGAAGAATATAACGGTTGAATTTCCCCTGAATACTTTATGTGTAGTGAGTGGTGTAAGCGGCAGCGGGAAAACAACATTGGTGAAACAGGTATTATACCCTGCTTTGCAAAAACTAAAAGGAGAGTTCACCGAAAAGGCGGGATCGCATAAGGCCATTACAGGTGATATTGATTCGATAAGCCAGGTTGAAATGATCGACCAGAATCCCATTGGAAAATCTTCAAGAAGCAACCCCGTTACTTATATAAAAGCCTATGATGAAATAAGGGAGTTGTTCAGCAAGCAACCGTTGAGTAAGCTGAGAGGTTTTCAACCCAAACATTTTTCTTTTAATGTAGATGGGGGACGCTGTGATGCATGCAAGGGTGAGGGAGAACAGATCGTTGAAATGCAGTTTTTAGCCGATGTACACCTTACCTGTGATGTATGTGGCGGAAAACGTTTTAAAGAAGAAGTATTGGAAGTGAAGTATAAAGATAAAAGCATTTTTGATGTATTGGATATGAGTGTGGATGATGCAATAGATTTTTTCAGGAATGAAGCCGATGTGGCAAAAAAGATACAACCATTGCATGATGTGGGATTAGGCTATGTAAAACTTGGCCAGTCTTCCGATACCCTATCCGGAGGCGAAGCACAGCGGGTAAAACTTGCATCCTTTTTAGGCAAGGGCAGATCGCAGGGCAGTATCTTATTCATCTTTGACGAGCCTACAACAGGCCTTCATTTTCATGATATCAAAAAATTGCTGGCTTCTTTTAATGCTTTAATTGAACAAGGCCACTCAATTATTGTAATTGAACATAATATGGATGTAATTAGAAGCGCCGATTGGATCATAGACCTTGGTCCTGAGGCAGGTAGTGAGGGTGGAAGCCTGGTTTATACAGGTGATCCTGCCGGGTTTAAAAAGGTAAAGTCAAGCAGGACGGCAGTTTTTTTATAAAAAAAAACCGGTTTTGTTTGTTTTATCAGAATTTCATTTTATGTTTACACCTGAATTGTGCAAACAATGTTTACCTGTTTGTATAATTTTCAATAAACCTCCACTGAAATCAGATTTGAAACCCACAAGAGTTTTCAATCTACGTTTATTGTTCTTTAACCTGACTAATGCCTGGCATAGGTTAGTTTAAATAATCCACCCAATCCTGCTATAAAGCCCCCTGTCCATTTCCTCCTGTAATAAACCTTCCGTTTAAAAATTGTGTATTTATCATAAACCGTATTCCCTATCCTCGGCAAAGCCTCTGTCCATTTCCTTTCAACAATGTAAGTTCTGCTTATCTCTAATAAATTTTAAATTAAAATGAACAACATGAAAAGGTTTTTACTTAAATCGAAATCATTGGCAATTATGCTGATCATTTCAAATTTGCTTCTTGCAAATTCAGCCTTTGCCAAGTCCACAACCTGGAACCTGGCAACGGGTGGTTTGTGGACCACAGCCGGCAACTGGACGAATGGTGTGCCTGCTGCGGGCGATGACGTTACCATTAATACTACGTCTACAGCCATTACTAACATACCATCAATCAGCTTGAACAGTTTAACCATTGGGGGCAACTGTAACCTGGTTCCGGCTGCAGCAGGTAATACACTTACTGTTACAGGAACATTTTCTGTAGCGTCAGGTTTTGCCTTATCTCTCGGTACAAGCGGAGCAACCCGGTATAACATGACATTGGGTTCGGCTTGTGTGGGTACATTAAACGGGACATTGAATGTTTACAGTACAGGTACCAATGCAACATTTACAAACAGTGGTACACTTTCAATTGGAAGTGCAGGTTTTGTAGCAGATGGCGGTGGTGCAAATAATAGCGACTTCAGTTTGAGTGCTACGGGTGTTTTAAAAGTAGCTTCCACTGCAGGTATTTCCACTACTGCAGGAACAGGTAACATAAGACTGACCGGTACCCGTACATATACCGCAGGTTCAGAAGTAGTTTATAACGGAAGTGCTGCACAGGTTACCGGAAACGCTATACCAACAACATCAGACATAACGATCGATAATACAGCAGGTGTTACTTTAACTGCGGCATTAACAAGCACAGGAACTCTTACCATGACAAATGGTACGCTTGATATGGCAAATACTAATCTTAGTGTTGCCGGCTTAACAGGTTCAGGCAATTTAACTCATTCAAGTGGTGCTGCAGGTACAAGAACATTAACTGTAACCGGTACAGGCAGTCCGGCTGCTTTTACAGGTGTGATCAGCAATGGAACAGCAACTTCTGTTTTATTAAATAAGAGTGGTACTGGTACCCTTACTTTAAATGGATTGAATACCTATACGGGTACAACAACCATCAGTGCCGGTACAATAAGCATAAATACATTACAGGATGTAAGTGGCGGAGCCAGTTCTTTAGGTGCTCCAACAACTGTTGCCAATGGAACCATAACACTTGTAGTTGCATCATCAACACTTAAATATACAGGTGCCGGTAACTCATCAAACCGTGTTATTGCTACAACAACCGATGGCTCTTCTATTGATGCATCGGGCACAGGGTCATTAACATTAACAGGTGGTGTAACGTCTGGTGGTGGAAATGATGATCTGGAACTTACAGGAACCGGGGTTGGTATTATGAATAGTGTTATTGCTACAGGAAGCGGATTACTTGATAAAACAGGTACGGGCACATGGACCTTTGGCGCAGCGAATAGCTATACGGGAACAACTACTGTTAGTGCCGGTACATTGGCATATGGTATTAATAATGCGATATCAAGCGGCGCAGTAATAATAAGCGGCGGTACGCTTGATATAGGAACTTTTACCGATAATGTTGGAACAGTAACATTAACAAGCGGAATCATTGCCGGTACAAGTGGCGTTTTAACCGGTACATCTTATGCCATGCAGAGTGGTTCGGTGAGTGCTATTCTTGCAGGTGCAGTTAATTTAACTAAAACAACTGCGGGTACGGTAACTATGTCGGGTGCAAATACCTATACCGGTGTAACCACGATCACAACAGGTATACTGAGTGTGTCAACGATCGGGAATGGTGGAGTTGCCGGAAACCTTGGTGCTGCTACAAATGCAGTTGGCAATTTAGTGTTGAATGGCGGTACCTTACAATATACAGGAGCAACTGCTTCTACCAACCGTAATTACACATTGGGTGCAACTTCAACCATTGAAGTAACAAATGCAGCTAACACATTAACAATATCAGGAGCAAGTAATGTTACAGCGAATGGCCTTACAAAAACAGGGGCAGGTACATTACAATTGTCTGCTGCAAATGGATATACAGGAACAACAACTGTTAGTGCAGGTACTTTACTTTATGGTATCAACAATGCATTGTCGAGTGGTGCCGTAACAGTTAACGGTGGAACTTTTGACATTGCAACATTTACCGATGCGGTTGGTACAGTAACATTAACAAGCGGAACCATTGCCGGTACAAGCGGCGTTTTAACCGGTACATCTTATGCTATGCAAAGCGGTTCCGTAACGGCGATTCTTGGCGGTGCCGGTATCGCTTTAACTAAAACAACTTCAGGTACAGTAACTATGTCTGGTATTAATACTTATACAGGTATAACAACAATCAGTGCTGGAATATTAAGTGTGGGAACAATTGGAAATGGTGGAGTTGCTGGAAACCTCGGCGCTGCTACAAATGCAGCAGCTAACTTGGTGTTGGGTGGAGGTACACTGCAATATACCGGTGTTACTGCTTCAACAAATAGGGCATTTACACTTACAACAGGTACAACTTCAACCATTGATGTTGCAACCAGTACAGAAAATCTTACAATCTCGGGCGCAAGTGCAGCTACAACAGGTTCTTTAATCAAATCAGGAGATGGTGCACTGACCTTATCGGGTGCAAATGCTTATACAGGCACTACAACTGTTAGTGCTGGTGCATTGATAGCTGGTGCAAGCGTAACAGCCAGTGTGGCCGGTCCGTTTGGTAATGCAGCAACTGCGATAATAATGGGTAATGCTTCAACTACAGCAAACAGTTCAAGTCCTTCCTTACTTACTGGTGGTGCTTTTACGATGGCACGTACTGTAACTGTTGCCAACCAGGCTACAACCGGTAAATACAGTATCGGAGGTAATACAGATAATAACTCAACATTCAGCGGACTGATCACTTTCAGTCAGCCGTTCTCAGCAGTACAGGTTGCTACAACCGGTACAAATACGCTTACAATATCTGGCGGTGCAACAGGCGGGCTTGCAGGAAGCAAAACCGTAACTTTTGATAATGCCGGTATGATCACAGTAGGTACTGTTGCCATGAGCAACGGAACAGGAACAACGGTTGTTCGTAAAATAAATAACGGTACGTTGGTAATGAATGTTGCCAACACATATACTGGTGGTACCACACTTGATGTGGGTGGTCTGCGTCTCAGCAACACAGGCGGAGCAGGTATAGCAGGACAGGCGCTGACGCTTAATGGCGGTTCCTTGGTTTTAGCAACAAATACAACTGTCAATGCATATAATGTAACAGTTGGTGGTAACGTGAATATTTTCTCAGACAGGTCAACAGTTGGAGCTGGTATAACCCACACACTGGGAACCTTGTCTGTCGGCAATTTCAGTATGTTCTATTATCTCGGTTCAAATGTAAATGACGGATTAGGCGGTGTAACTTTTGGGGCCACAACATTATCTGCAGCTACGCCTGTATTTGATGTATCAAACGGCGGACTGAATATTACACTGGGTGCTTTGAGTGGTAACAACCCATTTAATAAGGCCGGTGGCGGACAGCTTACTTTGGGTACGGCATCTGCACGTACCGGTGGAACAGCTACTTTAGTAGGAGGTACATTAAGGCTAAGCAGTGTGAGTGGCTTAGGAACAACTGCTGTTCCATTGCAACTTAACGGCGGCACTTTAGAACTTTCAACTGACGCAACCGTTAATGCATACAATGCAACTGTGGGCGGTGATGTAACGATCATGTCGAACAGGGCTACCGCTGGTGCAGGGATCACTCATATACTTGGTACATTAAGTATGGGTGCAAACACGGTAACAGCTATTAAAGGCGCTAATGCAACAAGCGGTACTCCGGCTGTTCAGTTTGGTAACTTCACTATGACCGGTATAGCAACGCTTAGCCCGGGTAATGCTAATATTTTAATGGCAGGTTCTGCAACCGGCGCTTTCAAATTATTTAAGAGCGGCACAGGTACTTTGCAAAAGATAACTACCGCCTGGACATTGGGTGGTGACTTTGAGATCACTGCAGGTACATATGATGCAACTACACAGAATACGACCTTATTGGGCAATTGGCTGAATAACGGCGGTACACATACTGCAAGCGGTGCATCTACTGTGATAATGAACGGATCTGCTTTGCAAACGATCGGAGGTGGTACATCTACCACATTCAATGCGCTTACTATTGATAATAATTCAGGTGTTTCGCTTGACAATAACGAGACAGTAAATGCAATATTGACATTGACGAATGGTAAATTAAATATTCCAACTGGTAATACATTAACCATTGCTAATGGAAATGCAATTGCTGGTTCAGGCTTTGATGCAAACAAGCAAATAGCAACACTCGTTGACTATGGTACAGGTGCTAAAGGTTTTGTAAGAGTAAATAACCTGGCAACTTCTGTAGCTTACTTGTTACCGGTTGGCGATGGTACTAATTACCTGCCCGTAACGCTTACTCCTACTGATGTTGCTGCAAGCAATAGCTTTAATGTTTGTGTGTTCCAGGGCATCACTGCAGATGGCGAACCGAATGGTACTCCTTTTACTACTCCACAAAAAAATAATTGTGTGGATGCAGTATGGACTGTAAATTATAATGGTCCGGGTTCACCAACAGCTGCTGCCGTTGATATGAAAGTAGAATGGCCGCAATCTCTGGAGGGTATTAATTTCCAGAGTTACTTAGGTAATGTCATCGGCATTGCACACTATGATGCGGCTCCAACTTCACTTTGGGGACCTGTTGTGGGAATCGGAAATAACCCGGTTACAGGTGGTGATGCAACCCGTGGAACTATCACCCAGTTCTCGCCATTTGGTGTAGGAAGGATAGATCCTACCGGTGGTGTACTGGCGATCAAGATCAATTATTTCAATGCGTCAAAAGGCAATGGCTTTAATACATTGAACTGGCAGGCTGCCTGCTCATCATCACAGGCCATCTTTGAACTGGAGCGTTCGGTTGACGGGGTGAACTTCATAAACATCAACAGCATTATTGCCACACAGGCACGATGTGCTTCCCCGTTCAGCTACAACGATAATACCGCTCCGGCAGGTACTGTTTTCTACCGCATCAGGATCATTGATGTGGATGGTAAGGCTTCATACTCAGCCATTGTGAAACTCAGCAGCCAGGTTAAGGATATCGAATTATCCGGTATAGCGCCTAACCCGGTAATGAACATTGCACAGGTGAAAGTAAATACAACCAAAAAAGATGTAGTGAACCTGGTGGTTATTGCTGCAGATGGTAAGGTTGTTAGCAGAACCAGTGTGCAGCTCCAGGCTGGCTCAAGCATTATAAGTGTGGATATAGCCAACCTGCCATCCGGTGTTTACATGTTGAAAGGTATTTTCAGCGATGGACAAACAAATACAGTTAAATTCATCAAGCAATAAGTACACATCAATCTAAGCATGAAAGCGCCCCCTAAACAGGGCGCTTTTTTTATTTATTCAGGCCTTTGAAATACAGTCTGGCAGGTATTTTTAGATAATAACGCTTGTATATCCCGGACTTCTATTTGCGATTTCCGGATTTTAGATATAACTTTAAACGCTAAATTCTGGTAATCAGGCCTCAAAACCAGGTTATCATTGTTACTAACCCACCCACAATACCTTGTTTGAATAACCACAGCTTTCGGTTTTTAACTGATCGTGTCATCCTGTTCAAATATCTGAAGTGAAGCCGGATTCCCTATGCGGAATTCAGAAACTATTAATTTAATTAAATGTACTAAGATGAAAAAATTTTTACCCAACAAGAAGACATTCGCTTTCAGTGTGATGTTTGCAATTCTATTTCTCTTTATTTCTTTTACAGGTTTTGCTTTAACCAAGACCTGGAATGGCGGTACTGGCGGTAGTAAAAACTGGACTACTGCTGGAAACTGGACACCATCCGGCGCCCCCGCTTCAACAGATGATGTAGTATTCAGTACTGCCGGAACAATTACATTCACCACTATGCCGGCAAGTGGCTCCTCTTATCTTTCCTTGTACATTTCCAGTGGAACTTTTGTAAGTTTTTCCAATGGAACGGCTTGTACGATAATTATTGGTGGCGGAGCCCCGGATCCGGATCTTTCTATAGCAGGAGGTTCATCCCTTACTCTGGCAAGCAATATGAGCATTACCCTGGCAGCAAGTGCCAATGCAAATATCAGCGGTGATTTTCTCATCTCTCCAGGCTGTACTTTCAATTCTAATGCAGCTGGTGTTGCTACCAGTGTTTTTGGTACTGTTAATAGCCAGGGAACGGTGAATGGAACGTTGAGTACATTAACATTTGGAAGTGGCGGCGCCTATGTGCACAACCAGGATGGGGGAACTATCCCAACGGCAAACTGGAATAGCAGTTCATTTTGTATCATAACCGGTGTAACGGCTAATCATCCTGCAGGAGGGAACCAGACATTCGGTAACCTTACTTATAATTGCGCCGGGCTTATCAGCAGCATCACCATGGCAAATGGGGTATCTGTTGCAAATGATTTCACGGTCTTAAGTACCGGCGGAGGATCGGCAAGGCTATTAATGACGGCAGGCTCTTTTACTGTGGGAAGAGACCTGGATGTGGAAGCTAACTTTACTGTTTCTGGTACTACCGACAGAACACTTACCGTTGTAAGGGATGCATTTATATCAGGCGGTGGAAATATTGATCTTTGCAACGGAAACATAGGTAATACAGGAACATTAAATGTGGGTGGAAATTTCACAAGCTTTGGTGCCCTTACTGAAAACGGAAATGGTAAAGGGCAACTCAATTTTAACGGTACCGTGGCACAGAACTTCAATGAAGCCGGTGCATTTGTAAATACCATCGGTATTGGAATAAATAATGCTGCCGGTGTCACTTTCTCTGGTAATTCTATTACTATAAATGATGCATTAACCCTGACCAATGGGGTATTAACAATTCCTGCAATAAAACATTAACCATTGCAAACGGTAACGTAATTGCCGGCAGTGGATTTGGTCCAGGGAAACACATCAATACACAGGTTTCCGGAGCCACACAGGCTTTTGTAATAGTGAATAACATGGCTGCAGCAACGGCTTATACCATACCTACCGGTAACGGCACCTATTATTTGCCGGTTACATTAACCCCGCCTAATACAAGCAGTTTCACAGTAGGTGTGTTCACAGGTATTACCCAGAACGGGTTGCCCAATGGTACAGCATTCACTGCACCAATGAAGCAAGGCGTTGTAGATGCAGTATGGACATTAACCGGAATTCCGGTACCCTGGGCACCGACATGACCTTAGGGCTGGCCTGCAGCATTGGAAGGATCATCATTTGCAACTTATACAACCAATCAAATCGGAATAGCACATTGGGATAATCCAGCCTGGGGTAACTGTGTTGGAACAGGAGATAACTCAGCCAACACAGCCACCCGTAATGGTGTTACTGTATTTTCGCCGTTCAGTGTTGAAAAACACCTTATGTGTTGCCGGTCAAATTCAGTTATGTAAATGCTGCAAAAGCAAATGGCAGCAATACTGTTTACTGGAAAGCAGCCTGCAGCAGTGCTGAAGTTACATTCAATGTAGAGCGCTCTACAGATGGAACAAGCTTCAGTACAGTAAATTCTATTTTTGCAAGCCAGTTGCGTTGCGCCCAGCCATTTAACTATGCAGATAACAGCAGCTCAGCAGGAACTGTTTTCTACCGCATCCGGTCAGTAGAAGTAACCGGCGTTGTCACTTATTCTACCATCGTAAAATTATCCGATCAGCAGAAAGACATGCAACTGAAAGCGGTATTGCCAAACCCGGTAACTGACCAGGCGCAGTTAAGTATTAACTCACCGCAAAAAGATGAGATAAGCCTCGTGGTTGTATCCATGGACGGTAAAATAGTTCAGCAGAGTAAAGTACAACTGCAGGCTGGTGCCAGCATTGTGAACCTGGATGTATCTGCACTTCAAAAAGGTGTTTATATGGTGAAAGGCACATTTGGAAATGGCGAAAGCAATACGCTTCGATTCATCAAACAATAAAATTTAATCAGTTCTATAAAAGAGAATGCGGCTCCAGAGGAGCCGCATTCTCTTTTATAATTACTTTTTTTCTCTATTATCTTAACCGGTCACTCTCTTTAATAAGTTTCTCATCTTTATTAATGGCTCTTGCTGCAAGAAAAAAGGCAATGATGACAATGCTTTGTAAAATACTGGTCAACGATAAGGTGCCTGCTGAAAAGGTCTTTACTTCCCGGTAATAAAGAAATATGAGCAATGCCTCCAGCACAATGCCAAGCAGGCAAAGCCGTAACTGAAGGGTGCGTTTTTTAAAAAGAAAGACCAGGAATAAAGCGAGCACAGCAATGATGCCGGTAACAATGATCAGCGGAAAACTTTCGGTGGCATTCAACTGGTAATCGGCTACCCCTTTTTGATTGGTGCCGCTGTAGTAAGGAAATTTATAGCTGGCAAAAGCACAAGCCGATGCAAGCAACAGCCAGAGAGATTGTATGCGCTGTATCATATTGATGGTTGTTTGGGCGAAATTAATTTAATTGGGGCATAAAAAAACTTCCACTAAAGGAAGTTTTTTATGATATTTTTTCACGCCTCGTATTCTTTTGCCGTTACTGCTGTTGTTGCAGAACATGCTCTGTTTTTTTTACTTCTTTTTTTGCAGGTGCAGTTGCGGCCGGTGGCTTAGGTGTCAAAATTTTACTGTTTGTATTGTATGCATCTGCTTCTGATTTTGCAGAAGGACTTATCCGGGTATCTCTCGGTTTAAACTCACCACCGTGTACGATCGGTTTTGCTGTTTGTTGTTCATTGTTTTGTTGCAGTGTTGGAGCTGCAGGAACAGAACTAACAGCCGATCCGGGTTTATGCGTACTTTTCATGGGGCTGCTTTCCGGTCCTGCATTTTGTGCAACCCCATTCATTCCTGTAAAAAAAATGCAACCGGTAATAAGCAGGGGCGTGATCAGTTTTTTCATTGTATGTTGATTTGCTTTTTTAAAAAATTTTATTGTTTTACAAATTGATAGCTTTCTTTATTGCCATTGTTCCTGGTCACCTGGATAACATAGGTGCCGGCTGCCAACGGAGTTACATTCATCACTACCAGGCTTGCCGATGGTTTCAATGATAAAATGAGCTTGCCATCTATTCCATATACCTGCAGGCTGACCTGGTTTACGTATGATGTAGGTAACAATATGTTCAACACGGTAGTGGCAGGATTGGGGAATATCCGTAATTCTTCCATGCCTTTGTCGAACTTAACCTGGCGTATGGGCGAATAGAAGAAACTGCCGCTTTTGTCAATCACTTTCAAACGGTAATAGTTCCATCCATTAACCGGTGTTGGGTCGTATGCAACATAGGCCGACTGAACCATCTGTCTTGAAGCAACGTTTGTGAGTTGCGTAAAGTCTCTTGCATTCACTGATTTTTCAACTTCATACAATCGGGTATCCTGTTCATTGGCAGCTTCCCAGTTTACTCTTACACGGTTACCATCTGCAATGGCTGTGAAGTAAATGAGTTTAACCGGCAGGCCGTTGTATTTACTGTTTGTTCCCAGGGTGAATCTTCTTTCAGGATACGCAAAACTGTTAAAGGCGTTCGACCGGACATACCCGGAAAGACTGTCGGCACCCGTTACCCTGCCGGGTAGCCAACCTCCTGGTACATCCCAAACGAATGGTGGCCTGTTTATATATTGTGCTACCACAAGACTGTCTCTTACTGCTGCATTACTGCTTACGCGGCTGTATCCCCTCCATGATAAATTTACCATGGCATTATTGTCCGACAAGGTATTTCCCGTCATCTCCCAATATTCAACCCGGCTTATATGGTCAATGGGTAAGAATACATTGGTATAGTTAAACGGGGTATCAGGAAAATACTCAACCGTCCAGGTTGCTAAATTGGCATTGGCTTTTTCAAGTTTTACCGGGGCATATAAACTATCTGTTTTGCCAACCGGGAATAAATAAAAGGTGGGCAGGCTGCCGATCACATTTCCTGTGCGGCTCAGCCTTCCGTTCACCCAGCTCCTGGTGTTATTACTGGTAGAAACGATCGCAGTGATGGCCGGGTTGGAAACCCAGAGGCTGTCGTTGCCATAACCGCTCCGGGTAAAAACAAAGCCGGTATCAAGATGCAGGTTATTTCTTACCTCGCAGGAAGAAAGCAATGTGTCGCCAATGGTATTGCGGATGGTAAGGTCGTAAAATCTTGTTTTACCATAAAAACTCTGCCTGTTTGTACCCTGGAAAAAAACATTCCCGGTGCTTGTAACATCCATTACGCCGGTAGTTGTTGAATCAAGCCAGCCTTCCGGTGAAGCAGCCGTATTCTTATACAGGTAAATTGAATCGTCGATAGCAGTCCATTTGCTGGTCCCTAAAAATGTTATACCACCCCCGGTTATTACGGTCTTGGTTCCGGCAGTGGTTACTATTTGCACATCGGTAGCCCTTGCCACTTGCTGGCCATAGCTTTTAAATGCAAACAGTAGTAAAAAAACTAAACCGGTTTTCTTTAACAGCATAATGAACTGTGTTTATTAATGATAAAGCGTTTCTCAAAAAAACCGGATAAAGGATTCTCTAATGTACATTAAATTCTCCTTACTTAATATCCCCAATTTTAGGGATATAAGAACCAGTTTTTTATTTGTTTTCCAGTTTCTCTATTCTTTTGATCAGCAGGTCATTCTGTTTCTTCAATTCGTCTATCTGTTGTTGCTGTTCTTTAAACGCATTGATATAAGAAACAAGAATAGGATGCATATCCAAACTCAGGTAGCCATCCTTACCAAGCCGTACCGCTTCCGGGAAAACCTTCTGGACTGCCTGTGCTGAAAATCCATATCCTGTCTCATCAGTAGGAAGCTTTCGTTGATTGCCTTTATTATAATGGTAGGTTATTGTATTCAGCTTAAGAATGTCTTTTAAACCTTTTGTATAAGAACCATCAATTGTTTTTAACCGCTCATCTGAAGTTACAGTCCACGCTGATGAAAGTGGTTTTTGTGCCGAGTTAAGACTCAGTTCCAACTGGGTGGTGGGGTTCATGCCAATACCTACCTGCCCACTACCTAACTCAATGGCCACTTTTGTAACGCCGCCCGCTACAAAATTAAACTGGTCTGTTACATCCTGGTATTGCAGGCCCCAGGTTGCGTTTGCCGGGCTGTGCGCTATCACCATCCTGCCGGCATTCAGCGTACCGCTTTTAAACATATAATTCATAACAGGCACACTGTTGTCGTATTGAACAGTTCCCGAACTTCCCACTAAAAATTTATCTGCAACTGATAGTATCGAATCCGGTGTAGTTGTGCCGATGCCAACCTTGGTATCTGCGGTAGCACCGTTTATTCCATTAATACTTCCCAATATCAAACTATTGCTTTGGCCAACATATGAATTTGATCCTATTGCCGTGGCATTGGTGAAGTTATTGAGTGAAACATCGGCATTGTATCCCAACAAGGTATTAAAAGTTCCCACCGAAAGGGTATTGCCTGCTGTATAACCCAGGGCTGTATTTCCGTTCCCGTTTGAATTTACCAGGGCCTGGTAGCCAACTACAGTATTAAAACTTCCTGTGGCATTGGTTTGAAGTGCATAATTACCAATGGCTGAGTTTTGCGTACCCGTATTATTAAACCACATGGATTTGGTCCCAATGGCAATATTTGCATCGGCGTTATTTCCATACATGGCACTGTCGCCGATCGCTATATTATAACTGTAAGAATTACCGTTGGCTAAGGCTCTTGTACCAATTGCCACACTTCCATTTCCTGATCTGTTTCCGTAAAGAGCACCTAAACCGACTGCAGTATTGCTCATACCCGTATTGTTATAGGTAAGGGTAGCGGTTCCCACGCCTACGTTTTCGATACCGGTAAGATTTGATCCGCTTCCACCAAAACCCGAATTATAACCGATGAAAGTATTTTCCTTGCCCCTGTTGTTATACCCGGCCTGCACACCAATGGCGATGGCAAAATTCACACTATCCATTTGTGCGCCTGCATACCATCCCAGTGCTGTGTTGTAAGTAAGGTTGGTCGTGTTGCCTGATGTACCGATCATGGCTCCACGCCCGACAGCCGTATTGGCAAAAGCACTGTCTGTAAATTCAAGGGCGCCAACTCCCATTGCGGTGTTCTCGTAACCTTTTTCAACATAACGCAGGGAACGCCAGCCTACCGCTGTGTTAAGTGAACCTGCCGTATCGGTTACCATCGATTCGTACCCTATTGCTGTATTGTCATCACCCGTTTTATGATTGTACATGGTATTTGTTCCCAGGGCTGTATTGCCATGTGCAGTAGTGTTTGACCGGAGGGCACTGGTTCCTAATGCAGTGTTTACTGTTCCGCTGAGGTTATTGTACATAGACAAATAACCAACAGCCGTATTATAAACACCCGATGTGTCATTACGTAAGGCACCTGATCCCATTGCTACATGGCCATAATAACGGGTAAAGCGTAAGGCATCATTACCAATCGCCGTGTTATCATACGGGTAGTTAATACCCGAGGGATTATATGCTTCCATCATAGCGGCGTTGCCGACCGCTGTATTGTTGCTACCCAATTTATTTTTGGTTAAAGAATAACTTCCCAAAGCAGTATTTGCAGCACCTGTAGTCAGACTATCCTGGCTGGAATAACCAACTGCTGTATTCGGATAGAATGTTGTGGCATTTAATAAAGCCCTGCTGCCCACTGCTACACTTTGATGGTTGTTTGCACGGCTTTTACTGAGGGCCCGGTAACCAATGGCTACATTGTCATTTCCCCTGAGCAGGTATAAAGCAGAATCCCCAACGCCCACATTTCGCATGGGAGCATTTCCTGAATAACTACCAGGCTCATAGGTTGCCATCGTTTTATATCCAACAGCCGTGTTCTGGCTGCCAAATGCATTACCTGTCATGGCAGCATAACCGATCATGGTATTTTCTGTTCCTTCCGTAACGGTAACCGAGTTGTAAGAATTTGCATAGCCGGCATAAGCACCAACAGCCGTTGTTCTTTCTCTTTTATTAAAAGTAGCTGCACTAAAACCTACACCGGTTACAAAATCTACGGTATCTACATAAAAGCCTGCGCTGCGGCCTACGGCAACATTATATGAACCTGTTGAATTAAGTTCTAATGCGCCGGTTCCTATTGCTACATTTTGTACACCTGACTTATTATTTCTCAGTGAACGCCAGCCTAAAGATGAATTCAACGATCCGGAGCTGTCAAATTCCATGGATTCATATCCCACTGCAGTATTGTAGTCGTTTTTTTGATGGTTATATAAACTATACCCACCAATACCTGTATTGGCATTTCCAATTGAATCTGTAAACCCGGCTGCATACCCAAAGTAACTGTTAACAAAACCGGATTTTGAAAGGCGATGAGTGCTTCTGCCCACTGCCGTATTTTGGCTGCCGGTTGTATTTTCCCTTAATGCACTTACGCCCAATGCGGTATTTTCATTTCCAATGGTATTTTGATACATCGCTTCATTACCAACAGCCACATTTTTTATGCCTGTTCCGGTGTTGGTAGGCTGATCGTAAAACAAGGCCTTACTGCCGATGGCTGTATTATCGGTTAAATAATTTGCACCGCCGTTGAACGAAAAGGTAAATAATGCCGAATCACCAACAGCAGTATTCCGGCTTCCCGATGTGTTATTGGAAAGTGCGCTGTTGCCTACAGCAGCATTCGCAAATCCTGAAGTGGTTCCGTACAAAGCCCTGCCACCAAATGCCACGTTGCTGAGCCCCGATGTTATTTTGCTTCCTGCACTGTCGCCGGTAAAATAGTTTTGAGTAGTACTGTTCCACCTGCCTGTCCAGAAATTATTTTGCCGGAAACTCAAAGGCACATTATCTGTAGTGCCGAAAAAATGGTTGGCGATTGTTGTACCTGCATTACCGGTAGTTAACCAACCCTCATTGCTATTGGCAGTTGCCAGCCACAACCAGGTGGTTCCATCATAATAATAAAAACCAACACTGTCCGGTGCATTTTGAAATACCATCAGTCCCGTGGCCGGAGAAGCGATCGCATTTCTTTCGGTCTTGTTCATACGTGGCACCAGCACCCCTTTGGTTGTGCTTTTCACATCCAGCAAAGCACTGGCGTGTGCAGTGCTGCCATCGGTATTGATACTTACAGATTGGGCTGAGGCATAAAAATGCAGGGTGAATGCAAGGCAGGTTGCAAACACTAAACGTAAAAATTTAGTCATGGTAGAAAGTTAGTTATATAGTTAGATCAAGCGGCTTACAGAAGAAATTGGAATTTTCTTGCTTTATCGAGGGAGATGGTTGGGGTAATTACTTTTGTAATATTAGTAATTTTTTTTTTGAAGATTGAAAAACCGATGCAATTAGTTATCAACGTTTTTTCAAAACCTGTGAATCAAAATTTACTGAATATTCTTTGCCATTCCTTTTTTGCAATGCGCAAAAGTAGCGGGAAGTTATTTGCCGGCAAATACCACAAAGCGGTAAGATGAGTGAATGGTAGTTGTAAATTATTAACCGGTCATTTACCCCAATTCGGGGTAGAGGGGGAATTGCTTCATGAGGATCTTCACTTCTTCTTTCACCGATGAAATCACCGTTTCATCATCTGCATTCATCAGCACCTTGTCAATAAGATCAACCACCACCTGCATGTGTTCCTCCTTCATTTCACGGGTGGTTATTGCAGGAACGCCAACACGTATGCCCGATGTTACAAAAGGGCTTTTATCATCAAAAGGAACTGCGTTCTTATTTAAAGTAATGTGTGCCTTGTCTAATGTTTCCTGCGCTTTTTTACCAGTGATGTTCTTATTGCGAAGATCGATCAGCATTAAATGATTGTCGGTTCCGTTGCTGATGAGATCATAGCCATGTGCAACAAATGCTTTTGCCATTGCCTGGGCATTGGCAATAACCTGTTTGCCGTAGGCTTTAAAATCTTCAGAAAGTATTTCACCAAAGGCAACCGCTTTGGCAGCGATCACATGTTCCAGCGGCCCGCCTTGAGTGCCCGGGAAAACAGCGAGGTCGAGCAATGAACTCATTGTTCTCAGGTTTCCTTTCGGATCTTTTATTCCCCAGGGATTTTCAAAATCATGGCGCAGCATAATGATACCGCCTCTTGGCCCACGCAATGTTTTGTGTGTGGTGGATGAAACGATATGACAATGATCAAACGGGTCGTTCAATAAACCCGAGGCAATTAACCCGGCGGGGTGGGCAATGTCGGCAAAAACAACAGCGCCGATCTCGTCGGCAACAGCACGTATCCGTTTATAATCCCAATCACGGCTGTAGGCCGAGGCACCGCATATGATCATCTTTGGTTTTTCTGCCCGGGCTTTTGCTTCTAACTGGTCATAGTCAACAATGCCGTCTTTGGTTACTCCATAATGAAGGGCATGGTATGTTTTGCCGCTGAAGTTGGCCGGGCTGCCATGGGTAAGGTGGCCTCCCATGCTCAGGTCGAGTCCTAAAAATTTTTCTCCCGGTTTCATCACTGCCAGGAATACGGCGCCATTGGCCTGGGCACCACTGTGCGGCTGTACATTCGCCCAGGAGCAATTGAAAACCTTTTTCAAACGGTCGATGGCTAGTTGTTCTATTTCATCAACCACCTCGCAACCTCCGTAATATCTTTTTCCGGGATATCCTTCTGCATATTTATTGGTGGGTACCGTACCCATTGCCTGCATTACCTGCAGACTGGTGAAGTTTTCAGAAGCAATAAGTTCAATGCCATGGCGCTGGCGCTCCAGTTCTTTGGCGATCAGGTCAAAAACTACGGTATCTTTCTGCATAAATATATATTAGGGCCACAAATATAAGCAGCCCCCGTGATTTTACTGAATAGATTATAAGGCTTTAGCAATCGGTTGCATTTACATAAAATTTACTACTTTCACAGCCGTTTCAGGTTTTGAGAAAAAATTCAATTGTAAACTAAATGTACTGTCCAAGGCAGATTAGTTGTCCGCAATGAAGGTAATTATCCCGGTAGCAGGCGCAGGCACAAAGCTTCGTCCGCATACATATACACAACCCAAAGCGTTGATCCCTCTTGCAGGGAAAACGATCCTAAGCATTATTGTTGACCAATTGCATGAGGCCGGCATAAAGGATTTCATCTTTATTATTGGCTATTTAGGCGAAAAGATACAGGACTATGTAAAGGAAAAGTATCCGTACCTCAATTGCCATTTTGTTCAGCAGGGTGAACGCTTTGGAATAGGCCATGCCATCAATCTTACAAGAGAAATTGTGGGCCAGGATGAAGTACTGATCGTGTTGGGTGACACCATTGCTGAATACGATGTAAAAGAAGTGATCAAAAGTCCTCATTCTATGCTTGGTATAAAACGGGTTGATGATCCACGTAATTTCGGTGTGGCAGAAGTGGAGGAGGATGGCTCTATAAGCAGGGTGGTGGAAAAACCGGCTATTCCAAAAAGCAATATGGCATTGGTAGGCGTGTATAAGATCAAGGAAACAGATTTCCTGTTCGCATGCCTGGATAAAATTGTAGCTGCCGGTGCAAAAAGCTATGGCGAGTTTAACCTGACCGATGCCTTGGAGTGCATGATACAAAGCGGGGCAAAATTTCAATCATTCAAAGTACAGAATTGGTTTGATTGTGGCCGTAAGGAAACCCTGCTTGAATCTAATGCCACGCTGCTGAAAAAATTCGGTGGCAATATCACCCAGGAAAACAACCGTTACGAGAACACCATCATCATTCCCCCGGTAAACATAGCCGAGGGCTGCGATATAAAGAATTCGGTGATAGGCCCCAATGTGGCCATTGGCGAACATGCCTCAGTCAATCATGCCATCATCAAAGATTCCATCATAGGCGCTTATTCCAACCTCTTCGAGATCGTGTTAAGCAATTCCCTCATTGGCAGCGATGCCGAAGTAAAAGGCGTTAACCGCAGCCTGAACATCGGAGACAACACGGCCATTGATCTCAGCGGGGGCGGCAAGTCATAGCCCGGTGCTTTACCCCTTTTTATTGAACATTTTCTGCAAAAAGACACTTGAAAGTAAAATAAATACATTTACTTTGCGTTTCAAAGTACTTTCTGTGCCTTATTTATTTTTTTAACGATATTTGAAAAAACTATCTGACCGAGATGCAAAACAGGGTAACCCGTCTTTTTGAAATTGAATATCCCATTGTACAGGCTGGTATGATCTGGGCAAGCGGGTGGAGGCTGGCCAGTGCGGTAAGCAATGCCGGCGGACTTGGGTTGATAGGAAGCGGAAGTATGTACCCGGATGTTTTGCGGGAACATATTCAGAAGTGTAAAGCAGCAACAAAAAAACCGTTTGGGGTAAATGTGCCCTTGCTATATCCCGATATTGATAAGCACATACAGATAATCATTGAAGAAAAGGTACCCATCGTTTTCACCTCGGCGGGTAATCCTAAAACCTGGACATCCATTTTAAAGAAAGAAGGAATAAAAGTGGTACACGTGGTAAGCAGCAGCAAGTTTGCATTAAAGTCGCAGGAAGCCGGTTGCGATGCAGTGGTGGCAGAAGGATTTGAAGCGGGGGGGCACAATGGACGTGAAGAAACAACCACCCTGGTTTTGATACCTGCTGTTTGTGAAGCCGTTACTATTCCAGTGCTGGCCGCAGGGGGAATTGCTACCGGGAAGCAGATGCATGCGGTCATGGTCTTAGGTGCAGATGGGGTGCAGGTAGGCAGCCGCTTTGTGGCAAGCCCGGAAGCCTCTTCACATGAAAATTTTAAGAACAGGATAATAAGTTCTGCCGAAGGCGATACCCAGCTAACCTTAAAACAGTTAACCCCGGTGCGGATGCTGAAGAATGATTTTTACCTGCAGGTACAGGAAGCCGAACAGCGATGTGCATCGGTTGATGAGTTGCAAAAATTACTTGGCAGAGGCAGGGCAAAAAAAGGAATGTTTGAAGGCGATATGAAGGAAGGTGAACTGGAGATAGGACAGGTAAGTGCGATCATAAAAAAAATAAAACCGGCTGCAGAAATTGTGAAAGAACTGTGGGATGAATTTGAAGAGTCACTGGCACAGCCGCTTAAATAAAGTATATTATCTTTGCGCATTATTAAAAATTTGTAATCTCAACCCCCAAAAAATGTTACTAACCCCAGGGAGAATTTATATTGGTTTAAAAAAAGCTATTGTAATTTTTATAGTGCTTTTTTTCTGTTTGATCAACCGGGCAGTTGCCCAAAATCCTACGATCAAAGATCCCAGTAACCCGGATGTTCCGTCGCTGCCCACTAACATGCCACCTGCCCAGCTTTATGATATGCTGAAGGATAAGAATCCAGATAGTAAAAAAACAGGTGACGACATTAACAAGAAGGATAAGATCGAGAAGGATAGTCTTGTAAAAGAAGGTACACCGCAGTCGATGAACACCACAGAAGATACTTACGGGATGCATTTATTCCGTTCAGGTGTGGTGGCTAGTATTACAGAGCTGTCTACTCCACCATTGGATTACCCGATCGGGGTTCATGACCAGATCATTGTTTCATTATGGAACGGTGCAGAAGCCACTCTTGATTATACTGTTGCCCGGGATGGTTCAATATTTCCAGCAAGCATCGGGAAGATATATCTGCAGGGTTTGACATTTGAAAATGTGAGGGCACTTTTAACGCAGCGGTTTAAAACATATGTTCCGCCTTCAACAAATATTTCTGTATCGCTGGGCCAGCCGCGTACTATTTCTGTGAATGTAGCCGGCGAGGCAAAGATCCAGGGACCTGTTACTGTTTCCGCATTTACCAATGCTTTTAACGTTATTGCTTTGGCTGGAGGACCCACTGACATGGCAAACCTGCGTGAGATACAAATAAAGCGGAATGGCAGGATCATCGATGTGCTGGATGTATATAAATACCTTACTACCGGCGATTTTGGAAAACACATCTACCTTGAAAATAATGATTTTGTGATCCTGCAGACCTTTGAAAAACGGGTGAAGGCCGAAGGCAAGTTCAAACGCCCCATGTTTTACCAGCTTAAAAAAGACGAAGGCCTGAAAGCGTTGTTGAAATACACCGGCGGCTTACAAAATGATGCGTTTTCAAGCGGAGTAAAAGTTTACAGAACAGAACTGGAAAAGCAGATCATTAAAGATGTGAATGCAACCGCTATCATGAATCCTACCGGTGATGCCCGCCTGAGAGACCAGGACTTTGCACTTAATGACGGAGACATCGTAAAGGTAATTGCTGTAAACCCCGGGTTGGTCAATAAAGTGGAAATGAAGGGAGAGATTTCTTATCCCGGCCAGTATGAAATAAGAAAGGGAGATAAACTATTCGACCTTATTAACCGGGCAGGGGGTATCACCCGTAATACATTCCTGCCAAGGGCTTATATCTTCAGGGGTGGTGGAGACAGCACCAATATTAAAGCAAGTAAGGTTGAAGTAAATCTTACCGACATCACTACCAATGATACTTCCAGCATTTACAATGTGGAATTGTTTGCCAATGACCAGGTGCTGCTTTTCAACTCAAACCAGTTTGCCGACAGGCAATACGTGGAAATTTTTGGTGAAGTGCGCAAAGAGGGCAAGGTGAACAAATATGGCGGGATGACGCTGCAGGACCTGCTTTATTTATGTGGTGGATTAAAACAATCTGCAGAATACGGCCGTATTGAAATATCCAGTGTGGTTGACCTTGATTCAGCAAAAGGCATGCAGCAGCCTACCCGTACCATACTTAAAACAATTAAACTGGCGCCCAATCTTGAATTGGATAGTGTATCCAAGGGGATCTTACTGAGGCCTTATGACCAGATATATGTAAGAAAGAACCCGACATTTGAATTGCAGCAGTTGGTGCAGATCAATGGGCTGGTGCAGTATTCAGGTCCTTATCCAAGGTTAAGTAAGTACGAGCGGCTTTCTTCTTATATAGAAAGAGCCGGCGGCATAAAAGAGAATGCCGATCTGAGCGGTGCCATCTTATACAGGAAGAAAACGCAGTATTACCGGGATAATGTAACCAAGAAAGTGGGCTCCTTGACAGACTCGATAGGCAGCATCGTATTAGACTCTGCTCAAAAAAGTCTGGGTGAAGTAGCCAAAGAGCCCGTGAGCATCGACCTGTACAGGGCATTAAAGTATAAGAATTCCAAGTACGATATCATCCTGCAGGAAGGCGATGTTATTTTTATACCGGAAGTAAATCCTTTTGTGAATATTGAAGGGGTTGTTCAGTCACCTTTGAAACTTACGTTTGATAAAGAGCATACCAATGTTGGTTACTATATTGATAAAGCAGGTGGTTTTGGAATAAGACCCTGGAAAAAACGGATATACGTCACCTATGCCAATGGTAAGAGCAAGCGGACAACCAGCCTTTTCTTCATCCATTTCTATCCAAAGGTAAAAGAAGGAGCAACCGTGCATGTGCCGTTGAGGCCTGAAGGTGCTGAAGTAACAGATGCAGTGCTGCAGGTGGTGCTTTCAAGTATTCCAATAGCAGTGGCTGCCTTCCTTGTTAAAATAATCAAGTAATGTGTTCTCTAAACAACGCTCTTAAATGAATAATATAGAACTACTGAAACAATTGATAAGGCGGCTGAAGAAATTCAGTTGGGTGATAGCTATTATTGCACTGGCATTTGGCGGCCTCTTTTACTTTATGGCAAAACAAAGCGTTGTGCAATGGACATCTAAATCCACCGTATTCCCTTTAAGTTCATCCAATACAAGCACCGCTGGTTCCACCATCAGCAACCTGCTGGGACTTACCGATGCGCCTAAGTCCTTTACAGAAGATGCCTCCATCAATATTGTAGAGCTGGCAAACAGCCGACGCACCCGGGAAGCCGTTGCTATGGAAAAAATTCCTTCGATGAATAATAAGACCATTTCTGAATTGCTCATTGAAGAGAATAACAAGTACACCGGCTTTATGCAGAATGAAAAGATCAAAACACCGCTTGACAGCCTGACCCAGGTAAACGTGGCAAGCAATCTTTTAAAGAATTCCTTTAATGCCAAGATCAATAAGAACGGTATCCTGGAACTCTATTATACGAACAGCAACCAGAAACTGGTAAGGGAGGTAAGTTATGTTTACATCGATAAGCTTTCCCTGTTTTACATAGAACTGAAAAAGAAAAAGGCACAGATAGATTATGAGTTTTCTATAAAGAAAGCAGATTCATTGCTTACTGTGTTAAACCAGTTGGACAAACGTGCCATATCCCTGGATGAAAGCACCTTCTTTACCAATGAAGGGCTGCAGCGCTACAGCATCCCGAAAGTGAATCTTGCGCAAGACAAAGCAACTGTTCAGTCGCAGTATTACTATGCGGTAAATAACCGGGAATCGGCCGCTTATCGCCTGCAAAAAGAAACGCCCATCATTGAAGCGCTGGATAAACCAGAACCTCCCTACGACCCCGTGAAAAAATCCAAGATCATTTATACTCTGATCGGTTTGATACTGGGTGGTATTCTTGGTATGCTGGCGGTTAGCTGGAAGATCATCAACCAATACCTGGGCGATGAACTTAATAAGGCTATTGAAAAAGCCTCAAAACCCAAGGGGACCGGAGGCCCGGCCCTGCAACCACAAACAGAGCCTTTGAAATAAAAAAAAGACCCGCCGGCCGGCGGGTCTTTTTTTTATCAGGCAGATCTTTATTTTCTGAAAGCCCATTTCATCATTTCTTTCCAGCTTGGTTTTTTTCCATACATCAATATACCCGTGCGGTAGATCCGGGACGCAAACCAGGTGGTGAAAATAAATCCAGCAATTAACAATGCCATTGATAAGCCCAGTTGCCAGTAAGGAACTGTATTAGGTACACCAAATGGAATGCGTGCCATCATTACAATGGGTGAACTGAAGGGTACGATACTGGCCCAAACGGCCACCGAACTGCCGGGATTTGAAATTGCCGGGGTCATCAATGCAATAGAGAAGATCACCAGCATGGTAATAGGGAAACTGAGCGATTGCGCTTCTCTCATGTCTTCATTAATGGCACTGCCAATGGCGGCATATAAGGAAGAATAAAAGAAGAAGCCCGCCGAGGAGATAAAATATAAAGCAGCCAACCACCAATGGGATATTAACGGTGGTAAACACCCGCTGAATGGTTCCAACAAAGTCAGAAACATTGCCGCCGTTATTGCCACTGGTCTTGCTCACATTGTAAATGATAAAAATGCAGGCGATCCATATCAGGAACTGGGTGAGGGCCACCATGCCAATCCCTACAATTTTTCCGATCATCAGCTGGAATGGTTTTACGGAGGATACGACTACTTCGGCAATGCGGCTTGTTTTTTCTTCCGTTACACCCATCATCACCTGCGAGCCATACAATAATAATATCAGGTACATCAAAAAGCCGCATACATAACCGATAACGGTGGCAGTGGTTGCATTGGCATTTTTATTTTTCTCATTATTCAGTTTAAGGTTCACTGTTTTGTTAAGCACCGCTTCTTTTTCAAGATCTATACCCAGGCTGTCGTGTTTTATTTTATTCCATATGGCATTTATTTTTTTCTCTGCGGGGTTTAAAGCGCCGATGCCAAATGATTTTTTAGTATTGAATGTCAGGCTGTCTGTTCCTGTTTTCCAGTTGAAGTTTGCTGGTATCACCACGTACCCGTCAAAGCCCAGCGAATCGAAAGCGCTCATCACTCTTTCCTGGTTATCCGTGACCAGCCTAAGCGAATTTGTTGTATCGCCCTTGTTCATGGAATTAACCCGTTGCTCTGTAAATAATCCTGACCGGTCTATCAGCGCAATTTTCAGATCTTCCTTGGTTTTATCGGCAATGTAGGTGGTACCAAATATCAGCCCCAGGTAAAGCACCGGAAACAGGATGGTGCCGATGATGAATGTCCTTTTCCGTACCCGGGTTAAAAATTCTCTTTTTATTATTAATAGTATCTTATTCATTTTTTAAAATATTGTCGGTTGGTTAAGCAGTTATTTTTTCAAATTGCCTGGCTGTCGGGGTTCCTTCCACCAGTTTAATAAAGATGTCGTTCAGCGAAGGCAGTATTTCTTTGAAGGAAACCACACTGCTTCCCCGGTTAATGAAATAACTCAGCACATCATTTGGCTTGTAGCCGTCTTTTATCCGTACAATGAGTTCTTTATTGTTTGTGTTGACTATCTCAAAAGAAGAATTGTCGATGCTATCCGGGATCGTTTCCAGTTGTATTCCGAAAAGGTTTTCTTTAAATTTATTTTTCACATCGCCCACCGTGCCGTCTAATATCTTCTTTCCTTTATTCACCAACACAATGTTCTTACAGATCTCTTCCACCTGCTCCATGCGGTGGGTGCTGAAGATGATGGTAGTGCCGTTTTGTGCCAGCCGGTATATCTCATCTTTTATCAGGTTCGCATTTACCGGGTCAAGGCCGCTGAAGGGTTCATCCAGGATGATGAGATCGGGTTCATGCAGTACGGTGATCACAAACTGTAATTTTTGTCCCATGCCCTTGCTCAGATCTTCCACTTTCTTGTTCCACCAGCTGTCCATCTCCAGGCGTTTGAACCACTCCTTTATCTTTTCCATAGCATCGTGCCGTTTTAATCCTTTCAGCTGCGCAAGATAAAGAGCCTGTTCACCGATCTTCATCTTTTTGTACAGCCCCCTCTCTTCGGGCATGTAGCCAATATATTTTGCATCATTCTCGGGGTCAAAGGTTTTTCCTTTTAATAAGATATTGCCCGAATCGGGATAGAAGATGCCTGTGATCATTCTTATTAATGTGGTCTTACCGGCTCCGTTGGGGCCCAGCAATCCAAAGATGCTGCCTTGCTGTATCTGCAGGCTGATATCATCAACAGCTTTTTGGGTGGCAAAATATTTTTTGAGATTTTGTACTTCCAGTATATTCATGTAGCGTGTTTTTTAGCAGGTCAAATGTAAGGATGAATAAATAATGAGGGGCAGTGATTTTACAAACGGTAAAATGATGAACACAAGAATTTGTATAAGTAGTTTTGCAACTTTTTCTCCATCCATGGCAGCACTTACAATGCCACCGGCATAGCCAGCACCTTCGCCGCAGGGGTAAAAGTTAGCCAATTGGGGGTGTGCCAGTGTTTCATTGCTGCGGGGAATACGAACGGGCGATGATGTGCGGCTTTCGGTAGCCACCACCACGGCATCGTTGGTAAAATAGCCTTTCATCTTTTTACCAAATTCAATAAACCCTTTGGCGAGCGACTGGTAAATGAAGCCAGGCAATACTTCTTTCAGGTTTACCGTATTTAATCCGGGGTGATAAGAACATTCGGGTAAAGAAGAAGATGTTTTTCCATTGCTGAAATCAACCATTCTTTGTGCAGGTGCAATCAGGCTTCCACCGCCTGCACCAAAGCATTTTTCTTCCACCATTTTTTGAAATCTCATAAAAATGAGCGGATCATTTCTAATTTTTAATTCTTCATTTTTAATTATGTCTTTCATCTCCACCTGCACCACCATGCCGCTGTTTGCAAACGGGTTGTTCCTTTTAGAAGGGCTCCAGCCATTCACTACCACTTCGCCGGGCGCCGTAGATGCCGGTGCGATGATGCCGCCCGGGCACATGCAAAAGGAAAATACGCCCCGGCTGTTTACCTGCTGTACCAAACTATATGAAGAAGGCGGCAGGTTTGCATCCCTCACCGGGCAATGATATTGGATACTGTCTATCAGTTGCTGCGGATGCTCAATGCGTACACCCAATGCAAATGGTTTTGCTTCAATTGATATTTGTTGCTGGTTCAGCAACTCAAAAATATCCCGGGCGCTATGGCCGGTAGCTAAAATAAAAGCATCGGCCTCAAAAACATTTCCGTCTGCTGTTTTAACAGAACTGACCTTATCATTTTCAATAATGAGGTCAACCACTTTTTTCTCAAATAAAACTTCTGCGCCGCATTGTATCAGTTGTTCCCTCATGGCAGTAATAATATGCGGTAACTTATTGGTGCCGATATGTGGGTGTGCCTGGTATAATATTTCTTCGGATGCGCCAAAGCGTACAAATAAGTTTAGTATCCTGTCTATATCTCCCCGTTTATTACTCCGGGTATATAATTTTCCATCGCTGTATGTTCCGGCGCCGCCTTCGCCAAAGCAATAATTACTTTCGGGATTAACCACTCCTTGCTTATTCAGCATGGCCAGGTCTCTCCGCCTTGCTTTTACGTCCTTACCACGCTCTAAAATGATGGGTTTAATGCCTTGTTCCAATAGCTGCAGCGCAGCAAACAAGCCAGCAGGTCCGGCACCGATGATGACAACCTTTTTTTTGGCTTTGGAAACATCGTTGAATTCAAAAGGAAGAATACTGCGTTGAATGAACGGCTCATCCAGAAAAGCATTTACGGTAAGATTTACCCAAATTGTCTTTCCCCTTGCATCAATGGATTGCCTGAGGATGTGATAACCGGAAATAGAAGTTATTTTTTTGCCTGCATTGCCGGCAATAGACCTTTTTATGGCAGCTTCATCGGCTGCTTCTGAAGGCAGAAGCCTGAGCGAAATCTTTTGTTGCATAGTGTTAGGTGGTTATCCTAAAAACAATGAAAAAATCATGAACTTTAAAATCCTGAAACAACTTAAACCTTTAAACGTTTTAGAACGGCAGGTCATCTACGGCATCAGGTGGTGTTTCTGAAAATGTATCCAGCGGTTCCAGGTAATCATTATCTGTTTTTGCGGTGCCGGGCTGCAATATCTGTTCAATTCGCCAGGCATCCAGATTGGTTATATAATTAACCTTGCCGTCCTTTTCCCATTTACTTCCTTTTATGTTGAAGTACACTTTCACTTCTTCGCCCACATTTACCCGGTCGATGATGGTTGTTTTATCCTGTACGCTCTGAAACTTCACATAATTCGTAATGGTACGGCCGTTGATATCATCGGTTTTCTCCACTACAAATTCCCTCGTCTTAAATGTTTCCGTACGTTGAACGGTATCGTACTTGGCAACTAATTTGCCGGTTAGTTCATAACTCATAACAATATTTTAATATCCAAAAGTAACCCTATTTTCTTATAAAATTTTTTATTCATTCTTTTCTTTGTTACAGATAAAAATGTCTACCTTCCTTTTGTTTAATTCTTCATTCAGGACATGAGAAAAATCAGCAAATTCTTTGTAGCTGGGTTCCTAATAACCAGCGGTATCTTCTCCTGCACAGCAGCGTACCAGGCGCAAAAAGTTCAATATAATGATTACCGGATCGCAACGGGTGCAAAGCAAGACAGCAGCATCCTGGTTTTATTGAAACCATATTCCGACAGTTTATCAAAAAGCATGAATGATATAGTGGCCGTTTCTGAAACTGATCTGGAAAAGAAGCAGCCCGAAGGTTCCTTAGGTAATTTCCTGGCCGATGCCATGCTGGCAATGGCGGAAAAAAGTTATGCGGTTCATGTTGACGCGGCATTCATTAATTCTGGTGGCATCCGTTTACCATCACTTCCTTCCGGGAACATAACAAGGGGTAAGGTATTTGAATTATCTCCTTTCGATAACCTGCTGGTGATCCAGAAAATAAACGGCAAAACCTTGCAGGGATTTTTAGATCATGTTGCTTCCAAAGGCGGATGGCCCTGTGCCGGTGTAAGCATGCAGATAAAAGATAAAAAAGCCATCAATGTAAAAATCGGCGGGGCAGCTTTAAATGAATCAACTGTTTATACCGTTGCCAATAACGATTATGTTGCCAATGGCGGAGATGATTGTATCATGCTAAGAGCCATTCCACAGGTAAGCAATGGTTATATCTTCCGGGATGCGATTTTTGATTACCTGTCAGAACTGAAGAAACAAGGCAAAAAAATATCAGCAAAAACAGAAAACAGGGTAAGCAATGCAGAATAGGAGAAAATTCATAGGGCAAACGGCGCTGGCCACCGCAGCTTTATTGGCTTCACGAACAGCCCTTGCAGGAATAGGAGGAGAGGAAGGGGTTAAAAAACTCACCATACTCCATACAAATGATGTACACAGCCGTTTGGAGCCCTTCCCGATGGATGGAGGAAGAAACCAGGGGCTTGGCGGCGTGGCTGCCCGGGCAGAACTGATTAAGAAGATAAGAAGCGAGGAAGCAAATGTATTGCTGCTTGATGCCGGCGATATTTTCCAGGGCACGCCATTCTTCAATATATATAAAGGCGAACCGGAGATGAAAGCGATGGCGGCTATGGGGTATGATGCGGCTACAATGGGTAATCATGATTTTGATGCTGGCCTTGAAAATTTTGCCACACAACTGAAGCATGGAAATTTTCCGCTTGTTATTTGTAATTATGATTTCACAGGCACCCCGATGGAGTTTAAATATCAACCGTATAAAGTTTTTAAAAAAGGTGGAATAAAGATCGGCATTACAGGAGTTGGTATCGAAATGTCGGGATTGATACCTGACAACTTATTTGGTAAAACAAAATACCTTGATCCCATTCAAAAGGCGAATGAAACTGCTGCCATGCTGAAGAACGAAGATGGCTGCGATATGATCATTTGCCTGAGCCATTTGGGATATAAGTACAAAGATAACAAAGTGAGCGATGAGGTATTTGCCCGTGAATCGGAGAATATAGACCTGATAATTGGCGGCCATACCCATACCTTTATGGATGAACCGGCAGTTTATAAGAACAAAACCGGGAGTGATGTGGTTGTAAATCAGGTTGGTTGGGCAGGCATTATGCTGGGCCGGCTCGACTTTGAGTTCGCCGGTTACAAAAGAAAAAATCTGGCGAAATCGCATACTGTGGTGGTAGGAAAAAAAACAATGGAATAAAAAATTTTTTTTTCAACATTTTATTCGATATTCGCTGTCCTGCTAAAGTTTTTTTTCGTTGAAAACTGAAAAGAAATTTAACCCGGCAAAATCACGGAAGAAACAATTCTTAACTCGATATATAAATTGCTTAAGGACTAATGGACAAAGTTTTTGAAAAAGTATGGGCTAATTGTTTGGAGATAATCAAAGACATTGTTGAATGGCAGCATTTCAAAACATGGTTTGAACCTATTAAACCGGTTGCATTAAAAGAAAAAGTTTTAACCATCCAGGTCCCCAGCCAGTTTTTTTATGAGTACTTAGAAGAACATTATGTTTCGCTTCTTGCAAAAACATTAAAAA
Source organism: Chitinophagaceae bacterium (assembly GCA_016720775.1). GTDB lineage: Bacteria > Bacteroidota > Bacteroidia > Chitinophagales > Chitinophagaceae > Ferruginibacter. The sequence goes on from JADKJX010000003.1 coordinate 567,910, forward strand.
GGGAATTAGGAAAAGATGCAAGGCTTGAATACCGCATCATGGTTGACAGCGGAAACAGCAAGAACAAACAACAAACCGTTGATATTCCAGGACAGGGTTACAAATCATTTGCAAATAACGAAATGGATTTTCCTTTAGTAATAAATAATCCTGTTAAAAATCCTTTCGTAATTCCGGGATTGAAAAAGATGCAGATCGATCCGCAGCTGAACCCGGCCTATACATTCGAAGCATTTATTGAAGGCGATTGCAACCGGGTAGCCCGCCGGGCCGGTAAAACGGTTGCTGAAAAGCCGGGAACTACCTCTTTTAATCCCTTGGTTATATATGGCGGTGTTGGATTGGGTAAAACCCACCTTGCCCAGGCAATAGGTAATGAAGTAAAAAGGCTTCATGCCAATAAGATCGTATTATATGTTAGCTCAGAGAAGTTCATTAACCAGTTCATCGATCATGGCCGCAACGGGGCTATCAATGATTTCATTCATTTTTACCAGTTGATAGACGTTTTGATCATTGATGATGTGCAGTTCTTTAACCGGGCTGAGAAATCACAGGATGCGTTCTTCTCTATCTTTAATCACCTGCACCAGAGCGGTAAGCAGTTGATATTAACCAGCGACAAGCCACCTAAAGACCTGGAAGGGGTACAGGAAAGATTACTGAGCCGTTTCCGCTGGGGTTTAAGTGCCGACCTGCAGGTTCCTGATTACGATACGAAGATCGAGATACTTGATAAGAAGATGAAGAACGATGGGTTGGAAATGCCCCGTGAAGTAGTGAAGTATATAGCCTATAATATCAACAGTAATGTGCGTGAATTAGAAGGTGCTTTGATATCATTATTGGCACAATCTTCGCTAAACAAGAGGGAAATTGATCTTGAATTGGCTAAAAAAGTACTTCGCAATTTTGTAAAATCTTCCAGTAAGGAGATCACCATCGATACCATCCAGAAAATGGTGTGCGAATACTTTGATGTGCCTTACGATAAGCTCTTGCAAAAAACACGTAAGCGTGAAATTGTACAGGCCCGCCAGATCACCATGTTCCTGGCTAAGGCGTTCACTAAAAATTCACTCAAAACCATCGGCGAGCATTTTGGCGGAAGAGATCATACCACCGTGATCCACAGTTGCCAGACAGTAAAAGACCTGATGGATACCGACAGCCTCTTTAAAGAAAGCGTACTGGAACTGCAGCAAAAGGTTCACCTGGCTGCCATGTAATAAACCGACCTGATACCAAGCACTAATAGTAGATCCGGGTTCTTTAATGAGTCCGGATTTTTAATGCAAAAAAGTTTCCGGGATAAATTGGCCTGTTTTTCCATTTAGTTTTGGGTGATAACGCTTAGGATTGTATTTTTGCCACCCCTTACAAAATAGTAAGGGCAGGTCAACAAGGAGAGGTGCCTGAGAGGCCGAAAGGAACGGTTTGCTAAATCGTCGTACGGGTTAAACTGTACCGTGGGTTCGAATCCCACCCTCTCCGCAGAGTAGTTAGGTTGGGTTAAACTGTTCCGCTGGCTGGCGGATCGAATCCCACCTCCTGAAAAGTTCTTTATGTTCTTCGATTGATCGGGTTCTCCCAATAAGCCCATCAAATATTTTTAAGTTCGGGATGTAGCGTAGCCCGGTTATCGCGCCTGGTTTGGGACCAGGAGGTCGCAAGTTCGAATCTTGCCATCCCGACAAAATGACCCAAGCCCTTCGATTTATTTCGAAGGGCTTTTTGTTTTCATATGTCTCATTCAGATTTCCAGCACTAACTTTTAAGGTCTCAGTTATTTTCTTTAATTTATGGTTCAATAAACTTGTATATGAAATACGCCCCGCTTAAAAATTATATCAACGGAAAATTTGTTGATGCGTCCTCTCCCCGTACGATGGAAGTGATTTCTCCCATTGATGGCAATCCATTATCTACCGTACCAATGTCTTCAGCAAAAGATCTGAACGAAGCAGTTATAGCCGCAAAAGCCGCTTTTCCTGGCTGGAGTAAAACACCGATCAAGGAAAGGGTACAGGTCTTCTTTCGTTATAAAACATTGTTGGAAAAAAACTTAAAGGAACTGGCAGAATTGTGCAGTGAAGAAAATGGCAAGACCTACGGCGAATCAGTAGCTGAAATAGAAAAATGCATCGAACTTACCGAGTTTGCAACTTCACTTCCGCAGTTAGTAACAGGTGAGATATTGGAAGTAAGCAAAGGTGTGGAATGCCGAACGGAGCATGTGCCGCTGGGAGTTGTGGCATCCATCGTTCCGTTCAATTTCCCGGCCATGGTGCCAAACTGGACCTTGCCAAATGCAATTGCCCTCGGAAATTGCATGATCATCAAACCATCAGAAAAAGTGCCATTGAGTTGTGGAAGGCTTGCCGGGTTATTAAAGGAAGCCGGTCTGCCTGATGGAGTTTTTAATATCGTTCATGGTGATGTGGAAATTGTGGAAGCCATTTGCGATCACCCCGGTATTGAAGCTGTTTCATTTGTTGGTTCTACTAAAGTTGCAAAGATCGTTTACCAGCGGGCTACCTCAAATTATAAAAGATGCCTGGCCCTGGGAGGAGCAAAAAATCATTTGATGGTATTGCCGGATGCCATACCGGGAATGACTGCACAGAATGTTGCTGCCAGTATGAGTGGCTGTGCAGGACAACGTTGTATGGCTGCCAGTGCCATGATCGGTGTGGGAAATGTGGACAGCATCATTGACAAGATCTGCGAAGAAGCAAGAAAGATCATCCCAGGCGAAAACTTAGGAGCCGTAATTAATAAAGCATCGCAGGAAAGAATTGAAAAATATATCGGCGAGGCTGAAAGAGACGGTGCTAAAATTTTAGTCGATGGACGCAATACCAAAGTGAAAGGAAAAGAGAATGGTACGTATGTTGGCCCAACGGTTATTGATTTTGTAAAACCCGAAATGAGTGTTGCCAAAGAAGAAATTTTCGGCCCGGTGATTTCCATCATGCGTACCAATACGGTTGATGAAGCATTGGCTATTGAAAATGCAAACCCTTATGGCAATGCAGCATCGGTATTTACACAGAACGGCGGCATGGCCCGTTATATCATCGACCGGGCGAGTGCCGGCATGATCGGCGTAAATGTGGGTGTACCAGTACCACGTGAACCATTTTCTTTTGGTGGATGGAATGAAAGTAAATTTGGTGTAGGGGATATAACCGGAAAGAGTTCAATTGAATTCTGGACAAAATTGAAGAAGAGTACAACAAAATGGAACGCAGAGGCCGGTGTGAACTGGATGAGCTGATGCCCCCTCAATCCCCAAGGGGGAAGATTTGGGGCATAATAAAACTGGGATCATTCAAAACAAAATCTGTAACAGAAAAATAATTTTATGAGTACTGAAACAAAAAGCAGCAATGAAGTAAAAGTCTCTTCAAATCCCCCCTTGGGGGGTGGGGGGGCTGGGATCATTCAAAATAATCTCGACTACACGTTATTCTCCTGGAGCAAACAAAAAGGCATTGCGCCTATTGCCGTAAAATATGGAGAAGGCGTTTATCTCTACGATTACGATGGCAAACGTTACATCGATTTTTCATCGGGACTGATGAATGTGAATATTGGCCACGGCAACCAACGCATCACCGAAGCGGTGGTTAAGCAAATGCAGGAAGTGAGTTATGTTACGCCAAGCTGTGTTACCAAAGTGCGAGGTGAGTTAGGTAAGAAACTTGCGGAGATCTGTCCCGGTGATTTGAACAAAGCATTCTTTACATTATGCGGCGCTACTTCTATTGAAAATGGGATCAAGCTTTCCCGGCTTTATACCGGCCGGCATAAAATATTAAGTCGCTACCAGTCTTACCACGGCGCTTCTATCGGCGCCATCTCTGCCAGTGGTGACCCCAGGCGGATCCCTGCGGATGCACAACAGGCACCAAATTTTATTCATTTCGATCTTCCTTATTTATACCGCTGGGAATATGGCGAAGAAAATTTATTGAAGGAATCGGTTGCGCAATTAGAAAGGATGATCGCTTATGAGGGGCCTGCAAATATTGCAGCCATATTACTGGAAGGTGAATCTGGTTCTTCGGGTTGCCTGCAATATCCAACAGGTTATTTAAAAGCCGTAAGAGAAATATGTAACAAGCACGGCATCTTATTGATCATGGATGAAGTAATGAGTGGCTTTGGCCGAACCGGTAAATGGTTCGGTTTTGAAAATCACGGCATCATTCCCGATATGATCTGCATGGCGAAAGGATTAACCTGCGGTTATCTTCCATTTGGTTGTTTGATGGTATCCGATAAGATCGCAGCAAAGTACGATGATACTGTGCTGGCGCTCGGACTTACTTATTCTGCTCACCCCGTAAGTTGTGCAGCTGCATTAGAGACCCTAAAAATTTATGAAGACGATGGCCTCATAGAAAATGCTGCGGCAATGGGTAAGTATGTAGAAGAGAAAGTTGAACTGTTAAAACAAAAGCATCCTTCCATTGGTAATTTCAGAACAACCGGTTTGTTGGGTTGCATTGAACTGGTGAAGAACAGGGATACCAAAGAACCCATGGCTCCCTTCAACGCAAAGCCCGATGAAATGACCGTGATGAATAAAATAGCGGCAAAGATCAAAGACCTGGGCATGTACACTTTTGTACGCTGGAGTTATATATTTATTGCGCCGCCACTCTGTGTTACCAAAGAACAGATCGATGAAGGACTGGCGATCATCAGTGAAGCGATCAAAATAGCCGATGAAGAAACCCAAACACTCAATAGGAGGGATTAGGAGATATTGAAATTCAGGAAGGAATTTCAAACTTCAAAATCTGCAAATTTTCAAATTAACAAAGGGGATCAAAGAATCACAGACTCAGATTCCCCTTGGGCAGGGGGCTTCATCTCTCTACAACGAAGACCTTGCCCCCATTCCGCAAAACAAGCGAACCTGGGGCACCTGGAACTATGCAGCCTTATGGATCAGTATGAGCTTGTGTATACCAACTTATATGCTGGCAAGTTCATTGATAGAAGGCGGCATGAACTGGTGGCAATCTATAATCACCATCTTCATTGGTAACACAGTTGTATTGATACCAATGATACTGAACGGACATGCTGGCGCTAAATATGGAATACCATTTCCTGTTTTTGCAAGGGCAAGTTTTGGAACAACAGGTGCAAACATTCCGGCGATGCTAAGAGCAATCGTTGCCTGCGGATGGTTTGGTATTCAGACATGGATCGGTGGTTTTGCTTTATATCAAATGATGAAACTCTGGATTCCTGCATTAGCAACATTACCGCAGGTCTTTCCTGATTCATTCGGATTACAAACAGGTCCCGCCATTTGTTTTTTTCTTTTCTGGCTGCTGAATATGTTCGTGGTTTACCTGGGGATAGAGAGCATTAAAAAATTATTGGTCTTCAAAGCATTTTTTTTACCATTGGCTGCATTGGCATTATTATTCTGGGCAATCAATGCAGGGCATGGTTTGGGACCAATATTATCTCAACCTTCAAAACTATCCGGCCCTGCATTCTGGGCGTACTTCTTTCCTGCATTAACTGGCATGGTTGGTTTTTGGGCAACGCTCTCTTTAAATATTCCTGATTTTACACGTTATGCAAAAAGCCAGAAGGCACAGATCAATGGACAAATAATCGGACTGCCACCATCCATGACCTTGTTTGCATTTATAGGAGTGGTGGTAACATCAGCCACATTTATTATTTATGGAGAGACAATTTGGGATCCGTTAGTACTTGCAGGGAAATTTGAAAATAAATTACTGGTGAGTATTGCGATGATCGCCGTAGCAATTTCAACCTTAGCAACAAATATTGCAGCCAATATTGTAAGTCCAGCCAATGATTTTTCTAATCTCTCCCCTAATAAAATTAATTTCAGAACGGGCGGATATATAACCGGTGTTATCGGCATACTGATCTTTCCATGGAAATTAATTGCAGACCCGAATGGCTATATTTTTACCTGGCTCATTGCATACTCCAGTTTACTGGGCCCGGTAGGCGGCATCATGATCGCCGATTATTATTTTGTTCGGAAACAACAATTGAATGTTGTTGAATTGTATCAGCATACGGGTCGGTACCGGTTTAAGAATGGTTTCAATACGGCAGCCGTTATTGCCTTGCTGGCAGGAATCATACCCAACATACCCGGATTTTTACTGCAGATAAAACTCATCTCATCAACTGTATTTCCTGCGTGGGTGTCGAACCTGTATCACTATGCATGGTTCGTGGGCTTCTTCGTAAGCGGAATTGTATATATCTTACTGATGAGGAATTATAAAACAGGAAGTGTAAATTTGGATAACAAAGAAAACAGTTGATCATGTCCTTGCTTATAAAAAATGCCCACATTGTCGGTACTGCTGATAATTACACCGGTGATATCTATATCCAGGGGGAAAGTATAGTTGCAGTTGGAAAAAATCTTGATGTTAAAGCCGACCGGGAAATTGACGCAACAGGTTTGCTGGCTTTCCCCGGCTGTATTGACCCACACGTACATTTGGAAATGCCCTTCATGGGAACATTCAGCAGCGATAATTATGAAACGGGAACCCGTGCAGCTTTATATGGCGGTACCACAACCGTGATTGATTTCATTCTTCAAAAGCAGGGAAATTCCTTATACGATGCATACAAAGAATGGAGTGGAAGGGCGAATGGGAATGCTGTGGGAGATTACAGCTTTCACATGGCTGTGACCGATTTTAATGAGAACACCTGTAAAGAGATCGTTGACCTGATTGAAAAAGAAGGCATCACTTCTTTTAAAATATTCATGGCATACAAAGGTGCATTGATGATCGATGATAAGCAGATGGTGGGACTGATGAATGAAGTAAAAGCACGTGGAGGCATGGTTACCGTTCATGCCACCAATGGCGATATGATCGATTTCCTGATCGCAAAGAACAGGGCTGAAGGAAACCTGGCCCCACTTTATCATTATTTATCTCAACCCGAGATAACCGAAGCTGAAGCATCCGAACGTTTTGCTTCCATTGCAGGTTATACCGGATGCCCGGGCTACATTGTACACATGACCTGCGAAGGTGCTTTGAATGCAGTGCGAAATAACAACCGGGAGAATCAAAAAGTATTTGCAGAAACCTGTATTCAGTATTTATTACTCGATGCTTCTTTATATGAACAGAATTTTGAAGGAGCAAAATGGGTAATGAGCCCGCCGCTGCGGGAGAAGAAAGACCAGGAAGCATTGTGGGCCGGCATCAACCAGGGATTGGTGCAAGTGGTAGCAACAGATCATTGCCCGTTTACCTGGGAGAAAAAATTATTAGGTAAAGATGATTTTTCTAAAATACCAAACGGCCATCCGGCTATAGAACACCGGGTTGAATTATTGTACAGCGAAGGGGTAAGGAAGGGAAGAATAACAATGAATAAGTTTGTGGAAGTATTAAGTACTAATCCTGCAAAAATTTTCGGTATGTTTCCTCGTAAAGGTTGCATAGCGCCGGGTTCAGATGCTGATATTGTTTTGTTCGATCCTTTGAAAGAGCATGCTATCAGCGCATCAACACATCACATGAATACTGATTACTCAGCTTACGAAGGGTGGAAACTGACCGGTAAAACTAAAACTGTTTTGCTAAGAGGGCAGGTTGTTATTGATGATGGAAAATGTTTGGTGGAAAAAGGAAACGGAAAGTATATTAAACGTAATAAAGTACAAGGGAAAATATAATTAAACCACGAAGACACAAAGGCACAAAGATTCACTAAGTCTTTGTGTTGCTTCGTGTTCTTCGTGTCTTTGTGGTAAAAAAGTAAAACATAACTATATGCCAAGAATGATCAAATCAGGTCTTATCCAAATGAGTCTTCCCAAAACAGAAGGAGAAGGAACGATACCGGAAATTATAAATGCCATGCTGCAGAAACATATTCCGTTCATTGAAGAAGCAGGAAAGAAAGGGGTGCAGATCCTTTGCCTGCAGGAAATTTTCAACACGCCTTATTTCTGCCCGGGGCAGGATAAGAAATGGTATGAAAGTGCCGAGACTGTTCCCGGCCCAACAACCGAACTGATGGCCACTTATGCAAAAAAATACAATATGGTCATCATCGTTCCCATTTATGAAAAAGAACAGGCCGGTGTGTTATATAATACCGCTGCGGTGATTGATGCCGATGGAATTTACCTGGGTAAGTATCGCAAGAATCATATTCCGCATACGAGTGGTTTCTGGGAAAAGTTTTTCTTCAAACCCGGAAACCTTGGCTATCCCGTGTTTCAGACGAAGTATGCAAAAGTAGGTGTGTACATCTGTTACGACCGACACTTTCCTGATGGCGCAAGATGTTTGGGATTGAATGGCGCCGAGATCGTTTACAACCCTTCGGCAACGGTAGCCGGGCTGTCGCAATATTTATGGAAACTGGAACAACCGGCACATGCTGCAGCCAATGGATATTTTATGGGTTGTATAAACCGGGTTGGTGAAGAGAAACCCTGGAACCTCGGTAAATTTTATGGCAGCAGTTATTTTGTAGATCCACGTGGACAGATTTTTGCGCAGGCCAGTGAAGACAAAGATGAATTACTCATTGCAGAATTTGACCTTGATATGATCGAAGAAGTGAGAAGTGTTTGGCAATTCTTCCGGGACAGAAGGCCGGAGACTTATGGAAAACTGGTGGGCCCCTGTCTCCGCCGGTTGGCGGAGGAAATGGAGAAGATTGAAGCGAAGGTTGCGTTAAATATTTAGGTACGATCTTTTATCGAAAGTGAAAAAATAAAACATACTCTCCTGGTCGTCCCCCTTTAGGGGATAGGGGCAAAATATATTTCATGTCAATAACAAATAACAGGTTATCAAAAGAGCAATACGCCGAAAACTTCAGCGATATTCATCCAACGTTTGAAACAGCCGATGCTGCCCTGGTGGAAGCAAACCGCTGTTTGTTTTGTTACGATGCGCCTTGCATGAAAAGTTGTCCGACCGGAATTGATGTGCCCAAATTCATTAAGCAGATCACAACAGAAAATATCAAAGGCTCGGCACATACCATTTTTACAAGCAACATCATGGGAGCCGGTTGCAGCAAGGTCTGCCCGGTAGAGAAATTATGCGAAGGTGCCTGTGTTTACAATTTCATGGAAGAAGAACCGATCTCCATTGCAAAGCTGCAGCGCTATTCAACAGAAAAAGCAATGGCTGCAAACTGGCAACTATTTAAAAGGAAAAATTCTACCGGTAAAAAAGTAGCGATCGTTGGTGCCGGGCCTGCAGGTTTAAGTTGCGCTCATGTTTTATCAAGGGAAGGAATTGACGTTACCATTTTTGAAAAAGAAAGCAAGGGCGGCGGACTGATGACCTACGGCATTGCAGCTTATAAAGTAACACCACAGTTCTGCGAAGATGAAGTGAATTATATTTTGGGTATTGGTGGCATCGAAATAAAATACAACCAGGAACTGGGGAAAGATTTCTCACTGACTGAATTGAAGAAAAACTTTGATGCTGTTTACCTCGCAATTGGCGTAGGTGTTGCCAGAAGATTAGACATTCCCGGAGAAAAACTGGAAGGCGTGATAGATGCGATCCAATTCATCTATGAGATCAGGGCCAATGGTTACTCAACCGTTCCGGTTGGGGATAAAGTGGCGGTAATAGGCATGGGTATGACTGCGATTGATGCAGCTACGCAGGCCAAAAGATTGGGTGCAAAAGAAGTTACATTGGTCTACCGCAGAACCGAAGCAGAAAAACCATGCACCGATGTGGAACTGGATATTGCAAGGCTGGATGGATGTGAAATTATATGGCTGGCAGCACCGGTAAAAATAAAAGGAGCCGAAGGAAAAGTGAAACAGCTTGTTTGCAGTGTGATGAAATTAGGTGAGCCGGATGCTTCCGGCCGTCGCTCTCCCGTGGATACAGGCGAAACATTTGCATTAAATGTTGATATGGTGATCAAAGCAGCCGGGCAGGTTCCATTTGAAAAACTGGTAAAAAAATACAGGCTGGAAAATAAAAACGGAAAGATCTCTTTAAAAGACAAAGCAGCAACAAATATTAAGGGCGTGTTTGCAGGTGGCGATGCAGTGAATGGTGGTAAAGAAGTGGTGGATGCCGTGCAGGCGGGGAAAGACGGAGCTGCTTCGATACTGTCGTATCTCAGAATTAAAAATTAAGAATTAAAAATGAAGGGGTGTAAACTGACTTCATGATCTTTAATTCTTAATTCTTCATTTTTAATTTTTAATTGAATAAAATGGCTTCTCTTGAATCAAACTTCCTCGGCATAAAATCTCCCAACCCCTTCTGGCTGGCGAGTGCTCCTCCAACGGATAAAAAGATAAATGTGCTCCGTGCTTTTGAAGCCGGCTGGGGTGGCGTGGTTTGGAAAACGTTGGGCAGCCAGGTAAAAAATGTTTCCTCTCGATACTCTGCTGTAAATTTTGGCGGGCATAAAATGATGGGCTTTAATAATATCGAACTCATCAGCGACCGGCCGCTTGATCTGAATTTAAAAGAGATTAAGGAATGCCTGAAACTTTTTCCCGACCGGGCAATGATCGTTTCATTGATGGCAGACAATGATAAAAAGAGTTGGCATGAACTTATAAAAAAGGTTCAAGATACAGGCGCTCATGGATTGGAACTGAATTTCGGTTGTCCGCATGGCATGACCGAAAGAGGCATGGGTGCTGCGGTTGGACAGGATCCTGAAATTGCCTGCATGGTGGTGGAGTGGGTGATGGAAGCGGCAACCATTCCGGTGATCACCAAACTAACTCCCAATGTTCACTCAGTTGTTCCTACAGGGCGTTCGGTGGTAAAGGCTGGCACCAATGCATTGTCGTTAATAAATACCATTCAATCAGTAACCGGTATCGATCTGGATACGCTTGTGCCAAATCCTTATGTAGCTGGTAAAAGTGTTTTTGGTGGTTATTGTGGTCCTGCCGTAAAACCCATTGCATTAAAAATGCTTACTACCATTGCGCAGGATGACGTAACCAATAAAGTTCCCATCTCCGGTATTGGCGGCGTAAGCACCTGGAAGGATGCCTTAGAGTTCATGTTACTCGGTGCAAGTAATGTGCAGGTATGTACCGCTGCTATGAACCATGGATTCCGGATCGTGGAAGATATGTGCGAAGGATTAAATAACTGGATGGATGAAAAAGGATTCAAAACATTGAGTGATTTCATTGGTAAGTCTGTTGAAAAAATAACGCATTGGGAAGACCTTGACATCAACTATCACCACATCGCCAAAATAAACCAGGATAAGTGTATTCATTGCGGCCTCTGTTATATTGCCTGCGAAGATGCATCGCACCAGTCGATTAATCTTGAATATGGAAAGCCTTACAACAACTACACGGTAAAAGACGAAGAATGTGTTGGCTGCAATCTCTGCAAACTGGTTTGCCCGGTTAATGATTGTATTACTATGGAAGAACACCGGGTGGCCCCGGAATATATTAACTGGATCGAATGGCAGAAAAGAGGGCTACCACTGAATGATCATTGATGATAAACCTGTTTTGTTGAAAATGAGGAGGTTGTAATAGAACAACAACCTGATTCATCTCTCTTTACTTTTTTGTTGTAAGTTTTGCCACTTTTTACGATCTTGCATTAAACTAAAACTACCCGAATGCGTATATTTTTACCTGCATTACTATTCTCATTCTTCATACTTTTTTATACAGAATCTACTGCACAGGGTTGTGTGGCTATCAAAGGTACAGCCGGTGTTTGCAGCCGCCCCTCTGATGCGAAAGGGTGGGAATTAAATATTAACAACCGCTATTTTAAATCCTATAAACATTTTGTGGGAACCAGTGAACAAAAGGAAAGGGTGGAGAATGGCACACAGGTTATCAATCATGCTTATGAGCTGGATGTTACAGTGACGAGAACACTTAATTCCCGTTGGTCACTTGCTGCAATTGCACCAATACTTTACTTCCAACGTTCCTCATTATATGAGCATGATGGCAAAACGAGGCACAGTACTTATTCTTTTGGCCTGGGAGATATTCGCCTTTGTGCCTACCGGTGGATGTTTAATCCTGCAACATCTCATAAGGGAAATCTGCAGGCAGGGCTGGGAATAAAATTACCTACAGGTAATTATAATTACCAGGATTATTTTTATAAAAAGGCTGATTCAAGTGTTTTAGGTCCGGTTGATCAATCTATTCAATTGGGTGATGGGGGAACTGGTATTAGTTTAGAATTAAATGGATTTTATAATTTCTCCCACAAATTCGGAGTGTATGGGAATTTCTTTTACCTGAGTAATCCAAAAGAGGTGAACGGAACTTCCACGGCCCGGGGAAGTGCTCCTTCGGCCACTGCAAAAAGGTACAATACAGATGTGAACAGTGTTCCTGACCTTTTCATGGTGAGGGGTGGGGCAGCTTTTACCTATAAGAAATTTACATTTTCAGGAGGCGTACGAATTGAGGCATTGCCATCACACGACCTGATTGGCGGTGACCGGGGTTTCAGAAGGCCGGGTTATATCATTTCAGCAGAACCATCTATAACATATGTGGCTAAAAAATACAGTTTAAATATTGCGGCCCCATTTGCTTTGCAAAGAAACCGTACGCAAAGCGATTCAGATAAACGCCGGACAATTGATACGGGCGTTCACCAGCAAGGCGATGCTGCTTTTGCCGATTACCTGATCAGTGCGGGAATAAACATCAGGTTATAAAATACATACTACTAAATTTTAACTTCATGAAGTAGCGGCAAGGCAAATTAATTTTTGTTTCACCGCTTTTCCTTTTTTTTGTTTATCTTGTTAAAAGACATCCATCATACGATCGCTATCCTTTTAAGTTAACTCCATTAAATAACACTTATGAAAGTTTCCGACATTTTAAAAGCAAAAGGCAATCATATTTATTCCGTTTCGGGTGAAATAAGTGTATACGAAGCCATTAAGGTGATGGGTGAAAAAAATATTGGCGCTTTAATGATCATGGAAAATGAAAAACTTACGGGAATCCTCTCCGAAAGAGATTATGCCCGCAAGGTTGTGCTGAAAGGAAAATTGTCAAAAGATACCCTGGTGAAGGAGATCATGACTGAAAATGTATTATCGGTGACCCCTGAAGATGGTATTGAAAAGTGTATGGCTATTATGAGTGAGAAACACATCCGCCATTTACCTGTTTTAGAAGCAGGCAAAGTATTGGGAATGGTTTCCATCGGCGACGTGGTAAATGGAATCATCGAATCACAGAAGGAAACCATTGCTCATTTACAGAGTTATATTTCTCAATAAGAAACGATCACCAGCTACATTTCCAGCTTTGGCAACGACCACCTGAATTTTACAGCAGCCAAACGTATCCCGATGATCGTGACAATGCTGATCAATGCACTCCATATGTCTGGCAGTGTTGTATATTTCAATACTAAGTAAACCAGTGCTCCCGCAATACAGGCCGTGGCATAAATTTCCTTCCGGAATATCTGCGGTATCTCGTTGATGAGTGTATCTCTTATCACCCCGCCCATCACTGCTGTAAACAATCCCATCACTACTGCTGCAAGCGGGGCCACATCCAGGTCAAGTGCTTTTTCCATACCGATAATGGTATAGATGGCAATGCCAATGGAGTCGAATACCAACAGGATCCTGGGAATCTTGTGCAGTTGCTTTCTGAGGATGACCATCAGTATGATTCCAGCTGTAATGGCAACGAGGTAATTATTGTCTGCCACCCAGGCAATGGGATGTGCACCCAGGATGATATCTCTTAAAGTACCACCTCCCACGGCCGTTGCAAAAGCGGTAAAGCTGATGCCAAAAAGGTCCTTGTACAGGTTTTTATCCAATGCGGCAAACGCCCCCGACATGGCAAACATCACCACGCCAAACAGGTTGAAATAATAACTGATCATAGCAATAAATTTTACGAAAGGTACTAAACAAAGCCTCTGCCCGGGTGGGGCAAATGTTCATTTCAAAACCAAAAACTTTGTGCTTTTCAGTATCACATGGTCAGACGGGGGCGTCAGACCACACCTGCCAGTTCCAGGCTGCGCCTGCTGATCTTTTTATAATCGATGCTTTCAATGATCGGTTCCGGGCAAAGGATCAGCGATACGCCTTCCTGTTTCCACCAATGACCGGTAAATAATTTATCCGCATGTACCACGGCAATAAGCCAGCTATGACTGAACCCATTGTGCCATTCTTCGATCCATTCAAGATCATCCTTGTTTATTTTGCTGATGTCATCGGTACTGATAAATGCTTTCAAATAAAATTCATTGCTGAGCTGTGTGTCGGTCTGGTGATGGATCTTTTTGTATTCGTATTTGTAATTGTACCGCAACGCAGAAATATCACTCAATACGGCTGAAGCAGTAGGGAAGGCACCTGCTCCCTTGCCTTTAAAAAAATGTTTATCAGCAAATGTGCTTTCGGTGGTAAGCGCATTGAATTCATTCTCTACATGGTAGAGGTCGTCTTTGACAGTTACAAACTGTGGCAAAACAAAGGCGGCTAATTTTCCATTGCTTAATTTTTTTGCATGGGCGACCAGCTTGATGCTGTATTTTTTTTCTTTGGCAACAATGGCGTCAGGCAGACTGATGTTTTCAATGCCGTTGAAAATAAATTCCTGCGGCTTTGCGATCACGCCAAAGGAATGTGCCAGCAGGATGCTGAGTTTATTGGCCGCATCAAAGCCGCCAATATCCAGTTTGGGATTGCTTTCGGCAAAACCAAGCTGCTGGGCCAGTGACAAAGCTTCTTTAAATTCCAGTTGCTCTTCCAGTATTTTGGTAAGGATGAAATTGGTGGAACCATTGATGATTCCCCGGATGGATTTCAGCAGGTCGTTGTCGTAATATTCTTCCAGGTTACGGACGATGGGCATGCTGGCGCAACAGGCCGCTTCATAAAGAAAAGCAGTTTTGTGTTTTTGCTGAAGCTCCAGCAGTTCCTCAAAATGCTCAGCGATCATCTTTTTATTGGCGCTCACCACAGCCTTACCGTTTTGTAATGCTGTTTTTACGATCTCAAAAGCGGCATCTGCATCATCGATCAGTTCAACGATCACATTGATGCTTTCATCGTTAAGAAGAATAGATGCATCTGTGGTAAAGTTCTCTGCAGCCATGCTTCTTTTCTTACCTGCATTTTTTATACAGATCTTTTTTATGGATGATTGAAGCGTAGGCGTGCTGTGCAGTACATCATACAGGCCTTTGCCTACCACGCCAAAACCGAAGAGGCCGATAGTGAGTTTATCAGTTAATTGGTTAATTGGTTTATCCGTTAATCCGTTAATTGGTTGATTCGTTGACAAGTTCTTTGAATTTAAGATGTTCAATAAAGTTTGAAAAGTACAAGTGAGTGTCCTTCAGCTTCGCTCAGGATAAACTACAGGATGTTGATCTTATGCACTGATGCTGGTTACAAAATCTTTACTTGCTTCCTTGAGTTTAGCAAAGGTCTGTTCCAGGTCAGCGACCAGGTCTTCCACTTCTTCCAGTCCAACACTCAGGCGGATAAGGCTGTCGGCAACACCGGCTGCTTTTCTTTTTTCTGAAGGAATGCTTTTGTGCGTCATCTGTGCCGGGTGACAGAGCAGGCTTTTCACGCCGCCCAAACTTTCAGCCAGTTTGAAATATTTTGTATTGCTCACAAATGCCGTGGCTGCTTCCTCTGTATCATTTTTTAACGTGAATGAAACAATGCCTCCAAATCCCTTGCTTTGTTTTTTTGCGATCCCGTGTTTGAGATGTGTTTTTAAACCGGGATAGAATACTTTGTCAACAGCCGGATGTGTTTCCAGGAATTCCGCCACCGCCTGTGCATTGCGGCAATGCTGTTGTACACGCAGGTGCAGGGTTTCAATGCCACGTATCACCAGCCAGCTATCAAAGGGAGCAAGGATGGCACCGCTGGCGTTTTGAATGAATTTTATTTTTTCACCCAACTCTTTTTCTTTGGCAACAACAAGTCCTGCGATGAGGTCACTATGCCCGCCGAGATATTTGGTGGCGCTGTGCACTACAATATCAGCTCCCAGCGAAAGAGGTTGTTGTAAGGCGGGTGATGCAAAAGTATTATCCACGCAAAGTAAACAGGAATGAGCCTTTGCAATTTTTGCAATGGCTTCTATGTCGCTAACTTTTAAAGTTGGATTGGTAGGTGTTTCCAGCCAGATCAATTTTGTGTTTTGGGTGATGGCATTAAAAACATTCTCTGCATTGGTGGTATCCACATAGTTTACGGTGATCCCGAATTTTTCATAGATGTGTGTAAAGAGACGGAATGCGCCGCCGTAAATATCATCCACGGCTAAGATCTCATCGCCCGATTTTAAAAGTTTAACAACAGCATCAATGGCTGCAAGTCCGCTGCCAAAAGCAATACCTACGCTTCCTTTTTCCAGTTGGGCAATGATGCTTTCCAGTGTTCCCCTCGTTGGATTGTTGCTGCGGGCATAGTCATAACCCTTGTTCACACCGGGTGCTTCCTGCACATAGGTACTGGTTTGGTAGATGGGTACACTGATGGCACCTGTTAAAGGATCTACGGGAATGCTGTGGATGAGTTGTGTTGCGTTGCTCATGATAAGAATGTTTTTGGTTATGAAATTTCTTATCAAGAGAGGAGAAAATATTACCGGAGGAGAAATTTTAATTACTCTGTTCTCGACTTCGCTCGAACAATGGCATCCTTCGACTTCGCTCAGGACGCTCAGAATTAAAAAAGCTCATCCGATAAATCAGATGAGCTTTAATATTTTGAAGAAGTATTTTAAGCTTTGGATCTGACTTATCTGTCCCGCTGCTTCGACATGCTCAGCATTAAACGGGGTGGAATTGGCACCTTTCCATGAACTGAATCATGGTAGGTTGTCAAGGCTTCATCGGGCCATTACCCTCTGCCTTTCTTGATAAGTGATAATTAAAGAACTGTTGCAAATATACAGGTGGAAATTTCAAATCGCCAAATAAAAAATAAAATAAAATTCCAGCCTGTTTGTTAAATACAGTCCGGTAAAGGGTTTGGAGCTGTAAATTATTTTATATTTTTTGTCATCCATTCGGCCTGCGAGTTGGCAGATTGTTCCAGGCTAACCAGTTCGCCGATCTTTTCCTGGCCCTTTATAATGGATTTTGTTACCATGCTGTGCTCAATGGCTTCGTCTTCCTTCATGCCCAGCAATTTGATCATGGGGATCACTTTGTCGCTGCCAAAGTGTTTGAATAATGGTTCATCCAGGGCACTAAAGACCAGGATATTTTCCTTATCCCAGTTTTTGATGAGTTCAATTTCTTTTGTGTGCAGGGGATAATGCTCTACAAAGACCGGTAGTTTATCCTGTAGCTTTGAGGCATGGACATGCCTTGTTTCCATCACCAGGTCTTCATTGAGTCCCTGCTGCCTGAAGAATTCCCTGAACCTCACCGCGGTTTCCGGGAACCAGCAAATGAACAGGTGGTTCGGTTCTTTTTCTGCCAGGGCAGCACAGGCGTTCATTTTAGCAGCCGTACTTACGTAAGCACGGTCAACAAAAATATGTTTGTCTGAATTCTCGTCTTTCTTTCCGAATAAGTTAAAAAGCATAGGTGAAATTGAAGTGCAAACTTACACAACTAAGTTGCCCTCAACAAATCAGCAAGCAATTTGTTTGTATCTTTAGGCTAAGTAAGTACAAATGGCGAAAGTAAAGAAAGCTTCACCCAAAGAAGTTATTTCCAACGATTTTATTGAAGTATTCGGCGCAAGGGAACACAACCTCAAGAACATTGATATTAAAGTGCCGAAGAATAAGCTGGTGGTGTTTACCGGTGTGAGCGGCAGCGGAAAATCTTCGCTGGCATTTGACACTATTTATAATGAGGGACAACGGCGGTACATGGAAAGTTTCAGTGCCTATGCCCGCCAGTTTGTAGGCGATATGGAACGGCCCGACGTAGACAAGATCACCGGGCTTTCTCCCGTAATTTCCATTGAACAGAAAACCACCAACAAAAACCCGAGAAGTACGGTTGGCACCGTTACAGAGATCTATGATTTTCTTCGGTTGCTTTTTGCAAGAATTGGGGAAGCGTATAGCTACAACACCGGGAAAAAGATGGTCAAGTTCAGCGAGGAGGAAATTGTGAGCAACATCTTTGAACGCTTTGAAGGGAAGAAGATCAGCCTGCTTGCTCCGTTGGTTAGAGGAAGAAAAGGCCACTACCGGGAATTGTTTGAAGACATCCGGAAGAAAGGGTATTTAAAAATGAGGGTTGATGGCGAAGTGATGGACCTGAAACCACGGATGCAGGTTGACCGGTATAAAATTCATGATATTGAACTGGTGGTTGATAGGTTGGCTTTAACGGATGACATGAGATTCCGGTTGAGCCAGAGTGTTCAAAAGACCTTGCAGCTGGGAAAAGACCTGATGTTCCTTTTGATAAACGATGACAATAAAGTTGTTCAATACAGTAAACAACTGATGTGTGAAGACACGGGCATCAGTTATGAAGAACCTTCTCCCAATGCTTTTTCTTTTAACTCTCCTTATGGTGCCTGTCCAACCTGCAAAGGCCTTGGTAATATTTATACCATTGATATGGATGCTGTGTTACCGGATTCAACCAAAAGTGTAAAGGAAGGCGCTATCATACCATTGGGTGAAGAGCGGGAGGCAAGTGTATTTCAACAGGTTGTTGCATTTGCAAAAAAGCATAAGATCAATTTAGACAAGCCCATCAGCACCTTGCCCAAAATGCAGCTCGACCTGCTTTTGTATGGCGATCAGAATATCAACCCTGCGTTGGAGATGGACCTGAGTGATGAAACTGTTCCGTTGGAATATACCGGCAGTTATGAAGGAATTATTCCGATGCTCAAACGCTGGTTCAGTTCTCCTTACAGTAATGAAGCATTAAGGACCTGGGTAGAAAAATACATGATGCTGGCAACCTGCAGTACCTGCAACGGAACAAGATTGAAAAAAGAAAGTCTGTGGTTTAAGGTTGATAAAAGAAATATTGCCGACCTGGGACAGCTGAATTTAGATAACCTGGCTGCCTGGTTTGATGGAATTGAATTGCGGCTGAACGACAAACAAAACGCCATTGCCAAAGATGTGTTGAAAGAGATAAGGGAGCGGTTGCAGTTTTTGCTGGATGTTGGATTAACCTATCTTTCTTTGAATCGTCCATCCAAAACCCTGAGCGGTGGCGAATCGCAGCGGATAAGACTGGCTACTCAGATCGGCTCTCAACTGCAGGGCATCACGTATATTTTAGATGAGCCGAGCATTGGTTTGCATCAACGGGATAATCAACGGTTGATCGGTGCTTTACAAAACTTACGGGATATTGGCAACAGTGTGCTGGTAGTAGAGCATGACAAAGACATCATGCTGGCATCTGATTACCTGGTCGACATTGGGCCCATGGCTGGTAAGCATGGTGGCGAGATCGTGGCGCAAGGCACTCCGCAAACGATACTTGATTCTGAATCTGAAACAGCACAATATCTTTTGGGAAAGAAGCGGATCGAGATCCCAAAGGAAAGACGGAAAGGCAATGGAAAATTCATTGAACTGAAAGGAGTGACGGGAAATAATTTACGGGAGGTGGATGTAAAATTTCCATTGGGTAAACTGATCCTTGTTACAGGCGTGAGCGGAAGTGGTAAATCGACGCTGATAAATGAAACACTTTACCCGTTGCTGAGTAAGTACTGCTACGATTCTAAAGCCAACCCACTGCCGTATAAATCAATAAAGGGGCTGGAGCAGATCGATAAAGTGATCGAGATCGATCAGAGCCCGATAGGAAGAACACCCAGGAGCAACCCGGCAACTTATTGTGGATTCTTTACCGACATCCGTACCTTGTTTGCGTTGGTGCCTGAAGCAAAGATCAGGGGTTATACTGCCGGTCGTTTTTCATTTAATGTAAAGAGTGGCCGCTGCGATGTGTGCGAAGGGGGTGGAATGCGGGTGATAGAAATGAATTTTTTGCCGGATGTATATGTGCATTGCGAAAAATGCAATGGCAGAAGATACAACCGGGAGACACTTGAGATACGCTACAAAGGAAAATCGATAAGTGATGTGCTGGATATGACCGTTGATGAAGCCGTGGAATTTTTCCAGGCAGTGCCATTTATCTACCGGAAAATAAAAGTGCTGCAGGATGTTGGGTTAGGCTATATCACATTAGGCCAAAGCGCTGTTACACTCAGCGGGGGAGAAGCACAACGTGTAAAACTGTCAACCGAACTGGGGAAAAAAGATACGGGTAAAACATTTTATATACTTGATGAGCCTACAACCGGACTTCATTTCCAGGATATAAAACACCTGCTTGAAGTGATCAACAAATTGGTAGACCGGGGTAATACGGTACTGGTGATCGAACATAATATGGATGTGATAAAAGTGGCAGACCACATCATTGACATTGGCCCGGAGGGGGGCGATGGGGGTGGAAAGATATTATTTGAAGGGATACCGGAAGACCTGGTGAAAGTAAAAGAGAGTTTTACCGGAATGTTTTTGAAGAATGAGCTTAAATAAAAAATCCATGTCTCATAACCATGGATTTTTATTTTTGGGCTCTAAAAGAAGTGTAAATGATATCAACGAAGTTTAAAGATTGTGGTTTCAGGGGTAATCTGCGGATATTAACATATCCATAGCTATCCTCGGGGGTTTACTTCTGTTGTATCACTGTACACTTTTAGACGTTTCAATGCTATTTGAATATCTGTATGGCCAGCAACAAACAAGTGGTAAATATTACCGCTGCCTTGTATGTTCTTGGGTTCATTTGAAAATTATTGCTCATAGTATTGGAATTTTACTTTTTAATAAACCGACGGGCACCTTGTCTGCCTTGCTGCCCTTCTTGCGAAAGAGCTTTCATATATTGGCCCCAGTCTTACCCCGGCTTTTAAAACGATCGAGAAATACGTATCATGATCTTTAAGGTCGCCCCGTTGTGTTCCTGCAGGGTATCTTGTCATACCCGGGTAAATGATACCCTTCGCCTTATCAGATAATTTGTATGCTAATGTTGCTTCCTGTGCTGTAAGGTATTTGCTGTAATAAGATGCATCAATGTATTTTGTACTCACGTCATCGATATAATCAGTAAAGGTTTTACGGTAAAGTAATTCCATACTCATATTTATCCTGTCTGACATAAAGTATTTAATACCGCCGCCGAAAGGAATATTCATCTGGGTTAGTTTATATGGCTTGCTGTACGGATACTCAGGCATGCCTTGCCCTTCTAAACGAAGCGGATGAAGATAGTACCAGCTTTTATTACCGGCTGCATCGGTGAGTGATCCCTGCGGATTAAAGTGGAATACACCAATACCACCTAGTACATAAGGCCTTAATCTTGGTTCGTATTCTGAATTACGGCTGAGCAGCATGGTTGGAAAAAGCTCAATGGCCAGGTAACCTTCTAATACGTTTGTTTTAAAATCAAGGTTACGCTGCTTGCGCCAGAGTTCATCAATACCGGTTGTATTTATGATCGCATCATCACCTTCCAGGTATGTATAATCAGCGGCGAGCCTCAGGCCCACCCAGTTTTTAGGATACATGGTTATGAAAGCACCCTTCATAAATTTGGTGAATTCAAAATTTATGTCTTTTATATTGTTGGTTCCCTTACCGGAGTTGCCACCGAGGTCGCCTAAAAAGAAACTGGGGCCAAAATTGAAACCCACTTCCCATTTAACCTTTTCGCCGAAGAGCAGGGCTTGTGAATATGAAGTGGAGTGAACAAATAAGCAGATAAGCAGAACGATTACGCTCTTTCCCACAAGCTTGTGTAAATTTGGTTTCATCAGAAATCAGATTTAGTCTTTCGACAGGTAATTGGATATTTTGCCGGATTAAAAATAGTACCCCGTATATATCAGGACAGGGATAAAATCTAAAACCACATTAATTTAAACGGGAAACAGTAGCTGTTATTGCCTGATGTTAACAAATTATTTGGTGAGGGTCATCTCGATATGGGGTATGCCGTCTTCGAGGTATTCGGGTCCGGTTTGGCTGAAGCCCAGCGACTGGTAAAACCGGGTAAGATAAAGTTGAGCGCCGATCTTTATTTCTGTACAGTTGAACTGGCTGAAAACCTTACTGATGCTTTGCTTCATAAGTTCCCGGCCAGCGCCTGTTCCCCGGTACCGGGGTGAAGTGACCACCCTGCCAATACTGGCTTCCTCATAACTGATCCCGGGAGGTATGATACGGGTATAAGCTGCCAGGTTTTCTCCATCCCAGCCGGTCAAATGCCAGGATGCCTGGTCCTTTCCATCTGCGTCCTGGTACACACAGTTCTGCTCCACCACAAAAACTTCGTTTCGCAACTGCATAATGGCATACAGTTCTGCAGCCGATAACTCGTCAAATATTTTAAACACCCAGGTCAACTTCATCAGCGTGTTATTTTAAATAGGGAGATACTTCATTAATGGTAACCGGTTTTTGCTGATCGTCAATTTCTATAACGATGCAATAGCCATTTGCACCTCCTGCTTTTTTTAAGGCATTCACCAGTTTTTGCTGATCGCTTTCTGTTCTTTTTCCATCAACATCACTCCATATTTCTTTCGTACATAAGCAACCTTGTGTAGGCGTAAGGGGAAAATAAGGTTGATTTATATAGTAGCGGGGATTTACTGTTGTGCCATGCGCTATTATTTCTGTGCGGCCTGCTTTGCTGGCAAAGAAAGATTCGTACAGGGGCAGGTATTCTTTTAAAGGTTCGGGTAATAGTTTTTTATACAGGTCCTCAGACCAGATCGTATCCGCAACTGAAGCATCATTTAAAAAATATTGCGGACTTGTTTCATAAGGCATCAGTAACTGGATATTGGCTGTAGGGCCAATGGCCATGCTTTTGCTTACATCAAAACCATTCATGCGAAAGATGCCCTGGGGGGTATTGCCATTGGTTAAATAAAACGGCAGGTTGCTCAGGCTTCTTGCCAGTTGCGGAACAAAAAAAATATCGTTGTCGCTGGTTGTAATTAAACTTCCATTCCGGTCTCTTACAACTGCTATGCCGGGATAGTTCCTGTTCTTTCTTTGAAAACTGATGAGCAGCGTTTGCCCGGGAACCGCGTATTTTAAATTATTAATAAGCCATGCCAGGCTTTTTTTATCAGAATAGCCTGTGATCAACCCGGTAAGTAATCCATAATAAGGAGCAACCTGGTCATCTTTATCTGGCCTTTTTGAAAAATTCTGAACCACTTTATCCCATGCTTTGGGATCTGTTGTTCCTGCCAGGTAATGTTCTGCTGCTATGGCAAAAACCTTCGGGTCTTTGGTTGTGCGCATTAATCTTTCTGCAACGTCCACAAATTTTCCCCTGTAATTTGAGTAAGCCATTTCCAGTAATGCCCGCTGAAAGCCGGTACTTCTTTTTTCAATTGAATCGAAAGCCTGTTTGATCTTATTATCTACTGCAGGCGATCTGTAATTGGTGAGTTCTATGGCCATGAAGGCATCCATCCAGTTTTCTTCCGTGGCACTCGTTAATGGACCCGATAAATTTTCATTAATGCTGTGGGAGACCAGGTTGCTGTATTCTTTTGTCCGTACTGCCTTTACTGTGTTTTTTGCATAGGGCAATGTATCTGTTTGTGCAAAAGTACTGGTGCAGCAAAAGAAGAAATTCAATGGGTACAGGTAAACAATGGATTTCATTACTACAAAGTAAAATAAAAAAAAGCATCTACCAAGGGGAAGATGCTTTTTAAAATCCGGGGATTAATTTTTTATTGGACGTTGGCCGTTAAAAAAGCCTGTATCTTATTATATGCATCTGTGTAGGTAGCAACATCCCAGTCGCCGTGGCCGCCACCCGGGTATAAAACGTATTGATTTATAACCAAAGCTGTTGTCAATTTAGTTTTTAATGCCAGCGATTGGGTGTTGGCATTAACCAGCGGATCTACCCCTCCCTGTAAAATAATAGTAGGACAAGTGGTTGCATTGACAAAGTTGATCGGGCTCGATTGCTGGTAGAGGGGTGCGTTTGATGTTGGCGTGCCACTCAATAAAAGTGCGATCGTTAATGCAGGATAAGCACCGGGGTTGTTATACATATCCACCATATCGGTTGGCCCGAAAAAATCAACCACTGCCTTTATTTTCACCGGGCTGGCATATTTATAAGCATGCAACAGCGATAAATGTGCACCGGCACTGGCACCAAGCAAAACAAACTTATCACTTACAAGATAGGTATTGCGGTTGCCGTAAATAAATTCAATCGCTGCTTTTACATCCAGTTCCTGGGTGGGAAAAAGATTTACCCCAAAAGAAGCAAGGCGGTAATTAAGGTTGAATATGGCATAATCAGGGAGCCTTTTTTTCAAGGTATCGATTGATACATTAAAATCGATCTTATCACCCTGGGTCCATCCGCCGCCATGGATCAGGATAAGAACCTTGGTGGATGTTACAGACCGGTTTGCGGGCAGGTAGATATCCATTTTCTGCAGGGGATCGGTTCCGTAGGGTTCATTTAACATGGTCTTTGCAGCTACGGTTGTTGTGCCACCCCCACCGGAACCTGAATCATCTTTTGTACAGGAAACGGCGAAAATTAAAAACGAAAGTGAAACAAGCAGGGATGTTTTCAGTTTCATAAAATGTTTTTTTGAAACGGAAAAATAAGGATAATATCCCTAAGAAGATCATAAAATCCGTCAGGCTATCTTCTGCATGAGGGTAAGGCGTTTGTAGATACTTTCTTCGGTCTCAATCAGTTCAAAGTGACTCCCTCTTTCCATTACCTGTCCATCCTGGAGAATGAGTATTTCATCCGCTTCCTTAATGGTACTCAGGCGATGAGCGATCACCAACGTTGTTCTTCCCTGCATTAAATTATTCAATGCATCCTGTACCGTTTTTTCCGATTCAGTATCGAGGGCAGAAGTGGCTTCATCTAAAATTAAAATGGCCGGGTTTTTAAAAACAGCACGGGCAATGCTGATACGCTGGCGCTGGCCACCCGATAAACGGATCCCCCGGTCGCCGATATTGGTTTGATACCCATGTTCTGTTTCCATGATGAATTCATGTGCGTTGGCAATTTGAGCAGCCCGTATCACTTCTTCTTCACTGGCATCCGGTTTACCAAGTGCAATATTGTTGAAGATGGTATCATTAAAGAGGATCACATCCTGGGTAACAAAACTCATCTGGCTTCGCAATGATTCCATTTTTAGGGAACGGATGTCGATTCCATCAATATTTATACTGCCTGATGTAACATCGTAAAATCGTGGCAACAGATCGGCAATGGTTGATTTACCAACGCCTGAGGGCCCAACCAGCGCAAGTGTTTTGCCTTTTTTAAGCGTGAAGCTGATATTCTTTAAAACGGACTTATCAGAATAACCAAAACAAACATTATTGAATTCAATTTCTTTGCTGAATGGCTTTAATGCAACTGCATCCGGATGATCGGCTACTTCAATCTTTGTATCCAGCACTTCAAGGATCCTTTTGCCCGATGCTTCGCCCCGCTGAATATTGGCAAGGGCAATCACCATTGCTTTTGCAGGACTTATCACCTGCGAAAAGATGGCAATGAATGCAATGAACTCACTTGCCTGCAGGCTACCAGGCGCATTTACTCCCCGGTTCTTCAGTATCATGGAGCCGCCATAAATTAAAATGCCTGCCACCACAATTACACCCGATACTTCTGAGAAAGCAGGTGCCAGTTCTCTTTTTTTAAAGCCCTGTAAACTTGCTTTCCGATAGAAATCATTTTCCCGGCTAAACCTTTTTAAGATAAAGTCCGTGGCATTGAATGAGCGTATGATACGCATACCCATCAGGCTCTCGTCAATAATTGTTAACAAACGGCCAATGGAGGACTGCATATCAGAAGCCTCTTTTCGCAGCTTTTTTGTAACCATGGCAATACCAATGGCTGATATGGGAATGATGATCAGCGTAAATAAAGTGAGTTTAACAGAAATAGTAAACAGTGCAATAAAATAAGCGATCATCATGTATGGCTCCTTAAACAATACTTCCAACGAATTGGCAGCCACCGCCTCAATTTCAAAAACATCAGAGTTCATCCGGGAAATAAGATCGCCCTTGTGCTCTTTGGTGAAATATCCCATGTGCAGGTGATTCATTTTTTCAAAAATAGCCTCCCGTATCCGTTTCACTAAAAGTGTTCTTGAGTTAATCATGCTCCGTTGCGCCAGGTAACGGAACAGGTTAGTGAGAATTACTGCCAAGACGATCAGCGCCGCCATGAAATACAGGGCATACACAGGTTTCATTGTTTTTAAATGATATACCTGGTAATAAAAGAGATTCTTGAAATAAGAAGCGGAGAAAGTGAAATCGGGCGCAACGGCATATTGCTTCATGCTTTCGGCCGTGTTATGGTCAAATAAAAAATTAAGCAGCGGGATAAGCAGGGTAAACTGGAATACACTGAAGAATGCGGCTATTAATGTGAAAATAAAAAAGGGCACTACAAAATACCGGTAAGGTTTTGCAAACTTCATCAATCTACGGTAGGTCTTCATTGTTGTTTTTAATTCAGTAAAGTGAACGGTATATTTTCCAGTACTCCTGGGCGGCATTGTCCCAGCAATATTCTTTTCCTTTTTTTATGATGTCGTCTTTCATATTGAACAACTTATACCGCTTCATCCCTGCAACAAATGTTTCATTCATGTGTGTGGCAGAAAAATTCTGAAAGTAAAAAGCGACTTCGCCGCCTATCTCGGGTAATGCGGTGCGTTGCGAAAGAAATATTGGCATACCCACAGACATGGCTTCTGTAACCGGCAAACCAAATCCTTCTGCATTAGATGGAAAGGCAAACGCACAGCAATTATTGAAGTACCATGATTTTTCACATTCTGATATCGCACCTACCAGCCGGAGATTACCGGCAATACCCATTTCTTCTGCAGTAGCAAGAATGAAATTGTGATAATCGGCATCATCTGTTTTACCGGCGATCACTAACTCCATGTCGTTGCGCTGCTGTACCAGGGGCAACAGGCTGTGAAAATTCTTTTTTTGATTTATGGTGCCGAGCGAAAATATGAACGGCTTTACTGGCCTGTACGAATTACTGAACAGCATGGGTTCCTGCAGCGAATTAGAGCCGTTGTGAATTACATGCACGGGTTTATTTTTCAGGTCGCAATAAAAATTCACATCTTTTTTACTGTACTCGCTGACACATATGATAAGATCCGCCCGGTCAATGAGCATTTGAAGACGCCCCAGGTATTTTTTTTTCTTCCACCATGGTTTTGAATCATCATAAATGAAATTCAGGTCATGAATGGTTAAGATCACTTTTATATTAGTATTCCGGAAGGGCAGGTAGTAGCTGTCCTGGTATGTGGCATGCCATACTGCATAATCTTTTAAGGGAGGCATGCGAAACTTGTGTATCTCTGTTTGAATGAGGTGGCTGCTTTTTTCTCCAATAAGGCTCTCTGAGCCATAGGGAGTATAAAAAGTAATTTCTTCTCTTTCCGGTGAAGCAAATTTTTTGATATGATTGCCCAGGTTTAAACAATAATGAAAGAGGCCGGTATTTTCATATTTCATCCGTTCACAATCAAAAACTACCCGGTTGATCATAATGCTAAAGTTGAGTAAAGTGCTTGGTTTGTTTGGCCGCCATTAATTATATCGGAAAATGCCAAAATAAGTTGCTTTTTAGCTGCAAAAACTGTGCAAAGTCTTGTCGGTGCATGATTTTACTCAGTACCACAGGATAACCTGATTTGGAAATTAGGCCTTAAAATGAAAAAAAAAGCTAAAAATCCGGAATAAAGGGAAGCCGCTATTTATAATTGTTTTCTTTTGTAAAAAAATGGGATTATGTACAGGATCATCCTGGATTGTGATTTAATGCGTTACAAAGACTCAGGTCTTTACCATTACTGTCTTAACCTGGGCACACATGTTAAAAATGCGCTTAATAAAGAACAGGGAGACTGTATCTCGTTTTATGTTCCTTCTTCTGAAAGGGAGGCCTTTGGTCCTGATGCAGGAAGCATCATTGAGCGAAAATGGCATCAGAAATTTCTTAAACCCTTTTTGTGGGATTGTGACATCTGGCATGCGCCTTTTCAATCGGGAAGGATCGTTGTGCCAAAAAAGAATGCACGGGTGAAAGTATTGCTTACCATACATGACCTGAATTGTCTGCATGAAGATAAGCCGGGTAAGGAAAGGCAGGAAAGTCTTCAAAAAACACAAGGGCTGATCGACCGGAGCGATTCGATCGTATGCATATCGCAGCATTGTAAAAAAGATGTGCTTACTCACCTGGACGTAAAAAATAAACCGGTGCACGTAATTCACAACGGCACACACCATGTTACCGAGCCTCCCTTAAGGCCGGTAGGTTATATGCCGGTAAGGCCTTTTATTTTTACCATGGGTTACGTGAACCGGAAGAAAAATTTTCATACACTGGTACCCCTGTTGAAAGATACGGCCTTCGACCTGGTGATTGCCGGTAAACTGGATGAGCCGGATTACGTAAATAAAATAAAGATGCAGGCAGGGAAGCTGGGGGTTTTAGAACGGTTACATATCCTTGGCCCGGTATCCGAAGAAGACAAGGCCTGGTATTTTAAAAACTGCCTGGCATTCATGCTTCCTTCACTGGCAGAAGGTTTTGGAGCACCTGTTGTGGAAGCCATGAAATTTGGCAAGCCCATGTTTTTATCCAACCTTACTTCTTTACCCGAGATCGGGGGAGATGTTGCTTTCTATTTCAACAGTTTTGAACCGGACCATATGCAGCATATTTTCTGGGAAGGCATAAATGAATACCAGAAGAACGGACTGGCCGGCAGGATTATTAAAAGAGGAAATGAATTTGACTGGGAAGAAAAGGCAAGGGAATACCTGGAAGTGTACCGTTCATTAGTATAGCAGATCATTTTAAAATAACAGATCATGATTGATTTGAAGCCGGATGCAAGACAATGGAATACTTCATTGATCTATGATCTTAGCAGCAGAAGATCCGAGTTGTGTAAAGCAAAGGATTATTATGCTGATTGGTTTAAACATTGGTGCAGCCGGTTGGGTGAAGTCCCAAACTTCCATCGCAAACAATGGGAATTCGTTTTTGTGATGCAGGCTTTATGGGAAAGAGGGTGCATTGCAGCGGGAAAGAAGGGATTGGTATTTGCGGTTGGCACCGAGCCCTTGCCTGCAATCTTTGCCAGTTTGGGATGTACGATCCTTGCAACCGATATCTTTCCGGAAAAAGGGGTAGAGATGGGATGGGATAATGGTAACCAGCTTTGTTTTGGCCTTCAATCATTGAATACCCGTCGTCTTTGTGACGAAGCTGAGTTTAGTAAACTGGTTCAATACAAGGCCGTTGATATGAATGATATTCCTGGCGACCTGGTTGATTTTGATTTTAACTGGAGCAGTTGCTCTTTTGAACATTTGGGAACACTGGATAAAGGCTTCCAGTTCTTAAAGAACCAATTGAAAACATTGAAACCCGGTGGTTGGGCGGTGCATACAACAGAGTATAATATTTCGTCCAATGATGAAACACAGGAAAACAACAACACGGTGATCTACCGCCAGCGTGATATTGAATACATCGTAAATGAATTAAGAAAAGACGGGCACTTTGTTGAAGAACTTGATTTTTCCATGGGAGGGCTGCCGGAAGATTATGCAGTAGATACAGAACCGCACCAGCAGAAAATACATCTCAAACTCCAGGTAGATAAATACGTGGTTACTTCGATCGGGTTGATTATTCAGAAAAAGGAATGAGTTGCTCTTAATAGTTGTATTTATCCTTCCACAGCATTTTCAAAAATTTCCGCAGTTCATCTTCCCGCAAATTTTTACCGGGCTGATAAAAGGGAGTGCCGCTTATTTCGCCGGGCAAATATTCCTGTGATGAAAAATTGTTATCGTAGTTATGCGAATACTCGTAGCCTTTTCCATAGCCTTCTTTCTTCATCAGTTTGGTGGGAGCGTTACGTATGTGTAAGGGAACAGAAAGATCCCCCTGCTCCTTCACCGCATTCATGGCGGCGCCGATGGCTACGGTGGCGGAATTGCTTTTAGCGCTGCTGGCCAGGTAAATGGCGCACTGCGATAGTATCAGTTGTGATTCGGGGTAACCAATTTTATTGACTGCATCAAAGGTTGCATTGGCAAGCAACAAGGCATTTGGGTTGGCATTGCCGATGTCTTCACTGGCCAGTATCAGCATTCTCCTTGCAATGAATTTTACGTCTTCACCGCCATCGATCATTCTTGCCAGCCAGTACACCGCTGCATTGGGGTCGCTGCCGCGTATTGATTTTATGAAGGCAGAAATGATATCGTAATGCTGCTCGCCTTTTTTATCATACAAGGCGATGCGTTGCTGTGCGATCTCCATAACCACATCATCCGTAATTACTACTTTGCCGCCTAAAGTATCTGTTACCAGTTCAAGCAGGTTTAATAATTTTCTTGCATCGCCCCCGGAGATATTGATGAGGGTTTAGGTCTCTTTCAGTTCGATCTTTTTTGCTTTTAAGACCTCGTCTGTTTGTATTGCATGATCCAGCAACTGAACAAGGTCTTTTTCATCCAGTGCTTTTAAAATGTACACCTGCGTTCTGCTGAGCAAGGCGCTGTTGACTTCAAAAGATGGGTTTTCTGTTGTGGCGCCGATCAGGGTGATGATGCCTTTTTCAACAGCGCCTAATAATGCATCCTGCTGGCCTTTATTGAAACGGTGTATCTCATCTATGAACAGGATAACATTGCTTTGCTTTTTGGCAAGGTCGATCACTTCACGTACTTCTTTTACGCCGGATGAAATGGCGCTGAGCGTATAGAACGGAACCTTTAATGTGTTGGCGATGATGTTGGCAATGGTGGTCTTGCCCACACCCGGCGGCCCCCACAGGATCATGCTGGGTACCTTGCCCTGTTCGATGGCCTTGCGTAAAATGCTTCCCTTGCCGGTAAGGTGTTGCTGACCGGTAAGTTCATCCAGTGTTTTGGGGCGAAGGCGTTCGGCTAGTGGGGGAAGATTCATGGTATAAAGATAATCTTCAGTTGATAATCTTTCTTTTAATGACAGATTTAGTTTTAGCAGCCTTCTTCTATTCCGATTTGTTCAATAATTAATAAATTCCCTTTTGTGTATTTCTTTCTAACCTGTATAAATAGTATTACTTGCATGACAAGAATATAGAGCCCGTTCAAAAAAAAGACCAGCATTGCAATAAGGATCATCAGTTGTCTCACTACAAGACGGGTGTTGCCAGAATGTGAGCTGTATTTGGAATATAAGCTCAGTAACCCGGATAATAACAAAATCAATGTGCCGAGGAATGCTATAAAAAAAGACCAAAAAAAAATTTTTCTTCCTAATGATAGTTTCTTTCCGGTGCCTTGATGGTTTAACAAAAGAATGTTGCCAGTGCAGTTAATGGCTGTAATAACAGGGATGGAACAAACAAAAGCGAAGACGATAAAATCCTCAAATCCATCAAGGGGTAGGGGAGAAATGTAAATGCCGGCTGCAATTAATGCAGAGATAATAATGATCTCAGCAATATTTGAAATCTTGAATATTTTCCACCTGGTGTTCATGAATTACTTCAGATCCAGTTTTATCTGCAACTCCACAAACTGTTTTTCATCAATGGTTGCGGGTGCATCCAGCATCACATCCCTTCCTGCATTGTTCTTAGGGAAGGCAATAAAGTCACGGATGCTTTCGCTGCCGCCGAGGATTGAGCAAAGCCTGTCGAAGCCAAAGGCCAAACCACCATGCGGCGGTGCACCATATTCAAAAGCGCCGAGTAAGAAACCGAATTTATGTTGTTGTTCTTCTGCATCCATACCCAATGCTGCAAACATTTTTTCCTGTAATTCTCTTTGGTAGATACGGATACTGCCACCACCAAGTTCATTACCATTCAGGATCATGTCGTAAGCATTGGCCTTGATGTTGGCATAAGGATGCTCCAGGTATTTGTCTAAGTTTTCAACCTTTGGCGAATTATTGATCATCATATCAATATCAGAAGGTTTAGGGCTTGTAAATGGATGGTGTCTTGCTACCCAACGGCCTGCGCCGCCTCCATCCTGGTCTTCCAGGGCAAATTCAAACAGCGGGAAATCCAATACCCATAATAGTTTAAACTCATCGGCTTTGCGTAAACCTAACCGGGTTGCCATATACATACGCAAATCACTGATGGCTTTGCGGGTGCGTTCTTCTGTACCGGCAAGTATTAAAATAAGGTCGCCGGCTTTTGCGCCGGCAGCTTCGCCAATGGCTTTTAGTTTTTCTTCGCTGTAAAATTTATCTACACTGCTTTTGTATGTGCCATCGGCATTTACTTTAATGAAAACTAAACCTTTCATACCTATCTGCGGACGCTTTACCCACTCAGTTAATTCATCCGTTTGCTTGCGGCTGTATTCAGCACATCCCGGTACGGCAATAGCAACTACAGTTTCAGCTTCATCAAAAACTTTAAAGTCGGCACCGTTTATTAAATATGCATGATCGTTCTTGCCAACAAAAACACTGGCAGGCTTTTTTAAATTAAGTATGCTGATGTCAAAACGAATATCCGGCTTATCGTTTCCGTAGCGCCACATGGCATCTTCCCAGGTCATTCGCTCTATGGTATCGGTGTAGTCAATGCCTTTTACATCCTTGAAGATGCGTTTGATCAATCCTTCAAACATCTGTAAAATGTCTTCCTGTTCTACAAAACACATTTCACAGTCTATTTGGGTAAACTCGGGTTGCCTGTCGGCACGAAGGTCTTCATCACGGAAACATTTTACGATCTGGTAATAGCGATCGTAGCCACTCACCATCAGCAACTGCTTAAATGTTTGTGGAGATTGCGGCAATGCATAAAACTGCCCGGGATTCATTCTGGAAGGAACCACAAAATCCCGGGCACCTTCCGGTGTACTTTTGATAAGGAACGGCGTTTCAATATCCATGAAATTATTTTCATGCAGGTAATTCCGGGTACTTCTTCCAACTGCATATCGTAATTCTAAATTTTTCTTTACGGCGTTGCGGCGCAGATCCAAGAAGCGGTATTTCATCCGCAGGTCATCACCACCATCGGTATCATCCTGTATGGTAAAAGGAGGTACGGCTGATTTGTTCAGAATTTTAAATTCAGTAACGGCAATCTCAATTTCGCCCGTAGGGATGTTAGCATTTTTGCTGCTGCGTTCATTTACAATTCCTTTTACCTGCAACACAAATTCTCTTCCCAGTGGATTGGCATCCAGGTCTGCATTCAGATTCTCGGAGAATAATAGCTGGGTGATGCCATAGCGGTCACGCAGGTCAACAAAGGTTATGCTGCCGAATTTACGAACGGTTTGTACCCACCCGGCCAGGGTTACTTGTTTGGTTTTGTCTGTCA
Organism: Chitinophagaceae bacterium; assembly: GCA_016720775.1. GTDB lineage: Bacteria > Bacteroidota > Bacteroidia > Chitinophagales > Chitinophagaceae > Ferruginibacter. The sequence continues at coordinate 601,396 of JADKJX010000003.1, forward strand.
GTCTTAATTCGCCGCAGGTATGAGTTCTGTACATTGTTTTATTCCTGAATTTTGTTTTATTCCTGAATTGTTTCGTGTTGAATTGTTTGTTGCCGTACAGTATTTGCACAACGATGTTGATAAAGGGCTCAACTGCTGGGAAAACAAATTTACGGACTGCAAATATAAGCCTGTTCTGCAAAGTAAAAAGCCCCGCCTTTCGGCGGGGCCTTTATCATGGCTATAGATCAGGTCAGTTTGCTTCGGGCCTGTCGGTTTTCTTCGAATCCATCATCTCCATCAGTTTCATACCCAGTAGGCCATTGATGCCGCCATCGGTTCCGTTTCCACCACCGATCAGGATATCAGGAATGATCTTGATATTGCCTTTGGCGATCTCTTCGGTGATCTTGTACTTAGTGAAGTTGTCTCCACCCATGGCTTTCACCTGCAGCTCATAGGCTTCGGCAGTTGATTTACCAATAGCCATTATTTTTTCAGCTTCGGCCAGACCGGTTTTGCTTATCCTTTCTGCATCGGCGGCAGCATTTAATTTTGTGGCTTCGGCCTGTGCACCGGCTCTTGCCCTGGTTGCTTCGGCTTCGGCATTGGCACGCATTTTTGTTGCGGTTGCTTCTGCATCTACATTTAGTTTTAAACTGTTGGCATCACCTTCTGCTTTCTTCACGGTTGCATCGGCCGTGCGTTGTGCTATCTCCACACTTTGCTGTGCCTTCACAATTTCCTTCTGCATATCTGCAATGGCTGTTTCCTTTTCCATGCCCTGGCGTTTTTCCTGTGCCAGTCTTTGTGTGGTATAGGTTTTCTCTTCTTCCTGTGCGATCTTCCTGTCGGTCAAAGTTTTCATCAATGACTCCGGCGGAACGATATCACCGATCAATGTATCCACTGCATTTACGTTATACTCGTCAAGGACACTTTTAATATGCTCTTTGGCGGCCATCTGCCTTTCCTTACGGGTGCTCAGGAAGGAGATCACATCACTGTCCTGTGCCGAGTTACGGAAATAGTTTCCGATGGTTGGCTCAGTACCTGTGTTACAAGATTGTTCATGCTTCCAAAACGTGCAATAACTTTTGGCGCTTCATTGGCCGGGATGTGTATGATCTGCGAAACGTCCAGGTTGAATGGGAAACCATCCTGTGAACGAACGGTGATCGTACTTAAATTCTTATCCAGCTGATGTGATTCTGTCCGGGCATTGGCCCAGTTCAGCACCAGGTTTGTGGTAGGTACCAGTTCCACCTTCATGGTGTATTTGTTGATAGGGTATTTACCGGGGCCATAGGCTTCCATCCATACACCACGCTGTCCCTTGCTCACAATGTTGCCATGCTTAAAGCTTTCGCCGGTAAGGTCTTTACCATCTACGCCGATATAACTGATCACCACACCAACATATCCAATGGGCACATCGGTCATGGGGACTTCCTCTATCTGGATAGCCCATGGATTGATGTTGTAACTACCTGCTAAAATTATAGAAGGTTGCAGACCACGGTTACCATTATTTTTCAGGAAGCTGTCAAAATCCTGGAAGTTATTATGGCCTTCTATGAACTTACCAGCTATCTGACCACTTTCAATAGGCTGACCATCCAGGCAGGTTACAATGCCCACCATGTTTTCATGTATGATGACCATTTGCGTAACTGTAACTGTAAATGCATAGGTATTGATGCGATAAGTACCGGCAGTGATATAGGCAGTTTGTCTGCCCTTTTGCCCGCCGTTATCTAAAAAGCTTACTGCATCCTGGAAATTATCACTTTCCACTTTGCGGCCTAATATAGCACCGGTTGGTATTTCGGCACCATCATTTGAAAGTACAACGCCGATGTTACCTTCCGGTATTACCAAAAAGGGTTGCATATTAATACCATATTGCCATGGCCACATACCCCAGTATAAACCGGGTGCTAATGTTTTACCCTGGAAGCCGGCTTCGCCTTTTGTGGCAATGATCCTGCCATCGGGCAGCGAACGGTTGGCGCCAAACAGCACGAATTTTTTTGGTAACAAGGCCTATCCTGTTCTCCGGTACGATGACCATACCAAAGAGGAAGCGCAGGATGAATTTGTAGAGGATTAGTGATAAAATGATCACTACTATCCACCAGTAATCTGTAAAAAAATTTGAAAAGTCCATAGTTGTTAGGTTTAGTTGTTTATAAAAATGGTAATTGTATGTTGCTGTTTTGTATTGCCGGTTGCTGAACAAACAGGCTGTATGCTGCCTGCCCGTAATCATTTACAGTTTATCCGGTACCCGGGAGTCCTGCTAGGACCATTCAGGCCAGGAAATAAATTGGAATGAATTTCAGAAGCTGAAAACTTCCGGTGGCTTAACCCTCTGGCGGAAATTAAAGAGAAGGGCAGCTATGTAGTGGCACATCTTACATGGGAGCAACGCTCCGTTTAAATTTGAGACATAAAGATATACAGAAGCGGATAATTGCACAAAAATACCGCTACAGGCGGATATTTTGCTTTCACAAAAGGTAAAGTATGTGTTATGAACGGTTACATGGTTTCTACGGCGTTTTTATGCATCGGTTTCCATACTAAATAGTAATAAGCCAGCATAAGGATTCCGATAATAAACGGTATTATGGCCAGGTGTTTAAATGTGAATTCTCCAAATAATGGTTTGGTATCAAATGCAAAGAATTCGCTGATCATCCAGTAGGCATTGGCGCTTATCCAAAAAACGATGGCTACGTTGTGGCATACCTCACTCATGAACTGCCGGGTACGGACAGCAATAACAATGGCAATGATGAGGGTTGGGAAGATCATGGCAATACCCAGCGGTTTCCAGATCATGCACCAGCTGATATCTTTAAAAAGCCAGAAAACGATGTGCAGGTTTTCCATCTTGCGGAAACGGAGGGGAATGGTATAGGTTTGTTCAGCAGCCATGATTAGAATTATGAGTTATGAATGTTGAGTTTTGAATTAAAAATACAAAACTCATCGAAACTAATTCATAATTCATCATTCCACATTCACTCTTATTCCTTCACTGTGACTCGTAAATTCCGGTGCATACATACACTGTATGGTTGTGATGCCATTGCTGAAATTACCGGCATGGGTCACGAACATGGGATATTCAAAAACATAACTGCCTCTTGCCAGCCAGCCAAAGAAGAAATTAGTGCTGGCATCTTTGGTGCTTTCATAATATCCCAGTCCGCCCTGGTATTTATATTCACTGAGTACATTGGTTGGCTCCATGCAGGCAGCCCGCATGTCTTTCATGTGCACGTATTCCATATCACGGTCAACCTTTAATTCGATACGCACTTTAACTTTATCACCCACTTTCAGTTCGGCGCCATCTTCCAAAGCAACCAGCACCGGACCTTTATCGGAATTCTTCTCAACAAATAATTTCTTTACCAGTTTTAAAGGAGTTTCTGCCGGAGTTATTTTATCCAGGTCTTCGAAATATTGCCAGTACACAGCGCCCCAAGCCCCCCCACCCCCCAAGGGGGGATTTTTGGACTCGGGTGATTTCATAGTTACATTAATATTGCCCATTTCTGCTTTTACTTTATCGGCTTCAATTCTTTTTTTGAAGTAACCTGTACCGGCTTCAGCCCCCCCACCCCCCAAGGGGGGATTTTTGGAGCCTGCTATTTCTTGGTTAGTTATTTTAAAGTCGCCCAAAGTAATTGTAACATCAGTCTCTTGATTTAGCCAAGGGCCTGTATTAGTCCCCCCCTGGGGGGTAGGGGGGCTTAGCAACAACGCATAACAGGCTTCGGCCGTGGCTTTGGTGGTCTTCCAGTTTTGGGTTTGCTTTTGTTTCAGCAGCCATGTCTTCAGGTCATCAATGGTTGTAGTATTCTTATCAATGTCGGTGAAAGCTTCAATCATCATTGCCTGGCTTTCAATGGGTGCCTGGTGCCAGTAATATCCGCCGGTGGTCCATTCTTTCCAGTACATTCCCAGTTCTTCCTTGTTGATGGCATTTTCTTTGAGTGATCTAAGGATTGCTTTTGGCGTAACGGCATCATTGCTTCTATACAATGCCAGGGCGATCATTGGCTGCATGTACTTACTGTTGCTGAGCCAGAATTTTTTCGCCTGCCCGCTATAATAGTTATAAGCTGTTTGCGAAGCAACAGCAATTTTATATTCCGGGAAGAAACTCCGCATGTACAGGTACTGGATCTGCAGATCGCTTAAGTTATTGTTGGTTAGTTTGACCTTGTATTTTATGAGGTTATCATAATCTTCCTTAATTTTTTTATCCAGATAGGGAATGGCTTTTTCAACAATAGCTTTAATGGTTTGATAATTATCGCCTGCCAGTGCATTCAGTTTGCGAAGGTGACCAATGCCGGTTGTGATGTACTGTGTCATGTAGCGGTCATCTCTGCCGCCTTTGAACCAGGTGAAGCCGCCGTTGCTGCTCTGCATCTCTTTCAGTTTGTTGAAGGCGCTTTCCTGTTCTTTGCTCATGCGCACCATGTCGAAGAGCAAGGCAATATTTTTCTTCTGCTGGTTCTCATTCTGTGCATCCAGTACCCAGGGTGTTTCCTGCAACAAGGCTGATTTTAGTTCTTCATTCTTTTGAAGGTTACTTAATAAAGCAGCGGTATCGCCCCCTTTCCCCTGAAGGGGAGAAGCCCATTTTTCAAAAACAGTTTTGATGGCTGGGATGCTCTTGCTGATATGAGTAGCCAGGGTATTTGCGTAATAGCGATTGAACGTCTGCTCGGCACATTCATAAGGATACTCCATCAAATAAGGAAGGGCTTGCACTGCATACCAGGCGGGGTTGCTTGTGTATTCAACAGTTAAGGCATGATTGCTGATGGTAGCGCTGCTGCCGCTGTTGAGCAATTTATCAAACTTAAAATCTTTTGTTGTCTGATTGCGGAGATTGAGCGGTATGCTTTCTGTTACCAGCATCCTGTTTGTTAAAACCGGGATGGCCATTTCTTCTCCATCAGAAAAGCCCCCATCCCCTAAAGGGGAGTTACTCGTAGACTTAGCTGTAATCCGATAGATCATAGCGCTGTTGAAATTGAACGGTATTTCCATCGGGAATTTCACTGCTTCGCTTTGCCCGGCTGCTACGGTGAAGTATTGATTTGGAAAAACATTCTTGAACCAGCCATCCACGGGTTTGTTAGTAGCCGCATCCTGTAATTCCAATTGGGCAATGCCGGTCACTTCACTGTCGCCCAGGTTTACAATTTTGGCACTGAATTCCATTTTGTCTCCCTCCCGCATAAACCGTGGGGCATTGGGCTGTACCATCAATGGCTTCTGCGTTACCAATGTTTTTTCAGCATAACCGCTGGCTACATTTTTATTATGAGCCAGTGTCATCAGTTTCCACTTAGTGAGTGCTTCCGGCATGGTAAAAGAAAATTCTGTATTGCCTTCTGCATCTGTTCTCAGTTCGGGGAAAAAGAAGGCGGTTTCGTTGAAGTTTTTACGGATTTGAACAACATCGTTTGAGGTTTGAGGTTTGTGGTTTGTAGTTAATGCAGAGTCTGCTATTGCTTCATCAGGTTTTACTTCTTCGTCCTTTACAACTTTGGGTGGCGTGAATTTGATCTGGTTAATTCCAGGAGGGGGTGCTAGTTTAGCAGCGGCTGATACAGAATAAGCATCATATGTCACAGAAACGGCTCCCCTGATTCTAATACCAGGTTTTTTATCGTATGCAATCATGTTTGCTAATACAGTAACTCTGCCCAAATTTTCAGATGATATAAGCTGGTCATAAGTTTTATCAGCACCAACCAAGGATTCATACTCTGTTTTGTTATGTTCTTCTGATTCTACTTTTTCAAAACCATTATTCTCCCAGGTAACTGTATTATACAGATCGGGCCAGATATTTAATTTGCTCCAGCTATGTGGTTTAAACTGGTCAAGACTTGCATCGTACATACCGGCCAGCATTTCGGATGCGATCTTTTCTCCTTTATCACCGGTAATTTTTACTTTCCATTTTTCCTGGCTGCCGGGCAATAATTTATCCCGGAAGGTTTCGTAACTGATGTTGAGGTCTTTGTTGCTCCAGGGGATATCAAAATTCTCATTGCCCGAATAAACCCGGTTGTGTTTTACAAATGCATAACTGATGCCGATGCCGCCCCGGTCGCTTTCGGTAACCGGCGAGGATGTTTCGATGGGCAATACCGATGAGATATTTTGCCGTGAAGGCTCTCCCGACTTGCTCATCCTGCTCATCACCTGTATCATCCACACATTTTCAAAACCGGAACGGAAACTGTAGCTGATCTTTTCGCCGGGTTCTGCGGTTTCTTTTGCAGCGGTGAAAGAAAGAGGTTCATCGCCGATCGTTGATCGTTGATCGGTCAATTGGATGAATTTTTCTGCTTTCACATCTTCACCATATTTATCTTTTGTTATGGCCACAACCTTATACCAGCCGGCTGACCATCCACTCACGGGCAATTGCCAGCGACCTTCTTCATTGGTAGAGTCTGTTTTATCTAATAATTTTTCAGCCAATGGCCAGTTCTGTATTTTGTCTTCGTCCTTGTAAACGTCATAGGGGAATAAGGTTTCATATTCATTCTTACTCATGACAAACTGGTCGGCCATATCCCAATAGCGTTCACGGAAAATTTTACCCGGCGATTTTACCCGGGTGAAAGTTACATTCACGCTGGCCTTTTCAAAAACATCGTTCATATTGCTGCTGCGAATGCGGAATTCTTTCAGGCTGTCGCCCGGCATTTTGTCGGGCATACCAATATTCAATTGCAGACTTTGGTAAGCAACTGCTACAGATGTATTGCCGCTTCTTGTTTCGCCGTTGATGTCGGTAACATCGGCGCTTACCTCGTAATAAAAAACTGGCTGATCTTTTTTATCTATTGATGCATCGGGTATGGCTTTAAAATTTATTTTAAATTCGCCCTTTGCATCGGTGGAGGTAATGCCATTGGTTATTTCCACGTCTTCATTATTTCCATAGAACGATTTGTAGGAATACCATCCCCGCCAGATGGGATATTGTACCCTGCGTACCACCCGGTAACTCACTTTGGCGCCATCAATGTTATTGCCTGCATAGGCTTTTGCCGTACCAGTTACGTTGATGCTGTCGTTGATGCGATAAGTTCCTTTTGGTTTTTGTATTTCGGTTGAAAATTTTGGCCGCTTGTATTCTTCCACACTGAAACGGTAATAAGTATTCGTTACGGAATCGAAAAGATTGAACTGCCCGTTCATTACTCCTTCCGGCAAACGGAAGGAACCGTTGTAGCTGCCGAATTCGTTGGTGGTAAGGCTAAGCTCGGCTGACTTTTGCCCATTGGCATCGGTCAATAAAACTTTTGTCTTAAAATTGGGGAGCACAACGGTTTTTGCAACCTCATTTTCTTTTTTTACCACGATTCCTTTAAAATAAACAGTTTGCCCTGGCCGGTAAATGCTGCGGTCTGTAAATAAAAAGGTTTGAGGTTTTAGCTCAGGTTCGTAGCTGTTGTACCGGTACTGGTTTTGGTCGTCACCCATGAACAGTTCATCATTATTGTATTTTACCTGCATGAGAAAATTCCGGTACTCAGCACTTGGTTTCAGCTTAAAGAACCCGGTCTCATCGGTGGTATATTTCTCTGCTTTCTTATCAATGGTGGTGCTTGTCTTATAATCGTACTTTGAATCCCACAACTGCACTTCTGCATTTTTAAGTGGTTGGCCATTATCCCGGTGCAGCACATAATACTCATCGGTGTTGGTATGTATGTAACTGATATTGCTTACATAAGTCAGTTGCCGCACAATGGTGTTTTTAGTAAGGGAAAATTTTTCATCAATGCTGGCGAGTATGATATATGTTCCGTTTGGCAGCCCATCTATTTTTATTTCGGTGCTGTGTTCCTGGTAATCCTGCAGGTCAGGTAAAGAGATGCTCCAGCTTTTTTCCGGTTTTATGTCTGTATAAGCCTTCCAAAGTTTTTCATAATCCCTGCGGTCGAGTTTTTTTATTTCTTCCCTGTTTGTTTTCAATATACGCAGGTAGATTGTTTTTACATTCTTATATTTCACCAGGCTGCGGAAGGGTTGGAGCGGTACATTCACTTTCTCTGTCTCCATACTCAACGAAGGTTGTTCGATTGCTAAAAGGCTGTTCTTTGCATTGATACCTCCTTGTGATTTTGGGAACCGGGCATAGATCGTTTCAAATATTTCTTTTGCTCTTTTTATTTCGTACTGGTTTTCGGTTTTGGTGAATGGCTCATAGCCGTTGCCACGTTGCAGGTAGATTTGTCCACGCAAATAAATGGCCTGTGCTGCAGCAGGATCAGCCGGGTATTTCTGCTCAATATTTTTCAGGGCATCTTCATAAAGCTTTTCCTTGCCATCCATTACGCCATTGCTGTTTACAAAGTTCAGGCGTATGAGGTCCGCATCCAGTAAGGCTTCAGGCTTTATATCGGCAATATGAAATTTCAGGATGTCCTGTAGCAGCAGGAGGGCTTTATGCTGCAAGGATGCCGTGTCTTTTGTTTTGAAGGATGCTTTTATAAAATCACCTGCATCTGCAAAAGCATGGGCATCATCAATTTTAAATTGGTAAGCCGGTTTGGTAACGCCGTCTTCGTCATTCATGAAAAATTCCAGTGCCCGGTGAGCCAGGAAATCAAAGAGGGTAGGGCGTAACTGCCGGGTATTTTCTCCCTTGATGATAATGGCATCCAGTCCATCCAGTTTTGTACTTTTTAGCAGGCTTTCATTCTGCAAAGAAGCCTTGTACAGTTTTGAAATGGTTACATATAGTTTATCAATACTCCAGGTAGTAATGTCTTTGCTTTTTTCTTCGGCCATTTTGGTTCGGTCGTAAAATTTCCAGCGGTTGTTTTGCAGGTACTGCCAGAACATTTCAGCCTGCATGCTTAGCAAAATATTTTTTGCAGGAGCTTTGGCTTTGGCGATGAGAGTATCAATAAAAAAGATATTATTCTCGTGACTGTCTTCATCAAGCAAGTTGCGGTACTTCACCTGGTACATGCATGACTTTATCTGCTGGGCATCGTTGCCGTCTTTGATGGCCAGGGTATAAATATTCAATACTTCCTGCAAGGCAGATTTGGTAAGCCCTTTTTTCGAGTTCTTCTACCTTCTTCCAGTTTTTTGCGTACTCGTTTTTTGATTGTGACATAGTGACTGATGAAATGCCGGTTAACAAAAAAATAACCAGGAGAATTTTCTTTACGGACATACGGGAAATTTTACTTACAAGATACAATTTGTGATCGGGCATGTTTATAATTGCGGTTAAATATACGCTAGCAATGAGATGTACGCCATTGATCATTTGCACAACTAATGCAGATAATTTTCTTTAACATTTCATTTGAGGCCGGAATGAACCTGGTGGCATGTCAATTGGTTATACTAGTATGAACAGTTTTAGAGCATATTCTTATGCAGGCTAAACTTAGTTTTATGGCTATACTTTAAGTGCCGGGGCGTAAGTCCCGGTTCTTTTTTATTTACCTCACCCCTTATTACCCTATCCTTCGGCTTCGCTCTGAAGAGAGGGGTGGGGAACGGGTTATCTATAAATTTAAAAACCCGGAACTGCTTCCGGGTTTTTAAAAGATATTTAAAGCACTTACTTTTTCATTACAGAAGCCATTGTTTTACCAATATCGGCCGGACTTGCCACCACATGAATACCGCATTCTGCCATGATCTTCATTTTTGCAGCAGCAGTATCATCGGCACCGCCAACAATGGCGCCTGCATGGCCCATGCGACGGCCGGGAGGTGCTGTTTGTCCGGCAATAAAACCAACCACCGGTTTTTTGTTGCCGGTAGATTTAATATACCTGGCTGCTTCTGCTTCCATGCCGCCGCCGATCTCACCGATCATTACGATGGCATCAGTTTCTGTGTCGTTCATAAAAAGTTCTACTGCTTCTTTGGTAGTGGTACCAATGATGGGATCGCCACCGATACCAATGGCGGTTGAAATACCTAATCCGGCTTTAGCAACCTGGTCGGCTGCTTCATAAGTTAGTGTACCAGATTTGGAAACAATGCCCACCCTTCCTTTCTTGAAAATAAAACCGGGCATGATGCCCACTTTACATTCTTCGGCAGTTATAACACCCGGGCAATTTGGCCCCACCAGCCTTGTCTTTTTAGTATTCAGGTAATTCTTCACTTTCACCATGTCCTGTACCGGGATGCCTTCTGTGATGCAAACCACCAGGTCAATACCTGCATCGGCTGCTTCCATGATGGCATCGGCAGCAAAGGCCGGTGGTACGAATATGATGCTCACATCGGCACCGGTTGCTTTAACGGCATCGGCTACCGTATTGAAAACGGGTTTATCCAGGTGAGAAGTTCCACCCTTGCCCGGCGTAACGCCACCAACTACTTTAGTACCGTATTCAATCATCTGCGTGGCATGAAAAGTACCTTCCGTACCGGTAAAACCCTGTACAATTATTTTGGAATCGTTATTAACAAGAACTGACATGGTTCAATTATAAATTAAGAATGAAGAATTAAAAATGTGGGGCAAAGATAGGGCAGAAGAGGTATTGTAGAAAAGGATATTTTGGATAGATACAGGCCTTACTTCAGCATCTCGTCCATATCCCTGTCATTGCTGATCTTGCCTTTGGCCTCCAGCATGCGCATGTCTTTGGCATCCTGTAAAAATTCGGATGCGAAGATGAAACCATTCAGGCGCTCGCTTTTGGAGAATATGATATCATTCTTGTTACCGCTCCATTCTTTTTTACCGTCATAGAGGTAAAGGATATTTTCTCCTATTTCCATCACACTGTTCATGTCGTGTGTGTTTATTACGGTGGTCATGTTAAACTCACGGGTGATGTCAAGAATGAGTTTATCGATCACCATCGAGGTCTGCGGATCAAGGCCGGAGTTGGGTTCATCGCAGAATAAATATTTTGGATTGAGCACAATGGCCCGGGCAATACCCACCCTTTTTTTCATGCCACCACTCAGTTCGGCGGGGTATTTTTTATTCACGCCTTCCAGGTTCACACGCTTAAGCACTTCGTTAACCCGGATTAGTTTATCAGAAAAATTCTGTTTGGTGAACATATCCAGCGGGAACATGATGTTTTCCTGCACGGTCATACTGTCGAATAATGCCGAACCCTGGAAAAGCATGCCGATCTGCTGGCGCAGTTCTTTGCGCTGATCAACATTCATCTCGGTAAAACTAACACCATCGTAAATGATCTCGCCTCCATCCGGTTCAAACAAACCCACCAGGCATTTTTGTAAAACGGTTTTACCGCTGCCGCTCTGCCCGATGATGAGATTGGCCTTGCCTGTTTCCATCACATGGCTTACGTCATCCAGCACCACTTTATCACCGAAGGATTTTTTTATGTTTTTGAATTCGATCATGCCCCAATCCGCCAGCTGGCGGAGCTTTTAGTCTCTGATTACTTCCAGAGTATTAAAAAATAAAATTCAGTCTTCTTTATTTCCCCTTTAGGGGATAGGGCAACTACCCCCTTGCAGCTACTTCCCTTGCCGTTTTATTTATCCAGCAGCAACGCTGCCAGTATATAATCCGCAAACAATATCATCACACAACTTACCACTACACTTTTTGTACTGCTTCTTCCTATCTCCAATGCGCCGCCTTTTACAAAATACCCGTAGTAAGAAGGGATGGTGCTGATGATGAAAGAGAATGTATATGCTTTTACCAAGGCAAAGAAAACATTGTATGGCACAAAGTTCAGCAACAGGCCTGCATCGTAGGTATCGGTTGAAAGTATGCCTGTTGCCACGCCTGCCAACCTGCCACCAATGATACCAAGCCCCATGGATAAGATAACCAGCAGCGGAATGGTAATGAGGCAGGCAGCGATCTTCGGCATGATCAGGAATGCTTTTGTATTGATGCCCATTATTTCCAGTGCATCTATCTGTTCGCTCACCCTCATATTACCGAGTTCGCTGGCGATCTTACTGCCCACCACACCCGCCAATACTATACAAACAACTGTAGGGGCAAATTCCAGTATCACGGTATCCCGAACGATCTGTGCGATGGTAGATGCAGGTATCAGTGGACTAACCAGCTGGTAAGAAGTCTGAACAGCACTAACCGCACCCATAAAAACAGAGATTATGACAACAATACCTAATGAACCAATGCCGATCTCCACGCATTGATGCATGAGTTCTTTCCAATACATACGCATATTCTCCGGCCTGGTAAACATGCCCTTAAGCATCAGCAGGTAGCGGCCAAAATGGTTGAAAAGCAGCATGAAGAATAACTTGTGTTAGATGTACGAATGTAAGATTATTCTGTGGTTTGTATTATTAAGTGAATGTATCAGTAGTCTATGTATCATGTGATACCGACTTACGGCGCTTCCACCATTTGCTTTTCTTTACGGCTTCCTGTGTATTGTCTTTGCATTTGGTTTGTGCATCAACCACGGCTATCAGTACCATGTTAAAGATAGAACGGATGGAACTGCCCAATTGCAATACATGCACCGGTTTGTTCAGGCCAAGCAGGATGGGGCCGATGGAATCGGTTCCGCCAACTTCCTGCAACAGGTTGTAAGCGATATTACCCGCCGCCAGGTTGGGGAAGATGAGCGTATTCACTTCACCATTCAGCAATTCGGTAAATGGATAGTTCTCTTTTAAGATCTCTTTATTGAAAGCAAGTATGCCCTGCACCTCCCCGTCGCAGATTAGTGAAGGGTCTTTGGCTTTTACCAGTTCCCTCGCATGGCGAACCAGGTTGGCCTCTGGTGAATTGCTGCTGCCAAAATTGGAATAAGAAAGCATGGCAATACGTGGTTTGATATTGAACAGCTTCACTTCTTTTGCAACCAATAAGGTTATTTCAGCCAGTTCTTCGGCAGTGGGATTAAAGTTCACGGTTGTATCAGCAAGGAACAAAGGCCCACGCTTGGTGAACATGATGTACATGCCTGCAATTTTCTTTACACCTGGTTCGGTGCCGATGACATGTAAAGCAGGACGGATGGTATCCGGGTAATTCCTGCTTAGTCCGCTGATCATGCAATCGGCTTCACCGTGCTCTAATAACATACATCCAAAATGATTACGGTCCTTCATCACTTTAGAAGCTTCATACCGGTTCACGCCCTTACGGTGTCTTTTATCAAAGTACAGGTCGCCGAATTTTTTCCGCAGTTCTTCATGCTTATCATCTTTCGGATTGATGATGGGCATCCCTTCCAGGTCGATGCCATTCTCTTCAGCGATCTTGAGTATTTTTTCTTCCTTGCCCAACAGGATGGGATAAGCAACACCTTCTTCCATTGCCATCTGTGCCACTTTCAGTATCTTAATGTTCTCTGCATCGGCAAATACAATACGTTTCGGGTCTTTTCTTGCCTTGGTACCAATTACACGGCTTAGCTGGTTATCCAGTCCCAGGCGACTGTTAAGGTCCTGCACATATTTCTCCCAATCCAGGATCGGGTATTTGGCCACGCCGCTTTCCATGGCAGCTTTTGCAACAGCAGGTGCTACTGTAGATAATAAGCGTGGGTCTAATGGTTTTGGAATGATATAGGTTGGTCCGAACGTGATGGTCTTTTCATTGTAAGCAAGATTCACAATATCCGGCACGGGTGCTTTGGTAAGTTCGGCCAGCGCCTTTACGGCAGCCAGTTTCATTTCTTCATTGATCTGTGTGGCTCTAACATCCAATGCGCCACGGAAGATATAGGGGAATCCCAATACATTATTAACCTGGTTGGGATAATCGCTTCGGCCCGTTGCCATGATGAGGTCTTTACGTGTTTCCACGGCTTCTTCGTAACCGATTTCAGGATCAGGGTTTGCCATCGCAAATACGATCGGGTTCTTGGCCATTACTTTTACCATTTCAGGAGTAACGGTATTACCGGCACTCAGGCCAATAAAAACATCGGCGTCCTTAAATGCCTTTGCAAGATCATAATCTTTGTATTTGGCATCTACGCAGAATTTCTCTTTCAGTTCTTCTATGTCGGGACGGCCCTTGTATAAAATGCCTTTGCGGTCAAACACCATGAAGTTGCTGTGTTTGGCGCCAAGTGATTCATACAGCCTGATACAGGCCATGGCAGCTGCTCCGGCGCCATTCACCACAAAGCGGACTTTGTCAATCTTCTTTTTCTGGATCTCCAATGCATTCAATAAGCCGGCAGCGCTGATGATGGCCGTACCATGCTGATCATCGTGCATGATGGGGATCTTGCATCGCTTCTTCAGTTCCTGTTCAATATAAAAACACTCGGGCGATTTTATGTCTTCTAAATTGATGCCGCCAAATGTTGGTTCCAATGCCTGGACGATCTGTACAAATTTTTCCGGGTCTGTTTCATTTATTTCAATATCGAATACATCTATGTCGGCAAATATTTTAAACAATACGCCCTTACCTTCCATTACCGGCTTACCTGCTTCGGGGCCGATGTTGCCAAGACCAAGCACCGCGGTACCATTGCTGATAACGCCAACTAAATTGCCTTTGGCAGTATATTTATAAACGTCTTCCGGGTTTGCGGCGATCTCTAAACAAGGTTCTGCCACACCGGGTGAATAAGCAAGGGAAAGGTCTCTTTGAGTTTTGGCTTCTTTGGTTGGTATTACTTCTATTTTTCCAGGCCGGCCTTTTGAATGATATTCCAGGGCCTGTTGCTTGCGTGAGTCTTTTGACATAATTATCTGGTTAATGGTTCATCGTTAATAGTGTTTTTTTGAGCCCACCATTATTATCACTGATCATCTTCACGGCAGTTTATGCTGAGCAAAGACGAAGGACACTCTTGTACAGTATTAACGCTGTTGAACTTGGGAATGCAATTTACACAAATAGATGTTACGTCAGCTTATATTAGATTTAACCTTAAAACTCCAGGAGATGGAAAATTCAGCCACAACCTCACCTGCTTCATTTCTGCCATAAGACCTGGAGCTGATCATTTTTCCTTCCTTGCTGGAGATGGCGTCTTCAATGCTTTGTTTGATGAGAAGGCCTTCTTCGCAGGTAAAGGTTGTTCGGCCAACGGCTTTCTTTATAAAACCTCCTTCCACTTTCAGCACGAGCATACTCACAGATGGGTTGCGCTTATATATATGTGCCATGGCCAGCACACCCGTGCTCATTTCGGCGGCCATGCTCAGGCAGGCAAAGTAGGTGCTTCTAAATGGGTTCTGACTTAGCCATTTGTACGGAACCGTAACCACGCATTTTTCTTCATCGGCATAACGTACCCGCACGCCACAAAAAAAAGCGCTGGGTAATTTGGAAAGAAGGAACAGCCGGAATTTGACGGGGCTGTTTATGAGTTTAAGGAATTTTGCTGCGTTAGAAGTCATTGGTCATTAGTCATTAGGTCATTGGTCATTAAGTCAGTTGTCATTGAGCAGGGGCTAGCTGTTTAAGAAATTCTTTGAATGACCAATGACTTAATGACCATTGACAGATTTATTAATCGTCGCCGTACATTTTCGGGTTCAGTGCATGCGGGCTCCACATTTCAAAGAAGGCCTGCACTTTTCCCCGGTCATAGCTTCTCTTTCCGTCTTCCAGGTATTCGCTGTTCTGCGTATGTATGCGTTCTCCTTTTTCATTTAAGATGATGAACACGGGAAAACCAAAACGCTGGGCATAACCATATTTGGCAAATACTTTCTTGTTCTCGTTCTCTTTACTGAAATTCAAATGATAAGAAACAAAGGCTGACCGTATTACCGAATCAATCTTTGGATCTTCTTTGCAGAATTTTTCAAACGTGATACACCAGCTGCACCAGTTGCCGCCGCCGAGCAGTAAAACATATTTATGTTCAGTTTTTGCTTTTTTTATGGCAGCTGCGATATCGGTTTCTGCATTTGCATCCGGCGTATATAATTTAGTTTCGGTGGTTTGTGCATAGCTAAGTGTTGTAACAAGGCAAAGCGCAGCGATCAGTATTTTTTTCATTTAATTATTTTATTTATTCACTTCCACCAGGCAGATCACGGCATTTTGGTTTGCCCCGTCTTCTTTGAAATTAATAGTGCCGCCTGTTCCGGTTGCATAGCGTGCATTTGCAACGCCGTTTTGATTAAGTGCAGCTGCAACCTTATCGGCATAGTTGCTTCCGCTGCTTTTTGTTATGGCATTGTTCACCGCATACCAATCAAGCGGTTGTTTTGTTACCACGATGGCAAACACATCTTTGGTGCCTACATTATCCGGCACTAAACTTTTCCCCCGTGGAAACAGGCGATAACCGGTGATGCCGCAATAAGGAGAGAAAGAAGTTTTGGTTGCATCTTCTTTACTGGGATAAGGGAACAGGGTATAACTGCTGCCATCTGTTTCCTGTCCGAAAATGTATGTATAGCACTCAACGGAATTTTTTATTTCCATTTTGAATTTGGTTCCGGCTGCAACAGTATTCACCGTTTCAAAAACATTGCCCGACTTTAACCGAAGTGGGATGTATTGCTTGTCGTCATTCTTCACCAAACCAATGGCACATTCAAGGGCAACGTTTACGGCAGCGCCACGCTTGGGCATGGGATCAATGCCATAGGCTTCCCGTACAAATTCTTTGAAGTCGGCATACCCAACCCAGGCCACACCATTATTGCCCCAGTCGGTTCCCCAACTATTCATTAGCTGGAATGCCCCTGTGTAGGGTTCTCCATTTGCATATTTCGCAACTCTCCGGTCGTCATAACCGATCACACACATAGCATGCCCGCCAAATCCCATCTGGCTGCGGTCCTGCTCAGTGGGTGTCCACAATTCTTTGCCCATCATCTCCTGCATAAAACTTCCACCCACCATCATACCAATTACCACCGGTGCATCTTTTGCAAGGTGTTCTTTTATGGCACGGATATTTATTCCCTGCGTGCCTTCTCCATCCGTTAAGCGGGTAAAACCATGCATGCGGTTTTGCGTGGCTTCATTCATCAATGTATTATTGGGTAGCTTGCTGCAATCCTGGTCGGTGTACGGGAAATCATTGTATGCCACCACGCCTTTATTGGTCATGAATTCCATGGCGTTTTGAATATAAGCGCCCTGGCATCCTTCCAAACCAATTTGATTGTAAACAAAGGCCGGACTATAAGCCGTGTTATTTGCGTTTTGCCCGGTTGATGCTGCTTCAACAATTGTTCTTGCGGCATACACACTGCTCCATGCCACGCAACTTCCCTGTTGCCCCTGGTTTCTCCGGTCGGGCGCAAAACGTAAAAGCGAAACACTTTCGGGCAAGGGATTCTTTGTATTGTCATCTGCCAGTCCTTCATACACGCTGGCTTTTTTAAATGTATCGGCGTTGTAATTATAACCGCTTTGCGAAAAAAGGTTTTTAACCACATCAGTCACGCCACCACCTCCGCCGCCTCCAGAACCGCTCCGGAAAAAGAAGAAATAAGCCGCGGCGCCTGCAACCAGCAACAGTAATATTTTTTTACCGCCGCCACCGCCTTTGAACAGGCTGAGCAGTAATGGCAGCAATGCCATCAATCCACCACCACCACCGGTTCCACCACCGCCGCCACCAGAGGTTTTACTTTCATCAAAGTCCTGTTGATCCTGCGGATCGTCTTCCATACGTATGGGCATAGCAAGAAATTTTTAATTGAATAATATATTTAAATGTAAGAAGAAATTTATTCATTTAAAGGTATGTGCAGAATTGAAAGAAAATTGATTTGAACCACATAGGAACATAGGAAACATAGCCTATGTGTTTTTCTATTGTATTCTATGTTCTATGTGGTTCAATTCTT
Organism: Chitinophagaceae bacterium; assembly: GCA_016720775.1. GTDB lineage: Bacteria > Bacteroidota > Bacteroidia > Chitinophagales > Chitinophagaceae > Ferruginibacter. The sequence continues at coordinate 619,183 of JADKJX010000003.1, forward strand.
CAGCGAGAATAAAACCTTTTATTGTTTTTCTAAAATCTCAAACTGCCTGCTTACACTCACTCCATTTTCATCCACTAAGGTAATGATGTGTTTGCCGGGAGAAGGATTCAGCCCGATCTGGTGAAAGTTTTGTGTGGTGCCAATGAATTCATCATCGAGGCTCCAGAAAATTTTAGCCCCGGCTCTCCGGTGTGCAGCAGTAAAAACTGTTTTACCCCTTTCGCCGTTTATTTCCAGCGGCACATAGATCTTTGCTTCGGGTTGGGGATAGATGATCTCCATTAACTTCCCGGTTTCTGCAAACGTACAGCCGGGTTTAAAGGGTGGGAGTGGTTTATAATCAATATTGCGTTGTTTGTAATAAAATTCCATGGCAGGCGAAAGAATGAACCAGCTTTTATGCAGCATGTTTGCCGGGCTTTCACATTCTTCCGTCACCCGGAAATTTCCGGTTGCATCTAAGTGAATTATTTTGTGGTAAGGACAAAGTGCCACTTTACTTCCATTCGGCGGCATGAACAAGGTATCTACATCCGGGCAATCGATATTCGCTCTGTAACCACTTTGCCGGCATACAGGCACGAATGAAAAATTGTATTTTGGTTTTTCAAACCATTTGATATTTGGTAACAGCCGGAAGATATCAAAGAGTATCGGCGCTGCCGTTTGCACACCGATCAGCCCCGGTCTTCCTTCACCATCTGTATTACCAACCCATACGGCCACTACGTTCTTTGGCGTTACGCCAATGGCCCATCCGTCTCTAAAACCAAAACTGGTTCCTGTCTTCCACGCAATTTTTTGGGAAGAGGAGAATAGCTGCCAGAGGCCTTCTTCGCCGGGCCGCATTACTTCCTGCATGGCCTGGAAGGTGAACCAAATCGAGGTAGGGTCTATAGGAATTTGTAATTGGGAATTGGGTTTTTGATTCGCAGACTCTGCCCAATTCCTAATTCCTGATTCCTTGCTTATATAACGGGCGGAATGAAAATCCTCTGCCAACTGCTTGCCATGGTTCCTCGTCTGGTGATTTAATGTTCTTGCCATGCTTGCATAAACTCCTGCAAGATCCCAGGGCGTTACTTCACAGCCGCCGAGGATCAGGCTCAATCCGTATGTATCGGCACTGCGATTTAAGGTGCTGATGCCACATTGCTGAAGCGTTTCATAAAAGCGCTGGTATTTGTATTGTTGCAGCATTTTTACAGCCGGCACATTAAGACTTCTTGATAAAGCCCTGTTTGCAGGTACAGCACCGTCATAGGTCAGGTCGAAATTTTTTGGAGAGTAACTTCCAATCTGCGTAGGTATGTCGGGAATGATGGAATTCGGTAAGATCAAACCATCGCTTAACATGGATGCATACAGAATTGGTTTTAATGCACTGCCCGGACTGCGTTGCGCTGCAATTACATCCACATCCGCTTCCATGTCTTTGTTCGAGGGGTCGCTGATGTTGCCAACATACGACAAAACATTTCCTGTTTCCACATCAAGCACTATGGCGCATGCATTATTGATCCCGTTTCCTTTTAAGATAGATTGATGCTGCTGAATGATCCTTGCTACATTTTTCTGCAAGGCACCATCCAGTGTTGTTTTAATTTTTGTCTCCTGCTTCCATGTTCTGTTGTCTTTTATAAAACGTTGTAAAAGGTGCGGTGCATTTTGCGGAAGCCGAAGCGGTTCATCGGGCAGCGGTTCCAGCTTGGCTAACTCAGCCCCTTTCTTATCTATCTTTCCGGCCAGCATTAAATTATCAAGCAGCAGGTTTCTTTTTTTCAAGAGCACATCCCTGTTCTTCCCGGGATGCACGAGTGCCGGTGCATTAGGCAATACAGCAAGGGCAGCCATTTCGCCCCAGCTCAGTTTATCAGCGCTTCGGCCGTAATAACGCCAGGATGCAGCATCCAGTCCAACGATGTTACTGCCGAATGGAGCATTACTTGCATACAGCGCCAGTATCTCTTTTTTGGAATAAGACATTTCAAGTCTGACAGCAAGAATGCTTTCTTTTAATTTATTCCAGATGCTGCGCTTGTCATCTTTTTTTGAAAGCCGGATCACCTGCATGGTGATGGTGCTGCCGCCCTGTACAATGCCTTTGTTCTTTATGTTCTTTGTAATGGCTCTGGCAATCGCCATCGGGTCAACACCGGGATGTTTGAAGAAACGTTTGTCTTCAAAGGTGGTGATGCAGTCGATGAATTTCTGCGGCACATTTTTGTTGTAAGGAAAACGCCATTGCCCGTCGGCAGCAATGGTTGCATTTAATAAGTTGCCGTCTTTGTCTTCTATAACATAAGAAGTTGGGGCATGAAACAGTTTGTTGGGAAGTGAAAACCAGAACCATATCAATAAGCCCGCCAGCACAATCCAGCCTCCCCCTATCCCCCTCCGAAGGAGGGGGGGGAAGGAGAGTAAATTTTTAATTCGATGCATCTTTTCTTTTTCAAAATCGCTTCAATCTTCGCTTTGATCTTTTCCATTTCCTCCCCTTTGGGGAGGATTAGGAGGGGCTTTTATTGGTTAACTACTTCTACCCACTTGCCATTCACACCGGCGTTAATGCTGTTATCATACATCGCTTCACAGAAAGTGCCGGGTAAAAAGAAACGCCCTAAATAGGATGCATTCAACTGCACATAATAAGTAACCGTTTCATTTGCTTTGATGTTGAAATAAGTATATACCCGGTCATCCCGTACATCCTGGTAGCTGGATGAAGATGATTTGAAAGCGCCTTCGCCATCAAACATTCGTGCATTTAAGATCTCCCAGCCACTGGGGAATATCTGCGACAAAGCCATCTCGGAATAATAACCACGTTTGCCGGGATTGGTGATCACGACCTTGGCAACAAAATCACTGCCCTGCGTAAGCTTGTTAATGTCGATCGCTTTTCCATCCTGCGATATATAGCTTACACTCATGTTCAATACAGACGGATTGTTATTCACTTTCAAACTATCACCTGCCAAAGGCTGGCCCTGTGTTATCAAACGAACGTAGAGTGTATTACCTCCTTTGTTGGTGATGACTACATTGCTTCCGCCATTCTTGAACAGGATGGGCAATTGCCTGATGTAAGATGCGGAGTTGATGTCAACCGCTTTTCCATCCACCATTCCAGTGGCAATGATCTTGGTGCCGCTTGGATTTTTACCACAGTATTTTGCAATCGCAATTAAACTGTAGGCTGTTGTTTGTGTGCTGTACCAGTAATCCTGCGAAAGTTTAGCACAGATGGTTCTCAACAATGATTCGGCCTGTGCTTTTCTTTTCATCAGTGTAAGTGTTTCCAATACCATGGCTTCATCTCTTGTATCGGAACCGTAGGTATAACCCCAGGCCGTTCGTTGCGGGAATGAAGTTGCCAGCCCGCTGATAAGATCCAGTGCGGTGTTTTCTTGTCCGGCTAATGAATAAGCCGCAGCCAACCGCCATTTTGCTTCGGGGGATAAATATTTGAATTCTTTCAACCTGTTCATGGCGCCAAGTTCAGGTACTTTTGCCAGTGCCAATGTGTACAGGCGATAAGATTGAGACAGATCGCCGCCATAAAAATTTGTTGTTGATGGTACCCAGCTGTTGGCTTTGCCACGCTGGTAATTTTTCCATTGCTGCAACATATAATCACTCACCAGGTAACCATTGTTTTGTGCTTCCACTAAAAAATGCCCGGCATAGTTGCTGCCCCATTCATCGCTTTCGTATCCACCGGGCCAGTAACTGAAACCGCCATCGGGCCGTTGAAAATTCTGCAACTTGGAAATACCTGCTTTTACATTTTTACTTACCTGTGCTTTTTTATAATCATCCAGGTCGGTGAGTTGATTCAATACCAATTGCGGAAATACTGATGAAGTGGTTTGTTCAATACAACCGTGTGGATATTCAATTAAGTAACTCAAGCGTTTTTGCAGGTTCATAGGAGGCACGCTGGAAATTTCCACCATGGCCGTACTTGTTGCAGCCACGCCGATGGGAGCGGCGGTTGTATTCCATTGCTGCCCCGGGGCCAATGTAATTTCTCTCACACTTGTTACCGGCGGATTGGGATTACGGATATCCAGTTCCACTTCATAGTCGGCTTTTTCACTACCCGAACTTGCGATCAGTTTTACTTTTCCAATGCCAACATTTGGTTTTACTCTTACATCGAAATAAACCATCTGCTCACCGATCTGCGAAAAATTAATTGACTGTGCATTGCCGCCAACCACTTCGAGGAATGGATTTGACTGCAAAGAAATATTCACCTTCTTGATATTATTCTCCATTGCAAAAACGGTAACGGGGAGTTTTATGGTTTCACCCGGGCCAAGCACCCTTGGCATGGTTGCCAGCATCATCAATGGCTTTTTTACCGCAACAGCTTTTTCTGTTGCGCCGTAACTGCCGCTGTGAGCAGCAATGACCATCGCTCTTACCGAACCAATGTAAGAAGGCAGGGTGAAGGATTGTTTTTGCGTTTGATTTTTATTCAAATGAAATGGCCCGAGGAATTTTACTACCGGTTTGAAACGATTAGCCGTCTTCTGTTTTCCGCCCCCGGCTTCATTGTCACCACCAATGGTTAATATCCTTTCCAGGTCGCCGCCCCAGGCACCGATCACGTAATCAAACAGGTCGAAACTTTTTACGCCAAGCGCTTCTCTTGCATAAAAAATGCATCATGCGGATTGGGCGTTTTAAACCTTGTAAGATCAAGCAATCCCTCATCAACAATGGCTACCACATAGGTCATTTCTTTTCCACTCTTTTCGCTCACGCTGAATGACACATTCTGTTCCGGCCTGATGCTGTTTGCAATATTTAATACAGGCTGGAGTAACGTATTTTTATCTTCCACAAAAATGGGAATGGATCCGTACATGCGGATGGGCAGGTCATTGATGGTTTGCGAATGCGGCTGCAGTAAACTTACTGTTGCATAAATATTCGGCGCCATACCTGCTTCGGCTTTAAACTTCACCTGTGTTTGCCCCTGGCTTGTTTCCTGCCAGAAAGATTTTAAAACCTTACTTCCGTTCTCCAGGCTTACTAACACCCGGCCGCCTTTGCTGCTGGGAATGGTCAATGAAATATCATCACCCACATTGTATTTTTCTTTGCTGGAAGTGAATGAGAGCATGGAAGCGGCGGTCTGGTCATCATTGCCCTCCCTGCTTTGCCAGCCGGGTTCATCAATGTAAAATGCAGAACCGGTGGTATGGCCGCTTTTCTTATCCTTCACTAAGATCAGGTAACGGCCCCATTCATTTTCTGATGTGCCGAATGTCCATTGGCCCCGGCCATTATTCAGCTTAACGGTTTCTGTCTTCAGCAGTTTGTTGTATTCATCCTGTGTAAAATTGCTGAGGTTATCGCCGTTGTCATCCCACCACCAGCGCCACTGGATGCGGTAGAACTGAACTTCCACATCGTTGCTGCCGGCAATTAAATTTCCACGACTGTCAACATTCACGATCTGCATGGTATGATTTTTACCGGCCAGTAAAAAGTCGAATGGCTTTTCACCATCGGGTAATTTCATGCCCACATAACTTGCATACGGACTGTAAGGCAGGCTTACATTATCAATGCTGAAGCTTCCGCCCGGTTCAAAAACCTTTACTACCATGTTTGCACTCAGCATGCCGGGCGCTGTTTCATCAATTTCAAAATCTGTTTTCAATGCGGCATTTCCTTCTGCATCCAGGGTGCCGTCGAAAATGGTTTTGCTTTGTGTTGAATAATTGGAAGTTGGGTTATCAAAATCAAAGCCGGCAAATTTTGCAAAACTGGTTCCTCTTGAATAAAGTGATGCATCGATCTTTGCTTTCAGATTTTTACCTACGGCACCAAAGAGCCATTTGGCATTGATGGTTCCGGCTGTTGCGTTTCCTTTGCCAAGAACGGCATCCTTACCAAAGTCGAGATTTATCTTCAGCCGGTTTGGCATCACCGTTTCTACCTTAATATTTTTTTCAAAACTGGCGCCGCCCACTTTTATTTTTGCCGTCCAGTTCCCGGTGGGTGAGGAAGCATCGGTACTTGTTTTAAAAATATAGAAGCCGTCTTCTGCATCAGTCTGCACCGCATGTTTAAATAATTGTCCCTGCGGCGTGAATAAACTGAATTCAACCGGGTGATCTTTCGGCAGTTTTCCTTCTTTGTCTTCCACAATAAAATTCAGGTACATGGTATCGCCTGGGCGCCATACACCCCGTTCGCCAAAGATGAAACCCTTGATACCGTTCTTTACTTCTTCACCGCTTACGTCAAAGCGACTGAGCGGGAGAGAACTTCCATCGTCCAGTTTTAAATAACCCCGCTCATTTCCTTTTCGTGCAATTAATAAGAAGGGTTTTCTTTTCAGGTCGATCGTTGCAAAACCGTCATTGCCGCTTTTGATTGTACTGATGATCGTTTGCTGGTAATCCCTTACTTCTAATTCAACACCACTCATTGGCTCTGTGGTTAGAATATTACTTACAGCAACCATCATACTGTTGTTGCTGCCACGCTTTGCAGTGAGGCCGATATTGCTGGCAAGAATATTTCGTGTTGCCCAGCGGTCTTTATTGTAATACGATTTACTGGTGGGGTCATCCCTGCGGTCCCAACTGTAACCAAACGGATAATACGTATCGTACCTGTCCCAGAAAGCATCGTCATCATCCACGCCATTGCCGGAATTATTATCGTAATCCCTGTAAGATTCTTCTTCCTCATCAGCTGCTTTGCTGGCGGTATCGGTGGAGAGATACAAAGAATACTCGGGCCGGAAGCCGATGGTCACTTTATAAATAGCGCCCTGTTCGGTTTTTAAGAACTTGTCAATGTCTAAAGAGAAATGTTGTTTCTTATGCAGGTCAAGTGTTTTGTCATCATCTAGCCGCAATGTTTTTTGAACGATGGGTTTACCAACTCTTCTGAGTTCGTTATCACCACCCAATGTATTCTCCTGTAAAAACTGTGGTACGTTGCTTTCAAAAATTTTGATAATGCTGATATCAACGGCATTAAGGTTTATCGATTCAAAGGGTAATACAAGCCTTCCGCTGTTGGGCAAAATATTTCCCTTACCATGAATCTTTACCGAAGGAAGTTTATTCTCGAAATTAATGTTGGATGCAAATCCTTTATCAAGCACATCGCCCCAGGTATTCTTTACCCCGGCATTAATATTAACGGTATAGTTGCCATCCAGTTTGCCATTGCCAAAAACCTTTACTTCACTTCCGCTGATGGTGTAGGAAATATCAGATTGTCCACTGATCGTTATCAAGCCTTCGAGTTCCTGGCCAACAGCGATCAGGTCGCTGAACTGTATCGATGCATATTGTTGCGCTTCATTCATGGCCACCACGTCAAGCACTTTAAAATCGCCTGTGGCTGGTACTGCAACAGAGCGGTCGCCTTTTACATCTATGTTCATCGGTTTGCCATCCCATTTCAGATCGATGTTGCTGACTGATTTCAGCCGGTCGATATTCTCAATAGTATAGCGATGTGATTTGGCAGCGTCGTTATGCTGCCAGCTTATTTTTAGTGCGGTATTGTTTTGAGAGACGGTCAAAAGTTTTTCCACCTGCTTGCCATCTTCTACATCGGCTGTTTCCAATTCGCCGCTGAAACTCATTTTGTTTTTTACGCCGGCACTTCGCAAGCCATCATCTGAAATTTTAAAAGAAGGTTTTACAGTTTTCATGCTGAAACGAAAATCGGAATACTTGCCGGGCACTTTGGTTACCTTACCCAGTTTGAAACTTACTTCATACATCTCATCGGGTTTCAACCAGCTTTCGGGTTTGAATTCGATGGTTCTTGCATCGAGCCAGAATGCTTTTCCTTTTACCGACGGGGTAAAACTGAACAGCGATTCTTTCACTTCCTCGCCAACGGCATGCGTGGTATTGGCATCGGTTGCCAGTTTGATACGCACCGTAGATGTTTTTGAAATGGTGCCGGTTGTGTAGGCATCGATGTAACTGCTGAAGGCCGGATCTACTTCGATCCATTTGATCTTTTTGTTACAGGAAAAAAATGAAAAACCTGCTGTTACAAATAACAGGGCCCGTAAAAAAGCTGCTCCGAACTTTTTGTTCCGGGGTTCACGGTCGTGTTCCATAAATTTGAAATTGTTTGTTGAAGTTGGGTTGACAATGGTGGAATCACCAATATCGGCATTTTTTATTTGCTGTGTAAATGTTGAGATAAAATTTGATTTCCACAATAGGTGGAGAAATCTCTTTTAGTTAAAAGATTTGTAAATCAAAAAACAGGGTCAGTTGATCTTTGTTGCCTGAACCTTATACGGATGGTTGGTTAAGGAAGAAGAAATTTCCTGGGTATAGGTGTCGGCGGCGGTCTCCAGGATCTTTACCCGTACTTCCATGCCGGATGGGATATCGATCTTGTTCTCATTGCGCAGAACCTTATCCAGCCTGAGTGTAAACGAACAGTTATCCTGCCAGCTTATGCGAAACCGCAGCATCAGTTTCAGCGATTCGCTGGATTCGGTCTGGTACAAGCCTTTTCTTTCTGCAATGGTTATTACGCCCGCTTCTGTATCGGCCACCCGGAATTTGCCTTCCCTGAACCGGGAGCAGTCGGTGAGCTGGGCAAAAGCGACTGACGGCAAGATCAACAGAACGGATATGATTGCTTTTCTAAACATGCTATAAAATTATGAAGCGTTTACTGGATCTTTAAAGCCCATTGGGCCGGAATTTTGGTAAAATTACTTCAATGATTTAACCTCAGCTCCGTAGGAGCGATATTTTTAAATGCCGCTCCTACGGAGCTATGAAAAATGATAAATTCATTTTCTACCAAAATGTTGCCCCTACGGGGCTGGCAATGAGTTATACCGGTTATAAAAAGGCAGATCAAAGAATCTGGTTTTTGAGCAGGTCCTCAAATTCATCCCTGCGCCTGACCAGTTTCGGCTTTCCGTCTTTCACCAGCACTTCGGCAGGTTTGTATCTAGAGTTGAAATTGCTGCTCATTTCAAAACCATAAGCGCCGGCATTTTTAAAGACCAGGTAGTCACCTTCCCGAACCTCGTTCAACTTTCGGTCCCAGGCAAAGGTATCGGTCTCGCAAATATTACCTACTACAGAATACTCTTTTTCCGGGCCGTTTGGATTACTAATGTTTTCGATCTTATGGTAGGCTTCGTAAAACATGGGGCGTATCAGGTGATTGAAGCCACTGTTGATACCGGCAAAAGTTGTTGCCGAGGTTTCTTTTGATAACATTCACTGAAGTTATGAGATAACCTGCTGCACTTACAAGGAATTTGCCGGGTTCAAACCAAACCTGTAAATGCCGGCCATTGGGATTGGGATGATCATCAAATGCTTCTTTTACTTTTTTTGCCAGCAGGGCAATATCTGTTTCCGAATCTCCTTCTTTATACGGTACTTTAAAACCACCGCCCAGGTCGATCGAATCCAGTTCGTGGAAAGAAGGGATGATGTCGAACAGCACTTCTATTCCTTTTATGAATGTATCTACGTCTTTTATATCGCTGCCGGTATGGATGTGCAGGTTCTGAATGTACAGGTTGTGTGTTGATACCAGCGCAAGAATCTTATCCAGCTGATCTACGGGTATGCCAAACTTGCTTTTATCATGACCGGTTGAAACTTTCAGGTTACCTCCGCCCATGATGTTTGGACGCAGCCGTATGCCCACCGGGTAACTGTGGCCGAATTTTTTGCCGAATTTTTCGAGGTTACTCAGGCTGTCGATATTAATGTGTACGCCGAGGCTTTGTGCTTTTTCAATTTCAGAAAAATCAATGCCATTGCTGGTATAAAGAATATTGGTTGGTTCAAAGCCGGCAAGCAATGCAAGTCTTACTTCATTAATGGAACTGCAATCAACACTGCAGCCAATGTTTTTGATGTGTTTTAAAACCTGGATATTGGTCAATGCCTTGCAGGCATAAAAGAATTTTGTATCGGTTTCTGTAAAAGCGTCAGTAAGCCTTTTGTATTGTGCGGTTATGTGTTCAGCATGATAAACATACAGTGGTGTGCCGAATTCATTTGCGATGTTTATTAATTCCTGCTGTGATAATGGGAGCATGTTGCGAAAATAAGAAATGATAACGGAAGTCGGAGGACTGAAGTCAGAAGTATGAAGCTGAAGAATTCTGACTTCCGTTATCAGACTTCAGTCCTCCGACTTCCTGCCTCTTTTATGCAACTACTTCAACTATCTGCGTTGGTGCCAGGTTTGCATTGCGCATGGCAATTCCCCGGACGGCATTGGCTGCAAAATCCATGAATGCTTTTTGCGTAATGGCATCATCACCTACCATGGCGGGTATGCCAATGTCTCCGCCTTCCCGTATGCTTTGCACAATGGGTATTTGTCCGAGGAAGGGAATATCGAATTCTTCCGCCAGGTTTTTACCACCGTCCTTTCCGAAGATGTAATATTTATTGCCGGGCAATTCGGCCGGTGTAAAGAAACTCATATTCTCCACCAAACCGATCACCGGTACTTTCAATTGTGCCTGGCCAAACATGGCGATCCCTTTTTTAGCATCGGCCAGTGCAACGGTTTGTGGTGTGGTAACAACGATCACGCCGGTTACCGGTACGGTTTGTACAATGGTCAGATGAATATCACCGGTGCCGGGCGGCATATCAATTACCAGGTAATCCAGTTCGCCCCAATCCACATCGCTTACAAACTGGCGGATGGCAGTACTCACCATCGGGCCACGCCAAACCACGGCCTGCTTTTCGTCAATGAGCAAACCAATGCTCATCATCTTGATGCCGAATTTTTCTATCGGTACGATCAATCCTTTATCGCCATCATCTTTCATCATCGGCCTTTCGCCCCGTACGCCAAACATGATGTGCTGGCTGGGACCATAGATATCGGCGTCCATCAATCCAACTTTTGCGCCGCCTTGTGCAAGTGCCAATGCAAGGTTTGCCGAGATGGTGCTTTTTCCAACACCGCCTTTTCCACTTACTACGGCAATGATATTTTTTACGCCTTTTAAAATTGTCTTTCCATCCTGGCGGTTGCTGCTGGTATTGCTGGTAAAATTTACTTTAACCACGGCTTCTTTATTCACCAATAATTTTACGGCATTGACGCAGGCATTCATGATCATGTCCTTCAGTGGGCAGGCCGGTGTGGTAAGCACCACCGTAAATGAAACATTATTTCCATCAATGGCAATGTCTTTTACCATGTTCAGCGTAACCAGGTCTTTGCCAAGGTCGGGTTCCTGCACATTGCTGAGCGCCTTTAAAATATCCTCGTTTGTCATCGTTCAATTATTTGTTAAAAAACCTTGTGTGGCTGCAAAATTAACCACATAAGGGCTTACTTTGTTTATTAATTAAGGAATGTTGGTATTTTTGGTGAATCGCCGATATGTCAACCTGATTTTGTTTGATGAAGAAACTTATACCATACATTTTTACTGCTGCCTTATTCCTTCCTGCTGCTGCCAAAGCACAGTTTGAAACCTTCAAAGATTCCGTTGTTCAGTTATATGGTATTGTGATGACCGCCGACAGCCTGAAGGGCCTTGAATCGGTGAGTGTGGTGGTGAAGGGACAGGGCCGGGGTACCGTTACGAATAGTAAAGGTGTATTCAGCATTGTAGTTGTAAAGGGTGATGCAATTGAATTCAGCAGTATCGGGTACAAATCAAAGATCATAAACATTCCGGCAAATTTAGAAGGCAACCAGCACAGCGTTATCCAGTTGATGATTACCGATACGGTTTACCTGGCCGCTACCATCATCAAAGCCCGGCCCAGCCGGGCACAGTTTGAAAGAGATTTTGTGAATGCAAATATCCCCGATGATTATATAACCATTGCCCGTAAAAACAATAACGAAGCCACCCGAAGGATACTGGCTGCCAATATGCCTACCGATGGGCGTGAAGCCACCAGTCAATACCTGCGGCAGCAGGCCAGCAAATCATATTATTACGGACAGGCACCTCCGCAGAATATCTTCAATCCATTTGCCTGGGCCGAATTTGTGAAGGCATGGAAACGGGGCGACTTCAAAAAGAAGAACTGATCTTTCTTTCATTTCATCATCACTAAGTTTTAAGCAGGAATTTATATTGCTGTAATTTTGTTCATACAATTGCAGCATGAAAATTTTTCTGATCGGTTTTATGGGTAGCGGAAAAACCTACTGGGGCAGCCGGTGGGCAGCGAAATATGAATTGCAGTTCATTGACCTGGATGACCTGGTAGAAAAAAGGGAGAATAAAACCATTGCGCAGCTTTTTGAACAAAAGGGGGAAGAATATTTCAGGCAGGTTGAGTCTGAATGTTTAAAGAATTTCCATAAGGTTAGGTCATGCATCATGTCTTGCGGCGGCGGCGCCCCTTGTTTTAATAATAATATGCAATGGATGAATGAGAACGGAACAACCATTTACCTTTCTGCTGCACCGGAATTTCTTTACAGCAGGCTGCTGGAAGAAAAAGACAAGCGCCCTTTGCTTAAAAACCTGGCCGAACCGGAGCTGCTTTCCTTTATTGAACAGAAACTGAAAGAACGGGAACCATTTTACAAACAGGCAAAATTCATTTTACCATCCGAAGACTTGAATATGGAAAGTTTACAACCTTTAAACCTTTAAACCCTGCAACCTTTAAACGATACACACATGCACAAAGCATTTTTACGAACAGCAGCCATTACCGGGGCATTGGCAGTAGCATTGGGTGCTTTTGGCGCTCACGGGTTAAAGAAAATCTTGGAAGCTGACATGCTGCAGGTTTTTGAAACGGCAGTGCGTTACCAGTTCTACCATGTATTTGCATTGCTTGGGGTGGCAATATTATATAAAGACTTCCCGGGAAAATTCATGAAGTGGGCCGGTTATCTTTTTACCGGGGGGATGATCTTGTTCTCCGGTTCGTTATATTTATTATGCTACGTAAAACATAATGATCTGCCATTTAACCGGGTTGGTGCCATTACTCCTTTAGGTGGCGCTGCTTTTATTGCAGGATGGATCCTGTTATTTATTGCCGTTTCCAGGAAGAATTAAAACTGCACAACTTTTCTTCGGAGTGTAACCAAGGTTCCGTTCTTATTTTCAATACGGAACTCAATATCTACATCCGCCATTCTTTTTTTCATGTTCTTTAACCCGTTGCCAAACTGCCGCAAAGCATCCATGTCAATGCCTATGCCGTTATCCTGGATATAAAGACAGAGTTCATCTGCCTCTCTTGCCAATGTTATCTGTACTTCTGTGGCTTTGGAATGTTTGAGAATATTATTCAACGCTTCTTTCACCACTAAGAAAACATTTCTCCGTATCTCGCCGATCACTTCTATGTTCGGCAGGTTATCGGGGATATTGATGCGGCAGTTTACACCGGTATCTTCAAAATATTCCAGTGCATAGCTTCTTATGTAAGCGATCATGTTGCCCAGGGAATCGTTGCTGCTGCTCATGCTCCAGATGATGGCATTCATCTTGTTCAGCAGCTCGTTGGCAGAAGAAGATATCTTATCGATCTCCGGAATGGAATTGTCACTTAGTTTGCTTTTGGCCAGTTCGCTGTAAAGCCGGATGGTGGTCATGCCGGCGCCCAGGTCATCGTGCATATCGGCACTGATGCGGTTTCTTTCTTCCTGCTGTGCTTTGATGACGGCGAGCTGTGTTTCAAATTCTTTTTTCTCTGCTTCCAGTTTCAGTGCTTCCTGTTCCTTGATACCCCGGATCAGTTCACGGCGGTTCTTATACGTAAGACCCAGCAGGAAAAGGAAGAGTTCAAAAATGATACCCACATAATAGTAGAACAGCGCATTGGAAAAAAGCGAATTATTCCGCACATTGAACAAAAGGATTCCCAGCGAAATGGTGGAGAATATAACCAGCATTGCATTGCCTGCAGCCAGGTAATTAAGTAAAGGGTCTTCTTGTTTTGCTGCAAAATAAATGAAGAATACCCCGATGGCAAGTATCAGCACTTTCATGATGTTCTCGAGATAAAACTGCGGCAGGTACGTGCCGGTAAAAAAGTGCAGGTATGTATAAATGCCCAGCAGGAACAGCACGAAGTACTCCCCATACCGCAACACTTTGTCTGTGGTGGGGTAATTCTCTTTTGTATTGATGAATTTGCGGGTGAAGCTTATGTAGAAAATGACACCGGTCACCAGCAGGAAAAATCGAGGTAGCTGAAATAAAAATTTGCAAATACCGTGGTCTTCCGGGTAAGGTATGAGTTGAAAAATATCAGGAAGAACATGCACAGCGAATAAAGTGCATTGTAAAAGAATTCGGGTTTGGGTCCCAAAATAAAATTAGCCAGCATGAACAGGATCATCATCAGAACAACACCGCTCAGCACTGTGCCGAATATCTGTATGTCGCTTTTGTAGGCTACCGAATAGGAAATGAAATCGGCTATAAAATTATCGCTGATGAGCCGGGGGTTCATCCCGTTAAAATCATTCTTTGAGGGTTGCAGGCGAAGCAGCACATAACATTGTTCGCCGGGAGCAAGGGTGAGCCGCTGAAACCCATTAATGGTACCACCGTCTTCGGGTCCCGGATCCGGCCGGTTGGTCTTGTACATTGTGATCTCCTTGAAATAGGAACCGGGATAAATATATGCCGATCGTTGCGTTGCCGAATTATTACACATCCGTATCCGCATAAAAAAAGCATAGGGGATCATGCCGGCCGGTATCTTCCTTCTTTCCTTGAAATTTTTCAGCGGGAAAAAGTTTTTCTGTAAAACCTCCGGTATGGAAAGGGATGAACTGCTGTCGATGAACAGCCAGGACTTTGAAAGCAATAGGCTGTCCCCTGAAACAGATGAAATGTCAAAGGACGCAGAGTCCTGTGCAGCCTGTGCCTTGCAGAAAATAACTGAAAAGCAGAAAATAAGCAGGGTGGTTAAATGTTTCAACAGCCGGTTGTTTTGCCAAACCTACATAAATTCAATGATAACGAAAATGCCCGGGTGCTAATGCATTCATTTGAACCACATGGAACATAGGAAACATAGGTTTTTAGCGCCGGTCCTTTAAGAGCTTTGGACAGAATTCTATGTGAGTATTCTTATGTTTCTATGTTCTATGTGGTTCAGTTGGTTTTTGACCATGTTTGAAGCAGGGGTTTTCTATATCTTTGTGGCCGATGGCGAATAAACTTAAATCCTCCAGGACAAAACCGGCCGACCCTGAGCAGTTGAAACAGGAAAAGGAAGAAACGGTAGAGGTAAAACAATTACTTAAGGACGAACGTACGCATAAGATAGCCGGCAGTATCCTGCTGCTTTTCGCTTTCCTTTTCTTCATTGCTTTTACGTCTTATTTATTTACCTGGGGCGATGACCAGGACAAGTTCAGCTACCGCATGCTGCTTGCCAACGACATCAAAGTGCAGAACCTGCTCGGCACATTCGGTGCTTTCATTTCAGAGATATTTGTTCGCCATGGTTTTGGTATTGCTTCATTCCTTATCTGCAGTACATTTTTTGTGATCGGTATAAACCTGTTCTTTGGCAAAAAAGTTTTTTCCATCATCCGTAATATCAAATACCTCATCATTGGATTACCGGTTATAAGCGTGGCTGCTTCTGTGATATTCCAGGGTAAGATATTTCCTTATGGCGGAGCTGCCGGCGATATGATGAGAGACTGGATGTACCAGGTGATCGGAAAGATCGGCACCATTGCTGTTTTATCCGTGGCCGTGCTTTCGTATGTCATCTGGCGGTTCAATCCCGTGTTTAAGTTGCCTTCTAAAAATGCCGCAGGTAACCCGGACAAAAATGCGGAACCGGTTACTGAAATCATTTCTGAAAAAGTAGAATGGGAAGGAACGGAAGAACCCATCCCGGCAACCGGTAATTCATTAAAAGGCAATGGTGCCATGCTGGATGTTACGGTTGGTGAAGAAAAGCTCTTGGATCATGGATTGAATGTGGTGGAGAGGGAAGAGGCGGAGATAAAAATGCCGGTAGTAAAAGAAGAACCCGCTATTAAAGAACCCGACATCCCTTTTAAACCGGTGAGTGCAGTAAGTGATCTACCGCTTGAGATTAAAACAGTGCCTGAAAAAATTGCAGAGGAAACAGGTGCAACAGCAGCAGCAAAAGTTGCCGCATCCAAACCATATGACCCCGTGCTTGACCTGCGGGATTACAAATACCCCGTACTTGACCTGCTGGAAAATCACGGCAGCGATAAAATTGTTCAGGATGCCAATGAACTGGAGAATAATAAGAACCAGATCATCAATACGCTTAAGAACTACGACATACAGATACAGAAGATCTATGCCACGGTTGGCCCAACGGTTACCTTGTATGAAATTATTCCGGCGGCCGGTGTTCGTATCTCCCGTATCAAAAACCTGGAAGATGATATCGCCTTAAGTCTTGCTGCCCTGGGCATCCGCATCATTGCGCCCATACCCGGTAAGGGAACCATCGGTATTGAAGTACCCAATGCAAAGAAGACGGTGGTGAGCATGAAGACCTTGTTATCTTCCGAAAAATTCCAGAAAAATAATTTCTCTCTTCCCATTGCCATCGGTAAAAAAATTGACAATGAAAATTTCATTGTTGACCTTACTACCATGCCGCACCTGCTGATGGCAGGTGCCACCGGCCAGGGTAAATCGGTTGGGTTGAATGCCATTCTTGTTTCACTGCTTTACAAAAAACATCCTTCGCAACTGAAGTTTGTACTGGTTGATCCGAAAAAAGTGGAGCTGAGTATTTACAAGACCATAGAAAATCATTTTTTGGCAAAACTGCCCGGCGAAGAAGACGCCATCATCACCGACACAAAAAAAGTGGTGCATACCCTCAATGCGCTTTGCATTGAAATGGACAACCGCTACGACCTGTTGAAAGAAGCCGGTTGCCGCAACATCAGGGAATACAATGAAAAATTTGTTGCCCGCAAATTAAATCCTGAAAAAGGCCATCAATACTTACCGTTCATTGTATTGGTTGTAGATGAGTTTGCCGACCTGATCATGACGGCTGGTAAAGAGGTGGAGATGCCGATCGCACGTTTGGCGCAGTTAGCAAGAGCCGTAGGTATTCACCTTATCATTGCCACACAAAGGCCTTCGGTGAATATCATTACCGGTACCATTAAAGCAAACTTCCCGGCACGTATTGCTTTTAAAGTGAGCAGTAAAATAGACAGCCGCACCATTTTAGATACCGGCGGCGCCGAGCAATTGATCGGTAAGGGAGATATGCTCATCAGCTACAACGGCGATATTGTCCGTTTGCAATGTGCATTTGTTGATACACCCGAAGTGGATAAGATCGTTGACTTCATTGGTCAGCAACGTGGTTATCCGCAGGCATTCTTATTACCCGAATACATTGATGAAAAAGAAATGGAAGGTAAGGATTTTGACCTCGGCGATAAAGATCCTTTGTTTGAAGATGCCGCCCGGCTTATTGTTGCCAGCC
This sequence comes from Chitinophagaceae bacterium, assembly GCA_016720775.1. Lineage (GTDB taxonomy): Bacteria > Bacteroidota > Bacteroidia > Chitinophagales > Chitinophagaceae > Ferruginibacter. Next base: position 636,645 of record JADKJX010000003.1, read on the forward strand.
AGGTAGGAAGTACTTCTTTATTGCAGCGCCGCATGAAGCTGGGATATAACCGGGCCGGACGTTTGATGGACCAACTGGAAGCAGCAGGAATAGTTGGCGGCAACCAGGGAAGCAAGGCCAGGGATGTGTTGGTTAAAACAGAAGCAGATCTGCAACAAATGCTGAATACTTTAAATTAAAACCATGTCATTGGTCATTGAAAAGAGTAAGCAAACCAGTTGCTTTAACTAGTTGTCATTAGTCATTGAAAAGAACTTACAAATAAGTAAGGTTTCCAATGACCAATGACCAATGACGATTGACCAATGTCACCATATGTCTAAATTTCTCCTTGTTGGTTTGGGTAATATCGGCCCCGAGTATGCAAATACCCGTCACAATATTGGCTTTGATGTATTGAATGTATTTGTGATGAAACACAAAGGCAGTTTTGCCGTAGACAGGCTGGCTTATATGGCCGAAGTAAAATTTAAAGGGAAGAACATAGTCTGCATTTGTCCCACCACTTACATGAACCTTAGTGGCCGGGCTTTTAAATACTGGATGGACAAAACAAAAGTGCCGCTGGAAAATACGCTCACTGTTGTGGACGATATTGCCTTGCCGTTGGATAGGATCCGGATCCGTCCTTCGGGAAGTGCCGGGGGACATAATGGATTAAAGGATATTCAAAATATATTGGGCACAGATGTTTACCCCAAACTCAGGTTCGGCATCGGTAACCAATATCCAAAAGGGATGCAGGCCGATTTTGTACTGGGCAAATGGCGAAAAGAGGAGGAGCCACAGGTAAGACTTAAAATTGAGACTACTGTCGGGGCCATAGAATGTTTTGTGACAGCAGGAATCGAGCAGGCAATGACATTATATAATAATATGTCTATAAAACTATAGGTTTCTCAGGATTGTTTCACATAATTGTTTTTTTTATCCTATTTGTCTATATTCGTGCTTGAACCGCAATACCTTAAAAAAAGCGTGTAATGAAGATTATTTGTGTAGGCCGTAACTATACGGATCATGTAAAAGAACTTGGTAACGAGATACCCGATGAGCCGGTTTTATTTATGAAACCGAAAAGTGCCTTGTTGCAAAGTCATACTCCCTTTTATTACCCCGAATTCACCAACGAACTGCATTATGAGTGTGAAATAGTTTTACGTGTTTGCAAGAACGGGAAATACATCCAGGAAAAACATGCACCTAATTATTATGATGCAGTAACCGTGGGGATCGATTTTACAGCCCGTGACATACAGGATGAACTGAAAAAGAAAGGCCTGCCCTGGGAGAAAGCAAAGGCATTTGATAACTCTGCCGTGCTGGGAAAATTCATTGAGCTCACGCCCGACTTCAACCGCAAGAGCATTAACTTTTCGTTATTAAAGAATAAGGAACTGGTACAGAAGGCAAACTCTTCGCAGATGATCTTCAGTTTTGAAAAGATCATTGAGAATATCTCTAATTATTTTTCTTTAAACATCGGCGACCTCATTTTTACCGGCACTCCGGCGGGTGTTGGCGAAGCCGTGGTGGGAGACCAGCTGGAAGGGTTTATAGACGACCAATGCCTGCTGAATATAGAAGTAAAATAAGTTCACCTGGTTTTAACTGATTTATATATCGCTGGTTCATCCATCAGCGATTTTTTATTTTATACCTTTGGCGCACTTTATTTTTTCATCCCCGATGCTGCTGTATTAAATGAACAACACGGATATTTTGTTAAGAGCTTACCGGTTGATGTGCCAGGCAAGGGCCATGGCCACTACCTATGAAGATAACCGGCCAATATGTAAATATGTACATTCAACCAGCCGGGGACACGAAGCCATTCAATTAGCCACCGCTTTCCAGCTATTACCCTGCGATTTTGTAAGTCCGTATTACCGGGATGAAAGTTTATTGCTTGGCCTTGGGTTTTCTCCCTATGAACTCATGTTGCAGCTGCTTGCAAAAGGCAACGACATATTTACCGGTGGCCGGGAATATTATTCGCATCCCAATTACCGGGGAGATGATAAACCAGGCATCATTCATCAAAGCAGCGCCACGGGTATGCAGGCCATCCCAACCACGGGTATTGCACAGGGCGTAAAATTTTTAGAGAATATCCAGTCAGATAAATTGAAAAAAGGCGCAAACGGAGAAATGCCGGTTGTGATCTGTTCGCTCGGCGATGCATCGGTTACCGAAGGGGAAGTGAGTGAAGCATTTCAGTTTGCTGCGTTGCACCAGTTGCCCATTATTTATTTGGTACAGGATAACGGATGGGGCATCAGTGTTACATCGGAAGAAGCAAGAACAACCAATGCCAATGAAATGGTAAAGGGTTTCAAAGGAATAAAACGCATCAGCATCGATGGCAGTGATTTTTTGCAGAGTTATGATGTAATGAAAAATGTGGTGGAAGAAGTGCGGCGGGAACGTCATCCTTTTTTAGTGCATGCAAGAGTTCCTTTACTTGGGCATCATACCAGCGGCGTTCGAAAAGAATTCTACCGTACCGATGAAGACCTTGCCAAACATGCATTGGATGATCCCGGTCCGAAACTCCGGCAGAAATTACTGGAGATGGGAATCAGCGAAGATCATTTAATTTATATTGAAGCAGAAGCGGCCAAAGAAATAGCGCATCATTTCCAGGGGGCAGTTGCGGCGCCTGAGCCAGATCCGGATACCGTTGGTAATTATGTTTTTGCTCCCACAGATATAACAGATGAGCATGGAGAGCGCAGTCCTGCCGGTAAAGAAAAAGTACTGATGGTGGATGCGGCCTTGTTTGCCATACGGGAGATCATGGAAGATTTTCCGGAAGCTGTTTTATACGGGCAGGATGTTGGCAGAAGACTTGGCGGCGTTTTCCGTGAAGCAGCAACATTGGCCGAGCAGTTTGGTGACCATCGTGTTTTTAATACCGCCATCCAGGAAGCGTATATCATCGGTTCAACCGTTGGCATGTGTGCAACAGGTTTAAAACCCATCGTGGAAGTTCAGTTCGGGGATTATATTTATCCCGGGTTGAATCAACTGGTAACAGAGATCTCAAAAAGCTGTTATCTCAGTTGCGGAAAATTCCCGGTGCAGACATTAATAAGAGTACCGGTTGGCGCTTATGGTGGCGGAGGCCCGTATCACAGTGGTTGTGTGGAAAGCACGTTGCTTTCCATCAAAGGCATTAAAATAGTTTATCCCAGCAATGCAGCTGATATGAAAGGTTTATTGAAAGCTGCTTTCCTCGATCCCAATCCGGTAGTAATGCTTGAGCATAAAGGTTTGTACTGGAGTAAGGTTCCCGGTACCGAAGAAGCCAAGACCATTGAACCTTCAAGGGACTATATCATACCATTGGGCAAGGGCAATATTGTTTTGCCTGCAGATGATGATTATGTGGAAGAAGGAGAAAGCTGTTGTGTGATCACTTATGGTATGGGTGTTTACTGGGCAAAAGCAGCGGCTAAAAAATTTCCCGGCCAGGTGGAGGTGATCGATCTGCGTACCTTGTTTCCTTTGGATGAAGAACTTGTTTTTTCAACGGTGAAAAAACATGGGAAATGCCTGGTCCTTACCGAAGAGCAGCAGAATAATTCTTTTGCAGAAGCGCTGGCAGGAAGAATTTCAAAAGCCTGTTTTCAATGGCTCGATGCACCGGTGGAAGTGATGGGCGCCATGAACTTGCCTGCTGTTCCGATGAATACGATATTAGAACAGGCCATGTTACCCAGTGCAGAAAAAGCCTCTAAGCGTATTGAACAACTTCTGGGTGCTTAAGAGTTAAAATTTTGATGAAATGGCCTATATTTGCGCCCCAATGTCGGGGTAGCTCAGCTGGTTAGAGCATCGGATTCATAACCCGAAGGTCGGCAGTTCAAGTCTGCTCCCCGATACAGAGCCTTTCAATACTGAGCTTGTCGAAGTATGAAGGGCTTTTTTAATTCCCGTTTTGCCGGAATTTTATGTTATGCCTTTCCACGCTAACCTCATAACCGCAATCCTTAAATTTGTATATTACTCCTGTTATGAAAAAATATGCAGGCCAATCGGCCATGCTGGTAGCAATAGATTGTATCATCTTCGGTTTCGACGGGGATGAACTCAAGCTATTGCTCATACAAAGGGGCCTGGAACCGGAAAAAGGGAAGTGGAGCCTGATGGGCGGCTTTGTGAAGCCGAAAGAGGATTTGGAAAAAGCGGCTGCACGGATATTGAAACAACTCACCGGGCTGGAAGATGTTTACATGGAACAACTGCAGGCTTTTGGTGACCCCGACCGTGATCCAGTTGAGCGAACACTATCTATTGCCTGGTTTGCCCTGGTGGATATACACAAATATGAGAAACAACTCAGTGACGATCATCACCCGGAATGGGTGCCTGTAAAAAAATTACCCAAACTGGTGTTTGATCACCGGAAGATGGTGGACCTGGCCAAAAAGCGGCTGCAGTATAAAGCAGCCTTACACCCATTGTTATTTGAGCTGTTGCCCGACCGGTTCACCATTCCCCAGTTGCTCAACCTGTACCAGGCCCTGTATGATAAAAAACTGGACAAAAGGAATTTCAACCGGAAACTGTTATCTGCAAAGCTCCTTATCAAACAAAAGTATAAGAAAAAGGAGGGATCAAGGCGGGGCGCTTTTTATTATAAGCTCGACAAAAGGAAATACTATTCCAATATTGATGCATTCATGAGTTTTCTTCCAGCCCGTGAGATATTCAGTTGACACCCGCCCCATGAAAACGAACTTTTTTGAGTTTGGCAAATAAGTGTTATTTTGACACTCATCTTTTATCATGAACAACGATCGCTATGTTATAGGAGCTGATTACGGCACTGATTCTGTCAGGGCCGTGCTGGTAAATGCAGCCAATGGAGATGAATTATCTTCCTCCGTCTTTTATTATCCCCGCTGGAAAAAAAGTTTGTACTGTGATCCTGCTGCCAATCAATTCCGGCAACACCCGCTTGATCACATCGAGGGACTCGAATCTGCCATCAAAGATTGTTTGCAGAAAGCAGGTAAGGGAATTGCTGCGAATGTAAAAGCCATTTCTGTTGATACCACAGGCTCTACCCCGGTAGCAGTTGATCAAAAAGGAATGCCACTTGCCTTGTTGCCGGGTTTTGAAGACAATCCCAATGCCATGTTTGTGTTATGGAAAGATCATACCTCCATCAAGGAAGCATCAGCCATCAATGCCCATGCAGAAAAATTTGAAACAAACTATTTACAGTATGTGGGTGGTATTTATTCATCCGAATGGTTTTGGGCAAAGCTGTTGCATGTTTTAAGAGTTGATGAAAAAGTAAGGGAAGCCTGTTATAGTTGGGTAGAACACTGCGACTGGATACCGTTTTTGTTGGCCGGTGGTACAGATGTTCATCAAATGAAAAGATCTGTCTGTTCGGCTGGCAACAAAGCTTTGTGGGCTGAAGATTTTGGTGGGTTACCACCCGATGAATTTTTCACGTCACTGGATCCTTTGCTGAAAGGATTTACCTCGAGACTATTTTCAGAAACATATACTTCTGATCAACCTGCCGGAACCTTGTGTGAAGAATGGGCGAAGCGCTTAGGATTATCAACAGATGTGTTGATTGGTGTGGGGGCATTTGATGCACATATGGGTGCAGTAGGTGGACAAATAGAACCCTATTTTCTCAGTAAAGTAATGGGTACATCGACCTGCGATATACTGGTTGCTCCAGCAAATGAAGTAAAAGATATTTTAGTAAAAGGGATCTGCGGACAGGTCCCCGGTTCGGTCATTCCCGGAATGATAGGAATGGAAGCGGGGCAAAGTGCTTTTGGGGATGCATATGCATGGTTCAACAATTTATTGAACTGGACATCAGCCCTCGAAGAGCGGAAAAATATGATTCCGGCCTTATCTGAAGCCGCAGCAAAACTTCCGCTAGATGAAAATGACGAGCTGGCGGTCGACTGGATGAATGGAAGGCGGACACCCGATGCGAATCAATTATTAAAAGGAGCTATTACCGGGATCGGTCTTGCCAGTAATGCACCAAAAATATTTCGTTCAATTGTTGAATCAACTTGTTTTGGCGCAAAAGCAATTGTTGATCGTTTCATCAGCGAAGGTATTCCGGTAAAAGGGTTGATCGGGTTGGGAGGCGTTGCCAAAAAATCTCCTTTCATCATGCAGATGATGGCCGATGTGATGAACAGACCCATCCGTATTCACAAGTCTGAACAAACCTGTGCGGCAGGAGCTGCTATGTTTGCTGCAACGGTTGCCGGTATTTACCCCAACGTGGAAGACGCCATGCAGGCCATGGGACAAGGTTTCGATGCAGAATATTTTCCCGATCCGGCAAAAGCAGTCATCTTTCAAAAAAGATATACGCAATATCGGCAACTGGGAAATTTTATTGAGAAGCAAACAGTTTCTTCTTTCTCAAAAAATAAAAACAGGTATCAGCAAATTAAACAAGCCGCCTATGATGCAAACATGCAGTTGCCAAAACTGGGGCTAGTGTTATTTACTTTTGGAAACGTGAGTGTTGTTGACAGGGAGGCGGGTGTATTTGCTATTAAGCCAAGTGGTGTCCCTTATGATGAACTATCACCAGAAAAAATGGTGATCGTTGACCTGGATGGAAATGTTGTGGAAGGAGACCTGCGCCCTTCATCCGATACAAAAACGCATGCGGTCTTATACAAACACTGGCCCCATATCGGTTCCATCGTTCATACGCATAGTACATACGCCACGGCCTGGGCACAGGCACAACGTGATATCCCGATTTACGGAACCACACATGCGGATCATAATACGGTTAACATTCCCTGTGCCGCACCCATGGATGATGAACGAATTGAAGGCGATTATGAATACGAGACCGGCTTCCAGATCATCAATTGTTTAAAAGAAAGAAACCTTGCTTATGAAGAAGTGGAAATGATACTGGTGGGAAATCATGCACCCTTTGCCTGGGGCAAGACGGCACATAAAGCCGTTTACAATGCGGCTGTATTGGAAGAGATCGCAAGGATGGCGCTGCTCACGGAGCAGATAAACCCTAAAGCGCCAACATTGAAAGAAACGCTGATCAACAAACACTGGCAGCGCAAACACGGAGACAATTCTTATTACGGACAATAAAATCATTATAATGAAAAAGCAAATTCTTTTTTTACTGTTTGGGTTTGCAATCCTTTTTACAGCCTGCAACAATAACTCAACAGACAGCAATAAAAATAACAGCGCTGATTCTGGCAAAGCGAAAACAGGAATCTCAGAAAAACCTTTCGGCAATTTTGAAGGCAGGGCCGTTACTGAATATACCATCAGCAATACTTCCGGTATGCAGGTGAGTATTCTTAATTATGGGGGCACGGTAACAAAAATTATTACAAAGGATAGGAACGGAAAAGACGGAGATGTGATCCTGGGATACGATTCATTGAGTGGCTATCTTCAAAAAAACAACCCGTACTTCGGCTGCCTGGTTGGCCGTTATGCCAATCGGATCGCTGATGCAAAATTTACTTTAGACGGGAAGATCTATACTTTAGCTGCCAACAACAATGGACAAAGTCTGCATGGTGGTTTAAAAGGGTATGATAAAGTGATGTGGCGTGCAGAAAAACCTGCAGGTGACAGCAGTTTGAAGTTGACTTATTTTAGTAAAGATGGAGAAGAAGGCTATCCTGGAAATCTAAATGTGGAAGTGATCTATTCCCTTTCTTCCGCCAATGAATTAAAGATCGAATACAAAGCAACAACCGATAAAGCCACACCGGTAAATCTTACCAACCATTGCTATTTTAATTTATCTGCCGGTGCCGATTCAACAATTCTTGGTCATGCGTTGATGCTGAATGCAGATAAATATACCCCGGTAAATGATAAATTAATTCCATTGGGAAAACATGTTGATGTAAAAAATACTCCTTTCGATTTTACGAATTCAAAATTGATAGGAAAAGAGATTGATAGTGTAAAAGGCGGTTACGATCACAACTGGGTAGTAAACAGGAAAGGAAATGGCCTTGAAAAAATTGCAGCCTTATATCACCTGGCAAGCGGGCGCATGATGGAAGTGTTCACCACCGAGCCTGGCATACAGTTTTACAGCGGTAATTTCTTAGACGGAACACTGGCGGGTTGTGCAGGCGGCAAATCGTATGTATTGCACGGAGGGTTGTGTTTAGAGACACAGCATTTTCCTGATAGTCCCAACCAGCCTTCATTTCCCAATACCATTTTAAAACCGGGCGAAACCTATACCCATACAGCCGTATATAAATTTTCGGTGAAGTAATTGCTAAAAACAAACAGGTCATGAAACTGAAAAAAATATTATCAATTGGCTTGCCGGCAGTGATGATCCATATGATCACTTCTGCTCAGTCATCTTTATTAAAGTTTGAGCCGGTTAGTTTTTCTAAAGTAAACATTACCGATAATTTCTGGAAACCGAAATTAAGATTGATAGCCACAGCAACATTAAATGCCTGTATCTACCAGACAGAAACGGCCACACCCCGGATAAAGAACTTTCAAAAAGTAGCCCGAAAAAAAGGCGAGAAGCATGAAGGAATTTTTTATGACGACAGCGATGTGTTTAAAGCGCTTGAAGCTATTGCTTATTCCTTAAAAAATAATCCCGACTCTGCATTGGAAAGAAAAGCAGACGAATGGATCGACATCATCGCAGCAGCACAACAGCCCGATGGTTACCTAAACACCTGGTATACTTTATACGGACTGGAGAACCGCTATACCGATATGAGTATGCATGAAGATTATAATGCAGGCCACATGATCGAAGCGGCAGTTGCTTATTACAATGAGACCGGCAAAAGAAAATTCTTAGACGTTTGTATCAAATGGGCCAACCATTTTGATTCATTATTCGGCCCCGGTAAAAGAGATTGGGTTACCGGCCACCAGGAACTTGAACTGGCATTGGTAAAATTGTACAAAGTAACAAACGATAAAAAATATTTAAAACTTGCTGATTGGCTTTTATCTGAAAGAGGTCATCGCTTAGCTAAAGGATATACCTGGACAGATTGGAAAGACACCGCCTATGCACAGGATGTGGTACCGGTAAAAGAGCAGAAAGAAATTACCGGCCATGCCGTACGTGCCATGTATATGTACACCGGTGCTGCAGATGTGGCCGCACTCACCGGTGATGCTGATTATATGAAGGCGATGGAAACCGTTTGGCAGGATGTGGTATATCGGAACATGTACATCACCGGCGGCATCGGTTCATCCGGAAGCAACGAAGGATTCTCTGTTGACTATGACCTGCCCAATGAACAGGCTTATTGCGAAACCTGTGCATCGGTAGGTATGGTCTTCTGGAACCAGCGGATGAATGCACTCACCGGCGACTCCAAATATATTGATGTGCTTGAAAAAAGTTTATACAATGGTGCACTGGATGGATTGAGTTTAAGCGGCGACCGGTTTTTTTACGGCAATCCACTTACATCAACCGGAAGGGGGGCAAGACGTGAATGGTTTGGTACGGCCTGCTGTCCTGCTAATATTGCCCGGCTCATTGCTTCATTGGGTAACTATATCTATGCAAGTAACGATAATGGAATATGGGTGAATTTATTTGTTGGAAGTGATACAAAAATAAATATGGGTAAGAATGAAGTGGGAATGAAGATGGAAACGAATTATCCATTGGATGGCGCCGTGAAAATAAATATCGATCCGGCTAAGCCTGCTTTGTTTGCATTGCATATCCGTAAACCCGGTTGGTGTTCCGGTACTGCCGTGCCGGGGAATTTGTACAATTATACCGGCATAGATGCAATACCATCTCCAATTTCAATTACTGTAAATGGTAAACCTGCTGACGTTACAGAAGTGAAAGGTTATTACATCATCAACCGCACCTGGAAAAAAGGGGATGTGGTTGAATATGACATGTCAATGAAAGTAAAAGAGGTGCAATCAAGAGAGGAGATCAAAACAAACCAGGGCCGTATTGCCCTGCAACGTGGGCCCCTGGTATATTGTGTGGAAGGAGCAGATAATGAGGGCAAGGCATTGAACATGATCTTTCCGGAGAACACGGTTGTAAAAGAAGAGTCTTATACAGTACTGAATGAAAAAGTGGTTGCATTGAAAATGGATCTTCCGGTGGTTACAATCAACGCAGATGGACTGGGCATACAGACCATCAAAAAAAATATCACGGCCATACCTTATTATACCTGGTGCAACAGGGGTAAAAACCAGATGCAGGTCTGGCTGCCGCAAAAGATCACCGATGTTAAATTGAATTATTAAACTTCCAATCAAAAAAATTGAGAACAGTTTTTAAAATATTGCTTTTACTTTTTGTTCCATCCGTTTTATCGGCGCAAACCTATGCGCCGCAAAAAAATGATCTGCGGATGAAGATAAAGCCGGTGGTGCCGGTTAAAGCTTACGCATTTGACCTGGGCGATGTGCAATTACTCAACAGTCCTTTTAAACATGCCATGCAAATGGACAGCGCTTACCTGCTGTTCTTAAAGCCCGACCGTTTGTTGTATCGGTTTTATAAAAATGCCGGGTTGCCGGTCAAAGATTCTGTTTATGGCGGATGGGAGAGCGAAGGGTTATCGGGTCATACGATGGGACATTATATTTCTGCGTGTGCCATCATGTACACAACAACTAAGGGCAAGGAATTTTTAAACCGCATCAATTACATTGTTGATGAACTGGAGAAATGTCAAAAAGCAAGACACACGGGTTATATCGGTGCCATACCAAATGAAGATTCCATTTTTGGAAAAGTTACAAAAGGAGAAATAAAAACGGGCGGCTTTGACCTGAATGGCGGATGGAGCCCCTGGTACACGGTTCATAAATTAATGGCGGGCCTGGTGGATGCTTATTTATATGCCGGAAATAAAAAAGCATTGAACCTGGTTACAGGAATGGCCGACTGGACCTACAATACGGTTGATCATTTGCCTGATTCTCTCCGGTTGAAAATGCTTAACTGTGAATACGGCGGCATGAACGATGTGCTGGCAAATATTTATGCCATCACCGGTAACAAAAAGTACCTGGACCTTTCTTATAAATTTTATGACGAGTTTGTAATGGGCAAACTGGCCCGGCGCATTGACCCCATGCCCGGTAAACACAGTAATACCAATGTTCCCAAGGCCATCGGCAGTGCAAGGCAGTATGAATTGACAGGCTATGAAAGAGAAAAGACCATTGCTTCTTTCTTCTGGGAAACGATGGTGCACAATCATACCTACGTCATCGGCGGCAACAGTAACTATGAATATTGCGGGGCTGCAGGAAAATTAAATGACCGCCTGAGTGATAATACCTGCGAGACCTGCAACACCTATAACATGCTGAAGTTAACGCAGCACCTGTTTGCAACAGAACCATCAGCAGCATTGATGGATTATTACGAGCGGGCTTTGTACAACCACATACTGTCATCGCAAAACCCAACCAACGGCATGACCTGTTATTTTGTACCGCTGCGGATGGGATCCAAAAAAGTTTTCAGTGATTCAACAAACACATTTACCTGCTGTGTGGGCAGTGGTATGGAGAACCATACTAAATATGCTGCACAGATATACAGTCATGATGGCAATAACAGCTTGTTCGTAAATCTTTTCATTCCTTCTGTTCTGCAATGGAAAGAAAAGGGAATAACTGTTCAGCAACTGAATTTTATTCCGGAGCAAACAGAAGTGAAGCTGATCCTCTCTTGTAAAAAACCAACACTATTTACTTTAAAGATCCGCAAGCCTTCCTGGTTGAGAAATAACCCGGTGCTGTATGTAAATGGAAAGGCTGTGGACACAGAAATAAGCAGTGAAGGTTATTTTACCACAACAAGGCAATGGAAGAACGGAGACGTTGTGACCGCAGACCTTTCAATGGATGTGTACAGCGAAGCCATGCCTGATAATGCCAACCGCATTGCATTAAAATATGGCCCGGTTGTGCTGGCAGGTAAATTAGGCAAACAAATGCCCGATGCTGTTTACGGCACACCCGTTTTATTGACCGATGATAAGAATGTGAACGACTGGATAAAACCATCCGTGAATGAAACACTGGTTTTTGATATAAAAGATGTGGCCAAACCATTTAATGTGAAGCTGGTTCCCTTTTATAAAGTGTATGATGAATATTACAGTGTGTACTGGGATTATTTTACTAACGATGAATGGACAGCCAGGCAAAAAGAATATGAAGCAGAAAAAAAGAGGCTGCAGGAAATTGAAGAAAAGACGATCGATAATTTCCGCATTGGAGAAATGCAGCCCGAAAGGGATCATAATTTAACGGCAGGCGACCGGTCTTATATTGATGAAGCACAGGGCAGGCCCGGACGGGAAGCCAGGGCCGGAAGTTATTTTGTTTTTGAAATGAACGTGCAGCCGGGTATTCAGAATAATTTATTGCTTACGTATCTCGGTGATGACAAGGACCGGAAATTTGATATCAAAGTGGATGGACAATTGATCGCAACAGAGAACATGGCCTGGCGGACAGACATCAAAATTCTATGATAAAGTATATCCTGTTCCGCAATCGCTTACTGATAATAAGCAAAAGATAACCATACGCATTGAAGCCAATTACCGGAAGACTGCGGGAAGAGTATTTGGGGTGCGGATAATAAAATAAAAAACTAAAATGATAAATCTTGAAAAGTTTGAGGTTTGGTTTGTAACGGGCAGCCAGCATTTGTACGGCGAAGAAACATTGAAGCAGGTGGCGGTCCATTCAAAAAAGATCGCAGCGGCATTTAATGAGGCAAAGCATATGCCCGTGCAGGTAAAATTTAAGCCGGTAGTAAAATCACCGGAAGAAATTTATGCCATTTGCCAGGAAGCCAATACAACAACCAATTGCATCGGCATCATTGCCTGGATGCATACTTTCTCCCCGGCAAAAATGTGGATCGGCGGGTTAAAAATTTTGCAGAAACCACTGCTGCACCTGCATACACAATTCAACCGTGATATTCCATGGGGCAGTATTGATATGGATTTTATGAACCTTAATCAAAGCGCCCATGGCGACCGGGAATTTGGTTTTATGATGAGTCGTATGCGGCTGAACAGGAAGGTCGTTGTTGGGCACTGGCAGGATGAAACAGTTGTTCAGCAATTGAATGTTTGGTGCAGGTCCGCTGCTGCATGGCACGACTGGCAGGGTGCAAGGTTTGTTCGCTTTGGTGATAACATGCGTTATGTAGCCGTAACGGATGGCGATAAGGTAGAAGCAGAAATGAAATTTGGTTACTCGGTAAACACACACGGCATTGGTGACCTGGCTGCGGTGATAAGTAACGTAAAAGAAAAAGAAATAGATAACTTAGTTGAAATTTATAACAGCACCTATAAACTGGCAGCATCATTAAAGAATAACGGAAGTCAATACCAATCTTTACGGGATGCGGCTAAAATTGAAATTGGGTTACGCAGATTTTTAAAAGCCGGAAATTTTAAAGGCTTTACTGATACATTTGAAGACCTGCACGGATTGGTTCAGTTGCCCGGCATTGCTGTACAGCGGTTGATGAATGAAGGGTATGGTTTTGCGGCAGAAGGTGACTGGAAAACAGCTGCATTGGTAAGGGCGATGAAAGTGATGGCCGCAGGATTGCCCGGTGGTAATTCTTTCATGGAAGATTATACCTATCATTTTGAACCTGGCAATAAAATGGTATTGGGGGCACACATGCTGGAAATATGTGAGAGTATTGCCAATGGGAAACCATCCTGCGAAATACATCCGCTGGGTATTGGCGGAAAAGCAGACCCGGTGCGGTTGGTGTTTAATGTGGCTGCAGGAGCTGCACTCAATGCTTCAGTGATTGATATGGGAAACCGTTTCCGGCTTTTGGTTAATGAAGTGGAAGCAGTGAAACCACAACAGCCATTGCCCAAACTTCCGGTAGCCAGGGTATTGTGGAAACCTTATCCCGATATGCAGACCGGTTGTGCGGCGTGGATACTGGCAGGTGGTGCACATCATACATGTTACAGCCAGAACTTAACAGCGCAACACCTGGAAGATTTTGCAGAGATGGCGGGCATTGAATATGTATTGATCGGTAAGGCCACCAATCTCCCCCAATTAAAAAATGAATTGCGCTGGAATGAAATGTATTATCAAATGAACAGATACTGATCACATAAACCAAACACCGCTGTATGAATAATCTTGCAACCAAAGACATCATTGTATTTATTCTTTATTTCATTTTGATAGCCGGATATGGCTATTGGATATACAGGCGAAAAAAGAAAGCATCAATTACTGCATCACATGATTATTTCCTGGCAGAGGGCTCACTTACCTGGTGGGCTATTGGTGCCTCGCTGATCGCTTCTAATATTTCGGCAGAACAATTCATCGGCATGAGCGGTAATGGTTTTTTTGTAGGGGTTGCGGTGGCTGCTTATGAATGGATCGCAGCGATCGCATTGATCATTATTGCCGTTTGGTTCATTCCCATCTACCTGAAGAATAAGATATACACGATGCCGCAATTCCTGAAGACAAGGTATAATGAAACGGTGTCGCTCATCATGGCCATTTTCTGGTTGTTCCTTTACATTTTTGTAAATCTTACTTCTATTTTATTTCTTGGCGCCGTAGCCATCAGCGGCCTGGTTGGCCCCGAATACTTGCACATTATCATGATCGGCCTGGCAATATTCGCACTCATCATCACCCTGGGTGGAATGAAAGTGATCGGCTACACGGATGTGATACAGGTAGCGGTTCTTATTATTGGCGGGTTTGCCACTATTTATTTTGCATTGACGATCGTAAGTGAAAAATTTGGACTGGGCAGAGATGCGCTGGCTGGTTTTAATACGCTGTTAAAAGAAGCGCCGGATCATTTTCACATGATACTGAGTAAACCGGATGCAAATTCATCACAGGAATACGTGAATAAATATTTGCTGCTGCCGGGTCTTGCCATGTATTTTGCGGGGCAGTGGATCGTTAACCTTAATTATTGGGGATGCAATCAATACATTACCCAACGGGCCCTGGGAGCTGATCTGCAAACAGCCCGTAAGGGAATTTTGTTTGCGGGATTTCTTAAATTATTTATGCCGGTTATTGTTATGTTGCCTGGTATTGCTGCTTATGTATTAAATAAAAGCGGGCACCTGGAAGTAAAAGGCATGGATAGTGCCTATTCGTCAATACTTGGTTTTTTACCATCCGGTTTGAAAGGATTATCAATCGCAGCACTCACAGCAGCCATTGTTGCATCACTGGCTGGTAAATTAAACAGCATCTCTACTATTTACACATTGGACATTCATAAAAAATATTTTCAAAAAGATCTGACAGAAAAAAAACAGGTATGGACAGGCCGCATGATAGCGGTTGCAGCCATATTGATCTCTTTATTGTTCACCTGGGATGATCTGTTGGGCATTGGAGGCGAAGGCGGGTTTACCTTTATTCAGAAATATACCGGCTTTATCAGCCCGGGCGTTTTTGCCATGTTCATCCTAGGTATGTTCTGGAAACGGACTACGGGTGCAGCCGCCGTTGCAGGTCTTCTTACGGGTTTGCTGCTCGCCATCTTCTTTAATAACTATGCCGTTACTGTTTTTGGGCATGAGACCTGGCTTTACACCTCGTTTAAAACGTTCGAAAATGGAAAAGAAATATGGCAAATACCTTTTCTCATTAATATGGGCTGGTCATTCTTCTTTACCGTATTGGTAATGGTGGGCTTTAGTCTTACCGGGCCAAAAATAAATCCAAAAGCATTTGAACTTGACAGGTCCATGTTCAAACTAAAACCATCCATCATCGCCATGATCGTAATAACCTTACTGATCCTTACGGTGCTGTATGCAAAATTCTGGTAGGTAGTTGATCCGTTAACCCGTTAATTAGTTAATACGTTTAAACGGATTAACTAATTAACCGATTAACCAATAATCTGGGATTAAATATTTTCAGACATGAGTTCTGTATAATTTTTAATACAGCGGATAACATTCGGGTACTGAAAAAAATCTTCCTTCTCATGCATGAGGGTGATCACCACCGATTGCATGCCGGCATTCAATGCACTCTCCACACCCTTGGGTGCATCTTCAAACACCACGCAGTCTTCCGGTGAAATATTTAATAGTGTTGCACAGGCTAAATAAGTTTCAGGATTGGGTTTGCTTTCCACCACATCATCTGCACTGATGATCGCATCAAAATAATGGCGGATCTTTAAATTATCAAGCACAAAATCAATATTGAACATGATGGCTGCAGAGCCGATGGCCATTTTTATTCCTGACTGATACGCCTGTTCCAGATAAGCCGGTAAGCCGGGCAGCAATTGCAGGTGCGGCTTAAACTCCTGCTGGTACTGCTTTTCTTTTTCAAAACTCATCCTGTTCTTTTCTTCTTCCGAAAAGCGACCGGGGAACATGCGTTCAAGCAGTTCATTATTTTTACCATAGCATTCTTCTTTCATTCTTTCCATGCTGATGTTGGCGCCCAGTTCATTTAATATGCGGTGCCATGCACGGATATGGTAGGACATGTCATCGATCATGGTGCCATTAAGGTCAAAGAGAAAAGCCTTTTTAGTATTTATCATGCCGCAATATTAGCCAGTTTTTACCAGGAACAGATATCAATTTCAACCACATAGGAACATAGAAATACACATAGAACTTATACAGCAAACGATGTTTTCTATGTTTCTATGTGGTTCAATGAGTAGCAGCGGTTTTACAACGAAGACAGCAGTGTGAGATAAAAAGGTATCTCTACGTGTTCGGTAGATTCTTCCAGGATGAGTTGTGCCGCTTTCTCTCCTATCGTCTTGAAATCGACGGAGATGGCAGTACATGCCGCTGATGAAATTGTACCCGAAAGGCGGACATAGCTTTGGCATCAACAATAAAACAACCGGGACAAATGGTTCAACAGGCAGATCACCTGTGAATAGGATTCAATAGCAAATATCGTTGGGTTATAAAAAATTAAGCCATTGTTATATTGGTAAAATCAATACTGACCGAAGTCATTTTACAGGATTCTTAAAAAATCCTACCTTCATCAATGAAACGATTGTGATAACTAACAGCCAAATACAAGACCTGCTGAACGAAATTGCTTTAAACAACTGTGAAAAAGCATATAAGAAACTTTTCATGGAAATGCATGAAAGCCTGACCGCTTTTGCCTTCTCTATTCTAAAATCATCTGAAGATGCAGAAGAAGTTGTTTCAGATTTCTTTGTATCTATCTGGCAGCGCCGGGTTTCTTTGCCCGCAATAGAAAATCCCCGCCTGTATTTTTTTATTGGCGTCAAGAATACTTCGCTGAATAAGCTTACTTCAAACGGAAGGAATAGGTTGCCCAGCGATATCGAATGGGAAACCAGCCTGAAGAGCGTATTCTTCAACCCGGAGGAACTGTTGCTGTCTGCCGAAGTGGTTAAAAAGATAATGGCGGCGGTAAATGAGCTGCCGGCAAGATGTAAAACCATCTTCAAACTGGTAAAAGAAGAAGGGCTTAAATATGCCGAAGTGGCAAAACTGCTCGATATATCTGTAAAAACCGTTGAGGCCCAGATGGCTATAGCTTTGCGCCGGATAAAAACCCACAGTGAATTCAAAAACCAGTTCCCTGAGCTCCATTCCCTGCTTACTCAAAAAAAATAACCCCATCCTTTAGGGGTATTGCATAAGTTTTATTGTCCTAGTATACTGTAATCATCAAATTGCTTAATGAAAGAGGAAAAATACTGGTTATTGTTATCTAAAAAGATTACCGGCGAAGCAACGGCCGAGGAACTGTTGCAACTGGAGGAATTATTTAATAGTAATCCCGAATGGCAGGCCAATATGGAAACACTCCAGGAATTCTGGAATTCCAGCCCTGTTAATGCCGCTCCGGCCAATACCCAAAAAAGTAATGACGCCTACCTGGCACATATAAATCGCTTAAAAGAAAAAGTGGCTGACTTTGAAACAACCGATGCTGATGCAGCGATAAAGTTGAACCAGCCTTCATTTGCAACAAGGAAGCCCCTATACAAACGGGTGGCTACTTATGCGGTACTTGCATCTTTCTTTGCTGTCATCATGCTGTTGTACTGGCTTTCCGGCAGCAGCAAGGAAACCCTTCCTTTAGCTTCTGCTGATAATAAACCCGCTAATGAGATCACTGTTGGACAGGGATCAAGATCAAGGATACAATTGCCAGACGGTTCGCAGGTTTGGATAAACTCAGGAAGTACGCTTACTTATGACAATTTTCTTAAATCCAACACAAGAGATGTACAGTTAAACGGGGAAGCTTATTTTGATGTGGTGAAAGACCCGGAGCATCCTTTTATAGTTCACACTTCAGGCATCGACATTAAAGTACTGGGTACGGCTTTTAATGTGAAGGCATACAAATCAGAATCAACCATTGAAGCCACGCTGATACACGGCTCAATTGAAGTGATCAATAAGAACAGGCCGGGAACACCCAAGATCATGCTTAAGCCGCATGAGAAACTGGTGTATAATAAGTATCCCGTATCAGACTCAAGGGACCAGCGGGCAGATATAACCCCTGCCGAGCCGGATGCATATTCCATTACCATTAAGCCATTAACCAAGGATATCCCGGACAGTAATATTATTGAAACAGCCTGGGTATACAATAAACTTTCGTTTGAGGACGAACGGTTTGAGGACCTGGCTCATAAAATGGATAACTGGTACAACCTGAAGATCATCATCGAAAGCGAAAAACTGAAGAATTATAAGGTGAGCGGTTCATTCGTGAACGAAACACCGGAAGAAGCATTGAAAGAACTGCAGTTCCTGATGCCCTTCAATTATTCAATTAAAAACAACGAAGTAAAAATTATGAGAAAATAAAAACGGGAAATGTTGCAGCATTTCCCGGAAAATTATAACAAACAGATCCTGTATTATACAGGACTTGCTTGTATTTTTTAACGACAAAACCAAAATTATGCAAAAAAGTGTACTTCGGGGCCAAAAAAAGAGGCCAGGGGCGCTTCTTAAAACACTGCTTGTTATGAAGCTTGCCATTATTATCCTATTCGCTACTACTTTGCAGGTTAATGCATACCCGGCCATGGGTCAAAAAGTTAACCTGAATCTCAAGCAAACGGAGATCAAAAAGGTTTTGAAATTAATTGAAGACGATGGGTACTATCGTTTCCTTTTTAATTCCAAGCTTAAGGCGTTGAAGAATAAAACAGATTTTTCTGCCCAGAATCTTTCCGTTTCAGAATCGCTTGACAGGTTGTTCACGGGAAGTAATCTTACCTACAAACAACTTGAGAATAACGTGGTGGTGGTTTTTTCCACCAACGAAGAAGAAAACGACAAGATCAAAGTAACGGGAAGAATAACCGGTGAAAATGGAGAAGCCATTGCCGGCGCATCCGTTTTGCAAAAAGGTTCCGGAACCGGAACATTTGCCGATAATAACGGGGTTTATACGTTAACCGTGGATAATGATGCCACACTGGTAATAAGCAGCATTGGTTATGAAACGCAGGAAGTGAAAGTAGGCAACCGTTCTGTTATTGATATCCGGATGATTCCATCTGCGAAGAAATTTGAAGAAGTGGTGGTGATCGGCTATGGCAGTGCCAGCCGCAGAGACCTGACCGGTAGTATCACCAAAGTAAAAGGTGAAACACTGGCATCACAACCAAACAGCAATGCGCTTTCATCATTACAGAATAAAGTGGCGGGTCTTTCTATTGTAAACTCTGGTGTACCGGGTTCAACACCCGATATACGTATCCGGGGAACGATCAGTATAGGAACCATTCGCCCTGTTTATATTGTGGATGGTATTTTTAATGATAATATTGATTTTGTAAACCCCAGTGAAATTGAAAGTATTGAAGTATTGAAAGATCCTTCTTCCCTGGCGATATTTGGTATCAAAGGCGCTGCCGGTGCAATACTGGTAACAACCAAAAAAGCTAAAGCAGGCCAGGTGAATATCAATTTCAATACCACTTATGGCAGTAAAAAACTGGTAGATAAGATACAGCTTGCAAACGGAGACGAGTTCCGTTCATTGGCAACTTTTGAAGCCAATAACCGTGTGGCAGATGATCCTTCTAACAACTCTTATTTAAGTTTTGTAAACAATGTCGGCGGTCCGGGTATGTCTGCTTACCCAGGTAATACCGATTGGATCGATGCCGTTACCCGTGTGGCAAAATTCAGTACCACCAACCTGAGTGTGGACGGAAGTACCGACAAGAACAGGTTTCACTTTGGCCTGGGATATACCTACGACGAAGGCCTGGTTAAACACGTAAAATATGACCGCCTCACGTTGAATGTGAACGATGAGTTTAAAGTAAGCCGGCGCTGGAAACTGGGATTTGGCCTGATCGGTTCCAAAGAAAAACTTCCTTACAACAGCGGCGCACTGGAAAATGCAAGAAGGTCATTACCCATTGTTCCTTCAGACACAAAATCATTTTATACAAAGAATCCTTACGGGGTTGATTCCGGAAATTATAACCTGTACTCAAATACGCCTATCATACAAAACTCAGAAACAAATCCTTTGGCAACACTGGAAAACAACTGGGATAAAAAAATTGACGATAAATACAGGCTGGTGGGAAATTTCTTTGTGGATATAAACATCACCAAAGACCTGAACTTCCGGAGTACCTGGTACGCCGATATGAGCTGGCGCAACAACAGGGAATATACCCCGTTGTATGACCTGTATGATCCTACTGCATCCGGCAGCCAGGCAATATTTCATAAGAACAGCCTTACTGCTGTAAGGCAGGACCTGATAAACATGCGGAATTTCCAGCAGGATTATATCGCTACTTATAAAAAGAAATTCAGGGAACATTCGTTAACACTTACCGCCGGCTTTACCACCTATTATCATTATTACGAGCAGGTGAGTGGTACACTGAGCCAGAAAACACCGGGGGTAAATATCATACCAAATAATAAAAGGTTCTGGTACCTGAATTCAGGTTTTGGCGATACCAGGAGTATTATCGGTTCAAGCACTTTCCAGGACGAATACTCTACCGTTTCAGGACTGGCAAGGTTGTTTTACAACTACAAAAGTAAATACTACCTCACCGGAAGTTTCCGTCGGGATGGTTCAAGCCAGATCAACCGGGAATATTCCAAAAAATTCCAGAATTTCTGGGCCGTGGGTTTAGCATGGGAATTATCTAAAGAGAAATTCATGGAAAAAGTGAAGTTTGTTGATTACCTGAAATTGAAAGCATCTAAAGGAGTACTCGGTAACTATACAACCCAGGGATATGCTTATCCTGCCTATCCGGGCATTTCCAGTGTTTCTTCTGCAGTATTTGGAGACAACCTGATCCCGGTATATGTACCTAATTATGCAGTAGATCCTAATCTTAAGTGGGAAACTGTTAATTCTACCGAGGTAGGGATTGAAGCAGACTTTTTAAAAAACCGTTTGCATTTTGAAGCAAACTATTATTATAAAAAAACAAGGAACCTCATGTATGTTCCTTCTTCTTCAGGCAATGCTTTACCAAGGTTAACGAATGTTGGTGATATTGAAAATAAGGGATTTGAGTTTACCGCAAGCTGGAATCAAAAATTATACAAAGACCTCACCCTGGTTGCAAGTGGTAACTTAACCACCTATAAGAACAAGGTTCTTTATCTTGCTAATCCCAACAGGAATGTTTCATCAAGCGAGCAAACACCCAACCAGGCCGAAACAGGCTTCCCCATTGGTTATTTCTATGGCTTAATAGCAGACGGTATATATCAATCTTATGCCGACATACTGGCTTCTCCGGTAAATACCATCAATGGTGGTGGTGTAAAACCAGGCGACCTGAAATACAGAGACCTGAATGGCGATGGTGTGATTGATGATAAGGACCGGACTAATATCGGTAACCCGACACCTGACTTTACCTATGGCATTAACCTGGCCTTCCGTTATAAAGGATTTGACCTGGGTATTGATTTTGCGGGATGTTATGGTAATGAAATTTACCGCGTATGGGGTACTTCCGAACAAAAGAACTCGGTGTATAACTATCCAAAATACTATAATGAGGCTTGGACCGCAGCAGGTTCTTCAAACTGGGTACCAATTGTTAACTCAAGCCATTTGGTTAACCGGGCCCCCTCCACTTATGGTATTGAAGACGGAAGTTATTTCCGTATCAGGAACCTGAGCCTGGGATATACCCTGAACAAACTTCCTAAAATGACAGGCATAAAGAACCTGCGGTTATCATTCTCTGTTCAGAACCTGAAAACATGGAAGAACAATATTGGTTATTCACCTGAGTTTGCAGGTGATGCACTTGGTGCAGGAATGGACTTCGGCGGAGCCGGCAGTGCACTTCCACGAATAATGACAGTTGGTTTAAATGTTAATTTTTAATTTTTAAAAAATAAATTTTTTGAAAATGACAGCATATAATAAACAAATAGCCCGGTTCGTGATTGCAATCTCGGCTATTGCCCTTTTCGGGGGATGTAAAAAATTCCTCGACAGGAAGCCATTAAGTATTACCCAGGACGACATCAATGTGGGCGCCCTGGAAGGTAAAACGGTTGGCCTTTATGGTGCCATCCGTAACTCAGCAGCCCAGCCTTATTGCGGCGATGGCTTCGAGAACATTCCATGGGTTGCCATGAATGGTTTCCGTTCGGATGATGCAGAGAATGTAGCCGATCCCGGCGCCTCTGCCTGGCACCAGACCTACGATAACTTCCAGTACACCAAAGATGACTGGGGAGCAGGTTTGTACTGGGACAAACACTATATTTTCATCGGCCTTTGCAACGATATTCTTGACGATGCGGTACAAGGTAATTATACCGACCCGGCATCAATAATCAACGTTGCGGAAGCAAGATTCATGAGGGCATACGCATATTTTGACCTCGTTAGAACCTATGGTTCAGTACCTAAAATTGACTTCAAGATCAATACACCAGCAGATGGCAATATTGCAAAATCAGATACGGCAGCGATCTATGCATTGATAAACGCCGACCTCATTTATGCAGAACAGAACCTGCCACCGGTATGGAATCCGAAATTTGCAGGCAGGCTTACTTCATGGGCGGCCAAATCCATGCATGCAAAAGCCCTTATGCAACAACGCCGTTATGCAGAGGCACTTCCTATTTGCAGGGATGTGATTAATAATGGACCTTATTCTTTATATACTCCTTACTGGAAAATATTTAAAAAAGAAGGGGAGCTGTGCAGCGAATCAATTTTTGAGATACAGGCTTCAAAAACAGCCGGGGATGGAAATACCTATTGGAGCAGGCTTGGCCAGTGCCAGGGTGTAAGAGGTTCGGGAACATGGGATCTCGGTTGGGGATGGAATACACCAACTGCCAGTCTGGTATCGGCTTATGAAGCCGGTGATGTACGTAAAGATGCAACCATTCTTTATTCAAATCAATCCGATGGCGGAACAAACACGGGAGGTTACGGACTTGTGGTTCCAAACCTGACCAACGCACTTTACTGGAATAAAAAAGTTTATAATCAATACAGCGATTACCTGGCAGCGGGCTTAGGTACACCGGATAATGAAGCCCAGAATACCTGGATCAATCACCGGGTATTACGCCTTGCAGATATACTGTTGCTCGGTGCAGAAGCGGCAAACGAATCAGCTCCGGGAGGTTCTGAGGCAACTACCTGGGTTAACAGGATCCGTAACAGGGCCGGCCTTGGCAACATTGCTTATGTAAGCCAGGCCCAGATGAGGGCAGCCATCAAACAGGAAAGAAGAGTGGAATTTGCAATGGAATACGAAAGGTTCTTTGACCTGGTAAGATATGGTGATGCTATTAGTATATTGGGTGGAAACGGATATCAGAACAAACATCGTTATTACCCGATCCCCACATCGGCATTAAATGCAAATCCAAACCTCGTTCAAAATCCGGAGTGGTAATAATTAAAAAAACTTTTAAAAAATAATAATCATGCAAAAGAAATTCCAACATTACATCACAGCAATCGTAATGATTTTAGTTGCTGCAGGTTGCCAGAAAATGGACAGACCGGAATTGGGGAATTACCCCGTTGATGCTAATCCGCCCACCGGGCCGCTTAAATTCTATGCTGCTTTTGACGGAACAACTTCCAACCCGCTGATGAATGCGGTGGATAGTATCAAAGCTACATTTCCTTCTGATAACCCCTTTACCGGTGGAGCAGGAATAGCTGGTAACGGAGTTACCGGGGTAAATCAAAAGTTCATTAAATACCCTTCGTTTAACACATGGGCAGCCAGCAAAAGTATTTCTGTTTCTGTGTGGTTTAAACAGAACGGGCAAACAAAAAACAATAACGGCACCAACGGGCCTGCTTATATTTATTCCATAAAAGCAGTAGATGGTTTTCACTGGAGTGGAGCAGTAAGCTTCCTGTTTTTAGAAGGAGACAATACTGCCTGTGCAGTAAAAAGCCAGTTTGTATGTCCCGGAACAGATAACTGGTTTACCTGGGAAGGCGGACAAAGTATTGCAGGATTATGCAATAACCAATGGCATCATATGGTGCTTACATACGATGCAACAACCAGTTCGGCAAAACTGTATATAGATGGCGTGCAGAATCCTAACGTAAGAACATGGGGTGGCCATGGTGCTTTAAATCTTGCTACCGACAAAATCAGTGAATACCGTGTGGGTGCCGGCCCTTCCAACAACTTTGCATCCGACGACTGGCTGGCATGCAGCTTTAAGGGCAGCATAGACCAGTTAAGAATGTATAGCACAGCTCTCACCGGATCGGAAATACAGGCTCTTTTTGCAAACAAACGATAATAAAAGGCAGTAGTTTCATAATCAAGCTTCATGCGCAATCAGAGAGGGCTGAACAATCTTGTTTGGCCCTTTTTTTCTTAAAAAACGATTCCAATTAAATGCTGTTGAAAAATTCCATACTGAAATTTATTTTTCTCTCGCTTTCTGCGATGGTATTATTCTCTTCGTGTAAAGAAAAAAAAGATACGGCTTTCGAAAGTCTTTCTCCGGCAAAAACGCAGATCAGTTTTGAGAATAAACTGGAGAATAAGGATATGTTCAACATTCTCTATTACCTGTATTATTACAATGGCGGAGGCGTGGCCACCGGCGACATAAATAACGACGGCCTGCCCGACATATATTTTACTGCAAACAGCAAAGGCAATAACAGGCTTTATCTCAACAAAGGAAATTTTGTTTTTGAAGACATTACTGCAAAAGCAGGTGTGGCAGGTACGGCCGACTGGTGTTCGGGTGTAACCATGGCCGATGTTAATGGCGATGGATTCATGGATATTTATGTTTGTGCCAGCAGCCAGCATCATGGACTGCAAGGCCGCAACGAACTTTTTATTAATAACGGCAATGGTACTTTTACCGAAAGTGCCGAAAAATACGGGTTGAATTTCTCCGGCTTCGGTACGCAGGCGGTCTTCTTCGACTATGACCACGACGGCGACCTGGATTGTTACCTGCTGAACCATTCTCAAAAACCGAATTCAAATATCCGGGATACCAGCAACCGCAGAAAGTTTGACCCCTTATCCGGCGACAGGCTTTACCGCAATGACCTTGACTCAACCGGAAAATTTTCAGACGTATCTGCACTGTCTGGTATTTATCAAAGCAACCTGGGCTATGGCCTGGGAATAGCTGTTGGCGATTTTAATAACGACGGCTGGGATGATATTTATGTGGGCAATGATTTTCATGAAAACGATTACTACTACATCAACAACGGCAACGGAACTTTTACCGAAGCAGGCGCTGATCATTTCAAACATTACAGCCGCTTTAGTATGGGCAATGATGCCGCTGATTATAATAACGACGGGCAACTGGATATCATAACAGTGGATATGCTGCCCCAGGATGAAAAAGTATTAAAGACCTATGGCAGCGATGAAAACCCCGATACCTATAAGTACAAACTGATGGGACATGGATATCAGAACCAGTACTCAAAGAATGCCTTGCAAAAAAATAATGGCAGCGGAAAAAGTTTCAGTGAAACAGCATTGCAAAGCGGCGTATCTGCAACCGACTGGAGCTGGGCACCCCTGTTTGCCGATTTTGATAACGACGGCAATAAAGATCTTTTTATTTCCAGCGGCATTGTAAAAAGGCCGGTCGACCTGGACTACGTGCGCTTTGTATCAGACCTGGTAATGAAGATGGATGTTGGCAAAACAAGTGACTATGATAACAAGGCCATCGAAAACATGCCCGACGGAAGTTCACATCCTTATTTTTATAAAGGCGATGGGAAAATAAATTTTACCGATGTAAGTGAACCCTGGGGAACAGTTGCTATGAAAGGTTATTTTAATGGTGCTTCTTATGCCGACCTTGATAACGATGGCAACCTGGATATCATCATCAACTGCCTGAATGCCCCGGCCATGGTATTGAAAAATAAATTGCCAAAGAAAAATACCCTGGATATTGTATGCAACGGTAACGATAAAAATAAGAACGGGATCGGGGCAAAAGCATGGGTATTTACCAGGGGGAAGATGCAATACCAGCAACTGATGACCACAAGGGGTTTCCAGTCTTCCTGCGATGCAAAACTGCATTTTGGACTGGATAGTTTACACAACATCGACAGCATACTCATTGTGTGGCCCAATCAAAAATTCCAGTTGATGAAAGCTGTTCCTGTAGTAGGAAGGATTACGGTGAACCAGGCAGAAGCTGGTGGACAGTTTGATTATAATAAATTCTTCCCGCCTGCAAAACAGTTATTTGAAGACATGAACAGCCAGGTTGCCTGCAACTGGCTTCATCATGAAAATGATTTTCTTGATTTCAACAAACAATACCTCACGCCGCACATGCAATCTACCCGCGGGCCAAAACTTGCAATAGCGGATGTAAATAAAGACGGGCTGGATGATTTTTTTGTTTGCGGTGCTTCCGGCCAGCCCGGGCAATTGATGCTTCAAACAGCAGCGGGTAAATTTATTTCTGTTGACACGGCGGTATTCAGTAAAGCAATGCAAAGCGAAGAGGTGGATGCTGTTTTCTTTGATGCCAACAATGATGGTTCCCCCGACCTGTATGTAGTAAGCGGCGGCAATCAATATGAAGATGGCAACCCGGCACTGGCCGATCACCTGTACATGAACGATGGGAAAGGACATTATGCTTTGTCTGAAACAGCCATCCCCAATCTGCTGAAAAATAAGTCCTGTGTAGCTGTTTCCGATATTGATAAGGATGGTGATATGGACCTCTTTGTAGGCGGCCTCACCGATGCAAAACGTTTTGGCATTCCGCAATCATCTTATTTATTATTGAATGATGGTAAAGGCATGTTTAAACTGGCAGATGCTTCCGTTATGCGGCTGGAAAATCTTGGAATTGTGACCAGCGCTTCCTTTACCGATCTCAATAACGACGGATGGAATGACCTGGTTGTTGCAGGCGAATGGATGGCGGTGAAAATATTCATGAACCAGCATGGAAAATTCAGCGCTTCAGATATTCCTTTTTCTACCGGCCTTTGGCAAACAATTTATACTGCCGATGTGAATGGGGATGGATTTACCGACATACTCGCCGGTAACTGGGGGCACAACAGCAAACTGTATGCAGGCAAGAACGGGCCATTGAAATTGTACGTAAAAGATTTTGACGGCAACGGTTCGGTAGAACAGGTAATGGCATATACGGTTAATAACAAGGAGTACACGTTTCTTGCAAAAGACGAACTGGAAAGACCGCTGCCGGTATTAAAAAAAGCATACCTCACATACAGCGAAGTGGCCGGTAAAACGGTAGACTATATGTTTTATGATCTCTTTAAAGATTACCTTACACTGAAAGCCGAAACACTGGGCTCCTGCTGTTTTATAAACGACGGCAAGGGAAATTTTACAAAGAAGGACCTGCCCGGGGAAGTACAGATGGCACCCGTTTTTTCTTTCTGTTCATTGGCTGCGGATAACAAAAGCAGCTTCCTGGCGGCCGGTAATTTTTACGGCACCATTCCTTATGAAGGCAGATATGATGCCTTGCTGCCTGCTGCTTTTTCTTTCAACAAATCGATAAATAGCTTTCAAAGCATCGGTAATACACAGTTGGTGGATGGAGAAGTGCGGGATGCCAAATGGATAAAATATGCCGGGGGAAAACAGCTATTGATCATTGCGCAAAATAATAAGGGACTGGTTTTTTTAAAACGGGGAGAATAATTTTTTGAGATAAGCAGGATACTGATTCATTCTGCTGCATTAAAGCTTGATCGTATGAGACGGAATATTACAGCCATATTATTGTCTGCACTTTTCTTTCTGCCGGGCTGCAAAGAAAAGCAGTATAAAAATAATTTTAATGACCCCCTGCTCTTCTCCAAAACGGTGAAGGAACTGAACAACGTAGTGCGGCAGAACAATTTTCCACCCATCATTGCCAGCCGAAACTATGCCTATGCCTGCATCGCTGCTTATGAAACAATGGCTTTGGGGGATGCCCGTTTTCAGTCATTGGCCGGGCAAATAAAACATTTACCTGCATTTCCAAAACAGGATACGGCAAACGTGAATTTTAATTATGCGGCCCTGCTGGCTTTTTGTAAGGTCGGGCAAGCCGTTACTTTTCCCGAAGGCAGCATGAGGGAATATGTGGGCAGGCTGGATTCCATTGCCGATGCAGGTAACATGCCTGCTTCCATGAAAAAGGCAAGCAAGGTACTTGCTGATTCAGTTGCCAGTCATATTCTGCGGTGGAGTAAGAAAGATCATTATGGCCAGACACGTACGGCAGAGAAGTACAATGTTACTGATGAAGAAGGAAGGTGGGTGCCAACACCACCGTCTTATTCCCAGGCACTGGAACCGCATTGGGCGGAGATCAGGACATTGGTGATGGACAGCGCAAACCAGTTCATCCCACCAAGGCCCCCGGTATTCGACATGAAGAATAAAGAAAGCAAATATTACAAAGAAGTGCTGGCGATAAAAAATGCAGGCGACAGCTTGTCTGATGAACAAAAGCACATTGCAGAATTCTGGGACGACCTTGGCACGAGGATGAATGTGGAAGGCCATGTGATGTTTGTGACCAAGAAATTCTCACCAGTCGGGCACTGGATGAACATTGTTGGCATTGCTGCGAAACAAGCCGGTGCTGATTTTTCAACAACGGTTTATGCGTATGCCAAAACAGCCATTGCTGTTTTCGATGCATTCATACAATGCTGGGATGAAAAGTACCGCAGTAATACGGCCCGCCCGGAAACGATCATTAATAAATACATTGATGACGAATGGCGGCCATACCTGCAAACGCCCCCATTCCCTGAATACACCTGCGGCCACAGCACGGTCTCTTCTTCTGCGGCAGAAGCCCTTACCAATGTGTTTGGCGATAATTTTAATTATACCGATACATCTGAGCTGGAGTTTGGAATTAAGAACCGATCATTCACTTCCTTCCGCCAGGCAGCAGTTGAAAATAACTGGGCAAGATTTTATGGCGGCATACATTATCACAACTCCTGCCTCATAAGTACCGAGTATGGAAAAAAAGTGGGAGCGCTTATCAATGAACGTCTAAAAATGAAAAAGTAATTGTACAACATGAAAAAACAAAGAAAATTTATGTGGCTAATCCCTGTTTTAATGCTTTTTGTTTTTGGAGATTGCTCCAAGAGCAGCAGTAGTGGTGGAACCGGAAGTGGCGGCGGAACCGGGGGCGGGGGCGGAGGAACCCCAACCAATGATATGGATATGTGGCTAACAAAAGCCGATCAGTCATCGGTATTTCAAAAACAGGGGGTGACCCTTTCTTTTGGCAGCACTGCCACCAGCGGATATCCTGTTATTGATGTGGATTCGGCCACTTCTTACCAAAGCATTGATGGCTTTGGTTATACATTAACCGGGGGAAGCGCTTTCCAGATCAACCACATGGATGCGGCTTCCAAAGCTGCCTTGCTGGATGAGTTGTTTGGAAACGGCACCGGTTCTATTGGTGTAAGTTACCTGCGTGTGAGCATCGGGGCTTCCGATCTGAATGCATCTGTTTACAGCTATGATGATATGCCTGTTGGGCAAACGGATCCAACGCTTGCAAACTTCTCTCTTTCACTGGATACCGTAGATGTGATCCCTGTATTGAAACAAATACTGGCAATAAATCCGAATATTAAAATACTTGGCTCTCCCTGGAGTGCACCGGTATGGATGAAATCAAATGGAAGTTCTATTGGCGGTGGATTGCAAACGCAGTATTATGGGGCCTATGCAAAATACTTTGTAAAGTACATACAGGCAATGCAGGCAAAAGGGATACGTATTGATGCAGTAACGGTACAAAACGAACCGCAGCACGGCGGTAATAATCCCAGCATGGTAATGTCATCAACCGAGCAGGCCAACTTTGTGAAGAATAACCTGGGACCTGAATTTCAGTCTGCGGGCCTCAGCACCAAGATCATCATCTGGGATCATAACTGCGATAATGCAAACTATCCCATTTCAATATTAAACGATGCGGCAGCAAAACAATACATCGATGGCTCAGCCTTCCATTTATATGCCGGAGACATCAGTGCATTGTCTGCAGTTAAAACAGCGCATCCGGATAAGAACCTTTATTTCACCGAACAATGGACGAGTGCAAGCGGATCCTTTGCGGGTGACCTGGGCTGGCATATAAAGAATGTGGTGATCGGTTCTATGCGTAACTGGAGCAGGATCGCCCTCGAATGGAATTTAGCCAGCGATGCCACATACAATCCGCATACACCCGGTGGTTGCACCGAATGCAAAGGCGCTTTGATTGTTAATGGTTCCCTGGTCATTAGAAATGTGGGCTATTATATCATAGCACACGCCAGCAAATTTGTTCCGGCGGGATCGGTGCGTATTGCAAGTCCGGCAACCACCAACCTGCCGAATGTTGCTTTTAAAACACCCGCAGGTAAAAAAGTGCTCATCGTGGTAAATGAAAGCGGTACTGCACAGGGCTTTAATATCGGGTATAAAGGAAGATATATTTTCACGTCACTCACGGCAGGTGCTGTTGCAACTTATACGTGGTAAAAAAATAACGCATGAAAGGAATAAGCTTAGTACTCATTACAGGTGTTCTGTTTTCTTTCTCGGGAAACAAAACAGAAACGGAAATTATTACCGACACGGTCCCGTTGTTTCCAAATGGGAATAAAGTAATGGTATATACAACGGCCGACAGCACTAACTACCGGCTTACTGCCACGGGTGCATTTGAATTTAACGACAAAGGCCAGCCATTTGAAAACGAGATAACTGTTTTTGTTGACCCGTCTAAAACCTTCCAGGCATTCCTGGGTATTGGCGCTGCATTAACGGATGCTTCTGCTGAAACTTTTTATAAACTGCCAAAAGAAAAGCAGCAGGAATTATTAACCGCTTATTTTAACCGGGAAAAAGGAATTGGCTATACCGTGGCAAGAACAAACATAAACAGTTGCGATTTCAGCAGCGATATGTATACCTATGTACAGGACGGTGATCGGTCATTAAAGTCATTCAACATAGAGCACGATAAAAAATTCAAGATTCCTTTTATCAAAGAAGCGATGAAAGCTTCCGGTAATAAGTTGAATCTTTTTGCCAGCCCCTGGAGCCCGCCATCCTGGATGAAAGACAACAACGACATGTTGCACGGGGGTAAGCTGAAGCCGGAATTTTATAACAGCTGGGCGATGTACTACACAAAGTTCATTAAGGAATATGAAAAGGAAGGCGTGCCGGTATGGGGCATTACTATCCAGAATGAACCCATGGCTAAACAGAAATGGGAAAGCTGCATTTATACAGCAGAAGAAGAACGGGATTTTTTAAAAAACCATTTAGGCCCCACCATGGTAAAGGAAGGTCTGAAGAATACGAAAATCATTGTGTGGGACCATAACCGTGATATGATCTACCAGCGGGCGCAAACCTATTTCAAAGATCCCGAAGCAGCAAAGTATATCTGGGGCATTGGTTTTCACTGGTACGAAGACTGGAGCGGCGGAACACCGATGTATGATAACCTGCGCCGGGTGCATGAGGCATACCCGGATAAGAATATCTTCTTCACCGAAGGCTGTGCCGAAAGTTTTGATTCATCAAGATACAATGCCTGGGTACTGGGAGAAGAATATGGCCGCAGCATGATCAATGATTTTAATAACGGTATGGTTGGCTTTACCGACTGGAATATTCTGCTCGATGAAAAAGGCGGTCCGAATCATGTACAGAATTTCTGTTTTGCACCGGTTCATGGAGATACAAAAACGGGCCAACTCATCTATACCAATGCGTATTATTACATCGGGCATTTTTCAAAATTCATAAAGCCCGGCGCAAAAAGAATTATCAGCAGCAGCAGCCGCAGCCAGTTGCTTACCACGGCATTTAAAAATCCGGATGGAAAGATCGTGGTAGTGGTAATGAATCAAAGCAGTATCAAAACCCCGTTTAATTTATGGATCAATGGCAAGGCGGCTGAATGCATGGCTTTACCTCACTCCATTTCAACACTCATTTTTTAAAACCACATTATGAAATTAATAAGAACGGCAGGGTTGATAGCTGCAGCTGCATTTATTTTGCAGGGCTGCAGCAAAGGAGATGGCGGCGGAACAACACCAACTCCCTTACCTCCTGTTCCCATTTCATTGGTTGCAGTTAAGATCGATAATACAACTGCCTTAACCGGGTTCACAAATTATAATGTAAAACTAAATCCGGTCATACGCCTTTCATTCAGCAATGCGGTCGACCGGGCAACAGTTAGTTCTGCTATCTCCGTTAAAGAGAATGGAAGCACGGCGGTTGGTTCAGGGTATGGCTATGAAAATGGCGACAGTACCGTTGTTGTTAGTCCGGGTTCAGCATTAAAGGCATTGACCCGTTATACAGTTGAAGGTACAACAGCATTAAAATCCATTAAAGGCGGTGCTATGTCATCCGGCATAACCATCTCTTTTATTACACAGATCGATTCAACCGATAAATTTCCCGTAATAAGCGATAATGCCTTGCTCGACCTGGTGCAGCAACAAACATTTAAATACTTCTGGGATTACGGCCACCCAACAAGCGGCCTTGCAAGAGAACGCAGCAACGCCGCACCGGAAACAGTCACCACCGGCGGTTCGGGCTTTGGCATCATGACCATACCCATTGCCATTAACCGCAACTTCATCAGCAGGGCACAGGGATTAACAAGAATGCAGACCATTGTTTCATTTTTGAAGAACACGGCACAAAAATTTCACGGGGCTTTTCCGCATTGGATGAACGGCACAACAGGAGTAGTGATACCATTCAGTACAAAAGATGATGGGGCAGACCTGGTTGAAACATCTTATTTAATGGCGGGCTTATTAACTGCAAGGCAATATTTCAGCGGCGGGGATGCAGCCGAAACAAATTTGCGGAGCGATATCAATATTCTCTGGAATGCAGTGGAATGGAACTGGTTCCGGCAGGGAACACAAAATGTGTTGTACTGGCACTGGAGTCCTAACTATGCCTGGCAGATGAACCATAAGATAGAAGGATGGAACGAATGCCTGATCACTTACATACTTGCAGCTTCATCTACTACGTTCGGCATTCCGCAGGTTGTATATAAAGAAGGCTTTGCAAGAAACGGCGCCATGCAAAACGGGAATACCTACTATGGTTATCAGCTACCACTCGGTGCAGCCAATGGCGGACCTTTGTTCTTTGCACATTATTCCTTCCTCGGAATTAATCCCAATGGATTGAATGATGTGTATGCAAATTATCAAACGCAGGTAACCAACCATACCAAAATAAATTACGAATACTGCAAAGCAAACCCGAAAGGCTATTTTGGATACAGCAATCTTTGCTGGGGCTTAACAGCCAGTGATGTGCCCGGCGGATACAATGCAAACGAACCAAATAATGATATTGGCGTGATCTCACCAACAGCGGCGCTGTCATCTTTTCCATACACACCCACAGAAAGTATGAATGCACTGAAATTCTTTTACTACAAACTCGGCGATAAGATCTGGAAACAATATGGTTTTACCGATGCCTTTTCTTTAAAAGACATTTGGTATGCGGATTCTTTCCTTGCCATCGA
Organism: Chitinophagaceae bacterium; assembly: GCA_016720775.1. Taxonomy (GTDB): domain Bacteria; phylum Bacteroidota; class Bacteroidia; order Chitinophagales; family Chitinophagaceae; genus Ferruginibacter. Next base: position 670,799 of record JADKJX010000003.1, read on the forward strand.
CCAGGGCCCGATCGTGGTAATGATCGAAAATTACCGCAGCGGCCTGGTATGGAATTTACTGACCAGTTGCCCCGAAGTGAAAAATGGAATGAAAAATGTTTTAGGGTTTACAGCGCCTTATTTATAAATAATAACATACCATGACCAAACGATTTCCTGCGCTTATATTTATGTCATTACTTTTTTGGGCCTGCAACTCCGGCGAAAAAGCTACGGCGCAACAGGGCGCAGCGCTTGCAGATACTGCTTTGTTCAGATTAGTGCAGCAACAAACCTTTCAGTATTTCTGGGATGGCGCTGAACCCATGAGTGGCCTGGGAAGGGAACGTTTTCATGTAGATAATAACTATCCTGCCAATGATAAGAATGTAGTTACAAGCGGTGGTTCTGGTTTTGGTGTAATGGCCATCATCGTTGGTATCGAAAGAGGTTTTGTAACGAGGGAAGAAGGAAGAAAACACCTGGAGAAGATCGTACACTTTTTAGAAACAGCCGACCGCTTTCATGGAGCCTGGCCGCATTGGTGGAATGGGGAAACAGGTAAAGTAGTTCCCTTCGGTAGAAAAGACAATGGCGGCGACCTTGTCGAAACATCTTATATGATCCAGGCACTGCTTTGTGTGCGGCAGTATTATCAAAATGGCAATGCAGAAGAAAAAGCACTGGCAGCAAGGGCAGATAAATTATGGAAAGAAGTGGAATTTGATTGGTACCGGAACGGGAAGAATGTTTTGTACTGGCACTGGAGCCCCACCTATGGTTGGGAAATGAATTTCCCGGTGCATGGGTATAACGAATGTTTGATCATGTATGTGCTTGCTGCATCTTCACCCACACACAGCATTCCTGCAGAAGTATACCACGAAGGTTGGGCAGAGAACGGAAAGATAAAAGATGTGAACAAACCAGATGGCATTGCTGCAAACTATTCCTATAAGTTGCAGATGAAACACCAGGGCGATGCCTGGAATGGCGGGCCGCTATTCTGGGCTCACTATTCTTACTTAGGTTTAGATCCGAGGGGACTGAAAGATAAATACGCTGATTATTGGGAAGAGAATAAGAACCAGGCACTCATCAATTACCAGTGGTGCGTTGATAACCCGAATAAATTCAAAGGCTATGGTGCCAACAACTGGGGACTAACATCCAGCTACTCCGTAAAAGGATATGCCGGTCATGCGCCCACAACGCAAAGAGACCTGGGCGTGATATCACCCACCGCAGCATTATCATCTTTTCCTTACACACCTGATCAATCCATGGCTGCCATGAAACATTGGTATAATGACATGAAGGAAAAGATATGGGGGCCTTATGGTTTTTATGATGCATTCAGTGAACAGGATAACTGGTACCTGCCGCATTATCTCGCCATCGACCAGGGGCCCATTGTGGTGATGATGGAAAATTACCGCAGCGGATTATTGTGGAAGTTATTCATGAGTTGCCCGGAGATACAAAACGGGCTAAAGAAATTGAATTTCGAAAGTCCCTGGGTGAAAAAATAAAAATAAAGAGCATGAAGATAAAATACATACTGGTAATTGTAATGATGCTTGGTATACGAACACAGGCGCAGCATAAAACCTATTGCAATCCCATTAACATAGATTATGGTTATACTCCCATTCCCAATTTCAGCGAGTGGGGCCGCCACCGGGCAACCGCCGACCCGGTAATAGTTTCATACAAGAATGATTATTATTTGTTCAGCACGAATCAATGGGGGTACTGGTACAGCCATGATATGCTGAACTGGACATTTAATTCAAAAAGATTTTTACGTCCATGGAATACGAACACCTATGACGAATTGTGTGCACCGGCGGTGGGTATTATAGGTGATACCATGCTTGTATTCGGGTCCACCTACACGAAAACGTTTACGATCTGGATGAGCACCAACCCAAAAGCCAATGAATGGAAACCATTGGTTGACTCATTTGAAATAGGCGGATGGGATCCTGCATTTTTTACGGATGATGACGGAAGATTTTATATGTACAATGGCAGCAGCAATACTTATCCGACACTTGGTATTGAACTGGATAGAAAAACATTTAAACCCATTGGTACAAGAATGCCGATGTATTTATTACAGGACTGGCGTTATGGCTGGCAGCGTTTTGGTGAACATATGGATAACACATTTCTTGATCCGTTCATTGAGGGATCATGGATGACCAAACACAATGGAAAATATTATTATCAATACGGCGCCCCGGGAACAGAATTCAGTGGTTATGCAGACGGTGTTGTTGTAAGTGATGCCCCTTTGTTCGACGGGCACCAGGTATTTCCGCAGAGCGACCCATTGAGTATGAAATTGGGTGGCTTTGCAAGAGGCGCCGGGCATGGAAGTACATTTACGGATAATAACGGCAACTACTGGCATGTGAGTACGGTCATGCTTTCGGTAAAAAATAATTTTGAAAGAAGAATAGGGATATGGCCGGCAGGTTTCGACAAAGATGATGTAATGTGGTGCAATACTGCATTTGGAGATTACCCGCATTACCTGCCATCGGCTTCGCCAAATAATTACGGAAGCGGTTTTACCGGATGGATGTTGCTGAATTATAAAAAACCAATTGTAGTATCATCCACATTGGGCGGATTTCATGCCAACGATGCAAATGATGAGGATATCAAAACTTACTGGAGCGCCGTTACCGGTAACAAAGGAGAATGGATACAAACTGATCTTGGTGATCTATCAACAGTACATGCTGTACAAATAAACTATGCAGACCAGGATGTGGCCGATGATCATTTGGGAAAAATAAATGGAGGCGAACAGTATCATCAATACAAATTGTATTATTCCATGGATGGGAAAAAATGGGACATACTGGTTGATAAAAGCAATAACAGGACCGATATACCCCATGAATATGTTGAGTTGCCGCAACCGGTAAAAGCCAGGTTCATAAAACTTGAAAATATTCATATGCCTGCCGGCAAGTTTGCCATCAGCGGCTTTCGTGTATTTGGAAACGGAAATGGAGCAAAACCTGATGCGGTGAAGACTTTTTTTGTTTTACGTACTGAAAAAGATAAGCGGAGCGCCTGGATAAAATGGAACCCGGTTACAAATGCTTATGCATATAATATTTATTACGGCACTGCTCCTGGTAAATTATATAATTGCATCATGGTGATGGATAATAACAAAAATGAATACTGGTTCAAGGCAATGGATAGTCAGAAGCCTTATTACTTTACCATTGAAGCCATAAATGAGAATGGGGTATCGGAAAAAACAAAAATTACAGAAGTAAAATAAAGTAAAAAGATGCGGATGCGATTGCTATTCCTGGTGCTTGCTTTTTCTGTGCAGTTAATGGCCCAGGAAACAAAGCCGCCATACTGGAATGACATACAGGCCTTCAAAAAACTCGACAGCGCTGCTTTTCCCGGAACCGGAAAGATCCTTTTCGTTGGCAGTTCTTCTTTCACCAAATGGAAAGACGTACAGGATTACTTTCCAGATTATCCAATAATAAACCGCGGCTTTGGTGGTTCAATCCTGCTGGATGTTATCCGCTATGAGAATGATGTGATCTTTCCTTATCAGCCCAAACAAATAGTTATTTATTGTGGCGAGAACGATATTGCTAACGACAGCAGCGTAACGGGTAAGATGGTTTTTGAACGGTTCAGGCAGTTGTTTACCGATATAAGAACAAAGTTGCCCGGCGAGCCCGTCATCTTTATTTCCATGAAACCAAGCCCCAGCCGCTGGCACATGCGGGAACGGGTGATGGATGGGAATAAGCGAATCAAAAAATTTCTGAAGAGGAAAAGGCATGCTGTATTTGTAAGTGTGTGGAATGATATGCTTGCTGCTGATGGCGAACCCATTAAAGAACTGTTTATTGAAGACAAACTGCACATGAATGCCAAAGGCTATGCCATCTGGCAAAAACTACTGGAACCTTATTTACTGAAATAATAAAAATTAGAGAATATGAAGCTATTCGGCAAATTAGTTATTGCATCATTGCTATTCACTTCATTTAATGCAACGGCACAGGATGCTAAGTCCGATAATTATCGGATGAAGACCTTCATTGATGCATTGATGAAGAAGATGACACTGGAAGAAAAACTCGGGCAATTGAATTTACCCGGCTCGGGCGATATTGTAACCGGCCAGGCACAGAGTTCAGACATTGGCAAGAAGATACGGGAAGGAAAAGTGGGTGGCCTCTTTAATATCAAAGGAGTAGAAAAAATAAGGGATGTGCAGAGAGTAGCCATAGAAGAATCAAGAATGAAAATTCCTTTACTTTTTGGTATGGATGTGATACATGGTTATCAAACTACCTTTCCCATACCACTGGGTTTATCCTGTACCTGGAATATGGCGGCAATAGAACAAAGCGCCCGGATCGCTGCAACAGAAGCAAGTGCCGAAGGTATTTGCTGGACCTTCAGCCCCATGGTGGATATTGCCCGTGACCCACGCTGGGGACGAATTGCGGAAGGAAGCGGAGAAGATCCGTACCTCGGTTCGCAGGTAGCCAAAGCAATGGTAAGGGGTTACCAGGGCAATGATCTTTCAAAGAACAATACCATCATGGCCTGCGTAAAACATTATGCCATGTACGGCGCTGCCGAAGCAGGAAGGGATTACAATACCACCGACATGAGCCGCCAGCGTATGTTCAACGAATACCTTCCTCCTTACAAAGCAGCCGTTGATGCCGGTGCAGGAACCGTGATGGCATCTTTTAATGAAGTGGATGGCATACCGGCAACAGGAAACAAATTTTTAATGACGGATGTGCTTCGCAAACAATGGGGCTTTAAAGGTTTTGTGGTAACTGATTATACCGGCATCAATGAAATGATCGAACACGGCATGGGCAACCTGCAACAGGTATCTGCACTGGCATTAAAAGCAGGTATCAATATGGACATGGTGGGAGAAGGATTCCTGCTCACTCTGAAAAAATCATTGCAGGAAGGAAAAGTAACACAAAAGGAAATTGATGATGCCTGCCGCTTAATACTTGAAGCAAAATACAAACTCGGTTTGTTTGATGATCCATACAGGTATTGCAATGTGGAAAGAAGCAAAACAGATGTTTATACAACGGCAAATATTAAAACAGCCAGAGAGATAGCCGCAGAGAGTTTTGTGTTGTTGAAAAATCAAAACAACATTTTGCCAATAAAAAATCAGGCACCATTGCACTCATCGGGCCATTGGCTGATACAAAAGAAAATATGCCCGGTACCTGGAGCGTATCCACCGATCTTAATAAAGCCATTGCGGTTAAAGAAGGATTGGAGAAAGCGGTGGGAAGCTATGCAAAGATATTATACGCCAAAGGTTCTCCCTTTGATGCAGATATTGAATTGGAGAAAAGAGGAACCATGTTTGGCCGTGAATTGAAAAAAGATAACCGAAGCAATGCTGAATTATTAGCCGAAGCATTGCAGGTAGCCGGTCAATCTGATGTAATTGTTGCCACACTCGGAGAAGCATCTGAAATGAGTGGCGAAAGTTCCAGTCGCACCAATATTGAAATTCCACAGGTACAAAAAGAGCTGCTGGCTGCTTTATTAAAAACAGGCAAGCCGGTTGTATTGGTTTTGTTCACGGGCCGCCCACTGGTACTTGCCTGGGAGCAAAAAAATGTTCCGGCGATATTGAATGTATGGTTTGGGGGCAGTGAAACAGGCAATGCCATCGCCGATGTATTATTTGGTGAAGTGAATCCTTCCGGAAAACTCACTACCAGTTTTCCGCAGAACGTTGGACAGGTGCCTATTTATTATGCCCATAAAAATACGGGCCGCCCGTTGGGAGAGGGAAAATGGTTTGAAAAATTCCGCTCCAATTATCTCGACGTATCCAATGATCCGCTTTACCCGTTTGGGTATGGATTGAGTTATACTTCTTTCAGCTACAGCGATATTAAACTCAGCAGCGCATCATTAAACGGGAATCAAACATTAACGGCTTCAGTTACTGTTACCAACACCGGTAAAGTGGATGGTAAGGAAACGGTACAGCTTTATATACGTGATGTGGTGGGCAGTGTAACAAGGCCGGTGAAAGAACTGAAAGGTTTTCAGAAGATATTATTGAAAGCAGGTGAATCAAAGAATGTTTCATTCAGCATTACACCGGGTGACCTGAAGTTTTATAATTACGACCTGAAGTATGATTGGGAGCCCGGTGAGTTCCAGGTAATGATTGGCGCTAATTCAAGGGATGTGAAAACAGCATCTGTTAATTGGATAAAATAAAATTCAGTAAATTTTAAACCTGCAAATCGGCCGATGCAAATAGGTAAATTCAGGATATTACTTGCGTTAACATTATCGCCGTTGATGTGTTTGGCCCAGGATCTGATTATTAATACTTCCGGACGAAATAGCACCAGCCTCAATGGCAACTGGAATTATATTATTGATCCGTATGAAACAGGCTATTACAGTTTTCATGCAGAAGTGTATGACCAGAAGAACCCGGCTTCCACATCAGCTTATTATAATAACTACCACGCCAAAAATAAAACCGAACTGGTGGAATATGATTTTGATAAATCACCCCAAATGAAAATTCCCGGTGATTGGAATACGCAGGATGAAAAACTCCTTTACTATGAAGGAACGGTATGGCTGAAAAAATCATTTAATTATTCGCTTAAAAAAGGAAGGCGGCTTTTTTTATATTTCGGAGCAGTAAATTATAAAGCCGAAGTGTACCTGAACGGGAAAAAACTGGGCATACATGAAGGCGGCTTTACTCCGTTTAATTTTGAGATCAGCGCTGTTGTAAAGGACAGCGCCAATTACCTTGTTGTAAAAGCCGATAATAAAAGATCAAAGGAAAGGGTGCCAACCTTAAATACTGATTGGTGGAATTATGGCGGAATAACAAGGGATGTATTATTGATTGAGGAGCCAGGTGTTTTTATCAGCGATTATTCGGTTCAGCTAAAGAAAAATGATAAGGGCAAAATATCCGGGATCATAAAACTGGCTAATGCTTCCGGTAATGAAAAAGTTACCGTTGAAATACCAGGGCTCCGGGTAAAAAAAGACCTGCAAACTTATGCGGATGGAACTGCAGCATTTGAAATTCCTGTTTCGGAAGATATAAAGTACTGGTCGCCTGAATCACCAAAGCTGTATGATGTATTTATTGAAACGGCTTACCAAAAGCTGAAAGATGAAATTGGTTTCAGAACTATAGAAACAAAGGGCCCCGATATCTTATTAAATGGCAAACCGGTTTTCCTGCGGGGAATTTGTATGCACGAAGAAATAAACGGGCGAAGAGCACACAGCTATGCCGATGCAGAAAAATTATTGCAATGGGCAAAGCAACTGGGTTGTAATTATATCCGGCTGGCTCATTATCCTCATAATGAGAATATGATAAGGATGGCTGATAAGATGGGGCTAATGGTTTGGGAAGAAATTCCTGTTTACTGGACCGTTGATTTTAGTAACCAGTCGGCCTTAAACAATGCAAGAAACCAGCTTAGCGAAGTAATTACAAGAGATAAGAACAGGGCTTGTGTGATTATTTGGTCTGTAGCAAACGAAACGCCTTTGTCGGAAGAAAGGAATTCTTTTACTGAATCTTCTGTGCATGCAAGAACAGAGGCAAGACTGATCAGTGCTGCCCGCGCACAACAAAACGACACCGGTTATATTGATGATAAAATGGCAGATGTGCTTCAATAAACAGGTTGGTGGGGCGACTGAAAACAGCCCGGTGGGCAACGCCTATAACAAACCGGTAATTTACGCGGCGATGCAAACAGGGGCCTGGACCTAAAGAAGAACGATGGAATGAGGAATACCAGGAATATCTTTACCAACAAAATTTACTGATGATTGAAAAGATGCCTAATATCAGGGGGATCAGCCCGTGGATATTGATGGATTTCAGGTCCCCCAGAAGAATGTTGCCCGGGATACAGGACGGCTTTACGAAGGTTCTCTACCAGGGAAAAAAAAAATTTTGAACTTTTAAAAAAATGGAAGCGCTGTATAACTAAATGAACTCAATTTTTTTTATGCTAAAAAACAAGTGCCTGCTGTTGCTGCTGTTTGTGCTGAACATTCAATTTGTAAAAGCACAGTCGTTAAAAATGATGACCTATAATATCCGGCTTGATCTTGCATCGGATGGCGAAAATGACTGGACACACCGCAAAGATTTTTTTACTTCCCAGGTACGCTTTTACAGCCCCGATGTTTTTGGTGTGCAGGAAGCACTGCCTCAACAGGTGACGGACATATCAACTCTTCTTCCTGAATACAGTTATGTGGGTACGGGCAGGGATGGCATCGGGAAAGGTGAATCTTCCAACATATATTATAAGAAAGGCCGGTTTGCCGTTAAGAAGAGCGGAACATTCTGGCTTTCCGAAACACCGGATACCATTTCAAAAGGATGGGACGCTGCACTGAACCGGGTATGTACCTATGCACTGCTGGAAGATAACGCATCCAAAAATTCGATCTGGGTTTTAATACGCATCTCGATCATATTGGTGAAGAAGCCCGGACAAAAAGCATCGAACTCATACTTTCGAAGATCAACACATTCAATACGAACAATTACCCGGTGGTGTTTATGGGCGACCTTAATTCGGAGCCATCAACAGACCGTATCAGGGCACTGAAGAAAGTAATGACCGATAGCCGGGATGTTTCGGTGGAAAAACCCTTTGGCCCTTCTGGAACTTTTAATGGATTTAAATTCAATGAACCGGTAACAAAACTGATCGATTATATTTTTATTTCCCAACCGTTGATCATAACGGTTAAAAAATATGCCGTGCTGAGTGATTCAAAAGACCTGCATTATCCATCCGATCATTTACCAGTATTTGTTGAACTGGAGATCAATAATCATTAACAGATGAAAATATTCTTTTCTTCCTTCTTAACTGTTCTTATTTTTCTGCAACCGATATTTTCTGCTGCACAACGAAAAACGGTTGACCAGCGGGTGGATTCTGTTTTGCGTTTGATGACATTGGAAGAAAAGATCGGTCAGCTTAATCAATACAACGATGACTGGAATGCCACCGGCCCCGTTACGTTGGACAGTACAAAAAAAGAACAGGTACTGCAAGGACAGGTTGGTTCTCTTTTAAATTGTGTGGGAACATTGCGGACAAGAACCTGGCAGAACATCGCCATGCAGTCACGGCTAAAAATTCCATTGCTGTTCGGGCAGGATGTTATTCACGGGTACAAAACAACATTTCCCATTCCATTAGCCGAAGCATGCAGCTGGGACATGGATGCGATACAATTATCAGCAAGAACGGCCGCCACAGAAGCCAGTGCATCCGGCATCAACTGGACCTTTGCACCCATGGTAGATATTGCCCGTGACCCCCGCTGGGGAAGGGTTATGGAAGGAGCAGGAGAAGATCCGTACTTAGGTTCAAAGATCGCTTATGCACGGGTTAAAGGTTTCCAGGGAAATAAACTGGGCGAAGTGAATTCACTAATGGCTTGTGCCAAACATTATGCTGCTTACGGAGCGGCAATCGGTGGCCGCGACTACAATTCAGTGGATATGAGCGACCGCCTTTTGTGGGAAGTTTATCTTCCTCCGTTCAAAGCAGCGGTTGAGGCAGGTGCTGCCACATTCATGAATTCGTTTAACGATATCAATGGCGTGCCGGCAACGGGTAATAAATATTTGCAGCGGGATATCCTCAAAGGCAAATGGAACTTTAAAGGATTTGTGGTGAGCGACTGGGGTTCCATAGGTGAAATGATCAACCATGGAAATGTAAAGAATGAATACGAAGCGGCTTTATCTGCCATCACCGCAGGCAGTGATATGGACATGGAAAGCCGTTGCTATAAGAACAGCCTGCCCCAATTGATAAAAGATAAAAAGATCAGCGCCGCTTTGATCGATGATGCCGTAAAAAGAATATTGCGTAAAAAGTTTGAACTCGGTTTGTTTGATGATCCGTATAAATTCTGCAATGCAGAAAGAGAGCAGGCTGCATTGAATGACCCGGCTCATACAAAAATTGCAAGGGAAATGGCGGCAAAAAGTATTGTGTTGCTGAAGAATGAGAATGAACTTCTTCCTTTATCAAAAAATATAAAGACGATCGCCTTTATTGGCCCGTTGGTAAAAGCCAAAAAACAGAACAAGGGCTTTTGGGATGTGGAAGTGCCGGGTGTGGATTCAAACTTTATCGTATCACAGTGGGAGGGGCTGCAGAATAAATTCGGAAGCAATTCAAACTTACTCTACGCAAAGGGCTGCGATATTGAAGGCGATGATAAGAGCGGCTTTGCGGAAGCGGTTAATGTGGCAATGCAAGCGGATGTGGTCATACTCAGCATTGGTGAAAGAAGGGATATGAGCGGAGAGGCAAAGAGCCGCAGTAATATCAATATACCCGGTGTACAGGAAGACCTGTTGAAAGAACTGCTGGCTACGGGCAAACCGGTTGTGGTGTTGATCAATGCAGGCAGGCCGCTTGTATTTAATTACACGGCAGAACATGCGCCCGCTATTTTATATACCTGGTGGCTGGGAAGCGAAGCAGGCAATGCGATAGCCGATGTATTGTTTGGTCCCGCCCTGGGCGGGATAAACCCATCAGCAAAATTGCCCATCAGCTTTCCACGCAGCGTGGGGCAGATACCTGTCTATTACAGTCATTTCAATACGGGCCGCCCGGCAACAGACGACAGCAACCGCAATTACAATTCATCGTATAATGATCTTTCTATTTTCCCAAAGTATGAGTTTGGGTATGGGTTAAGTTATACCAGCTTTCAATACAGCGATCTGACCTTGAGTAAAAAGAAAATGAAAGTCAATGAACCGATAGAAGTTTCTTTGAGGATTACCAATACAGGTAAGTACGATGGGGAAGAGATCGTACAATTATATTTACGGGACAAAGTGGGTTCCATTGTACGGCCGGTTCAGGAACTTAAAGACTTTGCCAAAGTAAAATTAAGATCCGGTGAAAGCAAAACGATCAGGTTCACTATTGATAAAGAAAAACTCTCCTTTTACAACCAGCAACTGCAATGGGTAGCCGAGCCGGGTGATTTTGACCTGATGTTCGGAGCCTCATCAAGGGATATCCGGGTAAAAGACAGTTTTGAATTGCTGAACTGAGCCGATATCCCGGTATGTCCTTTCTATTGGTATTTTTTTTGGCTGAGGCTATGAATTTCAGATTCTAAAATATATCTTTAGCTCCGGTTGAAACAGAAACAAAGTGCTGCTCACCACAGCGCAAGAAAGCCAATCAACTAACATCGCTTTCCCATCCCTGGAAATTTATTATTTAATTACTCTCAATTCATTCAAAATGAATTCAACGCCTTTGGTAAAAGCCGGCATACTGACCGTAGTGTTGGTAGCCGCAGCTGTGATCAGCTGGGAACTTTATGTACGCAGCAAGGGATACGATACTTCGTATGATGATGATCCGGCACTTTGGTCGGATAAAAGAAAGATGGTGTATGAACCGGCGGATAAGTCTACTGTTTTTATCGGTTCGTCCCGCATTAAATTCGATCTCGACATCAATACCTGGGAGAGTACCACCGGTGATCATGCCATTCAATTGGCCTGTGTTGGTAGTAATCCTGTTCCCATATTGGAAAACCTCGCCAATGATGAAAACTTCAAAGGCAAATTAGTGGTGGATGTAACGGAGGGATTGTTCTTCTCTACTTCTCCCGGAAATTCGAGAAGGCCGAATGAGAACATGAAATATTATAAGGAAAAAACACCTGCCCAGCAGGCAAGTTTTCATATTAATCATTTACTGGAATCGCAATTCGTTTTCTTAAATAAGGAATGGCTTTCACTGGGTGCTCAACTGGATAAACTGGATATTCCCGATCGCCCGGGCGTATATCATTTCCATGGATTTCCTTCAGACTTTGGGCGGGTAAAATTCAACCGCCAGGAATACATGACCGATAAAATGGCGGCAGATACAAATATTCAGAATAAAGTAAAAAACATATGGGTTACTATCATGAAGGCAAGCAAGGAACCGCCGGCTTCCGGTACAAAGCTCGACTCTATGCTGAATGCCGTAAAAGTTGCGGTTGATAAAATAAAAGCCAGGGGCGGACAGGTATTGTTTGTGCGCACTCCTTCAAGCGGCCCCTTCCAGGTGGGTGAGAATATGGGTTTTCCCAGGGAAAAATATTGGGAACGGATACTGTCTGTTACGGGCTGTCAGGGAATTCATTATGCCGATTACCCGGCCATCGCTCATTTCATATGTCCGGAGAATTCTCATTTAAGCCAGTCTGATGCCATTGTGTTCACGAAAAATTTCATCAAAATATTAAGTGAAGAAAAAGGATGGAAGTTTTCAAAACCTGTACAACCATAATATTCAACCTTAACCAACTGCAATCATGGTATTCAACTCATATACTTTTATCGCCTTCCTGATCATCATGCTTATCCTGCATAATCTTCCTTTTTCCTGGAAGGTAAAGAAGATAAACCTGTTGCTGGCCAGCTATGTCTTTTATGCTGCCTGGAATCCACCATTCATATTGCTGCTTTGGCTTTCAACAGTGGTGGATTATTTTGTAGGCCGTGCATTATATACGCAGGAGAATAAACACAAGCGGAAATTATTGCTGGTACTTAGCCTGATCGGTAACCTGGGCATGCTTTGTTTTTTCAAGTACGGAACATTTTTATTAGACAATTTTACACACCTGGTTAATTTATTCGGAATGGATTTTCACCCGGCCAAACCAAATATCATCTTGCCCGCCGGTATTTCTTTCTATACATTCACCACGCTGTGCTATACCATTGACATGTACAAGAGAAAAAGCGAACCGGTAAAATCGCTGCTTGACTTTTCTTTGTTCGTAACTTTCTTCCCTCACCTGGTTGCCGGGCCTATTGTTCGGCCGCCCCAACTGGTACCCCAATTTGAAACAGAACGTAAAGCCTCCCGGCAACAATTAATGCAGGGATTATTATTGGTTTCTCTTGGCTTGTTTATGAAAGTAGTTTTGGCCGATAGTATGCTGGCGCCAACAGCCAACGATATTTTCTGGCCTGGTGGTGCCCCATTAAAAACATTAGATGCATGGACGGGTGTACTGGCTTTTTCGGGCCAGATATTCTGCGACTTTGCCGGCTATTCAACCTGTGCCATTGGCGTAGCATTGTGTTTGGGGTTTGTATTGCCGCATAACTTTTTATATCCTTATGCAGCCATCGGTTTTTCTGATTTCTGGCGGAGATGGCATATTACCTTATCTGCATGGCTCAGGGATTATTTATACATTCCCCTGGGTGGAAACCGGAATGGGAAGATCCGCACCTACATGAATTTAATGATCACTATGTTGCTGGGTGGCTTGTGGCATGGCGCCAACTGGACCTTCGTGGTTTGGGGTGCTTTACATGGCGCTTATTTGTGGGGAGAAAAGATCATCCAGGATCTTCGTAAAAAACCGGTGATGGCATCCATGCATGGCGTGCCCTCTGCCGAAGTGGGGGTGCTTGGTACGATTCCCAAAGAATTCAAGGCAAAAACATTCCGCAATTTCATTTATGCGATGATCACTTTCTTTTTTATTAATGTAACCTGGGTGTTCTTTCGTTCGCCTGATTTTCATTCTGCCTGGAGCTTGCTCACATCTATGTTCTCCAGTGTACCAAAGGCAGAGGCCTATTTGACCACACTCAGCATCATAAAAGTGATGGTGATAATTGTGTTCATTGTTGCCTTTCACTGGCTGATGAGAAATACAAAAGTGCTGACGGTGGCTGAAAAAATGCCCTGGTGGTTGCTGGGTATCGCCTGGTCTGTTCTGCTGATATTACTGATATGGAGCCAGGAGAGCAGCAGTTCGTTCATCTATTTCCAGTTTTAGCGAAAGGGAGTTATCAGCTGACTGCTTTTTTTGTTTTTGGTTTTTTATCTGTGATCTTGCTTGCAGAAGATTCTCTTTTAAAGATATCTGTCTGCAACACCACTTTCTCAAATTCAGTAACGGGCCTTTTGCTTTCAATAAGTTTTATCAAAAGTTCGGTGGCAACCTGTCCCATTTCAAAAGCCGGTTGTTTTACGGCTGTCAATGCCGGACTGAGTAGTTCCACCAGCGGTGAATTTGAAAAACCCACCAGTGCAATGTCATCCGGAATTTTTAACCCGATCGCTTTTAATGCAGTAAGACAACTGATTGTAAGCCGGTCGCCGGCACTGAAGATGGCATCTGGCCGGTCTTTTAAATGTACCAGGCTTTTTACGGCGTCTTCCAGTTCATCATAGATCATGCCGCCGTGATTGCAATAGCGGATGTAAGATTCATTTAAAGTAATGCTGTTATCTGCAAGCGCTGCTTTATATCCCTCCAGCCTTTCTTTACTGATGGATAAATGCTGTGAGCTGGTCACATGAGCGATCTTTGTGTACCCCGAATCAATAAGGTGTTGGGTGGCATCGTAAGCGCCTTTGTAATTATCAACAACCACTTTAAAGGTTTCTATCTCTTCGGTTATGCGGTCGAAGAACACGATGGGGAATCCTTTTTCGTGAAGGTTTTTAAAATGTTCGATATGGTCTGTTTCGGCAGAGAGGGAAACAAGCAGCCCATCCACCGAACGGGAAGCAAGGTGCTCCACGTTCACCACTTCCCGGTCGTACGATTCATGGCTTTGCGAAATGATAACATGGTAGCCCCGGTTGTAGGCAATGGATTCTATGCCGTTGATGGCCTGCGAAAAAAAGTTGTTGGCAATTTCGCAAACAACTACGCCGATGGAGCGGCTTCTTCTTTCTTTTAAACTGAGGGCGATGGGGTTGGGGCGGTAGTTGTATTGCTCGGCATATTCTATTACCAGTTTCTTTGTTTCGGGGCTTATTTCGTAGCTGCCACGCAATGCACGGGATACGGTAGAAGTGGATAATCCAAGCGCTTTGGCAATATCCTTAATGGTGATGGCCTCGTACATTTTTCTGTTATTATTTCTCTTGCTTTACCCGGTAAAATTATGCAGTCATTTTATCCTGAAAAAGCCCCGGGCAGTTTTTTTTAAATGATTGATATCCTGCTGCAATCGTTACCGGCAACGATTGCGTAAAAAAATCAATTCCCGATTAAGAAATTCTTAAATAATCTGTGTAGAATTGACATCCGTACTCCCTGAAAATACGAAGAAGTTCCCTGTCTGGGAACAAAAAGATTGCTGATTTTTCATTTTTAAGAAAATATAAATACTGCTATATGAATAAACTACTCGTTTTTTAACTGTATTATTCTTTATCCCGTTTACTTTATTGGCGCAAAACCGAACCATTACAGGAAAAGTGGTGGACGAGTCGGGTAACGCCATAACCGGGGTAAACATAACAGGTAAAGGAGCCAAAAATGGCACCCAGTCTGATAAGGATGGTAAGTTTACCATTGCCGTAATCGCCTCGGGAGCTGTTAACCTGGTGCTTTCATCCATTGGGTTCGAAACCAAAATTGTTTCGGTAAGCGGTGAAGATGCCGGTACTGTTCAGTTGGCAAGAGCCGTGATCACCCAGGAAGACGTGGTGGTGATCGGTTACCAGACAGTGAGACGAAAAGACCTGCTGGCTTCTGTTTCTTCTGTTGGTGCAAAAGAGCTTAAAGATATTCCCATCAATTCTGCAGCGGAAGCTTTAAATGGAAGGTTATCCGGGGTAACAGCTACAACAGCCGAAGGTTCCCCCGATGCCCAGATAAATATCAGGGTGCGTGGCGGTATCTCCATTTCACAGGATAATTCCCCTTTATACATTGTAGACGGGGTGCAGGTGGAAAACGGGCTTTCTGCAATTTCTCCGCAGAATATTCAGAGCATTGACGTTTTAAAAGATGCGGCAGCAACGGCTATTTATGGCGCCAGGGCTGGTAATGGCGTCATTATCATAACAACCAAATCAGGTAGAAGGGGGAAACTCAAATTAAGTTATAATGGTTATATAGGTGTAAAGTTCCTGGCCAAAAAACTTAAAGTGATGAGCCCTTATGATTTTGTGATTTATCAGTCTGAAAGATCAAGAGGCAGCAGCACGGATAGTACAACATTTACCAGCCGTTTTGGTACAACCTGGGATACACTTGCCAATTATCAGAATGTGGATGCCGTTGACTGGCAGGGTGAGGTCTTTGGAAGAACAGGGGTAATGCAAACGCATAATTTGTCGGGCGGCGGCGGTACCAAAAAATTGCTGTATAGTTTCGGCTACACCTACAACGATGATAAGGCGATTGTTTTAAACTCAAGCTACAAAAGGCATTTATTGAATGCAAAGGTTGATTATGATGTTACCAAAAAACTTAAACTTACTGTTGGTGCCAGGTACACGCATACAGATGTGTATGGTGCCGGGGTTTCCTCCGACCAGGGAACTTCTTACAACAGGCTGCGTAATGCCGTTAAGTACAGGCCGTTTTTATCGGGCAGCCAAACAATTTTAGATCAGGATCCTTATGCAGATGCAAGCGCCGGAAATGGCCTGATACTGGTGAACCCTATCTTGCTGGCAAACTCAGAGTACAGGAAAAAAACGACCAATGTATTCAATATTAATGGAAGTGCTACTTATAAAATACTGAAAAATCTCACTTTTAAAACAACATTTGGTTACGATCAGTCCAAAACAACGGACAGGCAATTCACTGATTCACTGGCACCCTATTCAGTTACACAGGGAGGAGCAAAACCAATTGTGCAGTTAGATTCGATCCAGGCTAAAACTTTCACAAACTCAAATGTGCTTACCTATTCTCTTAAAGGTATCAGAAACAAACATGACATAGATATTCTTGTAGGAGAAGAAACCTATGATTTAAAAACAGAAACCCGTACACAACTATACGGTAAGTTCCCGACTTTTACGTCTTACAATACTGCTTTTAAAAATCTGAACCTGGGAACAACTTTTAACGGCTATCCAAGGCTTGGCAAAACCAGGTACACCAGTTTGTCTTTCTTTGGAAGGGTTAATTATGGTTTTAAAGAAAGATACCTGCTTTCAGTAAATGTAAGGGAAGACGGAACTTCAAAATTTGGCCCTGGTCATAAATGGGGTACATTCCCTGCTGCTTCTGTAGCCTGGAGGGTTTCCAAAGAAAAATTCATGGAAAATATTAAGTTTATCAATGAACTTAAATTCAGGTTTGGAATGGGAAAAATCGGGAATAACCGTATCGGTGATTACCTGTATCTGACTACCTACAGCAATAACGGATCCATATACTATGGCTTGAATAATACTTCAGTAAACGGATATTATTCAACTGCTCTTGTTAATTCAGACCTGGTATGGGAATCAACGGTGAACAGAAACTTTGGAATGGATATTTCCCTTTTCAACAGAAGGATTGATTTAAGTGTTGATTACTATAATAATACCTCAGACCACCTTTTATTGAACGTGCCGGTAGCATCTACCTATGGCTATGCCAACCAATTGCAAAATGTTGGCAAAACCTCCAATAAAGGGGTGGACCTGCAACTGAATGCAATCATTCTTAAGCGTAAAAATAATTTCAGCTGGTCGGTTAATTACAATATGTCCTTTAACAGGAATAAAATACTTCAGTTAGGTGTTAACCAGAATTATTTTTATCCTGCAGCCAGCTGGGGTGTGTCTGGTCAGCCAACTGATTATATAGAAAGGATCGGCGATCCGGTAGGCTCCATGTGGGGATTGGTAAATGATGGTTTTTACGGGGTAAATGATTTTGATTATAATACTGCTACAGGGGCTTATACTTTAAAGACCGGAGTGCCTACTGATGTGGCAATTATTGGTGTAGTGCAACCCGGGTCCGTTAAATTTAAAGACCTTAATGGAGATGGTGTGATTGATTTAAACAACGACAGAAAAATCATTGGTAACCCAACCCCTAAATTTACAGGCGGTTTAAACCAACAGTTCACTTATAAGCAGTGGGATATGAGTGTGTTTGTCAATTTTTCTTACGGCAATGATATTTACAATGCCAATAAAATTGAATTAAGCAATGCATATACCAACGACGCAAACATGCTGGATATAATGAAGGGCCGCTGGAAAATTGTAACCGAAACCGGTCAGACGGCGCAGTGGGTGGTTGGCAATACTGCCTACGGAATAGCTCCTGCCCAGTTAGCTGCCTTAAATGCAAATGCTACCATCTGGCAGCCTTTAAAGAGTGCGGGTGCATTTTATCCATCATCATGGGCAATTGAAGACGGATCTTTCTTAAGGATAAACAATGTTACAATTGGATATTCGTTGCCGGTTAACAAACTTGCACGCCTGCATATGAGCCAGTTGCGTTTTTATGCTACAGCAAACAACCTGGCAGTGCTTACCAGCTATTCCGGGTACGATCCGGAAGTGAGTGTGCGCAAAAGCGGGTTAACACCCGGCCTTGATTATTCAGCCTATCCAAAGAGCCGTAGTTTTATTTTTGGAATTAATGCATCATTTTAATTAGTACAAATCAAATCTTGTTATATGAACAGAAAATATTTTAACAAACTGTCGATATTGATTTCAGCAAGCCTGTTGCTCTTGTTGGGAGGTTGTAAAAAATACCTTGATCAGCAACCCATTACTGAAGTAGGCTCCGACCTGGTTTTTAAAGATGTGGCAAGCACCAGGCAAGCCATTGCAGGCGTTTACAGCCGTTTGGTGGGCGACCAGGGTTTTGGAATCCGGCTGAGTCTGTATTATACGGTTGATAATGATGAAATGCAGGGCCCTACGGGAGCCGCCGATAATGACAGGCGGGATATAGCACGCTATGCTGCAACCCCGGGTAATGCTCAGCTAACCAATCCATTTAACCAGCTATTTACGGGAATTGAGTATGCCAATATTTGCATAGATAACATTCCTAAAATGGATATGTATAGCAATGGCTCAGATAACGAGAAAAAGCAATTGCAAAGAATGTATGGCGAAGCACTGACTTTAAGGGCACAGTTTTACTTAGAAGCAATTATGAACTGGGGCGATCTGCCTCAGCATTTTGTTCCTGCTTATGCACAGGCCTCCGGAAACCCTTTCCCAACAAAGGTTGACAGAGATACATTATATGGCCAGCTTTTGAATGATCTTAAAATTGCTGAAGACCTTGTTCCGTGGAAAAATGAGGTAGCTTCCATTGGCGACCAGGTAGATGAGCGGCTTACCAAAGGTGCTGTAAAGGGTTTGCGTGCAAGAATTGCCTTATTCAGGGGCGGGTATTCCCTGCGCCAGGATGGAACCATGAAAAGAGGTTCAAATTACCTGGCTTATTATCAAATAGCGAAAGACGAATGCAATGATATTATCAATTCAGGTCAGCATTCGTTGAACCCAAGTTTCAGAGCTCTCTGGAAAGACCAGGTTTGCGGACATGCAGTTACAGACCCCAATGGTGAACTGATGTTTCAGGCAAGTGCTATTGGCTTTACAGGTGCAGAGGATACCAAGTTGGGCTACTATAATGGCCCCACTGTAAACAGCCTTGGAAATAAAAGCATCAATGTAATGCCGACCTATTTTTACCTGTTTGATTCAACTGATTTAAGAAGAGATGTTACCTGTGCGGCTTATAATGTTGGTTCTCCAACAGCCACACCAACTCCTTTGCCAAAGATCGGACAGGCACTTACCGCAATTTGCGATGGTAAATACAGAAGAGATTGGACAAGTAATCCTGTTATATCTCCTACCAGTGCCGTTCAGTATCTTGGTTTAAAATGGCAGATACTTCGCTATTCAGATGTGTTATTAATGTTTGCCGAAGCTGAAAATGAAATAAATGGCCCTACTGCTTCAGCATATACTGCTGTTAACATGGTAAGAAGAAGAGGCTATGGTAAACCAATAGCAGCACCCGATGTAACTGTTGACCTGGCCGGATTAAGCAAAACATCATTCTTCGCTGCTTTGGTAAGAGAAAGGGCTTTAGAATTGGGTGGAGAAGGGGTGAGAAAATTTGATCTGATCCGCTGGAATTTACTTGCTTCGGCCGTTGCTGAAACAAAAGCCAACTTAACAAGAATGGCAACACCAACAGCCACAGCCCTGGTTGATCCATCATACATGGCAGGCTATCCATCTTACTGCAAAACACTTATTTTACCTATTGCCATGTATTATATCACCAACACACTTTCTGATGATAATAATATTAATGGCCTCTGGAAAAATTCATTGTATAAAACAGCACCAACAACAACACCGGCAGGCACAACAAAAGTTGCCTGGTTAACCAATGCAATTACAGCCGCAGGCACCACATCACCTTTGGGCAGGTTTGCAACAGGGTTTACAACAGGTAAGTCAGAACTGATGCCGCTGCCGCAGCCGGCAAGAGACGCCAATTTCAATTTGGCACAAAACCCTGGTTATTAATTTTCTCATAGCGTTAGTTTTCAAAGGCTGTTGCAAATTGCAGCAGCCTTTTTTAATCTTTTAAAAAGATGAGAAGTGTAATTCTATTAATAGCGGTAAGTTTCATAACCGGCAACTCGCTTGCACAATCATTGGCGGGTGTAACGGGCAAACCCGATACATCTTACAGTACAAACGCCGCATACCGCTCTGTTGTTAAAACATACCCCAATGCCAAGGTAGTCGCAGAATTTCATTCTCCCTCAGTTAAAGAAAAAAGAAATATTACTTACTGTGCGCTTGGTGAAAGAAAACTTTTGCTGGATGCATTTTATCCGAAAGAAAAATCAAAAACTAAAAGAACCGCCATCATCATCATCCACGGCGGCGGGTGGAGAAGCGGCAACAGAATGCAGCATTACCCGCTGGCACAGCATTTAGCTGATCTCGGTTATGTTTGCTTTACGCCGGAATACCGGCTTTCAACAGAAGCATTATACCCTGCTGCTATTTATGATGTTAAGGCGGCTATAAGATGGGTGAGAAAAAATGCAAAGAAATATAATGCCGATACTACTAAAATAACAGTGCTGGGTTTTTCGGCCGGCGGCGAATTAGCAGCTTTTATGGGTGCAACCAATGGAAATTCTTTTTATGAAGGAACGGCAGATAATTTAAATTATTCAAGTAAGGTAAATGCCTTGGTTGATATTGATGGCACACTTTCTTTTGTTCATCCCGAAAGTGGTGAGGGCGATGACAGTAAAAGAACATCTGCCGGAACCTACTGGTTTGGTTATTCAAAAAAAGAGAATCCTGAATTATGGATGCAGGCATCCCCATTAACTCATACAGGAAAGCATAACCCGCCCACCTTGTTTATCAACAGCTCAGTTGACCGGATGCATGCCGGCCAGGAGGATTACAGTAAGATACTCAATGGGTATTATATCTATACAGAAGTTCATCGCTTTGAAAATTCACCTCACCACTTTTGTTTGATGGATCCCTGGTTTGAGCCAACCGTAAAATACACGGACGATTTTTTAAAGAAAGTATTTAATAAGTAAAGATGAAAAAAATATCTTTTTTGCTCTTATTGATTTTTTGTGTTTTAGCTGCATGTTGTCAAAAACAGATCACGGTTGTGCAGGATGGAAGTGGTGATTACAGAACCGTGCAGGAAGCATTCAATGCCGTTCCGTACAATAATAAAAAACCGGTAACCATTATTGTTGGGGAAGGTATTTACAAAGAAAAACTGTTGCTTGACTCAACTAAGAACTTTGTTACACTGATAGGTGCAAATAAATTCACTACGATCCTTACATACGATGATCATACGGGAAAAATTTCTCCCATAGGCGACAGCATCAATACAAGAACTTCCTGGAGTTTTAAGATACTGGCTGATAATTTTACGGCCAGCAATATCACTTTTCAAAACGATGCAGGTTTCTCAGCAGGACAGGCGGTTGCCGTTGAATCGGATGGCGACAAAGCCATGTTCAACAACTGCCGTTTCATCGGTAACCAGGATGTACTGTTCACAAACAACGAAAAAAGCCGGCAGTATTACCAGCAATGCTACATTGAAGGAACTACTGATTTTATTTTCGGCTCAGCCACCGTTTGGTTTGAACAATGCCATATCCACAGTAAAAAGAATTCACATGTTACAGCTGCATCTACTCCGCAGGAAAAAAAATGGGGTTATGTTTTTAATGATTGTGTGCTGACAGGTGATACTTCCTTACACAATGCATCGCTGGGCCGCCCCTGGCGCCCTTATGCAGCCGTTGTTTATATCCATTGCTTTATTGGAGAACACATAAGAGCAGAAGGATGGAGTAACTGGAACAATACCGACAGCTATAAAACGGCAAGGTATGCTGAGTATAAGAATTACGGACCATCGGCTGATCCTGCTAAGAGAGTGAACTGGTCAAGGCAATTAACAGATGAAGAAGCAAAGGAATATAATGTACGGAAATTTTTGAGCAACTTTATGTTGAACAAATGATAAGATTGAACCACATAGACACATAGTACACAATAGAAGGTCACATAGCCTATGCGTTTTACTATGTTTCCTATGTGTCTATGTGGTTCAAATAAAATTCAAAATTTGAATTAAATGAATAAAATTAAAACAGGGCTTTGTTCCTACGGTATGTCGGGTAAACTTTTTCATGCGCCTTTTATTCAGCAGCATGGAGGCTATGAATTGGTTGCAGCCGTTGAGCGAAGTAAAAAAGAGATCAATGAAAGATATCCTTCGGTGATCAGCTATTCAACCATCGATGAGCTGATGGCAGATGAAAATATTGAACTGATCATCATCAACACACCAAACTATACGCACTTTGATTATTCAAAAAAGGCATTGCTTGCCGGCAAGCACATCGTAGTGGAAAAACCTTTTTGCAATACGGCGAAAGAATGTGATGAACTCATCGCCCTGGCAAAAGAAAAGAACCGGATGATATCGGTTTACCAGAACAGGCGCTGGGACAGTGATTTCAGAACCATACGGAAAGTAGTGGAAGAAAAATTATTGGGAGAGGTTGTAGAGGCAGAAATACACTTCGACCGCTACGATGAGAACCTGAGTTACAAACTGCACAAAGAAACACCGGGACCCGGCGCAGGCATATTTTATGATCTCGGCCCGCATTTGATTGACCAGGCCCTGCAATTGTTTGGGATGCCCGGGGCCGTGTTTGCTGATCTTACTGTTTTGCGCCCCATCAGCAAAGTGGATGATTATATGGAACTGATCTTGTTTTACGACCGGCTGCGGGTGCGGTTGAAATCAGGTTACCTGGTCAAAGAACCGATACCTGCTTATGTTTTTCATGGAACCAAAGGTTCTTTCCTTAAATCAAGGGGCGATATACAGGAAAATTCATTGAAGCAATATATTTCACCCGGCATACCAGATTGGGGTTTGGAACCTGTAGAAGAGCAAGGGTTGCTTCATACCAGCATCAACGGAGAAACAGTAAGAAAGAAAATACCAACAGAGCGGGGAGACTATAAAGAGTATTACAGGTTACTGCACGAGGCATTGCGAAACGGAGCACCGCTTCCGGTAACGGCAGATGATGGCCGCAACGTGATCTATATTATTGATAAAGCTTTTCAAAGCGCTCACGAAAAAAGAATTGTTGAGCTACGATGCGTTTAATAAAAAACATACTGTTTATTTTTCTTTGTGGCTTTTCAACAGCAACGGCACAGACAAATTATGTTTCAAAAGTGTGGGTGGCAGATAATGGCGATGGCACTTATAAAAACCCCGTCATCAATGCAGATTACTCCGACCCGGATGCAATTCGTGTGGGCAATGATTACTATCTCGTATCATCAAGCTTTGAAGATATTCCCGGCCTGCCCATCCTTCATTCAAAAGACCTGGTTAACTGGACGATCATTGGCCATGCATTGAAACGCCAGCCTCCTTTTGAACATTTTTCAAAACCCCAGCATGGCAATGGGGTTTGGGCGCCAAGCATCCGTTATCATAACAACGAATTTTATATCTACTACCCCGATCCTGATTTTGGTATTTATCTCACTAAAGCAAAAAATATTCTTGGGCCATGGATGGAACCTGTTTTGGTAGAAGGGGGAAAGGGATTGATCGACCCCTGTCCGCTTTGGGATGATGACGGGAAAACTTATTTGGTTCATGCTTATGCAGGTAGCCGTGCCGGAATTAAAAGCATCATCGTGGTAAAGCAAATGAATGCAGAAGGAACAAAAACAACGGATGCCGGTGTGTTGGTTTACGACGGTCATGAAAAAGACCCAACCATTGAAGGCCCCAAATTCTATAAACGTAACGGATACTATTACATTTTTGCTCCTGCGGGAGGCGTAAGTACAGGATGGCAATTAGCACTTCGTTCAAAGAATGTTTATGGTCCCTATGAAAGAAAAGTAGTGATGGACCAGGGAACAACGCCGGTTAATGGTCCCCACCAGGGTGCATGGGTAACTACACAAACCGGTGAGGATTGGTTCCTTCATTTCCAGGATAAAGGCCCGTATGGAAGGGTTGTTCACCTGCAACCCATGAAATGGATCAACGACTGGCCGGTGATCGGTATGGATAAAGAAGCGGATGGAAAAGGAGAACCGGTGCTTGTTTATAAAAAACCCAATGTTGGAAAAACTTATCCCATTATTACCCCGGAAGAATCAGATGAATTCAACGACAATCGGATCGGGCTACAATGGCAATGGATGGCGAACCCGAAAGCAACATGGGCTTTCGCCAATGCATACAATGGCTCATTAAGATTATTCTCAGATAAATTGCCCGACAGTGCTAGAAATTTATGGGATGTGCCCAATGTGCTGCTGCAGAAATTTCCGGCGGATGAATTTATGGCAACAACGAAGATGACATTCCATCCCAATACAAAACTGGAAAATGAAAAAGCAGGATTGACCATGATGGGTTTCAGTTATGCAAGTCTTACTTTGAAAAGCAAAAAGGACGGTATCTATCTTGTCTACACTGTTTGCAAAGATGCGGATAAAGGAAAACCCGAGAGTGAAGTGGTCATTGCTAAAGTTGATGATGCAGCCATTTATCTAAGGGTGAAAGTTACCAAAGGCGCTCAGTGCCGGTTCAGTTATAGTGTAGATGGAAAACAATTCACGGAGGCTGGTGAAGAATTCCAGGCGGAGGTTGGGCGATGGATAGGAGCAAAGGTTGGGATCTTTTGTACAAGAGAAACACAGATCAATGATTCGGGCTATGCCGATTTTGACTGGTTCAGGGTTGAACAGATTCAATAGGTCTAAAAACAATTTATCATGATAAAGAAATTATTTGTTGCAGTTATTGCCTTCCTGGCAATGACCATCGGGACCAAAGCACAAAGCAAAGATGAAACAGCAGTTACTAATGCGGTCGAACAACTTCGAAAAGCAATGGTTGATGCTGATTCAGTTATGATGGATAAACTTACTTCATCAATGCTTAGTTATGGACACTCGGGTGGGCATATTGATGATAAGGCAGAGTTCATCCAGAAGATCGTATCCGGCAAGAGCGATTTTGTGAAACTGGAACTGCCGGAACAAACGGTTGCGATAAGTAAAAATACCGCCGTGGTCCGCCATAAATTCAATGCCGTTACCAACGACAACGGCAAGCCGGGAGAAGTGCACTTATCCGTATTGCAGGTATGGCAAAAACTGCATGGACAGTGGGTTTTACTGGCCAGGCAGGCCGTAAAGATCCAATAGAAAACCGACATTAAAATCCCCTTAGAAAGATTGGTATCGTTATCGGGAACGATTGCGTAAATAAACCTCTTTTATTGCTCCTGAACCTGAGATTATTTTGGTAAAATTGATATGCTATAACGATTGGTTGTAATGAAAATACCTGCACTTTTTAACCTTACTGGCAAGACCGCTTTAGTTACAGGCTGTAACAAAGGCATAGGCAGATCCATGGCCATTGGCCTGGCAGAAGCAGGCGCTGATATCATCGGCGTTTCGGCAAATATGCCCCTTTCCGGCAGCGAAATTGAAAATGACATTAGTTCCCTCGGCAGGTCATTCAAATCCTATCAATGTGATTTCAGCGACCGGGCATCCCTTAAAAACTTCATTCAAAAAGTAATTACTGAAAATGAGCGGATCGACATACTGGTGAACAATGCCGGGATGATATTGCGTAATCCCGCCGCAGAACACAGCGATGAGTTCTGGGATAAAGTGATGGCTGTTAACCTGGATGCACAATTTATTCTTTCGAGAGAGATCGGAAAGAAGATGATACAGCATGGAAGCGGAAAAATAATTTTCACCGCTTCTTTATTGAGTTTCCAGGGCGGGGTCAATGTACCCGGTTATGCAGCCAGTCAAGGGAGCCATTGCCAGCCTGATAAAAGCATTGGCCAACGAGTGGGCATCCAAAGGAATAAATGTGAATGGCATTGCACCGGGTTATATCGCCACAGATAATACCGAAGCATTGCGGAACGATCCGGACAGAAGCCAATCGATATTAAGCAGGATACCTGCAAACCGATGGGGAGAGCCGGATGATTTTAAAGGGGTGACTGTTTTTTTAGCCAGTGCCGCCAGTGATTATATGAATGGAACCATTGTAACAGTTGATGGTGGATGGATGGGGAGATAAAGCCCCCTCTATCTCCCCCCAAGGGGGAGTAATTGGAGAAGATTGGTGCAAAGATTATATTGAAAAAAGAACAAATAAAAATATGTCAGTACAAAAGATAAATAAAGATAAAATGCCGGGCCTCCCTCTCTTTCGGGGAGAGAACGAGGGTGGGGCTTTGCAGATAAGATTTCACAATAGCCCAAAAGAAGTAAGCACCATGACCACCGAAGAATTGCGTAGTAATTTTTTAGTGGAATCATTGATGCAGGCAGATGCGCTCAACCTGGTGTACACACACTACGACCGCATGATCATTGGCGGTATTGTGCCGGTGACTAAAACGATTAACCTGCCAACATATGAGGCATTGAAAGCAAAATACTTTTTAGAAAGAAGAGAGTTGGGTGTTATTAATGTTGGCGGAGAGGGTGAGATAAAAGTGAATGGTAAAGCATATGATGTGAACAGGCTCGATTGCCTGTATGTAGGTAAAGGAACTGAAAAGGTTTCTTTTAAAAGCAAGAAGAAAGACAGTCCGGCAAAATTTTATTTGTTGTCGGCACCTGCCCATCATGCGTATGCAACAAGGTTGTTGAAAAAGGAAAAAGCAATGCCAACAGAAATGGGTGCCGTGGCAACAGCCAACCAGCGCACCATTTACAAATACATACACGCAGCCGGTATAAAAAGCTGCCAGTTGGTAATGGGACTTACCATTTTAAAAGAAGGGAGTGTGTGGAACACCATGCCCACGCACGTGCACGACCGCAGGATGGAAGCCTATTTCTATTTTGATGTTCCGAAGGATCAAAAGGTGATTCACCTGATGGGAGAACCCACACAGACAAAGCATTTGGTGGTAAGCAATGATGAAGCCATCATCTCCCCGCCATGGAGCATCCACAGTGGATGCGGAACCAGCAATTACGGTTTCATCTGGGGCATGGGTGGCGAGAATTCAGATTATGCCGATATGGACATGGTTGATATAAATAAATTGAAGTAAAGCCCCCTCTATCTCCCCCGAAGGGGGAGGAAATGGAGAAGATTAATGCGGAGAATATGTTTTGCTTTTTATGAAATTGAGAAACAAATATTTTGTATAGAAAAGTTGAAGAAAGATCTAAAGAAAAATATGTCACTACAAATGACCAATAGAAAAAAAATGTTTGGCCTCCCTCTCTTTTGGAGAGGGACCGAGGGTGAGGCCGGGAAATACTTTATCATCTTATCCCTGGTCATCAGCGGCTTTTCTTTTTTATTACCTGAAAGAAAGGTAACGGTCTTTTTGATCGGTGACAGCACCATGGCCAACAAGCCGCTCGATGATAACCCGGAAAGAGGCTGGGGCATGTACTTTCCAAAATACATGACCGATGAAATTGAGGTACAGAACCATGCGGTTAATGGACGAAGCACAAAGAGTTTTATCAACGAACATCGTTGGGATACGGTAATGAGCCGGTTGAAAGCCGGTGATTATGTCCTGATACAATTTGGGCATAACGATCAGAAAGCAGAAGACAGTAATCGCTCGGCACCGGCACACACATTGTATAAAGAGAACCTGGTGCGTTTTGTAAATGACGTACGAAGCAAAGGAGCTAACCCGGTTTTAATAACCCCGGTGATGCGGAGAAAATTTGACGAAACCGGAAAATTTGTTGACCAGCATGGTGATTATCCAGGCGTGGTAAAAGAAGTGGCAGCTGCCATGAACGTTCCGTTGATCGACCTGCACAGAAGCAGCGAAGCACTCATTGTAAAAGAAGGCGTGCAAGGATCAAGAAGATTATTCCTGAACATACCCGCCAACCATTTTAAAAATTACAAAGGCAAGGAAGAAGATAATACACACTTCAGTGAATATGGCGCAGCTTCCATGGCTTCATTGGTTTGCCAGGATATAAAAGATCAAAATCTTGCACTGGCAAAATACCTGAAGCCTTCCGACTTCAAAGAAAAATTTGCATTCGAACTTCCTAAAATTTATGCGCCGCATTTTAAAAGAGACACCTTCAACATCATGAATTATGGTGCAGTAGCAGATGGGATGACGTTGAATTCTGCCGCCATCAATAAAACCATTGACGAATGTGCCAAAAAGGGCGGCGGTACCGTTTTAATTCCAAGAGGTTCTTTTGTTACCGGCCCCATCCTTATGAAAAGCAATATCAACCTGCACCTGGATAAAGGTGCCCTGGTGATCTTTAGTTCCGACTTTAACCAGTATCCGTTAGTCGTTTCAACATTCGAGGGCGTAGAAGCCGCCCGTTGCCAGTCGCCGGTTACGGCAGAGAATTTAGAAAATATTGCCATCACCGGAGAAGGGATCATGAATGGCAATGGGTTTTACTGGAGGCCATTGCCAAGGGCCAAGATGACCGAGAGTGAATGGAAGTCGCACATAAAAAAATACGGCGGCGTACTTACCGAAGACCAGAAGACATGGTACTCATCTGCTAAAGCATTGAAAGGGTTTACCGACAAAACCATTGGCAAACTGGCCGGTGGAAAAAAGGTAAGTGATTTTGAAGACGTGAAAGATTACCTGCGCCCGAACATGATCCGCATCTTCAACTGCAAAAATGTATGGATACAGGATGTGACATTTGAGAATTCTCCTGCCTGGACAACTCATATTAATTTCAGTGAACACATTACCATTAAAAATCTTACGGTAAAAAATCCCTGGTATGGAACCAACACCGATGCACTGGATCTCGATTGCAGTAAGAACGTGCTGGTGGAAGATTGTCATTTCGATACCGGCGATGACGGCATCTGCATCAAGAGCGGCAGGGATGAAGAAGGGAGGCGGCGTGGCGTTCCTACGAAAGATGTGATCGTAAACAACTGTGTGGTGTATCATGCCCATGGCGGCTTTGTGGTAGGCAGCGAAATGAGTGGCGGCGTAAATAATATGTTTGTAAGCAACTGCACTTTTATCGGAACTGATATAGGGCTTCGTTTTAAAACAACAAGGGGAAGAGGCGGCATGGTGGAGAATATTTATGTGAACAACGTGAACATGAAAGACATTCCTGCCGAAGCGATCCTGTTTGATATGTATTATATGGCGAAGGATCCTGTTGTTTTATCAGGTGATAAAAGGGAACCGCCTAAAGTGGAAGCAAAACCTGTTGATGAAACAACGCCCCAGTTCCGCAATTTTTATTTCCGCAATATTACCTGCAACGGCGCAGCAAAAGGAATTTTTGTAAGGGGCATACCGGAGATGCACATAAAAAATATCTGGATCGAAAATGCGGTACTGCAGGCCGATGAAGGGATCGACATACAGGAAGCAACGAATATCAACCTGAAGAATATTACTATGATCAGCAAAAACACAAAACCTGTTACTTATGTGTTGAACAGCGACAGCATTACGATAGATAATTTAAAATTCAAAGACAGTGCAGACGTTTTGTTGCAGGTACAGGGCGAGCGGACAAAAGAAGTGAAACTCTTAAACAGCAATGCGGCTGCGGCAAAACAAAAACTGGTCGCTGATTTTGGCGCCAACGAAGCCATGGTGAACTGGACATTGCCCCTACCGGTGGATCCAAAGAAAAAAACTAAAAAAGCGAAATGAAGCATTCAATAATCATACTCTCTTTCTTATGTTATGCGTTTTCAACCAAGGCTCAGCAAAAGCCATACTCACAACAAATGGCACAAACCGCCATGCATATGTGGCCTGATTCATTTTCAGTAAAACCGGGCAACCCTGCACGCTGGAGTTATGACCAGGGCGTGATATTAAAAGGCATTGAAGGTATCTGGAAACTATACGGGGATGGTTCTTATTATAATTACATACAGCACAGCATGGATTATTATGTGAAGGATGATGGAACGATCAGGGATTATAAAAGAGATGAATTCAACATTGATCATACCAACAACGGTAAAGTGGTGATGATGCTGTACAATGTTACCGGCAAGGAAAAATATAAAAAGGCGATCGATAATATCCGCAGCCAGTTCAACGATCATCCAAGAACGAAAGAGGGTGGCTTCTGGCACAAGAAGATTTATCCCTGGCAGGTTTGGCTGGATGGTTTGTACATGGGGCAACCCTTTTATGCCGAGTACGCCAAATGGGCAAAACAGGATTCGGTGTTTGATGATATTGCCCGCCAGTTCATAAATATCGAACGCCATACAAGGGATGCAAAAACGGGTTTACTCTACCACGGCTGGGACGAAAGCAAAGAACAGAAATGGGCCAACAAAGAAACCGGTTGTTCACCCAATTTCTGGGGAAGGGCAATGGGTTGGTACGGCATGGCCATGGTGGATGTGCTGGATCATTTTCCGGCCAATCACCCGGGGAGGGATTCGATCATTAAGATATTGAATCGTTTTGCAAAAGCAATAACGGCAGTGCAGGATGCAAAGTCGGGTTTGTGGTATGATATTCTTGATCAGCCAAACCGGGAAAAGAATTACAAAGAAGCATCTGCTTCCTGCATGTTTGTATATACACTGGCAAAGGCAGTTCGCAAAGGTTATATACCGGCAACCTATTCCAGAGTGGCGAAGAAAGGATACGATGGCATCATCAAAGAATTCATTGAAGTGGATGCCAGTGGTCAGACCAATCTGAAAGGAACCGTAAGTGTTTCGGGCCTCGGTGGCAAACCTTACCGGGATGGCAGTTTTGAATATTACATGAGCGAACCAGTTGTAGTGAATGATCCGAAAGGAATGGGCGCATTCATCTTATGTAGTGTGGAAATGGAAATGACCACATTACCAAAAGTTGGTGCCGGTAAAAATGTGGTGATGGATAATTATTTCAACAACGAATGGCGGAAGAACGGCTATGGGGTGAATGTTCGCCGACACTATACATGGGATGATACAGAGAACGGTGGATTCAGTTTGTTTGGAAATATCTGGCAGTCTTATGGCGCTACCCTGGGTGGGTTAGACCCTGCACCAACAGTTACCAATTTAAAAAATGTTTCTGTGTATGTTATGGTTGATCCGGATGGATTGAAGGATACCAAAACACCCAATTACATGGATGATAAGTCGGCCACTGAAATTGCCAACTGGGTAAAACAGGGTGGCGTGTTGCTTATCATGACAAATGATACAGCGAACTGCGACCTGCAGCATTTTAATACGCTTCCCGAAAAATTCGGAATTCACTTTACCAATAAAAGCCGCAATATGGTTCAGGGCAGTGAGTTTGAGACAGGGGCAATATATAACCGAACAGCCAATCCTGTTTTCAGCAAAACAAAAAAAATGTACCTGAAGGAAATAAGCACTATTGAGGTGAAGGCTCCAGCAAAGGCATTGATCACACAGGATGGAGATGTGATCATGGCAACGGCTAAGTACGGAAAAGGGGCCGTGTTTGCGGTAGGCGATCCGTGGATATACAACGAATACCTGGACGGAAGAAAGATACCGGCTGAGTACGAAAATTTTTCGGCAGCTAATGAACTGGTAAAATGGTTATTAACACAGGCCATAAAAAAATAAATGAGAACAATTAAAAAAATATTCTTTGTTTTCACTGCAATTTTCTTTGCAGGGCTAAATGTTTTTGCCCAAAAACAAATTACCGTTGCGGCAGATGGATCAGGCAATTTCAAAAGTATCCAGGAAGCGATCAACAGCTTACCAGCTGATGCAAAAGAACAACGCATCATTTTTATTAAGAACGGAACCTACAACGAGAAAATATTTATTGACAAGGACTTCATCACTTTAAAGGGAGAGGATCCTGGAATAACAATTGTAACCATTGCACAGGCAAGGGATGAATGGCGCTGTGATAATAAAGATGATTATGGTACGGCAACCCTTAACCTGAAAGGAAGCGACATCACGTTAGAGAACCTTTCTTTCATCAACAGTTATGGAAAAGACAATACGAAAGAAAAAACCATGATCTGTGCCAACGACAGTGGCAAGACAAAGACAATACGGCCATACGGTCACCAGATGGCATTGCGGTCATTTGCCACAACGAGGCTGATCGTTAAGAACTGCATCTTCCGGGCCTATGGCGGCGATACGGTCAGTCCCTGGAATACCGACAACGGGATGTTCTATTTTAAAGATTGCACCATGGAAGGCGGCGTTGATTTTTATTGCCCAAGGGGATGGGCGTTGGCCGATAATTGTACATTCATCTGCCACGATAAGAATGCAGCCATCTGGCATGATGGAAGCAAATTTGAAAAATCAAAAACGGTTTTGATCAATTGCAGATTCACCGGCGATGATGATTTTAAACTGGGGCGCTATCACCGGGATGCTCAATTCTATTTACTGAACTGCTGCTTTGCTGAAAATATGGCCGATGCCGATATTTATTTAGTGCCAACCAGCAACACATTGTTGTGGGGCCGCCGCATATATTATTATAACTGTAAAAAGGAAGGAGGAGATTATGCCTGGTATAAAAATAACCTGCCGGCTGGTTTTGGTATCAACGATTTTAATGTACCCTGGGTGTATGATTATAAATGGAATCCTGCCCCGGATAAAAATGTGACAGCGGAAACCGGAAATGAAGTCGCTGCTGTAAAGAACATCATTGATTCCATTGCTGAGAATATGTTGTTGTACCAACGCAGCAATGGCGGCTGGCCCAAACATTTCAAAGCAGTAGCTGTTAATTACAAAAAGACACTGACTGCAGAGGAACTTAAAGAGTTGCAGGCCGGTTATGCAGAAGGGATTGACGCTACGATAGATAATAATGCCACCACAAAAGAAATATGGTATTTGGCTAAGGCATATAAAAAAACAAATGACAAACGGTTTTTAGCTGCTGCAGAAAGAGGCATCGATTATCTATTGAAAGCGCAGTATGCCAATGGCGGCTGGCCGCAGTATTACCCCGACTTCAGCAGTTACCGGAGCCAGGTCACTTATAATGACAATGCCATGGTGAATGTATTGAACCTGTTGTACGATGTGGTGTACAAAGCAAACGACCTCGAAGTTATTAATGAAGCATATGCAGGTAAATGTGCCGATGCCATTGTAAAGGGCGTTCAGTGTATTTTAAAAACCCAGGTTAAGCAGAATGGAAAATTAACCGCCTGGTGTGCACAATACAATGCCAAAACACTGGAACCCGAAATGGCCAGGAAATTTGAACTGGTTTCTTTAAGCGGCAGTGAATCGGTGGGCATTGTGCGGTTTTTAATGCGGATCGAAAAACCATCACCGGCCATTGTGGATGCAGTAAAAGCAGCAGTGGATTGGTTCAATAAAGTAAAGATCACGGGCTATAAATTTGTGGACGTGGCAGCACCAAATGAAAAAAGCGGGAGAGACAGGGTATTGCAGCCTGCTGATGACGGCGTATTGTGGGCAAGGTTTTATGACATCAATACGAATGAACCGTTTTTTTCCGGTCGTGACAGTGAACGAAAGAAAACAATTGCCGAAGTGGAGAATGAAAGACGGATAGGCTATGCCTGGTACGGGCAATGGCCCGAGAAATTATTGAATACGGAATATCCCCAATGGCTTAAAAAACTGAATAAGAATTAAAAGGAAACAAGCGAAGATGTTACTTTCAAAATATAACCTGAAGAATATAAATGCGACCGACGTATCGGTTCCGGATGCATCCCTGTTCGACCTGCCGGAAAAAGTACTGCAGTTTGGCACGGGCGTACTGCTGCGTGGACTGCCAGATTATTTTATCGATAAAGCAAACAAGCAGGGAATATTCAATGGCAGGATCGTAGTGGTTAAATCAACCGACGGTGGAGATGCAAGTGCATTTGAAAAGCAGGATGGCTTATATACGGTTTGTGTACGGGGAATTGAAAATGGAAAAAAATACGAGGAAGATATTATTAATGCTTCCATAAGCCGTGTGCTTTCTGCAAGATCGGAATGGAACAAAGTGCTTGAATGTGCACACAACCCGCAATTGAAGATCATCATTTCAAATACAACCGAAGTTGGTATTCAATTGATGCACGATGATATCCGCCGCCACCCACCTGTTTCTTACCCGGGAAAGTTGCTTGCTTTTTTATATGAACGTTACAAAGCCTTCCAGGGAAGTCAACAATCCGGGATGGTTATTGTGCCAACAGAACTCATCATTGATAATGGTAAGAAACTTGAATCCATTGTTATTGAACTGGCGCATTTGAATGGCCTGGATGAGAGTTTTATCGACTGGCTGGAGAATGCAAACAGGTTCTGCAATTCCCTCGTTGACCGGATCGTTCCCGGCAGACCGGAAGATGAACTTAAAAATACAATTGAGAAAAAACTTGGTTATTCAGACGAACTGCTCATGATGAGTGAAGTGTACAGGCTGTGGGCCATTGAAGGTGATACCGAAGTAGCCGATGTGCTTTCTTTTGCCCAGGTAGATAAAGGAGTCGTGATCTCGAAAGACATCAACCTGTACCGGGAACTGAAACTGCGCTTGTTGAATGGCACACACACACTGAGCAGCGGCGTAGCATTTCTTTCGGGGCTTGATACTGTGAAAAAAGCGATGGACGACCTGCAGATGCAGCATTATATCAGTGCACTGATGCAGTCTGAGATTGCGGTGGCCATTCCTTACGACACAACAGCCGAACAGACAAAAACATTTGGAGAAAATTGCCTGGACAGGTTCCGCAATCCATACATCAACCACCAGTGGCTGAGCATAACCATGCAGTATTCATCAAAAATGAGGATGAGGGTGGTGCCGGTATTGATTAATTATTATTCCTTGTTTAATACCGTGCCTGAAAATATGGCAACGGGATTTGCTGCTTATATTTACTTCATGAAAGCAGTTAAGGAGGAGAATGGAAATTATTACGGGAGGTTGCAGGAAAAGTTCTACCCGATACAGGATGACCGGGCACAATACTTTTTTGAGAAATGGCAGCGGGTTAAACCTGCACTGATGGCTGTTTCTGTTTTACGGGATACTGCCCTGTGGGGACAAGATCTTACCATGCTGCCCGGATTTGCAGGGGCAGTACAGGAAAAAATAAACGAAATTGAAGAACTCGGAATGGCAGCGGTACTGGATCCGCTCCAATCCAATAAAAGCATTGCATAGAAATAAACACATGAAACAAAGATTGGCAAAAGTTCATCCTGATGATAATGTACTGGTGGCGTTGACGAATTTATCAAAAGGGGAGACGGTACAGTTTAACGGGGAAGAATTTATTTTACAGGACGACATTCCTGCCAAACATAAATTTGTTACCGGCAACCTTGCAAAAGGTGATTCTGTGATCATGTACGGTGTGATGGTTGGTAAAGTGCAATCAGATATTGCAAAAGGCGGCATCATTTCAACCGCTAACCTGAAGCATGCTGCCGAACCTTTTGTTTACCGTAAAACTGATTTTGCCTGGAAGGCGCCTGATGTTTCTAAATTTTCAAACAGAATATTCAATGGTTATCACCGCAGCAATGGTGAAGTAGGTACAGCCAATTACTGGCTGTTTATTCCAACTGTGTTTTGTGAGAACAGGAACCTGGATGTAATAAAAGAAGCATTGCACAATGAACTGGGTTATGCTGTCACCGATAAATACAAGAGGTATGCGAAACAACTGGTTGAAGCTTTCAAAGCAGGAAAGAACATTGAATCAATGAGTCTTGCTGGCAGCCCTCCTTTGGAGGGAGTTGGGGGGAGGCTGTTTAAAAACGTGGATGGAATAAAATTCCTGAATCACCAGGGTGGTTGTGGCGGCATAAGGCAGGATGCGGCGGTATTAGGAAAGCTGTTAGCTGCTTATGCCAATCACCCCAATGTGGGCGGTGTTACGGTGTTAAGCCTGGGATGCCAGAATTTACAGGTACAGGATTTTGTGAACGACCTGAAACAACTCAACCCAAACTTTGATAAGCCGCTGTATATTTTTGAGCAGCAGCAATCACAAAGTGAAGAACAGTTGATAGCAGAAGCCATACAAAAAACATTTGCCGGCTTAATTGAAATAAATAAACTGGAAAGAAAGCCGGCTCCCTTAAGCAAATTGTGCATCGGCGTAAAATGTGGCGGCAGCGATGGTTTCAGCGGCATCTCTGCAAACCCCGCGGTAGGTTATTGCAGCGACCTGGTGGTAGCCCTGGGCGGAAGGATATTACTGGCCGAGTTTCCTGAGTTGTGTGGTGTTGAACAGAATTTGATCGACCGGACAAAAGATGAAGCGGCTGCAAAAAAGTTCATCAATCTGATGACGAGTTACAATGATTCCGCTTTAAAAGTTGGTTCTGGTTTTCACATGAACCCTTCTCCGGGAAATATTAAGGACGGATTGATCACCGATGCGATTAAAAGTGCAGGTGCTGCAAAGAAAGGCGGAACATCACCCGTGGTGGATGTATTGGATTATACAGAACCGGCAACAAAACCCGGGTTGAATTTAGTTTGTACCCCGGGCAATGATGTGGAAGCAACAACGGGTAAAGCAGCAAGCGGTGCCACCTTGATCTTATTTACCACCGGGTTGGGTACACCAACCGGCAATCCTGTTTGTCCCACTATTAAAGTGTCAACAAACAGCAATCTTACCAAGCGGATGAACGACATCATTGATATTGATTGCGGTCCGGTGATCGAAGGCGATAAAACCATTGAACAGATGGGAGAAGATATCCTGGAGTATTGCATCAAGGCCGCCAGCGGTGAAGTAATACCAAAAGCGGTACTGTTGAACCAGGATGATTTTATTCCATGGAAGAGGGGAGTTTCGCTTTAAGAATCCTGAGCGAAGTCGAAGGATGGGTTTTTGATTTCGAGCGAAGTCGAGAAACGAGCGAAGTCGAGAAACGAGCGAAGTCGGGAAACAAACGAAGTCGGGAAACAAACGAAGTGGGGAAACAAGCGAAGTCGGGATAATCTGAATTTTAAAACTTATTGTTATAATTAATAAACAAATGCCTGCTGTAGGATGAGGTTATGAAAAAATTCTTAGACGAAAATTTTTTACTGCAGAATAAAACGGCGCAGCAACTTTACCATGATTTTGCAAAGTTGCAACCCATCATTGATTACCACAATCACCTGCCTCCCGACCAGATCGCCCATGATATCAGATTTGAGAATCTTACCCAGGTATGGCTGTACGGAGATCATTATAAATGGCGGGCCATGCGTACCAACGGCATCAATGAAAAATACTGTACGGGTAATGCAACGGATTATGAAAAATTTGAAAAATGGGCTGCCACGGTTCCTTATACCATGCGTAACCCGCTTTATCACTGGACGCACCTGGAACTGCAACGTTATTTTGGAATAGATAAGATACTGAACGCAGGTACTGCTAAAGCAATTTATGATGATGCTTCAGCCAAATTGCAAACAGCAGGATATTCGGTTCGTAATTTATTGCGTAAGATGAATGTAAAAGTACTCTGCACTACCGATGATCCGACCGATTCATTGGAACATCATCAAAAAATAAAAGCCGATGGGTTTGAGATAAAGATATTACCTGCCTATCGCCCGGATAAGGCGATGAACGTGGATGATGTTGCCGGCTTCAATGCCTATGTAGATAAAGTACAACAGGTTTCAGACATTTCTGTTTCTTCTTATGATGATTATCTGAAAGCGTTAAAGAAACGGCATGATTTCTTTGCTACGATGGGTTGTTCAGTTTCTGATCATGGATTGGAACAGGTATATGCCGAAGATTATACGGATGCCGAAATAAAAAACATCTTTGATAAGATACGGGGTGGTACAGCATTAAGTTATGCAGAGAACCTGAAATTCAAATCGGCCATGCTGATAGAATTTGCAAAATGGGATCATGAGAAGGGCTGGGTACAGCAATATCATTTAGGCGCCCTGCGCAACAACAATGCCCGTATGCTTAAGCAGCTGGGTGCAGATACCGGCTGGGATTCGATCGGCGATTTCTCACAGGCAAGGTCATTGGCAAAATTTTTAAACAAACTGGATGAAACAAACCAGTTGGCAAAAACAATTCTCTACAATCTCAATCCTGCCGATAATGAACTGATGGCTACCATGATCGGTAATTTTAATGACGGATCCGTAGCTGGTAAAATTCAATTTGGCTCAGCCTGGTGGTTCCTGGATCAGAAAGACGGCATGATCAAACAGATCAATGCCTTATCCAACATGGGATTGCTGAGTAAGTTTGTTGGGATGCTTACAGACAGCCGGAGCTTTATGAGCTATCCCCGCCACGAATATTTCCGGCGGATACTTTGTAACCTGTTCGGCGAAGAGATCGAAAACGGGGAACTGCCAAATGACATCGCACAGGTTGGAAAATTAATTGAAGACATCTGTTATAAGAATGCAAACAGCTATTTTAAATTTTAAACCATTAAAAAGTAAATAATAAATGAGCAAGAAAGTTGTAACCCTCGGAGAAATTATGTTGCGATTATCAACTCCGGATTTTAAGCGTTTTGTACAGGCAGATACATTTGATATAACCTATGGCGGCGGCGAAGCCAATGTAGCTGCTGCTTTATGTAATTATGGGCTTAACGGGACTTTTGTAACAAAGGTTCCCAATAATCCCATTGGTCAATCTGCCATTAATCATTTGCGGCGTTATGGAGTGGATACGCAATACATCGCAAGAGGTGGCGACAGGCTGGGGATCTATTTCCTGGAAACGGGTGCCTCCATGCGTGCCTCACAGGTTGTATATGACCGTGCCGGTGCTTCTATTGCCGATGTGGATATTTCAGAATTTGATTTTGATAAAATACTGGAAGGAGCATCCTGGTTTCATACTACGGGCATCACGCCGGCATTGAGCGATAAAGCAGCGGCTTTGACCGAAGCGGCACTGAAAGCAGCTAAAGCAAAAGGCATTACTACCAGCATCGATCTCAACTACCGGAAAAAACTCTGGAGCAAGGAAAAAGCCAGGGAAGTGATGAGCAGGCTTTGCCAGTATGTGGATGTTTGTATCGGGAACGAAGAAGATGCAGATACAACACTTGGCTTTAAAGCAAAAGATACGGATGTAACCAAAGGTGAACTGAATTTGGAGGGTTTTAAAGATGTGTTCAAACAAATGAAAGATAAATTCCGCTTTAAATACATCGCTTCTTCTTTGCGTGAAAGTCATAGTGCCAGCGACAATGGATGGAGTGCCCTGGTATACGACGGTACGGAATTTTACCATACCAAAAAATATGAAGTACGGATTGTTGACCGGGTAGGAAGCGGTGACTCCTTTGCAAGCGGCTTTATCTATGGCCTTGTAACCGGGATGCCAATGCCTGAAGCAGCTGAATTCGGCGTGGCAGCCAGTGCGCTGAAACATACAATTCCCGGTGACCTGAACCATGCCACTTTAAGTGATGTAAAAGACCTGATGAAGGGAGATGGAAGCGGAAGGGTGCAGAGATAGAGACCGTTTAACGTTTAAATCGTTTAAAACTTTAAGCCCTTAACCATTCATTCAACCTTTAAACTTTTAAACCTTTCAACCCTTAAACTTTTATGATCGTAGATACTTTAAAGAACGCATCTAAATACTATAGTGTGCATCCGTTATTTGCCAAAGCATTTGAATATATTCAGAATACAAACCTGGATACCATTGAAATGGGTAAGTATGAAATTGATGGTGAAAACCTGAAGGCGATCTTTTCCAATAAACCGGGTGTGACTGCAGCAGCATCCACAGCAAAATTCGAATGTCACAACAAACATATCGACATACAGCTTTGCATCAGCGGTACAGAACAGATCGGCTGGAAGCCCCGTGAAAAATGTAAAACGGAGAATGGCGGTTATAATGCAGAAAAAGATGTGCAATTATACAGTGATGCTCCCGATATGTTTTTTCAATTAACAGACGGGCAGTTTGTCATTTTCTTTCCCGAAGATGTGCATGCACCCATGATCGGTAATGCAGAAATAAAGAAACTGGTGATCAAAGTGAAGATCTGATCATCCCTGGCATAAATGCCAGGGCAACTCATGAATTGCCTCACCATTTTGAATTGCCCCGCCATTTATGGCGGGGAATAAACAAAAAAATGAATCGGGCTTTAGCCCACAACCAATAAATAAACAACATGAGTAAAACCCAACAGATAACAGATGCGATCTTGGAACAAGGGATTCTTCCTTTATACTTTAATGCCGATGAAACAGTAAGTATGGAAGTACTGAGAGCCGTTTACCGGGCAGGCATCCGGGCTGTAGAATATACAAACCGTGGTGATGCGGCATTGAAGAACTTTGGTAAAATGGTAACCGTAAGAAATGCCGAAATGCCCGGCCTTCTGCTCGGTGTAGGTACCATCAAGAACAGGCAGCAGTCGAATGATTACATGGCTGCCGGCGCCGATTTTTTGGTGAGCCCGGGATTTGTAAAGGAAGTAGCTGACCATGCAGTGATGAACGATATATTTTATGCACCCGGTTGTATGACACCATCAGAGATCATTGCAGCCGAAAATGCGGGAATAAAATTCATCAAGCTTTTCCCGGGCAATATGCTGGGACCGGAATTTTTAAGCGGAATTAAAGATATCTTTCCTAAACTTTTATTCATGCCTACCGGCGGTGTGGATACCACCCGGGAGAATATTGAAGGCTGGTTCAAAGCCGGCGTTTGCGCAGTTGGCATGGGCAGCAAACTTATCAGTAAGAAATTAATGGAGCAAAAGGATTATGCAACGATTGAAACATCTTCCCGTGAAGTACTGGCATTGGTTCAAAGCATTAAAAATAACAAATGAGTACTGCAAACGCAATAGGAAAATACAGGTGGACGATCTGTGCACTGTTATTTTTTGCCACTACCGTTAACTATCTCGACCGGCAGGTATTGAGTCTTTTAGCGCCTGACCTGTCGAAGGAATTCGGCTGGACCAATACAGATTATGCCAATATTACTTCCGTGTTCCAGTTTGCATATGCCATATCCATGTTGTTTGCCGGCCGCTTCATTGATAAATTGGGAACAAAAAAGGGTTTTACCTGGGCAATCATCATCTGGTCGCTTGCGGCTATCATGCATGCATACGCCATTGAGATTGGTGGAATGTTTTCCGGATTTTTTTCATCAATAGGATTGGTGATCCCGGTTTCTATATTAGGTTTTATGATCTCCCGTGCGGTATTGGCATTTGGCGAAGCAGGTAATTTTCCAGCTGCTATAAAAGCTACTGCAGAGTATTTTCCAAAAAAAGAAAGATCATTTGCTACCGGTATTTTTAATTCAGGTGCCAATGTAGGTGCTATCCTGGCGCCGCTTACGGTACCCTGGATCGCTTTGCACTGGGGTTGGCAAACTGCCTTCGTGTTAGTTGGCGCAATCGGCTTCTTGTGGATGATCTTTTGGTGGATATTCTATGATAAACCGGAAAAGCAAAAAAGATTGGCTAAAGCAGAACTCGATTATATCAATTCAGATACGGAAGCAGAAGTGTTGATCACGGAACAAAAAGAAAAAGTGGCCTGGTTCAAATTATTGGGGTATAAACAAACCTGGGCATTTGTATTTGGTAAATTTATGACGGATGGTGTTTGGTGGTTCTTTTTATTCTGGTTGCCGAAATACCTGGAGGCACAATACGGAATGGTTAAGACAGAGATCATGCTACCGCTTGCGATACTGTACAGCATGACCATGTTTGGAAGTATTGGCGGAGGCTGGTTTCCTACTTACTTTATCCGCAAGGGCCACACCGCTTATGATGGACGGATGAAAGCAATGCTGATCATCGCCCTCTTTCCATTAATAGTTCTGGCCGCACAGCCTTTAGGATACATCAGTTTCTGGATACCTGTTATTCTTATAGGTATTGGTGCATCGGCGCACCAGGCATGGAGCGCAAATATATTTACAACTGTGTCTGATATGTTTCCTAAAAAAGCGGTTGGCTCTGTTGTTGGTATTGGCGGTATGGCAGGCGGACTGGGTGGTGTACTCATTTCAAAATCAGGAGGCGCATTGTTTGATCATTACAAAGCGCTGGGGCATATTCAAACCGGTTACACGATTATGTTTGCCGTTTGTGCAGTGGCTTATTTGATTGCATGGATAGTAATGAAATCACTGGTGCCAAAATATAAACCCATCACAGATCTGTAATCAAATCATTTTTTTGATAAGTTTACCCAGCATCATCAACCCATAGTCCATATCATCATTCCACGGTTTGCCAAAGCAGATGCGGATGCAGTTACCGTAATTATTGCCGGCAGAAAATATTTTACCCGGTACAATTGATATGTGGTGCTTCATGGCTTCGGTACGCAACTTAAAGGCA
The DNA here is from genome assembly GCA_016720775.1 of Chitinophagaceae bacterium. GTDB lineage: Bacteria > Bacteroidota > Bacteroidia > Chitinophagales > Chitinophagaceae > Ferruginibacter. Next base: position 713,585 of record JADKJX010000003.1, read on the forward strand.
TTTACTTTTTTATTCAGTTCCAGCCATAATATAAACCCGCCATGCGGCCTGGATACTTTTGTATCGGGCGGGAAATACTTAATGATTGCCTGCACATACCGAAGGCTTTGTGTATGCAATGACTTGCGGAGATTCTTCAGATGAAATTCATAACGGCCATGTTTCAGGTAATGGGCCATGGCAGCCTGTGTGAGGGTAGGGCCGCTGATGTTCTGTATCCGCTTCAGTTGTTTTACCGTGTCAAAGAATTTTCCGGGTATCACCCAGCCAATGCGGTAACCCGGGCTGAGCGATTTGGAAAGCGAAGAACAATACATCACCAGGCCCTTCGTATCATAATACTTACAATTCTTTGGCCTTGTCTTTCCAAAATACAGCTCACCATAAATATCATCTTCAATTAAAGGGATGTTGTGTTTTGTGATGATCTCCACCAGTTTCTTTTTATTTTCATCCGGCATGCAACTGCCCAGGGGGTTATTAAAGTTTGGAATAAAAACACAGGCCTTGATGGAAAATTTTTTGATCGATTTTTGCAAATGCTCCAGGTCAACGCCATTCATTGGATCGGTAGATATTTCCACCACTTTTAAGCCGAGGCTTTCAATGGCCTGGTAAATTCCAAAATAAGTAGGACTTTCTATCGCCACGGTATCGCCGGGTGATGTTACGGCTTTTAAACACAGGCTTATTGCTTCCAGGCAACCGGATGTAACGATCACTTCATCGGGTTTTACATTGCCGCCCCAGTTGAAGGCAAGTTTTGTTATTTGCTTACGCAGTTCAACATTGCCTTGCGTATGTTCATAATCCATGCAATTGTCCTTGGTGTTTCGCAATGCATACACCACCGACTTATTCAGTTTGGCACCGGGTAATAAGGATGCATCCGGAACAGCCAGGGCAAAATTGGTGATGCCCGTTGCAGCAATATCGGTATAAATGGAAGCGATCATTTCCTTTACACTTACATCATGCGATACGGCTTCGGGAGTTACCAAATTGGGTAACTCCGGGAAACGGTTATGATTAAAACGTACGTAGTAACCGGACTTGGGCCTAGACTCGATCAGCCCCCTTCCTTCCAGGTGATAATATGCCTGGAAAGCCGTACCCATACTGATCCCGTACTTATCGCTCAGTAGCCTTACGGAAGGAAGTTTGTCGCCGATCTTCAGTACTTCTTCTGAGATCATTTTTTCAAGGCCATCGGCTACCTGCATGTATAAATGGTCGTCTGAATTGAATGTTGTTTTCATTTGTTTTAAATCTGATATAGTCAAAAATACAGAATCTGAATCTGTTTTTTGAAAAAAAAATTGACAAATTTTGTTCTGTCAATTCAAAAACATGTTAATCCGTTAATCCGTTAATTGGTTAATTAGTTAATTAGTTAATTAGTTAATTGGTTTGCCGGGTTCACGACTATGTTATTTTTTTCGCCAACTTAATTTTAATAGTTGAAATGAGTACAATTAAAATAATTGATTACAGGCCACAGCACCAACCGTACTTTGAAAAATTCAACCGGTACTGGATAGAGAAATATTTTGTGATGGAACCGGTTGATGAGTATGTGCTGACAAACCCCGATGAAGCATTGCTTAAGCCGGGCGGTGCGATACTAATGGCAACCTGTGATGGGGAGATCGCCGGAACCGTTGCATTACGTAAAGTAGACGACAGTACGTTTGAATTTACTAAGATGGCAGTGGATAATAAATTTCAGCGCAGGGGTATTGCAGAATCATTAAGTCACGCCAGTCTCAGAAAAGCCAAAGAACTGGGAGCCCAAACGGTGATACTTTATTCAAACAGTATCTTAACAGCAGCCATCCGTTTATATGAAAAGCTTGGATTTGAGCACGTCCCCGTTGGTATTGTAGAATACAAACGGTCTGACGTGAAAATGAAAATTGATGTTTCGGACTTAAAGACGATAGCCATTGAACAATTAAGCAATGAAAAATTTAGCAATTAAACAGTTTAACCTTTAAACCTTTCTATATGGAAACAACAGCAGGCATTATGATCCGCAAAACCACCAGCTCCCGTCTTAAGGAAGTGGACTTTGATCAACTGGAATTTGGCAAATACATTTCCGATCACATGCTGGTTTGTGATTATGCAAACGGCGAATGGAAGGAGCCACAGATCGTTCCGTATGCAAACCTGTCGATGAGTCCGTCGGCGCTGGCCCTGCATTACGGACAAACAGTTTTCGAAGGAATGAAAGCATTCCGTATGCATGACGGCAGCATCAATATCTTCCGCATGGACAAACATTACGACCGGTTTGTGAAGTCACTGCAACGGATGTGCATGGCAGTGGTACCCAAAGAGATCTTTGTAGAAGGGCTGAGGCAGCTTGTTGAACTGGACAAGGCCTGGGTTCCATCAAAGCCTGGCAATGCACTTTACCTGCGCCCGTTTGTTTTTGCCAGCGAAGCAAGGTTTGGGGTAAAGGTTTCAGACGAATATCGCTTTGTGATATTTACCGGGCCGGTACCATCCTTATATGCCGATCCGATAAAAGTGAAAGTGGAAACAGAATACATCCGTGCGGCAAAAGGCGGAACCGGATTTGCAAAATGCGGTGGTAATTACGGTGCGGCCTTCTTACCCACCCAGCAGGCAAGACAAGAAGGCTACGACCAGGTATTGTGGACAGATGGGATCGAACATAAGTTCATTGAAGAATCAGGCATGATGAACGTAATGTTTGTCATCAATAATAAATTGGTTACGGCGCCTTTATCCGATTCAATATTGGATGGGGTGACAAGGGATTCATTGCTTATGCTTGCAAAGGACCTCGGTTACCAAACAGAAGAACGTCCAATAGCCGTGGCAGAACTGGAAGCCGCTTTTAAGAACGGTACCATTACCGAAGCATTCGGCGCCGGAACTGCAGCCGTTGTGGCACCCATCCGGATCATTCATATCAATGGCATTGATTACAGTTTGCCAAACTATGATGGAAACAAGCTCTTGTTTAAATTAAAAGCAGGTTTGGAAAATATCCGCCTGGGTGTGAGTGCCGATACGCATGGATGGAATTTTATGCTGTAAAATTGGATTTTAAATAGTAAGTACAAGGGTTCTCTGCATCTATGTTCTTATGTGGTTCAGATCATTCTGCTACATGAGAACATAGTTTTTTTATTTAGGAGGTATATAGTCAAATACCAGCACCGCATTTTCTTCCAGGCTGGCACTGGAAAATAATTCATACCGTTTATTGCCTGCATACACAACAATGAGTGCGGTGTTGGGAGGTATGCCGCCAAGGTTCTCTGCAAAAAGAATGATCTCATGCCTTGTCTGCCCTTCATCCAGTTGCAGGTTTATCACGATCGGTTTTTCGGAGAGCCGCTGGTGACTGAGCAGTAACCGGCCATTATAAAAAATACTTACCGTATCGCCGTCGATAACGGCATTGTCGTATACATTGAGCGTGATGTCCTTTACATTTACTTCCAGGTGGCTTAGTTCGGTATTCTTTCTTTGGGTTAATGATTTTGGAATACTGAAGCTGTCTTTTGGAATTGCAATGCTGTCTTTTTTTGTGATGACCGGCGGGCTCAACGTAATGATACTGTCTTTGGGTTTGAATATTTCTTTTGGTTTACTAACAGGAATGGAATCTTTTGGTGCTTTCTTTATCTTTTTTTGTTTTGGCAAACAATCTTTCATTTGCTCCAGGATAAGTGTTGGCTGGGGGGCAACTTTTTTCAGGTAGACGTATTGAAGCAGCGATGAGTCACCTGCAAATTTTGCAATTAGCTGGGAAAGTTTACTTGGTTCTTCAATTAATACCGGGGCGCCGTTTTCTAACCGGAATGCAAGTTCCAGGTTCATCAGGGTATGGCCTCCGCTGTTTTCAATGAACGAAGTACCTGTGATAATAAATCTTTTCAGGAGCCTGTCATAAACGCCTTCAAAGTATGCCTTGCAATAACTTTGCTGGTTATCTTTTACATGATCCCGGGTATAGCCACATAATTTATCACCGTTCTGTATCACGTTCAGTTGCAGGAACTGGTCATTACCCAGGTCGCCTTCCCAGGTGCCGGTAATATTCTTTTGTGCCTGTAAAAAATTTGCAAATAAGATAAACAGGGAGAAAATAAAATATCGTTTTGCGCAGCACATACGATATTAAATTTACGCCAATTGCTGTTACATTCCTAAACTGAAGAGGTTTACCTGTTGTTTTTCCGGGGTTGTTAAAACAATATTAGTTGAACCGGTTTTCTCTGTAAAGCCTGTTAATCCGCCGGCCTTTAATTTTTCAATTTTGCCTTTCATGTCTGCAGCAAAAAAAGTAATGGTTGGCTCAGTAAAATGTTTTGTCTGGTGTAAACCAACGATGCTCAACCCATCCGAAGCAATGGCCCAGGGGTAGGGTGCCGTCATTTTTGAAAGTTCATTGAATCCTAATTTTTTCCAGAACGCCAGCGATTGCTCAAGATCGGCAACGGGCATGGCAAGTTCGCCAAACATTCCGCAAACCTGGTTCACATATTTTTCCGGATTGAAGTAATCCATTTGCGGCATGGTTAACATTGTTGGCCCTGGCGGCTGCACAAATCCATCCATGACATTCACCAGGCTGATGTTAAGGCCATCGGGTGATCTGAATAAATATCGTTTTACAAAGTCAGACGTCTTTGGCTTTTGAATAAATGCAATGTCATTGCTTTCCACTTCAGCAACCACCTTGTCAATGTCTTTTACGTAATAGGTGAGGGCGATGTAGGGGGTATCATCCTGGCGAAGCATGATGAGCAATGCCCCATCTGATACCTGTATCCAGGGAAAAGGAAAATCTGACCGCATCACTTCTTTAAATCCGAGTTGTTGCCAGTAAATAAAAGACTGCCCAAGGTCTGGAGATGTAATAGTGATGGCGGTTATTTCGCCCAGTTTTGGTGTTGGTAAATTAAGCATGCTGTTTCCTTTTACTAAAGAAACGAAATTTTGTTTGAAACCTAAAGCCATTCATTGATTTATCCAAGTACTTTTTCAAAACAAACGCTGTTTTCTACATTCAGGTACTGGCCATAGTTTGGGATCTGTACATAACCGCTTCTTTTGTAAAGGGCAATGGCTTCCGGCTGGCGTATGCCTGTTTCAAGTACGCATTTAATGCAATTCATTTCGGTAGCCCATTTTTCCAGTTCGGCAAGCACGGTTCCGGCAATTCTTTTTCCCCTGCTTTCGGGCACCGTATACATGCGTTTCACTTCCATTATGCCTGGGCTGAATTCTTTTATGGCACCCGAACCAACCGGTTTGCCGTCTTCATAGGCAACGATCGTATGCTTTAGCATATTTGTCTTATTAAACTGTGCATAGAAAGCATGTTCAGCACCGTCTCTTTCAGCCAGGTCGGCATCCAGTTGTTTTACCAGTTCAATAAAATCTCTGTTACCGGAATTGGTTCTTATCAATTCGATCATGGAAGTAAATGTTATGCATGGCAAAGTTGCGTTTTTTGCCAGTTCTGAACAAACAGAAACTATTTCACATCCTTTCCGAATTAATCTTTCATACCTTACCCTTAATTTGTATTTTCCATTTTAAAATTTACCGGTATGAGAAAATTCTTCTTCGTTGCATTGCTTTGCCTGTTTGCATACAGCAGCCATGCCCAGCTTAATTATAAAAAGGAGATCGCCTATAATGCTCCCCGCAGCTTTGCCTGTAACTTTTTCACCACTACGGCAGATTATGTTCCGCCAACGGCCGGCAATGTGAGTGAAGAAACGGAGATGAAGTGGATGGAAAGTATTGTAAAAAAGATACTGGGTATTGTGGGGTTGCAGAACAAGATCAAACTGTACTCTTTTCCCGGTTCAAATAACTGCAGCGCTGTTTGTATTGAGAATGAAGTGGGCAGCGACCGTTATATTGTCTTCGACCGGCCATTCCTGCAGCGGTTTGAAAAAAGTACCAACCAGTGGTTTGTTGTTGGGGTAGTGGCACATGAGTTAGGACATCACCTCAATGGCCATACATTAAGCGGATATGGAAGCCGTCCTGATAATGAACTGGAGGCCGATGCCTTTGCCGGTTTCATCATGCAGAAGCTTGGCGCATCCAGGGAAGATGCAAAAGCCATTTTCAGTTTTCTGGATCCCGAGCAGGGACCTCCATCACATCCTAAAAGAGTTCAGCGTTACCTGGCAGTAGAACGTGGGTGGAATGAGGCATCAAATAAGAATGGATATGCCAACCTGGTCTTTAATGAAGCCGACGACGGGCAAATGGCTGAACGTGTTTTTTTTGAAGCGCAGGCGCAAACAAATAATGATAAGAAACTGGAACTGCTGAAAAAAGCACAACAGCTTTATCCACGCCATGCCGGTATCAACAGCGAACTGGGTTTGCTGTACATCACACTCAACAACCTCCCTATGGCAGATCTGTACACACAGATGGCCGTTGACCAGGCGCATTACACCGGCTGGATATGGCTGAACAGGGCGAAGTATTACCAGTCGGCCAAACAATTGCAGTCGCAATATGACTGCCTCGACAGTGCCATCAAATACAAACCCATTTTGCCCGAAGCCTACCTGATGAAAGCGGTCATCTTTGAAGAAGAGAAGTTATATAATGTGGCATTGGAGAATATAACGATTGGCCTTGCCATGCAGCCTGAGCCCGAACTGGCGGCCAGGCTTTATTTGCAGAAAGCATCTGTGCAAAAAGCATTGGGATTTAATAAAGATGCAAAGAGCAGTTTTCAAATAGCCAGGTCGCTGGACCCATATAGTGCGGTAATTAAAATGATGGCGGGGAGCTATGAATAGAATGTATGCATCGGGTTGAGCCTGATCGGCCCTCATCAGTTTTTCTGAAATAAATAAGTTGACAATCTTTCCGCAATTTTTTTATGGCCGGAAGGCCGTATGTGTGGATCAAGAATGTAATAATCGGCATCGGTAAGCAGCTCAGCCACCGGTACGGTGATGAGGTTATTATTAAAATGCGCTGCATATCCCGGCAACATCATTAACCTGTTCACTTCGTCGAGGAAGTCATTGTTCATCGACTCTTTCTCATCCAGGTCAACAACCAGCACTTTTATATTTTTGAAATTGATGGCCGAACGGAACATGATGTCTGTAAAATACAGGGCTGCCTGTTTTAAATGATAAGCAGCCGAATCGGCCCAGGTTATTTTCTGCGGAAAGAGAAAATGGTTCGTTTTTTTCTCGGCATAGAATTTAGCGATGGTCACCGAGCGCTTAAATGGAAACCACAATTTGCTCCAGTAATGGTCATTCAGCAAAGAGTCGTATACTTTTTCAGAAGAGATGGACAAGGAATAATTATTTTGAACAAATTCCCTGTTCTCCCGGTAATCGTTGCGGCAATATTGCAGGATGATGGTTTGCAGGTTTGCGGTATCGAGGCGATATAAATTTTTGAGTTCACGGGCCGTTCCGTAAGAAGAGATGGCCGCATTTAAAACTTTTTTATGCAGCGCAATGCCAACCTGTTCTCCCAGGCTTTCATTTTGCTCAACGCCCCATCCCATGGCATACGAATCGCCCAGGCAGATGATCTCAGGTTTCAGCAATGAGTTGTCATCATCACGCAGGCCCATTTTGTTGGTATAAAAACTGTCGGAAAATTCAGGGTTGGAAAAAACAAAACGGGAAGCAGGCTTCAGTGTATAAAACAAGCTGTCGTTATAGGCGCTGCTTTCTGGATTGAACTGGATGATATTGGTTTCGGCCTGGGTGCAATAGGTATTGAAAATGGTACGACAGGAAACCGGCATTATCGAGGGATGCTTTATCCAGTACGTAAAAAGCAACTCAGGCAGGGCCATGGTGCCGATAAGAATGAGCACTTTTTTTAAGAAGGTCGGGGAAGGAAATAAAAGAATGATTATTGTCCACAACAGCACAACCAGTTGCAGGCCGGTGAGCAGGTAGTGATGAAACAATACGCTGCCGGGTAAAACACGGTCCAGGTATTTCTTCAACACCTGTATCAATATAACAGGCACAATGCACCAGAGGGTCTTGCGTAAGTAGCCGGGCTTGTTTTGTGTTTTTGTCAATTACTTTTTGATAATGCTGCTTTGTAAATTTATTATTATCGTAATGCCAGGTCAAATACTTTTTGCTCCTTCACTTCCGTAAAGCCGATGCGCTGGTAAAATAAATGTGCTTCTTTGCGGATGACCTGTGAACGAACTCTTAGTTTACCGACTTCTTTTGTATGTGCCCATTCCGTTACTTTATTCACAAGCAATTGACCGATCCCTTTCCGGTGCTGCTCTTTATCGATCACCAGGCCGGCGATCTCAACAAGCGGATCAGATTCCACCGTCAGCGAATAAAACGCATGTATCCAGCCAACAACCGTTTGATCAACGGTTGCAACAAATACACAATGATCGCTGTTGTTTACTAATCCCGAAAGCCGCTGCTGCATCTTTTCGCCGGAAGTTTTATAACCAAGCTGGCCGCATAATTCAGCAATGGATGCTGAATCATTACCTGTTGCTTCCCTTAATGCGATGTTCATGCAATCGATTTTATTTTACCAGGCATTTCTAAAAGCCAAGTTGTTTTATTACGGTTGTCCTGTCGAACACCTGGCTGTGACCGCAAACCTTTCCGTTCCTGAAATAATAAATGGTCAAGCCAAATGTTTTTATTGACTTGCCGGTGGAAGGGAATGCGGCGATGCTTCCCAGGTTGGTGCCCGTCATTATCCAGGTGATGCCCACGCAGTCGCCATCGGCAACGGCAGACTGGATATCAAAATGCATATCCGGGAAAGGATCGAATGAGTATTTTAACCGGGTCTTGTATTCTTCGTTGTTCAATGTCTTTCCTTCCCAGGGATCCCCATGGTCAAGGTGGATCCTGTATTCCGGGTCAACAAATGTTTCCACGCTTTCATACTCCTGTTTATTCCATACCCGGTCCATGAACTCCCTTAAGATCGTTTCATTGTTCATTGTGTTAATTTGTTTAATGACTGGTAAATATTAATTGCTTGCTTTTTGCTGAAGTTTCTGTACCTGTGATTTTATGAATATCAATTCCGTTATTACCGCAAACAGGCTGGTATTTTTGAAATAATAATCTTCCCAGGATGTAATGATGCCGCTTCGGGGTACATCCGAAACAGATACGGAATCACCCGGTTTAATGTTCGGTTTTCCCCGAAAATGCTCTTTTATGAATGCATTGTAATCTGCCAGCCTGTTCTTTAAGACCAGCAATCGCCGGTCATCAGTATAAGAGAATGAAATGGCGCCTTTTTGATTTGCTAAAAGAGCCAGTTCATGCTTCATGCTGTCGACAGAGCCGATAATTGCATTTGCTTTAATGGCTAATTCCACTTCCGGTAAATGAAAAGAGTCCCGTTTAAATGCGCCAATACCGGCAACATTTTTTTCCAGGCTGTCATTTGACCTGTGTAACGAACTATCTGTTTTTTTGAAATCAGTGGCTAAGTTATCCTGCTTAAGCTGAGATACCTGTATGGTCCAGAGGGCGTATACGCCTACGCAAACGACTATCATCATGAACAATGCTATTAAGACCAGTCTTACCATTGCAAATTTTGGTTAACCACAAATAGTGTTTTTAGATAAGTAAGTACCGGCAAGTATTTTACGAACCACGGTAAGATCTATTTTGTCTGGCCTGGTAAAACGGATGCAGCCTTTGCCAATGCTCACGCCTTTGAGTTCATTTTTATATTGCTCCATTACATCCTGTTTAAGGATATAAAGTGCAATGAAATTTTTCTGGCTTGCAAAAGATACTTCAGCAACATTATTCTTCTCATAACAGGGCAGGCCATACCGCATGGTCTCATCATAGCCTTTTAGTTCTTTAAGGCATAGTTCCCTTATTTTGGTAAGGATGCTGAGCCTTTTGGCAGGAACTTCTTTTAAATATACATCTACATTTGCGGCTTTACTTTGCATGCGTTGTTGCGTTGAATTTATAAAGTAAACAGGTTTATAGCTACCGGCATTAACCTGCGCTAAGTTATTTAAAATTCTGGCTCAATTCATGTGAAGGTGCTCACCGTAAACAGGTGATAAACCCGGATTGTAAATTCAGAATCCTGCTATTGTTCCTCAAGTATCTTCTGCTTTGCCTTGTCATAATCCTCTTTGGTGATCAGCTGCTTCTCAAAGAGGTCTTTAAGTTCACGCAACCTGTCTTCTTTTGATCTTCCCTGCTTCATATTTTGTGTTTCTTCTTTGACAAGGTTATCTTTTTTTATCTCTGCTTTTTGTATCACCGGGTTCTTGCTTTTTATATTATCAGCGATGCCGCTGCTGATGTCGTCCACTTCAAATTTTTTCTCGTAAGTAATAGTTCCTATGATCTGTGAACCGTTGCTTACATCAACGATCTGTCCCCGCAGGTTGCTGAACTGCGTTCCATGATATTCATAGTCGATCATGATATTATAACTATGCGAAGACGCTGCATTGGCTTTTTCAACAACCGGGAGACCGGCGGAAATGAATGCCTTTGTGAAGGCGCTGTAAATGATGCCCCAACCCGCCCGTTTGGGAGTGTTCTTGTCGATGGAAAATGCACTCACCGTATCCATTTTGCCGCTGATGTTTATGGTGAGGTATTTACTTAGTTTCCGGTCGCCCTGAGCAAAAGAAGCTACATAGATGAATATGGCCATTACGGCCAATAGGCTTTTCCATTTCATGTTGAATATTTTTTTATAGAAGTTTATCTCTCCGTAAAGAGCAGTGATTCTTAAAGATTGGATTTTTTATTGTAAAATACAAGAGCATCATTATCTGGTACCAGCTATTGGTCTTCCACCTCCGGCTCCGGGCCAGGTTTTATCCTGCTCCTGAATTCTTCGGGTACCAGCAACTCACCGGGTATTGCGGGTACGTGGCCAATGGCATGGTCAAATGCCAGGTGTATTTCGATATCCCCTTTTTCGGTATTGTTTACGATAACGGTACCGATGATAGTGATGTATCCATTGCCAAACACCGAGATGCCGAACTCTTTCAGTTTTGTTACCCTTACCTGGTTATCCTGCAGGGAGGACGGCGGAAATCTGTTTTTGATATTGACATATTTGAACTTACCCCGGTCGCCCATGGCTTTACCAAACTGAAGCAGTTGTCCTTTATAGATCGGGTATCCACAGGAAGTATACAAGGTATCGTTTTCGAAGGCGGGCATATAAAGCGCCGCGGCTTTTTCCCGGTTGATCTGGAATTCTTCCGGAAGGATCAGTTCGCTGGTTGTACCGGGTAAGCGGCTTCCGATGGCCTGGTCAAAAGCAGTGTTTATGCTGATGGTACCTTTCGATCCATCCCTGAAAGCAATGCTGCCGGTAATTTCGATAGTGGCAAAACCAAAGATAGAATGCCCGTACTGCGAAAGGTCTTTAACCACGAAAGAATTGTTCTCCAGCGAACGAATGGCCACCCCGTTCATGATGGTAACATAACGGAATCCCTGGGCACTGCTGGCTTTCCCAAATTTCAGCGTCTGGCCGGGGTATATCTTAAAGCCACAGCTGGTGTAAAGGGTATCGTTTGCAAACCGGGATTTATACTGTGCGGCAGACAGCAGCGGGCAAAGCAGTAAGAACAACAGTACCAGTTTCATTGCTTTGGTGTTTGTTATTCAAGAAACAAAATTTATTTGGAAAAGCAAAGTGGTTCGTTGTGGGGAAGAAAGTTAAAACACGAGCAGCATCTGGTGATTTGGATTTGCGTGGGCAGGGGAGATCTGAAAATCATGGCTTCCGGTAATGCGGAATCCTGCCCGGGTATAAAAATTCACGGCCCGTTCATTTTCTTTCCACACATATAACCACATCCCTGCCTGGCCATTTCTTTTTGCCAGTTCTATGTTATGCCGGAGGAGTTTCCATCCCAGCTTCAGGTCGTAAAACGCTTTCAATAAATAGAGCCGCTCCATCTTTGTGATATTATTTACTTCGGCACCGGCATACGGACAATTCATCACGATCTTTGAAAATCCTGCTGCATGCCCAGCGTAATAAATGAAGTGATAAATATTAGTTGCGTTGTTCAGCTCTTCTTTAAAAACGGCATCGCTGTACTTTTCATTGATATAAGCATTAATGTCTTCTTGGCCGGCGCTGTGCCCATGCGATTCTATGAAACTTATCCGTGCAATGTTGCCAAGCAGTTCGGCATCATGCTCATTGGCTATAACTATGGAGATCATCGGGGTCATTTAAAACCGGGCCTTTTGTATCTTATCGTGATTGGGCTGGTAGGTGGGCAGGGCGGCCGAGCCATACCAGTTAAATACATCCACGTCAAAAATTCCGTTTTGTATGGTGGGATCTGTTTTCAGCAGTTTATCCAGTTCCTCCCGGGTGGCAACATTAAAAATAAATATACCCCGGTAATTCATTTCATTTTCGCCGATGGGGCCCGCCACAATTAATTTCCCTTCACGTACCAGGCGGCCGATATTATCCATATGTCCCTTAAATAAACTGTCCCGCAGCTTTTTGTCTTCAACGGTTTTCTTGCCCGTCTTCAGTATCACAAACATATATTTCTTCATGCCGTAGTCATCGGCGCCAAGTGAATCGGCCAAAGCCTTATCATATTTAATACCGGGGTTCTGTGCCTGCATGGTCATGCCGGTACTTAGTAAAAAGACCAGGAAAATGATCCGCATAAAGATTTTTTTTGTTGCTGAATAAAGGAACGAAATTTATTTCTAAACCGGGAGGTTTATTAATAACGGCAGGCCTATAACCAGTAAACGGTCAGTTCAGAACCAAGGCCCGGCACTTGCGCCAGTGAGTGCATTTTTTAAAAAAGATATTCTGGAATAAATACTTTATTTTATGCGTTCAATTTTCCCGATGCGTAAAAAAATATTCAGTAACTATTCCATCCTGTTTCTTTTAGCAGGGAATCTTTATTGCATCTGGTATTATGCGGATCACCCGGGTGATTTTGCCAGCATCGTGTGGATCTACTGGTTCCAGAGTGTTACCATTGGCCTTTTTAATTTTATTGACCTGCTTACGGTTAAAAATTATTCCAGCGAGGATCTTAAACTGAACGGTGAGTCCGTTACGGATAATAACAAAGGTTGTACGGCCTGGTTCTTTCTTTTTCACTTTGGCACCTTTCACCTGGTGTATGCTGTTTTTTTGCTGGTTAAGTTCAGTATACTTTCTGTAGATAAAATGATCTTCCTGGTCGCTGTAGCCGTTTTTTTTATGGAGTCGATCATCAATTTCATGCGGCAAAAACAAATAGAACGTACCATGACCGTTAATATAGGTACGATGTTCATCCTGCCTTATTTCCGCATTATTCCCATGCACCTGATGATCCTGGGCCCTGCTTTCCTGGGGTGGAAACCTTCCATGATCTTTCTGGTGCTGAAAATGATTGCGGATATTATATCTTTTTTATTGTATCAGCATATCTATGGGAAAAATAAAACCATTGATAACACCGAATAGAACACCGGCCTGAAAAAAAACGTACCAGGTATTGCGGACTTACTTCGTTGGCGGCACTTTATTTTTATCTGCAGGGTCTTCTGCGGTATCATCTGCGGCTGTGTCATCTGAAGGTTCTTCCGTCATTTTTTGGGCTACTTTTGCTCCAAATGCAAGCCCCAGTATATATACCCAGGTGCTGTGGATCTTAAAATCCTCAAACGAACTTGTCTGCCATCCGATTTTAATGGTGATGGCTGCAAAGACCAATGCAACGGTGAGTACCATGAACCGCATGGTAGAGAAGGTCTGCTTGTCCTTACCGTCTTCCATAAGTATACCGGGCATGGCAAAGACAGATCCCATTAAAAGAAAAACAACGGATACCGCTGCGATGGTACCATCGGATGCAATGCCATCAATGTAGGTTACCGATGCAGGGATGCAACTCATCACGATGGCTGCTACAAATCCAAGGATGGATGCAAGTATCAGGTACTGCCCGATCCTTTCAAGAAAAGAAATGTTCTTATTATTCAGTTTCATTTTATTAATGAATTTTAATTTCGAGAATGGGATGTAATTCAACGCCGTTTATTTTGTTACGCCCGGTTTGATTGTGGGGCGGATCGAAAAATGCAACGCCAGTAATATCGAACGTGTGGTTGCGGTATCTTTTTCCCGTGAGCAGTGGCTGAAAATCGGTTCGTACTTTTTTAAATACCTCAATGGCAGGCGACTGCCTGTTGTTTTGACAATGATAATCCGGTATCTCGCCGATCATGGTGATAGTACCCTGCTTAATAACGAGGTGATAATCGCCATCAGCAGACGATTCATTTTTTACCAGTGAGATTTTACAATTTTTTATTCGGTAAACTTTTTTTTCTTCCGGATGACGGAAAAACTCCGCTTCCACATTGGGATTAAAATTGAGAGGGATCTGGCCCATTGTCTCCACAGTGGCCGGGGAGATATTATCGTAATCAACTTCCGAGGCAGCCCTGTCCTGCAGGGTCTTTACATCCCATCTTTCTTTTCCGTTGCAGGCACGAAAAGTATCTTCTGAGGTAAGTGAGTTGCCGGCAAAAGTGAGGCTGAGCAATGCAAGCAAAGCACCGCCGAGTACTTTTTTCTTTGGCTTTTTTTTACGAGTTGCCATATTTACAGGATTTAAAATAAAACTGACTACCCTCATTTAAAAATAATATTATTTGTGAATAGTTTTTGATTATTTTCTTACCACCCGGTGTATAATGGGTAAAGCTTGGAGGATGAAGGACTTGCCTGTGAAAATAAGAACCTGCCGGCAGAACTAAAACGGCATCAAGTGATCCCATAAACTTTACCCCCCCCCACTGGCGCAAGTGTTCCCGAAGGTTGTGCCTATCATTTCCCCCGATGCTGATGGGATCATTTGTGCCGTTTAATTCGCCCGGATTGTATCCGGATATAGCATTACAAATGTTCAACTTTTAATAACCCGTGTTCATTAGTATAATAATCTATGGCGCTGCTGTATTTATAATGCCATGGTTCCCAAACCAAACCACTTCTTACCGGATTTTCATGCAGGTAATCAAGCCGGTCTTTGCATTTAATGGTTGTGTTTAATTCTATGGGATGATAATCCTGTTTCCAGAACTGAAAATCTTTATTGTTGGAATTGCTTTTACCGGCATAGCTGAAAATATTCAGCATCCACTCTTTCCTGCTTTCCGTTGTGCTATCCCGTATAGCGGCAATTATCTGTTTGCTGCTGTACTTTTTGATATCCCGTACCAGCCATTCGATCCTGTTGGTATCGGTGCTTATAATTAAATGAACATGATTGGTCATGATGACCCAGGCATGCAGTTTCAGGCCTTTGTTTTCCTGGCAGTATTTTAAACTATTAATGATTATTTCTTTATAGTGCTCCCGTGAGAAAACGTCTATCCAGCCTACAACAGAAAAGGTTATAAAATGTGCAATAGCATCTTCGCCGGGTTTATATTTAGATGACATGCTGGTACTGGTTTAGTGCAGGTTAATATAAAGGGTTTTGACTTTTTGATCATGTTTAAAACCGGGAAATATGGGGGAAGGATAACAGGAAAAAATAATCAAACATTTGTATTTCAAATTCCGGACACAGTCCGGCAGAACTAAAACGGCATCAAGTGATCCCATAAACTTTACGTTATTAATTTAAACACTCGGGTGGGGAACACTTGCGCCAGTGGGGTACCCGTTCGTTGTTGGTCATAAGACGCAACAGCGGCGAAGAGATTAAGTATTTTAACCTAGGGGCCCCCCCCCCGAGTTGGGGGGGGGGGGGGGGGGGGAGGGGTTCAATAAAGTCGTGACAGAAAATCAGCGAATCGGAGTTATTCACTATTTTATAATATGCAACAGAATCAATAATCCGGCTGTTTGTGTATATTATAGTGGGTATTAATTCACCCCCGCTGCTCATGGTTGCAGATGTTTTGTAGGTCCCGGAATTTATTCCATTTTTGTGTCTGAATGGTTGGAATTGTTTCTGAGCGGGTGTTGGTTGTAGGCCGGGTTTTGGCTATTGATAGCCGCGCAAGGTGGAATTTTAAGTCTTCGCATGGCAGGTAATTTAAGTAAAGATTCCTTGAAATAGAAAAGTGCTGCATATAAAATTGTCTTCAGCGCCGGGAATTGCTTTGCCTTGGTTCCTGTCATCAGGAACCAATTTCATTTTGCCTGGTGAAAAAAAATCAAATGCCGGATACAATCCGGTAGAATTAAAACGGCATCAAGTGTTCCTGTAATCTATACGTTTTTAATTTGGTTAGTTGGGAGGGGAACACTTGCGCCAGTGGGGGGTATAAACATACAAATCATCTTTTCAAATTCATAATACAAAGGCCACTTGAAAGAGTGGCCTTTGTATACATTTTACATTTTTAATTCTTAATTCAATTCCCCCTCCGCTCATACCCCGGCTGTTTCGGCGCACTGTATCCTTTATTCTTCAAGGCATTTTTTATTTCTGTAATAGCACGTTCCAGTTGCGGATCGGTTCCCTTGCTCATCATACCCAGGTCTTCATCAACCGGTATGTCGGGGTCAACACCATGGCCTTCGGCAAACCAGGTACCATCGGGGTTGTACATGCGGAATGTTGGCGCTGTTATGTTGCCGCCATCCATCAATAAGGGCATGCCGCTGATGCCGATCAATCCGCCCCAGGTGCGGCCGCCGATCAAGGGACCAAGTCCTTTCTTTTTAAAATAATCAGGGAAGGCATCACCGCCGCTGCCGCTCCATCCATTGATGAGCATAACCTTGGGACCAAAGTGTGCATACGGAGGCCAGGGCCAGGTAGCGCCGTCTCTTGTTGCCCAATAAGCCAGTGGTGTGCGGTTCAGCATTTCTATAAAACGATCGGGTATCTGTCCGCCGCTGTTAAATCGTTCATCAATCACCAGGGCTTTTTTATCCCACTGTGCATTGAACTGTCTTGTCAATTCTTCTTGTCCATCCAATCCTGTGCTTGGCACATATATATAACCCACTTCGCCATTGGTTGCTTCATCTACTTTTTTGCGGTTGGCTTCCACCCATGCCAGGTAACGCAGGTTGTATTCGCTGCCCATGGTTTGTACGATGGCAGTTTTAGCGCCGGTGAAAGATGGGGTAGAGTTATAAGTAAGTTCCACCGTTCTTCCTGCCATTGCCTGGAAAAATGCATAGGGTTCTTTGTCGGTTGTGATGGGCATGCCATTTACGGCGAGTATGTAACTGCCTTCTTTAATATCAATACCCGGCTGATCAAGTGATGAACGTGTCTTTGCTTCCCATGCTGCCGCACGGATGATGGTCTTTATCTTATAAAAATTTCCATCGGCCTGCCAGTCAACACCCAGGTAACCCACATTCTTATTTGGCGTGTTCTCCACATCGCCGCCACCATGATACGTATGCGATGCATTCAGTTCGCCGATCATTTCACCAATGATGAAGTCAACTTCCTCACGGGTGATGGCACCTTCGAGCATTTTTGAATAACGTTCCTTAACGGTGTTCCAGTTAACGCCGTGCATGTTGGGGTCGTAGAAATAATCCCTTTCCATGCGCCATGCATCGTTGAAGAGTTCTTTCCACTCGGCCATGGGGTCAACCATCATTTCCATTTCATTCAGGCGGAGTGTCTTTTCAAACTTTTGATTTTCTTCCGGTTTGATGATGGTCAATTCTCCTCCACGCCACCAGTATTTTACTCCGTTTGCCGAAACCGTAAAATCATTTACATTATCTAAAATGGTTTTTTCTTCCCGCTTGTCGATGTCGTAATATTTTAAGGATGGTTTTACATCGGGTCCGCTGCCGAGGTTGGGGAATTTCTGGTAAAGGAATTTTCCTTTCACCGCGGCAATACTGCCGTAGTTGCCGGTGGCGGGGGAGAGTATCTCCATACGTTGCTGTATGCCGTCGAAGTCAATATCACCGGTTGCCGTCGTTGCTTTTTTAGAAGCCGTATCTTTTTTAGCGTCTTCCATTTTTATGGCAACGGTATCGTTCTTTGGATAGAGTATCGACTGTGTTGACTTCTTTAGACTGATGGCAGCAAGTTGGGTGCTGTTGCCATAAATGAAAGAGTTGTCAATATCGCTGTAATACGGGTTGTAGGTTTGGTTGGTGGTTACAAATAAATATTTTCCTTCGGCATCAAATACGGCATCACCGCAGTTGTAAAAACCATCGGTAACCTGGTTCAGCTTTTTATTGTTTGCATCGTAAATGAATGCGGCCCTGTGGTAGTTGGTAAGGTCACGTACGTAGCTGAACCACCTGCTGTCTGGCGACCAGCTTACAATAAAGCCTTCGCATCCGCCGTGCATGAAGCGGAGGGCCTGGTCAACCTGCGTGGTTGCGCCGCTTGCAACATCAACCATTTTTATTTTCATGGCCTGGTCGATGAAAGCAATTTTTTTGCTGTTTGGGCTCCAGTAAATATTGTAACCAAAGCCGCCGTTATAGTTGGTCAACTTTCTCGGCGCTGCATCGGAATTTGTTTGTGCAAGCCACAGTTCATTCTCACCGCTTTGGTCGCTCCAGTAAGCCACCATGCTTCCGTCGGGCGACCAGGATGGATAACGTTCAAAGGAAGAAGTGCTGCGGGTTAGGTTCTTTACAAAACCATTTTCGGCAGGGAGAGAAAAGACATCGCCCCTGGCTTCGATCAAGGCACGGTTGCCATCCGGACTGATATTGGTATGTTGCACATAACCGGCAGCAGAAACAGATTTTGGTTTCAGCGCCGCTTTATCGGTTACCACATTTACAGAAACAGTTATTGCTTTCTGTGAGGCAAAATTGAAAAGCCATAATTTGCCCCCCTGTTCGTACACGATATCATCGGGCCCGTTGGATGGAAAATGAATATCGTAATCTTTATAGTTGGTAAGCTGCTCATATTTTTTTGTGCTAACGGCATAGCGCCAGAGGTTCATGCGTTGTTCGCTGCCACGGTCGCTGAGGAAATAAATATAATCGCCGTTCCACATGGGGAATTCGCTGCCGGCTGCTTCAGTGTAAGAAATATTTTCAGAGCTGTTGTTGGTAAAATTGTAGAGATGGATCATCGATCTCCATCCGCCGCGGTAACGTTTCCAGTTGCGGAAAGCCTGCGAGATAAAAGTCACGGCCATCTTTTTTCCGTCGGGAGAATAAGAGCCAAACTCTGCATATGCAAAAGGAAGTTTTTCAGAAGGGCCACCGTTGGCAGCAATGGTATAGAATTGATTGAAACGATTCCTTCCGCTTTCACGGCCCGATGCAAAGAGCACACGTTTGCCATCGGGTGTCCAGTCAACCACCCTGTCTGGCATGCCATGCTGTGTTAAACGAAGGGGGATACCGCCATTTGCAGAAATGGTATAGGCATCCAGGTTGCCATCGTAGTTACCGCTGAAGGCAATGGTTTTTCCATCGGGAGAGAATTTGGGAAAACTTTCCACGCCGGCAGGTGAGCTGAGTTTTTCGGCGGTGCCGCCACTCTTGGGCATCACCCATATATCATTGCCGTAGGTAAAAACGATCTGTGTTTTTGAAACATCCGGGAAACGAAAAAGCCCGGCGTCAACCTGGGCATTTGCCTGCAGGGCAATAAAAACCATACAGGAGGAAGCAATCATTTTCTTCATAACATTAGTTTTGATATTTTGAAATACGTTGTGGGGGATATTGGAAGGAGGAGAAAGGTAGGATAAAATGAGGGAAATTGAAAAATCGGGTTTGAAGTTGGGAGTTTGTAGTTTGTGGTTTGTAGTTTGTGGTTTGTGGTTTGTAGTTGTTGGAGTCTTTTAACCACAAACTACAAACCACAAACCTTAAACTGTTCAATGTCTTTACTTACCCGAGAACATCTTGTACAACGATATCCAGGAGAACACAACCCCGGTCATCAGTACGCCTGAACGTACCCAGTTCATGAAATCCCATTCGGCCCAAACTCTTTTCAGCGTTTCCACATCAGTGAGTGCTGCGGTTTTGAACATGATGTCGTTTCTTGGATAGAAATAGGCAAAGGTGAATACATCGGTGAGCACATACATTACAAATGACGCAACGAGGAACCAACGTACGCCAGGTGAGAACTTCCAGAACAATACCACCAGCAACAGGGCCAGTATTTGATTGATCGGGGAGAAGACCCGGTAAAAATTCCCGGGATTCACCGACTTGTAATACTGCCGGGTGGTTTCAATCGAATTTGGAATGTCGCTGCCCCACGCTTTGGTGTCGATAAGCGAATTGTAAACATTCATCAGCAGCAGGCCACTGGCAAGGCTGATTGACATAAATAAAAGGATCTGTTTCATGACTTTTTTTTGATAGCAAAAGTAGAAGCAGGCGGGTGGGGGAAATTGTATTTAACGGACATTCTCGAAAATATGCCCCTGCAGATGGCTTTTATTGCGCAGGTATTCGCCGGGTGTGAGCTGCGTAAATGTTTTGAAGGACTTAATGAAGTGCGACTGATCGGTGAAATGGCAGTCATAGGCTATCTCGGTAAGAGAGATGTTCTTATGATGCATCAGTTCAACCGCGTACAGGTATTTTTTATAAAGCAGTATCTCTTCGGTGTTCATGCCGGTGATCTCCTGTATCTTCCTCGACATGTGCCGGGGCGACCAGCACAATGTTTTTGCAAGTCCGGATACGTTTATGTTGAGCATGGCTGAAGAATGTAAAAAATCATTCAGCATCTGCTCACGTGGATCATGTTCAATTGAATTTTTTTCGACCCAGTTACTGATGATGGAAACCTTTTCATTAAAAGTTGCTGCTTCTGCCAGCCGGTGCCAGAGCCGGTCGAAAGAAGGATCGATCAATGCCAGGTCGGCGGGCAGATCGGCAAATTCAGCAGCGGGAATTTTTAATAAACGTTTTACGGCAACGGGCTGAAGTTCCACGCCAAAGAAAAAGCGTTGCTTAGGAAGTTGCATTTGAATAGGCGAACTGTTGTAGCCGTTGATGAAACATCTTCCCAACTGGTATTGCGTATCGCCCATTTTTGCGTTCACAAAAGTTCCTTCGCTGAAATTAAAGATGATCTCCACCAAACCCTTGGGCATGATGTGTTCATTTTTAAAAGGCGTTAATTCCTCCACCTGCCAGATGGAGCGGATCACCTGTTTTAAACGGGCTGATTGCGGTATGTAAATGTTGCTGTTCAAAATTTGGTTAAAAGTATAATGATTAACCGGTCCTTTTGTTGATTGCTGTATCAATTGGTGATACCGGGGTATGAATTGGGTGTTATAGTTTGAGGTTTGAAGTTATTGGAGTCTCTTAACCTCAAACCTCAAACCTCAAATCTTAAACTCCTCAATGAAACAACTTCGGCCAGTTAACATCGGCCTTGCTTTTTAGCGAAGCTTCGTTCTTGTTCCAGTCTTTTAATGTATTCGTAAAAAAACGGTTATAAAAAAGATAGAGTTTACCATTCAGTATTTTAAATGTCTCCGGGTCAACAGAAACTTTTTCTCCTTTTTCGCCCATGGCATAGGCACACCAGCCGCCGTATTCCGGTTCATATTTGGATGGGTTGGCTTTAAAGAGTTCTTTATTGCCGGGGGATGAAAAATAATAGGTAACACCCTGGTGATAAACGGCCATGTCTTTTTTTCCTTTTATGGCTTTGTTCTCAGTGAAATAGGCAACGGGGTCGTACCCCTGGATGGCAATGCCGTTATCGAGGTTGAAGTGTTTTTTACGCAGTGCGCCTGCATCCTGTGCATTGGCCGATATGGTTATAAGGCTAAGCACTGCAAAAACGAATAAAGATCTCATGGCTATTTATTTAGGGTACAAAGAAAGGAATAATCTGCTGCAATCTTTGTCTTATACCTGACAGAAAACAGGCTTAGTGAACTTTTAACAGGGTACGCCTGTTATGAAATTATTACTTTTCCTGCAGGCCCCTCTTAATTTAGGGGGAAATCCGGGATGTGGATTATGTCGTAGATTTTTCGGCCAGGAAAATTTTCTGTATTTTGAACATATTCTTTTTCTTTGTTGTCACGCGGATGACATTGTGCTTTACCCAGTTGGTCTAATATTGCAGCATTATGACAAGAAACATTTTTACCTGGTTATTCCGGATCGTTGCGGCTGTCATCATGCTGCAGACCTTGTATTTTAAATTTACGGCACAGGCTGAGTCGGTGCAATTATTTACAAAACTGGGTATAGAGCCCTGGGGCAGGATTGGAACCGGAGTAGGGGAACTCATCGCTTCCATACTCATATTGATACCCCGTACCACACTGATCGGGGCCATTCTGGGCCTGGGTTTGATGTCGGGTGCCATTTTCTTTCACCTGACCAAACTGGGCATTTACTTTGGGGGCGATGCAGTTTTGTTTTCGTACGCCGTAATTTGTTTTGTTTGCTGTGCAGGATTGGTTATCATTTACCGGAAAAATATACCGCAACTTTTAAAACTTAAATTTTGACAATTATTTTCAACAAGGCCAAGGAAGCTTTAAATGAGATCGTAGCAGTGCTGGACCAATTGCCGGGCCAGGAAAATTATACTGCCTCCTGTCCGGCGCTTAGTGGAGCTACTATCGGACAGCACACCCGCCACGTAATAGAATTGTACCAGTGCCTGCTGGCCGGTTATGAAACGGCTGTAGTAAACTACGACGACCGTAAACGGAATAAGCTGTACGAAAATGATAAGAACGAAGCCATTGCTGCCATCCGGGAGATACAAAATAAACTGGAGTTGGCCGATAAACCGATGCTGATAGTTTGCCAGGCTGCAGGTGATAACATTACCATTCAATCTAACTATAACAGGGAAGTACTTTACAACCTCGAGCATTGCATTCATCACCAGGCGCTCATACGGGTGGCGCTGATAGCAACCGACGGCGTTCTGGTATCGGATGAATTTGGCGTAGCTCCTTCCACCATACAATACCGCCAGCAATGTGCACAGTAAGTTTTGTTTCTGCTGGCAATAAAAAAATTATCACTTCAAACCGGGATGAAAATATTCAGCGGCCAACTGCTGCTGCCCCGATGGCCGAGATCGTCAATGGGCAGAAACTCATCTTTCCGAAAGATGCAAAGGCGGGCGGAACCTGGTTTGCCGCTTCAGAAAGGGGTGTGGTATCTGTTCTGCTGAATGGCGCATTTGTAAAACATGTGCCGGCACCTCCTTACCGCAAAAGCCGCGGGCTCATCTTACTCGATATCATTGCAGCAGAATATCCGCTTACTTCATTTGCCGGGATCGACTTACAAAATATTGAACCATTCACAGTTGTTCATTATATGCCGGGACAGTTGTTTGAGTTGCGGTGGGATGGAAACAAAAAATATGAAAGGGAACTGGATGTTTCGGGAAATTACATCTGGTCATCGGCAACCTTGTACAACGAAGATGTGATTGCATTCCGGAAAGATCTTTTTGACCGCTTCATTGAAACTACGGCAGCTCCGTTGCCGGATGATGTTCACCGCTTTCATGCACATAACAACAATGATGAAGAGAATGGTTTTGTTATTAACAGAAGTACCGGGCTGAAAACATTCAGCATCACACAAGCTGTAACGACGCCGGATAAAATTAATTTTAAGCATTCCGACCTGTTGCAGGATAAAACATTTGAAGAAACCATTCAGTTTCCTCATTCACTGATAAGCCAATCGTGAAAAAGATCAGCCTATACCTGCACAAACTAACGCACTGGGAGTACTGGCCTTTTGATGTGGTTTACATACCTATGTACTTTGTATGGTTTTATTATGCAGCCCGGGCAAGGTCATTTTTCTTTTTCAATGCTTCTAATCCGCTTATTGAAAATGCCGGATTTTTAATGGAGTCGAAGAAGAAGATCTACGACATCATCCCGGCGCAATACATACCCAAAACAATTTTTTTTAATAAGGACACGCCGGCTGCGGAATTGTTGCAAGGATTTAACCAATCGGGTATTCAGTATCCCTGTATCGGCAAGCCCGACATAGGCTGCAAGGGGATGGGCGTACAAAAAATCTATTCCGATGAGGACCTGGCATCTTATGCGGAAAGGATAAATATGAATTTTCTCATCCAGGAATTTATAGCCAGGCCGGAGGAAGTGGGTGTGTTCTATGTTCGCATGCCGGGAGAAGAAAATGGGGTCATCAGCGGCATCGTTTCCAAGGAGTTCCTGATCTTAAAAGGAGATGGGGTATCTACCATCACCCAGCTTTTAATGAAAGATCCACGTTATCATTTTCAATTAAGTGCTTTACAAAAAATATACGGCGATGAATTAAACACAGTTTTGAAAAATGGCGAAGCAAAGAATATGGTGCCTTATGGTAACCATGCCAGGGGCGCCAAGTTCATAGATGTGTCGCATTGGGCCGATGAAACATTTACAAAGAGCTTTAATCATATTTGCAAACAGATACCCGGGTTTTATTTTGGCAGGCTGGATATCATGTACAACAACTTAGATGATCTGAAAGAAGGGAAAAATTTCACCATCATCGAATTGAATGGTGCCGGCAGCGAGCCTACGCATATTTATGATCCAGGGCATTCGGTATTTTTTGCCTGGAAGGAGATTGCCCGGCATTTTAAACTGCTGTACCGGATCAGCGTTAAAAATCACCGGCAGGGTTTCCGGTACCTTACGGTAAAAGAAGGCATGCAGATGTTCCGGGATAACAAGGCGGTGATAAGGAACCTGAAGAATTTTTAGTGTCTTTTATTGAAGAAAGTTGAAGGTTGTTTAAGAAAGTTGAAGGTTGTTGAATGTGGTTAATGTGGTTAATGTGGTGGAAGGGTACCAGGTAATTTTCAACAACGTTCAACAACATTCAACAATTTTAAATTTATAATAAATGGCCTGGAAAATTAAAAGAAGATTCAAATGGGGGCTGCTGTTTTTTGTAACGGCATGGGTCATTTTTGCACAATCCTGTATGAAATTCCGCATTGATGATAAAAGTGCCGGTAAAGAATTTGAAGAAAAGAAAGGTATATCCGTTCATTTTTTTACTTTGAAGGAAGATGGCGTGCCGATCCATTATGCAAAGACTGGTTCGGATACCCTGCCCACGCTTTTTTTTGTTCACGGGTCACCGGGAAGTTGGGATGCGTTTAAGATATACATGATGGACAGTGTGTTGCTGAAACAGTTCCGGATTATTTCTGTTGACCGCCCGGGTTTTGGTTACAGCGATTTCGGTACAGCTTATCACCTTCCTTACCAGGCATTGCTCATCAATAAAATTGCAGAGAAGGAGAATAATCACAAACCGGTTCACCTGGTGGGGCACAGCATCGGCGGGCCGGTCATTGTTCAGATGGCGCAGGATAAGCCGGTATATTTTTCTTCACTTACGATACTGGCGGGTTCCATTTCACCAACCGATGAACCGAAAGAATACTGGCGGTATGCGTTCACTTATTCTCCTTTAAAGTGGCTGATGCCCGGGGCCTTCCGGCCATCCAATGACGAGATCGTGTATTTTAAAAAAGAACTTTACCAGCTTGATAAAGGGTACGGCCAGTTGCTAATGCCCGTAACATTTATTCACGGAGATAAGGATAAGTTTGTTACAGTAAAGAATGTTGACTATGGAAAGAAGAAACTGGCCCACAATCCAAAAGTGAAAATCATCATCATTCCCGGCGCCGGTCACTTTATTCCCTGGGAACATTTTGATATCATCCGGGATCACCTGCTTACATTGGCAGGCAGTTAGCTGTTCAAAATGTGTTGTAGAAATTACACTACTTTAATTTCACACTGATACTATATTACCGGGCAAGCCGTGGTATTACTTTTACATCGTCTTCAAGCAGTATGTGCAAAACAATATCCCGATCCCTTTGAAAGCATTGGAGGATGAAAGTTCCTTCCTTCCTTTGAAAAGCCTCTTCTGAGGCTTTTTGTTTTAAGCTGTTTTAAGCGCTTTTTCAAGGGAGAAGTTTACAATGAGTTCGCATCCTTCTCCGGGTTTTGAATTGATGAAGACAATGCCGTTGTTCACTTCCGCACGGCTGGTAATGTTACGGAGGCCAACGCCGTTTCTTTTCAGGTCTGGTTCAAAGCCCACTCCATTGTCTTTAACAATTACCTGGAGAGCATTCCCGTCTTTTGAAAGGCTGATGAGAACTTCTTTTGCATCGGCATGTTTTATAACATTGTTCAGCTGTTCCTGAACGATGCGGAAAATGGTAAGCTTTAATTTATTGGACAGTTCATTTTCGCATACATCTTTCCATTGAATTGAAATGGACAGTTCGTTCACCTGCTTTATGTTATCGGCCAGTTCATTCAGCGCCTGCAGCAATCCCACTTCGCCAAGCGAAGGCGGCAGTAAGGATTTTGAAAGTTTCCGGATCTCGGTCATCGCTTTTTCGATGAGGAGTTTGCTTTCAGTCACCAGGTCAACCCTGGGATTCTCATCTTTTAATGAACACTCAAGGTATAGTTTGGTGGAAGCCAGTATCTGGTTGATATTGTCGTGTAATTCTTCGCCTAATTGCGTACGTTCTTTTTCCTGGCCCGTTATCACCGCTTCGGTTATCTGCTGGTGCCTGATCTTTCGTTCTTCATTGAGGCTGTTCTCGAGCTGAACTTTTTCGGTGATGTTATTGCCTAATGAAAGCACGGCTCTTTTTCCATTGTATTGAATGCTGTGCGAAGCAATTGTCATGATGATGCTATTTCCGCTGCTGGTAATATGCCGCCACCGCATTATTTTTTTACAAAAATCCGTCTTCTTTACTTCTTCCACCAGTTCCAGTAATCTTGCCTGTTCATCTTTTGGCCTGATGTTGAGTACGGTTAATTCCAGGAATTCCTCTTTTGAATACCCGTATAATTCAACGGCTGTTTCATTCACCTCCAGGATCTGCAGGGTATCAAGGTCCCAGATGATGATGCTGGCGGGGTTATTATTGAAAAGATATTTATACTGCTCTTCGGATTTAAGTAATTGCGCCTGTGCCAGCTTGCTTTCCGTGATGTCACGGGTTACCGAAAGCATGGCGGTGATCTCTCCTGCGGCATTTCGGAAAGGCACACAATGTGTTTCCATCCACAGCTCCCTTCCCTTTAATCCTTTGATCCGGAAGATCAGTTTTTCCTGCCTCCCTTCAAAAACATCTTTCACTAATTTTTCAACAGCTTTTTTATATTCAGGTAATATGATACTGAACACATTTTTTCCGATCACCTGTTCAGGGTTTTCGGCTTCAATCATTGCCAGCCCCGCAGGATTCATTTCAAGTATGGTACCTTCCCGGCTAAGCAGTTTTATGCATTCGGGATCAGTTTGTATGATGGCCCGCAGGCGGTATTCACTTTCGGCCAGCGCTTCTTCCGATTTTTTTTGCAGGGTGATGTCTTTCCGTATCCCCCAGGCACGTTTTAAGAAATTGCCTTCCACTATACCCGTCAGTGAATTCACAAAAGTAACTTCGTCACCGTTGCGGTTATATTCATTGCTTATTTCCTCGGTTGCCTTAAAATTATTACTGAAGAATTTTGTGAAGTATTCCCCTGCATATATGGTTTTCTTTTGGCCATATCTTATGTAAAGGGATGCCGGTAAGTTCGGCTGCTTTCTCAAAGCCATACATGGCAGCGTATGCATCATTGCATTCGGCGATGTAAGCATGTTCAAAACAGCTTTCCACCATCTCTTCCACCGGGACAGAAATATTGATTGGCTCTTTTAGCTCAATACGCCAGATGCCTTCTGTACTTTCCTGGATGAATATTTTATACCGTTGTTCGCTTTCTTCAATCAGCATTTCCGCTTCTTTCCGTATGCTGATGTCGGATACCATGGTGCTGGTTTTTCTCAGGCCATCTGTGTCAATAAAAAAAGCAGAAGTTATTTCAACCGGGAAACGTTCACCGGTTTTTTTAATGCCGGTTGCTTCCGTCATGGCAAAGCCATTCTTTTCACGGATTTCGAGCGCATTTAAAAGCCGGGGATCGTCGTGATCAATAAAGTCCCATCTTTTTAATTTTTTTAATTCAGCAGGAGTGTAGCCAAACATTTTGCAGGCTGCATTATTTATTTCGAGGATGCTGCCATCGGAAAGGGTAAGAAAAAAGGCATGAATGGAATTTTCAACAATGGAACGGTATTTCCCTTCTTCACCGGTGAGCATAAATCTTAATCCGTTGTTGCCGGCAACAGGAAAGTAGTGAACAAGTTTATCAGGTCTTTTCATTGCAATACGGTTCGGGTATTAAAAGGATTGGATTTAACCGGGTTATTACGAAACCCGGCATCGTAAATACACAAAGTACATTTACGGTTGCCGTAAAGTTCTGGAAAGCGCACAAATAATATTATAGTAGCTAACCCTAATATTATGTAGAAAAGTTTCTATCTTCATAGAGCATATTTATCTATATAATACATTTGCAATCTAAACCCTGCAAAAAGAATGAAAAAGTTCCTGCTTGTTGATGATCATGTAGTAGTTCGTTCGGGTATAAAAACCCTTCTGTCTGAGATGTACAGCCCTGCAGAAATTCATGAAGCAATGGATGGCGAAACAGCGATGGTAAAAATGAAAGAGAACAGTTATGACCTGGTGATGCTTGATATACAGATGCCTAAAACTGATACGCTGGGATTGATGGAATATGTTCACATAAAATATCCTACGGCAAAAGTGCTGATGTTTTCAATGAGTGCAGAGAATATTTATGCCAAGCGTTTTATGAAAGCAGGTGCTTACGGTTTTATTTCAAAAGAAGCACCGCTGGAAGAGATCACACGGGCCATCAGTACAATCCTCAACAATAAGAAATATATCAGCGATACACTGGCCGAAAAACTGGCAGAGGATTCTTTCTCGGGTAAAACAGGCAATCCGTTCAACGACCTGTCGCCCCGTGAATTTGAAATTGTTTCTTTATTGCTTGAAGGAAAGACCGTAACCGATATTTCTCACACATTGAATATCCAGACTTCCACTGTTGGCACACACAAGGCCCGTTTGTTTGATAAACTGGGGGTTACCAATATCCTGGAGTTGAAGGAACTAGCCACTACCTACAACCTGTAAGTTTATTTTCCATTAATAAAACGCCGGGCATCTTACTTTTTCAGCAGAGCTGTTTATGCTGTTGCGGAAAGCTTTGTAAGAAAGTGTGATCTCGTAAGCGCCGCGGTATTGCGAGGCAGTTTTTAATTTGCTCACATTCACATCATAGGTAACGCCGATAGCGAATTGGTTGTAATCTAATTTTAAAACAGGAACCAGCGCATCATTCCAGCGGTAGAATGCGCCACCCGATATGGTCGTTTTCAGGTTCTCATCATTTGATATAAGATCATGGCTGAATAATAATCCGCCCTGTATCTGTTTGGCACCCCCCTGCATAAAGTAATCGGCATAAACGATCAGTTTGTTATCATCGCTCAGCGGGGTAGAAAGGCCTGCATTGACAACCCATTTTGGATTCAGTATTATATCATATTGCTGCTGGAATGCAACTTTTGGTTTGGTGATATGAAATAACCCAACACCCAAATAATATCGGGTGCTTTCACCGGCCGTGCTGCTGAAGTTCAATCCAACAGAAGCATCCCAATAGGTGAAACCGGTGTTGGTGAAAACCTGTTTAGTTGGATTAGCCGGACTGTAAGAACCATTTACAAACTGGTCATCAAAACTCAGCTTGGAAGGATCGAAGTGCTGAATGACCGGTCCGCCCATGACGCCTGCAGACAAGTAAGTATCTTTTTCACCGGACAATGACTTGTGATAATTGAGCACCGGGAATATCTGTGTACGGCGCAGTCTTGAATCTCCGGCAATATCATTGGTAAGTTGTGTGCCGATGGTGATGAAGTCGTTTGAATTTCTTCCGACCGGTTTTTTGTACTCCATGCCAAGTCCCAGTGTGCGGTAAGGCGTGGTAACACTCTGCCACTGGCTGCGAAAAGCCGATGTAACTCTTACGTCTCCAGCAAATATGCCCGCCAGTGCCGGGTTCCTCAACAGGGGTAATTCATAAAACTGTGAGAAGTTTATATCCTGGCTCTTCGCCGTGCCGGCACACAGCAGCAGGAAGATCAGTAATTGGTTTCGTACAAGGTTTTTCATATTGGATAGTTATGGATCGTTATTTTAAAAGAGTAGTGTTGCCCTTATAGGTATACATCACCCCGTTGTCGCAAATCACTTCGGCGGTATAAACAAACACATCCGGTGTGGCGGGTACGCCTCTCACTTTTCCATCCCATCCGTATTTCGGATCGTTTGGATCGAAGTTTGTTTTTTCAAAGACAAGTTCACCCCAGCGGTTGAATATGCGGAATGTTTTTACTAAAATTCCTTTGCCTCTCACCATCAATACATCATTCAACCCGTCTCCATCTGGTGTAAAGGCATTTGGTATGAACACCTGTGCACTCTTACAGAATACAAAGATCAAAACGGTATCGGTGGTTAAACAGCCGTAACTGTTTTTTATGTTCAGTACGTAGTAACTATTGTCTTTTACAGTAACCGATGGGCTTGGACAGGTGGTACAGCTCAGGCCGGTTGTTGGTGTCCATGTCCAGCTTACGATCGGCCCATTGGTTGTAATAGGGTTAAACGTAAGTGTGGTTCCGGTGGTAGTTGTTATATCCGGGCCAAGATTAAGTGTTGGCTTTGGGCCTACATCTATTTTTACAAAATTGGTATCGGTAAAACAACCATATGCATCGTAACCGATCACTTTGTATAAAGTTGTCCGGGTTGGAGTAGCTACCGGGTCAGCGATGTTAACATTGCTGAGCCCTTGTGAGGGGGACCATAAATAACTGTTTGCGCCACTTGCCCGTAATCCTGTTGATTCACCGATACACAAGGTGTCGTTTGGTGTAACCAGCATCTGGAAAGGACGTATCACGGTAAGTGAAACCGAATCGAAAGCAAAACATCCGAATGCACTTTCTCCTTTCACCATATATTTTATTGAGCTCGTTGGTGTAACAGATGGGTTTGCACAATTCGTACAACTTAATCCCGTGGCCGGTGTCCAGGTATATTGTGATGCACCACTTGCGGATAACTGTGCTGTTTTGCCCAGGCACACATTCATATCGTTGCTGGCATTAACAGCAGGAGTGGGGTGAACCACTATGGTAAATGTTTTTGGTACTCCCGGACAAGTGCTGGTAGAAGGCGTTACAGTAATAACAGCCGTTACAGGTGCATTGCCTGTATTCACTGCAGTAAATGCAGGAATGTTGCCGGTACCATTTGCCGGCAAACCAATAGATGGATTGCTGTTCGTCCAGGCATATGTTGAGATACTGCTTAACGTTCCTGTAAATGACACGGCATTGGTTGTTGATTTGTTACACAATGCCTGGTCTGCAGGCTGTGCAACAGACGGGATCGGGTTCACAGTTATTGTAAATGATTTCGACGGGCCATTGCATCCCAACGCATTTGGTGTTACCGTAATGGTAGCAACCGATGTAGATGAACCATTGCTTACTGCGGCAAACGGAGCAATATTTCCGGTACCACTTGCCGGCAAACCAATGGAGATGGCCGTATTTGTCCAGTTGTATATAGTACCGCTCACGGCTCCTGCAAATATTATTGCATTGGTTGCAGCCCCGTTACATATTCCCTGGCTCGGTGGTTGAACCACATCAGGTGTTGGATTTACATTTATTGCAAAAGATTCAGGCGTACCAACACAACCCACTGCTCCGGGGGTAACGGTGATGGTTCCTGTATTAACTGTATTAAGATAGTTGATGGCAGCAAAAGAAGCAATATTTCCGGCACCGCTTGCTGCCAAACCGATGGATGTATTATTATTTGTCCAGTTGAATGTTGTTCCCACCACGTTACCGGTAAAGTTTACCGCATTGGACATGGAGGCATTACAAAGTGTTTGATCAGAAGGCCTGTTTACATCCGGTGTTGGTTTCACCGTTATTGTAAAGGTCTGTGGCGTACCCAGGCAACCGGCTGCAGATGGGGTGACCGTAATGGTTGCCGTAACAGCTGCATTGGTTGAATTGGTGGCTGTAAAAGCAGGAATATTTCCATTGCCATTTGCTGCAAGGCCAATGGATGGATCACTGTTCGTCCAACTGAATGTGGTTGCAGCTACTGAACCGGTAAATGCAATTGCATTGGTCATTGCCCCATTACATAAAGCCTGGTTTGTTGGTTGAGCAACATCTGCTGATGGATTTACTGTGATGGTAAATGTTTTTGCTGTACCCGGACAACCGGCAGCAGACGGAGTTACCGTAATTGTTGCGGTCACCGGCGTAATGCCGCTGTTGGTTGCAGTAAATGAAGCGATGTTTCCGTTGCCACTTGCTGCAAGACCAATCGATGTATTATTATTGGTCCAACTGAAAGTTGTACCGGCAACAGCGCCGGTAAATGTTATTGTATTTGTTGAAGCGCCATTACACAAGGTTTGATTGGACGGCTGTGTAACATTTGCAGTTGGGTTAACTGTTATAGTAAAAGTTTCTGGCGTACCCGGACAACCGGCTGCTGATGGGGTTACCGTAATGGTTGCAGAAACAGGCGCATTGCTATTATTGGTGGCAGTAAATGCCGCGATGTTTCCATTTCCACTTGCCGCTAATCCGATGGAAGTATTATTATTCGTCCAGCTGAAAGTGGCAGCAGCTACTGAACCTGAAAAATTTATTACATTGGTTACAGCACCATTACATAAAGTTTGATTTAATGGCTGCGTAACGTTTGGTGTTGGATTAACCGTAATGGTAAATAACTGCGGTACACCGGAACAACTGGCAAGTGTTGGTGTAACGGTTATGGTAGCTGTAACAGGAGCATTGCTGTTATTGACAACGGTGAATGGCGGAATGTCTCCCGATCCACTCGCTGCCAGTCCAATGGATGTATTATTGTTCGTCCAGGTAAAAGTGGAACCGGCAGTTCCTGTAAAATCCACCAGGTTGGTTGTTGCCCCATCGCATAAGGTTTGGTTTGGCGGCGGGTTAACATTGGGCGATGGATAAACCGTCACGGGGTGTATGGCTGTTCCGCTACATCCTCCCGGCATTGTTACTGTAAGCCGCACGATGTAAGAACCTGGTAGTGGATAAGTATGTGTTACGGTATCGCCCGTGCCCGTGGTGCCATCTCCAAAATCCCATAGGGTGGTAGACGACGGAAGGTTCCGGTTGTAAAAAGTAAAGGTCTTTGGCGCACATCCTGCATCGGCCGACATATCGAACCGGGCATCAAAGTTTCCCGTGATCCGAACCATTAAAGTATCTGTACAACCAAAATTGTTATACGGGATCACTTCAAGCCAGATGATCGAGTTCACGGCAGGGCCGGGGTTAAGGGTAAGCGTCTGGCCTGTTCCCAGTAATGTTGTATAGTTCTGGTTCCACCAGTTATAGGTTTGAAATCCCGGGGGGCCAACCAATGTTGTTATATTGGGGGGCGTACAATCATATTGAACTTCTACGGGGTTTCCGCAAGTGGTTTCCACGTCTACATAAGCATAGCCCCAGTGGCCCCTTCTTACGCAGTCGGCGGTGGTGAATTCAAGGTATAGTGTTCTGCCGCCATAGCCCCTCAGGCTCATGAAAACAGAAGACCATGGCTTATAGATCACCATCGGGTTTACGGTAGAAACGGCAAATCCCGGCAAGCCGGAAGTGGAAATGTATTCAAAGGAGGCGCAGGTTACATAGGCATTGGTTGCCGAGTCGAAAAGTTTTGCATTGAACCTTGGTTGTGTCCATATGGTATGGCCCGGGTCTTGGAAAACCACCGCATAATTATACAGGATACAGAAGTTGGAATCATTTATCGGTACGTGTATGGGATAGCGGATCCTTTCTGCCTGTGCGCCAATATTTGTATTACCGAGCTTTACTGCAAAATTGCTTCCGTCGGGCGGGTTGGTCGGAAATAACCCAAAGGGATCTATTGCAGAAGGAGTAATACGTGGTACGATGGTATGCCTGTTTGGTGTTGGTGGAGAAGGGGTGACCGTTATCACATTGGTGGTACCTACGGAATCCACATCGCCAATAAAGCATTGCCAGTTTGTAAAATCCCCGTGCTCAAAATCCACATTATCGGGACATGGTATGGTGGCGTTGGTTGACCCGGGGTTATGAAAATTTATTGGATTAACCGGACTTGTTTTGGCGGCACCAAGCACGATTTTCCCATCGGGATATAATATTCCTTCCTGGTTGCCCTTGGTAATCTTTGCCACCCCGTTTTTAAAACCGTAGCATACGGTTATATCCAGGGGCATAATTACTTCTCCGTTTTTCTTTAACAGGAACCATTTCCTGTTATTATAAGCAGGGGTAACTGGTTCTTCAAAGTCATAAACGATTTCGTAACCAAAGGGAACTACTGTTTTGCCCGTTTCATCGATGAAACCCCATTTACCGGATTTTTTTACAGCAGCCAGTTTATTCACAAAATTTCTTGCATCTTCAAATACAACCGGGGCAACAGTATTTCCGTTGGAATTAACGAATGAGAATTTGTTGTTTAGAAGTACCCTGGCAAAACCATTTGTAAAAGGCTCGGTTTCATCCCATAAAAGTTGATTTACGGGTTGGTGCGTTTGCCTGTTCACAAATTGAAATTTTGAACCGGCTGCTTTTATCTCAATTGTATTTTCAGCCGGTTTTTGGGCAGAAATTATTGAGGTAAATAATAAAAATAGAATAGATAAAGTTTTTCTCATCGGACATTGGTTTGTTCATAGGATGTGGTTAAAGCTTGCTTGAGCGAACTCTATCAGGGTAATATAATAACGCTTTTATATCCCTGCATATTATAGGCTGCAGTTCATATTTTTTTGCCGTAATATTTTATGTATCAGGCGATGATGTGCAAACAGGAGAATGGCTTGTAAGCCAATACTGGCAAGAGTTATGGAGTCTCTCTTCTTCTTTCAACAAAGACGGTGGTGCATGCATAATTACGTGATGATCCGTAAAAATACGGAGCCGGTTTTTTTGAAAAAATAACCAATAAAAATAGCGAGGGCCAATTTGAAGGTTTTTTTTTGCATGCAGGCATGTGCAGCCGGATCAGGGTTGCTCCCTGGTTTCCTGTTCCGCTTCTTTTTTGAAGGCCTTCATGTCATTGATCCGGATGAATTCCTTTGATACAGTTATCAGGCCTTGTTTTTCCAGCAGATTGAGCGTTGTGGTAACGGTTTGCCGGGAGGATCCTATCAGTTTGGCAATATCTTCGTGGGTGAGGAATTTTTCGAGCAAGGCCGTATTGTTAGTTACGGCATTATTTTCTGCAGCCAATTGCAGCAATAGCTGGATCAGCCGGCTTTTTACGTCTTTATTAAGAATGTTCAGGAGACGGGTCTCTACCTTACGCAGTTTATTACCCAGTTGAAAACTGAAGGCGATGGCCATTTGGGGTTTTCGTTTCAGCAGGGTAATAAAATCTTCAATGGTAAAAGCACATAGGCTTACCGAACTTCTGTATGCCCGGGCAAATTCGTCCTGGTCATTATTTTTTTCCAATGTAAGTTGCCCAAAAACTTCTCCTTTCTGAATGATCTCTTTAATGACCTCATTGCCTTGTTCATCAATATATCCAAGCTTTATGAAACCTTCTTTGGCAAAATAAAGTTTGTTGTTGTTTTGAAAAGGGAAGTAGATATAATCTCCATCTTTTGCCTCCAGGAAATTATGGATAAGGCCGAGCTCTTCATATTCTTCATCGGTGATGTGTTCAAAAATGTCGAATC
Organism: Chitinophagaceae bacterium; assembly: GCA_016720775.1. Taxonomy (GTDB): domain Bacteria; phylum Bacteroidota; class Bacteroidia; order Chitinophagales; family Chitinophagaceae; genus Ferruginibacter. The sequence goes on from JADKJX010000003.1 coordinate 749,329, forward strand.
CCCGCAGCAGCAGAAGCTTTGTATCGCAGGAGTTGGTTTCTGTCACGTGGCTTTATTTTTTTTCAAAAAGCAGAGAAGCGGAGTTCATACAATATCTTAACCCGGTTGGTTTTGGCCCGTCATCAAAAACGTGGCCCAGGTGTGCACCGCAACGGCTGCAATTCACTTCTGTACGAACCATGCCATAACTGTTGTCGGTAAGTTCTTCCACATTGTCTTTTTTTATGGGTTGCCAAAAACTTGGCCAGCCGGTTCCGCTCTCAAATTTGGTGGATGAATTGAACAGTTCCTGTCCGCAGCAGATGCATTTGTAAATGCCTTTTTGGTGATTGTCCCAGTAGATTCCGGTAAAGGCTCGTTCGGTTCCTTTTTTACGGGTAACCTGGAATTGTTCGTCATTTAACTGCTTGCGCCATTCGGCATCGGTTTTTGTTACGGCATATTTCTTTGCCTGGGTCATGGCCGGCAATGTTGAAAGAATGAAAAAGGCAAAAAGTAAGATCCGGGTCATAATGATTTGTTTGATCAAGCTACGAAACAGGCGGGCATATAGTTTTTTGTGCCCAAACCTTTAACAAGCTTTTTGGAATATGAATTTAAGCATTAATTTTAGCAGCGAACAGAAAACTATGGGCATACTCAATCAAATAGCGGAATACCTGTACCTGAAGAAGAAGGACCCGGATGCACCCAATACAAAATGGGTGAAATACATGCATGGCATCAACCGGATATCGATCTTATTGTTCCTGCTGGCCATGATCATACTGGCCATTAAACTACTCAGGTGATCCGGTAAGAAAAGAATGAATGCTTGCGGCAGCATTGGCGGAAGCATTTCCGCCTTTTTTAAGCAGGTCTTTTAACCTGATATAATCTTCTTTTACCTGTTGTTGCTTTGCGGGGTCAGTCAGCAGCAGGGTAAGTTCGTGTTTTAGATTTTCAACCGTCAGATCATTTTGTATCAGTTCCTTTACTACTTCTTTATCCATGATCAGGTTTACCAGGCCAATGAATTTTATTTTTATCAGTCGTCGGGCAATCTGGTAAGAGAGGGCATTGCCTTTGTAGCAGATCACTTCGGGTACACCGAATAAAGCTGTTTCCAATGTGGCTGTTCCGCTTGTTACCAGTGCTGCTTTCGACTGCATGAGTAAGCGGTAGGTTTGATCAGCCACGGATGTTACGTTCATATATGGCCGCAGCAGTTCGTGGTAAAAACTTTCTTCAAGTCCGGGTGCTTTGGCAACAACAAACCGGTAGTGGGGAAAATGTTTTGTTACTTCCAGCATGATGGGAAGCTTTTTTAATATTTCCTGTTTACGGCTGCCCGGAAGTAATGCAATGATATTTTTACTTCCCTGTTCTATGGTCATCGGCCCTTTTTGAGTAGTCACATAATCCTCCACTACTTCAACCAGGGGATGGCCCACGTATTCAACTTCGTAATCCCATTTTTTGTAAAAGGCCTTTTCGAAGGGAAGAATGACCAGCATTTTATCTACGCACTCCTTTATCTGTTTAACCCTGTTTTCTTTCCATGCCCAAACCTGTGGTGAGATATAATAGATGATCCGGAAGCCTTGTTGCTTTGCCCATTTGGCGATCCGTAAATTGAAACCGGGATAATCAACCAGGATGATCGCATCGGGTTGGTACCGGGTAATATCTTCTTTGCAGAATTTTATGTTCTTTAATATGGTGCCCAGGTTATTCAGCACTTCAATAAAACCCATGAAGGCAAGTTCTTTGTAATGCTTTACCAGGGTTGCTCCGGCAGCCTGCATTTTATCTCCACCCCAGCAGCGGATATCTGCTGCAGGATCTTTTTTTCTTAATTCTTTGATAAGATTACTGCCGTGCAGGTCGCCACTTGCTTCGCCGGATATGATATAATATTTCATGCCTGATGTAAGTGAAAATTACCCAAATGTTTTAATGCTGAGTGCCGTGAGGGCATAAATGAGTGTTGCCACAAAAATACCCTTGGCGGTATTATCGATCCGGGCATTGATGTAAATGGTGAACAAAACAGCATTGGCCATTAAGGAAAGGCTGATGGCAACCGTTAGCAAGCGATGGCCCGGTTGCACAAAAAGATACTGCAGGGCTTCCCAATAATTCAGTGGTCCCAGTTTGGTATATTTAAAAACCGCAAAGCCAACAAAAGGAGCTACCATGCCCATGATGAATCCAAAAATAAAATTGTCTTTCTTCAGCATTATTTAAAGAGGTTCTTTTTTTCCAGTTCTTTTTTCAACGTATAGTTTGTAAGATCAAATTGTACCGGCACCACACTTATGTAATTATTCTTTAGAGCCCACACATCCGTGTCTTTACTTTTATCAAAGTTTACAAATTCGCCTGTGAGCCAGTAATATTTTTTACCGTGCGGATCTTTGCGTTCGGTAAAATCCTCTTCGTATTTTGCATAAGCCTGCTTGCATACTTTTATGCCTTTTATCAATTCCTGTGCAACGGCAGGTATGTTCACATTCAGCAAAAGATGTTTATCCATCTTCTGTTTTAATATGGCGCTTACTATTTTCTTTATATAAAACCGGGAAGCAGTAAAATCGGCTTCCACGCTGTAGTCAAGTAAAGAAAAGCCAATGCTTGGAATGCTTTCAATGGCTGCTTCCATGGCAGCACTCATGGTGCCGCTGTAAATTACATTGATGGAATGATTGGCGCCGTGGTTGATGCCGCTTAAACAGAGATCCGGTTTTCGGTGAAGTACTTTATCTACAGCCAGCTTCACACAATCCACAGGCGTACCTGTGGTTTGCCAGGCTTCCGTATCGCCAAACAGGTCCACTTTATGCATGCGCAGAGGATGCCCGATGGTAATGGCATGTCCCATTCCGCTTTGCGGTTTATCGGGTGCCACCACTACTACTTTTCCGAGGTCTTTCACCGCCTCTACCAGGTTGCGGATGCCGGGGGCTGTAATACCATCATCATTAGTGATGAGGATGATGGGTTTATCTTTTTTGCTCTTTACCATTCTGAATTTTATAATTGAGGGAACCATTCCCTGGCAATACCGGGTTGACGGAAAGGCCAGGGTATCATTGCCAGGATGATGACCAGGGCAATGCCGAAATAAATAAGTGTGCGTTTATGTTTTTGTGCATCGGTGTCGGCACGCTTTGCCATGCTTCTGCCCACATGCACCAGCAGCCAGGCAATGATCATCATCAGGGCATGCTCCACTGCAAAGAATCGTTCAGCCGGTTCTTTCATTACTTCGCCCATTCCGCTTTTCACTTTTTCAAACCACATGCCTGTAAAATACAAGACCAGTCCCAGCAGCAATTGTATGTCGCAGCTGATCATGAAGAACAGGCTTATCTTATTATCAGCACTGCGGTATTCTCTTTTTGAGACGACTGCAAACAAGGCCGATAATACGGCCCACAGTCCGAGAACAACTACCGCCCAGCGAAGGATGCTATGAATAACCAATGAATAATTCATATCGAAAGATTTGCGGCAAAAATACAGTAACTGAATCAGATTCCGCTCAGGAACAAACCCGGTTAAGTTGTGGTAAAACGATGCTGTGTGAACAATATTATATGTAACCATCTTTTGCCTGTACTTTTTGGGGGATAAAAAATATTTTTTGGTAAGCTAAATAAATTAGTATATTTGTACTAACCAAATTAGTTGTACCATGTCAACAGCCGGACAAAACCTGAAATACCTGCGCAAACTACGTGGATGGACACAGGAAGAGTTTGCCAATAAACTGCGTATCAAACGTTCATTGGTGGGAGCCTATGAAGAAGAACGGGCAGATCCAAGGCTTGATGTACTGGAAATAGTTGCCGATATTTTCAAGCTTACACTCGATGAATTGTTGCTGAAGGACCTGAGTAATAATTCGGGTTCGGGTAATTACCTGGCAAAACGCAGGCAGATGAAAATGATGTCGGCCGACCGGAATATCATTCATTTTGTTCCGGTAAAAGCTGCCGCCGGTTACCTGGCAAACTATGCCGACAGTGAGTTCATAGATGAACTGAATACATTTACTTTGCCGATGTTGTCGGGAGGAAATTACCGGGCCTTTGAAATAATTGGCGATAGTATGTTGCCTACACCCAGCGGCAGCATCATTGTTTGTGAGAAAGTGGAAGATATGAATGATGTTAAGAACAGCCAGGCATATATAGTAGTAAGCCGCAGCGAAGGGATCGTTTACAAAAGGATCGAGAAGAACAACCGCAGCAAAAATAAACTCACGCTGGTGAGTGATAATCCGCAATACCAGCCTTACCAGGTAAATGCCGAAGATGTGGCCGAACTCTGGCAGGCCCAGATGGTGATCAGCAAAGTGAGCCTGCAGCAACGCTGGGATATGAACTCGCTGGCCAGCATGGTAAATAACCTGCAGAGCCAGGTAAGTTCTTTAAAGAAGAAAATGAATTAAAACGAACCCAGCCTAAAGGGCCAGGCAAGTCATGAACGGGAAGGAATAATTTAAATAATGTAACAACAGGCAGGAGATGAATGCTAAAGAATTATTGATACTGAACTTTGAAGAGGTCCGGCGAAGGAGTATTAAGGTCTGGAAAGGAATTTCAGAAGAAGACCTGTACTGGAAACCTGACCCGGATGCCATGAGTGGCTTTGAAATGATCCGTCACGTACTGGAATCCGAGAATGTATACCACCACATCATTTTGCACCAGGGTGTATTGGGCGGTTATGAAAGCCCGTTGACCAGGAACCCGTATACCACCGTTGAGGATGAAATAAAAAATGCCCAGCCTTACCGGGAAAAATTCCTGAAGATGGTGCATTCATTTTCCCTGAAAGAACTGGAAGATGTTTACATTACCCGGAAAGAAAAAAAGCAACGCCGAAAACTGGGTGATTACCTGCTACGCATCGCTTACCACGAAGCGGTACATACGGGCCAGTTACTCGACTATTTACGCACATTAAAATCACCAAGGCCCAATGTATGGGATTAACTTTTACCTTTAGCTTTAAACCAGATACATCGATTAATAATTTAAAAACACAGTTATGATTAAGCTTCAGATCATCGGCAATCTTGGTAAAGATTGCATCGTAAAAGAGGTCAACGGAAAAAATGTCATCAATTTCAGCGTAGCACACACCGAACGTTTTAAAGACGCACAAGGCAACCAGAAAGAAAGGACCACCTGGGTGGAATGTGCTTACTGGACGGACAGGACCGCTATTGCTCCATACCTTGTAAAAGGTACAACCGTTTATGCCGAAGGTTCGCCGGAAGCAGATGCCTACACCAACAAAGAAGGCCAGGCTGCCGCAACATTGCGCATGCGGGTTCAGAATGTTCAGTTACTGGGCGGTGGTAACAGGGATAACCAGGGAGCCAGTTCCGGCAATGTTACAAACGCCGGAATGAGTACAGCTCCTGTTGTTAAAACGCAGGCAGCTGTTGCAACCGCACCTGAAGACGATCTGCCATTTTAATTAAGTCCAGGTTGGAAATAAGTAAGCCCCTTACCGGGGCTTTTTTGTTGCACCAGCTTTTTTAGAATGTTTTATCTTGTGCAAAACGATTGATGTGAAAAATAAAATTACCTGCACATTTTTTCTCCTTATCTCTTTTAATCTCCTGGCTCAAAAAAACTACACCCGGTATGTTGATCCGATGATCGGCACCGGTGGACATGGGCATACATACCCGGGTGCAGTGTTGCCGCATGGGATGGTGCAATTGAGCCCCGATACAAGATTGGATGGCTGGGATGGCTGCAGCGGATACCATTATTCCGATAGTTATATCTACGGTTTTACGCATACCCACCTGAGCGGAACGGGTTGCAGTGATTACGGCGATATCCTGTTAATGCCAATGAATGGCACACCCTCCCCGGATAATAAAGTCTATGGCTCAAAATTTTCTCATGCCAATGAAAAAGCATCACCCGGTTTTTATTCTGTTAAGCTGGATGACGAAAATATCCTGGCGGAGTTAACCGCTACAACAAGAGTAGGGTTTCATAAGTACAGTTTTTCATCGGCAGACAATGCCACGGTGATACTGGACCTGAAACACCGGGATAAGTGCTGGAGACTTCTATTAAGATATTGAGCGATCATTCCATAGCCGGGCTGCGTCGCAGTAAGGCGTGGGCCGACAACCAGTATGTTTATTTTGTGATTGATTTTTCTGTGCCGTTCACTAAATATGGTATCTGGGAGAGTGATGTTCTTTCAAATGAAACGAAAGAGGCAGCGGGGAAAAACCTGAAGGCATTCTTCCGGTTCTCCAATAAATCGGTGATGGCTAAAGTAGCCATATCGGGTGTAAGTATTGAAGGCGCTCAAAAAAATCTCAAAGCAGAACTGCCCGGCTGGGATTTTGTAAAAGTAAAAACCGATGCTGAAAAGAAATGGGATAACGAGTTGAGTAAAATTGATGTAAGCAGCAACAATCCTTCTCAATTAAAAACTTTTTACACGGCCTTATACCATACCATGGTGGTGCCCAATGTGAATATGGATGTGGATGGCCAATACCGGGGCCGGGATAATAAAATTCATACCGCTGAAGGCTTCACTAATTATTCAGTGTTTTCTCTTTGGGATACCTATCGCGGGGCTCATCCACTCTACACCATCATTGATCAGAAAAGAACGATCGATTACATAAAATCATTCTTGACCCAGTACAAAGAAGGTGGACGCCTGCCTGTATGGGAACTCAGTGGTTGCGAAACAGATTGTATGATTGGCTACCACAGCGTGCCGGTAATTGTGGATGCTTATATGAAAGGCTTAAATCAGTTCGATGCAAAACTGGCACTGGAAGCGATGAAGAAAAGCTCCACCTGGGATCATTTGGGTTTACCGGCATTAATGGATCATGGTATCCTGGAAATGGATGATGAACACGAAAGCGTAAGTAAAACCCTGGAGTATGCGTATGATGACTGGTGCATTGCACAGTTTGCACTGCGTCTCGGTGCTAAGCAGGATTATATTAATTACATACGCCGGGCACAGTCTTATAAAAATCTTTTTAACCGGCAAACCGGCTTCATGCAGCCACGCAAGAACGGGAACTGGCTTTCACCATTTGATCCACGGGAAGTAAATAATAATTTCACCGAAGCCAATAGCTGGCAGTATTCATTTTATATGCCACAGGATGTAAATGGCTATTTGAATTTAATTGGAGGAAGAAAAAATATGGAAGCAAAGCTGGATGGATTGTTCACCGAAAATTCTCAAACCACCGGCAGGGAGCAAAGCGATATCAGCGGGCTTATCGGCCAGTATGCGCATGGCAATGAACCCAGTCATCACATCGCTTACCTGTACAACTTTACGGGTGCTGCTTATAAAACACAGGCCATGGTTCACCGCATCATGGGTGAAATGTATCATGATGCGCCCGATGGACTTGCAGGTAATGAAGACTGTGGACAGATGAGTGCCTGGTATGTGCTGAGTGCATTGGGTTTCTATCCGGTAACTCCGGGCACAACAGATTTTATTATCGGTACTCCTTTGTTTCCATCTGCAACCATTCACCTGGAAAACGGAAAATTATTTACTGTAACAGCAAAAGATATCAGTGCAGATAATTTTTATGTACAGTCTGCTTCTTTAAATAACGCAGCTTACAACAGATCATACCTGTCTTATTTCGATATTATTAAAGGCAGCCGGTTAAATTTTATGATGGGGCCAAAGCCATCCGGATTTGGAAAGACGGGTATGCCCAATACGGCAATAACAGACAATATGATCGTGCTGAATCCAATCATTGATGGGGGCGCAATTTCATTCACCGGGACTAAAAAGGTTCGTATCTATGGTAACCAGGCTGATGTGAATTATTACTATACCACCGATGGCTCTTTACCGAATGCTTCTTCAAAAAAATATACCAGCGACCTTTCTTTTGACACGTCGGTTTTTATCAAAGCCATTGCCATAAGCAAAAATGGGGAAGCAAGCTTTATTACCACCGCAAAATTCAGGAAGCGGCCGAATAACTGGACGATAAAACTGAATACAAAATTTGAGCAGCAATACGATGGAGGAGGAGCCGCCGGATTGATTGACGGGATCACTGGAAGCGCCAACTGGAGAAAAGGCAACTGGCAGGGATATCAAAAAGTTGATGTGGATGCAGAGATCGATATGCAGGAAGTTAAAACGATCTCAAAACTTACAGCAGGTTTTTTGCAGGATGTTGGCGCATGGATCGTAGCACCCAGGCAACTTATTGTAGAGGTATCAACAGATGGAAAACAATTCACCAAAGTATTCAGCGGGGAGAACTTTTTATCCATTGAAGATAGAAAAGTGCAGGTTAAAAATGTGGAAGCAACTTTCACTCCTGTACCGGCAAGATATGTAAGAGTGAGGGCGATGCAGTATGGAAAACTTCCTGCCTGGCATGAAGGTGCAGGAGGCGATACGCATATTTTTGTGGATGAGATCCAGATACAGTAATAATAAAAATCCCGTCAGCTGGCGGACGGGATTTTTATTCAGATCTGATTCAATTTATTTATCCGGATTCCGGAGTTTACTGTGATTTTTACTGTAGATGAAGTAAACTGCTAACCCGACAAGCATCCAGCCGAATGCCACTTTCAATGTTTGTATATCAAGTCCTACTATCATGGCAGTACAAATGAGTACGCCCAATGCAGATACAACCGGGTAAAGTGGTACCCTGAACGGACGTGGGATAGTGGGTTCTTTAACCCGCAATATCCACACACCTGCACTCACCAGTACAAAGGCAAACAATGTTCCGAATGAGGTCAGGTCGCCGGCAACATTACCAGGTACAAAGGCGGCAAACAATCCAACAAAAACAAATAATATCCAGTTAGCCTTGTAAGGAGTTCTGTATTTAGGATGAAGTTCTCCAAATGCTTTAGGGATCAGTCCGTCATTGCTCATTGTATAGAATATGCGGCTTTGTCCCATCAGCATCACCAATATCACCGATGAGAAACCGGCAAGGATCGCCACGGTAACTGCCGTAGCCAGCCAGCCATAACCTGTCATATAAGTAGAGATGGCATAAGCAACAGAAGCTTCACGGCCTTTTTCCGGATCAACAAATTCACGCCAGTTGGCTACCCCGGTAAGTACATGCCCAAAAAGAATATAAAGCACGGTACAAATAACAAGTGAACCGAGGATACCGATCGGCATGTCTCTTTTAGGATTCTTTGCTTCCTGCGCTGCAGTACTTACCGCATCAAAACCAATGAAGGCAAAAAATACAATGGCCGCTCCTCCGAGCACACCGCCGAAACCGTGTTTATTCCATCCGCTGTAATCAGCAATGACTTTTCCGGCACTGTCAGTTACCGGGGGAGTGTTCTCAGGAATTAAATACGGAGTATGATTGCCGGTTTTGATAAACTGCCAGCCAATGATTATGAACAATAGAACAATGGCTACTTTAATGAACACGATGATCATATTTACCATCGCAGACTCCTGCGTGCCTTTAATAAGTAAAAGCGTTAACAGCAAAAGGATGATCAACGCAGGAGCATTCATAATACCGGAATGATGGACACCCGCAGAATTTGTAAAACTTTCAAACGGCGAATGGCACCATTCATAGGTATCTGCCCGTCAAAGAGCTTGTTCAGGTATTCACTCCATGCAATGGAAACCGTGGCGGCGCCCAGGGCATATTCCATGATCAGTGCCCATCCGATTATCCACGCCACTAATTCTCCCATGGTTGTATAACTGTAGGCGTATGCACTACCGGCAATGGGGATCATGGCTGCAAACTCTGCATAACATAAACCTGCAAAAGCACAGCCAACAGCGGCAACAATAAATGATAAGGTAACACCAGCACCTGCAGCCTGGCCGGCAGCAGCGGCAGTTCTTACAAAAAGACCTGCACCTATGATGGCTCCAATACCAAGAGCAGTCAGGTTGGCCGCACTTAATGTACGCTTAAGACCGCCTTCGTTACTCTCAGCCTGGGCCAGCATTTGGCTCAATGGTTTTTTTACAAATAAACTCATACAAGTAGTTGGTTTTATGAAAAATAGATTGGAAAAATAAGCAATTAATCTATAAAAACACCACCAGCCATACTTTTTTATACCCCCTCCCTGATTAACAGCTTTTAATATTATATTGCGACACTAAATGCTGCATTATGGAAATAAGCCAGGGGCCAACAAAAAAGAGCAGGCTTACCCTTTATATTCTTATTGCGATGGTACTTGGTATAATTGTGGGCTATTATGTACATGAGAATTATGGTGATGGTACGGTAAAAATTTTTTCTGATAACATTAAGCTGCTTACCACCATCTTCCTTCGCATGGTGCAGATGATCATTGCGCCCATAGTTTTTGCAACACTGGTAGTAGGTATCGCAAAGCTTGGCGACATGAAAACCGTGGGCCGGGTGGGTGGTAAGGCCATGTTATGGTTCGTTTCTGCTTCACTCATTTCTTTGTCGCTCGGATTGATACTGGTTAATATTTTCAAACCGGGAGTTGGTGCAGATATTCATCATGCCGACATGTCTGCCGTAAACGACCTGCTGGAAAAGTCAAAAGGATTTTCATTGCCAAAATTTGTTGAGCATGTGGTGCCACGCAGTGTGGTAGAGTCCATGGCAAATAACGAGATACTTCAATTGGTTGTGTTCTCTGTTTTCTTCGGGGTTGCACTTACTGCCATCGGTAAAAAAGGCGAACCCATCATTAATGCATTGGATTCATTGGCCCACGTGGTTTTGAAAATGGTTACCTATGTGATGTACCTGGCCCCGCTGGGTGTATTTGGTGCCATGGCTGCTGCCATTGCAAAGAACGGGCTCGGAATTTTAATAACATTCGGTAAATACATTGGCGAATTTTACCTCGGGCTGCTCATCCTATGGCTGCTGTTGCTTTTTGTGGGCTATCTTTTTTTAAAGAACAGGCTGCCTGTTTTGCTTAAACGGATCGCTACGCCCATGTCAATTGCATTCAGCACTGCCAGCAGCGAAGCAGTTTATCCAAAGCTGGTGGAAGAGATGGAACGTTTTGGATGTAATAATAAGATCGTAAGTTTTGTGTTGCCGCTGGGCTATTCTTTTAATTTAGACGGCAGCATGATGTACATGACCTTTGCCAGCATGTTCATCGCCCAGGCATTCAACATTACTGCTATCACTGGCGATGTGTGGCAACAGATCATCATGCTGTTGGTGTTTTTGGTAACAAGCAAAGGCATTGCCGGAGTACCAAGGGCATCGCTGGTTGTGGTACTGGCCACGGGTGCCATGTTTGGATTGCCGCCGGAAGGAGTGGGTATCATTCTCGCCATTGATGTATTCTGCGATATGGGCAGAACGATGACCAATGTATTGGGTAACGCACTGGCAACTGCCGCAGTAAGTAAATGGGAAGGACAGTTAGAACATTCGTAACCTTGTTATAAATAATAATATAAATGCCTGACCTGATTTTACTTGGTTTTCACTGGACACAATTACTGCAGCCGCAATGGTATATTGAGAACGGCGGATTGTTGCTGTTGCTCTTTGTTGTGTTTGCAGAAACCGGGTTATTTGTCGGGTTCTTTCTGCCGGGCGATTCCTTATTATTTGTTGCAGGAATTTTTGCGCATGAAATAAAAGCAGATACCGGGAATTTAGAGCCAGGCCTCGGATACCAGGTACTTAAATATGTTGGCTTCGATGCTTTTCAATACAGCTACTGGCTCGACCTGTTCGTACTGGCAGCGCTGATCTCCATCGCCGGGATATTAGGAAATGGACTTGGGTATTGGACAGGTAAACGGTTTGGCCATGCCATGTACAGCTGGAAAGACCGGTGGTTCTTCAAGAAAAGATATTTGCACGAAGCACATGACTTTTATGAAAAGCATGGCGGCGGAGCGATCATAGCAGCCCGGTTCATTCCTATTGTAAGAACCTTTGCACCCATCGTTGCCGGTATCGTGGACATGGATAGAAAGAAATTTCACTTTTTCAATATCATCGGCTGTGTGGCCTGGGTATTAAGTATGATACTGGGCGGATTTTTTCTGCAGAAATGGATATTATCGCAATTTGGGTTTGACCTGAAAGAACATCTTGAAATAATTGTGCTGGCAAGTGTATTGGTAACAACGGCCCCGATCTTTATTAAACTGATCTGTGGCAAAAAGAAAAAGCCAGTCGATGCATCTTCAAAAGAATAACCAGTCTGTTTTCAGCATTGCTGTGGTAGTGGCCGCCCTTGGCTACTTTGTAGATATTTATGACCTGCTGTTGTTCAGCATAACCCGTGTACCGAGCCTCAAATCGATAAACTTATCCGATGCACAGATACTTACAGAAGGAGAGGGCATCATCATGTGGCAGATGGGGGGATTACTTATCGGCGGGATCATCTGGGGCATCATGGGCGACAAAAAAGGAAGGCTGAGTGTTTTATTCGGTTCCATCATTTTATACTCACTTGCAAATATTGCCAATGGCTTTATTCAAACGGCCGACCAATTCAAACTGGTTCGTTTTATTGCCGGCATCGGACTGGCAGGCGAATTGGGTGCCGGCATTACGCTGGTATCAGAGCTTACTCCAAAAGATAAAAGAGGGATCGCCACATCATTGGTGGCGGGCATTGGACTTACCGGTGCGGTAGTGGCATTTATCATGAAAGAAAATTTCGACTGGCGTACCTGTTATTTTATCGGCGGAGGATTGGGACTGGCTTTGCTGCTGTTGCGTATCTCCGTTTTTGAATCAGGGATGTTTCATGAAGTGAAAAAGATGGAAGTGGAGAGAGGCAACTTCTTTATGCTCTTTAATAAAAAGGAAAGACTGCGGAAATATTTATGCAGCATCCTGATCGGTTTGCCCACCTGGTTTGTCATTGGGGTATTGGTAACTTTTTCCAGCGAGTTTGGAAAACAAATGGGTATTGAAGAAAAGATCGATCCGGGTAAGGCCATCATGTATGCATACGCTGCCATCTCCATCGGCGATATACTGATCGGTTTCATCAGCCAGTGGTTCAGGAGCAGGAAAAAAGCACTGTACCTGTTTTACTTTATCACGGCAATTTTCATGATCCTCTTTTTTACAACACAATGGCATGGTACCGCTGCTAAAATGTACTGGATATGTGCAGGACTTGGCTTTGGTACAGGATTCTGGGCAATATTTGTTACGATGGGGGCCGAGCAGTTTGGGACGAATATAAGAGCAACAGCAGCAACCACTATTCCGAACATGGTAAGAGGAATGCTTACCATACTGATCATTCCGTTGTTTAAACTATTCCGGGGTATGACCGACTACGTGACCGGCGGATGGATAACAGCTATTGTGATCATGGTAATAACGGTCATTGCGGCAATTCTTACCGAAGAAACTTTTCACAAAGATCTTAACTATATTGAAAAGTAAAAAAACTTCATTACATTAACTGATCTCTTTGTTTCTGTGCCCCTGTGGCAATAAACCATGGCAAAATTCCTCATCATACGTTTTTCTTCCATCGGCGATATTGTATTGACCACACCTGTGATCCGTTGCCTGCGCAAACAATTGCCTGATGCGGAGATCCATTTTCTTACCAAGCAGGCATTCCGGGGGATCGTTGCCACGAATCCATACATTGATAAAGTACACATACTGGCAGATAGTTTTGAATTGATGTTACATGAACTGCAGACAGAAGAATATGATTACTTAATTGACCTCCATCACAACCTGCGTACACTTCGCATTAAGCGGTTTCTTAAAAATGTTAAAGCATTTTCTTTCAATAAACTGAACGTTGAGAAGTTTGTACTTACGAATCTCAAGATCAATATGCTGCCCGATAAGCATATTGTTGACAGGAACCTGGCAACGGTAAGATCTTTTGGTGTAATGGATGATGGGCAAGGACTTGATTATTTTATTCCGGAAGCCGATGTAGTGCCAAACAAAGACCTGCCCACTTCACACCTGCATGGATACATTGCGGTGGTGATAGGTGCTGCACTGGCTACAAAAAAACTTCCCATCCATAAATTACGGGAATTATGTGCAGCCATTGATCACCCATTGATATTATTCGGGGGTAAAGAAGACCAGGAAGATGGTAAAGCCATTGCAGCAGTGGACGAGGTTAAAATATACAATGCCTGCGGGAAGTTCAATTTAAATGAATCGGCTGACCTGGTGCGGCGTTCCAAACTGGTAATAACCCACGATACCGGCCTGATGCATATTGCTGCGGCATTACAGAAGCCGGTCATTTCTGTATGGGGTAATACCGTTCCTGCTTTTGGCATGTATCCGTATTATGGAAAATATTCCAAACAACATTTTGATGTGGTGCAAGTGAATAAGCTCTGGTGCCGGCCCTGCAGCAAGATCGGGTATAAAAAATGCCCCAAAGGCCATTTTAACTGCATGGAAAGAATTGCTGTTAACGATATTGTAAATCTGGTTCATCAACGGCTCAGTCAATAATAATTTCTGTTGATTTGGGTTATGTTTATTGTTGAACTATGAAAAGATACTTCCCTTTTATTTTATTGCTTTTGATCTGCAACATTGCATCAGCCCAGTTTACGGTAACCATTAAATGGCCTGGAGGAAGTAATGGAGATAAGGCAGACACCATTTACTATGATTTAAGCAGGAAACTTAACTGGAAAGACTTTAAAGGCAGGCCCGATTATAACAGCATGGCTGCTGCCATAACAGAATCAGGATTTGGATACAAGATGTCTATGCAATCAACAAACGGAAGAGCCAGCTTATTGATCACTGTTTTCTGTTATTTCAACAGGAAAAAATCATGGGTAAAGGGAGATATGGATACGGAGTATGCACTTACTCATGAGCAACATCATTTTGACATTACGTATATCAACACCAGCTTGTTCGTTCAAAAACTAAGAGCTGCAAAATTCACATCGGGCAATTATTCAGCTCTTGTGGATTCTATTTATGATGAATGCTACCAGGCGCTGCAAACGATGCAGGACCAATACGACGGGCAAACCTCCAATGGGCGGATAAAAAACATGCAGGCCAGCTGGAACAAAAAAATTGATCAGCTGCTTGTTGAACCTGTCATAAATTAACAATCAGCACCGGGATCTTCAGTTCATGCCGTACGGCATTTACTGTTTCGCCATATACAAAGTCTTTAAAACCCGAATGGCCATGGGCACCCATCACCAGCATATCGGCATGAACACCTTTTGTGATGCGTACAATTTCTTTAACCCTGTTTTTATAACCAAGGAAACCTTCAGCAGTAAATCCACGGGCCTGCAGTTCCTCTACATAGGAGTCTAATCTTTCCTTGTCTTTTCTTGATTCATAATCATCACTGTCTTTACCGAATAATTTTGCTGAAGGACTTTCAACAATATGTACCAACAGGTAATGGGTATCCGCCTTTCCCTGCCCGATGGCATAAGCAAGCAGCTTATCATCATTCACGCTGAAGTCGAGCGCAATGGCTATTTTATTAAAACTTGGTATCTGCAGGTTCCGGAATGAATTCACGTCGGGATGTATTTTTACAGGTTGAGCTTTTTTTGTTTTCCCAACAAGCGGGCTGATGATAATATAAACCAGTAAAGCAAGGCATGTAATTCCTCCGGCAGTAAGCAATACCTTTTGCCATAAAGCTCCATCGGAGTAAACTGTTCCCATTTCGTTCACCAGCATTTTCAGGTTCAGGAATACCAATACCGAAGCAATGATCCATGCCGCAATTTTAGTGATGGGCCTGATAGCAAATTTACCCATTGTTTTCTTATCGCTTACAAAATGAATGAGGGGAATGATGGCAAAGCCAAGCTGTAGGCTTAATATCACCTGGCTTAATATCAGCAATGCATCCACATTTTCTTCTCCATAAATTATGATCACGATCAATGCAGGAATAATGGCAACCAGCCTTGTGATCAATCTTCTCAGCAGCGGGTTAATGCGAAGGCTTAAGTATCCCTCCATGATTATTTGTCCTGCCAAAGTCCCTGTAATGGTACTGCTTTGCCCCGCAGCGATCAATGCCACAGCAAAAAGAACAGGCGCAATATTTCCAAGGAAGGAAGGCAAAAGCCTGTGTGCTTCTTTGATTTCGGCTACCGGGTTCCCGGTCTTATAAAAAACAGTGGCAGCTACTATTAAAATAGCGGCGTTCACAAAAAAAGCAAGATTTAACGCTATTGTACTGTCTATACGGTTAAACCTGATTGCTTGTTTTATACCGGCATCTGTCCGGTCAATTTTCCTGGTTTGTACCAGGGCTGAATGCAGGTATAAATTATGGGGCATTACTGTTGCGCCGATGATACCAATGGCTATGTACAGTGCATTGCTGTTTAGTGGCCCAGGAACAAATCCCTTTGCCATTTCGCCGATATTGGGTTTTGCTAAAATGATCTCAATTAGAAATGCAATACCTATTATTGCTACCAGGGTAATAATAAAGATCTCCATCTTTCTTATGCCTAATCGTTGCAGATAAAGAAGCAAAAAAGTATCTAACACAGTAATGGAAACTCCCCAAACCAAGGGAAGTCCGGTCAGCAGTTGTATGCCAATGGCCATGCCCAAAACTTCTGCAAGATCGCAGGCAGCAATGGCGATCTCTGCCAGGATGTACAAAAAGAAATTTACCAGCCGGGGATAATTCTCCCGGTTCACCTGGGCAAGGTCCCTGCCTCTTACAATTCCCAATCTTGCTGAAAGCCCTTGAAGCAATAATGCCATCAGGTTACTCATCAGCAAAACCCAAATCAGACTATAGCCAAATTTGCTGCCTCCAGCAAGATCGGTGGCCCAGTTGCCCGGGTCCATATAACCTACACTAACCAGGTAAGCGGGGCCTAAAAAAGAAAATATCCTCCGCCACCCCGCTTTTTTTACGGTTGTATCAACCGACTCATGTACTTCGCTTAAGGAAGCATCTGTATTTTTTTTAAAGTTCATAATGCACAAAAACGTTTTTTGCTACCTGCTCGCTGATGATGCAGGGAGATTGTTTCAAAACTTTTATTTCTAATGAACCATCGAAGGCGAATTTTTTATTCACCTGCAGTTGCGTGCCCAGTGCTATCTTATAATGCTTCAGCATCTCCAGCATTTGTGCTGTTTGATTGCTTACAGAACTTACGGTCACTGTCTTCTTTACAGGTATCTCTGAAAGGTTCAGTTGGTTCAGTACCGGAATCTTACCATTCCGGTCAGGGATGGGGTCGCCGTGCGGATCAAAGGATGGGTTACCGAGGAATTTATCAAGCCGCTGTACCAGTTCATCACTGCTGATGTGTTCCAGTTCCTCGGCGATGGGATGAACTTTATCCCAGTCAAATTTTAATACCTCCACCAGGAAATACTCCCAAAGCCGGTGCTTCCGTACTACCTCAAGCGCCACTTTTTTTCCTGCTTCATTTAATTTAAATCCCCGGTAGCGTTCGTATTGAAGTAACTTCTTGGCTTTGAGTTTTTTCAGCATGTCAGTTACCGAAGCAGGCCTTGTATGCATTTCGGCAGCAAGGGAGTTGGTATTTACGGTCCCTGTTTCCTGCTGCAGGTGATAAATGCACTTGATGTAATTCTCTTCGCTTGTCGTGAAATTCATACTATTGAAAATAAAATTTAGACAAATCTAAAAATTTAATTTCAGGACGCAAAATAATTTATGTTGCGGGAGTATTTCACTCTGGGATCCTGTTTGTAAATTGAGGTTCTAATACCTGGTTTATGCGAAAGAATATCAGTTCGGGTTCTCCCTGGGAAGACGTGGTCGGTTATTCCCGGGCCGTAAGAATTGGAAATGTCATTGAAGTAGCAGGTACCACCGCCATGGATGGGGACGTGCTGGTTGGTAAAGGAGATGTGTATACACAAACCCATTATATCTTTACAAAAATTGAAAAGGCATTGACAGAAGCGGGTGCATCCATGGAAGATGTGGTACGAACAAGAATGTATATCACGGATATAACAAGGTGGGAAGAAGCGGGAAAAGCACACGGGGAATTTTTTAAAGACATCAAACCGGTTGCCACCATGGTGGAAGTTTCAAACCTGATTGATACCGGTTTATTAATCGAGATCGAAGTATCGGCGATCGTGGGAAGCAGATAATGTGTATTTACTACATATAATGTCTGAAATTTCCATTAATATTGCGCCTGAAACCAATTAGCCCTTTATGAATTTTTCTTCTTTCGCCGTTCCTTATGAGACAGATGGACAGTACAGCAAACGTGTTGCTTATTTCTCCATGGAATTTGCAGTGCACCAGCCCCTCAAGATATACAGCGGTGGCCTTGGGTTTTTAAGTGGCTCACATATGCGAAGCGCTTATGAGCTCAGGCAGAACCTGGTTGGTGTAGGGATCCTGTGGAAATACGGGTACTACGACCAGGCAAGAAACCAGGACCAGACACTGCAGGTACAGTGGAATGAGAAGATCTACAATTTCCTGGAGGATACGGGTATAAAATTCCAGATAGATATTCACGAACACCCGGTTTGGGTAAAGGCATGGTACCTTAATCCCGAAACGTTTAAATCAGCCCCGCTGTTTTTATTGAGTACCGATCTGCCGGAAAATGATTACGTATCGCAAACCATTACGCACCGGTTGTATGATGCTAACGTTGCTACAAAAGTAGCCCAGTTCATTTTGCTTGGAGTTGGCGGAGCCAAATTGATGGATGAATTAAATTTCAATCCCGACCTGTATCACCTGAACGAAGCACACGCAGTGAGCGCTGCTTTTTATCTCTATAAAAAATTCGGAAGCAAAGACGAAGTAAGAAAGCGACTGGTATTTACGACCCATACACCGGAAGAAGCAGGAAATGAAAAACACGATATTCATCTTTGTGAGAAGATGAGTTATTTCTGCGGACTAAAACTTGATGAAGTAAGAAAGCTTGCGGGTATGGAAGGAGACCTTTTCAACCATTCTCTTGCGGCCTTGCGTTTTGCACGGCTTGCCAATGGAGTAAGCCAGCTTCATGGAGAAGTAAGCCGTAAGCTCTGGAAAAAATATACTGACATTTGCCCGATAACTGCCATCACCAATGCACAGAACTGGCATTACTGGGCCGATAAGCAACTGTATCGTTTTATGGAGGAGCAGAATGACGTTGGCTTCGATGACCGGAAAAAATTTCTTAAGCGGAGAGCATTTGATATTGTTGCAGACCAAACCGGTAAACTGTTAAAACAGGATGTGTTTACCATCGTATGGGCAAGAAGATTTGCCGGGTATAAAAGAGCCGAACTGATTACACGTGATGAAGAACGATTTGAGGCATTGTTGAATAATTCAAAATACCCGGTACAGATTATTTGGGCCGGTAAGCCATATCCGGTTGACTACCCGGCGATCAGTGATTTTAATTCACTGGTTCACCTGAGTAAGAAGTACGACAATGTAGCTGTATGCGTGGGTTATGAATTGGGATTGAGTAAACGCCTGAAACAGGCATCGGATCTCTGGTTGAATAATCCACGTGTGCCCAGGGAAGCAAGCGGCACCAGTGGTATGACCGCTGCGATGAACGGTTCGGTAAACTGCAGTACGCATGATGGATGGATCTGTGAATTCATCAATCATGGCAATAATGGTTTTGTTGTTCCGCCGATCGATTATGAAAATATAAGTGTGCATGAGCAGGATGAATACGATCTCACCAAGCTTTACGAAATACTGGAGAACCAGGTATTGCCACTCTATTACGAAGACCACGATGTGTGGCGCCAGATCATAAAGAACGGAATGAGAGATGTACGCTGGCAGTTCGACAGCAACCGCATGGCCAAAGAGTACTACGATATTCTTTACAAATAAAAATAACCACATCAAAACATCCCTTGAAAAAGGGATGTTTTATTTTCGCTGATAAATTTTCTTATGGAGTTGTACGCAAAAAAAGCAGAAATACGCTGGGCCGATATTGACCCTAATTTTCATGTACTGCATTCAAAGTATTACGACTATGCAGCTTATTGCCGGATGTCGTTCATGACGGAGCATGGAATCACTCCTGTATTGATGATGGAAAAAAATATCGGGCCGATCGTTTTCAGGGAAGAATGCCTCTTTAAAAGAGAAATTAAATTTGGAGACGAGATCAATATAACACTCAGGATGGATAAACTTTCGGCCGATTACCGGAAATGGACCCTGGTAAATGAATTATTTATTAATGGCGATACCCTGGCTGCTGTAGTTACTGTTGAAGGGGCATGGATGGATACAAAACTCCGTAAAGTGACTGTTCCCCCGGAAGAATTTAAAAGAGGATTTGATGCCATTCCCAAAACAGAAAACTTCAATAAATAATTTTCCTCCTGAATGAAGCGGTACATTTAAATACCTTTGCAACACTTCATTTATGATCAGTGCTACTGTTAATTTATACCGAAACGCTTATAATGGGTTAGGCCGCCGCATGTGGTTGCTGGCTGTGGTTATGCTGATAAACAGGAGCGGCACCATGGTCCTTCCTTTTATGACTCTTTACTGCAAGCACATCGGTTACAGTACAAGACAGGCGGGTTATGTGGTGGCGGTGTATGGGTTGGGTTCCATGGTTGGTGCTTTTTTGGGTGGCCGTATCAGCGACCGTTTTGGGTTTTATTACACACAATTCTTTGCGCTGTTCTGTGGTGGTATCTTATTCATGGTACTCGGACAGATGAACAGTTTTGCTTCCATTTGTATCTGTACTTTTTTCCTGAGTATGGTCAATGAATCATTCAGGCCGGCGAATGCAACTGCTGTGGCACATTACAGTAATCCACAGAACCGTACCCAATCATTTTCCCTGGTTCGCCTTGCCATTAATGTTGACTGGGGGGTGGGGAGGGTTGGGTGGTTTTCTTGCATCCATAAATTATCACCTGTTGTTTTGGGTTGACGGGCTTACAAATATCACTGCTGCCTTTTTATTGATATGGCTGTTGCCAAAAGTTTCCCTGGCACAGCAACAGAATTTATCTAAAACAAAGCCGGTTAATATAAAAACTGCCCCGGCACATGCCGATAAAACATTTATGTATTTCATCGGGCTGCAGGTATTGTTTGCTCTTTGTTTTTTTCAGTTGTTCACCACCATACCCATGTACTTTAAAGAAGGACTGCACATCAATGAATTCTGGATAGGCGTAGTTATGGCGATGAATGGAATTCTTATTGCCGTGCTGGAAATGGTTATCGTATTTAAGCTGGAAGGGAAGATGCCTTACCTGCGGCTGATGACCATTGGTACAGTGGTTATGGCAATTTCATTTTTCATGTTGAATATTCCATTGGCAAATGGATTTCTTATTGCCGTACTGGCAACACTGACGGTGACTTTTGCTGAGATGATCGCCATGCCTTTTATGAATTCTTATTACATATCCCGGAGTTCAGAAGGCAACCGGGGGCAATATGCTGCTTTATATACCATGGCCTGGAGTGCTGCGCAGGTGATCGGTAGTGCGGCTGGTACACAAATAGCTTACAGTACCGGGTTTACTAATCTATGGTGGATCATCGGGGGTATTTGCCTCCTGACTGCGGTTGGTTATCACCGCCTGCAATTGAGCAGAAAAAGGTGATTATTTATACGTACCGGTTGAACTTACTTTTGCAGTTACCGGCATGTCCTGTCCCATTAACTGTATGGTTCCGTTGATATCTGCTTTTGTGTTTTTACTTTTTATCTGCCCGGTATTAATATCCGTTGTTATTTCACCAGTTGATTTTGTAGTGCTCTTGAATTCAAATTCCATTCCCTGGAAATCCAGCTTGTTACTGGCGGTTGTAACTGCATCCAGTTGAAGGACCGCATCATTTCCGGTAACTGATTTTAATGTATACGTACGGATCGTGGTCATTTCTTTTGTTTTTGTTGTATCAGACCAGCTATCACTAATATTTTTTCCGGCAGGTACCAGTTCAAAAGCGCCGGAAACCACGGCATCATCTGAACTTTCTGCAAAGGAGTTCATTAAACCAGCCATCGGGTTATCATTTTCATCGCCTTCTTTTTTTTCTTTCTTTTCCTTTAAAGCTGCAGTACCGGTGGTATTGTTCAGTATTACATCCACTGGTTTGTTCAGTCTTTCGGCGAATGTTTTTTCAATATCAGAGGTCGGCGTAGTGTTTTTTTCTGAATCATAGTTGGTTGACTGTCCGGCCATAGTAAAATCAACCTTAAGTTTAGTGAGTGTGCTCGTAATGGTATAATCCTTGTCCGTACTGGTTTTAACTTCCAGGTTATTTTCGGTAGTGGAGTTGCTGTTTAGTTGCATACCCATGCCCATATCTGCCTCAATGGTAATGCTGTTTGCAGCAATGATCTTTTGCCCGTTCTTAAGCTGGATCTTCCCGGAGTTGATGGGTTTCACTGCGGCATTTTGTGAAATAGCAAACGTGCCTGTAATTATACCAAGGATTATTAATGAGGTCTTTTTCATTTTTATTTATTTGGACTGTAAATGTATCAACAAACAGCAAATCTCCATGATTTGTTCATTTTTTTTACAAAAGATTAGTATTGGGCGGGAAAAAGTAAGGGCCGCCCTGCTGGGCGGCCCTTGATGATTTGAAGCGTAAGATATTACCCTACCACTTTAACGTTAACGGCGTTCATTCCTTTTTTCCCTTCTTTCAGATCGAATTCCACGCTGTCGCCTTCTTTAATATCACTGATTAATCCACTAACGTGAACAAAAGTTTCTTTGTTTGAATCGTCGTGTTTAATAAAACCGAATCCTTTTTCAGCATTGAAAAACTTAACGGTGCCTTTTTGTGTACTTTCCATTTTTAAATTGTATTGTATTAATAAAGCGCAAATATACTATTTTATTCTTAATTGAGCGATTTAAAAATCAATGATCAGTGAAGTTTTCTTATTTCAAGTACTTCTACATCGAAAATAAGGATGCTGTTGGGCGGGATGGTGCCCAGGTTCCTTATGGAATAAGCTGACGCTGAAGGCATGATCAGCCTTATTTTACCACCTTGCCTGCAAAAGGGAAGGCCTGTTTGCCAACCCCTGATCAGCCGCTTCAAAGGAAAAACAGCCGGCTTTTCTTTTGTCTGATCAAATACAAACCCGTTCAATAATTGGCCTTTATAACGTACAACAAGCGTATCATTTACCGTAACGTAATCGCCATTCCCTTCTTCCAGTATTTTATAATATACCCCGTTCCTGCTTCCGGTAGTATCAAACTTCCCTTCTTTTATTTCAGTCAATATGATCTCATTTTCTTTTCCTGCCTCTGCCAGACTATCGGCATTTTTATAGAGGTCGATAAGCGGCCTCTCTCCATTTTCCGTCCGGGTAAATGGTTGATTGAACTGCGCCCCGGTGTTTTTAAAACCACCATTCCAAAGGTAAAATTTATTGCCCTCGGCACCGCCGCCCTGATCGATCCTGTCTCCGGCTTTGCCGGTAGCATCATAACTGAATGTGCTTGTTGTTAATTCCTTCCATTCGCCGCTTTCTTTCCTGATCCATTGGTTACCAAAATATGCTCTTCGGTTCAGTTGCCCGTTCGCTCCCCAGAAGTTTTCTACAAAAGAATATAATTTTCTTAATGACTTACCATCTTTAGGTGCTTTGAATGCAGCGATCAGTTTCCATTTCTGCTGTTCCGGTAAAAAGAAATAACCGGTGTACGTGGTTGTATTGGTGGCTGTATCTGTGACAGCAGCAACTAAGAATTTATACGTTTCACCTGCTTTCCAGTTATAAACCCAATGACTGTGACCGCCGGTACCTTCGTTTCCAAAGCCATCCGCAAACACATCTTCACCTTTGGCGATAAGCTGAACTTTGTTTTCAGCAGCTACTTTATTTCTGTCAACCGCTTCGTTCCCGGCATCCCAAACCGAAAAGATCACTCTTCGTTCGGTAGCACTATTCACCTGTATGCCAAAGTAACCTCTTGCAAAACCACAGGCCATGTAATAACTGTGTAAAACATCAGCACCTTCCGGAATTGTTATCTCGTTATAAAATGAGACAATTTTCACCGAATCGGGGAGCGGATATATAAGATGAACCGATGCAGCATTTCTTCTTTGTTTTGCATTGAAATGAATATTCTTAGCTGCAGGACCACTGAGCTCAAGTGATCTTATATCTGCAATGATGGTAGATTTTTTTACAGCAGAAGAAATCTTCAACTCATAAAAACCTGTATCACTGATAGGGACTGAGCCTATTTTTACGTTCCTGAATTCGTTGGATTGCGGAACAGGAACACGGAAATTCTTCCCGGCTATCTCAATGGAGATCACATTTCCCGGCTTGTCATTTTTTAGTTGAAGGGAAAGCTGAAGGGCGCCTCTGTTCCTGATCTTGAAAAAAAAATGTACTTCGCACCCGGCATCTGTCCAGTTATGCAGCCCGTCTTTTACCGAAAACATTTTACTCTCGTCTTCTTCCGTACTTTGTTCAGGCGGTACGGCATAAGCAGTATAAGCCGGGATAGAAACTGCTGTTTGCGACCTACCAGTAACCTGGAATAAAAGGAAGGCGGATATAAAAACAGAACTAAGTCCAATTTTCATAAAATTCTTTTAGTGACCAAACTTAATATTATTAATTAACACTGACACAGAAAATACGTTACAAAAAATGTGGTTTGCAAATGATAATTCGGTAACTTTATAGTCAACGATAGCCTGCCATTTAGTACGTTTTAATTTTTGTTATGAATCAGTCAGTAAGAACTGTTATTACAGGCACAGGCAGCTACATCCCTGCTTTCGTAAAGACCAACCAGGATTTTGCAAGCCATAATTTTTATGCAGAAGATAATTCCGCACTGGATATTGAACCCCGGGTCATTGTAGAAAAATTCAAACAGATAACCGGAATTCAGGAGCGTCGCTATGCCCCAGCGGGTATTGAATCTTCTGATATGGCTGCAGAGGCTGCAAGGATCGCTATTGAAGATTCCGGCTGCGACCCCGAGACCATTGACCAGATCATTGTAGCACACAACTTCGGCAATGTGGTCAAGCATACGATACAAACGGATGTATTGCCTGCGCTTGCATCACGTGTTAAGCATTCATTGAAAATAAAAAATCCTTCCTGTGTTCCTTATGATATCCTGTTCGGTTGCCCGGGATGGGTGCAGGGTGTGATACAGGCTGATGCATATTTTAAAGCCGGTATTGCAAAAAAATGCCTGGTAATAGGAACCGAAACATTATCCCGGGTGCTGGATGTGTATGACCGTGACAGTATGATATTTTCTGATGGCGCCGGCGCTTCTGTACTGGAAGCAAAAGATGCTGCTGAAACAAATGCCGGTGTATTAAGCGCAAGCGTTCAGTCGCATTGTGGAAATGAAGTGGATTACCTTCACCTTGGTAAGTCCTACTACCCCGATTCTGATCCACGGATTCGTTATATAAAGATGAAAGGAAGAAAGGTTTATGAATATGCCATGAAGTATGTACCTGTGGCGATGAAGATGTGCCTAGATAACAGCGGGGTGAACATCAGCGAATTGAAAAAGATTTTCATTCACCAGGCAAATGAAAAAATGGATGAAGGCATTATTAAAGAGATGTACAAGCTTTACGGTATTTCAAATGTTCCGGAACTGATCATGCCAATGAGCATTCATAATCTTGGTAACAGTTCAGTTGCCACCATACCCACCTTATTTGATATGGTAAGAAGGGGAGGAATGCCTGAGCATAATTTAAAACAAGGAGACGTTATTCTTTTCGCATCTGTTGGAGCAGGCATGAACATCAATGCGGTTTGTTACCGGGTATGATACAGGCTGCTTTGCGGCCTTTATAAATAAATTCGGCTATGAGGCTTAATTAGCGTACATTTGCCGAAATTTAAATTTATGGTAAACGATGTGATCACGAAGTTTTTGGAGCCAACTCACCTGGCTAAAACAAACGTTAAGATTGAATTCAAAAAACGGAATTCCATAGTAGGAATTTTTGTCAGTTCGCCGGACTACGAAGACCTGAAGTCGAAAAATTTCTGGCGCATTGTTTCTGAAGTGCATATCCCTGAATGGAAAAAGACAAGCGATAATAAACTGGCAAAAATTTACAGCGGTTCAGAATTCACCCGCTTAACCATCGCAAAAGAAAAATAAAGAGAATTCATTCTATATAAAAAGGGCGCATTTAAAATGCGCCCTTTTCTTTTGGTTAAAAATTTCTTCCTCCATTACCCCTAGGCTTTGGCAATTCCTTTCTTGGAATTTTTTCGTCACGCTGCGCTGTGTTATAAACAAATGCTGCAACAATGATCGCTGCCTGTTTCAGATCGTCGGGCACCAGGTGATCGTACGTATCCATGTTCGTGTGGTGTGTACGGGTATCATACTCCAACGGATCCTGTATGAATTGAAAACCTGGAATGCCGACACCGTCAAAAGCCTGGTGATCGGTGCCGCCCGTATTATTAATGGTCACTGTTTTTGCGCCCAGGTCATTGAATGGCTCAAGCCATTTTGCAAAGATGGGGCCGGCTGCTGCATTTCCCTGTAAATAGATGCCACGGATCTTTCCTGAGCCATTATCTAAATTGTAATAGGCAGAAACTTTTTCATGCTCCGGTTTTAAAACCATATCAGCCGGGTCAGCAAAATGATTTTTAACGTAGGCCCTTGAACCAAGCAATCCCTGTTCCTCGCCGCTCCACAAAGCAATGCGGATGGTACGTTTGGGTTGAAGGCCGGTAGCTTTAATGATACGCATTACCTCCATCATTACCGAACAACCGGCTGCATTATCGGTAGCACCCGTGGCACCGTGCCAACTGTCGAGGTGACCGCCCAGCATTACAATTTCATTTTTTAAAACCGGATCCGTGCCCGGAATTTCAGCAACAACATTATATCCCTTGATATCGGAGTTATAGAATTTGGTTTTCACATCTGCTTCCATCTCTACTTTTTCCCCAGCTTCTGCCAGGCGTTGTATCCTCAAATAGTCATCACTCGATAACATCACCCATGCATAATACTTTGTTGAATCTTTTGAATAAGAGCCACCATTCTGAACAAATAAGGTTCCGTCATTTCCGCGGCCATTGATGCTTAATACCAATGCCGGCTTTTCAGCTTTATAGAAACCATCCATCTGCCTTGTCAAGGCCTGCTGCTGGCGTCTTGCTGCCATTACTTCCGGGCTGAAATTTTGCTGTTGACGGCGTGCAGTATCCGGTTTTGCATTCGCCATCTTATCAAGTTGCTCATCTGTCAGACGATCTCCATCCGCCGTGAAAGATGGCTTTAAGGTATCTCTTGAATAAACCATCACAATTTTATCCTTCAGTTTGCCTGCATAGTTTTGATACAGCTCTGCCGAGTCTTTTGCCTTAATTAATATAACCTCGCTGCTGATCATTTTTTTTCCGGGCGTGCTTCCGGTCCATGCTCTTGGTATGGCAACGATGGGGGTATAGTAGGGTGCTGTCATAGCAACATAGCAACGGTTCTGTTCCCAGCCCTGGCCAAAATCGCCCCAAGGCTCCAGGGTTGCATTTACCATTCCCATTTTTGTAAGTTCATCCTTGGCCCAGTTTGCGGCCCGTAAAAAACCGGGTGAGTTGGTGAGGCGGGGACCGCTGCCATCAGTTAAATGAAAAGCCATGTCCATTACCTTGGAATTCTGAAGGCCTTCTTTGCGGATCTTGTCAACGTCGCTTTGTGCAAAGAGCCAGTTGCTGCAAATGCAAAATATACCTGCAAGCAGAATTTGTTTTCTCATGATGATTAGTTTTAAGTTGGACTGGTAATTTACTGTTTTAAAAATTATCCTGCAATCAAATTCTGCTGGTGGGAAATAAAAAACCCGTCTGCCAACTGGCGGACGGGCTCTTATTACAGAACTTTAAGGTTAGTTTGAAACAGGTTCTTCCATGTAACTTTCGATCGGCTCACAGGTGCAAACCAGGTTGCGGTCGCCAAACGTATTGTTGATACGGGCTATGGAAGGCCAGAATTTATTTTTCATTACATACGCAAGTGGAAAAGCAGCATCCTGCCTGCTGTAAGCATGGTTCCATTCGTCGGAACAAACAACCTGTTGCGTATGCGGCGAATTCTTTAACGCATTGTCGGTCTTATCGGCTTTGCCTTCTTCCACCGCTTTTATTTCGTGGTAGATGCTGATGAGTGCTTCGCAGAAACGATCCAGTTCTCCTTTGTCTTCGCTTTCTGTTGGTTCAATCATGATGGTGCCCGGAACCGGGAAACTCATCGTCGGCGCATGAAAGCCATAGTCCATCAGGCGTTTTGCTACGTCTTCTGCTTCAATGCCCGCAGTTATTTTGAACGGGCGAAGGTCAACAATGAACTCATGAGCGCAATACCCGTTTGTTCCGGTATAAAGTATCTTATAATATTTCTCCAGTTTTGCCTTCATGTAATTTGCATTCATGATGGCATATTCAGTCGACCTTTTTACACCCTCTTCACCCAGCATTTTTATATAGGCATAGCTGATGAGTAGGATGCTTGCACTTCCGTAAGGTGCAGCGCTCACTGCAGGAATTCGTTTCTCGACTTCGCTCTGTTTCTCGACTTCGCTCTGTTTCTCGACTTCGCTCGAAACTGAAGATTTCCCTTCGACTACGCTCAGGGCATTATGCCCCGGTAAGTAAGGTTTCAATTTATTATTTACGCAGATCGGTCCAACACCTGGCCCGCCACCGCCGTGCGGTATCGCAAATGTTTTGTGCAGGTTCAGGTGACAAACATCCGCACCGATCATACCGGGACTGGTTAACCCAACCTGTGCATTCATATTGGCACCATCCATATAAACCAGGCCGCCATTATCATGAATGGTCTTGCATATCTTTTTGATTCCTTCTTCAAACACACCATAGGTACTTGGGTAAGTAATCATTAGTGCCGCAAGATTGTTTTTATGTTCTTCTGCTTTTTCTTTCAGGTCTTTAATATCAACAAGCCCTTCTTCGGTGCTTTTCACCACCACCACTTTCATGCCTGCCATGATGGCGCTGGCAGGGTTAGTGCCGTGTGCAGAGATGGGGATCAAAACAATATTGCGATGGCTTTCATTTCTTGCAGCATGATAGGCCCTGATGGTGAGCAGCCCTGTATATTCGCCCTGGGCGCCGCTGTTGGGTTGCAAAGAACAGGCATTGAATCCGGTGATCTTACTTAAGTATTCTTCCAGTTTTGTAATGATAAACTGGTATCCTTTAGTCTGCGATGCGGGGGCGAAAGGATGAATGATGCTGAACTCAGGCCAGCTAACGGGTATCAGTTCGGTGGCTGCATTCAGTTTCATAGTACAACTGCCCAGGCTGATCATGGAAGTATTTAAACTCAGGTCTTTGTTCTCCAGCGATTTGATATAACGCATCATCTGGCTTTCGCTGTGGTGCGTATTAAAAACGGGGTGTGTTAAATAAGAAGATGTTCTTTGTAATCCATTTAGCTTTCCAAACAATGCATCTGCCTCATCAAAAGATAAAGAAATGCTGTTTGAAGTTGCTTCTTTAAAAATGGCTGAGAGGTTCTTCTCAGTTTCGCCAATGTAGTTAGAAGCTACTTCATCAAGGGATAAACTGATGGAGCCGTTTACATGGTAATGAAAATTGGCTTTATTCTTATCTGCTGCAATTTTAAATGCGTTGATATCTGCCACTTCAAAACTGATCGTATCAAAGAAGTGTTTATTGAGAACTTTTATTCCGGCCGCTTCCAATGCTTTTGCAACAGCGGCTGTTAAGATATGAATGCGTTGTGCAATTTTCTTCAACCCGTCCGGTCCATGGTAAACGGCATACATGGCCGCCATGTTGGCAAGCAATGCCTGGGCAGTACAGATATTAGAAGTTGCTTTTTCTCTTTTGATGTGCTGCTCCCTTGTCTGCAACGCCATGCGCAGGGCACGGTTATTCTGTGCATCGATGCTTACGCCAATGATGCGGCCGGGGATGCCCCTTTTAAATTCATCTTTTGTGGCAAAGAAAGCAGCATGCGGACCGCCATAGCCCAGTGGAACACCAAAGCGCTGTGCAGAACCTACCGCCACATCTGCACCCAGTTCGCCGGGGGGAGATAACAGGGTAAGCGCCAGCAGGTCGGTGGCCATTACCAAATAACCATTCACTGCATGTACTTTGTTTATGAAATCACGGTGATCTTCAACAGAACCGATGCTGTTTGGATATTGTACAATGGCACCAAAATAACTTTCATCCAGCGATGCTGTTTTATAATCACCATGTACCAGCTCAATGCCGATGGGAGTAGCCCTTGTAAGCAGCACTTCCCTGGTTTGTGCAAAAATATTTGTGTCAACAAAAAACTTTGGAGAAGAAATTACATCGGTTTTATTTTTATGATGAAACAGCATGGCCATTGCCTCGGCAGCAGCAGTTGCCTCATCCAGCAGACTTGCATTCGCTAATTCCAAACCGGTCAGGTCGCAAACCATGGTTTGAAAATTGAGCAGGCTTTCCAACCGGCCTTGCGATATCTCAGCCTGGTAAGGGGTGTATTGGGTATACCATCCCGGGTTTTCAAAAACGTTGCGGAGAATAACACTTGGTGTGATGGTATTGTAATATCCCTGCCCGATATAGGTTTTGTAAACCTTATTTTTTGCAGCGATCTTTTTCAGTTCATCCAGGTATTCAAACTCTGTTTGCGCAACAGGGAGCTTTAAAGGTTTTTTTAAACGGATAGAAGCCGGAACAGTTTTGTTGATCAGTTCATCCATTGTTTCCACACCAATTGTTTTGAGCATGGACTTAGTGTCTTGTTCATTGGGGCCGATATGCCTGCCTGCAAATTCATACTGTTGTTGTTCGAAGAGATTCATATAGTAGTATTGAAATTAGTTTTTAGCGTGGTAATTAAGTGGCGCAAATTTACGACAATACAGCAAGATTTGACGCCGATAAGTTTGGTACATTTGGCTTGTGGAAAAGAGATGCCAGTCAGTCAATAACTAAATCAAATGGAAGAGGATATTTTACATAACTGGGAGAAAAAATCGACCGATCACCAGAAGCAGTATAAGCAGTTTTTGAACCGGGCCGACAAGAATAAAGTGCTGAAAGTGCTGCCCGGCCTGCATGAGGAAGCTGTTGCAAAGATCGACTGCCTGCAATGCGCCAACTGCTGCAAGAGCTATTCGCCCCGTTTTAAAACCCCCGACATAAAACGTATTGCCAAATATTTAAAGATGAAGGAGGGGGACCTGATCAACACTTACCTGTACGTGGATAGTGAGGGTGATTATGTGCTGCGGTCGAAACCCTGTCCTTTCCTGGGGGCAGATAATTATTGCAGCATTTATGAAGCCCGGCCTTCTGACTGCCGGCGTTTTCCTTATACCGATGAGGATGTGCTTTTGAAAAGGCAACCACTTACACTAAAGAATTCTGGTTTTTGCCCCATTGTTTATTATGTGTTGGAGAAACTGATTGCTGTGAAGTAGATTTAGGTTTCAGGCCGCTATGCAGTCCCAGCAATTTTAAGAACATCGGCTGTTTTAACTTCTTTTACAAGATTAGAACCATTCATAGCGTCCCGACACTTACTTCAAAGTTAGTTCCGTATATGCAGCTGTTAACGGCCGGTCAATACCTCCTCCTTTCCATTCAGGCGAGCCGGGTATCTCTGTTGCTTTTATGATCTCCTCTTTTGTTTTGCCAGCTCTTATTTCACCCTCAGTGAATTTTAAAACATTACCGAGGTAATCGCCAAATGCTTTCAGGTCTTCGGCTTTTACAAGCACTTCATATCCTTCTGCCGAATGACCACAAATGAATTGGGTATTCTTATCAAAGGTGGCGATGGCTTTATCGAGCAATACGATCCAGTTGGCGATGCTTGCCCCGGCCGTTTTATCAATAAATGGGTGGCGGCGGTTAAATACCAGGTCGCCCATGTGCACAATATTGGCGTGTTCAAAATGGATCAAGCTGTCGCCATTGGTATGGCCGGCACCAAAATACCAGGTCCGTATCTTTTCGCTGCCTACTTTTTGCTTCCAGCCATCGTTGCCAAATGTCATATCTGGCGCCAGGAATTTTTCCGGCGCCATTTTTTGTTCAGTGGCCACCCGCAACTGGTTGGCTTTTGAATTCTCATGTGCGATCACATGCTCTACAATATCCTTGAAGGCAATATTGCCGGCGGTATGGTCGCCATGATGATGCGTATTGATGAGGAATTTAAAAGGCTTTTCACTTTTTTTCTTCAGTTCATCGATCAGGTGCGGTGCCGTATCTGGGAATTGAGCATCTATCACCACAATGCCTTTTTTGGTGAGCAGGAAAGCGATGGTGCCGCCTTTTTCCGAGAAGATGCCGATATCATCGGTGAGCATTTTTATTTTCCAGGCAGGGTCTTTTAAAAAAGAAGCCAGTGTTTCTTTATTCAATAATCCTAGGCCAGCTAAAGTGAGACCGGTGTTGCGGAGGAATGATCTGCGTTGCATGTTTTATCGTTTAATGGTTTAAAACGTTTAAGGGGTTGAAAAGGTTGGCTTACGGGATTCTTGGTCTTGGTGGGGAACGGGGAAGTAAGTTACGGAATACAATTAGAAAGATCTTGATACTTTATCCAGAAATTCTACAAAATCTAAAGAGGTTTCAATTTCAACTACTTTTTTATTTCCAATAATGAGGGTGTTGTTAATGATCTCAATTACAAAATTCTTAGACTGGATATTTTTAATAAGATTTCTGAAGGATTGACTCATTTGCAGACTTGCCTTCAATTTGTCATTTGTTGCCACATAAAACTTTTTGCTGAACTCCTTATCATCTTCAAAGTCAAGTTCTACTGGATTAATTAAATCATGAATTTTATCCAAAAGAGTTTCAGCTTTAATTAAGATATGTCCAAAATTATTTTTCAAAAGTGCCACTCCCCAGGTTTGATATTCCTTAATTGGAGGGCAGGCAGATTTATTGGCATATGACGCCTTATAGGCAACCTGGGTGAAGGTGAGATAAAAGTTTGTTGCGTTATTTTGAAGCCGTATAACTGGGCCAATATGATAACTTTCGCAATGGCTGAACAACCAAAATTCTTTAAAATTGGGATCGAAGTAAAAATCAAATTCTGCTGAAAAGCTAACTTTCAATTTATTATATACCCCAAGAATTGATTCAACATCGGCTTCGGTAAGTTCATGTGTTGAAAATGGAAGGGTGTTCATGAATGGCTTTGTGTAATTATAAATATAAGTAAGTTCTTTTTCCAAAAAATCTTTTGGGATCAGAATTAAAAACACCCATGCGATACTGCTAAAGGGATTTTGACGCAAACATGATCCTGTATGAAGTGGGGTTTGGGTGGATTTTACGGATTAAAAGGATATTGTAAATTAAAGAGATCCAATAAATCTATTTAATCCTTCAAAATCGCCGTTCAGACAAACTACCCTACGACTCCGCTCAGAGTTGCTCAATGATATGCCGTACAAGTGAGTGACACAACGATGATGCTATGAAAGACCGGGGTTGGTATTAAAATACGCTGCTTAGCCCATTTCTCGACTTCGCTCGAAATTACGATTCGTATAGTTCGACTTCGCTCACTAATACTCCAGCTTCCGCAGCTTCGGAAACTTTATCCAGGTAGCTGCCACCACCAGCATGGACATGGCTCCACCAAAGATGATGGCAGGTAAAGTGCCAAACATACGGGAGGTAACACCGCTTTCAAACTGCCCCAGTTCGTTTGAGGAATTGATGAAGATAAGATTGATGGAAGCCACACGGCCACGCAGTTCATCGGGTGTATACAACTGCATGATGGTGCCTCTTACCACCACACTTACCGCATCGAACAGTCCGGCAATAAGTAATGCTGCAAAACTCAGCCAATACCATTTTGATAAACCAAACACGATGATGAAGATGCCAAAACCTGCAACGGCCAGCAGCATTTTCAATCCTTGTTTATGACGCATGGGGTATTTAACCAGTATGCCCATGCTGATGAGGCTTCCCAGGTCCATGGCGGCATTTAAAAAACCATAACCAATGGGGCCGGTATGCAAAACGTTGGATGCTATCTCAGGAATAAAAGCCACGGCACCGCCAAAGAGAACTGCAAAGAGGTCGAGAGAAATTACGCCGAGCAGGTTTTTGTTGTTGAACACATAGGCAAAACCATTTTTAATTCCCATGAAAAGGGATTCATCCTGTTTCAGGTTAACAGGCGGTTTTGGTTTTAGCTTCAGGGCAAAGATACCGGCCGTTAAAATCAATGCGGCTGTTACAAAATATGCATTGGAAATACCGATGGCGGCGATCAGTAAACCGCCGATGGCATGTCCGCCGATGGAAGAGATGAGCCAGGTGGATGAATTGTACGAAATGGCTTTTTGCAATTGTTCACGGGAAACGATGGCAGCGATCATACTGTTGGCTGCCGGGCCGGCAAAAGAACGGATGATGCCGGTGCAGAAAACGGTGAATAAGATAACAGTGAGTTTTGTTGCATTGGAGAGATTGAAATAAGGAAGGCTTACTAAAGCAAGTGTAAGTCCACAGGCCATATAAAAAATATAGGCGCAAACGAGGATATTCTTTTTATTATGCTTGTCGATATAATGGCCGGCAAAAATGGCGGCAATAACAGCAGGAACAAATTCGGCAAGCCCGGCAAAGCCCACCATATACGTATTAGCCAGGTGAAATACCTGGTAAATAACAATGGTGGTTATCATGCGTAACCCCAAAACGAAAAAAAAGCGGGCAAAAATAAAATTTCTGAATTCGCCGGGGAGTTTGTCGCTGTTCATTTTAAGTATCAGGGCAAAGTTAAATAATGTTGCCCATCGTCGTATTCTTTATCTAAGGCGTCAATTATTACTTTAAGGTGTTCCTCGTTGCCCAAAAAATCAGCGTTGCCTGCATCTACAAAAAGTGTTTTAATGTTATGTTGTTTGATGTACTGGGTATAGGTTTCCTGCAACGTAAAAAGATAATCGTTGGGGATGGACTGTTCGTATTCCCTATTGCGTTTTTTAATATTCTCCTGCAGTTTTTTTACCGGGGTGTGCAGGTAGATGAGCATATCGGGCTGAACGATCTGGGGATTGATGATCTCAAAAAGTTTTTGGTAAAGGCGGAATTCCTCTTCGGGCAGGTTCACCTTGGCAAATAAGAGGCATTTGGTAAAGAGATAGTCGGAGATCGTGATATTCTGGAACATGTCTTTTGTCTGCAGCAGGTCTTTCAGCTGTTTGTAGCGTTCGGCCATGAAGAATAGCTCCAGCGGGAAGGCATACTGCCCAGGGTTCTCATAAAATTTCGGGAGGAAGGGATTGTCGGCAAATTCTTCCAGGATCAGCCGGGCGTTGAAATGTTTACTCAGCAAATGCGCCAGCGTTGTCTTGCCGGCGCCGATATTTCCTTCTATGGTAACAAAGTTATACTTCATGCAGCGTTTTAAAGCGAACTGCAAAATAAGGGGAAAGGGCTTTTATGCCGTTAAAACTTTTTCACATTCAGTTTATCAGGACAGTGAATAAAAAGATGGTGAATAGATCTTTTAAGCACCGGGTGATTGAAGTTTGGAGAAAGTTCATTAAGCGGGGTAAGCACAAAGCGCCGGTTTTGAATTTGTGGATGCGGAACCTGCAGGTCTTCCTGGTCAATGACCTGCTTATTGAAGAATAAGATGTCAATATCAATGATACGGGGTGCATTTTTAACTGTACGTATCCTGCCCATTTTTTTTTCTATCTGCAGGATGGTTTGCATGGTTTGTGTTGCGGTTAAACCGGTTTCAGCAATGATCACCTGGTTTAAAAAATCGGGCTGTTTGGTATTGCCCCATGCGGCGGTGGAATAGAGGCTTGACCGGCGGGTTATTTTGCCTACCTGTTTTTCAATTAACATGATCGCTTTCAACAACTGTTTTTTGCTGTTGCCCATATTGCTGCCGAGGAGGAGATAGGTTTTATTCATTGGGTTTTAATAATCGTATGTCAAGATCAAAAGGGACCGCTTCAGCAATGCTGATCCTTTTAAAATCTGCATGCCCGGGGTTCAACAGGAAATTGTGTTCATCTTTTACTATTGCCGAAGGTATTTTGAGTACCGCTTCTTTGCCGGTCTTTAAAAAATTGGACCCGATGAATTGAGAATATTCAAAATCAGCATACCATTTTTCCTTTAGTCTGCCCGGGCTGACCTTTCTTACCGCCAGGTCATCCGGAATATGCAGTTTCAGCAAGAAGTAGGCGGGTGGAATATTTGTTTTATCGGCATTCACCAGTATTTCAAGCACCGACAGGGAAATATTCTCGGAGGTATAAATAGCCGGCATGCCCGGGCTATTCCACCTGCCTCCAAATAGTTTAGATCCATTTCCGGTCAGATCTTTTTTAAATGTTTCAACTGTCAGCCGGTAAACGATCATGCCAATATTCCGTGTTGAATTCTTCCTAATTGGGTTAATACCTTTTGGATGCCTTCGTAAGAAGTGAGTGAATCAAAAGACAGGTTCCCTTCCAGCATATAAGGGCCACGTTTTATCCAGGTATAAAAATTTTCAATCTTACCAAAAGTAAATTCCCCTTCTTTTAAAACCTTGGCAATTTGCAAGGCCCTTTCGGCATTAATAGGAGCAAATGTGCTGTTGTCTTTTGCATAGCGCTGCAACGTACGTTCACTAACGTGAAGTATGGCAGCCCATTCAACCTGCGTGAACGGAGCTTTATCTGCAATTTTTTTAAATTCGTTGTAGGTAAAATCTTTTACGGCGGGCAATGCTTTAATGCTGCGGTAAACAGGCGCTGGCTCGTTTACTTTATTTAGCTTGTCTTTTTGGACATACCCTTTTGCTTTTTTAGGCAGATTGTTCTTTTTCATTATCCTGACATTTGTCACCCAAACATACGACAAATGTCAGGCGCCTGCAAATTTTTGTTTAATCATTTTTTACAGATAGCTTTACGCACTAAATCTCACTGCTTTATGCAAAAGTATAGCCAGTTCAGGGCCTTTTTAGCAATGCTTAGAGCCAGCTTTCGTTCTATTTTCAGTAACCCGAGCGCATTGGTCTTTAGTTTCCTGTTCCCGGTAATATTTATCTTTATTTTCGGGTCTTTCGGCAATGGTAATGGCGTTCACTATCGTATTGCCATGTCCAGTTCTGCGGATACCAGCAACGAAGTATATGATAGCGTAAAGGCTAACCCGCTCATCCGGATCGCCTCATTTAGGAAAGCAGACGGCACAGAAGATACAGCGGCAAGAAGAAAGGCATTGGAAAAAGACCAGATCTCGGCAATTGTCAGCATTAAGAAAATAGCAGATTCTGCCGGGAATACCCATTACCTGATCTTCGACACCTTAACAACGGCCAGCGGAAATGCGGTTGCGGCGCTGCAACAGGTATTCTCAAACATTACAAACAGCATCATGCTGAAAAGTACGCCACGGTCTGCACGGTCAGCGGTAATACCGCATGTTTATTCCATAAGAGAATACCGCAGCATCGACTTCGTATTACCCGGCATGCTTGGCTTTTCCATTTTATTTTCAACACTGTTCGGGATCGCCTTTATATTTTTTCAATTCAGGCAGCAGTTGATACTAAAAAGATTTTATGCAACACCTATCAGCAAAATAAATATTCTCCTGGGCATCGGGATGAGCCGGTTGGTTTTTCAACTCATCAACGTGGTAATGCTCATCGGCCTCGGATATTTTTTCCTTCATTTCACGTTGGTTCACGGGCTGGTCACCTTTTTTGAAATGACATTGCTTACCATTTACATGTTGCTTTTACTGTTGGGAGTAGGGTTGATCTTCAGCAGTATTGTAAAGTCAGATACTTCCATACCCATATTGATAAATCTCTTTGCATTTCCGCAAATGCTTTTGTCGGGTACTTTTTTTCAAATAGAGGTTTTCCCCAACTGGCTTCAGGGTATTTGCAGGCTGTTACCGCTGACGCAGTTTAATGATGCCATGCGTAAACTTTCATTTACCGGGCTGCATTTATGGGATTGCGGAAAAGAACTGGGGATACTGGCTATCTGGGTGCTGATCACTTA
Source organism: Chitinophagaceae bacterium (assembly GCA_016720775.1). Taxonomy (GTDB): domain Bacteria; phylum Bacteroidota; class Bacteroidia; order Chitinophagales; family Chitinophagaceae; genus Ferruginibacter. Next base: position 787,389 of record JADKJX010000003.1, read on the forward strand.
TTTTATCGCAGTTAAAGTTTTTAAATGGGAATGATAAATATCCGGTTGATAAAAGGTTTTGTAATTGCCCTCGCCGGGTTATTCATATTCATAACCATCCTGTCTTTATTCATTCCTTCCCGGGTGATGATATCAAGAGGCGTGGTGATCCATGCCAATGCAGCAAAAGTATTTGCCCAGGTAAGCGATCTTCAAAACTGGAAGCACTGGCAGCCCGTGTTTAAAAATGATTCAGCCAGTATCCGGTTTAATAATGACACTGCAGCGTGGACGTCAAAGGATAAAAATAATAAGATCATCATAACTGGAAGATCCGGGAACAGCATTTCAGCTTCGTTGATCAGGGAAGGAGAGAATACTGTTTTAAATACGATACGGATCTTACCGCTTGCCGATAGTAACCAGGTGCAGGCAGAGTGGAATGTGCTTATAAAACTGAAATGGTATCCCTGGGAAAAATTTTATGGCATCTTCATTGAAAAAATAACCGGACAGGGTTATGAAGATGCGCTGAACGGGTTGAAACAATACTGCGAAAATCATTAATAGGGAAAACTGATCTTGCCCATTGAAACAACCGGCATTCCGCCTGTGCCTTTTCCCCAGGTAGAAATATCTCCACATACACATTCATTCGCCAGCAATGCAAACAGGATGGCTTCCTTCGCATCGGGATCCACATCCAGGTCGGCAGTAGTATAAAATTTACAATGTGGTAATTTTGATTTCAGGTGTTGAAGCAGCAAAGAATTATGGATACCTCCTCCGCTTGCATATACAGAAACATGCCCGCAGCCTTCTGTTACTTTTTTTATGGCATCGCTGATCGTAGCGGCAGTGAATTTATTCAACGTAGCCATCACATTTTCGGTGCTGATGCGTTTGGTGCCGGAAGCTGTTTGTGCTTTTGCCAGGTAATCCAGGTTAAATAATTCCGGGCCGGTTGTTCTTGGGAAGGAGTCGTTGAAAAAAGGGTTTTCTTTAAGCGCATCCAGCAGTGTTTCGTTTACTTTCCCGGTAGCCGCGGTGATCCCGTTTTCATCAAAAGACCTTCCTTCAAAATGCTGCTGCATAAAAGCATCCATCATGGTATTTCCCGGGCCGGTATCGGTACTGAATATCTTCGTGGTATCCATGTCGGCGGGTAAATAGGTGAAGTTTGCAATGCCCCCGATGTTTAATAGTATCCGGTGTTCGCCTTTTTTTCCAAAGAGAAGATAATCGCCATAAACAGCCAATGGCGCTCCTTCACCACCGGCAGCAATATGCTTTTGCCGGAAATCGCTGATGGTTATGATGCCGGTTGCAACTGCTAAATGATCTCCGTCGCCAATTTGTAAAGTGGCATTCCCAAACATAGATTGTTTGTGCAAACTTTTTGGTGCATGATAGATCGTTTGTCCATGGCTTGCGACCAGGTCAACCTCTTCCGAAACAATGTTCCATTTTTTAAGACAGCTGTTCACAATGGCGGCATGTTGCATCGCTATCCAGGGATTCAGCAGGGTTAGTTTTTCAAGATCAACATGCTTCTTACTAAAAACGGATCTTAGTTCTGCCTTCATTTCCACGTCATACGCAACCGTTTCAAATTGCAGCAGTGAAACTTGTGTATTTGATCCATGCCCTTCTACCCGGCATAGCGCCACATCCAGTCCATCTACAGAAGTACCGCTCATTAATCCAACGATTGTCCTGGCTGGTTTGCCGGCTACCCGGTAAAGTTTTTCGATGTTTTTATTCATTCGGTTGCTGTATTGTACAGCTTTCTGCAATTTAATGTAAAATAATGTGCAATATTTTGCAGGCGCTGATAATTGTTTATATCTTGGGGTTCAACCGAATTATTCCCGACTGCTATGCTAAAGAAAGAACGCCAGGCTTTCATTCTTCACAATGTAAATCTGCACAACCGGGTATTGGTTGGGGATCTGAGCCAGGGAATCAATGTATCGGAAGATACCATCCGGCGTGATCTCCAGGAACTGGCTGATCACGGCAAACTCATCAAGGTACACGGTGGCGCTCTTTCCAAATCCTTTCATACTTCTTTCAGTTCATCGAAAGTTTATGCACTTGAAAGTAAAAAGAGAATTGCACAAAAGGCGGCCAGTCTTATACAGGAAGGCATGTTTGTTTCAACCACCGGCGGTACCACCATCATTGAACTGGCAAAATCATTGCCTGAGAACCTGCATGCAACATTTATAACCGGAAGCCTGCCTGCTGCACTGGAGTATATGCATCATCCCAATATAGAGATCATCGTTATCGGGGATAAAGTATCCAAGAGCTCACAGATAACGGTAGGCGGAGAAGCCATTACCAAGATCAAACAGATAAAGGCAGATATATGCTTTTTAGGCACCAATGCACTCGACGCAAAACAGGGACTCACAGATAATGATTGGGAAGTGGTTCAGGTGAAGCGGGCCATGATCGAATCTTCATCGAAAGTAGTATCGCTGGCCATTGCAGAAAAACTGAACACGGTTCAACGCATACGCGTTTGCGAAACAAAAGACATTGACGTGCTGATAACAGAGTTAGACCCGGAATCGCCGGAACTTATTCCCTATAAAAAAAATGGGTTGAAGCTTCTTTTATAGCCGGGGTTGACCTAACTGCTTATAAACTTAAGGTTTCTTTTTATCCCTTCGTACCTGCTTCGCTTAATTGGTGAGTTCTTAAAAATTATTTTAAAACTTTCTTCCGTTAATTCTTCCCAGTCATTTTTTGTGAAATTTAAAACCTGCGGCAGCGGGGTAAATCCTGTTTCCGAATTTGGTTTTGAAAACCGGTTCCAGGGACAAACATCCTGGCAAACATCGCAACCGAACATCCAGTTATCAAATTTACCTTTCATCTCACTAGGTATGAGGGCATCTTTTAACTCAATGGTAAAATACCAAATGCATTTGCTGCCATTGATCACTTTATCCGGAAGAATGGCATCAGTAGGGCATTGGTCGATGCATTTTGTGCAGGTACCGCAATAATCTTTTACGAAGGGGGCATCGTATTCCAGTTCCATGTCTGTGATCAGCGTTGCAATAAAAAAAAATGAACCGGATTGCTTATTGATCAGGTTGCCATTTTTGCCGATCCATCCCATACCTGCTTTTTGAGCCCAGGTCCGTTCCAAAACAGGGGCGCTGTCAACAAAGCCCCGTCCGTTTATTTCTCCAACCTGTTCTTTTATCTGCTGCAAAAAAGATCTCAGTTTGTTTTTGATCACATCGTGATAATCATTGCCAAAAGCATACTTTGATATTTTTGGTGAAGAGTTGTTTTGCTGTTGCTGCGGATAATAATTGATCAATAACGTAATGACTGACTTTGCCCCTGGAACCAGTTTAGATGGATCGATGCGCAGGTCAAAATGATTGGCCATGTATTGCATACTGCCGTTAAAACCTTTGTTCAGCCAGCTTTCCAATCGCCTGGCGTCATCATCAAGTTGCTGGGCCTTTGCTATTCCGCAAAAATCAAAGCCCAGTTGCCGGGCTGCAGATCTTACAAAATATGTTTGTTGCTGGATGTTCACTTCATTTGTCTTCGAGATGCAGTTTGTGAAAGAAGCGGTGTGCAATAGGAGCCAGTACAATTCCAATGGTGGTAATAAACATGACACCACTGAACAATGCATAACAGGATGCAAATACTTTGGCAGATTTTGATAAAATGATTTTTTCATCAACCATCGGCCCCATGCCGCTCAATATCATGGATGCATTTAATAAACTGTCGTACCAATCAAATTCGGGAATGGTGAACTTGTAGCCGATCACTCCGGCCAGCAGGCAAAGAAGCAAGATCAACATGGAAAAGAAGAAATTCTTCCATAACCGGCGGTAATAAACATGTACCGGGGCAAGGGGTTGTTTTTTGTGTTCGTACACGAATACAGTGTTTGGGTAAAATTACAAAAAGCCTGCTTTGCACAGGTATTTATTCAGGGGAAGTTTAATTAGAAATTTATCTCGTATCCCAGGGTTGCAATGGTTTCTAAATAACCAAAGCTGTGCGTTACCCTGTTGCCTTTGTTTTCGGTAGTATTTGCAAGGGCATTAACGTATTTTACGAAACCGGTTTTGCCGGTGAGTTCAAAAAATAAACGGGGGAAGACATAAAGCCGCAAGCCGGCTTCGGCACTTATGTTATACCCTGCAACATGAAAATTGTTATTCAGGCGGTCTCCCCGCCATGTAAAATCTGTACGGGGAATATTGATGCCGGCACCCAGTTTCCATACGCCTGTGACTAAAGGCCTTGATCTTGAAGCGGTCATTAATAATATATGCTGGCTTACGTAATTAAGATGCAGCCAGTTTGCGCCATCGGTATGTTCAAAATGTAGGAAGGTGTCGGGGTTTAATGTACTATCACCATTCACATATTTGCCATCAATCATTCCGGTAACATGAACGGTTTGTCCGTCAGTAACCACATACTTTGCGTGGTCAAAATTTAATTCGATCGCTTTTGAATGTTTCTTATTTAAGTAAAAGCCAATGCGGTAATTGTATTGAGGGATGGATATTTCTGTTGGCTTTTTATATATCGCATCAAAATCTCCTTTATCATGCGCCACTGCTTTGTGAATGGTAAAATGATCGCCATTGCCCATTTTAAAATGGATATTGCTCCGGGTGTAACTTTCTGAATTATATCCCCACTGAAGATAAAAGCCACTAAGTTTTATTCTTTTTTTCTGTGCATTTACTGATAAGGATGCCAGGCACACAAATAATACTGTAAGATAACGGTAGATAGTTGCTTTCATAGAGGTAAGTCCAACGGCAGCTAATAATCGCCTTTTTTAGGACGCAAAAATAGGGGAATTAAGTAAAAAGACAATTAATAGTTTAGTACAGTATCAGCCAGTGATGTCAGCTAGTTGTACTGCTCAATATTGCCCTTCCACCCAAACCTTTCGGGTATTTTTCAACGAATTACCAATCCTGGTGAAATCATGGTTCTTTTGGGTGTACGTACAGGAAGTTGTAGCACCTGCAACAATAGCATAAAAGCCAAAACAGGGCTGCACATGCGGCAGAGGGTTTGAGAAGAGTATGCCATATTAGCGTGGAATCTGATGTTGGATTGGGTTTTGTGTCTATTGATTAAAATTATATAAAATGAGTCTGCAGAATCTCACCATAAAATCACAGGAAATATTGCAGCAGGCGCAGCAGCTTGCATTCAACAGTCATAATACCAGTATCGAAACAGAGCATATCCTGAAAGCGTTGCTCAACGATAAGGATTCTGCCGTTGAATTTTTGCTGAAAAAGAACAACGTTAACCTTAATTATGTTGAGGATAAACTTGACGAAGCCATGCTGAAATTACCCAAAGTTTCAGGCGGTGAACCTGCTCAATCATTGAGCCGTGACGGAAATAATGTGTTATTACGTTCCACTGCATCTTTAAAAACCTTCAAAGACGAATTTGTGAGTGTAGAGCACATGTTGCTTGCCTTGTTACAGGGGAGCGATAATACTTCCAAAATACTGAAAGATGCCGGGCTCGCCGAAAAAGGGTTGATCGCTGCCATCAAAGACCTGAAAAAGGGCTCTACCATTTCATCCCAGACATCCGAGACCCAATTCAATGCGCTGAATAAATATGCAAGGAACCTGAACGAGATGGCAAGGGCAGGAAAACTTGACCCGGTGATCGGCAGGGATGAAGAGATACGCAGAACACTTCATATTTTATCAAGAAGAAGTAAGAACAACCCGATACTGGTGGGCGAACCTGGCGTTGGTAAAACGGCTATTGCCGAAGGTTTAGCCATGCGTATTGTAAATGGTGATGTTCCGGAGAATTTGCGATCAAAAGTTATTTATGCACTGGATATGGGTCAACTGATAGCCGGAGCAAAGTATAAGGGAGAGTTTGAAGAACGATTGAAATCAGTGGTTAAGGAAGTAAGCGGCAGCGAAGGCGAAGTGATCTTGTTCATTGATGAGATACATACATTGGTGGGTGCAGGTGGCGGCGACGGAGCCATGGATGCCGCCAATATCTTAAAGCCGGCGCTGGCAAGGGGTGAACTGCGGGCCATTGGTGCAACTACATTGAGTGAATACCAGAAATTCTTTGAAAAAGATAAAGCACTGGAGCGTCGTTTTCAGAAAGTGATGATCGATGAACCGACTGTTGAAGACGCCGTTTCTATCCTTCGTGGATTGAAAGACCGCTATGAAACGTATCACCATGTTTTGATAAAAGATGAAGCCATCATTGCAGCGGTAGAATTATCCAATCGTTATATAACTGATCGCTTCTTGCCAGACAAAGCCATTGACCTGATTGACGAAAGTGCTGCTAAACTACGTTTGGAAATGAACAGCATGCCCGAGGAACTTGACGAACTTGAAAGAAGGATACGCCAGCTTGAAATTGAAAGGGAAGCGATCAAACGGGAAAACGATGAACAAAAATTAAAACAGCTAAACACGGATATTTCTAACCTGTCTGTTGAACGGGATACATTCAAAGCCAAATGGCAGCAGGAGAAAGAGATCGTTGAAAAGATACAGAATGCCAAAGCAGAAATTGAAAATCTGAAACTGGCAGCCGATAAAGCTGAACGGGAAGGAGATTACGGTAAAGTGGCAGAGATACGTTACGGCAAAGTGCAGGAACAGGAAAGGATCGTGGAAGAATTCACCAAACAACTTTCTGCGATAAGTGAAAAAAGGCTTTTGAAGGAAGAAGTGGATGCCGAAGACATAGCTGAGAATGTGGCAAAAGCTACTGGCATACCCGTGATGAAGATGATGCAAAGCGAAAGGGAGAAATTACTTCACCTGGAGGAAGAGCTTCATAAAAGGGTGGTGGGGCAGGATGAGGCCATTGAGGCCGTATCGGATGCCATCCGGCGCAGCCGGGCCGGGTTGCAGGACCCTAAAAAGCCGATCGGGTCATTTATCTTCCTGGGAACCACCGGGGTAGGTAAGACGGAACTGGCCAAAGCCCTGGCCGATTACCTTTTTGATGATGACAGCATGATGACCCGGATAGATATGAGTGAATACCAGGAGAAACACGCTGTTAGCCGGCTTTTGGGAGCACCTCCCGGCTATATTGGCTATGAAGAAGGGGGGCAGTTGACCGAGGCAGTAAGGCGGAAGCCATACAGTGTTGTACTACTGGATGAAATTGAAAAGGCGCATCCTGACGTTTTTAACGTATTATTGCAGGTATTAGACGATGGCCGGCTGACGGATAATAAGGGCCGTATTGTGAATTTTAAGAATACGATCATTATCATGACCAGCAATATGGGCAGTCATATCATACAGGACAACTTTGAAAAGGTTACCGAGGAGAATAAAGAAGAAATAGTAGAGAAGACCAAGAATGAAGTGATGACACTCTTGCGGCAGACCATCCGCCCTGAGTTCCTTAACCGGATCGACGAGGTGATCATGTTCCAGCCGTTGATGAAAAAGAGATCAAAGGCATTATCCGGTTGCAATTAGAAGGTCTGAAAAAACTGGTGGCTCAATCAGGGATCAACCTTCAGTTCAGTGATTACGCAATGGATTACCTGGCAGAGAATGGATATGATCCCCAATTTGGTGCAAGGCCGCTGAAAAGGTTAATACAGAAAGAAATTGTGAACCAGTTGAGCAAACGGATACTGGCAGGTGATATTGATAAGACGAGACCGGTTCTGGTAGATGTGTTTGACGGAACAGTGGTATTCAGAAATGAAGCAGTAAAAGAAAAGCTGCAGAAAGAAAAGAAAAATTAAAACAGAATAATAAATAACAAAAGCTGTTCACCCGAACAGAAAAAAGACAACAACTATGGCAATGAAAGCAAAAGAGGTAGTAGAGATCATTTCACCAAAAGATATTTATGTAGGTAATAAAAATGCACCTGTTACCTTGATGGAATTTGGTGAGTACGAAAATGAAGATTGTGCAAAAGCGAATGAAGTGGTTAAAAAATTACTGGAAGAATTTGATGGCAAGATCAGGTTCCAGTTCCGTCATTTCCCGCTCACAAGAATTCACCAGCGCTCTATGAAGGCCGGTGAGGCTGCTGTGGCGGCTTCGCAGGCAGGCAAGTTCTGGGAAATGCACAACATTCTTTTTGATAACCGCCGCCAATTGGGTACCACCAGTTTAAAACTGTACTCAAAAGAAGCAGGAGTTATTAACAAGCACTTCCTGGATGACCTGTTGAACTCAACCTATGGCTGGCAGGTAATGAACGACCTGAATGAAGGCATTGATAAAGGAATAAATGAGATACCGGCGTTCTTTGTAAACGGTGAAAAAGTTACTGCCAAACCTACGTACGAAAACCTGAGCAAGTTCATTGCTTCGGCATTACGAAAAGCAAAAAAGAAAGCCCCTGTTAAACAAAGGGCTTAAAAAAAGATAGGCCGCTTCCTAGGGAAGCGGCTTTTTAATTTACTTCAACCGCATAGGCCACGAATTCTTTTCCGTTAACCAGTATCATTACAGGAAAATTCCCATCTTCTGCAAATTTATAAGAGAAAGAAAGCATTCCGTTGCCTTGGGTGAATTCTACATCCTTCACTTTGTATTTTTTCTTTTCGCCCATTCCCAGCGCTACAGAAGTGATGGGCTCCTTATCATTACCAAGCATATAGCTGAAATAAACAGGTTTGTTCAGTTTTACTTTAAGTATGCCATCATCGGGAACAAGTTTTTTAATTCCGTATTCCATCGCTGCTGTTCTTACCAATGGCAACGAATAAAATTCTCCTTTGCCTCTTGGGCCGGGGCCCAATTTCCATGCTTCGTTATTTGGAAAATGCTGCAGGTTAAAAGTGGCTTTGTCCGTAAAGAAATAAGCACCGGAGAATAACTTTGTGAATGATTTCATATCTGCTTCCAGGTGCCCGCTTCCAAAAGCCGGGTCCACATAATACCAGGTATCGGGGCTTTGGCCCAACTGCACCACGGCCCAACTGTGATTTATTTCAGTTCCCTTTTCACCGATCTGCAGGGTATTATACTTTACGAATCCATCTACGGTCAGGCAACGGATTCCGGCACTGCTGCACATATCCTGGAACAGGCTGGCAAAACCAAGGCCCACGGCCTTCCTGGAAGCCAGCACATCTGCCGGGGTATTCTTCATGGTGCTGTTGGTACGGGCTGCTTTCACATCATAGTTAATGTTCAGTGCGATCCAGGTATAGATGGCACGTAGTTTATCTACCTTATCATCAAAATGATTAATGACCACATTGTCGATCGTGGCCGTACTCATGCCCTCCATCGTACCCAGGCCCTTTATGTATTCGTCAATGGCTGCAAAATCTTTTCCGCTGGTTTGTGCAGATGCGCTGATAGAAACAGCCGCAAGAATAAGAAAGAATATTTTTTTCATGTGCCAAAAATAAGTGTCAAAAGGTTAATAAATGTTCAAATTGATATAAAATGAGAAAACAGTTATTTGAAATCAAAAAGGGTAGCAGTAAAAACACCTCTTTCCCTTTTCTTGAAAATCGCTTTCCAGTTTCCGTTGTACCGGATGAGTGATGGCACGGTGTATTCACCGTACCTGGTCATCACCACTTCCATAGTCACTTTAAAATCGTAAACCGCTGCATCGTAACTCAGGGAATAATTTCTGCCCAGCACGTCAAATGTATTGGAATCGAACCAGGTGGTCATTTCATCCACCACCACCGATCCTTTATTTTCCGGCTTCACTTTTTGGGTGAAGAGATAGCAATTGGTATTATTGTAAATTCCCATGTCGATACTCATATCGTAATAGTCGGCCATTTCATCTTCGTAGATGGCTGTTTTGTTGCTCATGAATGGCAGACCGTTAATCCGTTTACCGGGATTAAAGAACAACATCTTCAATTGTTCTTTATGCTTTTCCATACCACTTTTGCCCGAAGTACTGAATGCTGTTCCGGTAACAATATTGGTCTCGCCGCAAACTGAATCTTTCGTAAAAAAGAGCGAAGCATACATCTGTGCCGTGTAGTAATTGAAATTCCGGAACTCGTCATAAATATTACCGGTTACCTGCTCTTCCAGTGTTTCCATTTTCCGGCAGTTGTTAACCCTAACCTGTTTTGTTTTGCTGTGCAGGCCCGCTATTATTTTACCATCGCTGTTGTTCATGCGTATGTCGTTGATGGCGGTAAAGCCAAGAATGTGCAGGTTGCGAAAAGCTTTGTAAAAAGACGTGTCATTCTTTATCCGTTCAATGAATACGGGAATGTTGAGTTTATTATTGACTACGACTTCGCTGAGGGTGATCGCTTTTTTACCTACAGTCACACTGCTATCATTTTTTTCCTGGGCAGATAAGTGCAAAGGATACAGGAAACAAAAAAAAGCAGGCATGAAATATTTCATGCCTGCAAGGTATTAAGAAAGCACTAAAAGGTTTTAGTCATTTATACTTTGCGGACCTATTGGTTTAGCAACTGGTTTTGCTTCTTGTTTTTTAGTATCAGGAGCAACGCTTCCGCTATTATCCATTTTACCAGCATTTGGTTTGGTAATTGGCCCTTGTTCAAGACTGCCACCTTTTGTATTTAAAAGATTTGGTGCTTTTTCAGGAGCTGGTTTAATATCAGTTAACGAAGAATTTAAGCTGGCATCGTAACTGATACCCCTGCTGAGAGGCAGGTTGTGGGATACAGGATCAACATACTTACCTTTTTGTGACCCGGTTTTTTGCTGTTCTGCAACAAATGGATACATCTTCATCCTGGCATCATTACGAACACCTTTTACTTCCCAGCTAACTTTTACATTAGGCTGATTCGTAGCGATCTCAAATTTATTATTATTAACTTCTTTACTGATTATAGCCTGTGCAAAAGTTCCGCCAACCACAGTTAGCTGGTAACGAAAATCTTTGTTTATTGCTTCGAAATAATCAGGAAGGCTAACAGTAGCTTTACCGCTTGCATCTGTAGTTACATTGCCACTGTAAAAATTAATTACTTCATTACTTTCAGCAGCAACGTGCATCAGCATTTTATTTTCTGGGTCAAGTGGATGATCCATTGTAAATGCTTTTACACCAACTACAGTAAAATCCTGGTCTACCCATACTTTACCGGTAGTATTGTCAATACGCATTCTTTCACCACCACCACCAAGTTCAAATATCTGGTAGTCATCGGTGGCTGGGTTGTTACGTGTATTCCATTGGTTAACGCCTGCTTTCTGGAAACGCAAAGCAGCATCACCATTTGCACCATCGATATCAATAACTGAGAAGGTACTGCTTGAACGGCTGCGGATACCGGTTGCACCACCATGTAATACATCCAGCTTGTATGTAGGATTTGTTGTTTCGCCAATACCTACATTACCGGTAGCATCCTGAATAACTACCCGGCTGCCTCCGCCTCCCAGTTCAAATATTTCATAATAGTTATCAGCAGGGCGGTTACGGGTATTCCATTGGTTAACGCCATTGGCAATAAAACGCAAAGCAGCATCACCACTTGCACCATCAATATCAACAACTGAGAAGCTGCTACTTGAACGGCTGCGGATACCGGTAGAACCATCGTGTAATACATCCAGCTTGTATGTAGGATTTGTTGTTTCGCCAATACCTACATTACCTGTAGCATCCTGTATAACTAAACGGCTTCCACCACCACCAAGTTCAAATATTTCATAATAGTTATCAGCAGGGCGGTTACGGGTATTCCATTGGTTAACGCCATTGGCAATAAAACGCAAGGCAGCATCACCACTTGCACCATCAATATCAACAACTGAGAAGCTGCTGCTTGAACGGCTGCGGATACCGGTTGATCCACCATGTAATACATCCAGCTTGTATGTAGGATTTGTTGTTTCGCCAATACCTACATTACCGGTAGCATCCTGTATCACCATACGACTGCCGCCGCCGCCCAATTCAAACCATTCTAAATAATTATCGCCCGGACGGTTGCGCATGTTCCACTGGTTTACACCGGCATTGCCAAAACGTAAAGCAGCATCACCTGTTGCAGCATTAATATCTACTACAGAGAATCCTGCGGTAGAACTTACACTAATACCAGTTGAACCGCCATGGGAAACGGTAAACTTGTGGGTGGGGGCATTAGTGCCTACTCCTACATTATCTCCCAAATTAGTAGTAAATAAGTTTGTACCAACTCTTGACCAGAAATTAGCACCAGGCAGTAAGATAGCCGGATCAACCCAGGTAGCATTGCCTGCCGCATCCGATCTTAGAACAAAGTTCAGGGCTTCTCCAATGCCTGTATGTTGAACAGCACCCACTGTTTGCAGAGCAAGAGGAACAGCGTTAGTACTGGCAGCTCTTAAAGCATAGCCTGTTCCAGCTATATTAATATCTACCGCATTAGCAGTGCTGGCAGCATTGGTAGAATTAAACAGGCCAGCACGTCCTAAACCAGCCTGGTTAGACTGGAGGTTATTAGAAGTATTGGTTGGGTTGGTCTGTTGAAAAAGTCCTGCACCATTGGTTCCTGAACTGATACCACGGATAGCCCAGCTTGCGCCTGTGCCTGCTGTTGTGGCTCTTAAAGCATCAGCAGTACTGGCCGTATTTGTAACTTCAAACAAACCACCATTTGCAGTGTTGCTGGTTCCATACACACCCACACCAGATGTTGAAGAGCCATATATACCAAAACCTGACCCGGAGTTACCATTAACGCCTATACCACTTGTTGCTGTTCCATAAACACCCCAGCCACTACCATTTTGTGAACCCCAAACACCGATGCCAAGACCACCGGTACCATTATTAACGCCACGTATTGCTGACGAAAAGCCGCCCGGAGTTGTTGATGAAATAGTTCCCTGAACGGCTACAGCGTTGGCATCAGTGCTGGCGCTTGTTCCCTGGATTGCTCCAAGGGTACCTGTTGTTGAAGAATTAATTACACCAATCATGGTATTTGCCGGAACAGATTGTGTCCTCAAAAAGGGGATTAGTATTGTTGGATTTGGATAAGTACCAGTGAGGTCTCCACCTGCTGGTCCAACAGGAGCAGCAGCAGCTGCATTCAATGCATATGGAGTACTTACCAGTTGGGTTGAACCTACATTAAAATAACTAGTACCACCAGTAGCATCAATTTCTACCTGTAAATATTTGGTTCCGCTTCCGGCGCCAAATGCTGTCCAGTTGATACCGGCAATGGTACCCGTGGTGGTAATAGCCCCGGGACTTCCAACAACAACATTGAATAATCCGAAGCCATTGGTGGTTACGTTTCTTGTTTCACTATATACTACAGCACCGGTAGGGCCGCCATTCAATATGCTTAGGCGTAATCCGATCGGTTGGTTTGGTAGAACATTTCCGGCAGCATTACGGGCCACACCCTGGTAATTCATCAGGTTGGGCGACTGGGCGATACTGAGTAACGCAATCATAAAACCTGCCAGCGTTAAAAAAATCTTTTTCATGTGTATAATGGTTTTGGTTTTTTATTTTTTCGATTCGTGATCTGACCAGGCGATTACCTGATCTTAATAACTTTAAATCCTCCTTTCTTACCCACAGAATTTCCGGTGGGTTCTAAGCGGATGTAAAGGAAGTACTCGCCCGACGGGTACCTGCTCAGGTCCCATTTTTCAATGCGGCCCACCCCGAAGTAGTCGAACTCCCTGTTGCCCAGGTATCTTCCGGAGGCATCATAAAGCTTCATGCTAACCTTTCCCTGTTGCTTACTGAAGAAGTCTATCTCCAGGACGCTTTGGGTCGGGTTAGGCAGTATCCTGATCTCGTCGCCGCCCCATCCGCCACCGTTGTCTATACTGGCCGGTTTATCTGTACCGGGCTGTAAAACACCGTTTGTTACGATCAGGTTTGGACTCAGCATGGTTTCAATAGCCATCGCTTCACCAAAACTCCATTCAAAACGATAATAGGTTGGCGGATAAGTTCCACCGCTGGCGTTTAAAATGGAAGGAGTAACACTTTGAGAGAATGAGCCGAGAGAGAAAAAGATACCAATTGTAAAAAACAATAGTTGTACTTTTCTCATAAGCAATGTTTAAGAAGTGATAAGGTAGATTACTATACTAAAGTATGCTCATTAATCCGATTATACAATACCCAAATTGGGGTATATCACAAAATTGAATGATTGTGGATAAATAAATATCTGTGTCCCCAGCAAAAACAAGTGATGGCATTGAGAGAATAACTGCCGGCCTATTTGGGAAATACCATCCGGTAATCTACATTGATTTTTCCCTTGGAAATATCATCCAGTTTCCGTTTCAGAAGTTTCCGTTTCAGGGGCTTAATATGGTCAATGAAGAGCTTGCCTTCAATGTGGTCGTATTCGTGTAAAATGATCCGAGCGGTAATGCCGTTAAATGTTTTGGTATGGGGTTGAAAGTTTTCATCGACAAACTCAATTTCTATCTCCTCATTGCGGTAAACATCTTCCCGTATTTTGGGAATACTCAGGCAGCCTTCGTTATAGGCCCATTCTTCTCCATTGAGTTTTGTGATATGTGCATTGATGAAAATGCCTTTATAACCCGGAGCATCGGGGTATTCATCTTTTTCATCTTCTTCCTGGTTAAGGAATATCTGCTCACTGTCCATCACAAACAGGCGGATGGGCACATTTACCTGCGGTGCTGCCAGTCCAACGCCGTTGCTGTTGTACATGGTTTCCCACATATCGGCAATAAATTTTTCCAAGCCGGGGTAGTCGGGACTGATGTCGTCACAAACCTTGCGTAAAACCGGCGAACCATATGCTACTATCGGAAGGATCATGTTGCAAATTTACGTCAAATCGATTGAAGATATTCCTGCAGGATGATGGTGGCGGCGATCAGGTCAACATTTCTTTTATCCCGGCGGTCTTTTTTCTTCATGCCCATTTCAAGCATGGCGTCTTTAGCCATTTTAGATGTGTAGCGTTCATCAACAGTTTTGAGGGGGACTGAGGGAAACTCCTTTTGAATTTTTTTTATTGCAGCTTCAACTAGGGGCGTGCCATGCGTATCTGATTCATCCCAGTTCTTCGGCAATCCGATGATGATCAGTTCCACTTCTTCTTTTAAAAAATAGTTTTTTAACCAGGGGATGAGTTCTTTTGAATCAATGGTCTCCAGGCCGGTGGCAATGATCTGTAACGGATCGGTTACGGCCAGCCCGGTTCTTTTACCGCCATAGTCTATTGCAAGGATGCGTGCCATGTTGCCCCTAACCCTAAAGGGGAATGATTGATTTTTTATGATAGAAATAAATCCAGTATTACAAAGATGGCAAAAACAACCGATGCAATTCCGTTTGCCGTAAAGAAAGCCATATTCACTTTACTGAGATCGGTTGGTTTTACAAGGCTGTGCTGGTAAAGCAATAAACCCATGAACACGGCAACGCCACACCAGTACCAGGTGCCGAAATGTCCGTACACACCAGCAAATGCCACGCAGGCAGCGGCAAGTGTATGCAGCAGTTCTGATACTCTCAACGCTTTTGCTTTGCCAATGGCAGCGGGTATAGAGTGAAGCTGGTTCGCTTTATCAAACTCCTCATCCTGCAATGCATAAATGATATCAAAACCGCTTACCCAAAACAGAACGGTGAATGAAAAAAGAACAGGCAACACCGCAAACTCGCCGGTAACAGCGAGATAAGCACCAATGGGAGCCAGGCTTAACCCAACACCCAAAACCAAATGGCATAATGCAGTAAAACGTTTGGTATAACTGTAAAACAAAACAACGAACAATGCCACCGGTGACAGGTAAAAACAAATTCTGTTGATGAAGTATGTACAAGCAATAAATAACAAACAGCAAATGATCACAAACCACAAGGCGCTGTTTGCTTTTATGATGCCCGCCGGAATTTCCCGTACAGCCGTACGTGGGTTCTTTGCATCGAAATTCTTATCTAACCAGCGGTTGAAAGCCATGGCGGCTGAACGGGCGAAGATCATGCAGCCGATGACAAGAGCGAACTTTATTAAAATACTTTTCCATGCTACAAAGTTTGTGATATCATATTCCCATCCTATTCTACTATTAAGATTTCCATAAAATGATGGCTTTCGTATCCCCAGAAAAAATCCGATCAATGCAAAGGGCATTGCAAAAATGGTATGGGCGAATTTTACGAGGGAGAGATATTTTTTAATGTTGGTCATTTCTATATTCAAAAATACGTTCGCTGTATTAAATCCCCTTTTAGGGATTAGGGGCAAATATTCAATAAACAATGTTCAATGATCAACTTGCGTAATCCTGTTCCTGATTATCTCCCACAACACAACACCGGCAGCCGTTGCAATATTCAGCGAATGTTTCATACCAAGCTGTGGAATTTCAATACAGCCATCACATTGTAAAATGGTATCCTGCTCCACGCCGGTCACTTCGTTGCCAAATATAACGGCAATTTTTTCATCGCTTTTAAAATCCACCTGCTGAAGCAGGTGGCTATTCATGGCCTGCTCCACCGCATATACTTTATAACCTTCTTCCCGTAAAAGTTTGATGGCTTCGGTTGCATTGGCAAACTGTTTCCAGTCAACCGTTTCTTCGGCACCCAGGGCTGTCTTTTTAATTTCTTTATGCGGAGGAACGCAGGTGTAGCCGGTTATGTAAATGGCATTCAGTAAAAACGCATCGGCTGTGCGGAACACACTGCCTACATTATAGGCGCTGCGGATATTTTCCAATACAGCAATAACAGGGATCTTGTCGGTGCGTTTGAATTCTTCAACCGATTTGCGGTTGAGTTCATCCATTGAAAGTTTTTTGTTGGTGATCACAGATTATTTTTTGTTTTTGCCACAGAGGCGCAGAAGCACAGAAATGAAATTTTAAATTGAAAATGATGCACAAAGGTATGTGGTACAAGTGAGTGACACAACGATGCTATAAAAAACCGGAGCCGGTAACAGCAGCATTGAAATTTTGTTCAGGAGATTGCTTTTAGTAATCAGTTGCCCTAGCGCAATGACGGTTTCAGATCATTTCACTCTGCAGCAGCGGATTTTCACCGACTCCTTTTTTCGGCAAAGGCCTTGGCTGCTTTATAAAATGAACAAAAATGGGCTGCGGATTTTCCACGGTGCTTTTTAATTCGGGGTGGTACTGCACGCCTATAAAGAAAGGATGATCTTTTAATTCCACGATCTCCACCAACCCCGTACCCGGATTTTTTCCGCTTGGTATCATGCCTGCTTTTTCAAAATCGTCCAGGTATTTATTATTGAATTCCCAGCGGTGGCGATGCCGTTCGCTGATAGGGCTGGTTCCGTAAATGGTATAAGCCAGGCTGTCTTTTTTAATTTCACAGGGATAGGCGCCCAGCCGCATGGTACCGCCCATGTTCTTTACCTTCTTCTGGTCTTCCATGAGGTCAATTACCGGGTGAGTGGTTTTGGTATCCATTTCGGTTGAGTGTGCATCCGTCCAGCCCAATACATTTCTTGCATATTCTATTACTGCCATCTGCATACCCAGGCAAATGCCAAAGAAGGGCATTTTATTTTCACGGGCAAATTTCACGGCTATGATCTTTCCCTCCACACCCCGGTTTCCAAAACCAGGTGCTACCAAAAGTCCGTCCAGGTCTTTCAGTTTTTCTTTTACATTTTCATCGGTGATGAATTCACTGTGCACATTCACGATCTGTACTTTGCATTCGTTGATGGCGCCGGCATGAATAAAAGATTCAAGAATAGATTTATAAGCATCCTGCAGTTCAATGTATTTACCGATAAGGCCAATAGTAACTTTGCTTTGCGGATATTTTAATTTATCAAGAAAGGCACGCCACTTGCCCAACTCGGGAGCGGAATACCCGTTGATCTGTAATTTTTTCAGTACGATCACATCCAGGCCTTCCTTTAGCATTTCAAGCGGTACCTCGTAAATGGTACTGGCATCCATGGCTTCAATTACGGCATTGGGTTTCACATTACAGAAGAGTGCAATTTTTTCTTCAATTCATCGCTCAGCGGGTGTTCGGTACGGCACACAATTACGTTAGGATGTACACCTTCCTGGCTCAGTAAACGAACACTGTGCTGGGTTGGTTTTGTTTTTAACTCTTTGGCTGCTTTTAAATAAGGGATGAGGGTAAGATGAACCACCACACAATCTTCTTCGGGCATTTCCCATTGTATCTGCCTTACGGCTTCCACAAAGGGTAAGCTTTCAATATCACCCACGGTTCCGCCGATCTCGGTGATAACAACATCGTATTTTCCTTCCGTGCCCAATAAAAGCATCCGGCGTTTTATTTCATCAGTGATGTGCGGAATAACCTGCACGGTCTTACCTAAATAAGCGCCTTCCCGTTCTTTATTAATTACGGTCTGGTAAATGCGGCCGGTGGTAACATTATTTGCCTGCGAGGTTGGCGTATTTAAAAAACGTTCGTAGTGGCCAAGGTCAAGATCGGTTTCGGCACCGTCGTCGGTAACATAACATTCGCCGTGTTCGTAGGGATTTAATGTACCGGGATCAACATTTATATAGGGGTCGAATTTTTGTATGGTGACTTTTAAACCGCGGCTTTGTAAGAGTTTTGCCAGGGATGCGGCGATGATTCCCTTACCTAAAGAGGATGTAACACCACCGGTTACAAAAATATACTTAGCCATAAAAAATAATTTTACAACCATTCCCTTATTTTTCGGGATAACAGCTGCGGTTAAAAAATATGACCAGGAAAATTTGGGTTAAAATCTTGGAGGTCATGCAAAGATAAGCGGAATATTTGGGGGGAGGAAATTTGGGGAGGGGTTTTTAAAAAAGTTCCTATTTTGTAGTGATTCCGGATGCCTGTTGGTTAAAATCTTTCTATGCGAATTATCTGCTCCATAGTTTTTTTTATTTTATCAGGTAACAATTTATTCAGTCAGGGTAAAGATGATTTTTATAAGGGTAAGCTGCCGTTCAAATACCTGGATATTACCGGGAAAAGCTATACAGGTGCCAATAAATTGCTATTTACTGATTTTGACGTAATGGATGCCAGGGCTGATACAGGTAAGATCGGGTACTTCAATGGAGGCTTTAATAAAATCTACAGACTTGGCTTAGAAAAAGGGGCCAGGGAAGACATTGGTGCTTTCTTATTAGGTTATTATAAACCTGTTTTGACTGATAACGGATGCTCGGTGCTAATCGTCATCCGGAAATTGTGGTTTTCTCAATACGATAGCCTGGTTCATGTAAAAACATCCGATGTACTGTTTACCGACAGGGTGGGATTATTAAGATTAAAGCTGGAGTTTTATCTTAAAACAGGCGATTATTATCCGCTCTACCGTTTTGATTCATCCATTAATGGTAATAGATCCGGGGAGGTTGTTTTCTGAAGCGACATGGAATAATGAACTTACCATACCAAATATTACCGCTACATTGGCAAATGGGATCATTTCGGCAACCGGCAAATTGTTTGAAAAGGATCCCGGGAAAATTGTAGAGAAAGAAAGGAAATTAACACTGACAGATATAACCCGATTCAGCACGAGACCTTTTGATGTGCCTGTTTTAAGTGCGGTAAAATATAAAAAGGGGGTCTACCTGAGTTTTGCAAACTTCCAGCAAACTCAACCCGGCAATGATTATGTAAGTGTGGATATGGATAAATACAGGGATGTTTTGTTTGTTAAAGATGAAAAGGGAAATGAATACCCTACAAACAAGGTGTGGGGATATTGTGACGGTGAAAACCTATTTATTACTTCAGGCAGGAATTTCTTCAAACTTATACGAATGCAAAATAGTTTCGAATTTTACGGTATCAAAAACATCAGGGAACGATTTAATTATAAATATACTTATACGAATCCTAATGGTGAAAGCCCAACGATGCTGCATAAGAAAAAACCCAAAATGAATTTGTTCCCCTACCAGGTAGATATGGAAACTGGAGAAGTACTTTAAATAAATTTAATAAAACTCATTCTTCGCCAGGTAATTCCTTACGTAATCATCCACACCTTTCTCCAGCAGATAAAATGCTTAATTATAACCGGCGTTCTTTAGTTTATCCATATTAGCTTCGGCATAGTACTGGTATTTATCCCGTATGTCTTCGGGCATATCGATGAATTCAATGTTAGGCGGCATATCCAGCCCGGCAAAAGTTGCCTTTACCAGGTCATTGAAACTTCTTGCCCTGCCGGTACCAAGGTTATAAATGGCAGAAGCTGGTTGGTTTTCCATCAGCCAGTAACAAACAGCGATCACATCTTTCACGTAAACAAAATCAACGAAGCTGCTCGCCGTCTTCATACCTCCTTATGCGAACGGAAAACAGTTTTACTTTGCCATTTGTTTTATTTGATTGTAAGAATGAAAGATCACGCTGGCCATTCTTGTGGTATTCATTGGGGCCGTACACATTGAAGAATTTCAATCCGGCCCAAAAAGGCGGATGGCATTCCTGGTGAAGCTGCTTGTCAAATTCATTTTTGGAAATGCCGTAAGGATTGAGCGGATGGGATGTTCGATCACTTCCATGGCTATCATTATAACCCGAGTTCACCTTCTCCGTAAGTGGCGGCAGATGATGTGCATATACCAGTGGAAATTATTATTCAGCGTGCAAAAATTCCAGATCTTTGAGAGAACTTAACATTGAGGTGCTAGAACAGCATAATCAAATTCGGTGGTATCTGGTTCTTGCCCCAGGTGAAAAACAAAATCGACGTTGGGCTTTTCCCGCTCGTGCCCAATCAAAAAATCTTCCCCGTTCCACACGAACGATGAATTTTTATGAAGCAGGTTCAGTTCCTTTCTTCGTCTTCAAATTCATCTACTAAGATCAAATTTTCAAATCCCTGTTGGTTCAGGTAACTCACCACACAGCTTCCAATGAAGCCTGCGGCGCCGGTATTACTAGTCTCCCCAAACCCTCCAAGGGATTTTTAAAGACCCTGATTCTTTTGATCCTTCAAATTTTTCTAAATCTTTTAAAGCCATGTGCACTCTCACTGCCCCGCTATTAAATTGAAAATGGCATTTTTCGTATTTTTTCTTCCATTCTCCACCGTTCCCAGATCCTCTCCGTTTTACTTTTATTTTGCCGGAAGTTACTTTGCCAAGGTAATTGCGGTCATTTCCATTTCTCC
>JADKJX010000004.1 GCA_016720775.1 Chitinophagaceae bacterium
GCAGTATGAATTATTACATCTGCTTGAAGGTTGTGTTTGTAACTGTTCCATATTCAGAACATCCAGGTCAATAAGGGCTGCATCTTTCAGTAAGGCCCGGGTAGCGGCATGAAACTGCCTGGAGGATGCAATAACATCATAGCCCTTTTGTGAAAAAAAGTGAGCAAGGTAAGAGCCAATAAAACCATTTGCACCTGTGATCAGTATTTTCATATCCTGGAAGAACTTTTTACTTTATTATCAATCCCTGTCCGGTTGGTAATGATAAAATTTTAATCCCTTTTTGTTTTGCCCAGTTATTATGTGCCTCGTACTGGAAATCATAGGTCATATAGGCATAATCATCCAGCACTATAATTCCTCCTTTACTCAATTTATCCCAAAAATAATCCATAGCAGCGATCTCGGGATTCACATTATTCATATCTATGGACAAGAATGCGACTTTTTGGCTGGGGACCTGCAAAAGTGTTCCAGGAACCGATCCCTTAATCAACTTGACATTTGGTTCAGATGAAAAAGTTTTTTGCACCTGATCAAAACAATCTGAATAAGCGGCTTCGAAGTATTCTTTTTTGCCTGCTGCTTTTTCTGCATCTGTCAGCAGGGTTTCATCGAGACCTTCAAAGGTATCCAGTAAATAAAATGTTTTATTGATGTTTTTAAAACCGAGGTATTCACAGATGGCTTTTGCATACCCCCTTTATTTGTACCGCATTCCACAAAATCACCTTCAATGTCTTTACAATGGCTGGCGGCCCATAAGATGGTATGTACCCGCCAGTGGATACTGACCCAGGATCCTGTTGCGGCACCGGCTTTTTCGGCTTTCCTAAAATCAGGATCCAGCATAAAACCGTTGTTGTGATATGTAATTAGCCCATCCTGGTTATAGGTGATCTTGTACCTGGATGGGGTGAATGCCTTTTTTATTTTACGGACGATATTCAACTGGTTTGTTTTTAAATTTATTAAGAAGAGCCCTGACAGGCTTTTTGATCAGTATATAATACAGGATGTGATCTTCGTTAAAGATCAAAGCAGTTCCATTCGTAAAGAATAAGCCCGCTTTTTTAAGGAAAGATAAATTTTTAAAGCCGAATTGATAGGTCAGGTATTTGAAAACATAGCTATCCAGGAAATAATAACGGCTCCTGATATTAAATGCCTTTCGGATGGAAGCATTCGTTTTTGAACTGCCCCCTTCAAAGTAATGAAAAGCAGGAGGCCCTTCTACAAGCAGAAATTTCCCCCGGGTGATAATTTCATATAAGAAAAGATGTTCACCACCCCAACTGTTGTGGAAAGGCACGTTTTTTACCATAGCCGTCCTGTATAGTCCGCAAAGAAAAAATTTATTATGCATCGAACTTTTAATAAAATTAAAGCTCCGGGCAAACAGGTTTGGTTGCAAAAACCCCCGGTTCAGTTTACCCGGCACGAAAACGTTGTTTTTATCAAAAACATCCATTGTTGTTATGGATATGACGACTTCATCATTTGTTTCCATTGCCAGTACACAGCGTTCTATAAAATCATTATTCCACTGGTCATCATCAGCGGCCCACATAAAATATTTACCGCTTGCATTATCAAGTAAAAACTGAAAATTGGGAACAATGCTGAGATTTTTCTTTTGAATATGACAAGTTACCCTTTTATCAAGTTCAGCATATTTTTGTAATACATGTAAAACATCCGGGTTGGTAGAACAATTATCAGAAACGATGATCTCCAGGTTGGAATATGTTTGGTTAGTTATGCAGGCAAGAGTTCTTTCAAGCCCTTCGGGCCTGTTGTATGTAGGAATTCCAACAGTAACTAGTGGAGCGGCTGAAGACATTATTTTAAAATTACTCCTTTAAAGGCGGAATCAATCAGAGGAATTGCCTGGTCTTTGTCAGATACCAGTGATACCGGAAGCGGCCATTCAATTTTTATAGTTGTGTCATCATATCTTATACCCCTTTCACTTTCCTTATTGTAAAACGCAGATACCATGTACGTGATCTCCGAATAATCGGAAAGGGATTGGAAACCATGAGCAAAACCTGCCGGCACGTACATCATTCGTTTATTTTCGGCGGAAAGTTCTGCGCCAAACCATTGTAAAAAAGTGGGTGATCCTTCACGCACATCAATGATCACATCAAATATGCTACCCTGCACACACTTCACCAGTTTCACTTCACAAAAAGGATCGTGTTGAAAATGCATTCCACGGATTACCCCCTTACCATGTGTACCGGAATGATTGGCCTGCAAAATGCTGTACCAGGCCGTTCCCGACAAATTCTTTTTCGCAAAATGTTCTTGTAAAAAATCCACGGCTATCCTGGAAAGGCTGTACATCAATGGTAAAAGCTCCTTTTAAATGGAGAGGGTTAAATATCATTTTCTCTTATTTAAAATTTAGACGGTGCGAACTTAATATCATTCTTGGGTAAAATTAATTTGGGGCTCAGGTCATATACGATCCGGAACAGTTCATTTTCAACGAATGATTTTGCAGGAACAGCCAGCATATTAAAGCCATGATCAGGCGGCGTTTTACAATAAGTTCTTTCCAAGGGTAATAATTCAATGGGCATCGCTCCTGTGTCAATGTTCTGATGGAATTCCCTTACTGCAAATACTTCATAGCCCAGTCCTTTCATCAATAGGGCAGAAGGGGAATTTTGCAGTCCATTGCTCCAGTCATCATAAAGGCTGTGGGTTTCGAAAACAACAACCGGCTTATCTTTTTTCAGCATTTCAACCGCACCCTGCAGCACTTTTATTTCTTCCTTCTACATCAATCATGAGCAGGTCAACTTTTCCTACTTTGTTTTGAGTCACATAATCATTGATCGTTATAGTGTGCAGTACATTGGCCGCAGCATTCGTTGCTTCAACTGTACTGGCCAAAGCGTCTTCTCCTTCAAAGATGAGTTTCTCGTTGCTTTTATTCCACAAGGCGAGGTTGTTGATAAGTATGTTGTCCAGTTTGTTGAGCCGGGCATTTTCAATGATGAGGTCAGAATTATTTTTATTGGGTTCAAATGTGTGGCATATCCCGCTGCCTTTGATATTATTTGCAACAGGTATTGCCTGGTCGCCGAAATAAGCACCGGCAATGATCACATTTTTTGCATTGTTTGAAAAGTGCAGTAATAGTTTGGTGGTTTGCGGTTCCCAAACATGATCGGGAATTGCAGGGTCACTCAGAAGGAACTCCCTTGCGATTTTTGAGTTGTAAACAAAATTTATTTTCAACCCGTTTTGTAATGTTTTGGAGAAATGTTCTCCCATAAACAATTCGTCAGCCAGCGGCCCCGAAACTGTATCCCTTACATTCAATTCCGGGTGACCGGTTTTTTTTTCAAAGGCAACCAATGCCTCAATAAAATTATTACGGTAAGCCGGATTATTGCGGAGTGTTTCTTTTATCGATTCAATCTTTGTCATTACAGTCTATTAAAAGCGAGGTTCTGGTCAATGATCTTGTTAGTAATTAATTTTTCAATAGTCTTTAAACGGATCATTGATGACTGGCGGAAATTGGTATCACTGAAGCCTAATCCCAACAGGCCGTTCTTCAAGTCCTGTACTGCATCGGCTAAACTTACCTGTGGCTGATGTGCCGGAGCAAGTTTTTCATACAGATCGAAACTTACTTTGTAGGAACGTTTATCTGGCTGTGCATTTACATTTATGTCCACTTCCACATCGGTAAATAATTGCTGCACGGCAGCAGCCAGTTCTTTTACCTGGTAATTCCAGACATTACTTCCCGTATTGATGATGAGAAAATTTCCGCCTTCTTTTCTCTGAATGGCCCAGTCCATTGCCCTTGCCATATCTTTTACATGTATCAGCGGGCGCCAGGGAGTGCCATCACTTAAAATACTTATTTTCCTGGCTACAATGGCACTTGCAACAAAATCATTGAGTACAAGATCTAATCGTAGCCTGTCGCTGTAACCACAAGCCGTTGCAAAACGCAAACAGGTAATTTGAAAATCAGCGTCAGCCAATGGCTGCAAACCCTTTTCTGCATTTACTTTGGATCTTGCATAAGCCGTTAAAGGATTTACTTCTGATAATTCTGTCCGGGCTGCGCTATCGGCAAATCCGTATACACTGCAACTGCTGGCAAAAACAAAATGTTTTACGCCGGCCTTTTTTGCTTCTTGTGCTATATGATTAGCGGCATTACAATTAATATCAAGTGTAGGGGTCTTATATGCATTGCCCATTGGGTCATTGGAAATAGCAGCCAGGTAGATCAATGCATCAAATCCATTCAATAAAGCAATATTAAAATTCCTTACATCACCAAAATGCTGTACATCCAATAATGCATCTCCGACAATGCCATTGTACGTGTTATTCTGAATAAAATAGCCAATATCATACCCCGCTAAAAAGGAATCCGAGCGAACTTTTCTGAAATGTTTGACAACCATTGGACCGATGTATCCAAGATTTCCTATTATTAATACTTTCATGATCTTATTTCCAGATTTTCCAGGGAGCCTTTCCGCTTTCCCACAATTCATTTAATTCTATCTTATCCCGTAAGGCATCCATGCACTTCCAAAAGCCTTTGTGCTTATAGGCAACCAGTTGTTTATCTGCAGTAAGTTTTTCCAGCGGTTCATCTTCCCACATAATGTTCGACATATCTTTCTGCAGGTAGCTGAAAACATCTGCTTTGAGAACAAAAAAACCTCCATTGATCCACTGTGCATCTGCTTTTGATTTTTTCACGAAAAGCACTTCACTTCCGTCAGGCGCAAGATCCATTCCACCAAACCGGGCATCGGGCTGAACGGAAGTTACCGTAGCAATTCTTTTGCTCTTCTCATGAAATGAAACTAATTCTGTAAGGTTCACATCACTCACCCCATCGCCGTACGTGAGGAGAAAATCTTCATTGCCGATATACTTTTGTACCTGCTTCAGCCTGCCGGCTGTTTTGGTATTCATGCCTGTTTCTACAAGGGTTACTTTGAATTGATTCGGATCTGGTTCCGTGAATTTCCATTTTGTTATCGGCAAGGTCAATACTGATGTCTGAATTATGGAGGAAATAGTTCATAAAATATTCCTTGATCACATAACCTTTGTAGCCAAGACAGATCACAAAATCATTAAATCCATAATGGCTGTACATTTTCATGATATGCCAGAGGATAGGTTTTCCTCCAATTTCAACCATTGGCTTTGGCCGGGTATCCGTTTCTTCCGATATACGGGTTCCAAGTCCACCTGCAAAAATGACTACTTTCATAAGAACCTTTTCGGCTGCAAAAGTAAATGATTTGGGAGTTTATTCGGCTAAAAAGGGTTTTGGGATAAATAAATTATACTTTGGGCAAGAACACCTACAGGCAGGATGCAATGGCTTTTGCGGCTTTGCCTGCAATATTTCCCCAGTAAAAATGATCGAAAAACTCGTTTGGCGTTGCTGTTTCAGTATTCATCGAAATAACCTGGCTGGCAAATGACTCCCAATCATTGTCGGCGATCACTTTCATTTTGTTAGCCGTAAGTTCAGCAGGGATGCCAATGGCCCCGCTTTTGGTGCTTACCACCGAAAGGCCATAGCCCAATGCTTCCACCAGTTTCGTTTTAATGCCGCCGCCATCAATGACCGGGTTGATAAAAATATCAGCGCCTTTAAAATAGGGGTTGATGTCGGGCACAAAGCCTGCATAAATGATATTTTTGTCTTTATGATCTACAAGCCCGGCATATTCAACCGGTAATTTGTTACCACAGATGATGATTTTGTAATTGAACCCTGCATTTGCCAGCAACAGGGGATTTATTTTTTCCAGGATGATATCCAGTGCATCCAGGTTTGGTTTATAGCCGAGGGTTCCGTTGAACAATAATATTTTTTCTGTGGGATCGATCTTATGTGCATGACAGATCAGTTTACGGGCCGCTGCTTTTTCATCAGCTGTTGGTACAGCTGGCTGCTCAAAGCCGTAAGTGATGGTTATGCATTTAGCAGGCAAAAGTTTAAAATTCTCAATGGCATAATTGCGGTCGTCATCGTGAATGAAGAAATTAAGATCGGCATTGCTGTGAGTGAATTTTTCATAGTTCCATAAAATGCCCCACCACCATTTGTTCATCGTTTTAAACCGAAGCGCTTCTATATTATGGGAATGAACGACCAGTTTTACCCGATAGCTATCGGGTTTGCTGAACCATTTTAATAAAATACCCAGCCAGCCATAGTAGGGGTGCTCAATGATGAGATGGGTGATATTCTTGTCCCTGATGATGCGGTTCAGTGTAAAAAAATAAAAGGGGTTGGCGTACCTGAGTTTGCTGTTGCTGAGTATTTTTTTAACCGGGTAGCCTTCGTCTTCTGTGTTATCATTATCCAGCGTGGTCACGCAAAGCAGTTTTAGTTGCTTTGCCAGGTACCGGTTAAAAAAAGCAATGCCTTTTTGCCCGCCCATATCCGGAGGCAGGAATTTGTACGAGACCAGGCTTAATACGTTTACGGCTTTATCCATTTTATTTTTTGATGGCCACCACATTCACGAAGGGCGCAAACCAATATCCTTTGCTCCCTGATTTTTTTATTATGCGGTTAAGAAAACGGGTGAATAAATTTATAACCGCATATTTGTAATGTGTATCCCAAAATCCGGCTGTATAAGTTACAGAAAATCCGGCTTTACCTATTATATCAAAATAATTTTGCCTTGTGATCAGGTGCTCGGCCCACACACCGGTACGGCAGTCGCAGGTATTGGTGCCTAGCGCTGCAACTAGAGAGTATAGGCTTTTTGGAAAAGTACCATTCTATTGTATCAGTAAAATCGGTAAATGCTTTTCCTCTTGTTAACCTGGTCAATGAATCCAGGTCGGATTTATTGATACCCGGTTTTAATTCGTTTATATATTCTTCCCGTTGCTTTTTGTAAAAATCCTTTTCTACTTTGTTGTGATACCAGTAATGTTTCAGCCGCATGGCTATGTTGTGGTAATTGGCGGTGGTAGTGGAATAGCAAACACGGGTAAGGCCGGACCGGTAAAGTTTTGTATAAAAGCTTTCCAGGTTGTAAATATGTTCTACCACATTCCGGGAGGCGACGATGTCAAAAGAAAGACTATTTGACTTTCCGTATTCAATCACCGCATCTATATCACCCGATATAAAATCATCAACCTTTGTATCCAGTTTGTCGCAGATGATCTTTGCATATACTGCCCATTGGGGAAAATAGTCGTTGAAATAAACTTTCCTGAACCCAACCTTGCCTGCCAGTAAAAACAGCGTGCCTAAGCCGGCGCCGTAATCGATGAAGCTGCTGTCGCTTATGTTTTTGTTTAGCAGTTTAACGGAGTTGTAAATGATATCGGCACTGCTTTGTATGGAAAAGAAAAGCCGGTTGCCCGCATGGTGACTGCCGAAATAATGTTTTCCAAAATCATCAATGGCCAGGTCGCTTATGTCAAGCGCTTCCAGTTGCTGATAAAGCTGGTTCGCCTTTTCATTAATCAACCGGGCCGTATCATCAACCGGTTCTATGAATTTATGGTGCTCGCCTGGATACAAAGCACTAAACTGCTTTTGTGTTTTCCGTTGCTTTTTTATTCCTGCTTCTCCATGCCATGAAGAGACAGAAGAATACAACCAGCACAGAAAGAATATTTGCATACCGGGCTACTTTTTCACCAACCCTTACGGAAGCCGGATCAAAAACAAATTCAATGCTGTGTTTGCCGGCAGGTATGGCAAGGCCTCTCAATGCATAATTGGTTTTGCAATACGGGGTTTCTTTGCCGTCGATATAAGCCTTCCATCCAAGCGGGTAATACACTTCGCTGAACACAGCAAACTGGTTGCTGGCCGCATTGAACTCATATTTTATCTCGTCATTCTTATTTTCAATCAATTTGATGTAGGCTGATGAATCATAGACGGGCGAGAAGGGTACCGAAGCTTTGAATTTTTCATCCACAAAAGCAACCTGGGCCGGATTAAAAGAGTCAAGTGATCTCATTTCTTCATCGGCATTCTTCACAAATTTCACTTCCTTAACCAGCCAGCAGTTACCCATTGCAAAAGGATTTGGTAAGACAGTATTGTTTTTTGGATCGGTACGGTCGGGTACGATCACATAGCGCATGTTCAGCATGTTCAGTACCGGGAAACTATCTCTTGTCATCGGACTTGAAGCCCAGGCCTGTAAATTTTTGTATATCTGGTTCTCGATAAGGTCCTGGTATAAACCAAGTTTGGCCGGACTGTATCCGCCGATATTATTGTGCTTATAAGATGCAATAGCGTCATTAAAAGCGGTACCAAAATCTGCAGAATATCCATTCCCATTAAAGGCGGCAAGATTGATTATCCGGTAAAAACTGGTATCGCTTTTCAACTGCATATCGGCACGGGTATCATTATAAGCAGTTTCCAGGTCGGCTGGTTCCACAAAATTCTCTTCTTTTAAATACCTCCTGGCAACGCCAAACAAATCTATGGTGGAGAAGACGATCAACGCGGTGTACAATACCCATGGCTTGATCCATTGTTTTGCATACATAAAGATGGCTGCAATGCCAACAAACAGGAACCCGATCGTTCGCCACATATCGCTTAAATAAAATGCCTGCCGGTCGGCTTTCAGAGCAGCGAAATAACTTCTTGCAAAATCGCCACCTTTTCCCTGCAATGCTTCATTTACATTTTTACGCAGTTCGTTTGTAGACTCATTGGTAAAGTCTGAAAAGAAATAGAAAAGAGCCAGAACGGCTACTGTGCCGCCAGTGATGTACAGGCAATTTCTTAATATCTTTTTTAGCTTTTCCTTGTCGGTATTGGCTGCAAATTCATTCAGGAATATGGAGGCCAGTAAGGCCATGGAAAGCTGCGGTATCACCAATGCCATGGAAGGTGCCCTGAATTTTTTATAAAAAGGCATATGATCGAACAGGAAATAATTCACGGCTTCAAAATTTTTGCCCCATGCCAGTACGATGCCAAACAGGGTGATTGCAACCAGCCACCATTTGTGTTCGCTTTTTAGATAAGAAGGCGCCGAATAAAAACAGCAGGCAAACGATGGCGCCCATGTAAACGGTGCCTTGTGTGTTTAATAATTCACCCCAATACATGGGGGATTTATTCGCAACGTATTGGGAAATCCTGTGGGAAGCGGATTTTGGACTGTGCGTTCTCTTGCAAAACCTCCACTGCCTTTGAGTTTTCGCCAAGTCCTTCTGAAGAACTTCCGCCAAATGCATTCGGTACCAATATGGTCATGCTTTCGGCCTTGCCATAACTCCATTGAAAGGCGTAGTCTTTGTCTAAGCCACCTTTAGTTTCATTCTTTTTATCTTTTTGAGTAAGCTCACTTCTTCCGCCTCTCATCGTCTCTTTGCTGAATTCATAAGTTGGCCAATAGATCATGGCGATCGTTCCCAGCATGATGGCACCCATTACCATACAAAGTCCGGCAGAGACCGCTAAATGTTTGATGGCTTTTTCTTTGATGCATTTGATGATGAACGGGATGGTCATGAACGCCACCATCAGCAAGGTATAATAAACGATCTGCTGGTGAAGCTGCCATAACAATAAGATGCCCGATACAAGCAACAAGGCGCTGCCCAACCAGTATTTTCGTTTGAATATTAATTGTATGCTGGCAAGTACGGCAGGGGCGTAG
Source organism: Chitinophagaceae bacterium (assembly GCA_016720775.1). GTDB lineage: Bacteria > Bacteroidota > Bacteroidia > Chitinophagales > Chitinophagaceae > Ferruginibacter. The sequence goes on from JADKJX010000004.1 coordinate 9,684, forward strand.
GCCATTGACAATAACTTTGTATCATGGCCACCCGCAATTAAAACAGGATCATATGAACAATAGGCATACGCAATGCCTCCGAATATGCTCACCCAGGGATTGAGTCCGATCACAATACATAAAAGATAAAAGCATAGCGCTGCGATGAACAGATAGAATACCGGTTTAGGAAAACCCAGTGTAAGAATATCATGCACGTAACCAAGGTGAATATTCATTGGTTCTTTCGGCCCCAGTGCGATCTGGAACGTAGGCATTCCACTCATCATGCTGTTGGTCCATTTTGGAAAGTGGCCATATTTTTCCTTGAACTCAAATGACTGTTGCGCCATGGCCTTCCACTGTATCACGTCACTTTGCTGAACGGCTTTTCCTTCCAGGGCTGGCCTGGTTAAAATAACAGAGAGTAATAAAAACGTTGCCACAGCAACCAAATGGGGCAGAACCTGTTTGAAAGAGATATTCTTCATATATAATTTTTGCTTCGGCAAAATAATGCTAAAAAAATCAATTTAGCAGGTAATTGCCTGCAAAGCTTCCTTTGCCTGCATAAAAAAAGCCACGGTAACGTGGCTTTATATTTTAAGAAAAATGATCTTTTAATTTCCCATTCCCTGTTGTGCATTCTGCATATTCTCCATTTCGCCTTTTAAGTTCTTGCGTTTAAAGAGCGATACGTCGATCTTACCAAAGCGCCAGTTAAAGTTGAGGCGAACGAATTGCGGATCACGGCGGCGCTCATTATCCTGGATAAAGGTTGTTCCTTCGGAATGTGTTGCATAGATCCGGGTGCGGAAGATATCGCTGAACTGGAGTGTAATGGAAGCGGCATTGTTCTTCAGGAATTCTTTTCTTATCGAAATATCCGCACCAAAGATCGGCTTGATATATCCCTGTGAACTTGGCTGTGAACCGCCACCGAACATCATACCCATTCCACGGTTTCCACCACCACCCGGTGCCACCAGCGTTTTGGCTGTATAGTCTGCGGACAACTGAATAGAATAGTTCTTAGGCAATTTGAAACTGTTATTGATCTTGGCAAACCAACTGAATAATGAGCTGTTTACATTTCCTGCAAGATTTCCTGCTTTAATAGTAGAGTTAAAAAGGTTGAGGTTGGTTGTAAGGTCCCACCATTTTGCCGGTTTGTTTTTTCCCGTCAGTTCAAACCCTACGGTATAACTCCTGTTTGCATTGGCATAGGTATTCATGATAACCGTACCAGCTTTTGCCGTATCAGGGTTTGCAGTTCTGTATTGATACCTGGTGATCAGGTCATCGGTATTGCGGAAATAAACAGTAGCTAAAAAGCTATTGCCTGCCTTGTATTGATTTGAGTACGATAATTCCAGCAGGTTGGTGAATTCCGGTACCAGGGCCGGGTTACCCACCGACAGGTTTAATGAATCAGAATAGTCAATGAAAGGGATCAGCTGAAAAAAGTTCGGCCTGTTTATCTTTCTTGAATAATTCAACTGCATATCCTGCTTATCATCCACTTTGTAAGTAACAAATGCGCTTGGGAAGAAACTAAGCGGGTAATCTGTTTTGAACTTCTGACTCTTGGTGATCAGGTTACCGGTGTATGAGGAACTCTCCACCCGTAGGCCCAATTGGTAACTGAGTTTTTTAACCTGGTGAGAGAATGTGATGTACCCGGCATACAAAGCGTCATTAAATTTATAGTTGTTGCTCAGTCTTGATACAAGAATATACTGCCCGGGTGACCCCTGAACATAGTTGTCATTAAAACTGGTAAAATTCCTGAAAGACGCTCTTGCCCCGGTTTCAATTTTCATTTTACTTGTGATCGGGTCAGCATAGTCTGTCTGCACGGTAAAGAACTGTGTGGTTCCTCCGCCTTTTGATTGCTCCACGATGAGGGGAGTTTTGGGACTGTTGCCTGGATAAAAATATTGGGTACCGTAATCCCCGGTATTATCGTTCTTGCTGTAGTTGTAGTTCAGGTCGGCAGTCCATTCTTTATTTGCTTTGGCAAAGTTGTGTTTGAAACTCATGGTTGCTCCATAATTATGGAAGTTACCTATGTTCTTACTTGATCTTTCGCCCCGGTCGCTGATGGTGCCTGATGGCCGCACCGTATCCCGGTACGTATTAATAACATCGTTTGTTTTGAACTGGCCCCTTACAATATTACCACCAATGGAAATGGTATTCCGGTTATCAATAAAATAATCCATACCCATCCGGCCAAAAGCAAAGAAGCCGGAGTTAATGGGTTTATTACGCTGTTTAAGATAAGCGGTGGTATCAACGTCAAAGTCAGTACGGTCAGTTGTTACGGTGCTGATGGATTTACGCATACCAAACTGGCCGGCAGCAAAGAAGTTTACTTTACCCTGTTTCAGGTTTAGATCTCCTCCAAGGCTCGGACGGCCACGCATATCAATACCTGCACGAATGTTTCCATTATAGCCTGCCTTCCTGTTTTTCTTAAGAATGATATTCAGGATACCGGCGCCACCGCCGCTGGCATCATATTTTGCAGATGGGTTGGTGATGATCTCAACAGAAGCGATCGCATCGGCAGGGATCTGGTCAAGGGTCATGGTAGTAGGCCTTCCATCAACAAAGATTTGTGGAGATGCATTGCGTAAAGAAACATTACCATCTATATCCACATTAACGGATGGAACATTTTTCATTACATCCACGGCTGTTCCACCAACGCTGTTCAGGTTCTTCTCTACGTTAAAAACCTTGCGGTCTATTTTCATCTCGAGGGTGGCTTTACTGGCACTCACGGTCACGTTTTCCAATTGTTTGGCATCTGCTTCCAGTTTGATATTGCCCAGGTCTTTATCCACGCCGCTCAGCATGCTGCTGAAATCTCCGTTCTTTGCTGCACCCATATTGAGTTCAAAATTCACTTTACGCTCAATTGCCTTAAAGCCGATGGCCGTAATCTTCAATTTATAAGTAGCCATTATGGAGAGGTTCTCCATGCTGAACTCTCCTTTTTTAGTGGTAAGCATACCTGCCACCACCACATCTTTGCGTTTCTTTGTTACAGAGTCAAATTTATTCTGGATCAGTTGCACCGAAGCTGCATCCAGGGGTTTACCGCTCGTGCTGTCTAAAACCTTCCCGTAGAAATGGCCCATGTTCATATTCTGTCCGCCCATGCCACCGCGGTTTCCGCCACCTGTGGGCATTTGTGAAAATGCTGTTGAAAAAGCCAATGCAAAAACCAGGATCATGAAAAGTTTACCAGTACGTATCATTTATTAGTTGTTTTATTTTAACGGGTGCAAAGAACCTTCAAAAAAAATGAAAAAACGGGTACTATCAGGATGAGTGGTATATATGAAGGGAGCAAGGAAACCAGACTGCTACTGATGTAGTTGCATATAGATGACCACTTGTACCAGCCCCGACAATAAACCTACCAGCAAGCCCAATAGTTGTAGCCGTACAAACAGTTTTTTTGCGGTTTTGTTCAACAGGATATCCGATTGTTTGAAAGAAAGCCCGGCGATCTTTTCAGTGATCAGCTTTTTTGGATCGATATCCTTTTCAAGATTTGCCAGGTAAGACTTCATAATGACGGGGAACAGGCTCTCCAGTTCCAGCAAAAAAGCTCCTTTCAGTTGGTTGATGGTTTTATCGCCGATGAACATAGACAGCATGGGAAAACTATCCTTTAGTTTCTCCCGCAGAAAGTGATCAATGTGGAATTCTATCTCTGGTTTTAATTTATCAAAGCTGGCGGGGTCAGTTGCTTTTTCTTTTAATGAGGAGAAGGAGAATAGCTCTTTGCTTGCCATCTCGGCTAGTTGCTCTGAAATCAGCGGTTGATATTTTGGTAACAGTCCCTGTAATTTAAATCCCAGCGCAGAAACCGGTCTTTGCGGCCAGAAAAGAATTTTAAAGATCAGCCAGATCACTAACCAACCCGTGATGGCGGAAAAAAGAACGGGCAGTATATGGTAAGTCCATTGCATGTATTGATCAGCGGGTTGCAAAGAAAAGGATTAATGCTGCCGGTTCAAAATGTAATTTTGAAGGACACCTGTTTTTCTTTATTTTTGCCGCTGTTGAAACGGTAGCCATAGCTCAGTTGGTTAGAGCATCAGATTGTGATTCTGAGGGTCGTGGGTTCGAGCCCCATTGGTTACCCCAAAAGCCCGGATATGTTCCGGGTTTTTTATGCCCCAAATGCCGGATTATGACTGCAAATGGGAAATAAAACTACCGCTCATCCGTTCTCATTTCCGAAAAACTCCTTTAACAAAACATTATTCAAAATCATGCGTTTATGAGAAAGGGAGACAGTTGTTTTTCCGTTATTTTTACAACATGCAAAAAATTGCAGCATTTATGATGAGTAAAAAATTTATTCCGGTACTACTGGTACTTACCGCCGCAAGCCTTTTTTTAGCTTTTCAAACCCAGGGAAGGGCCGACCATGATAACCCTAAATCGAAGTACACAAGAATACTCCGAAATGTGGGATTATTACTTGAGCAGGGCCATTACAGTCCTAAAAAGATCGACGATAGTTTCTCCAAAGAAGTGCTTAAGAAATTCATCGGGGATCTTGACAATGACCGTAATATTCTGTTGCAGGGCGACCTGGAAGATTTCAAAAAATATGATAATAAAATTGATGACGAGATACATGGCGCAGAGCTGGTATCCTTTTACGGCATCAATGAAGTTTATTTAAAACGCCTCAATGAAACTTCGGTGTTGTATAAAGACATACTGGCAAAGCCGTTTGATTTTCAAAAGAAGAGAACGTTCAGCTTGACAGGGAGAAACTGGCAAACCCTAAGAGCGAAGCTGAAAGAAAGGAAATATGGAGAAAGCGGTTGAAATATATGACCCTGACCAGGTATTCCGATATGCTTGATGACCGGGAGAAGAATAAGGCGAAAGAGGATTTCAAATATAAAGCAGACTCTACCCTTGAAAGAGAGGCAAGGGATGCAGTGAGAAGGCAGATCGAGCGATATTTCACTACTAAAAAGACAAGGGAGACCAGTGATGAGAACTTCAGCACTTTTGTGAATGCTATTACTGGTGTGATGGATCCGCATACAAATTACTTTGCCCCTATTGATAAGCGATCTTTTGATGAAGGCATGAAAGGAAGTTTCTTTGGTATTGGCGCCCAGTTGAAAGAAGATGACGGAAAGATCCGGATCGCTACGCTTATTTCCGGTGGCCCTGCATGGAAGGGTGGGGAATTGAAAGTAGAAGACGAGATCATAAAAATAGGACAGGGCAGTGCCGAGCCAATTGATGTTACCGGCTACTCTGTAACTGATGCGGTTAAACTGATACGTGGCGCTGAAAAGGGATCAGAAGTAAAACTGACCGTACGAAAAATGGACGGCACAGTAAAAGTGATATCCCTGGTAAGAGACGAAATAAAATTAGACGATACGTTTGCAAAGAGCGCCATCATTAATGGCGATCACAAAGTTGGATATATCTACCTGCCGGAATTTTATGTTGATTTTGCAGATCCCAATGGTGCAAAATGTTCAGAAGACGTAGCGAAAGAAGTAAAGAAGCTTAAGGATGAAAATGTAGAGGGTATCATTATCGACCTGCGTGGCAACGGTGGTGGCTCTTTACCTGAAGTAGTGAAAATGGCCGGACTGTTCATTGAAGACGGCCCCGTTTGTGTGGTTAAAGGGCGTGAAGAAAAACCTTACCAGTGGAAGGATAAAGATAAAAGCGTTCTGTACACAGGCCCACTGACAGTAATGGTTGATGAATTCAGTGCAAGTGCTTCGGAAATATTTGCTGCGGCCATACAGGATTATAAAAGAGGTATTGTGATCGGCAGTACTTCCACATTCGGAAAAGGAACCGTGCAGCGTACCATTCCACTGAACCCGGAAAGTGAGAACCCGGCTTTTGCCAGTAAGAATACAGAAGATCTTGGATCGGTTAAACTGACTCTGCAGAAATTCTACCGTATTAACGGCGGCTCTACCCAGCGAAAAGGGGTTACCCCGGATATTGTTATCCCCGACAGGTATGAAACGCTGAAATTCCGGGAAAGAGATGATAACTATGCGTTGCAATGGGATGAGATAGGCAAAGCAGATTATAAACCATGGACAAGTACCGTTAGTGAGGATGCCGTGGTGAAATACAGTACCGACCAGGTAGCCAAAAGCCCGGTGTTCAACAAAATAAAAGAAAACCTGAGCTGGATGGAAAAGTATAACGACAAAGAATATTCATTGAATCTTACAAAATATAAAGAAGAACAAAAACTGATGAAGGCAAAGGGTAAAGAACTGGACGAGCTTTACAAACTTGCCAAAGAGTTGAATGTAAAAAATACAGCCGCAGATGCCGAAACACTGAAGACCGCCACGGACAAGGTTGAAAAAAATAACCAGTGGCTTAAACGGGTTGGAAACGATATCTATATTGATGAAACCGTAAAGGTGATGAACAATATAATCAGCCAGAGTTCCACAGCAAAAAGTAACTAATTGATTCCTGGTATAAAAAAAACTGCCCAGTCTGAAGTTGGGCAGTTTTTTTTATTTGTACTAAGCTTTATTACTTTAAATATCTTTCTTCCATTACTTTTTTATGGTGATTAAAATGGCCGAGGGTAACAAAGCCAAAACATTTTGCCGTGGCCGGGTTGTTATTGGATACGCCGGAAAATTCCAGCATCTCATCGGTAAAACTTTTGTACATCATCCCGGTTCCTTTGCGAACGGCCAAAAACTCATCTACCAGTTCCTGCCAGGTACGCCGGTTTGAATCTGAATTGTCGGCATAGCTGTTCTCGTCAAAGCCGGGTAGCGAAGCGGGTTCCTTTCTTGCAAAGCAAAGCGCCCGGTAATTGAATATCCTTTCTGCATCAATTATATGCTGAAGCACTTCTTTCAGTGTCCATTTGCCGGTATCATACGCATAAGCAGATTTTTCTTCCGTAATGGTGGCTAAGAATTGTTTTATTTCCGGCAACTGGTTTTCAAAAGCGGCCAACAGGTCATCTTCAGCAACCTGGTCAACATAGCGTTTGAAATAGGCGGGGTAAGAGGAGGGAGAAGGTTTTGACATGGCGTTCTGTTTAAATGTTTTTATTTTGGGATGTGAAATTACTCAAAATTCATCAGCAAAAATATTCGTTCATTGCCTGCGGAACAAAAAAGATCCTTTCAGCTAAGAAAGGATCTTATAATATTTTATAGAAGGGTATTATCCTTTTTTATTTTTCTTCATCTTAGGCTTTGGCAGCACTTCCTTTTCATCCCTTGTTTCGCCTTTCAGTGTGGAAGCCAGCTTAACCGCTTCGTACGCATTTACAATACCGCCGGTGCGGCTAAGGTCACCGAATTCAACGGTTTCATCGGTACCCGGTTTGGTTACTTTGTACTCATTTTTTGCGCCGACTTTTCGATCACATACTTTAACTGTTTGGCCGAGAGGGTAGGGAAGTATTCTAACGTTAAAGCGGCAATGCCAGCAACCAACGGACAAGCCATGCTGGTTCCCTGTAAATTGCCATAATTATTTCCGCCCGGTATGGTGGAGTATATTTTTACACCCGGTGAAAAAACATCCACTTCTTTTTACCATAATTACTGAAGGAGGCTGTAAGACCGCCGGCCTTTGGATCTCCGCTTGCACCCACGGTGATAATATTGCCTGCTCTTCCCTTACCACTGATGTAAGTCGGGTTTGGAAAATTAGCAGCTGTATCCACGTCCTTTGCGTCATTGCCGGCAGCATGTACCAATAAAACATTTTTACTTTCAGCATAGGCAAAAGCCTCATCAACCCAGCGCTTCTGTGGCGAGAAACTTTTTCCAAAACTCATACTGATGATCTTTGCGCCATTGTCAACCGCATAGCGGATAGCAAGGGCAATATCCTTATCGTGTTCATCGCCATCGGGTACGGCCCTCAGCATCATGATGCGAACATTATCGGCAATGCCATCCATTCCTTTCCCGTTGTTTCGCACGGCAGCAATGATGCCGGAGCAGTGCGTGCCATGCATGGGCGTGGATGCCATGATATCGTTATTACCATAACTGCGGTCGTTGATATTGGTTTCATTATCTCCAACAATGTTCTTACGGTATTCAACCGGTGGCTTTCCTTTGGCTTCTGCCTTGCGTTGTTCGCCTTCAACGTATTCAATGTATTCTTTTAACCCGTCTATAAGTTCTTTGCTGGTCTGGTCCATCAGGTTATTGGCTTTCATCAGGCCCAGGAAATCGGTTTTTGCTTTCTTTTCTGCAAATGATTTGGTAACATATTTGTCCAGGTCATTCCCGGTGAAGGTATCCTTTGCCAAAGCGATCCTTAATATACTGTCGCTTTTTGTCAAAGTATTTTGCAGGTCTTTCAGCCTTTCCAGGTCAATATCTTTAAATTCATTCTCCTTGGTATCTTCAGCGGTTATCTCGGATTTGGCTCTTAAGAACATCTCGTATTCATCCGCATCTTCTTTACTTAAGGAAGCTTTGTTTACCTGCTTGTCATCCCACTTGCTTTTCAGGCTGTAGTAAACCCGGGCCCCTTCGTAACTGTCCTCCTTAACATTGCGGCCATCCTTTCCTCCCAAAAAATTCCAGCCATGTACATCATCAACATACCCGTTGCCATCGTCATCGATGCCGTTGCCGGGTATCTCTTTCGGGTTGGTCCACAAAATGGATTTCAGGTCTTCGTGAAGAGTGTCGATACCACTGTCGATCACGGCAACAATAACCGTATTGCTTTTCAGATTTTTGCTTTTCAAAAACTCGTATGCTTTATCGGCGCTCACTCCATAATAGCCGGTAGATGCTTTGTCCATCATGTGCCAGCTTTTGGGAACGTCTTCTTTTGCCGTTTGGGCAAAGGAAACCATGGTCAGTGTTAACAGGGTAAACAGGATACTAAAAAACTTATTCATTTATGCGTATTTTATTTTATCGAAAATAGCCATTGCAGCAAAAAGCGCCACGCCGCCCGTATTTATTTACAAAACTTTATAGGTTGAATTTAATGCCCTGCGCCAGGGAAGTTTATCCGTGAAGTTGATGGTGTTTGTTTGCCTGCGCATGTAAACCTTCCATGCATCACTGCCGCTTTCACGTCCGCCGCCGGTTTCTTTTTCGCCGCCGAAGGCACCACCTATCTCTGCACCCGAGGTACCGATATTTACATTGGCAATGCCGCAATCACTTCCGGCATGCGAAAGGAATTTTTCCGCCTCCCTTAAATTATTTGTCATGATGGCGGATGACAATCCCTGGGGAACCCCATTCTGCAGGGCAATGGCTTCGTCCATGGTTTTGTACTTCATCAGGTAGAGGATAGGAGCGAAGGTCTCATGCTGCACGATGGCAAAACTGTTCTTTGCTTCGGCGATGCAGGGCTTCACATAGCAACCGCTTTCATATCCTTTGCCTTTAAGCACCCCGCCTTCCACCACAAACTTCCCGCCTTCAGCCTTGCATCTTTCAATGGCATCTAGGTACATCTTCACCGCATCTTTATCGATCACCGGGCCCACATGATTCTTTTCATCCAGTGGATTACCGATCTTCAGTTGCTTGTATGCATTCACTAATTTATCCCTGAACTTGTTGTATATCTTTTCATGAATGATGAGCCTGCGGGTAGAAGTGCATCGTTGCCCGGCGGTACCTACTGCTCCAAATGCAGCACCGATCAAGGCCATATCCAGGTCTGCATTTTCGGTGATGATGATGGCATTGTTACCACCCAGTTCCAGTAAACTTCTTCCTAACCGTTGTCCAACAGATGCACCAACAGCCTTACCCATTCTTGTGCTGCCGGTGGCAGATACCAATGGAATTCTTGCATCGTTACTCATCCATTCGCCCACATTTCTTCCGCCACAGATGATATTGGAAACTCCTTCGGGCACATTATTTTTTTTGAATACAGGTTGAATGATGTTCTGGCAGGCGATGGCACAAAGCGGTGCTTTCTCACTCGGCTTCCATACACATACATCACCACAAACCCAGGCAAGGGCAGCATTCCAGCTCCATACGGCTACTGGAAAATTGAAAGCAGATATAACACCTACAATTCCCAGCGGGTGATATTGTTCATACATGCGGTGACCGGGCCGTTCGCTGTGCATGGTTAATCCATGTAGTTGCCTCGACAATCCAACAGCAAAATCACAGATATCGATCATCTCCTGTACTTCACCCAGGCCTTCCTGCAGGCTCTTGCCCATTTCATAACTAACCAGTTGGCCAAGGGCGTGTTTATTCTTTCTTAGTTCTTCGCCGATCTGCCGTACTACTTCGCCACGTTTTGGCGCAGGCCATGTTCGCCATTCTGCAAAAGCAGCCTGTGCTTTTTTAATAACGGCTTCATAACTTTTTGCATCGGCGCCGGTAACAGAAGCGATCAGCTTACCGTCAACCGGAGACCAGGAATCTAATCTTTCGCCTTTTGATTTTATGGAAACAGAACCTGTGGAGACACCATCATTGGTTGCCTTAACTTTTAATGCCTTTAGAAAACTCATATCAAACGATCGTTTATTGCGTACAAATAAAAGCGCAAGTTACCGATTTGGGGGGAAACAGGAAGCGGATACTAGATACTGGTCACTGGCTTAAAGTCCGGTAACAAGTATCCAGTATCAATACTGCTCCGACTCGTTGGGGAAGTTCCGGCGTTTCACATCCTTGATGTATTGCTTCACTGCCCCATCTATCTGTTCGTACATATTAAGGTATTGCCGTAAAAAACGTGGCTTGAATTCGGTGTTGATTCCCAGCATGTCGTGCATTACCAGTACCTGTCCGTCGCAATTGCCACCGGCACCAATGCCAATGGTGGGAATGTGCAGGCTTTCACTCACTTCTTTTGCCAGCACCGCCGGAATTTTTTCCAGTACAATGGCAAAGGCACCTGCTTCCTGCAGCAGCAAAGCATCTTTTTTCAGTTTGGCTGCTTCGTCTATTTCTTTTGCCCGAACATTATAGGTACCAAATTTATAAATGCTTTGTGGTGTTAAACCCAAATGCCCCATTACCGGTATGCCGGCGCTTACAATTTTTTTAACCGAATCAACCGCTTCTTCACCACCTTCCAGTTTTACTGAATGGCCACCGGTTTCTTTCATTATCTTGATGGCAGATGCAAGGGCGATGTCTGAATTGGATTGATAATAGCCGAAGGGCATATCCACCACCACCAGGCAACGGTCGATGCCACGTACCACACTTTGTGCATGGTAGATCATCTGGTCGAGCGTGATGGGCAGGGTGGTGGTATGACCGGCCATTACATTGCTGGCACTGTCGCCCACGAGTATGATGTCAATACCGGCCGCATCAAAAATTTTGGCAAAAGAAAAATCATAGGCAGTTATCATGGAGATCTTTTCTCCTGCGGCCTTCATCTTCTGCAATGTATTGGTGGTAACTTTTTTAATTTCTTTGTTGACTGACATAGCACAATTGTTTTAGATTAACTGATGATGCTGAGTGGAGTTGGCTCTGCGTTAGAATAAAACAATTCCGGGGAGCAATTGAGGCTGTAAATGTAGAAAGAATTTTAATTAAAAACTATTTTTAAAATGGGGATGGATTCCTCATTGACAGAAGGGCTTTTTACATACAACAGTAATTCTTTGATCTTATTGAAAACAATATTGTCCCTATAATTATAATACCAGTCCTGTATCAATTCGATCTCTGTGAATTCTTCTGGACTGAAATCCAGTTGCGGTAATATGAATCCCGAAACTGTTCCTGTCGAATCATAAGTAGGAACAGGTATTCTTGTCTTACGGAGCAGGTATTGGTTGATCTCTTCTTTTTTTAATTTGGTATTTGTCTCAATTGAAAAGGCATCAGCCTTGCCTAGTAAAATATAGGGCCAAAGTGTTTCAATCAGGTTGCGGTTATAAAGTTGTTTTATAGTGCTTATGACCCCGGCAGAATCCAAATTTATTTTCCGAGTAGTTTCTGCTAGAAAAAGAGAGTTGCTTTTTTTCCTGGGCCGGTAATTGTATTTGAAATTGAAGCAAGTGCTAAGAAAACTTCCTTGCCCCAGGTATATGCCCATACTTGTCTTGATAGAGTTCATTGGCGAAATCAAAGGGACATAGCTTTTGAATACCCCATCTTCAATAAATAGTATCTGGGTGATGTCTGTCAGAAGCAACGAATCCGGATTAATCCTGTTACGGATAATTTCATTTCTTAAGTCAGGTATGATGGGATTCCCGCTTGAATCATATTCAGGTATAGGAAGTCTACAAGCCGGATCTATTAATATATCTCCGGCTGAATCCTTATTCAGATAGATAATTGGGTTTGCATCGTTAATGCCGTTATAAACAGGAAGCGCAGCGTTTATTTCTTTTTTTATAAGCCTTTCAAGTAATACCTTGTTCAGGTGTTCTTTTTCAAATCTTACCTGGTCATTTACATACGCCGCCCATTCAACATATGACTTGCTGATGAACTTATCAAATTGGGTAGGCCGGGCAAGATTTTGGGTGAACGAAACGCTGCTTATCAGAATAAATAAAACAGTCAGTATTTTTTTCATGATGAAGAAACGACGGACCGGGCTTATTATTTCCGGCGCCTTGTTAAAATATTTCCAGTTGGGCTTCTTACTCTTTTTCATAGCTCAAACTTATAACTCCCGAAGCAAACAGTTTGGTTGAAATGAGTTTGAGCTTTGTTATGCCGGTGATATTCTTAAACAGCGGAATACCCTTGCCCAGCAGGATGGGATTTATAAAGAGCCAGTAACCGTCTATCAATCCTTCTGCCAGTAAAGAATGAGCGGCTGAAGGACTGCCGAAAAGAAGGATGTCATGTTGGGTGCTTGCTTTTAATTTACTTATCTCGTTTTTCAGATCATTGCTGATGATCTGTGTATGCGGAAGTTCTTTGCCCTGCCATGACCTGGACAATACAACTTTCTTTGCCTTTGCATACCAGCGGGAATGGTCTATATCGTGTTTACTGGCACCGGGTTTTTCAGCGGCGGTAGGCCAGTAGGCTTCCATCATTTCAAAAGTAACCCGGCCGTAAAGTGCGGTATCTGTTGTTTCCACCCGGCTGCCAACGTAGTCAAATATTTCATCGTTTATTTGTATCCAGCCCATTCCCCCGTTTGGATCGGCAACAAAACCATCCAGTGATACGTGCATGAAATAGATCAGTTTTCCCATACATGTCTTTTATGTGTATATCGAAAGTACAAAAATTTAAATACCCCGCTTACTCCCAGCTTACCAGTGACGGCAGCCTCATAGAAACGACATTTTGATAGAAGGAAATTTCGGTCATGCAAAAACCCCGTGGCGGTGCTATTAAAAAATACCCACCTGCGGAGCTTCGGCCAACATATATAACGGGTTACTAAAATTGCACCCGGCGGGCCTTAAAAACATTTGAACCTATTGATTTTGCCCTTCATTAAAACTGATCATCCAGTTCACACCAAACTTATCGGTGAACATACCGAAATAATCGCCCCAGAAGGTTTTATTCATCGGCATCTTCACTTCGCCGCCATTTGAAAGACCATTGAATAGCCGGTCTGCTTCTTCAATACTGCCCACGGTGAGGGAGATGGAAAAATTATTTCCCTGTACATAATTGGGCGCCCACTCGCCCCCGGTGTCGCTGCCCATTAAAAAGGTTTCCTTACTTATGCCTAAAGAAACGTGCATGATCTTTTCGGCATCATCAGCAGGAACAGGTTTCGATCCTTCGTAAGCAGGCATGTCTTTAAAACGTCCCATGTAAATGAATTCACCACCGAGTACGGAGCGGTAAAAATTAAAAGCGTCTTCGCAGTTGCCTTTGAAAGTGAGATAGATGTTTGCGGTGGCCATAACTTTTGTTTTATACTTTGTAAAATTTTTTATCCCAAAGTACAGAATCCGGTTAGCCTGTTGATACCGTTTATAAAATATAATATGCACTGATCAGTATCTGATCGGGGCAGCGCAGGTAAAATGCTGTGATGAATCCGCTGTTAGTTACAGATACAACCGGGCCTGTTCGGGCATTTGGCTTTTGTGTTTACCTTTTTGTGCGGAGCTTTTTTAACCGGCTTTTTACCTCCGTCAGCGTAAACAGTAACTGTTGAAAGAATAAGGATTGCGATGATACTTAAAAATAGCTTCTTCATGCGGTTGTTATTTATATACTTGTCAAAGTAATACAATTTCCGGATATTTTATAATATTCCGTCTTATCACATCTCACCGGCAGCAACGCTTTGGTGGATCATAACACAGGCGGCAATAAAAAATGCAGCCAGCAGCAGGGTAAAGACCAGCAGAACAATAAAACTTTTTCCTGAATCAAAGAGCATTTTGTCCGGATCGTTCCGGTCGTAATAAAGCGGAAGCTGATCCCCCGCCCGGTAAGGCATCCCGGCAACAGATACATGTTTCTGCACAACTTCGCTGCTGCCTTTTATTGGATATTCAATGACCACACTGTTTAAACCTTTCAGGGAACTGCCGGATAATTCCCGGATGGTGCCCATCGTTTTCACCCCATTTCTTTTCATGTGCTTTACCTTGTTCATTTTATACAAAATGATCAGGAAGGGAATGAAACCAAGTATGATGAGTAATGTGTAAATGAAAACCATGGCCGGCTATTGAATGATCATGCTTTACGTGGATTATATCCTTTCTCTCCAAAGGGTTGCAGTTCTTCAATGAACATCTCTTCCAGTTTCTTTGCTTCTTTGTTGTAGTCAACTTTGTCTTCGTCCTTTTGTTCGATCTCTGCTAATATCTCGAACCTGAAATTATCTTCACCAAATTCTTTCCATTCGTTCTGCAGCAATGTGTTTCGGTGGCCCCCAAATTTCAGTTCCACTTTGATCCGGTTCCAGATCGCATCCAGGTTAATGCTGCTGCCAACGAATATCTTTTCATTGACCGTATTACGGACCTGGAATACACCCACTTTGAATTTCAGTTGCTTGTATTCGTCTTTTAAATGTTTGTTGTTTGCCATTATTCAAAAGTATTGAATTCCGGGATGAATACCGGTAAGTAAACCGGTTCAGGAAATTCCTGTTACCCAGTTTGTTTTTTCCTCAATGGGTTTTCGTTTGCCGGGTGCCGATGGTACTGCAATATGGCCGATGTAAAAAAAGCCGAGCAGTTTATCGTATTCAGTAAGCCCGAAAAACGGTTTGGCATTTTCCAGGTACGTGATGCCGCCGGTGGTCCAATAACCACCCAGGCCATAAGCGGCCACCGAAAGATAGATATTCTGCACAGCACAAGCCACCGCTTCAATGTCCTCGATCTCAGGGATGTTCTTTTTTTCAGACCGCTTCATGCAAATGGCAATGATATGCGATGCTTTCAATGGTTGCTGCTGCAGCTTGGTATATTTCTTTTCATTAAATCCATCCCCGGCTTCCAGTTTGTAGAGACTGCTTTGAAATTCAGCAAACCGTTTCAATCCTTCACCGGCGAATACGGTAAACTGCCAGGGCTCTCCCTGTCCGTGGTTGGGCGCCCAGGATGCATTGATCAGTATTTGTTTTATTATTTCGTCATCTGCTTTTTTGTCCTGGTCAAACTGGTCGGGAAAAACAGACCGCCTGTTCCTGATCAGTGCATTCAATGATTCGGGTTCCATGTGTTTCTTGTTGTGTAATGCAAATTACACTGAACAGGAGAGAAGGTTGTTCTGAGATAGGAAAAAGTTTTCCTTGCTGTACTATGCCAGAGATCTGGAAGCTCAAAGCCCCGTAGAGGCAGCATTTTGGTAGTAGAAAGGGAACGTGATTTTTTCGAAACCCCGTAGGGCTGATATTTTAAAATGCCGCTCCTAGGAGCTATGATCCGCATCTGTTTATCGGTTACCAAAATACCGGCCCGGTGGGCCTTGAATTAGATATTTTTGACTTATTTTTTTGGTAATAATCGTATTTAACTTCTTTCGAAATCGTTCTGTTTGTCCAAAGTCAATAAAACCGCCACGTCCAAGTGTTACACTAACCACAGCAATGAGTATTTTTTCGTTGTCTAATGTCAGATAAACATTGTAATCAAATGTACACCATCTGCGTTGATAGTTAAAAGTCCAGAAGTTTTCAGGATTATCCAAAAATAAGGCACCAAACTCTTTCATGGTGTCTGCAATTATTTTCTTCTTTTCGTCAGTTGATAATTGGCAGTTAATGGTGCAAAATTTATAACGGTTGGGGATCAGGTAAAGCGAAATGCTGCCCAAAAAGATGAAAAGTAGAGCGGCACAAAATATTAATATCTGTGAATAGGCTGATGACTGCTTTGGCTTATTGAAAAATGCTAAATAAAGAAAAAAGATACCAACTCCGATAACTGCAAATGAGACCAGGGAATAATAATATTTGTCATACCAGTTTGCCTTTATGATTGCTTTTCTAAATTCTTGATTGGTCATGTATGATTTCTACAATATTAAGTATCCGGGGCTATTGGGCAGCCTTATACCTTATATTGAAAGTATAGTATGGCGCTTTATTTCACCTCCTCCCACAAATGCCTCACCAGTCCATCCACCAACCCGATCTTGGGTACGTACATTTCGTTGGCGCCGGCCCAGCGCATGGCATTTATGTAAATTAAAAGAGCAGGAACAATTACATCGGCACGGTCGGGGCGC
Organism: Chitinophagaceae bacterium; assembly: GCA_016720775.1. GTDB lineage: Bacteria > Bacteroidota > Bacteroidia > Chitinophagales > Chitinophagaceae > Ferruginibacter. The sequence continues at coordinate 26,330 of JADKJX010000004.1, forward strand.
AGACTATAGAGCCGTATTCTTTCTTCCAGGGTTACGCAACTCAGTTCCCGGTGATAATCTTTTAAGAGGTCGAGGCCAAGGGGCTTGCCTTCTTTCCGTTTGCTGAGTGAAAATACTTTGTTGATATTTCCGCCACTGCCAATGGCCATCACTTCTTTTTGTCCCTTGGTAACTGTTTTTATTATTTCTTTCATCACTTCCCAGGTCTTTTCATTCACGGCATCCTGCAGCAGCCGTATGGTGCCTATGTTGAAGGATTCTTTATAGTTGAGCCGGCCATTACTGAAGAACGAGAGTTCGGTGCTTCCGCCGCCTACATCAATGTACATATAGCTGTGGTCTTTGTCGAGTGTTTCTGCAATGTGATTTTCAAAAACGATCCCGGCTTCCATATCGCCGCTGATCACTTCAATGGAAATGCCGGTTTCCATTTTCACTTTGCGTATCACATCATCCGTATTCTTAGCATCCCGCATGGCGCTGGTGGCACAGGCAATCACATTCCTTACGTCGTATGCATTCATCAGGTGTTTGAATGCCTTCATCGTCTGCAGCATCATACCGATCTTTGCCTTGGGTATCACACCAAATTCAAACACGTCAAATCCCAGCCGGAGCGGAACCCTTACTAAGTTGAGTTTATTGAAAACAGGCGTTTTCTTTTCATCGATGGTTACTTCGGTGATCAACAGCCGGGCGGCGTTGCTTCCTATGTCTATTGCTGCTAATCTCAATGTTGGTGATCCGTTAAATAGTTAATTGGTTAATCCGTTAACTGGTTAATTGGGTGATCTGTGCAAACGAATTTACGGATTAACTAATTAACGGATTAACGTTTACTGCGCTTTGCGGTAAAGATAGTTGTACGTCTCCACCTGGCTGCGGATCTTTTTGGTGTTGCGTGGGTTTACGTATTGATTACTGAGCTTATTGTCAAGTATCCTTGCCTTGATATTGTCTTTGAGTTGTATCTGCAGTATGTCCTTCAGTTCCTGCTGAATATTTTTTTCAAAGATGGGGCAAGCCACTTCTACCCGGTGATCGATATTGCGGACCATCCAATCGGCCGAGGAGATGAATACTTTTTCCTTTCCGCCATTGTGGAATATCATTACCCGTGCATGTTCCAGGTATTCATCCACAATGCTGATTGCCTGTACGGGTATCTTGAATTTTTTATTTTCGGTGAACATACAGAAGATGCCACGGATGATGAGTTTGATATCTACACCGGCTTTGGCAGCCTCGTATAATTGCGCAATGAGGAGCTCATCGCTCAATGAATTCAGTTTAAGAATGATGGATGCAGGCCTTTTTTCTTTGGCAGCCTTTGTTTCTTTGCTGATGAGCTGCACCAGTTGACTGCGCATGGAAGTGGGGCTTACCATGAGCGTATTGCACTCGAATAATAACTGGATCCTGCTTTTGGGTTGTTCCAGGTAATTGAAAATACGGTTTACATCGGCCATAATATTACGGTCGGATGTGAGCAGGCAGGTATCCCCGTAAACCTTAGCTGTCTTTTCATTCAGGTTGCCCGTACTCACAAAACCATAGTGGATGATCCGGTTGTTCACTTTCTTTTTTATCAGGCAAAGCTTTGCATGTATTTTCATATGCGGTACACCTAACAAAACCTTTGCACCCGCTTCTTCCAGTTCTTCTTTCCATTCCAGGTTTGCTTCTTCATCAAAACGGGCACGCAGTTCCAACACTACGGTTACCATTTTTCCATTGCGAACAGCATTGGTGAGTGTGTTGATGATCTTGGACCGGTCTGCCAGCCGGTAGCAGGTTATTTTAATGCTTACCACGTCGGGATCAATGGCAGCTTCCCTTAATAAGTCTATCACACTGTCAAAGGAATGGTAAGGCAGGTTTAAAAGCACATCTTTTTTTAAAATGACCTTGTTTACACTGGTTACATTTTTTAATGCCGGGTGAATGAAGGGTTTTTTACGAAGGTTCTTCTGGGTAAAAACAGATTCCGGGAAATTCATGAAGTCCACAAAATTGTGAATACGTCCGCCGGGTATCAGGTTGTCTTTTTGCTGCAACCCCATTCTTCTTACCAGGTAGGTAAGCAGGGCAGGGTCGATGGCTTTATCAAAAACAAACCTTACCGGCTTGCCCTTCTTGCGGTTCTTTAATCCTTTTTCTATCTTTTGAATAAGGGAGGTTGATATATCATTATCAATGTCAATTTCTGCATCACGGGTAACCTTGATAATGTGTGATGAAAAAGTGTCGTACCCGAAAAAGGAAAAAATATGGGGCAGGCAGAAACGGATGATGTCTTCCAGCAGGATAATATGCTTTTCGGCAGTTTTGGAAGGGAGTATGATAAACCTGGGTAATCGCCGTGTAGGTACAGAAACCAATGCAAATTTCTGGGGAATGCTTTTATCTTTTTTCGAAAGTCTGCAGGCCAGGTAAATAGACCGGTCATTGAGTACCGGAAAGTCCTGGATGCTCTCGATCATCAGGGGATGATATTACTGCGGATCTCTTCATTAAAATAATCCAGTACAAAGCGTTGTTGTGCCTTGTTCATCTGGGTTTCATTGACAAGCAGAATTTTTTCCTTTTTAAGTTCCCGCAATATCTCATTCCAGATGCGTTCAAATTCCCGTTGCTGTTCAATAACTATTTCCTGGATCTCTTCCAGGATGGCGCCGGGAGCAATTTCGAGATGCATCCTGGACTTACTGCTGCCGAATTCGATCATCCGTTTTAAAGTGGCCACCCTTACCCGGAAAAATTCATCAAGGTTATTGGAAAAAATGCCAAGAAAGCGGATTCGTTCCCGGAGCGGTACGGTTTCATCTGCAGCTTCCTGCAGTACCCGGTTATTAAAGGAAAGCCAACTGATGTCCCGGAATATTATTTTTCTTTTTTGCAAGTATGCTGGTTAAGTAAGTGAAACGAAATTAAATGTATGTAAATGAACAGGCAATTTAATGCGTATTAAGTTTATGTAAAGTTTATTAAGCCTGTTATTATAATGTACGTCTTTGAAAACACATTCGACAAGCTCAGGCTGACAGTTTTTGTAATATTGAGTTTGTCGAAACATAGACAAAGACGATTCAAAAATATTATTTCGTATCCTTCATCTTTTGAATGATGGCGGTGGTGGAAAATCCTTCCAGTATGGGAACGATCTTTACTTCGCCGCCATTGGCCATTACTTCTTTGGCCCCAACAATTTGTTCAATGGTATAATCGCCTCCTTTTACCAATACATCCGGCATAATGGCGGTTATAAGATTTAACGGGGTGTCTTCTTCAAAAAGTATGATGCCGTCTGTCATTACCAAGGATGCCAGCAGCAATGCCCGAGAATTTTCATTATTCACCGGGCGGCTTGTGCCTTTTAACCGTTTCACCGATGCATCCGTATTTACCCCAACGATCAATATATGTCCAAACGAAGCGGCTTCACTCAGTGAAGCAATGTGGCCTTCGTGTAAAATATCAAACACGCCATTGGTGAACACAATTTTTTTATTGTGCAGCCGCCAGCGTTTTACCTGGTGCACGAGTTCATCAAGGGTGAATATCCTATTGGGTATGCTGCTTACTGATCTCATGTTTTGGTTTATTAATGTAGGGTAAAATTAGTAAACATAAAAAACCCACAACGAGTACGATTAAAAACTGGGCCGACCATTGCAGCCAGCCGTTGGCTGTTCCGTAGGATTCGGAAACGTTGTACAGTTTCATGGCTTCCATTAAAAGAACCGGGTACAGGCCAATGCCGCCGGGCGTAAGGATCATGGCAATGGTGCCAAAGGCCAATACCGGGAATGCGGAAAGCACAGGCAGGCCGCTGGTTTGTGCAATGGCAAAAAAGCCAAGGTAAGTTCCTCCCAGGTAGCAGCCCCAGATAAAAATGCTGTGCAGGATAAAGCGTCCTTTATTCTTTACATTCTTCAGCGTTAATAATCCTTCAATGATGCCATTAATGATGCTTCTTATTTTTTGTATCGGTTTGCTGTCGGGATACTTCCGCAATAAATATCTTAAGATGAGAAAGAAAGCCGACACAAGAAAGATGAGTACCGCAAGTTTAAATATGGTTGTACCCGTATTTTTGGAAAGGATATACAGTTTAAATTTCTCCATCGCATAGCCGCCTACCACATCGGCCTGGGTAAGCAGGGAAACGAGAATGATGATAAAGAAAGAAACCAGGTCCACCGCTCTTTCAACCAGGATGGTACCCACTAATTTATCGGCCGGTACTTTTTCGTATTTACTCAGGATGGTACATTTTAAAACTTCACCCAGCCGGGGAAATGCAAAATTGGCTAAGTAACCGATCATCACGGCGCAAAAGGTGTTGCTGGTTTTGGGGTGATAGCCCATCGACTTCATCAGTATCTTCCAGCGGATGGCCCGGCTGAAATGACTTGCGATCAATATGAAGAATACGGGTATGAGCAGGTAATAATTGGCTGTTTTAAGTGCAGTCAAAAATTCTGCATAGGCCTCCTCAGAAAGTTTATGAATACTCCACCATACCAGGAAAATGCCTGCTCCCAGGAATAAGGCATACTGTAATATGGCGAATAATGTTTTACGCATAATTGCTTACAAATTACGAAGGAATGGCTTTGAAAAATTTATGAAGGTAAATTTAATAAAGGCTTATTAAACAGGCGCAAGATCAAAGCAACATATTATCAATGAGCCTTACTTCGCCCAGGAAGGCGGCACATAATGCAACCAGTTTGTCTTTTCCGTTCCAGTTGTCTTTAAGTTCCAGGGTTCCGGCATCTGCGATCTCCACGTAATCGGTTCTAAAACCTGCATCGTTTAATTTTTTTACGGCGTCCTTCTTTAATGCAACCAGGTCGCCGGGTTTTATAACCGCTTTGATATGGGAAAGTGTTTTAAATATTTCCACAGCTTTCGCCCGGCTTTCTTCATTCAGCCTCATGTTACGGCTGCTCATGGCAAGGCCGTCGGCTTCCCGAAGGGTGGGGCAGATGATGATCTTTGTTGACAGGCCTTTTAATTCTGTCATCTTTTTTATTACCATGCATTGCTGAAAATCTTTTTGTCCAAGGTATAAATGATTCGCTGGTATAATGGTCATTAACCGATGAACCACCTGGCATACACCCTGGAAATGTCCGGGCCGGTATTTGCCTTCCAGTACGGTTTCAAGATAGCCCAGTTTGTAAGGATCATAATTTATTAAGCCATCGGGGTAGATTTCTTTTACAGTTGGAAGGAACAATACATCGCAGCCGGCTTTTTCCAGCTGGTCAATATCTTTCTCAATGGTAGAGGGATAGTTTTGAAAATCTTTTGCGTCATTGAACTGGGTAGGGTTCACAAAAATGCTGCATATAACCAGCTCCCCGGAGTTTTTTGCCATTTCTATCAGTGAGATATGGCCCTGGTGTAAGGCACCCATGGTTGGTACAAAACCTGTTCTGCTGTATTTTTTTCCTGCCTGGTCAAGGAATTGCCCGATATCGGCGGCTTTCTTAAAAACGATCATTGTGCGGTTAATTAGGCTTCAAATGCTTGTTCAATCTAAATTTCCCAAAAAAATACAGTACTTTTGCACTCCCTTTAAACTAAAAACTGCAACAAACTAAGCACAAATGTCAACAAAGAAAAGAATTTTATTTATTGCCAATGAGATGTCGCCCTACCTGGAGTTGACCGACTTTGCGGAAACGGTGAATAAACTGGCAATAAAAGCGAACGAAAGCGGCATGGAGGTTCGTTGTATAATGCCCCGGTTTGGTGTGATCAATGAAAGAAGGCATCGCCTGCACGAAGTGGTTCGCCTATCGGGAATTAATGTTACGATCGATAATGACGACTATCCGCTGGTAATAAAAGTGGCTTCATTGCCCAATGCAAGGTTGCAGATATACTTTTTGGACAACGAGGATTTCTTTAAACGCAAATCCATCTTTCACGATGAAAAGGAAAACTGGTTTGATGATAATGGGCTGCGGACGGTGTTGTTCTGCAAGGGAGCACTGGAAACCGTAAAGAAATTCGGATGGCCACCCGACATCATTCATTGCAGTGGCTGGATGACCGGCCTTATTCCGATGTTCATTAAGAATGCTTATAAGAAGGAACCTGTTTTCAGCAATAGTAAAATTGTTTATACCATCGGGCAGGCAACATTCAAAGAAAAACTCGGCAACGATTTTTTAAAGATAGCCACACTCAATGACCACATCACTAAAAAGGAGCTGGAGCCTTTTAAGGAATGCACGAACCTGGCAATGTTCCGGGGCGGTGCCACCTATGCAGATGCGATCACATTCGGTGCCGATAAGGTGGATAAAAAACTGGTTGACCAGTTCTCAAAAGTGAAAGGAAAGAAAGTGATCAAGTATGATGCAGAAAGTGATTTAACAGACTATTTGCAATTGTATTCCGACCTTGCCAGGTAGAAAAACTAACAAGATCTCATTAAAATAAGTATGGTGCAAAAACGTATTCTATTCATTGCTTTTACAGCCGTTGCTCTTTTCTCATTTTTAAACTGGAACTGTACAAAACTTGATACAACCACGATCGGCAGCGACCTGTTGCCGGCGGTTGACAACGTACATACGTTTGCAGATACAATCTTTGTAAATGCCCAGCAACGTGATTTCAATGATACATCCATCATTCCGTATTTAGACAACCAGGTTTTGGGTAATATCAACAATGATCCCCTGTTTGGAAAAACAACTGGCAACATGTTCCTGCAACTAAAACCCGGCAGCTTTCCTTTTGCATTCGGAAATAAGGACTCTTTAGTCGGGCTTGATTCAGTAGTGTTATGCCTCAGCTATAAATATTTCTGGGGTGACAGTGTTATGCCGCAAAAATTGCAGGTATTTGAAGTAGTGGATTCCCGTTTCCGTGATTCTGTAAATAAAAACTGGGATGTAAATACCCAGCCTAGTACAGCCGCTTCCATTTCTCCCGTAAAAAATGTTGACATAAGAAGACTGGGCGATTACATGAAATATGCCTGGCGCAATGATTCGGTAAATAACCAGATCCGGATAAAGCTTGATGCGGCCTATGCATCCAGGCTTTTTAACAGCGACAGTTCATCTACAGGCCCGGGCAACCATGCCTTTTATAATGATTCCATCTATCGCAATGCTTTTAATGGCATTGCCATTAAAGGGGTAGGAGCCGGCTCTGAAAACGCATTGCTTTATATCAATGTTTCCGATACCAATACAAACTTGAAGTTCATTACCGGATAAAAAATGCAGGAAATATAGATACTACTTTTAAGTCTTTCAAATTCTCCACTGCATTTCCTTACCCATCTTCCAGTGCCAATTATGTGCAGCGTAACAGGGCGGGTAGTCCGGCGGGAGCTCCGCCATCAACAGAGATCTACCTGCAGGCACAACCGGGTACCTATGCAAGCCTGGTATTCCCGGGTCTCACCGGGTACAGCAACCGGATCGTCCACCGGGCTGAGTTGCTCATTGAACAGATACCTGAGAATCCTTATTACGATACTGCTTTTTCGGCGCCTAATTTCCTTTACATGGATCTTAAGGTACCCGGATCAGCTACGCCGGCTTTATATAAACCAATTTACCTGGACCTGAATACAAATGCTGCTTATGATCCGGATTTCATAAAAGCGGGATATTCTTTTTACCCTACCGGGGGAGTTGACTTCGTTTATTTTGGTGGTTATTTAAGAAGAAAATCAGCGCCAGGTGGTGATGTAAACTATTATAACCTTAATATCACCCGGTATATTCAGCAATTGGTTACCAACCAGGGCACCAATTATGAAATGAGGTTGATGGCACCGTTTAGTTTTCATTATCCGCAATATTCGCTGGAATATATTAACTACAACAACAGCCCCGCATACGGCCGTATAAAGCTGGGAAGTGGAACACACCCGCTTCACCCGATGCGTTTGCGGATCATTTATTCAAAACTTTAAGGAATACACAATATGTGAATTAATAAAGTCTGCAGAAAACTCTGCAGACTTTGTTCTTTAACCTGTACAACCTTATCTTTGCAATCTTAAAAAAATAACATGCCATATTTATTTACATCAGAGTCTGTAAGCGAAGGACATCCCGATAAGGTTGCAGACCAGATCAGTGATGCATTGATTGATAACTTCCTGGCCTTTGACCCCAACAGTAAAGTTGCCTGCGAAACATTGGTAACTACGGGCCAGGTTATATTAGCCGGCGAAGTAAAAAGCAAGGCTTACCTGGATGTGCAGGAAATTGCCCGTAACGTTATACGCAAGATCGGATATACCGTAAGCGATTATATGTTTGAAGCAAATTCATGCGGTATCTTATCTGCTATTCATGAGCAGTCATCCGATATAAACCAGGGGGTTGACCGTAAGAAAAAAGAAGAACAAGGTGCCGGTGACCAGGGAATGATGTTTGGCTATGCTACGAACGAAACAGATAATTACATGCCGCTTGCATTAGACCTGGCCCATTTCATTTTAATTGAAATGGCTGCTATCCGCAGGGAGAATAAACAAATAAAATACCTGCGCCCCGATGCAAAGAGCCAGGTTACCCTGGAATATGATGATAATAACAGGCCGGTAAGGATCGATGCCATCGTTATCTCAACCCAGCATGATGATTTTGATGCAGATGAAAAAATGCTCGCTAAAATAAAAAAAGACATCATCAATATTGTGATACCAAGGGTAAAGGCCAAGTATCCCAAATACAATCATCTTTTCAACAACAAGATAAAATACCACATTAACCCAACCGGTAAGTTTGTTATCGGTGGTCCGCATGGCGATACCGGCTTAACCGGCCGTAAGATCATTGTGGATACGTACGGAGGTAAAGGTGCTCATGGTGGTGGTGCTTTCAGCGGAAAGGATCCCAGCAAGGTTGACCGCAGCGCTGCTTATGCAACACGCCATATTGCCAAGAACCTGGTGGCAGCCGGACTGTGTGATGAGGTTCTGGTACAGGTTTCTTATGCTATTGGTGTGGCACAGCCTACCAGTATCAACGTGGTTACTTATGGTACTTCCAAAGTAAAAATGTCTGATGGGGATATCGCTAAAAAAGTAATGGAAATGCCTTGCTTTGATATGCGTCCTTACTTTATTGAACAACGGTTAAAACTGCGTAACCCTATGTACAGCGAAACAGCTGCTTACGGGCACATGGGACGTACCAATAAGATCGTTGAAAAAAACATTTACTTCACCCGATGGCAAAACCATTAAAAAGAAAGTGGAATTGTTTACCTGGGAAAACTCGATGCGGTGAAGGATGTAAAGAAAGTATTTGGATTGAAATAGGCTTCCCCAAACTCTTCGGAAGGAGGGATTATATAAGACCATAAGTTCTGAAGAGCTTATGGTTTTTTAATTATGTCAATTGGTAAAACCTATAAGGTTTTTCATAAAGTCTCTGGCAAGAAGAATTATCTTTGATAAACCTTATAGGTTTTACCAATGAAAAATTTCCGACAGCAACATCACCGGCCTAAAAAAAGCGCACTCGTGGTAGGCCGCAAGGCAATCATTGAAGCCATGCAGACAGGCAAACACCTGGAGCGGATATACCTGCAAAGTACGGTGCATGGAGAGGTGATCGATGAAATAAAAAAACTTGCAGAACAGACGCAGACTCCCATCAACAAAGTGCCGGTTGAGAAACTGAACAATTTTAATGTAAGCAATCACGAAGGCTGTGTGGCACTGATAGCAAAAGTTCAGTACCAGGACCTGCAGGACGTGATATCCTTTGTGGTTGATAAAGGCGAAACACCTTTGCTGTTGATCCTTGACGGCATCACCGACATCCGCAACATCGGCGGCATTGCCCGGAGTGCTTTTTGTTTCGGCGTTCATGCCATCATCATACCCGATAAAGGAGTGGGGGCACTGAATGAAGATGCAGTGCTTACTTCCGCCGGGGCATTGGAACAAATTGCCGTATGCCGGGTAAACAGTTTAATGAAGGCTGTTGATGACCTGCACATGAACGGCATAAAAGTTTTTGCCAGCGAGATGAAGGCGACAAAAAAAGTTTTTGAACTGGAAATGAAAGAACCCTGCGCCATTGTAATGGGCGGAGAGGAGAAAGGAATTTACCCGGCGCTGCTGAAAATTTGTGACGAGCAGTTCCAGGTACCGATGACGGGTGATTTTGATTCGCTGAACGTATCCGTTGCCACCGGCATCATTTTATACGAAGCGGCCAAACAACGGATGTAATCACCGCTTACTGAAGCGAACCCGGTAGGCAAGTGCCAATTTAAAATATAAATTATCATTCACTTTCGCATCGTAGGTAGTGGTATTTTTTATCCCCGTTCTTAATTTCCTTAATACGGAATGACCGGCTTCCAGGTTCAGCACAAAATTTTTATTGAAGTAGGTATCAAGGTAAAGACCTAACTGGTTCTCATCAATGCGCCAGTAGCCGGTCATATTTCCATAAGAGTTGGTAATGGCCCTGAAATTTGCACCGTAATAGAAGTGTTCATTTATTTTATGTTCGTACGTAAGGTTACCGGGCAGCACACCAAACAGGTTATTCCGTTCATTTATCTTCCAGTCGATGCCAGCCAACGGCATCACAAACACGCCGAATAATTCATTGTTTACGTAGATGCCCAGTTTCCAGCTGAGATTTTCGGTTCTCTTATAACTTACAAGAATTGCCCCACCCACCTGCATGTTTGTTCTTTTGCTTATGCTGCTGTCATTCAACCGGGCTGTGGCATTTAATAAAATACTCCACTTGCTTTGCGGAAATGATTTTATAAAGGAGACCGGCAGCGCAATGCTGTAATGACCCTGCCTTGGGTTGTAAATTATCTGCGACCACCACTTTTCAAAATACGGACTGAAGACGATCGCATCTTTTTTATTTTTAAAGGGCAGCGGCAGGTTTGTACCTATGCTGAAATACTGAAGCCGTACCGCATTCTTATTTGGATTCAGCAAGCCTGCGTTGGGGCTGTTAGTATATTTAAGTGTTACTACATCCAGGAAAGGCTGGGCCATCATTCTCTGCGGAAACAATAAAACAGTCACCAGTATAATTACCAGGAACAATACCTTACCTGCAGTTCTCCTTATTACAGGTACAAACCAATTCTTCATTGATCTTATTTTAAACTTCCGGGCCAAAAAATTATTTTCCGATGGTGATACTCATGGTAAGGCCGGCAATATTCTTGTTTACATTGGCCGGAACCCCAAAACCGGTTGGCTGGTTTTTCATCGCAAGTTTTGCCTTGCTTTTATTTACGTGGGCCAGCACCATAAAGGGAATACTGGCTATTCCGGTAGCCGCACTTAATACAAATAGAGTAGTGATAGTTCTGTCCCTGCTGTCGGAATAAGTACTATTATCATTGCTGGAAACAAGTAAAGCTGACACACCAAGGATCAGTCCGCCACCCAATAAGGAAAGTCCTGTGATCCGCAGGTTCCTGCTTCTGCGGTTATAAAAATTATAATCTTTATCGTAGCCATTGGATGCAGATGCTAACCTGTTTTCCAGCATTGTGTTATTCGGAACCTGCAGAAAAGATCCTGCAGCAGTGTAATTCCCGGTAGTTTTTGATGGCCCGGTTTGTTGAGCTTTTGTAGCCATGCTTATTGCAGATACACATGTGAGAACGATGATAAATTTTTTCATGATCTTTAGTTTTAGTTTGAATATTTAATAGGTGATCTTTACTCAAGATAGTTTTAAAAACGGGCAGGAATTGTATTTATTTGCCGATGGGTATGCTCATGGTAATGCCCGTAATATTTTTATTCACTTTTGAAGGAACACCGAAACCGGTCTTGTTACTGCTTACGCTGAGCCTTGCCTTTCTTTTATTTACATTGGAGAGTATGAAGAACGGTGTGCTGCCGATCAGCAATGCCGATCCGATGATCGTAATGGTTGTGGCCCTGTCGGCCTTTGATGCATCTTCATCGCTTGGGAATAACAGATCGCCCTTAGGAAAGGAAGCAAGGCCGATTGCCAATCCTACTGCGCCGGCTCCCACAAAACACCAGCCTGCTATTTTCTGGTTACGGCTCTTTTGTAAATAATTCACGGGTTCATCATTTACAGGAGCGTTGTTGTATTTGCCGTTCTCAAAAAGATTGACAGGGCTTATAAGATCTGTTTTAACAACCGGTTGTTTGTTTGCATTGATTTGTGCATTTACTCCCCATCCTGGTAACAGAATGATTAAGGCAACGGTGATGATCTTTTTCATGATTATTTATTTTAGATTGATGAGTTCTTGTTTGACGATCCAAAACTATCCCGGCAATCAGCCCATTCCTAATTGATAAATGCGTGGCTTTACCCCAAATCCGTAATTGCTGCATTTTGTTACCTTCCCTGGAGAATACCGGCCATTTTTTTGCAAAAAATGCAAAAGGAATATTGTAGTTTGGCGACAGATAAGATAAATTAGTAGATCAATTTGCATTTTTTACCAAACGTTCAGCATGGAATCAAACAATTCACAACTTCAGTTTTTTCAGCACATTAAGTCGATCCTGCCCGATCATATCTCCTTTGTGGATGAGATAGCCGGGCTGCTGAACATAAGCAACGACAGCGCTTACCGACGGATCCGGGCCGAAAAACACATCAGCCTGGATGAAATGCAGAAACTGGCCAGCCATTTTAGAATTTCCATCGACCAGTTCCTTCACCTGCAGTCTGACTCCTATATTTTTTCCGGCGATCTTTCCGGGCCTGGGCAACTGGGTTTCGAGAAATGGCTGGAGAGTGTTTTGAAACAGCTTACCCTCATCAGCAGTTTTTCGCACAGGCACCTGTATTACCTGGCAAAAGATATTCCTATCATGGACCAGTTTATGATCCCAGAACTGCTGGCCTTTAAGTCATTTTTATGGCGGAGGTCCATCCTTCAGTACGATGACATGAAGGGAATGAAATTCTCTTTAGAAGATGCAGATCCCGGGCACCAGGAAATGGCCAGGAAAATAGTTGATGCCTACCTGAAGGTTCCCACCACAGAAATATGGAACCTGGAGAGTATCAACAGCACCATCCGGCAAATTGAATTTTACCGGGAAGCAAATATGTTTGTAAACGAAGAAGAAGTAAAGAAGATCTACCTGGGTTTGCTCAGGCTGCTTGATCACCTGGAGCAGCAGGCCGAAACAGGTCTTAAATTCCGCCCCGGGCACCCGTCGTCCACTGCAACCTCTGAATATCATCTTTTCTGGAACGACCTGGTAACAGCAGACAATACATTGCTTGCTGAAATGGATCTGAAAAAAATAACCTTTTTAAATCACAGCGTGATAAATTATATCTACACAACGGATATCAAATTCAACACGTTCATGCATGATAATATGCAGAACCTGGTGAAACGCTCCACGCAACTCAGTAAAGTTGGCGAAAAGGAACGCTACCAGTTTTTTAACCGCCTGCGTGACAAAATGAAATTGGCTGCCCGGCTTTAGTTATTTTTGCAGGATGAATCAGCAAACCATTAAGTTGATCGAATGCCCCCGTGATGCGATGCAGGGCTGGGCTCATTTTATACCAACCGAAAAGAAGATAGCATACATCAATGCCTTATTGAAAGTTGGGTTTGATACCATTGACTTCGGCAGTTTTGTTTCTCCCAAAGCAATACCGCAGATGGCAGATACAAAGCAGGTAATTGGTAATTTGAAATTAGGCGGCAGTTCTTCAAAACTTCTCGCCATAATCGCTAATGAAAGAGGAGCACAGGATGCTGTTGTGTATGATGAGATAACTTACCTGGGTTTTCCTTTTTCGGTCTCAGAAACTTTTCAGCAAAGAAATACCAACTCGGGTATTCAAGAATCTCTGGGCAGGGTATCGGCGATACAGGATCTTTGCGTAAAGAATAAGAAGCAACTGGTGGTTTATATTTCCATGGGTTTCGGCAACCCCTATGGCGATGTGTATAATGAAGAAATTGTTTTTGCTTGGGTGAATAAGCTGGTGTCGATGGACATTAAAATAATTTCACTTGCTGATACGGTTGGACTGGCTACAGCCGCCCAGGTGAAAAGCGTTACAAAATACCTGGTTGATTCATTGCCCGGAACGGAGATCGGTGTTCACCTTCATTCAACAGCAGTTAACTGGAAAGAAAAAGTAGATGCGGCGCTGGCAGCCGGATGCAAACGGTTCGACGGCGCTCTAAAAGGCATCGGCGGCTGCCCCATGGCCGATGATGAACTGGTTGGAAATATGGATACCGAACTGATGATCCCTTACTTTAAAGAAATGAATTTGTTGAACAACCTGGATATGGATGCATTATCAGCCTGCAGCAAAATGGCTTCAGCTGTTTTTATTTAGCCACGAATGGTCACTAATAAAAGAACATTCGTGTAAATTCGTGACAAACATTTTTATAACAAAACGCAATAATCCCCTTTAGGGGATAGGGGCATGGACTTTCATTTAGAATTTACTCCCAAACCATTTGATTCAAAGATCAATCACCGGCATATGTTATTACTGGTGGGCTCCTGCTTTACTGAACAGATCGGGGCCAAACTGGCCAGCCATAAATTTTCAGTACTTGATAATCCAAACGGCATCCTGTTTAACCCGGTCAGTATTGCAAAGTCAGTAACCTCTTACATCGAAAATAAAAAGTATGGCAAAGAAGACCTGTTTTACCAAAATGAATGCTGGAACAGTTGGGAACATCACAGCCGTTTTTCAAACCCCGATGCGGATGAATGTTTGCGGCTGATCAATGAATCACAAACCAGGGCAAATGCATTTTTAAAAACAGCCAATTGGTTATTGATCACCCTGGGTTCGTCTTTTGTGTATGAGCTGGAAAACAAGAACGTAGTTGCCAATTGCCATAAGGTACCTACCGATAAATTCAATAAGCGTTTACTATCAGTTGATGAAGTTGCAACTGGCCTGCATGCTATGATTGAAAAAGCCCTTGCTTTCAACCCGGGACTTAAGATCATTTTCACCATCAGCCCGGTGCGTCATTTGCGGGACGGCTTTGTAGAGAATAACCGCAGCAAGGCCACGCTCATACATGCCGTTCACCAGCTTGTTGAAAAAAATGAGACCTGTTTTTATTTTCCTGCTTACGAACTGGTCATTGACGACCTGCGTGATTATCGTTTCTATGCAGAAGATATGGTGCATCCCAATTATGCTGCTACCAATTATGTGTGGGAAAAATTCATTGCCGCCTGCGTTGATGAGCCATCGCAGCAACTGATGAAGGAGATCGCCATCATTGTTGCTGCAAAGAACCACAAACCTTTTAATCCCACATCCGAACAACATAAAAAATTCCTTCAAACCAATTCAGAGAAAGTAAAGCGGCTGCAACAGCAGTATCCTTATATAAACTTTGAAGAAGAAATACAGTTCTTCAGTTCCTGAAGCCAGGTCAGTTCCCCATGCATGGGTAATTAGTGTATCCGGTCGCCCCTGATCTCCATTTCTTTCATCACTTCCTTTTCATGCTTCAGCCATTCCAACCATCTTTTCCGCACGGTCTTTTTATCTAAGTAATGTTCGGCCAGGTTTATGAAGAGGGTGTAATGCCCGGCCTCGCTTTCCATGAAGCGACGGTAAAAATTACGCAGGTACTTATCATTAAGTCCTTCGCTCAGCCTTTTAAAGCGTTCGCAGCTCCGGGCTTCAATCAATGCCATGGTAAGCATCTGGTCTAAGAACCGGTCATCCGGGTGGCCGCCTTTGCGCTGAAACTCCAGCAGTTTATTCACGTACACATCTTTCCGCTGTTTGCCCAATTGCAATTTTCTTTTATGCAGTTCGGCCAGTACCTGCCTGAAATGTCCCCATTCTTCTGTTACGATCGGGCTTAATTCTTTTATTAATTTTTCTTTGTCGGAATACCGCTGGATCAGACTGATGCAGGTGGTGGCTGCCTTTTGTTCGCAATACGCATGGTCGGTTAAGATCTCTTCCAACTGTAATTCGGTGAGATTAACCCAACGGGGATCGGTAGGCAGTTTTAGGCCCAGGATGTTTTTGGTGTCGACGCTTAGTTCTTCCATACTGCAAAAATAAAAGTTGCCTTAGCAACTAAGGCAACTTTTTTACTTAAAACCTCGAAACCATTAAAATATGGTCAGTGCAAAGATGAGGGTTGCATAAGATACCAGCAATACCACTTTACGGGTATATGCTTTAATTACTGTTTTGTAACAGAAAATAAACCTACACCAGTAGTTGCTGTTCCTAAGCCAATGGTGCCAACCATCAGGTTTGAAGTGGAAGAATACTTACCAGACAAGGTGTACGTAGCGCTGGCAGCAGCATACGTATAGGTTGCTCTCACGCTATCCTGTACCATTACCCAGGTTCCGGTTGCATTATCAATGGCAGTATTGTTGTTGCCCGTGATATCCACCGTACCGTTTGCTTTAAAAGTTAATGATAAAACGTAGGTCGGACCTCCTGCTGAAGTACCATATTGACCTGTTCCCGACCAGGTGCCTTGCGCACCGGTACCCGTTGAACCTGTGTTATCATCTTTTTTGCAGGATGTCCCAAACAATACTATGGTTAAACCAAGCATCGCAAATAATGAACTCTTTTTCATAGTTACTGTTTTTTTAAATTAAAAAATAAAATTCAAATACCTATCCGGCATTAGACAAACACTATACCACGATAAAATACGGGTATTGAAAATATATATTCATGCCTCGTAAGTGATGGATTTCAGCCATTGCATCTTTTATTTTAACAATGAACGGGAAGCTTTTATAAGCCGGAGTTACATCAGGTTGTGAAGTATTTATATAATTCATAGAAATACTGTTAATCTTCCGGCCTGGATCCAGGGCGTCGTGATTTTTAAAATATTGACAACATTGCACCGTATTATATCAGTTTTTAGTACTTTACAGCAAATAGCATTCTTCCATGAGAATAGTTCCTTTTTTAGTGAGCGCAGCCGTAACCACCGGGTTGGTTTATGCATTAAATGTTAGTTGGAAAATTGGGGGAAAAGATGCCCCGCCTTTCGGAACATTTTTAAGTCCGCAGCATGGCTTCTGGCAAAATGCTGAACCGGCGAATGAAAATTTTTCTGCCGACCTTAAATTTCCGCAACTGGCCGGTAAAGTAGATGTGTATCTTGATGACCGCTTAGTGCCCCACATCTTTGCCGAACAGGAGAACGATGCCTATTTTGTACAGGGATACCTGCACGCTAAATTCCGTTTATGGCAGATGGAACTGCAAACCTTTGCTGCCGGTGGGAGGGCCAGTGAAGTGGTTGGGCCAAAAGCGCTGGACCACGACCGGGAATTCAGAAGGCTGGGAATGGTTTATGCAGCTGAAATTGCTTTGAAGGAAATGGAGAAAGATCCCGTTATCAAAGCAGAATGCGATGCGTATACCAACGGCGTGAATGCATATATTGAAAGTCTTACAGAAAGCACGTTGCCACTGGAATATAAATTGATCGGGTACAAACCAGAAAAATGGAACAACCTGAAAACCTGCTTGTTTTTAAAATACATGAGTTATGACCTGGCGGCCCGTGACGATGATTTTGAAATGACCAACGCAAAAAGTTATTTTAATGTGGATGATTTTGCAAAACTGTTCCCGCTGATACAGGATTCGCTGGATCCCATCATCCCGAAAGGAACCCTGTTTGAAAAGCAAAAAGTATTTCCTGTTGCACCGGTAAATGTTGATTCCATCTACTTTAAAAATAAAGACCTCTCTTTTGCAGAGACCACAAAGCCCGACCGGGATAACGGCAGCAATAACTGGGCAGTAAGCGGCAGCAAAACGCAAAGTGGTGCTCCCATCTTGTGCAATGATCCGCACCTTGGGTTAAACCTGCCATCACTCTGGTACGAGGTGCAGATATCAACACCCACATTCAATGCCTATGGGGTAAGCTTTCCAGGTGCACCGGGCGTGATCATCGGGTATAACGACAGTTGTGCTTTTGGTTTTACAAACGGCGGCCGCGATGTTAGGGATTACTACGAGATAAAATTCAAAGATGATTCCCGGCAGGAATATTCCTTCAATGGCCAGTGGATGAAATCAAAATTCAGGGTTGATACCATAAAGATAAAAGGCGGAAAAGATTTTATTGATTCGGTGGCTTATGTGCAGTTGGGTAACGACTGGTGCCCGGTGATGTTTGATAAATCATTCTCCGGTGGCAGAAGCACCAGCAATAAAAATTATGCCGTTCGCTGGAAAGCACATGATGCCAGCAATGAACTTAAGATATTCAACATGCTGAATCATGCAAAGAACTATTCAGATTATTCTGCCGCAGTTACCAACTTACATACACCCGGGCAGAATTGCGTTTTTGCCTGCAAGAACGGAGACGTTGCCATCCGCACACAGGGCGAGTGGCCGGCAAAGTGGAATGGCCAGGGCGATTTTGTAATGCCGGGAAACGATAGCAGTTATTTATGGCAGGGGATGATACCGCAGGATGAAGTGCCTTACCAGTATAATCCCGAAAGAGGTTTTGTAAGCAGCGCCAACCAAAAGCCGGTTGATGACCATACGTACCCGTATTACCTGGGAAGAGACTACCCGCCTTACAGGGGCATTGCCATAAACCGCCGGTTGAACAGCATGACCAACATCACGCCAGCCGATATGATGGCGTTACAAACAGATAACCTCGACATAGCCGCTGAAACAATTAAACCGCTCATAGTTGCCAATATGAAAGAGGGCGAACTGAATGCAGCAGAGAAAAAATATTTTGATATTTTAAAGAACTGGGATTCACGCAATGAAGCTGGTTCAAAGGGCCCCACCGTTTTTGAACAGTTCTGGAATTATTTTGAAAAAGCAGTGTATGATGATGAATATGCCAATGCACCTAAAGTGGTTTTGCGGCCTTTCTTCAGTACCCTGCCGGAAGCCATTCTTAAAGATTCGGCGTATAAATTCCTGGATAATATATCTACTCCGCAGTTAGAAACTTTGGCCGATGATATAACTGCTGCATTTAAAAAAGCAGTGGTTGACCTGCAGAAGATAGAAGCAGACGGAAAACTGGACTGGGAAAAACATAAAGCCACCCGGATCAATCACCTGGGAAAATTAGCTCCGTTCAGCCGGATGAATTTACCCATTGGCGGTGGAGACAGAAGCATCAATGCAGCTAAAGCAGATCATGGTCCAAGCTGGCGTATGGTGATAAGTCTTACTGCTAAAACAGAAGCCTATGGTGTTTATCCCGGCGGACAAAGCGGTAACCCCGGCAGTAAATATTACGACAGTTTCGTAGACCAGTGGGCCGCCGGAAAATATTATTCGTTGTGGATGATGACCAAAGCAGAAGCAAGTGATAAACGGGTAAAATCAAAAATGACATTCAGTAAGTAATTTGAAGATTTGAAAATTCATCAGTTTGAAAATGATTGACAGCAGTTTTCACATCTTCAAATTGACACATCATCAAATTTTCAAATTGGCACATCATCAAATTTTCAAATCAGCGTTATGAAATTTATAGCTTCTTTAATTCTCACAGCATTATTAAGTTTTGCTGCCTGCCTGTTTCTTCCCTGGTGGAGTATTGCGCTTGCCGCTTTTTTAGTTGCCGCATTAATTCCGCAGAAACCGGGTAAAGCATTCATCACCGGTTTTATTGCGTTGTTTTTATTATGGGGCATTCTCAGTTTCTGGATCAGCAATGCCAACGAAAATATCCTGGCACATAAAGTATCCCTGTTGATGTTGAATATGGATAATCCTTACCTGCTCATGCTCGCTACAGCGATCATCGGGGCATTGGTGGCAGGCTTTGCCGCTTTAACAGGTTCTTTCCTCCGTAAATCTAAATAAACACACTGCATGAAAGGGATATTTGCTGCCATGTTACTCTTTGTTTCTTTTTCGCTCACCGCACAGGACAGCTTGGTGATTCCCGCTGGCGTGGCGTATAAAAAGAAAACTGCTGAAGTAAACAACAGGGCCCGGACATTATTATTAATGGAGCTGAATGAGAACACAGTAACCTATTCGTTATTCGACGCATCGGTGTTTATGGGGCCGCTTTTGTGGAAACGGTATAAAGCCTATGAAGCCATCGGGAAGATCAAAGAGGGAAATGTTCAGTTTCATGTACCCATCACCGATCCGGTCACTAAAAAAATATCACAGGAAGTGCTGAATGGAAAACTGATCCAGCAAAAGGATGATTTTAAAAAAGTATGGAAACAAATAATTGCAGATATGGGCAATTCCGTTCCCGTAATACGAAAGATCCGGGAAAAGGAACTCAGGTATTACTGGGCCATAATAAATTTTGATATTGAAGAGCCGGTATTTGTGGTTGAGACCGGTTCTTTTAACCTGCTGGTGCAGTTCATCGAATCAAAAACCGATTCAAAAATGACGGTTCTGTTCCTGGAAGAGATGCCTAAGGCTGAATAAGGCATTAATTCTCTTTCACATCTTTGTAACAATATCATGGTTATTTTTGTTGTTACTCAAAACTGAATATGCCCAGAGTTTTCCTGTTCCTTTTTTTACTTGCTTCTGTTCCTTCATCCGCTCAAAAAATTTATGGTACCGTCTTCTCTAACAGGGGCGACCTGTTGCCTTATGCCTCCATCACTCTTAAAGGCACATCCATTGGCGCCAGTGCAAATGAAAAAGCCAAGTTTTCCTTTTCGGTCTCCCCGGGAACCTATACCGTGGTTTGCCAGCACATTGGGTATGGCAAGCAGGAAAATATTATAACCATCTCCAAAACCGACCAGGAAATAACATTCATCCTTTCCGGCCAGGAACTGGACATGGCCGAAGTAGTGATTAAGAAAGGAGAAGATCCTGCTTATGCCATCATCCGGCAGGCAATTAAAAAGAGATCGTTTTACAGCGAACAGGTAAAAGGGTTTGAATGCGACCTGTACGCAAAAGATATGTTGAAGTTGCGCAATCTTCCCCGGAAGATACTGGGACGTAAAATCTCAGAACAGGACCGGACAGACATGGGCGTTGATTCCGCCGGTAAAGGAATTATTTATTTGTCGGAGTCCGTTTCAAAGATATACAGCCAGTTGCCCGATAAGATGCGGCTGGAAGTATTGAGCAGCCGGGTTAGCGGCAGCGACGGCTTTGGATTTACCTTTCCAACCTTTATCAGTTTTTATCAAAACAATGTTTCTGTTTTCCTGAACCAGTTAAACCCAAGAGGGTTTGTTTCGCCCATTGCCGATGCGGCATTAAGCATGTATCGCTATAAATTCCTGGGCAGTTTTTATGAAGATGGAAAAGAGATCAACAGCATACAGGTGATCCCACGCCGTACATACGAACCATTATTTTCCGGCATCATCAATATTACAGAAGGCGACTGGCGCATTCACAGTCTTGACCTGCGCCTTACCAGGACATCGCAACTTGAAATTGTGGATACGCTGCAGATAACACAGATACACGTACCGGTGGGCAATGATCTGTGGCGGGTGAAGAACCAACTCATCCATTTCAGTTTTAAGCAATTCGGCATTGATGCCATTGGCAATTTCGTTTCGGTATATTCCAATTATATCGTTAACCCGGTGTTTGCGAAGAACCGTTTCAACAATGTGATCATACGCTACGATACGGCCGTTAATAAAAGATCTAAGGAATACTGGGATACCATACGGCCTGTTCCGCTTGAAGTAGAAGAACGGCTCGACTATGAAGTGAAGGACAGCCTTTTTGAAGTGCGTAAAGATTCGCTGCTCAGCCAGTCATCCATCGATTCTCTAAAAAAGAAACAGGGAAAAATAAAACCGCTGAATGTTTTCTGGAAAGGAATTCACCGTACCCATTACAGTAAGACCAATACGTTCCAATGGGGTATTGAGTCGTTGATAAAAGGACTGGAGTATAACACGGTGGAAGGAGTGGTAGTGAACCTGAATACTTATTACGACAAGTATATCAAAAAGTGGAAAACGAATTTTTCATTCGAACCCAATTTGCGGTATGGCTTCAGCAATACACACCTCAATGCATGGGCTACGTTGACATTTAGAACGAGGGACTGGGATGCAGATAAAAAAATAAAGCGCCAGACCTGGGAATTCAGCGGCGGCAAGCGGGTAAGCCAGTTTAACAAGCAAAGCCAGATCATGCCCTTGAACAATGCAATCAACACATTATTATGGGGAGATAATTTTTTGAAGATCTATGAGAATTACTTTGCTTCCGTTGGTTTTAGTAAGCGATACGAAAGCGGATTCCGTTTTGCAGTAAATGCATTGTATGAAGACAGGTACCCGATTGAAAACACGACGACCTTTACCATTTTCAAAGTTGATTCAAGCCGCATTACGCCCAACTACCCGGTTGAGCGGATACCTGCACAGTTTACTCCCAATAAAGCTTTTGTGCTGAGCATTGAAATGAGTTTCAGGCCCGGGCAACGTTATATTCAATATCCCAACCGGAAAATGTCGCTGGGGTCAAAATACCCGACCTTTAGTTTGAACTATACCAAGGGCATCAAAAACATTTTTGGCAGTGATGCCGATTTTGACAAGTGGCGCTTCAGTGTGGCCGACGGCATTAATTTAAAACTGGCAGGTACATTCCGCTATAAACTTGGCATTGGTGGTTTCCTCAATGACCGTTCAGTTTCTATCCAGGATTACCAGCATTTCAATGGCAACCGTTCTATTGCAGCAAGTGAGTATTTGAACAGTTTTCAGCTTGCTTTCTATTATCTCAACAGTACTACGGAGCCTTTCTATACATTCGGCCATATCGAACATCATTTCAATGGGCTGATCACAAATAAGATCCCTTTATTCAAAAGGCTTAACTGGAATATGGTGGCGGGCACGAATGCCTTTTATGTGAACAGGAACAACCATTTCATTGAAGGTTTTGTTGGGCTTGAAAATATCCTTAAGATCTTCCGGGTTGAGTATGTGGTAGGTTATAGTAACAATCAGCGCATCTCGGGGGAAGTAAGGATCGGTACCGGTGGATTACTGGGAAATTCTGTACGGGCCAATGCACAGCCCCGGCGCAGGAATGGCGGCCTCAGCATCAGTTTATAGTGCAACCCCTCATGATAAATATCATACTGCCTCACATTTAGCTTACTGCTTACTATTGATTATATTTGCACCCGAATTTGGTTTGCCCTGCAAGCATCCAATCTAACATGGTCTGACGCCCCCGTCTGACCATGTGATCACAGATTTCCTTCATTGGTCAGACGAGGACGTCAGACCAAAGGATCAAATTAAAAAACTATGGCAGTATTACACAACCGGGTTTCCCAGGCGGAACTGAAAAAATTATTATACGCCGAAACCGAACACCGCACCACCATTTCCTTTTACCAGTATTTTCCTGTTGCCGATCCCAGGCAGTTCCGGGATGAAATGTATAAGGCATTACATGTGCTGAAAGTATTTGGCAGGATATACATTGCCCACGAGGGTATTAATGCACAGATAAGTGTACCCGACAGTAACGTGGATGCATTCCGGGAATACCTCTATTCCATTCCTGCATTGAACGGGTTGCGGCTGAATATTGCGGTGGATGATGATGGTAAATCCTTTTGGGTGCTGAAAATAAAAGTCCGGGAGAAGATAGTAGCCGATGGAATTTCTGATCCCGCCTTCAGCATGGAGAATAAAGGACGTTACGTAAATGCGGGGCAGATGAATGAATTGCTGCAAAAAGAAGAAACGATCGTGATCGACATGCGCAATCATTACGAATATGAAGTGGGGCATTTTGATAAGGCCATTGAAATACCCAGCGATACGTTCCGGGAACAGCTCCCCATGGCGGTGGATATGATGAAAGAGAACAAGGACAAGAATATCATCATGTACTGCACCGGCGGCATCCGTTGCGAAAAGGCAAGCGCCTATATGCTGCACAACGGGTTCAAAAATGTTTTTCATCTCGAAGGCGGCATCATCAACTACGCCAGGCAGGCAAAGGAAAAGGGGCTGGAAAGTAAATTCATCGGCAAGAACTTTGTTTTTGACGACAGGCTGGGGGAGCGGATCACTGAGGACATTATTGCCAAATGCCACCAGTGCGGCAAACCTGCCGATACCCATACCAACTGCAAGAATGATGGCTGTCATTTATTATTCATACAATGCGCCGAATGTGCGGCAGCATTTGACGGGTGCTGCAGCATTGAATGTAAAACAGTGTACAACCTGCCTCTTGAAGAACAAAAGGAATTACGCAAGGGAATTGATAAGGGGATGATGGTTTTTAATAAAAGTAAGAAACGCCTTCGGCCAACCATTGAACAAAATAAGTTATACCGGTCCCGTTCACAAAATACCGGGGAGCAATAAAACCAAAAGGCCATTATAATTTTCCAAGCACTTCAAGGATCCGTTTTTCTGTTTCTTCGTCGTCCAGTTTTTGTGGAATGAATGTTGAGCCGATCACTTTTTCGTAGAGCTCAATATATCTTTTTGAAATGGTATCCACCCATTCGTCGCTCATGGCCGGAACGGTTTGCCCTTCCTTGCCCATGAAATTATTTTCGATCAGCCATTCCCGCACAAACTCTTTGCTTAACTGTTTTTGCCGTTCTCCTTTTTCCTGCCGTTCTTCAAAACCATCGGCATAAAAGTAACGGGATGAATCAGGCGTATGAATTTCATCCATCAGGATAATGTCATCACCCAACTTGCCAAACTCATATTTGGTATCCACTAAGATCAATCCTTGTTTGGCTGCAATTTCTTTACCCCGGGCAAAAAGTTTCAGCGCATATTCCGATAGTGCATTCCATTCTTTTTCTGTGGCCAATCCTTGTTTAATTATTTCTGCCGGCGATATGTCCTCATCGTGTCCTTCTGCAGCTTTGGTGCTGGGTGTAATGATCGGGGAGTGGAAGTAGTCATTCTCTTTCATTCCATCAGGCATTGCGGCTCCGCATAGTTCCCTTTTTCCTGATGCATAGGTTCGCCAGGCATGGCCGGTGAGGTTACCCCTTACTACCATTTCAATTTTAAAGGGTTCGCATTTTTTTCCAATGCTTACGTTTGGTGCCGGTACTTCCATTAACCAGTTGGGACAGATATCCGCCGTTGCCTTTAACATGTATGCGGCGATCTGGGTAAGCACCTGTCCTTTAAAAGGTATGGGCCGGGGCAGAATAACATCAAAGGCCGAGATGCGGTCGCTGGCCAGCATCACCAGGTATTTGCCGGATATGGTATAAACATCTCTTACTTTACCTTTGTAAAAATTCGTTTGTTGGGGGAAATTGAAATATGCCATGTGCTAAATTAATACCCCTGGGTTTAATCCGGCACTTTCGAAGGGCTTAGATTTCAACAGAATGGGTAAAAAATTAAATTTCCAGTTAAAAATAACAATGCTTAATTTGCCTTATATTTAAAACCAAAAAACGAGATATGAGAAAAGTTACAAGCTATTTGGCTACTATTCTTATGGCTAATATTT
The DNA here is from genome assembly GCA_016720775.1 of Chitinophagaceae bacterium. Classification (GTDB taxonomy): domain Bacteria; phylum Bacteroidota; class Bacteroidia; order Chitinophagales; family Chitinophagaceae; genus Ferruginibacter. The sequence goes on from JADKJX010000004.1 coordinate 51,799, forward strand.
TAACGATTGCGGCCTATGCACAGAATATAACCATCAACGGCAATGTCAGGAACAGCAACACAAAAGAAGCTACGGGTGCTGTTTCCGTTATGATCAAGGGGGGGGAAACGGGTACATTTACAGACGACAAGGGTAATTTTAAAATATCGGTTAAAAGCTTACCGGTAACCCTGCTCATCTCATCGGTGGGATACGAGTTACAGGAAGTGTTGGTATCGAGTGCCGGCAAGACGGTTCAGGTGGAATTTGTTCCCAGCAATGCCCTTGGCCAGGAAGTAGTAGTGGCAGCAAACAGGGTTCCGCAAAGAATACTGGAATCGCCGGTATCCATTGAAAGGATCAGCGCTGCAAACATCCGCAACTCTCCGGTATCAAACTATTACGATGTGGTAACAACCCTTAAGGGGGTGGACATCACGACTTCTTCATTAACTTTTAAAACACCTACCACCCGTGGTTTTAACTCCAGCGGTAATACCCGTTTTAATCAACTGGTGGATGGTATGGATAACCAGGCTCCGGGCCTTAACTTTTCTGTTGCATCCATCATCGGCTTAAGCGAACTGGATGTTGATAATATCGAACTTCTATCGGGTGCATCATCTGCCCTTTATGGTCCGGGTGGTATGAACGGTACCTTGCTGATGACCAGCAAGAACCCATTCAAATACCAGGGACTTTCTTTCCTGGTTAAAGAAGGGGTAATGCATGTTGGCGGATACAGGCAAAGAGATCCTTCCCTGTACAGCAACTGGAACATACGCTGGGGTAAAAAACTTTCTGAAAAATTTGCTTTCAAGATCAATGCAGAATTGATCAATGCAAAAGACTGGACAGGTAATGACTACCGGAACTACAGCAGAACCGGAACAACAGGCAGCCTGATAGCGGGCGACCGAAAAACAGATCCCAACTACGATGGTATCAATGTTTATGGAGATGAAACAACGGTTGACATGCGTGCTTTCTTCTCACAGATCGCTGCAGGTTTACCCGGTGCTGCTAATTTTATCACCGCAAATGGCTTGTTGACAAATCCACAAAATGTTTCCCGTACCGGGTACACAGAAAAAGAACTGATAAATCCAAACACGGTTAACTTTAAATTAGCGGGTTCTCTTCATTATAAAATAAACAGGAATACCGAAGCTATTTTAGCAGCTTATTGGGGTACGGGTAACACCATCTATACCGGAAGTGACCGGTATTCGCTGAAGGATTTTAAGATGGGCCAGTACAAACTGGAAATAAATAACAAGAACTGGTCGCTGAGGGGATACACCACGCAGGAAAATGCGGGTGAATCTTATAACCTTACTGCTACCACCAGGTTATTCAACGAATCATGGAAAAAATCAGTAACTACTGATGCTGCAGGTAATCCAACGCCACAGCCAACTGACTGGTATATTCAGTACACATACAACTACCTGAGCTACCGCATGAATGGTATGACTGAATACGATGCACACCAGGCTGCAAGGGCTATTGCTGACCAGGGAAGACCCGCTGCTAACAGCGATGCCCTCAAAGCAGGTTATGATGCGATCCGTAAAAAGCCCATCTCTCAAAACGGGGGTTTACTGCTTGATCAGTCTGACCTGTATGCAGTGGAAGGAAATTACAGTCTGACAGAGTTTACAAAAAGCGTTGCCGATGTAATGATCGGTGCCAATTATAAAAAATACATCCTGAATTCAAAAGGAACGCTGTTTGCGGATTCAACAGGTCCAAAAGGTCTTGCACAATACGGTGCATACATCCAGGCAAGCCGCCAGATCATGAACTTTGTGAACCTGACCCTTTCAGGCAGGTATGATAAAGCGGATAATTTTAAAGGCCGCTTTACCCCAAGGGTTACCGCGTTGTTTAAAATAGCGAAAGACAATAACGTTCGGGTGTCATTCCAGACAGCCTACCGTTTCCCAAGCAACCAACAACAATTCATAAACCTGCAGGTGGGCAGTACCCGTTTACTGGGTAGTGATCCTACTTTTGCTACCTATTATAATTATGCAGGCAACCCGCTTTATGAAGCAAACAGCGTAATAGCCGGAACACCCCAGGTATATGTGCCTGGTGAAGTAAAACCTGAATCAGTTAACTCATTTGAACTGGGTTATAAAGGCTTATTGCTGGGAAGTAAATTATTGCTTGATGTAAGCGGTTATTATGGACAGTATAAAGATTTCCTCGGAAGGATAAATACTATTCAGACCACGACCGGTAATGCAGCAGATATTAATAACCCTTCCAAAAGAAGGAATATTTCGGTACCGCTGAATACAACCGATAAAGTAAAAACCTACGGGTTCGGGCTCAGCATTGATTACAGGTTACCAAGGAACTTCACCATTGGTGCTAACCTGTCATCGGATATACTGAAAGATGTGCCGACCAACTTTGTAGCTTACTTTAATGCACCAAAATATAAAACAAATATCAACTTCGGTAATACCGGATTTGGTCCGGGTAAAAAACTGGGCTTTAGCGTAGCATACAGGTGGCAGCAGGGATTCTATTACCAGGGAGATTTTGCAAATGGCAACCTGCCTGATGTACACAACCTGGATGCCCAGATCAGCCTGAAAATACCAAAAGCAAATAAATCGGTCATTAAACTTGGTGCAACCAACCTGTTGAACCAGTATTATTACAATGCCATTGGTAACTCACAGATCGGCGGATTGTACTATGTAAGTTTTGGATACAATATTTATTAATCTACCCGGGAAATTAAAAATTTAAAATTAAAAATGACTATAATGAAAACAATGATCTATAAATTCAGGACTTTTCACCTGGTAATTTTAGCCGGCCTGGTTTTAACCACATCCTGTAATAAGGACCTGGAGCAGTTGGCTCCCATAGCCAAGCCTGTTTATCCAACCGGGAACGGAATTGCAGCTACATTGGCTGCCAATGCCAATTACAGCAATTACGCCGCTTTGATCGCCCGGGCGGGGATGACTGCTTTGCTGAATGATTCAACCAAGAGCTATACCGTATTTGCTACCGATAATAACGGGATGAATCTTTTTGCCACGGCAGCTTCCGGTGGTTTGGTTCCATATCCTGCCCCGGTAGCTACCGTACTCGGATTCATCAATGCTTCTTTACCAGTAGCCAGCGCAGCCGGAATTGTTCAGTATAACACTGTTGGAACAAAATTCCCAGCCGCAACAATTGGTACAGCTTTTCCAAATTACCCCCTCACTACCCAGATCATTCTTGACCCAACCCAGCCATTCGTACGGATGCCGATATTCCCGGTTAGGGGTACTAACTCTTACGTGAATAACCTGCCGCTGATCGCAACCGATATGGCTGCGGCAAACGGGATCATTCACACCGCTTATTCTGTTGCAGCTCCTCCTTCTGCTACTTTAAAAACAATGATCGCAGGAGAAGCTAGTTTATCTTATTTCCGTGCGGCTGTTGCCCGTGCAGACAGTGGCGCCGTTGGCCTTTCTAAATTTGATTCATTGATGAACTACGGTGTTACCAATATGACTATACTGGCACCGAATGATGCAGCTTTTCAAACACTGATATTTGGCCTGGTCTATTCTCAGGTGCTGGCTGCAACAGGCAGTACTGCTATTGCAACTGCACAGGCCAATGCAGCTGTAGCATTAGGCCCAAGCTTCTTCTCTACACCTGCTTTTTACGGGGCAGTACCTGCAGCTACGGTAAAAGGAATAGTCGCTTATCACCTCTTTGCATCGTTGACAACGAGTACAACGACCCCTTATCAACCTAACATAAGGGTGTTCTCCAATAATATTTCTGCTAACCCTGGTTTCTTTATTAAAACATTGGTTAATGGAAGTATTGCAGCTCATCCGGGAGTAATGGCACAGGCAACGTATACAGGCCCTGCAGTAACAGCTTTAAAGTTCTCCAGTTATGGTACTTTCCCGCCGGGAGGGGCTCCATTCAGTTATACTGCCAATGCCCTTACTATGGACAAACATGCGGTTAACGGGGTTTATCATATTATTGACAAAGTGTTACTTCCCCAATAAGTAAAAAAATAGTAAACATAAAAGGCTCCTCGATCGAGGAGCCTTTTATGTTTCCGGCCTGGATAAAACAGGAATATTAAATGCTGATCAGAAGATGCAATGAACCGTAAAAGATCAAAACAATAATTTTTAGAACACATAACTTTGCTCATTCCCTTTTATATGTACTGTACAAAACCAATCAAAGCACTTGCGTTCACAGTATTTATCTTCATTAATTTAATGCACGGAAATGCACATGCCCAGCAAACGGCTGATACAAAGAATAAAGCTGAAGATGCTATCCAGGAAAAAAGGATGATCGATTACCTGGAACAAATGAGGATCAGGCTTAATAATCCTGCAAATATGTTTGCTTCGGAGGCAAAAGTTGCAAATCTTGATTCATTGCTGCAGATAACAAAAGACCCCACAGAAAATCTGAACCTTGGATTTCGGCTGGGGCAGGCTTACCTGGAAGCCGGCAGGGAGCAGGATGCCGTTACTATGTTTGGCAGAATTGCCGAGTATGTAAAAGATGTTCCGGCCTCACGCAAGTTTGTCTTTCCGGCACTCGGACTTGCCTATATGCGTTTGGCTGAACGAAATAATTGTGTCAATTATCATTCTGCAGAAGCATGCATTTCTCCCATACAGGGTAAGGGAATTCACCAGGATAAATTGCCCGGACAGAATGCGATCCGTCTTTTTGAGATGGCCCTGAAAGATGATCCCAATGATCTTGATTCACGCTGGCTGCTTAACATCGCCTACATGGTTACGGGTGGTTATCCCGCTAAAGTTCCCAAACAATGGCTTATCCCCGGCCTGGATGCAAAGTCAAAAGTGAATGTAAAACCGTTCAAAGATGTTGCCGGATCTTTGGGTGTTGATCTTAAAAGCCGTTCCGGGGGAATGATCATTGATGATTTTAATAATGATGGTAACCTGGATATGATATGTTCGGCATGGGGACTTGATGATCCGATGCATTATTATAAAAATAACGGCGATGGAACATTCACAGATGTATCGGCAGCATCGGGCATCAGTAAATTCAAAGGTGGCCTTAATATTTGCCAGACTGATTACAACAACGATGGCTGGATAGATATTTTTGTTCTTCGTGGCGGATGGCAGGGACAGAATACCGGGCTTGAACAACCCAATTCACTCATTCGTAATAACGGCGACGGAACATTTACCGATGTTACTTACCAGGCAGGCATTTTTTCTGAACACCCAACCCAAACAGCTACCTGGAATGATTTTAATAACGACGGCTGGCTGGATGTATTTATCGGTAACGAGACCATGGTGCCCGATCACCTGCATCCCTGCGAACTATTCATCAATAATAAGAACGGAACTTTTACCGATGTGGCCGGTTCTATCGGACTTGGTGTTGTTGGCTATGTGAAAGGAGTTACTTCCGGTGATTATGATAATGATGGGTGGGCAGATATTTTTGTCTCCACACTTGGCGGGCAAAAAATTCTGCTGCACAATGAAAGTCCAAATGGATATGGGCTTTCGTTTAAGATGGTATCCAACGAAGCCGGCTTTGCCAATTCAGATTACCGCACATTCCCAACCTGGTTCTTCGATTTCAACAACGATGGCTGGCTGGATATTTTTATGTGCAATTATGAATATGACCGGGCTCTTTCTTATTATGCAGCCAAAGAGGCACTGAATCCTTCTGCTGATCCGGCGGGAAAAGTAATGCTCTTTCTTAATAATAAGAACGGCACATTTACCAATGTTAGCTCCACCATGGATGTGAACCAGGTGGCGTTTTCCATGGGTTCAAATTTTGGCGACATTGACAACGATGGCTTCCTTGATTTTTATTTGGGTACCGGCAACCCCGGTTATAAATCCATCGTACCAAACAGGCTGTACAAGAATATCGGCGGAAAGAATTTTGTGGATGTTACCAATGCGGCAAGGGTTGGCCATTTGCAGAAAGGGCACGGTGTTTCATTTGCAGATATTGATAATAACGGAACACAGGACATCATTGAAGAGATAGGTGGAGCCTACATTGGCGATGCGTATCACAATGCATTGTTCCTTAATCCCGGGCAGGGGAATAATAACTGGATAAGTTTAAAACTGGAAGGAACCAGATCGAACAGGCAGGGGATCGGCACCAAGATTACCGTAAGTATTACAGAGAACGGCAAGCAACGGATCATCTACCGGGAAGTAAACTCCGGCGGAAGTTTCGGATCTTCGCCATTACGACAAACCATTGGCATTGGTGCGGCTACAGTTATTGATGAGATAAAAATTGTATGGCCTGCTTCGGGCATCGGGCAGCTGTTTAAGAATGTAAAACCCAATCAATTCTTAAAGATCACAGAGGATAAGAAGGAGACAGAAATACTGAATATCAATCCCATTAAATTAAAGACTGGAGAAATGGCAATGCCTGGTGTGCCCGACATGCCCGGTATGAAGCATCAGCATTGATAAATTATTTATTCAGACTTTCTTTCATTGCTGCCTTTACAATTGTTTCGAGTTCTTTTAGTTCTTCTGCATTCGACGGCAATCCAAATAATAAATGAATTTGTCCGGCAAAACATTTTTCCCAAACCTTCACGCCATTCTTCCGCAGTTTTACTGCATATGAAATGCCGTCATCTCTCAGGGGGTCAAACTCAGCATTAATGATCACTGCAGGAGGCAGGCCTTCCAGGTCTTCCGTCAATCCCGGCGATACCTCCGGGTTTTTGTATTGGCCGGGAGCATAGGATTCTACAGAAAAATAACAGGACGCTTTTGTTTGCCAATAGCCTTTGGCATTTTCCTGGTACGAAACGGATGTTTCCATGTTTTGTGGACTGCAATCTGCGGGAAGTCCGTTCAATACCTGCAACTTTATTTTATTAACGATGCCTTCTTTCTTTGCTTTCTGCGTTATCACAGCTACTAAGTTAGCGCCTGCACTGTTTCCTGTTAATGCAATGCGGCTGGTATCGCCGCCAAATTCACCGCCATGTGCTGCGATCCATTTAAAGGCATTGTAACTGTCATTAACTGCTGCCGGGAATTTATTTTCCGGTGCCACCCGGTAATCAACAGCAAAAACAATGGCTGCATAGTTTTTTGCATCCTGCCATAGCGCATGTTCTATCCCGGGTAATAAAGGCAAAATAAAACCACCTCCATGATAATGGATCAGGATCGGAAGGTTTTGACCATGCACAGGATTAAAAATCAAAACCGGGATACTGTCGGCAGTTATTTTTATACGTTGTACATCTTCTTTTGGATAGGGTATTAATGGTGGCCCTGCAAGCCGGATCCGGGCGATGGGTATTTTACGAAGTTGCTCAATGGTAAGGTTCTGGTTGCCGATCATTTTTAGAAAAGACCCTACTCTTGGGTCTAGTTGCCGGGTACCACATGTTTGGGCAAAAAGTACCTGTTGGTTACCTGCAAGTATGATGCATAGAAAAAAAAGCAACACCGGTCTCTTCATAAAAGAATTATTTAGCAAGCTGGAAGATAGAAGTACCGGCAACAGTACAACTAAAGTTAGTATTTTCTGATGTCCCGGTAACCATAGTAAGTTGAGTATAGATTTGGAATCACCTGATCAGCATCAACGATCCCATGGTTTCAATTCCGTCGAACAAATTACCAATACGGATATTTTCATTTTCAGCATGCTGGTTATTATCATGATTGGCTACAGGAACCGTAACGGTCTTTGCATTTAGATATTCTTCAAATAAGAAAAGCGGGAGGGTGCCGCCCATCGTTGGCTCCAGCACCACCTGGTTGCCATAGCTGCTTTTAACTGCTGCAATAACTTTTTGTATGATGGGCAGGTCCATGGAAGTACGCTGTGCATTGACGCTGCCATTGAGTCCGGGGGTGACCTTTATGATCTTTGCATATTTTTCTCTTTCTTCATCAGTGGGTTCATTTGTTGTTACATAGTAGCCCTGTGCTTTTATGTGATCGATCACTTTTTGTTGCTGCCGCTTCCAATCATTGCCCAATACCAATCTCAGGTCAAGAACCGCACTTGCAAAGGTGGGTATCTGGTTGGAAGCCAGTTTGCCTACATTGCCGCTTTGTATGCCATTAATATTTAATGATGGCTGGTTGATGGCCTCACTCAATGTTGATCCCCGCATTTCAACATTATTTATTCCCAGTTCTTTTTTCATTTGTTCATCCACCGAAGGCACTTCATTCAATGCTTTTCTTTCGGAAGCGGTTAATGGGGTCACATCATCATAAAATCCTTTGATGGTCACTCTTCCGTTATCGTCTTTCATGGAGGCCAGTAATTTCACCAGCATCATGGCGGGGTTAGGAGCCCAGTTGCCGTAATGGCCACTGTGTAATGGCCGTTTAGATGCATACACGGTAAGGTCAAGGTGTGTATCGCCGCGAACACCAAATACGATCTGCTTTTTCCCGGACTGGTGAACAGGCCCATCGCAAATGATCCACAGGTCTGATCCGATAGCTATCGGATGGAGCAGGGACCGGTACTTTTCCAGTATCTCATTAAGGTGAATGGAGCCGGCTTCCTCCTCACCTTCAAAGAAAAATTTAAGATTACAGCCCGGGGTCAGCCCGCTTTTAGTGATTGCATCATACGCATTTAAAATGGCAGCAACTCCCGCCTTGTCATCAGAAGCACTGCGGGCATATATCCGCCATTCTTTATTATAGCTGCCGTCGGCAGGAAAAGGAATATTGGTGCCGCCTTTATCGATGGCATTCGAAAATAACTTTGGCTGAAACGGATCGAGTTCCTTTGCCCATTGAGCAGGATTAACAGGCTGCCCGTCGTAGTGCGCATAAAAGATAAGCGTTTGTTTTGCACCTGGCACCATTACTTCACCATATACAGCCGGGGGCGTGTCGGCAGTGGAAGCATTTAAGAGCTGTACTTTTTGAATGCCCCGTTTGTTCATCATTGCCATAATGAAGGCCGCATTCTTTTGCTGGCCAGCGGTATCCACTGCTACATTCGGTAAAGAAAGAAATTCAGTGAACTCGCTGATGATGCTGCCGGCATTTTTATTTCCGTATTTCCTGATCGTAAGCACATCGGGTGATTGGGCTGAAACGAATTGACCGGCCAGGAAACTTAAAAGCAAGAAGAAGAACAGTTTTTTCATAAATAATTTTTTGAGCAGGAACAATGCTTTGTTATTAATATTCTTTGCCTTCTATTTTATTTTAGACATGTACATATACCAATTCCATTCCCAGTTGATCCCCTTGTCTTCCGACAAAGCCTGGCTCCAGACGGGGTTTTCCTTGTCTCTTGCATCCCACCGAAAAACCATTAAAACAGGCTTGCCGTTGAAAACGTCTTTGGTGAAAAAGTGCCCCACCTTATTTTCAAATGAACCCACAACGGGCGGGTCTAATTTACCGCGGCTGGAATCTGCCCAGTAAATACTCCATAATTTTGTTTCCAGGTCGAAGAGTCGTACGGTCATTCCTTCAAATGGATGCCCATCAAAAGTTGCAAGAAAATTATCAATGTTCCCGATCCCGTTTAATATCTTGTACATCTCCTGCGTCGATTCAAATTCGATCCATTCGGTGCAATTGCTTAACCTTGATCTGAGTTTTTTATTGCGAAGTTTCCACTTGCCTTCAAAAAAGTCAAAGTCAGCACTGGATGAAGATGCCGCTGCTTTAATTACCAACCCGCCGTTTATATCAAAGTTTAGTTTTGGGATATTCGGGGTTTCATCTGTTGTCATAAGTAATCTTGAGATTTTTTCATGTCAATCGTAAAGTCACGCTGCAATGGCCTTTATGGCCGGGGCTTTGCGCAGCCTGGGTATTTGCTGTTTGTATGCCCGTGATGCTGTGATTAAAGGAACGAAATTTTCTTATGACTGCAAAGGCTAATTAATATTCGGTCAAGCCGATGACTGAAGATTGGAAGCGACATAATGCTGAGAATATGACTCTCACCCTCCCGCATAAGGCAAGACGGCAAAGCTATGTTGGCCGCGGCTTTTGTTATATTGCATCTTTCTGAGTCAATTACCTGGGAAACTTGGCATAATTATTAAGCATAAGGTAATAAAAAATGCAACATGAAAGCAACTTCTGAGAATAACACCCCGGAGACAACAAGAATTGTAGAAAGAAATGTAAATGCTTTAGTGCATAGAAAAAAGAAAAGACCTTAAGAAGAGAGGTTTAACGGAAAAGATTATTGGCATAATTACTTCTTTTGCGGGAAGTATGGCCTCGTTATATATTCATTTACTATTATTCGGCATATGGATATTCTGGAATTCGGGTTTCCTGAATTTAAAACCATTTGACCCAAGTTTTATAATTCTGGCGACTTTCGCAGCGGTAGAAGCTATTTTCCTGACGACATTTGTTTTAATTGGTCAAAGGCATATGAATGTACAAGCAGATAAATGGGCAGAACTGGATTTGCAGATTAGTTTGTTAACTGAGCATGAGGTTACTAAAATTTTGACATTAATAACAGCCATAGCCAAGAAGATGGATATTGAAGTTGTTGAACATAAAGAAATTGCAGAGTTGTCAAAAGATATCCATCCTGATAATGTCCTGGATACAATGGAAAAAGCGGCCCTGTAACCTTCAGCCAACGTTCGGGGCTTGATACTGTGACCGTCCAGCAGAAAGCCCAATTAATGAAACGAATTTTTATTTTAAAAGTAAAACCGCTTAGTAAGCGGTCAGCCCCATAGCCAAAGTTGAAAAAGGGAGTAACGCCTGGATTGCTTTTCGTCTGCCCCCATGGAAGCAAACCGAATGTTGCATGTTCGCCCTTCACTTTGAGATTACAGTCAAATTACTGAATTTCCTTCAGAGTATAGCTGGTTAAGAAATTTACTTATCTTCTTTCTTTTATTTGCTGTTTACTAATGACTTTTTCATGCAAACACTAAGTTCGTTACCTATAAATGGACCATAATTAGGAATTATATGGTATCCTTGTTTGTGATAAAGTTGAATTGCCTCTGGTTGTAATGTTCCGGTTTCAAGGACAATCGAACTAAAGCCAATTTCACCGGCCCAGACCTCCAACTCTTTTATGATAGCGACTGCAATTCCCTTTCCTCGATGCGCTGCTTCTACAAACATTCGCTTTAATTCAACAGTGTCGTCTTCAATTACCTTAAAACAACCACAGCCAATTGCTTTGTTATTTTCATAGGCAATCACAACGGTGTCTAAATTAATCATCATATTAAATTGATCGAATTCTTCCTGAGTGGATCCATACCTGTTTCGTAGTTCTTTATCTAGGAACTCAGTTAGTTCGTAAAAACTCTTGTCCTCGCTAGTCGTTCTTTTTAGAATTATCATGTAATAAAGTAAAAGACTAATATTAGTAAGGAATCGGATTTTATTGCTTTAATTTTTTTGGGTTGAGGATGCTCATTTAGGATGATATACAACATATAAATTTAAGCAATTAGCCTAGTCGCACAAAAAAACCGGCATTGTAGATCAAAGATCTACTTTTGTATTGTCGTAATGACAATGGACCCCAGCTCGTTTCGGTTTGTGGGCGATAAAATGAGATGGGAGTGGTCAGACGGGGACGTCAGACCAGGTTTCTCTTTGCGGTTAAACTCATTACACGTTAAATCTGAAGTGCATCACATCGCCATCCTGCACCAGGTATTCTTTTCCTTCAATGCGCAGGCGGCCGTTCTCCCGGCAGGCTGCTTCGGAACCGTATTTAATAAAGTCATCGTAAGCGATCACTTCGGCCTTGATAAAACCTTTTTCAAAATCGGTATGTATCACGCTGGCTGCCTGTGGCGCTTTCCATCCTTTGTGGATCGTCCAGGCCCTTACTTCCTGTACGCCGGCGGTGAAATAGGTGGAGAGGTTCAGTAACTTATAAGTGGAGTGTATCAAACGATCTAAAGCCGGTTCTTCCATTTTATATTCTTCCATGAACATGGCTTTGTCTTCGGGGTTTTCAAACTCGGCTATCTGCGCTTCAATGGCATTGGTCATCACGATCACTTGATTGCCTTCGTTCTTCACCGCTTCTATCAGTGCCGCAGAAAATTTATTGCCGGTGTGCATGCTTGCTTCATCCACATTAGCTACATACAGAATAGATTTATCGGTAAGCAGGAACAGGTCTTCAATGGCCGATTTTTCTTCCTTGCTCAAACCAAGTGACAAGATGTTCTTTCCTTTATTTAAATGTTCCTGGCAACGGATCAATACTTCCAGTTCGGCCTTCATCTTGGGATCGGTCTTGGCCATTTTTTCGGTACGCTGCAGTTTCCGCTCTACGCTGTCCAGGTCTTTCAATTGCAGTTCGGTCTCAATGATCTCTTTATCACTTACCGGGTTGATGGGGCCTTCGTCCCTTAATATATTCTCATCTTCAAAACAGCGTATCACGTGAATGATCGCATCCACTTCCCGTATGTTGGCCAGAAATTTATTACCCAGTCCTTCGCCCTTGCTGGCGCCACGTACCAGGCCGGCAATATCCACGATCTCGATCTGCGTAGGAACAATTCTTTCGGGTTTAACCAGTTCGGCCAGTTTATCCAAACGGGGGTCGGGTACATTCACCAGCCCGGTATTGGGTTCAATGGTACAGAACCTATAGTTGCTTGCCTGTGCTTTGGCACTGTTGCTTACGGCGTTGAACAAAGTCGATTTTCCTACGTTGGGAAGCCCCACAATTCCTGCTTTTAAAGCCATTTCTTTAATTAAGAATTAATAATGAAAAATTAAAAATTGGGTGCAAAGGTAAGGGTTTAGGAGTTTAATGTTTGAGGTTTTGGGTTTGAGGTTTGTGGCTAAGCGTTTTGAAAGAAATAGTTAACTTTCAACTTCAAACCTCAAACTTCAAACACACATGGCCTTAAGCAGAATATGGAGCGCTTTTATACTCATCGCCATAACTGTGGCTGGTATAAAATGTTTTTTCTTTGGCGAAACACAGATATTTACCTGGATGGTGAGTGGTAAGGCATCAGACCCGGCCAACCCGCTTAAAATAGATGGCATCATTGAAACCTGCTGGGTGGCGGTTGATATCTGCTTAAAACTCATCGGTATCTTATCGCTGTTCATCGGTTTTATGAGCATTGCCGAAAAAGCCGGGGGCATCCGGTTGCTGTCACGTATCGTTGGCCCTTTCTTTTCCAAGCTTTTTCCGGATGTTCCAAAAGGCCATCCTGCACACGGCCACATGATCATGAATTTTTCTGCCAACCTGCTGGGGCTTGATAATGCCGCAACACCTTTTGGTTTACGGGCCATGGAAAGTTTGCAGGAACTGAACCCGAATAAAGACGTTGCTTCCAATTCGCAGATCATGTTCTTATGCCTGCATGCAGCCGGGTTGAATTTAATACCCGTTAGTGTGATTGCGGTACGGGCTGCACAAAAAGCTTCCGATCCCACCGATGTTTTTATTCCCTGTATGATCGTAACCTTTGTAGGTACCATTACGGCCATGATCATTGTTTCGTTAAAACAAAAGATCAATTTGTTTCAGCCGGTGATACTAACCTGGGTACTGGGTATCTCAGCGCTTATTGCATTACTTGTTCTATATATTACCCGGCTCAATGCAGCGGGACTTCAGTCTTTCTCCGGTATCTTAAGCAATGGCCTGATACTGCTAGTATTTTTATTGATCATACTGGGCGGACTGTATAAAAAGATCGACATATTCTCTGCATTCATTGATGGGGCCCGGAACGGTTTTGATACCGCCATCCGCATCATACCATATATACTGGGCATCCTGGTTGCGGTAAGTATGTTACGCACCAGCGGAACTTTTGATGCGGTGATAAGCGGCATCAAACATTTTTTGCCATGTTCAGTCCTGATACACGTTTTGTAGATGGACTGCCCACTGCACTCATCAGGCCATTGAGCGGGGGAGCAGCCCGGGGCATGATGGTTAGTACCATGGCTGCTTTTGGTCCTGATTCTTTTGCAAGCAAACTCTCCGGAATTTTCCAGGGTGCATCCGATACAACGTTTTATGTAGTGGCTGTTTACTTTGGTTCTGTTTCTATCAAGAATACCCGTTATGCCATCGGGGCTATGTTGCTCGCCGACCTCGTGGGCGTAATCACTTCCATCATCCTTGCTTATTTATTTTTTGGATAAAAAAATGCAGGTATAAAAAAAGCTTTCCAAACGGAAAGCTTTTTTTACAGGCTTTTAAATTTTTTTACCGGTTTGTAAAGGAAGTTAATAACCTAGCCCGTGGAGTAGCGGTTATATTTCCCGTGCAATACACTGTATATACTCTTGCCGATGTACCAGTGAATCCATTAATGGTTCCCAGGATGGTTGCCGGTGCACTTACTTTTCTTAGCTGTAAGGTATCGCTTAAAAGAAAGGTAGGTATTTCAATCATGTCGGAAGCATTCTTATACCTGGTTCCGGGGAACATCACCGCATTTAACCTTTTTGAAAAAACCTCGAGCGTATCTGTACTGGGTATCATGTTTACAAATCTTGCTTTAAAATATCCCACTTTGGCGTTGCTGATCTGTTCAGCAAATGGAAGGAAGTAAGGACTCTGCGGAGTGGGATTCGGTGTTGAATCTGTTAAGTAAACCGTTGTATAGCTGTTTGCGCCCAGGTCGTAATTTTTATTAATAAGGGTATCACCTGCCACGGGCGCTGTTGCCCGGCTGATAATCACTTTAATATTTGTACCCAGTGCCGGCTGAACGGCCGTATATGCCGGTGCAGCGGGGAAGAGGCCACCATAAGAAACTGCAGCGGCATTGATCTTTACATCATTAATAAAAACATTAACCGATGGGCCGGCTGCAGGGGTAGCTGCAGAAGGAGTTAACGCAGTATATACATTTATGAACTTCAGGTATGCCATATCATTGGCATAACCTACATCCAGAATGGTTATTGAATCATCCTTCTTAAAGCATGAGCCCGCCACCACCGTTATTGCGAGTGCAGCTATTACTATTTTTAATTTATTTGTCATTATTATAAGTTTTTAATGGTTAAGGTAGAGCGAACCAGGGTCTGTACGTGTTATAATCCAGGTTTAAAGCGCCGATCCTTGTTAACTCCGGAATATTGTAGAGATATTCTGAATTATACCTTGGCCTGCACCGGAACACCCATTGACCATTATTGGTAGAGATCAGATTGGTGCCTGATGGCGGAGCAAAACCTGCGTATACCTGCACACCGGTTACCGGGTCCGGATCCCTGTAATGGTATTTCCGCATGTCTGTCCAGGTTAACTGAACTCCCCAACCATATAAAGCAATATATTTCTGCAACATGATCTGGGATAGTGTTAGGTTAGTTGCTACACCCGGCACTACCAATGTATTTGTCAGGTACGCAGTTTTTGTAGCAGGAGTGATGGCATAAACTGCTGGTATGTTTTGCGGATACGTAGTGGTCAGCATGTCAAAATTCAGGCTGATGCCATTGGAGTAAGCAAAAAGCGCCGTTGTTTTATCACCTTTGAGATAGGCAGCTTCCGCAACGATAAATTGCATTTCAGATGCGGTCATCATTGGCCATGGGCTGGTATTTTGATAAAGGTAACGGCTGCTGTCGGGTGATGAAGCTGCAGTTGAATTAGGCGTTGCATTCCCCCAAAAGTTTTTCGGATAATCATTTGCTGCAAGCCCGCCAGAGCCATTCCATACAGTGAATCCTTTGAATGTACCGTTCAGGTTTTCACGAAGCATGTAATATCTCCTTGGATCACTAACGGTTTTAAAAGCACTGTCGTTATTTCCCGACATCAGGTCGGCGATAAAAGAACCCTGCCTGATGGCACCAATGTTTCCACGGAATGGACCAAAATAATTATTAACGGCTGAGGTAAGGCCACCGGCTACTCTTACCAATGCGTTATCGGCATTGCTCGACAAAGAAAGGTTAGCATATTTAATGGCGGAATCGGCATAACCCTTGGTTAAAAAATCAGACTTCCGGCTGAGGTTGATGTAAGAGCGGGCTAATATCCCGTACACAAATTTCTTCCATTTAGTTACATCGCCGTTATAAAAATACGCATCGCCAATGGCAAGGTTAGCCTGGCTTACATTGCCATCGGTCCTGTTCAGGTAACTTAAAGCACGATGACAGATCACCCGGCAACTGTCGTAAAATTCCGGTTGTGTATCGTAATTAAATTGCGACTGGCTGGTATTGAATGCTTCTTTTAAAATGGCTTCTCCATACACATTGGTTAACTCAAGCCATCCCCACGCACGGATCGCATACGCTACGCCAACATAATCCCATTTTTGCTGCTCGGCACCCCATTGTACGATCTTGTTTAGATTTTGCCCCTGTCCGTAGTAAACAGCAGCCCAAAGGCCACCGGTATTATCACTGGCAGAAGCAGGTGCGCCCGGGAAGCCCATCTGGCCATAGAGTTCACCACTTGTTTGCGAACCCCAGTATTGGATGTACCGTCCCAGTAATATGCCATCGGCCTGAACGCCATAACCGGTACCGGCGGAAGAAAAGAAAGCCGTAAAGCTTCCGATCACACCGGATAATATACTTTCAATGGGTACAATCACCGGCGCATTCGGATTTAAATAAGCATCGTCTATTTTTTTCTTACACGATACAGAAAATAACATGCTGAAGAGCGTAAGAAAAATTACCGTTTTAAAAATTTTATTTTGCATACAGAAAAATTTAAATTTTACAATTACAATTCAACAATTAAAAATTAGCACGTAATCCAAAACTCAAACTCAACGGAGTTGGTGCATTTCCCAGGTCCATACCATATCCACCTACACCCGAAGAGCCTGGGTTATTTGCATTAACAGCCGGATCAGCTCCTTTGTAATTCGTTGAAAGGATCAGGTCGTTCCCGGTTATGAAAAAGCTCATTCCTTTTAAGCCCTTCATACGCTTAATAAGTTTGTCAGACAGTTTATAGCTTAAGGTGATATCCCTTAACCTGAACCAGTTAACATCTTTTTGAATGAATTCCTCATCAGGCATTGTTGTATAATACGTGGTTAAGAAGTAGGGAATGATCACAATGTTATTTGGTGTTGGGTTAGCGGTATTCTGTAAACCATCATTCAATACACCTTTAACAATGATAGGCGTATTGCGGTCTGCAGTTCTGGCACTTTTACCCAGGCCTGTCAACACCTGGTCGGTTCCATTATAAATATCTCCACCCACTTTCAGATCCCACAAGAAACTCAGTGACCAGTTTTTGTACCGGAACGTATTCAGTGTTCCCAACGTAAAATCAGGCGTTCTGTCGGCGATCAGCTGGTTGCCTGCATTTGTTAAAGGCAAACCTGTTGACGCATTAATGATTATCTGACCGGCAGTATTCCGCTGGTAAGTAGAACCTGTGATGGTGCCGGTGGAATTACCCCTGATCAATCCGCCTCTTACATTGGAGATGTACGTATCAGAATTATAAAAATCATTGTATTGGCCTATGGATGCAGGTAAGGTCAATATCTTGCTCCACATGTGAGCAAAGTTGAAATTGATGTTCCAGTTAAAATTTCTTTTTTTGATCGGGTTCAGACCCAAAGTTATCTCTACTCCTTCATTACGTAAGGAAGAAGAATTGGTTGTATTTAAAATATAACCGGTGGCATAGCTGGCCCTGTAACCCTGTGTTATCTGGTCGGTGCAAAGCGTATTATAATATGCTGCATCTATTGTTATCCGGCTGTTTAAAAAACGCATTTCAGTTCCTACTTCAAATGTCCGTTGTTTCTCAGGTGTCAGGAACGTGTTTGCATTTGTGAAACCATAGGTGTTACCCGGTATTACGGAACTGTTCTGGTTGTTCACAAAGAAAGACTGGTTCGAATATGGATCATTCAGTCTTGCTGTGCTTGCCATGGAGCCCCGCAGTTTCCAATAACCCAGGATGTCTCCCCGTTTCAGGAACGGTAGGATGTCTGAAATGATCAGGCTTAAACTTGCGCCGGGGTAATTGTAATTCCTGTTTTGAGATGGAATGGGAGAGGCCGATTCAAAGCGATGCGAATAGGTAATGAATGCTACGTTCTTATACCCGATGGATACTTCGCCGAAATAAGCGAGCTCCCTGAAGATGATCTTGTTTGCATCACCAAAATAATTCCTCAGCAAACGTGTTCTTGAACCGTAGGCGGTCTGGTTGCTGTCTCTTGGATTAAAACTGGTGATCACCTGTCCGTTTTTATATAACTTGCCCGCAACCAGTGAATCAGCCACGTGGTTACCAAATACACCGTAAGCGTCTGTTTCATAATCCTGCCACATCGTACCTACCATTAACTTGCCGGTAAATCCTCTCCATTCTTTTTTTGCACTTGCTGTGATGGTATGGTTGTATCCTTTATAGGTTCTGTAATAATTATCCAGCGTACCTAATGTGGCTGCTGTTAAATAAAAAGATTGCGGGTGTATGAATACGTAGCCGTCTGTTTTGTAGGTATCGTATCCAAACCTGCCGGCTACTGTTAACCACGAAAATGGTTTGATATCGATGCCCAGTGTGGCAACCCAGCGTTTTGTTATATCACCGGTGGTGTTGTTCTTGGCACTCCAGATAGGATTATCGTAGTCGGTATTATAATTTGCATTAAACAATGTCAGCTTGCCGCCGTAATCATCCTGGTAATTCCTGATATCATTATTGGCAGGCCACTGGTATAAGCTCATCAGGTAAGATGAACTTCCTTTTGTTGGTTTAACATTGTCGGCCTTTGAGTAGGCAATGGCCGGCGTTATGTTTATATACTTTCCGATCCGGGTAGTATTGGAAATTTTGAAACTGTATTTAGTATAGTTATTGTGAGGGATAACGCCTCTGTTATCCAGGTATTGCCCCGAAACCCTGAACCCTATATTCTTTGTTCCGAATTCCAGACCCAGGTTATGGGTTTGCGAAAGGCCTGTCTGAAAGAAATTATGAACATTATCATACAACTGGGTACCAGCAGCCCATTTAGGACCAAAGGATGTGAACTGTCCTAAAAGCGGTGGGGCAGTAGGTACGCCATTGCTGGTACCGGGCCCGTATTCATTATTTACATCAGCAAATCTTGTAAGTTTTTGAAAACGGAAATTGTTATCATAGTTTACCAGTATTTTCCTGTTTGTAGCTTTTGCTTTTTTAGTAGTGATCACGATCGCACCACCACTTGCCTGGCTTCCGTAAAGCGCTGTTGCTTCGGGGCCTTTTAAAACCGTTACCGATTCTATATCGTTGTGGTTCAGATCAGCAATGCGGTTGGTATTATCAATATTCCGGTTGGCGCCGTCTGAAGCAAGTCCAACACCACTGCCGCTGTATGAGTTTGAGTTGAAACTGGTATTGTCTAAAATAACACCATCTACTATAAATAATGGTTGATTGGTACCCGACATGGTATTAAAGCCTCTTAATATGATGCCTGAAGAAGCGCCGGCAGCACCGGTTGTGGGTGTTACAGACAGCCCGGCAACCCTTCCCTGAAGGCTGTTCACAAAATTCTCCCTTTGTGTTTGCTGGATATCGGTTCCATTAACGGTTTGAACAGAATATCCTAATTCCCTTGGATTCTTTTTAATATCCATGGCGGTTACCACCACTTCATCCATGGTTCCATCCAATCTTTCCAGTCCTACTGTAATAGCAGCATTGCCTACTTTAATCTGCTGTTGTTTGAAATTGACTGAACTGATGACCAGTACATCGCCTTTGGCTGCTGTAATGGTGAAGTTACCATTGGCATCGGTTTTGGTTCCACCGGTCTTCCCCTTTATCATTACGGTTGCGCCTTCCAAAGGCTTACCGTCTTTTTCATTGACAACCCTGCCCGTAATGCTTGTCTGTGCCAGGGACATCAGGGGAACCAGTAAAAACAAAATCGAAATTAGTCTGGTTGAAAATTTTCTCATATAGTCGTGTTTTGGTTTTAAGAAATATAAGTAGTTTGATTTAGTAAAAGATCAGGAATTTTCAAGGGGGAGAGGACCCGCCCGGTAAAATAGGATTGCCGTACTTTTCAGCAAAAGGAGAAATGGCCCTTTGGGCGCAGATTTTTGCAGTTGAACAGTGAGCAAATAAAAAAGCCTGTACCATTTTTTTATACAGACCTAACTGGTATATCTTGTACACCTGCATTTCTCAGATAGCTTTAGTTTTATTACTACCCAAAGTAGTATTAAAAATGCAAAAAAGCGCACAATTTGGCTAAAAATATTGCACATTCTGTATAAAAACCTGCATAACTGATTTTGCAAGAACGCATCTCAAAAGTCGTCTTTGCGAACGAAGTGAAGCAATCTGTAAGAAGAAAGACTGCTTCGTTCTAGCAGTGAAGGAGGATTGGATAAAATCGCTCATGTAAGCGGCTTTTGAGATGAGTTCTATTATCATTGCCTGTTTATCTGCAATGATCAACAAAGCCGCTTACTTAATTCGTTTTCCCTTTTTAGTTGGTTGCGGGATCTTACTGGTTTGTTTTTTACTTTTTCCTTTCGATTCGGGCGGGGGAGTTTTTACAACCGAATCGGTGGTATTGTGCTGGGAAAAAGCTTGCTCTGTTTCTTCTTCATCGGCAGGGCCGAAATAATTTCCAAAAATGGAGGCCAGTACCCTTGCTTTATAAACAGCACGGGTGAATTTATTTCCGATCACAATGATGGTTGCCGAGTCGTGAATGAGCCGGATGAATGCCGCATTGCTACCATGCCACCAGCCGTTGTGATAAATGATCTTGCCATTTGGATAGTCATACATGCGCCAGCCCAGTCCATAGTTACGGATGCCGGGCTTTTCATTGCTGTAGCCTGCATAAGCCTGCTCAAGTGTTTCTGGTTTGAAAAGCAGGTTGCTGCTTAAAGCCCTGTCCCAAATAAGAAGATCCCTCACCGTGGTATAAATATTCTTATCGCCATAAACCTGGTCAAGAAAATTAAGTGTTTCTATTCTTCCCCGCCAGCCATAGCTTGGGCTTACCCGGTTTGTATCAGCAGGCGTGAAAACAAAACTGTTCTTCATCTGCAACGGAATGAAAAAGGTTTGCTTAATAAAATCAGCATAGGTTTTACCTGATATCTTTTCTATGAGCAAGGCCAGTAAGGCATAATTGGTATTGCAGTAAGAGAAACGGGTATTTGCCGGACTCACATCTGCCATCTCTGCTTTCCGGGTTATTAAAAAATCCAATACCTCTTCATTGGTTGCCATCCGGGTCTTATCCCAGCCAAGGTTTTCGAGAAAGTGGGTATAGTTTGGCAGGCCGCTGCGGTGACTCAATAAACTTCGTATGGTTACCCCGGGGTAATTGAATGCCGGAAAGAATTTGCTGAATTCATCATCCATACTCAGTTTGTTCTCCTGCCATAGTTTTAATACAGCCATGGCGGTAAAGGTTTTTGAAACAGACGCAATGTGCAAGGGCGTATTCTCTGTAATAGAGTCATTGCCGGGTATGTGAACTGTGCCCGTATATTTTTCAAAAACGATGTTGCCGTTCTTTGCAACCAGCATGCCGCCATTGAATCCCCTGGGAGCCAATGCAGAATCGTACCACGCCTGGCAGGCTGCATTTATCCTTTCTTTTTCCTGGATGGAAATGGGAGATGGTTCCGGCAGACCGATCGTTGTGGCCGGGGGGCTGTCTTTTTTAGCTGAATTACCTGCCTCGCTGCATCCGGTTATGATACCAGGCATTGCAATAATAAGAATATAAAAAGTGCGACGGGATATCGACAGCATCAATCTAGCTTTAGATAGAATATATTTGTGCAAAATACGCTGTTATCATCATGGCAGAAAATAAAAAAACAAGTTACCCGAAGGAAAAGATCAATATCCTTTTTTTAGAGAATATCAGCGATGTGGCTGTAAAGCATTTTAATGCCTCCGGTTATACCAATGTGAAAAAGATGAACGGTGCATTGAGTGAAGAAGAACTGATCGCTGCTGTCAGGAATGTTCACCTGCTGGGCATACGCAGCAAAACACAGATAACAAAAAAAGTACTGGATGCTGCAGAAAAACTACAGGCCATCGGTTGCTTCTGCATTGGCGTAAACCAGGTTGACCTGAAAGCAGCTACCAGGAACGGCGTGGCTGTTTTTAATGCGCCTTACAGCAATACAAGAAGTGTGGCCGAATTAGTGATCGGTGCCTCCATCATACTCATCCGTAAGATCATCGACAAGAACAAAGCCGCACACGAAGGCAAATGGATGAAAGATGCCAGCGGCAGTTATGAATTGCGTGGAAAAACACTGGGCATAATCGGTTATGGCAATATCGGCAAGCAGGTGAGTGTGCTTGCAGAAAGCCTGGGCATGAAAGTTATTTTTTATGATATTGAGACCCAATTGCCATTGGGCAATGCTGAATCAAGAAAAAGCATGAAAGATGTGTTGAGTAATGCAGACATTGTTACCCTGCATGTTCCTGAATTGGAAAGCACAAAAAACCTGGTAAACAAAAACACCCTTAAGTATTTTAAGAAAGGTAGTATTTTAATAAACTATGCAAGGGGAGAAGTGGTTGACCTGGAAGCATTGCGTAAGGCATTGCTAGAAGGACAACTGGGCGGTGCAGCTGTGGATGTGTTCCCGGTTGAGCCGGAAAAGAACGGTGATGCATTCTCAACGCCGCTTCAGGGTTTAAGCAATGTATTGCTCACCCCGCATATCGGCGGAAGCACCCAGGAAGCACAGCATAATATCGGCGAAGACGTGAGTGTGAAACTTTTTAATTACCTCGAACGGGGCGCCAGCACAGGCTCTCACAGCATACCCGAGCTGGCCCTGCCTCCGCAGGAAGGTACACACCGCATATTGCACATACATAATAATGTGCCGGGCGTGCTTTCAGAAATAAATACACAGCTCAGTAAATACAAGATCAATATCCTCGGGCAATATCTTAAAACAAACGATGCCATCGGTTACGTAGTGCTCGACGTTGATAAGAACCTCAGCAAAAATGCACTGGAGTTATTGCGTAAAGTAAAGGCGACCATTAAAGTGAGGGTGCTGTATTGATTTTTACAGCAGGTAATGCAACAGAGATCTTTGTGCCTTTGCCTTTTTCGCTTTCAATAGATAATGTTGCCCCCATTATTTTTACCAGGTCTTTTATAATGAGATAACCCAGCCCGTTCCCTTTACGGTTGTCAACATTTGCTGAAGAGATGATGAACTGGTCGGCCATGATGTTCTTGATCTGTTCGGGTGTCATGCCAACGCCTTCATCGCTTACACTGATAATTACATGCTCATCTTTTTGAGTGGCTGCAATGACCACCGCACTGTTCTCGGAAAAATTAATGGCATTGGTAAGCAGGTTATACACAAGTATTTTTAATGGCTCAAAGAACTGGTAGATCTCCATGTTGCTGTTTACCCGGTTCTGCAGCGTAAGTTTCTTTTGTTTGGCGAGTGAATTAAGTACGCCCATCACCTGGTTCACCAGTTCGTGCAAATTGAAAGTTTCTTTTGCCAGGCGCCTGTTCTCATTCTGGTATTTTATCCAGTTGAGAATGTTGGTGCTCAGCAGTTGTAGTTCCTGCGACGTGTTGGTCATCTCCTGTATCGTTTCCATCTGCAGTTCTTCCGGCATCAGAGTTCTTTTTTCGATCAGGTTCTTCCCCGCAACGGTTACAAACTTTAATGGCGTTACTATGTCGTGACTGATGATGGAGATGAGCCTGGTTTTAATGGTGTCGTTCTTTTCCAGTATCTCATTTTGTTCCTGCAGCTCTTTTGTTTTTTCTGCCACCTGCCTTTCCAGTCTTCGCTGGCTTATTTTATACTGCCTGGTACGGATGTTTAGGATGAGCAGGGTGATACCTAAAAGCGCTAACATGCATAAGACATAAAACCACCATTGCTTATGCCAGGGCGTGCTGATGGCAAAACGAATGATCTTATAGGTGTAATTGTTTATGCCGAATCCATTCAGCTTTCGTATGCGTAGTACATAATTCCCGGGGCTGAGGTTACCAAGCCGTATTACCGCATCGTTACCTGTATTCACTGGCTTCCAGTTCAATGTATCGTTCAATTGATAATCAATGTAAATATTTTCTTTATTGCACCAGGATGAAAAACCAAGTTCGATGAGTACTTCCTGGGTTTGAGGCGGTAATTTTTTTAAAGCGATTGAATCGGCATTCAGCTTTTTATTGTCACTGAGTATCTCATCAATAAAAATTTCGCCACTGGGTAATATGGGTCTTGCCTTCGCCGGGTTTACCCAAAGCAATCCATCCATAGTTGGGAAGGAAATTGTTTTATCCCTTTAAACGCAAAGCACAGGGTGTGCAGCCACCATTCAGCTCTGTCATTTCCATGCCGTCCTTCTTACCGAAGTAATGATAATAAACAGACGGGCTGTTGTGTTCAAACGCATCAATAAGTTCCGGTAAACTGGATTTGAACAATCCCCGGTTGGTACTGATCCAGCAATAGCCTTCCTCATCCGGCACAAAACAATGCGGGTATAATAAATACCGGTTCTTATCAAGTGGCATGGATTTGATCACTCCGTTCTTATAGATATAAAAGCCCGAACCGTAAGTGCCGAAAAAACATAGTCTTTATATTTCCAGATGCTGCGTACGCAGATATTTTCTTTACTGAAAATGGTATCCAGTTTATACGTAGTTGTATTAAACCGCAATAAGCCCACAGGTAGCTACGGCCAGTATGCCGGGACTTATCTCTGTAAAATCAAAGGTTACCGTCCCAACCAGGTTCTTTGGATATTCACAAAGGAACAGGAGGCTGTCTCCCTGGAGTATGCCAATGCCCCCGGGATTGGCAATATATATTTTACCTCCTGATTCGGTTACAATATCTCCCCATTTTATTTTTGGATATGCTTTTGTTTTCCCGGTGGCCTTGTTGTATTCATAAAGACAGTTATAGCCAATGTCTTTGTTTGTCTGCGTATACCACAAGGAGCTTTCACCGGTATGGGAGATATTGAAAGAGAATTTTCCCTTTATTGGTAAACTACTTTCACTGGTAGAATGGCCGCCGATAATATCGCTTTCATTCGTAAGTATATTTCCATCTTCAAGTTCGATCTGCGAATAGTACGAATTACGGTTTTTGGAGTTGGCATTATTTCTTTTTTTAGATTCCACCCTGTTCTGGTTAATAACAATAAGTCCTTTGGATTCTGTTCCGATAAAAAGTAAATTATTCTTTTCGCTGTACTGCACCGATTTGATATAAGAATCCGAAGGAATGCCCGTGGAAATAAGTTTCGCTGTTATTGAACTGCCGTCGTAGGTTAACAGCCATGCTTTATCCCCATCAATAAAAACAGGATTTCCCATTCCGGTTTGCCAGTACAGGATACTGTTTTCTGTTGCATCTTTTAATATGGAATGGCTATTCCCGGTTAAGGAAACAGCCGCAAGTGTTCTTGCTTGCTGGTTTAGCAGAAATATTTCCTTTTTATCATTGAAAATGAAACAATGGTCATCGATCTTAAAGAGGGTATTGATATCCCCTTTATCATAGGGCATAAGAACAGGGTCAGATAGGCTGATCGAGTAATAGAAGAAACGGCTCTTGTCAAGTATAAAACAGGAGGTATCGCTGTCGGCAACTATTTTACTGAAGCCTGATGAAAACCCCGTACGTTTCAGGATGTTGGCATCCTTATTAAAAAAGGTATCCGATACACCCAACAAATAATAATGGGCGATATAGGGATTGATGCTGCTGTTTGTTGCAGATCTTCTCCAGAGAACAGGCTTGCTCTTATCAATATAGAAAATATTACCCGGCTGGTCGGACATATATATCTTTCCGGAATTATTTCTCACAATAAAGAGCATCCGTTCCGATGCGATCCCGGGCATGTTCTCTTGCTGTACGATTTGAAATCAACCCCGTTGAAACGCACGATACCTGCCTCAGTAGCCATCCATAAAAATTCATTCTTTTCATCCCACTGCAACCCTTTGATTCCGTTTGATGGCAAGCCATTGTCGGTGGTGTATTGCTGGATGTGTGAATTAATAACAGGCTGGGCCGTCACCAGGGCAGTGATGATAAGAAAACAGGCAATAAAGACCAGAAGTTTTGGCATACGATTTTGCAATAACCAAGTTACTGCATCCTGCTCAATAATTCACATTGTAAAGCGTGGCCAGTTCCA
Organism: Chitinophagaceae bacterium; assembly: GCA_016720775.1. Taxonomy (GTDB): domain Bacteria; phylum Bacteroidota; class Bacteroidia; order Chitinophagales; family Chitinophagaceae; genus Ferruginibacter. The sequence goes on from JADKJX010000004.1 coordinate 77,962, forward strand.
TCAGCTCTTTGATATTTCCCGCTGTTGTTTTTTCAAAAATGCGGTTCTTGATAGTGGAGATGGTATTCATCTTCAGGTTCAGCGTATCGGCAATTTCTTTGGTACCGATCCCTTTGAGTATGTAGTGGAGTATTTCCAGTTCGCGGGGAGCCAGTGCTGTAAAAGGATTATCCTTGTGTTTAATACCTGGCCGTATTACAGGTTCCTGGTTATGCATGAATTTCTCCAGGATATCGATCATCTCTTCTTCCCCAACAGATTTAGACATGTAATGATTTATTCCGTACTGCTTAAGCGCCTCGCCGTATATATCCTTCGGCTGCATAGAGAATACAAGAATATGTAAGCCGGGATAAACCCTGCGTATGTTTGGTATTACTTCCAGTGTGCTTCCGTCGGAAAGTATGATATCCAAAATCAGGTGAGTGTATTTCTTTTTTACCAGTTCCTTCATCAGGTCATTGCAGGTAGCTACCTCATGTATATCCGAATAGCCAAGGGTAAGCTGCATGTGCAGCTTTAAACCTTTTCTTATCATACTGTGATCATCGGCAAGTAATATACTGGGTTGCATAAATGTTATCTGATTATTGTAACAACACCCTGGAATTCCTGTTGTCTTTTGTCGTTGAGTTTAATGTAATATACATAGGTGCCGTTTGGTTGTTGTGTTCCTTTAAAAGTTCCGTCCCATGTGTTATTGAAATACTTCTTTGTTTCATAAATCTTCTGCCCATAGCGGTTGAATATGGTTACAACCGCATCGGGGTATTGTGACAGTGCCGGAATATTCCATTTATCATTCCTGTTATCGCCATTGGGGGTAAATGAATTTGGTATATATACTTCCGTAATAACTTTTACAAATACAGCGTCGGAAGACCTGCAATGCGAATTTACGTCTTCGGCCTGTAAGAGGTATGTTGTATTTGATTGCGGCGATGCAATTGGCTGTAAAATATTTGTTGCATTCAGCCTGGTTGAGGGTGTCCATAAATAAGTGTAAGCTGCTGCGGGGGTTACAGAAGCTGCCAATAAAACCGATCCGCCAAAATTAATGATCTTATCAGGCCCGGCATTCACTAACGGAATTGGATGAATTACCAATATGTCTGATACCGGGATAGAAATACAATTATTAATGTCGGTAACAATTAAGGTTACGGTATATGAGCCTGCTGTACTGTAAGACCTTGTAAAGGGTGGGGCAGCAGTGCCCGTGCCGTTTCCAAAATTCCAGTTCCATATGTTTACGCCTGTTGCTGCAGATAAAAACCGGAGTGGAATGTTTTCGCAGGCAGTATCTTTTACAATACTGAATGAAGCCACGGGGTTTTGATAAATAGCTGGTATGGTTTTGAAACTGGTATCTGCTGCACAGATGGAACCGGCAATAATGATAACATGCTTAACAAGGATATTTGTTTGTGCTGCTGTATAAGTATGCGTGATGGTATTACCGGCCGTTGTACTGATGGTTTGCCCATCCCCAAAATCCCAGTACCAGGTGGTGCCGGCAGTAATTGTATAGCTTGAAGTAAAGGTAATACTGTTGCCCATGCATGGGGTACCGCTAAATGTAAACGTTGCTGCGGGCTTATCGGTAATGACAATTGTTTTTCTGACGGTATCGCTTTTGCAGCCCAGTGCTGAGAAAGTGATCAACGAAACCTGGTATGTGCCTGCCACAGTATAGGTATGAGTGAAAGGGGTATTTACAGATCTTACCAACGTGTTGCCATCACCAAAATCATAGTGCCAGCTGGCAATGGTTCCGGTGCTGATGGAAGATGCATCCGATACCTGTACGGGATCATTGGTACAACCCGAGGGGGCTAAGCCAACTACTGCAACCGGGTCGGGTGAAATGGTGATGGTCTTGGTAGTATCACCAATACAACCTTCTGCAGTGAAAATGCGGTAGCGTATATTTTGTATTCCGGCAGTTGCAAATTTCTTTTTGGCATCAATGGTAGTTTGTGTGGTGGCATCATCAAAACTCCAGAGATAGCCGGTGATATTAAAAGTACCGGGTGGTGCTATGTGGGTAAAGTAAACAGTGTCTCTTAGACAATTTATTGCACTAACCAAAAAATCTGACTTAGGCTTTGCAGTAACTGAAACCAGTTGCCTTGATGTATCGCTTTTACAACCTGTATTGGAAGTTGTTACAAGCGATATTGTGTAAGTGCCAGGCAAAACATACCTGTGATAGAACGGCGTATTCGTTGTTCTTATCAACGTATTGCCATCTCCAAAATGATATTCCCAGTTGGCAATGGAGCCAGCTGCAATCGATGATGTATCTGTTATCAATACCGAATCGGCACAAACCGCAGATGTTGCGCCCAGCCTTGCTATGGGGCTTTCAAACAAGGTTATGCTCTTTGTCGTATCGCCCGTACAGCCCTCCGCGGTAAAAATGCGATAACGTATATTTTGTATTCCGGCAGTTACAAATTTCTTCCTGGCATCAATGGTTGTTTGTGTGGTGGCATCATCAAAATTCCATAGATACCCGGTGATGTTAAAGGTGCCGGGGGGAGGAATGTGATTAAAATATACGGTATCTTTTAAACAGTTGAGCGCAGAAACCGAAAAATCAGAACGTGGCCTGTCATTAACTGTTACAGTTCTTCTGAAAGTATCACTCACACAGCCCATATCGGAAACAGTAACCAGTGAGATAACAAAATTCCCTGCCAGGTTGTAAGGATGGTAGAATGGAGTATTTGTTGTTCTGATTAAAGTATTGCCATCGCCAAAATTGTAGTGCCAGCTTGCTATGGAGCCTGCAACAATAGAAGAGGTATCCGTAATATAAATTGAATCCCCTTTGCAGATAGTATTTGTAATACCAAATAAGGCAATTGGTTTTGCAAATACCGTTACAGAACGGTAACCCGTATCACTGATACAGCCATTGTTTGAGGTAGTTACCAGTTTGATAATATAAGTACCCGGCAAAGTATACGTGTGATAGAACGGAGTATTGGTGTTTCGAACTAATATAGTGGCATCGCCAAAATCATATCGCCAGCTGCTGATGGTACCGGATGAAATGGTTGATGTATCTGTAATCAGAACCGAATCAGATGCACAGATGGGCGTACTGGCGCCAATAATAGCCGTTGGGCTTGGCAAGATCGTAAATGTTTTGGTGGTATCGCCGGGGGCACATCCATTGTCAGGATAAATACGGTAACGGACATTTTGAACACCCGGGGTTGCAAACAGTTTATTTGCGTTTACGGTTGTTTGTGTAGTAGCGTCATCAAAATTCCATAGATAATTTACAATGTTAAACCCTGTAGTATTTGACGTGCCCGTAAAATGAATGGTATCCTTTAAACAGTTAAGTGCTGATATCGTAAAGTTGGCAACTGGCCCGGGCTTTACAACAATTTTTACTGAGGCTGAATCAACCTGGCTGCAATTTTGAATTACGGCAGATGAATAAACAACAGGCAAATAAAAAGTACCGTAATTGGATAAAGTGAAATCCTGTTGCAGTGAGTATGTATAATAAGTACGGCCATTGATTAGTTGTGTAGCTACGGGAACAGGGTTGTTTATGATAGAATCAGCATTTGGAAAAATGCCGGGCACCTGGCTCAGCTTCCAGTGAATGGATGTGGCCGGCTGGGCAATTTTTACAAATAAACGTACCGGTGTATTTCTACAGGTAAATGTATCTGTCTGGTTGCTGGTGCTGTTGGTGTTTTTTATTTCACTGTAGAAGTTCAGGTTATTAATCAAAGTACCTACATTATAGCCATAGCTTTCAAAATACCCGATTCCTTCAACAATTGCTGTGAATGCAGAATCGCTTGAAATAGTATGCTGCATATCAATATTCGTAAGATTTGCAAACGCAACTGAATATGCCGGATTATTGGGATGAACTTTTATTTGTGCGGCCGGCAGCGGGGTCCCATCAACCAGTAGAGAAGCAATGCCGGCAGTTGGTAATGTAATATTTGAATAAACATAATCAATACCAAATTTTGAACTGGTATAAAAGCGCACAAATTTTTGGCCTTGTTCAATCGGGCTTAGGTAAATCATTTCCGGATCGCCATACTGGTTGTTGTTAAATGCCCAGCACTGGTTTTTATTAGGTGTGTATTGCGATACCATGATGGGTTTATCAGCTTCATAATAATCGCCACCCGTTGAATCCATGTATTCGTAAAAGAAATTCTTTATCAGTCCTGTCATCACAACCCCGTTTCTTTTTACAACCGTAGTCGGGTCCTGCACACAAATGCGGTAATAATTCCGGAATGTGGCGTTGATATTTGTATTGGTATTATTAAGTGTATGGTGTGTGAGATAACGGGTTCCCCATGCCTGTGCCGGGAATATTTGCTGTTGCATGAATTCCCCACCATCGCCGCGGCAAAGCCTGATACCACCCGATCCGGAGAATAAGGCAAAAGGATGGCACTTGTTATCATTGCCCGGTACTGAAACAATTTTACTGCCTGTCATGTCTTTACTGGCAGAATCGGGGTTTCCATTAAAAACAGCTTTTCCAAAAACATTAAACATCTCTCCCTTATTCAGATTCACGGTATAGGTTACACCGGGAAGCCAGCCGTTTTTTGTTGTATCGGAAGGGGTTATTTCCAGGCGGGTGTTATCCTCAGAAGCAACGGCATAAAACCAGGAATACCAGTCGGAAGGACTGGATTGAGAAGTGGTTTGATAATAATTTATGGAATAGTATTTATAGCCGTAGGTCTCAACAGGCATCAGCATGGTTGCGCCCGAAACCATCAGGGCATATACATGCGCATAAACTGCAACCGGCACATCACTTACAATATGAATTCCCCGGGTAGATAAACCATCCGTTAAAATTCTTGCATCATTAACGCCAGACTTTGGAATTAAAATGGTTGCATTTACGGTGTTGGCAGGAATATTCACTGTTTGTGTCCACCCTGTAGAATTTATAGAAACAGTAACTGTTGCCGGAAGTTCAGTGCTGATGTATAAAGCAAGTTCCTGTTGATTTACCGGGGGATCGTTGAAATAACCATAATTAAACCAATATCCTAACCAAAACTCCCTGCCCCGGTTTGATTTATCCTTAGCAAGTGTAACATTGCAAAAAATTAAACAGGTTAATAAAAAGGGTAAAATCTTTTGCATAATGATTTTTTCAAAAAACAATATTCCGAAAAGCAATGAATTATTACAGTAGAATTAATTCTACAACTACTATTTATATAACCATGTAACATTGTCGCTGCATTTATTACCTTAACTAATAAAGTACATGTTTATGAAGCATTTCAACCTTAGGAAGACCTGTTTTTTACTGGTCTTGATCTTGGTAACCGGCGGATCGGTTTTTTCGCAGGGTTTTAATACCACCAACTGGAAATTCAGTAATCCAAAGCAATTTGGTTTTACCGTTTTAGACGTTGATTATTTTGATAACAATAATGCTATTGCTGTAGGCAGTAATGGTGGTATTGCAAAAACTACCGATGGCGGTTTAAACTGGACCTACGGTGTCTTTACTTACATTAACCCCGCCAGTTTTAAGGTTACGGCCAATTTTAATGATGTTCATTATGTAACATCAACAGTTGCGTATGCAGTAGGTAGTTTAGGTGCGATGGCAAAAACAACAGATGGTGGAGCCACCTGGAATTTTGTTTCAACCCCACTTTTTCCGAACACAAAAAATATCAATGCATGCTGGTTTGTAGATGCTAATAAGGGATATATTGGTGGTGAACAAAACAATACATCCGATTCATTACCCAAATTGTATGTTACCTTAAATGGTGGTTCTACCTGGGATTCTATTGCAGCGCCTCCGGCTAACGGAGTTTCCCGTGTTGGTTATATCGGCAATGCTTTAATCCCCTCGGTACTTTACCCTGTAAATGCCAAATTGAAAGAAATATTCCGCATTGAATTTATCAATGACAGTACGGGATATATATCCGGCAGTAACTCTTATGGTGTTACCTTGTTCCCTAGTGTTAGTTTTAGGGCAACCAGCACTACAGTTTGTACGCCGCTTGCAACATTCTTAACCTCTGGGTCTATGGCTGCAAGTTTGCTTTGGAAATTCAAAAGCGGCGTGCTAACCGATTATTCATTAAGTAAAGAAAGGCTTGGCTATACAGGAATTAATACCAATACAATTAACTGTACTGCCGCATTTGCAACGGTTACGCCCGTTACCCAGCAATACCGGGCAATGAATATCATTAACGACAGTACAGTCGTTTTGATGTCGTTTAACAACAATACTGTTGTAAAAGTATATACCGGAAAAAATGACTCTACAGCCAATGTGAATGCGCCGGGAGTTTTTGAAAAAGGTAAATATGAAGTACTCAATTTTCCTTTTCCTCCCACACAAGGGCCCAATGCAGGCCCACCAATTCCAAACCCGCAGGTATTACTAGCTTCCAATCCTTACCAGATGAGGAGAACAGCAAACGGTACTTTGGTGGTTAACGGAAACTTTGGCCGCATGTTCAAATCGGTTGATACCGGCAGAAACTGGATACAGGATATCACTTTGCCCCAGGGCCAGAATTTCAGCAATGATGGTGTATGGGCAATGGATATTGCACCGAATGGCAGGTTTTTAAGCATGGGTTCAAATGGCACAACAGCAGATTCTATGCCCGGCTCACCCTGGCACAGTAATTACAATGCAACACCAGCCAGCGCCAGTTATAACGATATGGAATTTATTGATTGCAATAATGGTATTGCTGCTGGTGGTTCATCAATTACTGTTACCACGGATGGGGGTAATACCTGGATTGACAGAGCCAGCCCGGTTTTAGCAGCTCTTTTTGCCAACATCACTCACTTGTCTTATGTTAGTCCAACAAAAGTATATTTTACTACCAACATAGGAAATATTTACCGCTCAGCAAATCAGGCCGTTAATTTAAGCCCCGTTTTCGCTGAGCCCTTGGGCGGCCAGGTAAATGATATTGCCTGGCAGGGAGCGGACAGTTTATGGGCTGTAGGATTCAGTTCTTTTAGTGTTCCTACTGCTTCAAGGCAAGGTAAAGTTTACCGTTCATTCAATAATGCCGCCACATGGGATACTATTCCCGTTGGCCCGATTGGTTCATTATCTTTTACTCCCAGGGCAATGGATTTTCCAACCCGCAGTATTGGTTATATATGCGGAACAAGGAATTATGTTTATAAAACTACTGATGCCGGTGCCACCTGGACAGATATCAGTCCATTCCCGGCTTTAACCCCACAGCTGAGTTATTCTGCTATTCAGGCACTTAATAAGGATACCATATTTGTTATAGGAGTCGGTTTCCCCCGTAAGGCAGTTTACCGCACAACAGACGGAGGTGCAAACTGGACAGATATTACCGGCAATATACTTACAACAGGTGTTGGTAACCTGAATGGTATTTTAATGCACGATATTAATAACGGTTATGTAATGACTCCCGGCGGAGCGCTGCTTGTTACCAATAATGGCGGTACAAGCTGGACTTTAGACTTAGCTCCAACAGGTAACCTGTTTACGACCGCTGCCTTTGTACCAAAAACAGTTGGGCCGGGTGTAAGTATGATTAACAGGAAAATGTTGGTTTCAGGCCCGAATATTTCCGGTGCACCCATTATGGAATATGGTAACCCTGCAAATACACAGGTTAATTCAACTGAATTAATTACGGGAGCTGCATGTTCAACACCAAACAGTGGAAGCATTACTATTACTGCTTCTGGTGGACTTGCACCATATACTTACCAGCTTGATGCCGGTGCATTCCAGCCTTCCAATGTATTTAACGGTGTATCTGCTGGTATACATACTATAACAATTAAGGATGCCTATTGTGGCTTACTTACAAAAACAGTTACCGTTGCATTAAATGATGACCAGGTTTTAAATACCAATATTACCAGTGCTACAATTTGTGCAGGCGCACCGGTGCAGTTAATTGCTTCTGGTAATTCAACAACCTATTCCTGGAGTCCCGCTTTAGGCCTGTCCAATCCTAATATTGCCAATCCAATAGCTACACCATTGGTTACTACAACTTACACTGTTACCGCAACTTTAAATAGTTGTGTTAAGACTAAAGATGTGACCATCACGGTAAATTCCAACCCAGCATTAGTAATAGTAGCAGTGCCTGGTACTACGTTATGCCAGGGCGATCCTGCGGCATTGACTGTTTATGAAACAGGTGGCCCTGTTGCTACAACGTTGACACAGTCAACATCAACGGCTATCACGCAGTTCAACTCTGTGTCATGTAATGCCGGTGGATTACATACTGATAACAGTTACTGGAGAGCCTATAATCTTGCTACGCTCGGACTTTCCGGCCCGATCACGATCAACACCGTTACATTCGGTATTGAACAGGCGGCAGGTGGAACACAACCGGTAGTTGCAAACCTGTACACCAGTGCCGGTGCCTTCCCGGGCGGTGTTCGTACTTTAGTAGGAACACAAACATTTAACGTACCTAACCAGGCGCTCACTTTGTTTACCGGAACATTTACCACACCGGTAACGGTACCAAACACAGCGATACTGGTTGTTGAACTGTTCACACCAAGCGGACAGGCAACAGGACGTTCCTTCTTTATAGGAAGTAATGCAGCAGCGCAAACAGGACCAAGCTACCTGTCAGCAGCAGCATGTGGTGTTCCTAATCCAACAGATGTAGCAGCCATTGGCTTCCCTAATATGCATATCATCCTTAACCTTGGCGGAACAACTCCGGGAATAGGTGCTATTGCAACAGGCACCTTCCTGTGGAGCCCTGCTGCCGGATTAAGTTCAACAACTACCAACCCGGTTGCAGCTTCTCCAGCAGTTACCACTACCTACACCGTGGTACGTACCACTCCTGCGGGTTGTGTTGGTTCAGCTAACATCACACTCAATGTAAATACACGTCCAACGGTAACATCACAACCAGCCAATGCTACAGCCTGTGCCACATCACCTGCTACTTTCACAGTAACAGGAACCGGTACAGGGGTTACTTACCAATGGCAGTTGAGTACAACTGGTGCAGGTGGCCCATGGGTTAACCTTGCCAATGGTGCTCCATATTCGGGTGTAACCACGCCAACACTTACCGTTAACCCTGTAACTGTTTTAATGAGTGGTTACAGGTACCGTTGCGTATTAAGTGGAGTATGTCCTCCGCTGGCAACAGAAAACATTTCAAACAGCGCCATCTTAACAGTGAATACCTTACCAGTGGTTGTATTGAACCCTGCAGGCCCTGTTTGTGGTGGTGTTGCCGGTATAAACGGAACCTTGATCGTAGCTGGTTCGGCTCCGCCACCAGTACCTGGTTCTGTAACGGTTAACTCAGGTGCGATAAGTGTACCTGTTCCGGATAATACCCCGGCAGGAGCAACGCATACACTGGCAGTTTCAACGGTACCGGCCAATGCTACTATAACAGGCGTTACTGTAACATGGACAATGCCGCATACCTGGGTAGGCGATATGGTTTTTGCGGTTAAAGCTCCCAATGGTGAGATACTGAACTTAGACTACCTGATCTCCATTACCGGCCCTGGCCCAAGTACCGGATTTGTAAATACAGCGATCAGCTCTGCAGGAGTGAATGCACTCAGCACAGGTTCGGGTACTTATACCGGTACGTTTAGAGCGGATGCGGTAATTACAAACGTCAATGCAGGTGCTGGTGGTCCAACCGGATTTACACCAACACAAACCACCTGGCCACCATTATACGGTACGCCAAACGGCAACTGGGTGCTTGCAATGAAGGATGCTTTTGCCGGTGATGTGGGAACCCTGACATCCTGGTCAATTAAGATTGATTATACCACACCGGGCGTAGGTGGCGCACCGCTTACTTATACCTGGTCACCTGCTGCTGGTTTATATACCAATGCAACAGCAACGATACCATATATAGCAGGCGCACAGACCGACAGGGTTTATGCAGCGCCAACAGCATTTACGGCATATACCTGCACCGGTACAAATACCGTAACAGGTTGTACCAATACAAATGTAGTCCTGGTTAATTACACACCACCTGCACCAAACGTTACACCGTCATCGGTTACGATGTGTTTGGGAGATCCTGCGGTAAGACTGACCAGTTCAACATCAAGCAATACATCGGTTCAGTTCTGTTCAGGCCCGATCAATGTTCCCGTTCCTGATGCTTCTTTAACAGGCGCAACCAGTGTCATCAATGTGAGTGGTCTTCCAACAACGTGTAACATATCAGCTATGTCTGTTACCTGGAATATGACCCATACCTGGAATGGTGATATGGTATTTGTACTTAAAGCACCAAACGGTAATATCCTGAACCTTGATTACTTCCTTTCAAGTACAGGCGGTGCAGGTGCAACAACCGGTTTTGTGAATACTAATGTAAGTTCAACCGGTGTAGCAGCACTTAGCTCTGGTTCAGGTACCTATACCGGAACCTTCAAGGCGGATGCGCTGCTTACAGGTCCATTTGGTCCTGCAGGCCCGAACGGATTTGTTCCAACTGTTACATCATGGGCTCCATTGTGGTCAACACCAAACGGAGCTTATACTCTTGCCATGTATGATGGTGGTGGTGGAGATCTTGGTGTGCTGACATCATGGTGTTTAAATGTAACATACACTTGTGGTGTACCTGCTACAGCAGCTGTGTGGACACCGAATGGTGTAAACTCAGGCTTATTTAATGATGCAGCAGCAACAATACCATACACCGGTACTCCAAGAGATACCGTATGGACAAGGCCAACACCATCGGGTGTTTATCCTTACCAGGTAACTGTTCAAAGTTTACCAGCGCCTCCGGCTAACGTTACCACGCCGATGGCGGGTGGTAATGGTAATAACCTGGTTGCATTTAATGTTAGAAACAATAATGGTTATCCTGTTACATTAAGCAGTATATCAAGTAATAGCTTTGGTTCAGGTGCTGTTGTTTCGAGGGCATTCTGGAGTGCTACACCGATTGCGGGTAACCCAGGCCCTATCGCAGGACCAGGCTGGACACAATTTGGCACAGCTAATAATACTGTTACAGCAGGTACTTTAAATCTGCTGATGAGCGGATTGACGCTTACAGTTAACCCAGGCCAAACGATAGGTATCGCCATTGATATGACGGGAGCAACCTTCCCTGCATACACCAATGGTACCGGTACTGTTCAAACATACAGTGCTGGCGGATGCGACATCATAACCGATGGTAATGTTGGTTGGGGTGGCCCGGCTGCTCCCGGAACACCGGCTAATAATCCAAGGAACTTCAATGGAGCTGTTAGTTTTGTTGCAAGCTTCCCTGCCTGTACATCTCCGGCCAGAACTGTGGTTGTTACAGTTAACCAGCCAACAAGTGTTGTTACCCAACCGGTTGATCAGACGATCTGTACCGATAAGGTTGCAAGCTTTACAGTTGTACCAGGTGGCAGTGGTCCATTCAGCTACCAATGGCAGTTAAGTACCGACAACGGTAATACATTTGCCAACATTGCAAATGGCGGGGTTTACAGTGGTGCAACATCAGCTACACTGGTGATCACAGCTCCACCGGTTTCAATGAATAACTACCAATTCCGTTGTATCGTAACCGGTGCGGCACCATGTGCATCTGCCACTTCATTCAAAGCGTTGTTGCGGGTTAACCCGCTTCCAACTGTTGTAATTACAGCAGCGCCATACACGAGGTTATTACCGGGATTGATAACAACGATATCATCTACGGTATCTCCAAATGCGGCTCAAACCTATTCCTGGTTCCGCAATGGAGCACCTTACGGAGGTAATACAGCATCACTTACCCTTGATGTAGATAAACTGGGTGATTACAGGCTCCGTGTTACGGATGTGAACGGATGTACCAATACATCCAATACGATCTCTATACTCGATTCTGTAAGCGGAAGATGCTTCGTTTATCCTAACCCGACCAATGGAGAGTTTGATGTTAGATACTACAGTGTCTTAAACAACTCTTCACTGCCAAGGACTGTTACGGTTTACAATGCCAGTGGCGAAAGGGTACTTACCCAGATGTACAGCGTTGGAGCTCCGTATCAAAGGATGCATGTTGACATGCGTAAGAATGGAAAAGGCCTGTATTGGGTAGAAGTTGGTGACAGAAATGGCAACCGGCTGACCATGTGCAGGGTAGTGATACAATAAATATTTGCGTTTCAATGTTCAAGTTTGAAGGAGTTGCTGTAAAAGGCAACTCCTTTTTTTTGTTGGCGTTAAAGCAGGCATTAAATTATTAAATTTTCAATAATTATTGAAAATTTAATATCTTTGTACAGAAATACAAAGCATATGAAACTCATAATACTAGGTGGTGGCTTTGGAGGACTGAGGCTGGCACGCAAACTCAGCAATAAACCCGGTTTTGATATTACCCTGATAGACCGTTTTAATTACCACCAGTTTCAGCCTTTATTTTACCAGGTAGCCACAGCCGGGCTGGATGCAAGCAATATTTCCTTTCCCCTGCGCAAGGTTTTTCAGAAAAGCAGGAACGTTCATTTTCGCATGGCGGAAGTGAAGCAAATCCTTTTGGAAGAAAAAAGTGATCACCGATATTGGCGTATTTGCATTTGATGTACTGGTGATCGCAACCGGGGCCGATACCAATTTCTTCGGCAACCAAAATCTCATTGACAACGCTTTCCCGATGAAGAGTACGGTAGAAGCCTTGCAGCTACGCCACCGTTTATTACACAATTTTGAAGATGCTTTGAATGTAAAAGATGAACTGGAACTGCAGCGCCTGATGAACATTGTGGTGGTTGGTGCCGGGCCTACTGGCGTAGAGTTAAGTGGAGCCATTGCCGACATGAAACGTTTTGTGTTGCCAAAGGATTATCCCGAGCTTGATTTTTCAAAGATGAAGATCTACCTGCTGGAAGGAACCGGCAAAACACTGGCAGCCATGAGTGAGAAGTCGAGCAGCCAATCTCAAAGATATTTACAGAACCTGGGTGTAACAGTTTTGACAAACAGTTTGCTGAAGGATTACGATGGAAAAACAGTGAGCCTGCAAAATGGCGACAGCATTGAATCATCCATGCTGATCTGGGCAGCCGGTATCAAAGGGAACATACCTGATGGCATCAGCAAAGACCTCGTTGCAAGAGGTAACCGTATAAAAGTGAACAGGCATTGCCAGGTGAATGGTTTTGAGAACATTTATGCAATCGGTGATGTGGCGTACATGGAAGAACCTGCATTTCCAAACGGCCATCCGCAGGTAGCACCAGTTGCCATGCAAATGGCGGATATGATCGCAAAGAATTTAAGAAGGGTAGGTTTTAGTTCCCCTTCAGGGGATAGGGGCAAGAGCGGAAGCCTTCAGTTTGAAGAATTTGTTTACAACGATAAAGGAAGCATGGCTACTGTAGGAAGAAATTTAGCGGTTGTTGACATGCCAAAGCCCAAACTGCATTTTGGTGGCTTCTTTGCCTGGATGATCTGGATGGGATTGCACCTGATGCTGATACTGGGAGTGAAGAACCGCTTTTTTGTTTTTTGTAACTGGCTCTATAACTATTTTACGTACGACCAGAACCTGCGGTTGATCTTTAAAGAATTCTACCGGGAGAAAAAAAATAAAATTTTATAAATGGCCGCAACTTTTCTCACTGCCGAATGGAAGAACCTCATCATGGCAAATTATATTGTTGATCCTGCCATTCTTCAGCCATACTTGCCTTATAAAACAGAACTTGATTTTTTTAATGGAAATGCTTACGTGAGCCTTGTTGGATTTATGTTTATGGAAACAAGGCTTATGGGCTTCAAAATTCCTTTCCATATAAATTTTGAAGAGGTGAACCTGCGCTTTTATGTAAAGCACTATGATCATGGCGAATGGAAGAGGGGAACTGTCTTTATTAAAGAGATCGTGCCAAAGCCTGCCATCAGCTTTATTGCCAATACCATTTACCATGAAAAGTATGATACTAAAAAGATGGACCATTTTTCTGTTGACCAGGGAAAAGAATTTTCAACAGGATACCTATGGAAGCATCAAAACAAATGGAATAAAATAGAAGCTGTAACTGAAACACTCGCATTGCCGATGCAGCCCGGCAGTGAAGAAGAATTCATTGCAGAACATTACTGGGGGTATTCAAAATTTGATGGCCATACCACGTTTGAATATAATGTCCGGCACCCGGCGTGGAGAGTGTTTAAAGTAAAGAACTACAATATTGACTGTGACTTTGCTTCTTTGTATGGCCCGGGTTTCGCTTCCTTGCAAACAACTGTTCCCGATTCGGTTTTTATGGCAGAAGGATCTGCGGTTTCTGTTTTAAAGAAACGAAGGCTATAATGGATTCAATTCTTTCAGGACTTTCTTTGCCCTGCTCTTGAACCCCGCCGTTTGATCTGGCAACTGGTCTTCAATGATCAGTTTCAATTCAGCTTTTATTTCGGGATATACTTTTGCCAGGTTTGCCAATACGCTCATGGAAAAGACCTTTACTGCCAATGGCTCTGTTGGAGACTCAAGGTATTTAAAACAGATATCCATGATCTCGCCGTGGTGTTTTTTTGGGATTTCAATGTACTGCATCAAACGAACGCTGTTGCGCTTTACCGCATCGTGCAGGTTCGTTTTTTTTAAATTATTGATGAACTGCTTCCAGTGTTTATTTATGAATATGGGATGGGCGATCACGCAATAACTCACCGGCCAGGCAGCCCGTTGCACCACCCGGTATTCGTCATTCAAAAACAACCCGAACAGTTGATCAAAGCGTTCCTGGCTGCTGCCTACCCACTTAACGATCTTGCTGCATTGGGCTTTGGAATGTTCTTTTAATATTTCTTGTCTTAATTTCACCTGTTAAACGAACCTGCCTGCCGGCAGGCAGGTTACACGAATTTAGCTTTTTTATGCAGGATGTTTTAAGTCAATATGGTTTTTCAGAAAGTGATTGCTCCATTCAGCCCTTGGGTAATGGGCTTATCAATAGTACCTGGCTTCTTGAATCGGCCGGTAAGAAATATGTGCTGCAAAAGATCAATCATACCATTTTCGGGTCACCGGGTGATATTGCTTACAATATCCGGTTACTGGCAGATCATTTAAGCCATGCTCACCCGGATTATTTATTTGTTTCTCCCATACGAACATTGAAGGGAGATGACTTGGTTAGTTCAGCCGAAGGATTTTTTCGCATATTCCCCTTTATTAATAATTCGCATACCATCGATGTGGTTGAAGAACCGGAACAGGCTTATGAAGCCGCAAAGCAGTTTGGCAAATTTACCAGGCTGTTATCCGGCTTTGATGCAGGCCAATTAAAGATCACGCTGCCCGATTTTCATAACCTTGGTTTACGTTACCGCCAATTTGAAGAAGCATTACTGAATGGAAATGCCGGCAGGATAAAAGAGTCAGCAATACTTATTGACTTTATTAAAGCAAATAAAAATATCGTTGATGAATTTGAGAGAAGCAAAGCAAACCTGAAGATCCGGTGTATTCATCACGATACCAAGATCAGCAATGTTTTATTTGATGAAGCAGGTAAGGGGCTTTGTGTGATAGACCTGGATACCATCATGCCGGGCTATTTCATCAGCGATGTGGGCGACATGATGCGTACCTATCTTTCGCCGGTGAGTGAAGAGGAGAAAGATCTTTCTAAGATCCGGGTAAGAAATGAATATTATGAGGCTATTGAACAAGGATATCTTTCTGAAATGGGAGAGGAACTGACTTCAATAGAGAAAAGTTTCTTTCACTATTCCGGAAAATTCATGATCTATATGCAGGCCCTTCGTTTTTTAACCGATCATTTAAACAACGATAAATATTACGGCGCAAAATACGAAGGCCATAATTTCAGCCGTGCGGGGAACCAGGCCACTTTATTGCAGCGATTAATGGAATTTAATCCCGGTTAAGATCGATCTTTTCTCCAATGGGATGTTCTGCCGTAAATTTTACCCCGAGAATTGCTGCCATGGTTTGCGCAAATTGTTCCTGGTAATATTGTTGTGCTGTCTTTACTTCTCCCTTTGCTTTAATGCCCGGGCCCATCGCTGCAAACCAGATCTGGTAAGCATCTTTTATATCACTGCCATGGTCTCTCCATTCTTCTTTTACCGCATCGCCACGGCCGTGATCAACCGTAATGAAGAGCGCTGTTTTATTTTTATAGAACGGATCGCTCTGTACATAATTCCAGATATCCTGTATCCATTTGTCGACCATGTTTGCTGAGTTCAGGTAATCTTTATAGCGGCCGCTGTGAGCCCATTCATCCGTTTCGCCATAGGAGATATACAATACTTTTGGTTTTTTTGTCTGCAGGTAATTCATCGCTGCATAATGCGTGAAAACATCCAGGCACTCTTCTTCCCCGAAAGGCTTGTAAGAATCTTTTGCCAAAGTATTGATGACCTGCTCGGTGGCATTGGGCATATTGCCACCAAATTGATCAAAAGCTGAATAGACAGGTATCTTACTTCTTCCTTCATTCAGTATCCGGTCAAATGCATCCCATGCACCAAATGCTGCCACTTTATTTTTGAATTTAGGCTGTTTGTTCAAAAACTCCAACAGGTTGGTGTGCGGATTAGGAGGAAAGCCATTACTGTTTATCGCTGTATCGGGATAGCCAGTGAAAATTTCACTGTACCCGGGATAAGAGAACCAGTATGGGTTTGCATTATTTACTTTGTTACCGTTATTCCGGTTGCCGTATATCTGCCCGTTTGCCTGAACAGTGCTCCACAAGAACGGCATGATCTTTTTTCTTCTTTCAGATGCGTCATCCGCCCAGAATTTTTTATAGATGCCTGCACTGTCATACTGGTTGAATTTATTGTTGTTGGCAATTGCACTGTCCATGCCTTTGAAAATTTCCTGCCAGCGAAACCCGTCGGTGGTGATGATGATGATATTTTCTGCGCTTTGCGAAAAAGCTGTGGTAAGATTAAATAGAAGGACAACCGCTAATATTTTTTTCATGTTACTCTGCTGTTTTAAATGCTAAAATAGGTTTTGATTCTGTTTGCAACAGGTCGAAAACAATTATCTCATTGTTACCTTTCTTCAACCAACCCGCCGGGCAATATAGCCGTTGCTGCGGACCCACATTCCAGTGCCGGCCGAGGTTGTGCCCGTTCACGTATACCATCCCTTTTCTGTAACTGCTTAGATCAAAATAAGTATCTCCTGTTTCGTTCAGCGTAAAATTTCCTTTAAAGAAAAAACCTTTCCTATCATCCATGCCACGATCTGCATTTGCAACTGCTGTCACAAATTCCGGGTTCATCGGCAGCGGATAAATCTGCCAGTTCATCAATGTCATTCCGTTTAATGTAACCCTTTCTGTGATCCCTTTTCGATCGATCATGTACTGGGCAAAGTTTATATGCCCCATACCTTCCACTAAAATGTCCAGTATGGGATTGTCAACATCTGTTTTGGGAAGATCAACCGTCCAGTTGCCGCCATCCCTGTAAACCGTATCAATGAACTTACCATTCAAAAAAACCAATGCATAATCATGCGGTTCCCATATTTTCAGTTTGCCGCTGTGATGACCGACCAGTTTTGTCCGGTACAACATCAATCCCTGGTTCTGGCCAAA
The DNA here is from genome assembly GCA_016720775.1 of Chitinophagaceae bacterium. Taxonomy (GTDB): domain Bacteria; phylum Bacteroidota; class Bacteroidia; order Chitinophagales; family Chitinophagaceae; genus Ferruginibacter. The sequence continues at coordinate 95,584 of JADKJX010000004.1, forward strand.
GTCTTCCATTGGCTTTGGCTGGACGCTGATGATCGGTGCCGGCAAATGATTCCAGACAGAGGTCATGTATTTCATATTTACCGCAGGAATTTCAATTGCCGGTATTGGGTTGGGTATATCCGGAATTTTATGATCGGTATATTTTGCGATCATATTCCTGAGCATGAAATATTTTGGCGTTGCATTTCCCTGTTCATTAATGGGCGCATCGTAATCATAACTGGTAATGTCGGGCTGGTACTGCGTAGGGGAGAAGGCATTGGCGCCGGCCGTAAAACCAAAATTGGTGCCTCCGTGTACCACATAAAGATTGAATGACTTTTTATTCTTGAGTAAATATTCCATTTCTTTTTTCAGGTCATTGGTATCGGGGCGTTGCCATTTTTCGTACCAATGCGTTAACCAGCCGGGGTATGTTTCACTGCTGAAAGAAGGAACATCGGGATCGGCTTTTTTTGCCTGGTCAAAATCTGCATCGCTGCTGCCGCTGTCTAAACCGATCGCCGTACCTTTTATGTGCCCGGCTTCCAGCATAAAAGCAGTTGCACCATCAGCAGTATAAAACGGTACTTTGATCCCGTTCTTTATCCAGCCTTTCCGTAAGGCTTCTAAATAATTTTTATCATTGCCATAGCTGCCGTACTCATTTTCTACCTGCACCATCAGTATTGGCCCGCCGTTTACACATTGCAATGGGGCGATTTCTTTTGCCAACCTGCTGATATATCTTTCCGTGGCTGCCATGTATCTTTTATCCATGCATCGGATCCTGATGTCGGGATATTTTAAAAGATAGGTGGGCAGTCCGCCAAAATCCCATTCGGCACAAACATAGGGCCCGGGGCGAAGCAGTACCCACATGCCTTCCTGCTGGCAGATGCGGATGAATTCAGCCACATCCCTGTTCTCTGTTTTGAAATCGAATTGCCCTTCTTTTGTTTCGTGGTAGTTCCAGAAAATATAGGCCGCAATCGTATTACAACCCATCGCCTTTGTCATTTGAATTCTATGCCGCCAGTATTCTTTTGGTATTCTTGCAGGATGCAATTCGCCGCTGATGATCTGGAAGGGCTTACCGTCTAATAAAAAATCATTTTTTGAAAGAGAGAAAGTATGTTTTTGAGCAGCACCCTGGCAGCAACTGAGTAAGAAGAATAAAATATAGAATAGCGGTTTCATAAATGTTGATTAGTGAACGAATGTCTAGGTTCCCGTCATGGCTTCGTCGTTCTTCCTCGCTATGACGTTCCTATTACCGATGCAGAACATCAAATAAAGATATGACCTTAATCGTTTTAAGATCGATCGTTTTATTTACACTTATCTTTTCTGTAATGCCTGCATACAGGGTAAAATAATTATCAGAAAAAACTGCTTCGCTGTCTGTTGATGACAGGCAGACATACTTGGCATTTGCACTGCTTTTTATGGAAACCACATTCCCCGAAACCGAAACGGTATAGGCAGGCTTCTGTAATGTGATGTCTTTTGGATTAAGTGACTCCTGTGCAGGCATGGCATCATCCCGGTACGATTCTTTAACGGCATACCAGGCAGCTTTGGGCTGGCGACTGTAATCGGTGATGCTCCAGCTGGATACGGGCCAGCAATCATTCAGCTGCCACAGTAACGTACCCATATTTGTCGGGTATTTGCTGCGGTGTATGGCAATACTGTTTCGTAAAATATAAAACTGAAGACATTGCGTTAGATAAGTATAATCTTCTAATGAAAGTTTACTCAATCTTGCAGAATCAATGAAGTAACGGGTGAGATAATGATTGAGTTTTTTAAAACCATCATTAGCTTTTTGATGCGCCTGGATGACCGGGGAATACAAATACCGGTCGCTGCTGTCGGTAAAACTTTTGATCGTATTCCAGTTGGGCATGGCCTGCATACCGTATTCACTGATGAAGCGGCCTGTTTTCTTTTCAAACACTTCCCAGTCTTCCAGCCCCCACCAAAGTCCCCAGTAATGACTGTCACCTTCGGTAAAACTTTCCTTATGTCCCCAGCCATTTTTTGGTGAGGTAGAAACGTATGGCGTTATGCCATCAAATTCATTCACCCATTTTTTCAGGCTGTCTTCAAACAATCGTTTATAATCATTCCATACTTTGGCAGAATCTTGTCCATGTAAATTAAATTGTTTCTGCCAGCCCCAGTTATGCCATGCTTCATCAATTTCATTATTTCCGCACCAGAGTACAATACAAGGATGATGACGTAATCGTTCAATCTGATATTTTACTTCTTCCCGTACATTGGTCATAAATCCTTCATCACCCGGGTACATACCACCCGCAAACATAAAATCCTGCCATACCATGATGCCCAGTGAATCGCAGAGATCGTAGAAGTAATCATCTTCATACACGCCGCCGCCCCAAACACGGAGCATATTCATGCTGGCCTCCTTTGCCATCAGCAAAAGTTTCCGGTATTCATCTTTTGTAACTCTTGGTAAGAAAACATCAGCTGGAATCCAGTTAGCCCCTTTGCAGTAGATGGGTTTGCCATCTTTTTCAAAGTAGAAGGAAGTTCCTGCAGCATCTTTTTGCTGGATGAGTTTGACATTATTTTTTTCGGCAGAATAAGTTGGTCTTATTCTTACTCCGTTCCATCCTTCTATTTTTATTCCTTTCCAGATGCCACAGCCTGCAAACTTAGGCCCCCAATCCCAGCCAAACTGGAATTGCGCTTTGCGGACGTAAACACGGTTGTTGTCCGGTAATACCAATGGCAATCTTGCTTTGGCAATACTATCAACTCTGTTTTGAGCTGAGTAAAATTGTATCAGCAGCTCGTTCTTTTTCTTTTTGATAAAGGCTTTTACATTCACCGTCCAGCCCCGGAACATATTATCGGCCCGCAGAATTAAATTTCCATTCAGGTAAACATCTGCATAGGTATCTAAACCATCAAATGTCATTTCAATCCTGTCTTTCTTAAACAGGTCTGCCTCAACAGCAAAACCGGTTTTATATTCCCAGTCTGCCTTATCGATCCACTGCAGTTTGCTTTCATTATCCCGGTAATAGGGATCGGGGATGAGTTTGTTGGCCAACAGGTCGGTATGCACAGTGCCGGGTACGGTTGCATTGTACCATTTGTTTTCTTTTTGATTTTTGAATTGCCAGTTTTGATTGAGTTCGATGGAAGTGTTCTGGGCAGTTGTCTGAACGGGGATGAAGAAGATTGCAAGGATCAAGAGGATTGAACAGTTCTTCATTTTATACAGCCTTTAGATTAGTGATGATCTTTTTTACCTCCGCTTCATCCACTGTAACTGATCTTAAATTCTCATTCATTGCAGGATTACTATAAGACATTCCACCATTGATATTTATCCTTGCTGATGTATGAAATTCTTTTGCACCGGTTTTCTTTGCCAGTTCAATGATATTTTCTGAGCGTACGCCACTGCCCGGCATGATGACGATCCGTTCGTCTGCCTGTTTGACCAGTTGTGCAATAAGGTCTGCGCCATCCAGTGCATTCGGCCTTTGTCCAGAAGTGAGGATCCGTTCGCAACCGATCTCAATAATATCTTCCATTGCTTTAAAGGCATCAGTGGTTCTATCGAATGCACGGTGGAAAGTAACGCCGAGTGGATAAGCCAGTTCAACCAATGCGGAGTTTCTTTTTTTATCTATTGTTCCATCTGCATGCAGCATACCGATCACTACACCATCGCATCCCAGTTGTTTACAGAGTTTCACATCGGTCTTCATTATTTCAAACTCTTCCTCACTGTAAAAAAATCTCCGCCACGTGGACGGATGATGGGAAACAGGTTGATGCTTAGTTTCTCTCTCGCTGCTTTAATGAAGCCGTAAGATGGGGTAGTGCCGCCATCGCCGGGATTGTCGCATAGTTCAATACGGCTGGCACCGGCTGACTGAGCCAGGATGCAGCCTTCTATAGTAAAACCAATGACTTCTAACTTAAAACTCAAAGGATATATTTTGATTGGTGAATCTGATTTTACTTTTCACTTTTCACGCTGAACTCAAATCCTTTTTGTATGGCATAAGCGCCGTATTCTCCTTTCTTATTGAGTGCAAGAAAACCAACCTGTAATGTCTTTGCTTTTACTTTATCTCGGTTCACAATCCTTTCCACGGCTTTTTTACAGGCAAGTTCCGGTGAATAGCCCTGCCGCATGAATTCAACCACCAGGTGTGTTCCGCAGATTCGTATCACTTCTTCGCCGGTGCCACTGCTGGTGGCAGCGCCTGCTTCATTATCTACAAATAAACCGGCACCAATGATAGGGGAATCGCCCACACGGCCATGCAGTTTAAATGCCATGCCGCTGGTGGTTACGGCTCCGGATAAATTACCGGTAATATCCATCGCCACCAATCCCATGGTATCGTGATTGAGTGTGCCATCATCAAAAAAGTTGGGGGCAAAAGGACCGTTCTGTTTTTTGTTTTCGATATTGATAACGGGTTTGTATTCACTTTTTTTCAACCATTCGGCATACGCTTTTTTAGCACTCTCCGATAAGTCAGTGCTTTCCAGCGTAAAACCATTTTCAACAGCAAACTGTTGTGCACCGGCTCCAACCAAAATAACATGCGGTGTTTTTTCCATCACTTTTCTTGCAACAGAAACGGGATGCTTTATTCTTTCAATACCCGCCACTGCTCCGCAATTTGCTTTGTGATCCATGATGCAGCTATCCAATGTTACTATGCCGTCCCTGTCGGGGTAACCACCCAGGCCAACACAGCAGTTGATCTCGTTCTCAATATGCATAGCACCGGCTTCCACGGCATCCAATGCGGTTCCTTTTGTTGATAATATTTCCCAGGCTGCTGCATTAACCGGCATGCCGCTGTCCCAGGTAGAGACAACAATTGGCCTGGTGGCTGCATCAAAATTTGAAGCAAAGGTTTTTTTAGCAGTAAGCAATGGAGCAGCCAATGCAGAGAAGTGTAAGAATTTTCTACGGTTGATCATTTTATTTTTTTATGGTCTAAACTTTTATTATTCTATTTAACTTCAGTGGCGTCGCACTCTTGTACATTTCATCTTTATTGAGCCACCTCACCTTCCCGAACTCCGTTCCTTATTTTCGCTTTGCTCAGTAACCTCTCCTTAAAGAGAGGAAGCGGTACATTAAACATAACTAAACGTCAGATCTTCCACATCATCATTATTTCTCTCTTCATCAATTATGCAAAGAGTAATTGATTTGCAAAACATAATCTTCGCCTCAATCTTAACGAGGTCAATAATCATCATTCAATGCAAATACCTGTTTTCTTGTATTCCACTTTCCTCTTGTAAAATCCGGGATGTTCTGCACCTGCCCGCCTTCCATGATACTTTTTTCACTGAGCGGTGTGATGGCATACCAGCTTGCATAGTCATATACGTCCAATGGAAATTCAACGCCACGCTTTACACATTCAATAAATGCATGGTCAACAAAAAAATCCATGCCACCATGACCGGCGCCTTCAGCCTGTGCGCCATATTTTTTCCAGAGCGGATGATCATTATCGGTTAACCATTTTGTGGTGTCATCCCATCGGTGGCTGTGATTCATTTCTTTCTGAAAATAAATATGGCCCTGGTTCTTTCCGCCGCTTCCAAAGTCCTGCCATACTCCTTCGGTGCCCTGTATCCTGAATCCTAGGTTATACGGGCGGGGAGAAGAAACATCATGCGTTAATAATATGGTTTCGCCATTGGCACATTGTATCTGTGTGTTCACAATATCGCCGCACTTAAATTCCACTTTTGCATTGGGATGGTTTTCGCCGCCTTTGGGATGATCAACAATATATTTATGCAAACCCCTTGCCTTGGAAGCAATGGAAGAAAGCTTTGTCATCCTGTTTCCTTTATTGATATTCATCATCACCGCCACGGGCCCAAGACCATGTGTGGGATAAAGTTCTCCGTTCCTGTTCCTGTTATGCTCGGTACGCCATTGTGCTTCGCTGTATGCATTTTGCCAAATTCCACGCCACTGTCGTAAGCAGTAACGCCATCATTAAAAAACACGCCACGCAGGTCATGTTCATACCCGCCTTGTCCGTGGATCAGCTCGCCAAACATTCCCTGTCTTGTCATGTTCAATACCGCCATCACATCCCTTCGGTAACAAACATTCTCCATCATCATCAGCGGGATGCCTGTTTTTTCGGAAGTGTTCACCACATCCCAGCATTCCTGCAATTTAATGGCGCCGCAAACTTCCACACCGGGAATTTTTCCGGCCTTCATGGCATCAATGGCCTGTATGCTGTGCCATTCCCAGGGAGAACAGATAATGACGGCATCCACGTCATCCCGTTTCAATAAATTCTTATAATCTTCATTTCCATTCCTATAAATGACCGGTTGCGGACGATTATATTTTTTAAATACTTCCATGGCTTCATCCACACTGCGTTGCTGCGGATCGGCAATGGCGATGATCTCTACGTCTTCCCGTTGAAGAAAATTTCCCATGTGTTCGTGCGAACGGAATCCGGCACCGATGATACCCATGCGTACCTTATCTTTTTTTGCAGGTGCAAAAGCTTTGATGGAATTGGTAAGTGTTACAGCAGCGCCGGTAAGCGCCGATGTTTTAATGAAGTTTCTGCGGTTAAATGAAGCGGACATAAGCAATCGTTTAAGGAATAAATGTAAAACTATTTGTGCATCGAAAGTTTGCGGAGCATTTCGGTGGAAGCAGAATCTGCATACATGCCAAAGGCGCCGGAAAATACTCCTTTTAAGTTTCCGGTCTTTGATTCAACCGCATATACCACGTCCTCATCACCGGGATTGGTGTCGCCTTCAAAGCGGTGCACTTCTGTTATTTCAAATTCGTCCGGGTTTAGGATGGTCTTATTTTCTGAACAGATCAGTTTGTCGAATGCTAAGTTGAAGTTGATGGTATATCCTTTTTCTTTCAGTCCATCCAGGGCTTCCACAACGGTATCGAATGAGTCCATATTTTTTGTTTAAAGTTACGAATTGCCTCTATCAGTAATTTTATTTTGTGCAAGATAAATGATCACCAATACAGTAACCGCAGCGGTGGTTAAAAAAGTAAACAAAGCGCCAAAATTATACCACAGCAATCCGCAAAGGCTGCTGGCGATCAACGCGGCAATGCTTTGAAAACCGGAGTAGGTACCAATGGCGGTGGCTGTTTCTGTTTTATCGGTGATGTTGCTTATCCAGGCCTTTGAAACACCTTCGGTGGCGGCAGCAAAAAGTCCGTATAATAAAAACAGCCCCACAAAAACGATGATGTTGTTGCTGATTGCAAAGCCGGCATATACTACTGCAAATATAAAAAGCCCGGCGATGAATATTTTTTTGAGCCCGATCTTATCGGCAAGTATGCCCACGGGATAGGCGAGCAGGGCATACACAAGGTTGTAAAACACATAGGTGCTGATGACAGCCGTATCGGACAAACCGCTTTCTTTCATTTTAAGCAAAAGAAAAACATCGGAACTGTTGAAGAGCGCAAACAGGAGTAAGCCGATCAACAGTCTTTTATATGCAGGGGGGCTGGTTTTCCAATAACCGACAAAAGCAAAAACGTTGATCGTTGGTCGTTGACCGGCAGGAGTCCGTATTCTTTCTTTCTTTTTTTCTTTAATAAGTAAGGTTGCAATGATGGCCAGCAAACCAGGTGCAAATGCGATGAGAAAAAGCGTTTTATAATCATTGGGATAAAAATAGAGATAGGCCAGTGCTGCCAGTGGCCCAAGTACGGCGCCAAAGGTATCCATGCTGCGATGAAAACCAAAAACACGGCCTTTGTTCTCTTTGCTGCATTCATCGCTGAGCATGGCATCCCGGGCACCGGTTCTTATTCCTTTGCCCAGCCTGTCGATGGTTCTTGATAAAAATATCCACCAGGGATAAACAAAAATGGCGAGCATGGGTTTGCTGATCGCACTTAAAGAATAACCGAATTGCACAAAGGGCAATTGTTTGCCGCTTGTATCGCTTCGTTTGCCAAAATAACTTTTGCTCAGTCCGGCTACGGCTTCGGCAATTCCTTCCAGCACACCAATGAAAATTGCCGTGTAACCAATGTGTTCCAGGTAAAGCGGCATTACGGGGTAAAGCATTTCACTGGCCAGGTCGGTGAATAAGCTTACCAGCGACAGGATCCATATCGTTCGGGTGATGATCTTTTGTGGAGAATTTGTGAGCGGCTGCACAATGCTTGATTTAGCCGAATGTAGCAATTTGTTGGTACATTGCAGCGTAAAATAACCAACTTAACCGCCGCTAAGACCCTGTCCCGTATAGTTTTGTGGCACCCGGCTGTTTAAAAAAATGTATGAGTAAGAATAAAAAGACAAAAGACAAAAAGAAATCCTCTCAGGTTGAAATCATAAAAGGAAGACTGGATATTTCAAGAAGCGGAATGGGCTATGTGATCGTGGATGGCGTTGAAAAAGACATCATGGTACGCCCCAATGATTTTAACCGTGCCTTTCATGGCGATATTGTGCGTGTGCAGGTAAACAAGGGCCTTTCAAAAGACAGGCGGGTTGAAGGAAAGATCGTAGACGTGGCTGAACGCAAACAAACCGAATTCATCGGTAATATCCAGCAGAGTAAAAGTTTTGCCTTTTTTATCCCGGCTTCGGAAAAACCGATACCCGATTTTTATATTGCCGATGACAAACTGAACGGGGCAAAAGACAATGAACGGGTGATCGTAAAACTGCTGAGCTGGGGTAAGGATGAAAAAAAACCGGTGGGTGAAGTGGTTTCGATACTGAAATCGGAAGATGAGAACGATGCTGCTATGAAAGAGATATTGGTGGAAGCAGGTTTCCCGTTGGAATTTGATAAAGAAGTTTTACAGGAAGCAAAAAAACTGCAGCCTGAGATCAGCAGGGAAGAACTGAGAAAAAGAAAAGATTGCCGCGACATACTTACGTTCACCATTGACCCGGTGGATGCAAAAGATTTTGATGATGCTATTTCCATACGCAACCTCGATAACGGAAATTACGAGATCGGTGTTCACATTGCGGATGTAAGCCATTTTGTAAAGTCAGGTACTTTGCTTGATAAGACCGCCTACGAACGGGCCACCAGCGTTTATCTTCCCGACAGGGTGAATCCCATGCTGCCGGAAAAAATATCCAATGAGCTTTGTTCACTGCGGCCGCATGAAGACAAGTATACCTTCTCTGCCATCTTCCAGATATCAAACCGGGCCGAGATAAAGCACAGCTGGATCGGCAGAACCGTCATCCACAGCAATCACCGCTTTACCTATGAAGAAGTGCAGGAGATCATTGAAAAGAAAGAAGGCCTTCACTTCAAGCCCATTTTATTGCTGAATGAACTGGCGCAGAAATTCAGGAAAGACCGCTTCCGGAACGGCGCAATTAATTTTTCTTCCCAGGAAGTGCGTTTTCAGCTTGATGAAAAAGGAAAACCCATCGGTATTGTTATAAAGGAAAGCAAGGATGCCCATAAACTGATCGAAGAATTCATGCTGCTGGCAAACCGCACGATAGCGGCCTACATCTCAAAAATAAAGATCAACAAAGAACCCATCCCGTTCCCGTACCGCATACATGATACACCCGATGACGAAAAGTTGAAACCCTTTGTGGCATTTGCCCGTAAGTTCGGTTACGTTTTCGATATGCATGATGAAGCGGCAGTGGCGTCTTCTTTTAATAAGCTGCTTAAAGATGTGCAGGGCAAACCCGAGCAGCATGTGCTGGAGCAATTGGGTATCCGCACCATGGCAAAGGCGATCTATACATCTGAAAATATCGGGCACTATGGTTTGGGCTTTGAACATTATTGTCATTTTACATCGCCCATCCGCCGTTACCCCGATGTGATGGCGCATCGCATATTGCAGGAATGCCTGGATAAGAACCTGAAGCCGGACAAGAAGATGGAAGAAAAGTGCAAGCATTGCAGCGACCGGGAACGCAAGGCCATGGAAGCCGAACGTGCCGGTAATAAATACAAACAGGTGGAGTTCATGAAGAATTACCTGGGACAGGAATTTGATGGCATCATTAGTGGTGTGGCATCTTTTGGTTTTTTTGTGGAAACGGTTGAACATAAATGCGAGGGAATGGTTACTGCAAGAGACCTCAGTGCCTACGACGATTTTAGGTTGGATGAAGCCGATTATGCGCTGGTGGGCATGCGTACCAACCATAAATTCCGGATGGGAGACAGGGTGCGGATAAAAGTGATGGCAGCTAATTTAACCAAGCGGCAACTGGATTATGAATGGGTGCCTGTGAAAAAAGCCGGTACTGGTAATCTGGAATTGGGTAAGAAGGACAAGCCTGTTCTGAAGCATAAATCTAAGCCCGCTAAAAAGAAGAAATAAAATTATTAAACAGGCAAACGCTGAACCAGGTTTGTAGTTTGAACCGATGACTATGCACTCGTTTATTGAACTGTTAACATTATTTGAAGAAAAATTCAACACCCGTCAGTTTCCGCAGCAGCCGGAAACGCTGTACGATCCTGCTCAATACATTTTAGGAATTGGCGGCAAAAGGATACGGCCCGTATGTGTGCTGATGGGCAACCAGTTGTTTGAAGAGCCCGGCCCGGATGCATACCATGCGGCTGCGGCAATAGAGTTGTTTCATAATTTCAGTTTAATTCACGATGATATCATGGACAAGGCGCCGGTAAGGCGTGGCATGGCAACAGTTCATACAAAATACGGAGAACCTACGGCCATACTTGCGGGTGACGTAATGTTTGTAAAGGCATACGAGAACCTGAATAGGATACAGCCAGCCAACCTGCAGAAAGTATTACACCTGTTCAACATTACAGCCAGCCAGGTTTGTGAAGGCCAGCAACTGGACATGGATTTTGAACAACGGGAAATGGTGAGTTTTGATGAGTACCTGAACATGATCACATTGAAGACCTCCGTGCTGGTTGCTGCCAGTCTGCAATTAGGCGCCATACTGGGTGGGGCAGGAGAAGGGAATCAAAAACATTTATACGAATTTGGAAAACACCTGGGCATTGCCTTCCAGGTGCAGGACGATTATTTGGATGCATTCGGCAACCCGGAAAAATTTGGTAAAACGGTGGGCGGCGATATACTCGCCAATAAAAAAACCTTCCTGATGATACATGCATTTGAAACGGCTTCACCCGCAAATCTTGCTGAATTAAAAAAACTCCTTCAAACAAATCCATCCGATAAGGTGGAAAAAATATTACAGATATTCTGCGACTGCCAAGCCGATGCCTGGGCAAAAGAACTTCAACAAAAATACCTGCAAACTGCCTTAAAGCATTTAGAAGACACGGCAGTGATCTCGTCACGCAAAAAACCCCTGCAGGATCTTGCGGATTACCTGATGATGAGGGAAAGTTAAAAACTTATTTTTTTTTGAACCACATAGAACATAGAAAACATAGGGCCTTGTATTGAATCCTATTTGTGTTTTTCTATGTGCCTATGATTCTATGTGGTTCAGGCTGGCATTCGATTATTTTTCGCAATTATTGCTTAATTTCCTTCTTTCAAAACCAGAACTACTATGTCAAATTCCTTATTCCGCACAAAAAAAGTTGAAAATATTTTAGCCGAAGGCGGCGATGATTCACACGGAGGTAGTGGATTGAAAAGGGTATTGACAGTGAGAGATCTTACTTTTTTTGGAATTGCAGCGATCTTAGGTGCCGGCAGTTTCAGCAGCCTGGGGTATGCCGTATTTCATGGTGGGCCGGGTGTTGTATCACTATTCATCATCACTGGTATTGCCTGCGCATTTACAGCGCTTTGTTATTCTGAATTTGCAAGCCGCATTCCTGTTGCCGGCAGTGCTTATACCTATGCCTATGCCAGCTTTGGAGAGTTGTTTGCCTGGGTTATCGGTTGGGCACTTATTATGGAATACTCCATTGGTAATATTTATGTAGCATACAGCTGGAGCGATTATTTTACATCGCTGATGGGGAAAATGCACGTGCATATCCCCGAATATTTATGCACCAGTTATATGGAAGCCAAGCACGCTGTTGAAGGCGGCAGTACGAATGCAGATGAACTGGCTGCCTGGAACAATGCACCGGTTATTGGTGGGTTAAGAATGATACTCGATTTGCCGGCCCTGGTCATCAACTTCCTCATCACTTACCTCGTTTATCGTGGTATAAAAGAAAGCCGCAACTTCAGCAATGTAATGGTGATTTTGAAAATAGCTGTGGTGGCGCTTATCATTATTGTTGGCGGTTACCTTGTTTTTTCACACGGCCTTACTCCAAACTGGACACCACCAAACGACGAAGGTGTAAAATCTTTTATGCCAAATGGCTTCAGCGGTGTAATGATGGCTGTTGCCAGTGTGTTCTTTGCCTATATTGGTTTTGATGCGGTGAGTGTACTGGCAGAAGAAAGCAAAAATCCGCAGCGTGATCTGCCACGTGGTATGATCTTATCGCTGGTGATATGCACCATCATCTATATTTTACTTACCCTGGTTTTAACAGGTGCAGTTAATTACAGAGCCTTTGATGGCGTTGGCGATCCCCTGGCATTTATTTTTGAACCACAAAACCTTAATGTAGGCTGGATGCAGTTTTTAGTAGCGGTTGTGGCTGTTGTGGCTATGACAAGTGTTTTGCTTGTCTTCCAAATGGGCCAGCCACGTATATGGATGAGCATGAGCCGTGATGGTTTGCTGCCACCGGTTTTTCAAAAAATTCACCCTAAATTTAAAACGCCTTCTTTTGCAACCATTATAACCGGTTTAGTAGTAGGTGTGCCTATTTTATTTACAGATAAAACATTTGTACTTGATTTTACCAGCATTGCAACCCTCTTTGCCTTTGTGCTTGTCTGCGGCGGCGTACTGCTTATTCCACGAAAAGAAAAACTGGGTGGCAGGTTTCACCTGCCTTATATAAATGCTAAGATCATTTTCCCTTTGATAGTTGCCGGCGCCATTGCATTTGCGATGTACCTGAGTAAAGGCTATTTTGGTCATATGACGGATTTTAGTTTTGAAAGAAAAACAGAAGCATTACAAAAGATCATTCCCGCAAAGAATATAGATACTGTGACGGTGGCCGCTTCTATTGAACAACATCTTGTTTCAACCAACGACACGGATTCAGCATTTATTAAGCTCACAAAGGCTGTTCGTGAGAGCAGTACCGCTGCAGAAAAAGTAAAACTGGCTGCAGGATTTATTTCAGACAATGATCCTACACAGAGCAGAACAGCAAAGATATCATTGATCATCTTCTGGCTGGCAATGGTTTTACTTGCTTTATTTACGGTTATAAAGAATTATTCATTGATACCACTTATGGGAGTAAGTACCTGTTTGTACCTGTTGACAGGAATGACACTTAGTAACTGGCTTTGGTTCGGAGCCTGGCTTTTGATTGGCCTGGTGGTTTATTTCCTGTATGGGTATAAGAAAAGTAAGCTGGCCGGTTAGTCTGTATTTTTCTTTGGGCCAAACATTTGATCTTTATTGAACTTCATTGGCGTCGCACTCTTGTACTTTAGTACCTTTGTGCGACGTTTTTTATTAATTAAAATTAAAAATCCTCCGCCAGCTGGCGGACCAGGGGCATGAAATTTCAACCAGGCGATAAAATAATTGTACGGCTTACCGAAGAAGAAGGCAAAGTAGTGGAGATCATGAATGAAAAAATGGTGCTGATAGAAGTGAAGGGAGTGAAGTTCCCGGCTTATATGGACCAGATCGACTTTCCTTATTTTAAAATGTTCACGGAAAAGCGCAAAGCAGAAAAACAAAAGGTCTTCATTGATAATGTGCAGAAGGAAAAATTCATACCCAAGAAGAAAGAAGGCAATGGCGTAAAACTTTCCTTCTTCCCGGTATTTGATAAAGACATTTTTGATGATGACGTGGTAGAGAAATTCAAGCTCTACCTTGTTAACCAGGATGAAACGGCTTATACATTCGCCTACAACCTCATGATCGGTGGGGAAAGCAGTTTCCAGTTAAAGAATACCATTGAGCCACTCAGTGATTTTTATATTCATGACGTACAGTTTGAAGACCTGAGTGACAGTCCACGTTTTGATTTTGAGTTTGCTTTAAAGGAGCCCGATAAAAAGAAGGCGACACATTATGAAGCTTCGTTAAAACTAAAAGCAAAACAATTATTTAAAAAGATAGAAGAGATACAGGTAAAAAATGAGCCTGGGTTCAGTTATGTGTTGTTTGAAAATTATCCCGACAGGGTAGAGGAGGAAAAATTGGACCTGGGCAGATTAGGTAACAACGGATACCGCATCTACGATGCATCAAAGATCCGCCATAACCTGGAACCCGCCCGTTCGGTAGTTGACCTGCACATTGAAAAACTTACCGATAGCTGGAAGCACCTCAGTAATTTTGAGATACTCAGCATGCAGTTGAAAGCTTTTGAAAAATATTATAACCTTTCAGTGGCACATTACCAGCCTTCTTTAACGGTCATTCACGGCGTAGGCGAGGGCAGGTTGCGGGATGAGATACATGATATACTGCGCCTGAAAAAAGAAGTGAAGTCGTTTGTTAACCAGTATCACCATTCGTACGGATACGGAGCAACAGAGATATTCTTTGAATACAAGTAAAGCAAAGACACATGCCTTTTAATGAGTTCCTTTCATACATGACGTTGGTGATCGTCTTTGCCCTGACACCTGGCCCCAACATGATGCTTTATCTTACTTACACTTTTGAATACGGGCGCAAAGCAGGCTGGGCAACTGCTGCAGGTGTTGTAAGTTCTTTTGTATTTCACGTTTCAGCGGTTGCCTTTGGGCTGACGGCTCTGTTACTTTCCCATCCGCAGGTGTTTGAGATTATACGTTATTGCGGTATCGCTTATCTTTTCTACCTGGCGTATAAGAATCTTAAAACAATAAAATGGAAGGAAGCAGGTCAACGAAGAACTGTTGTAAACCTGCGCAGGTTCTATACAGATGGATTTATTGGTAATCTCCTCAACCCCGGTTCACTGATGTTGTATTTTTCCATTCTGCCTCAGTTTGTTCATCCTGAAAGAGGGCATGTTTTGCGGCAAAACCTGATGCTGGGTGGATTGCAGATGCTGGGAAGCTTTATCACCAATTGCACGAT
Organism: Chitinophagaceae bacterium; assembly: GCA_016720775.1. Classification (GTDB taxonomy): domain Bacteria; phylum Bacteroidota; class Bacteroidia; order Chitinophagales; family Chitinophagaceae; genus Ferruginibacter. Next base: position 110,697 of record JADKJX010000004.1, read on the forward strand.
CGTTTTCTTTGCAGGCTATGCCGCCGATACTTTTTTTAAGAATGAAAAATACCAGCAATGGCTGCGCTATTGCATGAGTGCATTGATAATCTTATTTGCGGTGAAGATGCTTTTCTTTAAAATGAAATAAGTTTAGTGTTTCAAATTGTATCACTACCTGCTGACCAAGCTTACCTGAAGTTGCCCGAAATGGTATAGCAAACCTTGTCATTTATCCGGTGAAATATCTCTCCGTTTATTTTACGAAGCCGGCGGAGTTTTCTTTTATCCAGCAGTCTTCCCTCACTGTCGAAGTATTGAGGCTGCTGAAAATAAGTGAGTACATAATATTTGTGGTAGGAGAGTGGCGCCTTTAAGGACACGGGTTTGATGGACATGAAGATGAGAGAGTTCTTTTTTTCATCCACGTAATAATCCAGGTTCCTGATCCAGGTGCAACGGATAGACTGCATCTGTTTTATAAGCTCAAAAACCTTTGCGGGACTTGGATGATATTTATCCAGGGTATCCATCAGTCTTGGGTCATCAACTGCAAACTCATAAATGTAGCTTAGGGTATCTGTAATGATCTCAACGGATACCGTAGTAAAACTTCTGCCGGTAAAGCCAATCGTAAATGGAGCCCATTGGTTAAGTTGTTTATAGGTTTCTTCTATTTTGTCCAAAACCTTTTCGTTCTGGTAATAATATTTTGTTGAAATATTTTTTGGGGAACAGGAAAAAATAAACCCTGTAATGCCGGTAAATAATATGATATGTATCCGTTTAATCAGCATCTCTTACTCTTTTGGTGCAATAGGTAATTCCAAAAATGATCCGTTTAAAAAAGTCGGGTGATAATTGCATGAGCGTTCTGTGCCCATAATCCCAATAAACCAGTGTAATGACATCATTCTCCATGCTGATCTTTTCTGCTATGATAAAATGCGTGGGAACTCCAAGTTTAATGGTTACGTGATTTTTTTTATGTACGATCCGGTTATTGATGAACAGGACCACGGTGCCTGTTTCTATTTTTTTACGGATGTATTCATAAAGATTACCTACACGGGGGCGCATAAGGTCGGCTCCTTTAGCCTTCACTTTAAAGTTCAGCAGGGTTCTTACCATGCGGTTGAATTTTGCATAATTGCAGGATGCCCAGAATTTGTTTTCATCACCGGGATCATATTTTCGGTTAAAGAGGTTCAGGTATCCTTTATAATGGCCTGCCAGGGTTAAGAACCACATCTGCTCGGCCGGGCGTATGTCAAGGACTCCTTTAAACCGAAGCCGGCCAGCTGCCTTTTGTACAGCGGGAGAAGGATTGAGGTCGATGTTAGCAAATCTTGCTTTTCCATCCTGGTATAACTGTACCAATAACTTTGCATATCCCAGGGGGTCATCCTGGAGGAACAGGTAGGTGAAAGCCCCATAGCCGCAGAAATTTGTGCTGTTGCCCGGGTAAATGCTCAATGGGTTATGAATATTCGTTTTTAAATTCTGGAGAAACAGGGCAGGCCTGATATTTGGCCAGTAAACACTTGGGTCCAGTTCCTTTATTTTACCTATGAATGCAATGGCCTGCTCCCGGGTAGAAGTTACATTTGCCTCTTTAATCAATGGATGCCGGGAGGGTTCTGTGCAGAAGCCCTGGAGACAGAACAGGATCCACAAAGAAAACAGGAAAGATTTAAAATGCCTGCTGTATTCGGATATTGGTAGCCGTTTCACGTTTATGCTTGAATATAATGTAATAAAGATAGCCAATAATAAAGCAATGCTATTTCCCCCGGCCGGAAATTCCGAAATGCGATTATCAGAAATTTAACGCTCTTGTGGATAAAAGAGAGACCCTCCGGGTATTTTCAATGTTTAAACAACGTATATTTGCCCTGGTTTTATGCCCGTAAAAAATCAAGATGACAACAAAGATCAATAAGCCCTGGAAAAAATGGTTGATAGCTGCTTTTGCATTGCTGCTGGCCGGAGTTGCAATAGCCTGGTATATCTTTACAGAAAAATTTACCGACACGAATGCGGTCAAAGCAGATTACACAGTAAATGCCATGGATTTCATCAAGGAGTTTCAGCAAAATACCAGGCAGGCCAATGATAAATATTCTGAGAAGATCATCGTTGTGAACGGCGCTGTATCATCGGTGGAAATGGCGGATACAACTGCCAATATAAAAATGACAGACAGCCTTAGTGGCTCATACATTATTTTTGCTTTCCAGGAGCAACACCTGGCGGAAGCCAAAGCGCTGAAGGCAGGGGACAAAGTTTCCATCAAAGGATCCTGCAGTGGGGGCGTACACAGCGAAATACTGGACGTGGATAATATCAGTTTTAAAAGATGTGCGGTAAACAAATAAACTTTTTAAAAAATAAAAATCAACCAAATGAAAAAAACAATTCTTTCTCTTACGCTGCTACTGGCAACCGGTTTGCTCTTTGCCCAGAAGAAAACAACTACTTCGGCGGTGATCAGTTTTGACGCCACTACAAGCATCGACAAACTGCCAAAGGCGGAAAACAAGACTGCCATCGCATCGCTGGATACCAAGACCGGCAAGCTGGCTTTTGAAGTGACCATCAAGAACTTTGCTTTTTCTAACCCACGCATACAGGAACATTTTAACGGGGAAGGCTGGATGAACAGCGATAAATTTCCAACAGCTGTATTTAAAGGCGACATCACCAACCTGAAAGCGATCAATTTCAGTAAAGACGGAACTTATTCTGTTACAGTTTTGGGTGAGATCATCATTCACGGCGTAACAAGGCCAATTGAAGCGGACGGTTCCATTGTAGTAAGTGGTTCAAAGATCAGTACCACTTCTGCATTCAAAATAAAACTGGAAGATTTTGGCGTGAACGGTGGTGCTATTGCAGCGGGTAAGGTTTCAAAAGAACCTACGATAACTGTGGCAGCAGAATTTTAAATAAAGACCCTGCAAATAGAAAAAGCTTTTGTCTATACGGACAAAAGCTTTTTTATGGCAAGATTCCGGTTAGTTCAGTTTAAATTCCTCGTCGATCATTGCATTAAACGCAGGTTCGCTTTCCACCACCCAGTTGGGCAGCAATTGCTGGCTGGCGATCTTCCAGTTGTTATCTGAAAGTTCCATGCGGAAGATTATCCGGTTGCCGCTATCGTCCATTACATCTACGGTAAAAGATCCTTCGTGGCGGCTGTGAGGTTTCCTGAAATTGAATTCTTTCAAACGTCCATCAACTTTGATGAGTTTGGTAAACTGGATGTTTTTTACAAAATCTAATTCCATGGGCGGGAGGGTTTGTACAAACTTAACATATTAGATCATCACATGATGAGTAACTTATCCACCTAAAGCGATAAGATTTTCACAATTTAAGAAGGAAGGTGGAAAAGTTTTTTACTGAGGATGCCTTTAAGAAAGCAGCGTTTTTATTTGATGTTGAGCGTTATACTGGAGAGTAACTGATTATTTTCTATCTGATTAAAATAGTTAATTGAAATTTTTGTAGCAGGCGTTAACCTTGAGAAATATATTGAGGCTGTTGAAATGCAGGTCAAAAAGAATAAGCAGTTCAGCGTTGTTTAATAAATTCCACAATACCCGTTGTTAACTTATTACTGATCGGAAGTGAGGGGTTATTGTATGTAGCAATATTTGCATTCCGGTCGCCCTCAATGATTCTGAAAATATGATTCATATTTTCGATTATCAGTAATTGTGCTTTCGGATTGGCTTTTGCTAATAAGTTTACATCTTCAACCGAAACCTGAATGTCATTTGTCCCCTGTATAAGCATAACAGGAATATTCAGTTTCTTGATTTCCACCTGGGGGTCATACTGAAACCACGAGATCATGTAGGGCTGTACACTGGGTCTGAATAAAGCATAGAGCATGGGATCGACCTTCTTTATTGTTTTTCCAAGAACAAGGCTGTCGATAATGGAATATGAGAGATCCTTAATTTTCGCAGGTTGGTCAGCCAGTTGTGTCTTTAGTAGTTTATCTGCCGATTGACCCACACCGGCGATCGAAATGAATTTATCTGCAGCACTTCCGGCTGCAATTATGCCGATCAATGACCCTTCGCTGTGCCCCACTACAATCACTTTTGAGAACCGTTTATCATGCTTTAATAATTGGATCCAGCCCCGGGCATCATTCACATAATCATCAAACCGGAGGTCTGATTCATTTTCTCCTGCAGTATGGCTTTCTGCAATTCCTCTTTTGTCGTAGCGTAAGGAAGCGATATTGTTTTGGCAAGTTCATAAGCCAGTTTTTTATACGCCTCGGTTTTCAGCATCGGGCCATTGCAATTCCTGTCGGTAGGACCTGATCCGGCAATGATCAATGCTACGGGCATAGCCTTGATATCTTTTGGAATGGTCAGGGTGCCGAAAATATCGCCGGTACCGGTATGTAAAGTAAGGGGAGTTTCAATAAAGGAGGAGTCGTTGTTTGAAACAGCCATTGCTGTAAAGCAGATGAGTATTAATAGGATGGTTGTTGATAATAACTTTGTCATGCGAGAAAATTTCATTATCGGGCAAAACAATGTTTCGTTATCCCCGGATTAATTTCTATGGGTGTATTACCTTATACATTTCTATTTTGATCTGCAATATTGATTTATGCAAAAGTATACCTCTGCACAAATAATCAAAGGATATTTTTAAGGTAAAATGAAAAGGATTAATGCATCAATATCGTTGTTCCCTTTGCCTTGTACACTTTATTATCGAAGCCGATTGCTTCCAGCATCCATACCATGGTTTGCATTTCGGCGGGTGCGGATCCTTGGCGGCCATCCCATCCTTTTGCGGCATCGTGGCTTTCAAATACCAGTTGTCCCCAGCGGTTGTAAACCCGGAAGAAAGTAAGTTGCTTAATACCGATCATATAGGGGCGGAGTACATCGTTCAGGCCGTCATTATTGGGCGTAAAAGTATTGGGTACAAAAATGGTAATGTCTTTTACCAGTTTCACCGCCTGCGTATCAATGGTAATACAGCCCGATCTTGTTTTCAGTTCAATGGTGTATGTCACTTCCGTATTCCCGGTGAACACGGGGGTGTAGCTGCGTGGGTTGTCCAGGCTGGTAGCGGGAGTCCAAAGTACATCATCACCAATATTTCTTGCCTGCAATGGGCTGGGGAGATTCATAACAGCAAACTGCGGCGGGTTGTTCCTGCCCGGCTTTGGTGCATCTACCGTTACAAATCTTTTTTGTATGCTCAGCGGATGCGGGCATTGGCCACTGCTTACCGAAAGGCTCATTATATAATTGCCGGCAACGTTATAAACCTGTGGCGGTGGGTTGCGCAGGGTAGATGTGTTGCCGTTGCCAAAGTCCCATAAATAAAACACAGGCGTATTCCCCGGTTCTATGGTTGTATTCACCGGTAATACCGGCAGCTTAATGCAAACCGGGTCAATGGTAAAACCGGCAACCACATTTGGATGTACGGTTACGGTGAATGCTGCGCTGTCGTAACAAACATCGCTTGCCCTTACTATCAGTACCACGGTATACGTGCCCGGCGCTTTATAACTGTAGGCTGCATTTCGTGAAGTGGCGGTAACGCCATCGCCGAATTTCCAGAGGTATTGCATTTCGCCAACAGCATTGCTGCTGTTGTTTGTAAAAACAAACCGGTTGTTAAGCATACACTGGGTTGGATCATTTACGGTAAATAAAACCTGCGGAATGGATGTAATGCTTATATCCTGTGTTATTGTATTCAGTATGCAACCGGCAAAACTCATTACCATGGCATAATAGGTTCCCGATTGGGTAACCCTTAATATTGTTTGGTTAGCACCTGGTATTGCTACTCCGTTTCTATACCATTGTATGCTGTCGGCAGGCAATACTTTTAAGATGGTACTGTCGCCGCTGCCAATACACCAGGCCGTACTGCCAATTACCTGCAGGTTGTTATTAAGTATGGCTGCTTTTACCACCACGGTATCAGCGCTTACACATCCGCCTCCATTGTGCATTACAGAAAGCACATAGGTGGTTGTGGTATCGGGTGTGGCGTACGGGTTAGATATCGTGGAATAACTAAGTCCCGTTGCAGGGCTCCATTGGTATACCCAGCCAGGCTTTGGCGGAACGCCTATCTGTACCGGTATGTTATTGCAGGAACTAAGGTCTGGCCCTGCCTGGGCATTGTAATGCAGCGTGTCTCTCAGATCAGTATATAATGTATCGCGGCAACCATAGCCATCATAGGGATCAAGCACAACAGCAACCGTAGTGCCTGTTGAAGGCGGGGGCATAAAAACAAGTGTTTGCTGGTTGCCCAATACCTGTGTAAAAGCCTGGTTGTACCAGGTATAGGTTTTATAACCGTAAGGTGCCGTTACAAATACAACGGAATCATCGGGACAAAAGTCAGCGCCTTCAAAGCGGTCGCTGCATTCGGTGTTCACATCAATGTATGCATAACCAAAGTGCCTGCGGAAAGTACAATCAGCCGTTTTAAAGAACAGCCTGATCTCGTTGCCTGCTACATTATTAAGATTGATAGAAACGGCCGACCATTTTTTGAACCATACCGGCGTAGTTCCTCCCGGGTTGGGTGAAAGTTCAAAACCGGGCAGGGGTGAACCATTGGCGAAAAAAGTAAAAGAAGAACAATAGATAAGATCGCCGGTTGTCATGTTCATGATCTCAATTTCCATGCGTGGCTGTTCGCTTGGCTGGTGGCCGGGATCCTGGAAAACAACCGCATAGTTATAGATCAGGTTATAAACATTTGCACCGGCCGGCACCCTAAAGTCGTAAGAAACTCCTTCTGCTTCTGTACCTGCCTCGTTATTTCCCAATTTAATGGAATGGCCGCTGCCATTGGGACAATTCCTGGGAAAATCTCCGTACTCATCATTGCCGGCGCCTGAGCTATACATGGTTTGCCGGTTAAACACAGGACCTCCGGAATAATTAAAGGTAATTAAATTAGTACCGCCTACGGAAGCTGCTGAACCTGTATAGCAGACCCATCCATCAAAAGTGCCGCTTTCAAAATCAATATTCGGCGGACAGTTTTGTGCCTGTGAATTAAATACTGCACAGCAGAATAAACAGAAAGTTAGTGATGATATGTGACGAAAGCCCGCCATTATACACAAGTGTTTGAGTAAGAATTACCCTCTTTTACATCTCTAATAAAGATAAGGCAAATCCTGCATGACTTTTTATCTTGTTTAATTAATAAACGATTTAAATCCCCGGATGGTTGTCATCAAAGTAATTATTATGTTTATTCCTTGCTGATTAGGCTTTATCCGGTAAATTTGCGCCATGACAATCGAACATCTTAAATCTATGAGGGACCGTGTGCTGGTCTTGGGGAGGTTTCTTTGACGTCGCTAACAGAGAAGCCAAGATCGCGAATGACAAACAACTTTCCCTTTCGCCGGGTTTTTGGGATGATAATGCCCGGGCAACTTCCATTTTAAAGGAGATCAAAGTAAACGAGTACTGGATAAACCTGTACCATGCTGTTAATACGGCTGTGGAGGATTTTGCTGTGCTCTTTGAGTTTTGGAAGGCAGGAGAAACAACAGAAGAAGACGTAAAACAGGCCTATGACCATGCCATAGAAAAAATTGAAGAAGCAGAATTCAAAAGCACCTTAAATGAGCCGGAAGATGAACTGCCTGCCGTGTTGCAGATAAACAGCGGCGCCGGTGGTACCGAAAGCCAGGACTGGGCCGAGATGCTTGCCCGCATGTACCGCATGTATGGCGAGAAGCAGGGCTGGAAGGTTACGGAGATCGACTGGCAGTGGGGTGATGGCGCCGGTATTAAAACCTGTACCTACGAGTTTGAAGGCGACTTTGCCTATGGTTTTTTGAAATCGGAGAATGGCGTTCATCGTCTTGTTCGTATCTCTCCATTCGACAGTAATGCAAGGAGGCATACGTCTTTTGCAAGTGTGAATGTTTATCCGTTGGTGGATGATACGATCAATATTGAAGTAAACCCGGCTGATGTGAAAATGGAAACATCAAGAAGCGGTGGCGCCGGCGGACAGAACGTAAATAAAGTAGAAACGAAAGTTCAGCTTACACATATTCCAACCGGCATTGTGGTTGTTTGCCAGCAAGACAGGAGCCAGCTTGGCAACCGTGAATTAGCCATGCAGATGTTGAAGAGCCGCCTGTATGAAATAGAATTACAAAAGCGCAATGCACTGAAAGATGCAGCAAACAGCAAGAAGAAAAAGATAGAGTGGGGCAGCCAGATACGCAGTTATGTATTTCATCCTTATAAAATGATCAAAGACCACCGCACCGATTATGAAGTGGGTAACGTGGGCCCGGTGATGGACGGCGAACTGGATGGATTTATTAAAGCGTACCTGATGAGTGAGAAGGAAACGGAAGGATAATTTGAGGATGAGGCAATTTGAAGATTTGAAGATGGGTTAATTCGAAAATGGGGAAAACATCTTTTAAATGGAGTTTTTTATCTACCGAGAACGGTTCCTGTTCTCTAATTTTCAAATTTTCAAATCATCAAATTTTCAAATTGTTATGCAGAACAATAAGGGAAGGAATTTAATAGTGGACCTCAGTTTTGAATTTGCTTTAGCGATCGTAAAATATGCTGAATCGTTGGAAACCAATCGCAGATATATAATTGCAAGGCAGTTGTTCAGATCCGGGACAAGTATTGGAGCAAATGTACGAGAAGCACAGAATGCAGAAAGTAAGGCTGATTTTGTTCATAAACTGAAAATTGCAGCGAAAGAAGCTGACGAAACAGAATATTGGTTGTTACTTTGCAAAAAATCTGAAGGATATGCACACTGTGATACCTTAATAGATAATTGTTCTTCGATCATCAAAGTATTGTCGAAAATAATCGCATCTTCAAAAACAAAATTAAGTCACTAAGGATAATCTTCAAATTTTCAAATCACCAAATTTTCAAATTAAGTATATGCAATACGGAGATTTTTATTACCCAATGCCCGCTAACGAACCGGTTTTAAGTTATGCTCCGGGCAGTAAAGAAAAAGCAGCACTTAAAGCAGCTTTAAAAGAATTAAAAAGTACAAAGATCGATGTGCCCATGTATATCGGTGGTGAAGAAGTGCGAACGGGTAAAACAGTTGAGCTTCGTCCGCCGCATGAGCGTAAACATTTGCTGGGTCAGTTTCATGTAGGTGAAGCAAAGCATGTTACCAAAGCGATCAATGCCGCATTGAAAGTAAAAGATAAATGGGCCGGCATGAGTTGGGAGAACCGGGCCAATATCTTTTTAAAGGCTGCTGATCTTTTAGCCGGAAAGTATCGCCCGTATATCAATGGTACCACCATGCTGGGACAAAGCAAGAATGCATTCCAGGCAGAGATCGATGCGGCATGTGAACTGATCGACTTCCTTCGTTTCAATGTTCATTTCTTAAGTGATATTTACCGTCAGCAACCCATCAGTGGTCCCTCGATGAATAACCGGCTGGAGTATCGTCCGCTGGAAGGATTTGTATTTGCATTAACGCCCTTTAATTTCACGGCCATTGGTGGTAATCTTCCTACATCTGCTGCCATGTGCGGTAATGTGGTCATCTGGAAATGTGCCAACACACAGGTGTACAGCGCACAGATGTTCATGCGTATTTTAAAAGAAGCCGGTTTGCCCGATGGGGTTATCAACCTGGTTTTCATTGATGGACCAACCATTGGCGAAGTTGTTTTTAATCACCGTGATTTTGCAGGTATCCATTTTACCGGAAGCACGGGTGTATTTAATAAAATGTGGGAGACGATCGGAAAGAACATGAGCATGTATCGTTCTTATCCACGTATCGTTGGCGAAACCGGCGGAAAAGATTTTGTGATCGCTCATAAAAGTGCCGATCCGGATGTGGTTGTTACCGCTTTGGCAAGAGGAGCTTTTGAATACCAGGGACAAAAATGTTCGGCTGCATCCAGGGCATATATTCCATCTAATATAGCTGCAGAAGTAAAAAAGAAATTAGTAGATGCGGTAAAGACCATGAAGATGGGAACGGTAGAAGACTTTACCAATTTCGTGAACGCCGTAATTGATGAAAAAAGTTTTAATAAACTGGAAGGATATATAAAAGGGGCAAGAAAAAGAGACAGCAAGGCAAAAATATGGGTAGGCGGTGGATGCGATAAAACAAATGGTTATTTTATTGAGCCAACCATCATCGAAGCAACCGATCCGTATTATGTAACTATGTGCGAAGAATTATTCGGCCCGGTTCTTACGGTTTATATCTACGATGAAAATAAATATGAAGAAACATTGAAGCTGGTTGATAGTACTTCTCCTTATGCCTTAACCGGTGCTGTAATTGCGCAGGATCGATATGCAGTGGAACTGGCAACAAACAGGCTTCGTAACAGTGCCGGTAATTTTTATATCAACGATAAGCCAACCGGTGCCGTGGTAGGACAGCAGCCATTTGGCGGGGCCAGGGGCAGCGGTACCAATGATAAAGCAGGGTCTATCCTGAATTTATACCGTTGGTTAAGTGCCCGTACGATCAAAGAAACCTTTAATTCACCAACGGATTACCGTTATCCGTTCATGCAGGAAAAATAACTAAACCAATAATATCTTAAAGACCTTATTGCATTTTATAAAATAACATAAATAAATATAAAGATGATGACAAAAGTTCGGTTTACATTACCAGCCTCAAATGTTATTGATGAAGCGGAATGTATTTTAGTCGGAGAATTCAATAACTGGAATCCCGGCGAAGGGATATTATTGCAAAAAGAAGAAGACGGTTCTATGAAGGCAGAACTTGAACTGGCCGGCGGCAGAGAATATCAATACCGTTACCTGCTCAGCAATGGCCGCTGGGTGAATGATGACGGAGAGAAGATCATTTCGGATGTGCATGGATACCAGGTTGAGAATTGTATCATCCGGGTTCCGGAAACAATTCAAAATTCAAAAGTAAAAACAGTAAAAGCGGCAAAGCCTAAAACTGCAGCTAAAGTAAAAGCAGAAATTGTAAAAGATGATCTTACCAAAGTAGAAGGAATAGGTAAAAAGATTGAAACACTCCTGAACAAAAGCGGGATCAGTTCATACAAACAACTTTCAGGATCCACGGCAAAAAAGCTGAAGCAGATACTTGAAGACGCCGGAAGCAAGTTCAGTATGCACAACCCGGGCACCTGGCCAAAGCAGGCAAAACTTGCGGCAAAAGGTAAATGGGATGAACTTGCAGAACTGCAGCAGGAATTGAAAGGCGGGAAATAAATATTTTTGAATCCATAAAGAGAGTCCCTGCAAACAGGGACTTTTTTTATCGGCCAATAAAAGATAAATTCGCTTGTAAAAAGATTCATTTGAAAACGATACTGGACAAACAACAATTACACCTCACCATACTGCGGCTGGCTCACCAGTTATTGGAAAACCAGTTGAATTTAAACGATGTGGCGTTCATTGGCATTCAACCACGGGGAGTGAAAGTGGGCAGCAGGCTGATGGAATGTATCCGGCAACTTTGTCCAAATGAAAAATTACAGTATGGCATCCTTGATATAACTTTTTACCGGGATGATGTACGGGACGAACTGCATGTGGCCAATAAAACAGATATTCCTTTTTCGATCGAAGGCAAGAAAGTTATTTTAATAGATGATGTGCTGTATACCGGCAGAACGATACGGGCCGCTTTGGATGCCATCCAGGATTTTGGCAGGCCGCAGAAAGTGGAGTTATGTGTGTTGGTTGACCGGCGCTTCAACCGGGAGTTGCCGATCCAGCCGGATTATTACGGCAAGGCCATTGATTCCATTATTTCTCAAAAAGTAAAAGTGGAGTGGGACAAGGAGGAAGTGGTTTTATATTAGGAAGTCTGATTTCAGAAGTCAGAGAGCCGAGGTCGGACCTCAGATTTCAAACCTCATACTTCGATTTATCTTTTTTACCATAACTTCGCAGCTTAATGCAACTATCTACCAAACATCTATTGGGCATTAAAGATCTCACTGCGCAAGACATTTCACTTATTTTATCCACCGCCACCCAGTTCAAGGAAGTTTTACAGCGTTCTGTAAAAAAGGTTCCTTCATTACGGGACGTGACCATCGTGAACCTCTTTTACGAAAATTCAACACGAACAAGGATATCTTTTGAGCTGGCTGAAAAACGGCTGAGTGCAGATACGATCAATTTTACGACTGCAGCATCATCTGTATCAAAGGGTGAAACTTTGCTGGATACAGTGAACAATATCCTGAGCATGAAAGTGGATATGGTGGTGATGCGGCACAGTGCAAGCGGTGCCCCTCATTTTTTAGCAAAACATATTCCGGCTGCCATTATTAATGCCGGTGATGGAATTAACGAGCATCCTACCCAGGCATTACTGGATGCATTATCCATACAGGAAAAACTCGGAAGCCTGGAAGGAAAGAAGGTGGTGCTGGTTGGTGACATTATGCATTCACATGTTGCGTTGAGCAATATTTACCTGTTAAATAAAATGGGTGCAGAAGTGATGGTTGCCGGTCCGCCTACATTGATCCCGAAATACATCAGGGAATCATTGAATGTAAAAGTGGAATACAATTTAGAAAGGCATTGGAATGGTGTGATGTGGCGAACGTGTTGCGCATTCAACTTGAACGACAGAACCAGGTTTTATTTTCTTCCCTACGGGAATATAATCTTGCTTACGGGGTAAGCAGAAAATTGCTGGGCGGATTGAAAAAAGAAATTGTAATTATGCACCCGGGGCCTATCAATCGCGGTGTGGAAATTGACAGCGACGTGGCTGACGGGAATCAATCCATTATTCTGCAACAGGTGGAAAACGGCGTGGCTGTGCGAATGGCTGCTTTATATCTTCTGGCTGGTAATAAACCAGGGGCACAAACCAATTAACCAATTAACGGATTAACCAACATGAAACGCATCTGTTTATTTCCCGGCACATTCGACCCTTTGACATTGGGTCATACTGATATCATAGACCGGGCTCTGCCTTTGTTTGATAAACTGGTGATCGGGATTGGCCGCAACAGTAACAAGAAACCCATGTTCAGCGAAAAGCAGCGGTTAAAATGGTTGAAGGAAATTTACAAGAATAATCCCAAGGTAGCTGCTATTGCGTATGATGGATTAACGGTGGATTGCTGTAGAAAAGTAGGCGCTAATTTTATTTTACGTGGTATCCGCTACGTGAATGATTTTGAATATGAAAAGGCCATTGCCGATATGAACCGCAGCATTGAACCCGAGATCGAAACTATTTTTCTTACCTGCCTTCCTCAATTTACATCCGTTGCCTCTACGCTGGTAAGAGATGTACTGCGTAATGGCGGAGATGTTTCTCAATTTCTGCCGGATGTTGTAAAACGTTCTATTGGCAAGATGAAATAGCTGCTTATGTCTATCTGGTTTAATAAATCACTGTCCTTACCCGATCTGAATCCGCTTGGCCCCAATACCATGGGTGAATACCTGGGTATGGAATGGGTGGCACTTGGCGATGATTATATTAAGATGCGTATGCCGGTGGATGATCGTACCAGGCAGCCTTACGGTTTGTTGCATGGTGGTGCCAGTTGCGCCCTTGCTGAAACAGTTGGAAGTGTGGCTTCTCATTTTGTTATCGACACGGATAAATTCATTTGTGTTGGGCTTGACATTAATGCCAATCATGTACGTAGTGTAAGAAAGGGTTATGTAACGGCAACCTGCATGCCTTTGCATATTGGTGCCTCCACACATGTATGGGATATAAAGATCCACGATGAAAGAGAGAAACTTGTTTGTATCAGCCGGCTTACCGTTGCTATTTTGAAAAAACCAGCTTCCTAGTATCTTATATCTGGTATCTACTTCCATTCAAGGCGCATCAAAAAATTTACCCAAAATATCTTTTATAGATGGATAGGTATTTTTTATGGGTTCTTTTATATCCATTGTTTTAACCCATTTTACTTCAGTAATGTGTTCTTCGGTTTGCGGGATCAACTCCTGTTTTGCCGGGCAGGTCATATAAAACCAGTGTGATATTTTTAAAAAGTGTTTGCCGTATTCGTCGTATACGTGATAAGTTTCGCCGATCTTCTTCTTTAGTGTAAGATTTTTTGTACCGGTTTCCTCAGTAACCTCCCGCATGGCACATTCATCTGTCTTTTCTCCTTTTTCAATTTTACCTTTTGGCAGGTCCCATTTTCCCAGCCGGTAAATGAATAATAACTCCTTGTTGCTGTTCTGTACAATCCCGCCTGCTGCTTCAACAACAGTAAAATTTTTGAAAAATGCTTTTTTGAGATCTTCCAGGTCTGCATGCCACAATACCCCCGCATGAAATTCTTCTTTTTTTATTTCATGCAGCATTGATTTTATTGCACGGGGAGATATTTCATCAACGAATACGGCATCCGGGTGGTGCAGTATCTCATTCAATTCTTTGTTTATCTCGTTGCAAAGGATTACCGGCTTTTCACCGAAGTATATCTTGATGTCCATAAATAAATTTCAGTTTTCAGGTTGTAAAGGTCAAATTTGCAGCATGACAAATGAAAAAGCAGTAGCTGAAAAGCTTTTACAAATTAATGCAATAAAGTTGAGTCCGCAACAACCCTTCACCTGGGCCAGTGGATGGAAAAGCCCCATTTATTGCGATAATAGAAAGGTTCTATCCTTTCCGTACGTAAGAGATTTCATAAAAAGTGAATTGTGCAGCGTGATCTTCGAGAAATTCCCGGATGCAGAAGTGCTAGCCGGGGTTGCTACTGCAGGAATTGCCTGGGGAGCCATGGCTGCCGACCAGTTAAAACTGCCTTATGTATATGTACGCCCAAAGCCTAAAGAGCATGGGTTAGGTAACCAAATAGAAGGAAGTCTTGAAAAAGGCAAAAAGGTATTGGTTATTGAGGACCTTATCTCAACTGGTAAAAGCAGTTTGCAGGTTTGTGAAGTGCTTAAAGAGGCAGGCGCTGAGGTTATGGGTATGGTTTCGATCTTTAATTATGGATTTTCAGTTGCTGATGAAGCATTTAAAACAGCAGCGGTTCCTTATCATTCTTTGACCAATTATGAAAATCTCATCAGCCTGGCTCTGGAAAAGGGAATTGTGAGCCCGGAACAACAAAATACCCTGTTAAATTGGAGGGCTGATCCGGCAAATTGGATGCAGAACTCATAACTTTATTCAATTACAGTACTATGAAAGTATTTTCTCTGCTATTTGTGGTTTTTTTAGCTACAACATCTGTTGGATATGCACAGTATGCACAACAGCAAAAGGTTTCCGGAAAAGCGGTTATTAAGACCCCAACTGTACAGTGTGACGTTTGTAAAGACAGGGTGGAATTCTTTATTGGAAGGGAACCTGGTGTTACTTCAGTAAAAGTCAATATAAAACAGAAAACCACTACTGTTACCTGGTTAAATGACCGTACTACGTTAGAGAATATTAAGGTGGCTATTGCAAACCAGGGCTTCGATGCCGATGATATTGAGGCGGAAGAATCAGCCGTAAAACGGTTGCCAAAGGAGTGTAAACTGCACAGGAATAACCTAAATCCGCCAGTTACCCCAAAACAGTAAAGCAATAGAACCGAGCTAGAGTTACTCGCAAGTGTTTTAGAGATATTCAAGTGCTAGAAGAGCGCAAACCGTTGCTTCCCCTCATAATTTACAGGGAAAGTCTTATAAACATTTGCCTTTCCCAGTTTTACTTTCCCGGTGATCTTCACTGTTACTTCCTTGCCTAAAAAGGTGGGTAATACGTTTTTCAGCAAATTCTGCATATCCAGGTTTATTTGTAAAGGCAGGGTAAATTCAGCTAACCGTTGAATTGTTATCTGGTAATCCTGGGCGCTATGACCAAGATAATTCCCATCAATAAATACGTCCAGATCGGTGTATTTGAGCTGAAGCCCAAAATTATTGGGGTTGTAATAAATAACATCAAGTTTAAGGGAGGAAGCCCCTAAGCTTAGTTTTTCTACTTTCAGGTTCTTAAAATCTCTATACTCCAGTTCTTTTGGAGCCTGACATGATGTCGTAAAAAAAATGAAAACGAAGATCAGAATTGAGCAGGGCAGGAGCTTGCTATTCATGGCTGAATTTTTCATGAAAGTAATCTAAGATACTTATACTGGCAAAGGACTTTTTTATATGCAAATAATTAGTAATGTAAATTAGTTAGATTTTAGTCCAGATTGGTTAAAAGTAAGGTTCATTTTAATCCCTACTTAATTAGGGAACGTAAAAAAATTAATAATAAATGATAATTAATAAGTTATAATGTTTAGTTTATTAATAAAGTTTATTATAAAGTTGCTACAATATGAAATAAGACTTTATTTTCCTGAAAAATACCAAATAATCCTTAATCAATTTTATTTTTTGTTTAAATGATTGATTACATATAATTTGAATAGGATATAGAAAATTTTAAATTCAATATTTTAACATGAATACTTAATGTTTAATATTAAAAAACTTGTACGATGTAAATATTTGTAAAATATAATCTCCAAACACTTTATTATTGATGCCTAAGGTTATTTATGATAAATGGCTGTTCTATTCAAGATAAAAAATAATGACATATTGACTACTAGTTGATTGAATTGAGAAACACTGGGCAGGCATCTGTTATACTATATACTTTATCGGAAAATGGGTTCTTTATTTTCATTTTTATATGAATTTTCTAGTGATAAAAAATTTTTTCTAATTTTTAATGAGTATCGTTAGAAATAATCTTGATCAGAATGTTCAGATATTTAAAAAGTATCCAAAAAAAATCACATCTAAGGGGTTTTTCCTACAATTACGGTAAAATTACGGTGCAAGAGATTTGCGTTTTTCGAAAAAGGTTGTATGTTTGCATTGAAATAGAAACGACCATTACCTCGGTTGTCCTTCTTTCAAAACCAGAACTCCAATCCCTCCTCACAAGACCATCCAATTTTGGTCCGGGTATAAAAACCCTACGTCAAGCGTCCTGTCAGAACCACATTCTGAAACACTACAAACACAAGAAAATGAAACAAAATTCTACACTAGCATGTACAGTATTATGTATTGTACTCACTGTTTCCCTAAATTTTAATGCTGCTAAGGCGCAATGTGTTGCACCTTCACTGGTTTACCAGAATGCCACGTTGGTATCTGGAACAGCAGGTAATGTAAATGCAAAGTATAAATTTCCATCTGTTGCTGCCGGTGTTGATGCTTATGTAACTATTTTAAACAAAGTAGGCGGAGCAACACTTTCGGATATTGATGATGTAGTTGCCGGAGGTTATAATGCTGCCTGGCAACCAACAGTTAAAACTAAAACAGCTCCCGGAGCAGGAGAATCTTATATAAGCTTTAAAATTGAGTTTAAAAACTCAAGTAATGGCAGCAACCACGTTTTTAATTGTTTTCAACTTTCTTTTATTGATGTGGATGGCGATAATGATAAAGTAAGGGAATTTGTAGCTGCAAAGGGCTGTACCAATTACACGATTGCCAACAATTCTGTTCTTACTATGTCAACACAGTCTGGTATGACCAAGGCTCTTGGCCCGATTACTACATACGCCGATATTGATACAAGCTCTTATCCTACAAACATCAACTTCCGATACATGAATACCGATAAGGTTGAGGAAATATGGATCGGCAGTAAGGTAAGCAATGGTTTTACTGTTCAGGACAGGTATAACTGCAGCTATTTTGCCAATGTTACTATCCCGAACGGAAGCACCTTACCCGTAAGTTACCTGTCTTTTGATGCGGTTGTAAATGATAAGTCGGTGTTGTTGAAATGGATGACCGCCCAGGAGATCAATAATAACTATTTTGAAGTAGAGCGCTCATTTGATATGAATGAATACAATACGATCGGAATGGTGTTAGATGGCTTTACAGTAAATGGCACAGGTAAAAGCTACCAGTTTAAAGATAATTCAGCGGAGTTACAGGGAAAAACAATGGCCTATTACAGGCTTAAGCAGATCGATATGGACGGAAAAGCTACCTATAGCAAGGTGCTGGCTGTAAGGTTGCAGGCTAAAGCAGGTGTTGCCATGCAGGTTTCTCCTAACCCGTTTGTTGAAAACCTGAATGTGCGTTTTACCGCTACAGAAAATGGCTCAGCCCAGATTCGCATCATCAACAGCTTTGGTCAAACTTTGTTATCCAAACAATCTACAATAAATAAAGGCTACAACAACATCCAGGTTGACGGCCTTAAACAATTAGCTGCGGGAATGTACATTGCCCAGTTAGTAATGAATGGTACTGTAATTGACAACCAGCGTGTCATCAAAAATTAGTACCACGTACCCTAATCCCTTTACCGGAAGCTGATGGTAAATAACAACTGTCAGCTTCCTTTTAAAAAAATCCATTATTCGTTGTAAAGCATTTAGCTCAGGTTTCTGAAAAAACAAAATGTAAAACAATGAATACTTTAAAAAAAATAACATGCCTGTTAATGATCACCGTTTTTGTCTTCGGAAAAGCAAAAGCCCAGTCAGCAGCAGCAAATTCAAAGATCACCATAACAAACTTTAAAGTATATGAAAAGAATGATCAGCTTATTATCGACTGGAAAACCGATGGCGTGGTGGATGCAAATTACTGGCAGGTACAGCGCAGTGAGGATGGAAAAGAATATGCAACCATTGCCTTCGTATTTGGTCCTGATCCCCGCCAGGGTGCAAACACTTACCGGTACAAGGGTAAGTTGAGCAAAGCGGGTGGGAAGATGAGCTACCGGTTAAGCCCGGTTGATAAGCGTGAAAAAGAAATAAACACCGAAATTATACCAGCAACAAAATAATAAGGCCCTAAACCACGTTTAATGCCGTGCCCCCGGTAGATAAACGTTAGTGCTTGGTTTACGAAGTTTTCTTTGGGGGTTACAGAATCGAAAGATTCTTAACAAAGGCTGCATTTCTATGCGGCTTTTTTTTTTAAACCTGTAAGGTCTGCTGCCCCGCCATGCAGCGCAGCAGACCTTACAGGTTTGTTGGTTCCTGAAATAACAGTTTGAAAATGTGGAATAATGTACCAAAAAAGCCTCCTGAAAAAGAGGCTTTTTTGGTTTTTAATGTATATATTTGGCTTCTCTCCAATACCTCTGCATAAACTGTGCATATCCGGTTATCCTTGTAAGCAACATTTCCCCCCAAACAAGCATCCCGTTTATCGGGTGATGATTTTTTATTGCAAAACTTACTTTATACCAAACAACATGAGAAAATTTGTACTTCTCTCTCTCGCTGTAATTTTATTTGCTACAGCTTCTGCGCAGGATTTCAGTAATAAGGGGAAAGATTTTTATCTGTGTTTTCCACAGCATGTGCCCAGTGGAACCCTGGCGTCATTAAGCATCTGGATAACATCTGATAAGGCCAGCACGGGTACTGTAACCATGGCAAGCGGCGCTTTTTCCGCAACGTTTAATATTGCTGCCAACGGACTTGCTGAGATACAGGTTCCTTTCAATGTGGCACATATCAGCAATGGGGAATCCACTACTGAATTTGCTACGCAGATATTAAAAAAATCAATACGGGTAAAGGTGGACCCGGGAAAACCTGCTGTTGTTGCCTATGTTCAGCAATGGGGTAATGCAAGAAGTGCAGCAAGTCTATTATTGCCTGTAAATGTATTAGGTAAAAAATATTTTGCCGTCAGTTTTAACCAGGCTGGTTCCGATGCAACACTTGGTGGAAACACATATCGGGCAAGATCCCAGTTTCAGATCATTGCTACAAAAGACAATTCAGTGGTTCAGATCACACCTGTTAAGAACGGGGTCAAAGGAACCGCTTTCACAGTTACTTTACCATTGGCAGGCGATATGATTCAGTATCAATCACCGGATGGGGCTGCAGCTACCCAGGATCTCACGGGTACAGTTATAGAATCCATCGCATCAGGTAGTGGTGGTTGTTTACCGATCGCTGTATTTTCAGGCAGTTCCAATTTAACTATGGGTACGCAAACACCTAATTGCAATGGTGGTTCTTATGATCCGCTGTTCCAGCAATTGTATCCGGTGAATACCTGGGGAGAGAACTTTGGTTTTATTCCTCTTGCAAACTATCCCAGTGGTGTTCCATACCGGGTTATGGCTTCTGAGGATAATACAAGTGTCTATTTTAATGGTGTACTCGTTGCTACCTTGAATACAGGGCAAATTTACCCGGCAGCCTATACTGCTAATCCGGTTACATTAAATGCGCCTACTTATATAAGTGCCGATAAGCCAATATGTGTGGCAGAATATGCCCAAAGTTCCGGATGTGCAGGAAATGGCGGTGGAGCCAACCAGGGAGATCCGGACATGGTAATATTAAATCCAATTGAACAGAATATTTCGGATATCACGATCTTTTCAACCAAGCAGCAGGTGATAAATTCGCAATGGATAAACGTGCTGATGAAAACCATTGCCATACCTAGTTTTAAAATTTCCAGGAATGGATGTGCACTTGCGCCTCCAACCGGTACCTGGCAGCCGGTTGCCGGTTTACCCGGGTATTCTTATCTACGGGAACTTTTACCAGTACCCGGATCCGGCCCATGTGCCGTAGGTGGTGTATCTGATTCATACCGCCTTGTTGCGGATAGTGGATTTAATGCCATCGCTTATGGATTGGGTACCAACGAAACCTATGCCTATTCTGCCGGTACATACGTAAAAGATAACAATGCTCCGGGTGTTTCTACCGGATACGGAATAGAAAACAATAAAGTGTGTATTGGATTGCCCTTTAAAATTAAATTACCCCTTCCTTACATTGCAGATTCTATATACTGGGACATAAGTAGTCTGCCCGGTTATACAAATACCTGGACATATTATCCACCGGGTACACCCGATTCAATAACGGGTACCGCTTTCAGACCGATCTACTGGTATTCATTGCCAACTAATTTCATTGTGAATACAACAGGTACTTATGTTATAAAAGCGACTACGTACAGCCAGAACACAGACGGCTGCGGTAATGAACAGGATGTTGAGTTTGAAATAGAAGTTACCGGGCCACCAACTGCGGGCTTTTCGTGGTCTACACCGAATTGTTTTGCAGAATCAGTTCAGTTCACTGATGCCAGCAGCAGTACAAACCCGATCTATAAGTGGTGGTGGGATTTTGGAGACCCGGCAAGCGGTGCTAATAACAATGCAATTACGGCAAATCCAACACACACCTTTACTGCACCAAGTACGCCAACTACCTACGATGTGCGCTATGTAAACATTACCACGCCGGGTTGTGTCAGCGATACGATTCATCATCTTGTGCAGGTGGCTCAATTACCTTCTGCAACAATAGACGGAACAAACACTGTTTGTTTAAATTCCGCACCACCGCCGGTAGTATTTACCGGGACGGGCAGTACAGCGGGATCTTATACGTTTTATTATAAAATAACCCCGGGTGGAGTTCAAGTACCAATTATCGGCAGTCCTAGTATAACAATAAATGCTCCGACTAATGTAGCAGGTACTTTTGTTTATACATTGGATAGTGTGCGAATTACCGGTTCTGCTTTGTGTGTGAAAACGATTGCTGGGCAGCAGATGACGATCACGGTCAATCCGAATCATACGGTGGCACTGGCAGCGGGCTCAGGCCCTGCCATTCAAACCCGTTGTATCAACAATGCGATCGTTGATATCAAATATGATCTTGGCGGCGGAGCAACGGGCGCAACGGTAACTGGTTTACCGGCGGGTGTAACCTTCTCAGTAACAGGAACTGTGTTAACGATCACGGGTACACCTAATCCTGTGTTCCCTGGCGCATCAGCAACCTATCCATATACAGTTAATACGACGGGCAATACTTGTTTGGTAGCAACCGCAACAGGAAGTATCACGGTAAATGCCGATCATAAACTTACATTGAATGCAGGTTCCATAACTACACAGACTGTATGTATCAATACATTGATCACAAATATTTTCTACACCCTTGATGGTGGTGCAACAGGTGTAACGATCACGGGTTTACCTGCAGGCGTAACATATTCTGTAGCGGGCAATACGGTAACGATCACCGGTGCACCAAATACTACAGTGGGTTCACCATTTACTTATACGATCAATACCACGGGTAATGGTTGCTTAACAGCACCACCGTTGAGTGGAACGATCACAGTCAATCCGAATCATACGGTGGCATTGGCAGCAGGCTCAGGCCCAGCCATTCAAACCCGTTGTATCAACAATGCGATCGTAGATATCAAGTATGATCTTGGCGGCGGTGCAACAGGCGCAACGGTAACTGGTTTACCGGCGGGCGTAACCTTCTCAGTAACGGGAACTGTGTTAACGATAACCGGAACACCTAATCCTGTGTTCCCTGGCGCATCAGCAACCTATCCATATACGGTAAGCACCACGGGCAATACTTGTTTGGTAGCAACCGCAACAGGAAGTATCACTGTAAATGCGGATCATAAACTTACATTGAATGCAGGTTCCATAACTACACAGACTGTATGTATCAATACATTGATCACAAATATTTTCTACACCCTTGATGGTGGTGCAACAGGTGTAACGATCACGGGTTTACCTGCAGGCGTAACATATTCTGTAGCGGGCAATACGGTAACGATCACCGGTGCACCAAAACTACAGTGGGTTCACCGTTTACTTATACAATTAATACCACGGGTAATGGTTGCTTAACAGCACCACCGTTGAGTGGAACGATCACGGTCAATCCAAATCATACGGTAGCATTGGCAGCAGGCTCAGGCCCTGCCATTCAAACGCGTTGTATCAATAATGCGATCGTTGATATTAAATATGATCTTGGCGGCGGTGCAACAGGTGCAACCGTAACGGGATTACCAGCGGGCGTAACATTCTCAGTAACAGGAACAGTGTTAACGATCACCGGTACACCTAACCCTGTGTTCCCTGGTGCATCAGCAACTTATCCATATACGGTTAACACCACGGGTAACACTTGTTTGGTAGCAACCGCAACAGGAAGTATCACGGTAAATGCAGATCATAAACTAACATTGAATGCAGGTTCCATAACTACACAGACTGTATGTATCAATACATTGATCACAAATATTTTCTACACCCTTGATGGTGGTGCAACGGGTGTAACGATCACCGGTTTACCTGCTGGCGTAACATATTCTGTAGCGGGCAATACGGTAACGATCACCGGCGCACCAAATACTACAGTGGGTTCACCATTTACTTATACGATCAATACCACGGGTAATGGTTGCTTAACAGCACCACCGTTGAGTGGAACGATCACGGTCAATCCGAATCATACGGTGGCATTGGCAGCAGGCTCAGGCCCAGCCATTCAAACCCGTTGTATCAACAATGCGATCGTAGATATCAAGTATGATCTTGGCGGCGGTGCAACAGGCGCAACGGTAACTGGTTTACCGGCGCGTGCAACCTTCTCAGTAACAGGAACTGTGTTAACGATCACGGGTACACCTAATCCTGTGTTCCCTGGCGCATCAGCAACCTATCCCTATACGGTTAATACCACGGGTAATACTTGTTTGGTAGCAACTGCAACAGGAAGTATCACGGTAAATGCAGATCATAAACTTACATTGAATGCAGGTTCCATAACTACACAGACTGTATGTATCAATACATTGATCACAAATATTTTCTACACCCTTGATGGTGGTGCAACAGGTGTAACGATCACCGGTTTACCTGCAGGCGTAACATATTCTGTAGCGGGCAATACGGTAACGATCACCGGTGCACCAACAACAACAACAGGTTCACCGTTTACTTATACAATTAATACCACGGGTAATGGTTGCTTAACAGCACCACCGTTGAGTGGAACGATCACGGTCAATCCAAATCATACGGTAGCATTGGCAGCAGGCTCAGGCCCTGCCATTCAAACGCGTTGTATCAATAATGCGATCGTTGATATTAAATATGATCTTGGTGGAGGCGCAACAGGTGCAACCGTAACGGGTTTACCAGCGGGTGTAACATTCTCAGTAACGGGAACTGTGTTAACGATCACCGGTACACCTAATCCTGTGTTCCCTGGTGCATCAGCAACCTATCCCTATACGGTTAATACCACGGGTAATACTTGTTTGGTAGCAACTGCAACAGGAAGTATCACGGTAAATGCGAATCATAAACTTACATATACTTCCGGATCAACCAACCAGGCGGTATGTATCAATACATTGATCGCAGATATTCTGTACACGCTTGATGGCGGCGCAACGGGCGTAACGATCACGGGCTTACCTGCAGGTGTTACGTACTCTGTAGTCGGTAATACGGTAACGATCACCGGCGCACCAAGTACAACAGTGGGTTCACCATTTACTTATACGATCAATACAACAGGTAATGGTTGCTTAACAGCACCACCACTTAGTGGAACGATCGCAGTTAATCCATTCCCATCAGCTTCTATTGCCGGAAATGTAGAAGTTTGTCAGAATAACCCGGCATGGCCGGCTGTTACATTTACCGGTTCAGCCGGAACAAGGCCTTATACATTTACATATACAATTAATGGCGGAGCACCACAAACAGTAAGCACAACTGCTTTGAGTAATTCAGTAACGGTTCTGCAATCAACTGCGGTTGTTAATACATTTACTTATAAACTGATCAGCGTACAGGATGGAAGCGCTACCGCCTGTAGCCAGGCGATGAGTGTTCCGGATATAAATATTAAGGTCAACCCCATACCAACCGGCCTGATCAGCGGTTCAAAACTTGTTTGTATAAACTCTACGCCACCGGATATTACATTCACCGGTTCAGGTGGAACAGCTCCTTATACATTTACTTACAGAATTAATGCTGGTGCACCGCAGGTAATAAGTACTACCGGAACCAATACATCTGTAACCTTGCCGGCATCTACTTTAGTGGCCGGAACATTTACCTACAAGCTGGTAAGTGTGCAGGATGGAAGTACCACAGCTTGTGTGCAGGCTATGAATATACCTGACGTTACAATTGACGTAAGCAATGTATTCCCGAATACGAACTTCAGTTTCACCAACTCGGTATGTTTACCGAATGCATTGGTGTCTTTCCAGAACCTGTCTAATATTGCAAATGGTACCTCCTTGATCTATTCATGGGATTTTGGTGATGCCTCACCTGCTTCATCGGCATTTGCCCCGTTGCATCAATACTATGCGGTGGGCCCGTTCAATGTTACTCTTCGTGCAATAAGCAATGCAGGTTGTATAACAGACAAGATCATCCCGATGAATAATATTCATCCGCAACCAAAGGCCGACTTCAGCATTAGCAAACCAGAAGGTGTTTGTATCGGTGATCCGGTAACCATGATTGACCTTACAGATGGAAAAGATGGAATCGTAAATCAATGGAACTGGGATATGGGTGATGCGATCACTTTAACAACGAACCCGGTTACATATACTTATACTACCGCAAAAACATACAAGGTTACTTTTTATGCGGTGAACAGCAAAGGATGTAACAGCGATACCATCAGCAAGTTCTTTACGGTTCATCCGTATCCTGTAGTTGATGCCGGGCCGGACCGATTCATTCTTGAAGGCGGACAGATCACACTTTCACCTGTTGTTACCGGCAATGACCTGCAGTTCCTGTGGACACCGAATCAATACCTGATCGACAACAGGATCGAGAAAGTGAAGGTGAACAAGCCGCTTACAGATATGATCTATACCCTGACCGTAACAGCGAGGGGAGGATGTACAGCCAGTGATGTTATGTTTGTGAAACTGCTTAAGTTCCCGAAAATACCAAACACGTTCACGCCAAATAACGATGGCATAAACGATACCTGGCGCATTGATTACCTGAATACCTATCCTGATAACAGGGTGCAGGTATTTAACAGGGCCGGACAACTGGTATTTGAATCAAGAGGTTATAATACGCCTTGGGATGGAACCATTAAAGGAAAACCATTGCCATTTGATACGTATTATTATATCATCGAACCAGGTAACGGGCGTGACCCGCTTACCGGTTATGTGACCATCATTAAATAACAAACGATATTGCGGCGATGCAAAGTATCGCCGCAATATCTCTTTAAAAACAGAATGCCGGGTTTAAAAAAGTATAAAGAGACCTACGTGAAAATAAACTGAAAGCCATGAAGAAAACTTTATTGATAATGACCATTGTTTGCCTTGGAAGCCTGGCGGCTTTTTCACAGGCCAAACCATTTTATACACAGTATATCCTGAATAATTATATTCTCAACCCGGCTATTACCGGTATTGAAAATTACACGGATGTAAAATTGAGTTACCGCAATCAATGGGCTGGTATTACCGGCGCCCCGGTAACTACTTATTTAAGTATTCACAGTCCCCTGGGAAAACGGGATTTTCGTACGGGAGCTACTTCATACGATATGCAGGGAACAAATCCCGCCGGGCCAAAAGCCTGGGATGAATATGCCGTATCGCAGCCGCATCATGGTCTTGGTCTTACTGCCATTAATGACAAGACCGGCTACATCAGCCGTTGGTCAATTGCGGCCAACTATGCATACCACCGGCCTTTAACTGCAAAAACAAGTATATCTGCCGGCCTTAGTGCAGGCATAACCAGTGTGAGTTTAGACCGTTCAAAAATAGAATGGGGTAACCTTGATCCCAACGATCCGGCCATCGGCATCAGCAATGGAGAAATAAAAAAGATAAAACCAGAAATAGGCGTTGGGCTTTGGTTGTATTCTGCCCGTTATTTTATCGGCATTTCTGCATTGAACATTATTCCCGGAAAAGCAAAGTTTGTTACCAATGATAAATACGGATCCAGTTACACGCTGAATTACTTTGCGACGGCCGGGTATAAATTTGCCATGACTGACCAGATCACCGTATTGCCTTCGGTGATGGTACAATACTGGCAGCCGCAGTTATTTGGTGTTCATGCAAACGTAAAACTGCAATACGAAGATTTTTTATGGATAGGGGGCAGCTATCGCTTTGCCGACCTGGTGGGTGGTTATTCGGGAATGATCGGTTTAAATATTTCGCATACGCTAAACATCAGTTATGCATACGAACATGAAACCACCTCACGCCTGCAAACCTATACAAAAGGAACGCATGAAGTAGTACTTGGTTTTATTTTGGGCAACAAGTATAAAGATACCTGCCCACGTTGCGCCTGGTAACATGGCCTGACGTCCCCGTCTGACCATAAATTAATTTGTCTATGGGCTAATAAGCCTGAGTTGTCTAAATACTAATGAAGGAATTGTTGTTGGTCATTAAACAGATGGTCAGACGGGGACGTCAGACCAGTGTTTATTGTTGCGGGGGGAATATTCTTTTCAGCCTGCCGTCGCTGCTGTCCATCTTCTTAAGGATGGAATCTTCCGGAATTTCTTTGGCAGAGATACTCCATACCGGTTCCAGTATCCAATGCCCGTTCTCAAAACGAAGGCTGTAGGTTTTTACGGAAGCTGATTTTGAACCCGAGTTTTCTTCCTGTATTATTATCTGCCTGGCGGCATCATTTTCCATTGCCGTAACCGGGAAGGCATAATATTTTTCTGCCTGCTGCTTTGCAATAAGCGCTTCTGTCTCTTTCTCAATATTGTTGACCAGGGGTTGAAGTTCCCTCAGCTTTTTTTCAATAACCGGTAGTTGGTTCTGTGCTTCTTCTTTTGCCTGAGCATGCAGCACATTGGCTTTAACCAACGGATTGTTCACATATTCAGTAACCGGCAGTTCATTGCTGCTAAGTGGCAGGTAAGGTATTGTGCCAGATGCTTCTGCTGTAAGAACAACATTGCCGGATTGGAATAATACCGATGATGAAAAAAACATCAGCAAAAGCAACCCGATCACCGGGGTGATGATATTAAAACGCATGGGTTTATCAAAATTCATATCGCCGGAGAAAAAGCGGATGCGATTAAGTAATTGTTTCTTACGATTTACCGCCGCCAGTTGAAAACCCGGAACGAATTGCTTCATCCGTTCGGCCTGCAATAATGTTTCGGCATATAAAGCGGGTGAATATTCAAATGCCATCACACCCATGTCGCAATTTTTTTCCCTTTCCATTTTTATTCTGCTGCATAATAGGCATACGAAAGGATTGTAAAAGAAAATGGTTTCAGTAAATAATAAGAACCAGTTGAGCAGGTAATCATTGGTGCGTATGTGTGTAAGTTCATGAATGATCAGTGTTTCTGCCTGGCGGGTGCTTATATTATTGACGAGGGCCACCGGCATTAATATCACCGGTTTAAAAAATCCAAAGGTTACGGGCGTATGTATGGTTGTACTGAGCCAGAGTTTCACTTTTCTTTTTATGCCAAACTGGTATGCTTTCAGTTCGGTGAAAAGCTTGAGATCAACTGCAGGTTTTTGCAGGCCCTGTTTAAACCGTTGCTTAAAACTGAACCATGCGTAAACCGATCTTACCAGTTTGAAGCTGATAATGCCAATGTAAAAAATGAATATCCAGGGAGCCAGGGCCTTCATGGTATCATTCTTTAAAATGTTTGCGAAGGCATTGCCAATTCCTTCTCCGGCGTTGTAAGTGGAATTGTTTAAAAAGAAAATAAAAAAAGTACCTGTGAATAAAAGTACCTGTGAGATGAGAATGGTAAAAAGAAAATTCCTTTTCAGCAGCGGAGAATTATTCCGAAGGAAAATTTTATCGGCAACCAGGTAGAGCAACATGAGAAGTGCCGACTGCCAGAGGCTGTGCAGCATTGCCATGCAGAAACTATAAGAAAACTGGGCCATAAGCGATCGCAGGTTTATGGTAGTTGTTGGTTATTTATTTCTCTTTTTTAAGCTGGTTGATGAGCTGCTGTATCTTTTCCAGTTCTTCTTCGCTGGCATCGTGACCGCCCAGGGCCTGCATCACCAGGTCGGATGAAGATCCTGCAAACAGGGTGTCGATCATCCTGTTCACAAACTGCTTTTGTGTTTTCTCACGGGTTACCACCGGTTGGTAAATATGGGTTTTGCTGCTTTCATCCCGGGTTACAAGTCCCTTTTCAAACATTATCTGCATAAGTTTCAGGGTGGTGGTATAACCGGCATCTTTTGTTTTTAAAAGTTCTTCGTGTACCGTCCGCACCGTGGCAGCCTTTTCATTCCACAAAACCTGGAGTATCTCCAGTTCGCTCTCAGTGGGCTTTGTATTCTTAATCAGCGTCATAATACGAGTATTTTCGTATGGCAATGTACGAATTTACTTGTAATTACCAAATCCGCTGATGGAAATTTTAGGATAATTAACGAGTCGTGCATGCTTTATACTTGCTACTCGATGAGGTTCAATTTAATAAGAGTTTTTAAACATACCTAGTGCTTACAGTACCAAGTATCCAGTATCCAGTATCTCTCATAAAAAAGCCCCGCTATCAATAGCAGGGCTCCTTATAAGTATTTTGAATTTATTTTTTCGTGTTCTTGATATTCAGGTCGGCACCACCCAATGCATCAATCAATGCTTTGTATTTGGCAGTTACTTCTTCTGTCTGCTCTTTCTCATTCAGTACTAATTTTCCTTTTAATAATGAAAGGGAGAAATTGTCTTTTTCAATAAGTTTATCAGCCGCCAGCGCATCAATTAATTTATCTGCAGGCATTGCATCAGCCGTAACGGTCATGGTGGTATGGTTGCTGTCTCCTTTTACAATGGAAACTTCTTTGATCACCTGCTGCGTCATGTTATCATGCGATGATGCAGCCTTGCCGCCATTCATGCTGGCGAGGGTAGGAGCGATAACCAAACTCACGATACTCATCAGTTTAATTAAGATATTCATTGACGGGCCAGATGTATCTTTAAATGGATCACCAACGGTATCACCTGTAACAGATGCTTTGTGTGGCTCCGATTTTTTATAGAACATCTCCCCGTTTATATCAACGCCTTTTTCAAAAGATTTTTTTGCATTGTCCCATGCACCACCGGCATTGTTCTGGAACATACCCATCAATACACCGCTAACTGTTGCACCCGCTAAAAAACCACCTAATGCTTCCGCACCCAGGCCTGGCATAAAACCGATGATCAAAGGGGAGATAATAGCGATAGCGCCAGGCAACATCATTTTTTTAATAGAAGCTTCCGTAGATATGGCAACGCATTTGTCATACTCGGGCTTACCTGTTCCTTCCATAATGCCGGGAATGGTTTTAAACTGGCGACGAACTTCTTCCACCATCGCCATGGCAGCTTCTCCTACAGCACGAATAGCTAATGAAGAAAATATGAACGGTATCATACCACCAACAAACAGGCAGGCCAGTACATTGGCTTTATAAATATCGATGTGTTGGTTTTCCGGCATAGCCACTCCACCAAGCGGCGAACAGCGCAAGGGCTGTTAATGCGGCTGATGCTATTGCAAATCCTTTTCCGCTTGCTGCTGTAGTATTACCCACCGCATCCAGTATATCCGTTTTCTCACGAACCTCTTTTGGCAATTCGCACATTTCTGCAATACCACCTGCATTGTCGGCAATAGGCCCAAATGCATCAATGGCCAATTGCATTGCTGTAGTAGACATCATACCGGCGGCTGCAATGGCAACGCCATACAAGCCTGCACATTCATAATCCCCAGATACCCCCTGCCAATACTAAAATGGGTAATAAAGTACTTTCCATACCTACTGCTAAACCGCCAATAACGTTGGTAGCATGGCCGGTAGCACTCTGGCGTATTATACTAAGCACCGGTCGTTTTCCCATGGCTGTATAATACTCCGTGATAATGCTCATTAAAACACCAACCGCTAAACCAACCAATATGGCCCCCATTACACCATTACGGGTAAATTCATGTCCCCGCAATTCCATAGATACAGGCAAAATATAATAAACAAGACCAGCTGAAGCAATACCAGCAAGGATCATAGATCCCCAGTTACCCATATTCAATGCTCTTTGAACAGTAGCGGTATTTAAACCTGCAGTTTCACTTATCCTTACAAAGAAAGTACCTATGATAGAAAGAATGATTCCTGCACCAGCGATCAGCATAGGAAGGAGGATGGGTGATAAGCCATAGAATGAATCACCCTTTGCAATGGTTTCCTGTCCTAAAACCATTGTAGCTAAAACAGTGGCAACATAACTGCCAAACAGGTCGGCACCCATACCAGCCACATCACCCACATTATCACCCACGTTATCGGCAATGGTTGCCGGGTTACGTGGATCATCTTCCGGGATACCGGCTTCTACTTTACCTACCAGGTCAGCACCTACGTCGGCAGCCTTGGTATAAATACCGCCACCCACACGGGCAAATAAAGCTATACTTTCAGCACCCAAACTGAAGCCGGTGAGCACTTCAATGGTACGTAAAGTTCCTTCCGGGTTAGTTTCCGTACCGGGAGCAAAAAAATGTTTGAGAATGATGAATAATCCACCCAGTCCTAATACAGCAAGACCAGCCACACCCAATCCCATTACCGCACCGCCACCAAATGAAACATTTAATGCTTTTGCCAGGCTGGTTTTTGCAGCCTGGGTAGTGCGTACATTCGCTTTGGTAGCAGCTTTCATGCCGATATAACCAGCCGTAGCACTGCAGATAGCACCCAATATAAAGGCTATTGATATACTCCAGTGTGAATGGCTGTTGGTCTGTGACATAAAGCCCAGTAATAAAGCAACGATCACGACAAAATAACCCAGTATCTTCCATTCGGCCTTTAAAAAAGCCATGGCACCTTCAGCAATATAATTGCTGATCTCTTTCATCCGGTCACTACCGGCATCTTGCTTGTTTACCCAATTGAATTTGATAAGCGTATAAAGCAGGCCTATAACTCCCATTGCCGGAACGGCATAAAACAATAAATTGTCCATAAGTTAAAGTTGTTCTGAATTTTGGAGGGCAAAAATAGGGTAAATGAGGCAAAAACAGACAGAACAGGGAGGTTTATTGCTACCAATTCCAGTCCAGCTATTAAAAATCTTCATATAGCTGCCTTCCTAAAAAACAGGACCTTAATAATATCTGCTGTTATCACGTATAATATCAGAATACCTGCAATAATGCCTAACAGTTGAAAAGGAGGAACCACAAAGCCCAATTCTGATGCACACGGGCTGCAGGGCAGAAAAAGGGTTAGCAGTAATGCAACAATGCTGAGGATAATCAATAACCTGCCGGGCATACTTTTTAAGAGTGATTTGTGTGTACGTACCACAAACAGGATCAGCAATTCGGTGGCAATGGATTCTATGAACCAACCGGTATGAAACAAACCGGCATCTGCTTTAAATAATTTATACAAGGCAAAAATGTGATGTAATCAAAGACCGAACTGTGGAGGCCAAAAACGATCATAAAGTTTTTTAAGTTGCTTTAGGTTCCATTTCTGCGGCACTTTCAATTCATCTTCATCCACATTATCTCCGGCAACAGTCATGTAAGGAAAGTCAGTCAGAAAGTTAGTCATCAGGATCTGTTGTGGCAACATGGGCAGGAATGGCAGTATCAAAGAAGCGCCTGCCATGCTGAACATGTTTCCAAAAGTGGCGCTTGTGTTGGTATAGATGTATTTGAGTGTATTTAAAAATGTTCGCCTGCCTTCAATAATTCCTGCATTCAATACCGCAAGGTCTTTTTCCAGCAGCACAACATCTGCAGCTTCTTTGGCAACATCCACTGCGTTGTTGGTGGAAATGCCTACATCGGCTGCATTGATAGCGGCTACATCATTGATGCCATCGCCCATATAGGCCACTGTGTTCCCTGCTTTGCGAAGGGCTTTGATGATATTCTCTTTTTTGCTGCGGTTCTATTTCGGCAAATACATTGGCTTTTTGAACCTGGATAACGAGGGCCTCCGGACTCATCTTTGCCAATTCACTTCCTGAAATGATAATGATCTTATGCAACCCGATCTTTTCCCCGATATAGCCGGCCACTAATTTATTATCGCCGGTAATGATCTTAAGCTGCACTCCATTATTATTTAATTCTTTTATTACTTCGATCACGCCTTCTTTTATTGGATCGACAAGCAGCACAAAACCGGCAAAGATCATCTGCGTTTCGTCCTCTTTCGTAAGTTTAATTTTTTCACTGCATACTTTATAACAAACGCCAATCGTACGAAATCCTTTGCTGCTGTATTGCTGGTAGAGGTCTTCAATATTTTTCCGGGATGTTTCAATCGATGCGATGGTTCCGCCGGGCAATAGTACTTTATCACAGATGGATACAATATTATTGATGGCGCCTTTGCTGATAAGTTTTATTTCAGCTTCCTTTTCCACGACAATGCTCAGGCGTTTGCGGATAAAGTCGTAGGGGATCTCTGCCATTTTTTTATACCCCTCTGTTGAAACATCTTTCAGCATCCTTAATGCATCATCCATTGGATTGGAGAAACCGGTTTCAAAAGAGGCATTCAGAAAAGCCATCTGTTTTACCACATCATTTTCATTCCCGTCAACTCCCGGGGTAGAAGATATTTGTAACACGCCTTCGGTAAGCGTTCCGGTCTTATCAGAACAAAACAGGTTTATTTCACCAAGATTCTGAATGGCGGACAATTTTTTTACAACCACTTTCTGTTTGGCCATTCGTTTAGATCCTGCCGACATGGCCACGGTCATTATGGCTGGTAATAATTCGGGAGCCATTCCTACAGCCAGGGCAAGTCCAAATAATAAAGACTCGATCAATGGCCTGCCAAAATAAATATTTACTGCTAAAATAATGATCGCCAGCACAATGGTGATCTGCATAAGCAGGTAACCGAATTTTCGAATACCTTTTTCAAAGGCAGTCTCTTCGGGAGGTTTGGAGAGGCTGGCGGAGATAGTGCCGAACACCGTGTCTTTACCGGTAAGTACGGCAACAGCTTTGCCGGTGCCGCTTACCACACTGGTGCCTTCAAACAGCACATTCGTTCTTTTGCTCATGACCGTGCTGGCTGCCAAAACAACCACTTCTTTTTCGGCAGGGTAGGTTTCGCCGGTAAGCGTTGCTTCGTTCACATGAAGATCATTTTCTTCCAGCAACAAACAATCGGCGGGTATGATGTCGCCGGCAGAAAATAATAAGATATCGCCGCTAACAATTTCTTCGGCAAAGACAAGTGTAGTTTGACCGTTGCGTTGCACTTTTACTTTGCTGCGCAGAATTGATTTCAGTTTCTCAACGGCTATGCCGGCATTCCGTTCCTGTAAAAAACTCATGATGCCGGTAGAGAGAAGAATAAAGAGGATGATGAACACATCAGATCTTTCGCCAAGAAAAGCAGAGAGTATAACAGCCGCTACCAATAACAGGGTGAGCGGGCTCTTAAATTGAGAAAAGAAAAGGATGATATCTTTTAAAAGTTGTGGCTGCTCTTTCTTCTTACCTGCCGCCGCTGCCAGGCGGATGGCTGCTTCTGCAGCAGAAAGGCCGGTATCGGTTGATCGCAGTTCATTAAGTATATCCTTTGCCGGGTATTGCCAGAATGATTGCAGGTTCATTGTATTGTTTTAACTAAAGATAAATGAATGCAACAGGAAAGTGGGTGATGCGGATCATGTTTACACCGGCTTAACAAGGATGCTGAACAGGATGCGTTATAAAGCGATCTGCTTAAAGCCTTCCCCCAGGCAATCTGTTATATCGCCGGCTATCATTGACTCCTGGCTGTATTTAGCTGCAGCAATATCTCCTGCAAGTCCATGCAGATAAGTACCAAGCAATGCAGTATGCACCGGGGAATACCCCTGCGCCAGCAAACCGGTAAGTATCCCTGTAAGCACATCACCGCTGCCGGCCGTGGCCATACCTGCATTACCAGTGCTGTTGAAATATCCCTTCCCTTCGGGAGTGCTTATGAAACTGTAGTGTCCTTTCAGGAGAATATAAATGTTGTGTTCTTTTGATTTTTGCAAGGCCAGTTCCAGGCGTTCAAAATCATTTTCTGTGTTTTCAAATAACCGTTCAAATTCTTTTGGGTGAGGGGTGAGGATCGATGCAACTGGAATGGACTTAAGCAGTGCCCTGTTTTCAGCGATCGTATTCAATGCATCGGCATCAATGACCATCGGTTTATTCGTTTGCTGAAAAACCGTTGCAAGCAGATCCTTGTTTGAAACATGCATGCCCATACCGGGGCCGATACCAACCGCATCAAATTTTTTAATGTCGGGTGTAGTTAAGAGGTATTTTTCATTTTCCACCATACACATGGCTTCGGGTACTGCCGTTTGCAGAATGTTGTATCCACATTCGGGGATGAAAGCTGTTAATTTACCAACACCGCTTCGCAAGCATGCCCGGGCACTTAATACGGCTGCGCCCATCATGCCATACGATCCGCAAAGCAATGCCGCATGGCCGTATGTTCCTTTATGAGAAAATTTCTTCCGTGTTTTATAAATGGAGCGGATCAATTCAATATCCACCAATTCAAAATCAGCCGGTTCATTGTCTTCAAAATCTTTGTGCATGCCGATGTGCAACAGGTGAACATCACCCAAATGATCTTCATTCTCCGGTAATAAAAAAGCCAGCTTATTATTTTGAAACGATAATGTAAGAGCAGCGTTGATCACCGTATTTCCTTTAGAACTCTTATCGGCAAACAAACCCGAGGGCATATCAATAGAAATGATGGTTGCCTTACTCCGGTTGATGTGTTCAATCAATTCGCTGTCCATTCCTTCGGGCGGTTTATTAAGCCCGGTACCAAATAGGGCATCAATGATCACATCTGTATCATTGATCTCAGGAAAAAATTCAGCGGATTGTATGAAATGAATATCGGTGCTGCATTCGTGCAGTCTTGCCAGGTTGGCCTGGAAATCATTGGTGCCCGCCTTCCCGAATTCTGGTATGTAAACCGACACGTTACAATGGTGCTGTATCAGCATTCTGGCAATAGCCAGCCCATCGCCGCCGTTATTGCCTTTGCCACAGAAGATGCGGAAATGAAAGAGGCCGAAATTTTTCCCGATCAGCCATTTGCAGCAGGCAGTGGCCGCCCGTTCCATCAGGTCGATGGAAGCCACCGGCTCCCGGGAGATGGTATAAGCATCCCATTTTTTTATTTGGGCCGCTGAAAATATCTTCATGTATTAAAGTTACGAAACCTGTAAGGTTTTAGCCAGGTATTTATTTTAAGATCATGTAATAAACCTATAAGGTTTTGTAGAAGATACTTAATTTAAGATCATGTAATAAACCTATAAGGTTTTGTAGAAGATATTTAATTTAAGAGTATGTAATAAACCTTATAGGTTTATTATAAAAAATCCCCGTTGCCATGGCAACGGGGATTTTTTATAACGATGTGACAGGTCAATTCTGCTTTAATACTTTTCCTGTTATGGTTTGTTTACCTACGGTTACCCTGTAAAATAATACCGCATCCCGGATATTAGTAAAGCTTACCGTATTCTCATTTCCTTTTGTGAGCATTTTATTTGTTGAAGATATTAGCCTGCCTTCTGCAGTTATCAATTGTATCACTGCCATGCCGCTTTCGGGCGAATTGATCTGCAGGGTGAAGCTGCCCTGGTGCGGATTGGGATAAGCCACCGATGTAAGTTTTGCATCATCGATTTTATCTTTCGGTGCTTTATTCTTTTCTGTGTACACCGGAGGGGTTACGAGTAAATGGCTGACTGCCCGCATTAACAGACAGGTTGTAGCAGGTATACGATAAACCACCTGTGATGCCTGCATAGTATAAGGTATTTGCCGCCAGTACATATTCTTTGGTTGTGGCGGTAGTGCTAACCGGCACCAATGCTGCAGCATTATTTCCTGCCGGGTAGATGTTGAAAACAAAGTTTGCATCCGGATGTGTCAGCGTTACTATGTAATTACCGGCAGTACCGGTTGTGAACTTGAACCAATCAGCTACATCTGTAGCAAGGGCAATACGCAGCGATGTTATTCCCCACATTGATCGTCTTGGCCTGGTTCTTTGAATTGTTGCCTTCATACTGGTCACTTCCATTGTCGGTAACAGTTACTGATTTTGTATTGGTACAGCCGTTGGCATCTTTTACATATACGGTGTATGTTCCACCGGCAACATTTATAAATAAACCGGAGGGCTGGTAATTGGTTCCATCAAGACTGTATTGATAGGGTGTCGTTCCACCGGAACCGGTTCCGGTAATGGTGCCCATGCTGATGCAGCCATTCACATTGGTTTTTGCGGTTGCTAAATTAAGATTCGCTGCAGGCTGTGTTACAACAACGGTTTTTGACAGGGTACATCCATTGTCGTTGTCTGTAACTAACAATGTATAGCTACCTGCAGTAAGGCTGGTAAGATCTTCAGTGTTTACAAAAATCCACCCGGTAATGTCCACTGGAATGTAAATCCAAGTCCGCTTCCACCGGTTACTGATGCATCAATACTGCCGGTAGCCGTGCCGCGGCATGCAACATTGGTTACGGTTGTATTTATTATTATCTGTGGCAGCTCCAACAGGTTTACCTGTAATGCTGCTGTACATCCTTTTGCGTCGGTTACCACCAGGTTATAGACTCCCGCAAAAAGATTAACAGGATTCTGTGAGTTGGAAATATATCCATTGGGACCTGTCCAGCTGTATGTTTTACCACCGGTACCACCGGCTGCTGTAATAAATATCTTTCCGTTATTTGCCGAACCGCATGGTCTTACCGTATTGTCAAGCACAACAGTGAGCAGTGCAGGTTGCGTAATTATTTTTGTAACAAAGTCTGAACAGCCGTTGGCATCCTTGGCACCTACGATGTATGTACCTGCAGGTAAATTACTGAATACATTATTTGCCTGCCATGCTGAACCATTGATATTATAGGTTCGTGGTGCTACACCACCGGCGCCTGTTACGGTTATAGTTCCGGTTGCTGTTCCAAAGCAACTTGCGTTCACCACCGAAGCGGTTGGGTTAATAGGAGAGTTTCCCGTGATCGTGTATGTGCCGGCAACTGTGCAGCCATGTGCATCTGTAACCGTTACAGAATAAGTGCCTGCCGGAACATTACTGATCGTTTGTGTTGTTGCATTGTTATTCCATAAATAGGTATAGGGAGTTGTTCCGCCGGCTGCTGTTGCAGTAACGCTTCCGTTACATGAAGCGGAAGTGCCTGTTAAGGAAACGGAGAGTAAAGCCGGTTCAATAACATTATATCCGGTGGATACATTACATCCGTTGGCATCATTTACCACTACGGTATATGCACCCCCCGCCAATCCATTGATAGCAGAAGTGGTTGCTCCATTACTCCATTGGTAGATGTAAGGTGTTGTTCCTCCATTTACATCAGCTGCAATACTGCCATTGTTATTTCCAAAGCAGGTTATATTGGTTCCGGTTAAACTGATGGCTAGTGCTGATGATGGTTCGGTGAGTGTAACATTCAAAGATGCGGTTGAGCCAAGTGCATCGTTGAATGCTAAATGATAGGTGCCTGCTGTTAAGTTGCTGATGTCTTTGGTAGAAGCACTGTAGTTTGCATCGCCTGTTTTTGTCCAGGCAAAAGTATACGGTTCAACGCCACCGGTTACCGTAATATTTATTGCTCCGGTATTTTGTCCAAAGCAATTGATATTGGTTGCCTGGGCAAGTACAACACTTACTGCTGTTCCGTTGCAGGAACCCGGCACAGGCTGGAAGCCAATGGCAGGATCATTATCTGTTCCGTTACTTAACCAGGGACTGTAATTAACTGTAGCAGGGGTGATCTTCGTCAGCACGTTTTGTGCAGCAGCTGAGCCGTACCAGTTACAGTTTGCATTTATGGTTTGGCTTACCGTTCCGTTATTAATGGAAATAGAATCACCCGTAAAACTGTTGTTATTGATGTTGGCAGTAATGCCGTTCAGCAAACCTCCGTATGTTCCTCCCGATGCATTGTTGAAGGCTACCGACTGTTTAAAACCATTTATCTTATTATTATTGATATTGATGACCGCATTGGCAGGTATGGTTCCATTAACACTGCCCGGGTTGCTGAAGATCAACGCACCTGTTGATTGTGTTGACAAAAGTGAAGGGAGATTTATTCCTGTAAGATTTACTTCATTACTGTCAATGAGAATATTCGTGTGCCTGCCTGCAAACCGAAATCCGATGAGTGCAAAAGTGCCGGTTACCGTAGAAAAATCTCCTGTATAATTTACCTGGTTCTTTTTAATGGTCGTTTCAATATCCGCAGTAAGTACTGTTGACGCAGAAACGGTACTTGCAATTACAAAAGACGAAGTGGACGTTTGCCCGGTTACATCAATACTGATGGTATTCCCTTCGCATATAAAGCGATTGGGGCTGCTGTTGTCGTTGGTATTAGTTCTGTTGAAAAATACAGCACCATTTGTCCGTACATTGGTAAAGAGATTATTTCTAACAGTTACCGTTGCAGGTTCAGCAATGCTGTTGGTTAACGTAAATCCATTGTTCACATCATAGCATCTGTTATTGTCAATCACCGTTGTTCCGTAGCGGGAAGTGCTGATCGCAGTTGCAGCCCTGTCGAAATAGTTGTTGACAACAGAAAGGTTATCTACTTTACCAAGGGTGCCGATGCCAACAGCAGATTGTATTCTTGCCATGGCTGCATTTGATGTTGTAAATACATTGCCGGTAATAGTTGCATTCGTGATATAATTAAGAATGATCGTAGTAGCGGCGGTGCCTGCAGTTTTATCAAACCGGTTGTCGGTAAATGTATAATTACTGCTTGTAAGCGGTGTAATATTTCTTCCGGTAATATTAACCTGCGTTTGATTTGAGCTGATCAAAAACCTGTTCTTTGATAAATTGATATTGCTGAAATCAAGGGCGTTGTTCGTTTGCACAAACAGGGCCCTGTTACCCGGGTCAAACGTACAGCCATTGAAGTTTATATTACTGGCACCAATGGTAAACGTGCTGTTGATGACGATTGATTCTGCATTTCTGCCTGCATTGGGCAATAAGGGATTCGTTCCATCATTAGGCGAGATGAGGTAGTTGGTGCCGAGTATGGTAATTGCTTTGGCGATGGTTCCCCCCGATACATGCGTTCCTGCATCTACAAAAAGTGTATCGCCTGCCTGTGCTCTTGAATACGCATTACCTATTGTAGCAAGTGGGGCAGAAGAAATACCGCTGTTGCC
Source organism: Chitinophagaceae bacterium (assembly GCA_016720775.1). GTDB lineage: Bacteria > Bacteroidota > Bacteroidia > Chitinophagales > Chitinophagaceae > Ferruginibacter. Next base: position 150,788 of record JADKJX010000004.1, read on the forward strand.
ATCATTACCAATTGCAGTAGTGAATACATCGCCGGTTAAACTATTATCATTCACATAAAATTTATTCTGCCTGCCGGTACATGTGCCGGGTACTGGTTGAAAGCCTGCGGCAACAGGATCATTGTCTGTTCCATTGATGAGCCAGGGGCTGTAATTAATGGTGCCACTGATCTTTGGCACAACTGCATTAACGTCGGCCGAACCATACCAGTTACAACTGGCATTGGGTGTATTGCCGCCTATTCGCTGGATAGCAAATCCGCCGTTACCAATGATGCTGTTTTGTGTGATGTTTGAACCGGAAGCGGCCATATAAAAGCCGGAGGTTGCATAGTTACTGATAAAATTTCCGGTTGCAGTAAATGATGGTAATGCGCCAAAATCCACGCCGGCAAAAATGCCTGCCGAGAAACCGGTATTATTCACCGTGATGGAATTATTCAGCAGCGATGCCGTTAAACCGGTTCCTGCAAAGTTCACCCCGATGTATTCGGCGTTAATGATATTATTTTCAACCACGGCTGTTTTTGCCGTTGATTCCACACGGATGAAAACGCCCTGGTTACCATTTTGTAGTTTACAGTTATTAACGCTGCCGCCGGTTTGCAAAATGACGGGTGTAACGCCGGTGGGATCGCCGGTAACAGTAAGGTCTCTTATATATACATCACCGATATTCTGTGCGGTTTGAATGATACCCTGTTCGGTAAATGTTCCCGGCGGCGGTACAGTTACCGCTGGCTTGAGTATGGATGTGATGTCCCGTCCGGCGCCAATGATGGTAATGCCTTTATCAAGCGTTACCTGTTCCACATAGGTTCCGGCATCCACATAAATGGTATCGCCTGCCTGCACTTTTGTTACGGCATAACTGATCGTTGCAAATGGATAAGCCCTGGATCCATTGTTACTGTTGCTGCCAACAGCCAATGTAAGTACATCGCCTGTTACTGAATTGTCATTTACATAAAAGCGGTGAGGGCCCGGCAGCATATCGGGGTTGTTATCTAATTTAAAAACTTCAAAGCCATTCACGCCATTGTTTGCCGCAAAATAAACCGGGTTGCCGGGGGTGAATGTATTGGCGCTTGAACCGGGTGCACCCGGATTGATGTCGGCGATCATCACTGTATTTGCTGCAGTTCCATCTGTGCTCCATAACTCAGCACCATTTATGCCATTGTTGGCCCTGAAGACAATATTATTATCTGAGACCACCAGTCCAAAAGGTGAACTGCCTGCTGTGCCTGGGTTAATATCTTTTACGAGGCTGGCAGTTGTTCCATCAAATTTCCACAGTTCATTTCCTGCTGCGGCAGTAGTGGCAGCGAAGTACAATTGATTATTTAATACCACCAGCCCTGTGGGGACTGAGTTTGCACTACCGGTATTAATGTCGGCTGCCAATAGCGTTCCCCCGGGAGTTCCATCTGTTTTCCAGAGTTCTTTACCGTTCACTCCATCATGTGCAGCAAAATAAAGCGTGCTGCCAATATTAGCAAATGCGGGGTAAAGATTATTATTGTAAATACTTGAAAACTCATAAAGCGGAACGGTGCCCGCCGAAGTGCCGTCTGTTGAAAAAAGAACTGAATTGGAATTGCTGTATCTGCCGGTCATAAAACACACTTTACTTCCCGCACTCATGAAGTATCCCATGCCGAAATATTCCGTGCCAAGATCCCGTAGCAGGAATGTGCCGGCAGCTGTGCCATCGCTGCGCCAGATCGCATCATTCCCGCTGCCATAGCGATCGTACAAAAGAAAATAAAGCACCCCGTTTATTGTCTTCATCAATGCTCCCTCGGGTGCTGTTCCGTCATACCCGGTAAATTCATAAACAAGTGAAGTGCCCCCGGGTGTGCCGTCTGTTCTCCTTAACTGGAGTTTATTATTGTTTGCAACAACGGTGTAATAAACATAACCATTCATGGCAACCAATTCATAAACAGGTCCGCCCCCGGTTGGTGAAGTGGGGGTAAACCGCTCCAGTGCTATAGTTCCCGCCTGTGTGCCGTCGCTTGCCCATATCTCGCCATATCCCGGAGCAAAATTATCACCGGCAAAGACCACTTTATTTCCCAGGGCGGTCAGTTTTTCGGCCTTGGTACTTATGTAGCCGGGATAGGTAAGATTCAATTTGATCGTGCCGGCACTTGTTCCATCTGTGCGGAACAGGCTTTGATCCGTATCCGGATCATCATCATCTTCATTAAAAAAAGTGTAGTTGGTTGTCTTTACTATGTTCTGGATAGTACCCGTATTGTTGCCGGGGAACACATCTTTGAGCAAGAAAGGATTTTGTCCGCTGGCGCTCATAGCAAATACCGGCAATAGAAAACAGATCAGCTTTTTCATGCGTGATGATTTAGGTTATTAAATAACAGTTTGTGAATGTTACTTTCCTCAGGGATGGGAATGAATGCAAGTAATGATAAGCCCGAACGGTTTTCAAGGTGGATTGAACGGAAAATAAAAGGAGGAAAACACCTTTTAAATACCAGGGACTAAGCTATACGAAGCAATGCAATGGGGCAATACCCCTTTTGTGTACCAGTGGATGAGGGGGAGTTATGGGTTGTTGTACAATAATAAACCTATAAGGTTTTGTAACAGGTATTTATTTTAAGAGTATGCAATAAACCTTATAGGTTTATTATAGCCGGGCCGGAGACCCGGGACCATAGCATCCCGGTCAGAGACCGGGACGAGGAATCAAATTTTTTCCAGTGTAGTTCTCGTTAATTCATTTTCAACATCACCCGTATTCAATGTGGTTGCCGGTTCAAATAAAAGGATGTGCACTTCTTCTTCGGCAACGGGTTTGTGTTCCACTTTTCTTGGCACAATAAAGAATTCTCCTTCGTTGATGGTAACGGTCTTATCCCTTAACTCCATGTTGAATTTACCCTTTACCACCAGGAAGAGTTCATCCTCATGCTCATGGCTGTGCCATACAAATTCGCCTTTCAGCTTTACGGCCTTTACATGTTGTCCGTTCAGTTCCCCGATGATACGTGGATTGCAGTAGTCGTTGAACAGGCTGAATTTTTCAACAAGGTTTACTTTTTCCATCTTATTTATTTTTTGCCAGGGATAATAATTTGTTATGCAGTTCAAGCACCTGCGGCAGCATCATTTCCTGTTCATCATTTACGATAATAAAATCGCAGAGTTTCATTTTAATGGATTCTTCCATCTGCTTGTCCATTCTTGCCATTACTTCTTCTCTTGAAACACCATCACGCTGCATAGTGCGTTGAATGCGGAGTGGGGCAGGAGCGGTTACGCCGATCACATAATCAAGATGCTCCTGCGCACCGCTTTCAAAAATAAGGGCGGCTTCTTTTATGCAGTAAGGTGTAGTTTGTTGCTGCATCCATCTTTCTGCACCGGCAATGGTGGCAGGGTGTGTAAGCGCATTCAGTTGATCCAGTTTTCCAGGAGCATTAAAAACAATTTCTGCAAGCGCTTTCCTGTTCAGTTTTCCATTGTCATATACTTCTTCCCCAAACTGTTGCTTAATTTTTTGTTTCAGGCCTTCATCCTCATTCATCATCCGCTTTGCTGCATCATCGGCATAATACACAGGAATGCCCAGTACTTCAAATACTTTGGCTACGGTGCTTTTGCCGCTGCCTATTCCGCCGGTGAGACCGATTTTTAGCATGGGTGAAGGTTGATACGTTAATTAGTTAATCCGTTAACTAGTTAATTGGTTAAATCGTTAATTGGCTTGGCCCTCACCAATTAACGGATATACGGATTAACCAATTAACAATAAAAAAAATCCGGAACCGAAGTTAAACTTCAATTCCGGAAAAAGATGTATTAATCTGCGGTCTATTTTTTTTCTTCTGCAGCCGGTTTGTTGATGTTGGCTGTCCATTCCATACTGATGGCGCTGCGTTCAATTTTGATATAGCTGCCCGGGCTTGTTTCCAGTACCAGGGTGGTGCCGTCGTCATTCACCTTGTTCACGGTTCCGTGAATGCCGGCAATGGTTACGATCTTGTCGCCTTTCTGCAGGTTATTGATGAATTCTTTTTGCTTCTTTGCTTTTTTTGCCTGTGGCCTGATCATGAATAGCCAGAAAACCAGGATCATCAATCCCATCATGATCATAGTGCTCATACTGCTGCTCTTAGGATCGCCCTGCCCCATGTTTAAAAAAATAGTTGATAGTTGCATGTTGTTTATTGATTTTAAAAGTTAAGTTCTGTTGAATTATTGTTTCATTTTCCCGGTCACGTCGCCGGTAAGCAGCAGTTGTTCAAAATCCGGACGGGCATTGGAAGTAACCGTTATGGTCTTGTGTGCCGGGCCAACCCTTCCTTTACTGTCGAAAACCACTTTAATGAATCCTGTTTCGCCGGGCAGGATTGGCCGCTCGGGTTTTTGGGGTACGGTGCATCCGCAACTGGCAGTGGCAGTAACAATGACCAGCGGCTTTGTGCCGGTATTCTTAAAACGGTAACTGTATTCTACCTTTTCACCTTCAGCTACGCTTCCAAAATTATAAGCTGTGTCAATAACCTGAACGGTAGTGGAATCCTTCAACGCCTGTTCAGCAATCTTTGCACCATCATCTGCTATCTTATCCTTACGGCGGAAATCACATGACAATAATATGATTCCACATAAAAGGGTGAGAGCGATCTTTTTCATTTTTGATTTTTGCAAATGTATTTTATAAAGTACTGTTTTTAAAACTCTTCTTGTGGATTTTATTCTCGGCAGTAAGCTCCTTATGAATATTATCCAGCAGGCCATTCACAAACTGTCCGCTTTGCACGGTGCTGTATTCTTTTGCCAGGTCGATGTATTCATTAATGGTAACCTTGGTGGGGATGGTCTCAAAAAATAAAAATTCGCACACGCCCATCTGCAGGATGATCAGGTCAAGCGCTGCGATCCGGTCAGCATCCCAGTTCTTCAGCTTGGGTTTTATCAGTTCCATGCTCAGGTCTTTTTTATCCAATACGGTCTGCAGCAGGCCCCTGGCAAATTCAAGTTTATCGGCACTCAACATTTCACCCAGGTTGTAATGCGAAGGCTTTTGAAGATAGTTAAGCACCAGTTGGCTCATCATCTCGGCATCATCATCCCAGTTGATAAAGTGTTCTTCCAGGTGACCGATAAAATCTTCATTCGGCAGCAGCAGGTTGCTGAAGATGAATACCAGCATTTCCTTTTCTGCCTTTTTATCCCTCGACTGCGCTTCTATGTATTCGGCATATTCCGGCGAGGCAACCAATTGCTGGTAGATCTTTTTAAGCAGTTCTGTATCTACGATATGCTGGGGTTTTAGATCGGCCAACGCCTTTTTGTAAGAGGGTTCTTCCAGTATCTTCCAGAGGAGTTCATTGCCGGCTATCTTTGTATTTATCTTCAGGTCTTCGGCCGTGGGGAGGTGTTTGGAAGCCTTTTGCCGGGCATCAGTTTCGGAATACCTGGCTACTTCGGTGGTAAAATAGAGTAAATAGGTGAAGAGCTGGCGGCTCTGTTCGATCTTTTTAGTAAGGATGGATAAGGGTTCGCCGGGTTTCTGGTCTCCGCTCATGCTGTCTATGCTGTATAAGGTCTGCATCACTTTTACCCGGATATTTCTTCTGCTGATCATGCTCAAGAACTTTTGTATTGGCGGCAAAAATAAGGTTTAAAGTTGAAAGGTTTAAAGGTTTAAAGTTGGGATATCCTGCACCCTGTCAAAAAATCCCTGCGTCTGTCTTTTTTTCTGACTCAGGAACTGCCAAATATGATTTATACAGCAATCCCCTGACATCCTTTCTTTTAATATTGCTTTGGTACAAAATTGGTTTACCTTTGCCGTCCGAAATTTTCGGGCTTAAATTCTTAAACTCAATCAAAACAAATACAATTATGGCTAAAGTTAAGAATGCTGCAAAATTGAGCATTACACCTTTGCACGACAGGGTTATCGTAGAACCTGCTGCTGCTGAAGAAAAGACCGCCGGTGGGATCATCATACCGGACACTGCAAAAGAGAAACCCCAAAGAGGAACTGTAATTGCTGCCGGCCCCGGTAAAAAAGACGAGCCCGTAATGGTGAAAGCCGGTGATACTGTTTTGTATGGCAAATATGCCGGAACAGAAATAACCGTAGAAGGCAGGGATTACCTGATCATGCGAGAGAGTGATATACTGGCGATCATTTAGCCCCCATCCCCTGAAGGGGTGGAAACGCAGTTCTTTTAAATTCAAAACATTTCAAAATAATAAAACCTGTTTAGCTCCGCAGAGATTAATCCCCCTTTAGGGGATAGGGGCAATATAACATGAGCAAAATGATTTTCTTCGATATTGAAGCAAGGAATAAAATGAAAAAGGGCGTTGATACATTGGCCAATGCCGTAAAAGTAACTCTTGGCCCAAAAGGCCGTAACGTGGTACTGGAACGTAAATTCGGTGCACCCAGTGTAACCAAAGACGGTGTTACCGTTGCCAAAGAAATTGAACTGGAGGACCCCATCGAGAACATGGGTGCCCAAATGGTAAAAGAAGTGGCTTCTAAAACTGCCGACCAGGCGGGTGATGGTACTACTACCGCTACGGTACTGGCACAAAGCATCATCAGCGAAGGCCTGAAAATGGTTGCTGCCGGTGCAAACCCAATGGATCTTAAGCGTGGGATCGATAAAGCAGTAAGTCTGGTTGTTGCGAGTTTAAAAGAGCAAAGCCAGGCAGTTGGAAATGACAGCAAGAAGCTCCAGCAGGTAGCAACGATCTCTGCCAACAACGACGAAACCATTGGCAAATTGATCGCTGAGGCTTTTGGTAAAGTAGGGAAGGAAGGGGTTATCACGGTGGAAGAAGCAAAGGGAACGGATACCACTTCAGATATTGTAGAAGGTATGCAGTTCGACCGTGGTTATATCAGTCCTTATTTTGTGACTAACAGCGAAAAGATGCAGGCTGAACTTCAGAACCCTTACATCCTGATCTATGATAAAAAAATATCTACCATGAAAGATATCCTTCCGGTTCTGGAAGGTGTTGCAAAAAGCGGCCGCCCGTTGCTGATCATTTCAGAAGACCTGGAAGGGGAAGCACTGGCAACATTGGTTGTAAATAAATTGCGTGGCACCATTAAAGTAGCTGCTGTTAAAGCACCCGGCTTTGGCGACCGCAGGAAAGAAATGCTTACCGATATTGCGATCCTTACCGGCGGTGATGTGATCAGCGAAGAACTGGGTAATAAATTAGAAGATGTTCAGTTAAGTGCCTTGGGCCAGGCTTCATCTGTTACCATCGATAAAGACAACACAACCATAGTTGGCGGTAAGGGAGAAAAGAAAGCGATCGTTGGCCGTGTTGAACAAATCAAAGCACAGATCAAGACCACCACTTCGGACTATGATAAAGAGAAATTACAGGAACGCCTGGCAAAATTAGCTGGCGGGGTTGCGGTATTATATATTGGTGCTGCCACCGAAACAGAAATGAAAGAAAAGAAAGACCGTGTTGACGATGCACTGCATGCAACAAGGGCTGCTGTTGAAGAAGGCATTGTTCCCGGTGGAGGTGTGGCTTATATCCGTGCAGTTGCAAGCCTGGAACCAAAGGTAAAGGGACAGATAGCTGATGAGCAAACAGGCATGGCCATTGTTCGCCGTGCTTTGGAAGAGCCCATCCGTTGCCTGACCGCCAATGCAGGAATTGATGGTTCTATTGTTGTACAAAAGATCAAAGAAGGCAAAGGCGATTTTGGTTTTAATGCCAGGACCGAAGTATATGAGAACTTATTTAAGGCGGGTGTAATTGATCCAACTAAAGTAAGCCGTGTAGCGTTGGAAAATGCAGCTTCTATTGCGGGCATGCTGTTAACGACAGAATGTGTAATAGCAGATAAGCCAAAAGAAGAAGCACCGCACAGCCATGGCGCACCGGATATGGGTGGAATGGGCGGATACTAAGAAACGTTGAAAATTGTTGAAGGGTTGAAAATTGTTGAAAAGGTTTCAGCCCCAAAATATTCAGTCCCTCCTGCGGTAATGCAGGAGGGGCTTTTGATGTAAGTTCTTTACTGATATTGTTTAACAGTTAAAAATGAAGAAAGCTATGAAAGTAACCTGGAAGCATTTGTATTGTTATTTCAAAAAAATGTTCGGGCACAAGGTTAACGACCACTGGGATAATAATCCGTTTGTGGTTTTATAAGAGAATCCCTCCTGTAGTAATACAGGAGGGATTTTTTTTCTGCGGGGTCCGGGGCCTTGTGGCCCAGGGAGGGTTTTATTAGTAGGTTGTTGGTCACACCAACAAGAGAAGGGGGGTTGGTCTGACGCCCCCGTCTGACCATTAATTAATTTAATCAGCACATTTTGCTATTTTCACCTGCAATAAAATTCCCGGTCCATGCTCGGTATCATCGTTCAACTTCTTGTATCCTGGTTACTCCTCTGGCTTTTTGAAAAGAAAGGGCTGGAAGTATTTGGATTTTATCCAACCAAAAAAAGATTAGCCGGTTTTGCCTTATTCTTTATCATTACTGCCCTATGCTGCTCTTCTGATTTTATCATGCGGATGATCTTTGCCAGGCAGCAATGGCAACTGAATCCAAAACTTACTGCGGGTCTTATCTTCAGTGGTTTGTGGTGGAATATTAAGTCCGTATTGTTTGAGGAGTTTATTTTCCGGGGTGCATTGATGTATATCCTTATTAGAAAACTGGGTGCAATTAAAGCCATCATCATTTCTTCCATTTGTTTTGGTATCTATCATTGGTTCTCCCATGAAGTGATCGGCAACCCCGTGCAGATGGCCATCACATTTGTTGTTACGGGAACCATGGGGCTGGTATATGCCTATGCGTACGCCAAAACCTTCTCCCTGTATTTTCCCATTGCTATTCATTTAGGCTGGAACCTGACCAGCAGTGTGATCTTTTCTACAGGTATCATTGGCGACCAGTTGCTGGTGCCGGTTAAACCGGTGCCGGAAGTTACGGTTGGTTACTTTGTTTATTTCTGCATTGTATTTGTTCCCATGCTGAGTGCGTTGCTCATCAACTTTTTTATGCTCAAACGGATGCAGCAACAAGGTGCGGATAATAAAAAAACTGTCTCGCTTTAGGCGAGACAGTTTTTATTGATAGATACCAAAGCCTCAATATTTTTTAACCACGGTATAGTAGAAAAATGTTGGAGGACCTTCTACACCGCCATCTTCCATTTTCTTTTTCAATTCTGGTGATTTAGAGAAGTCATCTGCTTTTTTCATATCGCTGATAACAAGAGCGATGGTCACTGAGTGATTATCGCCCACACTGTGTCCAAGTGCCCTGTCGGTAAGCCCGGCAGCCATGCGGTTTGGTTTATCGGCATCAAATACTTTCTTCCATGCATCCCAGTCTTTTACTTTATGGGTGATCAACACACGTGAAGTTCCGTTTGCGGTAGTATCCAGCATCTGCATATCGATGTAGCTGATGGTAGGAGCACCAATGACCCCGCCTTTTTTCATGGCGTCTTTCAGGCTTGGTAAGGCCGCAAATTCTTTTGCTTTGGCTGCATCATCCATCTTTACAACCACCATTACCATGTTTGAATCCTTTGTTCCCCTTGACAGCATACGGCTGTGCAGTCCATATGCCAGCCGCATAGAATCGTGCGCTTCATAGCCAGCTACCCATTTGGCAAAGTTGGCAACCTTGTGAATCACGATCATGATATTATCGGGTTTTACCGGGGCAGCAGGTTCAGGTGCTTTAACTGCAGTGGTATCTTTAGCAGGTTCATCTGCTTTTTTTTCTTCTCCTGAATTGCAGGAGAAAAGAAGGGCCGTCATGCTTACTCCAACAGCTAACGGCATCAAAAACTTGAATTGCTTCATTTGTTTAGATGTTTTGGTTTTGATAAAATGATAATAAGAAGGGGGCGGAGTAAAGGGAAAGTGTTTGTGTCTATAAATGTAAAAATAATCGGGGGCAAATCAAAATAAAGAAGGCTGTTAACTAAAAATTAATGAGCAGTAATCTATTTATAACTTGTCGCTTTATGAGCGCTGGTTTTTAAATCGATGGTACAGCAGATACAAACCAACAAAAAGCACACTGCTCAGCAGGAAATAAAGGATGAGTCCCGAGCGGTTCTTTTCCTTTAGGATGCGGTATAGGTATGGCCTGGTAAGCGGCTTCTGCCAGGCCTGGTAATAGTTGCCGAAGACAGGGTCTTTTGTCATTTCCCAAAGTTCCTTCATCTGGCCGGTCAGCAGCATGTGGTATTTTTTATCCGAAACAGCATGATAGGCATCGTAATAACTCCAGCCATTTCCCATATCATAGCCGGGCAAATGAGCTTTCAGGGAACGGATTCCCTGTTGTACCACGAATAAGGCCGAGTCTTTTTTGGTCAGTTGCCAGAATTTGTACACACCTGTAAGTGCATAGATATGCCCATCAAGTATTCTTGGCGTATGCATATTGCTATCGGCAAATTCTTCATACCAGTAGCCGGCCGGCTCTTTATAGGTGAATCCGCCGGATTGGATGGGTTGATAGAATCCGCGGAGCAGTGAATTGGCGGCATCAAGGTATTCCTGTTTGGGATAAATTTTATAAGCAGCAGTAAGTGCTTCTATGGCACGGCCAGATGTCATGCCGGATGTCCAGGGGCTTCCTACAGAATCATAGAAAGGCTGCTTCCAGTTAAAGACATAGAGTGCATAGTTTTCTTTATAGCTGATATTAGCCATCAGCCAATTGATACAATTCCTGAATTTCACTTCCACAGCCGGATCTTTTTTATCAGTAAGTGACCGGGAATAATCAATTGCATAATTGCCGACAATGGTTGGATTATACTGGTTGCCTGCATTTATCCCTTTGTAATCGGCATAGTGAACATAGGGGATCCCTTTTTCATCAACAAGTGTTTTTGCATAGTTGGGTATTGAGTCATTTGTCAACCGGTACAGCCCCTGTCTTAATTTTTCTTCCCATTCATCGCCCCTGAACTGGCAAATAAATGCTGCCGCTGAAAGGGAAATAACTGCGAGTAATATGTTTGTTGATACTGATCTCATTTCAAAGTTGGGAAGTTAGCATTTTACATGTTCAGCAATGACTGCATAAGATTTATTCTCCCTCCACGATCCCGCCGTAATCAATCAGCAGTTCTTCGCCCTGTTTTATATCTCTAACCGTTTCAAAAAAAATCACCATCATTAATGGAGATGATATTGGGGTTATCAGAATGATTTAAAAAGAGCGATACATCCATTTTCTTAAAGCCATGCGCCGGGATGAAATAACTTTCTTCATCATAAAGACAGTAATTGCCTACCAGGAATTGGGCATGGGCAGGCAGCCCTTCAATTTCATTTTTGGGAACGGTTATCCATTCATCAGCTGCATCGGGTTTGCCAAACATATCCCGGCAACCTTTGGGAATATCCCGTATGGCAAACACGCCGATGCCTTCAATGAGTGAGGGGCGCAGCATCACCCAGGTGTTGCCGGAAAGTTCGTTGAGTAATTCCTGCTTTGTCATGGTTCCTGTTCAATATATCCCCGCACAATAAAATATTGGGCGGCGCAATAGGTGAGCATGATGAGTACACCTGCATAGGCAAAGGGCTGGTAAAATTTATTGATGGCCAGTAAAGAATCGGATAAAACAAAGCTGGCGGCACCCAGCAGAAAATAAATGGCTGCCTTCCTGTTCACTTTTAAGAATATGAACAGGCTGCAGAGCAGCATACTGCATATAACCGCTGCATAAACCATCACGGGAAATTTAAGATCGCCCAGGTGCGGATATAAAAACCACACCAATGAAACACCGTAGGCAACCACCACTACAACAAGGATGGGGTATTTTTTCAGCAATGAAATATTGCCCGATCTTATTTTTAAAAAATACGTGATGTAAAAAATATGGGTGACCAGAAAACATACAAGCCCGAAAATGAAAAATAATTTCCGGGAAGATTCAAACAGCAGGAACAGATCACCGGCCCAGGAAAAGAAAAGGCCGGTCATTAAAAGCAATTTTCCTTTAACCCCGCTTTTGGTAAAATATAACAACAGCAACAGGGCAGGTATGAGTAAAGGCTTTGCTAAATAATGAAGCCGCTCTGATTCGATGAGTATGCCTGTAATATCCATCAGGGCCAGGAGCAGGAAGGCAAACGTTATTTTTTTCTGAATGGGTTGCTGCATGGTTTACTGATTCAGCCGGGTGGTTATTTTAATTCGATGAATGTGCGGAAAGCATAAAATAACCGGAGTGAATCTTTTACCCGGGTTGTGTCGCTCAGCGGACGTGTAAATCCTTCGGCCAGTTTATAATGTACCGAGTCGGTAGTGTACATGAGTACGTTAGGCTTATTCAGTTCGATCTTCTTTTTCAGCGCACCGGCCTGGCTCAATACCCGGAACACCACTCTGAAAGTGAAGCCATCGTTACTCATTGTAACCGGCGGGGCAGGAGTGACAGTTGTAACAGAATCTTTTTTATTTGCGATGAATCGGGTATGGCTGCAACTGTTTTGCTGGTATCCGCAATAACCAACGGTTCTTTCTGTATCGTTTCAACCGAAGTGACCGGTTTGCTGCCTCTCATAAAAAAATACCAGGCGGCGGTTCCAAGGAGGCCAACCAATACAACTGCAGCTGCTATCAACAATCCTTTTTTGCTGCCGCCTGCCGGTTTGTTGCGTTTATCCCTGAAAGAAAAATCATTGTCCTCCATCTTTTCTTTTACAAGTGAAGGAGGTACTTCTTCTGATTTTGAACTGAAACTGGCGCCTTGGGTAAACTGGTATTCCCCCTGCTGGTTCTTTGTCAGCATACCAAGGCCATCAATTTTAAAGGGCTTGCCAATGTTCAGGAATTGCTTTCCCAAAACAAGGTAAGAATCAAGATCGGCTGATGCCAAAGGTTTCATCTTCCGGGTCTGCTCCACGATGTAATTGATCAGCGCATCATCTTCTGCTGCCCGTGAATCGTATGTAAAGGAGATTGCGTTCTCGGGAATAGACGCATCTTTATCATTTTCCATAGGCATCACAAAGTCGGGAGAAAGACTGAATGTGCCGATGCCCTGGAGGGTAACTTCCCTGGTTTTGTAAAAATGCTGTACGAGCAGTTGTTCTATTTTCATTCGCAATGGTTAAGCGTAACAAACCTACAAGATATTCACTACATATCAAAGGGCCGGTAAATCCGGTTTGAACCACATAGGCACATAGAACACTTAGAAGAAACAAATAGCGTATCAACTGCTTGTTTTGCTGGGCAGATTTTATTCAACCTATGTTTCCTATGTGCCTGTGTGGTTCCATTCAATTCATTCCCCAAATTGCCTTAGTTTTGCGTTATGATAACGGAAAAGGACAGACAGTTTATTGTGTACTGGGAGGCGGAAAGGGATAAACTGAATACCGTGAAAGCGAAACTACTGAATGGATTGCCGATGGCTGTATTATTCAGCCTGCCGGTACTGTTGCTGCTGTTTGTGATACAGTTTTTTTTTCCTGACTGGTACACCAAAATTTCCAATACGTCATCGGGCACTTTCGTCACCATTATCATTGCCCTGTTCATCAGTATTCTGTTCTTTGCTTATTTCCGTATGCACTACAAATGGGAAATGAATGAGCAGATTTACCGGGAACTGAAAAGCAAGGCACAGAATGAGGACATCAATTCACAAATCAAATAACAGAACACTACCAATGAACAAAAAACAATTATTCCTTATTGCCGCAGTGCTTTCTCCTTTTCTTTTCAGCAGTTGCAGAAAAGCGTCGGCAGATGCATGTACCTATACGGAGTCAACGCTGGTGGCCCCTGCTTCTGAAGTAGCTACCTTGCAGGCCTATGTTGCAGCCACACATCCGGCAGCTATCCAGCATCCCAGTGGCTTTTTTTATGAGATCACAACGCAGGGTACCGGGGCAAGTCCTGCCATTTGCTCAAACGTTTTGGTTAAGTACACCGGCTACCTGCTTAATGGAACGAAGTTTGACGAAAACCAGACCGGTGCGTCATTTGTTCTCGGGCAATTAATAGTAGGCTGGCAAAAAGGGCTTCCTTTACTGAAAAAAGGCGGTACCATGAATCTCTTTATCCCACCTTCGTTAGGATATGGGGCTAACACGGTTGGGGTTATTCCCGGCAATTCCAACCTCATTTTTGTTATCCAGCTGATAGACGTTCAGTAATAAAATCATCTTCATTGAGCCACGAAGCCATTTCGGTTTTTGACATGTTTAAGATAGGTGTGGGGCCTTCAAGCAGCCATACCCTTGGCCCCTGGCGTGCTGCACAACGGTTTACCCAAAGCCTTCAGCAAAAAGAATTGCTCAACAATATAAAAGAGTTGCGGGTGATCCTGTATGGTTCACTTGCTAAAACAGGTGTGGGGCATGGAACGGATATCGCCGTGCAACTCGGACTTAGCGGCGACGATCCCGTAACCTTCAATGTAAATAATATAGCTGCAAAGATCGCCGACATTAAGCACATGAAAAAAATGATGCTGGCCGGCAGGCATGAAATTGATTTTGACCCGGCAGAGGATATCGAGTTCCTGATGAGTGAATCGCTGCCTTTTCATCCAAACGGCTTAAGTTTCCTGGTGAGTCTTTCTAATGGCGATAACATTTCTGAAACCTATTACTCAGTAGGTGGTGGGTTTGTTGTTAAGGAAGGAGAAGAAGGGCATCCGGGAAATGACGTACATCTTCCTTTCCCCATCAATACAGCCGATGAATTGTTGCACTGGTGTATGAAGACGGGTTTGAACATCAGTGATGTGGTGATGGAAAATGAACACGTATGGCGGAGTGAAAAAGAAACGAAAGATGGTGTGCTTAATATCTGGCGGGTGATGAAAGAATGTATTTACCGGGGTTGTCATGCCGAAGGTGTATTGCCCGGCGGATTACAGGTAAAGCGCAGAGGGGGTGGACTGAATAAAAAACTTACCGCAGGCAGGCCGTATACAGATTATGACAGCTGGCTGAAAGTTATAAAAGAAGGAGGAAGCGATTTCACCTACATACTCGACTGGGTAAGTTGTTTTGCCCTTGCGGTGAATGAAGAGAATGCAAGTTTTGGAAGGGTGGTTACCGCACCAACAAACGGCGCTGCTGGTGTGATACCGGCTGTGCTGCAATATTACATTGCATTTTGTAACGGAGATAATGATGAAAAAATAATCCAGTTCTTATTAACGGCTTCGGAAGTGGGCAGCATCTTTAAAAAAGGCGCCACCATTTCTGCTGCCATGGGTGGTTGCCAGGCCGAGATCGGTGTAAGCAGTGCTATGGCTGCTGCTGCGCTTACCGAATGTTTGGGTGGTACGCAACGGCAAACACTGATGGCGGCAGAGATCGCCATGGAGCATCACCTCGGTCTTACCTGTGATCCCATTGGCGGTTTGGTGCAGGTGCCCTGCATTGAACGGAATACGATGGGTGCCATTAAAGCCATCACTGCAAGCCAACTGGCTTTACAAAGCTCTCCTGATTATGCCAAGGTAAGTTTAGATAGTGTTATTAAAACCATGTGGGATACAGCGCTGGATATGAACAGCAAATACAAGGAAACGGCTGATGGGGGATTGGCGGTGAATGTGCCGTTGAGTTTATCGGAGTGCTAGTTTATCTTGTTTGTGGTTTGTAGTTGGGCGTATGCAGGTGGAGAAATTTTTAAATTCATTTTACTCTTTTCAACTGCAAACCACAAACCACAAACCACAAACTACAAACCCCAAACTTAAAACCTTCTTATACTCCGTATTTCCGTTTAATATCCCTATCCGTCTCCCTTTCCTTAATACTTTCCCGCTTGTCGTAATTCTTTTTGCCTTTGCCCAGGCCGATCTCCATTTTAAAATAACCGGATTCAGCAAGGAAAATTTTCAGCGGTATGATGGAGTATCCTTTTTCTTTTGTTTTTGCTTCCAGTTTTTGCAGTTCCCGTTTATTGAGCAGGAGTTTCCGTTCCTGCATGGGTTCGTGGTTGGTATAAGTGCCGAATGAATACTCGGATATGTGGAGGCTCTTTACAAACAATTCGCCATCCTGGAAAACGCAGTAGCTGTCGTTAAAGCTTGCCTTGCCTGCCCGCAATGATTTAATTTCCGTGCCGGATAATACCAGCCCGGCAATATAGGTCTGCTCAAAAAAATATTCATAGTATGCCTTGCGGTTCGAAATTTCCAATTGCTGATATTTGTGCAAAGGTAGGTGTTACGTGGGAGTTAGCTTACTTAGCAAACTCGCCGAAGTGCCAGAGAATTCCGGATGGGTCGTGCAGGAAACATTCGCTGCCCCAGTCATTTTTTTTGATAGCGGTTAACTTCACATTTTTATATTTGGTTGTAAGATCCAGGGCTGCCAGTTCGTTCCAGAACCGGCTCACATCTTCCACTTCTAAAAAGACCATCGTATTATCTACCCAGTCCTTCACATATGCATCCTGTAAATAAAATCCCAATCCTTCTGTTTTGAAGTAAGACATGTTGTGAAATAAAACAACTTCTTCAAAACCCAGGTCACGGTAAAAATTTCTTGACAGTTCAAAATCCTGGGCTCCGATGAAGGGGCGGATGGAGATGGCTTTGTGTTGCATGGGTTTGTTTTAATTGCGACTGTATGAGCTAAATTAATAAATAAAGGTTGAGTTCAAGGGCGAGTTCCGTATTCGATTTTGGATGGCTATTTGTTGTTGATAAGGCGACCAACAACGGCGGAGTTATAATAAATTAGTTCGGATTGTGAGTGACAATAGCTGCAATTGCTGGAGGCATAGAGTGTACCCAATCCGCATGGGCTTTGTCTATATCTATCTTCGATATATCAGCTTTCATCATCTCAAAGAGGGGAGGTTTTTCATATTCCGTTAAGTTTATGACCTCGCATAAACATTTATCAACAATGGCTTTTATTTCAAATTCTCTCTTTGGCTTAAATAGAAATTCATTTTGTCCTCGCCATTTACCGTTTAGAAAAAAACTTTGTATATAATAAGAAGAAGGTATTCCAGAATAAAGTAAAATTTTGCACTTCTCTTTATTTGCTTCTTCAATAAGAAGGGAAAAATTGAATCGATCTACTAAAGGCTGAATGAATAACTTAGCAACTAAATCACTTCTTTTCGGGTTTACATAAGTTTTATATAAAAAATTAAAAGCAAATTCGTTCGCTAATATTTTGTCTTTAATCAATTCTAGTTTGCTAATGTCTAATTTTTTAAATTTCTCTGCGAGTCTCACCAATGCTTTATGAATAATATCAACCCGTATAGAATTCCTTTCCTTTTCACTTTTAGTCTCAAAATCTTTAAAAGCAGGATAACGAATATTTATGTGAACGTTATTTTTTTCTTTAATTATTAATTCATCTAAATCATTGCCGATTTGTTGAACACGTATGTGAGAATAAATATCTTGACCAAATTCTTGTAAAAGAATAGAATAAATTAAGTCGATCATTTGTGAGTCAGGATTATCCCCAACTCCATGAGGTACAAGCGAGCCTAACCGAAATATGTTTGTTTTAATTGCCATAAAAAACTAAAATTCTTGCAATGTTGCCGAGAATTGCTGCCACAAATTAAATATATACATCTACTTGTAGGGCTTTATGGCATTGATTAATAAAAGGAGAACCCTATTTTATAATCGTCACAAACCCCGTCACCGGGTCTCTTCCGCTGCCAGGTTCAAGAATGTAATAGTATGTATCGTAGGGGAGTGGCCTTCCTTTATAAGTTCCGTTCCATGCTTTGTAATAGCCATTGCTTTCAAAAACAAGCTGACCGGTTCTTGTAAATACCTGCAGGCGGTTGTTGGGATAGTCTTCTAAATACTGGATCACCCAAAGGTCATTGATGCCATCATTGTTCGGTGTGAAAGTGTTGGGTATCCTGGGCATTTTTAAAACCTTTACAAACACATCATCCGAAGCAGTGCATCCACCTGTTCCGGTTACAGTAAGTGTGTAGGTAATATCATTCTGCGGGGCAATGCATTTTGGATTCGGTGTGTAGCGGTCATTTAAATAAGTAGCGGGTGTCCACAGGTATTGCAGGTTGGTGCCCGTTGCCTGCGAAACAAGGGTGATCTGTCCGCCGGATAACACAACCCTGTCGGGGCCTGCATATACGGAGGGATATGGATAGACAGTGATCGACCTTGAAAGTGTATCGCTGTAGCAGCCATGACTGTTCATGGTATATAAACTTACCGTGAAAGTTTTAACTGTTGCATACGTGTATGTAACGTTCTGTGTGTTTCTTTTTGAGCCATCACCCAAGTCCCAGTTCCATTGAACGGTGATGCCGTCCATGCTGTTGGTAGAATCTTTAATGGTTATGGGATCGCCGATGCAAATGGCAGGTTTGCTGAAACCAAAATATGTTTTTGGCTGCGGATGGATGTTATTGAAAACAATGATCGTGTCTTTTGCGCAACCACCATTACTTGTTACCCTGAGACTGACATTATATGGACGAACAATGCTGTACCAGTGCGTGGGGTTTTTTAATGCTGATGTATTGTTTGGGCCGCTTAACGGGTCATCAAAATTCCAGAAATATTGAAAGAGGTTTTCGCTTCCATCAGCAATGGTAGAAAGATTTGTAAAGTTTGCAAATGCATTCGGCAGGCAAACAGAAGCAGGTAAGCCGAAGTTTGCAACCGGCTTTGGCAGAATGTTGAAAGGAATGAACGAGCCTGCAACCGATGGCGTATCGCATTCGCTTAACAGCGTATTGCCATCGGTACCCATGCGTAATACGATGCGGAAGCTTCCAGGCAATACCATTGCAGATGCAAATCGAACGATCACCCGGTTAGTCAACCCGGTTGAACAATTTGCCGGCGAGGCGTTGATGATATTTACCGGGTAGGTACCGGTAATAAAAAAATCTGAGCCGTTGGCGGCAACCGAACTGCATTTAATAAGGCCGGGAAGAACAATGATCAGCGAATCGGTGCTGCACTTGTTATTCTGTAAACTGTCTAAGGGCACGGGCCTGGGCGAGAGTATTGTGAATGGAATGGATTCACCTGCAGGCACATCGTTGTCACAAATATCGAGTAAGGTATTTGCATCGCCGCCGGGCTGAACGATGAGGTTGTAATTACCAAATGGCAATGGCTGGTTAAAAGTAAGCAACACAGAATCCATGTCAAAGCCGCTGCTGCAGCCGATGCCAACAGCACTTGTTACCGATGCCAATGGCGGGTTAATGATGAAGTCGGACCCGTTTACCGCCAGGCTGCTGCACTTCATTTTCTTGTTCAGCTTCACCAGGATCTTTGTAGCATCGCAACTGGCCCAGTTAATATTTACGGTATGTGGCGGTAATGTATCGGTGATAACGGCTGTTCCTCCGCCAAATGAAAGAAAATATCCCTGTTGCGTATCGGAGAAATGGCTGATGAGTAAAATATAATTGTGGCCTTGTATAAGCGTAGGGCTAAAGGCAAAGGTGGAATAGAGTTCAGCAGGCAATGAAGCACAGGCAATATAATTAAGGCCGGTATCATTGGCACCGGTTGGCCCGAATGTTCCTGACCAGTTGCCGGAAACGATGAGTGAAGTGTCGGTATATACATCATCCGGGTTATGGCCCGTTACGTCATACAATTGCCAGTCGTAATCCTCATTGGGATCATTGGGTGTTACCAGGAAACTAAGTGTACCGCCCTGGAAACAGGTAAACTTATACCAGTAAGGATTTTTGTTTTGATAGAGGGTTGATGTGTCGCCAAAAACAGAACAACCCGGAACATAAAGAATGTTAGAACTGCAAATGGGAACACTGTCCTGGAAAAAAGTAGCTGTACCGCAAACCGGGAAAGCGGTGGACGGATTTTGACCGAGTGCGGTGCAGGCTGTTTGTGAAAATAAATCTCCTCTTGAAAATAAAATAATAAGAATGAGTATGGAAGATTTTTTCAGCAGCATAATTTTAGGTGTGACCGCTGCAGTAAAACAATTCCTTCCTGGTAATACTGGCTTCTGCAATCGGCTGTTATCCCTTAAAGAGCAACAACAAGTTAGCCAATTTTTCCTTCAGATCTTTGCGGTGAACGATAAAGTCGAGAAAGCCATGCTCCAGTAAAAATTCGCTTCGTTGGAATCCTTCGGGCAGGTCTTTTTTGATCGTTTCCTTTATTACCCGTGGGCCGGCAAAGCCAATGAG
The DNA here is from genome assembly GCA_016720775.1 of Chitinophagaceae bacterium. Lineage (GTDB taxonomy): Bacteria > Bacteroidota > Bacteroidia > Chitinophagales > Chitinophagaceae > Ferruginibacter. The sequence goes on from JADKJX010000004.1 coordinate 170,976, forward strand.
GGCAGCGGGTTCGGCACAGATCACATCACCCAGCATGGCAAAGGAAGCCGTGGTGCCGCCAAAGGTTGGATCGGTGCATAAAGAGATGTAGGGTATTTTGGCATCGCTCAGTTGCGATAATTTCCCCGAAGTTTTTGCCAGCTGCATCAGGGAGAAAGCGCTTTCCATCATTCTTGCACCCCCGCTTTTATTGATGATCATGAAGGGTATCTTATGTTGCATGGAATAATCGCATCCCCGGCTTATTTTTTCTCCCATCACACTGCCCAGGCTGCCGCCGATGAATTCAAAATCCATGCAGGCAACCACCAGGTCGTGGCTGTTTACTTTTCCGTGTGCTACCGTCATGGAATCATGAATGCCGGTTTTTGCATAGGTTTCTTCCAGGCGTTTGTCGTATGGCTTCAGGTCAACAAAATGGAGGTAGTCTTTTGAACGGATGTTGGCAAATAATTCGGTGTATTCGTTGTTGTCGAAAATGATATCAAAATATTCATCGCTGCCGATGCGGTGATGGTAATCGCATTTGGGGCACACGAATTTATTTTCGTTCAGTTCAGAAACCGTACAGGTGTATTTGCAGGAAGGGCATTTAGACCATAATCCTTCCGGGGCATCCTTCTTATCCTTAGTGGAAGTGAGGATGCCTTTTTTCATTCTTTTGAACCAGCTGTGTTTCACTTCATCGGCATTTCCTTCCTCCCCGGCCAGGCTGGCATCAAAGTCTTCTTCTTTTTTCATAAAAACGTTTAAGTCGTTTAAAACGTTTAAGTCGTTTAAGTCGTTTAACGTTGCAACGATTTGAACGACTTAAACGGCTGTAACGTATTTATGCAATCGTAATACTGTTATCCAAATAAACATCCTGGATATTATTCAGTAATTCCACCCCGTCTTTCATTGGTTTCTGGAATGCTTTACGACCGCTGATAAGGCCCATACCGCCTGCACGCTTGTTGATCACGGCGGTGGTGACTGCTTCGGCCATATCGGTGGCGCCTTTACTTTCACCACCACTGTTGATGAGTCCTACACGTCCCATGTAGCAATTAGCCACCTGGTAACGGGCAAGATCAATGGGGTGATCGGTTGTTAATTTAGAATATACGAGGGGAGAGGTCTTGCCATGTTTGGTGGCATTATAACCGCCGTTGTTTGTAGGTAGTTTTTGCTTGATAATGTCGGCCTGGATGGTAACACCCAGGTGGTTTGCCTGTCCTGTGAGATCGGCGGCAGTATGATAATCCACGCCATCCACTTTAAATCCGTTGTTACGCAGGTAGCACCAGAGAACGGTGGCCATACCCAGTTCATGCGCTATTTCAAAGGCGGTGGCCACTTCCTGTATCTGGCGGGTGCTTTCGGCACTGCCGAAATAAATGGTAGCGCCAACAGCGGTAGCGCCCATGTTCCAGGCATCCTTTACCTTGCCAAACATGATCTGGTCGAATTTATTGGGCAGGCTCAGGAATTCGTTGTGGTTAATCTTAACCATCATCGGGATCTTATGAGCATATTTGCGGCTCACAATACCTAAGACGCCAAACGTAGAGGCAACGGCATTGCATCCGCCTTCAATAGCCAGCTTAACAATATTTTCCGGGTCAAAATAAATAGGGTTTGGTGCAAAGGAAGCACCTGCACTGTGTTCTATTCCCTGGTCAACCGGTAAAATAGAAACGTATCCTGTTCCGCCAAGACGGCCTGTATCTAAAATGTGTTGTAAACTTTTGAGGGTTTGATTACTCCGGTTGCTTGCTCTCCAGATATCATCCACGTGGTTCGGGTTGGGTAATGATATTTCATTTTTGGTAATGCCCTTGCATTCATGATTCAGTAATGAATCGGCCTGGTCGCCCAGTAGTTCAATGATTTTTTTATTAGCCATATCGTTTTGGTTTTGGCAAATTTAATATAAAATGTGTTTAAAGAGAAGTATCGGGAAAATTAGGTAATAATCGGTTTGAACCACATAGGAACATAGAACACATAGGTTTATATTGACCATCTATGTGTTGTTCTACGTTCCCTATGTCCTATGTGGTTCAGGAAATAAAGATCAAGAACAGTTTTCAATGAATTTTTTAAAATACCCGGCTGATTGCAGGAGCCTGCTTCCATACCAGCTGAAATATTCCCCGTCGGCTAAAAGTATTTTGCATCCTGGTAATTGTGCTGCCAATTCATCCATATGCTTTTGTTTGAACGGATAGGGTTCGGAAGAAAGAAGCAATAGTTTGAGGTTTGAAGTTTGTAGTTCGGAGATGGATGTTTCGGGGTATCTTTTCCTGTCGGCAAAAATGTTCTCAAAGCCGCATCTTAACAGCATATCGTTGATGAAGGTATCTCCGCCAACGGTCATGTAGGGCTTTTGCCAGATTAGGTAAGCTGTTTTGAGTTTGGAGCTTTGAGTTTGAGATTTGAGGTTTGCTCTTCGGCTACGCTCAGGATAAGTTTGTGGTTGGGCCAATTCGTTAAAGCCGTTTCTGATGTTCCTGATTAATGAATATGCCAGGGTTTGTTTACCGGTTAGTTCGCCGATGTCATGGATCATTTGTAAGGCTTCATCCAGGTTGTTCACATCGGTTAACCAAACGGGGTAGTTTGCAGCCAGTTCTTCAACCTGTTCTTTTACATTTTCTTCTTTATTTGCGATGATGAGGTCGGGTTGTAATTGATCAATGATCTTGCTGTTTACCGTTTTGGTGCCGCCAACCCTTGTTTTGGTTTGAAACCATTGGGCGGGGTGTACACAGAATTTTGTTATGCCCACGGTTTGTTGTTCCAGCCCGAGGTAATGGAGTAATTCTGTCTGTGACGGGACAAGCGATATGATCCTGTTGGGAACATAGCCAAGACCAGATGCATTGCTCAGGATCATGACGTAAAAATAGGGAAGGGGAAGTTTTGGGAAATAAAAAACTTCCACAGCCTTTTGATATTATATCAAACAACTGTGGAAGTTAATTTTGTAAACCAACCAAGCACGAGAGTTGGTTTTCTCAGGATTTCATTGGATCTGCTATCTTAAGGGGGTTACCTTATTTTGGCAGAGTGGTCCTTAATAACTTAATCCTGGTTTCAGTGTTCTTCAATTTAGCCATCATCGCTTTTTACGGCATAGGCTGGATATTGGTTTTTCTTTGGTTTTTCTACCATTGCTTTTCAGGGCAGTGGCTGTGGATACTGGTCTTCTTCGGTTTTTCTTCGCCATCATCGCTTTTTACAGCATAGGCATTGGATATTGTTTTTTTTCAAATACTTAGAAACTCTTGGTTTTTCTTCGGACAAAGAACTTAAAGCGAATATTGGTTTTTAAAGATCTTGGTTTTCAATTTAAAAGAAGTTGACTGATATTGGATCGTTTGTAATTTTTCACAAACATTGGATTTAATTTTTTCGGCTTTAGTCAGGATCTTGGATAACGATTGATATTTAATCTATCAATCAACTTCTGATACAAAGATGCGGCAGATAATCGTGGTATACTAGAGCGATATTGCTCATTTTTCGTGCTTCTCTAATTACTGTCTCAATCGTATATATTCATTTTTTTGGGTGGGATAGCTACGAAAAAAATAATCGTAAAACTACGAGTGTCAGATGGGGCGATATCCTTATACAAGAGTGCCGCATCGGTAAGATGCGGCACTGTAAAGGATTTAGCCTGTTCGTAAAATTCCGGGTAGGGTTATTTGCTCAGGCTCTGGATAATGTCGTATTTGGTTACAATGTGAAAAGACCCGCTCTCGTCCCTGCTCAAAACTGCCCCGTTTTCTTTGGTAATATATGTACTCAGGCGCTCAACCGGGGTCTCAAAAGCTACTTCCGGGTAGGCTTTTTCTATTACGGAGCCTACTGTTTGTGTTTTGATATCGGGATTATTAAGGATCTTATCAAATAACCCCCCTTCAGATATGGCGCCTTTGTTTTCTCCATTCTCTAATACGGGTATGTTCTCAATATCGTATTTCTTCATCAGGTCAATGGCTGCTGCAACCGTATCGGCTGTAGTAAGACTTATCAGGCGTTGTGTGCCACGACCCCCAACAACGTCCTTGAATGTCTTTACATCCAGGAAGCCCCTTTCCAGCATCCACTGGTCGTTATAAACCTTACCCACATAGCGGCTGCCGTGATCATGAAATATTAATACCACCACATCATCTTTCTTCAACCGGTCTTTGCCATCGGCGTCTTTTGCCAGTTGCAGCATACCCTGCAGGCAACTGCCGGCACTGTAACCACAAAACATGCCTTCTTCCTTGGCAATGCGCCTGGCCATCACGGCGCCATCCTTGTCGGTAACTTTTGTGAACTCATCAATTACACCCATATCATAGTTGGCTGGTACAAAATCCTCCCCAAAGCCTTCACTTATATAAGGGTAAACTTCTTTTTGATCGATCTCACCTGTTTCAAAATATTTTTTCAGCAAAGAACCATAACTATCAACAGCCCATATTTTTATGTTGGGATTTTTTTCTTTTAAATACTTTGCTGTACCTACAATTGTACCACCTGTTCCGGTAGCTACAACCAGGTGGGTCACTTTTCCTTCTGTTTGTTCCCATATTTCAGGGCCGGTTTGTTCGTAGTGGGCGAGGCGGTTGGCCAGGTTGTCGTATTGATTTACATACCAGCTATTGGGAACTTCGGTAGCCAGTCTTTTAGAAACAGAATAATAACTGCGTGGATCTTCCGGTTCTACATTGGTAGGACAAACGATCACTTCGGCGCCCACAGCTTTTAATATATCCGCCTTTTCTTTTGATTGCTTATCGGTGGTGGTGAAAATACATTTATACCCTTTTACGCAGGCTGCCAGGGCCAGGCCCATGCCGGTATTGCCGCTGGTTCCTTCAATGATGGTACCGCCCGGTTTTATTTTTCCTTCCTGTTCGGCCACTTCCAGCATTTTTAAAGCCATGCGGTCTTTGATGCTGTTGCCGGGGTTAAAGTATTCCACTTTTGCAAGTACGGTGCAGGGCAGGTTCCTGGTTATCTTGTTGAGTTTGATGAGGGGCGTATTGCCAATGGTCTCTAAAATATTGTTTAGCCACATATAGAATCGTTATTTGCCGCAAAGGTAAGGAAATGAGCCCGGGGTGAAGTATATCAAGCAAAGGATTAATTCGAAAATGCTCTACAAACTATTTATGTCGTAAACTACTAAAAACAAAACTGTTTGTGGGCATATTTGTGTTGTCCAATATCCAAAAGAAAATACCAAAACAAACTCCAGTATCCTAAAAAACAATGAACCTCTGAAGCCGTACGCAATTCAAAGACACCTAACGTAGTTGAATATTGTGAACGACATTAAAGGCCTCCCAACCGGGAGGCTTTTATTTTGCCAGTATCTCCAGTGATTTTTTTATGGCTTCGTCGGTTGTATTGATCGTTTCAAAAAAACCTTCGTTGCGCCAAAGCTGCCTGGCAATGGAAGAACGGATGCGGTTGATAAGATCCGCTTTCACTTTTTCATTTATGGAATCAATGTTTACCGAGTCTTTGGCAGCGGCCTGCACAAACCCGTTCCAGTTGTCTTCCGAAAAAATAAATCCTTTTGCAAAGTCACCCGGTGTTTTAAATGTTTTTAATGTCGCCAGGTTCTGCAGGTAAAAGTGATAGGCAAAGTTGCCGATGATGTTTTTGTTATAAATTTTTGCGGTGTTGCTGCTGAACCCGGTTGTATCCAATGGGATGAAATAATCAGGCGTGATGCCCCCGCCGCCATACACTTTTTTCCCACCCATGGTTTTGTAAGCCTTGGTGGTATCATTTTTTATAGAATCGGCGTGCTGTGTTTCTCCATCATGATACCGGTTAGTGATCTCGTCATAATAAACTTTGCTGCCGTTTGTATAAGGCCGTTGAATGCTTCTGCCAATGGGTGTGTAATACCGGGCAACGGTCAATCGCAAAGCGCTGTTATCGCTCAGGTCAAATTGCTGCTGCACCAATCCTTTACCAAAAGATCGCCGGCCAACAATGGTAGCCCTGTCCCAATCCTGCAAAGCACCAATTAAAACCTCACTGGCACTCGCAGTGCCTTCATCTGCCAAAACGATGAGGGCTCCTTTTTCAAACTGGCCCTGCCTGCGGCAGCGATATTCCTGTTTGTCGGTATGCTTGCCTTCGGTATAAGTGATCAGTTTATCGCCGTCTAAAAATTCATCGGCAATTTCAATGGCTTCATCCAGTACCCCACCACCATTGCCCCGGAGATCGAGTACCAGTTTTTTTAACCCGGTCTTTTTTAAAGCTTCCAATACCTGCATGAATTCCCGGTAGGTTTGCGACGAAAATTTATTCAGGCGGATATAACCTGTTTCATTTGTGATCATGTAGCTGGCATCAACACTGCTCAGCGGAATGGCATCCCGGGTGAGGGTAGCTTTTTTTTGTTCACCGTTCCGTAAATATGTAATGGTTACTTCCGAGCCACGGTCGCCTCTTAATAATTTCCGGAATGTATCCGCCCCGGTTTTTCTTCCGGCAACAAGGCTATCACCAACTTTTAGAAATTTATCGCCGGTCAACAAGCCTGCTTTTTCCCCCGGGCCGTTCTTTAGTATATTAATTACATTCAGCGTATCATCAAAAATGTTGAACTCAATGCCAATACCGAAAAATTTACCCGCCAGGTCTTCATTTACCTGCTGCAGTTCTTCGGCGGGGATAAATACAGAGTGAGGGTCTAATTTGCTGAGCATGGCTTCAATGGCCGTATCAGTGAGAGAATCTATTTTTACATCATCTACATAGCGGTTCTTTATCAGGTCCATTATTTCCTGTACAGGCCTTCTTTTTTCCAGAGAGAAAAAACTTTTGCCGGGCATATTATCTCTCATCTTATAGCCCATATACATTCCCAGGATCATGGTTATGCTGAAAAGCAGGGGTAACCAAACCTGTACCTTTTTGTTATTCATTTTGCGAAGATAAGGAGAAGCTGCAAGGGAAATACAAGCTGCAAGAGGAGGAACGCTAAGGCAAATGGTTAATTCGCAGCCAGAACTCTGTACTTTAAATAAACAAGATTATTAAATGGCAGACTTATCCCTTGTGGCTATTTCCCTTATAGCTTTTAGGTTCCGCTTTTAATACAAAATGAATTAACTTCAATCTGAAATCATACAAAAGATTAATGCCGATAAAACTAATTGCCGACAGCGGCTCTACAAAGACAGAGTGGTGCTTATTGAACGGGACGTCTGCCAAAACCTTTTATACGCAGGGACTGAGCCCCTATTTTCTTTCAGCAGAACAAATTGAATACATAATTACCGAAGAGCTGAAACCTAAAATGAAAAAGGTTGAGCCGGATGAGATATTTTTTTACGGAACAGGTTGCAGCAATGCTGAAAATGTAAAACTCGTAAAGAAGGCCATTCAAAAGGTTTTTGCCGATGCTGACGTATCGGTTGATCATGACCTGATGGGGGCGGCCAAAGCCCTTTGCGGAAATGAAAAGGGTGTTGCCTGCATCCTGGGCACCGGCTCAAACTCCTGTTATTATAACGGCAAGAAGATCATCAAGAACAGTCCCGGCCTGGGTTATGTTTTGGGTGATGAAGGCAGCGGGGCCTACCTTGGCCGCAAAGTGATCCAGTATTTTTTGTACAATACTTTTGACGGCGACCTGATGGACCGGTTTCATGCTAAATTCAATACCAACAGCGATGAGATCCTGACGGCGGTTTATAAAAAGCCATTGCCAAACCGCTACCTGGCATCTTTTGCAATATTTTTGGCAGAGAACCGGGGGCATTATATGGTTGAGAATATAATCGAGGATGGCTTTAATGATTTCTTTTTTAATCATATTTATAAGTATAGAGAGAGTTGGACACTTCCCATCAACTTTACCGGGAGTGTGGCATATGGTTTCCGGGATGTATTGAAAGACCTGTGCAGTTCATACGAACTGGAACTGGGTAAAGTAATTAAAAAGCCCATGGATGGGCTGGTAAAGTTTCACAGATAAAAAGATTTATGGCATTTAAACAGATAACAGAATCGGAATCGCATTACAGGAACCTGGAAAAGATGCCGGTCTTAGACATATTGACCAGTATTAATAACGAAGATAAATCGGTGCCGGCAGCTATTGAAAAAGTGATCCCGCAGGTTGAGCAATTGGTGACTGTTATCGTTGATAAGATGCTTATGGGAGGAAGGCTGTTTTATATTGGAGCCGGTACCAGCGGCCGGTTGGGTATTGTAGATGCCAGCGAATGTCCGCCCACTTATGGCGTTCCTTACGGGTTGGTGATTGGTATTATTGCCGGGGGCAGCAAGGCAATAACCGAAGCCGTTGAATTTGCCGAAGACGATGTGGAACAGGGATGGATCGACCTGCAGGCGCATGCAGTAAATGAAAAAGATGTGGTGATCGGTATTGCTGCAAGCGGCACCACACCATACGTTATAAGTGCCCTCAATAAATGCCGGTCCAACAACATTATTACGGGCAGCATCTGCTGCAATCCAGGTGCGCCGTTAAGCGCTGCATCTGATCACCCGGTTGAAGCGGTGGTAGGACCTGAGTTTGTAACCGGCAGCACCCGGATGAAAAGCGGTACCGCACAAAAACTCATTCTCAATATGATCTCTACAACTGTTATGATCCAATTGGGCAGGGTTGAAGATAATAAAATGGTGAATATGCAGCTCACCAATGATAAACTGGTTGATCGTGGTGTGAAGATGCTCATGGAAAAAACAGACATGACTAATTATGAAGCTGCCAAAGAACTTCTTTTAAAGACCGGGAGTGTGAAAAAAGCGGTGGATAGCCGCCATTCATAAAAAATTCTTGGAGGGTTTCTGTAATTTGAGTAATTTTCATATCTCAATTGTTTACAACAAAAACTCCTCTTATGAATCTTAAACTTTTACTTTCTACAACACTCATTTCAGCCAGTTTAGTTTCTGCGGCACAGGATGCCAACAGGACATTTGCCATTACCGGCGATGGCAACGGCGATTTTATGTGGATGAACATCCGCCAGGTAGATATCAATACAGGAAAAATTTTACAGGATGTTTACCAGCGTAACAAAACCGCTTTTGTGTTTGCCGATGCCGATACAAAAAAAGCGGTTGGTACATCTGCCCAACCAACAGAAACCATGGTTGCTGCAGCGGCATACGATAAGAATCAGAACAAACTTTTCTTTACACCCATGCGTATCGGCGAATTACGCTGGCTTGACCTGGGTGCTAAAGGCAATGCCCAGAAATTCTATACCGTTAAGTCTGCCTTGCTCAATTCTGCTGAAAGCATAAGGGATGAGGCAAAGAACTTTACCCGTATGGTAATTGGCGCCGATGGAAACGGTTACGCCCTCACCAATGATGCAAACCGCCTGGTAAGGTTCACTACCGGTAAAAAAATTACCATTACAGACCTGGGTAATTTGATCGATGACGAATCAAACAAAACCATTTCCATACATAACCAGTGCAGCAGTTGGGGCGGAGATATGATCGCTGATGCGTATAACAAGCTTTATGTTATCTCTGCAAACCATTATGTATTTTCTGTGGATATCGAAACAAGGGTTGCAAAATATATTGGAAATATCGGTGGTTTGCCTGCCAATTATTCTACCAATGGTGCTGCGGTTGATAAAGACGGTGCCATCGTGGTAGCAAGTGCAAATGCTTTTGCAGGCTATTACAAATTCACACTTACTGATTTTAATGCCAAAAAGATAGAAGGTTCGGATATGGTTTACAATGCTTCCGACCTGGCCAATGGTAATTTACTGTTCCAGAAAGAAGTGGATGCTGCCAAAAAACTCGGTACGGCCGATTTCAAAGCGGTGGTGCCTGTTATTACCAACGAAGCACACATCTTCCCGAACCCCGTAACAGCGAATGAATTCAAGATATCATTTGATGGGCAGGCGGCCGGTCGTTATAACATTGCCATTACTGATCTCTCCGGTAAACCGGTTATGAACAGGGTGGTTACAGTTAACGGAAAGACTCAAATAGAAACCATTCCACTCAACAGAACTTTTGCAAAAGGTATGTACATGGTTAAAGTAACCGATGCAAACAATAAATTCATTTTCACCGAAAGGATCGTGGTACAATAAAATATTATGGTTATTAAGTTTGGGGTTGCCAGGTTTCTGGCAACCCTTTTTTATAATAACCTTGTATCTCATTTTAATTAATTTCACGGAAATTTGCAGTAACATTTTAAATAGCATTATTTGCAGGACATTGAACCATATTATAACTGGAGACACTTATATACCGCCGAGGAAGACGAACGGTCGCCCTTTTACCGCAGAACATACAGTGAGTTTGAATTCTCCCACACGGTCTATAATTATTTTATCCATCCCCAGTGGGATGAGTTTGGTTCCCGTACCCTGTACATGAAGATATTATTTACAGACTACGAGCAGGGCTATGCCATTATTGAACTGCTGGGCGAATGGAACGATGCCATTGAAAATGATATCATGACGCTGCGGCGTGATATCACCGATATCATGTTCATACAGGGCATCAGTAAATTCATCCTTATTGCCGAAAATGTATTGAATTTTCACAGCAGCGACGACAGTTATTACGAAGAGTGGCGGGAACAACTGGAAGACTCAGCCGGCTGGGTAGTGATACTGGATATGCCTTTGCAAAGCCAATACGATTTTAAACAGGCCCGGTTAACCAATTATGTAGAACTGGTTGATTTTCCTCAATGGCGAACACTGAAGCCCGAAATAATCTTCCAGCAAATAGATGATATGATGCTCAGAAGAATTTGCTGATCTGAATCATGGGCTTTTATTTCAAAAACTTTCTGCAATAGCGGTTTTTTGAGCGTTCCTGACGTATTTTTGTATCCCAACTAACAACCTAATGCTTTCAATATGACCTGGAAACATTTTTTCACATCCTCGATCGGTAAGAAATTCGTAATGGGCCTTACAGGTCTTTTTTTAATATCATTTTTGGTGGTTCACTGTACAATCAACTCCATGATCTTTTTTAATGATGGCGGGGACATGTTCAATACCTGGGCTCATTTTATGAGCCATAATTATATTGTACGGGTGCTTGAAATAGGCTTGTTTGCGGGATTGATAGTCCATATAATCCAGGGACTTGTCCTGGTAAAGCAGAACAATGACGCAAGGCCTGTTAAATATTCCATGAATGATGTAAGCGCCAACAGTAAATGGTACAGCCGCAGTATGGGCTTACTGGGTACACTGTTGCTTTTGTTCCTGGTGCTGCATATCTCTAAATTTTTTGTGAATACTAAAATTGCTTTGTACAGTGGCGATGAACCGCATAACACGTTCGAGGAAATGAAAGAATACTTTCAGCAACTGTGGGTGGTGATCGCATACATCGCCGGCGTGATCTCATTATTCTGGCATTTGCTGCACGGTTTCTCAAGTGCTTTTCAAACCATGGGAATTAATCACAAACGTTATACACCTATCATTAAAGCAGCCGGCACGGCATTTTCAGTGATCGTATGTGTGCTGTTTGCATTGATGCCCTTGCTTTCTACTTAAACTGGATCAACTAATAAACCGATTAACTAATTAACTGAGTTACCATGTCTCTAGATTCAAAGATTCCCCAAGGTGAAATGGATAAAAAGTGGACCGATTACAAAGGCCATGTAAAACTTGTTAATCCTGCCAATAAGCGCAAACTGGAAGTGATCGTGGTGGGTACGGGCCTGGCCGGTGCTTCTGCAGCAGCAGCACTTGGTGAGTTGGGGTATAAAGTAAAAGCATTTTGTTTCCAGGACAGTCCACGCCGGGCACATAGTATCGCGGCACAGGGCGGGATCAATGCAGCAAAGAATTACCAGAATGACGGCGACTCTGTTTTCCGTCTTTTTTATGATACGGTAAAAGGTGGCGATTACCGGGCAAGAGAAGCAAATGTACATCGCCTGGCAGAAGTAAGTGCAGCGATCATTGACCAATGTGTGGCACAGGGCGTTCCTTTTGCAAGAGAATATGGTGGTTTATTAAGTAACCGGAGTTTTGGTGGCACACAGGTGCAGCGTACATTTTATGCAGCCGGACAAACGGGCCAGCAATTATTACTGGGTGCTTACAGCGCTTTGGAAAGACAAGTTGCTTTGGGCAATGTAACGCAATACAGCCGCCATGAAATGCTGGATGTAGTAATGATAGATGGTAAGACAAGAGGGATCATAGCAAGAGACCTGGTGAGTGGAAAACTCGAAAGGCATTTTGGTCACGCTGTTTTGCTTTGCACCGGTGGTTATGGAAATGTATTCTATTTAAGCACCAATGCCATGGGCAGCAATGTTACCGCCGCATGGAAGGCACATAAGAAAGGAGCATTCTTTGGTAACCCCTGCTTTACACAAATTCATCCAACCTGCATACCGGTTAGCGGCGACCACCAGAGTAAATTAACCCTGATGAGTGAAAGCTTGCGGAATGATGGAAGGATATGGGTTCCTAAAGCAAAAGACGATAAAAGAAAAGCAGTTGATATACCGGAAGAAGAAAGAGATTATTATCTGGAGCGGAGGTATCCTGCCTTTGGTAACCTCGTCCCAAGAGACGTAGCTTCAAGAGCGGCTAAAGAAAGATGCGATGAAGGGTATGGTGTTGGCACTACAAAGATGGCGGTGTATCTTGATTTTGCAGATGCGATAAAACGTTACGGGAAGATTGAAGCCGGTAAACAGGGAAACCATAGCCCGGATGATGCAACGGTAATAAGTTTAGGTAAAGCCGTTGTGGAAGAAAAATACGGTAACCTTTTCGAGATGTATGAAAAGATAACCGGTGAGAACCCTTATGAAATGCCCATGCGTATCTATCCCGCCGTGCATTACACCATGGGTGGTTTATGGGTGGATTATGAACTGCAGACAACCGTACCTGGCTTGTATGCATTGGGCGAAGCCAATTTCAGTGATCACGGCGCAAACAGGCTGGGTGCAAGTGCGCTGATGCAGGGCCTCGCAGATGGTTACTTTGTCATTCCGTACACATTGGGTAATTACCTGGCTGATGAGATTGCAACGAAATCTATTCCAATAACACATCCTGCATTTGAGGAAACAGAAAGAGCCGTAAGCGAAAGGATCAATAAACTGATGAGCATTCAAGGAAACCAGACCGTTGAAAGTTTTCACAAGCGCCTTGGAAAGATCATGTGGGATAAATGCGGCATGGCACGTAATGCAAAAGGACTGCAGGAAGCCATTACTGAAATTCAGCAATTGAAAAAAGAATTCTGGAGCGATGTGAAGATCCCCGGAGAAATAAATGAAATGAATCCTGAACTGGATAAAGCAGGCCGTGTGGCAGACTTTATAGAACTGGGGGAACTGATGTGCCTGGATGCACTGAACAGGAATGAAAGCTGTGGCGGGCATTTCCGGGAAGAATCGCAAACAGAGGATGGTGAAGCAAAACGTGATGATGCCAACTATAGTTATGTAGCAGCATGGGAATATAAAAATGAAAGCGACTGGCAGTTGGTAAAGGAGCCATTGAATTTTGAAATAGTAAAACCAACGCAGCGTAGTTATAAATAATAAATCAAATTGGGGACAGGGGCATGAAAGTAAGCGGATTCACGTTTGTAAAGAATGCGGTTAAATACGGGTACCCGGTTGTTGAATCCATTACGTCGCTTTTGCCCCTGGTAGATGAAATGATCGTTTGCCTGGGAGATTCGGAGGATGAAACAAACAAGCTCATTGAATCAATAGGATCTGAAAAAATGAAAATCATTCATTCCGTTTGGGATAATAGTTTGAGGGAGGGAGGAAAAGTACTTGCAGTGGAAACGGATAAAGCTATGGATGCAACCGCATCCGACAGCGACTGGCTCTTTTACATTCAGGCTGATGAAGTGCTGCATGAACAATATCACCGGGTGGTATTAGAAGCGATGAAGAAGTATAAAGATGATAAACGGGTAGAGGGGCTGTTGTTTCATTATCATCACTTCTACGGCAGCTATAAATTTATCGGCGACGGAAGAAAATGGTATTCGAAAGAGATACGGGTGATCCGGAATAACAAACAGATACGAAGTTACCGCGATGCACAGGGTTTCAGGCTAAATGACCGTAAGCTGAATGTAAAACTGATTGACGCTTATATTTATCATTATGGCTGGGTACGTAACCCGGTGGCCATGAAAAGAAAATATACCGACTTCGGCAAATTGTGGAATGCAGATGATGTGCATGATACATGGGCGGAAGCAGAAGATAAGAAGGGGCAGGAGTTTGATTATTCAAATATTGATTCGGTTACGGTTTTCACCGGCACACACCCGGGGGTAATGAAAGAACTGGTAAGCAAAGAAGACTGGGACTTTAAAATGGATGTGAAAAAAAAGAATTTTAAAAATACAAAACACAGGCTCTTATATTTTTTGTGGAAGAATTTTGGATGGAGGCCTTTTGAGTACAGCAATTATAAACGTATTTAATCTTTATGGAACACTACATGATGAACCTCACACTCAAGGTGTGGAAACAAAAGAACAGCACAACGAAAGGAAGTTTTGAAACCTACCCGGTAAAGGATATTTCGTCTGAAATGTCTTTTTTGGAAATGTTTGATGTGCTGAACGAACAACTGATCCGGGATGGGAAAGATCCTATTGCCTTTGATCACGACTGCCGCGAAGGTATTTGTGGCATGTGCAGCATGTACATAAACGGAAGGGCGCATGGGCCCTGGACAAAGAATACCACCTGCCAGTTGCATATGCGTGCTTTTAAAGATGGCGATACCATTGTAGTGGAACCATGGAGGGCTTCTGCTTTCCCGGTTATAAAAGACCTGATGGTTGACCGTACCGCTTTTGACCGCATCATACAGGCGGGCGGATATATTTCTGTTAATACCGGTAATGCAGTGGATGCAAATGCTATTCCCATTGATAAAAAAGATGCGGATGATGCTTTTATGGCAGCAGCCTGTATAGGTTGCGGTGCCTGCGTGGCAACCTGCAAGAACAGCAGCGCCATGTTGTTTGTAAGCGCCAAGGTTTCTCAACTGGCATTGTTGCCACAGGGTGAACCGGAAAGAGAATCAAGGGTGCTGAACATGGTTGCACAAATGGATAAAGAAGGTTTTGGTAACTGTACCAATACATATGCCTGCGAGGCGGAATGTCCCAAAGGTATTTCTGTTTCCAACATAGCAAGAATGAACAGGGAATACCTGAAAGCAGGATTAAGTACCGAGGACTAAAATAAGCTTTGTTACTCCTGCTGGATTATTATTTTCTCACTGAAATATTCATCACCCAGTTTTGCCTGTACAATGTAAACGCCTTTCTGTAAATGCGGGAAAGGGATATTAATAGTGCCCGAAGAGTTATTCAACCTGGTTTCAAAAACCTTTCTCCCCTCCGAAGAAAAAATGACCAAGGCTTCTACCGGTTTCTCTGAAACAATATTCAGCCTGTTATTTGTAACCAGGGTAGGATAAATTTTTACATGGGCAGGAGATGTTTTATCAATCACTATAATATCAGAATAAGATAAACGGCCGTCAGTACCGGTGATCTTTAGTTTATAAAACAACTTCGTAAATCCTGTAATATAGTGCCGGAAGGTATAATTATTCTCCAACGGGGTATTAACTGCATTTACTTTTCCTGCACTTAGGTAATTCACGCCATTGTTGCTGAATTCAATTTCATAACCAGACAGGTTTTGTTCATTGACTGTTTTCCAGCCAAGGGAATTATATCCAGTGGCTGCTTTTGCTGTAAATTGTAAAAGCGTTACTGGTAATGGCCCGCCGGTATTGGTAGTAACTTTATATAACGTGCCGCTGTATGAAACAGCATATAAAACTCCGTTCTCACTTTCACCAAAACTTGTGATAAATTTTGGTAAGCCGCCGCTTACTACATAACTCTGTTGTGATACGCTCCACCCACCGCTGCCATTTGGTTTTATTAACCATGCGTTGCCGGATATAAAATCGGAGCAGATATAATACCCATACATGGCTCCATATTCTGTACCCCGGTACACATAACCACCTGTAACGGCAAAGCCGCCTGTGGAAGAATTATGCGGATAAGCAAAGATCGGGTACGTATAATTGCCTGCCGGCAGACAACCCGTGGTATTATGATCTTCGTTGCCTTCATAACAACGCCAGCCATAATTTTTATTGCCAAATGTTGCAAGTGAACCGGTATTGATCTCCTCCCAGGCGCCTTCGCCTACATCGCCAACCCAAATGTCATTATTAAGCCTGTCAAAACTCCAGCGCCAAGGATTGCGGAACCCGATGGCAAATATTTCGTCCCTCACGGCTGGATCACTTACATAAGGATTGTCTGCAGGAATGGTATAATAGGGAGGGGTTGTAAAATTGTCCACATTTAACCGAAGCATTTTTCCTAAAAGCGAATTTCCATTCTGGGCTTCATTGGTAGGGTCATTACTTCCACCGCCATCACCAATTCCAAAGTACAGGTTTCCATCGGGCCCAAAATTTAATTTAGCCCCGTTATGGTCGCCCCCGGTTCTTCGATCGTTAATAAAACCTTCCCTGTTGTTTGATCTGCCAGGTTGGGATTACCGGCTACCGTTTCAAACCGGGTTAATCGTACACAAGGAATATTGGCAGGCACAGTATTAATACAATAGAAGATAAAAAAATACCGGTTTGTAGTGCCGTTATAATCGGGATGAAAAGCCAGGCTTAGCAAACCTCTCTCGGAACCTGCCCCTGGAGTAGGTATGCTGTCAGTTCCGGTCGCTTGTGAAATATCTAAAAATGAAGTGGGTAATAAAGCACCTCCGGATATGATCTTGATCCTTCCCTCTAACCCAACAACAAAAATCCGGTTGGAACCGTCGCCGGCATTTACGATGTCAAGTGATTTTGAACTAAGTCCGGATGATATGACCGGAGCAAAAATTAAAACAGGTGGAGCTTGTGCAGTACTGTACAACGTTGAGAAAGCTGTTAAGGCGAATAAAAGTACAGCAGGATTTATTTTAACGATACTCAGTATACACATCATAGTGGTATATGTTTAACTGGGTACGGACCGAAAAATGTATTCTTAAAAATACCTGTCACTTATTTTGACAAGATAAATTTATGAACAAGGGATTAAAAATATCCATTTATGTTTTGCACAGTTTCAGCACAGGGCTTTTCTGTTAAAAATAAAATGGATCACAAAAAAAACGGATAACTCTTTTTTACAAGAGCCATTCATTTGGATGAAGTGTTTGTATTGTGAAATTAGAACGGGAATATTTCAGAACTGTTACATATCTGTTGAAAAGACTTACATAAATCACATATTTAAAAGCCCCGACAAAAAATCAAGCCTGCTGACCGGGTGATTGTCTTAGTGCTTTTTTGATTTCCTGTTCTTAATGGTAAATACCCTCGACAGGTTGAACCCAAAATGGATATCGCCTTTAAAGAAATCACCGGTTGTCTCTGTGATAAAAGTTTTTTCAGTCATCCCGGTTGAGTTTGTGAACTGCAGTTGAAATACATGTCCGCCTGTTTCGATATCAAATCCTACTGCAATGGAATTTTTTGTTCCGGGAATCCGGTAACCTTCACCTGCCACGAGTGATATGGGCAAAATATGATAATACTCAAAATTAAAACTCAGCCTTTTTGAAAGTTTTATTCTTCCGCCACCCCCTAATGCAAAAATATCATTCGGGTCTGTTGCTCCCTGGGCCAGGTTATAATGTATAAAGGAAGGCATCAGCTGAAAAGACACGCTCTCGCTGAATTTTCGTGCAATGATGAGCTGGTGGGCATAGGATACACGGGATGTATAATAATTCTGACGCTTCGGATCTTCCCACTTCAGTGTTTTAAGCATCACAGTCGATACTGCACTGATTGAAATGGGAGAGGAGCCCCTGCCTCCTTTTGACTGGCGTAATATTTTGAATTTGTAAAAAGCATCGTATTGTTTTTGAAAGGTGCTTCGTCCAAATCCTACCATCAGGCGGTTTGAAATTCCGTAGTCGAGTCCCATGCGCATGGTCGCCTGGTCGAGCCCGAAAAATTCATAAGACCCCCGGTTCACCATACCAAAACGGTGAGATATCTTTACATCCAGTACACCGGCCGCCACATTTTCGATGGAGTGTCCGTTTATGAGCCGGGATGTTTTGAAAGTAGCGGTGGCATAATCCTTTTTCTTTTCTTTCTTACTGTCTTCTTCCAGCATTTTCATCAGATCATCCTGTGCATATAGCTTTATCCCGAAGGCAGTAAGCAGAACCAGGGCTAAAAAAAGTTTTTTCATTGATCAGGTTTTTTAGGATTTGAGTTCGTATTTGCAGTCAACGGTAATGTCAATCTCTTCGGATATCTTATCGGCCACCAATGACGGGATACTTACATTGAAATCTTTCAGTTTTATTTCAAACTTTGAGTAGGCGCTTATTTTTCCTGCCTTTACGGTTACAGAACCTTTGGATGAAACTTTTTTAGTAACGCCATGCAGGGTCAGGTCACCTTCCACCGTAACCGGGTAAGTGCCGTCTTTTGAAAAATTCACCGTTGAAATGTTCGTGATACTTCCTTTGAAAGTAGATTTGGGATACTTACTGCTTTCTACATAATTCTCATTGAAGTGCTCTTCCATCAGGGCCCTTTCAAAATGAAAACTTTTTACCAGTATCGCAAATACCATATCGCCTGTCTGGGTATTGAGTACACTCGACACTTCATTATTATCGGCTTCCACTTTCTCCGGCGATTTGGCCCGGGAATAAAAAGATACTTTACCGGTTTTGGTCATGTAAATGTTCTGGGCGCCGGCAAATATTGCGGAAGTGATGAACAGTGCACTGATGATGATTTTTTTCATGGGTTTAAATTTTTAATTATTAGGAGTACCTGCGTCGATCCATTTTTGAATTTTAGCCAACGTACAGTTGTTTAGTTTAGATGCCCCTTTTGGCATGGTACCAGTGGCATTAATAGAACCCATCAGTCTTCCGTTGAGCGCCTGGGTTCTTATCCCGGCATAGGTATCGAGTATAACACCCGATGATGCAGAAACTGTGTTATGGCACCCGCCCTGGTTACAGCTTGCATTCATTACCGGCAATACATCTGTTGAAAACTGAACAACACCTGTTGTATCGCAGGGAAGATTGCTGTTGGGGTATAATAATTCGGCCTTATCGTAATAACAGCTTTCAACGGATAACAGAGTAAGGGCTGTGGCCAGGATGAATAAAATGGTTTTCATTGTTGAATCTTTTTTTGCTTGGTTAATTATTTGGTGCTCCGGCCGCAACCCATTTCTGCACCTGTTCTATTTTACAGTCTGAAAGTTTTGTACTTCCCTGGGGCATGGCAATAAATCCTGTTTGGTGTTTAATGCTTCCCAGCAGTTTGCCATTTAGTGCAACGCTTTTCACACCTGCATAAACACCCAGGTCAATCCCCCCGCCTAAAGAAGAAGGGTTATGGCAACCTTTGCAATAGGTATTCATTAAAGGAGCTACAGCACCTGAATAGGTAAATACAGCCGTATCACAATCGTTGCATGCATTGTTCTTTGCGCCCTGCATGATCCATTTATAAACGATGTCTTTTTGTGCCTGCGTAAATGCGGCTGCAGGGGGAGGAGGCATCCGCTCATTGCCGGTTCTATTTAAAACTGTGTATAATTTGCTGTTACCGGGATTACCTGGCCGTACTCCGCCTGTGGCCATGATATTACCATAGGTGGCCAGGTTTATGCCTTCCTTGTGTGTGATCGCATCATGACAACCACTCATTGCACAACTTGAATTAAGTAATGGTAAAACTTTGTTTTGAAAATACACCGTATCCGCACTGCAGGTTTGTTCGCCGCCTGAAACCGGTGATTCAATTACCTGTACAGGGATCTCGTGTTTGCAGGAAAGCAGGATCAACAGGAAAAGTATCAATCCGATGATCTCAACTAATTTTGAATTCTGGTTTTGCATTAACGTGAATTAGGATTTTAAAAATGGTTCTTCAATAGTATTGCTGTTTATTTACCCTGAAAAAGTCCTCTCACCATAATTACATCAGTAAGATACCCGGTGCATATGCCCCTGATAATTACAGAAGCACCTGTTTTGATATCATGCTGAACACTGCTTTCCATGGTGCATCTTACGGTGCCTATACCTGTACCATCCAGGGCAATTACGCTTTCGCCTTTCTGGTTTTGTGTTATTTCAGTTATTTCACCCGCTACTTCCAGCACCTTATCCAGGTAGGTGCTGTCGGCATGAGCCTCATTGGCTTCATAGTCTGCTACCAGTTTTGTAGCGGCTACCGGAATGGCTTTAATATGCTGCACATCCCGATGTGGCTTTGTATACATTTTATAGCCAACAAAACTTCCGGTTACCAGGATTACCAATGCTGATAACAAACCCCACTTAACTGCTTTGTTTTTTAATAGTGACATAAAACACGATTCATTTTATATTGAATAAAAATAGAGCCAATTTGTTCCATTTTTTTCTTGTCTATGCCGGGCCTGCATTTAAACATGCTGAACCTGTATTTAAGTAAACTTAAAACAGGCCAGCATGTTTGATACCCTGCTATCCTGAATATAAAAACATGTCTTTAATCAGAATACCGGTGACCTGCATTTATCCAGTTGGTGATTATTGCTTTTTCAGCTGTGGTCAGCAATGGTTGTGGGTTCTTGGGCATCTTTACCCAACCCGGTGCATACAATACGCTTGTGTTATTTATCTGGCTCCACTTTGAAACCACATTGCAATCAGAATCGAAATTGTAGCCGGCCGCATTGTTGCCCGATCCTATATGGCAACCACTGCCATTGCACCGGGTTGAAACCAGGTTGCGTACCTGTGCAAACAGCGGACCGCTTGCTATTACAGCTACGGTTGCGGTTTGTGTTTTGGTACAGCCATTTGCATCTTTAACTCCCATCACATAGTTTCCGGCATTGAGGTTGGCAAATACATTGCTTGCCTGGTATGCACCGCCATTTATATTGTATGTAAAGCCTGTTGATCCGGTAGCTGTAACAGTGATGCTGCCGTTATTTGCTGGCGAAACGCAAGGTGTGGTATTCACAACAGCAGTAGTGATAACAATGTTGATACTATTGCATGGGTTTGTAGATGTAAGTGTAACCTGGGTACTGCCCAAACATCCGTTTGAATTTTTTGCTGTAACCGTATATGTTCCTGCAGCAAGGTTTGTGAAAGTGCCGCTCGCCTGGAATGCAGCATTATTTAAACTATAGGTAAATCCTGTACCACCGGTTGCCGAGGCTGTTATTGAGCCATTACTCTGGCCGGTTGATGGATTAACCGTTGTGGTTGTTACAACCACGGTGATGCCGGCGCATGGATTTGATGAACCTAATGCAACAGTGGCAACACCGGTACAGCCATTTGAATTTTTTGCCGTAATGGTATAATTTCCTGCTGCAAGATTTGAGAACGTACCACTAGCCTGGAAAGCGCCGCTATTAAGGCTATAGGTAAATCCTGTGCCCCCCGTTGCCGTTGCTGTTATTGAACCATTGCTCTGGCCTGTTGTTGGCTGTACAGTTGTAGTAGTAACTACCACCGTTATACCTGCACACGGATTATTGGTGCCTACCGTAATTTGGCTGGTGCCAATACAACCTGCTGCACTTTTAGCCGCAACCACGTAGGTGCCTGCAGCAAGGTTCGAAAAAATACCGCTGGCTTGAAACGGGCCTCCATTAATACTGTAAGTAAAACCTGTTCCACCTGTTGCCGTGGCAGTAACAGATCCGTTTGATTGGTTTGGTGATGCGTCTGTTTTTGTCAGCGTAACATTTATGACCACTCCATTGCAGGGATCATACGAATCAATTTGCACAACAACCGTATCCGTGCAGCCGGCAGAATTTTTTCCTACCACGTTATAATTCCGGAAAGGTTCCAGGCCGGAAAAAAAACCGCTGTCCTGGTATGCACCGCCATTAAGACTGAATTGAAAGCCAGACCCGCCCGAAGCTGTGGCTGTAATGGTGCCATTGTTTTGATTGAGTGTGGCAGGAGTTTGTGTGGCTGTTACCAGGAAATTGAGCCCGTCACAGGAAGGAGCCGGGATCTCATGCTTGCAGGCAAACTGTATCAGCAGCATTGCAAAGGCTACCAGGCCAACAATTGAAAAAGTAAGATTTCTTTTCATAAACATCGGATTTATGGCTTTTAAAAAAAATGTAAACAGGTTTGCTTAACAGCGATCCGGTTTGCCGTTCCCAAAAACGAAAATCAAGCCAAGCAATGTAAAAATCCGGTAAAATCACGCTGAACCTGCAGCTATGCCGGTTGAACCTGCATGGGATGTTATGAGGGGGGATTATTCCGAAAGCCAGGCCTTGAAATCATGGGCACGGTCAATGGCAACGATGGTATCCAGCCGGGTATGCGGGGAGAGTTTTACAATGATCCGGGACCGGGTATGTGCCTTCATTTCTTCAATGGCATGATGGCCGATTATGAACTGCCTGTTGATACGGAAGAAATTCTGGGGGTTCAGCATTTCTTCAATCTGGTCAAGATTAAAGTCAAGGGGCAGTCGCTTGCCATCATTTGTGCAAACAAAATTCGTTTTATTTTCTGTATAGAAATAAGCAATGTCTGCAACCCGGAGAGATTTAATGGTATCGCCGATCTTAATGATGAACCGGTCTTTGTATTTTTTCGGCGGTTGTTGTATGGCTTTTAATATGCCGGAATAATCAACATCAAAGGACCGGGAGCTTTGAAGCATTTTTAATTTATCAACTGCTCTCTTAACGTCACTTTCGTCAATGGGTTTAAGCAGGTAATCCACGCTGTTTACCTTAAAGGCCTGCAATGCATAACTTTCGTATGCAGTAGTGAAAATAACGGGGCATGTTATTTTAATGCTGTTGAATACCTGGAAACTGTTTCCGTCAGACAACTGGATGTCAATGAAAATAAGATCAGGCATAGGGTTTCCGTAAAACCATTTTATGGCTTCCTCAATGCTGGTGCCTGTTCCAACTATCTCGGCATCTGCAACCACGTTCGAGATAATCTTCTGCAGGCGCATCAAAGCCTGCTCTTCGTCCTCAAGGATCAGAATTTTCATAACTATATTGAATAGATCAGGGGCAATTTTATAATAAATTCCCGGCCTGTTTGTGTTTGTATGATCTCTTTTTTTGTTAAAAAGCTGTATCGCTTCTTTATATTCAGTAAGCCAACCCCTTCACTTTCCTCGTTCAGCATTTTTTCATTGATGTTGTTCTTCATCACCAGCATATCATCCTGCGAAGTTAATGTTATATGCAGGGGACTGTTTTTATTTATCGTATTGTGTTTAACGGCATTTTCGGCCAATAATTGCAACACCAGCGGAGGAATGAGTGTTGAGTTCTTCAGTATTACGTCCACATCAATATTTACCTGCAGGGCGTTTCCGTATCTTTTCTTCTGGATGAAGAGATACGAATTAAGCAGTTCCAGTTCTTCTCCCAGTGTGATCAGTTCTTTCTGGCTATAGGCAGTCATTTTACGGTAAAACTGGCTCAGGTGTTTTATCAATACCGATGCTTCTTTGGGATCGTCCTCTACAATATTCAGCAGCGCATTAAAACTGTTGAAGAGGAAGTGCGGATTCACCTGGTTCTTCAATGCATCGTACAGCAACTGGATCTTTTCACGTTCAGCATGTTCAGATCTTCTTACCATCTTTACCCGTTGTTTGAATAGCAGGTAAATAACGGTGGCAATGACTAAAGCAGCAAGCAGGCGGAACCACCAGGTTGTCCAGAAAGATCTTGCGATCACAAAACTGTACGTCACTTCCGGTGATGCCTCGAAATTGTCGTTGGCGGAAGCTTTTACTTTCATGGTGTAAGTTCCGGGCCGCAACTGCGGGAAATTAATAATCCTATCCCCGGTGGTTTCCCATTTTTTACTGTACCCTTCCAGCCAGTATTGAAACTTGATTTTTTCTGTTGCTTTATAATATGCAGCGGCCACTTTAAAACTGAAATTATTCTGGTCATATGCAAATTTTTTTTCCAGGGCAGTATCCAACATCTTGTTGAATAAACTTACCCGTTCAATAACAGCAACCGGAACAAACCCCGACAGCGTTGCATGTGTGTTCAGGCAAACGATGCCGTTATCGGTACCGATCCATATTTTACCATCCTGGCTTTTTGTTATTGAATTCAGGTTGGGCTGAAGTTCTGTAAAGCCCGATTCATTTCCATAATGCTGAACGATATTCTTTTTGGGATTGAAAACATCAATGCCCTTTTTATTAACGGCAATGATATTATTAAAGTCATCCACTGCAATAGACGTGATGGTGATATCCGTCAACCCGTTCTTTGTGTCGTATTTAATGAACCGTTTGCCATCGTATTCATATAACCCATCATTATAGGTACTTACCCAAATGTGCTGGTTATTATCCTCGGCAAGTGAATAGGCTACTTTGGAAGGGAACAGTTTGTGTGAAAAAAAATTAACGAACATCCCGTTCTCAAAAAGTGTTACTCCGGCTCCGTCTGTGGCAAGCCACACCCGTTCTTTTTTATCGATCAGTATGTGATAAACATAGTCGCTGCCCAACCCGTCCTTCTTACTGTAATTTATGTAATCGATTTTTTCATTCAGGTCATAATTGTTTTCTTTGAGTTCAAATTTTGCCACTCCATTCAGTGTAGATATCCATACCTGGTTGTCTTTTCCTGCAATATTTAAGATGTTGCCATAATAGGCAATAGGGTTCTCTGCAATGCGCCGCCATTTGCCTGTTTCTATATTCATCCTGAAAAGCCCTTCACCCATGGTTCCGATCCACAAACATCCAAAACGGTCTTTATATAAACTCGTGATGTCGATGTGATCTGCTGGTGTTGTTATATCGTAACTCAGTAAATTTTCTTTTCCTAATGTTGACTGCAAACTCCGGTACAGGCGCAGGTCGGGGGTAAACCACAGTTTCATTTCATCATCGGCGAAGATGGCGTGTACATTTGTGAGGCTGATGTCTTTTACCGAATACCAATACTTCAGATAGTCCCCTGTGAAGCTGACCAGTTTGCCTTCAGAAGTTGCCCATATATTTCCTTCGTTATCATACTGAAGGTCGGAGACCCGTTTTAATATGTTTGGGCCCCGGAAAATACTATCAGAAAAAATTCCGGATGATTTATCGTAACTGATTATTCCACGTTCTTCGGTTGCAATAAAGAGGTTGTCTTTTCCATCTACAATGTCATTGACCTGGCCGTACTGCCAGCCGGCTTTATAGCTTGTGTCCAGCACCTTGTTTTCGTCAATTCCAAAAAGTAATATTCCCTTCAACTGCATACCTACCAGGATGCAGTTTTTTTGGTCACTTTTTATTATGCAGGTAACAATATTATCCGATAAGCCATTCTTTGCGGTAAAAACATGAATAGTGGCTTTACCTCCCTCAAAGTTTATTAACGATAACCCCCGATCTGTTCCTGCAATTAGTTGTTTGCCGTTATGGCTAAACAGGCAGTTCACATGATCATCGCTCAGCCCGTTTTTAATGTTGATGTTATACAACTGTTTGCTTTCATAACAGTAAACACCTTCCCCGGCAGTTGCAAACCATAGTCTTCCTGCCCCGTCCTCGCAAATGGCAGTAATAAATTCGTTGGGGAGGGCACCCTGGATTTTTAACGGTACGGCCTGCTGGTCTTTGATGGTAAGAATGATACCATTGTTGCAACCTGCCCAGATCGTTCCCTTTGAATCTTCAAGCAGGGAGGTGATATGGTATTTTATATTTTCTGGAGTATGTATCTTTTCAGGTATTGCCGAGTTGTATTTGAAAATTCCTTCCGAGGTTCCGATCCATAAAAACCCAAAATGGTCTTTAAGCAGAACAGTAGTCTTTAAGGTAAGATTGTCTTCTTCAACATCAAACGCTTTTGAAAAAGCATATTGGGCAACCAGCCCGGCCGGGAGGATGATAAAAGTGAGAAAAATAAGTAAGAATCTTGTTGGCCTCATTGTTTTACAAATTCTGCAGTTACGGTAACATCTATTTCGGCAGCCAGTTTTTCATGAACGATCCGGGGTATTTTAATTTCGTGTTCGGAAAGTAAAACGGTGAACATGCAAACGAGTTTCAATACCCCGTTTTTTACTGTTATGTCGCCTTGTAATATTCTTTCCTGCTGAACGCCATGTACCGAGAATTTGCCTTTAGCCCGTAAGTTATATGTGCCGTCTTTGGTAAAGTCGTCTTCTTCTATAATATGTCCGATGAAGGTGGCGTTTGCGTATTTATCGCTCTCTATATAGTTTTCGTTAAAGTGTTCCTTTTGAAGAGGGCTGTTGAAACCATCAAAGGATTTTATGCTTACCGAGAAAGCAAAGGTTCTTGCTTCTGCATCCAGGATCCCTTTCAGGTCCGAAGAGGAGGCTTTGATCAACTCCAGTTTTGCATTGGAGTGAAAGGATACCTGGCCTTTTTTCAGGACATAAATGGCGGACGTTGGTGTTTCTTTAAATGAAAAGACTGGTAATACCCATATTAATAAAAGAAGTTTTTGTAATGCCGTCATGTTAGTTATCCGTAAACTGAATTTAATGGGTTTTAATATTAATTCATTTAAAGTCTGTACTGTGTAACTTTAGTTACAAAACTCACAGATAGTTACCAGGGAGTAGCAAGAAAGATAAAATAAAAGGGTAATCGCAGTTGTTTAGTTGGTTTGATTAATAATGATTTTCTCAGTTAAATATTCATCCTTCCCTTTTATCCGCACGAGGTATATGCCGCTTTGTAAATGTGGGACCGCAACAGGAAAAGACCCGGTGAGGTTATTGATCTGCCGCTGGAATACCTTCTTTCCATCTGCAGAAAAGATCGCTATGCTTTCAACCGGCTTTTCAGAAATCACATTCAACAAACTGTTCCTCACAGGAATCGGGTAAATGATTATTGAACCGGTTAGTTTTTTATCAAGTTCAACCGTATCAGAATAAGTTACCCGGCCATTTTTATCGGTGATCTTTAACCGGTAAAATAATTTCGTAAACAGGGATATCGTATGGCGGAAACTGTAATTATTTGACGGGGGGATATTAAGGGCATTTACCCTGCCTGCCACGGTGTAATTAATTCCATCCGTACCAAATTCGATCTCAAAGAACGAAACGTTTTGTTCGTTAGCAGTTCTCCATCTTAGTTCATTATATCCTGCAAAGGCTGTAGCAGAAAAATCAAGGAGCGTTACAGGTAATACGGTACTGGTAATAACTTTATAGAGTGTGCCATTTCGTGATAAGGAATATAGATCTCCGTTCTCTGCTTCGCCAAACCCGGCAATATTGCCAGGCAGACCGGCTTGCAGCGTAGTATTCCAACCGCCTGCACCATTTGATTTTAAAAGCCAGGTATTACCAGATACATAGTCGGAGCAGATATAGTAACCAACCATGGCTGCAAACTCCGTACCCCGGTAAACATAACCACCTGTAATAGAAAATCCACCGGTTAATGAATTATGCGGATAAACAAAAACAGGTGATGTATAGTTGCTTTGTGGCTGGCATCCTGTAGTGTTGTAAGCCGTATTGCCTTCATAGCATCGCCATCCGTAATTAACCCCGCCTGATGAAGCAAAGGGAAGGACGTTTACTTCTTCCCACGCATCCTGGCCGACATCGGCAATCAACATATCGTGGGTGAGCCTGTCGAAACTCCAGCGCCAGGGATTTCGTAAGCCAATTGCAAATATCTCATCCCGTACAAGCGGGTCACTAATATAAGGGTTGTCGGCAGGAATAGTATAATAAGGCGGGGTAGTAAAATTGTCAACATTAATGCGAATCAGTTTTCCTAATAATGAATTCCCGTTTTGTGCATTATTACCCGGATCGCCACCACTACCGCCATCCCCGGTGCCAAAATACAGGTTACCATCAGGACCAAAATTCAATTTACCACCGTTGTGATTAGAGAAAGATGGATGAGGTATGGTCATTAACACAACTCCTGTGTTTTCATCAGCCACATCCGGATTACCAGCAAGGGTTTGAAACCTTGTTATCCGCAGATCACCTGCCGTATTGGTATAATAAATGAAAAAATACCGGTTGCTGGCAAAGTTTGGATGAAAGGCAATGCTTAATAAGCCACGTTCACCTCCGCTGGAAATGCTATCTGGTATGTCTAAAAAGTTGCCGGGCAATACAACACCTCCGGATACTATTTTTACTCTTCCTCCCTGTTCTACCATGAACAGGCGATTGGTTCCATCGCCGGCATTAACCACATCCACCGGTGAACTAAGCCCTGCAGAAACAACCGGGCTAAAGATCAAAACCGGGGCAGTCTGGGCGTTGGCATTAAATAAAAATGGTACTGCTGTAATTAACAACAGTACCACCGTATTTCTTTTAACTGTATGCGATATGGTCATATGATACAGGGTTTAGCGGATATTCAACTTAACGCTTTGTTAACACAAATACAGTGCCAGAGGAACCTGCTGAAGCAATTAAGCAAAATACCCTGTTTTCTTTATTCATAAGGTGGCTATGATACAACAAACAGGCTGTTTTAGCCGTCTTGTTCAATAATCATTAATTTTAGCATTACTAATCCCAAAGAACGTTTGAATCTAAAAAGGATATACCTATTCCTGCCTTTGATACTTTTGGTGCATTTTGCCAATGCACAGGTAAATCCGCCTTCGCTATCAAATCTTTTCAAAAAGAGTTTTTCCACCAAAGAGACGTTGATCAGGCTGGATTCGTTGAGTATTGTACCGGGATCTGTAGTGGTGGAAGGAGTATCTCCTTTCTTTTATAAAATTGATGAAGTGAATGCCACCCTCACCTGGCTGGAGAAACCACCGGTGGAGACCGTCACCATTACCTACCGCATATTTCCTTACAAACTGAATGCAGTGGTGCGGCATTTTAGCTACGACAGCATACGAAACAACTTTTTAAGCAACACCCCATTTGTTTTTAAATACGGGGGCAGGCAGATCAGTCCGCTCACAGATTTTGGGAACATAAAATCGGAGGGGAGTTTTGGAAGGGGTATTTCTTTTGGAAACAGCCAGGATGCGGTGGTAAGTTCCAGCCTGAATTTGCAGTTGAATGGTTTTATAGGCGACAGCCTGGAATTGACTGCAGCCATTACCGACAACAATATTCCTGTTCAGCCCGATGGTAATACACAAGACCTGAGAGACTTTGACCGCATTTACCTGCAGGTTAAGAAAAAGGGCTGGCAGATAAACTTCGGGGATATTGACATCCGGCAGAGCCGGAACTATTTCCTTAATTTTTATAAACGCCTGCAGGGTGTTTCATTCATTACTGATAACAAACTCACAAAAAATATTTCCAATTCGCTTCTATTGAGTGGCGCCATTGCAAAAGGAAAATTCACCCGAAATATTGTTACACCGCTTGAAGGTAACCAGGGACCATACCGGCTCACAAGCCCCAACCAGGAACTTTATTTTGTGATCCTTGCCGGTACCGAACGGATATTTATGGATGGCGAACTGTTGCAGCGGGGCGAAGACCAGGACTATATCATCAACTACAATACCGCCGAACTGACCTTTACGCAAAAGCGATTGGTAACAAAAGACAAACGGATACAGGTGGAGTTTGAATACGCCGACCGCAATTTCCTGAACTCACAGATATATGTGAATGATGAACTGAATTTTAAAAATAAGTTCTTCCTAAGCGTGGGCTTTTATAATAATGCCGATTCAAAAAATTCTTCCATCAACCAGGTACTGGATACAAAGCAGAAGCAATTCTTAGCAGATATCGGCGACGGGGTTGATACGGCTTATTACGTGAATGCGGTGAGAGACACACTTACAGCCGGAAAGATTTTATACAAGAAAATAGATACCCTGTATAATACCAGCCTGCATGATTCCATCTTTGTTTTTTCAACCAACCCAACAGATATTTTATACAGTCTGAGCTTTACTTACCTGGGGCCGGGTAAGGGGAATTATTTAGCATTGCCAAGCGTTGCAAATGGCAAAGTGTTTGGATGGGTTGCTCCCGATGCCAACAATGTTAAGCAGGGAGAATACGCCCCTGTTATTTTGCTTATCTCTCCCAAAAAACTGCAGGTGGTTACGGTGGCAGGCGAGTATGTATTATCTTCCAAAACAAAGATCAAGGCAGAAGTTGCCATGAGTAATTATGATGTAAATCTTTTTTCGAGAAAGGATAAGAGTAACGACAAGGGCTTTGCAGCCAAACTTCAGTTTCAGAATGACGATACAAAGATACGCCTGTTCAATACGCCGCTTTTGCTGCAAACAAGGCTGGGGTATGAATATGTGCAGAACCGCTTTAAACCGATCGAACGCCTGCGTAATATTGAATTCTTAAGAGACTGGAGTCTGCCGTATGACATTGCAGTGGCTGATGAACACATTACCAATGCAGGAATAAAACTCGGTGACCGCAAAGGTAATTTTCTGCAGTATGAAGTAACCAGCTATAACCGAAGCGATAAATACAATGGCCTGCGGCAGTTGCTGAACAGTTACAATAATATAAACGGGTGGAGGCTGACCGGGCAATTTAGTCTTACTACATTGAACAATGTGTTGCAAAAAGGCAGTTTCCTCCGGCCAACCATCGACCTGAATAAAGAATTGACCCGGATACGGAAAATGCAGGTTGGGTTTAAGTACAACAGCGAACATAACCTGCTTCGCAATAAACAGTACGATACATTAACGCCGCTTAGTTTTGCTTTTAGTGTGTGGCAGGTTTATGTAAGATCGAATCCTGAAAAACCAAACAGGTGGGGCGTATCTTATTTTACCCGGAATGATCAGCTTCCGATTACGTCAAAACTTGTACAGTCTGACCGAAGTGATAATTACAACCTGTTCACCGAATTACTCCGGAGCGATAAACACCAGTTCAAATTAAATCTTACTTACCGGAAACTTCATATTCAGAATACGGCCATCAGCAGGCAGAAAGAAGATAAGAGCCTGTTGGGCAGGGCCGAGTATTATGTAAATGAATGGAGTGGTTTTTTAACCGGTAATGTATTGTATGAACTTGGTTCGGGGCAGGAACAAAAAAGAGAATACACGTACGTGGAAGTTCCGGCCGGCCAGGGCGAGTACACCTGGATCGATTATAATGGCAACGGCATACCGGAACTGAATGAATTTGAGATCGCTGTTTTCCAGGATCAGAAAAAATACATCCGGGTATTCACGCCCAGTAACCAGTATGTAAAAGCAAATTACCTGCAGTTCAATTACAGCTTTTCTTTAAACCCGAAAATGCTTTTTAAAACTACAAACCTGAAGGGCTTGAAGAAAATATTATCCCGTTCAAGCAGCAGTTCGGCGTTGCAGATAAATAAGAAAGAAATTTCCACGGGAACCTTCCTCGTAAATCCTTTCGGTAAAAAATTAGTGGATACTACTTTAATAACCCTCAGTTCATTTTTGTCAAACACATTTTACTTCAACCGCAGCAACATAAAATGGGGATTTGATGTTACCCACAGCGTGAATAATGGCAAATCCTTATTGTCTTATGGTTTTGAAAGCCGCAAATTGCGAACACTTTCCGGCAAAGTAAGATGGAATGTAAACCGGAGTTTTGTAACCACATTGGGTTACCGCAATATTAAAAATGTGCTCAGTACGGTTGGGCCTAAATTCAACAACCGGAATTACCTTGTGCTCCAGGATATTTTTGAACCATCCATCTCGTATGTCCATAAAAGCAATTTCAGGCTGAGCCTGGTTTATGCCTACGGACAAAAAAGAAATACGATCGATTCGATGGAGAAAGCAACCAATCACGTACTTACTGCCGACGTTCGGTACAACATACTCAGCAGCAGTACGCTCAGCGCCCGTTTTTCATTGAACCAGATCAGCTTTAAAGGATACCCCGGTGCTGCCAATACAACGGTTGGTTATATTCTGCTGGATGGTTTGCTGCCTGGAAAGAATTATTTGTGGAACCTGGAATTTACAAAACGCCTTGCTGGTAACATTGAGGTAAGCATTCAGTATGACGGAAGAAAAGCAGGAGAGTCAAGAACAGTACATATCGGCCGGGCATCCATCCGGGCCATATTCTAAAATAAGAAGGCATCCGCTATATGGCGGATGCCTTCTTAAAAATATTATTTCAGTTAGCTGAAGATCCCGCCTTTTTTAAGACTTCGTATTCCTTCACCGATCTTAAAGCCATTGTTGTACACTTCAATTTTATAATCGCCTGTGGCAAAACTTGAACCCTGCTTCAGGTCGATGCTCAATGTCTGGCGCTGGCCCTGTGTATAGTTCACATCTATTTTTTGTGTAAACAGTTTTTCTATGCCATCCCTTGTATTGAATTTACCTGAACCCAGTGATTCTACAGAAACAGGTTTACCATCCGGTGCAAATACACATACATAGATGTATTTTGTTCCCGAGGTTGCGGTACGGTTCTCGTCAATGTCGAAACTTATCCGCAGTTTGTCAACCCGTTTTGCAACCGTGGTTGTTTTTTCTTTTCCGCTGCTTTTTTCGTTTATCCCGAGTATGGTGAAATTGGATGCATGCAGGGTGGAAGCCACATCGATCACTTCATTTTTCTGGGTGATAACAGTATTTGCAGAATCCAGGTCTTTCTGCACTTTATCACGCTGCTGGATCACCATATTCTTTTCCTGGGTAAGTACGATCTTTTCACCTTCCAGTGTTTCGATCTTTGTCTTATAGCTGTAAATATCCGTGTTGAGTGAAGAGATCAGTGATTTTGCTTCAGTCAGGTCTTCTTCTGTTGCATTCACCTTGGCCAGTAATTGCTGGATCTTTATTCTTTTTTGGGAGATCTCCCGGTCTTTTCGGGTAATGATGCTGTCTTTGGTATGCGCCATATCAGCACTGCTCGTCTTGATCATGTCGTAGCGCATGGTGGCTTCTTCCAGTTCTTTTTGTAATTGATCACGCTGCGATGTGGTGGTAGCAATAACCGTTTCTTTAAGCTGGATGGTTTCTTTGGTTTGATTCTTATCCCAGATGATATAAGCCCAGGTTCCCAGCAAGGCAACTATCAAACCTGCAGTAAGGTAATTCCGCCAGTTGTTATTGGTGGGAGGGGTTGCCATTTCAGTTGGCTTTTCAGTGCCGGGAAAATTTTCAAAAGCCATGGTTAAAGGTTTTTCTTGTATAAAATTAATGATTCTGTCCGTGGATTATAATATTGTATTAGCCTGGATATTGACGCAACGGACTGCGGGTTCTAAAACTGTGCCAAAGGTACTGATAGCCAGTAACAACGGATTCCAGCCCAAAGTTATTGCTGTGTTAAAAACTTTTCAGGGGCTTGCCCGTAACTTTTATCTTTGAGCCATGAGTGCCGAGAAAATTATCAGCGATTGGAAGAAAAATAACTTTAAGCCGCTGTATTGGCTGGAGGGCGAGGAAGACTATTATATTGATATGGTGATGAACTATGCCGAGCATGAGATATTGAATGAGGCGGAAGCCGGGTTTAACCTCACGGTATTTTATGGTAAGGATGCGGATTGGGCCTCGGTGGTAAATGCCTGCCGAAGATATCCCATGTTTGCAGAGCGCCAGGTGGTATTGCTGAAGGAAGCCCAGCAAATGAAGGATATCGATAAACTGGAAGGTTACTTTGAGAGCCCGCTGGTATCTACCATTTTTGTGGTCGGTTACAAAGGCAAAACATTCGACAAGCGAACCAAACTTTATAAACTGCTTAAACAATCGGCAGAAATTTTCAATTCTGAAAAAGTAAAAGATTATAAACTGCAGGAGTGGATCAGTGAATTTGTAAAAGGCCAGGGCTATAAGATAAATTCAAAAGCCGTCAGCCTGCTGGATGAACACATTGGCAATGACCTGAACCGGATCACCAATGAAATAGAGAAGCTTGCGCTGAACCTGAAGGGGAAAAAAGAGATCACCGAGGATGATATTGAAAGATACATCGGCATCAGCAAGGAGTACAATGTTTTTGAACTGCAGGCTGCCATCGCAAAAAAAGACCTGGCCAAAGCCATCACCATCATTCAGTACTTTGAAGGTAATCCCAAAGCCGGCCCGATACAAATGGTATTACCGGCTTTGTATGCAAGTTTCAGTAAAGTATATACTATTTTTGGAATGCCTGATAAGGGTGAAGCGGCATTGAAACCACATTTCTATTTCAACAGCACGGCGGTAAAAAATGCGATGGAAACCATCAGCAACTACGGCTACGATGGTATTGAACGGATATTATTACTGCTTCATCAATACAATTTAAAAGGAGTGGGGGTAGGGAATTCCGGAACTTCTGATGCTTCGCTGATGAAAGAGATGGTGGTGAAGATGATCGCTTAGTAGAGTCGGGACGCTTTCAGCGGCCTGAATCCCATATTGAACCAATCACTTAAAGCCACTTTAAGCTTTCTTCCTTATCCTTATGCAGCTGCTCTTTCAATTCTTCCAGCCCGTTGAACTTCACTTCACTGCGTAAATATTTCTTCACATATATCCGGATGATCTTTCCATATATCTCTTTCGAAAAATCAAAAAGATTTACCTCCGTAACTCTTGTCTTTCCGTTCACCGTAGGCCGGAAGCCGATGCTCATCATACCTTTATAAGAGTTCCCTTCCACGTTGGCATAAACAGCATAGATGCCGTCGCCCATAATGATCTTCTCTTCGTCGGTGTTTTTTAAATTGGCAGTAGGATAGCCAAGTTCCCGGCCGATCTTATCGCCGTGTATCACTTCGCCTTCAAAAAAGAATGTATAGCCGAGCAGGTTGTTGGCTTCATCAACATTGCTGTGCAATATGGCATTGCGGATATTGGTACTGCTTACTTTTATCGCATTGAGTATGTGTTCGGATATCTCTTTAAGCTGGTAATTATATACAGGCGCCATTTCTTCCATCAGTTTGTAATCGCCGCTGCGTTCTTTTCCAAAACGATGATCGTAACCAATGATGATGGTGTGTGGCCTGAATTTCTCCACCAGGAAATCACGGATGTATTCTTCGGCCGTTTGATTGGCAAAAAAATCGGTGAATGGCACAATGACCAGGTGATCAATACCTGTCTTTTCCAATAATTCGATCCGCTCGGGCAATGTATTGATGAGACGCACGCCTGTAATAACAGACGATACCACTTTCCTAGGGTGCGGATGAAAAGTAATGATGACAGATTCCCCACCGGCCTTTTCAGCCTCCAGCTTCAAACTTTCTATGACCTGGTGGTGGCCGAGATGAACCCCATCAAAGGTTCCGATGGTAATGACGGCATTCTTGAATTCAGGCAGATTTCCTATGTCACGATGTATTTGCATATTTAAGAACCTGCCTGGCGGCAGACAGGGTGCAAATCTAATTGATAATTTTATAATGGATAATGGATAATTGCTTTGTAATTTGCGGCAGATTAATTTTTAATTTTTAATTGCTAATTTTTAATGTCTTTATATACAAAGCGGGGTGTATCTGCCCAGAAAGAAGAAGTGCATGCTGCCGTTAAGAACCTTGACCAGGGTTTATTTCCAAATGCTTTTTGCAAGGTTTATCCCGATTTTTTAGGCGGGGATGATGCCTTTGTCAACATCATGCATGCCGATGGTGCCGGTACTAAAAGCATACTGGCTTATTTATACTGGAAAGAAACCGGCGATATTTCGGTTTGGAAAGGCATTGCACAGGATGCCGTGGTAATGAACCTGGATGACCTGCTTTGTGTGGGCATTTATGATAACATCGTTTTCAACTCTACCATCGACCGGAATAAGAACCTGATCCCCGGCGAAGTATTGGAGCAGGTGATTACTGGTACGCAGGAAATATTCGACCAATTAAAATCCTTTGGCGTTAATATTCATTACCTGGGTGGCGAAACAGCCGATGTAGGCGATGTGGTTCGTACTGTTGCCGTTAATGGCACCATGGCATGCCGCTGGCCAAAGGATAAGATCATCAGCAACGATAAAATAAAAGCAGGCGATGTAATTGTTGGGTTGGCCAGCTATGGACAATCAACTTACGAAACAGCATACAACAGCGGCATAGGCAGTAACGGACTTACAAGTGCAAGACATGATGTGTTGAGTAAATTTTATGCCGAGAATTTTAAAGAGAGTTATGATAATAAACTGGCAGACGATGTTGTTTACATCGGCAAGAACAAACTGTCTGATCCGCCCCCATCTCCTAAAGGGGAGTTATTCGCAGACTCTAAATCCAGTATCGGCCAGCTCATTCTTTCTCCCACCAGAACCTATGCCCCGGTGATGAAACAATTACTAGAGAATCATTTTGAAAAGATACATGGCCTCATCCATTGCAGTGGCGGCGGACAAACCAAGTGCATGAAATATTTGCCTGGTATACCCTCTGACGGATCAGCATCTCCACGGTATTTAAAATTGATAAAAGATAATTTGTTTGAGGCGCCGGAGATATTCAAAATCATTCAGCAGAACAGCGGCAGCAATAATAAAGAAATGTATGAAGTGTTTAACATGGGTTGCCGGTTGGAAATTTATTGCAATGGGGCTGATGCCGATACCATGATCAACACAGCAAAGGGATTTGGAATAGATGCACAGGTTATTGGCAGGGTAGAGGAGAGTAGTAAAAAGGAATTGGTAATTAGGTTAAAGGAAGAAGAAATAAGGTACTGATGAAATAAAAAGATGGCATCTTTCCGGAGAATGCCATCACTGGAAATCTAAAGCTTCACGGCTTTACTTTATTGCTCTTCGATCACAAACGTAATGGGTTGTTTTTTGTAAGCATTCACCGTTTTTCCATTTTGAATTGCCGGCAACCATTTAGGGCCATTCTTAATGATCTCAATACAATGCCTGGCTGTTTTTGTTCCTTTGTAATTCTCGGTAGTAACATCTGAAACGGTTCCGTCGGTATGCACAATGAACTTTACTATGATCATGTATTTGCCGGCTTTCCATCCTTCATCAACAGGCATGGAAGCTTTCAGGTTTTTGATCAGGTATTTTCTCCATGCTTCTTCACCCCCGGGGAATCGGGGACTTACTTCAGTTTTAGTAAAAACCAGATCTATCGGTTTGCCCTGTGCTTTTAATTCAGCAAGTTGTTTTTGGTAATCATCCGCCTGGGCTACCAGTAATAATTGCTTCTCTTCATATTCCTGGTTGGTTTTAGCTTGTCGTTCCTGTGCAAGTTTTAGTTTCTGGTTTTGTATTTCTACATCCTGTAGTTTTATCCCTTCTACTTTTATTTCGGCCAGTTGCTTTTGGTATGCTTCGGCCTTATCCTGCGATAATAATACGTTTTCAACATACCGCTGGTTAGGATTTGTTTGCGCAATTAGCAAATACTTTTCCTTTAATTTCTGTATTTCCTTTTCCTGTAATTTTCTTCCGGCAACGGCCATCTCTTTATTTACACCAGCAACATTCACCTGTACTTTCTTTTCGGCATAATCAAGTTTTGCCAGGTTTTGTTGTATGGTTAGCAACTCCAGTTCCTCCTTCTGTTTTAACAGGCGGGCGGTATCGTAGAGCATATTTACTTTTATCCCTGGTGGAAATGCCGGGTCAGACAGGTCGGGCAATCTTTTTACTTTAATGGTGAATGAACCTGGCAGTTTTGTGCCATCCCGCTTTGAGAGCGACAGGGTAACTTCTCCTTCGTGAGTAACATGTACAATGTATTTGCCGTTGCTTCCGAATATTTTTCCTTCTGAAATAGTAACCAGCAAATCTTCGGGTTTTACATTTTGAGCGGTTACTGTTACGGGGTTATCGATGCCGATATAAGAAACAGGTATCTTATCAGCATCAACATAAGCTGTTGTGATGCTGATTCCGTCTGCAGTATTGTATTCAATTGCACCATTGATGCCATCTGCACCATATTTTTCAATGGCCTCGGTTTTCTTTAATCGCTTTTCAGATAACGTTGCTGCTATTAGCTGGCTATATTGTCCATCCAGTCTTTTACCGTCTTTCCCTATAATTACTCCGTTATAAATTATCAGCGCTTTTTCTGGATCTACCGCTCCTTCTGCATTAACCGTCTCCTGGTATTTTTTTGTTTTGATGAGTATCACACCCTTCTTTCCTTTATCTCCATACTTTTTTATGGCAGCCTCATCTTTCAATACGTCAATGGTCGAAATCTCATTTGGATTAAGCCTGTTGAGGATCGTGCTGTCAACCTCCTTTCCATCCAAAATACAAATTGGTTTTTGGTTGTTTGATATGGTGCTGTTTAAGTTTTTAGCAGGTAAGGTATCTGTCGTACTTTGAGCTACATCCACCGTTTCAAATAAACTGTCAATTAAAGCAGTGGCGCTTGTGCCCGGTTTAACGGTAAGACCAGAAGCTAAGCTGAATGTTGTGTGTATATCATCGCCATCATTGGTTCTTGCTTTTAAACTAAAGGCCGCAAAAATCAATATGGCTAAAGGAAGCGCCATTATCCTGGCAAAATAATTCACCCGGGGATTATTGTCTTTGGTAAGCATAAGCAACCTGCGTTTTATTGGTGAGTAGAAAAAATTATTGGTAAGCTCAAACTGGTGGCGTGGATAGGCTGCCTGTAATATCATGGCTGCAAAATCAGCTGTATCACTGTCTTCCACCGCTTTCTGGTCGGCAATAAATTCATGGATCATATTCAGTTCCTTTCGGTATAACCAGAAGAAAGGATTGCACCAGCCAAAAACCAGTACGGCATTTACAAACAGTTTATCGTAGGTGTGCTTTTCCTGTATATGCGCCACTTCGTGTTTGAATATCTGCTTACCGGTAGTTGTATCAATATCAATGTTGTTATTCCAGAAAATGAATCGTAAGAAAGAGAAGGGGGTACTGTTGTCATTTGTATTCACAAAAGCTATTTCGTCAACGATCTGTACCGGGTATTTTTTTAAAAGGGTGCGTATCAAAAATAAGGTACGCAACATCAGCACCAAGAAAATACCGCAAACCAGCCAATAAATAACCGGGTACAGATCCTGCATAGTCCAGTTATTTACCTTGGCTGTAATTACGATGTTGTTCATGTATTCATCACCTGCCGAAACAGCCTGCAAGACCTTTATCACCTGGCTTTGAGCCTGCGCAGGTTGCCAGAAACTTATTTTAAGCAACGGCAGCAGCAGGGAAAGTACTAAGGTTGATAAAAGGTAGAATCGGTTATAGCGATGGAAGACTTTGTTACGCAGAAATACCCAGTAGTAACCGAATAAAATGCCTGAGCAGATCATTACTTTTAGCATGTACCAGAAAAAGGGCAGCATAGCAGGAGTTTTTTAATTCATAAATAGTTTTAGGCGTTGGCCGATGTCCGTTGATCGTCGTTCGAAGCAAAAACACCCGGCATTCAATAATCAGTCAACGAACAACCAACAACGATCAACGTTTCTTTAATTGTTTCAACAGCATCTCCAGGTCATCAATGCTCAAATTGTTTTCCTTCACCATAAAGGAAACGGCATTGCTGAATGACCCTTCAAAATATCCTTTCACAAAAGTCTTCATGGTTGTTTTACTGTAGGTATCTTTGCTTACCAGGGGGAAATACTGGTGCGTTCGTCCGAATACTGTAACGCCAACAAATTCTTTTTCTACCAATATCTTCAGGATGGTGGCAACCGTATTATTGTGCGGCTTGGGAGATGGCAGTTCATCAAGGATCTCCCGAAGGAAGGCTTTGTCGAGCTTCCATATTGTCTGCATGATCTGTTCTTCGGCCTTGGTTAATGTTTTCATTTTTGTATGCTTTTAGCTTGCTGATGTAAACATAAAACTAATAATTTAGTTTTACAACTATTTATTTAGTTGTTCACATTTTTTAACAATTGGTGAAGAAATTAATTTTTTAAAGGGGAGATGTAAAAGTTAAATTTGCAGGCATTGCCACAGAAGCACTGAGGCAGGGAAAAAATACGCTTAGGTAAAAGTTGAATATTGTGCTGATGTACAAGAGTGCGACGCCAATGAAGTTTAATAGAATTACCAAAGCCGGGAACAAAAAACTAAAAACGCAAAACCCAAAACGCAGATGGCTCAATCAATAGTTGAATTAAAGCATGTAAATATTTACCAGAGCAACAGCCTTATTTTAAGTGATGTAAATATTTCGGTGGATAAGGGCGAATTTGTGTACCTGGTTGGCAAAACAGGAACTGGTAAAAGCAGCCTCCTTAAAACGATGTATGGCGACCTGCAGTTAACAGAAGGCGAGGGATGGGTGGTAGGCCATAATTTAAGAGAACTTACCTGGAAAACAGTGCCATTCCTGCGGCGTAACCTTGGTGTGGTGTTCCAGGATTTTCAATTGCTTACAGACAGGAATGTAAACGAGAACATGAAGTTTGTATTAAGAGCCACCGGCTGGAAAGATGAAAAACTGATGGATGAAAAGATCGCTGATGTACTGGAAAAGGTAGGCCTTAAAACAAAGGGATTTAAAATGCCTTTTGAACTGAGTGGTGGTGAACAGCAGCGCATGGACATTGCAAGGGCCTTATTGAATTCTCCAAGACTGATACTTGCTGATGAGCCAACCGGGAACCTTGACCCCGAGACCAGCGATGAGATCATGCAATTGCTGTTTCATATCTGCCGTGATTACAACACTACCATCATCATGGCCACGCATGATTATATGGTGATCAAAAAATTCCCGGCACGAACGATTAAGACAGAAATGGGTAAGGTGTGGGATAATGCTACCATAGAAATGTCATAAGCTGCCTGGCATTCACTTCATTATTGTATTCTGTTTGTAAAAGTCCCTGGCGCATTTGGGCTTCCTGCTCAGTAAACAGCTTTTCATAGATTTCTTTTATCTGCCGGGTAAAGTCTTCTGCACTTTCTGCAATATGGCAATACGACTCGAGGCCGGTGCCGGACACAGCGGCTTTATTTACCAGGCAAAACCTTCCGTTAAACAAGGCATTCAGCAATTTTAATTTTATGCCTGTGTTGTTCAGCGATGGAAGCACATGTATGTGTGCCTTACAGATGATGTCCTGCATTTCCTTATCGGATGGATTTGCCACCAGACAGGTATTTGAATTACTATGCGCCAATTCCTGCAATCTCTTAGACGGATCTTTACCTGCAATTACGAAAGGAACAGACAAATTATTGAATACATTTTTAATCAGCCAGGCAACGGCTTCTTCGTTTTCATTTACTGACAGATTACCCTGGTAGAGGCAAAAACAACCTTTCCCTTCTTTGCCGGCAGCCAACGTATACGGCAAAAAAACCGGCAGGTAGTGAATGTCTTTTGCTGAAAAAGCAGTTTGATATAATGCCGAATCCTGCTTACTGACGGCTAAAAATGTTGCGTTGCCGGCAAGCCACCGCTCGTATTTTTTTAAAAGACTGCTTTCAAAAAGAAAATAGATCTTTTTCAGCAAGCTGGGCTCATGTTTTGCAAGCTGTTTGTAATATTCAAACTCGGCATTGTGCAGGCGAACGATGACCTTTCTGTTACCGAGTTGTCCTTTGTGCAGGTAATAGCTGCAATGAATACCATCCAGCAAAACAGGGTGTTCATCTTTTTGCAGGTTAGTAATAAGCGTTTCATTTTTCCGGCTGTTCACAATAAATGGCAGACTTAGAGAGAAGCGCCGTATACTTTTATCACGGGGATAATATTGAACACTTGTACAATACTTATTTAATTCTTCTTGCGGAGGCCTTCCTTGCGTAAAGCAGTGCAGGTGTATGTTTACGCCTTGTGCATGCAATGCTTTCAGTTTGTAAAAAAGATCCACCACGCCACCGTAATCAGCAGGCCAGGGAACATCGTGGGTTACAATATGGAGGTGCTTTTCTGTCAATTCAGTTTTTTATAAAAGCTGATGAGTTTCTTTTCTTCATTTTGCCAGTTCAGCATTTCTCTTGCTTTCATGCAGTTCTTTTGCAGTTTACTGTGCAGCTCTTTTTCGTTGAGTAATTTGTTGATCGCATTTGCAATATCATTTTGCTGCAGGCTATCAATTAACAACGCCACTTCAAATTCGTCATTGATCTTTTTGTATTCCGGGAAATTCATACTCACTTGCGGCAAACCATTCTGTATGTAGTCGAAGAATTTATTGGCCAATGAATAGTATTGATTCAATCCAGTATTTTCCACCAGGTTTAACCCAATATAGGCCTGCCTTGTGATATTGTCTAACTCCTCCGGAAGTACCTTCCCTTTCAAGAACACTTTATCCTGCAGATTGTTTTGGGCGATCAGTTTTTTTGTTTGTTCCAGGAAATTTCCATCACCGTAAATGTGCAGACTGGCATCAACATTTTTCATGGCAGGAATAAGAAATTCCAACCCCCGGGCCTCATTCACCGCT
Organism: Chitinophagaceae bacterium; assembly: GCA_016720775.1. Classification (GTDB taxonomy): domain Bacteria; phylum Bacteroidota; class Bacteroidia; order Chitinophagales; family Chitinophagaceae; genus Ferruginibacter. The sequence continues at coordinate 213,393 of JADKJX010000004.1, forward strand.
CCCTGGTAAAGTACGATCTTATCTTTTGGCTGAATACCGGCCATCAAAGTTTTAAGTACCGGCACATTTCGTATCAGTTCATATTCTACCCCATACAGATTCTTAAATTCCGTGGCGATACTTTGGCTTACGGTATAACCATCCCTGAATTTCGGCACAAACTTCTGCTCGATCCATTTCCATACTTTATGCACCCGGGATCGGCTTATCACTTCTTTTGCTGCGAAAAATATTCATGGGCATCGTAAACCCTTTTTTTGTTTTTTAGTTTACTTGTAAGCCAAACAGGCAGCATGGTATCCAGGTCAATGCAGCAGATGATATCTGGCTTCTGGAAAAGCAGGTAAAAGAACAGGCGGATATTGTACTCGGCATAAAAACCAAACCCGGTTTTGAAAAAGCAATGCAGGCGCTTTTGATTGTAATTTTCCCGGGCCAGTGGGGAAGAGTAGGTCTTTCCGGCCCCAACCAGGGTAATGGCGTACCCGGCATTTGCCAGGCTGCTGCATATACGCATCATGCGCTGGTCATGATTGAGGTCGTTGGTTACCGTAAATATTATTTTTTTCAACTCAGCCCTGGTTTTGGATTGAAATTTCTTTCTCCCTGGTATAGAATAAAGCCGGTTAGCGGCTTCCGTTTTGCCCATATTTGAGGATTATTAACCCCAAAAGATCAACAGAAAACCAATTAATGCCGTATGTGGCTTTTGCATTGGCAATATTCAAAAAAAATCCTCACTCTGCCGCCTGAAAATCAATATTTCTACGTACTTTTGCCGCGATAAAAAAAAGAAATATAACAAAGAAGTTATTAAAAAAACAAAGATGCCTTATTTAACAATCGAAAAAAAAGCGGACATTTTCACCAGTTTTGGTGCAAAAGCTACTAACACCGGCTCTATTGAAGGACAGATAGCCTTACTGACCGAGCGTATCAATCACATTTCTGATCATTTGAAATCCAACAAAAAGGATTTCTCCTCTCAACGGGGTTTAATGAAAATGGTAGGCCAGCGCAAGCGTTTACTTACTTACCTCAGCAAGCACGACCTCACTGGGTACAGGTCTTTAATCGAGAAATTAGGTTTGCGTAAATAAACTATTCCAACTATGTAATACGAATGATTCCCAACTACGATTAATCCGGTTGGGAATTCTTCTTTTTAAACAAGGTTTGTTTTTGCCTGCCTGCTCGCCGTTGGGAGAGCCTTTGCAGCCCGGAATAAGCCATAAACTACAACAAATTATATGTCATTTTTAAAACCTCAATCAGTAACTTTTGATATAGGTGGTGGCCGTATGGTTACCATTGAAACCGGTAAAATGGCCCGCCAGGCTGATGGCGCTGTTACTGTTCGACTGGGCAATTGTATCTTACTGGCTACTGTTGTTGCCAATAAAGAACCCAAACCAGGACAGGGATTTTTTCCATTATCGGTAGATTACCAGGAGAAATTTGGTTCTGCAGGCCGTATCCCGGGTTCATTCTTTAAAAGAGAAGCCCGTTTGAATGATTACGAGATTCTTACCTCACGATTAATAGACAGGGCTTTAAGGCCTTTGTTTCCTGAAGATTATTTATGTGAAGTACAGGTACTGGTTTCGCTTATTTCATCGGATGATGAAGTAATGCCCGATTCACTGGCTTGCCTGGCTGCATCGGCTGCATTGGCTGTTTCAGATATTCCCATCCAGGAGATCATCTCTGAAGTACGGATTGGAAGAGTTAATGGCGAAATGATCATTAATCCTACACGTACACAGTTGGCTGCATCTGATTTTGAATTCATCATTGCTGCTACCAACAAGAATATCATGATGGTGGAAGGCGAAAGTAACGAGTGCCAGGAAGAAGACCTGATCAAAGCTATTGAAGCCGGTCATGATGCTATTCGCCTGCAGGTAAAAGCTCAGGAAGAATTAAGGGATCTGGTTGGAAGCAACACCAAAAGGGATTATAACAAGCCTTACCGTAATGAAGAATTAAACGAGAAGATCACCGCTTTTGCAAAAGATAAAATGTATGCTATCTCTTCATCTGCTTCTGCAAAACATGAAAGAAGCGATGCGTATGCTGCTTTAAAAGAAGAAGTGGTTGCCTTTTTAGGTGAAGAATTGCCTGATGAAGACAAGGCTTTGATAGGCCATTATTATGGCGAATTGCAATATTATGTGGTTAGGGATATGATACTGCACGACAGAAAACGTTTGGATGGCCGTGGCACAGAAGACATCAGGCAACTGGATATGGAGATAGATAACCTGCCTACTCCACATGGGTCTGCTTTATTTACAAGAGGTGAAACCCAGTCACTTACAACTGTTACTTTAGGAACTCCTTTAGATGAATTATTGGTTGAAAGTGCGCATAAATCAGATTATACCAAGTTCATTCTGCATTATAATTTCCCGCCATTCTCAACCGGTGAGGTAAAGATGATGAGAGGTGTTGGCCGCAGGGAAGTTGGTCATGGTAATTTAGCCATGCGTTCATTGAAGAAAATGATGCCGGGCAGCGAATATCCTTATACTGTAAGGGTGGTAAGCGATATACTGGAAAGTAATGGATCATCTTCTATGGCTACTGTTTGTGCCGGTTCACTTGCCCTGATGGATGCAGGCGTGCCCCTGAAAAAGCATGTGAGTGGTGTAGCGATGGGCCTTATCAAAAAAGATAATGACTTTGCTATCTTAACCGACATCTTAGGTGATGAAGATCATTTAGGTGATATGGATTTTAAAGTTACCGGAACCCGTGATGGTATTTGCGGTGTACAGATGGATATTAAAGTGGATGGTTTAAGCATGGATGTTATGCGCCAGGCTTTGGCACAGGCAAAAAAAGGCCGTATGCACATTTTGGAAGCCATGTATGCCTGTACAGAAGCACCAAGACCTGATGTTAAGCCACATGCGCCAAGGATGGTTAAGATAACTATTGATAAAGAATACATCGGGGCAGTGATCGGACCAGGTGGTAAAGTGATTCAGGAAATTCAGCGTGAAACCGGAACTACCATCAATATTGAAGAAGTAGACAACCACGGTGAAGTAAGCATCTTCTCAAAAGAAAAAGAAGGACTTGACAGGGCACTTGCATGGGTTAATGGCCTCGTAGCTGTGCCTGTTGTAGGTGATACGTATGAAGGAACGGTAAAAAGTATCAAAGAGTTCGGTGCCTTTGTTGAGTTCCTGCCTAAGAAAGAAGGTTTATTACATATCAGTGAAATAAGCTGGAAGCGCCTGGAAAGCATGGACGGTATCTTTAAAGAAGGAGATAAGGTGAAGGTTAAATTACTGGATGTAGATCAAAAGACCGGTAAGTTTAAATTAAGCCGCAAAGCGTTGATACCAAAACCTGAAATGCAGCCAAAGCCGCAGGAAGGGAAAGTATAATTTTAATTATAAACGATAACCGGCAGCAACAAAACTGCCGGTTATTTTTTTTCTGCAGGTAATAATAAATTCAATGAGCAAAGAGTTTGTTCAGTTATTCTTTTCAAATGTTGATGCAGGTAAAACGGAGATGCTGATCGCATTACTGAGTAATATTGGTTATTCAGGTTTTGAAGAAACAGATAATGGTCTTAAATCTTATATCAGCCATGAAAATTTTAACGAAGATGATTTGAATGAAATTACAAATGCTGTTGACACTGCGTATGAAAGATCATTCATAAAAGAGCAAAACTGGAATGCCACATGGGAAAGCAGTTTTGATCCGATTATTATCGGCGATTTTGCAGCCATCCGGGCAGCCTTTCATCAACCGGTACAAAATATGAAGCATGAAATAATCATTACACCCAAGATGAGTTTTGGTACTGGTCACCATGCCACCACGTATATGATGATTGAGCAGATGTCTGGAATGGATATTAAAAGCAAATCGGTCGTTGATTTTGGAACGGGAACTGCCGTGTTGGCTATTCTTGCAGAAAAAATGGGAGCCCTGTCAGTTGATGCCATTGACAACGATGACTGGAGCATTGAAAATGCCCGGGAAAATATTGGGGCAAATAATTGCCATAAGATAAATATATCCAAGGCAGATGCACTTTTAACTGGAAAGACCTATGACATAATTCTGGCCAATATCAACCTGAATGTAATCGTTGATAATCTTCCCGGGATCATAAAGGCCGCTCAAAAGGGCACGGAAATATTATTAAGCGGCTTTTTAAAACAGGATGAAGCTGATCTTATCAAGTTGCTTTCTGTGTTCAATCTTAGCCATATTAATACGCTGCAAAAAGAAGAGTGGATATGCCTGAAGCTCAAAATGGATTGACTTGTAATGCCATATCTAACCCACTGGCAGGCAGCAGAATAAATTCGTATTCACATTTTACTGTAAAAGAGGGTAAATATACTTCCCCCATGAGTTAATTTATTATTACTTTTGTGTACTTCAACTCAAGCTAAGAAAACGGATGAAAGAATTACTTCTTATTGTTCTTGCATATTTAATTGGCTCTATTCCTACTGCTCTGATCGTTAGTAAACGCTTTTTCGGTATCGACATACGTGACTACGGAAGCGGCAACATGGGTGCCACCAATACATTTAGGGTACTCGGTTCCAGGTATGGTACCATGGTAATGGCTATAGATATTCTCAAGGGTTTGGTTGCTGCCGGTTTATTCAGTGTTATTCCTTTTTACCTGCATAATGAATGGGAACGTACAAACTTCATGATTGGTTTAGGACTGGCTGCAGTTACCGGGCACATATTCCCAATCTTCGCCGGCTTTAAAGGCGGCAAAGGTGTTGCTACTTTATTTGGAATGATACTGGCTGTACAGCCGGTTATTGCAATAAGCTGCACGGGCGTTTTCCTCCTGGTGCTTTATCTTACCCGGTACGTTTCACTAAGTTCAATTCTTGCTGCCATTGCATTGCCAATCTGTGTATTGTGGATATGGAATGAACATGAAGTACTTTACCGCATATTTGCATTATTGGTTGCTGTACTTGTAATATTCACCCATCAGAAAAACATAGGGCGTATTTTACGTGGCGTGGAAAGCCGCATACCTATCCTCAAACACCGCGACAGAAGAAAATCCCGTCGTCGCCACGATTGATGCATCAATGCTGATTGATCTCAGTTTTTACTTCGCTGAATTTTGTATATTTATCATGTAGCTTTTCCAGATTGGTACAGCAATTATTTATCTGCATTTCTAAAACCCCTGACAAATGAAAAGGTTCCTTTTATCGTTCTTCGGATTATCGATGTTCATTGCCTGCAGTACAAACTCCGTTACAGGCCGTAAACAATTAAAATTATTCCCTGAAGAAACCCTGCAGCAGCAGGCACTTACAGAATACAGATCATTCCTTTCGCAAAACAAAGTTTTAAGCGGCACAGTAAATAAAGATGCCGAAATGGTGACCAGGGTTGGTAACCGGATAGCAAAAGCAATAACGGATTATTATACGCAAAAAGGACTGGCCAGTGAACTGAACGGATACAAATGGGAGTTCAATCTCGTAGAATCAAAAGAAGTAAACGCCTGGTGCATGCCCGGCGGTAAAGTGGTTGTTTACACAGGCCTTTTAGGCATTACACAAAATGAAGCCGCATTGGCTGTGGTAATGGGGCATGAAATAACACATGCGGTTGCTCACCACGGCAACGAACGTATAAGCCAGGTTGCATTGGCACAAGGACTAGAAATTGCCGGAAATATATTCACTTCCGGAAACCAGAAAGCAAACAACATATTTAATAATGTCTTTTCACCCACGGCACAGGTAGCAGTACTACTTCCCAATTCCCGTAACCAGGAATACGAAGCGGATCATTTTGGGTTGGATTTTGCCGCTATGGCAGGGTATAATCCCAAAGAAGCTGTACCATTCTGGCAGCGTATGGCCTCCGCATCATCTGGAAGTGGAAAACCACCGGAATTCCTCTCAACGCACCCCTCCGATGAGAACCGTATTACAAGACTTAATGAGCTGATGCCTGAGGCACTCGGCTATTATAAGCCCGTAGGCAAATAAAAAGCATGAAATCCTTTAAAACTCCCTGTTTCAGGGAGTTTTTTTTGTCTAAAACTTTAAACTCCCAACTAGAATGTTTAAATTTGCAGTTCACTAACCCTGCTGATTCAGCCAGCCTCATAAAAAGGGCTTATTTATTTAAGAGGATTTTGGAATGCTTTTTTAACCATTAACTGTCGCTGCTTATGTCTTCACAATCATTACTGGAAAAATTGCAATTAAACGACGAAAACAACCTTCTTATCCAGGCTTTGCCTTCTTCAGTTGAGAAACAATTCATCAAATTGTCGTTTTCAAAGAATGTAACACCGCTGCTGAAAAAACGGAAGATCGATTTTGCCCTTGTGTTTGCAGTAAGCCAGCGGCAATTGGTTGACATTTTAAGAGACGTGGTTCCCTGCCTGCACGAAGAGGCCAAATTATGGATCGCTTATCCAAAACTTACTTCTAAAATAGCCAGTGATCTTTCCCGGGATAAGAACTGGGATTTTGTTTCGGAACACGGTTTTGAACCTGTTCATATGATAGCACTGGACAATGTATGGAGCGCTGCCAGGTTTATACGGCCTTTGGAAGAAGAAGGGGTAGAACCAAAAAAAAGGCAACTTTTAGCAGCGCAAATACTGCACCCGGCATAGGCTATACCACCCGGGTGATACCCCCAAAAAACTTCAACAATTTTTTACCGTAACAAAAAAGCAGTTTTTTTGAGTCACCCGCTTTTACCCACAAGCAGGAGTATGTGGAATGGAGCATCATCGAAAAGAAAGATGAACCAGGAAAAGGCATTTAGCAATAACCATAGAAAAATTAAATGCGGGTAAAAATAACTATAACCAGGCCTGAGTTGTTTCAAATGTTTCACCTTCTTTTGAATCATGAATACTAAAAAGCATATTGTTGTACTGTCCGGTGCCGGCATCAGTGCCGAAAGCGGTTTAAAAACCTTTCGTGACAGCGATGGCTTATGGATGGGCTACGATGTGTATGAAGTGGCTTCACCGCAGGGCTGGCAAAAAGATCCGCAACTGGTGCTCGACTTTTATAATGCAAGAAGAAAAGATGTGGCTGCAGCTTTGCCCAACGCAGCGCATACCGGACTGGCAGAACTGGAAAATGATTTTCACGTAACCATCATCACACAAAATATAGATGACCTGCACGAACGGGCGGGATCAACCAATGTGCTGCACCTGCATGGCGAGATCTTTAAAATGAGAAGCATTGCTGATGAAAACAAGCATTATGAAATACGGGGCGATATCATGCTGGGTGATACAGCAGCAGATGGGTACCAGCTAAGGCCGCATATTGTTTGGTTTGGCGAAGCGGTACCCATGATGGAACAGGCAGCAGCCATTGTGCAGGATTGTGATTATTTTGTAGTGGTGGGCACATCGCTACAGGTATATCCCGCCGCTTCACTTTTGTATTACACGCCGCCTTATTTACCAAAATTCATTATTGATAAAAAGATACCGCCAACGGAAAAGCAAACTAATCTTCAACTCATCGAAATGCCGGCCACAGAAGGAGTGAAGGAGTTGATACGGTTTTTATCCGCGGACTGATTTTTTATTTCTTTGTTATAAAACAAAACCTATGTTTGAGACAAGTGATTACTACAGTGGTGGTTTAGGATTTGGAGTAGGCGTATTGTTCATGCTGCTACTTTTATTGATACCCACTTTTTTTTATTTTCTCAGTCTGCAACGGGCCCTGGAAGCGGTATGTGATGAGAACAGGCAAATGCCACCCGGCCAGGTATGGCTATCCCTCATTCCTCTTTTCAATTTTGTATGGATGTTCTTTGTGGTAAATAAGATCGCAGAATCTTTTGCGCTGGAGTGTTATCGCCTGAATATTCCCACCACAGAAATGAAACCCAGCCAGGGCATTGGAAATGCCAAGAATATTTTAAGGCTCTGCTCTTTTATTCCCCTACTGGGTTTACTGGCAACCCTCGGCTTTGTTGTTTGCTGGATACTGCACTGGATAAAAGTGAATGAATACCGGAAGCTGATCATTGCCAACCGGGATAATTTTACCCTGGATGCAGAGAGAGGGGTATTTCATCAATGATCTGTTACCCGGCTGTTTCAATAAACTTTATTCCTGCCTTTTCAAGCTCCTGCAGCACCGGTTCATAAATTTCTTTGGCAGTTGGTATGTGCAGGCCTTTCAGTTGCAGTGTCCCGTTCAGAATTAATTTTGCCGCAATGCCTAATGGCAGGCCAACCGTTTTTGCCATCGCCGTCCGCAGGCTGTCTTCTCCCTTTACAATTAAACAACTCTGCAGGTTTTTGTTCTTTCCATCAAGCATGTATTCAAATTCATGCAGCATCACGATCATGTCTTTATCAGCCGGCAGCATCTTTAATTTTGTTTCAACCAGGAATTGTAAAATATCTGCCGAAGTTTTTGCCGTGGCAGGAACAATTGCCTCATCAAACAAGCCGAGGAATTTGAGCATCGCTTCATTCTCCTTATTCATAAAAGACAAAACCGGCGCTGACCATTTTTTAAAACTTAGCCGGGCAACATCAACCGCATCCGTTTCATTTGTAAGTCCGGCATGCACGATGGCATTCCATCCTTTAAAAAATCAATATGGCGCAGCGTAGTTCTTAGGAACGTAGCAGCATCCGGCAATTTATAAGTTGATATATAACTCAGCGAATCCCGGTTGGGGTAGAAAGCAAGATCACTTAGCCCGTCGAAAATAATTTTGTTGGACACATCAAACAAGTCAGCATATTTCACGGTCTTAGTTTCGCTGTTCTCTTTATACACTGCACCCGACTGCCCGGCCATCACAATATTGCGTGGGTTCCAGCTTATTTTATAGTGCCAGGGATTATTGTCACTCTCCGGGGCTACCAAACCACCACAATGACTTTTAAAAGATGTTATTTTTCCGCCCTTAGCTTTTACCGCATCAATGATCTTCATGGCGCTCATGTGATCAATGCCCGGGTCTAATCCCATTTCGCAGAGGAATAATAATTTCCGGTCGTTGATCTCATCCTGCAGGCTTTTCATCTTATCGTCTAAGTAAGATGCAGTGAGCAGGTGCTTGCGGTACTCCACGCAATCCTTTGCAATTAAAAAGTGCAGGGCAGGGGGCATCATCGAAATAACCACATGCGCCTTTTCTATCAGTTTACTCCGTTGCTTTTCATTCATTACATCCAGTTGCACGGCTTCAGCAAAGGGAGAGTTGTTGGTCTTGGCAAGTATCAGATCCCGGTTAGAATCCGCAATGATGAATTTCCATTCATTGGTTTCAGCTTCAACGATGAGGTAGTCTATTAAAACAGTGGCCGATTTTCCGGCGCCTATGAGAACAATCGTTTTCAAATAAAAAAGTTTTTTTGCAAGTTAGTTGATTTGAAAGAGAAAGGAGAGAAGGGAGTCAGGATTGAAAAACTTCATTTATTGAATTATTATCTTGTTCTTGTCATGCTGAGGAACGAAGCATCCACATTAATTCGAATGGGATTCCCGTACCTCAGAATGACAGAAAAAATGCCCAGATTCAACATCGGCTGTTGCTCTTTTTAAGAGCTGAAATCTTGTCCACAAGACTCAAAAATATGTGCGAAAATTTACGCTAAAAACCCTCTTTTTAACACGCAAAAACGGGCTATTTTTGGTATCTTCGCAGCCTATAAAAAATTATGGAAAACAACGGAAATTTAAGCGACGAAAATCTACCTGAGAATACGGGTAATCTCAACAACCGGGGCAAGATCATACCGGTTAATATCGAGGAGCAAATGAAGACTTCCTACATCGATTACTCCATGAGTGTGATCGTGGGAAGGGCATTACCTGATGTACGTGACGGCCTGAAACCCGTTCACCGCCGCGTTTTACACGGGATGAACGAAATGGGTAATAACAGCAACAAGGCCTATAAAAAATCTGCCCGTATCGTGGGTGATGTGATGGGACGTTACCATCCGCATGGCGATTCTGCCATTTACGATACCATTGTTCGTATGGCGCAGGAATGGAACATGCGTTATAAATTGGTAGACGGCCAGGGTAACTTCGGTAGCCAGGGTGGCGATCCACCGGCTGCCATGCGTTATACAGAGATACGTATGCAAAAGTTGGCAGAAGCCATGGTGGAAGATATTGATAAAGACACCGTGAATTTCCAGCTGAACTTTGATGACAGCATGCAGGAACCAACGGTGTTGCCAACGAGGATACCCCAGTTGCTGATCAACGGAAGCAGTGGTATTGCGGTGGGCATGGCCACTAACATGATGCCGCATAATCTTTCCGAAGTGATCGACGCATGTATTGCTTATGTTGATGACAACAATATTACCATCGAAGACCTCATTAAGCATGTAAAAGGACCCGATTTTCCAACCGGCGGAACCATCTTTGGTTTTGAAGGCGTAAGAGCAGCCATGCATACAGGAAGGGGAAGGGTAGTGTTGCGTGGTAAAGTGAATGTTGAGACCGGGCCTGGTGGAAGAGAGAAACTGGTTATTTATGAAGTGCCTTACCAGGTGAATATTGATAACCTGGCTGCAAAGATCGGGAGATCACCTCAGAGAAAATTGTAGAGGGTATTTCCAATGTGAACGACGAAAGTAACAGCAAAGAAGGTACCCGTATTGTGGTGGACCTTAAAAAGGATGCTGTGGCACAGGTGGTGATAAACCAGTTGTACAAGCACACCGAACTGCAAACCTCTTACGGGATAAACAACGTGGCCATTGTAAGAGGAAGGCCATATACACTCAACCTGAAAGAACTCATCAAAGAGTTTGTTGACTTCAGGCATGAGGTTGTGATACGCAGAACGAAATACGAATTACGCAAGGCAGAAGAGCGGGCACATATTTTAGAAGGATATATCATTGCCCTGAATAACCTGGATGCAGTGATCGCATTGATCCGTAATTCAGCCACGCCAGCCATTGCACACGAAGGATTGATGACCGAATTTGGCATGAGTGAGATACAATCCAAGGCTGTATTGGAACTTAGGTTGCAACGTCTTACCGGTATGGAGATCGAGAAGATCCGGGAAGAACACGCCGAGATCATGAAACTGATCGAAAGACTGAAAGAGATACTGGCGAATGAAAGCATGCGCTTCGAGATCATCAAAAATGAACTTATAGAAGTTAAAACCAAATTCGGTGACGAACGTCGCACTGAAATAACTTACCTGGATGACGAAATAAAAATGATCGACCTCATTGAAGAAGAAGATGTAGTGGTTACCATTTCGCATTTGGGTTATATCAAACGTACTTCGGCTACCGAATACAGGCAGCAACGCCGCGGTGGCCGTGGCGCCAAAGGCAGCAGCACCAGGCAGGAAGATTTTATTGAACACCTGTTTGTAGCATCAACGCATCACACCTTATTATTCTTTACTGAAAAAGGAAAGTGTTTCTGGTTGCCGGTTTACCATATCCCCGAAGGTGATAAGACCAGCAAGGGACGGGCAATTCAGAACCTGGTTCAGATTCCGCCGGACGATAAAGTAAGAGCCGTTATTGATGTGAAGAATTTTGAAGACAAGGATTATGTGAATAGCCATTACATTGTTCTTTGTACCAAGAAGGGACTGATCAAGAAGACCGACCTGGAAGATTTCAGCAGGCCAAGGCAAAACGGTATCATTGCCATTAATATTTTAGACGGCGACCAGTTACTGGCAGCCAAACTTACCGACGGAAATTGCGAGATCATGATGGCGGTGAAGAGTGGCCGTGCCATCCGTTTCCCGGAAGAGAAAGTACGCAGTACCGGACGTGGCGGACAAGGAGTTGCTGGTATTGAAGTGGATGATGAAAAAGACGAAGTGGTTGGATTGGCCTGCGTGAACCGGGAAGATAAAAGCCGTACCATTTTAGTGGTAAGTGAAAAAGGTTATGGTAAACGCACAGCCGTAGAAGAATACCGGGTTACAAACAGGGGCGGCAAGGGAGTAAAGACCATTAGTGTAACCGATAAAACCGGGTCGCTTGTTGGTTTGCTTGATGTGACCGAAAAAGAAGACCTGATGATCACCTGCGAATCGGGAATAACCATCCGTATGCCGGTGAACCAGATCAGCGAACAGGGAAGGGCTACCCAGGGCGTAAAACTGATACGGGTTGATGAAGGCGATGCCATTGCAGCCATTACGCAACTGGAGGAAAAAGAAGAAGAGAACGGCGATATTATTGAAGGACCAGCGCCCGAATCTGCCGAAGGCGAAGCAACAGAACCAGCTGAAAGCTAAGTGCTGAATAAATATGCTGAATATAAAAACCCAATAGCGATATTGGGTTTTTTATTACTAAAAAATATTTTACGGTAGTAATTAAGTACTTTTCTGGATGTTAATTAAGTAATCAAAGAGACTGATCTCTGTAGCTAATTCCAGTTTCTTTCTTAAGCGGTAACGGCTTACTTCAACACCCCGTACTGATATATTCATTAGTTGGGCAATTTCCTTGGTCGACAGATTCATCCGTAAATAGGCGCAGAGTTTAACCTCGTTATTTGACAGGTTCGGATGTTTTTCCTTAAGGGCCTTTACAAAATCACTGTGTACCTTGTCAAAGTGCAGGGTAAAATTCTCCCATTCCTTATCCAGGTTATCGTCTTCGCTGATGGATTTGATTATTTTTTTTAACTCTGCCTCTGCCTGTGGATTATTGATACCTCGCATGACCTGCGCCAGTTCTGTTTTCATTTTAGAAACCAATTCTCCCTTTTTGACAAGGTGCATGGCGGAAGATGCCAGTTTTGAATTTGTGTAATCAATTTCCGATTCCAGTTTTTCATTGCGCAAAGCAACCAGTTCACTTTCAGTTTTTGTTAATTCGAGGTCGTGGATATATCGTAATTTTTTTTCCTCCTCTTCGTATTTTCCCTGTTGCAGTTTAAATCGTTTGCCCTGCCATCGGTACAGAAAAAAAAGACCGGCTGCCAGGAGTAAAATGTACCCTGCCTTGGCCCAGTTGCTTTTGTACCAGGGCGGCAGAATTTTCAGCGTAAAAGCAACTACCGTTGACTCATTGCCTAAGTTATTGCGTACTTTAACTTCGAATGTAAATTTCCCGGGAGGGAGATTGGTATATTCTTTTTCGGTTCTGTTGGTCCATTCACTCCAGTTATTGTCATATCCTTTTAAACGATAACTGTACTGTAGGTTTTCCTGGTAACCAAAGATAGCAGATGCATATTCGAAGCGTAATGTTTTCCATTGGTAATTGATATCGGGTATCAACTTTTCATCCTGCACCTGCTGATCATTGTTATAATAACCGCCAAAAAGCAGGCTATCGGTATTGTTGTTAATTTTCAACGTCCTTATCTGAACCCGGAGTTTTGGGACGGTCTGCTTGTATTTTTCATAATTGATATGATAAAAGCCATTCTCTCCTCCCAAAAATATATTTTGATTATCAACTGCATAAATGAATTCAAACCCGCTGAGCATCTTATTATTCAGTTCAGGTAAATAAATGATGGCTGGTTCTTTTTTTGAAAGATCGATCACTCCCAGGGTTTTTTCATGAATGAACCAGATATTACCGGCTGCGTCTTCCTTCAGGTACCTGATACTCTGATCGCCCAGAATTTTTTTATATGAAGCAGAAGGCTCAAAGAGATCTTTTTGTTTATTATAAATGTACACGCCCTTTTCTGTAGCAATAACCAATTCACCCTTTACCGAATAAATATGGTTGTTCAATAAGGAAGGAAGTCCATTTTTTTCTGTGTAGGAAAAACCTTTATAAGTTTCATCCGGATTTTTGATTATGCGGAAAACGCCACGATAGGGGTGAGATACCCATATATTATCATCATTGTCAAGTGTTACAAACCGGGATGATTCATTAAAACCTGGTATTGCTTTGTTTTGCGTGAATTGCCCGTTTGTAAAATTAAATAAAACAAGTCCGTTATAACAGCCGGCAAGGATCTGGTTGGAGGAAAAACTATTTGAAAGCGGTATAAAATTCCAGAAACCCTTATTCAGCGACATGGGTATTGCTGTGTTGTTTTTTATCGTAAAGGCACCTTCATGGTGTCCCATAAGCAACTGGTTATTAATATTGGCTAGTCCCCAGGTTTGCCCTTTTGCATTGTTGACTTCTGTAAAATTTCCCAGGTTAAAGCTCATATCTTTTACCTCTTTCATCGGCACGTAATACAGGCCGTTTGATGTTCCCAGGTATAAAAAGCTATTGTACAGTATTGCCGTATAACCGGAACCTTCCATTAATAAAGGTTTGATCTGTTTGATCGCACTGTTATAGGCAATGAGGTCAATACCATTATCCAGGCCAAGCCAGAGATTCAGCTGGGCATCTAAAAAAATACTGAGTACATTATTGTTCTGCAAACCCTCAGTTCTTGAAAAGCGTTGAAGAATATTACCTTTTGAATCCGAAATGTAAACCCCATTATTATTAGTCGCCAACGCAACCAGGTCCTTGTTTATTGATGTAGCTGCATAGATCCTTTCATTTTTGAATAATTGGTTATTTACCGTCTCCAGGATAGCTATACTGGAATTTGAAAGCAGGAACAACCCGTTTTTTAGGGTAGTGATCAGTGCACTGTCATTCTGGATGGGCAAAATACCAGTTACCGGATCATTAACTGGCAGTATGTTGATTGTAAATAAAGGAGCCCAACCATCTTTTTCAAATTTTACCAGGCCTGTAGTATAATCATGTGCATAAAGTTTTCCATTACATGCACCAAGGAATGCCCATTCTGAGGGCGCATTAAAAACAGCTACTGCATGATCGGTAAACCTGAATATTTTGTTTGATGTCCGGAAAAAGGGGGTGCCATTAAATAAAATAATATCCCATACATCACCAAATGACCTGTCTTTTGCGGGTATCTGTTCAACCAATGAATGGTAACTCAGTTTACCATTACTTGCCGGAGTAAAATATCCTACTTCATCCTGTCCTCCTACATAAATACGATTGTCTAAGCCAATTTCAACAGATCTAACGATCGTCTTGTTAGGTAAGGGGTACAAATTCCAGAATTTCCCATCATAACTCAGCAACCCTTCATTATTTGCAAAATAGACGATCCCGTTTTTATCCTGCTTTATATCCCAGTTTTGTAATCCGGCTTTATAGGCTTGCTTGGAATAATTCAGTATATCTGGAAAGCCAATAGTATTTTGAGAAATTACCTGTAAAGGCAAACAAATTAGTAAAAGCAGTTGTTTCATATACTGACCAAAAGTGGTATGTGAAGTTATACAAAAAAAATTGTAGTAGTAATGTAGTAGTATAAAAGTGCTAAAAATCAGTGTTTTATATTTTTTGATGTAGTAATGATGTGGTTAAAAACTATTGGATTGAAGTAGTAAGGCATATATTTACAAAGTCAGTCAAATCAATTTTGATTACTAAAACGAGCGCTATATGAAATTAAAAATTACACTTTTGTGTCTCATTATTCTATTTGGGACATTACCGCAATTAGTCTTTGGACAAAACCTGGTTACCACGGGTAAAGTAACAAACAAAACTTCCGGGGAGCCGCTGGTTGGTGCCACTGTTAATGTGCAGGGTACCAATACCCTTACTTCAACGGATGCGAATGGAAATTTTTCCATATTGGTTCCAAAAGGAGGAAAGCTTTTCATAACCTATTCGGGTTTTTCGCCGGTCAGCATTGTTGTTAACAACGGAGGAGCACTTACCATAGCCATGGTAGAGGTAAGCAAAAACCTCGATGAAGTGGTAGTGGTTGGTTATGGCACCCAAAAAGTAACCAAGGTTTCGGGTGCAATTTCCGGAGTTAAGGCAGAATCTATTGCAAAATTGAAACCGGTTAGAATAGAAGATGCTATCCAGGGTGCTGCCGGCGTAAACGTTATTCAAAGCGGTTCACCCGGAGCCACGCCCTTAATACTTATAAGGGGTATTCCTTCGTACAGAAATAACGGGCCGTTGATAGTTGTTGATGGGGTGCCGCAATCGCAGGCCGACCTGAATTCAATAAACCCTGGTGATATAGAAAGTGTGAACGTATTAAAAGATGCTGCTACTGCTGCCATTTATGGTGTAAGTGGTGGTAATGGCGTAATTATAGTAACCACAAAAGGCGGTCGCAAAAATCAAAAGACAGAGTTCAACATTGTGAGTACATACGGCATACAGGAAGTTGCCAATACAGTTCCGGTTTTAAATGCTTCAGAATATGCTGCCATGATCAATGAAGGCAGCACCGTTTCCGGTGGTAATATTGTTTTCCCGGATCTTTCAGTGATCGGCAAAGGAACCGACTGGCAAAAAGAAATTTTTAAACAAGCCCCAATACAATCGCATAACATTACTGCAAGGGGCGGTTCTGATAAAATAACCTACTTTTTATCCGGCGCATATTTAAGCCAGGGTGGTATTGTTGGCGGCATTGATAAATCAAAGTTTAACCGGATCAATTTCTCTTCAAATGTTGCTTTCGATCTTACATCAAAACTTAAGTTCATCTTAAACGCCAATTACGTAAACCTGAGCTCAAAAGGTATACAGGAAAATTCTTTTAACAGCATCATCGGCAGTGCTTTAAACTACGATCCTACAGTATCGGTTTACAATACCGTACCAAATACTGTCGGTAAATACGGTTTCAGTAACCTGCTTTTATCTGAAATATTTAATCCACTTACCAAGTTGGATAATACCTACAACAAGAATGTAGGTAATAAGATCTACGGAAAATTTGAATTACAATACGATGTAATTAAGAACCTGAAGATCAGCACACGTTTTGGATACACCAAATACGATGGCAATGCCAAAACATTTACGCCACTTGTATTTTACGGCTTAAATAATGTTGACAATTCAATGAATGGGGATGGCACAACAGTTCCCGGCAAGCACAACAGCGTAGCACAGGAAAAAGCAAACTATAACTCATTTACCTATGAGTTGTTTGGTAACTACAACTTTAAATTACTGAAAAACCATTCTTTTGAAACTACGGTTGGTTTCTCCATGTCAAAATCAAGCGGTAATACTGCCGGTACCAACAGGCAGGATGTACCTTTTAACAGCTGGGAATTTGCCGATAATACTTCTGCAACAGGTACCAATTCTCCAACTAACCTAAATGCAAGCACCGGTTACTACTACCAGTATGAAAAAAGAAATGCTTCTTTATTCGGCAGGATCAATTACGATTATAAAGAGAAATATCTTGCTTCGGTAACTGCCCGCAGGGACGGTTCTACCTCATTTGGTAAGGATAATAAATGGGGCGTTTTCCCTTCAGGTTCTTTAGGATGGGTAGTGAGTAAAGAAAATTTCTTCAGATCAAAATTCATTGATTTTCTTAAAATACGTGGCAGTTACGGATCATTGGGAACTGATAATATTACGCCACAGGACAGGACCATCCTTACCGATTACCTGGCTTCTTTGTATGGCTCCGGAAACAGTATAGGTTATACATACGGGAATAATTTTGTTTCAGGGTCTACCTTGGGATCTATCGGTAACGAAAAAATAGGCTGGGAAAAACAATTGCAGATGAATATTGGGTTTGATATGAATTTCTATAAATACAAATTCAATATAGCTGCAGATTACTATCAAAAAAATACCAAAGGGTTGATATACCAGCCCTCTGTTTCAACAGTTATCCTGGGAGGATTGCCTGCACCTTATGATAATATCGGCTCCACCAAAACAAGCGGTGTTGATATCACTTTAGGCTACAACAGTAAAATAGGTAAAGACCTTAAAGTTTCTACTTCAGTAACTTTTACAACAGTTAAAAACCTGGTTACCGGCACCAACCAGGAAGGTACGGCCAGGAATGTAGGCGGCGGATATTTTAACGGACAATCTCAAACCGTAACTGTTTTTGAAAAAGATAAAACACCTTATTATTATTATGGTTATAAAACACTGGGCTTATTTCAAACAGAAGCAGAAATTGCTGCCAGCCCTTTACAGGCAGGCGCACAACCGGGCGATATAAAATTTGCCGACCTGAATGGCGATGGTGTTATTGATTCAAAAGATCAGACACAGATCGGAAACCCTTTTCCAAAGTTCACCCTTGGCTGGAACCTGAGCCTGGAGTATAAAAACTTCGATCTCTCCGTTTTAACCTATGCTTCTTCAGGAAATGATGTATACCGTGCTTTGGAAAGAAATGCCAACTATACCAATAAGTTCAGGAGTGTGCTTGACAGGTGGACCGGACCGGGCACAACCAATGATGCACACAATCCAAGGTATTCTTTTACCGATCCAAACAACAACGCACGTGTATCTGACAGGTACGTAGAAGATGGCTCTTTCATTAAAGTAAGGAACATATTGTTGGGCTATAATTTTCAGTTCAGGCCAATAAAAAAAATATTTAAAGCTCTAAGGTTATATGGCCAGGTAAAAAATGCATTCACGTTTACCAAATACACCGGTTTCGATCCTGAAATTAATGCAGGTTTATCTGATGTAGGTATCGACCGCGGTGCATATCCACAGGCAAGAACATATTCTGTAGGACTGGACATTAAATTTTAATTCATTCAATAAATAACAGTAAAATGAAAAATTTAAAAATAAAAATTTTAGGCGCCTTACTTGCAGGAACAATGTTCATCTCCTGCAATAAATGGGTTGACTATAACCCGAAAGATGATTTTAAAATAACTGACCAGGAATATTTTAAAAGCGAAGCAGATTACAGGTCAGTAGCCGTGGCTACTTATGCTCCGTTGCAATGGCTTAACCAGATTGTTCCTGTTGGAGATATTATCTCTGATAATTCTGTAACCGGGGGCGAAAGTGCATCAGATGTACTTTCCCTGCAGCAAATCAATAATTTCACCCACACATCTGTTAACGGCACAACGGCCGATCTGTGGCAGGCATGCTATGAAGGGATTAACCGTGCCAACTACATGCAGCAGTATAAAGACAAAAACCCTGCAGGCGAGGCCATTACGTTTGTTGGTAAAGAGGCTTTATACGGCGAAGTATATTTTGTAAGAGCTTATTACTACTTCACATTGGTAAAAATGTTTGGTGGTGTTCCTTTGTTTGTTGACAGGAGATTGACCCTGGCAGACCAGGGCACTATTCAAAGAGCAACCCAGGCTGATGTGTACAAGCAAATTGAAACAGACCTTACCAATGCCATTGCGGTTTTACCATCTGTACAAACAGAAAAAGGAAGAGCAACCAAATATGCTGCACAGGCTTTATTGGGTAAGGTTTTGTTGTATCAAAATAAATTTGCCCCCGCAGCAGCTATGCTGGATAACGTAATTACTTCAAATGCTTATTCGTTGGTTGCCAATTTCAATTCTATCTTTTTACCAACCGGCGAAAACGGGCCAGAATCTGTTTTTGAAATACAATACTCCAATGGTTCGGCTACTTACGATTGGGGACATGTTACCCGTGGACAGGGAAATTATTCTGTTCAACAATGCGGTGTACGTGGCCTGAATGGTTCTGCAGCCATGCCCTATAACCCAGGCTGGAGCACCAACCTGCCAACACAAAACCTGGCAGCAGCTTATGCCGCAGGCGATCAGAGAAAAGCGGTAACCGTGTTGGATATTGAAGCGTATAAAACTGCCAATCCCGGGTTAAATATTACTTACCAGGTTGCGCCTTATCAAAACACAGGCTTATACAATCAAAAATATTTACCCCGTAAGGGCGAAACATCCGGACAGGTTGAATTGAATTATTCAAATAATTTCCGCACCATACGTTATGCTGATGTATTGCTGATGGCTGCCGAAGCATACAATAAATCAGGAAATGATCTAAAGGCACAAACCTACCTGAACCTGGTTCGACGCCGTGCTTTTGGTGATCTGTTACACGATGTTTCTGCAACAGGAACCGCTTTGTACGATGCCATTTTAACTGAAAGAAGACTGGAACTGGCCATGGAAGGGGAACGCTTTTTTGACCTGGTTAGAACCGGAAAAGCGGTTTCAGTTCTTGGCCCGCTGGGCTTTGTTGCCGGTAAGCACGAACTGTTTCCCATACCACAGAGCGAAGTAGAATTAGCGGGTTTAACACAAAACCCCGGTTACTAATCTTTAACTAACTAAAAAAACGATTATGAATGCAATAAAATATTTCTACAGCGCTTTTCTGATGTTGGTTGTATTTGCTGCCTGTAATAAAGTAAAAACAGATGATGTATCCTTTGTTGACGCAGCTGCTGCACCGGCCAAACTATCTGTGATGTTCGACATCACGCAGGATAACAGCGGCCTCGTAACCATTACGCCAAACGGCGAAGGTGCCATTTACTATGATGTGTATTATGGCGATGCAACAGCCACACCTGCAAACTTATCTGCCGGAAAAAACACCACACATATTTATGCAGAAGGTGTTTACAATGTAAAGATCGTTGCACATGCAGTTAACGGCAAAACAACAGAGTTAATACAGAAGTTAACTGTGTCTTTCCGGGCACCGGAGAACCTGGCGGTTACTGTTGCTATAGACGGAGCAAACAATTTTAAAGTAAATGTTTCGGCAACAGCATTGTATGAAACCTTCTTTAAAGTATTCTGGGGCGATGTTGCCAACGAACCCGGACAATCCTTTCTGGAAGGCCAGACAGTAAGTCATGTATATGCTGCTGTTGGTACTTATACTGTAAAAGTAGTTGCGTACAGCGGTGGCGTTGCAACAACAACTTATACAACCACTGTTACCATTGTTGATCCCGTTTTATTGCCAATAACTTTTGAGTCGGCTACCATTAATTATGCGTTTACAAATTTTGGTGGTGCTACGGCAACCAAAATTGCCAATCCGCAAAACAATGGCATTAATACAAGCGCCAATGTTGGCCGCATGGTAAAAAATGCCCCCGAAGTATGGGCTGGTAGTTTTTTAACCCTCGGTGGCCCGATCGATTTTTCGGCTAACAAAGTTTTCAGGATGAAAGTTTTTTCGCCAAGGGTCGGCGCTAAAGTTTTGTTGAAAACAGAAAACCTTACCAACGGCGGAATATTTTTTGAGAAAGAAGTACTTACTACTGTAGCCAATACCTGGGAAGATTTGGCCTTCGATTTCAGAACCATCAATACCGGCAACTCATATTCAAAAGTTGTTTTAATATTCGATAACGGAACAGTAGGAGATGGCACTGCCAATTTTACCTGGTTGTTTGATGATATCAGGCTTACCAACCAGATGCCTGTAAGTTTATTGGCTTTGCCGGTAACTTTTGATCTGCCTGGTGTTAACTACGAGGTTACTGATTTTGGTAATAACCAAAGCTCAGCAGCAGTTGACCCGACAAACGGGGCCAACAACGTAAAGAAAACGATCAAAGCTAACGGTGCCGAAACATGGGCCGGTACTACTATTGGTGCAGGCTTTACCACAAACCTTCCTTTTACTGCAACCAAAACACAAATGAGTGTACGGGTATATTCTCCTGCTGCCGGTATTCGTGTAAGGCTGAAAGTAGAAGACCGTACAAATAATACCCGTTCAGTTGAAACAGAAGCTATGACACAGGCTGCCAATACCTGGGAGACATTGGTATTTGATTTTGCAAATCAATCTTCCGGAACAGCAGGATTAAATTTGGCATATACTTACAACATGGCTTCCATCTTCTTCGATTTTGGAAATGTCGGAACCGGTAAAGTATTTTATTGGGATGATGTGAATTTCCTGGCAAATAATGTTATTCCAAATTACCTGGCACTGCCGATAGATTTTCAATCAACTACCTATCCTTATCCATTCATAGATTTTGGTGGTGCAACAGCATCTGTTGTAAACAATCCAAATGCTTCGGGTATTAACACCAGTACCAAAGTAGGTAAAATGGTAAAAGGTGCTCCCGAAGTTTGGGCAGGTAGTTTTCTGGAACTCGTAAACCCGATTAATTTTTCGGTGTTAAAAACATTTAAGGTAAAAGTTTATTCACCCAGGATAGGGGCCAGGCTGCTTTTAAAAGTTGAGAACGCCACCAATGGCGGCATCAGTTTCGAAAAAGAAGCAACCTGCACCACGGCCAATGCCTGGGAAGAACTGACCTTTGATTTTTCAACCATCAACGTAGGCAATTCCTACTCCAAAGTGGTTTTAATATTCGATCTGGGGAATGTTGGCGACGGTTCAGCAAACTATACTTTCTATTTTGACGACATCCGGCTTAATTAATTTAAAAAAATATGATTATGATAAAGAATAAAATATCGATGTTGTTTGCCATCCTGTTTACAGTGATTGCATTCAGTGCCTGCAAAAAAGCAGAATACAGTATTGGTGATATTGTTGCCCCAACAAACCTGGTGCTTACAGCAACGGTTGTTGGTGTAGATGCAAGCAATCCATTTGGAAACGGAACCGGCAAAGTTAATATCGCTGTAAAGGCCGACTATGCCCTTACCTATAAAATTGACTTTGGCGATGGCAATGCAGCACAGATGGTACCATCCGGTGTTATCACTTATAAGTACGGCGCACCCGGTACCGCAGAATATAATATCACCGTTAATGCAATTGGTACCGCAGGTTCTACAAGCACCATCACCAAAAAAGTAAAAGTGTTTGTGAACTTTACCATACCGGCAAATATCTTAAGCAACCTTACCGGCGGTTCATCAAAGGTTTGGCAAACAGATCATGATGCGCCTGGGCATTTTGGCGTTGGGCCCAATACCGAATTTTCACCGATCTGGTATTCCGCCACGCCAAATTCAAGAGAAGCCTGTGCTTACGATGATGATATCACTTTTTCAAAAGATGCCAACGATAATGTTTCCCTGTCGATCGATAACAAAGGTGCTTCCTTTTCAATAGGAGCAGCAACTGCGTTCTATGGTTTTGCAGGCGGAGATGGTTGTTATGGTATAAGCACAGGCGGTGTACGCAGACTGACTTTTATGGATGCAACATCAACTTCCACACCGGCCCAATCAACCCGCATACAATTTACCGTACCGGGCAACGGAATTATTAACTTTGGAACCGGTGGCACTACGTACGAAATACTGTCCATTTCAGCTACCCAAATTCATTTGCGTAACATCGGTGTTGATGGAAATTCCTGGTATCAGAAACTTATTAAAAAATAACGACAATGAATTTGATAAAGAACACAGCGGTATTAGTTTGCTTCTTTACACTGATCACCAGTTGCAGCAAAGGTGTATCAAATAGTGGAAGTACACAAACCGCACCGAGTAACCTGGCAGTTACTGCCAACGTAAGCACAGACGGCAGTGGTAATGTTTCTTTTACAGCCACGGCAGTTAATGCGGCTACGTATGTTTATGAATTTGGGAATGGGGTCATCTTAACAGTTCCTTCTGGTATTACTACCTACCAGTATACCACGTCGGGTAATATTACTTATTCCGTTACGGTTACTGCTAGGAGCAGTGCTGGTTTAACGATCAGTAAAACTATCCAGGTTACGGTGAATGTTGTACCAACGGCCCCGGTACTTGTCTGGTCAGATGAATTTAATGTAGATGGGCTGCCCAATTCAGCTAAATGGGGATATGATATTGGTACCGGAAGCGGCGGATGGGGAAATAATGAATTAGAGTATTATACCAACCGGCCCGAAAATGCCTTTGTGCAGAATGGTGTTTTAAAAATAACAGCCGCCAAAGAAAATTACATGGGCAGTGCGTACACTTCTGCCAGGCTGTTATCAAAAGACAAGTATTCGTTTAAGTACGGCAGGATAGAAGTGCGGGCAAAGATACCTGCAGGTGTAGGTACCTGGCCCGCTATCTGGATGCTGGGAAATAATATCGGCACCGTGGGATGGCCTGCCTGCGGCGAAGCAGATATCATGGAACACCGCGGCAGCGAATTGAATAAGATTTTCGGAACCCTGCACTATCCCGGACATTCGGGTGGCAATGGCGATGGAAGTACGATCATGATACCGGATGCTACTACGGCCTTTCATAATTATATCTTTGATTGGTCGGCATCTACAATTAAAATTTATGTAGATAACCAATTGTTTTATACATTTTCCAACTCAGCCGGTTTGCCGTTCAATCAAAACTTTTTCATCATCCTGAATGTGGCCATGGGAGGCAACTTTGGAGGACCGGTAGATCCTGCATTCACTTCTGCAACAATGGAAATTGATTATGTAAGGGTTTATCAATAAGACAAAACAATTGAAAATAGTTTTCTCAGGCAGTTAGTTTTTTTTTCAAGCAATCTTTATTAAGCGGATCGTATTCACTTATCCAGGTAGATACCTCCGCTTTTTATTTAACCATGATTTCAATATTAATTTTCGTATGCGTCAATTTATTTTTAAGCGGCCGGCATATATAGTAACGTTTATTGTGTTTCTTTTTCATTTCTCTTTACCGGCACAAACCATAAAAACCAATGAGGCCATTGAGGCGAGGGTCAATGATCTACTCCGGAAAATGACACTGGAAGAAAAAGTAGGGCAGATGAACCAATACAATGGTTTTTGGGAGGTAACCGGCCCGGCTCCAAAAGAAGGTACTGCAAAACAGAAATACGATCATTTGCGGAAAGGGATGGTAGGTGCTGTTTTAAATGTAAAAGGAACAGAGAATGTGCGCCGGTTGCAGGAGATCGCCGTTAAGGAAACCCGCCTCGGCATTCCTTTGTTATTTGGTTACGATGTAATTCACGGACAAAAAACTATGTTCCCCATTCCGCTCGGCGAAGCGGCCAGTTGGGACCTGGGAGCGATTGAAGGTTCGGCCAGGATCGCTGCCATTGAAGCATCGGCCATGGGCATCAACTGGACCTTTGCACCGATGGTGGACATAACCCGTGATGCCCGTTGGGGACGGGTAATGGAAGGGGCAGGAGAAGATCCTTACCTGGGTTCAAAAATTGGTGTGGCACGTATCAAAGGATTCCAGGGCAATGACCTGTCGGCAAATAATACCATCGCAGCAACGGCAAAACATTTTGCTGGCTATGGATTTGCCGAAGCAGGCCGGGATTACAACACCGTAGATGTTGGCACGTCAACACTATACAATATTATTCTTCCTCCGTTTAAAGCAGCGGTTGATAATAATGTACAAACCGTAATGAATTCCTTTAACGTACTCAACGGAATTCCAGCTACTGGAAATAAATTTTTGCAGCGGGATGTTTTGAAAGGCGATTGGAAATTTAATGGGTTCATTGTTTCTGATTGGGGGTCTGGTATTGAAATGATCGATCATGGTTTTGCCAACGACCTTAAAGAAGTAGCTGAGCTGAGCGCCAGGGCAGGCAGCGATATGGATATGGAATCCTATGCTTATGTAACCCATTTAAAAGAACTGGTGGAAAGCGGTAAAGTGGATATGAGTCTTATTGATGATGCTGTAAAAAGGATCTTACGGGTGAAATTTCAACTTGGCTTGTTTGATGATCCTTACCGTTATTGCGATGCAGTTAGAGAGAAGGAGTTGATCTATCATCCCGATCATTTGGCCGCTGCACTGGAAATGGCCAAAAGATCGATTGTTCTCCTTAAAAATTCAAACACAACAAGCCAGGGTAGTCAGTTGTTACCCTTGAAAAAAGACCAGCAGAAGATCGCTGTTATTGGTGCTTTGGCCGATGATAAGAATAGTGCACTTGGCAGTTGGCGTATTGGAAGCGACGACAACAGTGCGGTATCTGTTTTAGAAGGGATTAAAAAATATTCGGCCAACATTAAATATGCAAAGGGAGCCGATCTGGTTATTGGCAAAACTGATTTTATAAACGAAGTAAAGATCAATGAAACAGATAAAAGTGAGTTCAAAGCCGCAGTTCAAGTGGCGAGGAATTCCGATGTGGTCATTATGGTTTTGGGGGAGCATGGTTTTCAGACCGGTGAAGGAAGAAGCCGGACAAAGCTTGATCTGCCGGGTGTACAACAGCAATTGCTGGAAGAAGTATATAAGGTAAATAAGAAGATCATCCTGGTATTAATGAACGGGCGGCCGTTGGCGATAACCTGGGCTGATAAATACATACCTGCCATCGTAGAAGCATGGCAACCGGGTTCTCAATGCGGTAACGCCATCGCACAGGTTCTTTTTGGCGATTATAATCCTGCTGGTAAATTACCAATGACCTTTCCAAGAAGCGTAGGGCAGGTACCGTTATATTATAACCACTACAACACCGGGAGGCCAGGGCCAAAGTCTGAAGTATTCTGGAGTCATTACAGTGATGAAAGCAATAAGCCCCTGTATCCCTTTGGCTATGGGCTAAGCTACACGAACTTTACATACAGTAATCTTATAATTAATGATGCGGATCCTTCAAATATAAAAGTAAGGGTTACCGTAACGAACATCGGCAAAAGAGCCGGGGAAGAAGTTGCCCAGTTGTACATAACTGATAAGATGGCCAGTATTGTAAGGCCGGTAAAGGAATTAAAAGGGTTTAAGAAATTCTTCCTTCAACCTGGCGAAGCCATAGAAGTTGAATTCATTCTAAGAGATACTGAACTGG
This sequence comes from Chitinophagaceae bacterium, assembly GCA_016720775.1. GTDB lineage: Bacteria > Bacteroidota > Bacteroidia > Chitinophagales > Chitinophagaceae > Ferruginibacter. The sequence goes on from JADKJX010000004.1 coordinate 239,887, forward strand.
GATTCTTTGATAACAATGGGAAATTTGTTACAGAGCCGGGAGAGTTTGTTGTGATGGTAGGCACAAATTCGCAAGAGGGGATTTCGGGAATGTTTGCCAGGAAATAATTTACAGGATTTTGTGAAGAAGACGCACCAGAACCAACTGAAAGCCTAGCGCTGAATAGATATGTTGAATATAAAAAACCCAGTAGAGATATTGGGTTTTTTGTTGGATATTTAAAATATAGTCTGCTTTAGAAAAGATAAAGCCATATGGTAGCCATTCTTATTGCAACAATCTGTTACACAATCTCTCTACAGGGTAGTCCGCACACATTATTTTAAAAAAAATTAGTCTCTCTAAAAATCTTCGCTAAAGGGTGGTATTGGAAAGAAAACAACGTCAAAGCCGCTGTGGGAAAGGAATATATCTGTTTAACATAAGATTAATTATAAAACTAATCAGTACATTCGAATTGTAAGTAGAGGCTCTTAGATTTTAGGCACAGCATTTGACTAAGGGAACATGCCCCATTGATTCTTCGATCCGTACATAAGGAATTCAATCAGTACCTAAGAGAATACCATTTAGCCGTAAACATTTATTGAGAATCTCTGAATCCAGGTGTTTGAGCCTGGTTATCTATAGTTGTGCAGAGCAACATGGTTTAAACGCCGATTTTCCTTTGAAACCGATCCCCGGCTCAATCTTGGTCTGGGGATTTTCTTTTAATAGCCATACAAAGGCTACATTTGCCGAAATGCACAGCACTCGTACAGCACTTAAAAAATTCCTTTCCAACCTCGACATCGCCGAACTTAACCCCATGCAGGAAGCTTCACTGGAAGCCAATGCAAAAAGTGAGAATATGGTCCTGTTATCAGCCACAGGCTCGGGAAAGACACTGGCTTTCTTATTACCGGTCGTACAGCGGCTAAACCCGGATATCAGCAATGTGCAGGCTTTAATCATAGTCCCAAGCCGTGAACTAGCCATCCAGATCGATGATGTGTTCCGCCGCATGCAGACGGGTTTTAAAGTAACGCTTTGTTACGGTGGCCACAAACGGGAAACCGAAGAAAATAACCTGAAGCAGGCTCCTGCCGTAATTATCGGCACCGCCGGCCGCTTAGCCGATCATATCCGCCGGAATAATTTTGAGCTGGAGGATATAACCACCCTCGTATTGGATGAATTTGATAAATCGTTGGAGCTTGGCTTCACCGAAGAAATGTCTTTCATCATCGGTTCATTAAAAGGCATTACCAAACGAATTCTTACTTCAGCCACCAATGCAATGCCCATACCTAGTTTTATAGGCCTCAAGGATCCCGTATTCCTGAATTATCTGCCAGAGACAGAAAATACCGGGAGTATGCTGGACATAAAAACGGTTTTCAGTGATGATAAAGACAAACTGAATACCCTTTTCAATCTTATCTGTTACCTGGGTAACCGTTCTACGGTTGTGTTTTGCAATCACCGGGAATCGGTGGAACGTACGAGTAACGGGTTAACCGAGAAAGGAATACTGAATGTGTTTTATCACGGCGGCATGGAGCAACAGGAAAGAGATAGTGCCTTGTGCAAATTCCGTAATGGAACTTCTAATGTACTTGTCACAACCGACCTGGCTTCCCGTGGACTGGATATTCCAAATATCCGTTACATCATTCATTACCACCTGCCAGCCACTGAAGATGTGTTTACACACCGCAATGGCCGCACAGCCCGTATGGATGCCAGCGGTACGGCTATTTTAATTTTATCCTCCGACGAAAAATTGCCGGGCTATATTTCTGCTGTTGAGAATATTGAACTGGAAGGAGATTATCCTGTTCCGGAAAAACCAAAATGGAGTACGTTATTCATCGCTGCAGGTAAAAAAGATAAAGTAAATAAGATCGACATTGTGGGTTTTCTTTCAAAAAAAGGCGAACTGAAAAAAGAAGACATCGGCTTGATCGACGTGAAAGATTTTTTCAGCTTTGTGGCGATACGTAAACTAAAGGTCGGACATGCCCTGCAGTTGATAAAAAATGAGAAGATCAAGAATAAGAAAGTGAAAATAGAGATAGCGAGATAGGTGGGCTAAAGCCCTTAATAATTTTTATTTGAATTGCCCCGCACTTAAGTGCGGGGCAATTCAAATTTAGTGCTGTTTACATCGGGCTTTAGCCCGGTCATTTAATATCCTCTTTCACCAGCGAATAACAAAGATTCGCATTGAACAACCCGTAACGCCTGCCGCCTTTCATTACAAAACTCATATACAGTTTTCCATTCTCCCGCCAGCCCTTACCGGAAATTTCTTTGCCATTCTCATAAAAAACCTGCTGTATCATTTTACCGCTTTGATACCATTCGGTGAAAAGCCGTTATAATTTCCATTGCTGAAATGATACTCGTATTTCTTATTGCCATTCTCCCACCAGCCTGTATGCAGACTGTCCTTCTCCCCCTTCGTGTACCAGCGTTTGCTTTCGGTTGACCCATTGGTATAATAGGTTTCGGTAAAACCCTGTTGCATTCCGCTTTGAATTGGTTGCAATGTTTTTATTTTTCCATCCGGATACACTTCTTTTATGATGCCGGTAAATGGGTCTTCTTTTTTGTAATACCAAACGCCATTAACCAGGTGTAAGGCCGTATCGCCGGCTATAACTGTTACGGAAGATGAATGTACGGTCGCAGCCCTTTCATTTTCCCGGCAGGAAAAAAATATGATGCCTGTTAATATGTACATGCAAAACCTCAATCTCTTTCTTCTTTTAAAATTTTAATATCGGCAATTAAATTATTCATTTCTGCCGGGGATGTTCCCTTGTACACACCACGGATGTGCCGGTGCCTGTCGATTAGCAGGATATTTTCTGTATGCAGGAAATCGCTGCTGTTCTTTTGCATGCCCAGGTCCTCATCAGCAAAATAACTTTTACGGGCAATTGTATAAATAGAATCTTTATTGCCGGTGAGCAAATGCCAGCGTTTATCATTCACTTCATAGTTGACCGCATATTTTTTCAATACGGCAGGCACATCTTTATCTGGCGTAACGGAATGTGATAATAGAATAATATCATCATCATTTACAAAAGCATCCTGCACCATTTTTAAACTTTTGGTAAGCTTCGGGCAGATACCCGGACAGGCAGTAAAGAAAAAATCAGCCACATAAATTTTATCGGCTACGGTATTATTGGTAATGGTATTCCCGTTTTGATCGGTAAATGAGAAGGATGCAATTGTGTGTATTGTATCTAATTGCTTACTCCTGCCTGGGATCCACTGGGGAGTAAAATCCGGTGCAGTATAATAAGGAAGTCCTTCAACTTTTGCTGATGAAGTTTGGGCGGGCTGCTTTTGCCGGCAACCCAACCCTAAACAACTTACTATGAAACCAAGAATTATAATGCAGGTTGCCCTGTTCATTGTTATTGTGTTACGGTACCTTTAGTGCCATAAAAGCCGCTGCCGTTGATATACGGTGCATCGGCAGTAATGTGATAATGATAAATGCCGCCGGGATATTCAGCTGTGGCGGATGTATGCCCGTGATAAATATCCAGGTTAGCACTTGTTAATGTTACACCGTTTTCCTTTGGCCCGTAAACAGGAAACCCATCCAGCAAAAATCCGATCAATGCATCCTTGCCTTTTAATGCGGTGGTATATAGCGGCTCCACATGATAATGATATTGCCCGGTTTGTTGCGGATGCCCGTTGTATTGATCGAATGAATTTATTTCGTTCGTCAGCGGCTGACTTGGTCCGGCGTATTGATTAAACAGCGGAACTCCATTCAACGAAATACCGATCGGCCCCAAGGGTGTTGCCTCGTGTGTGCTGTTTACAGCCGGACTGATAGGAATTTTAAACACCAGGTTTTGTGATGCAATGCGGTTTGGATTGATCATAAATGCCGGGTTGGTTCCATTGTATGCTTCATACAAAGTAGCCGCCCATGCCGTTCCCTGGTAATAAGGACTTTTATGTTCCGGTAACCCGTTTGACTTCAGCACCACAAAATTTCCTTCAACCGAAATGGTAACGGTTGAATTGAATTTACTGAACACAGCCGGAACAGCAGTTGTTCCACCACCGGTTGTGGTGGTTGTATCACTCGATTTTTTACATTGCGTGAGCAGACAAGTTACCAGTATCAGTATCGTACCCTTAAGTAGTTTCATCATTATTTATTTTTTAAGTTCTTATTTAATTAAAAGGGGCTGCTCCATTTTTTATCTGTATAAACATTGGTACCCGCTAATGTTTTAATGAAAGCGATCAGCGAATTCATTTCCTGGGCGGTAAGGTTGAGGTGCTGGCCAAAACCATTCGGCCTTAGCTTTGGATCAAGGTTGGTATTGCCTGGTGCAATGTTGATGATATTATAATGCCCCACTGCATTCTGTAAAGTACCCAGGTTACCTGTATGCATCAACGGCCCGTTCTCAGCGCCTGTTTTATTGGTAACATCACGCAGACTTGGTGCTCTTGTTACTGTTATATCAATACCTGTTCCTGCAATGGTTCCAATTATTCCGTTGTTGCCTGAAACAGGTGCGATATCAAATTCAGGAGCATTATGACAGCCATTGCAGCCTGCCCCACCCCCAATACGATTGCCTGTTGCATCAAAAGTAGGAACCGTTAAGAAAAGTTGTTTCCCCTGGTTTTCTTCCGGCGTAAAATTGGGGAATGGTTGCCCGTCGTTTGCCACCACGGCCCTGCCAGCATCATACTTACTGTCGAATGATTGAATGCTTCTTACAAATGATGCAAGGCATTCCTGCAAGCGGGGTTCTGTAACATTAGCATCACCATAAACAAATTTGAAAAGTTCATTGTAATAATTTATTCCCTGCAGTTTCACCAGCAGGTTAGTAAGTCCTGGCCTTCCGCTTTGTCCGCTGAATCCCATCTCGGCATGATCCTGTACCGGCTTGGTGGTTTGTATCTCTAATGTGGCAGCCCGTTCGTCCCAGAAGAATTTTTGTTCCACTGCAAACCGGGCATTTATTAAACGCATCGAATGCCTCGCTGTTGATCCGCCTGCGACTCCAGGACTGGCGATCACATTGTCGCCGAAGGCAAATTGCTGTTTATGGCAACTGCCGCATGAGATGCTGTTATCAAAACTTAAATTCTTATCATAAAATAATACCCTTCCCAATGTGGCTTTGGCATTTGAGATGGCAGCGCCTCCTGCATTGTCTTTTACAATATAATTGGGCTTGCCCTGGTTGCCGTAATTAGCCAGGTTGTTTGGATCAATATTGGTTCCAAAAGTTGCTTGTATTGCGGCGTAGGCATTCACAGGTGTAGTAGAAGAAAGATCGTCGCTTTTAGAACAAAACTGGAACGACAGAACTACGATACAAAGAATGGCAATGGTGATCGATTTTTTTTGATTCATATAACTGGTTTGGGTTTTATTAGTGTACTTCATTTTTACTTAGTTAGTTGCCTGGTGGAGGTGGTGGTCCATCTCCTTCTGGTGGCCGCATACCGGGTGGAGGCGGCCCCTGCCTTCTGGGTGGAGCCATCCTGTGCAATGCTTCCTGTATGATGTCATCAAATTTTTTCTGTTGCTCTGCATTACATATTGCTCTTAGCTTTTGAAAATGCCGGAAGGTGAACTCATCTAATTTCTGTTCTGCATCCACGGCCTTCCTGCTGTACATTTTTACCATCGAATCAGAAATATCGGTCTGGTGCAGCAAAGCAAAGAATTCATCTTTTGCTTTCCGAATGCTGTCCTGTATCGCTTTTTGTCCGCCCTGGTGTTCTTCTCTCAGTTTTTTATATGCCTCCTGCTGTGCCGGATCAAGGTTGAGTTCATGCGTAAGGAACTCGAAGACCTGGCCTTGTGGAGGTGCTTGCTTTCCTTCCTCTCTCCTTCCACCCGGTTTCTTATTAGTCCACAATAAAGCCAGCGTTATAATATTGGCTGTAAGCAGCAGCAATGTTATAACAGAAAGCCAGCGGTTATTTGTAAAATTGGTCATGTTGTAAGTTTATTCATAAACTGATAAGCTGTTCATACCGTATGCATCTGCAAAACTTTCAATGGTTGCCGGTTTATTGCTGTGCATGTTTTCCATTTTAGCCGACTGCCTGTCTAAATTCATCAGTGAAAAAACATTTATAATAAGTACCAGCGAAAGTGCTGCGGTAACAAATGCGGGCCTGAGCAGGAAGAATTTTTCCTTTTCAGGTTGCATCTCATGCTGCATCCTGCCTGTAAGCCTTGTGTAAAAAAAGTCAGGAGCCAGGATTCTTTGCAGCCCGTCAAGACTGGCAAGTATCCGTTCTGTGCGTTGATTGATGTTATTGCTTTCCATTATCAAAATTTGCCTGTTATAAGTTTAGATGTCATTTTTTATAAAAACCTTCGCCCTATGGCGGTAATTCATTTAATTTTTTCCGCAGGTTCTGTTTTGCCCGCTGCAGCAGTGAGTCAACCGCCGATTCTGAAGTCTTTAAAATATCAGCGATCTCCCGGTAACTCAATTCCTCCACCTTGTTTAGAATAAAAGCTGTACGCTGGTTTTCGGGTAACTGGCCGATCATTTTGAAAAGAAGGGCTGCATCTTCCTTACGTTCCTGCTTTACACCAGGGTGATCAAAATCTCCCGGTTCATAAACTGGTTTGTTGTCATCGCCCAACAGGCTGCCTAAAAAACCAAAACGTTTTTTTCTTTTTTTGCTTCGAAGATGATCAAGCGATTTTGTTACGGTGATACGGTAGATCCAGGTAGATAAAAGCGAATCACCCTTGAACTGGCTGATGGAACGGTAAACCTGTATGAAAACTTCCTGGGCAATGTCTTCGGCTTCGGTATGATTTTGTAAAAGACCCAGTGCTGTATTAAATACCTTATCCTGGAACAGCTTGACCAATTCCTTAAATGCAGGCTCCTCTCCATTGCGGAGGCCCAAAAGCAATTCCTGTTCTGTCAAAGGCGATGCAGGTTTTAGTTTAGACGGTACAAATTACTAAAACCTTCGCTCCCTTTTCAATTAATTGTACTGAAGAATTTTAACCCCTGTCCAGTTGGAAGAGAAGGGAATGACCGAGCAGATATACGAAAGATAAATACGGTTGTTATAGATAGATATACCCCAGGTGCCCATATTATTATTCACTCCTCCATATTCGAATTTAAATACCGGGTTTGCTGGATCGGAAACATTTACTACCTGCAGATCACTTTTGCCGGAGGAAATGAAAATTAATTTCTTTGCTGCATCATATGCAATTTCATTAGCATGGCCATTACTACTGAACCAGTTCAAAGCATTTGCCTGGCAGTTCCAGGGATTCCACCAACTGGTAAGTTTTATGTTGGAGCTGTCGCTTACATTCAGCACTTCCATACCACAATAATCCACTGCAGCATATACATAGGAGCCATCCAGTACAAGATTATTATATGCTCTTGGTTTACCATTCATGCCTGGGTTTGAGAATTTACCTGTTTGCCTTGGATTCAATTTATCAGTTGCATTGATGATACGTAAGCCACCTGCATCATAACAGAGGTAAACAATATCGTTCTTAACAATCATACCTCTTGCATTGTATTTTGCCGGGTCCGGATTTGGATCAGGATAGAAAATAAAAGGAACGATGGATGACTTAAATGCCGGTGCTGCTTTATCGCTGACATCAAATATCATCAGTCCATTCTTCATTGCACCTAAGTATGCATAATTGCCTTCTGTTTCAATAATGCCTGCTCCGCCACTGAGTGAACTGTTGGTCCAGTAGCTTTTTACAAATGCATTTGCGGGATCGCTTACGTCAATGATCGCAAAGCCCGGACTTTGTACGGCTGTGCCAAAATGATTACCCAATGCCAGGTACAGGTAATTCCCCTGCTGGCTCAGATTCATCACATGTAATGAACCGAAATTTAAAATGGCAATGGTTTTTATCAACGATGGTGTTGTGGTGATGTTGAATATTTTAAGACCGCCATCCTTGGCTGCTATATACAGGTAAGGACGCCCCAAGTTATCGTGTTTTGATGTAAGGAACATTTCTGCACAGGTGGAGGGAAGATCCTCTTTTAAAATGACAGTAATATCTGTACTTGCGCCAGCACTGTAATCATTTTTTTTGCAGGAAGAAAGATTGAAAATAAAGCCGCTGAGTAAAATAAAAACGTACTTGCTTTTATAAACTGGCATATTCGGTTGGTTTAATACAGATAGAACGGAAATTGATTCCCTTTATCGTGCCCAAAACGTTAAAAAAAGCTGAATACCCGGCATGATTTTACCGGAATGACCTTATGAATTGCTGTATCCTGTCTTCAAATTTAGCAGCAGAGCCGAATAAAAAGAAATGCGTTATCGGGATCACGTATATTGGAAAATCTGTTAGTTCATTCACGAATTTCTCCAGCCGCACGGCATCTTTCTCGGTTGTTAACACGATCTTTTTTTCTCCCTTTATTTTTTCAAACTGCTGTTTGATATCCCTCAGATCATTGCTGTGAAAGATGTGATGATCTGCATAGCGCAGCATATCGTAGGTATGAACCGTATCGGTCAGGTGTTTCTTAAGCGGTGTTGGGTTGGCGATGCCGCATACCAGCAACACAGAATAGTCGTGTGTCAAGTTCAGTTCTTCTTTGCTGAAAAGCTGGTAAGGCTTGTCATATACAATGGTTGTAAAATAAACGGTTTGGTTTGCAGCCGGATCTATTTCATTGACAATTGCTTTTTTTTCTGCTTCGGACAGATCTGCCGGGCATTTTGTTACAATGATGATGTCTGCCCGCCGGTTGCTGCTACGCACATCCCGTAGATTACCTGCCGGGAGCATGAGATCCCTTGTATAGAGATCAGAATAATCAGTCAGGATAATATTAAGTCCGGCCCTTACCTGCCGGTGCTGAAACGCATCATCCAAAATGATCACCTGCGTATCGGGCCGCTCATGCAGCAACTGCGGGATGGCCACCAGTCTTTCTTCTCCCACAGCCACCACTACATCCGGAAATTTCTGGTGGAACTGCATGGGCTCATCACCAATCTCCAGTGCCGTGGTATTTTCATCGGCAATGGCAAAGCCGGTTGTCTTCCTTTTATAGCCCCTGCTTAGTGTAGCTGTTCGGTATTCCTTCTTTAAAAACTTTACCAGGTATTCCACCATGGGTGTTTTGCCTGTACCGCCTGCAGCCAGGTTGCCTACGCAAATAAGCGGGAAATTAAAAGAAGATGATTTGAGAATATTATTATCAAAAAGTCTGTTCCGCAGCCAAACAGCCGCTCCGTAAATGAGTGAAAATGGGAATAGGAGATATCTGAAACTACGGAGCATCGGTATTGTCGTTTAAAGCGTTTAAAGGTTAGTCATTGGTCATTGGTCATTAAGTCATTAGTCACTGGTTGCAATGACCAATGACTTAATGGCTACTGACCATCCATTATAAAGATAGAAAAGATAGTAGTGCCGTAGTTGCGTTCGGTCTTATAGTGATCAAATTTCTTGTACTCATTTCTAGGGGTATGTTCCAGTACAAACCAGCCACCGGGTTTTAATAATTTCTTTTCAAATACTTTTTTGGGAAGTTCATCAATGGTTGTGAGTGCATAAGGTGGCCCTGCAAAAATAAAATCATATTGCTGGCTGGTTGTTTCCATAAAACGGAACACATCTGATCTCACCACATTAAAATTCTCAAACTCCAGTTCAGCTGCCGTCTTCTTAATGAAGGCAACCATCTTCTCATCTTTTTCCACGATCGTGATCTCCGGCGCTCCCCGGCTGGCCAGTTCGTAACTGATACAGCCCGTGCCCCCAAAAAGGTCAAGCACTTTTAAGGTATCTATATCCAGGTTATTCTGCAGGATGTTAAACAATCCTTCTTTGGCAATATCGGTTGTGGGCCGGGTATGCGGCATATTTGCGGGTGGGCTTATCCTTCTGCCACCATGTATCCCACTTATTATACGCATATGGCCTGGTAAAATAAATGACTGAAAAAATGCGGCGGCTGGCTTTTTAATTCTTCTGCCACGGTAAAATTAGCCGGCATGCTGTCGAATTCAATGTGAAGAAAATATTTGTAGATGGCCGCATACAGGTTCGACTTTTTATCAACCATACCACTAAGACATAGCCTGGCTGAATCCGGCGCCACTTCAAAACTTTTGCAAACATTCAGCAGGTGAAAAATAATATCATCGGGTGTGTTGTAAATGAAGTTCTGTATCGCCTGCAGTTTATCTTCTTTGCAAAGCATCACGGTCAAACTACCTGTATAAAATAAAACGAAGAGTTCGTTTCCTCCCTTCCTCACCCGGTCAACCAACAAAGAGTATTGATGTGTTTGCGGCACAGCAGGAAACTTTTCTGCAAAGATCTTTGCGGTACTTTCCGGTACCCGGTAAACATTATAGAGGTTGTGTTTGTACAGGAAGTCGTGCGAAATTGTTGTTTTCCGGGTATCGCCAAAAACGAGGTTCAGCATCGCCTGGCTGTGCTCCCTGTCAAAAAGGTCGGGCGGTACTAAAATGCTTTCGGGAAAGCACCAGATAAGATGTATTTCTTTATACTGTCTTTTCAATAAGGGGTCTGTGCCCAGCGTTTCCTGCATTTCTTCATTCACTTCTGCTTCGGTAAGCTTATTTGGAAATGAATACATCAGCACCGCCTGGAAACAATCTCCCGTGTTGAGTATGGTGAATGAAATACCCATGGGGCCTGCTTCTATTACCAGTTTAGCCGATTCGGTATATATTTTTGGGGCCTGTATATTAAAAGATGGGATCACATTTTGTATTTGGGGGGACAAAATAAGATAATTTTGCTGACTTTATGGAAAGTATAGCAGCAAGCAAAGATTTAAAAGTTAAGGTTACCAATAAACAGATACTGTCAATTGCTTTACCTATAACACTCGCCATTCTCATCCCCCAGGTAAACATGCTTACCAACAGCATTTTCCTGGGAAACCTGAGTACCGAGGCGTTGGGCAATGCAGGTATTACCGGCGTATTTTACCTCATCTTTGCCGTGGCGGGTAATGGATTGAATAATGCCTTGCAGGCCGTATTTGCCCGCTATGCCGGAAGCGATAACAGCGATGCGTTCAAAGTGATCCTTGCACAGGGCATACGGATCTGTTTGCAGTTTGCAGTGGCTGGCATCCTGATCACCTGGTTTATTGCACCATACATTATGCAGCAGGTGGCCGATCCAAAAGCATATCCTGCAGAGATGGAGTTCTTAAAGATCCGCATACTGGGACTTCCGTTCTTATTTCTTTTCCAGATGGGTAATGCATTTTTGGTTGCGTCGCTGAACAGCCGCTACCTGATGATCGGTTTTATTTGCGAAGCTGCGTTAAATATCCTGCTCGATTTTTTACTGATCAAAGGAAGATATGGTTTTCCGGCATTGGGTTTTAATGGCGCTGCGTATGCATCGGTAATTTCAGAAGTGATCGGAATGATCATCGTATTGCTTGTTTTATACCGTACCGGTTTAAGAAAACAATACGGCTTGCTTAAAAGTTATGCCTATGATAAAAAGATCACCAAACAGATTCTCAACATATCGGCTCCGCTGATGCTTCAGTATGTGATAAGCGTAACCACCTGGCTGGTGTTTTTTATACTGATAGAAGGCCTGCACGATGAAACCGCCAAAGCCATCAGTAATACCATGCGGAATGTATTCGGACTGACGGGTGTATTTGTGTGGGCATTTGCCAGCACCACCAACGTGATGGTGAGTAATTTAATGGGACAAAAACGGGAAGACAAAGTGCTGGAAGCTATTACCCGTATCATGCTGCTAAGCATTGGCTTTTGTACGGCCATGTGCCTGCTTGTAAATATTTTTCCGGGTACTTTCTTTGCGTTGTTTGGCCAGGGCGATGATTTTGTAAAGAAAGGAATCCCTGTATTACGGGTGGTTAGCCTGGGACTGATGCTGATGAGCATCGCTAACATCTGGCTGAATGGTGTTACCGGCACGGCAAAAACAAAAGTGAACCTGCTGATAGAGATCATTGCCATCACCGTTTATCTTGTTTATACCTGGTACTTCATTAAAGTGAATTACATCTCACTTGCCATGGCATGGAGCAATGAACTGGTTTACTGGACAAGTATCTTCATCATCTCCTTTATTTATTTGCGAAGCGGAAAGTGGAAGACGAAATAAAGACTGAATCTTTATTTTCTAACGATGCTGTTGTAATAGCTGACCAGGGCTGAATAATCAGCATCGTTTTTCCCCGATAGATTTTTCAGGCTGATATACGCTTTCAGTTCCTCTTTTTTATCGGACAACAGGTCGGGTATTTCTTTTAATTTTTTTACCGGGGTAAAGACAGAATTGATCATTAAGAAATATTGTCCCATGGTGGCTATCCGTTGCTCGGTTGTAGCCGAACCGTAGGGCCTGCTCTCGTTAATGACCTTTAAGAATTTTTTGTACAAGGTCACCTGACCTGTATCAAGCATCTGGTACCAGCCGGGTGCAATTTTCCCGGTTGCCTGTAAATAATCCGCATTTACGAACCGGTATTTTTTCCCGGTCACAGAATCAGCCAGTATAATGCCCCGTATCGGGGAATTAGCGATCATCTCCTGCCCGTCGGGACCAATATAATGCAAACTGTTTTCCATCAGGTCGAGGCGCAGGTAAATACTGTCGTATGCAAAGCCACCACTCATGATCACCTTCCCTCCCATCCATTCTTCTTTAAAATAAGGAGTGCCTTCCATCACTTTCACATATTTGTAATTGGCAAAAGGCTGTCCGCCTACTGCATAAAGTGAACCCGACGTATTGGGCAGGTCATTCTTTCCTACATCGATCGTTTTTTGGGAGTACAACGTAAGTGTAAAAAGAAAACTTAGTAAGGAGAGTAAAGTCTTCATGGCTAAAAGCTTTCTATAAAGATAAAGCAACAGACGCACAGCTCATAACTATTTAACAGGAACGATCCTCAGCTTTTTGTTTTGGCCTTCTTTGCTTTCTCCTTTTCAAGGTTTTGCTTCATTCTTATCTTCACCATTTTGGTGACCAGTGCGGCAGGTAAGGGATTTTCAATGGTAAATTGTATGGTGCCGGCAGAGGTTTTATAATCTTTCAATTCGTTTTTCATATCTTTTATCAAACCGGCATTGCCCGGGAAAAAACTGCAATGGTTCTTAAACCCGGCAAAATAAACCAGCATACCGTGGTACCGGAATGCAGGCATGCCATAACTGATCAACTCTTCGGCCTGGGGAGCTGCTTTGCGGATGGTTTGCCGGAGTTTTACAAGAAGCGGCTGCATCTTTTCCGGGATCAGGGCAATGTAACTGTCAATGTCTTTAATGGATATGTCCTGCATTCTTTACTTTTTCGGTTTATCAAAATGGAGCAGCCAATGGTTGCCGTATTTATCCGTAAGGTCGCCAAATAAGGCTCCCCAGAAAGTAATTTCCAACGGATGATTTCTTTTTCCATCCTGAGAAAGTTTTTCATAACAAGCCCTGGTCTCTTTTTCACTGCTGCAGTTCAGCATCAGTGAAACGGCATTGCCTTTTACAAGCCCATCATTACTCACCATATCCGAGCCCATTAATACCAGGCTTTTTTTTGTTAGGGTGGAATGAAGGATCGAGTCTTTCATCTGCTTCGGCATTTTTTCTGCAAGGGCCGACCCGCCGATCGTTTGAAAATACAACACACCACCCAGGCATTCATTATAAAACAACATGGCTTCCCGGCAGTTCCCGGCAAAGGTTAAATAGCTGCTGATCCCTCTCATCGTTCCGCAATTTGTTTCAGGGCTTCCATTGCTTTTGGAAATACGTCTTTAAAGTATTGCTGAAAGTCATCGGTGGTTTGCAACTCCGCATTTAAAACGGTTTGCCCGTTCTCTTCAGATAAAAAATAACTTTCCAAAGCGCCGTTCCATTCACCTCCTGTAATGTCTTCTCCATTCTTTACTTCCCCCTGGTGTTTAAAGGTCATTTGTGTATTTGGGATCAGTTTGTCGATGATGGCGAAAATTCCGCTGCCGCCCGGGTTAAGAAAATCAATGCGGCTTCCTTCCTTCCAGTCGCTTTTGGCGTAAGAGCCTGCGGTGAATACCGATGTCCATTCCCGGTATGCCTGGTCATCCCATAATGCACGCCATACTTTTTCACGGGGTGCATTTATTTTCATGCTGAATTTAAGTGTTACCATAAAAATTATTTTTAAAATTGAATTTTCTTTTGATAGGATAATTAAGCATTCACCAATTTTTCAATGTCGAATTTCTTCATTTTCATGAATGCCTGCATCACTCTTCCGGATCTTTCCGGGTCGGTCATCAGTTTGCCTAACACTGTTGGAACGATCTGCCATGATACGCCGAATTTATCCTTCAACCAGCCGCACTGGCTTTCTGCACCGCCCTGTGTAAGCTTGTCCCAGTAGTAATCGATCTCATTTTGGGTTTCGCAATTAACCACAAAAGAAATGGCTTCGTTGAAAATAAAATCGTGCCCGCCCGGCCCATCCATTGCAATGATATCATACTTACCAAGAGCAAATTCGGAATACATCAGTTTTCCTCCATTTACCGTATCTTCTGCGGGGTAACGTTCCATCCTCCCGGTAGATGAATTTTCAAAACCTCCCCATAAAAATTAATGGCTTCTTCTGCCCGGCCAAACTGGGTGTTTGTAAACAGCATGGCTGGCGTAATGCTTTGTTCGGCTCCGGTTGCATAATGAACCATCACTTGCCAGGTGAGGCCGTACTTATCCTGTACCCAACCATAGCGTTCGCTCCAGGGATACTTATCCATGGGCATTAATGCTTTGCCCCCATCGATGAGTTTATTCCAGACCTCGTTTGTTTCTTCAATGGACGAGCATTTTGCAAAAAATGAAATGGCAGGATTGAATTTAAACATCGGCCCGCCATTGAGGCCCATGAATTTTTTGCCACACAATTCATAATTCACCACCATGGGTGTGTCAACGGTGATCTTCGAATTTTTAAAAATACTGCAGTAAAATTCAGCTGCTTCCTTTGCATTACCATCATGCCAAAGACAGGGATAGATCTGGTTGTTCATTGTAATGTAGTTTATGTTTTTATTTATTTTTTCCTTTGAACGTGGCATAGATCGCCATCGCATGTCCATGCCCCAGCTCAAAATCTTCTTTCAGCCAGGCGACGATCTCGCCGGCCTTTGTTTTTGGGTTGAGTTCGCCTTTTATAACAAAGCCTTTCTTTTCGGCCAGTTTCTTAAAGTCGGCAGGTGTTTTACCTGTCTTTGCTTTTATGTTATCGATGTATGCCTGGAACGATATGGTACAAAGTTTATAGTGGTTATTACAATGTTTCTGTATGCTTTTTAAAGTTGTCGAGTATTGCCTGCCAGCCGGCCCGCTGCATTTCAATCGGGTTCTCGCCTTCTGCCTCAAATGTTTCCACAATGTGTACCATGTTGCCGTTTGTTTTGAAATCGATCTTTACTTTACGGCCGTCACCGATGGTATATTCAATATACTCATTTGGTTTTACCAGGTCGTATACGCCGCCAAAATCAAAACCAAAACTTCCGTCTTTGGCTTCCATTCGGTACACGAATTTTCCGCCGGGCCGCAGGTCATTTTCAGCACGGGGCGTGTGCCAGTCGGGCGAAGCGATGCCCCATTTGATTATGTCTTCCGGGTTGTTCCAGGTTTTCCATACTTTTTCGGCAGAAGCATTCACGGTTGTTTCAATGGTGATGGTTGTTTTTTCAGTAGTTGTCATGGCAGTTATTTTTTAAAGTGGCAGTTTATTTTAACAATACAAACATACAACGGTTGTTTATTGCCTGCGCTGTGCAAAAACGACAAATGAGAGGCGATTTGCGACAATCATTTATCCTACCTTTAAGATATGAAAAATGTAGCCATTCTTGTTCCGGAGAGTTCGGTGATGCAGGCCATTGCCGATCCGCAATACTGTTTCAATGCCGTTAATCAATTCCTGCTCATGTCGGGCAGAAAGCCTTTATTCAATGTACAACTGGTGGGAGCAAAAAAGGAAATAAAATTGAACGAAGGCAAATATGCTGTTTATACGGATAAGTTGCTGAAGGATGTAAAAAAGGCTGACCTGGTTTTTATACCTGCTTTGTTTGGCGATATGGGCGGAGCAGTTAAAGCCAATAAAGCACTTACCCCATGGATCGTTGATCAATATAAAAAGGGCGCTGAAGTGGCATCCCTTTGTGTGGGTGCTTTTTTATTGGCATCAACCGGCTTGCTGAATGGAAGAAATGTTCTACGCACTGGGGATATATCAACGAATTCAGGGAAATGTTTCCCCAGGTGGATGTACAGGACGGGAGCATTGTTACCGAAGAGAACCGCATTTATTCAAGTGGGGGTGCCAACTCCTATTGGAACCTGTTGCTGCATTTAGTAGAAAAATATACCGACCGGGAAACGGCCATCCTCACTTCAAAATATTTTGCTATTGATATTGACAGGAGCAGCCAGTCTGCATTCGCCATGTTCAAAGGTCAGAAAGAACATAAAGACGAGGCTGTAAAAAAAGCACAGGATTACATCGAAAAAAATATTGAAGATAAGATAACAGTTGACAACCTTGCTGCTAATGTTGCGGTAGGCAGAAGAAGTTTTGAACGCAGGTTCCGCCTTGCGACCAATAATTCGGTACTGGAATATATCCAGCGGATAAAGATAGAAGCTGCCAAACGCAGTTTTGAAACAAGCCGTAAGAACATCAATGAAGTAATGTTCAATGTGGGTTATACCGATACCAAAGCATTCAGGACTACGTTCAAAAAAATAACAGGCTTAACGCCGGTTGAATACCGGAATAAATATAATAAGATGGCAGCGATTGCTTAGAGCGTTTAACAAAAAAAATACCGCAGCCTTTCAAACTGCGGTACTGTTATATCTCTTTAGTCAATTAATTTGCTGCCTGCCAGGTATTATTTTTAAAATTCACATCCGGGAAAACCTTTGCTTCATCCAGGGTTACAGTTTTTAATTCTTCGGTGGTGGGCAGTTTCACTTTCCAGTTGTTGGTATTGTTCCAAACTTCCACCGGTAGTTTCAGGGTTCCTTTTACGCCGCTTTTTGTTTCGTAACTGATGTTTACAGGCAGGGCCATCTGCTCCATGTTTACGATGTTAACGATCGCACCTTTTGTGGCATCGTTATTATCATAGGTAACCGAAGCGATGGCCTGGTCGAATTTATAATTTTCGAGGAACCATGCTTTCCAGAACCAGCCAAGGTCTTCGCCGGCAGCATTTTCCATCGTTCTGAAAAAATCCCATGGCGTTGGATGTTTAAAAGCCCAGCGTTTGATGTATTCCCTGAATGCATAATCAAAACGATCGTTGCCAAGGATCTCGTTACGCAGTAAACCCAGGCCAAGTCCCGGTTTAAAGTACAAGGCCACACCAATGTTTCTTTCCTTCATGGCATCGGGTGTGAGCATGATGGGTTCACTTCCGGGACCAAATAAGAACCCGGCAACCTGCTCCATATTAGTAGCCCCATCTTTATATTCACCTTTGTTGAAATCATCCGTTGCCAGTGAGTTTATGAAGGTATTGAAGCCTTCATCCATCCAGCCGTATTTCCGTTCATTGCTTCCCACGATCATCGGGAACCAGGTATGACCGAATTCGTGATCGGTAACACCAAACAGGTTGCCTTCTGTTGCCTTGGAACCACAAAAAACAATTCCTGGATATTCCATGCCACCCACATTGCTGGCCACATTTACTGCACATGGGTAAGGAAATTCATACCAACGTTTGCTGTAATTCTCAATGCTTCCTTTTGTGTATTCGGTTGCACGGCCCCATCCTTTTGCGCCGTCACTTTCTACTGGGTATACACTCATGGCGAGGGATGTTTTTCCGCTTGGGAGATTCATTTTTGCGGCGTCCCAGATAAAACTTTTACTGCTGGCCCAGGCCACGTCTCTTGCATTGTTTATCTTATAGTGCCAGCTTAATGTTTTTGATCTTGATGGCCTGGATGCAGCATCTGTAACTTCAGCAGCAGAACGAATGGTTACTGTCTTATCACTTTTCTTTGCCTGTGCCATGCGGCTGAGTTGAGTGGGTGTTAGCACTTCTGCTTCATTTAATAATTCACCGCTGCAAACAACAATATGTGTTGCTGGTGCGGTGATGGTCACATCAAAATCACCATACTCTAAATAAAATTCACTCGGGCCAAGGTAAGGCAAGGTGTTCCATCCTTCGATGTCGTCAAAAACACACATGCGGGGAAACCATTGTGCCACAGTGAAAATATTTCCATTCTTCGTTTTTAAAATACCGCAGCGGTCGGCACCGTATTCAGGTAAGGTGAAGGAATATTCTATTTTTATTTTGGTAACGTCACCGCCCGGTTTCATTGCTTTGGGCAGGCGTATCTGCATACGGGTATCGGTAATGATATAATTGGCATCTGCATTTTCATTAAGCAGTTTTACGGAACTGATCTTATAGCCACCGTTGAAATCACTTTTGCTGTCGCCATAGCGGCTGCGGCTGTTGACCGGCATACGGGCCTGCCCCCTGCTGTCTTTATTAAAAAGATTTTGATCAAGTTGCAGCCACAAAAAAGGCAATGCATGCGGACTGTTATTTTTATACGTGATGGTAACCGTGCCTGATATCTGGTTTGTTTCATCATTCAATGATGCAGATATCTGATAGTCTGCTTTGTTTTGCCAGTAACCAATATTCGGTTCACCTGTTGCTGCCCGGCTGATGGTTCCGCCAACAGAATAAAAGATGGGGCCAAACAAGGCATGTGGATCATACTTTGATTGTTTAACCAAGTCGTCTTGTGCCTGTGCTGAGATCACAGAAACACCTAGAACAAAAAAACTTAAGATCTTCTTTATCATAGATTGATTTTTGAATTCCGAAGGTAAAATAAATAGATGGGTAAACCGCTGCCGTTTAACAAGAATCAGGTAAATGACGGATCAGGTTAAAATTCCTTGTGGTATTTAACTCCGACAGAGCCTTCCATGCCAGGGATGGGCGGGTTCTTTTTTTCAATAGAAACAGTGATAAAAAGAATGCGGTTATCAAAAGCGTGAACCCGGTGGGCCATATCCTGCGCAAGTGTTTCCAGCAGTTCAGATGGAATTCCCATCTGCTGTTTTATGACCTGGTAAACAGATGCATAATTGATGGTTTGTTCCAGGGAGTCGATGCGGTCAGTTTCTTCAAAAGAAAGTTCAACATTTACTTCAAACTCATTGCCCAATATTTTTTCTTCCTCATGTATGCCATGATGGGAAAAGAACAAAAGGTTTTTAAGTTGAATGGTAACCATTAGTCAATTAAGAATTAAAAATGAAAAATTAAGAATTTCTTAGAATGAAAGTGACTAATTTACTTTAAAAGGCTTTTAATTTCGGAGGCATTTTTAATTTTTAATTCTTCATTTTTAATTTATCAGTGCAATCCTTTTTCTCCAAGATAGCGTTCAGCATCCAATGCAGCCATACATCCCGATCCGGCTGCTGTTACTGCCTGCCTGTAAATTTTATCCTGCACATCACCCGAGGCAAACACCCCTTCAATATTTGTTTTAGAAGTTCCGGGAATGGTTTTGAGATAACCGGCTTCGTCCATATCAAGCCATCCTTTAAAAATATCGCTGTTGGGCTGGTGGCCGATGGCAACAAAAAATGCGCTCACCGGAATTTCCTGCTTCTCTCCTGTCTTGTTATTTTTTATTCTTACTGCATGAACATTTTTATCTCCCAGCACTTCATCGGTTTCACTATTCCAGTAAATTTTGATATTGGAAGTATTGATCACCCTGTCCTGCATCACTTTGCTGGCTCTCATCTCAGCCTTGCGAACAATCATGTGCACCTGTGAACATATTTTTGAAAGATAAAGCGCTTCTTCTGCTGCTGTATCACCGGCACCTACTATCGCTACTTCTTTTCCTTTGAAGAAAAATCCGTCGCACACAGCACAGGCACTTACCCCATAGCCATTCAGTCTTTGTTCGCTTTCAATGCCCAGCCATTTTGCTGAGGCCCCGGTTGAGATGATCACCGAATCAGCTTCTATCCATTTCTCTTCGTCGATCTCTACTTTCAATGGGCGAACTGAAAAATCAACTTTTGTTGCAAGACCGTAACGAATATCTGTTCCCATACGTTTTGCCTGGTTTTCAAAATGAACCATCATATCGGGACCTTGAATTCCATCGGGGTAACCGGGATAGTTCTCTACTTCTGTTGTGATCGTTAATTGACCACCGGGTTGAATGCCCTGGTATAAAACCGGATTCAACCCAGCTCTTGATGCATAAATAGCCGCAGTATATCCTGCCGGGCCTGAACCAATGATCAAACAATGTACTTTCTCTGTTGCCATAAAACTCCTGTCTTAATTTGATTGCAAATTTAGCTGAATAATTCCAGTTGCAGCTACCGGGCAATAACGATCCTGTCTTTGATGCATATCCGCAGAATGCACCCAAGGCGCCATTGCTTATGTTGCCAAGCACTTTCCCCGGTTGGGAAAATGGGTTACCGATGCTTTGCTGGTTAAATTCCCAGGTGTTCCAGAATGTGTAGGTTGACTTATCAATGTTGGAGAGTTTGAAATAGATCGTATCACCCCGGCTGAAAAATTTATCATCGCCGGTGGGTAAGGGTTGGTTTCTGTCAATTCCCTGATCAACTTGTGCGGAGTAAGTGGTACCGTCAATTACTTCGTCACTAAATACCGAATTGAGTCCGGGTAAGAAGCGTTCGCTGTTCTTTTTGGTGTAATACCGTACATAATTCCCAAGTCCGGGGGGGTCTGTAGCCCTTGCCCACAAAGTTCTTTTTGATGTGTCGGTGGGTGGCGGCGGCGTTTTGTCCAGATCGAATCAAATATTTTGGTGAGCAAAGGAATGGTTGTTTTAGATGTGTATGTTTGTCCCTCTGCTTTAATGGTAAGGTTGTATTGTTTTCCAAATTCCCCAGTAAAGGCAGTAGCAAGGTTCGACGAATCAATACCGTAATAATAAAGAGAATACCCGTTGCCAAGCGGCACGCTGTATTCCTTTAAGGTATGGGTAACTGTTCCATTGCTCATTGTTACTTCTGCATTATGTACAAAGGATGCTGCCAGTATCTGAGGACTGATGGCGCCAAAATAGTCGAGGCTTTTTGATAAAGCTACTGTTGGAGGCTGGCCATTTTCTATTTGTGCATCGACCACTAAAAGTGCATTGGCTCCTTTCAGATCAAAGTTGATATTCTTTTCGCAGGAAAAAAGAAAAAGGCAGGTGCCGAAAAGTAGAATTAGTTGCTTCATCAAAACAAATTTACGGAATGCCGGCATTATTGGTTGAGCCGGGTTGTTTATTAACAGTTAACGTTTATTTCTTTTAAAAGTTCTTTGACAACTGCATATAAAAAGATCCTCCAGCTTTTTGCAGGAGGATCTTTTTATTAACCCATCAAAATTTATTATCCCAAGTATGCTTTCAGCGCACCGCTGTAGCGGGCTTTCTGCAAACGTTTGATCGCTCTTTCTTTGATCTGGCGGATGCGTTCCTTGGTCAGGTCGTATTTCTGGCCAATCTGCTCAATGGTCACCCCATTTTCTCCATCCAGTCCAAAATAAGCATTTACGATCTCAGCTTCTCTCGGGCTTAAAGATTTAAGAACCCTGCGGATCTCATTCTTTAATGAATCGTGCATTACATCCTCATCGGTCTCATCACCGCCTTTCAACAGATCGCCCATAGCCACGTCTTCCGCTTCATGCACGGGTGCATCAAGTGATGTGTGACGGGTGTTGCTTTGAAAGATGTTGTTGATCTCCGTTTCACTCATCTCCAGTAATTCAGCTAACTCTTCGGTTGAAGGCTCTCTTTCGTGTTCCTGTTCGAAAGCCATGTACGCTTTGTTAGCCTTGTTGTAGGTGCCAATTTTGTTTTGAGGCAGGCGGACTAATCTGCCCTGCTCTGCCAACGCCTGTAGTATAGATTGGCGAATCCACCACACAGCGTAAGAAATGAATTTGAAACCTTTGGTTTCGTCGAAGCGTTGTGCCGCTTTAATTAAGCCGAGGTTGCCCTCGTTGATAAGGTCACTCAGCGAAAGGCCCTGGTGTTGGTACTGCTTGGCTACGGATACAACGAAACGCAGGTTAGCCTGTACCAATTTGTCCAATGCACGCTGGTCTCCCATTTTGATCTTTTGAGCCAAAATGGTCTCCTCTTCAGGAGTAATCATAGAAATCTTCGAAATTTCCTGCAGATACTTCTCAACCGCCTGTGAATCACGGTTGGTAATCTGCGTTGCGATCTTTAGTTGCCTCATTTTCTTATATTAAAAATCTTAAATAGAACTCTGATAGAAGAACACTTATTAGACATATTTTGTTGGGAAAAGGTTGCAAACGAATGGTTAATGCTTCAAATTCCGGCAAAAATTATTTGCAAAGGTACGTTACGAGGGTCGCATTTCATAGCGAATGGGTAAAAAAAGGGATGAATGGGGAAAAGAAGGCAGGAAAGGAATTGGGAATTAGCAAAGAACAGCATTCATTTTTCGGACTATCACCTAATTCCCAATTCCTAATTACAAATTCCTTAAAAGCCCTTCTTATATTTGACCTATGATTATTGACTTACGCTCCGATACGTTTACAAAACCTACCCCAGCCATGCTGGAAGCTATGTTCAAAGCACCCGTTGGTGATGATGTTTTTGGCGAAGATCCAACTATAAACACTTTAGAAGCCATGACAGCCGAAATGTTTGATATGGAAGCCGCTCTTTTTTGTCCAAGTGGTACCATGACCAACCAGATCGCTATTAAATGCCATACGCAACCGGGAGATGAAGTAATCTGCGACAAAGTGAGCCATGTTTATATTTATGAAGGCGGAGGCATTGCTTTCAACAGTGGTTGCCAGGTAAAACCAATTGAGGGCGACCGGGGAAGGATCACCGCAGAGCAGGTTTTAGAAGCTATTAATCCGGATGATGTTCATAAAGCCAGGACAAGGCTTGTAAGCCTGGAAAATACGGCTAATCGTGGTGGCGGGAGTTGCTATGAATTTTCTGAAATTCATAGTATTAAAGCAGTCTGCTCAAAAAATAACATCGGTTTACATTTAGATGGGGCCAGGCTATGGAATGCCCTTGTTACTAAGGGGGAAACACCCAAGCAATACGGGCAGGTATTTGACAGTATTTCAGTTTGCCTGAGTAAGGGTATGGGTGCGCCAGTGGGAAGCCTGCTTTTGGGCAAACATACTTTCATCAAACAGGCCCGTCGGGTAAGAAAGGTGTTTGGAGGAGGAATGCGCCAGGCGGGATACATTGCTGCTGCCGGCATTTATGCGTTGGAAAATAATATACCCCGACTGGCTGAAGATCATACTCATGCAAGACTGACCGCAGAAGTCCTGGCAAAAAAAGACTTTATAGGGAAGATAATGCCGGTTGAGACCAATATTGTGATCTTTGAAGTAAAAGGAAATTACACTGCGAAGGAATTCTGCGACAGGCTTAAGCAGCATAACATACTCTGCCTGAACATCTCCCAAACCCAGGTACGTATGGTAACGCATCTTGACTTTACTAAAGAAATGCTAAAAGAACTTATCCAGGTAGTTGAATCAATGTAAAAAGGAAATAAACCCGATTTTGAGGCGTTTCCTGAATTCACAAACAAATAAACCAACTATGAAGTTAAAATCAATCATGGCAATTGCCATAGCCGCCGTTTTATTTCAATCTTGTCAGAAGAACCCCGAAGAAACAGGGATCAGCGAAGCGAAAGTAAATTTCATTTTTAAATTTGATTCAAGCCAGGTAAGGTTGAACGCTATTGGCCAGCCGGCTCCCATGCCTGCAGGACATGCAGGCCAATCGCCACGTTTTAACTTAATGAGCGCTCATTACGTGGAAATGACCCCCTCGCCCTTCACTGCTCTTGGAGCTGGCGCTGTTTTGTACAAAGCGCCGGAAGTTACTACCGGTGGCACCAAGGCCATTGATTTTGCTAACTCAAGGTTTGCCGGCGACAACCAGGTCTTTTTAAGCGTGCCCATCAAAAGTTTTGCGGCCGGAACTTATACCTGGCTCAGGGTTTCACTGGCCTACCAGAATTACGATATTTACATGAATGCATTGGGACAAACATTAAATGCAACAGTTGCTTCCTTTATCGGCTATAATACATACCTCGGCAATTATAAAGTAAAAGATTCCACCGTTACCGTTAATGCGAATAAACTGCAGGGCTATTGGGCTTTTGAAACAAAGTATATGGGGATAGGATATTTAAGCACGGGCCAGGCGCCTCCCGGGGCAACCACCGTTCCTAATCCTTTATTTGCTACTTCACCAATACCACAGGGTTCTTGTTTGGTTACCGGTGAATTTTTATCCCCACTTATTGTTACGGGCAATGAGACCAGCGATATCAATATCGTTGTTTCGCTATCTGTAAATAAAAGCTTTGAATGGATCGATGTGGACGGCAACGGTACCTACGACCCCAATAACGGTGATACCGTGATTGACATGGGCATCCGGGGAATGATCCCGAAAAAACAATAAAATTAAATTGCAATAACCATATTTTTTAAACCGCAGCCATCACGACTGCGGTTTTTGTTTTACAAACTTTATCTTCGTCTTGCAGCATTCTTAATTTTTAATTCTTAATTCTTCATTCCACCCATGTTTCCAAAAATAAATCCCACTACTACCCCATCCTGGCAGGCTCTTCATCAGCACCGGCAATTGTTTGAAGGCGTACAGATGAAAGACCTTTTCTATAATGATCCGGAAAGGTTCAACCGGTTCTCCTGCAATTTGGTAACCTGTTGTTTGACTACTCGAAAAATATCATCACTGAGAACACTGTAGAAATATTACTTCAACTGGCTGAAGAATGCCAACTGAAAGATGCCATTGAAGCCATGTTCAATGGCGAGAAGATCAATGAAACAGAGAACCGGGCGGTGTTGCATACAGCTTTGCGAAATTTTTCAGACAAAGGAGTAACGACAGATGGCGCAGATGTGATGCCAGGGATAAAAAGAGTGTTGCAGCAGATGAAAGATTTTTGTTCCGGTATACATAATGGCAATTGGAAAGGATACACCGGAAAGAAAATAAGATACATCGTTAATATCGGCATTGGTGGCAGCGACCTCGGCCCGGTAATGGCAACAGAAGCGCTCAAGCCCTATTGGATCAACTCCCCTTCAGGGGATGGGGGCAGCATTCAAACTTATTTTGTAAGCAATGTGGATGGAACGCATATCACTGAAACATTAAAAAAGGTAAACGCCGATGAAACATTATTCTTAATAGCCAGCAAAACTTTTACCACACAGGAAACCATGACCAATGCTCATACGGCAAGAACCTGGTTCCTGCAGCAGGCAAAAGATGAACAACATATTGCCAAACATTTTGTTGCCCTCAGTACCAATGAAAAAGATGTAGTGAAATTTGGTATTGACCCGGCAAATATGTTTGAGTTTTGGGATTGGGTTGGCGGTCGCTACAGTTTATGGAGCGCTATTGGCTTGTCCATTGCATTGACCATTGGGTATGAAAATTTTGAACAGCTGCTTAAAGGTGCTTACGAAACCGATAAACATTTCAGAGAAACTCCGTTTGATAAAAACATTCCTGTACTGATGGCATTGATCGGAATCTGGTATGGCAATTTCTTTGATACCAAAACAGAAGCCATCCTCCCCTACGACCAGTACCTGCATCGCTTCGCTGCTTATTTTCAACAGGGAAATATGGAGAGCAACGGGAAGTATGTTGACCGCAACGGGCACAAGGTCAGTTATTCAACCGGCCCGGTCATCTGGGGCGAACCTGGCACCAATGGGCAGCATGCTTTTTATCAGCTGATCCACCAGGGCACACAAATAATTCCTTGCGATTTTATTGCGCCGGCCATCAGCCACAATGCAACAGGCGATCATCATCAAAAACTGATGAGTAATTTCTTTGCACAAACTGAGGCATTGATGAATGGTACTGATGCTTCGACTTCGCTCAGCACTCCTTACCGTGTATTCGAAGGCAACCGGCCTACCAATTCTTTCTTACTAAAACAGATCACGCCTTTCACGTTGGGGCAACTGATCGCTCTTTATGAACATAAAATATTTGTACAGGGAGTCATCTGGAATATTTACAGCTTTGATCAATGGGGTGTTGAACTGGGTAAAATTCTGGCAAATAAAATATTACCGGAATTGGAAAATGATGCGGATATCAATACGCACGACAGCTCTACAAACGGGTTGATCAATAGTTATAAAAACATGAGCTGATCAGTATCGCGGCGGAGTGGATAGTTGCGATTCGCCACCAGGTACCTTATACAAACATAATTTCCCGGCAGTTTTTAGTTTTATCAGAATGTTCCTGCAGGCTGAAGGATCTTGCGGCTTATCGGATACAGGTTGTAATTCCAGTTTCCATAAGGTATTTCCATTCCTGGCTTTGATAATAACATCCTTTTCATCCTCACTTTTTTTACCCGCAGAAATGGTATTTCCTTCCACTTTCGTGAGTACAGCAGTAAACCTGTTATTGTTATACGAAACAGATTCTACCAGCGGCTTATTTACTCCCTTCCCTTCTGCATAAATGAACCGTTCAACCTGCGGAACGGGTGGCACGGGATTTCCCTTTTCATCCACCATTTGTGCACCGGGTATGGAAACCGTAAAATAGGCATAGGCTCTATTGATGCTGCACTTAACCTGCGCACCCGATGAAAAGACCACAGCGATCAGTATGCCCGTGAAGAATGTTTTTTTCATGAGCACAATTTACAATAAAAAAAATCCTCCCGCTAAGGGAGGACTGTGTTGCAATTAGGTTTGGTGTTTGGTTTACCACTTATCTACTTCCTCGGTACTTCCGTTATCAGCGGAAATGTTGGTAGCTTCTTCTGGAGTGTCAAGTGCAGCCGGAGTATCTGTTTTTTCAACAACTTCTTCCACTTTAGCAGTTTCAGCAACAACCGGCTCGGCCGATTGGGTTGCGGTATGAGTTGTTTGCCCTTCTTCTCCCTCGTAAGGCGTATCGTGGTTGAATGCATCAAAATCAAAATCGGGCATTAATTCTGTTTTAACATAATCAACTGCCTCTCCCAGTCCTTTGATGAATTTGTTGAAGTCTTCTTTGTACAGGAATATCTTATGCCTGTCGTACCCATCTGAATCAAACCGTTTACGGCTCTCAGTAATGGTCAAATAATAATCATTGCCACGGGTCTCCCTTACGTCAAAAAAGTAAGTTCTGCGTTTTCCGGCCCTGATGCGTTTACTGTAAACACTGTCCTGTTTTTTTTCGTTGTTCTCGTACGCCACTGTTTTAAGTTTTAGTTTTTTACGATGTCCCTTTTTTGGGATGAGCAAAGATAGAATTGTTTTCCATTCTGCAAAATATAACTGGATGCTTTTCAGGCCAGCTTTTTTACCCCGCATTGATAACCATATCAGCCCGCCTGTTGTTCTCTATCCTGCTCCTGCTGCCTTGCATACATCTCGGCATAAAACCCTTTCATTTCCAGCAACTCCCTATGTGTACCCTGCTCCACGATCCGGCCTCCATCAATCACAATGATCTTATCAAATTCAAACAAGGAGAAAATACGGTGGGTTATTATGATCGCAGTTTTATCATCAAGATATTGGTACAGGTTCCCGATGATCTCTTTTTCCGTACGGGCATCAACGGCACTCAGGCAGTCATCGAAGATCACGATACGGGGATCTTTGATCAATGCCCGGGCAATGGAAATTCGTTGCTTCTGTCCGCCACTGAGCGTAACACCCCGCTCTCCTATCATGGTACCGTATCCCTCCCGGAAATTTTCGATCTCTTTATGAATGCTTGCCTGCCTGGCAGCAGATACAACCAGTTCATCCGTGGCGCCATCAATACCAAAGCGAATATTATTGCTTACTGTTTCACTGAATAAAAAAACATCCTGCGGTACATAACTGATCTGCAGCCGCAATGACTGGATATCGATCTTATTTGCCGGTATGCCATCATAGGTGATCAGTCCCTTTTGCGGCTCGTACATGTGCAGGAGCAATTGTGCCAGGGTGGATTTTCCCGAACCGGTGCGACCAACAACAGCGATCTTTTCGCCCTTGTTTATCTGCAATGAAAAATCCTTCAATGCATTGATGCCGGTATGCGGATACACAAAATCAACATTTGTAAAACTGATGTTTCCCTGCAGCACAGGCTTTGCTGGTTCAGTCTCATTTTTAATAGAAGGTTCCGTATGCAGGAATTCGTTGATCCTTCGTTGTGATGTAGCTGCCCGTTGCGTCATACTCGCCGTCCAGCCAATGGCACTTACCGGGAAGGTCAGCATCTGTATGTACATCACAAACTCCACGATCTGGCCGATCCTGGCACCCGGCACGTGGTTCACCACATCCAGGCTGCCAACCATGATGGTGATAAGAGTGCTTAGCCCGATGAGTAATGCCATGCTGGGAAAATAGATGGCTTCTGTTCTTGCCAGGCTCAGGGCATTATCACGATAGTCTTCACTGTTCTTTTTAAAAAACCAAGCATGGCTTTTCCTGTACAAAGGATTTTATGACCCGGATACCTGAATAAGATTCCTGAGCATTGGTGGTAAGGTTACTCAGCAACGACTGAATGCGTTCACTCTTTTTATTGATGATAGTATTTACAAAATAGATGGCAATTGCCAGTATGGGCAATGGCGATAAAGCCACCAATGTAAGTTTCGGGCTTGCCTTCATCATAAAAAATATACTGAAGCCAATAACGGCAGCCAGGTTCACGAAATACATCAACGCCGGCCCGGTGTACATCCTTACCCGGCTCACGTCTTCCGAGATGCGGTTCATCAGGTCGCCGGTGCTGTGTGTTTTATAAAAATTGGTATCCAGTTTCTGGTAGTGGGTGAATATCTCGTTCTTCTGGTCGTATTCGATGTGCCGGCTCATTACGATGATCGTTTGCCGCATCAGGAACATAAAAAAACCGCTGATAATGGCTATCACAAAAAGTGTTAAGCCGGCATAAAGTATTTTGTTGCCGGGGTTTTCTTCAAATTTTGCGATCACCCGCTGAACGGCAAAGTCGTAATTCTTTTCACTTGTCCTGATCTCAGGCAAATTACTACCGTCTTGTTTTGCTTTTATAGAATGAACAACGGAGTTCACGACGTATCCCGTCAACTGCGGAGAAAGGATGCGGAAATAGTTGGTGAGAATAATGAACACGAACCCCAGCATAAAATGCCAGCGGTACTTCCAGAAATATTTATTGAGGGAAGAGAGATGCTTCATTGCGATGGCAAAGGTAAATGAAAAGCATGGTCAAATTTATAACCGCTGGTCACAAAAAAAGCAGGGAATAAAACCCTGCCACCTTTTAAAAAATTTTCACCCTGTCGTTTATTTCTTTTTCAATACGATCTTGGCCTGGCTCAGTTTATATGCCGGTTCCAGGAAGGCAACATAATTTGGCCATGCCTCTTTTTTATCGAAGTTGTTCTTGTATATCTTTTTCGTGGTGATCAGCACCTTGTTATCAGCCAGGGTTGCATTACTGATAAAACTGCCGCTGGGATTATCAATATTCATATTCAGGTCCTGCAGGCCATCTACTGTATATCCGGCAGGAATATTAATGGTAATGCTGTTCTCAATAACACGGGCCGAGGGTACCCAGATATCTGTTTGCCGTTCTTTCATTTCACCGGGTTCCAGTTTTATCTGGCTGCCGATCAACTTGCCTGCTTCAAAAATGTAGTTTTTGCCAGCCTTGCTTATGAGTTTCTTCAGGCTGAATTTTTCTTTGTACTTAAGCATCGCTGTATCACCATAGCGGCCATCACTGATCAGTTCAAAATCGGTGTATTGGTCTACATCATGATCGCCTTTCAATTCTTTTTCGAAAAGTGTTTTTCGTTCCTTAACCTGTTCGTCTTTGTCGGGGTACTCATACGTAGCAGTGGAAGTCACTGCTGTTGCGGCATCTTTATCTTTCTTCTTATCCTTTGTGAGTGGCTCCGCAAAGTATTTTTTAAAATCGGCATTCAGGTATTCCCGGTCCAGGTTTGCCTTGCCTATCAACGGAGTTTTTTCGGTACCGAGGTAAGAACTGGTGCGTTCTACATTTATGATCTCCATGGCATCCGTAAAATTCACTACATATTCTTCTTTCGAAAGATTGGAAGTTGCCGGCGTAGCCGGTATGCTGCTTTTATAATAACTGTCCACTTCATCATAGCGTATGCTGTAGCCTTCTGCATTTTCCAGGTATGAATAAGGTGTTCCAAATGCGTCGAAGTTATTGAACGCTTCCAGGTAATACGCCTTGTCTTTGATCTTAACCTTCATCACATAGTCAAGTTCTTCCAGAAAGATGGCATCACGCCAGTTGCCCAGTTTGCGGGGTACGTACACAAACAGTTCGGATGATATTCCCTGCGCTGCCAATGCCGAACGCAGTGCCGTGGCAAAAGTGGCCGCATTGATCCTTACCTCATCTTCTTTTTCTTACTTCTTTTCATTCTTTGCTTCGGCTGCGATGATCTTTTTATATAATTTTTTCCCGGTGAAATATTTTTCCAGCTCAGAATGCACCGGGCCTTTGTAATACATTTCCAAAAAAACCTTTCGCAGGCAGTAATAACATTCCTTGATGATATCCCCGTCATTCTTCAGCACTCCATCGCTTTTCTTTTTTGCCAGGTATTGGGTGGTGTATGCAACCAATGAGGTTACCACCGGCGTATTATAAAGTGCGGCGCCTGCATAGCTGCGGTACATCTGTTGAATATCCAGGCCCGACCGGTCAACCGTAGCTTCCCCGAGGGTTCTGTCACCGGGATCATAGTCAAGGAATACCACCCTGAATTTTACACTCGGCGTATTTCTCAGTTCAAAACTCCAGCGTTCATCCAGTGATTTTTCCCGGTCTTTATCAAGGAAATAATAACTCAGGTAAGATTCCCGGTCGCCATACACCGATGCCTTTGAATCGAACTTGATGTTGGGCGCCCCATTATAACTGCGGTACTTCACCTTCATTCCATTGGCCATAGTAAAGCGGTATTGCTGGTACATGGTGGGATAATTATTGGATAAGGAGAAGATGACGGGCGTAAAGTTGATGCCCGATGTTTTCATGTCCCAGTCGAGGCTGGAACTGATGGTAAAATCAATGATGTCGCCTATCTCCAGGTCGGGGATGGCAATCTTCATTGATTTCACTTTCATCTTATAATAAATGGGCTTATAAATTTCAGGGATGTCCTGCTCTTCTTCAATGGCACTCTTCATATCGATCTCCACTTCTTTGCCGCTGCTTTTTATTACTTTATAAACCGCCTTCCCTTCGGCACCGATGGTTACATAATAAAAGGTGGAAAATTTTTCTATGGCATTTTTATCCTGCAGTTTGAACCGTTTGTGAACATACTCTTTAATGTTCACCCCGGCAGTGGTTCTGCCTCTTGCCACCTGCCTGCTGAAGAGATACTCTTCCTTCATGCCGATGATAACAGCGCTTTCATTCTTCCATTTTTCCGGAACAGCGGTGACCTTAAATTCATTTTCGATGGTTTCTCCAATGGAAGGCGATTGGGCTACAGACGGGGAAACAAACAGGGTTAATATGAGCAAGGTGAGCGTAATGCGGAACATATATTTTGCGTATTGAGTTTGATATTTAAAAGGGGTACTATTTAGCAAGCACCACCTGGTCGTTGTAAAATTTATTGATGTCGGCAATAAAAGCATTCCATGCAGCAAAATCGGCTTTCTTCAGAATGGGTTTATTAATGATGATCGTTTTGGTATAGAGGATGCTCTTACCTTTATTTGTATAAGCACCTTCAAAAGACCAGGAAGCAGAAGATTTTTTGAAAGCAGCCGGCACGTAATCAACTTTATATCCATCAGGTACCGCTAATTCTGTTTGTGAAGTGAGGTAATATTTCTGGTCAAATTCATAATCATTCTTGCGGTCGGCAGGCATTTCCATATCGCCAAAATCTTTATCCCAGTCAACAACCACGTATAGTTCATTGCCGGTTTTGGTTACCTGGTTACTGGCCTTCAGGTCGAATTTAAGCTGAAGCGGTTTTTGCCGGTCTGTAAAATCAGGCGTTGCAATATTTAGTACTTCCACATTGCGGTTGCTGTTGCTTAAAAAATTGGCCAGGCTCTCCGATTTCTTCTCATTGCGGATGGATGCATAGGCACCCTGAACCGATATTTTTGATTCGCCGTTGTACTGAGCGGTTTCATTGCCGGTTATCTGGTTGTCGGCAATGGCCAGTTTACGGGTAAGCACTACTTTATTTCTATCGGCAGGAAATTCCGGTATTCGGTCAAGCAGGTGATTGGCTCCGTCTTCAATTAAAACCTGTTTGCCCTGTATGCGCTGTGCATAGTCATTCAGGGCAATGTATTCTTCCGTTCCGTCGAGGAAATACTTTTTTCCATTCAGGATAACCGTACATATCATGTGGTTGTCGACAGAAAGAGATGGAAGTGAGTAATCATACGGCAGGTCGGAAGTGCCGATCCAGGTAAGCCGGGCATCAAAGCCAGCCAGCGTCAGCATGGTCTTTAAAAGATTTGCCTTGCCTTTGCAATCGCCGTACTTGTTCTTAAAAACATTCTGCGCCGCATCCGGTTTAAAGCCCATGATACCGTTCTCAAAAGCGATGTAACGGATATTATCCTGCACCCAGTAAAAAATGCTTTCCACTTTTTCCTGGTCTGTTTTTTTATTGGCGATGAGCTCGGCAACTTTTCCTTTCAATGACTCGGGATTGTTACCAATGCCGGCACACACGCTGTTGTACCAGCCATACAGGTCTTTCACATTTTCAAAAAGCACGGTACGTTTGCCGGCTTCTGAAAAAGCTTTGGTAACGCAGATGATATGTGGGTAACTCAATGCATGGTTGGGCGAATTGGGTTCGCTTTTGTAAGCCGGGATATTGCTGATGGTGAACGTGACCTTTGTAACATCCCCGTCTTTTACCGAGGTCTTTTGAATGTTGTAGCCTGTAAAATTAAATTCCCGGATGTCCATCTCAAGCCATGAAGGAATATTGAACTGGATCACCCTTTCCACCACCGGGTAGCGCTGTTGAAAATAAAATGAAGTGAGGTATTTCACATCTTTGTAATTCTCCTGGTATGTATAGCTGAATGGTTTGCCTTTTTCTGCAAGCGGGAATTTGACCACACATAATTTGGCGTCGCTGTGAAAAATACTCTCCCGGCTGTAATCACCGCAAAGCTTTTGTATGGGTACATCTTTTTTATCGGGGTTCACCACTTTCACATTGTCGATCGAGACCTGCTCATTGTAAAAAAGCCCGTCTTCATATTTTAAGAAATCTTTTACCGGAACCAGTACAGTTTCTGTGGAAATGCTGGCTTTCACTTTTGCTTCGGTAGCCGAGGGATTGGCATTCAATGAAAAATCAACCACTTCTTTTAAGCTATTAGCAACAACGTCTTCTTTAGGAAAGGCGGTTTTCCATTCAGTGATCTTATCGGTAAAAGCTGTTTGGGCGCTTGTGCCAGGGCAACTGCATAGCAGCAGCGTAATAAGGGCAAGGATTGCCAGCGGGTATTTATGGTTCATTTTACAGGGCAATTTAGCGGTACAAATTATTTATTTTTCTCTGCAGCACCAATTTCGGTAAAAATACATTGGAATAACAGGCTAAAAGTATTTTTTGTTCAGGAATAGTTTTCAGGTTGTACAACGAAAAACTGATTGAAACATTGCTCCATCCGGCTTTGGCATTTTTTGCGGATTAAACAAATGGATAATGTAAATCAAATAAGTTTGGATTGAAAACTTTGTAATCTTATTTTTGCGCCGGAGAGATGGCAGAGCGGTCTAATGCGGCGGTCTTGAAAACCGTTGACTGTTACAGGTCCGGGGGTTCGAATCCCTCTCTCTCCGCAAATCCCGTTTCGACGGGATTTTTTTATTGATTAATGACTTCTTTGTCTTTTATCAGCACCAGGTCTTTTAGTTCTACTGTTATCGGCATAATACCCACCTGTAATACGGCTTTCCTACCCTTAATTTCTTTTACTATTCCTGTATTGCGGTTTTTCTTCATCTTTACTTTATCCCCAACTTTTATTTCCCCGCCTATTTCCACAAATTTTTCATCCTGCTTCCGCTGTTGTTTTTCCGACGTGAGCTTTTCTTTTTGTTTGAACAGCAGCGCATGGATCATTTTCACCACTTTGTCTTTGTCATCGGCCTTACGCCATTCAATAACCATGGCTTTTAACCGGCGTTCCATGTCTTTTACATAAGCCAGCCGTTCTTCTGATATCTTATTTTGTTCCTTCAGGCGTTCCACTTCCTGCCGGTGCCGTTCTTTATCCATCACCTGCTGCATTTCCTTTTTCAGGCGTTCATTTTCTTTCAGCAGTTGCTGCAAAGATGCTTTCTCTTTGTCGATATGCTGCAGGTCCTGCTCGGTGCGGTTGAGGAGTTTATCGAGGGTAAAATGATCATCATCCACCAGTTTTCTTGCTTTTTCAATCAGCCTTTTTTCCAGCCCGATGCGTTCGGCAATGGAAAAAGTATAAGAGCTTCCGGGCTTACCAACGATCAGTTTATAAAGCGGCAGCAGGTTCTTTTCGTCGAACTGCATGGCACCGTTAATGATGCCTGGTACCTTATTGGCCATTACTTTCAGGTTCAGGTAATGGGTGGTTACAATGCCGAAGCTGTGTTTTAATGCCAGCTCTTCCATGATCACTTCGGCAAAGGCACCGCCCAGGTTGGGATCGCTGCCACTGCCTAATTCGTCAATGAAGAACAAAGTTTTTCCATTAGCATTCTCCATAAAATGCTTCATGTTCTTCAAATGAGAAGAGTACGTACTCAGTTCAAATTCCAGGCTCTGCGTATCGCCGATATGGATCATGATCTGTTTAAATATCCCCATCTCACTATCGGGATGTACCGGAACCAGCAAACCACTCTGCATCATCAGTTGTAAAAGTCCAACTGTTTTCAGCGTAACGGTCTTACCCCCTGCATTGGGCCCGCTGATAACAAGGATGCGTTGCTTCTCATTCAGGTTTATGTCGACCGGGATGGTGGGCTTACTATTTGTTTTATTGTAGAGATATAATAAAGGATGATAAGCCTGTGCCAGGTGGACATGAGCCTTGTCAATAACAACGGGGTAATTGCCGTTGTACTCCATTGCAAATTTTGCCTTCGCTCTTATAAAATCATATTCACCCGAAATGGCATGGTATGTTTTAAGCAGGGATGCATATACACTCAGGTCTTCTGTAAGCTTTCGCAACACCCGGTACACTTCCTTTCGTTCATCATTCTCTAAGGAGAAGACCGCATTATTCAGTTCTGTTGTTTCTTCGGGTTCAATAAAAGAGGTACGGCGACTGTCGCTTTCTCCATGCAGGATTCCTTTGATCATACGCTTTTGTTCTGCAAAAACAGCGAGCACTCTCCTGCCGTTCATGAAGCTCTCTTCAATATCAGCCAGATAGCCTTGTTTGTTGAGTTTGCCTACGATCTTTTCAAAAACACGCCGAAGTTCATTCCGCTTTCGGTAAAGATTCATTCGTATGTTGCCCAGTTCTTCGCTTGCACTGTCTTTCACCTGTCCTGTCTCATCCAGTATCTCATCGATCATCTCAATGATCAGTTTCTCATACCAGGCATCGGTTGTTACTTTCGCCATGGCCGGGTAAGCAATACGGCGTTCATTGTCGAACCAGCGGAAGATATTGTTTGCATTATCTGTCAGCCGCCGTATCAACAAAAACTGCTCACCGCTTAAAACCGCCCCGGGAATCCCCAACAGCTTTAATTCCTTGTGGAGGTTATGGGTAAAGTCGTTGGGGAAATGCTGTCCGGTTTGCTGCAACAGTTTAAATTCATTGGCTTGCTGAAGCTCTGTGGTTATGAATTCCTTTTTTGTGTGAATGCGGAGATTATCGGCTTTATACTTTGCATATTCGGTACGGCAATGAAGGGCCAGCAAGGTTTTTACCTTTTCATATTCCAGTTGAACGAGTGCCGATTCGGGAAAAAATTTCATTGCCTGTTCTCCTCAAGTAGGATTTTTAAATTAAAGAAGGCAAAGGTACTTGCTTATTCTTTATTTTTTGAGGGCTCTATCTTTAATTCCTCCCATGGAGTGCTTCCATCCTTTTCCCGTTTAAAAATAAATTCATTACTGCTTAGGATCACCATTTCGGCGGTGGTATAAATCGTACAACCTTCCATTAAATGTCCGCCAATTGTTTTGCCTGTGCCGTCGCTGATGCTGATATGGAGATGGGAACCATTTATTGAAACGGTGCCGGTAAGACTTACGATCTCAAAATGGCCGCTGTCGCTGCTGCCCCCCGGTTGATTGGCAAACCTTATTTTATAGTTTGTCAGGCTGCCGACACAGGTGCTGATCCATCCGGCTTTAATTTGCTTTTCGCTGACCAGTTTCTGGATCTCCGTTTTCAGGTCCTGTCCCGGCTTTAAGCGAAAGGCATGTGCGGTAATATTTTGCATTGCAGGTTTTTGTTGGCAGGAAAATAAGATTACAGATACTAAAATAATGAAACAGATTCTCATTGTGATGAATTTAAGGAAGAAGTTGAACCACATAGGAACATAGAAAACATATGATAAAACAAATTTTATGTTCTTTCTGCTGTGCCCTATGCGTCTATGTGGTTCAAATAGATCATCCTGTTAAACTTTTGTTGCAAAGACTTGTTATACGATCTGTGCCGGTTAACTTTACGTAAGTAAATGAAAAATTCCCAACTATGTTAAAAGTTTTATTCATTTCAGCCATCAGCTTTGCCGGGTTAAGTTCCTGCGCACAAAAGAACAATTCAGAAAATAAAAAAAACAGTAAAATGAATGCTTCGACTTCGCTCAGCAATAGTTCGACTCCGCTCACTATGGACACCGCCACTTTCGGGACTGGCTGCTTCTGGTGTACCGAAGCCATTTTTCAACAACTGGAAGGCGTGGAAAAAGTTACCAGCGGCTACAGCGGTGGTACAGTCCCCAACCCAACCTATGAGCAGGTTTGCAGTAAAACAACCGGCCATGCCGAATGCCTGAATATATTATACGATCCCAAAAAGATCAGCTTTGATGAATTGCTGGAAGTATTCTGGCAAACACATGACCCCACAACACTCAACCGCCAGGGCGCTGATGTAGGCACGCAATACCGCAGCGTTGTTTTTTATCATAATGAAGAGCAGCGGGCAAAGACAGCAAAATATAAAGCAGCGCTTGATAAAAGCGGCGCATTTGATAATCCCATCGTAACTACGCTGGAGCCTTTTAAAGTATTTTACCCGGCTGAAGAATATCACCAGAATTATTACCTGAATAATGGTGGCCAGGGATACTGCCAGTTTGTGATAAGGCCGAAGGTGGAGAAGTTTGAGAAAGTATTTAAGAATAAATTGAAAAAGCATTAAGTAATATTCAACTTAAGTAATCACTCCCGGGCGGATCCTTCGCTATCGCTCAGGATGACAGAAACCAAGGAGCTATTTTTTAGCTCCTTGTCCTTTTACAGGCATGGGTTGTCCGCGGTGACAGGTAAAACAGGTTACAGCCTGTACTTCGCTGGCCTTTACTTCTTCGTTAAAGTGAAAATATTTTTCGTTGATGTCTGTTGTCATCCGCATCATATTACGGGCAATTTCTTTTTCTGCCTTGTCGTCTTTATCAAATATCAGCGTATCGGCTTTTTTATCACGAACATGGCAATACTTGCAATCGACTCCGAGGTTGGCTGTAAAGCGGTCCATGATCTTGTCTAAAGAATCGGCAGTGATGTTCTTAGGCAATACCTGCAGGTTTTTAAACTGGTCAGTGTTGGGTTGTTTAACTGCGGCGATACCAACGAAAACAAATGCCGATAAACCGGCAAGTACTTTTAATTTTTTAGAAGTTTTCATGTTTATGTTTTTACTGAGCTATATTTTTTTTGTTTTTCGCAGTTCCAGCAGGTTAAGACTGTTGGGATAAAAGTTACTGATGTTTTTATGAACCAGGTGGATCGCCATGTCGTACCACAACGGAACAACAGGCGCATCATTGATCACCATGCGGTCCATCTGCCGGTAAAGTTCGTACCGGTCTGAATCATTCTTTTCTGCCAATGCCCGTTCATACAATTCATCAAAAGAAGGATTTTTATACCGTGTATAATTCGGTGGCGCCGGGTTCTTACTGTAAAATACACCCAGGTAATTTTCTGCATCGGGGTAATCGGCTATCCAGCTTCCCCGGAAAAATGTTGCCTGTGATTTGGATGTTTGTTCCATCAATAAACTTTTCTGAATTACTTCCACTTCCACCTTAATGCCTGATTGCAGCAGTTCGTCTGCAATATAAGTACCCAGGTCGCCATAAATGGGAATGGTTAATAACTTAATAACCGGTAAATTATTTCCATCGGGATACCCGGCTTCGGCTAATAACTGTTTTGCTTTTGCTATATCATAGTAATAGCCTTTTACGGCAACCGGATCAAAAGATGGCAGCCCTGCCGGAACGAAACCACTTTCTGCCGCGATGCCGATGCTGTTTCGCAAATACAGCATCATTTTTCTGCGATCGAATCCATAATTAATTGCCTGCCGGATCTTTTGCAATCGCAGCGGTGAATTTTTAACCAGTTCATTATTCACATCCACCAAAATGCCGAGGTATTCAATATTGAGATAAGGATGTTTGTGCAACTCGATCTTATCCAGCCATGTTTTTTTCAGGTTGCCGGTCTTGGTAAGTACTTCATCTTTAAAGGAAGGATCGATGTCGTCAATAAAATCAAGCCGGTCTTGCTGGAACTCTAAAAACTCCGTTGCCTTGCTGTCGTAAAAAGAAACTTTGATACCATCCAGGTAAGGCAATGATTTTCCTTCTGCATCTTTCTCAAAATAATGTTCATTCTTTTTGAGGATGAGCGCCTGTCCTTCTTCCCATGCCACAAAACTAAATGGCCCCGTTCCAACCGGGTGGCGACGGAAATCTGTCTTATATGTTTCAACCGCTTCTTTGGGAATGACCGAACAATATTGCATGCTCAGGATGCCAAGTATGGATTGAAAGGGCCTGACCAGTTTCAATTGAAAAGTTGTGTCATCAATGGCTTTGAATCCATTGGCTGAATCAACCCGGTTATTAAATATCCATGCACCCGGACTTGCAGTGCTTTTATCAACGATCCGTTTAAAACTGTATTCCACATCATGTGCTGTCAGTTTTCTGCCTTTGCCGTCTGCAAAACAGGCATCATCAGTAAACAGAACATCATCACGCAGGTAAAAAGTAAAGACCAGTTTATCGTCAGATATCGTCCAGTATTTTGCCAGCGATGGTTTCATCTGCATGTTGCTGTCGATCTCGATCAGCGTATTGTACAACTGGTGCACTGTCCACATCACCTGCTTGTTCTTGGCAAAAGCGGGATCGAGAGACGCAAGTCCGCTGCTTTCGTTGTAGTGAAATATCTTTTTATCTGTATGCTGATGGGATTGACAGGAAGAGAAGATAACAAGCCACAAAGGCACGAAGGCACCAAGGAAAATGATGAGCGGCTTTCTGTCTTTGTGTGCTAATGGCATAAAAAAACTAAATTAGCACTTATATACAAATACACATGAAACAACTTGTTAAGGCTCTCTTCATTTTTAATTCTTCATTCTTAATTCTTAATTGTACGGAGGCTCAGCCGCTGAACCAGAAAAAAGGCTTTACCCATGCCGATACTTTACGGGGTACCTACGGCCCTTCGAGGGATTGGTGGAATGTATTGAAATATGATCTGCATGTGAAATTCAATATACCTGATAGTACGATCAGCGGGTATAACGTTATTCAGCTTAAGGCATTGAAAAAAGGAAAGGTTTTCCAGATAGATCTGCAGGATCCGATGATAATAGACAGCATTTTTATCCGCTCCAATGTAGATTATAAACCCCGGAAATTCGGCACTACTTCACTGATCAAAGTAAAAGCAGGCGACATAGTTAAAGATGGAAACGCTTATTTGATCAGTTTGAATGATACGCTGCAAGCCAATAACATTCATTACTTTTTTGTTTACTTCCACGGCAAACCCCGTATTGCCCGCCGCCCGCCATGGGATGGCGGACTGATATGGCGGAAAAGTAAAGACGGAAGTCCCTGGGTGAGCATTGCCTGCCAGGGATTGGGCGCCAGCGTTTGGTATCCCTGCAAAGATCACCAGAGCGATGAACCGGACAGTGCAGAGATGCACATCACCGTTCCGGATACATTGATGTGTGTGGGCAATGGCCGTTATCGCGGCAAAATAAATAATGCAGATGGAACAGCTACGTACGATTGGGCGGTTGTAAACCCGATCAATAATTACAATATCATTCCTTATATCGGCAAGTATGTTCACTTCAGTGAAGTATTTGATGGGGAGAAAGGAAAACTGGATATGGATTACTGGGTGCTGCAGGAAAATTTAGATAAAGCCAAAGAACAATTTAAAGATGCGCCAAGAATGATAAAGGCATTTGAACATTGGTTTGGCCCCTACCCTTTTTATGAAGACGGGTATAAATTAGTGGAAGCGCCGCACCTGGGTATGGAACACCAGAGTGCAACGGCGTACGGAAATGGATTTAAAAATGGCTACCGCGGCAGCGACCTCAGCGGCAGCGGCTGGGGACTGAAATGGGATTTTATTATTGTGCATGAAAGCGGCCACGAATGGTTTGCCAATAACATCACCTCAAAAGACCTTGCCGACATGTGGATACATGAAAGCTTTACCAATTACAGTGAAACCTTATTCACCGATTACTGGTATGGCAAAGAAGCCGGCAATGCTTACGTGCAGGGCACCCGCAAGAACATCGTGAATGATATTCCCATCATTGGCCCATACAATGTGAACCAGGAAGGCAGCGGCGATATGTATTACAAAGGCGGCAATATGCTGCATACCATCCGCCAGGTGATCAATGACGATGAAAAATTCCGGCAGGTATTGCGGGGACTGAATAAAACATTCTATCACCAGACGGTAACCACCAAACAGGTGGAGGATTATATCAGTACACAAAGCAAGATCGATCTAAGCAAATTATTTGACCAGTACCTTCGGGCCACACAGATACCGGTGCTGGAATATAAAGTGGAAGGAAATAAACTTTCTTATCGCTATACAAACTGCATAAAAGGTTTCAACCTGCCGCTGAAGGTAAAATTCAAAACAGAACAATGGATAAAACCAACCGAAGAATGGAAAACGCTTAACCTCTATCCCGAAGGCGACAATAGTTTTACAGTTGACCCAAATTTCTATATCATTACAAAAAAGACAGAGTAATTTAGCAGCAAACGAAGCTATGTCGCAGATACGAAAGCAAAGTATTGTTTCCTCACTGGTGGTTTATATCGGCTTTGCTATTGGCTTTTTAAATACCTACCTGTTCACCCGGGAAGGCGGCTTTACCCAGGCCGAATACGGGCTTACAGGCATCTTCATGGCCATTGCCAATATCATGTACTCCTTTGCCAACCTGGGCATGGTGGCATACATCTATAAGTTTTATCCGTATTACAACGATAACCTGCCCAAAAAAAAGAACGATATGCTCAGTTGGGCATTGCTTGTTTCTTTGGTTGGATTTTGCCTGGTGATAATTGCCGGCATTCTTTTTAAAGACCTGGTCATCCGTAAGTACGGAACCAACTCCCCTGACCTGGTAAAATATTATTACTATGTTTTCCCATTTGGTTTGGGCCTGACCCTTTTCACCATACTGGAAGCCTATGCCTGGCAATTAAAAAAATCGGTGCTCACTAATTTTTTGCGGGAGATACAGTTCCGGTTGCTTACTACCCTGCTCATCGTTTTAAGTTTCACCGGCATCATAGCCTCCTTTGATCTGTTCATTAAGATCTATTCGTTCACTTTCCTTGCTGTTGCAATAATCTTATTTGGCTACCTGGTATTTACAAAACATATCTCCCTTAGTTTTTCTGTAAGCAAGGTTTCAAAAAAATTCTTTAAGAAGATCATTTCGCTTATTTCATTTGTGTACGGGGGAAGCCTGGTATTTACTATTTCCATGGTGATAGATACCATTATCATTGCAGCGGTATTGCCCGATGGGTTGGCACTTGCAGGCGTATATACACTGGCGCAAAATATTGCCAGCCTGATCCAGGCTCCGCAGCGTGGTGTTATTTCTTCTTCCCTGGGAGCTTTATCAAAAGCATGGAAGGATAAGGACATGCCGAAGATCAACCGCATTTACCACAGTTCCTCCATCAACCAGCTGATCTTTTCTGTTGCCATGTTTGCATTGATATGGCTCAACTTTGATGATGCCG
Organism: Chitinophagaceae bacterium; assembly: GCA_016720775.1. Classification (GTDB taxonomy): domain Bacteria; phylum Bacteroidota; class Bacteroidia; order Chitinophagales; family Chitinophagaceae; genus Ferruginibacter. The sequence goes on from JADKJX010000004.1 coordinate 282,352, forward strand.
TACTTAACTTTCATTTACAGCATCGTTACCTGGAAGCAGCCTGGGTATTCTTTTTTATCGGCATGATGCGTATTGTGGATATGGGTACCGGGGTAAACAGCCAGATCATCGGCACTTCTACACTTTGGCGTTTTGATTTTATCACCGGCATCATCCTGCTCTCCCTCACACTACCGCTTAATTATATTTTAACCAAGTATTACTATGGCGTAATTGGGCCCGCCATTGCAAACCTCATTACATTCACCATTTACAACAGTATCCGTTACTGGTTTCTTTATAAAAAATTCAACCTGCAGCCTTTTACAATAAAAACAGTTTATACCATACTGCTTGGCATCGCCACTTTTTATTGTTGCTTCTTTTTATTCCGGAATATGCATGGCTTTGTTGGTATGATAGCAAGAAGTGTTTTGTTCATCATCATTTATGCAGCCGGTACCAAGTTGCTGGAGCTTTCGCCCGATTTGAAACCTGTCTGGCAGACCTTTCAAAAAAAGCTGGGCATAAAAAAAGGAGATTAACATCTCCCCTGGTAAAATTTCATTGATCATTATTCAGTTGCCCTGGCAGGCACTCTTCCGCCACCAAGATATCGTTTGTTGTAATAATCTTCATTAAGACTGCTGATCATGACGCCGCTGCTGGTGCTGGCATGTGTAAAGTACCCATTGCCCAAATAAACACCCACATGACTAACTCCCCTTCTTGTTTTAAAAAATACCAGGTCGCCCTGCTGCAGATCTTCTTTACCGAGTTTAAAGCATTCGTCATACTGCGAACGGGCGGTACGTGACAGGGTTATTCCATAAATATCGTGAATGAGCGTGCCGGAATATGCGCTGCAGTCGATGCCGTCTTTAGTGGCGCCGCCGTACCGGTAAGGAGTAGCCCACCATTGTTCAATAAACCGGTACAATTCAACATTTGTTACCGCTTCCACTTCAATATTTAAAAGCTGGGCATATTTGAATTGCAGGGAAGTACATTGCTCAATGACCGAACCTTCATTGATGGCCGGAAAATCAGTTTTTATTACCTGCGATCTTGTAACAACGGGAGATTGTGCGGCAATGGTTGTTTCCGGCCTTATTTCTATCCCTTCAATAAATTTGACTTGCTTATTATCTGCTACAGCATCCTTGGCCCGGAGGGAGCCAACACGTTTTTGTGCAGAGATGGATGTTCCTGAAAAAAAGCCCAAGGCTACAGAAACAAAAATTAAGTGTTTCATACGATAAAATGAGGGGTTTTATGCGTAAGTACAACTTAGTCTTCTGTTCTTTACTCGTCTTAAAAATTCCTTGATTGGCCTGTTTAACTGATCCTTCCTGTGATTCCTGTCCTACTAAATGGTAATAAATATATTTTTTATATACTTCGCAAAGGTAGCCTTCAAATGCCGGAAATGCAACCCTTTAACGAATTATTAATATTATTGCAGGAATAGGCTATTGTGGAAAAACGAACCATGCAAGCCGCTTATTGTTAACGATATTTGTGGCTGGATACTAGATACTAGATACTGGATGCTGGATACTTGTAAAGCAGAAGAGAGCTTACCAGTATCTAGTATCAAGAATCAAGTATGCAATATCTAGTATTAAGTTGCAAACATTACTATGAAGTTTTCTCATTTACACGTACATACCCAGTTTTCGCTTTTAGACGGAGCTGCTTCCATCAAAGGTCTTTACAAAAAGGCTATTGCCGATGGGATGCCTGCGCTTGCCATCAGCGATCACGGCAATATGTTCGGGGCTTTTGAATTTGTGAAAGAAGCATACAATCATAAGAATGATGACGGTACATTAAAGATAAAGCCCATCGTTGGCTGTGAATTTTATATTACGCAGGACAGGCATCGTAAAACATTCAGTAAGGAAGAAAAAGATCCCCGCCATCACCAGATATTGCTGGCAAAGAATGCACAGGGTTATAAGAACCTGGTTAAACTCACTTCACTGGGTTATATCGAAGGGATGTATTCGAAGTATCCCCGTATCGACAAAGAGCTCATTCATAAATACCACGAGGGACTTATTGCAACCACCTGTTGCCTGGGTGCCCTGGTACCGCAAACCATTCTAAAGAAAGGGGAAGAGGAAGGCGAGAATGAATTCAAATGGTGGCTGAATATCTTTCAACAGGATTATTATGTGGAGTTGCAGCGCCATGGTATTCCGGAACAGGAAAAAGTAAATGCAGTGCTGCTGAAATTTGCAAAAAAATACAACGTAAAAGTAATTGCCAGCAATGATTCGCATTATGTGGATCAAAAGGATTTCAATGCTCACGACATCCTGCTCTGCATCAACACCGGTGAAAAGCAAAGCACTCCTGCCCTGCGGGAATTCAGCGACGATGATGTCTTTGCGAAAGGCAAACGCTTTGCATTTCCCAACGACCAGTTCTATTTTAAGAAGACGGAAGAGATGTCCAAAGTTTTTGAAGACCTGCCGGAGGCCATCGACAACACAAATGAAATTGTTGATAAGGTTGAATTGCTGGATCTGAAACGTGACATCCTGCTCCCACATTTCGTGGTGCCATCAAATTTTAAAAGCCAGGATGAATACCTCGAAAGCATTACCTGGGCAGGTGCAAAGGAGCGCTACAAGATATTAACTCCCGAAACAGAAGAGCGTATAAAATTTGAACTCGGTGTTGTTAAACAGATGGGCTTTGCCGGTTACTTCCTTATAGTAAGTGATTTTATCAGGGCGGGAAGAGACATGGGCGTTTTTGTTGGTCCCGGCCGTGGTTCCGCTGCCGGCTCGGTGGTGGCTTATTGCATCGGCATCACTAACATTGATCCCATTAAATACAATTTACTGTTCGAAAGGTTCCTGAACCCCGACCGTAAGAGCATGCCCGATATTGATACGGATTTTGATGACGACGGCAGGCAGAAAGTGATAAACTATGTAGTAGAAAAATATGGCAAGAACCAGGTAGCACAGATCATCACCTATGGTACCATGGCTGCCAAAAGCAGTATTGCCGATGTGGCGAGGGTGATGGATCTGCCGTTGGCTGAAAGCAGGGCCTTGTCCAAACTGGTTCCGGAAAGGCCCGGCATTAACCTGAAAAGATTACTGCATGCTCCGTTCACGGTTAAAGAAGCAAATGCTTCGACAGGCTCAGCAGGTGAAAAATCCCTGGAAGAAAAAGAAGCATTGGTAGCCGATGACCTGGAGAATGTAAAACGGCTTCGTGAAATTTATAAAGGGACCGATCTGCAAAGCATCGTCTTGCATGAAGCAGAAATCCTGGAGGGTTCGGTTCGCAATACGGGCATACATGCCGCAGGTATCATCATTGCACCTAGAGATCTTACAGACCTGATCCCGGTTGCCACATCCAAAGAAAGTGATCTGTGGCTTACACAAATTGAAGGTGGTACGATTGAAGAAGCGGGTGTGATCAAGATGGACTTCCTGGGTTTAAAAACACTCAGCATTTTAAAAACGGCGCTGGCGCTCATCAAACAAAATCACGGAGTGGAAATTGATATCGATACCATTCCATTGGATGATGAAAAAACGTACCAATTATACCAACGTGGCGATACAAACGGAACATTCCAGTTTGAAAGTCCGGGTATGCAGAAATATTTACGGGAGCTGAAACCGGACAAGTTTGATGACCTCATTGCGATGAACGCCTTGTATCGTCCCGGCCCGATGAGTTACATCCCCGATTATATTGACCGTAAGCATGGGAAAAAACAGGTGCAGTACGATCTGCCTGATATGGAAGAGCACCTGAAAGAAACTTATGGCATTACCGTTTACCAGGAACAGGTGATGTTGCTGAGTCAGAAGCTGGCAGGCTTTAGCAAAGGCGATGCGGATGTATTGCGTAAAGCAATGGGTAAAAAACAGATTGCGGTGCTGAATAAGATGAAGGCACAATTCATCAGTGGTGCCACGGCAAAAAAACATCCGGCAGATAAATTAGAAAAGATATGGACCGATTGGGAAGCATTTGCCCAATACGCATTCAATAAATCGCACAGTACCTGTTATGCATTTGTAGCTTATCAAACGGCTTACCTAAAAGCACATTACCCCAGTGAATTCATGGCTGCTGTGCTTAATCACGCCGGCAGTATCGATAAGATCACTTTCTTCATGGAAGAATGCAAGCGCATGGGATTAAAAGTGCTTGGCCCGGATATCAATGAATCGCAAAATGGATTTGCCGTGAATAAAAAAGGCGAGATACGTTTTGGCTTCAGTGGCTTGAAAGGCGTCGGCGAAAATGCCATTCAGAATATCATTGAAGAAAGAAACAAGCATGGGCATTTCGCCAGCATCTTCGATTTTGCAAAACGGGTCAATCACCGTTCGGTAAATAAAAAATCAATTGAGAGTCTTGCCTATTCCGGCGCTTTTGATTGTTTCCCGGATCAAACCCGGGCTCAGTATTTCTACCAGCCGCCGGGTGATGTGCCTGGCCTGGAAAAGATCATGAAGTTTGGAACTGTCTTCCAGGCACAGTCGGCAAATACATCAAACACATTATTTGGCGACCTGCAGATGCCGGAGATAGCTCCGCCAAAACTGCTGCCCTGCGAACCCTGGCCGCTGGCTGTGCAACTGGATTATGAAAAGGAAGTGACCGGCATGTACATGAGCGGCCATCCGCTGGATAATTACAAATTTGAGATGCGGCATTATAACATCACGCCATTAGCTGATTATAATGAATTCAAAGCAGCGGTAACAACACACGCCAATCCATCCATGCAGTTCAGGCTGGCCGGACTTGTGGTGGATGCACAGCATCGGCTTACAAAAGCAGGAAAGAATTTCGGCATTTTGACCATTGAAGATTACAGCGGCAAAAGTGAATTCATGTTATGGAGTGAAGACTATGTGAAATACCAGAACTACCTGGAAAAAGGAATGATCGTGATGGTGGAAGGTGCATTCAGGCAGCGGTATAACAGTGATCAGTATGATTTCAAACTGGCAAAACTGCACCTGCTTGAAACCGTAAAATCAAGTCTCACCAAACAGGTAGTGATCGATGTGCAACCGCAATTCATTAATGAAGAATTGGTGGAGTTTATTGACAGGAACATCAAGGCAAACCCGGGAAAGACCTCTATAAAATTCAATGTCATTGACAGCCGGCACAAATTTAAAGTAGGCATGTACAGCCTGGAAAGAAGCCTGACCATGAATGATGAACTGGCTATTTTCTTAAATGAGAATAAAGATATTGAGGTGAGTGTGGTTACCGTATGATCGTTTAAGGGTTTAAAACGTTTAAGTCGTTCAAAGGTTAAAAACTTAACGATTTAAACCCTGCAACCATTAAACGACTGAACTTACTCGATCAAAAATATCTCCCGCTTCCCTCCTTCCACGCAGTCCATATAACCCTTCATGATGTCTTTTAATTCATTGCTCATGGTGGCAGAACGCATGTTGCTAAAAAATCCGCCGATGTCGTCCGTCTCCGATTCCACCACTACGGTCCAGTAGGTGCTGACGATATCGGTCATCACTTTCATATTCTTTCCCATTCCATCCTTTTCGAAATGCGGAATTGCCTGTTTGAACATCTTCACCAGGTCTTTTGCCTTGCCGGGTTTGGCTTGAAATACTTCTCTGATCAGATACATGGTAAATAATTTTAGTCTATAAAGATAGTTGCCAGTTTCTTGAAATGCAAGCCTGATCTATCACAGGTTCCGGTCACAATGACTTATTACATGTCAATTCTTTTTCGTCACATACTGTGGATATGTCATTACAGCATCTTAACAGGAATGGGCTTAAATTTGCTCCCTTCTTATACAATAAAAAATAAAATTATGGCACTAGAATTCACCGATTCGAACTTTAAAACCAATGTTCTGGAATCCGATAAACTATCAGTAATTGACTTTTGGGCAGAATGGTGCGGCCCCTGCCGTGCAATAGGCCCCGTAATTGAAGAGCTGTCAAAAGAATATGATGGTAAGGTTAATGTAGGCAAAGTAAATGTTGACAATAATCCGCAGATATCCATGAACTATGGTATCACCAGCATCCCGGCTATCCTTTTTGTAAAAGGTGGCCAGGTGGTTGATAAATTAGTAGGCGCACAGCCAAAGGCTAATTTTGTAAAGAAAATTGAGCAGCACAAATAATAACTGATCCTGTTTCGCAGATAAAAGAATCCCCTGGTTTGCACCGGGGGATTTTTAATACAGCAATAGTTGAGTTGTCCCGATAGTTATCGGGGTTAATGCTGTACGTTCTCTAATGCTTTGGGATCGTGTTTGTGTTTGAATAGTATGGAGAACAATATGGCAACCACCAGGGCGTAAATGGCAAAAGTGATCCAGATGCCATGCCAATCCTTATCTCCCTGGCCGACCGTGAAATACTTATCGATAATAAAGCCACTTATTTTACTTCCTAAAAATGCCCCCACTCCATTTGTCATCATCATGAATAAGCCTTGTGCACTTGAGCGTATTTTCGAATCGGTGGTTGTTTCAACAAATAATGAGCCGGAGATATTAAAGAAATCAAAAGCCATTCCGTAAACAATGCAGGAAAGAATGATCATCCACAATCCATCTCCCGGATTACCATACCCAAAAAGGCCGAAACGTAACACCCAGGCCAGCATAGAAAACAACATTACTTTCTTAATGCCGAATTTTTTAAGGAAGAAAGGAATGGTAAGGATAAATACCGTTTCCGATACCTGTGATATGGACATGACGATAGTAGAATATTTTATAACAAGCGAATCGGCATATTCAGGAATTTTACTGAAGTCATTCAAAAAAGAATCGCCGTACATATTGGTAAGCTGCAAAGCTGCGCCCAGGAACATGGAGAAGAGAAAGAACAGGGCCATTTTATAGTTTGCAAACAGCTTAAAGGCATTCAACCCCAATTGTTCAAGCAGTGATGCATCTTTTGCAATTGATCTTTGCGGCGGACATTTTGGTAAGGTAAAAGAAAATATACCCAGTGCAATGGCGCCGATGGCTCCAATTATAAATTGGTTTGCATTTGCTTTACTCCCGGTAAGATTTGTTGTCCACATGGCTACAATAAAACCAATGGTTCCCCACACACGAATGGGAGGAAACACCTTAACAACATCGTACTTATTATTTTTTAAAATAGTGTATGCAATTGAATTGGATAATGAGATGGTAGGCATGTAACAGATCATTGCAGCAAAAATTACATAATAAAGCGTATCCGGATCATTTACTTTTGGAACATAAAATAATACCAATCCGTACAAAATATGCAATATGCCGTAAAGCCTTTCGGCATTCAGCCATTTATCAGCTATTATTCCCGTAAGGGCAGGCATGAAAAGTGAAGAAAGTGCCAACGTAGAGAAAATGGCACCAAACTGGGCGCCGGTCCATCCTTTCGCATTAAAACAATAGGTGCCTATTGTTATCAGCCATGCACCCCATACAAAGAATTGTAAAAAACTCATCAACGTAAGACGAAACTTGATGTTCATACAGCTTATTTTATTTTCAACTTGGAAGATAACCATTTATTCTGCAACCAATACAACCCCCTGCCTGTTTTTTAAGCCCGATTATTCCCAAAAAAGCAAGGTCAGGAATTGATATCATAGTAAATTTGTAAAAATTTTTACAATGTCTTCTTCCATTGATATTTTAATTGATTCCGCTGCTGATAAAGACCTGAAAGCGATCGCTCGAAAAGTAAAGAACAACGAACGGATAACCGATGATGAGTGCCTGCTGCTTTTTGAAAAAGGCAGCCTGGCTTTTGTGGGAGCCCTCGCCAATTATATCCGGGAAAAAAAGCACGGTGATACCACCTACTTCAACCGCAACTTTCATATTGAACCAACCAATGTTTGTGTGTTCAGCTGCAATTTCTGTTCTTACTCCCGCCTGTATGCACATAAGGAAGAAGGATGGGAACTAAGCATTGACCAGATGCTTGATATCGTGAAGTCGTACGATGGCAAACCCATCACCGAAGTACATATTGTAGGCGGCGTTCATCCCAAGATGAACATGGCTTATTTTATTGAATTGATGCAGAAGATAAAAGCGCATCGCCCGGGCCTGCATGTAAAGGCTTTTACGGCAGTAGAACTGGATTATATGTTCCGCAAGGCAAAACTTAGCATTGAAGAAGGAATGAAACAACTGCATGATGCAGGGCTGGACAGTCTGCCCGGTGGCGGTGCCGAAATATTTGCCCCGGAGATACGGGAAGAAATATGTGCCGATAAAGTTGATGCAACCGGCTGGCTGGCTATTCACGAAGCAGCACACAACCTGGGTATGCACAGCAATGCCACCATGCTCTATGGCCATATTGAAAAATTTGAACACCGGATCGATCACATGAGAAGATTGAGAGAGTTGCAGGATAAGACAGGTGGCTTCAATACATTCATCCCGTTAAAATTCCGCAACCAGGATAATGCCATGAGCCATGTGCCTGAATCATCCGTTACAGAAGACATGCGGCTTTATGCCATAGCCCGGATCTACCTGGATAACTTCCCTCACCTGAAGGCTTATTGGCCGATGCTGGGCAGGCAGAATGCACAGCTCACTTTGTCTTTTGGCGTAAATGATATTGACGGCACCATCGATGACTCTACAAAAATTTACAGCATGGCCGGCAGTGAGGAACAAAATCCTGCCATGACAACTGAAGAATTAGTGATGCTTATAAAACAGGCAAAGCGCAGGCCGGTTGAAAGAGATACCCTTTATAACGTTGTGAAAGATTACAGCAGCAGTATGCCATTGAGCAACGATATGCAGGCGGCACTCAACTAACCGTATAAAAAACCGACAAGCCCAGCCCGCAATATTTCAGCCTGGTGAGCTTGTCGGTTTTTTTAGTTACAAAATATCCTGTGGAGGATTTTCCTTGTTTTAATTTTTAGATACGTACTGATCCGGGTTGTTATAAAGATCAGCCGTTACCATTAGTTTCTTTGATTTTGGAGAGATCTTTACCTTGCTGTTGTAATAATCAGCAGCCCGGTTATTATCCTTAATGAGCTCTTTCATTGTTGCAGGCGAATAGGCAACGATCTCACCTTCATCACCCGATTGTAAAAAATATTCTGTTACAGCAACATTACCATTGTAGTACTTGCGGCTGTAGACATTAAGTTTTCCTTTAGCTATCCGAACCGCAAAACCGGGTAAGGTTTCTGCAGCCACAAAGCTGGTCTTTTCTGTCTTAAGTAATTTTTGAGAAACTGCATAACGCCTGCCATCCTGGTAGGCTAACACGTCCTTTGGATAGATTACAATCTTGCCGTCAGCCAGCAAATGTGGCGTTACCAACACACCGGTTACCAATTTTAAGCTGGAATACTGCTGGGTGGAACCGTCTGTTTTGATCACATAAACAGAAGCCAAACTGGCATCTTCCTTCTCTGGTTTAGGCTGAACAACTGAATTTTGGGTGGTTGCGCATGAATTGATCATGAAGACTGATATGCACAGGAGTGCAATGCCGGGTATAGATTTTTTCATAGTATCAGGGTTTGGTCTATAAACGGAATAGGGTAAAATAATATTGTTATTCGGAAGGATTTTTTCTTGAAAATGACAAGGATCCGTTACTTGGCTAACTTATTGGTTAATAAAAGAAAAGCCTTCAAAATGAAGGCTTTTTACTGATAAAAAGTTTTACCGGGAAATCTGTTTTTACAGGTATTGGTTGGATTCAGAGGTTTGGAAATAAAGCAGTACAAAAGTATTGCTGCCCCCTCCCCAAAACCATAGATGCCGAAACCGATTCCCCGTAGAAATTTTTCTAATACAGCTATCAAACAATCAGCAAATACCTGTTAGTTAACCAAACCGGTATATTGCTGCGTTACTTTCTTAATGATGTACCCGCTTATCCAACCCACATAAGCATACTTGGCATAGATGAATTTCTTTGAAGGATTAGCGGTGTTTACTTCCTTAATAAGTTCATCCAGCCAGATGGTACCAGCCAGCAGGGCCTTTTTGTCATAGGTATTTAATACCCGTACAATGTTTTTTTGCGAAACCTTAGCCTGGGCAGGATCAGCCATAAAAGAAAGATCCGGCTTAATCAGGTTATCGAAATCTGTGCTAAGCAGGCGGCGGAATTCTGAAATATCCTGGCTGGTTATTTCGGTATAATTGTAATTTGCACTTTCCGGGTGCATCAGCGATACAATTGCCCATACTACACCACCGGATATGTACATAATGTCTCTGTTTCGTACATCCCGTTTAATAAAAAATTCATTCATCACGATCCGCTTCAGGCTATCACGCCAGATATCTTCAGCCGTCTTCACATAATTATCCAACCCGCCATCGGTTTTGGATTCGATCAGCCGCTGAAATGATTTGGTACCAAGCGGGAAAGTAACCGGGATGAATATCTTGTTTTCATTGTAATATCCTCCTTTCGTGTTTACACTTCCCACATCCAGTTGTGTAGCAGTGAAACGGCGCTTCTGCGGTACAATGCCTAATAAACTCAGTTGCGATTCCTGTTCAGGCGTGATATAGGTTATTTTGATTGCCGGGTCAAGGTTTACCGGGCGGATGATATTGGCGAAGTATTCCACTTTATTGTACTTATCCAGTTCCTGCTTTAACCCGCTGCTGATTACAATGTGTACTTTATTGGAAGGGATCTTATAGCGGCTGCTCAGAATATTCCAGAGAACAGCGATGGCATCCATTGATTCCTTTTCGCTTTGATATGAAAGCGCAGCGGCATCTGTGTTGATGGAAGTGTCGCTGATCAGCGTGTAATCATACTCCCTGTCCTTACTTAGTTTAACTTCGATCACACTTAACTTGATACCCTTTGCTCCTATCTCAATGCCGGCATACATATCTCCAATCCCTTGCTGACTTTTCAGAAGGGTTTCAACCACATCTGCAATAACAGTAAGGCCCATGCTGCGGTATATGCGTACCGCAGATTTATAATTCGTAATGGCAAGTTCTGTTCGGTCTGTTTTGCTGTACAGGTTTCCTAACCCTTCGTAAGCAAATGCCTGGCAGTATGCATCGTAATTAGCCCTGGCTTTTTGAAGTCCCTTGGTAAAAAATTCCTCCGCAGCATCAAACTGCTGGGCTTCCATCAAGCTTGTTGCTGTTTTCAGCATCCGGAAAGTAGCCTGGCTTTTTATTGCCTGGCCAGCGCTGATATTGTACACAAAAAAAAGGCAGGTAATAAGGATGGTTTTCCGCAACATCACATTTAATTTTTTAGCAGGTTAAACAATTGCTTTATTCACCACGCAAATGTATGGCATGAAGCATTGTCCCTTTCATTCTTTATGGGATAGAAACCGTTGGGAGCCGGAGATGTGACCATTTTGTGCAAAACATCCTGGGGCAGAAGATAATGCAGCGACCTGATTCAAATAAAAAGCCGGTTCGGTGGCAGGAACCGGGAATAACTTATTTTAAACCCACCAAATAACGGAGGTGGTTTTTAACCAAAACGGGCATCACTTTATTGTTTAACGAAAAGCACAATCAGCAATACCAACGCAATAAATAAAAGGGTGAGGCAACTAACGGCCAGGTAAGCAATAGTTCTCATAAAATCGGATTTTTTGTTACCCTAAATTTAACAAAAACTGAACCAACCAGTAAGTAACCGGGATAAAAAAAATACGCACAGCTTTTTTACCTGGTAGATTTACGAAAGCAGTCTCAAAAACTTAAAGTAAGTTTACAATAAGGCATCATAGAAAAATCCCGTTACACAAAATCAACAGAAATGAAAAGATCATCCCTTTTGCTGCTTGCATTTTCTTTAAGCATCATGATAATTGTATCCTGTAAAACAGTAGGACGAATTGCAGCCAAATACTGGCTCAACAGGGAAATAAAAGAATTTGTGTCTAACTGTGAGAACAAGGCAGGCATTGTGGTTGGTAAAGACAATGCACATAAGTACTGTGATTGTGCGGTGGATGTGGTTGCGGAGCAATACCACAATTACCAGGATGCAAAAAATATATCGCTTATCGAATTACTTGATTTTGTGAACAGGTGCAAATAGCATCCGGGCACTTACATCTTCACAACCACATCGATCAATTGTTTTTTATCGGGGCTTTCCCAGCGGAAACGAACGGTATATAATTTAGCCCCGTTGCCTTTGGGACGGTAAGGGATCTTTAATGTATAATCAACGTTGTTATTCTCCATGGCGCCTTTCACCTGCTTTAAAAGGATATCGGTTATCTTCACTTCATTCAGGTTATCGTCGTACACCCAAAAATTTTCCTTGCCCTGGAATATGCCGGAAATGCTGGAACCTTCTATGGCCGAAATATCCAGGCTGGTATAAGCCATTTTGGGCGCCACGCTGATACTGGTGTCAACAGATACCAACATTTTTTTGGCCTTTAGCCCGTTTACAACGCCTACCGCACCTTCTTTTGTACTGATCGCCTTGGTTAGCTTTGAAACCTGTAGTGGCTCATCCTTCCGGGCAACCGTTACAGGTATTTCCAACCGCATCTGGCTTTTTTTGCCCTTCAGATCATACAGTCTTATTTTAACGGTTCCGTTCATATTTGCTTTGATCATTTCGGATGTGATACCAAACTTAATACTCAAAGCAGAAAGATCCCCGGTGATAAAGCCGGTTGATTCATTCCTGGCCAGCAGGTTTGGTATCTGGGAAAGGATCTCTCCCCTGGGTGAAAAAAGGGTCAGTTCAGCTCCGGCATAAATGATCTTATTTGTTTCGGTAAAACCAAGCGGGCGGGTGAGCAGTATTTCGATGTCCTTATTCAAAGGGATGCGGTTGCTGATGAGTTGAGCCCCGTCGATCTTTACCTCAATTGATTTTGCAGATATGCCTTCATTAAAAAACCTCAGCCCGGTAAGCGGCAAAATGCCGTTTGATTGGGAGATACTTGCAGATGTAAAAAGGCAGACAAAAGCCAGTGCAATAAATGAGCGCTTGATCATGGGGATTTGGTTTTGCATGTGAAAATAAGAAGAAAAAAAGGCCGGATCTGCTTGTACAGTACCGGTGATAGAACGGAATACCTCTGATATTATTTTGTTGGTTTTCCCCACATACCGTGCCACTGTTTTCATTTTGCTGCTTTAAAAAACAGATTAGTCGTTATTAACTGTTAAATTAGGGCCTGATATACTTACGCCTTATAAAATATGTTCAAAAAGTTTTTACATTTTATTGTTGTTTTTCTTTTCGTGCAAAATAGCCTGCTGGCACAAAAACAAAAGGCCGATAGCCTTGCAAAGCTTCTTACTGTAGAAAAAACCGACACCGGAAAGGTGAAACTTCTGTGGGAACTGGCCGGCCTTGTCAATGTGTATGATCCGGAAAAAGCGCTGCTGCTGGCTCAACAGGGGCTCAGTTTATCAACCCGGATCAAATATGCCGAAGGGGAATCAAAGTCATTAGGCGCCCTTGCCAATACTTTTCTCATACTGGGTAATTATCCAAAAGCACTTGAATTCAACCTGCGGAAGTTAAAGCTGGAGGAAAAAAGGAATAACCCCCGCAACCTTGCCTTTGCTTTAATGAATACCGGCATTGTTTACCGGTACCAGGAACAATACCAGGATGCTTTATCATATTATTACAGGTCTGATTCGGTTATCAGGCAAAACAACCTGGAAGAAATAAAATATTACATCTTCATGAACCTGGGCGATGTGTACGACAAGATGAACAATACCGATTCTGCGTTCAGCTATTTCAATAAGTCACTCATACTTTCCAACAGCCTTAAAAATGATGATTATATCGGTAACTCAATGACAGGCTTAGGACATACTTACCTTAAACAAGGCAATTATCCATTTGCACTGCTGAATTATCATACTGCGATTGATCACCTGCGGACAGCAAATGATGATATTGTAATTTGTGAAGCTGCACTTGGCCTGGCAACCTTGTTTCAGAAACAACAACTTAAGGATTCTGCAATCCATTATGCCAATATTTCTCTTTCCCTCGCATCTAAAGACGGGTTCCTGGAAAAACAACTGGAAGCAACAAAATTCCTGGCAAAGCTTTATGAGAATGAAAAAAATGTGGATAGCGCTTTTGTTTACATTAAAGGCGTGCAGGCTTTAAACGATTCGCTCAACAGCAAAAGCAAGATCCGGGAGATACAGGTCATTTCCAGCAATGAAAAATTACGGCAGCAGGAAATTGAAGAGAATAAAAAGTTAGCGCAGAAAGAAAGGAAACAGCAACTCCAGTATCTTTTCATCGGGATATTCATTCCGGGTTTCTTTTTGCTTACGTTACTGTTAAGCCGCATCCGGATACATACCCGGGTGATAAAGATACTGGGCATACTTTCCCTGCTGATCTTATTTGAATACCTGACCCTGTTGCTCCATCCAACCGTAGCAAACCTTACCAATCATACCCCGGTGTACGAAATGTTCATCTTTGTTTCTATTGCCGCTTTGCTGATACCGGCACATCACCGGATCGAACTTTGGCTAATAGAAAAATTGACCCGTAGGAACAGGTCAATTAAAACGAAAAAAATCAATTTAAAGGTAAATCAGCCTCCAGGTTAATCCTGAATGCAATTAAATTGTTAGTTACCGGTTGGAGTTGGCCTTGTTTTAGCCGTGTCTCTTTTGTGTGTTGTATCCGGTGCTGTCGGAGTGGCTGGAGCTGCTTCCATTGGTTTTGGAGCACTTATAGAATCTTTCGCTGGCTCCTCAGCCTTTTTTTCGCTGCTGTTGTTGCAACTGGTCATTGTAAAAGATGCAAATAAAACAGCCGCAAGCATAAATTGCAGTAAGGTTTTGGTGTTTTTGTTCATTGTTTTAGGTTTTAAGAGTATAATTTTACAATTTATAATTCAATTCGGCAAATTTGCTTCTCAGAATCCGGCTCTATAACTTCTATTGATACTTGTACAACTGGTTAAACAGGAACTTAAAAGTGCCATGCGACTGTCCCCTGAAATTTATTTCTGGCCCAAAAGCATACAGTCTTCCTTTACCTACCGAAGCTTCAAAAGCAGCCACGCCGTTCTTTAAATATACCTGTCCCCATGCCCAGCCGCTTCGCAATGGCTTATCCGTGGCAAACCAGGCTATGGGTTTTATGATGCCGCTGCTTACGGCATCGGGGTTCAGGCGAAATACCGGGTTGTTGTCGAAATAAACATCGGCTTCATTTTGCATTCCTGCTGCCGGCATCCGGTTGCTGGCAACAGAAACTTTTAAAATACTTCCGGGCGTATAAAATTTCTCCCTGCTCAAAGGTTTTTCTGCCCCGCTGTCAATTTCCACCATGGCATCTGTAACCGGTAACTTAAGATGATAGGCAAGTTGTGTGCTGCTGCCGATGGTAACCACAGATCCACCCTGCTCCATAAACAGTTTTAATTGCGGAATGGATCTTTCTGCCGTGATACGTCCTGTCATTGCCTTGAATTCCATTGGAATAAGACTATCTGTTCGTCTGTCGCTGTTAAAATTACTCCGGCTGTTTACAGAAGGGATGGCACCGCCAACAAAAACGATCACATCATATTTATCTTTCAGGTTGCCGGTATCAATATCTTTTGGATAGATCACATCGAATGAATAATTGAATTTCTCAAAGATCAGCCTTGTCCAGCCCGATGCCATGGAACCGCCATACATATCCCACAATGCGATCCTTGCCTTAGTTATTTTTACTAAAGAAGACGGCCGTTTTGAAACGGATAAGAACTGAGCACTGCTTTCCTTTACAATTTTTTCAATGACCGCTTTTGACCGGCTGTTTACCGGAATAAAAAATGAACCGATATTATTGGCCTCATTGCTTGCAACCCGATACACTTCTTCGCCGCTGTTTAATAAAATATTCACCGCTTTAAAAGACTGGTTGGCTCTTGCATCCAGCATATATCCTTTTGAAGAAGCAGCAACCGAACCGTTTATTTTCAGTAATTCTCCCCTTGGGCTTTTTACAAATGGCCCTTCAAATTCATCCATCACCCGGTCAAACTGTACGCCCATCTGGTAAGCCAATGTCCAGCCTGCAGCATCATACGGTGGTACCGGTGGTCCACCGGGATATTGAAAATCATTCGGGTGATCCTGCGGTTCAAACAGGTCAAGTATATGCGGACGAAAAGCCTGGTTGGTCTTTACTATGTATGAATTTGCCGGATATCTTTTTCCTGCTACCGTAAAATCAGCCGTTGCTTTTTGTACCACAACGCCGGTTCTTATCAATGCATTCAGAAATTCCACCGCCGTGGCAAAGTCGGGCTGATCAGATGCTATGATATATCCTCTTGCATCTTTAAACGCCGGGTTCTTCATCACCGAATCATAGAATTTTACCGGTACATTGCCCGTGGCAGTTTTGTTTGCTCTTTTCAAAGAATCCTGGTACAGTTTATTCATCTCATCAATTTTTGATGGAGACAATGACCAGGTATCTTTATTTCCTTTGTCGATGGAATTTTTTCCCATCAGGTAAATATTATACAGCAGTTCATCCCGGTTCCTGGATGCATAATTCAGCACGGCATAATTCAGCGAAACAGAATAATCAATTGACTGGCGGAATAACCACTTCTGCGGCGTAACCGGGTTTGGCGTTGCTGCATTGGG
Source organism: Chitinophagaceae bacterium (assembly GCA_016720775.1). Classification (GTDB taxonomy): domain Bacteria; phylum Bacteroidota; class Bacteroidia; order Chitinophagales; family Chitinophagaceae; genus Ferruginibacter. Next base: position 298,976 of record JADKJX010000004.1, read on the forward strand.
AATCAGTCTTGACGTAACAAGCGGAACATCGGAAGGCGTGGGACTACCAATGATCTCTGTTAATAAGCCGATCATGTTATGAAAGTAAGTGGTTGTTCTTAACCCGCCATTATACCAGGTAGAGAAAACAGAACCTGCTTTGCTTGTGAAGCCGGGCTTGCTCTCTGCATTCAAACGGTTTTGCATCGCAGCGCCGATCGCATCAAGACCGGTTATGATCAACGGATCGAAAACATAATTGAAAGGGTCACGATATGGAGGGCCCGCCAAAACAGAACCCGCCGGGCCTGCCTGGTGATGGTTGTACATGATCTGCGGGATCCACTCAACAAAGAGTTGGCGGGCTATATTTTGTGATTCCTTCAGGTTCATCATATAAAAATCGCGGTTGTTATCGTGCCCGGCATATTTTTCATACAGGCGGGGCAGGTTTGCAGTGGATCTTTTTTCCGGTTTCGGTTCACGCATGTACCAGTTACTCACCAGTTCCTGACCATCGGGATTTGCATGTGTCATCAATATTATTACATCATCCAGTATGCGCATGGTTTCTTCATCGGTACGACTGGTAAGCTGGTAGGCGGTTTCAACCAGTTGATGAATGCCTACCACTTCGGTGGCATGCAATCCACCGTCGATCCATACAACCGCCTTTCCTTCTTTGGCCAGTTGCTTTGCTTCATCCATACCCACATCTGCATTGCCTAATTTTTGAGACAGTTGTTTATAATATTCCAGCTTCTTCTGGTTTTGCGGCGAGGTAACGATCAGCATGAACTGGTCTCTCCCCTCTTCGGTTTTACCTATCACCGTGTACTTTGCCCGGCCGGATGTTTCGCCAAGTTTTTTAAAATAGGCTTCGGTTTGTGTAAAATTGGCCAACTGGTAGTTATCACCGATGTTGAAACCGAAATGTTCTTTGGGTGTTGGAATTTTTGTGCCGGGGCTGAACTTATAAAAAAACAAAGCAGCAATAAAAAATAAAACGATCGTTTAGCAAACATGATTTTCCTTTTAGCAGTTAATGAGAAACTAAAATAGGCAATTAATGGATTCCTGATACAGCAGGAACTGAATATTCAACCGGCTCGATAGAAAGACTTCCGAAGTTTTTAAAACTCCGGAAGTCTTCGTTTACCTCTGAGATGACCGCAATGCATCTTTAAAAGCATCGATCACGGACGCTGCATCCCGGGTTATCAAGCTTTCGTTGACCATAAGAAACAGCCTGTTCTTGTCATTCGGCATACCAACCCGTATGTTATGTCCGTCTCTTAACTTGTCACGGAACTTTTTACCATCAATTCCTTTGCTCAACTCTGCCTGGTAAATATTGGTTCCGTTATCCAGTGCGTTCACTTTTATTCCATCTGTTTGGTTCAGTGCTGCAAAAATAGTTGCAGCGCTTTTCACCGATTCTTTCATGCGGTCTTCAAAGCCATCCAGGCGGATAAGCGCCATGGCCGCATTGGTCCAGTTTCCGTACATATTGCCGCCGTGTATTTTTATCAGGTGCGGCATTTTTTCCATTATTTTCTTTTCACCACATAAAACTGCGCCGCCCGATGCACCAAAGTATTTATAAAGAGAAATGTAGATAGTATCAAAGTAAGATGCATATTCTTTGATGGATACACCCGACCAGGCAGCAGCCATATAAATTCTTGCGCCATCAAGGTGAAGACGGATGTTATTGCTGCGGCAGTATTCACTTATCTTTTTTATTTCTTCGACCGGTATCATCCGGCCATCGGTTCTGCGAACCGGGTTCTCAATAGATACGGCGCCGATGCCACTACTGAAGACTTCCAGTTCTTTCAGCGATTCAACTCCCTGTTTCAGTTCATCGGCAGTGAACCATGTTTTATCTTTTGCAAGCGGCATCAGCCTTTTTTGAAAAACAGACTGGGCAGCATCGGCTTCATCGCGGTAAACATGACTGGTATCCTGCACAAATATTTTGGTATTCTCTCCGCTCAATACAGCAATAGCTAACTGGTTCGCCATGGTGCCACTGGGCATGAATACGGCTTTTTCTTTGCCGGTTATTTCTTCAAAGCGTTTCTCCAATGCGGCTACAGCCCCACCGCTGCCATAGCGGTCTCTTTCAATGGGCGTTTTCGCATTTGCCTTTTGCAATACATCTAAATAGGCGGAAGGTTCATACATGATGCCATCACCAAAAAAAGAAATTGGCTCATCATTGGCAGGAAAAGATTTATTAAATTTTTCAGCAGCAAGTAGACTGCTTGCAGGAACTAAGGTTGGCAAGAGCGCAAGTCCTGATCCTTTCAGGAAATCTCTCCGGTTCTGGTTTGGCATGACTGGTTGTTTGAGTAACGTAATTTATGAAAAAAATAGCCTTCTGTCTTCTAATAAGATTTTAGTTCGCCGGGAAAATTTATATGCGGTAAATTTGCTTTCATCATTAATCAAACAGGCAGCAAATGACAGACGATGATATTTTCAAATTAGCCCTATACATAATTGCTGGTTTTGTGGTGGGCTTTATCGTTCATAAGCTGGTGATGCCCCTGCTGGCAAAACTTGCATCAAAAACAAAGCTTAAGTCCGACGACCTGATCATTGAAACCATCCGTAAGTGGGATATCTCCTGGTTTGTGGCGCTGGGCCTTTTCCTTGGGCTTCGGCGCATTGATATGGACGTACACTATCACACCTGGCTGGAGAACGGGCTGATGATATTCTATATTTTTTCCGCAACGCTTATCCTGGCAAGGGTTATCTCAGGCATGTTGCGTATAAAGGCAACGGGCACTGATACGGTGATTCCCTCTTCATCCATCATCGGCAATATTGTCAGAGGCATCATTTACATCATCGGATTGCTCATCATCCTGCAATCGCAGGGTATTTCCATTACGCCCATACTTACTGCATTAGGCGTTGGAGGTTTGGCCGTGGCATTGGCATTGCAACCAACGCTATCAAATTTGTTTGCAGGTTTACAGATCATTGCATCCGGGAAACTGAATCACGGGGATTTTGTAAAACTTTCAACGGGCGAAGATGGTTATATTGATGATATCACCTGGCGCAGCACCACCATCCGTGGTGATGCCGACCACACAGTGATCGTGCCCAATTCAAAACTGGCCGATATGATCGTTATCAACTATTACCTGCCCGACAGGGAATTATCCTTCTCTGTTGAATTTGGTATCAGCCTCAGAAACGACCTGGATCATGTGGAACGGATCACCAAAGAAGTGATCAGTGAAACACAAAAAGAAACTGAAGGCGGCGTGAGTGATTTTGAACCGTTGGTCAGGTATTATGCTGTGGGCGATAACCGGATAAACGTTCGGGCCATATTAAGGGTGCATGAGTACTCCCAGAAATTTCCGGTGCGCCATGCGTTCATTAAAAAACTGCATACCCGTTTTCAGCAGGAAGGTATTCGATTGGCGGTACCTCTCCAGGCAATTTATACCATTAACAAAGAAGATGCTTCGGGCAGTGAAAGTTAATTGTTCTTTTTCTCTTTTGATTTTTTTGCTTCGGGCAACAGCTTGAAATAAGTTACTTTGAATTGATCATTCACCACTTCGCCCTGCACTTCTGCTTTCCGGATGGAGTTACAAAACCCGTCATGCGCATGAGCATCGCCAAAATCATCAATGGATGCACCATCTACATAATATGCATTCTCGCCAATTCGGACAGCCAATTGGCATGACTTGCCCGGCAGTCCGAGTTTACATTTGCCGCAGGATGCTTCTACCACCTGTACTTTCTTATTAGGATCTGGTTTGGCGTGGGTGGCTTTATTTATTTGTGCAGGTACAGACAAAACAAAAAAGCAGCTTATCATCAACGCAAAGAATATTTTCATGGAAATCTTTTTAGAATCAGCAAACAATAAAACAACTTTACAAAGTTCCTCCTCCTGTATAATCCAACTCAACCTCGTCCGGCTGGTTGCAATGAGTGATCTGTGCAAAAGCACTGTAAATGGTGCCGATAGACAGCGGCAAACTGAATAATAAACCAATTCCGCAAGGCAAGGCGCTCACGATAATTATTATTCCCAGCAGGATGAATAAGCCAAGTAAAGGGAACAGGTTTTTCATAGTTACTTTTCTTGAAAGCTCCATGGCAGGCCATGCTTCCATTTTGTAAATAACAATGAAATGCACCTTAAAGGCCCAGATCACAGAAACCAATAAAGCAGCAGCTATAAAAAGCAACAGCAGTATAATGACTTTTCCGCTAAAGAACATGCTTCTTGCAAGTGCCTGGATCTCTGCCTGGTTTTGGTATGCCCCCTGGCCTTGCGTTAATGTGAAGAGATCAATGATCTGCGGAATGAGGTTAAAAAGTAACACGACAGCAAAAAATATGATCACAGCCATCTGTATCAGGGAACTTACCATTATCTGCGCCAGGTAATTGAATCCTTTGAATATCTCTCCAAAATCTGTCCAGGGTGTGCCCCGGGAAATCCGCCAGGTTATATAAATGGCACTTGCCATAAAACAGGGGCTAATGATCAGGTTATTGGCAAGGCTGCCTACAAAGGGTATCAGGCCCGCTGCTGCGCCAATGAGTACTGCTAAAATTCCGCCCAGGATATAATAGCCCAAATGCTTTGCAATTAAGGCCCATCCCTCAGAAATGGCCTGGCCAATTGAAATGGTGTAATTGCCTGATTGAAGTTCTGCTGCAGATTTCATGTGCTTTTTTCTTCAAGATAATAATTTTCCATTTCATTATTGAATACTCTTTGGAATATCACTCTGGCAAAACCAGTAAACAGCAAACAATTTTCAACGTTCATCATTGTGAGTAAATTTCCGACAGGCACAGATCACTTTCTTTTACTGCTGTTCCTTATTGAACCAGCCATCTTAAAAAAATTACCGCTGTTGTATTTGGCACTTCCGGTTTGAGGGATGCCCCGTAACATTGAGTAATGAAAAAGTATAGCCTGCTTTTCCTCTTTTTTATCGTAGGAATTTTTATAGCCCATGCTGGCCCGGGTGACACTACCATTGAGCGAAAAAAATACCAGACGAACCGGCTAAGGGGTGGTTCGGTTGTACTGGATGGCATCCCTTCGGAAGAGGCATGGAACAGTGTGGAATGGGGCGGCGATTTTACCCAATGGCAACCGGCAGAAGGAAAGCCTCCCTCCCAACCTACCCGTTTCAAAATACTTTACGACGACCGCTTTCTTTACGTGGCCTATGATTGTATTGACCATGCGCCCGATTCCATCGACAAACGCATGGGCAGGCGGGATGCATTCCCCGGTGATTTTGTAGAGATCAATATTGACAGTTACCACGACCTGCGTACTGCTTTTTCCTTCACGATATCTGTTTCGGGAGTGCGGGGCGATGAGTTTGTGAGCAATGACGGTAATAACTGGGATGCCAACTGGAACCCGATCTGGTTTGCAAAAACACATGTCAATAAAACGGGCTGGACAGCTGAAGTAAAGATCCCCCTGAGCCAGTTGCGGTATGGTAATGAAAAAGAAAAAGTATGGGGCATACAGGTAACACGTCGTTTATTCCGCAAAGAAGAACGGTCTACCTGGCAACTCATTCCGCAAAACTCAGGTGTGTGGGTAAGCCGCTTTGGTGAACTGCACGGATTGAATAATATTCCCTTTCACCGGCAGGTAGAGATAGCGCCTTATATAACCGTACAGGCAGATAAATATAAAAAGCAGGCAGGCAATCCTTTTGCCGATGGCGCTGATTTTAAATTAACGGGTGGCCTGGATGGTAAAGTGGCTGTAACCAATGATCTTATTTTAGATTTCACCATCAACCCCGATTTTGGACAGGTAGAAGCGGATCCTTCACAAGTAAGGATCGATGGCTTTCAGAATTTTTTCAGCGAACAAAGGCCCTTCTTCATTGAAAGCCGGAATATTTTTGAATACCAGCTTACCGGTTCGCAGGCCGGTGGCGATTACGATGCCGATCTTCTTTTTTATTCAAGAAGGATTGGCAGTTCTCCGCACGGCTATCCAAACACCAACGGAAATGAATATGTAAAATATCCGCAGAATACCAGCATACTCGGCGCTGCAAAATTCAGCGGTAAAACAAAAAAGGGATGGAGCATAGGAGTTTTGGAAAGTGTTACCGAACGGGAAAGGGCAACCATTGACGACAATGGCAAAAGAAGAAAAGAAATGGTAGAGCCCTTCACCAATTATTTTGTAGGAAGGCTGCAAAAAGATATCAATGGCGGCAATACCATCCTTGGCGGAATATTCACGGCCGTAAACCGGGAACACGGGCTGGATGATATCCTTCACCGTAGCGCTTACTCGGGCGGTGTTGATTTTCTTCATTTCTGGAAAAGACGCACCTGGTATATTCGTGGCAATGTTGTTTACAGCAGGGTGAGTGGAACAAAGGAAGCCATACTCAACACGCAAACTGCTTTTGAACATTTATTCCAGCGCACAGGTGCCAAAGAATTTTCTATTGATACGGCCCGTACCTCACTCACCGGAAGCGGGGGAACGATCCGCTTTGGAAAGATCGGCGGCAGGACCGGTAAAATGGGACAGGTATTAAAATTTGAAACAGGCGTTACGCTCCGTTCTCCTCAACTGGAGCTTAATGATATCGGCTTTATGCTTACCTCGAACGAGATCAACCATTGGACATGGATCGGGCTTCACTATCAAAAACCATTTTCTTTTTTCCGCAATGCAAGGCTCAATTATAATCACTGGTTCCGGTGGGACTATGGCGGCAAGTTGCTTTATGAGCAATTCAATTTCAACAGCTATGCACTATTCCGCAATAACTGGCAAAGCTCAACCGGTGTAACCTGGAACCCGTATGATGTTTCCAACACAGCCCTTCGGGGAGCAGGCTCATTGCGCAGGCCACCCGGCATTGGATGGAATTATTCTTTAACCAGCGATTACCGTAAAAAAGTTTACGCAAAACTGAACCTCTTCAAATGGTGGGGCTTTAATAACAGCATGGACATGCGCAGTGCCGGGCTTTCGCTGAACATTATTCCCATCAATGCACTCAGCATAAGCTTAAGTGCCAACTATGATTATTACTGGCGCCGGCAGGACCAGTTTGTAAAGAATGTTTCGTACAACAACGCAACACGTACCATAGTGGCCCAGGTAAAACAGCATACCGTACGATTTACCGGAAGGCTCAGTTATAACATAACACCCGACCTTACCGTGCAATACTATGGCCAGCCATTTATCACACGCCCCAGGTATAACCAGTTCGCCTACGTTTCAAATGCACTCGCAAAAGACCTTGATCAACGCTTTACGGTGTTTACGCCAAACCAGCTCAGTTTGAACAATGATACGTATTTGGTTGATGAGAACAGGGATGGTATTGTGGATTACAGTTTCGGCAAGCCTGATTTTAATTTCGTCCAGTTCCGTTCCAATCTCATTGTACGATGGGAATACCGGCCGGGATCAGAATTATATCTTGTATGGTCGGAAGGAAATACACCCGACGTATACAGTGATCTTGACTCCCCGATCTTCAACAGCCTCTTCAGTAACGCTTTCAGCGGAGGCAATGCACGCAATATATTCCTGGTGAAATGGACCTACCGGTTCCTTAGATAATATCCGTTACCCGGATGGAGTCTTCATTGAGCATTGTTTGTTGAAGATTGAATATTGAGCATTCAAAAATGTTCAATACTCAATTGAACTTCACCACCTCAAAATCACTCCCATGTACCTGGCCCAACCGGCGCAGGTCATCGTTATTCCATCGTTCATCGGGAGCGCCGCTTATGTAGAGGTTGCTGCCGATGTCGGCGAGTATGAGCCCGTATTTTTTCATGGACCGCAAAATAATTTGATTGGTTGCAGAATAACCACTGATATCAAAATTTGCTTTCAACCTTATTCTTGCACCGAATGGCAATGAATATTGTCCGCCGGTGCTGCTTACTTTATGGCGTGCAGGATAAATATAGGCCGGCTTTACATTGTTACTGGTTAAGGTGAAGCGGATGGGATGATCAATTTCTCCTTTTACTATTTCATCGTACCGGACAAGTCCGGGGAAAATGGGTAACCCTGCCGCATCAGCCGATGTCCATCCTTCGGGCCGCATCTGATTTGAGTTGAGGTTAAAGATTGCACCGGAGGATGCGTCCCAATGATTGCCGTTCACACGTGCATAAAAAAGTTCGTACAGCATTTTATTTTCTATATCCACGGCGATCACGTGCGAATCGCCACTGCCATTTCCTTCAATCGGTGCATTCAACGGAGTTGGATAAGGCCCGGGGTCACTTTCATCACCATAGTCAGTAAAGTTAATGGCGATCTTAGGTTGATTGCCACACACAACCACATAAGGAATGCCGATCAGCGCACCCTGCCATAAGCCACTTCCAAAATCGGCTTTAATTACCGGGGCAGCAATCCCTGCAATGATCTGTGTATTGAATGGATCAACAGGCGAGGTTGATATGTCTTTATTCCACGGATTATCTGTTGGAAATATTTGTATGTTCTCTGCAACTGCTTTTGTAGCTGAGCAGGCTGTACCGCCGCCATTACCTCCTCCACCGCCAGATGCTGTAGTAGTAACATCATTGGTATTCTTACTGCAGGAGGATGCAGCAAAAAGAAGAATTGTAAAAAATGAAAGAAAAGAAATTGAACAGGGTTTGTTTCTCATAGTCGGGATTTTAGCAACGATGAGTTCCCAAAAACTAAGCCAATGAGCAGGTGAGCAGTACTTATTTTTCCAGGTTCGTAGTTCTACTTCGTAAAAACCTTCGCCTTTGCTTCGGCGGAACTTATTACAGGGATGAGTTCAAAATCGGCAAGGTCATTCCAGTTGCTTATCCATTCCTGCAGTTTTTCTACGGAATCACTTTCCATCAACTGGTAACAAATGGTCACATCTTCATTGATCCAGCTGTTGATATAATTTACACCGTCCGGCATCATCCTTCCGTTTTCATCAAATCGCCGGTAAAGGTCTTCCACTTTGCCCGGGTGAAATCTTTCAATGATCATGTACAGCATAAATAAAAGTTGGGTTTAACTGATCAACATTTTTTCCATGATCATGAACTCCAGTTTCTGCAGGTGTTTGCCCGATGATCCGTCTTCTTCAAAGGGATCCCGTTGGCCGGTATCAATGTACCCATACCGCTTATACCAGTCGATCAATTCCGTACGAACCGAAACCACCCGCATGTAAATAGCTGAACAGTTTACCTGTAGCGCATATTCTTCAGAAGCCTTTAATAATTTCTTTCCAATGCCGCCTCCTTGCAATAAAGGAGAAACGCTGAACATGCCGAGATAAATTCTTGTGCCATGCTGCTGCAGGTTTACACAGCCGATCAGTTGTCCATAATCATTGGTATATTTTAAAAGTACACTGCCGGGCCGCTGCATTACTTCCTGTAAGGTATGGTCATCGGTTCTTACTTCGCCTTCAATAAGATGGGCTTCTGTTGTCCATCCTTGCTTAGAGCCTTCGCCCCGGTAAGCACTGTTAAGCAGGTCTCTGATTGCGGGGATATCATCCCTTGTTGCAATTGAAACAGCGGGGTCAGAAAATATTTTAGCCATGAAAGAAATACAGTTAAATGATATGGGAATAATTTTAGCAGGATCAATCAACAAATTTCCGGCCCTTTGCCATCACCAAAAAGACGATGCCGGTAATAAAACCCATGATGATGAATCCGATTATCCACAAGGCCTTTTCCCCGTCCGATACGGTTTTGTTCTTTGCCACATAAACAATACCGAGCACCCGGTACGCCAGGCTGCTGATCGCAAGTATGAGGCCTGATATAAGGATCTCCGGGCTGAAAATGGTGCCGGCTATTTCAAAGGGATCGGGTTCGATATGCTGGTGAGCCTGAACCACGATCGAAAAAATTGCATGGAAATAGAAGTATAAAAAAACAACGAGCGCCAGGATGGAGATGATAAACACTGTAAGGAATGTATTGTACCGGTTCATGTTTTATTTTAAAATTACAACAATCTTTTGATGACGGGGAACCGGTACCGCTAAAATTCGTTTTCTTTGCAGCCGCATGGCTTTATTCATCACATCCCTGAACTCCGGAAGCAACGGCAACTGTTATTATGTAGGAAATGATACCGATGCTGTTTTGATCGATGTGGGTATTTCCTGCCGGGAAACCGAAAAGCGGATGAAGGGACTCGGACTTTCGATGAAGAAGGTAAAGGCCATTTTTATATCCCACGAACACGGCGATCATATTAAGGGCGTATCCACGTTGGCCAATAAATACAGCCTGCCCGTTTACATTACTGCGGATACTGCCAAACACGGCCCCCAGTTAATAAGGCATATTTCCAAACCATTTGCCGCAAACGAACCCATCGCCATTGGTGAATTACTGGTTACAGCATTCACCAAACAGCACGATGCCATCGACCCACATAGTTTTATCATCAGCCATAATGAAATAACCGTGGGTGTGTTCACCGATATTGGTGCTCCTTGTAAAGAACTGACCCGTTATTTTAAAAAATGCCACGCTGCATTTTTAGAATCCAACTATGATGAGGAAATGCTGGAGAACGGAAAATACCCGGTTCATCTGAAAAACCGGATCCGTGGCGACCAGGGGCATCTGTCAAACAAACAGGCACTGGAACTTTTTATCAAACAGCGCCCGGCATTTATGTCACACCTGGTGCTTTCGCATTTATCCAAAGAAAATAATGATCCCGGCCTGGTAGCCGGATTATTTATGCAACATGCTGATGGCATCGAGATCATTGTAGCCTCCCGCTATGGCCCTACCGATGTGTTTACGATCTCTCCGAATGCATCAAAAGGAAATACTATTACAAAACAATTTGCAAAGCCCTTGCAACTGGGATTGTTTGAATAGGTATGTTCATCCAGCTACTGAAATAGCCGGTTATTTTTATTAGTTTTATCAGAGCCACCCAACTTTCTTAAATTCTTTTAACCGCTCGTGAAATATGAAACTCTTACTCTCATTAATAATGCTCAGCATAACCATGAACGCATTTACGCAACTGCAGCCCATTCCATCCGGTGTGATCCATTGGAATGACCTGGCTGTTAAAACAGACGGACTTCGGGAAAGCCGCAAACTGGCAGAGGGCACCAGCAATGAGTTCTCCTATTTCGAGATACATGCTACCACCCAGCAAAAAGGCGCCGTACCCAGGCCTGCACATACGCAGAAGGATATGGAAGAACTGATCATCATCAAAGAAGGAAAACTGAAATGCAGCATCGGGAATAAAACAGCCGAACTTGGTGCCGGCAGCGTATTGCTGATACCGCCACTTGAATCGCAGGTATTTGAAAACACCGGCGATGGCCCGGTTACTTATTATGTACTCATGTTCCGTTCGAAGAAACCGATGGACATGGAACGAAGCATAAAAGCAGGCGGCAGTTTGCTGGTAAACAGAGATACCATTGCCTACAAAGAAGCAAACAACAAAGGCACCCGTAAATATTTTGACCGCCCCACTGCGATGTGTGATAATTATGAGATGCACATCACCTGCCTTAACCAAAAAGGTCCCAGCCATGCACCGCACCAGCACCTGGATACCGAGATCATTTTAGTGATCGATGGTAAAACAGAAATGACCATTGACGGCAATCATTATACCGGTGGTCCCGGCGATATGTATATCATTGAAAGCGGGAAGATGCATGGTGTGGGCAATGCATCTGATAAGCCCTGCAGTTATTTTGCATTTAAGTGGAGATAGCACACTAATCCTTTTCGATCCATAAAACGGAGTTGCCCGTTTTGTATTCATTCTGTTCCCACAGTTTATTGGCTGGATCAAGTATCCATTTCCCATCCACAACAAATTTATACCGGCACTTGCCTTTGTTGAGGTGTGCTTTGAAAACCCACTCATCTCCTTCCCTTTTCATCTGGAAGGAAGCCGGGTTCCAGTTATTGATGTCGCCGGAGAGGCAGACCTTTCTTGCATTTTCAAAACCTTTTAACCGGAACGTGAAATTGGGCTGTATCACCAGTACCAGGTTATTCCTGGTGATGGAATCGGCAGAAAGCTTTCCATCGATCTTCAACCGGTATTCATAATTGCCCGGCCCGATGGTATAGGGAAGTTCCCAACCGGTTTCCGTTTTAGTCATGAACAGTTCGTTCTCTTTCCAGTTGTTGAACGAACCAAACAACACTACTTTCTTTGCATCCAGGTATCCGTCTACTTTAAACAGGTATGGTTTGCCAATGCGTATCACCGAATTAAATTCATTGAATTCATTCGGCACTTTATCATTGTTGACCGGGTCGGCAAACCATATGCCGTCTGCAACAAAGCGATAAGTATGTGTTCCTTCAGATAAATAAACAGGCAATGCCCAGCCGGTTGACGTACGCAGCATGAGCAGGTTCCTGTCACGCCATTCATTAAAGCTGCCGGCCAGGTAAACTTTTTTAGCATTGGCATATCCTTGCAGGATGAACGTATGATTTGTTTTATAATAAACCGAGTTATCATTGCCCATGCCATCATTCTCAGTATTTGCATTATCCCTGTCTATCGTCCAGTTTCCATCAATAACGAATTTGTATAAATATTTTCCTGCAACCAGTTTTACATTGGCAATCCAGCCACTGTCTGTTTTTGTCATGGGCAATGCACCCGTTTGCCAGTTTGTAAAAGTGCCTGCCAGCAATACTTTGCCGGCATTTGTATTCCCCCGGAGGAAGAAAACAACGGCCGAATCGGTGACAGCAAAAGCTGCTTTGTTTTTAAACCGGTTGTATCCAAAGTGAACCTGCGCCATCGGTACCGGCTCGATGCTTTTTTGTGTCAGGATCATTTTATCGGCTACATTGTTCATATTGTCTGCGCTGAACAATGGTTTACTGATTACAAATATTTCGCTGTTATCAATATCAACCTTCCATCCCAGTTTTTTCAATGAATCGGTTGCCCCCATGCTTATGCATGCCTGCAGGTCGAGGTCATAGAGTTCATACTTTGCAATAAAACTATCGAGAGAAGATTTTTGTATGTCTTTGCCAAGTGCAATGAACATTTTTCCGTTCTTAACCGTGTACGACCTCACCGGCACCTGTGCATTCGTATGCAGGGATGCTAACAGTAATATTGCAATGCAACATGGCCTTATCCACTTACACAATATTGTTATGTCCCTCCTCATTTCCATATGTACATTTTATTGGTTACAAAGTTAAACCCTATTTTATGCAACGAAAGAAAATCAAAACCCAAAATACCATCGATGCAACTGTTATCGGCCAGGCAGGTTTTCTCCAGGTTGGTGATGATCACCGGCAGGCTGCCGATGGATTGATTTCCTATCTGCAGGTTGCTCAGGTTGCCATACAGGGCTTCCACTTTCTTCTCGCCCGTTCCGGTCAGTTGAATACGCCTTAATATTTCCACGTTGTCAAAAAGTTTATCAGGCAAACGGCTGTCGAGCAGGTTTGATTCAGCACCGGAGTCTATCATCAGCCGCAGCTTTTTTCCAGCCAGGGTAGTCCGGGTTACCAGTTTATTGTTCCATATCTCAACTGGAACAGTTGTATAAGCTGAAGTGTCTGCAAGCTGGGCGTTTTTATCCGACTCTTTTTTTGTTACCCGGCGGAGGTAAAGCAGGCTGTTCTCATAATCGATGATCATTTCAAACTGCCGCAGCATTGAGAGGCCGATGAGGCCAAGTATCCGTACATTTTTTGTATTCTCCAGGTGACCAAGGTTTACCAGGTCGGCAGCAACAACCGTACTCTTGATGCACCCGAAATTAAATTCCTTTACATGGGTTTTTTGTACCGATGATACAGATCCTGTTATGCCGCTTTGTTCTTCATTGGCGTCTGTAGTAACCGGGTAATCCCAGAAGTAAGTCAGGTTCAGTACAAGTCCGGGTGCACCTGTATCTAAAATAAAATTTCCTTCGGTAGTATCGGCCCTGGCTCTTACCAGTATGAGGTTACCGGCACGGCTGAAGGGAATAACACAGGAAACAGAATCGGTATACCAGGCATTTATATGAATGGCTATTTTCTTTTTGTTCAAAGGCAACGGCCCATTACCTGCAGCGCATATAGTAACAGCAGCAGGCAATGCGATCAAAACAAAACAGGTATGTTTAAGGAAGCGGTTTATACAGCAATTTTAATACGCTAATTTAATCCAAACTGATAAACCGGTAAGAATTGATTTAATTAAAACAGGTGTCTCTCAGCATCTTCATATAGACCAATCCTTTTTCTCTTGCGAAATTGATATTACGATCCGGGATATTTTCCGGGTTTGCATAATTGGCCAATGCTTTGTCAATACTTGCTTCCCGCAACAGGTGCAGCATGGGATAAACCGAGCGGTTGGTATAATTGGCTGCATCATTTTCTGTTGAGCCGGCAAAGAGGTATAAGGGGTGAAAACTTGCTAATTGATAAATGCCTTCATACCCTTTTTCTTTTAATAATTCTTCAGCATCCGATACCAGGTCAAGGTAATCATCAAAATTTTCAAATGCATTGGGAAAGATAAGGAAACTGGTCTCAATATTTTCTTCATCATTCAGCCGGGCCAGTTCCGCAAAAAAAGAATCCAGGCAAATGGCTGCGTCAATACTGTTTTCAACCTGGTAGTATGCTGTTTGCTGCTTTACCACATTGGCGGCAAAGGGGCAAAAGTTACAGCCAATCACCACATCGTTGATCCATTTTTTTGTTTCATCAATTATTTGGGCAGAGGTACGCATTGTTTAATATTGGTTTTTAAAAGCGGGGAATTGTTTTTGACATTTATTCATTCCCGGCATCAATACAAAGCCGATTTTAATTTCACATCCGCTTTTGCAAAAGCTGTTTTAAATCTTGCATGCACTCTTAATGCTTCGGCATTTTTCTTTTGGGCCAGCAATGCTTTGTATAATCCAAACAAAGCCCAGCCATTCTCATTGTTATAAAGCAGGTCCTTTCGGAATGTTTTTTCTGCAGCAGCCCCATCGCCGCTTTCAAGATAGGCTGTACCTAAATAATGTTTGGGATTCAGCAACCAGTCGCGGGGCTCATTATACACCATATTTGATTCAATAGAATCTGCCGTTTTAAAATGACGGATAGCTCCTTCATAAAGCTTTCGGTCAAGGTGAATCGTTCCCAATAAAAGTTGTTCAGCAACTTTCGCTCCTTCTAGTGCCGGAGAAAAAGGAGTTAAGGGAATATTTAGCGAACTGTCTTTCATCAGTTCTCTTAGTTTATCCAGTTCGTTTCCAGCTTCAGTGAAATCATGTTTGGCTGAATACGCCATCCCTTTGCCGAAATGAAACAGCAGGTTTGCGTATACCTGTGACGCTTCAGGTTGTTTTGCATGTAATAACTCATCCCATTTGCCAAAACGGATCTGTACCATCATGGGCGTCATACTTATGTATTGCACAGAACTACCCATGGGGGCAGGCATAGATAAATAATCTGCTGCTATACTTTTCTTTGTTTCCATTGCGGCCAAATTTGCAGCTGCATTATTTCCCATCATCATGGCATTGTTTGTCTTCATATGCAGGTTATGGATGACGTAGAGAAAATCGGCGCCGGTCACAGGCGCAAAGAGTGGAATTGATTGTTTATAACTGTTCACTGCATTGATATTTACATCCACCCCTTTTTTATAATCACCGGTTCGCAGGTAAATATGCGAAGGCATATGTACAAGGTGCGAAAGTCCCGGATTGGTAATACCCAGCCTGTTGGCACTAGGCAATGCCAGGGCGGCATAGGGTGAAGCTTCCATCAAGTGAACATAATAATGATTTCCGCCCGGATGTTGTGGAAATGTTGCGATCAATTTTTCCAGTACCTTTCTTATTAAGGGCGTCCATGCCTTGGGAGTGCCGTTGGTGTTCCAAAGATCCCAGGGATGTTGCTGCATCATGGCATCAGCATAAAGTGCCTGTGCATCCGGTAAGGAAATGAATTTATCATACAACTTCTTCATCTTATCGGTATACGCCTGGTTCAGTTGCGTCCTGGTCACATCCGCAGAATCGGCCGTATATCTTACTGCCATCGCATCTATCAATACTTTTTCAAAAGCTGTTGCGTTACCCGATAATTCATTTGCTTTTTTAACCGCAGCCAATGCGTCGGGCGATGCCCGGTAACCAAAATCGTTGATGTTGGGGCCGTACCCCAGTGCCTGTGCCCAAAAAAGCATGGCGCAAGCGGGATCGAACCGGGCTGCTTTCTTAAATGAAGCCATCGCTTCTATAATGTGAAACCCGTAATACATATTAATACCCTGGTTAAAATAGAACTGGGCACTGTCGTTAACGGTGGATATCCTCCATTTGTAATTGCCTGCACCGGGTATGGGTGGGATATCGGTTTCATCGATCCATGACCGTAATTCATTCCAATCCGGGCTGCAACTGATCGCCTTTTTCACTTTGTAATCAACCAGATCAACGGCTGCCGGGTATTTTTTATCGCTGAATCGGAATGCAAGCAGAATAATTAAAGAGAGAATTCCTGTTGAAAAAAATAAACGGGTCCTCATAATGGTTTATTTCAAAAGTTAAGATACAGATATGGTATCCACGATACTAATAAAGTTTTTAACAACAAAAAAGGGCCTTTATGTCAAAATAATTTATGATCGCCACTTAATAACCTCATCCTTACTTTCCTTTACGCGGAACTTTACAATTTTTGTGATCAGGGCGATGGGTAAAGGCTTGTCCAACGGGAACTGAACAGAACCCTCTGCTGTTTTATATTTTGAAAGTTCTTTTGCGAAAGCTTTTATTGCCGAGGGCATGGGATAAAAACCGATATGCTGTTTGAATGCAGCAAAAGTGACGAGTATCTTTTGGTAGCTGTATGCAGGCATGCGCCATTTAAGTTCTTCTTCACAACCTGGTGCCGCTTTACGGATACATTCATGCAGCCGCCATAATCTTTCCTGCACATGGACAGGTGCGGCATCAATATATTCACAGATGGTTGTGGGCTTGATTTTTAGCGACGACATAGCTGTTTATTTACACCAAAAATAAAACTTTAGAGTTGTGGCTGAAAAGAAAGAAACTAAAATCATATTTTTTCCTTTCCCAGGTCATTTTTTACGTGGAAACAAGAGGCTAAGTTGTAGCAGGAAATTTTTCATGTTAAATAAATTTTTATGAAAAAGCTATTGCTGCTGTTCCTGTTATTCCCGGTACTGGACAGCTATGCTCAAAAATGGGAAAAGAACTATGAGTTTGTAGATAACTGTATATGCGGCCTTTCCAAGGTTAAGAAGGACGGCAAGATCGGGTATGTGAATAAAGAAGGCGTGGAGATCATCAAACCGAAATACAATGAAGGCCTTACGTTCAATGAAGGCTATACAGCGGTGCGGATGGAATCAAACTGGCAGTACTTCGACAGCACCGGCAAGGCGATCACCGATGCTGTTTACGAGGATGCAATGAGTTTTAAAAATGGACTTGCTGCCGTTGCAAAGAGCAGCCTGTATGGGTATATCAATACTTCCGGAGAAGTGGTGATCACATTCCAGTTTTCCAATGCCCGGAGTTTTTCCGAGGGACTTGCTCCTGCTGCCAATGCTAAAGGTTACTGGGGTTTTATTGATACCAAAGGCGAATGGGTGGTTAAGCCTGCCTATGATTTTACCGGTGAATTTGAGAACGGGGAGGCAAGGGTGATAAAGGGCGATAAGGTATTTTATATCGACAGGCAGAACAAAGTGATACGTCAATGATCGGCCTATCTGTGATCCTGCCCGGTTTGTAGGAATAAAAACCGGGCGGGAAATTTTGTGTCAGCCCTTTTCTAAATGCCGATTATCTTTTCTATTTTGTTGGTCTTAACCAAAACTTGTAGTATGAAAAAAATGATCATCGGCGCCCTTGTTGGCGGCATTATTCTTTTTGCATGGCAGTTCCTCACCTGGGGTGCATTAAACCTGCATGAGGCACAACAGAAATACACACCAAAACAAGACAGTATTCTTTCTTACCTGAATTCACAGTTCAGTGAAGATGGTGCTTATATGATGCCAACATTTGCTCCGGGCACTTCAAGAGATGAAATGGAAAAGCAAATGAAAGCCATGGAAGGAAAACCATGGGCGCAGGTGGTATATCATAAAAGCATGCCGGGCATGAACAAAATGTTCATGAACATGGGCCGCAGTTTGCTGGTGAATATTTTTATCATCTGGCTGCTTTGCTGGCTGCTGGTTAAAATACCAACGCCTTCCTTCGGTACTGTTTTTATTGGTACGCTGGGCACGGGCCTCATCGTATTCCTTCATGCGCCTTACACCATGCACATATGGTATGGCAGTTTCGACCTGATGGCACACTTTGTTGATGTACTGGTATCATGGGGTGTTACGGGCCTATGGCTTGGCTGGTGGTTACAGAGAGGAAATAGTTAGATCAACAGTATAAAATAAAAAGGCAGGTTTTGACCTGCCTTTTTATTTTATACTGCAACTTTATATGAATTTTAGTTTTCTTTTTTCAAAGCGGTCCATGTCCACAATGCCCCCAATAGATCCACTGCACCAAACGCAAGCAGTATGGGTGGAGCCAGTTTAAGAACAGCAAGTGTAGCAAAAGCAATAAAAACAAAACTGCGTGCATGAACAGTCAGTTTAAACATTCCCCTATCATTGGCGGCACCGCAACGATGGTAATAATAAGCTATGCAAAGAGTCAGTACCCCCACTACCCGTATCCACACTTCATTGGTTTCGGGTAACTGAATTGTTCTTAGAAAAATATTGGGGATCAGCAACAGGTTTAACCCAACAACATACAGGTAAAACCCGAAATAATAAACAGATTTGGCAGCTGCGGTCATATACATTGGTTTTAGTTAAAACTAATATACAAAGATGGTTAAGAAATACTCCAAAAACAATCGTTTATTTATTAACTGATCTAATTTGCACAAGAGGGAGCTTTCTACCGGCTCGTAAAATTCGTTACATTCGTGAGGCATATAAATGAAAAGTTTTGAAAAAGAGACAAGATTATATTTCGTGGGATGAATATTTTATGGGTGTGGCATTATTGAGTGCCCGCCGCAGTAAAGACCCCAACACACAAGTGGGCGCCTGCATTGTAAATAACAAGAACAAGATCGTTGGAGCCGGCTACAATGGCCTGCCCATCGGCTGCGATGACGATGATTTTCCCTGGGAAAAAGAAGGAGAATTTTTAAACACAAAATACCCGTACATCTGTCACGCAGAACTCAATGCGATCTTAAACAATATCGGCATGGACCTAAAAGGCTGTAAAATTTATACTGCACTCTTTCCCTGCAATGAATGCACCAAGGCGATCATACAGTCCGGTATTAATGAAGTGATCTACTTATCCGATAAATACGAAGGCACGGATATTTTTAAAGCAGCCAGAATAATGCTTGACAAAGCCGGGGTTACCTACCGCAAAGTTCAGGCAAAGATCAGCAGCATTAGTTTGTCGTTCAATGAGAGAGATGTTTGATACGATGGTTACCATAAATTCTTTCATGAAAAAACGCCCTTCCTACCTGTTGCATCATTTCTATATTTGCCAAAGCGCAAACCAACACTGGTAGTTTGCATTCAGGCAATCTTTTATTCTTTGGCTGGTATGCCGGCCCGGAGGGTGCTGTGTTCAATAAGCGGTACTGGATCTATCCTATAAGTATAGTTTATTTCTGTTACACAAACTATCCCCAGGTCCTGTTAACCTGTTCTTCACAATAGTTATATTTCTGTGAAAGGGTTTAATATGGTAAGATTATTGTACCCCTTTATCGTCTAATAATCACAACGTATGAAATCATTTTTTACAATTAAACAAAAGCACATGAAAACAAACTACAGGTTTAAGTCTTTAGCTTCCGGTAAAATATACCAGGCATCGATGATGGCGGCATTGGCATTGACTTTACTTTATGCCGGGCCATCAACAGCTCAGGGTAACCGGCATGGCGGCGACAGAGGGAATGGTGGAAATGGACGGGACCGATCTGAGCAATCTCAAGGAAGAGAAAGAAGAAATGATGTTACCGTAGACAGGCCGAACAGGGGCGAATCAAGAAGAAATGATGCACCCGATGTGAACCGCAACAGGAATTATGATCCGGGAAATGGTAACCGGGGCAGAAATGATGAATCGAATAACCGGCGAAGGAATGAAAATGCCGGTAATGTTAATCACGGTGGAAATAATGATAACAGAAATGGCGATCATCGTGGAAATGATGAGATGAACAACCGGAGAAGAAACGACAATCCCGGTAACGTTAACCGTGGTGGAAATGAGAATCGCCGCCGCGACAATGACGACATCGCCCGCAGGGGAAATGATAACCGCCATAACATGTACACAAGAGACAGGCCTGGTTATCGCCCGGTTTATGGCTATGACCGCCGCCCGGTTTACAACCGCTATGACCCATGCTGGCGTTATAATTACCTGCCAAGAAGAAACAGTTATTTCTACAGCGTTCCATCAAACTACTTCAGCATAAGCTTTGGCGGATTCGGTTATCGTTATTGGGATGGTGTATTTTACCGTCCTTACAATAACATGTTCACCGTATGTGCACCGCCTGTAGGCATCTTCATTAATGTGTTGCCAGTTGGATACAGCAGGATCTATGTACATAACTACCCTTACTATTATTACAATGGTACCTACTACGATCAACGTGGAAGCAATTACTATGTAGTATCACCCCCGGTTGGAGCCATCGTAGAAAGCATACCTGATGGTTATGATACCGTGGTGATAGATGGCGAAACCTATTACGTGGTTGACGGTGCCCAATACAAACCAGTCGTGGTTGAAAACGGCGAGATATGGTATGAAGTGATCAAAGCAAATTAACAGCACAGGCACATAAAAAAAGAACAGGAATGTAGATCCTTCCTGTCTTTTTTTGTTGGTTTCTATGTTTGTGTTCTAAGTCTTTATATCAACGCCTCCCGCCTTGTGAAAAGGTAAGCACCCGGGAGGCGTTGTTTTATTTGGGTAAAATAAAAAACCTTCATTGCTGAAGGTTTTTCACAGGATTCATAATTTTTTACGATGGCCAGGAGATGGTTCACCGGGTTTTCACAGGAAGGATCGGATAGGTTTCAGAGGTTTGGATTTTTAACAACACAAAGATGCATGTTCAGGTAAGAAAGATCTGTAAAGCCTTTTGTGAAATTGTTGTAGATGTTTTACGAAGGACTATATAAAAAATACGATAGGCCCGCCTCCTGTGTCATTTTCAAAAATTTGAATTTTGCGTCATTTTCATAAATTGCTTTTTGTGTCGACACAATTTGGTTTTTAAATTTTGACACAACGATTTTTTTCATGTGCCGATACAAACTCAACCATTCACCAATTGCGGTGTTTTTAACCCCTGATCTTACAGGCAGGCATTCGCTTTTCAGATGTTCTTTTGACGGATCAGAGCGGTGAAAAAACCTTTTTTTAACATAAAACTTAAAAATTGGAATGATTTATGCGGATGCTTTATCCCGTACCCTGGTAATTTATCTTAATCGTAAAACTATCAGGCCATGCAAAGTAAGTATCAAACCCTCCAAACAATCTACGAACTGGTAAAGAATGATGCACATCCTACATCGAGTGTTATTTATCCCAACGAAATTATTGTGCGCCAGAATTTCCCATGGGATGAGAGTGTGAAACACCTGGACGAACTAAGGTCGGAGAAGCTTATTGATATCCTGCACCATTCCCCTGCTCTGGTTTTAATTACGGAACTGGGTTTTCAATATATCCTTTCCATCATTTCCAAGTCGGGTAACTTAATGCACGCCGCCTGATCATAGTTTTTTACAGAGCAAGCCACCATTTTATCAGCTGTTGAAAGGTATTTCTTATTCAATACTTTCTATAACATATTCAATGTTACTTATTTCGGCAATATCTCCCGGCTTCAAACCAACCAGTTTTTGTCCCAATGGCGACTGGGATGATAAAGCCATTACGGTAATATTTTCTATCACTGCCTTACCCAAGGCAACACTCATAAACAAATATCCCCGGTTGGTTTTAATAAGGCTGCCGTTTACAACCATGGGTGCAGCTACCCCGGGATCTAATTTTTCAAACGCCGATCTTTGCAACAATAACTCCTGTAACTGGCCACGGCTGTTTGCCTGTTCTATCTGCAACATGGCCAATGCTGTTTCATGTTTGTCGCCGGCAGTGCTTTTGGTTTCATTGGCACCGCTTTCTTTTAGATCGGCCAAAACTTTTTGCAACCTTGCAGCCCGTTCATTTATTACCTGCAGGTAGTGCTCGTATATTTTTTGTTTCAGTTTCATTTTGCGGTCGTAAAAATAACTATTTACATGCCTGAATTATTTAAGTACCCCAGTACATAGCAATACAAACATCAAATTTTATCTGGATCAAATATCCTTTACATTTGCACAAAATTAAAACCAGCAGATGAAAGTAGAAGAACAACTGGCCATACGGAGTGGAAATAAATGCGAATTATGTAAATCAGAAGACAACCTGAAATTATTTGAAGTCCCGCCAGAAAAAGGCCTCTCGGCTGATACCTCGATACTGATCTGCTCCAAATGCCTGGCACAAATTGAGAAGAAAGAAGAACTTGACAGTAAACACTGGCATTGCCTGACCGAATCGATGTGGAGTGAAGTACCAGCCGTGCAGGTAACAGCCTGGCGCATGCTCAACCGCCTGCGCAATGAAAGTTGGGCCATGGAAAACCTGGACATGCTTTACCTGCCCGATGAGCTCCTCGCCTGGGCCAAAGCAACCGGCGACCATGAAAATGACGCCAGCGTTGACCTGCATAAAGACTGCAACGGTCACCAGTTACAGCATGGCGATACAGTGGTACTGATAAAGTCACTGGATGTAAAAGGCTCTACCCTCAATGCAAAAATGGGAACCGTTGTAAAAAACATCCGCATTGTGGAAGACAATACCGAACAGATAGAAGGAAGAATTGAAGGACAGCAGATCGTGATACTAACCAAATACGTCCGGAAGCAACAAGGATAAAGCCCTTATTAAATCCCCTAATACCGGAATAACAACTGCGCTGGCAGCATTTCAATCTCCATTTTTTTGCTTCGCCGTATTCTCCGTCGAAGTGATATTGAAGAACAGCATCGCTTTCAATAACGATCTTTTTGCTGCGGTAATGGTGAATGAAGGCCAGGCCCATGTGTTTGCCCTTTTCAATAACCGGCAGATAACGTAGGCGTTCCAACGAGTTGAGTGCATCGGCTACGACCACATCAAAAAAGCCATCATTCGCTTCCGACTCCGGTGCTATGTGAAAGCCGCCACCGGCACGCCGCCCGTTTGCAATATCTACCAGAAGTTTCTTACCGGCTATAATACTCTCAGCTGAGTTTATGGAATAATTTTTTGAACGATAAGTGAATATTTTTTGCAGGATACAGAAAAGAAAAGAGGTTTTGCCCGGCCGCTTTTTCCGGCCGGTTAAAGCCCGGGCCACCTCCCCTTCAAAGCCGATCCCTACCCCATTGATGAAATAGTTTTCATTGCACCGTCCAATATCCACCGGTTTGGGTAATGTTCCTAATACGATCTGCATCTGTTCATCAAATGTTTTACTGCCATAAAGCATCCAGTGAAAATCATTCCCGGTGCCGGCATTAAAAACAGCCAGCGGTAATTTAATACCCGGATACTTGTTGATAAAATAATTCAGCGTTCCATCACCACCCACAATAAAAATATCGGTAAAGCCGTCAAAATGATCGGGCCAGCTTTCTGTGAACAAACTGTACGTTTTATTTTTCGTTGTTAATTCCCTGCAGATCTTATCGGCAAATACAACCGCCCTTCCTGCCCCTGCAAGCGGGTTGCACACAACGGCAATATTTTTCGCAATGCTTTGCTGCATGGTTAATACCTGTAAATCTACTCCTATCCTTTTATTAAACAAATCCCTGGCTGTTTGCCAGTTTTCTGGTATTACTAAAAAGAACAAAATACCCTTGTCCGGGTATTGCCCAAAAGCAGGCATTTTCTATTTTCATTAAAAATTTATAAATGAAAAGGGATATCCTGCTCACGATAAGTATTTTATTTGTTACGGTATTGGCACAAGCACAAAACCCGGTTCCCAAAGAACTGGTAGAGAAAAAATGGGGCGGCCTGTCTGAAGAGAGTGCCAATTTTACCAAGAGCGGGAAAATTCAGCTTTCACATACGCTTACCATGACATTGAACTATGATAATTCCGTTACCGGAACCGGCATAACCAAAATGACGCTGGATGGGATCTCATATACCAACACAACCAATATCAGCGGCAGATTCTATCCTTCCAACTGGACGATCTACATCAAAGACGAAAACCTGGTTTGGGCCGACAAACTACCGTATGATCTCCGGTGGTGCAAAGGCTGGGGAACGCTCAAATTTTACAGCAATGCCACCCACCCGGGCTATTATTTACTGAAAGGCAATATTACCGACGACTGTGGCGGAAACAGTGTGATCGAGTTAACGGACTTCCCAAATGCATATAAATAAACAGTTAAGTAAAAATATTCCATTCCAGAACCCGGGTTCAGTCAATACTTTTTACTCATCCATCACTAATAGCCTGATCATTCGGGCTCTTCTCCTGTACCAGTTCCGGAAAAAAGACAGACCTTCAATTAAACCTTTATCCCCATATCCCATCTATATAAGCCATTCACCAAAAAAATCAACGTAAATCTTTAAATTATGAAAATGAAAATTCAATTCATCCTGGTGGCCGTTCTGGCATTATCAGTTAGCTTTTTAAGCTGTAAAAAGAACAACGACGTTACCGCCTCCGACAACACAGACATGGTTACACATTCCGATGACCAGTCAAATTTTTCGCAAAGCACCGATGACATTACCAATGATGTAAATACCACCATTGACAACTACAATGCTTTTGACGGATTCGCCGGTACTGGCAGTGTAGATAATGGCATTACCGGTCTTCCCTGCAATACAACGGCTGTCCTGGATTCTGCCGGTGGGTTGCGCAGGATAACCCTCACTTTCAATGGCCCTAATTGCAATAACACCCGTAACCGCGTTGGTGTTATCTTACTCACCATGCCGCTGGCACAACATTGGAAAGATGCAGGCGCTGCATTGACCATCAATGTACAGAGCCTGAAAATTACCCGGTTAAGTGACGGAAAGAGTATCACCGTTAATGGTACCATCGTAGCTACCAATGTAACAGGTGGCCGTTTAAGGGATCTGTCTTCATTGGGAACCATTGTGCATACCATCACCAGTACCGGTATGACCGTAACATTCGATAATGGCTCTCAGCGTTCATGGCAGATAGCCAAACAAAGAACCTTCACTTATAATAACGGTATTGTAATTACAACCATCGGAACACATGTGGATGGTTCTACCACCGGCATATCCGAATGGGGTACCAACCGTTTTGGCAATACATTCGTAACAGCCATTACACAACCAATGGTTATCCGCCAGGATTGCAGCTGGAGATTGGTAAGCGGACAGGTAACCCACAGCAGGCTTGCAGCAACCGTTGTAGCTACTTTCGGTTTGGATTCTGCCGGGAACCCCGTATCATGCCCGGCCGGTACATTCTACTATAAAATAGTTTGGACGGGTGCGAATGGTATTGTTCGTACTTATATCCTGCCTTATTAATAATAAGTAACTAGTTTAAAAGCCATCTCGTTTTGAGGCGGCTTCTTTATTTGCCGTTACCTTTGGTTGAAATAAGAATTAAAAATTAAAGAAACCGGTTCTTTACCATTTAATTTTTTTATTCTGCCCACTGTAGTACAAGATCCGGAACATACCTTGTCTAAATAAAAATCCTACCTTTCATCATCCTTAATTCAAGTTATCAACATGCCATTAAAAAGAAGAGACTTCATCAACATTTCTGCCATGGCTGCCGCCACGGGACTGGTTTCTGGCATCAGCTCATGTAATGCCAACGAAAAAAATCCTTCGCCGGGTAAGTTAATCTCCATGCTGGCGGATGTGAAGCCTATATCTGTTGAAGAAAGAAAAGCACGTGTGGAAAAAGCACAGCGCTTATTAAGCGAACAAAAAATAGAAGCGTTGATCTTAGACTCCGGAACATCCCTGGAATATTTTACCGGCATCAGCTGGTGGGCCAGCGAACGGCCTATGGTGGCCATCATACCTGCTAAAGGTGACGTTCGATATGTTTGCCCCGGTTTTGAAGAAGCCCGTTTTCGGGAGCTGATAAAAATAGGAAAAGAGGTATATGCCTGGCAGGAAGATGAAAGCCCGTATAAACAAATGGCCGATGCAATAAAAGATGCAGGCACCTCCTCCGGTAATATTGGTATTGAAGAACGCCTTCGTTTTTTTATAATGGACGGATTAAAAAAGGAAGCATCGCATTTAAACTTTGTCAGCGGCGATCCCATCAGCATCCCCTGCCGCATCATAAAATCGGCTGCAGAAATTGCTTTAATGCAAAAGGCAAGTGACATCACGGTAGCGGCGATAAAAGAAGGCATCAAAGGTTTGAAGGAAGGCATGTCGCCGGGCGACGTAGCTGCAATTATTGAAGGTGCCCAGCAACAACTGGGTAATGACCCTGGTTTTGCATTGGTTCTTTTTGGAGAAGCATCAGCTTTCCCGCATGGTACCACCAAACCACAGAAATTAAAGAAAGGAGATATCGTATTGATGGATTGCGGTTGCCAGGTGGAAGGCTATAACTCCGATATCACCCGTACCATTGTCTTCGGTGCCGAACCTACCAAACGCCAGCTGGAAATATGGAACCTGGAACAGAAGTCTCAACTCGCCGGTTTTGCAGCGGCTAAGAACGGATCAGCCTGTGAAGAAGTGGATGCCGCTGCCCGTAAAGCGATAACCGATGCAGGTTTTGGCCCCGGCTATAAATTACCCGGACTGCCACATCGCACCGGCCACGGCATTGGCATGGACGGGCACGAATGGGGCAATATGGTAAAGGGCAACAAACTTATATTAGTACCCGGCATGTGTTTCAGCATTGAACCTACCATCTCCATACCTGGCGAATTTGGTGTGCGCCACGAAGACTGTGTGTATATGACCACCGATGGGCCCAAATGGTTTTCTCCGGTGAGCAGGTCGATCACTGATCCGTTTATCAATTAAGAATTAAAGGTTTGGCTATTTTACAATTTTTAATTCTTCATTTTTAATTTTCTCTCCCATATGTGAATTATACAACTCTTTCACCCCTTTATGTAACAGTCTCCTGCCTGAATACACTCATCTTTACTGCTGATGATCCAGTAAGTCTATAAACCCGGAAAGTAATTGAATTGAAAAATATTATACTGTCCGCAAGACTAGGTTCCGAAAGTTTATTTTTTTAACTAAAAATATTTTAATTATGAAAAAAAGTCTGACTAGGTTTTTGTTTTTAATGGCTGTTCTTTTTACTGCATCTTTTTCTGCCTCGTCGCAGATATATGTAAAAATAAGGCCGCCTAGGCCGCCGGTAGTGGTAAGGCCCCCGCAACCAAGTCGTGTGCATGTATGGGTAGATGAAGATTGGCAGAGGTATGGAAATTCTTACAGGTATTCAGGCGGTCATTGGTCTAACCCGCCACATCGTGGTTACAACTGGATACCAGGCCATTGGCAACGCAGCCGTTATGGCGAAAGATGGGTACCAGGCCATTGGGGCCAACAAAGGAGAAGACATTAAGCCGGGTATTTTTTCAAAGGATAAATCGGATCTATACAGTAAAGCTGTTTCGTAAAAAGCGGAACAGCTTTTATTTGAACTGGAGCAACATAACCGGGTCAAACTTCCAAACAGGTTATACGCCGGACAGGCAACAGAAACATGACAGGAAAGATACTGTGCAGATCACCGGTATGGTAAAAAGTTGGCTGGCAGAACCCGGAGCAGAAGCACTTAATTAAGCAGGCTTGCCCCCATTAACTCAAAACTTATTACTTACTACTTTCCAAACCTTTTAACCTGTTCTTTGCTTCTTCATACCCCGGATTAAGAACAAGTACCTTCTTGTACCAGGTAACTGCATCCTCTTTTCTGCCTAGTACTTCATAGGTTTTTGCCAGGTCGAACAGTGCCAGGTCTCTTTGCGGAAATTCAGCCGCATTGTTTTCAAAGATCACCCGTGCATCTTCATATCTCTTCAGGTCATATAACTGGTTGCCAAGCTGGTCCATCGCCAGCCAGTCGATATAATAATTAGCAGTATCCTTTTTCATTTTCTGGTATTCTTCCACTGCTTTTTCCCCGTTCACTGTTGCCAACAGGTTCTCTAATACTTTATGTACCGGCTTCTTTAAAACAACCGGCTTATCATACAGCACTTTCATGAGGTTGGTAGCTATTCCGAAAAATGTGTGGGCGCACTGTTGCACAAAAACACTACTAAACTGTTTGTGGAAGGAATGCGGATCAGGAAGGATAAAAATCCTTCCGTGGTACCTAAATGATAGTTTGCAAACACACTGTCTGTTGTCGTGTATTTGAAATTCTGGTTAAACCAGCCAAACCCGTATCGCCAGGGCCTGATACCCGGGGTAAACATTTCATCCGTCAGCTTCTTGTTGATAAGTGTGTTATTGCTGATGGCCAGGTGCAGTTTAAAAAGATCTTCAACCGTCGAGTACAGGTCGCCCGTACCCATGGTGTTTGATTGGTCACGGAAATCCCCGCTGGTGTAGCCACCAAGACTATAGTCATATCCCGAAGCCCTTTTATCTACTACCTGGGTATGATAATAGGAACCCGAACTGTTCATGCCCAGCTTATCAAAAATATCTTCTTTCATTAACTGCGAATACGATCTGCCGGTTACCCTTTCCATGATATAGCCCAGCATAAAATAGCCCCAGCTACTGTAGTAATAACTTGTACCGGGTTCAAATACCAGGGCCGAGTCCATAAAAAGTTTTACGTAATCTTCTCTTGAAAAATTCTGGCGGCTGATCTTCGGAAAAAAATCCTTTATGATATCATAATTCGGCATACCGGATGAATGGCCCAGCAGCTGGCGTATGGTAATGCGGCTGCCGTTCTTTTTTGAATATTCGGGAATGTAATCAGAAATGGTTTTGTCAAGATCTATCAATCCCTTCTGCACCTGTATCAGCATCAGCATGGCCGTAATGGGTTTCGATACCGACCCGAGCATGAATTTGGTATCGGTTGTATTAGGAATCTTCCATTCATGATTTGCCATGCCGAAAGCGCCTTTGTAAATGACCTTGCCGTTCTCTGCCACCAATACAGCGCCATCGAACATATTAAAACCGTGATAGGTTTTCATGATCTCTTCCAGCTTCGCTTTTTTATCCTGCCCGGAACTTAGCTGCGTAAACAGCGGGAAGAGAAAAATAAATAATAAATATTTTTTCATAATGCCGGCAATATGATGCACATTAAAGGAACGAAATTTTTATGAGATCGGCCGCCGGGAAACCTATAAGGTCTGCCGGGGGCAAATGCAGCGCTGCAGACCTAATAGGTTTAAGTATAAACTTAACACAGGCCATCAAAAAACAGTATTAGCTTTACTTTCAAACTCCTTCATATGAACTGGCCCTTACTGACCATTTTCGGCATACTGGCAGTTGCCCTCATCGCCTTTTTGGTGATACGCAACCAGAAAGATGAAAAACAACTGGAAGACCAGATAAAAAACGATTACCCTAAACCAAAAAATGACGAAGGGGATATAGAGGTTAATGAAGTGATGAAGTAAATTCCATCTCAGCGGGGTTCTGTTTTATTACCAGCATAAGAACAGCTTTGCCGAAAACTCTGATGGAACAAACTTTTTAAAGCGCCAACAGTTCGTTTTTTGTACCTGCCGTTAAGCCTTGCCCGTCTGTTACTTCCCAGATCGCTTTTTGAATGACAGCATATTTTGCAGCTTTTGCATTGTCAATGGTCCCGTCTGGTTTTACAATATCATTCATCGTTCTGTTCTTTGCCCTGAGAATATCTACAATTTCCTGCAATGCGGAAGGGATGACCGACGGGCCAAACTTGTAGCCCAGGAAATCCCCGGTTCCATCCACAAATGTTTGCGGGATCTTTCGCCCCTTATTGATACAGAAGCCCTGGGCTACAATTGTTTTTTCAGCTCCCGGTAATAATTCTACCGATCTAAACTTATGGTTAACACATTTTGATGCAATAGGGAGGAACTTGTAAAAACCAATTGAGGAGGGAATTGTATGGTAACAGGATTATTGTTCGTGTTTCGTAATGTAAGGCAAAATGTAAAGCCTAAAGGAACACCCTTCCAGTCTTTTGGTAAAACCTGTGTGTTAGGCGGAAAAGCCCAGCAGTACGAATAATCATGAATGGAATCCGTTAACTGAATGTTGGCAGGGAGTTGCCAGGACGCAGCCGTAAAGGGCATTTGCGAACTGCCATACCCGGCTTCTATCAATGTTCCCGGGGGATTCGTGTTGCCAGTTGTTTCTTCGACCGCTGCTTTTTACAGGAACCGAACACAAAAACCAGCAATACTGCTAATAATATTTTCTGTTTCATATTATTTCTTTTCCTGCAAAGCTATACTGCTTACTAAATTTTATTTACCTAACAGGAATGAAACAACAAATGTGGAATACGAACCGGGTAATTGCAGGGTTGAACTGAAAATCGAATGCGTTTCCGGTAGTTCATATCAGGGGCTTATCCCGGAAGAATGAAATACTATGCGGCCATAAATCGTGACCGCATTACAAAAACGGGAGAATTAAAACGGCATCAAGTGTTCCCGTAAATTGTACGGTTGTAATTTGAGAATTGATGTGGGGAACACTTGTCAGTTGCGGCTTGCCGACAAACCCATGTTGCCTACAGTTTTATTTTAGGGGTATAAATTTGAAATTTTAAAATACCATTTTTGATAAATGATTTATTAGTTGGATGTTTAGTTTCTAAATCTGTTAAAAGATCAAATGCCATAGAATTAATTAATTGGCATGTTCTAACAAAATAGAGAATATCTTTTCCTTGATAGGAATTCAAATCAATTGTCAAAGGATTATCATGATGTAAATTTAAATAATTATAAATCCTATCATGATCTTTATTGAATTCCTTATAAGGAAACCATAAGCCGTATGTGTGACTATAGTTTACTGAATTACGAACCCTTGATAACCAGTTTCCAGTTATACTGTTCCAATTTTCATGGCAAGTATTACTTCATCAATCTTACTAACTATTAGTTGCGCATCAGGTAACGGTAACTGACCGTATATTGACGGCCGAATAGTAGTTAAAAATTTGAAAGTATGAAAGACCTTCATGGCTATTATCATATAGGATCCTTATAGAATCTAAAACTATTTGTTGCTGCATTTAGATTAATGCAAAATAATCCTGAGCTTAAATTTCCAAAGAAAACCATAACTCCTGGTGATACTTATCCAATGAAGTATATTCAATATTGGAAAGGCTTTTCCCTGTAATTTTTAAAATACAATGAGCGGAAAAAAAAGCTGAATAATAGAATTTAGTAATGTTCCAGCCAATAAATTTTGGCTGCCAATTTTTTCTTTCGATATCTTTTAAGGATTCCATTGAGGCGCATGAAAGACGATTTATATCGAATGCATAAGGTTAAAAATCAAGATAGTCAACGTTGAAATTGAGAAATCATTTGTTAGTTGGTTTTGAGTAACCAGGTATTCGGTTCCTTTTTGGAGCCAACTATTTATACCTAATGAAATGCTTTGATTGACTTCATTTAAATTAGGTAGATATAAATGCTTGATTCCGTCAGAAAAATTTATCATGCTATAAAGTAAAATCTTTCCTTAAAGAAGACAATAGATGATCTGTTAATTCCTTATGACCTTGATGTTTTTTGGAGATTTTTGCTACGCTAATGTTTTCAAAAAAGTAAGCTAGCGAGTGATAAAAATTATCCATTGTATATTCAGGATAGCGATCTTTTACTTTGCCTGCTACATCAGGAAAAATGGACATTATAGCACGAAATACATACGGATTTACGATTTTATTTTCGATTCCTTTTTGCTTAAACCCTATTTGTATCGCTTTTAAATAGTCATTTAATATCTTATATACATCTTCGGCTTCCTTATCACCAAAAATTACTCCCAAAGGTTTAACAGCAGCATTAAATGTAACTCTCGTTATTTTATCTTTTGCTTTTTCAGATGAACTTAATTTGCCGTGAAGCGCACTTGCTTTAAAATTATTGTAAATAGCCCTTAGATAACCTTCCGATTCATTTTCATACTCGGCTAAGGCTTTAATATCTAATAATAATTCATTGGGGACAGGCCTTTGTTTGGTATTTATATCAATAAAGAGCCTTGTTTCGTCCTTCCTTGTTAGGCTATTATAAATTATTACTGGAATCCTAACAGAGGTTTCGGCCAATGAAAATCCATAAACCCGATGTTGTCCGTCTAGAATCAAAAAGGCTTTGCTAATATCATTAAAATCAATTGTTTTGTTTTTGGAACTATATTCGAATCTACTTTCTGACTGGGCTGATAAAATAATAGCTGTAGGGATTGTCCCATTTTCTTTGTCAATATAATCAGCTATTTTCTGTGCCTTTTCTTTATCTAAGGTCCGTTGAAACCCTTCATTTGGAGCTTCCGATCTTGTCGAAACGAAACAGGTTCGGGCGAGTACCTCGCTTGGTAATGTTAAAGAATAAAATTTATGACGTCCCTGAGTAATTAAACTAGCAGTATAACTTAATCTTGCTCCCTCAACTTTTCTTCTTGGAGTTGGCATACGATACTTTTTTTGCAAATGTCAACAATTTTTACA
This sequence comes from Chitinophagaceae bacterium, assembly GCA_016720775.1. Taxonomy (GTDB): domain Bacteria; phylum Bacteroidota; class Bacteroidia; order Chitinophagales; family Chitinophagaceae; genus Ferruginibacter. The sequence continues at coordinate 331,850 of JADKJX010000004.1, forward strand.
ATATAATGTACTAAACCTTTACCTTGGCCGATGTCTCCACGAACCAAGATCAGTTTCATAAAACTATTCAAAGGTATTTCGCATAAGCAGATAACACAACCGTATAACTACCTGCCCTTAAGAATATTGAACCGGGAACAGGGAATACTGAATTTCGAAGTATTCACTTCCGATCAATGTTCAGTTTTCCCTGTTCCTGATTCCTTAATTCCCAAACCCCACCATCCTATGCAGCACATGCGGATTATACTGCTGCCCTTCTTTTATAACCATGTGCACCTTGCGTATGTTGCGTATCTCGGTAAGCGGATTGGCATCCAGTATCAGCAGGTCGGCCTGCTTGCCGGCTTTAATGGAGCCGGTGGTTTTGTCCATGCTCATTACCTGCGCCGGGGTGATGGTGGCTGTTTGTATGGCTTCCATGGGTGTAAGGCCGGCCTGCACATAAAGCTCCAGTTCACGGGCCACGCTGTAACCGGGAAAGCCCATGTCGGTACCGGCCACCACGGTGATGCCGTTGTCGTGTAAAATTTTTACCAGGGCCAGCATGCTTTCAAAGCGGGGCCGGTTTGTCTTTGCCTGTTCGGGCGGCATGCCCATGGTTGTAAATAATTGTTGTAACGGAACGGGCAGGTTATAATAGTTGGGTTCCATAATGAGTATGTCTTCATTCAACGGACGGAAGACCATTTCATACACACCCACGGTGGCGTCAATAACGGTATGGTGTGCTTTTAAAAATTCAAGCGCCGCCTTGCTGGTTGAGTCATCCATATTAGTGGAGCGGTCCTTGTTCTTTTTCATCATGGCATACACATACGATATGTGGTTGATCATGTCCATACCCGAATCGATGCCGGCCTGCGTAGTCATGTTCTGCGGTATGTGGCCGGTAACGGTAAGGTTGAGCCGGTGTGCTTCGTCGCAGATGGCTTTTACAATGTCGGGTTTTATTGAGCTGTAAATTTTTATTTGTGCAAAGCCATTGTCCTTATACATGTTCACCACTTTAACGGCTTCTTCTTTTGTAGTGGCACGAACAATGCCCAGCCCCATGCCGCCCGGTCCATCCACGATGCCGGCTTTAATTATCAGCGGGCCCACGCCTTTGTGCGAATCAATGGCCGACTTGATGGCATTGATATAATCGTATTCATTGCCGCAATCACGAACCGTTGTTACACCGGAAGCCAGGTACGAAGGCCCCCACTCTGCCTGCTGAAAATGCGCATGCATGTCCCACAGCCCGGGCAGGATAGTTTTTCCTTCGGCGTGTATGATGGTTGCGCCGGCAGGAATTTTAATATCGGCGGCCTTGCCAACCTGTTTTATTAACCCATCTGCTACAAGGATGGTTGCATTGTTTACCGATTCATTTCCTTCCACGTCAATTACATTACCGCCAACAATAGCCAGCGTTTTATTTTTCGCTACGTCCATCTTCATGGAACTGCTGAACAGTTTCATGCCATAGGTAGCGGCTTTGCTGATGAGTTGGGGCAACAGGTTTTCATAGGCCACCGCCATCATCTCCAGCTTATCGCCTTCGGCATCGTTGGTGATAAGGCAGATGAGATTGCCCCTGCTGTCGGTCCATACAATTTCATTGCCCCATATCAAGCCGCTTACGATGTATCTTTCCAATACAAGCGGGGCATTATTAAAACTCAGTGTTTCTGTTCCGTCTTTTTTAATGATCACTTCTCCTTTGGGCAGCATGGCAATACTCTTCGGCATACCATGTTGCTTCCAGTATTTCAACAGCACCATCTGAACCGTACCGGGAGAATAACCGGCCACGGGGAATGCAAGGGGTTTCATGGTTTCGGTATGTACCACGCTGTCCATCCATATTGTTGCTTTTTTATCCCGGATGCGGATGCTGTCATTGATGGCAGAAAAACGGGAGGTGTTTCCTTTTATGAAAAGATTGACGGGCTCGTGTTCAACCGTTGTTACCAGTTGTGCTTTCAGCGGAACGGGCTGGCCCCTGTCGGTGAATCTAAAATTCACATCGTAGGTAAGTTCATTGCCGTTCTTAGTAATGGTATATGTTTCCTTGCCGATGTTCTGTGCAAATTTGTGCAGGAAGTAAGAACCACTGTCAATTACGTTTTGTGCAGAGGCAGTATTTAGCAAGCCCGGAATGATTAGGGCAGCAAGGAGAAAATGTTTTTTCAATGTTGGGAGTTTAGGATGTACAATTTAAGACAAAGGCACGGAAAATAATGAACAAGGAACAAGGAATTTCGAATATCGAAGTGGTTCCGTTCAATATTCATCATTCCTTGTTCCTTGTTCAATATTCATCTCCTCAATTCACTTATCATTTATCCCAATTCATCCCGCTAAGCCTTCCAATACAAAATGCAGTAAGGCAACTTTGCCTGTCCATTAAAGTATAACCATAACAATAATTTATGAAAAGGAATTTTATCTTATCCCTCATTATTTTATTATCAGCATTTAGCAATATTCATGCTTTACCGCCTACGGTTCCATCAAGCAGCCTGCAGTTTCCTGCCGCCAGTTTAGATGGCAACCGGTTCAGCATGACCTTCAACAAAGGCAATGGTGCCTTCCGCATCATCATTGTAAAAGCAGGAAACCCCGTGAATACATTACCGGCGAACGGAACAGATTATACGGGCAATGCCGCTTATGGCACCCCCGGTACCGAGTTTGCACCCGGTGACGGATACGTGGTGTTCCGAGGCAGCAACGGCAGCGCCAGTGTTTCGCAACTGGTAACCAACCTGCAGGCAGCTACCACGTATTACGTGAGCATATTTGAATTCAATGGCAGCGGCGCTCTTACCGAATACCTTACCATTGCACTCAGTGGAAATGTAACAACCAAATCGACGCCAACCGTCCAGGCTTCCATCACAAACTTTACGGCCATTGCGGGTAACAAACTCACCATCAACTGGAGCAATGGCAATGGCGAAAGAAGATTGGTGATCGCAAGAAAAGGAGCAGCAGTAAATGCGGTTCCTGTTAATCTTACTGATTATTCTGTGTCCGCCATCTTTGGTGCTGGTGCAGTACTTAATGCAGACAACTATGTAGTGTATAAAGGCACCGGTACCAATACAACCATTACCGGCCTTGAACCGAATACGGTTTATCACTTTGCTGTTTTTGAATACAATGGAAACCAGGGTCCTGTTTATTTAACGCCGGGATCAGCAGGCAGTCAGCTTACCAATGCCGGGCCTACACAGGCTTCTGGCAGCATGACATTTAATAATATTGAAGGCAATCGTATTACCACAAATTTTGCGGCGGGTAATGGTAAGTATCAACTGATCATCATGCGGCAGGGCCAGCCTGTTACAGCCGTACCGGTGAATGGACAAACATACACTGCCAACACTGCATTTGGTGCAGGCCAGCAGATCGCTCCGGGTGAATGGGTGGTAAACTCATTATTAACAGACAGAACATTTACCAACCTGTTGCCGGCAACAACCTATTATTTCCGTGTGTATGATTTTGATATGGATGCAGCAGGCAACACGTATTATCTCACTTCTTCTTATTCGCAAAACAATGGCAGTACGGCTGCTGCACCAACGGTGCAGGCAAGCAATGTAAGTTTTGAGAACATTACCGGCTCTGCCATGAATATCAGGCACGTTGCCGGCAACGGCGCTTTACGTTTGGTAGTAATAAAACAAGGAAGTCCTGTTGATGCAACGCCGGCTGATCTCATAAAATACAATGGGAACCAGTTATTCGGTGCAGGCCAGCAGATCACGCCGGGTAACTATGTATTAACCGGCGGACAGAACGGAACCCTGCTCAATGTATCGGGCCTCACTCCGGGCCTTACGTATCATGTTGCCGTGTTTGGATTCAATGGAAACAATTATCCTGTTTATGCCATACCCGGCGCTACGGCCAGCATCACCATTCCCAATGAACCAACTGCAGCAGCAACGAATATGACATTCAATACTATGCAGGGCAATGCATTCAGGGCGCAATGGACTGGCGGAGACGGAGCAAGAAGAATTGTTATAGCAAGAAAAAATGCAGCAGTAACAGCCATGCCTGTTGATGGCGTTACCTATACTGCAAGTAATGTGTTTGGAAACGGAACAGAGATCGCAGCGGGCCAGTTTGTTGTAGCCGATGATGTGAACAGGCTGGTTGATCTGCAGAACCTGGAGATCGGCACAACCTATCACCTGGCAGTATTTGAATACAATACATCCGCAGCGGGCACTGATTATCTTACTTCGTCTTTTCTTGCAGCAAACAGCAGTACTTTATCTGCACCTGCTGTACAAACTTCCGGTTTGTCTGCAAGCAGCATACAGAATACACAGGCTACCATCAACTATGTAGCAGGTAACGGAGGCAGCCGCCTCTTCATCATGCGTGCCGGATCGCCGGTGAATGTGGAGCCACAGGACCTCGTGAATTATAATTATTCAACAGTTTACGGCATGCAGGAGATCGGCACCGGTAATTACGTGGTGAACAAAGCAAGTTCAGGCACAAATGCAACGATCACCGGCCTTTCACCCAATACGCAATATTATGTAAGTGCATTTGAATTGAATGGTACCACCGGGCCGGTGTATCTGCGCCCCGGGTCTTCGTTCAACTTTACAACAACAGGTTCAGGTGTTACGCCACCAACCACCAATGCAAGCGCTGCTTTATTCAGTTTGATCGACGGCAATAAATTTTCTTTTGCATGGAGTAATGGAAATGGTGCTAAACGGATCGTTGTGATGAAACAAGGAAGCCCGGTAAGTTTTATTCCAACAAATGGAATTGATTACACTGCCAATGCCTCATTCGGCACAGGCACCGATCTTGGCAGTGGACAATATGTGGTTTTCAATGGTACGCAGAACACGGTTGCACTCACCAACCTGCTTCCTTCCACCATTTATTATTTTTCGGTGTTTGAATACAATGGCAGCGGCGCAACGATCAGCTATTTAACCGCAGGTGCACTAACGGCTAACAGAAGTACGGCAACTGCACCGGCATCAGGCAGCATTGCATTGAACGGAACGGCTTCCAATCTCAGCATTAATATCAACTGGACAAGCGGACCGGGTGATGGAAGAATTGTAGTTATGAAAGAAGGAAGTGCTGCAAGTGGTATTCCTGCCGACCTGAGCAAGTATCCCGCCAATGCTGTTTTCCAAAGCGGCTCTCAAATTGCCACGGGTGAATATGTTGTTTATGCTGGAAGCGGAAACAGCGTGACCGTTACCGGGCTGCAGGCAAATAAAACTTATCACTACAGCGTGTTTGAATACAACGGCATTGATGCACCGGTGTATAATACGACCAATGTTGCCAGTACGAGCACATTGGTATCAACACCGCTTCCATTAAAATGGTTGTATGTGAATGCGACACAAAACAATACTGGTATTGTGCTGAATTGGGGAACAGCAGATGAAATAAATACGGGCCTCTTTATAGTTGAACGCAAAACGGGTAATGGCGATTTTATCATGTTCCGTAAAGTGCTGGCAAAAGGAAATGTGTTGCAAAATGATTACAGTATAACCGATGCTTCCGGTCTTAGCGGAATTGTTTATTACCGCATCAAACAGTTAGACAGGGATGGCCGGTTCACTTATTCCATCGTAGTAATGGTAAAGGCAGGCGAACCGCAGCAGTCGCCCAGGCTTTACCCGGTTCCTGCAAAAGATTTTACGACCATCAGTCTGCCAAACGGAATTGATAAAGCAGAAATACGCATTTACGATATGGCCGGGAAGATGGTAAAAAGCAAAACAGTCATAAACGGGGAAACAATTCAATTGAAAGGGATTGCCACGCGGCTTATACAACGTGTTGATTTTTGATAAGAAAAACCAATACAATGAAAGGCTGATCATACAGTAAAGGATGTCATGAATGTATGATGCTGAAAGCCTCCCTTCCGGGAGGCTTTTTATTTATCTCTTTTCTTTTTGCCTTGACGCAAAAAGAAACAAAAAAGTCAAGGACAACCCGAATGGCTCCGCCCGTTTGTCCGGCCCACGCCACTGTACCACTATATCTTTTACGCTGCGTATTTCAACACATACCTTTCTTCCGGATATTTTTGTACTATACACAATTCATTTTTTTAAGTGTAGCAGTTTGATTGTCTGAAAGACCAAAATCGAAAAATACCATGGTTGATATCCTCCGATGAAAACCCGAAAGATCGTCTGCATTAAATTTAATGCGGTTTTTATTTGCATGAACTCTTGCGTCTAAGAGTAGAATTACCAATGTACAAGCTACAGTAGTACTAAAGTTAAATCAGGGAACCATCCCGTATCAGGGTTGTAATCGGATACGGGGCTCCTTTTTTGTTTCTTCTGAGCGGAGCCGAAGAATTTGGAGAAGCAAAAAAGAAAAATAAGAAAAACTTAAACTGACAAATTATATAAAAGAAAATTTAAGATTACTTTTTCGTCATCTCATCCATCCACCGCATTATCTCCGCTCCTTCCTCTGCGCTGCATGGATTTTGTGCATGGCCCAAAAAATACTGCACCACTTTTTCGATCATCGGCTGCTGCACATGCTGGAGCAGTTCGAAATCAAACCGGGTTGTTTTATTATCAGCAACAAATTCAATGCTGTTGCCGCTGAAAAAACCAAAGCTGAGTTTGCCGGTGCTGCCGGTAATTTCGCAATGATCTTTATTTACGGGCGCATTAAAATCCCATTCGCCGTTAAAAACCACACCGCTTTCAAATAAGATATCAGCGGCAACCACATCATCAGCAACATAAAGTTTATTTTGATTTGATGAAGTGCCGCTTATCTTTATTGCATTGCCGAAGAGCCAGTATATAATATCAAGCTGGTGTGGGGCCAGGTCGTGGAAGAGGCTGCCGCCTGAGAGCTATCATGGTAATTTGAGAATTGTTCTTTCCCTCGTCTTTTATCTTTTGCATCATAGCCATGTCAATGGTTTCCTGAGCAACAGAAAAGGATATAATAATAAATAACAGGCTGATGGTGGAAAGTAGTTTCTTCATGTGTGGGAGTTTTAGATATACAATTTAAGGTTTTCTTTTTTCCCTGCAATCCTCCAGGCGGCATCTACCGTTTTTGTTGGAAGAAAAGAATACCTACCAAACCTCCCAATCAACAGCAATGGCTTCATTCCTCGATGTTGGTTTCTGCATTCCTTTGGTAAGCTCTACTACCCTTGCACCTACTACCTTTTTCAATTCGCTGATCTTCATCGAGGGATATTTATCCATTGCTTCCATAACACAATAGGTAAACACACCGTTCTTAAGATCGCCTTTTTCAAGCGCAAACTCAGTGCCGGCGGCAGCGGATATGATGGTGGCACCGGTGCTCTTGCCTACATTTACAAAAAGGTTCTGCATCAGTTCAAAACTATTTTGCAGGCCCAGTTTTTTTGATCCGTCTGCCGTACTGGTAACAACCACACCTCTTGATACTACGTGATTTGAATCCATTGTTGATTTATTTATTGCAACCTGCTGGAATTCTTCTTTATCCACTTCTCCACTGTGACAGGCATCTATCAGCATCAGTTTTTTACGGGCAGGGATGCTGTCGAGCAAGCTTTCCAGTTCATCATACGAAAGGCCGTTCTCTTCGGGCTTTGCAAAATTTACATTAAAAGTGGATAGATAATAATCATAGTCTTTGCTCAACAAACCATGGCCTGAGTAAGAGATGATGACCTTATCATTGACGGTTGTTTGTAATAACTTTTGTTTAAGTGCCTTTACATTACTGATACTGACGTGTTCATTGAAAAGTGTATCAATGACAATGTTGTTGCCATATTTCTGCTTTAATTTAACTGCCAGGTCACGGATGTCTTTTGTACTGTAATTGAGGTTATAGGTTGCATCTGCAAATTTATCGATGCCTATGCCGATAAAATAAGTGGTTTCTTTTTGCTGTATAGCGGGCGTGTATTTAACAACCAGCGGCATCCGGTAACTCTCCGTACCATTCACATTAGTGATGGAGGTTTCAATTCGATTCTCGCCCTGCGATAATTTAACGGCAATGGTTTTATCAAAATTGTTTGAATTGTTTTTTCGGATACTGCTACCACGCTGGCCATATACCGGAACTTCATTAACCCAAACATTATACCGGTCGAGTTTATATGTGCTGTCCGTTCCTTTAATATGCAGTATCATATTTTCTTTTTTTTGTTCCGTTAAAATATTATCCCGGTTCACAAAACCGGCTTCCGGTAGACTATAGCCATCCCGGAAAGAAGTAGTATCAACACCCAGTTTTTTCAGGCGCTTATAATATGCATTTCGGTATGTCTTAATTAATGCGGTATCCGGGTTACCTAAGGTCTGTAATACCAGGTCGGGGCGGTTATATTTTACATCCAGTTGTTCAAAGCTGATCACTTTCAGGTCATTGGTTACATAATGAAGCAGCCGGGCTGCCCCGGTAGAACTTTGATAATAACCGGAAGGAATTTGCAAAAGATAATCAGTACCGTCTACCGGAAAAAAAGAAAATACAAATTCATGTTTAATCATGTCATACAAACGTACCGTATTGTCTTCGCAGGTTATCAGTAATTTTCTGCTGTCGGGGCTGAAGTGTAAATCAGTGATCAATTCTTCCAGCCCAAATCCTCCATTTAAATCTTCGTAATCGGGCTTTGCTAAATAATGCTTAGAAGTATCTACCGGCATTCCGAATATGTTCATTACTGTATAAATGATTCCGTACCTGATCTCTTCCGGTACAGTCCAGTAATTCACTACATTTGCTCCCCAGTCAACTTGTATCATTCCGTCGGGGCTGAAACTATCTCTTACGTATTTTCTTCTTTCGTTGAGGGTATCTTCTGCATAATGGGGATTTTTTACCTTTTTCCTGATAACTGGCAAAATGTTATTGTCAATATGCAAATTGCCATTCGGCGTATTTAAAACCATGGTACTCTTTGAAGTGAAAACATATATCTTTTTTCCGTCGGCACTATAAACTGAATTTTGAATTTTATTAGTACGACCAGTTAATTCAACCAGGTACTTTCCGGAAACTGCATCCCATATTTTGGCAGTATGGTCAGCTGATGCAGTTACGATCTTTTTACCATCAGGACTGAACTGGGCATCATTCACCTGTGCTGTATGTCCTTTAAGTTCGTTTATTAATCTTCCCGTCGCAGATTCCCAGATCTTAACCTGGTTTCCTGAAGCAGTTATTATTTTTCTTCCATCCCCGCTGAAGCGGGCAATATTTACCCGGTCATTAAATCCCCTGAGCCTCATAATTATTTTTCCGTTCGCTGCCATCCTTATCGAAACGGTGGAGTCCTTTTGGGGCAAGATAATTTTTTTCCCATCCGGGCTGAAAAAGAGCAGGAAGTCATTCTCATAGATTCCTTTATAAACAAGGTTGCTTAATGTATAAAGCCGTTTGCCGTTGTGTGCATCAAAGAATATGGCTGCTGAATAATTTTTACTGGTATCTTCAAAGTCAATTTCGTACCGGGTTACCTGTCCGGCTATATTCCCATTTGGACTGGAAACATACTGAACATACCTGTTAAGGGCCGTTACGGTATCTGTCAGCGCCGCTAAAACGTATGTCATTTTTTTATTTTCCGGGTTTGTTTTACCCATTGTTTCATCCACCGTAACTGTGCCGGTTTTTTTTCCGGTAGCATTGTACTGGTCTATTTTTGTACTGCCAGCTATATATTCGTCCTTATAGTATTGGGAATATTCCTTCCCCGTATTCATCTCCCATATTTGCAAAAGGTCATATTCAGCATTATATGGATTTTCTGCGTAATTCAGTACAATAAAATTCCCGTCAGGCGTAAACCGGGCCGATTTCAATGGTACCATAGATGCATCTACATAAGGCTTGAAGTCTTTCAACAATTTACCCGACCTGGTCTCCCATAACTTACCTGTACCATCATTGGAAATGGTGAGTATTTTTTTTCCATCACGGCTGAACTGAATTTCTGTAATAGCTCCTGTATGGCCCACCGGAACCACAAGCCTGGGCAGTTGTGCAACGCAAACAGTGAGCGAACTGAACAGGAAATAAATACAGGATGATAAAACATGCCTTTGCAGCATATCGAAACTTTTCTATAAGATATATCTTTTTGGCAACTAATTATGAGACAAAATGTATAAGTACTACTGAAGTTTTATGTACAATTACTGCAGATCCCAATCCACCGCATGATCTCTGCTCCTTCTTCAGCAGTACAAGGGTTTCCTGCCTCATTCCTAAAATACTGTACAACTTTTTCGATCATAGGCTGCTGTACATGCTGCAGCAGGTCAAAATCAAAACGGGTGATTTGGTTGTTTGTAACCAGTTCAATACTGTTGCCGCTGAAAAAACTGAAACTGAGTTTACCAGTGCTGCCAATAATTTCACAACGATCCTTGTTTGCTGCCGCATTAAAATTCCAGTTGCCCTTAAAATCCACACCGTTTTCAAACTGTATATTGCCACTGACCGTATCATCAGCAGCATAAACTTTATTTTGGTTTGAAGCCCTGCCGTTTATTTCCGTTGCCGGGCCAAAAAGCCAAAACATGATATCGAGTTGGTGTGGGGCCAGGTCGTGGAAGAGGCCGCCGCCGGAGATGGCCGGGTTTACCCGCCAGGCATTTTTTTCAACAGCCAGTTCTTCTTTGGTCATTGCAGGGCGACAGAATTGAAGATATACAAGCCCTGGTTCACCGATCATCTTTTCATTTATCAACTCTTTTATCTTTTTAAACAATGGCCATTTCCGCCGGTAATGCGCAACAACAAGTTTTACATTTTTTTCAGCAGCGGCATTGGCCATTCGTTGCGCTGATGCATAATTCAGGGTCATGGGTTTTTCCACGTACACCGGTTTGCCGGCATGGATGGCAGCCAGGGTATATGCTTCGTGTGAGTCGGGCGGCGTGGCAATATAGATAGCATTTACTCCGGGGTCGTTGATGAGCTGACTGGCATCATCATACCAGCGTGGTACATTATGCCGCTTTGCATAGTCGGCCGCTTTTTCCCCATTGCGGCGCATTACGGCAACCAATGCCGAGTTGGGCACTTTATTAAATGCCGGCCCGCTCTTGACTTCGGTCACATCGCCGCAGCCGATGATGCCCCAGTGGATGATGTTCATGCACTAATTTACAAATGAATATTGAATTGGGGTTATAGCAGGACAAAGTCCTGCAACCAGTGCATCCCGGTCAGAGACCGGACGGTGAACCGTGATGAGTTGGGAATTTCGAATTAATCTGGTTTATGTTCAGGCTGCCGGATCGTTATTCACTGCTTACCCACACAAATATTATTAAATTGTTACGACAAGATTACCGCAATGTTAGTATGCACATCTTTTCAATGCTTATTCACACTAACCTCCTGAAATGCTGTGCCAGCATACATTGCTGCAATGTTATCATTTTATAAACATTTTTGTCCGCCTCTTTCTGCGTTTTTTTATCTGCTATTTTTATTAGGCACAAACTACTTTATCATTAAACAGCAAAAGATTATGGAAAATGTTTCCCTTTCTCTGGCAACACCCGGAGTAAAAAAGATCATTCAGTGTCTGCAAACATTTATTGCGGTTATCCTGGTTTTATCATCAGGTAACCTGTATCCAAACCTCCCCTGTCAATTCATGCAACTTACTTACAAAGGTTGGCGGACTTGCCAGTGCAAACGGTGCTGAGATATCCGCCTTTCTCCCGGCAGCAAACGTGTTTACACAGTAGCAGGGCCTGTTATTGAATACCACATCATGAGCAATACCGGAGCGCTCACTCCCGGCGGATCGTTGCCATTGGGCTTTACACTGGCAGCAAGTGATTCTGCAATACCCAACAGTGTTGCTGTTAACAACAACCGCCTGGCTGCTTCTTATGCCATCATCAATAAAACCAGCAAGGCGCAGCAACCCGGTCGTGTTACTTTTTATAATGCAGCCAATGGCGCTGTACAGAAATCTGTAGAGGTAGGTTACCTGCCTGATATGGTCACCTTTACCAGTGATGGAAAAAAACTGCTCACCGCCAATGAAGCAGAACCGAATGGGTATAATCTGCCGGATTCATTTGATCCGGAAGGTTCAGTAAGCATCGTTGATCTTTCTGCAGGTATGAACAATATCACTGTACAGAATGCATCATTCAGTTCTTTCAATGGGCAGATCGCTGCGCTGCGGGCCGCAGGCGTACGTATATACGGGCCCAACGCCACCGTAGCGCAGGACCTTGAGCCAGAATACATCGCTATCTCTCCCGACGGAACAACAGCATGGGTAACCCTGCAGGAGAACAATGCATTTGCCACTGTTGACATCGCTTCTGCCACTGTTACCAATATAATCCCGCTTGGGTTAAAAATCATAATCGTCCTACTGTCTTGGATTGGAAACATTTGAATTCAACAACATGCCATCGATCGGTAATACAGCAGCCGGACAGCCGGTTCCACTTGGCGGATTCTCGGGCCTGTCATTTGAAGGATATGCAGCAAATGGTAATATGAAATTCATCACGCATACCGATCGTGGTCCGAATGGTGAACCAACCGGTATCAATCGCCCGTTCTTTCTTCCCAACTTTGCACCGGAGATCGTTCGTTTTGAACTGAGCCGTTCTACCGGGCAAATCAGCATTACACAACGTATTCAATTAAAAAGATCAGCAACACAATTGCTCACTGGTTTGCCTAATACAGCAATCAGTGGAGATGCCAACCTTCCTTATAATGATGAAGTTCCTGTTGATCTGCAGAATCATGTCATCAGTCCATTGGATCCACTCGGTGCCGACCTGGAAGCGATCTATGTAGCTGCAGATGGTTCTTTCTGGATGGTGGATGAATATCGCCCCGCTATTTATCATTTTGCTCCCGACGGCGTATTGATCAAACGTTTTGTTCCAGCGGGAACCGCTGCAGCAGCAGGACAACCGGCCGGAACTTTCGGCGAAGAAAAATTACCGGCCGTGATAGGACAGCGCCGCCAGAACCGTGGCTTTGAAGCGATCGCTTTCCAGAACGGAAAATTCTACGCTTTTATCAAAGCCGATGCGTAACCCGGCCTCATTAAGCAACACCGTTTTGAATGGATTAAAGAATACCCGTGTGATCGATTCGACCCGGTTACGGAAACAACAACTGGCCAGTAAAATAATGGACACGCGGCGTTGCCGACCCCATCCCGTGCAGATAAGTCGGGAGCCGTTGACGGTCGGAGAGTTCCCTTATTGGCGCGCGAGCTGACAGTGATCCAAAGCGTTTAAAAGAAAATCCGTTTCAGTGCGCTCCAATGTAAGCTGCCGCTCAAGGTAAACCTAAGACAGGGCGGGACCCCTTCCAAGGCCCTGGTCGCTGGCCGTGAAAGTGCCTCCTGGCACCATTGCGGCGACCGTTTACGAGCCTGGTGGGGACGGATCGATGCAGAACCAACCTTGGCGTCGGATACAGCATGGTAGGAGCAGCGCGGACAGGGGTCCGGCGGAAGGGTAGTCAGCGACGCCGTGGAACGGGCAAACTTTTTCAGGAGCGCGCTTGAAGCCGTGGGGCGCCGGTAGTGCTGACCGTTATGCAGCCTTCTTAAGACAATGCACCTGCGTCTTAGCTTCTCGCCGGGATGGCGATGCAGAGTTTGAACAGATACCTTGGGCGCCCGTTCATTCAGCTCGAATTCAACGGTCGGGCAGTGGCGAGAACTGGAGTCACGCGCCCAGCTGTTTATTCAGAAGGACCTGGGCTTGATTCGCAGTGATCGGCCGAGAAACTGTTATCGTTGGCTGCAGAGTTCCCTATTTATTTGTTGGTATGGAACGCATCGGTGATATCGCTGTATACAATATAAGTGATCCCCTTAAACCCATATTTGTTCAATACATCAATACAGCAGAAGAACTGGGTGTGGAAGGATTGGTATTTGTAACTGCTGAAAAAAGCCCGACCGGGAAACCACTGGTGATCGCTTCTGCTGAAGTAAGCAAAACAGTTGCGGTATTTGAAGTGAATATGCCTTCGATTACAGTTACTGAAACATCAGGATTAGAAAACAATGATGCTGTTATCTGCAGTGGACACCCGTAACACTTACCGCTTCAGGCAGTGCCCCCTACTTATGGAGCACGGGTGCAACATCACAATCAATTACCGTTTCACCAACAAGCACCACTACCTATAGCGTTACAGCATGTTCACTTACTGCATCACAAAAGATAACAGTAAGACAGGCAACCCCGTCTTCTATTTACCCCGTACCGGAGAACAATATCTTCACAGGCGGTATACCAACCAACCTGTATCTCGGATACGGCCCGAAGAAACTCACCTTATTCGTAACTGCACATCACAGCGGCATACCGTTCACTTATTCATGGACAGGAAGCGGATTGAACAATTACACATCTGCTGAGCCGGTGTTTACAGCAACTGCTCCCGGTTCTTATACCTTAACATGCACGGTTACCAACAAATACGGCTGCACATCCACCTGCAGCGTTACCATCTGTGTTACCGATGTTCGTGTACCGGGAACATCTAATAAAGTATATCTCTGTCATACAGATGCTGGAGGAAGCAACCCAACCACACTTGCTGTAAATACAAGCGCTGTCGACAATCACCTCAGTGTTCATGGCGATAAACTGGGTAAGTGCGGTGAAACGCCTTGCGCACAACAGTTGATAAGCAGATCTTCTGTTGAAGAGATCATCATCAATGAGGAAACTCCGTTCAGCGTAAAAGTTCTTCCTAACCCAAGCAGCAATTACTTTACATTACAGGTACAAAGCGACCTGAAAGAACATGTTGAAATCAGGGTAACCGACCTGCAGGGAAGAAGAGTGTACAATACACGTGGTAATGCCGCAAGCTTCAGGTTTGGAGAAACCTTTGTTAAAGGAATTTATTTAGTGGAAGTGGTGCAGGGTGATCAGAAACGGGTATTGAAACTTATCAAACATAGGACCCATTCAGTTTATGGAGGCCATCCGCCAGTTGGCGGATGGCCTTTAGCATAATGGCGGAACTGAGTCGTGGAACCAAGGCATACCGATCAGAGACCGGGACGAGTGTATCAAAAATATTCTTTCAAAAACCTCACTGGCGTTGCCATACATGAACCCGTCAATGATCTCTTCGGTTGAACACTGTGCGTTCTGTGGCAATGAAAGTTTTTTCTGTGTAATAAAATCAGCGGTAAGATGAAGCAACTCTTTTGCCAACGGTTCAAAACTTTCTACGGTAAGTATGCCGGGAAAGGGATTGATGCTGCCGTCGAAATCGCTGCCGATGGCGGTGGTGCCCCAGGCAAACATTCCATTGCTGTCGAGAACCATGGCAATATGCTGCAACTGGTTCCAGATGATCCTGGCAGAGCGATGCAAAGGAGTTTCGCCGGGTATCACAGGAAGTCCTGCTTTCAGTTTCTTCAGATCAGCATTGATGCATATATCCATCTGCAGGGCAAACAAGCCGCCCGATGCTGCAACGGCAATGATCTCTTCATCATAGAAATTAATATCGGCGGCATTGAAAATATCGTAGCAACCCGTGTTGGCCCGGCCGCCATTAAGTGATAACCCCATTACAGCCCCATGACTTACAATAAGTGGAATCTTTCTGTTGCTGTAATCTCTCTTCAGCAACTGCAGGTATTGTTGCCGGGCTGCAAGGCTCATGTGCTTGAGGTCAATGTATATGCTGCGTCCATTGCTGTTATCGAGTAAGGCATGAACAACTTTTTCGCCAAGGTTGAACAGCCCTGCATCAATATTTTTTTCCTGGTTCACTAATTTACCAAGCCGCTGCAGGCTTCTTGCATGTCCGCACAGGTCGTTGTTGAAATTGTGTGACAGCCCGATGAACAAAGGTGCATATTGCCATTGCTTTACTTTCTTTATGTTGTTTAGTATTTCATTTTCATCCGGCTTCACGCCAAAATCAGCCAGCCCGCAATTGAAGACGTGTGCCCCTTCAATGCTGATGATGACCGCTATGGTATTTTCCTGCGCCGATATGTTTTCTGCTTCCTGCCAATTGGCGGCCAATTGCCAGCGGTATGCCTGGCCATTGATGATATGTTCTTGCCTGCTGTTGATCACAAATTCATATTCCTTCAGCAGGTCGGTAAAATAATCGGTATGTTTTTGCAGGTGCCTGATGCGGTTATACCCGATCTCAATGCCCCAGTCGGCAAGAAAAGCTGCAAGCGGAGGCGGGACATTCGGGTTGATAAAAAAACCTTTTTCAAACGGATAGAGAGAGAGGGAAATGATCTTTGCTTTTCCCTTCGCCATGGAACTGAAGTCAGCCTGCGAGAATTTGCTGACTCCTGTAAGCCGGTGGATCTTTCTTGTGAACCAGGAAGGGTTGATCTCATGCCACATATCAGCCCGGGGACTGTTGTGCCTGCTGAAACTATGGCCAAATGTTTTCAGGTTGGGGTGGCAATGAATATCGGCATACCGGAACTGAGGCATAGTTTCTCTGCATTTAAACATTTACATATCTTCTTCCAGTATATCCATCCAACGGCCATTTGACCGGATGAGCCGGTAGTGATTCCTTAATGTAGTGAACAGCGGGTACGACCGGTAAGGCAATCCTGCCTGCCGGTTGTATTTTATGATGGCATCGGTAACTTCCTTTGCATACACATGGCTGATGTTGGGAAACAGGTGATGGGCAATATGAAAATTGCAGTTGGCCATTACATATTTGATGAACCAGTTGGTAGTGGTTACATCGTTGGTGGTATTCAACTGGTGCATGAGCCAGCTCTGCTGCAGCTTCATATCGCCCGATACAATGGGAAACTGGTTGCTGGTGTTTACATGCGGCGGCAATAAAACCATCAACGCAAAAAAACCGGCACTCAGCAGCATGATGAATAAGGCCAGTGCAGTCTGCCCCAGGTTGAAAGTCGTAAGTAAAGCCGGAAGAACGGCCAGGTAACCGACAAAGAAAAATTTGAAAAAGAATAGTTTTATATATTCCCGCCGGGATGGGTCTCCCAGTTTCCGGACGATCATGCCGGGGTTAAAGAAATCTTTAAAGTCACGCAGCAAAAACCAGTTAGTGATGAACAAAGGATAAAGAAATATCAGCAGGTGCTGGTAATGATGTACTGTTTTTTTACCATCGAGCGGATGCACTTTCAGGAATTTGCTTTTTTCGATATCGCTGTCCCATCCGTCAACATTGGTGTAGTTGTGGTGCAGTTTAACATGACGTTTGTTCCACATATAGCTGTTGGCCCCAATGATGTCGAACAGGAGCATATAGCGCTGGTTGTTTTTTTTTCCCCGGAACAGGGTGTTGTGAGATGCTTCGTGGATGAGGTTCAGAAAAATGATCACCAGCATCAGCCCCAGGAAAATATAGGCAAGGCAGAATAAAAGATAGCTGGTTTGAAAAAGCGCCAGCACATAAGTACCAAAAAATATTGCTGGAAGAAGAAATGCCTTGAACCGCATGATATTTTTTCTTGAAGCCGGCAACGATTGCATCACCCGGCTTACATGCTCCCGCAATTCCTTAAAATGACGGTCGGCTTCGGCATCTTTTGTATAGTGGGGAGTATGATGGTAACTGACAGACATTTACCTGGATATTTTGCTGATTCAGAGTTGTAAGGTAATACTTTATGCCCCGACTTTAAACAGGATAATATATTACCAGGTAGCAAACAGGCCGGCAGCTATACGGGTTACTCTTCCCAATACTGCGTTCCTTTTTTATCGATGTAACAGGCTTTGCTTTTGATGTACACAAGCGCCAATCCATTACTGAAAGAATAACACTCTGAATATTTTGGAGGGATCACTTCTTTGCCCGCTTTATCAACAAAGCCATAGCTGTTGTTTTTAAACACCATCGCAAGCCCGTCGCTGAAATCTTCGGCCAGTTTATATTGGGCAGCAATAACGAGCTTACCTGTTTTATCAATATAGCCTTTGTTGTCATTCACCGTAACTTTTGCGAGGCCCTCAATAAATTTTCCTCCATAAGATTCAAACTGAATTGGAATAGCAAGCTTGCCGGTCTTATCTATATAACCGCTTTTGTTATTCATCGTTACCCGGGCAAGGCCTTCGGAGAACTGGCTTACATCATCGTACTGGATGGGGATCACTTCGTTTCCTTTTTTATCAACGAAACCTGACTTGCCGTTCAGTTCCACATAAGCCAGGCCTTCTTTGAACATATACGCCCGTTTATATTTCGGCTGAATGACCAGCTTACCTGTTTTATCAACAAAACCCCACAGGCCGGATTTCTGTACCGGTGCCAGTCCTTCAGAAAAAGCAAGTGCATATTCGTATTCAAGCGGCACAACCAGTTTTCCTTTTGTATCTGTGAAACCATACCTGCCGTCTTTTTTTACAAGGGCCATGCCTTCTGAAAATTCATTGGCATTATCATATTCAACGGGCACCAACGTTTTTCCTTTTGCATCAATATAACCATACTTGCCATTGAGTTTTACTTTTGCAAGACCATTTTTAAAAGGGAAGGCATCTTCGTATAAATAAGGGATCACGGTTTTGCCTTTTACATCAATGTATCCCCAGGTTTTATCCTGCTGTACATTCGCCATCCCTTCAGATAAATGATCTGCACGTACATACATAAGGGGGATCACCACATCGCCTGTTTTATTTATAAAACCACACTTCCCTTCTTTCTTTACCAGGGCCATCCCTTCATAAAAGAGCCCGGCATAATCGTAGGCAGGAGTAACCTTCACCTCTTTTTTATCATTGGCATAGCCATACAGGTCTCCTTTGCGGTAAGGAATAAGTTCAGGTGTTTGTGCCATCAGTAAATGACTGAACAAGCAGGACAATGCCAATAGGTATTTGTTTAAACGCATAGCGTAAAATTTTTATCAATATAGAACGAAAGAGAAAAAGATCCTCTACCCTGCATTGGGTATTTTGAAGTGTGGAAGTTTAAGCAGGCTTATTTTAATGCAGGTTGCAGGACAGAGTCCTGAACCACAGCATCCCGGTCAGAGACCGGGACGAGAATTCTCATCCGGCTTTTGTTAATTTAATTATCCGGTACAGTTTATCACCCGAAGTCAATGTGCCTTCCATGCTGTTGCCTTTTACGGTGAATTTAATGCTGACCTTATATTTCTCTATGTAGCAGAAAAGGGAATTATCAGCCGGGTTAAAAGTAAAATCACTCAGTGCCATGTCTTCTTCCACCCCATTTACAATTTTGTTCGCAACTACGTGGTAGGTATTTGGTATAGGCCCTTTTGTAAAATGATAAACT
The DNA here is from genome assembly GCA_016720775.1 of Chitinophagaceae bacterium. GTDB lineage: Bacteria > Bacteroidota > Bacteroidia > Chitinophagales > Chitinophagaceae > Ferruginibacter. Next base: position 351,146 of record JADKJX010000004.1, read on the forward strand.
GCTATTTCATCATTACAAGCCGATGGTTTTACCTGGCAGATGGATGTTCCTTTCCAGGTACCTGTTAAAAGAGAATCGTTATTGGTTGTTGCATGTGAATTTCCTGCAAAGAAGAAAAGGAAAAGGAGGGCGATAAGAAGTGACCGCATAGTACTTGTTTTGCAACAGATAATTTTTTTAGATTATTCCATAAAAATATCTGCTTTCTTTGGGTAGCTGCTGTGACCTATGGATATATTTTTGCTTTCAATACCGGCCGTACGCTGTCTGCGATGGCCTGGAAGAGATTTAACGGGACGCCTGATGCATTGGCTTCTGTTTCCAGGCTATTGATAGTAGTTATGTAGTTTCTCCAGTCATTGCTGTTGCCTGCCGAATACATCCTGTTATCATTGGGCATGTCAACCGCCAGCACAACCGCGGTACTGTTTATTCTTGCCAGGTCATTGGTTCCTTTGGGTATGATCAATATTACTTTCCACACTTTGGAAGGAACTGTTACATTACCTCCGTTGATCGTATTGAACAGTGTATTCGATGAATTGTATCCTCCCTGCCCGAAATTACCCATCACTATATAAGCCTCGTTATTGCTGCCAACCAAACTACTGCGGATAAAACTTTCTAATCCTGCCCATGGGCCCTGGTTCAGGGTAGGTGCCTGGGGAATCATATTTGTCATCAGGAAGGTGGAAGAGTTTGCGGCCACGGTGGATGTCCTGTCAGCTGATGGACAGTTATGGCCCCTGTCGAACCCGCTGCCTGAGTAGCTATTGGCTTGTACCTGGTACCATCCGTTAGGAAGATTTGTATCCGGCCTGAAATCATCCTGCCTGGGGGTGGATCCAAGATCCTCGCTTTGCAGGTGCCATGCTACCCAAACAGGTGTTCCCCGGCTTTGACTATATGCCAGTTTGTAATAACTATTATCCTTTAAATAATTTTCCGGGAACGATATGGAAGCCTGTGCGTTGGTGGGGTTACCAGGAGTAAGCGGGTCGTTATCACCGGGTATTCCAGGTGATGGAAGGGTAACAAAAATTTTCAGATCGCCATATACCGTACCCTTTTGATTGGTAGCATAGGCCCTTAAATAATAAAGGGTATTGGGCAACAGGCCGGTTACATAACTGGTAAAACTTCCCGTTCCAGCGCCATCAACGGTTTTGAAGCGGTCGCTAATGTAGGACTTGAATTTATATCCCATACCACACCCCTTGCTGTTACGGCTGCTCCCCCATCACTGGTAACCGTGCCGCCACTTACTGCCGTTGTTGAACCAATCGAAATAATAGCTGATGTTGTTATGGTTGGCAAGCCAGCAGCAGGAGGCGGAGTCAGATCATTTGTATTCTTTGAGCAGGAATATAACAAAGTACAAACCGCAAAAAGTTTTAAATAACGGGATGAATGCATGTTTTTTGCCGGGGAAGTAATAACTCCCGTACCATAAAATTACCTGTAATCCTTTAAATGATGGGAAAAATATCGGGAAAAGGTGAGGTTTTTCACTTGGGGTTAGCACAGAACTAGATCTTTAGGGCCTTAAGACGGTTAGTTTCGCATTCTTATTGGCAATAATGGTCTAAAGACTCAAGCAGGCGTTGGCCGAGGATAGCCGGCATTCTCCAAACATTTCCCTGCAAGAGACGGCGTTTCCTGAGTGAGCAGGTTATTATTCTGGCATAGTCTTTGGTGGGGTGAATAAAATGAAATAAATGTTGGATAAACCTGGTTGGTAAAGTACCATTGTTTTCGGGCAGGAAAAGTAATAACGAAAGGCAGTATTAATTAAAGTATTTAAATTATCATGTTGTCCTGCCTGTTATTAAAGATATAATAGATTGAATAGCAACTGCGCTGTATTAAGACAGGTCCCGTTAAATTGCTGCTTTACTTCAATCTCTCCCTAAAATCCAAATCATTCTTCCTCAACGTATCCAACGCTATATCATACCCGGCATCTGCATGCCGTATCACTCCCATGCCCGGGTCATTACGCAACACACGGCTTAACCTTGCTGCGGCATCATCCGTTCCATCGGCAACGATCACCATTCCTGCATGAATGCTATAACCCATTCCCACGCCGCCGCCATGATGTAAGGAAACCCAACTTGCGCCGCCAGCTGTATTCACGAGTGCATTCAGTATCGGCCAGTCAGCAACGGCATCGCTGCCATCAAGCATGGATTCTGTTTCCCTGTTGGGAGATGTAACAGAGCCGGTATCCAGGTGATCTCTGCCGATAACGATCGGGGCTTTTACTTTTCCGGTACGTACCAGTTCATTAAATGCAAGCCCGGCTTTTTCACGTTCGCCTTGTCCAAGCCAGCAGATACGGGCGGGCAATCCCTGGAAGGCAATTTTTTCTTTTGCCATTTCCATCCAGCGCAGCATGCCTTTATTGTGCGGGAACATATTTATGATGAGTTCGTCGGTAACAGCAATATCAGCCGGGTCGCCACTCAGTGCCGCCCAGCGGAACGGGCCTTTGCCTTCGCAGAATAGCGGACGGATATAAGCCGGAACAAATCCTGGAAAATCAAAACACCGGCCGGGCTTGAAGTTGTTTTCGATTGGTTGTGCGTTGCTGGTTGTTAATTGTTCGTATTCCTGTGCACGGGCACGTATGTTGTTGCCATAATCAAAAGTGATCGCCCCTTTATCCATCAGTTGCAACATCAGTTGCACATGCAGGTGCATGCTTTCGTAACTGAGTTCGGTATAATGTTCCGGGTTTTGTTCTCTTAATACATTGGCCTCTTCATTGCTAAGTGTGTGTGGTATATAACCGATCAGCGGGTCGTGGGCGCTGGTCTGGTCTGTGAGTGTATCCGGAATAATTTCCCGCTGGATCAACCGGTCTAAAAGATGTACTGCATTACATAACACTCCAATGCTTTTTGCTTCGCCTTCTTTCCGGTAATGAATGGCGGCATTTATGGCTTCATCAATGCTGGTATGTTTTTCATCGAGGTACTTTGTTTCAATACGTTTATCAATACGCCATTCTTCTACTTCTGCAATTAAGGCAACCCCTTCATTCATGGTAATAGCCAAAGGTTGTGCACCACCCATGCCACCAAGACCAGCCGTTACATTCAAGGTACCTTTCAATGTGCCATTAAAATGTTTATCGGCAATAGCACCATAGGTTTCATATGTACCCTGAACAATGCCCTGGCTGCCAATATATATCCAACTGCCGGCGGTCATCTGCCCGTACATCATCAGGCCCTTTTTTTCCAGTTCATCAAAGTGTTCCCAGGTGGCCCATTTAGGAACGAGCTGGCTGTTACTGATCAATACCCTCGGCGCATCTTTATGTGTTTTCAGCATGGCAACCGGCTTGCCGCTTTGTATCAGCAATGTTTCATCATCATCCAGGTCTTTCAACGCCTTGATGATGAGATCGAGGCTTTCAAAATTCCGGGCAGCTTTGCCACGTCCGCCGTAAACGATCAGGTCATCGGGACGTTCGGCTACTTCGGGATCAAGGTTATTCAATAACATCCGCAATGCAGCTTCCTGTATCCATCCCTTGCAATTAAGTTTATTACCCGTGGGTGTTTTATATTTTATGGCGTCGTATTTTTTAATGTCGATCATAAGTTATTTTTTTACCGCAAAGGGCGCTGAGTTTTGCGCAAAGTACAAAAAGGATTCTCTGCGAACTTTGCGTTGTACCCTTCGTGTTCTTTGCGGTTAAATACAGTTGTAAAAATACTCAAAATCGCCCATCATTTTCAAATCTTCAAATCAATCCATTTTCAAATTAATTAAATACCTTCACGCCCAATCAGAATCTATGAGTGTACATATCAGCGCCCGGAAGGGCGAAATAGCCAATATTGTTTTATTGGCCGGAGACCCGTTGCGGGCAAAGCACATCGCCGAAAATATGCTGCAGGATGTTAAACAGGTGAACAGCACAAGAAATGCTTTTTATTTTACCGGAACCTATAAAGGTGTGGCAGTAACGGTTGGCGCAAGCGGCATGGGCTGTCCTTCCATTGGCATTTATTCTTACGAACTCTTCAATGAATACGATGTGGCTTGCATCATCCGCATCGGTACAGCCGGCGCTTATGAAACAACCACCAAAGTATATGATGTGATCAATGTTGATAAAGCCTACAGTGAGTCTACCTATGCCAGCGAGGCATTTGAAATTACCGGCGACTGCATCGTACACCAGGGCCTTGCTTACGACAGCATCAATGAAACGGCTGCCGCTATTAATATGCCGATCAAAGCAACCAACATTCATTCGAGCGATGTATTTTACCGGAGCAGGAACGGCAAACCTGCTTTGGCAGAAAAAAATAATTGTGCAGCGGTGGAAATGGAAGCCTTTGCACTCTTTGCCAATGCGCAATACCTGAAAAAAATGGCTGCAACCATTCTTACCGTATCGGATATTATTCCCACGCATGAAAGTATGTCGGCCGACCAGCGGCAGAATTCGTTGGATAACATGTCAAAACTTGCGTTGGAATCGGTGGTGGCGATCAGTAAGAAGATTAATTGATTTGGTAATTTGGAGATTTGATGATCCCTTCAGTTCAAAGAATCTTTTCATCATCAAATCACCAAATCGTCACATCTCCAAATTGTATTCACTGATAAACTCCACTGCCTTCATCATATCATCATGCAGTACCCGGTCGCTTTCATTGAATGAAACTTCTTTCCGGAAAGCCGTGACTATTTTTTCAAGTGCCGGAGATGTTTTTAATGGACGGCGATATTCCAGTGCCTGTACAGCGGTTAGTAATTCTATAGCCAGTACTTTCTCCACGTTATCCACTACCCTTTTACATTTGGTTGCTGCATTGGCGCCCATACTCACATGATCTTCCTGGTTATTGCTGGACGGAATGGAATCAACAGAAGCCGGCGTACACAATTGTTTGTTCTCACTCACAATGCCTGCTGCCGTGTATTGGGGTATCATCAGTCCCGAATGAAGTCCCGGGTCTTTTACCAGGAATAAAGGAAGTCCCCGTTGCCCGCTGATAAGCTGGTAGGTTCTTCTTTCTGAAATGCTGGCCAGTTCACTCATGGCGATCGCAAGGAAATCCAGCGTTAATGCAAGTGGCTGGCCATGAAAATTTCCACCGCTCATGATCAGGTCATCATCGGGGAAGATATTGGGATTATCAGTAACCGAATTTATTTCTTTGATGAAAACACTGAGCACATGATCAAACGTATCTTTTGTAGCGCCATGCACCTGGGGTATGCAGCGGAAAGAATACGGATCCTGCACCTGTGTTTTTTTCTGCGTGGCAATTTCACTGCCGGTTAATAATTCCCTGAGCGCAGCAGCCGTATCTACCTGTCCCTTGTGCGAACGGATAGCATGAATGTTCGCATGCAATGGTTGCGTGCTGCAGCTAAATGCTTCAAAACTGATGGCGGAAATAATAGTTGCCCATTTGATGAGCCGGTCACTTCGTTCAAGATTATGAATGCCATAAGCGCTCATGAACTGGGTGCCGTTGATAAGGGCAAGGCCTTCTTTACTTTTCAGTTCGATGGGTTGCCAGTTGAATTTTTTAAGCGCTTCTACTGCCGGCATTTTTTTACCTGCGTGATTCACTTCACCCAAACCAAGTAAGGGCAGGCTTAAATGGCTGAGCGGGGCAAGATCACCGGAAGCGCCGAGTGAGCCCTGCGTATAGATCACGGGAAGCAAATCATTGTTGTACATGTCAGCCAGGCGTTGCACCGTTTCCATCTGCACCCCCGAATGACCGTAACTGAGTGACCGGATCTTGAGCGCCATCATCAGTTTTACAATACCTGTTGGCACTTCCTCTCCCATGCCGCATGCATGCGATTTGATGAGGTTGCTTTGCAGTTGCTGTAACTGGGCCTTATCGATCTGTACATTCTGTAAAAATCCAAAGCCGGTATTGATGCCGTAAAACAGTTCGTCGGAATTGCTGAGTTTTTTATCAAGGTATTCCCTGCATTTATTTATCCGGTTTACGGCTTCGGCAGAAACAGTAAGGGGGTTATTGGAGAAAAGTATTTCTTTCAACTGCGAAAGATCCGTTGTGTTTTTGTCAATGGGTAAATGATGGTCACTCATGGATGCAGCAATTAGTTTGGCTAATCGTTAAAAAAATATAACTTGGACAAAACTAATACAAAAACCGCTTTCGGATATGGGATTATTAGCCCTCGCCATTGCTCCCGGTATTGCCATCTGCCTTTTTATCTATTTTAAAGACAAATACAATAAGGAACCTTTCGGTTTGCTGCTTTGGTTGTTCATCCTTGGCATGTTCAGTGTTATTCCTGCCCTTATTGCCGAAACAGCCCTTACCAAACCGGTAGAGCGGATGGTGGGAGAAAGTGTTTTTTATACAGCCCTGTTCTCTTATATAATTGTGGGACTGAGTGAGGAACTGAGTAAATTCCTCGTACTCCGTTATTATGCGTTTAAGCGAAAGGCATTTGATGATCCATTCGACGGGATCGTGTATGCTGTAATGGTGGGAATGGGTTTTGCCACGCTGGAAAATATCGGGTACGTAACCAATTATGGCTGGGGCACTGCCATTACAAGAATGTTTTTATCCGTACCAGCCCATGCAACATTTGCCGTGCTGATGGGATATCATATTGGACTTGCAAAATTTGATACTGCCCGGCGAAGCAGGTATCTTGTACTGGCTGTTTTCTGGCCGGTGCTTTTTCACGGCACTTTTGATTTCTTTTTGTTCCTGGGAAAAAGCTGGTTGCATACCCTAGGCGCACTGGTTTCATTTGTGGTGGCGGTAAGGTTATCGCTGAAACTCATCCGGCGGAAACAAAAAATATCAAAAGACCATCACGATGGCATTGATTCCATTACGGGGAATAATCACGATATCATATAAATTTGTATTTATGAAACACACGATCACTTTACTATTTCTTGCCTATGCTTCCATTGCCGGCGCACAAACGGTTAAGCTTCTTAACTCCGGCTCCAAAGCATCATTCCGTGGATTGAGTGTGGCTACCGATAATATTGTTTGGGTAAGCGGTACTTCCGGTACTGTAGGCCGTTCGGTTGATGGCGGTGAAACCTGGACATGGATGACGGTGAAGGGTTTTGAAAAAGCCGACTTCAGGGATATTGAAGCCTTTGATGCAAACACGGCCGTCATCATGGGCATTGCCGACCCTGCCTATATTTTAAAAACAACCGATGGCGGTGCAAACTGGAACGTGGTGTTTAAAGACACGACCAAAGGAATGTTTTTAGATGCCATGGATTTCTGGGATGAAAAAAGAGGTGTTGTTATCGGCGACCCGGTCAATGGCAGGATCTATTTAGCGCAGACCATCGATGGAGGTGATAACTGGCGTGAGATGAAGACCAATACTTTTTCTGTTGATTCCGGTGAAGCCTGTTTTGCCAGCAGCGGTACCAATATCCGGAAAATAAACTATACCGCTAATGTATACGTAACAGGAGGAAAAGCGGCTCACATCTTTATCCGGAATGAACAACGGGACATGCCCATCGTACAGGGAACAGAATCCACCGGCGCCAATTCGATCGGCATGAAAGACACCCGCAGTTTTATCGTAGTTGGCGGCGATTTCAATAAAAAAGATTCGGTGTATAAAAACTGTGTGATCACAATCGATGGCGGAAAGACATGGATCATTCCGGATGTACCGCCGCATGGCTACCGGAGCTGCGTGGAATACCTGGAAAAAGAAAACTGGATCAGTTGCGGATTAAACGGTGTGGATTACAGTACGAATGGCGGGAAAACATGGACATGGATCAGCAAAGACAGTTTTCATGCTGTGCGGAAAGCAAAAAAAGGAAAGGCTGTTTATTTTTCGGGTGGCGGTGGAAGGATCGGAAAGCTGATCCAATAATAAAGCCGGCGAAAGGTCACCGGCCTTTGAAATACTATTTTACGATCCTTATTCGATGCCCGTGATGATCTTCACTTTTACATAATCCTTCAGCGTGGCATTATAGACCTCTTTTTCCACGTAACTGACCTTTACCGTTTTATTAAGGTACTTAGCGGGTTCATGAATGAGCTTGTTTGAACCATCAAAATATTCCATCCACCAGATCTTTTCTATTTTTCCGCTGCCGTCTTTAACCTGTATGTAAGAAAAATCTCCACCAACAATTTTTATAAGTGTTCCAAAAATATTACTGGGCAAAACGGCCAGCTTATCTTTATCTTTTTCAAGTGCATCTTTTAATGCAGCCGGGTTATTGACAAACATTTTTAAAAATGCCGGGCAATCTTTTGCCAGTTGCATACCCACTTCTCTTCCCATACCCTCCATGGCCTGCTGGTCTTCCATGTCGTACCCATTTGTTTTCAATTGATCCTGGTACTTAACCACGACAGGCATCATGGCAAGACCTAATTCCAGTTCCAGTTCATCCATGGTTTTATTAGAGAGGTCTTTTTTAGATATTTCCACGCAGGTTTCTTTTGACATCAGCTTTATCAGGCTGTCTTTGGAAACCTGGGCAGATAAAGCAGAAGAGAAAAAAAGGAAGGCTGTACAAACGATAAACTGTTTTTTCATAAAGAAGATTAAGGGTTTAAAACTAATGTAAAATGTTGAATTATTCTTTAAATGCAAAAATATGGCAGTGGTACAGTTCGAAATTAATTCAAATCGAATGTCACGCCAGGTAATGAACCTATTGTGGCAGTAAGGAGAAGGGTTGTCCAAAACATTCAGTACAGTCCTTATTTAGCTGTTCTTTCTGAAAATGATATTCAGCAGCGCAAGCAGAACAACTGCACCGATCCCGGCTGTAAGAATATAATTCAGCCAGGAAGTTCCGGTATTTATATGCAGACCTAATTTCGGTAACAGCCAATAGCCGATAAAACCACCAACAATACCAACTATAATATTGCCGATCAATCCAAGGCCACTTCCTTTGAATATTTGTCCGCCAAGCCAACCGGCCACGGCGCCTAAAACCAAAGTAATAATGAGTGATTCCGTTTCCATGATGATTGATTTTAAGTGTGATGGTAATTGATGCTGGTTCCTGGATTCTGGATACTGGATTCTGGATAGGCCCCAGGAATCGAATATCTTTTAAAAATTCAGACTGTACTAGTATCCAGTATCTTAATTAATTCAGGCTCCTGAAATCCACCGGCACCAGTTTGCTCACCCCTGCTTCCTGCATGGTTACACCGTAGATCACATCCACCGCACTCATCGTCATCTTGTTGTGGGTAACAATGATGAACTGGCTGTTCTCACTGAATTTTTTTATCATCTGCGTGAATTTGCCTACGTTGGCATCATCCAGCGGCGCATCCACCTCATCCAAAATACAGAACGGTGCAGGCTTGATAAGGTAGATGGCAAATAACAACGCCGTTGCCGTTAATGTTTTTTCTCCCCCACTCAACTGGCCAATGGATGAAGGACGTTTCCCTTTTGGTTTTGCTACAATGTCAATGGCGGTGTCGGCAAGGTTCTCCGGGTCAACCATGATCATGTCGGCCGTATCGTCTTCCGTAAATAATGCCTTAAATACTTTCTGGAAATTCTCCCGTACCTGGTTGAAGGTATCGAGGAATTGCTGGTTGGCCGTGGCTTCTACTTCCTGTATGGTCTGCATCAGGCTTTCTCTTGCCGTTACCAGGTCATTCTTTTGTTCCAGGATGAAGTCATAACGCTTTTTCATTTCGGTATAGGCTTCTATCGCTGTCGGGTTTATCTCCCCGATATTTTCCAGGCGCTTACGCTGCCTTTCATTTTTTTCTTTCAGTTCTTCCAGCGGCGTATCTGTGGTACGTGGCTCATCAATGATCTCATCCAGGTCAACCCTGAACTCAACATTCAACCGCTCTTTCATTCCTGCAAGCTGCAGTTTCAGGTCGGTGAGTTTGTCTTTTATTTCATTGAGCAACGTATCAATGCCTTCTTTCGATTTATGTTTCAGCCGCAGCTCACTTTCTTTTTCAGCCAGTACATTCCGCAGGTTATAGTAAGCCTGGTCAGCTTCGTTCAGTTTCTTTTCTTCCGCTTCCTTATTATGCAGCATGCTGATCACCAGCGTTTCCAGTTCTTTCAGTTTTTCTGCCGTTTCATTGATGCTGGCAGCGGCTTCGCTTAACTGTGTATTGCTGTTCTCTATCTGCAGTTTCAGGTCATTGAGCTGGTTGCTCTTGAATTCAAATTCCTGTTTCAGCGAAGCGATCTTACTTTGCTGCTTGGCAAAATGCAGGTTACCCTCATTGAATGTGGTGGTGGCAGTATTGTATTCCTGTTCTGCCGATGCATAATCCTGCTCTACCAACTGCACTTTATCGGTAAGTTCCTTTAACTGTGCATTGAATTGCTCCAGCATCGTCCTGGTACTGGCTATCTCGGAATGATTCGATTCGAGTTGTTGTTGCAGTTCGGTGATCCTTGCACTGCTGGTCTCTTCCAGGTGATGCAGGTTCTCGATCTTATTCTGTAAGGAGAAAACGAGGTTGGTCAGGTTGATGATGTCTGACTGCGTTTGCCGGATGGCATTCTCTTTCAGTTGCTCATTGAATGCGATCACTTCGTTGTGGTGGCTCTGGATGGTTCCTTTCAATGCATTCACCACAGCATCCTGTGCTTCGATCTCTTCAACCAGTTTTTCCAGGTTCTTTGCCCTGCCTATTTTCTTTCCTTCAAACAAACCAACGCTTCCGCCGGTAAGTGAATATTTTCCTTTAACATACTTACCTGTTTTTTCCAGCACCACGGAACCATTGCTGTTGTGAAGTGCATCATCATTTTCAGCGATGAACACATTTCCCAGCAAATGTTTGGCAAGGTTGGCATATTTTCCATCGATCTCCACCACACTCAATGCAGGAATGGTATCCTGCGGCTGGTGCTGTGCTTCAAACCCGGTGAACTTATCCAGCAAAAAGAAGTTAGCCTTCCCTTTCTTATTTTCATCAAGCAAATGAATGGCCTGCAATCCTTCTTCCAGGTTGTTCACCACGTAATAGTTCAGGTATGGTTCCAGCACATTCTCTACCGCAGCCCGGTATTCTTCTTTTACATAAATTATATCGCTCAGCAACGGTGCGGTGTGATTCCACTGCGGGTTGTTGTGCAGAAATTTTACACTTTCCGGGTAGCCTTCCATCGAATCGATCAGGCTTTTCAGCAGGTCGTGTTCGTTCTTTCGGCTGTCTAACTTCCGGTTCTCATTGGCCAGTTCATTGCGCAGGCCTTCCATACGGTTCTGCGTTTGCAGTATCTGCTCTTTGGTAAATTCGTGGTGCTCCTGCAATTGCTGCAGGTCTGTCTTCTTCTGCTCCAGTTCTTCTTCCTTCTGTTTCTTTTCCGGCTCTAGTTGCTGCAGTTGCGACTGGCGCTGCGCTTTTTCTTCCTGCACCTGGCTGATGGTACGTTGCAGGTTGAGGATAGAAGTATCGGCAACCGCCACTTTCTTTTCGGCTTCAAACTGGTTACGCTGAATGGCCTGGTTATCCCGGCGCAGTTCATCAATGTGGCTGCGTTTTTCATCAAAGATCCGGCGCTTCTCTTCAACGGTATTTTTTAATTCAGCCAGTTTTGTTTCAAAATCCTTTAACTGAATTTCATCGTCTTCAATTTGTTTACTGGTGAATTGAATGCTCTCATCAAGGCCGCTCAGTTGTCCGCCTGCTTTTTGCAGGAATTCATTCAAACCACTCTCCCTTTCTTTTAAATACTGAAGGCGTTGTCCGGTTAAGCTCTTATCATTTTCTTTACTGCGAACCGCATCGAGCATATCGTTGAATGCATGCTGCATTTGCTGCAGGGCTTTTTCTTTTTCAACCAACTCTAATTTTTCCTGTTCCAGCAAGGCTTCTTCTTTAGCAATGGTGGTCTCCAGTTCAATACGCTTATCCACTTCGGCCTTTTGTTTTTCATTCAGGTCGTGGTACGTAATGTTGAACCCTTCCAGCGCCGCTTTGGCCAGTTCAATACTGACTTCCTTGTATTCTTTTTTTATTTCAAAATACTTCTCTGCTTTTTTAGCCTGGCTTTCTAAACTCTTTAATTGGTTATTTATCTCGAAAAGAAGATCTTCAATACGGGCAAGATCCTGCTCGGCTGCATCAAGCTTAAGTTTGGCTTCTTTCTTTCGTGTTTTGTAAATGGAAATTCCGGCAGCCTGTTCCAGCATGCGGCGGCGGCTGTTCTCTTTGTCTTTGATGATGTCGTCCACCATACCCAGTTCGATGATGGCATAGCTGTCGTTGCTCACCCCGGTATCCATAAACAAATTATGAATGTCCTTCAGGCGGCAGGCCACATCATTGAGGCGGTATTCACTCTCCCCGCTTTTGTAATACTTACGGGTGATGGTTACGGTACTGAATTCGGTTGGAAGAAGATTTTTTGTATTCTCAAAGGTGAGGCTTACTTCTGCAAGGCCACTGGCACTGCGGGTCTTTGAACCATTGAACACGAGGCTTTCGAGATTTTCGCTACGCAGGTTGCTGATCTTATGCTCGCCTATCACCCAGCGGATGCTGTCGACGATATTACTTTTTCCACAGCCATTGGGGCCAATTACCCCGGTTATTCCTTCGTCAAAATTGAGTACGGTTTTATCGGCAAAACTTTTAAATCCTTTGATTTCAAGACTCTTTAAACGCACTTTTTTCTATGTTTTTGGTCAGACGGCAAATATAATGGAATGAACCAATAGAAAATTTTGATTTTTTACAGCGAAACGGTTAGTTATTCACAGTTTAAGAAGTCCATATACTTTGTCAGCCTGGGCATAGTTCTATCATAAAAGCCAGTTCTATGACCCTGGCGGGTAAAAGGTACTTCCAGGCAATATTTGATGGCCGTTGCATAAAGGCTCAACCTGCTTTTTGGTGAATTAAGACACAAAGCAATTAGTAAATAATCTTTGTTTATTACAGTACCCTTCCTTAACTTGGCTGAAACCAATAATGATGATGAAACGGGCCCTGCTTCTCCTTTCCTTCTTTATTTTTACTACACTTACAAAGGCCCAGGATGCAGATTCCGGCAAGGCTAAAAAACCCGATACGGTTAAAGTAGGCATCTACATCACCAGCATCCACGACATCGATTTTAAACAAAAAGAATACAACGTAAATTTCTGGCTTTGGTTAAAGTATAAGAACAAGGACTTTGATTTTTTAAAGAACCTGGAGATACCCAATGCAAAATCTTTTACGGCATCCTATTCCACCATTGATACCAGCAATGGACAAGTATACCTGGTTATGAAATTACAATGTGTGATGAAAGATTCGTGGAAGATCGGCAACTTTCCTTTTGATCGGCAGAAACTGAGGCTGTTCTTTGAGAACTCGCAATACGATGCACAGTCATTGGTATTTGTTGCCGATACCCTGGGCAATCATTATGACCCACGATTTACTTTAAGCGGATGGATCATTGACAGTTGCAGGTTATCCGTTGGTAAAAAGGCCTATGAAACAGCGTTTGGCGACGACAACATAAGCAAGCCGCATATGGACTACAGTTCCTTCCGGGTTATGATAGGCATTAAACGGGAAGCAGGCGGGTTGTTCTGGAAAATGTTCCTGGGAATGTATATTGCTTTCCTGATCGCCTACATATGTTTTTATATTCATGCAGATGGCGTTGACTCCCGTTTTGGGCTGAGTGTGGGTGCTTTGTTTGCCGTGATCGGTAACAAATACATCATTGATTCGGCATTGCCGGAATCAACTTCATTTACATTGGTGGACACGCTGCATGGCATCACCCTGTTCTTTATTTTTTCTGTTATCACCGCTACTGCTTACTCCATGAGGCTGGTCAAGAATAATAAGGTCAAAAAGGCAAACAGGTTTGATATGATCATTGCACAGGTACTTCTTGTGATCTACATTATCCTCAATATTTATTTTATTTCAACAGCCAATGCCGGTTAACAGGCCGGTGAATCTCTGTCTTCCGTTAAATAATCTCCTGTTAAAGTCTTTTAAAAGGAAAGAATGATTTGCCTGTTACGAACCTATTCGTATTTTTGGCGCCTAATAATTTTATATGAAGAAAAATATTACCCTTTTGCTGCTGGCTGTTTCTTTTGGAAGTGTTGCCCAGCCAAAACTTTTAAACCAGGCCACCATTATCACCAAAACCACCATTGTTTCTCCCGAAGGCGATGATGCCCAGGTTCAGGATATGCGTCCTGCTGATGGAGGTGGAGAAGTAAGGGTTATGCGTTTTGGCGGTGATGGGGAAACGAAGACCACTACCTGGCTGAAGAATGATATGATAAAAACTTTTTCAGAAAGTGAAATGGGCAGGACAACGGTGATCAGGGATAACAGCAAAAAACTCACAACCACCATCATGGAAATGATGGGCAAAAAGAGTGGTTTTTATGCCACCGATGCTGACCAGGAAGAAATGCGTAAGAGAATGGACAGCATGATGCAAAGACGAAACCAGAATGCATCCACTGCCGGATCCGGCAAAGCGCCCGAATTCAATATCGAATACCTGGATGACTCAAAAAAGATAGCGGGATACGAGTGCAAGAAAGCGTTGATCATTGCCACCCGGGGCAACGGCCGGAAGGATACCACCCAGGTTTGGTACTGCCCCGATTTTAAATTGCAGGGCATGGCCAGCACCGGCGGAGCGCTGGGAGGATTTGGCGGTTTTGTGAACCAGGCGGGAAGCAACGGCATGGAAAACCTGAACGGCTTTCCAATGAAGTATGAAAGGAATATGGGCCGGGGCCGCACAATGACGGTGGAAGTAACCAAACTGGTGACTGACAAAGATATAAATGACAAAGAATTTGAAATTCCAAAAGACATAGAGGTAAAAGCAATGAAAGATATGCAGAATGGCGGTGGGCCAAATGTTCAATTTAGGATGGGCGGATAGTAATATTAACTTATGCCATAAAAAAACCTCCTTTTATGCAGGAGGTTTTTTTATGGTCGGTTATCATTTTACAGTTTATCCACGTCGGCCTTTTTCTTCAGGTATTCGTCTGATTTTTTAAGATCGCCTTTCTGTTTGTATGCTGTACTGAGCACATCCAGTACCTGTTTATAACTTACTTTATCGGATTCTTTATACGTTGTTAATTTAGAAAGAAGTTCAAGGGCTTTCTCACCATAAGGAATGCAATCGGCCATAGTGGATTTGCTTAATGCAAGCAATTCATTTTTCTTCTTTACGTCATCAGGTTTTGGCCCCTTTATTTTGTTGGCGTCATCCAGTATATCGAATGAAGTGTTGTAATAGAAATTTGCCAGCAGCATATTTGCATCAACGGTTGAGTTGATAGCGATGGCCTGCTTAAAAAGCTCCGGTATTCTTTTCTTATAGCCCGTCAGGTCCTTACCCTTTGCATCCTGGGAATAAATGAATTTCGACAGCTCGTAGCCATAATTAAAATGAACCATATAGTTATTCGGGTGGGTAGTCAGCAACTCTTCATATGCTTTAAAAAGTTCTTCATTCTCCAGCCCCTTTAAGGCAAACTCCACTTCCACGGCTTCCCAGTAAGGATCAGCAGAATAATGCTTCTTTGCCCGGGTAATGTATTTGGCAAACATTTCCTTATTGCCCTCTTTGCGGTATTTTTTTACCAGTTCATCGTATGCTTCTGCATATTTTTCATCCCCCAGGTCGGCATCGGCAATTCGTTTATAATATTCCAATGCATCATCCTTCTTCTTAAGTTCATTGCTCAGCACGGCCAGGTTCCATACAATGTCGGTATCATGTGCCGAGAATTTGAGTCCGTTGGGGCCGTTCAGGCTATTGCCATACACATAGTCATGCACTTCCAGTGTCTTCTTAAAAAAATCGCAGGAACCCTCATAGTCCTTTGCATTGTACATTTTCACAGCCTGGTCGTACAGGCCATAGTACAGGTTATAAACGGTGGAATTATTTTCCTCGGTGGTGAGGGGGGCTTTGCTGTCAAGTTCCCTGTATTTTTTTATAGCGTCAAAGGCTTCCTGGCTTAGGGCTTTACTTTCTGCAGCGGTTTTATTTGCCTGGCGGGAAAGGTTACCATACGCATAGGCCTTGTAGTACCATCCTGGTGCCTGGGCCGCATTTTTTGGATTGCTGAGGTATTTGTCAATTTCCGGCTTAGCCTGCTCTAACTTGTTCAGGTAGATGTATTTTTTAATATCCTCAATATCCTGGCTCCGGCCGATGAGACCGAGCAATACCATAGCAAGTGTTAAGAATTTACTCTTCATGATTTCATTTTATTTTTTGGAAGTTAAAGGTAATTATTATTGTTATGCAGGATGATTTTTAGGGTAAATTTTCATAAATCATGATCCGCTTTTATATTTGCCTTCCAAAATAGCTACCCTGCGTAAAGTAAAGAAGTGTAAATTACAGGTTCATTATTTGGTACGTGATATCCCAGAACAGCATACAACAGATTCTCAGCCGCATCGACATTGTGGAGATCGTGGGCTCCTTTGTAAAACTTAAGAAAAGAGGCGCTAATTATCTTGGCCTCTGCCCTTTTCACAACGAAAAAACTCCTTCATTCACCGTTTCTCCCTCAAAGGAAATTTACAAGTGCTTTGGTTGCGGCCGCAGCGGCAACAGCATCAGTTTTTTGATGGAAGCAGAAAAATACAGTTATGTAGAAGCGCTTCGCTGGCTGGCAGCAAAATACAATGTAGAAATTGAAGAAAGTGAAACCAGCCCGGAATACAAACAACAGCAACAGGTAGCCGACAGCCTGTACATCATCAATAATTTTGCACAGAAGTTTTTCACGGATGCATTATTCAATAGCGAAGAAGGACAGGACATTGCACTGAGTTACTTAAAAGAAAGAGGATTCCGGGAAGAAGTGATCCGCAAATTTCAACTGGGCTACAACCCCGAAGCCAGAGATGGATTTACCAAAGCGGCACTGGCATCACAATACAGTCTTGAATATTTGCAAAAGACCGGCCTGGTGAATGTACGGGATGGAAATAGTTACGATAATTACCGGGGCCGTATCATCTTCCCCATACATAACCAAAGCGGAAAAGTTTTGGGCTTTGGCGCAAGGATCATCAAGAAAAATGATAAAGCACCCAAGTATATCAACAGTCCCGAAAATGAGATCTACGTAAAAAGCAAGATCCTTTACGGTTCTTATTTTGCCCGGCAGGCAATTGATAAGGCCGATGAATGTCTATTGGTGGAAGGATATACGGATGTGGTGAGCCTGCACCAGGCAGGAATAGAAAATGTGGTGGCAAGCGGGGGCACTTCCCTCACACCTGATCAACTCCGGCTGATAAAAAAATATACCAACAACCTCACCATTATTTACGACGGCGACAGCGCCGGCATCAAAGCCGCCTTGCGTGGACTTGACCTGGCACTGGAAGAAAGCCTGAATGTGCGGCTGGTTTTGATCCCCGATAACGAAGACCCCGACAGCTATGTAAATAAAGTAGGGGCCAGTGCTTTTATTGATTTTGTCAATGCCAATAAAAAAGATTTTATTCTTTTTCAATTAGACATTGCATTAAAAGATATCGGCAACGACAGCAACAAAAAATCGATTGTTGTTAACCAGGTGGCTGAAACCATTTCAAAGATCAATAAGGCAGAGGATTTTACTAAGCAACAGGATTACATAAAGCGATGTGCCGAGATGCTGAAGATCGAAGAAAGCGGCTTGCATGCATTGGTGAATAAATTCATCCGGGAAAAAGTAAATAAGGAAGAGTCCCGTGTAAACAGGGAGCAGCGTTTTGAGCAGGAGAATATCAACAACGAAACAATTTCAGAAGCCGACCAGGAAACGCTGGCGCTTTTTAACAGGGATGAGGTACATGAACAGGCAATGATCAGGAGCCTGTTGGAGTTTGGGCTGAAGCAATGGAACGATGAAATGAAAGTGGCGGAGTATATTTTTAAAGAGATCGAAGAAAACCACCTGGAGGAATTGATTGATAACCGGGAACTGGTTCGGGTTTACAATACCTACAAAGCCTGGTACGAAGCCGGCATAGAGCCTACTGCCAAAAATTTTCTTTACCACGATGACCTGAAGATGAGCTCCCTTGTTGTGGGCATCATGGATTTCAGTTACGAAATAAGTTCCAACTGGAAAGAACATTTTGAAGGCCATATCCCCACCCGGGAGGAACTTTTTGCCGAAGAAGTTTTTTCCACCCTCAACTACCTTAAGCTGCGCAAAATAAAAAGGCTGATGGATGAGAACCAGCGTGACCTGGAAAGGTCAACTGCTGCAGAAGACCAAATGGTACTTGTGCAAACGCACCAGCATTTGAAACAAATGGAGATTGAACTCACCAAACAACTGGGCACTGTTATCTTCAGGTAGCCTGTGTCAGGAATTTTGAGCAACAATTTTTGATGGCCTCACTTTCCTCCAGCCAAAATATACCAGTAGCACAAGTAACAATAAAGGCCAGACAGATACAAGCCCAACAAAGAGGTTTGCGATCCAGCTGCTGCCTGTTTTAAACGCAATGCTGATCCTTGTAAAGAATGATGGATTGTCATCAACCGTTGTATATCCCGCCACCGGTTGATAAAAGCTGAGATTGATGGTACTGTATGCCGATTGATGAGAAAGCGACTGGATACGGCCAGCAGCAGATTCCATTTCTTCCTGGATATTGTTTACACTGTTTTGCACCTGCAATACCTCTTCCATGTTCTTGGATCCTTTTAAGAACTCCAGGTATTTGGCACGCATTTGTTTTTTTGCTTCGAGCCTCGATTTCGTATCCACAATATCACCGGTAACATCTTCGGTGCTTATTTTTCGTTCCAGTACTTTTTCTTCCTCGCCGGGCAACTGGTTGATCATATTCTCAAACTGCTCCACCGGAACTTTGATGGTAATGACCGTTTCCGCCCGTTCATCGGTAGTACTTTGTTCTTCCTGGGCAATGTATCCGCCAAACTGTTTGATGGTCTTATGAACATTGTTGCTGAAATTTTTAAAATTCTTCACTTCCAGTTTCAGTGTTCCCGTTTTGATCATTTTCTTATCCCAGTCGGGATTTGCTATGACCACAGGCTGCAAGGGCGAACCCATGCTGTCGGTAACTGGCTGTTTCAGTTTACCAACAGGTATCTGTTGCTTTTCAGCATCGGTAATTTTCTGAAGATCCATGGTTTTGACATCTGCCATGGCAGCATCTTTTTTTTCAGACCGGTTGCAGGAAATAAAAATGATAAAAGAAGCGAGCGCAGTAATAACGAGTTTTGTTTTCATACAATGAGTTTAGATGAATGAGATACTCATTGATACAAAATGCATAAAGAATGTAACCGGCAACGGTTGTTAAATGAAATAAAAAGCCCGGAAGAATAATGAACAGAAGAACAAGGAACAAGGAATTGCGAAGTATTTCCGATCATCATTCAACATTCCTTGTTCCTTGTTCAACATTCATCACTTCTCCCCCGCCAGTTTCATAATAAGTTCCCACTCTTCTGGTTTTACAGTCTGCACACTCAGTCTGCCTAATCTTACCAGGTCCATATCGGCAAAACGTTTGTCGGGTTTTTTAATACCGCCAGTGGTACAGGCTTTTTTAATTTTTTTACTGCTTTTAAATCAACCGCTACCCAGCGGTCGTCGTCAATGGTCGGGTCCTGGTAAGCTTCTTTAACTACTTTGGCAATGCCAACGATCTCCACTCCTTCGTTGCTGTGGTAATACAGAACCTCGTCACCTTTTTTCATTGCACGCAGGTTGATACGGGCCGCATAATTGCGTACGCCGCTCCAGCAGGTTTGTTTGTCTTTTACCAACTGATCCCAGCTGTACGCCGAGGGTTCTGATTTTACTAACCAATATGCCATGTATTTAAAAATTAAAAATGAAGAATTAAAAATTGAAGCCTGGATTTTTTTTCCTTGGGTAAAAATACTTACTGCAATGAATAAATACGTGATTGTGTAATTATTTTTTGACCAGGCAATCCAACCTTGCTCATATCCCGTAATTGTACCTGTTGTCGGCCTTACGACAAAAAAGATAAAATCATTAATCTAAAAACAATTACAATGAAAAGAAAGAAACTACTGATCACAGCCATGGCTGCAGTAACATTGATCACCGGCGGAATCATTTATGCGGCAGACCACATAGATACGCCTGCCGTAACCGGCCAGGCCGGCGACATTACCGACCTCTATGTATTCAGGGCGCAAGACCCGAACAACCTGGTATTTGTTGCCAATACCCAGGGCTTACTGGCACCCGGCAGTACGGCTGCTGCCAAATTCGATGAGAATACCGTTATTGAATTCAACATTGATAATAATGGTGATGCCATCGAAGACCTCGTCATCCAATGCAAGTACGATGCTGCATCAAACAGCATGCAGGTTTACGGTCCTGTTGCACCGTCTGAAAAAGGAACAAGAAGTAAACTGGAAGGAACGGTGACTGCTTCTGCGGTTGTAACTGCTTATGGCGCTTCACCAACTATTGGAACAGGTACAAATGGCGTAAAGGTCTTTGCCGGCCCAAGGGATGATCCGTTTTTCTTTGACCTGACCCAATACAAAAAGATCATTGCCGGTACAGCTACTTCATTCCTGCCGCCCGGAATGGCATCCGATACGTTTGCCGGAACAAATGTATTGAGCACCGTGGTAGAAGTTCCCAAAACATTACTGAATGCCAGCGGCAATATCAATGTATGGATCGAGACCAAAAAGAAAATCTGATTAAGCAAATCACTTTAAAAAAATAAAAATGAAAACAATAAAATTATTAGCCATTGTACTTGGAAGTACGATCATAGCAGCATCCTGCAAAAAAAGCGATGATACGCCTGCTCCAACGGTTTATTACCAGCAGCAGGACCAGATGGGAAGACCGGCCATCAACACCGTGTTCAATGTATCGGCAACAGATAAAGATGCATTCAACGTAATCACGCCATCAAATATGGGAGCAGCATTCCAGGCAAAATTCCAGGCAAGGTTGCTGGCGCTGAACCCGGGTTATACAACCAATGCACTTACACAAAATGCAACTCAACTGACCACCTTACTGGCTACAGACGTATTGGGTGCATCAACAACCGGAACCACCACTTTCTTTGACGGCAACCCGGCCAATACATTATCCGGAAGGGCTTTGGCTGATGACGTGATCAATGTAGAACTCTTACTCATCTTTGGTGGACCTACCGGAGCAAGTAACCCCGGTTTGACCAATGACAATGTGAATGTAAATGATAAAACATTCCTTGCAGCATTCCCATACCTGGCGAGTCCCTGGTAATTCTTATAAATTAAACAAGTAAGGGCGGGGATCATTTCTCCGCCCTTTGCTTTTTGGCTAAACCGGGGATATCTTCAGCCAATTATCATTTACTAAAACCATCCGTATCATAACCTCGTATATAAAGATGAAAACACCATTACTTAGACTTACTAAATTAATCTTTCACTGACTGTAAAAATGAAAAAGGCTGCACTTTATATACTGCTCTTCGCCTACAGTACGGCCATGTTAAAGCCTGTTTCGCCCTACATTGCCGATGCCTTTGCCCACGCTTTTTATTACACCCAGCACATGGCAACCGTACACTATGAGAACGGAAAGCTTCACGTGCACAAAGAAATTGTTGACAATGCAGAGAAAGACGAATCATCAAAAGAGAATCCTTCTGCAAAAAAAGACAATACTGCCAGTGAACATATAATTCTGCAGCAAAAAGACGCTTTTCATTGCTTGCAAACCAGATCGTACAATCTCACTACTTCTTCCTGCCTGGTATATCAAACTCCCGGTGCAGACTATCCACCACCCAAGGCCCGGAATTTAATTTTAGCTTAAGCCATACCGGTCATTTTGGTATTTTATTGGAATGAACCCCGGCATGTTATTTCACTTATCTATTTTAAATTTCAATGTATGCAATACAGGTTCAGGAGCATTGTCTCCCTGGTAATACTGTTGTTGGGATCATTCCAGGCAACAAAGGCCCAGGTAACGAAGGGCAAAGTGGTGGATGCCATCAGCAGGCAGCCGCTGGAATCGGTGTCGGTTACTAATGCCAATGCCCCGGCCATAAAAACAACCACCGATCAGAATGGCGATTTCATTTTAAGATCGGGCAATCAATTAATGGTTTCTTTTGTTGGATATAAAGCGGCAACAATAAGCGTAGAAAAACAGGAAGGCAACATTATTGCCCTGCAACCCGATGTGGTTAGTTTAAAAGATGTGGTACTGCAAAGCAATGCAACCACAAAGTTCAGCACGCTCAGCAAAGTTGATCTTGAACTTAAGCCTGTGAGGAATACGCAGGAATTGCTACGCCTTGTACCCGGTTTATTTATTGCACAGCATGCCGGTGGTGGTAAGGCAGAACAGATCTTCTTACGTGGATTTGATTGCGACCATGGTACCGATGTGCAGGTGAGTGTGGATGGCATGCCCGTGAATATGGTGAGCCATGCACACGGGCAGGGTTATGCCGATTCGCATTTCATCATCCCCGAAACCATCAACAATATTGATTTTGGCGCCGGCCCCTACTATACGCAGCAGGGAAATTTAAATACGGCAGGTTATGTTTCATTTTCAACATACAAAAATATTTCAAAAAGTATTGTGCAGGTGGAAGCCGGGCGTTTCAACTCCTTCCGTACCCTTGCAATGGTTGATCTGCTGAAAAAGAATAAGGATAAACAAAGCGCTTATATTGCCGCCGACTTTAATTATACCGATGGGCCAACCATCAGCAAACAGAATTTTAAACGCCTGAACCTTTTTGGGAAATATAATCTTGCGATCTCTGAAAACACAAACCTTACGGCTTCCCTCTCTTCATTCAGCAGCAAATGGAATGCAAGCGGACAAGTACCAGAAAGAGCTGTTGCCGATGGAACGATCGATCGCTTTGGAAGCATTGACCCCAGCGAGGGCGGAAATACAGAAAGGCATAATGCCAATGTGGTACTCACAACTAATTTTAAGAACGGAAGCAGTTGGGAGAACCAGGCATTTTACAGCCGTTATAAATTCAACCTGTACTCAAATTTTACTTTCTACCTGAATGACCCGGTTAATGGCGATGAGATAAACCAGGCAGAAAGCAGGAATATCTTTGGCTACACCTCAAAGTTTAGGCAAAAAAATTTCTTTGCAAATGCCAGCCTGTATTCAGCCTATGGCGCCGGGTTGCGGTACGATGCCAGCAAAGACAGCCGCTTATCAAATGTGGTAAAACGTGAATTTTTAAGTGACGTTAAGCGGGGCGATATAAAAGAAGTAAATGCTTTTGCTTTTGTGCAGCAGCAATTAAATGCAGGCAAATGGCTTATTGATGCAGGCATACGGCTTGATTATTTTCACTTTGGTTATTTCGACAAATTAACTGTTGATCAGTTGCCTTCACAGCAAAAAGCGATCATAAGCCCCAAACTGAATATCCAGTACACGGTAAATTCCCTACTTCAGTTTTTTGTAAAAGCTGGCAAGGGATTTCACAGCAACGATACACGGGTAGTAGTCGCCAACAACGGCAAAGAGATTTTGCCTGCAGCGTATGGAACTGACTTTGGCGTTATCCTGAAGCCAGCAAAGAATTTATACCTCAGCATTGCCGCCTGGTACCTGTACCTCGACCAGGAATTTGTGTATGTAGGTGATGCCGGCGTTATTGAACCCAGTGGCAAAAGCCGCAGGCAGGGTGTTGATGTTACCGCACGCTACCAGTTCAGCAAAAACCTGTTTGCTAATGCCAATATTAATTTCACCAAACCAAGAGCGATTGATGAGGCAAAGGGTACAGATCATATTCCGCTGGCGCCAACACTTACAAGCGTGGGAGGAATTTTTTATAAAGCACAAAAGGGCTTTAATGGTGGCATCAGTTACAGGTATATCAAAGACCGTCCTGCCAATGAAGATAACAGCATTGTGGCCAAAGGGTATTTTTTAATGGATGCTTCGGTTAACTATACAAGGACGAAGTATGAAATTGGCCTTGCCTTTGAAAATATATTCAACATCAAATGGAATGAAGCACAGTTTGCCACCGAATCAAGATTGATGAATGAACCCAACCCGGTAACAGAATTGCATTATACACCCGGCACGCCGGTATTTGCCCGGGTTAAATTCGCTGTATTCTTTTAAAATGACCTTATGAAAGAATTGAATTCAAATAAGAGAAGTTTTTTGTCAAAGGCGTTAGGATTATTGATCCTGTTATTCCTTGCAAGCCAGCCTTTGTTTGCCCATGATGTGGTAGGTGAGTTGGAGAAGATGAGTAAAACAGACGCAGCGATCTTATACCTGCAGTTGGGATTCACCCATATCATTCCGCTTGGCTTTGATCATATTCTCTTTGTATTGAGTTTATTTTTGCTCAGTCCGAAATTAAAACCCGTACTCTGGCAGGCAACAGCATTTACAGTGGCACATTCAATCACACTTGGCTTAGCGATGTTTAAAGTGATCACACCTTCACCTGCCATTGTAGAGCCGATCATTGCGCTATCCATTATGTATGTTGCTTTGGAAAACATACTCTCCCCTACTTTAAAAAAATCCAGGATCGGAATTGTGTTCCTCTTTGGCCTGGTGCATGGTATGGGCTTTGCCAATGCACTCGGCACATTGGGATTGCCACAGAATTCTTACCTCACTTCATTGATCATGTTTAATGTGGGTGTAGAACTGGGACAGCTTGCCGTCATCCTCTCTGCCTTCTTCTTATTTGGAAAATGGTTTGGCAATAAACCTTACTACCGGAAAGCTATTGTAATCCCGCTTTCCATTTTAATTACTTTACTGGCCGGGTACTGGACGGTTGAACGGCTGTTCTTTTAAAACATAGCAAGATCCGGGTTTTATTTGGCGGATGGTCTCTTTACTTTTGTGTCATGATAACAGATTACGAAAGAATAGAAAAAGCCATCGTTTATTTAAAGGAAAACTTTAAAGAACAGCCCGACCTGGATGCTGTGGCAAAGCAGATCCACCTGAGTCCCTTTCATTTTCAGCGGTTGTTCAAAGACTGGGCAGGTGTGAGTCCGAAGAAATTTTTACAGTTCATCAGTGTTGAGTATGCCAAGGGATTATTGAAACAGAATCTCTCTTTATCTGATGTAAGTTTTGAAACAGGATTATCGGGCACCAGCCGGCTGCATGATCTGTTCATAGGCATTGAAGGAATGACTCCCGGTGAATTCAGGAATGGCGGCGAAGCACTCAAGATCAATTATAGTTTTGCCGAAACGCCTTTTGGCGATATCATCATTGCCTCCACCTCAAAAGGCATTTGCCAGCTCGCTTTTGTAAAGGATGAAAAGTATGGCATAGAGAACCTGCAGTTTTTTTTTCCGAATGCTTCGCTGTTTCAGAAGACCGATATGATACAGCAGGAAGCCTTGCGTTTTTTTTCGGGCGAATGGAATGATCTGCAAAAAGTAAAACTTCATTTAAAGGGAACGCCTTTTCAATTAAAAGTCTGGCAGTCATTATTACGGATCCCGTTCGGGAATATTTCCACCTATGCTTCCATTGCAGGTGATATTGAAAGTCCGGGTGCGGCAAGAGCCGTTGGTACAGCGATCGGCAGCAATCCCGTAGCCTTCCTCATTCCCTGCCACCGGGTGATCAGATCATCTGGTATCATTGGCGATTATCATTGGGGCAGCGAACGTAAGACGGCCATAATCGGCTGGGAAGCCGCAAAGGTTTATCCGGAGAATTAAATCAGCAAGTTTCGGGTTGAAGTACAAATCTATTTGCTGCAATTTTACAGGGAACCACATAGTACATAGAAAACATAGGAAAACACATAGACTATTTTTTCCTTCTATGTGATCTATGTTCCTATGTGGTTCAAAAAAAAAATCGAACAGTATGCATAAATTCAAGATCGTTCCCCTAAGTGAGGAATACGCCAAAAAAATCCGTGAAAGCCGCAAAGATGATTTTGGCCATGAAGTAATTGAACAGGTAGCTAAAGGCAGGGGCCCCTGCCGGGTTTCTTTAAAAGCTTTTAAAGTGGGAGAAGAAAACCGGTTGCTTTTATCACACAGTCCGTTTGCAATTGCCAATGCCTTTAACCAGCCAGGTCCTGTTTTCATCCATGCCGAAGAAGTGGAAGCCTATAAAGATGTTCATCGTTTTCCACCGGAGATAAAAGCCGATAAAGAGAATTTTCCTTTGTCCTTAATTGGATATAGTAAAAGCCAGAAGATGGTTTTTGCCAAACTGGTTGGAGATGCGGATGTGGATGAACTGATCCCGGAGATCTTTGAAACCAACCCTTATATTGATTATTTGCATGCACGGAATGCAGAAGCCTGTTGCTTTATCTGTAAGATCGAACGGCTATAGGAATAAGGGAGTCAAAGACTCCAAACCATTGCATCCCGGTCGGAGACCGGGACGAGGATGAATTGCACCGGCCTTTTGAATTGCACAAGCCTTTTGAATTGCGCCGGCCTTTAGGCCGGTGAATACATTAAATGTATTTCGGGCTTTAGCCCAGGTCAAAGCATAGGGCTAAAGCCCTGTTTGCAGTGGTTCATTTTATCCCTGCCCTAAAGGACAGGGCAATGAATTCTGAAAAAGGCAACGAAAGTTCTAGTATAACATTCCTTTCCCGTATTGAATATTATTTTGGGGCAGCTTTTTCACCCCAAAAATTTACAAAATGAAAACACTGCTCCTATGCTTTCTACCCGCCATCTTTATGATACCGGGAAACAAACAAGTTACATCTGTTACTAACCCAGTCATTTCCTGCAACAGTTCTCCTGCAATTTTCAAAGAAGCTGTTACCCTTAATTTCCAGGACAAACAGGAACCCTGGAAGATGCGGTCGATCGTTTTTAAAAGCCAGGAATACTGCCGGGCTGAGATGCCGAAAGATTTTGAATTCGATGTTCAGTTCAAAGTGGTAAGTGCAAAGGTCTATTTCTCCGGCGCTAATTTCCGGGGAGTGGAAACAGGAACCATTACCAGCAACAAATTAGCCCCGGTCAAACACCTGATGGATCGCTGTATTCCCGGTTCAATGGTGGTATTTGATGATGTAAAAGTGATGGGGCCGGATAAGAAAGTGCGTACGATACCTGGATTAAGTCTTTTGCTATATTAGATCAGAATCAATAACCAGTTTACGTTGCAGGGTTCAAGTATTAAGAACCCTGCTTTTATTATTTTCTGCTTTTGACTCCGTGGTTAAATCATAATCACTCCTCCAATCCCTTCTCAAGGTCCTTCACCATCGCCGGACTCAGATCATACCGGTTATTATACGCCGCTTTAAAGAACTGCTGTGCATTATATCCCTTCTTCAACCCCTGCATGAACTTTCCCATCCAGTAAAGTTCAACTCCTTCCAGGGGTTTACCGGAAACATGTTCTTCATAAATCTTTTGTGCTTCTGCAATATTGTTGTTGGAATATAAAGCCCACACATACCAGGCGTAAGTTTGCGGTGTTGACCGGTTCAGCAATTCTCTTTTTGCCAAGGCTTCTGCTTTTACAGGTTCATTTAGAATGCCGGTATAAAGTTCCAGCAAATACTTGTTGTACATATTGCCATAGACCGGGGCTGTTACAATATCAACAAATTGCTGTGCGTTTTTTTTCTGCATCGTACTATCCCCTCTTGCATCTGCCACCTGTACCAATTTAAAAAGTACATCCGGCGCTTTTGTCTTTGACTGAACAAAGCGGAATATCTTTTCAGCCAGCGAATCATTCTTATCATGTACAAGTGCGATCCAGCCGAGGCCCATGATGGAATGAAGGTCGGCTGCACTTAACCGGATCGATCGCATGTAAAGATCATTGGCCCTTTGCAGATTTCTGCTGTGCAGGTTAAGGTCTGCTTCATTTGACAAAGCAGCCTGTTTCAATGGAATGCTTGTACCGGCAATTTCTGCTGCCCGGTGCATGGCTTCAATGGAAGAATCCAGTTCGCCTTTATAATGGGCCAGTTTGGCGTAGCGGAAATTATAGCCGTAATCTTTATAATCGGTGATCTTTTTCAATTCTGTTTCGGCCAGCAGGTATTGCCCTAATTCAAAAGCAACATCAAATGATGTGCTGATGGCGTCATACCTTTTTACTTCTGCTTTCCTGGCTTCGTTAAGCAACGAATCCGCCTGTTTGAAGCGGTGCTGTAAAATACTGTTGTGTACCAGGGCCATATTGGGCGAAGGTTCTTTATGGGCAAATGCTGCATCGGCAATATGTAAAAGGCTGTCGGCAGAAAACACATCAGCAATATCTCCCGATAAATGGAAACGTTGTATCAAAGCAGCCCCATATCGCAATTCATTAACAAGACCGGGATTTTTTGGATCAATCCGCTTTTCCCAGAACCGGATATCCGTTTCATTGGCTTTGTATGCTTCAGGCTGGGTATAATTTGAAAGGAGGCTGTCGATAAAATCTGCCGACACAATGATCTTGTTGCTGTTTTTACAGGATGCAAGCAGTAATAATACAGCTAAGCCGCAGATGATCTGTTTCAAGGTTAAAGTTTAGATCTATATACGGAGAAAGGAAGTGAGTAGTTCTGTAAAATGAAAGAATTACCAGGTTGTTTGAACCACATAGGACATAGGTCACAGAGGAAAACACATAGTGGTTCTAATATAAGATCTATGTTTCCTATGTGACTATGTGGTTCAAACAAATAGAACTATTCCCACCCATTGGCCAATACATCGGCAATGTGCATGGTCTTTATCGGAAGATTCTTCCCTTTAATGTATCCGTCGATCTGCATCAGGCAGCTCAGGTCGGTGGAGATGATATATTCAGCGCCCGTTGCAAGCGCATTGGTAACTTTTTGGTCGGCCATACTTGTGGAGATGGCGGCGAATTTCACGGCAAAGGTTCCACCGAAACCACAGCAGGTTTCCACATCGTTCATTTCAACCAGTTCAAGTCCTTTGACATGGTTTAATAAAGTACGGGGGCCTTCTTTTATTTTACATTCCCGCAATGCGGCGCAGCTATCGTGGTAGGTAGCTTTTGCATTCAGTTCGGCGCCGTAATTTTTTATCTTCAATATCTCCGTTAAAAATTCGCTGAATTCATAGATCCGTTTGCACAGGTCTTTTACCTGATTGTGTTGCGAAGAGTTGTCGAATATCTTTCCGTAGTAGTTACGTACAAAGCCCACGCAACTGGCACTGGGAGCTACGATATAATCAACGCCGTCAAAGTCCTTCAGAAACTTGGAACAAACATCTCTTGCTTCGTTGCGGAAACCGGCATTGAATGCAGGCTGGCCGCAACAGGTCTGGTTGGTATTGTAAACCACTTCGCAGGTGGCTTTCTCCAGCACCTTCACCATATTGAAAGCGGTTTGCGGATAAAGCTGGTCAACAAAGCAAGGGATGAATAACTGTACTTTCATTTTATTTCAATGTCTTTATATAGTCTTTTACCGGGAGGGTTTTATTTGTCAATGGGTCGTAGATCGTTACGGCCATGGTCTTGGGATCTACATAAAAATGGTAATAGGTCTCAAAGCGTTCGTCGCTGTTATAGCCCGCCAGCACCGAAACATTCTCACCCTTTGTATTATCAAGCATGAATGATATCCCGTGTTTATGGTTACTCATCGAATCAATGTACTTATTGCTTTTTTGAACGAATGGGAATTTCAGTAAGACCGCCGTAACTTTTTTCTCCAGGGCTGTGTCGGTAAATTTATGGATGTAGCTCTGTTCGGGCTTTGTCTCCGTTTTTGCCGGGATTGAATCAACTTTTGCCACCGGATCTTCTTTAACCGGTTCATTATTATTACATGCAGCAAAAGAAAAAAGCAGGAAGGCTGCCAACAGGATTCTCATGTATGATTTTTATTTAAAGGTAGCAACTAATGCCATCATCTTAAGCGCAGATATTGCAGACTCTTCGCCTTTATTTCCGTGTTTGCCGCCGGTACGGTCATCGGCCTGTTGCTGATCATCTACCGTTAATACACCAAAGATGGTTGGTACCGGAAGCGAAAGGTTCAGTTGCAGGATGCCATCGGTAACAGCTTTGCTCACATAATCAAAATGCGGGGTATCGCCCCGGAGCACACAACCCAGTGCAATGAAAGCACAGGGCTTATTTTCTTTGTACTTGGTATCCTCCCAGTATTTTTTTATGGCGAAGGGAATTTCAAAAGCACCAGGTACGGTGATCAATTGATAGTTCACTTTATGCTCCTGCAATATTTTTATGCAGCCTGCTTCCAGTTTGCCTACCGTTTCTGCATTCCATTCGGTACGCACAATTACAACACAGGCACCCGCTGGTAGCTGGATGCCTGTGGTATTATTTACATGCTGGTTTGAATCAGACATTTTTTTTATTTGGTAACACCTAACCGGGCCAGGTATTTTTCTGCATCGCCTGATTTAACATGCTGGCTGGCAGGATACGTATCGCTTAGTTTTTGGAAAAGTTCAATAGCATCTTTTGTTTTGCCTGTGGCTTCGGCATACCGGCCGGCCATGAACAATGCTTCAGAAGCCATGCCCTCGTCACCTTCGGCTACCGATGCTGCTTTCTTGTAATAAGACAAGGCCTCGTCGGTATTCTTCTGTTCGGCATATGCATGGCCCAGCATGATGTATGCTTTGCTCTGGATCTGGTTTGCCCCGTTGCCGTCAAACTCTTTCAGGTGCTTGATGGCTTTATCGAACTGTTTCAGTTGCAGGTAGCAGGCACCAACCATGTATTCGGCCCTGTTGCCGGCGGGTGTGCTTCCGTAGCTGCTGATTATTTTCAACAGGCCGGTTACCCCGGCTGCTTTGTCGCCGTTAAGAACCATATTCACGGTGTCTTTGCCAAAAGACGATTCACCGGCCATTTTACCAAACAGTTTTTCAGCAGCGAATACTTTTTCGCTGGCTTCTTTCTCTTTGGGTAAACGGAACATGTATTTGTAAATGAGCCATCCCCCGATCAGTACAATAACCACTGATCCGGCCATGATGATGAGCTTGCTGTATTTTGCCCAAAAGCCTTTTGCTTTTTCAATCACATCTGCCGTTTCCATCGGCGCTGCTGTTGCTTTTTTCTCTGCCATTATAAAAATTAAAAATTAAGAATAAAATTATTAGTCAACAATGAATGGATAGTCTTCCTGCATATAAACGTCTTTCAGCAATTCGCTGTCATCCGGCCAGGGACTTTCTTCGGCAAACTTCACCGATTCTTCCACTTCGGCCCTTACCCTGTCTATGATCACTTCGATCTCTGCTTCGGTAACTTTATACTGGTCTACTAAAACTTTCTGTACGTATTCGATCGGGTCTCTTTCCTTGTATTCTTCCAATTCTTCCTTGGTACGGTATTTCTGCGGATCACTCATACTGTGCCCTTTATACCGGTATGTTTTAATTTCCAGTAAAGTAGGGCCGCCCTTTTCTTTTGCCCGGTTAACGGCCCGCAGAACGCCGTTATGTACATTCTCCGGGCTCATGCCATCGATGCTGTCGCTGGGCATGTCGTATCCATCGGCCAGTTTATAAATGTCAAGCACATTGCTGGTACGAGAAACAGATGTTCCCATCGCATACTGGTTGTTCTCACAAATGAATACAACGGGCAATTGCCAAAGCATCGCCATATTAAAGGTTTCGTGCAGCATTCCCTGGCGGGCAGCGCCATCGCCAAAGAAACAAAGCACCACGTTATTTGAATTGCGGTATTTTTCAGCAAATGCCAGTCCGGCACCTGTGCCAATCTGTGCCCCCACGATACCATGTCCGCCAAAGAAATTTTCCTTCACACCAAAAAAGTGCATGCTTCCACCCTTGCCCTTGCTGCAACCGGTGGCTTTGCCATACAACTCAGCCATACATGATTTAGCCGAAACGCCTTTGGCAATGGCCAGTGCATGGTCGCGGTAGGCTGTAATGAACTTGTCATCAGGATTGGTGGCGGTCATGCAACCGGCTGCCACGGCTTCCTGCCCGATATAAAGGTGGCAGAAGCCCCGGATCTTTTGCATACCATATAACTGGCCGGTCTTTTCCTCGAACCTGCGTAACAACAGCATCAGTTCGTACCAGTATAAATAGGTTTCTTTTGAAAACTTTGTAGCCAAGGTTTTGAATTTTAGGCGGCAAAGATAAGGGAGAAATAGGAATTTGTAAGTAGGAATTAGGAAGCCATTACCAGAAAATTTTATAGGTAAATTCAGGCTGCTTCAACCAATTAACGGATCAGCAAAACAGTTCCGTTGTTTTCCGATTCCCAGCCATTAATATTGGTGAATTTTATCCGGTAAACATAAGAGCCCGTTGGCTGCATTTTGCCTTTGTAAGTACCATCCCAGCCGGTTCCATATTCCCGGGTTTCAAATACGGTTTCGCCATAACGATTGAAGATCACAAAGCTGAAACGTAGAATGGCCTGGTTGATGGTAGGCTTGAATACATCATTCTTTCCATCGCCATTGGGCGTAAATGCATTTGGAATGCCCATGGGAATACAATTAGCTCTTTGAATGGTTATCGAGTCTATTCCGCTGCAGTTATTAAAATCTGTAACGGTGAGGTAGAAGGTTCCGAAATTCTTCAACGAAATATTACTGGAAGTGGAACCGGTGCTCCACAAATAATTCTTGTAGCCCGGCAATGATATCTTTACCTCATTGCCAAAACATACCGTTTGACCAGCCGGTAAGAAATTCCCGGGCACGGTATCTATTGCAAGTACTCTCAAACTGTCAGTTGCAGTACAATTATTGGCATCGGTAACTTTTACCCAGTATGTGCCAATACTGCTGACCGTGAAATTTGATTGCGTACTGTTATCCTGCCAGAGATAGCTGTTAAAAACTCCGGGAGTAATTATTGCAGCGGAAGAAACACAAAGATTCCTATCGGGGCCAAGGTCGGGTTTTGGTTTTGGATTTACGGTCAGAGTCGTAGTAATTATAGAATCACACCCAAGGGAAGTCAACAATGTGTCTTTATAAATTCCTGAAGTGGTTTGATTGGCACCGCCGGCATAATAGGTTTGGCCTTCACAGATGGATACATTGATCAATGTAAACGCTCTTGGATTAACTGTGAGATTCAATGTACGGATACTATCACAACCAAAAACTGAAACCAGGGTATCAATATAAATACCACTTATATTATGGCCTGCATAGTTTTGATTATTACAAATAGTTGCAGCAACTGTTGAATACAATACCGGGCTTACAGTCAGGTTCAGTGTCCGGATACTATCGCAGCCATTTGCTGCAACATAGGTGTCCACATAGATTCCCGTTGATGAGTGGCCTGCGTAAGTTTGCCCCTGGCAAATGGTTGCATTTACTATTGACAATACTTTATAATTGATCGTAAGGTTTAAATTAAGTATACTGTCGCAACCGGTGGAAGAAACCAGCGTATCCCTGTAAAATCCGCTGCTTGTATAGGTTTGGCCCTGCCAGGTATAGTTATCACATGCAGTGACGGAAGTTGTATCATTTGAACCACCAATAGTCAGGTTAAGTGTCAAAATGCTATCGCAGCCAGCAGCATTGATAAGCGTTTGTGTATAGATTCCACTTGTAGTATATGTTTGACCGTTTAAAGTATAACTGTTACAAGCAAATGCATTTATAATTGAAGAAGTGATATTTGTACACTTACTCATCTTATGAATATAGTTAGATGAACCGGGTACGGTCAAGGTGAATACGCCAGGCCCAGGGTCGAAATCGGCCGAAATAGTAAAGTACCCGGTAGAATATATATTACCCGGGGGATTAACAAAAATCGAATAGGCTAGATCTTCTGAATTTCCCCCAAGTTGCTGCACCCAAACAAAGTTTCCATTATTATCTAACCGCAAAACGAATGCATCATTAAAGGATGAACTACCGTAAGCAGTTACATTATGTGTACCAGGACCAGGATCAAAATCAACAGTATTACGGAAAACTCCGGTTATGTAAACATTGGAATTGCCATCTAAATGTATTGATTGTGAGAACTCATAAGCCCTTCCTCCAATATTTTTAGTCCAGAGTAAATTTCCTCCCGGACTTATTTTGCATAAACTCTGTTCCTTCATTAAAAAAGTATTGCCATTTGCATCAACATCTATGGAATGCGCAAAATAAAAAAGCGTGGATCCAGCATTCGCAACCCACTGAAAATTTCCCGCCGCATCCAACTTTGTTACAACACTCAATCGTTCTCCAGTTAGAGCGGTTAATATATAGATTCCAGGTCCAGGATCAAAGTCCATTGTTTCGGTAAATGAACCAGCGAAATAAACATTATTTGACGCATCAACAGCCACACTTGAAGGGTATTCCTGACCACCGTAATTTGTATTGTAATTGGTTTTTGCCCAAATAAAATTTCCGGCATTATCCAATTTGGAAATAAACGTGCTTGAACTGCCCGTTAAATTATACACACCAGTACCTGGATCAAAATCAGTAAGGCCCGAGAAAGTTCCTAATGTATATACATTCCCTAATCCATCTAGTGTAATTGACCTACTACTTTGCCCTCCATCGCCACCAATTTGTTTGGCCCAACTAAAACTACCAGTTGGGTCTAATTTTAATATAAAAACATCAATATCCTGCCAGGTTGTAGAAGCGGCTAGATTAAATACTGCTGGCCCTGGATCAAAATCTGCAGTATCTTCAAAAAAGCCGGTTACATAAGCATATCCGGATGCATCTACTGTTAAACCGGTGCTGATATCTTGTCTCGGCCCTCCTACATTAATGGCCCAAATGAAATTACCATTCGGATCAAATTTGGTAACGAAAACATCATTTTGCCCATGCAAAGGAAGATTAAAGACCCCTGGTCCAGGGTCGAAATCTGTGTTCGCAGTATAAAATGTACCGGATGTATAAACATTTCCCATCCCATCCACACTTATATAATGACCTTCACCAGTAACCGTATGATTATGAAAGTGATTTTACCCATTCAAAATTCACTCCTTGTGCAAATAGTTGACATCCACAAAAAATGACTATTCCTATTATGAAGACTTTTTTCATCTGCAGGATCACGAATTTATGTTTACAAGGGCTATTTAAGGATTAAAAATAACACTAATCCGCAAAAATTAAAACAGTATTTACATTCTGTATCTTGCAGCCTCATGCTGTCTCTTTCCAAAATAACCCTCACGCAGTTTAAAAATTACAGCCATTCATCTTTCTCTTTTAAAGAAAGAGTGATCGGCATATGTGGGCTCAATGGCCGGGGCAAGACCAACCTGCTGGATGCCATCTATTATTGCTGCTTTACCAAAAGTTATTTTGCAAAGACCGACGGCCTCAATGTACGGTTCGATCATGACGGTTTCCGGCTGGAAGCAGCCTCCTCTATCTCCCCCAAAGGGGGAGGAAATGGAGAAGATCACAGCGAAGAATATGAAAAACAAATAAAGCAATATGAAATTGTCTGCATTTATAAAGGTGCAGGTAAAAAAGAGATTTTTTTAAATGCGGTTCCGTACACAAAACTATCTGAACACATTGGCAAATTCCCGGCAGTGATGGTGGCGCCGGATGATATTGAGCTCATCACCGGTGGTAGTGAAGAAAGACGCCGGTTCATCGATACAGTACTCAGCCAGATGGATTCGGATTACCTGCAGGATCTTATTAGGTATAATAAAATTTTGCAACAGCGAAACAGTTTATTAAAACGTTTTGCCGAACAGGGCAAGACCGACTGGCCGTTGCTGGAAGTGCTGGATGAACAATTGATGGAGCCCGGCAATTCCATTCACAAAAAAAGGGAACAGTTTACCGAAGCATTGATACCATTGGTTCAGCAATTTTATGTACAGATAGCCGGCAAGGATGAACAGGTATCCATTCAATACAACAGCCAGTTGAATGAAACGCCTTTTCATGACCTGCTGAATCACTGCCGGGAAAAAGATTTCATGTTGCAGCGAAGCAATGCCGGCATTCACAAGGATGATATTACCATGCAACTGAACGGCCAGGTATTTAAAACCACTGCTTCACAAGGCCAGCGCAAAAGTTTGTTGTTTGCATTGAAACTGGCAGAATTTGAACTGCTGAAAACCAATAAAGGTTTTGCTCCCCTCCTGCTGCTGGATGATGTGTTTGAAAAATTAGATGACAACCGGATGAGCCAGCTCCTTCATTGGGTATGCAACGAGAACAGCGGACAGGTTTTCATTACTGATACACACAAAGAAAGATTGCAGAAAGCGTTTGAAAAACTAAATACTGCTTACCAGGTAATTGAGTTGTAATTTTTGCCGTCGGCAAAAAGAGTTTGCCACGGGCAAACCCGAAAAAAAAAAAAAAAAAAAAATCTTCTTTTGCTCGGCTTCTGTGCCTCGGGCAATAATTGCGCAAATTGAAAAACAAAAAGAAAAAAAAAAAAAAAAAAATATATCTTCTTTGCTCTGTGCCTCTGTGGCAATAAACATTTGCGAAACAAATGAAACACAGAAGCACAGAAAATAAAAAGAACATATATTTCTTCTTTGTTGCTTCCGTGCTTCTGTGCCTCTGTGGCAATAAACATTTGCGAAGCAAATAACCTATTTTTGCTTCATGGGAGAAGTTTCATTACAGGATGCCATAAAACAGTTTTTGCAAAAGAGCCGGCTTAAAACCGGCATACAGGCATTGCGCATTGAAGACGTGTGGGAAGAAGTGATGGGTAAAACAGTTGCCAAGTACACCGACAAGATACAGATCATCAACAGCACTTTATTTATTACCACATCGGTTGCCCCGTTAAAGAATGAACTGCTTTTTCAAAAAGAAAAGATCATAGAAAGAGTAAATGAGGCACTGGGAGAAAAGACGATAAAGGAAGTGGTTATTAAGTAAACAGATACTAGATACTGGTCACCAGGTTCCAGGATCTAACATCCAGTATCCAGCTATTTATTCTCCACCGGCCTCACCGTATATCCCTGCTGCAGGAGTAAAGCGATCAATCCATCTTTACCCGGCAAATGCCCGGCTCCCGTTGCAACAAATACAGGTTCTTTCTTCATGATGTCTTTCAATTGCACCACCCAATTCTCATTTCGTTTATTAACCAAAACGTCCTGGCTTCCTTCCATACCAAAATCATCATTGGTAAGCATGTTTTCCAGCAACGACATGTTCTGGCTTTTATACGCCTTCACCATGGAATCAAAGAGCCGTTTCGATTTTGAAAGGCTGCCGATCGTTTTTAAAAGTTCATCGGCCTGTTCTTTATAAGGGATGCTGTCGAATACCGATGCCTGGAAAGCCATCGTTTCCAATCCCCGTATTTCTTTTTTATTTTGCTTTGCCAGTTTTACCAATTGTTCTTCCACGCTGGTCACGGCAGCGCAAGGCATCAGTTTGGGATAAACAAGCGATGTAAGCAATAGGGGTTTCATTCCCTGGAACATGTTAAGGGATGATTTAAGCGAATCCTTAAAAAATATTTCCACCCGTTTATATTCGTCTTCGGTAAGAATATCTTTCAGTTTTTTTCCGCCTTTCATGCTCATCATACTCAAGCCGCCAAGCAAAACCCCGGGGTCATCCATATCCAGTTCCATATAAACTTCGGCCGAATTGTTCACTGCCTGTTTCAATGCATCGCTGAATTTTATTTCATCTTTGCAGAGCATATGAAAAGTGCCAAACAAATAGCTGGGTGCAGCAAGCCCGTTGCCGCTTACCTCCCACAGTAATGTATTATTGTCAGCATTGGTCTTCAACGCAACCGGCTGCTGGGCATAGGAAGAGTACCCTAATACAGAAATTAATGCCAGGTAAACGAATTTCATCGGTAAATTTTATTGATTAAAAATACAATTAACCACGCTATCAAAAATCCTTTTTATTATATTAGCTGAAACAACTGGCATGAAAACTCCATCTTTATTAGTTGCTTTTATCTTTTTAGCCGCATTAACCGTTTCTGCACAGAAAGGGCTGCCCGGCTTTGGAAAGGTTGACAAGGCTGACCTGGAGATGACCGATTGCCCTTTTGACAAGGGTGCCGGTGCCGTAACACTGATCGACTTTGGCAATACTTATTACGACAAAGGCAGTATCGGTTTTACTTTGTTTAAAACCGTTTTTGAAAGACGTACCCGTATCAAGATCCTTAAAGAAAATGGTATTGCGCAGGCAGATATCCGCATTCCCTACTATACCCGTAACAACGAAGAAAGAGTGTTGAAACTGAATGCGAATACATACAACCTGGATGCATCGGGCAAAGTACAGGTTAGCGAGGTAAAAAAATCCTCCATTTATTCAAAGCGTATCAATGCCTACCAATCGGTAATGATCATTGCCTTCCCTGAAGTGAAAGTGGGCAGCATCATTGAATACAGTTACGTAATAGAAAGCGAGACCATTGGCTTGCGGAACTGGTATTTCCAGGGAAACATACCGGTTCGGTACAGCGAATACCAGTTAAAAATACCCCAGATATTCCGTTTCAGTGTGCAGCCAAATGTGATTGATGCAATGGACAGCAAACAGGAAGTGCTTGATGAGATCATTTCCATAACAGAGGGAGCCATCCCGGTAAAAGTGCTGAAGCGGAATTACAGTATGCAAAACCTGCCCGGTATAAAAGAGGAACCTTTCATGGGTTCTCCAAAAGATTACATGCAACGGGTGGAGTTCACACTATCGCAGATAGACCTGGGAGATCGTGTGATAGAAGTACGCAATAAATGGAGCCATGTGATAAAATCGCTTAACGAAGATGAAAGTTTTGGCCTGCAGTTACAAAAAAATGTTCCAGGTGCAGCCACAATGGTGGATGAGGCAAACCAGGTAAAAGATGAGGAAATGCGCATGAAACTCATTTACGACCGGTTACGGAAAGAGATCGCCTGGAATGAACGGGAAGGAATTTTTACAGAGAACGGCATCTTAAAAACATGGGAGACAAAGACCGGCAATATGGCTGATCTCAACCTGCTGCTGATCCGTTTACTGAATGGTGCCGGCTTAAAAGCTGTACCCATTTTTTTCAGCACCCGTGAAAACGGGTTGGCGATCACTTCATATCCCGACCTGGAACAGTTCAATTCTGTAATGGCCTATGTGCCCATTGGCGATAAATATTTTGTGCTGGATGCAACCAATAAGTTCATTAATTATAAAATGGTGCCCGCCCAGGTGGTGAACACGAACGGGTTTATTGTAGAGGGTGAAAACGGAAAGTGGAAAGAAATATTATCGGGCAAATACCATTACAAAGTGATGGCAGCGGTGCAGGGAGAAATAGATGCAGACGGTAATATGAAAGGCAACTGCCTGGTGAATTGTTATAACTATGCCCGGGTTCAGCGCTGTGAAGATTACAAAGAGAGCGAGGCGAAATTCAAAGAAGAATATTTTCAGCGCCCTTATCCGTCTGTAAAAATTGAAGACATTACCATCAATAACCTGGATGCCGATTCGCTGCCGCTGGAACAAAAAGTAAAATTCAATACTATCTTAAACAGTTCGGGCAATTACCGGTACTTTACCGTCAACCTTTTTTCTGACCTGGATAAAAATAATTTCCTGTCCGAAAACCGGTCATCCGATGTTGACTTTGGCTTTCTGCAGGACTACAGCATTTTTGGCAACTTCACCATACCTGTTGATTATGTTTTTGATGGCTTGCCGGAAAGCATCGTTATGGTAACAGAAGATAAGGGGATCGTCTTCAGCCGCACGGTAAGTGCCGATGCCAACCTGCTGAACATACGGATCACTGTGGAATTCAAACGAACCTTCTACCCTGCCGGTGGTTATCCCGATTTCAGGGAGTTTCATAAAAAAATGTTTGACAAACTGAATGAGCAGGTGGTGATAAAAAAGAAAACAACGCCCTGACGGGATCATATTTTGTTTAGCGAATAAAGACTTCCGCCCTTTTCAAAAGCCGGTCGATGTATTTTTCCGTAGCTGTATCTTTTTGCACCGGCGGTGCATGATGTGGTTTTATTCTTGCATCGATCACCAACGGCCCCCGGCAACCCCAGTGTTTCTTTTCGGTAAAACTGTTTATGCCGTACATATCATGCGAAGGGTTGCAACGGGTGAATGTTACCCACAAAAAATTATTGAGTTGCTGGCTAACAAAACCGGCATCGTCACAAATAACAATGAGCGGAATGCCTTTCAATTGATCATTGTTCATTGAACATTGAACATTGAGCGTTTCCATTTCCTTTACAGCCGCTTCATAATTAGTGAATGCCTTTGTTTGTAAAGCAATCACACCCGGCATAACCAGTTTCGCATTTTCAAATGCCTGCAGGTTTTTGAATACGGCTGGGACTTCATTATCTAATTCTCTTATCAATGGGCCATAAGCAGCCAGCACAACCTTGCTCCCGCTATTCAGGTTGATGCCCGAGTAATCGAGTGTATCAATAGTTGTGTTGGTATAAAAATGAATATCCCTGTTCAGATCAATGCGCTGCAAAAAATAGTTGAAATACTCTTCAATATTATGAGTGCTTAATTTATTCTCATCATCAGCTGTAATAAATAAGAATTTGGCAAGGCTTAATTGCCCGGTGCCCAGTATATGATTTGCGATGGTTAATATCTCAGCCGGTTGTCTGGTTTGCGCATAAGGTGTATAACGTTCGCTTCCAATGGCCAATAATAACGGGTGAACACCAGCTGCATCCACGGCATGTACTTCTTTTAAGCCGGGTATTTCCTGTTGCAAAGCTTTGCCTGTGATCTTATGAATGAGTTTCCCAAAGCTGGTATCTTCCTGCGGCGGGCGGCCAACAACGGTAAAAGGCCAGATGGCATTTTTCTTTGCATAAACCTTATGCACTTTCATCAGCGGGAAATCATGCTTCAAACTGTAATAGCCGAGGTGATCACCGAACGGCCCTTCGGGTTTGTTTTGGTTTGGATATACTTCGCCGGTAATAACAAAGTCGGCATCGGTACTGATGCAGAATCCATCCTGGTATGTATACCGGAATCTTCTTGCACCCAATACGCCTGCAAAGGTCATTTCACTGATCCCTTCCGGCAGCGGCATTACGGCTGCCACACTGTGCGATGGAGGTCCGCCAACAAACACACTTACTTTCAACGGCAATCCTTTTTTGTTTGCTTTTGATTGATGAACACCAATGCCCCGATGCAATTGATAATGCAGCCCGATTTCTTTGTTCTGTTCGTAATTGTTACCGGATAACTGAATGCGGTACATTCCTAAATTGGCATTCATGATACCGGGTTTATCCATATCTTCTGTGTAAACCTGCGGCAGGGTTACAAAAGCGCCGCCATCCATGGGCCAGTGCCGGATCTGTGGTATGTCGGAAATTTTTATCTCTTCATACAACACCGGTTTTGTTGCCGGATCTTTTTTGGGCAATGCTTTTAAAGCTGCTAAACCGGTACTGAAATTTTTGATGGGGCTTTTAATGGCTTTTACGGGATCGTCCTTCAATTCGATCAACTGCTGAACCATTTTCAGCGTATCCCGGAAAATGAATTCGCTTCTTTCCAGTGTTCCGAAAATATTGGATGCAGCCCTGAACTTACTGCCTTTCACTTTTTCAAACAGCAAAGCAGGTCCGCCTGCTTCATGCACACGTAAGTGAATGGCCGCCATTTCAAGGTAAGGGTCAACTTCTTCTTTGATGCGGATGAGCTGGCCGTTCCTTTCCAGGTCGAGTAAACAATCTTCGAGAGAGCGATAAGGCATGCGTCAGGTTTCAACGCAAATGTAAAGCAGAATGAGGGATACTGGATACTGTATTCTGGATACCAGATCAGAGCCTATATATTTAAAGAGCCTTTAAAACTAAAAGATGCAACCAGTATCAAGTATCCAGTATCTTATTTCTTGAGATACATCACTTCCTTCACCAGTTTCACCGTTCTGGGTACGTCTGGTAAATACGCTGCAACAAGATTTGGTGCATAGTGCATCGGCGCATCGGCAGATGTTATCCGGCGGATGGGTGCATCTAAATAATCGAACCCTTCTTTTTGTATGCGGTAGCTGATCTCGGAAGATACAGAAGCAAAGGGCCACTGTTCTTCCACGATAACCAGGCGGTTTGTTTTCTTTACGCTTTCCAAAATAGTGAACCAATCCAGCGGGCGGATGGTTGCCAGGTCGATCACTTCGGCTTCGATGCCTTCTTTTGCCAGTTCTTCAGCAGCAGCGAGGGCGATCTTCATCATTTTATTAAAAGAAACGATGGTCACATCTTTTCCGGGTCTTTTATAAAGCTTTCCAATGGGCAACAGGTATTCTTCTTCCGGAACTTCGCCTTTATCGCCGTACATAACTTCACTCTCCATGAACATGATCGGATCGTCATCCCGGATGGCACTTTTCAATAAACCTTTTGCATCGTATGGATTGGAAACCGAAATAACTTTTAAACCGGGGATGTTTGCATAGAGCGATTCAAAAGCAGTAGAGTGCTGAGCGCCTAACTGGCCGGCACTTCCATTTGCTCCACGAAAAACGATTGGGCAACCAACCTGCCCGCCACTCATTGCCAGCATTTTAGAAGCGGTATTTAAAATTTGATCTAAAGGCAATACGGCAAAGTTCCATGTCATGAATTCTACGATCGGGCGAAGGCCATTTTGAGCAGCACCAACCGCTATAGCAGCAAAACCAAGCTCTGCAATGGGCGTATCTATAACCCTTTTCTCGCCGAATTCATCCAGCATACCCTGGCTCACTTTATAAGCCCCGTTGTATTCAGCCACTTCCTCTCCCATTAAAAAAACCCGTTCATCTCTTCTCATTTCTTCCTGCATGGCTTCCCGGAGTGCTTCTCTAAAGGCTATTTGTCGCATTGTTATGATTGTTTATGATCCCGATTATTACGGACGCAAATTTATCTTATCAGGGGCAGATGAACAAATCCTGTTCAAAGGGCTTTTACTGCGTTGATGAAAGCGTTTAATTTCTGAACATCAAGTTTACCATTGGTACGAACGCCGCTGCATATATCCACGCCATAGGGCTTTACGGTTTCAATGGCTTCGGCAACATTTCCTGCATGCAGTCCGCCAGCCAGGAAAACGGGCACACCTACTTCGCACACCAGGTCATGACTGATGCGCCAGTTATGTGTATTACCGGTACCGCCTAATGTTTTTACCGCTGCTTTCGGATTTCCGCTGTCCAGCAAAATAGCATCGACATGTTTATGAATATGCAATGCCTGGCGGATGCTCTCTTCACCAGTTACGTGAATGACCTGTACAATTTTCAGGTGAGGCAATGCTTCCCTGATCTCATCATAGCTGCCTTCAGCGAGTTCATCCACGATCTGCACCGTATTGGTATGCACCCTGTTCACATGGGCAATGATATCTTTCGCTGTTTGTTCGCTGGTAAGCAGGAAAGAAGCAATAGGCGGATGAATGGTCTTTGCAATGGAAGCGATCAGTTCATCAGCAATTGGTCCGGGGCCGCTGGGCATTTTGCCAACCAGGCCCAATGCATCTGCCCCATGCCGGATAGCAAGTTTAGCTTCTTCATGAGAACTGATACAGCATATTTTTATTTTATAAGGCATAAAAAAGCCGTTCGCCTGTTGGCCAACGGCACAATTTAAAAAATATTGAGATCAGAATTGTTTCTCTAAAAGGAC
Source organism: Chitinophagaceae bacterium (assembly GCA_016720775.1). Taxonomy (GTDB): domain Bacteria; phylum Bacteroidota; class Bacteroidia; order Chitinophagales; family Chitinophagaceae; genus Ferruginibacter. The sequence goes on from JADKJX010000004.1 coordinate 394,767, forward strand.
TTTTACATTAAAAGGCAGGTACTTGAGAATTTCCTCGTTATCACAAACATATCTTCTTCATACGAACGTATCCGTTTCTTTCATGTGCTTTAATGATCGACTCATTATTTTCGAAGCAGGATAACTGTGCCCGGCAAACATTTGGATCGAGTTGCTTTGCATATGCCAGGTGCACATCCATCAGTTGCTGTGTAATTCTTTTGCCACGATGATCATTATCTACATAAACGTATTCCAACTGGTATGTTCCCATGGGCCGCTCAATGTGCAGCATCTCTTTTATCATTTCCATTTTGGCCTGCGCTTTAACGAGGCTCTCTTTTGGAAAAACATAAGCGATCAGGTTCGACTTAAGCAGGTTTGACGACATCCCATCGTAATATCCTTCCACCCATCCGCCCAAAGCCCCTACAGGCTTATCGCCATACCAGGCAATGAAAAAGCTGCTTACTGAGAAATCGCAGCCATCCACATCTTCTTCCAGCATGGCGATGATGAGTTCCTTTACTTTTTCTTCTGACAATTCAAAAAAATTGGCAAGTCCGAGGTTATCGGTCAAACTTTTTTCAGCACCAATGATCACATCGGCTATAAAATCAACGTCACTAAGGGTTGCTTTTTTGATTACGTATTCTGATTCCATCTTGATTTATGTTTCTGTTTGTTTATTACATGTTCTCTATTACCATAGCGCTTGCTCCTCCTCCACCATGACAAATACCTGCGGCGCCGTATTTTGCTTTATTCTGTTTCAATACATTGATCAGTGTTACTATGATCCTTGCACCGCTGCAACCTAATGGATGTCCTAATGAAACGGCCCCGCCATTCACATTCACTTTAGCCGGGTCTAATTTCATCCGGCGGCTGTTCTCAATACCCACCACCGAAAATGCTTCATTCAGTTCCCAGTATGCGATGTCTTCCATTTTCAGCCCGGCCTTTGCAACTGCTTTTGGTACAGCCAGCGAAGGTGCTGTGGTAAACCAAACCGGCTCCTGCCCTGCATCGGCGTAAGATAATATTTTAGCGATGGGTTTCAGGCCCAGTTCATCTGCTTTCTCCTTACTCATTAAAACAAGCGCTGCGGCTCCGTCATTCATGGTAGATGCATTGGCCGCAGTCACCGTTCCGTCTTTTTGGAAAGCGCCTTTCAGGCCTGCTATTTTATCAAACTTAACCTTATATGGCTCTTCGTCTTTTGCAAAGAATACCGGCTCACCTTTTTTCTGCGGAATTTCGACCGGTACGATCTCTTCATCAAATTTTCCTGCTTCAATAGCTGCCTGGCTCCTTTTATAACTTTCCACAGCAAAGGCATCCTGGTCTTCTCTTGTTATGCCGCAGGTTGTTGCACAAAGTTCTGCGGCATTGCCCATTGCCTTGCCATCATATGCGTCAGTAAGACCATCTTTTGCAAGGCCATCTATTAACTGTGCATTTCCATATTTATTGCCCCATCGTAAACTATCCGCATAAAAAGGAGCATTGCTCATACTTTCCATACCACCCGCCACCACTACATCTGCATCACCAAGCAGGATACTTTGAGCTCCCTGTGCAATAGCTTTCATGGCGCTTGCGCAAACTTTATTGATTGTTGTGCTGCAAACTTTATCAGGTAAGCCGGCAAACTTTGCGGCCTGGTGTGCAGGTGCCTGGCCAAGGTTTGCCTGTACCACCGAACCCATTAAAACTTCTTCCACCTGCTCCGCATCAACCCCTGCTTTTTTTAGTGCGCCCTTTATAGCTGTGGCACCCAGTTGGGTGGCGGTAAAATCTTTTAGTGAACCTCCAAAACTTCCTATCGGGGTTCGGATTGCTGAAATGATATAGACTTCTCTCATATGGCTTGCAATTTAGGCTGCAAATATACGCAATACCCGGTTAGTGGTATAAGCAGTAAAGCCTTGCATCTGTTTATCCCCATTAACATCAGATTTTAATTTCCGGCTTGCAAATAACAATTCTTGTTTGTAGCTTTTCTCCCCGTAAGATTTCAGGTTTCTATTTTATCAAACTAAACTCCTCAGAAAATGAACAAAAACTATGAAGGAATTTCCCCCCGCCGCAAATTCCTGGGAATGATTGCCACAGGCGCCGCTGCATTGGGCCTTTCCACTTTTGGTACATCCTCAATGGCAAAGGCAGGAACATTAGCAGGCCCGGATGCACCGCTATCTGATGCCGATGAATGGTTCAACAAGATCAACGGTAAACACAGAATCGTATATGATGTAACAGCGCCACACCAGGGCAATGAATTGATGATGCCATTTGCATGGGCAAAGGTATTCATGTTGACAAATCTTGCTACCGGTACTCCTGAAAAGGAAAGTAGCGTGGTTACTATCTGGCGCCACAGTGCTATACCTTTCGCCATGGAAGACAGGCTTTGGGCAAAGTACAAATTTGGTGAAATGTTTAATATCAAAGATGATACAACAGGTGCCCCGGCTGTCCGCAACCGGTTTTGGAAACCCGATCCCGGATATAGTGTTCCTGGAGTTGGCCCCGTTCCAATCGGCATTAATGAACTGCAGGACAGTGGTGCAATGTTCTGCGTATGTAACATGGCCATTACTGTTTTCAGCGCCGTTGCTGCCCAGAAAATGAATATGAAACACGAAGATGTAATGAAGGATTGGCTGTCGGGCATATTACCCGGTGTGCAGGTTGTGCCTTCGGGAGTATGGGCTGTTGGCCGTGCACAGGAGCATAAGTGTGCATATTGTTTTGCCGGAGCATAGCAGAAGTTTAAAATAGAAAAGGCTGCTGAATTCAGCAGCCTTTTGCTATCCACTATCCCGTACTTGTAACATAAATGTGTGTTACCATTTACCATTTATCAGTACCCTTGCGGCGTGGGTTGGTAAACAGGTTCTTTCTGTCGTAGAATTTATCCATTACCGCTTTTACTTCACAATCCCTTTGTTGTTCCAGGAACTTTACCTGGCGCTTTTTTTCATACCAGTTCATGAAGAACCTGTTTTGCACAGACCTGATCTTGTAATCGTATGCCCTGTTGATCTGATTTATTTGCATGTCCTTTTCCCGGGCGGTAAAATAATAGGTGTTGCCCCGGTCATCATGCTTGTCATGCTTGTCATACTTGTCATAGCTGTTCCTGTCGTCAGCTTTGGCAATGTCGTCCCGGTCTTTACCGTTCCTGTCTTCTTTTTGTCCATACTGTGCAAATGCTGAACTAACCATCATTGCAGCGATCATCATTGTAAAGATCTTTTTCATAATTGTATTTTTTAAAAGTTAATAATGCCTTTAAGATGGTTTAGTGTCTTTCATGTTTACAAAGAAAACGTTAAGGGATAAAAAGCGTTCGTTAACGGCATAAGCCAGCCTTTCACCATTTATAAAAAAGGCAACCGCTGTTTTGTTATTTTCGTTAGTTTAGGATCTCAAACTTAAAAACCAACTGAATGAAACAATTATTTGCGCCAATTACACTGGTAACTCTTATCATCTTTGTATCCTGCGCTAAGAAAACTGGTCCGGCCAACAGCAGTGCTGCAGAAGCACCAAAACCGAAAGCAACTTCTTACACAACGGATGTGTTACCCCTTCTCCAGGCCAGGTGTACACCTTGCCATTTCCCGTCAAAGGGTGGCAATAAGGCGAATTTTGAAACCTACGCAACTGTTTCAAAATTTGGAGCTGCCATGTTAGAGCGTGTACAAAAGAATCCGGGTGAAAGAGGATTCATGCCAATGCGCAATCCAAAACTTTCGGAAGCAGAGATCGCCACTATAAAAAAATGGGTTGAAGGCGGGTTAGCTGAAAACTAAGTTTCCCTCACGAAGCTTTTATTCTCGGATCAATGATCCGGTACAAAACATCGGCAAACAGGTTGATGAAGATGAATATACATGCACTTAATAGAACAGATCCCATCACCACCGGGTAGTCCAGTTTTTCCAGTGCATCAACCGTTATCTTTCCTATTCCTTTCCAGCCGAAAATGTATTCGATAAAGAACGCACCGGCCAACAGTTCGGCAAACCAGCCCGTAATGGCTGTTATTACCGGGTTGAGCGCATTGCGTAATGCGTGGCGGAAGATGATGCTTCTTTTTGGTAACCCTTTTGCATAAGCCGTACGGATATAATCCTGGCTCAATACATCCAGCATGGAACTGCGGGTGAGTTGCGTAATGATGGCAAGCGGACGGATGCCTAATGTAAAGGCAGGAAGTATAAGATTTTTGAGGCTGAGGTATTTTGCGCCGGTCACTTCATCAATATCGTACCAGCTACCGGTTAAATTGAGGCCGGTATATGAATGCAATACCACGCCAAACAAAAAGGCAATGATGATGGCCATGAAAAAAGAGGGCGCTGAAATACCGGCAATGCTGGAGAATACGGCCGTGGTATCCATCCAGGTTCCTTTTTTAACTGCAGCCAATACCCCCAGCAATATGCCTATGATTGTTGCAAACAGCATGGCTGAAAAAGCGAGGAGCAATGTGCCGGGCAATGCTTCCAGCAAGACCTGCCCCACTTCTTTTTTGGTTTGATAACTTTTGCGCAGGTAAGGGATTTTTATTCCAAACTTTTTATCTCCCCCGATAAACAGGCCCCTGAGCTGTTTTTTTTCAATATCGGCTTTGCTGTGTACACAAACCGGGGAAACATCATTGAGATAAAGAAAGAACTGTTTCCACTTGGGCTGATCGAGGTAAAGATCGCTGCGGATATTATCCATCGTTTTCTTATCGCCTGTTTGTCCCACGATCATCCTTGCCGGGTCACCGAATCCCTGGAACATGATAAATACCAGCGTTACCACGCCAAGCAGTACTAACACAGAGTAAAATATTTTTTTCAGGATGTATGCCATTAGTAAACGATCATAATAATTATTTAAATGTTTCCGTCAAAGATTTAAAGCCTCCGGTTTGAGGCACTTTTTTAAAATCAGCCCAACTCCATTTTTTTTGGATCACTGCTCCTTTCATAAGATACAAAGTTGGATTAACTCTTGCTGCAGTTTTTATAACCGTCCCATCGCAGCCGAGTACCTGTACATTCATCGGGTCACGGCCATGATTAAATTTATTATCCATTTCCCTGGGCTGGGCCGTTACCACAAAATGCGTTATGAATTTGTCACGGTGTGCCAGGTAACCAATTGTTTCACTCCATTCTTCATCGCCGGGGTATTCCTTCATAAACAATAAATAATATTCTCCTGCAGAATTGAGCAACGCTTCCGTAGTATCGGTGCCGCTTAATGTGGTGAGTGAAAAATCATTGATCAGCGGAATATTATTCTTCCCTTTTTTTACCAGTTCCTGTTTCCTTTCTGCAAATTCCAGGTACTGTCGGGCAACTCATTCACTTTAAACTCTTTTAACTGACCGTTCTTTTTATAAACAAAAACATAGTCGTATTTATCCGGAACGGCATCTTTCGGCATCTTCCTTAACTCCAGAATATTATTACCGGCCTTAAACGGCAGGCAATCAATTACCGGCAGATGCCTTAACACATACCATTGTAAACCCAACACAGCAAAAAGAGAAAGTAAGATCAAACCCAGGCTGACTTTATTGGAGAAAATGGGTTTGATATGTTTTATGCCAAATACGATCAGCAGCACCAACACCGAAAGAATAATATCTTTTGTAAAGGTCTGAATCGGCGTAAGCGGAATACAATCACCAAAACAACCGCAGGCACGTATCTTGCCGCTGAACAATACAAAGCTGGTAAGAAAAGTAAAGAACAGCATCAGCAGCAATAAAAAGAAAGAAACGGTTTTTTTCCACCAGCCAAGCAGTAAAGCAATTCCCAATACCACTTCAAGTGTTATCATCAAAACAGAGAACAATAAGGCATGGGCATACAACCAATCCATTACCGAAGGAAGAAAGCCACCGGCAGCCCACACTTCAAAGAATTCCTGCATTTTGTAAGCAAGTCCCAACGGATCGATCGCTTTTACCAGGCCTGAAAAAATGAACAGGCATCCTACCAGTACCCTTGCAATATTCACTGTTTGTTTCATGATACGTTTAACTAATTATAAAAGTTACCCCTTGTGCAGCTCCTCATCGATCAATATCAAACCAAAAGCGGCATAATTAATGATGTCGTAAAAATTAGCATCAATTCCTTCGCTGATGATGGTCTTGCCTTTGTTGAGGAGGATCTGTTTAATGCGTAGGATCTTCGCCAGCATCAGGTCAACAAAACTCTCCTGACTCATCTCCCGCCATGCTTCGCCGTAATCGTGGTTCTTATCCTCCATCAGTTTTTTTGCAATGCCCGCTTTTTCGCTGTATAGTTTCTCTACAATATCAACAGGAAGTTCTTCCAGTTCATCGTCTTCAATATCCAATTGTATCAAACCGATGATGCCATAATTGAGGATCCCTTTGAATTCACTGATGATGTCGTCGCCTATCTTCTGCACGCCCATTTCCTGGATGGTGCGTATTCGTTTTGCTTTTATATAGATCTGGTCGGCTACCGAAATGGTTCGGTACACCCGCCAGGACGTACCATAGTCTTTTGTTTTTTTAAGAAATATCTCTTTGCAGGAGGCAACGGCTTTATCGTATTGCTGTTTCGTACTCATTTATCAGTGTGCATTTGTAACTTAGTGCGATAATAATTCAAAATAACTGAAAAAACGGATGTACAGTATAAACTGCAGGGGAAGGTTACTGAGCATAAAGGAACCATTGGTAATGGGCATCATCAATGCCACTCCCGATTCTTTTTATGAAGGTCAATTGAACTACGGTGTTGAAGGTATTGTTTTTCTCGCCGGAAAAATGATCGCAGATGGTGCAGACATCCTGGATGTGGGCGGATTAAGCACAAGGCCGGGCAGCAAACCCGTTTCGGTTGAGGAAGAAACAAACAGGGTCATCCCGGCGATCAAGGCCATTGCAGGTAAATATCCCGAAGCAATCTTATCGGTTGACACATACAACAGCATTGTTGCCCAAAAAGCAGTGGAAGCCGGTGCTGGCATCGTGAATGACATCAGTGCCGGAAACCTGGATAAAGAGATGCTGGCCACTGTAGCCCGCCTGCAGGTTCCGTATATATGCATGCACATGAAGGGTACGCCGGAAACCATGCAGAAGGAGGCGGTGTATGAAGACCTGGTAAATGAAGTACTTGATTTCTTTATCGAAAAAATTGATGCATGCACCCGGCTGGGTATAAAAGACATTATCATTGATCCGGGTTTTGGCTTTGGCAAAACCACCGAACACAATTTTCAGCTTTTGAAAAAGCTGGAAATATTTTCAATAGTAAATAAACCATTGCTTGCGGGCCTGTCAAGAAAAAGCAGCATTTACAAAACGCTGGGTACCTCGGCAGCCGAAGCACTGAACGGCACCACCGTTTTAAATACCATCGCATTGCTGCATGGCGCTTCCATACTGCGTGTGCATGATGTGAAGGAAGCAAAAGAAGCCATAACGCTTTATGGTGCATACAAAAAAGCGACCTGAGTTACCAGGCCGCTTTTAAATAAATATATACGCTTCGTTTATTTCTTCATTGCTTTCTCAATACTGTCGGTACGTGCTTTTTCCTGTTCCTGCATCTTACGCATTTGTTCTTCCTGAAGTTTTTGCTGCTTTGCGGTATACGCCTCTTCACTTACTACATCTTTTACTTCGATATCGAAAATAAGATTTGTATTTGGTTTGATCACTCCGCCATTACCCTGGGTTCCGTAACCCAATGATGAAGGAATGTAAAGAGTGGCTTTTGAACCGCCCTTAAGCTGTAACAGGGCATCTGTCCAGCCGGGTATTACCGAACCCTGGCCCATCAGTTCCCATATTTTTACTTCATAAGGCTGCGCATGCTGAAACTTAGGATCAACATTTGAATCGAACACAATAGCACTGTCGAGCGTTCTACCGGTATAATTCACCGTGGCGATGGAATTAAAGTTGATACTTTCACCGGTGCCTTCTGTTTGTACAGAAATATAAGTACCCCATTTCCCTTTTTGTGCTTTGATGTTGTTCCTGGTTAAGTAATCAGCAATGATCTTGTCGTCTTTTGCTAACTGCTCTTTGTTTTTGGCAAGTTCTTTACCAATGTCTTCCATTTGTTTTTTAAACAGGTTTGGCTTCATGATGATCCTTTCCGCCTTATTGGCGCTATCAGCCTGCTCTCTCGTTTTAAAGATATTCTTCAGCGTAACATGTGTGTACATGAATTTCCCTTTCTTCATGAAAGAAGGTATCTGGTCACCCATACGCTTCATCAATGAATCACTCGGTATGCGTATTACAAGGCTGTCGCCGATCCGCAGGTTACGCATCACTTTAAAATATTCCAGCGGGGTATTAACCGAATCAAACACCTGGATACGGGGCATGAAATCATGGCTGTCGTACAACACGGTGTCTTTTGTACCGCTGTAAACCTGCTTAACATGCAACTGAATAAAATCGCCGTAGTTGATCTTATTTCCACTGCCATTTGCAATGAGTTTATACTCCAGGCCTTTTTCGCCCTTTTTAAAACCACCTGTGCAGGCTGTTAATGCAAGAATGCAAAAAGCCAGGTAAAAGAATTGTTTCATTGTTTTTTATTGATTTAAAATTTATAACTACTTAACTGATCTGCATTTTCTTTCATGGCCGCTTTGAATTTGACGATCACTTCATCCAATGGTTCTTTACTAAAACCACCGGCTGCATTAAAATGTCCACCGCCATTAAAATATTTACGGGCAAAGGTATTCACATCAAAACCACCCTTACTACGGAAAGAACTTTTGCGTTCCTCTCCCCGGTCGATTATGATGGCTGCCAGTTTGATACCCTGTATGCTGAGCGGATAATTTACCAGTCCTTCCGTATCGCCGGTACGGACATTGAACTTGATAAGGTCTGCCTGTGGTATGGCAATAAGCGCCGTATTGTATTCGTAAAAAACTTCCATGCGGTTCAGCAACACATGACCGATAAAACGGAAGCGGTTCTCCAGAAAATTATCGAACAGTTCTTCATGCACCCGGCTGTGCTGTAATCCTCTTTCCTTTAGGTCGGCGATCATTTTATGAACACTTGCCGTGGTAGATGGAAAACGAAAAGAGCCCGTATCGGTCATGGCACCGGCATATAAACATTCGGCCACCGCTTCATTTATCATATCATCAAAACCCGTGGCTTTGATAAAGTCATAGACCATTTCAGCCGTGGAACTTTTTCCCGTATCGCTGTTGCCATAAGCAAATACTTCCACCTGAGGTTCCCGGTGATGGTCGATCAATATTCTTACGCCTTTTGCCTGTGCCAGTTTTTCTTCCATGCGCTTGGTGCGGCTCAGTACATTAAAATCGAGGCAGAATATCCAGTCTGCGGCATCAATGGCTGCATTGGCTTTTGGCTCCACCGCTTCATAGTCCAGCACTTTTTTGCAATCGGGCATCCAGTTTAAAAAAGAAGCCCAGTTGGTAGGAGAAATAACCGTAACGTTATGCCCGAGTTGGGTTAAAAAATGATACAGCCCCAGCGATGATCCCATGGCATCGGCATCGGGTTTCTGGTGCATGGTTATCAGCACGTTTTTAGGCTGAGATAACTGGCTGTTTATATTTTGTAGTGGCTGCATAAAGCGGCGCAAAAGTAATTGAAAGTTTTGAGTTTGTGGTTTGGAGTTTATGGTTTGTGGTTTTATAACAGCTTTCTAACTAAAAAACGCCAAAAACTTCAAACCTCAAACTACAAACCGCCTATCTTTGCGGCTCAAAAAAGATAAAAATGAGCAATAGAACATTTACAATGATCAAACCCGATGCAACAGCCAAGGGAAATACAGGCGCTATCCTTTCTATGATAAATGCCGCCGGTTTCCGCATTGTTGCTATGAAAATGACAAAACTGAGCAAGGAAAAAGCCGGTGAATTTTATGCCGTGCATGCGGCCAGGCCTTTTTACGGAGAGCTGGTTGAATTCATGAGCAGCGGCCCCATTACCGCAGCCATTCTTGAAAAAGACAATGCCGTGGAAGACTTCCGCAAGCTGATCGGTGCCACCAACCCTGCCGAAGCAGCCGAGGGAACCATCCGCAAACTATATGCTGCATCCATCGGCGAAAATGCCGTTCATGGAAGCGACAGCAACGAGAACGCAGCCATTGAAGGCGATTTCTTCTTCAGCAAGCTGGAACAATTCTGATAACAAGATCATTTTCAATAAAAATGCCCCTGCAATCCAGGGGCATTTTTATTGAAATCAAGCACAAACAAACATGATCCAGGGTTAGAGTGGGTAAAATGCAATTAGTTTTTAGGGATTGCCTGCCTTTTTAACGTCGGCAATGCGGCAATATTGCATAAACCCGGTTGAAACCCATGCAGACAGCCATGAATAAAAATAAGGACGAAATCAATACTGCAAGACAATAATCCCTTAATATGGAATGTTGTAGATTTGAGTCTTGCTATAACGAAGCTTTCATTTATGAAAAATATTAAACTGATTGAAGTACCCTCAGAGATCGGCGCCGGTACCCGTGGCGCCAGCCTGGGCATTGATGCCATCAAAATAGCTGCCCTGGATTTTATGAGCAATTTCTTTGTTCACTTTCCTTCTGAAAAGATCGAGGTGGAGAACCGGATCTTATTCGAGCCCATCCAATCGCCCTACGCCAAGCGTATGCAGGGCGTACTCACCATGTACGAACGGGTGAGCAAGGCGGTCTGCGATTCCATCAAAGGACATTTTTTCCCGGTAGTCATCAGCGGCGACCACAGCAATGCCGGCGGCACTATTGCCGGAATAAAAATGGCAAAACCAAAAAGCAAACTGGGTGTGATATGGATCGATGCACATGCCGACCTGCACACACCATATACCACCCCATCAGGCAATATGCACGGGATGCCATTGGCAGTTTCCATTGCCGAGGACAACCAGGAATGTAAAGTGCACGACCTGGATGAAAAGACATTCAAACAATGGGAGCAATTGAAAAATATGGGCAAGAGTGGACAGAAGGTCTTGCCTGAAGATGTGGTATTTATTTCGCTGCGTGACTTTGAAAAGGAAGAAAAACACCTTATTGAAAAGCACGGCATGAAAGTGATCACTACTTCGGAAGTGCGGCGAACAGGTGCTGAGAATGTTTGCCGCAAGGTATTGCGGTACCTGAGCGACTGCACCGATATTTATGTGAGCTTTGATGTGGACAGCCTGGATGCTTCCATCTCAAAAGGCACAGGCACCCCGGTGAGCAATGGACTAAAGGAACGTGAAGTAGAAGACCTGATCAGTAAATTTATGCAGAACCGGAAGATATGCTGCTTTGAGATCACCGAAGTGAACCCCACGCTTGATAAAGAGAACCTGATGGCCGAAATTGCATTTAATATTCTGCAGCGGAGTGTGAATGTGCTGATGATGAATTAAATATTTTTTGAACCACAAAGGCACAAAGTTGGCTTTGTGTTTCTTCGTGCCTTTGTGGTTCAATGCTCTAATTTTATTTATGCCGAAATTTTTTCCTTTTATCATCGCTCTTCTTATTGCACAAACATCCCTTGCACAAAAGGATTTTTATGCTGAGTACATAAAGGCCTACCAAAAAAAATATGTTGCCGAACATGAAGTGGTTGATAAGAAAGACAAAAAATATTTTCGTTTTTTCCCGGTAAGCAAACAGTATGATGTGAGTTGTAAGTTTGAAAAAGTAAACGACTCTGCCGGATTTACCATGAAGACATCGGCCAATACGCTGAAACAGTATTTTAAATACGGCAGACTTAGCTTTTCTATTTCCGGAACCGAATACCACCTGTTCGTTTATCAGAGCAAAGACCTGATGAAAACGGAGAAATATAAAGACTATCTCTTTGTTCCCTTCACCGACCTTACCACCGGTGATGAAAGCTATGGCAGCGGACGGTACATTGAATTTTATATCCAGGACATAAAGAACAATACCCTGCAACTGGATTTTAATAAAGCCTACAATCCCTATTGTGCTTATTCGCCGGATTACAAATGTCCCATACCGCCAAAAGAAAATGATCTGCCCGTTGCCATCAAAGCAGGCGAAATGAATTTTGGCAAACCCCATTAATATGCTGCAGCACACACACCAACTGCTGATGATAAGGCCGGTTAATTTCGGCTACAATGCACAGACAGCCGTGAACAACAGCTTCCAAAAAAATACCGGCGATGTGCAGCCAAAAGCCCTGCAGGAGTTTGATGACTTCGTGAATGTTCTCCGCAGGAACAAAGTGGATGTAACAGTTATTGAAGATACGCCTGATCCCTCCACCCCTGATTCCATCTTTCCTAACAACTGGATATCTTTTCATGAAGATGGCCGCATTTTTCTTTATCCCATGTTTGCACCCAACCGCAGGCAGGAAAGGAAATCGCATGTACTTGAATCGATTAAAAACAAATTTTCTGTTGCTGAAATTGTTGACCTGAGTAAATACGAAGCAGGAAATATTTTTTTAGAAGGAACCGGCAGTATGGTTTTAGACAGGGAAAACAAAGTTGCATACGCCTGTCTTTCTCCGAGAACAGATGAAAAGTTATTGAATGAATTCTGCAGGCTTACCGGCTATACTTCTGTAACATTTACTTCAACCGATAGCAAAGACATAGACATTTACCATACCAATGTGATGATGTGTATAGGAAATAACTATGCCGTCATCTGTCTTGGATCCGTTCGCAATGATGATGAAAGAAAAAAATGGCCGCTTCTTTAAAAAATACAAATAAAGAGATCATTGATATTTCTTTAGAACAACTGAATCATTTTGCCGGTAATATGCTGCAGGTAAGGAATGCCGATGCAGAATTGTTATTGGTCATGTCTTCGCAGGCATATCATTCGTTCACTACATCACAAGTTGACGCATTGCAAAAGTATAACCGTATCATACATTCTTCTTTGAATACGATTGAAACCGCCGGCGGCGGAAGCGCCAGGTGTATGATGGCGGAGGTATTTTTGGAGAGGAGGTAAATTGCATCTTATTAATTTAATATTTTAGTACTTCTCCGATGTCGGTATTATCATCAACATCAACCAATAAAAAAACCGGGAGTCCCCTCCCGGCTTACAAACTAAACATCAATCGCAAAAGCGGTCGTATAATTTTTACAGTCCTGCTGTCATTTTTTTCTGGCGTAATTTATTCAGCGAAGGGTCTAATTCAATGGCCCGGTCGCACATCTGTTGTCCACGCTGTGTCTGCCCCTTTCGTTGAAAACACATGCCCGCCTGGTACAAAGCTTTTCCGTCGTTCTTATCCGCTTCTAACAGTTTCTGGCAAATGTTCAGCGACTTGTCATACATCCTGCTGTCGTAATAAGCCTGTGCCATATCAAGTAAAATATCTTTATCACCGGGGCGGCGTTCATAAATTTCAAGCAGCAGTTTCTCCCCTTTTTCATATTCGCCGCTGTACAGGTATGCAAAGCCCAGGTTCTCGTTAAAGTCGTTGCTTTGTATAAATCCTTTTTCAACTGCCTTATTAAAATATACTACGGCATTTTTAAAATCATTGTTGTTGTAATACAGAAGGCCCACTTCAAACATCCAGTTGCTGCGGCTCTCATCTAATTGAATGGCCTTTACATAATAGGGTATGGCTTTTAGTTCCATCCCCATCTCCATGTAATTTCTCCCGGTTATGTAAGTTAGTTCAGCATCAGTAGGGTTCTTTTCCAGCAGGGGTAAAAGGTTTTTCTCCGCCTTTGGATAATCTTCCAACTGGTAGTAAGACATGGCGACAATGCGGTCGGCATTGGGACAGTTCTTGCATTTCTGGGCAAGATCAATTGCTTTTTGATAATGGTGGTAATTATAATTCAGTTCAACCAGTTCTTTAATGGCCGCATCATTTCCAGGATCCAATTCATAGGCACGGGTGAAGTTTTGTTTGGCTTCATCTATCTTACGCATCTCCAGGTTGGCATATCCATTCTCTACATATGCTACCGTATACGTTGGGTTAAGTTGTATGGCCTCGCCAAAATACTTGCTGGCAACCTGGTACCTTTTTGCATCTTTTTCTTCAATACCTTTTTTAAAATAATAGGAAGAACTGTCTGTTGTTTGGGCAAACAAAGCAGTAGTTGAAAATAATAAACAGAGGGTGAAGACGTTTTTCATATGGTTTAAGGCACAAATATCATTCCGTTTACCGGAATATTACCCCTCCTAACGCCGGAAGGTGGAGGTTTATTTCATAAATACCTGCTTTTTTATCAACCAATTTTATTTTGGGCGAAGGATTGAACACATTACCTGTTCCCCAATACTTTTTGCTGTCGCTGTTAAATATCTCCTTCCACACTGCTTTTCCCTTCACCCTGAACTTCCAATCGTGCCGTACCACGGGTGTCATATTCAATACCACCAGCATATCATCTTTTCGGTTTTGTGCCTTTCGCATGTAGGCAATCACCGATTCCTGCCGGTGATCCAGGTTAACCCATTCAAATCCCCTGGGGTCAAACTGCAACTTATACAAAGCCGGCTCATCCTGGTACAGAAAGTTCAGGTCTTTCACACATTCCTGCATCAGTTTATGGCAATCGAATTCAAGCAATTCCCAGTTAAGTTCACTCTTGTAATTCCACTCGGCTGTTTGTGCAAATTCGTTGCCCATGAATAAAAGCTTGGCGCCCGGGTGTGTGAACATATAAGTGTAAAGCAGGCGCAGGTTGGCAAATTTCTGCCATTCATCGCCCGGCATTTTATAAAGCATCGGACTTTTTCCATGCACCACTTCATCATGACTGAAGGGCAGCATAAAGTTCTCATCATAATAGTACATGATGCTGAAGGAAAATTTATCCTGGTGAAACTGCCTCATCAACGGATCCATCTTAAAATAGTCAAGCGTATCATGCATCCATCCCATCATCCATTTCATGCCAAAGCCAAGGCCGCCTTGCGTGGTTGGATGAGATATTTTGGGCCAGTCGGATGCTTCTTCGGCAATGGTTTGTATATCGGGAAAGTCGCGGTAAACTGTTTCGTTGAACTGTTTCACGAATTCAATGGCTTCCAGGTTTCCGTTGCCACCAAATTCATTAGGCTCCCACTCTCCTTCCTTTCGTGAATAATCAAGCCGCAAAATAGAATTCACTGCGTCAACCCGTATCCCGTCGATATGAAATTCATCAAGCCAGAATCTTGCACTGCTTATCAGGAATGACCGTACTTCTGCCCGTTTATAATTAAAGATGTAACTGTTCCAGTCCTGGTGATAGCCCTTGCGCATGTCGCCATATTCATAAGTATGCGTACCATCAAACATGAACAACCCATGTGCATCATACGGAAAATGAGAAGGTACCCAGTCGAGAATGACGCCGATATCTTCCTGGTGAAAAGCATTTATGAGCTGCCTGAATTCATCGGGTGTTCCAAAACGGGAAGTAGCTGCAAAATAACCGGTGCCCTGGTAGCCCCAGCTTCCGTCAAAAGGAAATTCCATAACAGGCATCATCTCCACATGCGTAAAGCCCATTTTTTTTACATAAGGGACCAGGTGTTCAATCAGCTGTACATAACTGTTGAAGCTTTCTTCATCCGAACGCACCGGCCGCATCCAGCTACCTAAATGCACTTCGTATACACTCCAGGGCGCATTGAGGGCATTGTGTTTTTTTCGCTTTTTCATCCAGGCTGTATCCGACCAGTTAAAATCGGAATGCCAGCTTATGGAGGATGTGGCCGGCCTCAGTTCAGCATATTGTGCATAGGGATCTGCCTTCATCAGTTCTACGCCTTTATAGCCTTTGATAAAAAATTTATAGGTCTCCCCTTTTTTAATGTTTGGAATAAATCCTTCCCATATGCCTGATTTATCGAGCCGCACATACAACGGATGCAATTGTTTTTTCCAGCCATTAAAATTTCCCACCACCGAAACCCTGGTGGCGTTGGGCACCCAGACAGCAAAATAAAAACCATCGGTATTAAGAACATGAATAGCGTGACTGCCGAATTTTTTATACCCGTTGTAGAGTGTTCCGTTTTTAAAGTTATTGATGTCCTCATCACTGAAGAGTGAATAATTCCAAACCGGTTTCTGCGTATCAACAAAATGTTCGTCTTCGTATTTTATATGCTTACCGGCAGGCGAAGCAACCTTCAGTTCGTTTTTTTTCTTTGCCGGTTGTCTTCTAGTTGTTGCCATCTATGGAATTGAATTGAAAAACTGTGGTAAAATATAGAAATTCGCTTTAACGTAAATTTAAGAATTGCGTTTTAGTTATTCTGGATAAATATATTCATCTTTAACTAAGATTTTAGTTTTAGATTTAAAAGCCAACCTAAAGTATATGCCTAAACTATCTGCCCTGTTGATAGCTGCCCTGCTATTATGTGTAGGCGCAACTGCCCAAACCATCAACATATCGGGTTCTGTAGCCGATACTGCTGAAAAGAAATTGATCAAAAACGCTGTGGTAGCGCTCCTTTTACCCAAAGACTCTGTTCTTTACAAATTTACCCGGTCCGATGCCGAGGGTAAATACTCATTTAAGAACATAAAGCCCGGCAGTTACGTAATGATGACAACCCACCCCTATTTTGCCGATATGGTCACCGATATTGAATTGAAAGATAACGAAACGAGTGTTCCGGTAACCGCATTAACCTCAAAATCGAAATTGCTGGCAGAAGTAATTGTAAAAACAGGTACGCCCATCCGCATTAAGGGAGACACTACCGTTTACACCGCCGACAGCTTTAAAGTAAGAGCCGGCGCCAATGTTGAAGAACTTCTTAAGAAACTCCCGGGCATTACGGTGGATAAAAGTGGAAAGATCACGGCCATGGGTGAACAGGTAAAAAAAGTATTGGTAGATGGTGAAGAGTTTTTTGGCGACGATCCCGGGATCGCTACAAAAAACCTGCGGGCAGATGCGGTGAAGGAAGTGGAAGTGTTTGATAAAAAAAGCGACCAGGCGGCCTTCACCGGTATTGATGATGGCGTGAAAGATAAAACCATCAACCTTAAACTGAAAGACAATGCCAAGCGGGGATACTTCGGTAAAGCAGAAGCAGGCACCGACTTTAAAAATTATTACAACAACAGCGTAATGGCCAATGCCTTTAAAGGAAAAAGAAAACTGGCCGGTTATGGCATCATGAGCAACACGGGACAAACGAACCTTGATTGGCAGGACAGCCAGAATTACGGAGGCAGCGATGGCATGAACATGGAAATGATGGACGGGGGCGGCATTATGATCTTTAATGACGGCGGAGGTGATGGCGATAATTATAATAACGGCCGGGGTGGCATTCCTAAAAACTGGAATGGTGGCCTGCACTACAGCAATAAATTCAACAACGGAAAACAATCGCTGAACAGTGGGTACAAAATAAGTAAGGTGAACAGTCCCAGTGGCGAAAGAAGCTATACCACGAATTTTGTTGGCGACTCCTCCTTTACGTCGGACAAAATAACCGATGGGTTCTCTTCTAAATTAAAACAGAGCCTTAATATCACGTTCGAAACAAATATTGATTCGGCCAATTCACTCAAGTTTACCGCAAAGGGCAACCTGAACAATACTAAGTCGAACAGTACCTATAACCTGGTTTCCCGTGATACAAAATCTCTATTGCTGAACACCAGCGACCGGAAGTCAAACAGCAATGTAGATAACCAGGCAGTGAATACTACCCTGCTCTGGAAACACAAATTCAAAAAGATTGCCCGTACCCTAACGGTAAATATGAACTACAATTTCAGCGGCTCTAAAACAAACAGTCATCTTTTTTCTGAAAATGATTTCTACAACGCCGGCGTGCCCTACCAGCAGGATACCACCGACCAGGAAAACATAAAAGATGTAAAGACCAATACATTCAACACCACACTTACATATACCGAGCCGTTGGCAAAAGACATCTTTCTTTCTGTAAATTATAATTTCAGCACCATCGGAAATACCAATGACCGCTCCAGTTATTCAAAAGACCTGAATGGAAAATATACGGCCATCATTGATTCGCTGAGTAATTCTTATGTATTTAAACAAACGGTGAACAGGCCGGGCATCAGTTTCCGGGTAGCGAAGAAGAAATATAATTTCAACATCGGTGCTGCCATCTCGCTGAGTCATTTTGAGCAGGAAAACAAGACCACGTCGTTGGTAAGGAAATACAATTACACCAACTTCTTCCCCACGGCTTCCTTTTATAAAAAACTGAGTGGCTACGGCGGCATCCGCATCAATTACAACGGATCTACCAAAGCGCCATCGCTTGACCAGTTGCAGCCCATTACCGATAATACCGACCCGTTGAACCAGGTAATTGGCAATCCCAACCTGAAACAATCATTCACGCATTCCATTAACCTGAATTACAGTTTTTATAATGTGCTTAAAGAAAAAGGATTGTGGTCGGGCATTTATGGCAATGTTACCCAAAACGCATTTGTTAATCAAACAACGTATTACCAGGGCGCAAAAACAACCAGGCAAACGGTTAACAGCAACGGTAATTATTTTTTCAACCTTTATTCCAATTATAATTTCAAGTGGAAGAAACCAAACATGAATGTTTCCTTCGGGCCAAATGCCTCTGTCTCCCAGAACATATCGTACATCATTAATAATGGAATATTACAAAGAGCTGTTAACCAAAACCAGACCTACGGCGTGAGTGCGGGCCTGCGTAAGCAAAAAGAAAATAAGTATGAATTCTCCATCGACCCGAATTTCAGCTGGGTAAACAGTAAGAACTCTGTGAACAGTACCGCTTCTGCCAATTACTGGCAGTTCAGTTTAAATGTTGATGCGGAAGTTACCTTTCTGAAAAAATTCAGGCTTGAAACAGAAGTGCAGTACCAGGCAAAACAAAAGCAATCTAATTTCCCGGTAGACAATAATTATACATTATGGAATGCTTCCCTGAAACGGAACATTTATAAAGAACAACTGGAAGTTTCTGTATCGGTGAACGACATCCTGAACCAGAACCGTGGCTACGACCGTAATTTTTCAAACACCCAGTACACCGAAACCTATTACAATACCTTAAAACGTTTCTGGATGGTTACGCTTACCTGGAATTTTGCAAAGAAGGGTACCACAGCTCCAAAAGATGATTTTTAACCTGATCAAACATAATTTATGCGAACCCTGTTATTGATTGTATTTACGTTTTTTTCTTATGCCCTGCAGGCGCAGGTTTTTATAAACAAAGGGATGATCGAATACCAGGTGGTCACCAATAATCACAAAGCACTTGGCGAAGGCACCTGGGCCGAAATGATCCGGGATAAGATACCGAAACTGTCAACCAGTTTTTATCAATTGACCTTTGATGCTGATAAAAGTATTCCCGGTATGATCATGGGAATAACTATCCCCCGCATGTTCAGCAGTTGGGTGGCCACCAAGCTGGAAATAAACGGCGTTAATTACACTAAAATAATTGCGCCCACAAAAGGCAAGAAGAAAAAAGCTAAGGAACTGCAGCAAACCGTTGTTCAGGCCACCAAAGACTGGGGCAGCTGGGGGCAGCAGGCCGTATGGAAGATATTTTTATGATGAGGATCCTATATCACAAATCCATCGGGTAGTATGGCTCCTTTCTTAATAACTACAATGCCGTCTTTAACGGTAAACAGTGCATGGTCGCTGTCGGGTAAATGAGCGCCGCCGGTTATGCTTACGTCGTTACCAATGCGGCAATCCTTATCAACGATGGCATTCTTGATCTTGCATCTTTCGCCAATACCCAGCTTGGGAATTCCTTTCTCTAATGAGTAAGCCATTTCGGGAATGGTCTCATAATAATCGCTTCCCATTATGTACGTGCTCTCGATCTCGGTCTCCTTCCCTATCCGGGTACGTATACCAATCACACTGTTGGCTATTTTTTTACAGTGAATGATACAGCCTTCTGCCAGGATACTGCTTTCGATCATGGTGCCTGTTACTTTCATAGGTGGCAACATACGGGCACGGCTGTAGATCGCCTTTGTATTATCAAATAAATTGAAGGGAGGTATTTCCATGGTCAGTGCCAGGTTTGCCTCATAGAAAGAATAGATGTTACCGATATCTGTCCAGTAACCATCGTACTGGTAACTCAGCACTTTATATTTATCAATGGAAGAAGGAATGATCTCCTTGCCAAAATCGGTTGCATCTTTTTTATCATTCAGCAGTTGGTCAAATAGTAATTTCCGGTTGAAGATATAGATACCCATGGATGCTAAATAATTACGGCCGAGTATCTGCATATCGGTACCGGTATCACTCACCCAGTCGGGAAGTATTTCTTTGGCAGGTTTTTCAATGAACGACGTGATATAATTGTCTGCATTGGCCTTTAATATCCCGAATTCGGATGCTTCCTTTTCCTGAACCGGGATGGTGGCAATGCTGATATCGGCGCCTTTGCTGATATGCGCTTCCAGCATCTCACCAAAATCCATCTGGTATAGCTGGTCACCGCTGAGGATGAGCAGGTAGTCAAACTCATTATTGCCGATGTGCTTTAATGACTGGCGTACCGCATCGGCTGTTCCCTGGAACCAACCCAGGCTGTCGGGTGTTTGTTCAGCGGCAAGTATGTCCACAAAGCCGCTGCTGAATGCACTGAACTGGTACGTATTTTTTATATGCTTGTTTAATGAAGCCGAATTGTATTGCGTTAACACAAACATGCGGTTGATGTTTGAGTTGATGCAGTTGGAGATGGGAATATCAACCAACCGGTATTTACCGGCAATGGGAACGGCGGGCTTGCTTCGGGTGGATGTGAGCGGATATAAGCGACTGCCTGCGCCGCCACCCAGTATAACGGCAACTACTGATTTGCTGATCATATATGGATTTAAATTTGACGTATGGAGTTATAAAGGTTAATATATTTTTCAGAACTGCTTTCCCAACTGTTATCGATCTTCATGACCTGCTCACGGATCTCCGCTATTCTTTCTTTATCATCGTAAAGTTCCACTGCCCGGTGGATGGAATAAGTAATATCCCAGACAGTTGCATAATTGAAACAAATACCATAGCCATCTGGTTCACCAAAATCAACCACCGTGTCTTTTAATCCGCCCGTGCGGCGAACAATGGGTATGGTTCCATAACGCAATGCATACATCTGGTTAAGGCCACAGGGTTCTACCCGGCTTGGCATCAGCAAAAAATCGGCACCCGCATACATCTGGTGGGATAATTTTTCATTATAGCCTATTTGTGAATTGTAATAACCCACATACCCGTTATTCAATGCGCTTAACTGTGCTTCAACAGCCGGATCACCGCTCCCTAAAATTAGAAAATTCATGTTATTTCCAATGTGGCTGAATGAATCATTTATGGCCTGGGGCAAAAGATCGGCTGCCTTCTCTCCCACCATCCTGCCGATGTAAACAAAAAGCGGCTTCTTAATATCAAGTTTAAAATCCTTGCACAGTTTTTTCTTATTAAGCTGTTTACCCGGCCCGGCATCATCAATTGAAAAATTATCGAGGATGTACGTATCTGTTTCAGGATTCCATACAACGTTGAGTATGCCGGTACATTTGCTTTTTCCATTATAAACAACTGCTCAAGCCCGTTTGCGCTTTGGGTAAGTTCTTCCATATAACTCGGACTAACGGTGGTAACCCTGTCGGCACATTTTACCCCGCATGCCAATGGGTTGATGGTATTGCTCCAGTCGAGCAAACCCCATTGCCAGGTATCCCAGGCAGGTATGTAAAAACTCTTATCCCAACCCATCCATCCCTGGTACTGGGCATTGTGAATAGTGAGTACCGTTGGCACCGAAGAAAGATGCTGGTACGCAAAACAATGGCGCATCATAAAAGGCACCAATGCGGTGTGGTGATCATGTACGTGCACCACATCTGGCCGGTGTTCCCATTTGCTCAGCCAGTCAACAACGGCGATCTGGAAAGCAGTGAACCGTTCACTATCGTCGTCGTAGCTGTACACATTTTCCCGGTCGAGCAAGCCGTATATATCCACGCAGTAAAGATCGAACCCGAGTTTGTTTGTTTTCTTTGATGATGGTATAATCCAGGTAACGGGTATCCATCATAATACTGCCTTTGTGTTCCACATTCCATTCGTTATCGTAGAGGAATTTTGTGCGGTGCATGGGTACCACCACTTTGGCAATATGGCCCGACTGCTGCTGGTATTTTGGTAAGGTTCCCACCACATCGGCAAGGCCGCCAACCTTTGCGTACGGGTAACATTCTGCACTAACGTGTACGATCTCCATGCTGTTGATTTATGCAGTTCAATTTAGTAATCATTTTGCTTCAAACCAATTAAATTAAATTTTTCATGCTGCCCAAATTATTTTACTTTCAGCCATAAAAATTTTAACGACATGCAAACAGAACAAAAAGATTCAATCACCCCCGAAAAGCGGCAGTTTATACAAACCAACTATGGTGCATTAAGTACCCTGGTTACGGTTTTTTTCTTTTGGGGATTCATTGCAGCGGGTAATAGTGTGTTCATTCCCTTCTGCAAACATTATTTTCATTTAGACCAGTTTCAAAGCCAGTTGATCGACTTTGCATTTTACACCGCTTATTACATCGGAGCCCTGGTGCTTTTTGCCTACGGTGCATTTGGGGGCAAAGACCTGGTGGGCAAATGGGGTTACAAAAAAAGTATTGTGTATGGATTGCTTTTTTCTGCCCTTGGTGCGGCAGCCATGATAATTGCAGTAAATGCCAACACGTTTGCAGGCATGTTGGTAGGACTGTTCATCGTGGCACTTGGATTTTCATTACAGCAAACCGCAGCCCAGCCCTTTGCCATTTCATTGGGTGATCCGTCAACAGGAACAGGCCGTGTGAACCTAGGTGGTGGTATCAATTCTTTCGGAACAACTATTGGCCCCATTGTGGTGGCTATTGCCTTATTTGGTTCCACTGCTGCCATCACAGATGGAAGATTGCAGCACTTAGCTTAACATCAAGGTGATCGTTTATACCTTGTGTTGGGCGCTTTGTTTATTGCCGCTGCTGCTTTTCTTCACATTTCAAAAAGTACCGGATGGCATATCTTGAAAAAGTGGAAAGCGGTACCAAAGCATTGTACACCTTATTAATTATGACTGGACTCTTGGTAATCATGTTCGTTCCTGTTTTCAGCAGTTATAAAAAAACTCCATGCTTCATAGAAACGATCATGGAAGCTTGCTTGAAATGGTTACTGGCGCATTGGCCATTGTTGTAGCTGGCCGATGCCGTGAGTGCCAAGAAAATGCAACTGGCTGGGGAGCAATGAAATACCCGCAACTGGTCTTGGGGATGCTGGCATCTTTGTGTATGTAGGTGTGGAAGTATCGATTGGAAGTAATTTTAGGGAACTGCTTAAACAACCTGAGTTCGTAACCATTGACAGGCTTATCCGAAGCCGCTCCAAATTTATTTCACTGTATTGGGAAGTTTAATGATTGGGAGATGGGCAGGAGCCATCAGTGTTTTTAAACTATCGAAGCAGGCAAAACTGATAATGATGTTTGTAGTGCCGCTTATTGCCAAAGTATGATATGAAACCATTGTATTATTATGTTGTTTGCGTGCTTATCCAGATAGCAGCCTTTTATTTCAGTAAAGACAAGCCTGCCAGAACCTTATTGATCTTTGGCGTATTGGGTGTAACAGCGATGATCATTGGTACACAAACAACCGGCATGGTAGCCACTTATGCATTTTTAAGTGGCGGTTTATTCTGTTCAATCATGTGGCCTTGTATTTTTACATTGTGAATTGCCGGGTTAGGGAAATACACTTCCGAAGGATCTGCATTTCTTATCATGATGATCTTAGGTGGAGGTATAATTCCACCATTGCAGGGAAAGATCGGAGATCGTTCTGTAGGCTTTCATAATTCTTATTTGTTAGCAGTGGCTTGCTTCTTATTTCTTGCATGGCTTGCTCTCAAACTAAAAAAAGTTTTACATAAACAAGGTTTGGATTTCGACGAACAGATTGCAGGAGGACATTAATCCCTGAATGAAAAACATAACCGGGTTCTTATTCATTTTTAATTGCAGTTAAAATGGCACAGAAGAAAGACTTTGCGATAGGCATTGATATAGGCGGCACCACCACAAAATTCGGCATTGTAAATAACCATGGCGAAATACTGGCGCAGGACCGCATCCCCAGCAACGAACACGAAGTGGTGGAGGAATTTATTGAAGACCTGTATAAAAAATTAATGCCCATGATCGAAAAATCGGGTGGCGTTAAAAATTTTGCAGGCATTGGCATTGGCGCTCCCAATGGGAATATTTATACGGGTACCATAGAATACGCCCCCAATTTGAAATGGAAAGGCATTATTCCGCTTGCTGATTTGATCGGAAAAAAATTCGGATTACCGACCAGGCTTACCAATGATGCCAATGCTGCCGCCATGGGTGAAATGATGTATGGCGCCTGTAAGAACATGCGGCACTTCATAACCATTACCCTGGGAACAGGTGTAGGAAGCGGTATTGTAATAGATGGCAAGATCGTGGTGGGCCATGACGGTTTTGCAGGCGAACTGGGGCATACCATCATACGGCCGGGAGGCAGGTTACACAAGAGTACCGGCATGCGTGGTAGCCTGGAATCCTACGCATCTGCAACGGGTGTAAGGGAAACAGCCATTGAAATGCTGACCACGCATCCCGAAGAACCAAGCCTGCTTCGCAACTATAGTATCAACGACCTTACCAGTGAATCGGTTTATGAATGTGCTATGCAGGGTGATAATATTGCCAACAACATATTTGAATTCACCGGGCAGATACTGGGCGAATCGTTGGCCAATTTCATCATGTTCTCCTCCCCGGCGGCCATCATATTGTTTGGCGGATTGACAAAGGCAGGCAATCTTTTACTGAACCCAACCCGAAAGCACATGGAGATGAACCTGCTGCCGATCTTTCAGAATAAAGTGAAATTGCTGTTTAGTGAACTGAAGGAAGCCGATGCAGCGATACTGGGTGCCAGTGCGTTGGTTTGGGAGATGGATTAACAGATTGGAATTACTACGATAAAAAAAGACCCTCAATGAGGGTCTTTTTAATGAGATATGGGATCTATAGATTTTAAAAACGGGCCCTAATCAGATAGATACGATGCCAACAACAACTGCAACCAGTGCCGCGGCTAATACGAAAATCATGGTTTTCATAAATAATGTGTTTAGTCAGCAGAATTAACGTAAAAATCATGCCAATATGGGAATTGTGAAGAAAAATGGGCCCAGGTGTGTAAAATAAGCACTACTTATTTGCAATAATAAAGACCGCCGGTACCGGCCGCTGCCCCTCCTTGTCGCTGGGCTTAATGGTCTCTTTGCCATTGATGAGCATGCAACTGCTGCCGCCGCCGTCGAGGTTGAGAGCTTCAAAACATCCCAGGTCGATAAGTAATTTAGCTTCTTGTTCCAGAGTAGCTCCTTCTGCAATTCCGGGGAAACGGCCCTGTATGACCATGATGACCAGGTAGCCGCCATTTGTATAACCGATACAAGTTCGGGGGTGTTTATCGCTGATGGCTTTACCGGCAAATTTCAGTTCTTCTTCATTAGTGATCTTTACCTGACCTTTCTGAACGATTACCGGGCCGCCACCTATTGCGGTTCTCATCTTCCATTTTTTGAAATTCAGCTTCCCATATACAGGCCCTAAAACGTTACCAGTAATAAAACGAGATTCATATTCCTGATGTAATTGAATGAAGGGTGCAAAATCCAATCTTTCAAACACGCGGTAAATTCTAGATGCAGGCTTTGTTTTGCATAGGCAAATCGTTTAGAGGAGTCAGTTAATGTCCATACGATATCAGCATTTCGCTTTTTATCAATTCCAATAGCACTTGCCAACGGGTGCCTGTATTGAAAAGTGTCCTTTCCTCTCATCGGAAGAGAATGGATATTATACCCAACCAGCTTTCCGTTCTTTATCACCATATTCAGATTTTGGTTTTTATCAAAATTGAAAAAGGTACAGTTAACTACAATAAGCGGCTGGTTATTCTTCTCATAAAACTTAGACGGCGTTAATCTTCTTCCCAGCGTAGTATCAACCGTAAAATCAAGTTTCATATCCTTCAATCTTGCCCTTACATAATAAGCAATGAATGGTTTTCCATCCAGCGAATCGGTTGTTTTAAAAACCTGCACCGAAGCAGGCAACGGCGCATACAACGAATCAACATTCACCCACTTAACCTGGGCAAATGACTTTGTTGATAAAAGGAAAAATACCGGGAGAAAAAAAAACAGCCGGAACCTTATATTCATGTAACACAGTTTAGTAAAACAGTTCACTCCGTA
This sequence comes from Chitinophagaceae bacterium, assembly GCA_016720775.1. GTDB lineage: Bacteria > Bacteroidota > Bacteroidia > Chitinophagales > Chitinophagaceae > Ferruginibacter. The sequence continues at coordinate 421,102 of JADKJX010000004.1, forward strand.
TTTTCTGCAGCCCACTCCAATTTGCTATGCACATACTATTATATGAATTAGCCTTGTGCTATAAAATTACTCCTAAGCTTTTTTATAAACAATTAAAATTATAGTCATGAAGATCAAACAATTTTTTTATGCCGCCCTGCTGGCATTCTCCTTCTCTCCTGCGTTGGCACAAAATGAAGTTCCTGCCGGTTATGTAAAAGGTTCAATCACCCAGGGTGATGGTTCCGTATCGCAAGGATACATCAAAGACAATATCAAAAAAACGGCATCGGTGGCGTTCATCGACAGCAAGGGAGCAAAAAAAACCTACAACGGCAGCCAGTTGAATGCAGTAAGCCTGGATGGCGTAAATTTTATCTGCATCGGTGGCGATTTCTTCAAACCACTCAGCACCGGCAAAATGAACTTTTTACAAAAAGCCAGCAATGCCTCAGGCAGTGTTTCATACAACGGAACAGAAGCTGTGGTAAGCAGCGGTACCGAAGGCAAAATAGGCGACTACTTTGTGTATGCCGGTAATAAACTGAAACTGCTCAACAAAAAAAGCCTCGAGTCTTTTATCAGCAACGACCTGGCTGTTTGTGCCCCGGCAGTTGAAAAAGCAAAAGCGATCAACGGCGATATTGCCCGGCTGCAGGAAGCCGTTGACATCTTTAACAGGAATTAGTCCTGCTGTTCCGGTATCAGTAAATGCCCGGCCGGTTTTTATATCTTTACTATATGAAAAGAACCAATTGCAAAATAGCGTTCAATGATGTGCCGCTCATGTTGTTTGCAATTCCTGTATTAAGTTATATTATTCCCATTGTATTTTTTGGCTGCCGGTTCAACCGGCAGCCTTATTTCAGGTGGGAAGAATACCCGGTCACTTTCATCGTCATTTTATTATTGTGGCTGGCCAACCGGTATATATTGATCTGGTGCCGTACACGTTATCCTCTTTTCAAGGATGTTCGCAAACGGCTCTTTGTGCAGGCCAGTAGCATGCTGATCTTTACCATTGTTGGCGATAACTTTCTTCATGTCATCCTTCGTAAAACGATCTTCGTAGACAGAACGGTCACAATTTTTGATACCGACCAGCTCATCAGCAGGGCCGCTGCCGATGTCTTCTGTGTGATCATGATCGTGGCAATCTACGAAAGCATCTACTTCATGCATGCATTAAAAGATTCTGTAGAAGAAAAGGAAATGCTGAAACGGGAAAGCCTGCAGGCCCAGTTGAATGCACTGAGAACCCAGGTGAATCCGCATTTTCTTTTTAATAACCTGAACACACTTAGCTCACTGATCCCGGAAAACCCAAAACATGCGATGGATTTTGTGCAGCAGCTTTCTAAAGTTTACCGCCACATACTTGATGTAAAAGATGAAAAAAGTATTCCACTCAAAGACGAACTGGATGTACTGAATGCCTATACATTCCTCTTAAAAACAAGGTTCGGCAATAACCTGGACGTGCACATCAACATTCCCGATGAAAAATTACAGAAGAAGATCGTGCCGCTCTCTTTGCAGATACTAATGGAAAATGCCATCAAACATAATATCGTTTCATCCGATAAGCCATTGCAGATAAATGTGTTTACCGAGAACGGCAGCCTGGTACTCAGCAATAACCTGCAGATGAAAAACCAGGTAAATGAATCAACCGGCATCGGGCTGGAAAATATCCGCAACCGCTATAGACTTTTAGGCGATAAAGAAGTAAAAGTTATTGAGAACGAGAACAGTTTCACCGTTTCCATACCACTGATCGAAAATTGATATGCAGGTACTGATCATAGAAGACGAAACCCCCGCAGCAAACAGGCTTTCCAAACTGCTGCAGAACATCGGTGATGATATTTCTATTGTAAACAGGCTCGACAGTGTGGAATCTTCCGTAAAATTCCTGCAGGCGGAACCAGGTAATATTGACCTTATTTTTATGGACATACAACTGGCCGATGGATTGAGCTTCGACATCTTTCAGCAAACAACCATCACCACGCCGGTTATCTTTACCACCGCATTCGATCAATATACTTTAAAAGCTTTTAAAGTAAACAGCATTGATTATTTAATGCAACCCATTGATGAAAAGGAACCGGAACCGGCCGTGGAGAAATACCGGAGGCTGTACCAGAAAAAAGATACCAGCTACCCCGAGAAATTCCTGAAGATGATACAGGAAATGAATGCAGCCAAATATAAAGAGCGGCTGCTGATCAAAAGAGGACAGCAGTTAAGCTATCTCAAAACAAGTTCGGTGGCGTATTGCTTTGCAGATGGCAAACTTTGTTACGCAGTTGACTTCAATGGCGCAAAATATTTATTGGAAAGCAATCTTTCGCAACTGGAAGAACAATTGCAACCGTCCGACTTCTACCGCATCAACCGGCACCTGCTGGTAAATATTGAGGCCGTAAAAAAAGTGCATACCTGGCTTGGCGGAAGATTGAAGATAGAAGTGCTGCCGCTAACCACAGCAGAAACCATCGTAAGCCGGGAACGGGTGAATGGATTTAAAGAATGGCTGGGCGGTAATGTTAATCCGTTAATTGGTTAAATAGTGATCAACACATGAACTCCTTTACCAATTAACGGATTAACTAATTAACTATTCAACTTTTCTTCTTCCCATTTATTCCGGCCATAACCCGGTATCACATGTTTTTCGCTGTGGTAAGAGGAACGAACCAGCGGGCCGCTTTCCACATAATCAAAACCCAGGTTGTACCCGATCTCCCTGAATTCGGCAAATTCATCGGGATGAACAAAACGGGCAACAGGTAAATGTCTTTTAGTGGGTTGAAGATACTGGCCAATCGTCACAACATCAACATGGTTCGCTTTCAGGTCTTTTAATGTTTGTATCACTTCTTCCTTTTCTTCGCCCAGGCCAAGCATGATGCCGCTCTTTGTGCGCATGCCGCCTTCTTTTAATGTCCGCAGCGTTTCCATACTGCGCCAATACTTTGCCTGTATGCGTACCTGCCTTGTTAAACGCTCAGTGGTTTCAATATTATGGCTCACCACTTCCGGTGCTGCATCAATCACACGCTGTATGTTTTCTTTTTCAGCCTTGAAATCAGGAATCAGTGTTTCCAAAGTTGTGTCAGGATTTAAAGCCTTTACTGCTTTGATGGTATTGTACCAGATAATAGAACCTCCGTCTTTCAATTCATCCCGGTCAACGGATGTGATCACCGCATGTTTCACTTTCATCAGGTTGATGGCCTCCGCCACCCGTTGCGGCTCATCCCAATCCACTTCCAATGGCCTGCCGGTAGCAACGTTGCAAAAGCCGCAGCTTCTTGTACAAATATTTCCAAGTATCATGAAGGTGGCGGTACCTTCTCCCCAGCATTCGCCCATGTTCGGGCAATTACCGCTTTCGCAGATGGTATGCAGCTTATGGGTATCGACTAAATTCCGGACGTGGCGGTATTCTTCACCAATGGGCAACTTAACCCGCAGCCAGTTTGGCTTCTTTGCCCCGATAGCTATCGGGCTTTGTTCTATTATTCCGTCAATTACGGGCAACTCTGTCATCTGGGAAATATATAAGTAATGGGTAATGATTTTATTTTCTTCTTCCAAACTCAACCGAAAAATAAGCGGAAAAGAAAAATTGTCTTTGCTTATTATAGAGCATCTGCGGAATTTTCTTTGTATAAAACTCTCCGGTCAAACCAACTTCCAATGCAGAAACCAGGTCGTTGTAACGGCCATAGTCGAACCGGAGGGCTGGCTTAATATAAATTCCAGGCGTCATTTTAAGGTGATTCCATCCTTTTCCGATAGTTGGTCCGCCGTAATAAGGTCCATTTACAAAAAGCAGGCTGTCGGGAGAATCATACCGTACATAAGTGCGTTCGCCGCCCTTATTCACTTCCACTTCATAAGCCCGTAACAAGCCGAGGGCGATTCCTCCACCGACATTCGCAGTAATAGCCACGCCATTCTTATTGCTTTTATTGCCCAGCAGGTATTGCAACTGTGCGCCTAGTTTGATCGGGTAAAAATAATTGAGCTTGCCGTAAATAAGCGGAGCCGTTGATACCAGCGGATTACTCTGGTTCTCCTCTTTCTGGTGCTTACGTGCGCTTATTTCAAATTGGTACAGCGTGGCCCGCCTGATCGATTTAGAGTAGCCTTTTTCAAAGAACAGCCCATAGCCATCAGAAATCAGCTTGACCCCAAATAAAAAATGCTTCTTGTATGCGATCACACCCTCTTCTTCCAGCCGGATCATGGCATTAATCTTTTCCCGTTTTTCTTCCTTCCTGCTCTTCTTGCGTGGACTTTTATTGGTTTCCTGTGCAAAAACAGTAGCCGATAAGCAGATAAAAGCGACGAGCATTGCTAATTGTCTCATGTGGATTTTTTACTGTCGTAAATTTATGCAAAAATACTGTGTCCTCAGTAAAGATGATACATTTGCTGTAAGAACTGCTGCATTTAAGTTCATAAACTTTTTAAAACCTAAATTTTTAACAAATGACAGCCTCCATTGTTTACAAAGGCCAGCTCCGTTGCGAATGCACCCACCTGCAGAGCGGCACGGTAATAGAGACCGATGCGCCCACCGATAACCGGGGAAAAGGAGAACGCTTCAGCCCTACAGATACCGTTTGTGTTGCACTGGCCACCTGCATCATAACCACCATGGGCATTAAGGCACAGGATATGAATATAGAGCTTGCCAATACAATCATTTCGGTAAAAAAACACATGCTCAGCGACCCAAGGCGGATTGGCAGGATCGATGTAACACTCAACTTCCCTGCCGGACTGCAGATCGACGAAAAGGACAAAATTATACTGGAACGGGTTGGCGATAATTGCCCGGTGATGAAAAGCCTGCACCCCGACCTGCAGACGAATGTGGAATATGCCTGGGGCTGATTCCCCTCCGCCCCTAAAGGGGAACTAAGAGTAAAATAATTTTTAAAATCGTTTAATTTTTTAAAAGTTTATTTCCTATTGCACAATCAAGACAGCGTTTCTTATTGCAGTATTCATTTTTTAACTGGATGAAAGCCTGCGAATCAAAAGCCGTTTTATGCGGAAGCTTCAAAGATGAAAAGCCCCGGGTGATCGCATTTTTTTCGGCGGCTATTTCCTCCAGCCATTTCAATGCCTTGTCTTTATAGCTGTTTTCGTTTTGGTGAAGCCCATACGCAAAGAGGATGGGCACGACCGTATTTATAAGAATATTGCTGATCATCTGTTCGCCCAGTGTTTTCTTTTTGAACGCAGACGTTTCGTCGAACACATAATGATAATGCCAGTAGTCGTTGGCGGTTACGGAAAGCAATTCTTTCACGGAACTGAGTTTTGCCGCTTCTTTTATTTTTGAGAAAAGTTGTGAATTTTCATGCACGAGCATGGCCAGTTGCGCCAACCGGACCGTTGGAAAATTGGAAGGCCGCATCCGCAAAAACGCAAGCTTTGTTTTAATTTTCTGCAGGGTATATTTTTTAAACAGGAACTGATATTCTCTTTGCAACAGTTTGGGATATTCCTCTTCAAATGCTGCATCCAGCAAACCGGCCTGTCCAAAAAGCAATGCCTCTACCTGGTGGATCTGGTTCTTATGTTTGGCAAGTACAGCAATGGATATGGATCGGGCGATCGCTTCAAATGCAACGCTGTTAATTTTTATTCCGAAATTTTTAGCCAGCTGCCACCACAGGGTTTCTTCCCAGTGGTTGTTATTCTTTTCCAGGAGATCAAAAATATACCGGGTCTTTGATTGCAATCTTTCCACCAGCAGCCTTTCCTTCCAGGCAGACCAGGTGATGTCATTTACCAGGTGGATATTTTTTTCACAGGGAATGAATGACCCGGTATTCATTAATTCTTCGTACCGGCTCAATAAAATTTTTGATACTTTATCCTGCAGGATCAAAGTAGGAAACGGAAGCGAAAGATCAACATCATCTTCCCATACCACGTGCAGGATCACATTTTTATAATTGCTGTCGCTGCTGTGCCGGTGATTTTTCCAATCGGAGGTCTTTATATGAAGTTCGATACTGCCTGCCCAAACCATTCCGCTTAATTTTATCTTGGCATCTGTAAAGTCGGGGCCCTGGTTGGTATTGTACATGCCCGGATGAATGACCTGCAGTAATTCTCCTTCTGTGCTGCGGAGTTCTTTGGCGTTGAAGTATTGAAATTGCCAGATGTATTGAAGTAATCGTTCAGTCATAGGGCGAACGTTTAAGGGTTGAAAGGTTTAAGGTTTAAAGTTATTCAGCCACATTCAAACTTCACGGTTCAATAAACCCGCTATACTGTTTTTTTCAACAGCCCTCTTAACCCTTTCAACCCTTAAACCTTTAAACCCTGCAACGTTTTCACCACCCGGCTTACCGGCAATCCCATCACGTTATAAAAATCACCGGTTATTGACCGGATGCCCACCACGCCGATCCATTCCTGTATGGCATAGGCACCGGCTTTGTCGTATGGTTTGTAATTATCAACATAAAATTCTATCTGCGTTTTTGTAAGATCATGAAATACCACATCAGTTGTTTCGGCAAAAGCGATCTCTTTTTCTTCCGTTAATATAACCACGCCTGTTATCACTTTATGCAGTTTGCCCGACAAACGGGATAGAATAGAAATCGCATCGTCCCTGTCTGTTGGTTTGCCGATGATCTCATCCTGCAACACAACGATCGTATCGGCGGTAAGAATGGGTTTGCTGAGACCAATCATTTCTTTTATGGCAAATGCTTTATTGCGGGCAATGTGAACCGCCACTTCTTCAACAGGCAAACCTTCCGGGTAGGATTCATCCGTTTCTTTCACCAGTACTTCAAAAGGCACTTCAGCCCATTCCAGTAATTGTTTGCGCCGGGGAGATTGGGATGCTAATATAATTGGTTGCATAAACCTATAAGGTTTTAATAAAAGATCATAATAAAAAAATTACTTGCAAAACCTTTTAGGTTTATGTGTATATCCTGAAAACAAGCATGGAAAGTATGCCGGCAAACATTACGTATTTGATCACAGAACTCAGGCGATGGTAATCGGCCGGGGTTTGTGCGGCACGAAGTTTAAAGATGATCCAGATCAACGGTACAATAATCAATGCGATCGAATAAACAGCGCTCCACCACCAGCCAAACTGCAGCACATACACCTGTACCACACATATTACGCTGATGAGAACGATGAGCCATACGGCTACAAATATCTTGCTGGCCGGGATGCCCCAAACAATGGGCATGGTCTTGCAGCCGTAGCGGGCATCGCCGTGCATATCTTCCAGGTCTTTTACCACTTCCCGGATGAGGGAGATGATGAATGCAAAGCCTGCATACAGCACAGAGATGCGGATGAAGCGATGAACATACACATCGTAATAAGCCGGATCACAATTGGCGCAGTAAATGGTCCGGTAGTAACAAAGAAATGCCACAATGATCACCCAGGCAGTTAAGGCCGAGATAAGGATGTTGCCGATAAGCAGTTTTTTCTTTAGCGTGATGGAGTAACCGAACAAAAGCATCACACAAGCCAGGTTGGAAATACCGAGCCAGAATATACTTGTGGTAAGGTCGATGTAAACACTGATGCCGATACCTGCCAGTGAAAAAAGAATGTGCTGCACAATGGCCCATCTCCGTTTAATGCTTTTATCGATAACGGTTCGGTCGGGCTTGTTCACCTGGTCAATATTCAGGTCGAAATAATCATTGATGATATAACCTGCCGCTGCAATAAGCACCGAAGCAATGATCAGAAGAATAAAATGGTTCTTATCGAAATTAAAATAAATACTCTTGCTGTAACGCTGCTGTACCAGTGAATAATAAAACAATACCTGCGTAATAACTATAAAGGCGAGATTTTGCCAGCGAACGAGACTTAAAAAAGCAGCTATTAATTTCATGAACGGTTTAAGCAGCGAAAATAAGCATACAAAATGTAACCGAAGCAACTACCTCGATGCAACAGTAGTATCCAGGTCCCAATGGTCATTCAGTTTCAGCACTTTCCCGATCACGTCTCTTGCACAGCCCATTCCGCCATTCAACGGGGAAATATACAGGCTGATCTGTTTTATCTCAGGCGCCGCATCAGCAGGACAGCAGGGCAAGCCGGTTAGCTGCATGGATGTATGATCAGGAATATCATCACCCATGAACAGTACTTCTTCCCATTTAAGTTTATGTTGCGAAACGTATTCAATGAGTTTTTCCTTTTTGTTCTCTACTTTCAAAAAGCAGTCGGTCACACCCAGTTTATTCAATCTTGTTTCAACCGCTTCCGATGTTCCTCCCGAAATGATCACCACCCGGTATCCCTTCTTTACTGCCAGTTGCAGGGCATAGCCATCCTTAATGTTCATCTGCCTCGCCATCTGCCCGTCGTTCAATATCAGTAATGTGCCGTTGGTGAGCACACCATCTACGTCGAACACGAATGTTTTTATGGTTTTGAATTTTTCGAGCATAACGTTAATTGGTTAATTTGTTTATTAGTTAATCCGTGGGGAGTATGTATTTGCAAAAGCCTTTTAAATCTGCTGGCTGCTTACCAATTAACTATTTAACGGATTAACGTTTCTGGTTATCCCGCCACTCATACACCCAAGAGCTTTGTATCATTTCCAGGTGGCCTTCATTGCTTTCTTCGGCCTTGCCGGCAAATTTTGGAATTTCGAGCACCCACTTATGAAGGTCGGTAAAACGGATGCGGTATATCTGGCTCTCGCCAAATTCATCGCCGAAGCGCTCGTACAGCTTCATCGCAATGTCTTCATAATCGTTCCAGTGAATCGGCGGTTCAAAAGTCATGGTAAAGTTTATTTGTTAATTAGTTAATCCGTCAATTAGTTCATTGGGTAATCCGTAAAGCAGCTTAAGAAAATAAAAATCATTAACCAGTTAAGGAATCAAATCAATTAACGTATTAACTTCTTAACGGATCAACGTGCTTTATTCTCCCAAAAATTGTGTCTGGTCTGGCAAAGTAACAGAAATTTCGCCATCAGCATCCTGCAACACACATTGGCAACCAAGTCTTGAATTGAGGCGTGGATTGATGGCCCGGTCAATAAAGTCCTCTTCCTTGTCGCTCAACTCTTCCAAAAAATCTTCCCCCCTATCAACATAAAGATGGCAGGTACTGCAGGCGCAAACTCCGCCGCAGTTATGGTGAAGTTCAATATCATTCTTCAGGGCTACTTCCAGGATGGATTGGTCGGGTTCAATGCCGGTAAGGGTAATGGGTTCCAGTCCTTTCTGTTCAAACTTAAATGTGATCGTGTACATAGTTCCGCAAATTTCGGGTTGCAAACCTACTTTAATATTACTAATTAAGGAAAATATAGATTTAGTTTGATGGAAGAGGGAGTTTGGGTCTGAACCACATAGGCACATAGGACACAATAGAAATACACATAGACCATCTGTATTTACTATGTTTTCTATGTTTCTATGTGGTTCAAATATAATACCCTGTTTTCTTTGCTGTTTGCAAAGTAAAAAGGTTTTACTATTTTACCCTGCTAAACAACGCTCAACCACTTATGAAAACAAGCTTCCGCCTTTTATTCTTGCCCCTGTTGCTGGCAACCTGTGCTGTGCTTATGTGTTGCAACGGCAAAGGAAAGAAAGAACCTGTTGCTCCACCAAAGGATACGTTGATCGTTCCGGTAAAACGAACCGAAAAAGTAACGAAGGCCCCTTTCTTTTTTGAAGCCGGCATACAGGTGAATAAAAGGCCCGGTAAATTATCAAAGGGTGTTCAGGTAAGAGAACTGGAAGCAGGCACTGTGGTGGTGGCCCATTTTTATGGTCCTTACAATATGATGCCGCAGGGATATGATGCCATTAAAGAATGGATGAAGTTCAATAAAAAATCTGCGGCGGGTGCCCCGTACGAGATCTATGTAAGCGACCCCATTGATAAAAATGGTAAGCCACTTGATCCGTACAAAGTACAAACGGATATTGTTTTTCCCGTTAAATAGATATTTGAACCACATAGAAACATAGTTCACATAGCTTTTCATACGCATTTCTATGTTTCCTATGATCCTATGTGGTTCAAAAAAATATTATCCTTTCATGATGCTGTCGGTCAGCTTCAGGTAAACATATTTTAACCTGGGGTAGTTTGCCAAAAGGCGAAGGTGTTTATCCAACGTAAATATGTCGTTGCGGATTGCAGGCCCGGTTTGTACAGAAGCAGGTGAATGATCTTGCACCCTCACAGCTGTTTCCTTAATAAGCGGGGCAAGTAATTTGAAATCAACGTTTTCTTTTTCACAGAATTCTTCGGCCAATGCATACAGGTGATTGGTGAAGTTGCTTACGATTACCGCAGCCACGTGCAACTTTAGCCGTTCCTCATCCGATGCTTTTACAACTTTATCAGAGATCGTTCGGGCAAAATCTTCTACCAGCGTAATGGTCTCTTCCGAATTGCCATCAATAAGAAGGGGAATATCCCCGGTGTATTCCATCTCTTTGCGCAGGCTTTGCAAGGGGTAAATCACCCCGTAATTCACCGAAATATCTTTCAGCACATCTTTAAGTACCGACCCGGCTGTATGCAGGATGAGTTTGTTACCAATGTGAAAGGATTTGTTCAATTCGTACAAAGCACCGTCGCTTACAGCCACGATGTACACATCAGCCGTTTTATCTACTTCATCATTGCTGCCTGAATACGGACAATGGAGTTCATCCGCCAGCATCTTTGCATGATCAATATGCCGGCTTATCACCTGGATGACCTGGTGACCGTTCTTATTGATGAGCCGGCCCATTACCGAAGCCACATTACCCGAACCGATTATTACAACCCGCATACCCTATCTTTGATTTTGTATGAAACTCTCACAAAGGTTAGCCATTGGTTATATACAAACCAAATTTAAGTTGTTAAGGCTGCTCTCAAAAAGAAAGACCGCCGAGCAGGCCTTCCGGCTGTTTAGCACTCCATACCTGCGTTCAAAAAATAAAGCGCAGCTTCAACATGCAGAACCGTTGAACTTTACCCTGGATGACCTGACAATAAGCGGTTACCGCTGGAATCATCCGCAACCAAAAAAAATACTCATCCTGCATGGCTTTGGTTCGGCAGCCCACAAATTTGCTGATTATGTACGACCGCTCACAGAAAAAGGATATGAAGTGCTTGCCTTTGATGCACCTGCCCACGGCAACAGCAGTGGCAAGACCACCAATGCGGTTGAATATAGTAAGATGATAAAAAAAGTGATCGCTGATTTCGGACCCATTACCGGTTTCATCGCCCACTCCTTCGGCGGCATTTCACTTAGCCTTGCGCTGGAAGAAATGGAACATGATCCCGGAACAAAGATCGTTTTCATTGCCCCGGCAACAGAAACTACTACCGCCGTTAACACGGCCTTCAAAATGCTGAAACTGAAAGATGAAAAAGTACGGAATGAGTTTGACGACATCATCTTTGAGATCAGCGGAAAGAGAACAGAATGGTTTTCCATACGAAGGGCCATGCATAATATTAAAGCATCGGTGCTTTGGGTGCATGATGAAGACGATGAGATAACCCCCTGGGCCGATGCAGCAAAAGTTAAAGAAGACAACCATCCGCATATTAATTTCGTTCTCACAAAAGGACTCGGCCACCAGAAAATTTACCGCGATGACGCAATAAAAAACATAGTGATCGAGTTCCTGTAGTGCGTTAAAAAACGGTTGTGTTCCACACGATTTATTTTGATTTTTCAATTTTAAACTAATATTGCAGTAAAACCTGCCGTCCGTTAAACGTTCTGTTTCCTGTAGTAAACAACAATACTGAATACTACTGAAATGCAATGCCGGCGCAGGATACAAAACAAATACTATAAGCAGAATATGGCTAAAAATCTGTTAATCGTGGAGTCACCGGCTAAAGCCAAAACCATTGAATCCATCCTGGGAAAAGACTTTACCGTGAAGAGTTGCTTCGGGCATATCCGTGACCTGGAGAAGAGTGATATGGGCATCGACCTGAAAAATAATTTCAAGCCTTCTTATATAGTACCTGCCGAAAAACAACGGGTGGTGAATGAATTGAAAGCGCTGGCGAAAAAAAGTGACACCGTTTGGCTGGCATCGGATGAGGACCGCGAAGGAGAAAGCATCAGTTGGCACCTTGCCGAAGTACTTGGCCTGGATACAAAAACAACCAAGCGGATCGTTTTTCACGAGATCACGAAACCCGCCATTCAAAGCGCTGTGCAAAATCCACGTACCATTGATATGAACCTGGTGGATGCACAACAGGCACGAAGGGTTGTGGACCGGATCGTTGGTTTTGAACTGAGCCCTGTTTTGTGGCGTAAGATCGGCATGACAGGCGGACTAAGCGCCGGAAGAGTACAAAGCGTGGCGGTTAAATTAATTGTAGAAAAAGAAAGAGAGATCAACCAGTTCGTGCCAGTGAGCAGTTTTAAACTGGAAGCTTTTTTAGCGGCAACCGACCTGAATAATAAAACCGTTTCCTTTAAAGCCGAAGGAGCCAAATGCGATAATGAAGAAGACGCTGCAAAATTTTTACAAAGCTGTGCCGGCGCAAAATATACGGTGAGAGACATACAGGTTCGTCCGGGTAAACGTACACCAGCAGCACCTTTCACCACTTCTACCCTGCAACAGGAAGCCAGTCGTAAACTGGGTTACGGCGTAAGCAAGACGATGCTGCTTGCACAAAAGCTGTACGAAAGCGGTAAGATCACTTATATGCGTACCGACAGTGTGAACCTGAGCAACACAGCCATGGAAGCCATCACGTCTGAAATAAACAGCAGTTACGGCAATAGATATTTACAGGTCCGCAAATACAAGAATAAAAATGAGAGTGCCCAGGAAGCGCATGAAGCCATTCGCCCTACCTACATGGAAAATAAATCCGTGGGTGATCCTGACCTCAATCGTTTGTATGAACTGATATGGAAACGTACCATCGCATCGCAGATGGCTGATGCCGAACTGGAGAAAACAACCGCTAAAATAAATATCAGCACCAATAATGAAGAATTAACCGCCAGTGGTGAGGTAATAAAATTTGATGGCTTCTTAAAAGTTTATTTTGAAGGAACGGATGACGATGACAATGAAGGAAGCGATGAAAGCCGGTTACCTGACCTGCGTGTTGGCCAGGACCTGGATTTTCAAAGCATGACCGCTACGGAACGTTTTACAAAACATTCGGCACGATACACGGAAGCTTCGCTGGTAAAGAAACTGGAAGAGTTGGGCATCGGCCGTCCGAGTACCTACGCTCCTACTATTTCCACCATTATCAAACGTAATTATGTAGAGAAGAAAGACAAGGAGCCGGTGAAACGTGATTTCCGCATTTTGAAATTGCAGAACGACAAGGTTTCAAAGATCACCGAGTCGGAAAATACCGGCGCCGAAAAATCAAAACTCTTCCCAACCGATCTTGGTTTGGTGGTTACCGATTTTTTGAACCAGCACTTTGATAAGGTGATGGATTATTCCTTTACTGCCGAAATAGAAAAAGAATTTGACGAGATAGCTGATGGTAAGATGAAATGGGCCCAGATGGTGGGCAATTTTTATGCGCCCTTCCATGATGGCGTAGAACATACGCTTGAAAATGCAGAAAGAGCTGTTGGCGAACGTGCATTAGGAACAGATGCGGTTACCGGCAAACCCGTTATTGCAAGAATGGGACGTTATGGCCCGATGGTGCAGATCGGAGTTTCGGAAGGTGAAGAGAAACCAAAATTTGCAAAACTGAAACCATCGCAGAGTATTGAGACCATCAGTTTTGAAGAAGCGATGGAACTTTTTAAACTCGGCGCTCCGTTGGGAGAATATGAAGGATTGGAAATTTCTGTTAACATCGGCCGCTTTGGTCCTTATGTAAAATGGGGCGACCAGTTCATTTCTATTCCCCGTGGCGAAGAACCAAGTGGCGTGACACTTGACAGGGCCATCGAGATCATCAAAGCAAAAAAGATCGAAGACGCACCCATTGGTTTTTATGACAAGAAGCCGATCACCAAGGGCAAGGGCCGTTTTGGTCCCTTCATTAAGTGGAACGATATGTTCATCAACGTACCCCGTGCTTATAATTTTGATTTTCTCACCCAGAAAGATTGCGATGAGCTCATTGCAAAGAAACTGGAGAAAGAAGCCAACCGTTACATAAAGCAATGGCCCGAAGAAAAGATCTCCATTGAAAACGCACGCTGGGGAGCCATCATAAAATTCGGCAAGAATACCTACAAGCCGGGCCTCAGCAGCAACAACGCAAAATATACTCCCGAAGAATTAGCTGCTTTGGAACTGGAGGATGTAAAAAAGATCATCCTTGCACAGGACCCCAAGGCATTTGATGCAAAAGGAAAGAAGAAAGCAGCGCCGAAGAAAAAAGCGGCGGTGGCTGCTAAGGCGGCTCCGAAGAAATCTGCGGCTAAGAAGAAATAACTCCCGGACAATAACCATATTATTCGCTGTACAGTTTCTACGCCGTTGCTGGTCGCCTGACCAACAACGAACAGTTTCTCATTTAAATTAAATTTTGTTCCTTTAATTCAGGCTTTGGTTGAAACAGAACAACACAAATATTTAAGTAATTTTTTCCCGGGAACTTTAAATACAAAACTTACAAAAAAAGATTTCATCAATGCCAGCCTTACGGTGATGTTCTCCCGGCCATTTGTACGTTATTTCCTGGTCATTATTTTTCTCATAGCTTTAATAAATACCGTAATATTGCGGTATGTCCGGAGTTGATATTGAACAAACCCAATGTCGGGGTTTTTACCCCGCTCAACATAATCCTCGACCATCTGATTCCTCCTTTGTTTTATTTCAGCAGCGTTGGAAGAATCATTCAAAAAACATAAGAGCCAGTGAGAATATGGAATATCGTTTTGATGGAAGTAACCTGGTCATAAAAGGGGAATCATTTAAGTCGGAACTCTCCTGGGACAAGATCCCCAAGGTGACACAGACTAAAAACTGGCTCTTGATCTGGCAAGGCGGGCAGATCGCAAATGCAATTCCCAAAAGGGATATCCCCGATGGGCTGCCTGCTGAATTGAAAGCCATCCTGGCAAAGAATGGGGTAAAGAATAATCTTTGATCAGCTACCCCGTTTAATAGAAAGTATGCTAAAAAAAATATTGAAAAGACATGTTTTAATAGTTCACAGTGCCGGTACTTGGTCATTTCAGCCATAATCATTCCCAATTGCCTTTAGGGCAAACGGAGTCTTTCTTCAGACTTTAATTATGCCTCCGCCAAACTTTATATCAAAAATGGAAATGCAAAGGTCATTCATTTGCTGAAGGATGTTCTTGAAGTTTCCAAAAAGAAAAAGCTGGTTGAAATGATCCCCTTTGCCCGGTATGGCATTAAAATATCTATGTAAAAAATTTACATCAAAACAAAAATCAAAGGAAACTGGCCACAAACAAAGATAAGGTGCACTAATAGTATACCGTATTTGATGCCTGCGGAAACAGCCATTCTAGCTGGAAAAGGGCCAATGTTACTATAAAGAAAGTGGATTCTTTACTTACCCGTCCCGGTCTCTGACCGGGATGCAATGGTTTAGAGTTTCCAACGCTTACTGCTGCATCTTCTTTTCGTATTCCTTTTGCAACTCGTTTAAAGAAGCATCATAGCCCGCCTGGTCTTTAAAAGCAGCCGGGTTGTATGCATCGCCGGGTTGATATTTACTATGCAGTTTAAACTGGCTGGCATGTGAAGCCAGCCATATGTCGAACGTAATATTTTTCATGGCGGTTAATGTATAGGCATAATCATCAGCTATACCCGGGTAATCCGGTATGTTGGTAAAGCTTTTGTCGGTAACAATGCTGGGCATGTTGGCAATAAGCACTTTCCAGGATCGATCATCATCTTTTACCGTAAACAAAAAGCTGCAGGAACCTTTTGTGTGGCCGGGATGATGCAGCATCTGCAGTTGCATATTACCCAGCCGGATGGTATCGCCATCGTGCAGTAACCGGTCCGGGATTACCGGTTTATATGTGCTGCCATGGCCACCCAGCGCATAATCGGAATTGCCCCCATCTTTCACAACTGCTGCATCTTTTTCATTGATCATCAGTTGTGCGCCAGTTTCTTTTTTAATGTCAGCCATTGCACCCATATGATCGTAATGTGCCTGTGTGTTCAGCAATATTTTGGTATCGGCAAATTTAAAGCCCAGTGTTTCGATATTGTTTTTTATCTGTGATGCAGAAGAAGCAAGCCCCGTGTTGATCAATATATTTCCCTGCGGCGTTGTGATCAGGTAACAAGCCAGGTCGTAGGTGCCAACATAATACAGGTTACCGGCAATGCGGAATGGCTGGTAGGGCTTCGTCCAATCTGCCGACCATGGCTTGGGCTCTTCTACTTTTTGGGCTGTGGCAGGCACTGTTGCTGCTAATACAACAAAAAGCAATATTCTTTGTAATGAATGATGGAACATAAAAATTGATAAATGAAATTGAGCTCATAAAGATATTGCCTTTTCGTATCTTAATTCTTTCCAAGCACTTCAATCGTAGTTGATTTTACATTGGAACAGTCATACCGTAACCCGCTTACTTCAACAGTCACTGTTATTGATTCGCCTTTCAGGCCCTTTGTATCTACCGAAACAGAAGCCGTGCCTTGTCCGCCGGTGATGGTGCCATTGCTTGCAGACCAGTTATAGGTAACCGAATACTTATCATAAGCCTTTCCCAATGGCTGAATACTGAAAACTGCTTTCTTGCCTTCCGTGATCTTATCCCCGGCGGGTGCCGTTAAAACGATCTTGGGGCAAGGCAGGGTATCTTTTACCTGTGCTTTTGTATTCAGCATAAACAGGAAAGTTGCAGTAAGTAAAACGATCATTCTTTTTTTCATCGTAAATTATTTATTAACGTCTTAATGGTAAAGTTACAAAACGGCAATTCTTTTTTATACGTGGTATTGGGTATTTTCAACCATGGCATAGTTTCCCTGTTTGCTTAAAGTTTCGTTTCTTTACTATGCAATTTCAAAATGAAACCTACTGTTTTTATACTAACAACATTTTTACTCTTCGCCTGTACTCAGTCCACAAACAATGCTGACGCTTTGCAAAAGCGTATCGACAGTTTAGAGAAAAACTAAGTAACACCTATAGACCCGGTTTTGGCGAATTCATGAGCAGCATACAGGTACACCATGCCAAATTGTGGTTTGCCGGGCAGAACCAGAACTGGAAACTTGCTGACTTTGAAGTACATGAAATGACGGAAGCCTTTAATAATATCCGGCAATACCAATCGGAAAGAAAAGAAAGTGAAAAGATAGAAATAATAAACCCGGCATTAGACAGTGTGAATGCAGCCATACAGCAAAAAGATCCGGCGCTTTTCAAAAGCGGTTATGTTTTTCTCACGAATACCTGCAACAATTGTCATCATGCTGTTGATTTTGAATTCAACGTGGTAAAGATCCCTGAAATACCACCTGTCAGCAATCAGGATTTCAAAATAAATAAATGATCGCTTAATATCTTGTATGTTTCATCGGCATCTTATCCACGCCGGTTTTGGTTTAATAACACCTGTGGAAAATTTTAACTTCCTCATTCAGGTTGATTTTACGAGATTGTCGGCAAATCGTTTACCACTTGAAAGAAAACAAAGAAATAACCGCCCTGCTTCACCTGATTGATGATCCGGATGAAGACGTTTACAGTACCGTAAGCGACCGGATCATATCCTTCGGCAAAGACATCATCCCTAACCTGGAGCACCTGTGGGAGAATACCAGCAGCGAAGAGGTCCAGGAAAGGAGCGAATTGTTGATACACCGCCTTCACTTCCGCGACCTTACCGATGATTTTACCGAATGGACAGCAAAGGATGCCGACCTGTTGCAGGGTGCTTTACTGGTAGCCCGTTATCATTATCCTGAAATGGATAACACCACTGTGTTGCAGGAAATTGAAAAACTGCGCCGAAATACCTGGCTGGAGCTGAACAACTACCTCACGCCCATTGAACAGATAAATGTAGTGACCAGTATCTTTTACAACTACTTTAAACAAAAAGGGATCGAGTTTGCCTATAACAATCCCGATGATTATTTAATAAACAAAACACTCGATAGCAAAAAGGGAAATGCACTCAGCAACGGCATCATTTACCTGGCCCTTTGCGAAATGCTCGACATACCGGTAAAAGCCATCAACATTCCCCGGCAGTTCATCCTTGCGTATTTTGATCCGCAGCACGACATACTGAACCCCGTAGGCCATGCATCGGAAAAAATAAATTTTTATATCGATCCGTTGAACGGGCAGATGTACAGTCACAAAGATGTGGAAGCATATTTCAAACGCATCTCTGTTCCGCCGGTTCCCTCCTATTTCCGGCAGATGAGCAACAAAAAGATCATCCAGTTTTTGCTGGAAGAACTAAGCAAGTGCTTCGACAATGACCGCAACCGGTATAAAATGGAAGAATTACTTTTACTGGCAAATTTACTGGAAGAATGATCTACCACGTTTTACCGAAAGCAGATTGGGAGAAAGCGCTTGCACAAGGATCATATAAAGCAGCATCGCTGGCTACAGAAGGTTTTATTCATGCCAGCAAGGCCGGGCAGGTTGCCGGCGTATTAGACCGCTATTTCAAAGGCAAAGATGATTTAGTGGTGCTGCACATAGATGAACACAAACTTACTTCTCCCTTTACCTATGAATTTTCGCCATCGGTGAATGAAGAGTTTCCGCATATCTTCGGACCGATGAATTTAGATGCTGTACTAAAAGTGGAAGCGTTATGATCAGCTGGAATGATTTTGAAAAAATTGACATCCGCTCCGGCACAATCCTGGAAGTAAATGATTTTCCTGGTGCCCGAAAGCCGGCTTATCAACTCAGCATCGATTTCGGTGAACTCGGCATAAAAAGATCTTCGGCACAAATAACCACGCTGTATAAAAAAGAAGAACTGACCGGCCGGCAGGTGATCGCCGTTATCAACTTCCCCGTAAAACAGATCGCCAACTTCTTCAGCGAATGCTTAGTACTCGGCGTTTACAATGAAAGCAATGATGTGGTATTGTTGCAGCCATCGCTGCCGGTAAAGAACGGGAGTAAGATAGGATGAACGAAATGCCGATACTGGATACTGGATACTAGATACTGGATACTAGATGCTGGATACTAGATGCTGGATACTAGATACTGGATACTGGATAAGAATCCGCTGGTCAAAAAGTTTTTAAAATATTAAGCACTCACCCGGAAACAAGTATCAAGTATCCAGCATCTAGTATCCAGCCTCACTCCCCAAACTTCTCAAAATACTCCCCCAGTTTTTTAAAATTTGCTTTGTTGAGTGTAAAAAAAATATTACGGCCCTGCTTACGGCAGTCTATCAGTTGGCTTTGCGAAAGTAATTTGATATGATGAGAGCAGGTGGGTTGCGATAACCCGGTAAGATCCACCACGTCGCTGCAGCGCATGGTTCCTTTTTTGGATATCTCCTGCAGGATCGACAGCCGGCAGGGATCGGCTACAGCAGCCATGGCCTTTTCATAAAACTTAGTTTCGTTCTTCATAATCTGTCCGTCATTAACCGTTCAAAGAAATTGTTTTTTATCCAATCCGGCAAAAGAATTCTGTAAATTTGGATAACCTGTTTTTTGAACCACATAGGAACATAGTACATATAGACCATGTGGTTCAATCTTTTCTTACTGTGAATGTTGAAATCGTATATTACAGATCCCCCATCGGTGCGCTTGAAATAAGAAGCACGGGCAGCGCCATATCGGATGTACTCTTCGTTAATTCATGGAAGGGTGCAAAGATCAACGAGGAAGAACTGAGTTTTGTAAAACCAAAGTCTGCGATCATTAAAACATGTATCAGGCAACTGGATGAATATTTTGCCGGTAAGCGAACTGAATTCAACTTTCATATTTCACAGGTGGGCACCGAATTTCAGCAACAGGTTTGGGCAGAACTTTGCAAAATACCTTTTGGCCGCACCATCAGCTACATGGAACTGAGCAAACGCATCGGTAATGTAAAAGCAATACGGGCAGTGGGTACTGCAAATGGCAACAACAGCATCTGCATCATCGTTCCCTGTCACCGGGTTATTGGCAGCAATGGCGAGCTGGTTGGTTATGGCGGCGATCTTTGGCGAAAGAAATGGCTGCTGGAACATGAGAACAAAATAGCCAATGGAGTACAAACCTTATTTTAGATCTGCACTGCCGAATGAAAGAGGCAACAGCAATCCCGCTGTTTTAATGATAAACACCTTTCCTTCCATGCCGCTTAAGATAAGGCGTATAGGATGTTTGGTCCTTTCTTCATACTCCACCAGGCTTTGCCGGCAGATACCGCAGGGCGAAATGGGATGATTGCTCTCGCCATTATTATTGTTGTAACTGATGGCCATGGTATCGATGGCAATGTTTGGATATAAAGTGGCAGCAGAAGATAACAGCACCCTTTCGGCACAAAGGCCGGCCGGATACGAGGCATTCTCCTGGTTGGTACCGGCTACGATCTCTCCATTTACCAGTTTGGCTACAGCCGCTACATTAAAATTAGAATAAGGGGCATAGGCCGCCGATGTAACATCCCGGGCCTCATTCACCAGCCAGGCGTCCTGTTCATTCAGTTCCTCAGCCGAATTATAGACCTCGTAATTGAACTGGTAGGCTTCTTTATTCATGATCCTGGTTTAAGTTTAGACAAAAAGTCCTCCCTGCATTGCTGCAGCGAGGACCCATCTGTATCTTAAAATTAAACATTTAAGTTCAAATTGCTGTATTTATTTAATCCAGCGGAACAAGCGCTTCCATCTTGGTCCTTTCTCCCAACTGAACCAAATGAGAGAAGCTTTTCCCACCACATGATCTTCGGGTACAAAGCCCCAATAGCGGCTATCGAGTGAATTGTGCCGGTTATCGCCCATCAGCCAGTAATAATCCATCTTGAAAGTATAGCTGGTTGCTTCCTGCCCATTGATAAAGTACTTCCCATTGCGGTCCTCAAACTTGTTGCCTTCATATACTTCAATGCAACGTTTGTACCGGATGAGGTTATCATGCGTAAGTTGAATGCTTGCTCCTTTCTTCGGTATCCATACCGGGCCGTAATTATCCCCCGACCATGTTCTGCCGGTGGAATCATTATAGTATGGGAACAGGTCATTCTGGTGATCCATGAAAAAATCGGAGAGAATATATCCTTTCGGTAAATTCAGTTTTGCTTTTTCAGCGTTGGTGATGTTTACCTGGTACAGGTTGTTCTTTATCTGTCCGAAATCATTTTGCTCTTCCCGGATGTCAATGCCGAGGTCATGTAATCTTTCTTTGTCCAGGTAATCGCCATCCGGAACCTGCAGCAGGTAGTAGCGTTGCGATTGCGGAAAAACTTCGCCCGGGGCTCCATTCACCATCAATTTACCATTTACTATCTGGATGGTATCGCCTGAAATTCCTACACAGCGTTTAATAAAATTCTCCCGCTTGTCGACCGGCCTGGTTATTATGATATCGCCGTAATTCTGCCAAACCTTTTCCCTTCCTTCCTTACGTACCTGCTCATAATAGGTGACCTTGCTGCCGAAATTCGCTTCATCATTTATTAATGTATCATTAACCGGGAAGTTGAAGACCATGGCATCATTTCTTTTTACCGGGCCCGCAAACCAGCGGGTGTATGGAATATGGATCCACTCCACGTAGGACTTTGTATTTATGAACGGCATGGTGTTATGTACAAAGGGCATGGCAATGGGTGTATTGGGTAATCTTGGGCCATAGGTTGATTTGCTCACAAACAAAAAATCATTCACCAGCAATGTCTTTTCCATTGATGGTGTGGGAATGGTGTATGCTTCAAAAACAAATGTGCGGATGAGGGTGGCGGCCACCACAGCAAAAACCGCTGCATCAACCCATTCACGTACGGTTGATTTTTTATAGTGCTTCACCCCTTCTGCACCAATGAATCTTGTTTTTGGACTGAACCCTACATAGGCCGGGTAAATGCCTGCACTGAAGACCGTAGCGGCGTGCTGATAAAATTTGAATTTATTGAAACACTTGATAAATTCTATGAGTATCACTAAACTGAAGAACCAGCCGGCAATGGGAATGATCTGGGCAAAGAACCACCACTTTGGTTTTTTGGCAACTTCCAGCATCACCCAGGTATTATAAAAAGGGATGAAAGCCTTCCACCCGGGCTGTCCCGCTTTAATAAATAATTTGTAGAGGCCAACCGAAGGAAGCACCACCAGTAAAAGAGCAATCAGTAGTAGAACCGTTATCTGACTTGAATCCATTTAATGTATATTTTTTAGCGTGCCAAAAATACCATAATTAACCGGTTGGCAAAGATTTACAGAAAGATTGTTTTCAAATGTTTAACATAAGCAGATCAGTCCTGCTGTAATATGCTGTTGATGCAACGGCTGATATCTGCAGCCTTGTTCATGATCATGAAATGGCTGCCGTTCGGGATAGTGAAAGTTGGTTTGATATTTTTGATGGGAAACATGCGGTCGCTGTCTCCATGTATGTGAATGGTTCCCGGGTGTTCCTGGTCGTTCTTCCAGTTAATGGCTTCATGCACTGCCCAGTTTGTATAACTGATATCCACTTTTTTCCGGTAATGCGAAGCGATCTGCCTTTCTTCTTTTGAGCTTGCACCAAGCATCATGTTTTGAATGGGCTCGGTAAGTTTGGATGAACCGAGCGGAAGAATTTTATGCAGCCTGAGTTTCGCAACGGCCTTCATCCAGGTGGGTAATTCTTCCGATGATTTTATACTGGAAATGATGATAAGTTTTTTTACAGGTACCTGTTTCGCAATTTCGGTGCAGATCATTCCGCCAAAAGACAGCCCCATCAATATGGGGAATTCCTCTTTGATATCGGCTCTCATCCTTGCAGCATATTGCTGTATGGTCTCATTTTGTTCCGGGATAAGCCAGGGAATAACTTTCAGTTCATAACCCGTCACCCGCAGTTTTGAAAAAGCCATTTCATCGGCTCCCAGTCCACTTATACAATAGATCGTTTTCATGCCTCTAATCCCTAAAAGGGAATTTAGATTTGTGTTTTGCAAATTGTTTTACTTCCAATGGCCAATTACAAGTTATTTCTTCGGTAGCACATAACTCTCCACATCGTCCAGGCTGATTGTCTTACCCGACAGGATGACCAGTCTTTCCACAACATTCCTCAACTCCCGGATATTACCTGTCCAGTTATATGCCTGCAATGCATCCATCGCATTTTTATCAACCGATTTCTTTGGCTGCCCGTATTCACTGGCGATGATGTCGAGGAAATAATCAACCAGCAATGGTATGTCATCTCTTCTTTCATTAAGCGATGGCACATGAATGATGATAACACCCAGGCGATGATAGAGATCGAGACGGAAATTCTTTTCATCCACTTCTTTAAGCAGGTCTTTATTGGTAGCTGCCACCACCCGCACATCCACCGAAATATCTTTTTCGCCACCTACTCTTGTGATCTTTCCTTCCTGCAGGGCACGCAATACTTTTGCCTGGGCAGTAAGACTCATATCGCCTATCTCATCTAAAAACAACGTGCCGCCGTTTGCTGTTTCAAATTTCCCGATGCGTTGCTTTACTGCCGAGGTAAAGGAACCTTTTTCATGTCCGAATAATTCACTCTCGATGAGCTCGCTGGGTATGGCTGCACAGTTCACTTCCACCAGCGGGGCGGTGCTGCGGTTGCTTTTTTCATGGATCCATCTTGCCACCAGTTCTTTTCCCACTCCGTTCTCACCGGTTATCAAAACACGGGCATCGGTGGGAGCCACTTTTTCAATGGTGTCTTTTATCTTTTGAATGGGGGTACTGTCGCCAACCATTTCTAATACCTTGCCCACTTTGCGCTTCAGCACTTTTGTTTCCGTAACCAGGTCCTGCTTGTCGAGGGCATTGCGCAGGGTGATAAGAAGGCGGTTAAGGTCTGGCGGCTTGCTGATATAATCAAAGGCTCCTTTTTTAACGGCTTCCACAGCGGTATCAATATTGCCGTGCCCGCTGATCATGATAACAGGTACATCGGGGTTTACCGCTTTTGATTTTTCAAGGAATTCAATGCCATCCAGTTTGGGCATCTTTATATCGCAAAGCACAACATCGTATGCTTTCTCTGAGAACTTCTTTAATCCTTCTTCTCCGTCCCCGGCTTCATCGATCTTATATCCCTCGTAGCTGAGTATCTCGGTCAGGGTCTTACGGATCGATCTTTCGTCATCTATAATTAAAATGTTGGCCATAATCTGTTTGAATTTTCCGGGATAAAGGGTCCGGCAGTAAATGCATTTTCTCAAAAATAACGAATAATGCAGTGCCGCAGGAAGGATAATTTATTGTACGGATAACAAAACCAGGGCCATTGCCGGGCTCATAAGGTTTTTGAAATCTTGGCATTTGCCATTACATTTGCAGTCCCGAAAATGCGGATAAACATTTGTTATTAAAGCGGGATGTAGCGCAGCCCGGTAGCGCACACGTCTGGGGGGCGTGGGGTCGCAAGTTCGAATCTTGTCATCCCGACAACTAAATCTCTACTTTTGTAGGGATTTTTTTATGCCCCACTATGTTTACATATTACAAAGCCTGAAAGACCAGAAATACTATGTTGGTGAAACACATGGTGTGGAAGCCAGGCTACAATTTCATAACTCAGGCAAGCAACGATCTACCAGAAACAGGATCCCATTTAAAATTGTTGTAGTCGAAATATTTGAAAACAGGATTGATGCTCTACAACGAGAAAAACAAATTAAAAGCTGGAAAGGAGGAATGGCTTTCAAGAAACTGATCGCAGGGATGTAGCCCCGCCGATGGCGGGACACAGGTCTGGGGGGCGTGGGGTCGCAAGTTCGAATCTTGTCATCCCGACTTTTAAAATCTCTACTTCTGTAGGGATTTTTTTTACCTCAAATGATCTTCTTTAGCAGAAATGGAATTAATTGTATACCCACAACAATATGGGCTTTTTCGAAGCTTTAATATACTTCGTCAAAACGGTAAGAAATGAAGGGGACACCGTGGGGCATCCGGCACTTTGATAAATATGATAGGGGAAAACTTCCGCTTCGGGAACATGTGCATCTGAATGCAAAACAATGGTCCGCTCAAAAGCCCGGTCATTGGTACTGTCTAATCCATACAATTTATAAGCTAACCCATAAGTTCCGTTATAAGAATTGCCGATTTTATATCTTCCCAAGGCAGTTTTATAACTGGATGGCAGATTTGAAAATTCCAATACGTCATTACAACCCATCTTATATGAACCGAGGCCATGCGATACCAGTGAGGAAACTTCCAATGAACCTGTTTTTAAATTGTAAATAAAAAAACGGTTTTTACCGGAAGGGAGCGACATGTCAACAAGAAAACAATACTCATCATTAAAATTATTCGCTTTTATATATTTTTCGAGTTCAGTGGCCTGCTGTTTTAAACGAACTTTGGCAACATTATACCTGGTATCTATATGGTTTAGTGAAGAATCTTCATCAATATTTACTGACTTCGTTTCTTTTACATCAGGTGCATCATTATTCGGGGTAATGTAAGAAGATGGGGTAATATATGTAGTCGCTTTTGCCAGGCCGTCGGCAGGTTGCTGTAATGCAAAAACCTTTGCACCAAATGATGCATTAAACAAAACAAGTGTCGTGCAATATCGTATTACTATTTTCAATTTTTATTTTTTGTAATTGCATCAAATCCTGTGCAAAGCTACTTCTTTATGCAACAATGTCTCATTAAGACCTGCTCCACTGCCACATTTAGTAAACCCTTAACATCAGTTTGCCTGTGTTATCTCTCATTAGGTCTACTAATATCATCCACCTGTTCTCCCTCTTCCATCTGAAATTTACATTAAATTAATCGAAATACACTCTATTAGAACGTCTTTTAAATCATAACAGGATATGACAGGAATCGGCTTTTTCTGTGCCTGTTGTTACTATTTTCATATATAAAGTTTCAAGCCTGAGAATATTTGATAGAAATTATGCGCTGAATAAGGAAATACCTGGTTCAAATAAGGTAAATAACGAACATGAAAAACAGATCAAGACCCGGAAAGCTATTTTTGAAGCTAAACCTGACATTGCCTGTTATATTTATCTGTATAGCACAGGTTTTATTTTCGTATGATGCATTCTCACAGGATAGTACTTCTTACGCAGGGGCAAAAGAAAGGTTGGTTAAGACATTAAAAAAGAGATACATCGATAAGTCCTTTACCCAAACCATTGACCACTTTTATAACATCACATGTGATTCTTTGATCAAAAAAGATTTTATTATTGAAGACAAACCAATAAAAAACATTCTAACAAACCTGTTTCTTGCCTGCGAGGACAAGATCAATACAAGGTCAATTACTTCTCTCCGCATACCTTCATTGAACTATAATTTCCTTCTGATCTTACATACGTATAAAAAGCAACCCATCAGGAATCTGTTCAGGGAGATCGGTATTACCCAAACAGCCATTCTTCAGTCGTCATTTGATGGATTGCTGTTAGGCGACAGCATACGGACCATTGTTGGACTGAGGGAAATGCTGAATAATCCATATTTCATTTCCACCCGGATCAATTTGCCACGGTATTCCCCTTTTAAAGACACATTGCTTTATTTTCTTGCGAATGGGGCACCTGACATCTTATTAAAGAAACTTGCGGATGCCGACCCTGTGTTTACCGGACTTGTAACTAAGAGTAATAACATGACTGTTAAAGCTGTGTGTGGGGTGAAAAAAGATAATTATTATGACAAGATCATGCCCTTCAGTTTAGCGATCTTCGAAAACCGTATCAGCATAGAAAAAATCAGGGAGCTTGCCCTTTCTCCCCAAGGCTATTATGAAGCCTTTATAGACGAAGCATTACGGCTATATAAAAACCCCGATCCAGAAACAAAGGCCTTTTTACAGCAGCCGATCATAGACATCAATAAAAATCTGGCGAATATTTATTTCATCCGTGAGATAAATATGTTGCATGAATCACCCGACAAGACCCGCTTCCAGGTATTAAATACCTTAATTGCCAGGGACCTTTATTTTTTATTGATAGGGGGTAGCGGCCAGCTTTATACTTCCAGTTTCATGTATGTGTATAAAAAATTCCTGAAAGAGACGGAAAAAGAAGGCCTGGATAAATTCTTTGAGGATATTGACTACTACCAGTTCAACAACCTGATGTCAAATATTTCGGGGTATGGACTGGTTGATGACCTGGTTAACCACCTTAAGGAAGAAAAAGTTGCCGGACTCATCGGAAAATATCTTTCCGGGCTTACCAACAGGCGGCTTACCGATAATGAGATCATTTTGAATGCGATGACACTGGCAGAAGTACTTTATGAGATCGGGCATCATGAGATTATCAAAAATACCCTGCTTAAACAGATCGATACCATTTTAAAACAACCCAGGCTGCAATATTTATTCATGTACCGTAGAATGTGCATTGGCTTTAAAGATATCCTGCTAAATAAGACCGACTATAAAACAGATGATACGTATGACGTTCTTGCGATCAAACGGCTGCAAAAAAACAATACCATCGTGCAGGCCTGTTTCTTTTATGATGATGAGGATGCAGCGAGTTCATTCGGCAACAGTACGGCCGTATTTAATAATGCAACCTGGAATAAAACTGACCGGGGTAATTTTATTGTCTTTAATTCGAGATCGGGCAATGAAATGAAAGTATATATGAATAAGCCGAATACAGGTATTGGTTTTGACTCTGCACAAAATGAGATGTTACTGGCCATCAGGCAGGAAGGACTGGAGGTAACTTCATTTATACACAGGGGGCATAGTTATTATTTACTCCAGAGTTTAAATAAAATGACCCCATCAGGCCAGTTCATATTCCTTGGTTCCTGCGGAGGCTACAATGAAGTGCTGAAGGTATTCCAGCTAAACCCGGATGTGAATGTTATTGTTACCCGGAACATCGGATCCAAACTGATCAATGATCCGTTATTGGACAAAATAAATATGGAGATGGTAAACAATAAGGATATTGAATGGAATATTTTGTGGCAGGAACTTAATGCAAGTTTTCAATCCAAGCTGACAAAGGATCTTTTCTCATCCTATATTCCGCCTAATAAGTATATTGGTATAAAATTTATCCGGGAAATCTTTAATTTTTAAATCCACACAAAGCAACAGGCACAACGTAACCATGTCTCAAACCGAACAGCTGAAAAATTTTGTATTGTCCATTTATCATCCCGGTGATGCAGCATTGGAAAAATTCCTGGCTACGTGGGAAGAAGGATCAGCCACCAGAAAGACCATCCTCACCCGTGCCGGCGAAACCGAACGCAATCTTTATTTCATCACCGAAGGTATTCAACGGGTATATTATTATGATGAGCAGGACAGGGAAGCAACGATGGTATTCACCTACGCTCCTTCCTTTGGCGGCGTGGCCGATAGTTTTCTTACCCACACTCCTTCCGGTTTTTTTGTAGAGACATTAACGCCCTGTTCTTTTCTAAAAACAAGTTTTCAGCAATTGGATGAACTGATGAAAGAATATCATTCTATTGAACACCTCATCCGCCTGGCCACCAACTATGCATTTGCCGGTGTGCTGGAAAGAATGATCGAGATTCAATGTTATACCGCAGAAGAAAAATTCCGTACGCTGCTCAAACGGAGTCCGCATATCTTAAACATGATCCCCCACAAATACCTGGCAAATTACCTCGGCATTGATGCTACCAATTTCAGTAAACTTTTGGGGAAAGTACGTTTGTGATTTTCCTGAACCACATAGGCACATAGGAAACATAGAAATTTTAATAGCACACAACCTATGTGTTCTATGTTTCTACGTGGTTCAAATTTCAGGATCCATAAAATCTTGGTATTTACCAATAATTAATTTTTGTACATGGAACAACTTTGTATCCACAAAAATTAATTACCATGAAATATTTATCAAAAAAACTACTGGATGGTTTGTATGCACAAACCGAGACCAACATCACAAAAGCAATTACCCAATGGCAACAAATGCCAACTGAGTTCTTCACCGCACAGCCCGGGCCGGGAAGATGGAGCGCCGTTCAATGCCTCGAACATTTAAACAGTTATGGCCGCTACTACTTACCTGCCATGGAAAAAGCGATCAGCAAAGCAGACCAGCAACTTTACTACACGTATTTTAAAAGCGGGCTGCTGGGCAATTATTTTTATAAACTCATGCTCCCGGATCTCAGCGGTAATCCAAAAAAGAAAATGGGTTCCCCAAAAGATCACCGGCCTGCCGAACAATTAAATACGGTACAGGTACTGAGTGAATTCATCAGCCAACTCGAAAAACTGGAGCAACTGATCAGCCTTTCGCAAAAAAGAGATCTCAACAAAATAAAGGTACCCATCTCCATTGCCCCGTTCATTAAATTGAAATTAGGTGATACCCTGCTGTTCTATACAGCGCATATTCAACGACACATTTTGCAGGCAGAGCGGGCCATGCAGGCTGCCGGGTACCAGCCGCAGAAAGTAATAACATACAAAAAGCCGAAGAGTGGGGTTATCGTTTAAACCCAATTCCGCAATTCATACCGCCGGTTCGTCATTTCATTCACACTGCAATTGATTTGCACATGCGCCCTTTCGATTTTTGTTCTATCAATCACTTAAAAAAATCATAGCCATGAAACGTTACAATCTTTTTTACCAGATCCATAAGGGACTACGCACCATGCTTTACGAAACCGCTATCCTGCTGCAACAAACCGATTTCAGCAATGAAGAAGAAGCAAACGCTCTTGCCGATCGCATCGGCGAGGTAGTGGTACTGTTCGACAAACATGCCCACTCAGAAGATAATAATGTGTTAACCGCCATCGAATCGCTGGAGCCTTCTGTGGCCAGCCTGTTTGCCGAAGAACATATAAAAGACCATGAACTGAGCAAGCGCCTTACTGCACTCGTGAATATGCTTACTGCCGTAACCGGCGAGGATGAAAAAGAAGAACTGGGCAGCGCCATCCGGGTTGCTTTCACCGAATTCGTTGTATTCAACCTGCAACACATGGCTAAAGAAGAAAGCGAACTCAACAAACTTTTGTGGGCCCATTTTTCTGATGAAGAATTACATGCCATTACCATGCAGATCATCTCGCAGGTGCCTGTTGACCTGCTGAATGCCTATAACCACTGGATGATACGTGGGCTCAGCAACAACGAGATCAGCAAGTGGCTGAAACAGATCAAGAACACTGCACCAGATCCCGTATTCAACAGCATGATGCAGCTGGCCGAAAAAGAATTGCCCCGGCAGCGCTTCAGCATGATCACCGAATCACTGACCGAAGGCGCCATGCTGGCCTGATCACACAAGTATATTTATAACCATAAAAAACAAAGCCATGAAATTAAAAACACTTTTCGCAGCAGCGCTGTTCGTTACTACAACAGCCTTTGCACAAACAACAGAAAAAGCGCAGACTAAAAAAATACAGCTGCCCATTTTCACACAACTCGTTATTGATGCCAAAATTGATGTGGTACTCATCGATGATGCAGAACCCGGGGTGATCTACCTGGTTGGAGAACCCAAACTCTTTGATGACATCGCATTTAAAATGCAAAAAAACGAGTTGCAGATATCTGCTAAGAAAGACATGAACTACAAATCAAGAGTTACCATCGAAGTCCATGTAAAAGACCTGGCAAAGGTCTCTCTTCAAAAAGAAGCGCTTGTCTTCTCCGGCAATACACTCCGGTCGCAAAAGATCAATGTATATATAAAAGAAGGAAGCAAGGCCAGCCTGGCGTCCACAGGCGATATCAATATCACATCAGAAGAGGATACTGAACTGGTTTTCCTGCGTAAAACGCCCGGCGTAACCGTTGTAAACAGGTAATTAAGCAGTATTTGAACATGTAGATTAAAACAGGAGCCCTGTAAAGCTCCTGTTTTTGTTTTACCGAGGCCGGCAATGCGTTCGTACAAATTTCCCGGCAGGTTTCGCAACCTGAGTTTTTTTTAGGATATTTGCCCAATCTCCTGAAAGAATGAAGATATTAATCAAGCAAGCGCAGGTAATTTCTCCCTCCTCTCCTTTTAACGGACAAACCAAAGATATTTTAATTACAAATGGGAAGATCGAAAAGATCGCCGATGCAATTACTGAAAAAGCCGACCAGGCCATTGAACAGAAAGGGCTGTGTATAAGCATTGGCTGGATGGATGTTTTTGCCGATTTTGCCGACCCGGGATTTGAATACAGGGAAAATATAGAATCAGGAGCCAAAGCTGCAGCGGCAGGCGGTTTCACCGATGTGATGCTGCTACCCAATACCAACCCGGTTGCCGACAGCAAATCGCAGATTGATTATATTGTTCAGAAAGCAAAGCAGGTTGCCATAAATATTCATCCCATTGCAGCCATTACCCGGAATGCCGAAGGAAAAGAACTGGCAGAAATGTA
The DNA here is from genome assembly GCA_016720775.1 of Chitinophagaceae bacterium. Lineage (GTDB taxonomy): Bacteria > Bacteroidota > Bacteroidia > Chitinophagales > Chitinophagaceae > Ferruginibacter. The sequence goes on from JADKJX010000004.1 coordinate 452,639, forward strand.
TGACATGCAGCAAACCGGTGCCCTTGCTTTCAGCGATGGAATAAACCCCATTCAGAATTCAGGCTTGTTACTGAAAGCACTGCAATATGTAAAAACGGTTGACGGAACAGTGATACAAATACCCGATGATACCAGCATCGGCGCAAATGGTTTAATGAATGAAGGGATCATTTCAACACAGATGGGGTTGCCCGGCAAACCAACCATGGCAGAAGAACTGATGGTTGCAAGAGATATAAAATTAGCCAGGTACGCCGATAGTAAAATTCATTTCACCGGGGTTTCGTCTCCCAAAAGCCTGGAGTATATCAAAAGGGCTAAAGAAGGCGGAATAAAAGTGAGTTGCTCCATTACTCCCTACCAGGTTTATTTTTGCGATGAAGACCTGCAACAGTACGATACGAATTTAAAACTGAACCCGCCGTTGCGCAGCCGTGCCGATATGACGGCCATACACAAGGCACTGCTTGATGGCGGCATTGATTGCATTGCATCGCATCACCTGCCACAGAACTGGGATAGTAAAACATGTGAATTTGAATACGCAAAAGCCGGAATGATCAGTTTGGAAACAAGCTTTGCTGCTTTGATAACTGCCGGGTTGCCGGTTGCCAATTTTGTACAAATGCAAACCGTGAATGCCCGGAAACTGTTTGGATTACCCGTACCGGAGATCAAGGAAGGAGAAATGGCCTGCATCACTTTATTTAATCCCGATACAGAGTTTGTTTTTGGAGAAGAGATGTTGCGGTCAAGATCAAAGAATTCTCCTTTCATTGGCAAACATTTAAAAGGAAAAGTGCTGGGCATTATTAACAAGGCACAACTTCAACTTAACTAAGCATGCTGCAAAAATTAAATGCAACAAAAAAAGGATTGGTCACGGGTCTTGTGATGACAGGGTTGCTGTTATTCTTTTTTTATGGATTGAAATTTCCCTTTAATGGCAAGGAACAGTATGTAATTTATGGGGTGTACATGGCAGGGATAATATGGAGCCTGTACTCCTTCGGGCAATCGGGTGCAGCGAACAAGACATTCAAAGAATATTTTTCTGCAGGCTTTAAGACCTTTATAGTAGTAACTTTATTAATGGTGGTATTCACATTTATCTTTTTCAGTTTTGATACCGCATACCGCGAATCAGGCATTGCTGAAAATAATAAATTACTTTTAGCAGAAGGAAATCACACCCCTGCAGAAATTGAAAGCAATGCAATTCAGTTAAGAAAGATATTCATGCCGATGATGGTTGGCATTACTACCTTCAAATACCTGGTATCAGGGGCATTAATAACAGCAGTGGGAGCCGGTTTTTTAAGTCAGAAAAAACAATAAACACAAACCATGGATCTTTCAGTAGTAATACCGCTTTTTAACGAAGAAGAATCGTTGCCCGAACTATCGGCATGGATAGAAAAGGTGATGAAGGAAAATAATTTTTCTTACGAGGTGATCATGATAGACGATGGAAGTACCGATACTTCCTGGAAAGTGATCGAACAACTCCGCATCCGGAACCCAAACATCAAGGGCATAAAATTCCAGCGCAATTATGGCAAAAGTGCGGCTTTGAATGAAGGCTTCAAAGCTTCGCAGGGAGACGTGGTGATCACCATGGATGCCGATATGCAGGACAGCCCGGATGAGATCCCGGAACTGAGAAGAATGATCGTGGAAGATGGATATGAAATGGTGAGCGGGTGGAAAAAGAAACGGTACGATAATACACTCACGAAAAATATTCCATCCAAATTATTCAATGCCGCTGCCCGTAGCATGAGTAAGATAAAACTACACGATTTCAACTGCGGGCTTAAATCGTACAGTAAAAAAGTAGTGAAGAGCATTGAAGTATATGGCGAGATGCACCGTTATGTACCCGTGCTTGCCAAATGGTCGGGCTTCCGGAACATTGGTGAAAAAGTGGTGGAACACCGGGCAAGAAAATACGGCGTTACCAAATTCGGGTGGAGCCGTTTTGTAAATGGCTTCCTCGACCTGATGACCATCTTCTTTGTAGGTAAGTTTGGAAAAAGGCCCATGCACTTTTTTGGATTATGGGGTACTGTATGTTTCCTCTTTGGTTTGGTTATCTTCCTATACCTCACTGTTTCAAAATTCTTTTTCGACCAGACCGGCATGACACAGCGGCCCCTGTTCTTCTTTGCCATTCTGGCTATGATCATCGGTTCGCAATTATTCCTTGCCGGCTTTATTGGAGAACTTATCTCAAGAAATTCGCCGGAGAGAAATAACTATTTGATCGAACAGAAAACAGGAATAAACTAAAAACATGCAAACTTCCAGTTCCCCCTTTAGGGGGCCAGGGGGCAAGAATGTTGTTATCATCGGCCCTGCACATCCTTTACGTGGCGGCGGTATGACAACATTCAATGAACGGCTGGCAAAGCAATTCCAGGATGAAGGCCATTCCGTAAGTATTTATTCTTTCTCCCTGCAATATCCCGGCTTTTTATTCCCGGGCCAAACACAGTTTACCGATGAACCGGCTCCGGAAAATCTTGACATACGAACAAGGATCAACTCCATCAATCCTTTCAACTGGATCTCGGTTGGAAGAGAAATAAAAAAACTCAACCCGGATATCATTGTAGTCCGTTACTGGATCCCGTTGATGGGCCCCTGCCTGGGAACTATTTTACGCATCATCAAAAAAAATAAACACACAAAGATCGTTTGCATTGCCGATAACATCATACCACATGAGAAACGTTTCGGCGATAAGCCATTCACCCGCTATTTTATAAAACCGGTGGATGCTTTTGTTACCATGAGTGAAAAAGTGATGACAGATCTGCGTTCATTCACTTCGGCCAAACCAACAAAACTTGTACCCCACCCGCTGTATGATAATTTTGGAGAGAAAATTTCAAAGGAAGAAGCCAGGAAGAAATTGACAATAGCCAATGGGCAAAAGGTTCTTTTATTTTTTGGCTTCATCAGGAAATATAAGGGCCTTGACATTTTACTGAATGCAATGAAGTTGCTCCAGAACCACAAACCACAAATCACAAACTACAAACTCCTCATCGCCGGAGAATTTTATGAAGACAGGAAACCCTATGATGAACTGATCGGGAACTTAGGCATCAGGGACAATTTAATAATGCAAACACGGTTTATACGCAATGAAGAAGTCAGGTATTTTATGTGTGCGGCAGACCTGGTTGTTCAACCTTACCGCAATGCAACCCAAAGCGGCGTTACTCCCCTTGCCTATCATTTTGAAATTCCCATGGTCGTTACCAATGTGGGTGGACTGCCCGCTATGGTGCCGGATAATAAAGCCGGGTTAGTGGCGGAACCAACGGCGGAATCATTGGCAGAAAAGATCCGGGAATATTTTTCAAAGGGAGAAAATTATTTTATGCCCGGCCTGCTGGAAGAAAAGAAAAAACTAAGCTGGACAAAAATGGTTGAAACCATCCTGAACGTTTAAACGTTTCAGGGTTTAAAGGTTTAAGGGTTTAATACATTCTATAAAAGTTGGGCCGCCCCTTTCAACCATTAAACCTTTCAACCTTTCAACTTATTCAGTAAATTGCCGCATTAACAACAATTCATGATCTTCAGAAGCAAAGCTCCCTTACGGATCGGTCTCGCAGGCGGTGGCACAGACGTAAGTCCGTACAGTGACCAGTTTGGCGGCGCCATCCTGAATACAACTATTTCTCTTTCGGCTTATGCATCCATAGAACCATTAACTGATAATAAGATCATCATCCAGGCATTTGACCGGAATGAAGCTCAAACATTTGATCTTGCTGATCAATTACCCATTGATGGAACGCTTGATTTGCTTAAAGGTGTTTATAACCGCATTCAGAAAGATCATCCCATGCCATCAGCGGGTTTCCGGCTTTCTACTTTTGTGGATGCGCCTGCGGGTTCGGGGTTGGGCACTTCTTCTACCCTTGTGGTGGCGGTACTGGGTGCATTTTTAGAAATGCGGAAGATAAAGATGGATGAATACGCCATTGCAAAATATGCCTACGATATTGAACGCATTGATCTGAAATTAGCCGGCGGTAAACAGGACCAGTATGCAGCCACGTTTGGCGGGGTGAACTTCATGGAATTTTATGCAGGCGATAAAGTGATCGTTAATCCGCTCCGCATAAAACCACAATACCTGCACGAACTGGAGAATAACCTCGTGTTATATTTTACCTCCACATCAAGAGAAAGTGCGGCCATCATCAAAGAGCAGGTAAAGAACGTGAATGAGAAAAACGAAAAGAGCATTGAAGCCATGCATCACTTGAAAGACCAGGCTAAGATGATGAAGGAAGCGCTGCTGCAGGGTAAGCTCGATGAGATCGGCGTTATTCTCAATTATGGTTTTGAACAGAAAAGGAATATGGCGGCCAATATCAGCAACGCTAACATTGAAAAAGTTTATGCCGCTGCAAAAGAAGCCGGCGCCACCGGAGGAAAGATAAGCGGTGCAGGCGGCGGTGGTTTCATGATCTTTTACTGTCCCGGCAATACCCGCCATGCTGTTATAAAAGCATTGAATAATTTTGGCGGCAATGTGAGGGACTATTCATTCACCAAACACGGGTTAACAACCTGGAGTACTGCCCCTGTCCCTTAAAGGGCAAAATAGAGAAGGGCAGAACGAAGATCATATTTTTTTCTTTTTTGAGCCCAACATTAGTATTTCTATTTATCATTGTTGCGTCGCACTCTTGTACTGCATACCTTTGCTCAACCGTACAAATGTTTTATTAGTCACCAGTAAGAAAACCATATGTTAGATAAAGTAAAAAATATTGTGCAGGCTTCCATCACTGTAAAGCAGGATGTTTTACAAAATGAAGAACTGCTTACTACCGTGAAGGAATGTATTGCGGTGATCGTACATGCATTTAAGAACGGCAACAAGGTCTTGTTCTGCGGTAACGGGGGCAGTGCAGCCGATGCACAACACCTGGCTGCCGAATTCAGCGGACGGTTTTATACCGACCGGGATGCATTGCCTGCAGAAGCACTGCATTGCAACACCTCTTACCTTACGGCCGTTGCCAATGACTACAGCTACGATGTGATCTATTCAAGGCTGATAAAAGGCATCGGCAACAAAGGCGATGTCCTCATTGGGTTAAGCACCTCTGGTAACAGTAAGAATATTTACAACGCTTTTGAAGTTGCCAAAGAAAAAGGAATGACCACCATTGCCTTTACCGGCGCAAGTGGCGGAACCATGAAAGCGCTTTCCGACTTCCTAATAAATGTTCCTTCCACCGATACGCCCCGTATCCAGGAAAGCCACATAATGCTGGGCCATATCATTTGTCAGTTGGTAGAAGCAGAATACTTCGGATGATAAAAGAAGTCATCATACTTGCTGGAGGATTAGGCACCAGGCTGCGGTCTGTTGTTTCTGATCTTCCAAAATGCATGGCGCCTGTTGCAGGAAAACCATTTCTTCATTTTGTTATTGAACAATTGAAAAGACAAGGCATAGAGAAGTTTATTTTTTCCCTCGGATACAAACATGAGATGATCGAAGCCTGGCTGACTGATCAATACCCAACGCTCAACATTCAACGTGCAATAGAAGAAGAACCATTGGGAACCGGGGCGCTGTTAAACTGGCCTGCGGCTTCGCAACCAATAAGAATGTACTGGTTCTTAATGGCGATACCTTTTTCAATATTGATCTTTACCAGCTCGCTGAATTTCATTATGACCGGGATGCCGATTGCACCCTTTCATTAAAACCCATGCAGGATTTCGACCGCTATGGTGTGGTAGAACTTAACAACGATCATTCCATCATCAGCTTTAAAGAAAAAAGCTACTATCAAAACGGGTTCATAAACGGGGGTATCTATGCATTGAACAGGGAAAGATTTTTGCAGGAAGATCTTCCACTTAAATTTTCTTTTGAAAAAGATTACCTCGAACAGTTTTTCAATAAAAGAAGGATGTTCGGCCTGCCGCAGGATGAATATTTTATCGATATAGGCATTCCGGAAGATTACGAGAGAGCGCAGGTGGAATTAAGAATGAAGAATTGAATAACCCGATTCGTGTTAATTGCTTTAAATAAATGATCGATTTAACCAACATAGACAAAAGCTGGACACTCTTCCTCGACCGGGACGGCGTGATAAACCATGAGAAGCACAAAGACTATATCCACACCTGGGATGAATTCAATTTTTACGACGGCGTTAAAGAAGCCATGGCTGTTTTTTCAAAGAAGTTTAAATACATTATTGTGGTAACCAACCAGCGGGGCATTGGCAAAGGAATAACAAGAAAAGAAGATGTGGAACTGATCCATAAGAATATGAAAGCCGAAATTGAAAAGGCTGGTGCCAGGATCGATGCTGTTTATTTTTGTCCCGACCTGGACGAAAGCAGCCCAAACCGCAAACCAAATCCCGGCATGGGTTTGCAGGCTGTTACCGATTTCCCGGGCATTGATCTTTCCAAAGCCATCATGGTGGGCAATACACTCAGCGATATGCAGTTTGGCCGCAACATGGGTATTAAGACCATCTTCCTTCCCACTACCCGGCCCGAAGTTGACCTTACTGATGAACGTATTGATGCTGTTTATGATTCACTGTTGTCCTTTGCTGAGGCGCTGCATTGATAAGTCACTTCATTTCTGTCATTCGTGTAATCAGTGGCTATCCTCTAAGCTTTAGTTAAATTTTTTACACAGGCAATAATTTTACTGCCAATATGTTACAGGAATAATTACTTTTAACGCATGAAGAAACCAGTATGTTTATTCCTTGTATCCCTGGTCTGCCAACTATCCTTTGCACAGGGTAACAGCAAGGCCAACCTTAATATCCTTGAACAAAAAGAAGATTCCTTAAAACAATTCGCAAGAAAGATCATACAGGGTATTAATGCAGACAACCGCTTTGATGCCGACAGCATTTTTACCCGTGTACTGGTAAGGGCATTAAAAACACCGCATTCATTCAGCTACCCTTTCGATTCTTTAGAAACCATTTCCCGTTTATATTCACCCGACAGTGCATTCCGCATATTTACCTGGCAACTCGTGATCAATGACAATGTGATCCGCCAGCACGGGGCCATCCAAATGAAAACATATGATGGTTCGCTGAAATTATTCCCGCTGATCGATAAATCGGATATTACCATCAACATTGCCGACACCATTGGTAATAACTACGGCTGGATGGGAGCCATCTATTACCGCATCATCCAGAAGAAAAGTTCCAACCAGAATTATTATACCTTGTTAGGCTATGATGAGAACAATATCCGCAGCAGCCGCAAGATCATTGAAGTGCTCAACTTCCTCAATGATGAACCTGTGTTTGGGGGCCGCTATTTCAGTTATGAAGAAGACAGTGCTTTAAAACATCACAGAGCCGCTACATTATGGAATATAAAAAAGATGCAGGGCCAAGATTAGCATATGACAAAGATCTCGACATGATCATTGTGGAGCACCTGGTTTCAGAATCGAATGAACCCAAAAAGAAATGGACCCTTGTTGGCGACGGCGATTACGAAGGTTTTAAATGGAAGAATGGCAAATGGATTCATGTAGAAAAAGTATTCAACTATGTTACACCCGAAGGCCAGGAACCCTTACCCAACCCAATCCGCAATCAATCAGGAGATCTTATGGAAGATAAACTGAACCCGGGCGAACCGGCTTCACCTGAGAAGAAGCCTGCAAAGAAGAAAGGAAAAGGAGAAGAGGAGTTGCTTCTATACTAAAAATGTTCCCAGGTCAACCACCTCCCCTTCGCCCATTTTAAATTTTTCCATGCTTTCGAGATCAAGGTCTCTCATCACTTTGCTTTGAAAGATGAGTGCTTCTCCCCGGTATAAGGCAAAGTACAGGTCGGGATTTATTTCGGGATTCAGGAAATCTTTATAGTCGCCGTGCTTAAAGGATATCTTTGCCACGCCATCTTCGTCCAACGGGCTCCGGCCCAGGTAATCGTCTTCCATCAGGTCTTTTTCAAATAAGCGCATTTCAAAATTGTCTCCGTTCAAAGGAGCATCACTGCCTTTGGCAATGAAACGTGCCACCACTTCAATATTCATATCGGGGTTTAAAGAGAAGTTATTCATATAGCTGCTATTTGAACATAAAATTACGGCTTAAAAGAGTGTGCAGGCAATAATTCTTCTTTAAGAGAATGCTAAGCGTAAATTTTCAACCGCTTCAGTTTCAGTTTATGCAGTATATATCCGAACGTATTCACTACAATGCCCCATCCATAGCGGCAACTGCGGCTGAAGTTAATGGAAGAGGCATCGTCGAAGTATTTTGCCGGGCAGCTTATTTCGCCGATCATGTATTTCTTAAAAATGATCTGCAGCAGTACCTGGTTATCAAAAACAAAGTCATCGGAGTTGGCCATGAAATTAATATCCCGCAGTACCGCAGCCGAATAAGCCCGGTAACCGGTATGGTATTCCGATAATTTCTGGCCCAGTAATACATTCTGAAACAGCGTAAGGCAACGGTTGAAAAAATATTTGTACGCAGGCATCCCGTTCTGCATGGCTCCTTCTCCCAAAATGCGGCTCCCGATCACAACCGGGTAAACATCATCAGCGATCAGTTCAGCCATGGGTGGTATCAGTTTGGGATTGTACTGGTAATCCGGGTGCAGCATGATGATAATATCCGCACCCAGTTCAAGCGCTTTGTTATAACAGGTCTTCTGGTTTCCACCATAGCCCTTGTTTGCATCGTGCCGGATGATATGCTTTATGTTCAGTGCTTCCGCAACCTGTACCGTTGCATCCGTACTGGCATCATCCACCAGTATCACATCATCCACGATGTCAAAAGGAATATCGGCATAGGTCTGCTCCAATGTTTTGGCAGCATTGTATGCAGGCATTACCACTACTATTTTTTTCCCTTTGAGCATTTCAATAAAGTGTATTATTTTATTGAACCACATAGTACATAGGTAACATAGGTAAAGCATAGATCATGCTATGTGGCATTCTATGTGTCCTATGTTTCTATGTGGTTCAATTGTTTCTATACTATTTTTTAATATCCTTCTCTCCCACTTCAAACAACAAATAACTATACTCCACATGCCCAACCGGTTTTAATTTACGCAGCCATTGGTATTTACCGGTATTCCAGATATCGAGGTAACTGTCGATCACCAAAACAAATTTTCCGGCTTGTGCTGTTTCCGGCGCCCGTTTTACATCCGGGTGTTTCTGCAGCCAATCATCCACTAAGTATTCTGCCTGGGTAAAATTAAGATTACTGGCGCCAACGTATTTATATGCATTTTCTTTATGCCCGATAAACTCGTTGGTATAGGGATAATAATTATTAAAATACTGCCCCACACTCATCAGCAACCATAAACTTAAGATCAGTATGAACACCTGGCTTCTCTTTTCTTTCGCCTGTTTGAAAACAAGTCCGCAGAATATAAAGAGTAAGGGATAGATAAAAATGATATGCCGGATGCCGCATTGCGTTTTATACAAAAAACTCATCAGCAGTAAAAAGTAAACAATTGGTGCAAGCAGGAAGAATTCATTCCGCATGAAATTTTTGAACCGCAGGTTAATGTATAAGATATATTTTGCCCAGCCAATGAGTATAAGATAAGGAATGGGTGTTTTAAAAAAGATACTGACAAAATAATAATACCAGAAACTGCCGCCTGTACTGCTTTTACCTAAGACAGTAACATTGGCAAAGGAACTGTTTGCCAATCCGCCGCCAACCTGGTCGTAGTATTTAGCCTGGTCAAGTCCTGATACAAATGATTCAGACAATGGCACCGGCAACCAGCCCGGCAGCAACTGCTGAACCTTGCCAAACAGCGAACTCATAAAATGATAATCTCCCAACGGCCTGTTCATGTGCCAGAAAATGAAACCGGCATTGATGATGATCCAACTGATAGTTACAGCGATCAATAAATTCCTGAACAGTCTTCTCCAGGCAATCTTTTCTTTCAGGGCTGCTGTGTACAGCAGGAAGCATAGCGGTGTCAGCACGTACAAATGAAACAGCGACTGCTTAACCAGTTGCGACAGGCCCAGCATCAGGGCAAACCAGATAAAGTCTTTGTTGCTTTTGCTGTTGCAGTATCTCCATAAAAAATACATGGTGGCCAGTAAAAAGAAAACAGAATAGGTATCGGTGGTAACCAAAACCGCATTGGCCATATTATTGGGGCAACACACAAACAAAAAAGCGGAGAACAAACCGGCATTAACGCCATACAATTTCCGGCTCCATTGAAAAACGAGCAGGATGATGAGCACCGAAAAGAATAATGTGCTATACCTGCCCCTGATGGCATCGCTGATGCCGTTATCATTTTTAAAAAGGTCTTTATTGAAGAATTGTTCTGCAGCCCTCGGCAATGCATTGAGTACCGACACCGGCATTTTACTATTGTCTTTTTCAGGATTGGTACGGGAAGGATCGCCTTTCAGCATCTTTATCCCGAAAGCCAGGTGAGAACCTTCATCTGCCGTAACCGACAAGGCATTGATGGAACAGATACCGTTTATTAAATACAGTACAATGAGCAGGGAGAGGAGGATGGTTTGCTTCTTTGTCAACAGTAATCCGCTTGGTAGTAAGGCTTAAAGATAAAATTGAAAGAGGAATAATATCGAACAAGGAACAAGGAATTTTGAACAAGGATCGGAAACCCACTTCGAAATTCAGCATTCCTTGCTCCTTGTTCATTATTCAGACGTCTTAATCGTTCAATTTAAGTACTGCCAAAAAAGCTTCCTGTGGTACTTCCACATTTCCGATCTGCTTCATCCGCTTCTTACCTTCTTTTTGTTTCTCCAACAGCTTACGCTTACGGCTGATATCACCCCCATAACATTTGGCAGTAACATCCTTACGCATGGCGCTGATGTTCTCACGGGCCACAACCTTGGCGCCTATGGCAGCCTGTATCGCTATCTGGAATTGCTGTTTCGGCAACAACTCCTTCAGTTTTTCACAAAGCTTGCGGCCAAATTCATGTGCCCTGCCACGATGTATCAAAGCGCTCAATGCATCTACCCGCTCGCCGTTCAATAAAATATCCATCTTTACAATATCACTGGGGCGGTATTCGATCGGGTGATAATCGAAAGATGCATAACCACGGGTCATGCTTTTTAATTTATCGTAAAAGTCAAAAACGATCTCTGTGAGCGGCATCTCAAAACTCAGCTCTACACGGGTTGGCGTTAAATAATGCTGGTGGGTGAGAATACCACGTTTGGTGATGCAAAGCGTCATGATGTTGCCGATGTATTCCGGCTTGGTGATTATCTGTGCTTTAATGAAGGGTTCATCAATATGGTCGATCCTTGTCGGGTCGGGCATTTCGGTTGGATTGTTGACCGTAATGATCTCGCCCTTGCTGGTGGTAGCAATAAAACTTACGTTGGGTACGGTGGTGATCACGGTTTGGTTGAATTCCCTTTCCAAACGCTCCTGGATGATCTCCATGTGCAGCATGCCCAGGAATCCGCAGCGGAAACCAAAGCCCAGCGCCTGTGATGTTTCCAATTCAAAGGTCAGCGATGCATCATTCAGTTGCAGTTTGTCCATACAGTCACGCAGTTCTTCAAAAGCATCCGTTTCAATGGGGAAGATGCCGGCGAATACCATTGGCTTCACGTCTTCAAAACCCTGTATGGCTTCTGAAGATCCATTAACTGTAGTAGTGATGGTATCACCCACCTTTACTTCTTTAGCGTTCTTGATACCGGTGATGATATAACCCACATCGCCTGCTCTCACTTCGCTCTTTGGCTCCATGCCGAGTTTTAAGATCCCCACTTCATCGGCGCCATATTCCAGGCCGGTATTGCTGAACTTGATCTTATCATTCTTTTTTAATGTGCCATTGAAAACACGGTAGTACACTATGATGCCTCGGAAAGAATTATACACGCTGTCAAATATCAGTGCCTGCAGCGGTGCATCCGGGTCGCCCTTGGGTGCAGGAATTCGTTCGATAACGGCGGTCAAAATCTCTTCAATGCCGATACCGCTTTTGCCGCTGGCCAATAAAATATCTTCGGGTTTACAGCCGATGAGTTCTACTATCTGGTCGGTCACTTCCGGTATCATGGCCCCGTCCATATCTATTTTATTGATCACCGGGATGATCTCTAAATTATTGTCAATAGCCAGGTACAAGTTGCTGATTGTCTGCGCCTGGATACCCTGGCTTGCATCTACCAAAAGCAAGGCGCCTTCGCAGGCCGCAAGAGCACGGCTCACTTCATAACTGAAGTCAACGTGGCCGGGTGTATCGATCAGGTTGAGCACATATTCCTCTCCTTTCCAGTTATAATTGATCTGTATGGCGTGGCTCTTAATGGTAATGCCCTTCTCCCTTTCCAGGTCCATATCATCCAGTACCTGGGCCTGCATATCCCGTTCGCCAATGGTATGGGTAAATTCCAAAAGCCGGTCGGCAAGGGTGCTTTTTCCGTGGTCAATATGGGCAATGATGCAAAAATTTCTGATGTTCTTCATGTACGTTCTGCGCTCTTTTTAAGGGGGCAAAAGTAGCTTAAAATAGTGGATTTTGAGCAACGTCATTGCCAATCGCTTAACGTCATTGCGAAGGAGCGGCCGGGCCCTGTTGTGGCTGCGAGTGAAGCAATCTTCTTATACGAAGCACATTGATAGAACACGGATTAAAAGGGCATTGCTGGCCGGCTGTATGTATAGTCAGCATCATTAAAAACGCTGACCCCTGTCATTTTACTGCGTATCCAGATAGCCTAGTTTTACAAAGCAAAGCATCAAAAAATGAAAAAGAGATCATACCAATTAATGCTGATAGTTTTTGGAATGTTTATCAGTATCCGGTCATTTGCAGAAGTTACGCTTTCATCTGTTCCGGTTGCTGCCTCAAATATTGCACAGGGATCCGGAGAAAACATAGTTTATGTTGTAAAAATGGATGTAACAACTGCTGCGGTAACTGTGACCAGCATTCAGTTTACATTAACCGGGACACACGATAATAATGCTTTCTACGGCATAAGTGTGTTTTTTAATATTTCGGGACCAACTGTACCGGGTGCAACAGTATGTGCGTTTACATCTGCCGTATTTGCTGCTCCGCATACTTATACAATCAATCTTTTGCAAAATGGAAAAATAATATCCGCCGGGTCAAGTGTGTATTTTATTATTACCGTTTCCACAAATAATGCGGCAACAAATGGCAGCACGGTCAAAATAGATGGTTCCGTAAATCCGGTAAATTTTGGATTTACACTTGCACCCGTTATAATCAATAACCAAACAGATATAGCAGGTATGCAGACAATACTGGCAGCAGATATCACACTTACAACTATTCCCGTACCTGCTTCTGATATTCTCCAGGGAACCGATTCCAATACAGTATACATAATAAAAATGGAAGTAAATACTATATGGAGTAATCCTTATATTATTAATTTTTTGCTGAGTGGTACCTATGATAATGATGATTTAAATACTGTTCATTTATTTATTAATTATTCGGCACCCACTTTGGCTGGTGCAACACACCTTCAGGGTAATTATGCTTACTATGCAGCACCCCATTATTATACAATGAGTTTTGGTGGAATATCAATAATACCAGCAGGAACAACTGTATATTTTATATTAACCGTTACTACAGCCTCTTCAGCAACGATAGGCAATACTGTTAAAATAGATGGTTCCGCAAACCCGGTAACTTTTACAACTAACGGGACACCTAATTTTACCAATAACCAGTCAAATGTAGCGGGTGCTCAAACAATAATTGAATCACCATTGCCCTTAACACTGATCAGCTTTACAGGGAATTTACTGAACCGGGAAAACGTACAGTTGCAATGGGTAACCGCCGCAGAAATAAATACCAAAGAATTTGAAGTGGAATGGAGTAAGGATGGATTGAATTTTACTAAAATAGCAGTTGTGACAGCAGCAGGCAACAGTTCCCAAAACAGTTACTATAAGTACATACATACACAGCCTGCCGATGATAATAATTATTACCGGCTTAAGATGACTGACATTGACGGAAGGTTTACTTATTCGCCGGTGGTTAAAGTAAAAATCACGAACAACAGCAAAGCTATTACTGCATACCCCAACCCGGTTATTAATGTTGTGCAGCTGCAGATCCAGGCCGACAGAGATGAGAATATTTTATTTAACCTGCACAGCGCAGATGGAAGGATCCTGGAATCAAGGTCGTTTAATGTAGTGAAAGGAACCAACCGGCTAAACTGGAACATGCAGCAACTTGCTTCCGGTTATTATTTTATTTCATCCGCAAATAAACAATTTGAAACAATAAAAATCATTAAACAATAAACATCAAATTCTTCTGCAAACGATCCCCACTGGCGCAAGTGTTCACGCCACGTGATCTTAAATAAATCAAATGCAAAGTCTATGTGATCACTTGTGCCTCTCAGTTCTCCCGGACTGTGTCCGGTTTTGCAGCTCAAATCCCTCATGTAAAAAACCCCACTCCCCTATTATGACAACCGGCTCTTGCCCCAGCCGGATCATTTGTAATTTTCCTGCTACAAATTATCCAGCCATGAACATTTATCGCCTCGGCATCACCATCGCTTTCATCTTCTCTTCCATCTCATCTTTTGCGCAGGCACCTCAACAGATAGATCTGCATAAAATGGTCAGGGATGGCGGCATTAATGTTTATAACAGGACTGTCAGTCTTATTAATGAAGAAGATTATTTCGGTATCAGCCTTAATAAAGATTTTGGAGAAGGCATTGCCTGGTTAAAAGGCATCGAATTCTCGAATGGCATCATTGAATTTGATGTGCGTGGTGAGAATATAAAGCAACACAGCTTTGTAGGGATCGCATTTCATGGAAAAAATGATTCAACATTTGATGCGGTTTACCTTCGCCCCTTCCAGTTCCTGGAAAATGAACCCTTAAAAAGCAGGGCCATACAATATATATCGTTGCCCAACTATACCTGGCAAATCCTGCGTGAAAATGCTCCCGGTAAATATGAACATGCTATTGATCCTGCTCCCGATCCGGATTCGTGGGTAAGGATGCGTATCGTAATTAAAGATGATACCATCACCGTTTATATCAATGGCAGCAGCCAGCCAAGCCTGGTGGTTCAAAAGGTAACATCGCTTAACAGCGGGGCGGTGGGATTCTATGTAGCAGACACTTCAGGAGGTGATTTTGCAAATATCACGATCAGCAAAACCGATTAAGTCCTGGCCAAACTGATTCGCCACGGCAGGAAAAGATATTCTTAAATGACCGTAATAAATTACCTTGCAATCACCTGGCTCATAGGCCAGCATTCTCAATGCTTACTTCAGCAGTCATTTTATAACTTAGCAAAATGTGGTGGCAGTATCTTTTGGTTTTTGTAGGTGCTTTATTATTTGACATCGTACCCTTTCCCTTTCTCCCGGCATTTACCATCATGATTTTTTTGCAGATCAGTTTCAATTTAGATATTTGGCTGGTCATTGTAATAGGCGTGGCCGGTTCTGTTTTGGGCAGGTATATCCTTACTTTATACGTACCCTTATTGGCAGGAAAATATTTTAAGCAATCGAAGAATGAAGACGTGCAGTTCCTGGGAAAAAAAATGAAAGAGAATAAATGGAAAGGCCAGCTGGCCGTACTTGCTTACTCCTTATTGCCGCTTCCAACCACGCCGTTGTTCCTGGCAAGCGGCATGTCAAAAATAAATGCGGTCTATGTCATACCTGCCTTTATAATCGGCAAATTCACCAGCGATACGTTTGCATTACATATGGGGAAATATGCTTCGGAAAATATTAATACCCTGCTGCAGGGTGCATACTCTTTTAAATCAATTGCAGGTTTTGTGCTCAGCCTGCTCCTGATTTCCTGTCTTTTATTTATAGACTGGCGTTCATTGATTCAAAAGAAGAAATTAGTATTAAAGTTTAATATATTGAAGTAGATGTGGATTGAAACACAGATGACGCTCATTGGTACAATCAAAACAGATGGCCAATGAGGAAACGAAATGCCGGGCTGACCCACTCCGCAACTTCCTCTCAAAATCCGTAACTTTACCCTTTATCCCATCCGGGAATCTATTCCCCTACCCACTGAATAGCAACGGCTGTAACGCAGCCGGCTGAATACCGTTATCCTGGTAACCCATTTAAATTTCTATCGCATAAAAGATTTCAATATGAGAAAGCGTCTTTATTCCGGCTATGCAATTACCCTATTGGCAGGTTTCTTCCTTTTAAGTTCCTTAAAATTGAATGCCCAGAATAATGGCCCGCAATGGCCTACCCTTACCGAACAACTTACAAATGCCAAAGTAAAACCCGGTTCTGCATTTGAAACACTGATAAAAGCCAACCAGGATTTTTCGCAGTTGCGGGAAGATGAGAAAACAGATAAACGAAACCTGCCACCCTGGTTAAGAATGTTCTGGCGCAAAGCACATCCCGAAGGAAATTATGTTGCCGATGATCCTACCGGTGGCTATCCACTCGTGTTAAAAGAAATGCTGGAATGGATGATGACCCACCAGGACCTGCAGCCCGGACCGGGTGGTGAACTGGCTGATGGAGGTGGTGCTCCCGCAAACCTTACCATTAGTAATGAAGCCCGTGTATCGGGCGCACAAACAGTTGCAAGAAGTGAATCGGATATACGCATCAATTTTTTCGATCCAACAAAGATCATTTCTGCATCCAATAATATCGGCGGCACGGGACGCCAGGGTGTTTATTATTCTACTAACGGCGGATCAAGCTGGGCACAAACCGAATTGCCTTTAACATCAGGTGATTCTTTTCAAAGTGATCCAACGGTTGACTGGACATCAGATAGCAAAGCATGGTCATCTACACTCGGCATTAACAGTGCAGGTACTGTTTTAAAAATGAGAAACTATGTGAGTTCGGATAATGGCGCCACCTGGACATTGGATGCCACGGTATCCGGCAGCCAGACCGCTGTTGATAAACAAATGGTATGGGTGGATCACAGCAGCACGTCTCCCTACTTTAATCAGCAATACGCCATCTGGCATAATAACAACCCGGCATATATGAATCGCCGTACCGCAGGCGTTGCCGGCACCTGGCTGGCGGCTCCCATACAGGTTAATGGTGCCGAATCAACCGGTACCTGCATCGGCAGCGATGTTAAAACAAACAGCTTTGGCGATGTGTTTGGCTTTTGGCCAACTACCGGCAATCGGAAAATATTGGTAACGAAGTCAACCAACGGCGGCGCCAGTTATGGTACACCGGTTCAGATCACAACAACATACGACAGCTACGATATTGGCGTTCCCGCTTTCAACAGTCGCCGCATACTTATTTATGTAAGCGGCGGTGCCTACCGCACGGCCAGCAAGAATATGGTATATGCCTGCTGGACCGACCTGAGTGGTGATGTGGGTTGTACGGCAGCAGCCAATGAGCCAGGCAGTAATGTTGCTTCCACCTGCAAAACAAGAATATGGTTTGCCCGTTCATTAGACGGAGGCGCTACCTGGCAAACACCCATCAAGATAAATCCCCTGGCAGGATTGAATGACCAGTTCAACCAATGGATGGCCGTGGATGAAACAAACGGTGTAATCGGCATCATGTATTACGATACACAGGCAGACCCGGGCCGCAAAAAAACCGATGTATATTTTCAGTATTCAACAAACGATGGCGTGGCCTGGTCTGCTGCACAAAAGGTAACTACGGGTCAAACAGATGAAACCGCTGCCGGCGCCGATGCCGGTAACCAGTATGGCGATTATAACGGCATGTCGTATTATGACAACAATGCCTGGCCGGTTTGGACAGACCGCCGGAATAATGGCAAAGAAGAAATATGGACAGCCAAAATTGCAAACAGCGTGGTGCCCATCAAACTCATCCAATTCAATGCATACTTACAGGATTTAAGTACGGCCATGATCAGTTGGAAGATAGCACAACCCGAAGACGGAACTACTTTTGAGCTGGAAAGAAGCAGCAACGGAAATTTTTTCAACCCCATCAATACACAAAGAGCATCTGCTTCCTCTGTTCAATTCAATTATACCGATGCAGGGCTTGCCGCCGGAACTTATTATTATCGGCTGAAGATAACCGGGCTGCCGGGCGATGTGGCGTACAGCAATATTGCTATTATAAAAGTGGGCAGCAAGGAAGAACGGATATTTGTTTATCCAAACCCGGTAACATCCTCTGCAAATGCAAGCGTACAGGTAAGTGTTACCTATGCCGAACTGCAGTCCTATACACTCACCGATATGCAAGGCAGAAAGATCGCTGAGAAAAATAACCTGCATATCACCGGAAGCATGAGTATATTTTTACCTGTACAAATACCAGGTGGTACTTACTTCCTGCGGCTGCAGACAAATAAAGGCATGCATACAGAGAAGATAATTGTTTATTGATTTCCTGGTAGACTTGCGAAGTTTTTAAAACTTCGCAAGTCATATTCATTTTAAACCCTGCCATTAAACAGTATGATGAATATCCGCCCTAAAACAAAACGAAACCATTTCCTTATTACCCTTACCAGCCTTACTCTTTTCATCAGCCTTATTTCTTTTAATACAAACAGATCTGCAGGACTTATAGAAGATGTGTTGGAGCAAACCAATAAATTCAGGGCAGCCAACGGCTTACCCGAATTAGAAATGCTGCAAGATCTGAATGCGATCGCTCAAAAACACAGCGAGAATATGGCCAGTGGCACGGTGTCATTCGGGCATAATGGTTTTGCAAAAAGAGCCGCCCTGGCAAGAAAAAAAATTGAAGGCAGCAATGGCTTTGCCGAAAATGTTGCCTATGGGCCAACCTCCGCTTCGCAATTAATTACCATGTGGAAAGACTCTCCCCCTCACCGGCGCAATATGCTGGGTAAATATGAATATGTTGGAATTGGCATTGCAAAAGACAGACGCGGCACCATGTACTATACAATGGTTTTTGCTGATTAAGCCTCACCAATCAATCCCCATCAAGACCGATTACATAGACTTTTCTATTAAGCTGTTTATACAGATATATTGCCATACAAGATATCAGGTATTCCATAGTAGCTGGCAATATTTTAGATTTACTTATCAGTTAATCTTTAAAAAGTAAATCATGAAAAAACAGATCTTAACCTTACTGTTTGCAGTCGCAGCCTGCTTCAGCAGTTATGCGCAATGCGACAAAAAAAATGTTCTATCAGCCAGTTCAACCGAGTACCTGAACGCTTCGAATGAAGTTCAGAATACGGATGATAAAACGACCACCGTAGAATTTGATTCAAAAGGGGTAGTTATTATGCCCGGAGAAGATGTCATGGAAGGAAATGTCAATTCTATTTCCTGCGACTGGAAAGTTCCCTACAAAGAAGGCAAAACGGTTATAAAGGCAACATTGACCCGTTCAAATGGGCAGGTAATGAATATCATAATCACTATTGAAGGCAAAGAAGGAAAGCTCACTTTACTTGCTGAATTTGAAGAAGCGCCCGACCGGAAAGTGCGTCTTACACTTGATAAGTTTGAAGAAAAAAAATAACAGCGAATCAGGAAACCCGGAGTATTAAAAAACCCCGGGTTTCTTTAATATCAATACGAAGTCTTCACACCTAAGTTATAAAACATAAAGCTCCATTTATCGGTCTGCTCATCAATGGTCTGTTGTGTGCTGCGGCCTGCACCATGCCCGGCCTTTGTTTCAATACGTATCAATACGGGACTTGTTCCTTTCTGATTTTCCTGCATGGTGGCGGCAAACTTAAAGGAGTGTGCAGGCACTACCCGGTCGTCATGATCGGCAGTGGTAACCATCGTGGCAGGATAAGATGCCGGTTTAATATTATGTACCGGCGAATAATGATATAAGTATTCAAACATTTCCTTGCTGTCTGCCGAGGTTCCGTAATCATACGCCCAGCCAGCACCTGCAGTAAATTTATGATACCGCAACATATCCATCACCCCTACTGCTGGGAATGCCACTTTACACATGTCGGGCTTTTGGGTGATACATGCACCGATCAGCAATCCGCCATTGCTGCCGCCTTCAATAGCGAGCATATCACGGGAAGTATATTTATTATCAACTAAATATTGTGCAGCTGCCATGAAATCATCAAATACATTTTGCTTCTTCATCTTAATACCCTGGTTATGCCAGTCTTCACCATACTCACCGCCGCCACGGATATTGGGCACAGCGAAAATGCCGCCGTTTTCCAGTAAGATAATATTCGATGTACTGAAGTAAGGCGTAAGGCTTATACTGAAACCACCATAGCCATACAGCAGGCATGGATTCTTTCCATTCAGTTCAATGCCTTTCTTATACGTGATGATCATCGGGATCTTTGTTCCGTCCTTAGAAGTATAAAAAACCTGCTTCGATTCAAAGTCGGCCGGCTTAAACTGCACTTTCGATTCTTTATATACTTCTGTTTTGCCGCTGGCGATATCAAGTTTATAAATAGTAGCCGGGTTTACATAAGACGTAAACACGTAGTAGGTTTCTTTTTCTTCTTTCTTTGCGCCAAAACCTCCGGCAGTTCCCAACCCGGGCAACTCTACTTCCCGGATCTGTTTGCCCGTATGGTCGTACTGGTACACTTTGTTCACCGCATCTTTAAGATAGGTGCAGTATAATGTTCCGCCGGCAGATGAAACATTCAGCACTTCCGGCTTTGCATCGATCAGTGTTTTCCAGTTGGCGGGTTTGGGGTCTGCTACAGGAGCGATCATTAACTTTCCCGTAGGTGCATCCTTATCTGTTTGGATGTAAAAATAATTTTCATCCACATCCACAATACCATGGTTGTTCTTCATATCGGTAACGATGGGAATAACGGGACTGTTGGGTTTGGCCAGGTCCTGCACGAATAATGCGCCGCCATAGGTTTCATTGGCAGTACTTATGAAAAGCCATTTTTCATCTTCACTTAAATAGCCACCCATATAACGCACTGGTGCAGCATCACTGCCGTAAATAAGTTTATCATCTTTTTGTGGGGTACCTAGTTTATGGTAATACAGTTTGTGACTTTCATTTTTGCCTGAAAGCACACTGCCTTGTTTGGGCCTTTCGTAATTGCTGTAGTAAAAACCATCGTTGCCTTTCCAGCTTGCTCCGCTGAATTTGATTTCCAGTGTATCCCCGGTTTGTTTTTTTGTAACCGCATCCATCACCACTAACTTCTGCCAGTCGCTGCCGCCTTCCGAAATATTGTAAGCAGCCATGCTGCCGTCTTTTGAAAAACTCATACCTGCCAGCGACGTGGTACCGTCTTTTGAAAATGTATTCGGGTCAAGAAAAACTTCTGCTGCGCCGCCGCCATCCGGTTCCCGGTACAATACACTCTGGTTTTGCAGCCCGGTGTTTTTATAATAGTAAGTATGCTTGCCCTGGTGAAAGGGAGCCGAATATTTTTCGTAGTTGAATAAATTTTCGTAGCGTTTTTTAATTCCTGCACGGAAAGGGATCTGCGAAAGATAGTTTTGTGTCACTTCATTCTCGGCCTTTACCCAATCTGCCGTTTCTTTGCTGGTATCATTTTCCAGCCAGCGGTACGGATCCGCAACACTTGTTCCAAAATAATCGTCTTTAACGGTTGTGTCTTTTTTTGTTACAGGATATTTCACATCAATGTTTTTATAAGAGGTTAGTGTTGGCTCGTTGCTTTTATTGTTACATGCAAACAATAAAACGATAAAGGCTGCTGAAAATAATATTCGTTGCATAAGTGGGGGTTTATAGGGGAAGGTAGGAATATTTTTACATGCTTCTGCCCTATTGGTAAAATCGTTTAAGTCGTTGAATATCGTTGCAGGGTTTCAAACGTTTAATACCGTTGCAGGGTTTAAGCCGTTTAAACCCTTAAACGACTTAAACGACAGTAGTATCTTTGCAAAAAATAGAAACCATGGAATTAGGCGTTGGCAT
Source organism: Chitinophagaceae bacterium (assembly GCA_016720775.1). GTDB lineage: Bacteria > Bacteroidota > Bacteroidia > Chitinophagales > Chitinophagaceae > Ferruginibacter. The sequence goes on from JADKJX010000004.1 coordinate 474,613, forward strand.
GTTCGGCGATATGCACATCAATAAAAATGGCGAGGTACAACCGGCCGGGCAGCGGCTGCAGGAACTTATTGAAGAAATAAAACTGATGGATGAAGTGGGCCTCGATTTTTATGGCATTGGTGAACATCATCGTCCCGACTATGCCGTATCAACACCGGAAATTATTCTTGCGGCTGCAGCAACGGTTACAAAAAATATCAAACTGGGCAGCGCTGTTTCCGTATTGAGTTCGTCAGATCCCGTAAGATTATACCAAAGCTTTGCAACGATCGACCTGATCAGCAATGGCCGGGCAGAGTTAATGGCAGGCCGGGGAAGTTTTACAGAATCGTTTCCTTTGTTTGGTTACAACCTGGCTGATTATGATGACCTGTTTGAAGAGAAATTAAACCTGCTCCTTAAAATAAATAACGAACACCCGGTCACCTGGAAAGAAAAATTCAGGCCTGCTTTAATTAACCAGGAGATACTGCCCCGTGCCGTAAATGATCATCTTGATATATGGGTGGCCATTGGCGGTACACCCGAATCGGTGCTGAGAGCGGGCAAGGCGGGGCTTCCGGTAATATTTGCCATTATTGGTGGCAGCCCGGCACAATTCATTCCCTTATTTGATTATTATAAAGAAGTGTACCAGCATTATAAGCATGACATGAATAAGTTCCAGGTGGGTGTGCACATGCATTCTTTCTTCGGGGATGACAGTCAGCAAACCGCCGATGAATATTATCCTTTATATTCTGCACAAATGAACCGGGTGGGCCGCAGCCGTGGCTGGCCACCCTACCTACGGCAGCAATACGATGCAGGCAGAAGCAGCAAAGGCCATTTAATTATCGGCGATGCCAATGAAGCCATCGATAAAATTTTAAAGATGGAGGAACTGTTTGGCCTAACCCGTTTTTCTGCACACATGGATGTAGGCGGCCCTTCACATCAGTCGCTGATGAAATCCATTGAGATCTATGGAACTAAGATCGCACCTAAAGTAAGAGAAGCATTAAAGTAATGAGGCTGCCGATAGCTTGAGATAGGATCCAGGATAGCGAAGGCAACGCTACGGGTGGAAAAGGCGATTGAATTATTTAAATAATTTTTTATATTTGTGAAACTTCAATTCCGTATTTAAAACTCCCCCCAGGTTTCGTCTCTTTTAAAACAAACTGAATGAGAAAGTTATTTTTTCTACTCACATTCTTGCCTGGCTTATTATTGGCTCAAAAAAAAGCGCCATTTCATTCGTCACTGACAACGGCTGCCTGTTCAGCACCCGGCACTATTCCTTCAAAGGCAATACCTGTGTGTGGCACCACCGTTTTCACACAGAACGATATTACTGACTGTACCGCACCGGACGTGGCGCAGAATCAATGTCCGGACCTTTTTACATCCGGTCACTCATTCTGGTATAAATTCACCTGCTTTACCAGTGGTACGTTGGAATTTTTGATAGACCCGAATGTGAATGATGATTACGACTGGGTACTGTTTGATGTTACCGGGCATAACCCGGATGATGTATTGACCGATCCCTCCCTCGTTATTTCCATCAACGGAGCCTTCCCAACCGGTTTGGTAACAGGTTGTGCCCCTGCCGGCACCAGCAATGTAAATTGCTTCAATAGTGCCGATGTATTAAATAAGCCGGAAAATATTTTAGCGGGACATAATTTCCTGCTGATGGTTACAAATTTTACCAACACCCCTCCACCAAATAATGGATACAATCTTTCTTTCGGTGGCACGGCTGTTATCAGCGATGGCAATCTTCCCGATATCGATCACATTGTAGCCGGTTGCAACAGCATCAAAGTATTTTTTACCACCGATATAAAATGTAACAGTGTAACTGGTTCCGGAAGTGAATTCGTAGTCGGGCCCGGCACCAATACCATAACAGGTGTTACATCAGATTGCCCCCTTGGTTTTCTTGCCATCAATTCATTGACCATTAATTTAGCAAGCCCGCTGGTGGTACAAGGAAATTATACGCTTACCATTAAAAAGGGAACCGATAATAATACCTTCCGGAATATTTGTGATAATGAGATACCGGTAGGTACTGTCGTAAACTTCAGCATACAACGCCCCGTGGCAAATTTTATACTTCCACCCGAAGCCTGCCTGGGCGATGCAAGAACTTTTACAAGTTCAAGTGATCCCCTGCCGGGAAATACCGTTACTGAATGGCACTGGAATTTTGGTGATGCCACTACGTCCTTATTACAAAATCCTTCGCATACCTATGCCGCAGCGGGAACCTACCTGGTAAAACACTGGATCGTGAACAGCCTGGGTTGCAACAGCGATACATCTGTTCAATCCTTCACCGTTAATTCATTACCCACTGCCAATTTTAATTTTGCAATTCCCGGATGTGCAACAAGAGATATCAGTTTCAGTGATATCTCCATTCCAAATTCAGGTACCCTTACAAACTGGGCCTGGGATTTCGGAGATGGAAATACATCTGCTTTACAAAATCCAATACATTCGTATGCGGCAGCAGGTACTTACAATGTTAAGTTAACTGTAACCAGCAGCAAAGGATGCATAAACAACATCATCAAACAGGTTGTTATCAATCACCGGCCGGCTGCCGGGTTTATATTACCGGCCGTATGTTTAAATGATACCTATGCCCAGTTCACAGATAACAGCACCGTTGCAGCCGGTAATATCACAAACTGGGACTGGAATTTTGGAGACCCCGGCTCGGGGTTATTAAATGTTTCACTGCAACAAAACCCGCAACACAGTTATTCGGCTGTAGGTCCATATAATGTCAGGCTGATCGTTACAAGTAATAATGGTTGCAGGGATACTATTACACAAACCATTTTTGTAAACGGCAGTTTCCCTACCGCTGATTTTAATGTACAGAATGCTGCCGGTTTATGCGCCAATGATTCGGTAGCCATTGTTGATGCCTCAACTGTGTTCCCTGGTAATATCACCAAAGTGCAGATCTGGTGGGATAATATAAACTTCCCCGGAGGACCGCCGCAGGTAGATAATAATCCATTTCCCGGAAAGGTTTACAAACATTTGTACCTGCCCAATTCACAGGTAACGAAAACATACCAGGTCAGGTACCAGGTTTTTTCCGGCGGTGTTTGTGAAGATGATAAGTTGCAGACAATAACCGTAAATGCGGCGCCACTGGTTCAGTTCAATAACATACCCGATACCTGTTTGCTGGTGGCTCCATTCCAGGTTACACAGGCAAGTGAGATCGGTGGCGTGCCCGGCACAGGTATATATTCAGGCCCGGGCATTTCAGCATCCGGGATATTTGATCCGGCCATTGCGGGTGTCGGCACGCACACAATAAAATATACATTTACCAGTGTGATGGGCTGTGTGGATATGCAAAGCAGATCTATAACCGTAACAGATACTGCCTCGGCAAGGTTTAGCTTTACATCACCTACCTGCGATGGGAATGCAGTAAATTTCAAAGATGAATCTGTTGCACCTGCAGGTGTTAACTTATCCAATGTAACTTGGAATTTTGGCGATGGTTCTCCTTCAGAAGTTCATCTTCCCAGTGCTTCTGTTTCGCATGTGTTTCCTGCTTGGGGTGATTATACCGTTACATTATTCAACACATCCGTTGCGGGCTGTTTAAGTACGGTTACTTCCAAACGGGTTCATATCAATCCACAGCCGGTAACTGATTTTGCATTTTTACAATCAAGTGTTTGTTTGCCCAATGCACTCGTATCCTTTGCAAATAATTCTTCCATTGCAGATGCAAGTGCGTTACTATATACCTGGGATTTTGGAGACGGCACTCCTTTATCATCAGCTTTTGCTCCTTCACATATTTATACAGGCACCGGCCCTTACCTGGTAAGGTTAACAGCCCGGTCGAATGTTGGATGCACAAGAACCTTTACCCGGAATGTTGATTTTATTCATCCGCAACCGCATGCAAATTTTACAACCAGCAAACCAAGCGCCTGCCTGGGTGAAGTAATAACCTTTACCGACATCACAGATCCGTTGGATGGTATTACTACCGAATGGCATTGGAGTATGGGAGATGGTTCAGTACCGAATACACGTACTTTCTCATATACCTATATTGATACGTTGGAATACAATACCAGCCTCTTTATTGTAAACAGTCATGGTTGTCACAGCGACACCATCAATAAATTATTTAAGGTATATCCTAATCCAACCGTAAATGCCGGGGAAGACAGGTTGGTTTTGCAGGGCGGAAGGATCATTTTGAACCCAACAGCAGAAGGTGTTCAGTTGCAATATTTATGGACGCCGGTTACTTATCTCCTGAATGGAGTGGATAATATCAAAGCACCTACCGCCATCCGGATAATGGATGACATAACATATACACTTACTGTAACTGCCCGCGGCGGATGTAAACGAAGCGATGACATGTTCATTAAAGTGCTGAAGCCACCGGTGATCCCGAATACGTTCACACCCAATAATGATGGAATAAATGATAAATGGGTGATTACCTACCTGAATGATTATCCCGATTGCAGGGTGGAAGTATTTACACGAACGGGGCAGTTAGTATTCAGCTCAGCCAAAGGATATCCCAATCCATGGAATGGAACCAGGAATGGCAAGCCGCTTCCTTTTGATACTTATTATTATATCCTGGAGCCTGGTTTTGGCAGGGAGCCGATAACAGGATATGTGACCCTTGTGAAATAATGTGCTGATCAAGTAAGTCCCCTTCCCCCGGTAACAAAACTATAAACCGAAGGCAACAGTTTCCGGAGCAATGCACCGACAATTACCGATAGTGCGACCAGGCATAAGGGCAGTAAAATAAATGTGATCATCCTGTACCCGTACCAATCATTGATCTGCATAAATACAGCCCTGGTAGCGTACACAACCAGCGGTGCATGCAATACATAGATCATAAAAGAAAAAGCAGAGAGCCACACAAACCATTTTTTATTCATGAACCATTTCACCAGTGCATTGCAACCATACCAGGCACAGATCAATCCACTTAATACAACCGCTTTGTGCATCAGTAACAATATGGGGCCAAGTCCGTTGAAAGGCGCATTAAAAGCCAGCACTGTTTTAACAATGGAAAGCAGCATAAAAACAAGGAACCAGAATTTTGGTCGCAGCCATTTGTTCGGGGCATCAATATTGAAATTTGTTTTCTGCATCCAGATACCCAATGAAAAGAACAGCAGTCCCTCTCCTTCAATGATAATAAAACCTGCCGTGGACAACCAAAGTAAAAAAGCGAATGAAAAGAATATCCACCTGGCAATACGATGTGTTACACAATAGCGCAATGCCGGGTAAGCCAGGTTGTAAATGAGCAACACCCGGATGAACCAGAGCTGGTACGATACCGGGAAGAAGATCCACCTTGCCAATACTTCGTACCAGTGGTATTGGTGCAATAAGGTCCGGGTCTCATCGATCTGCATCATGCCGGTTGCAGATACAATATTCCTGCTGTACGGAAAAAATTCCAGCACAAAGGTGAGTAGCAAACCAACGGCACTCCATATCAAATAAGGATAGAGCAGGGTCTTTACTCTTTTGGCCGACCGTTGTTTATACGGTTTATGATCACTCATAGCAAACAGGTAGCCCGATATGATGAACAGCATCGGTATGCGGAAACGGAACAACCCGTTGGCAAGCCAGTATTCGGTAAAGCTGGTAGCAGTAAGCCGTTCGCCGGGCATGGTCCATGGCTGCAAATAGCCCTGGTTAAGGTTATAGCCATGCACAAACACCAACAAGAACATGGATACAAAAGACCAGAACCGGAATTTTTGAGAGTTGAATGCAGACAACATGTATCAACGGAATTTACGCACAAGTATAGTACTAATATTTCAGGAGTTAATAAAAATCAAACGCGGAGCATTGCTGATTTTTTTGTTTTAACTTCAAAGAAAAAAGTTATGGATCAGAAAATTATTGATCTCTACGACGAGTATACACATGCACCCTTAACAAGAGGTGTATTCATAAACCGCCTCATCTTGCTCACCGGTAGTTTAACAGCTGCCATGTCGATACTTCCATCCATTGAAGTGAATGCAGCCAATATGAAGATCATGCCGGATAATGACCTGTTCACCGAAAGGATCAGTTATCCCGGCCTTCCCGGAAAAATGGACGCATACATTGCACGCCCGAAAGAAGAAAAGAAATACCCGGCCATCATCATCATTCATGAGAACCGGGGATTGAATGCACATATAGAAGATGTGGCACGCCGTGCTGCCAAGGAAGGTTTTCTTGCCATTGCGCCTAATGCGTTATCGGCCATCGGCGTTGCAGCGGCAAACGAAGATGAGGCCCGCCAGAAATTCCAGGAGTTGAAAGCTGAGAATAACTTACAGAATTTCATCAACGCCTATGATTATTTAAGTACCCGTAAAGACTATAATGGCAATGCCGGTTGCGTGGGCTTTTGCTGGGGTGGCGGCATGGCTAATAACCTTGCTGTAAAATTACCCGGCCTCAAAGCGGCTGTGGCTTTTTATGGTCGCCAGCCTGCGGCAGAAGATGTTGCCAATATTAAAGCCGCATTGCAATTACATTATGCCGGCCTCGATGACCGGGTGAATACAGGCATTGCTGCATATGAAGAAGCGCTGAAGAAAAATAATATCCGGTATGAACTTTACATGTACGACGGCGTTAACCATGCTTTTCATAATGATACTGCCCCTACCCGCTATAATGAAGCGGCGGCAAAACTTGCCTGGCAAAGAACCATTGAGTTCTTTACGAAATATGTGAAATAGTTTTAGCTTTACCTCAAATAACAAGCATGAAGAAAATTTATCTCAGCCTGCTGGCTGTTTGTGTAGCCGGTATAACCAATGCGCAAACCAATATCAAATTAGAAGAAGTGAGCCGGCATATCGGCGACAGCGTAACCGTGTGCGGCCAGGTAGATGACCTGCGTTACTTCGAATCATCAAAGAACTCCCCTACTTTTTTAAACATCGGCGGCAAATATCCAAACCAGTTGCTTACCGTAGTGATCTGGGGCGATGTGCGGAAGCAATTCAAAAATAACCCCGATGAACTGAAAGGCAAACAGGTTTGCATCACCGGCCGTATCATCCTGTTTAAAGACAGGCCCGAGATCGTGATAGGCCAGCCGGAACAACTGGTTCTTCAGTAAGATCTTCAACAGTCACCGGGATCAACTAATTTTATAGCAAACAAAAGATGAACCGCCGGTCTTTTTTATACAACAGCATTCTTACCGGGGCAGGCTATTCCCTGATCAATAGTTCCTGCAGATCGACACATAGCAGCGCCCGGTCATACAATGTTCCGGAAGCATTACAACTAAAAATGTATGATGCTGCGCTGGCGATGGCTAAAAGCAAGATACGTGGCGGGCCGGCAGACGCTGTTTATAAAAAACCATTTGTGGATGCTGCTTTTTCGCCCAATATCTTTTACTGGGATACCTGCTTCATTGCAGCTTATGCAAAATATCATGCGGATGAACTTCCCATTGCCAATGCGCTTGACAACTTTTACAACCGCATGGATGAAGATGGTTTTATAAGCCGTGAATATACCCGGGAAGGAAAGACCATGTGGCCCAAAGATCACCCCGTAAGCGTGAACCCACCCCTGCTTGCATTTGCCGAACTGGAACTGTACAGCCAGCAAAAAGATACGGAGCGGCTGAAGAGAGTTTATCCTTATTTACAAAAGCATTTTCAATTCCTGCTTACGCATTACCGCATGGATGATCATCTTTTCTTCAGCGATGCATTAGGCTCGGGCATGGATAATATTCCCCGGTACCCCGATGGATGGCAGGACGACGGCGAAGGCATAAAGCTGCATAACCTGTACCCGGAGATATTTAATTATGATGGACTGAGCCCGGCATGGAATAAGCAGGGCCGTTCGGTTGACTTTTCATCGCAGATGGCGTTGTTTGCTGAAAATCTCATCAGCATTGCTTCCATCATTCAACAGAAAGATGAAGTTGCTGATTACCTGAAGTTCTATGATGAAACAAAAAATGCCATCAACAAACATTGCTGGAATGAAGCTGATCAATTTTATTACGATCTCGGTTATGACAAACAGATCAGGCGGAAACACATTGGCATGTTCTGGACATTGATCGCAGGCATCGTTCCTTCAGAAAAAATTTCCGGCATGATAAAGCACCTCACTGATCCTGCCGGATTCTGGAGAACCATTCCAGTTGCAAGCTATCCGGCCAACCAGCAGGGATATTCAAAAGAAGGAACCTACTGGCTGGGCTCGGTATGGGCGCCAACCAATTACATGATCCTGCGTGGCCTGTTGCGTTACAATGAAAATAATATTGCCGGCCGTTTAGCCAGGCAATATTATTGGGCCGTAGCGGAAGTATATAAACAAACCGGAACTTTTTTTGAGAACTATGCGCCCGATGCAGTAAGCAAGGGCAACCAGTCGAGGCCCGACTTCTGCGGCTGGACCGGACTTGTACCCATTGCCATCTACCGGGAGTTTATAAAAAAGAACAATTGAGTGAAAATATAAAATCAAACCCCTGCCTTAATGGTCTTACCTGCTTCTGTGCAAATGGCCGCCTTGTGTAATACAATTTTTTCCTGTACCATGTCGAAAGAAAGTTCAACCCATCCGTTGTAAATACTTCCATTCTTCTTTACCTGTACCGGAAGATATTTGTGACTAACGCTTTTCCAGTTTCCCTGCCAGAATGGATTGCCTATCATGGGAACGATCTTTTCTGCCAGTAAAAGCGAGTTTACTTCAAACCAGTTATAACCGGGATACTGAAGTTTTATTTCCTCGTTTTTACTAAGTATGGGCGACTGGCCGTTTCCATCCATCAATAACCTGCTTTCCGTACCTGAACTGATATAATACTGCCGGCGGTCTCTTTCCAGGATCGGATCACCTACCAGCAGTGTGCTCACTAAAAAATCATGGGTACCGTCGCTGTTGATGTCTATCATTTTTACCTGCCTGAAGCCGATGGATTCATCATGCAGATCGAGGTATTGCATCACCGGGTGAGGAACGGGAACTTCGGGTTGGGTGGTTTTTTCTTTTTTGCAGGCAGCCAGTACCAGTACTGCCAGTGCAAGGGCGTAGATCTTTTTCATAATGCTATACTTTTAAGTTATCAATGTCAAATATGCTAAAAGGATTCTTCCAAAAAAATGAGCAGGTGCATAAACTGAAAAATTAAGTGAATGAATTGTAATTTTTAACGGATACAACTCATCGCTCCAAAATGCATTTCATTGCATGTTTTAAGCATCCTGCCCGAATGAAATATCCCGGCCGAAAAAGCATCTTTAACTTTATGTTGAAAATCACTAAAAGAAATGAAAGCAACCATCATTGGTACCGGGCGCATGGCAAAAGGAATTTTAAATGTACTGGCCAACGCATACCCGGGCGAGATCGGCCTGTACAGCAGGGATTTTAAAAAAGCCGAAAGTCTCATAAAAGAATGCGGGCTGGATGCGATAGCCCTGAAAGAGAAAGATCAATTCAGCGCTGGTATCATCATTCATACTTTATGGTACCGGGATGTATTGCCCTGGGTAAAAGAACACGAAGAAGAATTAAAAGGGAAGATACTCGTGGATATTACCAACCCTTTCAATGATAACTATGATGATTTTGTTATTGGGTATGATACTTCATCGGCAGAGGAAATTCAGCAACTTATTCCCGGTACCACCGTTGCCGGCGCCTTTAAAAATACCTATTGGGTGGTTTTTGATAACCCCGAATACGGCGGCATCCGCAGCGACATTTATGTAACGGCCAACGACAACTTGTGCCGCAAAAAAATAATGGAGTTGCTGCACCCCATTCCCTTCCGGGTATTTGATGCCGGCCTGTTAAAGAATAACCGCACCATTGAACGGATGACCTTACTGGAAAAAGAACTGGCAACAAAAGCAGGCAATCATCCCCGGGTATCGTTTCATCTTTGGGGTGTATAACGAAAGATGCCGGCTTTTAAAAACCGGCATCTTTGCAATGATCTGTATTACATCACAAGAACCATCTTTCTATTCACACAGTTTTATCGCATCGGTATTCTTGCTGCTCATCTGTATCTTATTTATTTTACCGGTTTTATTGTAGTACAATATCAAGGTACCATATCCCATCTGGAAAGCATCCCAGTCGGTATCTTTCAATTTGGGATAGCCTAGCAGTTTGAAAAGATTATTCCGGCTTGCCCCCATCAGCGAAGGGCTCAGCTTTCCTTTGAACTGCTCCCCGATCTCAATGTATTTTCGTTCGGTAAAAAACGAAATGCCTTTGTCTTTAAAGAACACTCCGGCACAACGTGAAGCAGAATCAATCTCCACTACTTCGGTAAAACAGGGAAGGATCGTTTTTATTTCTCCTATTGCCGACTTGGGATAGAGATCGTTGACATTGCCTGCCGTCACATCCACTTCAATGGTTGGACAAACGGCTTTCGCTTTCAATTGTGCCTGGCTTGATAGTGAGGCAACAAGCAATAACATGACCTGGAAAAGGTTCTTCATCATGGTTGATTTTAGGTGTTGATATTGAAGATCTGGATCGTAACGGAATGCATATAGCAAATACCCTGCTAATTTTACCAGCAGGGCATGTTTACTTTATTTTTATCGTATTAATGCTTTCCGGCTCCCCCCCACCACAAAAGGTAGCCTTTTAGCTGGTACGAAGAGATGACCGTTTGTGCGGTAATAGATACCCTAACATCGGGCAGCATATTTTCTCTTTTTACATCCATGAACGCCATGGCCTGGCCACAGGCAATGAATTTGGTACCAAGCTTCTTCAATTCTTCAACTACTTTTATATTTGGGTTGTCCATCTTGAACTGTTCCTTATAATATGCATTGGTGCCAAATGCTTTTAATGCAGGCCCATGAATTACAATCACCACGGATATTTTTTTGAGGGGTATACCCGAAGCCACGTGCAGGTTAATGACCCTTGCCACTTCGGTAAGCCCATAATCCACATCCTTTGCGGCAGAATCGGGATTAAGAGAAGTCAGTTCAAACAGGAATTTATAATCCAGGTTGGGGTCGGGTATTTCGGTTGGATCTTTTACGGGTATCACGCCGGAGAATTCGCCTACATTCATAACCGGGTGAAGTGCACTGGCACTCATCCGGTCCCACTTTTCTGTTTCCGTGAATTGTTTATCGATCTTCACAGAATCATTGTGAATGGCTGCACGCAGCGTACTGTCTCTTTGAAATTTACGAACGTTTAGTATGCTGTCCAAGTTAGTGCTTTGCGAAAACCCGGACATACATACGAAACAGGTAAGAATGAACATTACTATTTTTCCCATAAGTTTTTAATTTAGGTAGTAATGTACTGTATTATTCAGAATATTTAATAATGTTTGCCGGGATTTTCCACACAAGCATCTTCGATCCAACAGGCAGACAAGGTACCAACAAACAAGTCATCCGCATGCAACTTCTTAACTACCCGAAATTATAGGAACGGCAACCGCCTGTTTAAAAAATTGGCTTTCTTTACACCGTGTAAAAAAACGATCATGAAAAATTTTAAGTCGTATAAAGCTGCTCTTTGCAGTATTTGCCTTGCCATTATCTATTGCCAGGCTTCTGCACAACAATCCTATAAATACAGTGTAGACCTTAATAGTATAACCAACGACCAACTGACCGTAGAACTGATCTGTCCGGCAATTACAAAAGCACAGATCAATTTTTACCTGCCGAAGATCGTCCCCGGCACCTACATGAACAGTAATTATGGTAAGTATGTACACAACCTGAAAGCATTTGACAAGAACGGGAAAGAGTTATCTGTTAGCCAATCGGGAGACAATGGCTGGGTCATCAAAAAAGCAACTGATATCTACCGAATCAGTTACCAGGTTGAAGATACCTGGGATGCCGGCATCAGCAACATGGTATATCCCATGTGCGGAACCAGTTTTGAAGCCGGGAAAAATTTTGTGATCAATACACCCGGACTGTTTGGTTATTTTGAAGACATGAAGAAAATACCTTTCGAGGTATCGTTCATCAAGCCCGCCGGGTTTTATGCAGCTACCGGTTTAAAGCCTGCCGAAACAGGCAGCACGAATGATAAGTTCATTTGTGAGAATGCAGACCGGTTGTACGATTCGCCCATTATGTTCTCTTTACCGGATACCACGGTCATTAAAGTGGGCAATGCCGATGTGGTGGTTGCGGTATATTCGCCACGCAAACAGGTAACATCAAAATTCATTGCTGCTAATCTCAACAAACTGCTGCAGGGCTCAAAAGATTACCTCGGCGGTAAATTACCGGTAGATAAATATGCGTTTATCTATTACTTTAATGGCGAACAAAAAAAACTGGGCATTACCGGTGCCTGGGAACATTCCTATTCTTCTTTTTATGCCCTGGATGAAGGCCCGGAGAAAAACATCATTGAGAACGTGGTTGATATCACCTCCCATGAATTTTTTCATATCATTACCCCGCTTACCATCAGTTCAAGGGAAGTGAAGGAATTTAATTTTAATGAAACGGTGCTTTCAAAACACGTATGGCTGTATGAAGGTAGCACCGAATACACGGCCCATCATGTACAGGTATGGTCTGGTTTAAAAACACCCGAGCAGTTTCTTGAAACATTGGCGCAGAAGATCAATTATTCCCGGTCCTCTTTTAAAGACACGCTTTCTTTTACAGAACTGAGTAAAGAGAGCGCCGGTAAATGGGCGCAGCAGTATGTGAATGTGTACATGAAAGGAGCGCTGATATCGGCCTGTCTCGACCTGTACCTGCTGCAATTATCCGATGCACAATACGGGATCAAGGATTTGAAACACGACCTCTCCATAAAATACGGGAAGGATAAATTCTTTGAAGACGAAGAATTGTTCTCAGTTATTGAAGAGTTGACCTTTCCGCAGGTAAAAGATTTCTTTACCGATTATGTGGTGGGTACCACGCCCCTGCCCTATGAGAAATTCTTTGCACTGGCCGGGGTGGATTACCTGCCCGCTGAATCGTACAGGGATTTCCTCCGGTGGAAAATCCAGGTCGCACCGGGCAATGACGGGGTGAAGAAAGTATTGATAAAAAACATGGATGCAGTAAGTGAAAAGTTCGGCTACAAGGACGGCGATGAACTGGTGAGCATCAATGATTCGCTGGTTACCGCGGAAAATATTGAAGCCAGGCTCGATCATTTATATTCCATACTCAAGGAAGGCGACCTGATAAACATAAAAGTCAACCGGAAGAATGCTGATGGCAAAATGGAGTTGCTCGCTTTATCGGCACCTGCTGTTAAAGTAGATAAAACCCGTAAGCATGTGTTGCGGTTCATCCCCAATCCTTCTGCTGCCCAATTGAAGATCCGCAATGCATGGCTCAACAACCATGCGGCAAAAGCTCCTGCTGCAAACCCTGCCGATGTTTCGGAAATTGACCAGGTCATTAAAGCATTGTATGAAGTGATCTCAGGTCCGGCGGGCCCAAGGGATTGGGGACGCTTCCGCAGCCTTTTTCACCCCGATGCTTTTATGGCAGCCTTTAATGCCAAAAGAGAATTGAGGAAATTCTCTCCAGCTCAATATGCTCAAAATAATGGCCCTTTCTTTATGAAAAATTCATTCAATGAAAAAGAGATCGGCCGCAAAGTGAACCAGTTTGGAAATGTGGCGCAGGTATTTACTTCTTATGAGTTCACCGCCGGTACTACTCCACCGATGAACCAACGGGGCATAAACAGCATAGAACTTATAAAAGAAAAAGGAAGATGGTTCATCATGAGCATCACCTGGGATGATGAGACCAGGGATCAAATCATTCCTCCTGCTTACCTGAATAAGTAAATACATTCCCTGCAAATAAAAAAGGGCCGCATAAAATGCGGCCCATAGATAGGGTACGGCTCAAAAACTATTTTTATTTTCTTATAACAATTTTTGCCATCTGCACATCGGCACCATTTTGTATCCGGATAAAATACATTCCATTTGCCAATGAACTTACATCAAGCTGGCGCAGGTTCTCCCCTGCATTCACCTGCATGCTCTTACGCAACAAGGTTGTTCCTTCCTGGTTAATAACACTGATCACTGCATTGCGAGACGCATCTGAATTAAAACGGAGGTTTGCTGTATAGCCAACCGGGTTGGGGAATATCGATATCCAGTTGCTTGCAAACAGTATCTCTTCCCCGGCTTCCCGGCTTGCGGTCCCGGTTTGCACTTTCAGTGTATAACAATTAGTGGCATTCCAGCTATTGCTATTGTTCGGGTAAACCCGTACGTAATACGTACCGGCAGTAACGGTTCTGTTAATGGTTTCATTATTGGTACCATTCTTAGTAGAGGACTGCAATACTGTTCCACTGCTGTTTTGCAGGGCCAGCTGGTAGTTGGCAGGCAAGGTGGTAAGCGTTATTGTAATCGTTCCACCGGTGCTGATCACAAATTTATAATAGTCATTATCACCCGATGGATTGATCAAACCTTTGATATCGGTGTTGAATGGAATCATGGCGGCGCCTGCCCTGTTTCCGTTGGTACTTACATCATAAATACCCGGACATGTAACCGGTGGCGTAGCTGTAGTAAACTGCGATTGTACGTAATTGCCTGTACCTGCAGCACAGTTCACACGTACACGCCAGTCGTAGGATGTGCCGGCTGTTAAACCATTGAGATCTGTTGAAGTTAAGGTAGTGGCGGTAGCAGCATTTATCCAGGTTGATGAAGAGCTTGCTTTATAATCCACATCATAACTGTCTGCACTGCCGACTGCTCTCCAGCTTATGGTGGCAGTAGTTTGCGTAATGGCTGAGGCTGCCAAACCGGTTGCACCTGCACAGGAAGGTGGCGCACCTATGGTAAAATCTGCATTGGAAATATCAAAAAAGATATTACCAACGGCTTCCACTTTAATACGGCAGGTTGTACTTAAAGTTGAAGGAACCGTTATAACTTCTGAGCCATCATTGGCAGTTGCGACAGCCAATACGGTCGGGAATGTATTTCCACCGTCGGTAGATAATAAAATATTTACGCTGGAACAACTAACGGGTGCAGCCGTTGTATTATTTACATTCCAAGTTACGGTAGCAGATCCGCCTGCATCCCATGTAATATTTGAATTAGGCGATGTTACCTGGAACGGGCCAGAAGTATTGCTAACAGTAACAACCACGTCGGTAAAAGAAGTCTGGCCAACAGCAACAGGAGCCGTTGAGTTATACGGATGATTATCTCTCACCGTTAACCGGAAGTTTAAGGTTCGTGAAACAGAACTCAATGCTTCGATGTTTGCTCCTGCATCACCACCGGGCAATGGAGGCGTAACATTTAAACCAGACAGGATGGTTGATAATTTAGGGAAGGTCCTTGTTCCCGATACTGCCGGGCTAAACGATAACCAATTCGGGCCGGTGGTCTTTGTTGGGGATGCAACACTGCCTGTTCCGGAGGTTGTTGAATTATCATTTTGTTCCCAGCAATAGGTCAATGCATCGCCATTTGCATCGGTTGCAGAACCGGTAAGTGCAAAAGGCGTACTGATGGGAATGGTATAATTGCTTACCGGGTCAATCACCGGCGCAACGTTATTATCTGTAATAGTTGTAGTAACCGGGCATGTTTTAGTAGCTAAATTCGCCTGTATCTGCGCAATGGAAGTTTCATGAAATATATCAATGGAATGGGGTGCTACGTCCTGGCTGGTGATGCCTGCATAACCCATGATGGTGATACCGGAACCCACTTCTTTATTTTGCCCGGTACCTTCAAGCGACATGGAGAAAGTATGGTTGGCACCTAACTGGTGCCCTACTTCATGTACCACATAATCAATATCAAAATTATCGCCCTGTGGAATTCCATCAGCAGGCGATGTGATGCCTCTTCCTTTTTGCCCGTTCACACAAACGCAACCGATACAGCCTGCGTTTCCTCCACCGCCCGATGCGCCAAACATGTGGCCAATATCATAATTGGCTTCGCCGATGTTTGCCGTTAAAGCTGTTTGTAGTTGGTTATTCCAGTTTGATAAAGTTGTATAAGGATCTGTTGACGGATTATAATAAATAACGGCCGTTGTATTGGCAATAAGGTTGAGGTGCAATGCCAGGTCTTTTTCATAAACGCCGTTGCAACGGGTAAGTGTGGCATTAAAAGCGGCTAATACAAGGTCTACCTGTGCAGCACTTGTTGCACCAAACCAATTGGCATATTCCCCATTGCAGGACTGCGCCAGTCGCATGGTCTTTAATTGCCCGGTTGAACTGCCCGTTGCATTTGAAACAGGAAGTTGTGCTTTCAGATCAGCAGTATATTGTTTCTCTTCCGTTGAACATGTCCATGCCAGTTGTCCTTTTTCTCTGTGTGATCTGAACACGGCATAAACCGTATGATCTTTGGAATATGGTTCAATGAATTCGTTGTCTTTACCGGTTCTAAAGACCATGGTTTGAATCCCCTGCGGAGAGATGCTCAGTTTCAGCGTAGCATATTTATCGGTGATGCCTTTACCGGAATAAGCCCTGATCTCCGGGAACTTTGCCTGCAGGTCCGGCTCAAAATTCGAGGCCTCGAATACTTCAAATTGTTCAATGTTACCCTCGGCATTGGGTAAAGAGATAATGGTTGAATGTTTGGAAGACCTTTTGTCAACGATTGAAAATAATTCCTGCCTTAATGGATCGGCATTTAAATTAAACAACTTGAATTCCGTAGGATAAGATTGCCGTGCTACGGCCTTATCGGTTGAGATATTACTGCGGCTTTCATTATTCACAGACCAGGATTTTCCTGTTTGTGAAAATCCTAACGCAGTGATAAAAGCTAACACGAATGTTAGTAGTAAATCTTTTTTCATTTGGGGTGGTTTTTAAAATTGGAAAATGGAAGCTTAAATCTAGAATAAGAAAAGATGGGAACAAATAGTAAAACTACCCGCAGGGAGCTAGTTAAAATACGATACGACAGGTAAATAACTAGAAATCAGTAAGCAGAAAATATATGCTGAAGAAAAAAAAAGGCTGAACAGGAAGCAATATGCAAAAAAGGCCGGTGTTATCAGTAATTTCCGACAAAGTATTTAATGCCGTTCGCATTCAACAGTTGCATCCCTGTTTTCATACTGCCGCTGTATTGTTCAACAGAGGAATAGTAGGTAATAGAATAACGGTCAATGCTTTTTATTTTGCCCCTGTAGGCTTTGTCTTCAAATGAATTGTAGTAAGTGAGTGCGGTGGGTCCTACGGTTTTCAACTTGCCCCTGAGCGCTTCATTTTCATAAGAAGCATACCAGGTCAGATTATTTTGTCCAAGCGTTTTGATCAAACCTTGATAAGCTGCATCTTCATAAGAAAGATAATAATCGAAATTGATGCTGCCGATGCTTTTTATTTTTCCTTTCAGCATCTCATTCTCATAAGACAGGTAATAAGTGATCAGGGTTTTCCCGATGTACTTCACCTTCCCTCTCACCGATTCATCATCAAGGGGACTGTAATACTCTGTCCTGCCAACATAAGGTTCCAGCATGCCTGAATAATTTTCCTGGTAACCGATGAATTTATCATAGCCCCATTTGCTGATGTTCCCGTCCTTTGTTAAATATATTTCCACCTTTTCATCCAGCCCGATCGAAATAACACCTACCTGCCCGTTGCCGACAAGAGTTATTTTGGAAACATATTGGCTGAAACCGGAAACGGTAAAAAAAACAGTCAGCAGTAACAAGAATATTCTTTTCATATAGGTCTCCTGATTTTGTCCTATAAAGATACACAACAATTGCCTTTCTGCATAGCTTACATTGTAAAACGTCTTAATTTGCGTTTATGAAAAGGTTATATTTTTTCCTGCCGGTTATTTTATTTTCCTGCAGCCAGCCTGCTTATAAGAATCCCCACGTACTTATTGAGACCAGGCTGGGTGATATTGAAGTGGAACTATTTCCCGAAAAGGCGCCGGTAACCGTTGGCAGTTTTTTATCTTATGTTGATTCCGGTTATTATACCAACAGCAGTTTTTACCGGGTGTTAAAAGCGGATGAATTACCCAATCCAAATAACACAGGAATTGTTCAGGGAGGTATCTGGCAAACAAAACCCGGATTAAAGGTCAAACTCCCCGGTATTAAACATGAAACCACGGCACAAACCGGGTTGAGCCACCAGTCAGGAACCATTTCACTTGCCCGTACTACTCCCGGTTCAGCCAGCAGCGAATTCTTTATCTGCATCGGCGACCAAAGCCCCCTGGATTCGGGCCGGCGTGGCACCGAAGACGGACAAGGATTTGCCGCATTCGGAAAAGTATTCAAGGGTATGGCTATCGTAAGAAAGATACAGGAACAAAAAAGCCACGGCGATAAATTTGATGAGAAGATCGATATCTACAAAATAAGAAGGCTTTAGTTCATGAACTTTTTTACCGGTTCTTTGTTTATAACCGGAAACAGAAACCATCTTATGACACGGCATTTTCTTTCCTGGACCGCATTATTTTTTTTATCCTCCTGCTCATTCTCTGCAAGAACTACAGAGCGATATTTAGAAAAAGCCAAAACAAAAAACTATGATGTGATCGTAGTACCCGGCATTCCGTTCACCGAACAGGGTTGGGACAGTACGATGAAAGCCAGGGTTTACTGGTCGAAATATCTGTTTGATAAAGGCATTGCAAAAAACATCATGTATTCCGGTTCGTCTGTTCACTCACCGTATTATGAAGGAGAGATCATGGCACTCTATGCCGTTGCCCTCGGCATTCCGAAGCAACATGTTTTTTATGAAACAAAAGCTGAGCATAGTACAGAGAACCTTTACTATTCATACCACAAATCAAAGAAGATCGGGTTTAACAGTGTTGCACTTGCAACAGATCCATACCAGTCAAAACAATTGCGCAGGTATGCAAGAGTTAAGGTTGATGAGAAGATAGGAATAATACCGATCGTATTCGATACGCTGAGGGTTATACAGCCCACCATGATAAACCCTGAAATAAATTACCAGCAGGCTTACAACAAAAACTTTGTGCCGCTTACCTCCCGGGAATCATTCTGGAAACGGTTCAGGGGAACCATGGGAAAGAACGTGGACAAAAATGCTTACAAATAGCCTAGTCTTTATTTCACAGTAAAGTCTACTTCAATATTACCCCAAAGCAATGTAACCACTCCTGCAGCAGAAATAGCGAAGGTCATTTTTTCAGTTGAGGCTTCCTGCTTTTTTGCTTTTACATTTACCCGAAGGGCATCATCTGCATCGCTGTATTTAAAAGCACCCCATTGGTCCCATGTTTTGTTGAAAATGATCGTCCAGTCATCGCCATTTTGAATAGTGAACAAACCATATTTGCCCTTTGGCAAAACTTTGCCCTCCACCATCACATCTTTATCCACTTCAAAAACGGTTGCTTCATTGGCTCCCGTACGCCAAACCTTTCCCGGCATTGGTTCCAGGTCCTTTCCGATAGTCCTTCCTTTTATAGAAGGCTGGCTGTAATCAATGCTGATGGTTGCATCGCCTACTTTTTGCGTTACCAGTGCTGGCGGGCTGGGGCGTTTTGATTTATCTTTTTGTGCGCAGGCACTGAAAGAAGCAATAATGAATAAGGAAAAAAGGCTGAGGGAAAACAGGTATTTCATACTACAAACTTTTGGGGGTTACAAAATCAGCAGACCATCGCAATTCATGATTGCATTGATCTGAATTATCTTCTTATAAAGATAAATGAAAGTTTGTTACAGACAGAGGCATTTTAACCAAGCCTTTCCCATATGATATCACCGATAAGATTTTTGGTCTCATCTATAACCACATAGGCTGCATAGGCCGTGTTTTTATGCCTTGATGCCCGGAGCATTATTTTGTGGGTCTCGTATTCACTCAACTTGAATGGGCGGTTTGGGTGGACAAAGGTTCGCACCTGGACAATAATATTTCCAAGATTGCCCGAAGCTCTTATTTCTGTTTCCCTGGGAAACAGGATTTCTTTTGTGACATTGCTGTACCCGTTTTCTGCCAGCCATGATTCCACGTGGCTTTCGCCGGTAAGTTCAATTTCGGTAGAGGATAAATTTCCCATAGTGATTTCGTTTCAGTAACCAAATATATGGGATTATGAATACAAAGCAAGTAATTTTACCCCAAAAAACAGTAATTTCCACATTCAGTTTTGAAACTGTGGCATTGATAACTAACAGGTTGAATATTTCTCCTATAGAAGTCTTACTATGGCTTTGTCACTGTGGTATCAGGCCAATAGGTATGATGATCTCCCAGCGGTTCTTTACAAGTGGGTTGAGTAAGTCTGTGTCGAATAGGTGAGAAAAACGTACTCCGAAACTTACCGGCAGTGCATTCCAGACCTTTGTATCAAAGTATAATTCCCCGCCGGCACTCCGGTTTTTTATTTCCGTGAGCAGGCCATTCACCCTTGCCTTAGCATTGGTGTGATCATAAAAGGCATTGGCACGGATACGCTGAAAAAAAATGATATTGGCAAAACCCCAGTCGGGGTAAACGATGGGGAAATGGTAATTAACTCCCAGCTTATACATCCTTCTTGTTGACAGCGCCTCGTACCCTCTTGAATAAGAAAAGTTTTTACTGAAAAGGTCAGGCAGTGTATCTCTTTTCTGCCAGGAAGCATCAATCACCAAACTGTGGTTTACAAAAAGTCCCGGGAAATAAAAGGATCCATTGGCAACAAACTTATGGCTGTTGCTGAAGTTAAATGCGTCCCGGTAATTCAATGAAATGGATTGTGCCCAACGGGGATTGATATGCTGCCTCGCCTGCTGGCTGGCATTACTAAAACTTAAAAAACTGTTTATATACTTAATGGAATTATTGGTAAGAACATTTTTCCCAACACCCCGGTAATAGTACTGCTCAATATTATAACCAACACCAACATTAAAATATTTACTTGTCCTGCCATTGATAAAGCGAAGCGGAACTGAAATACCTGCAGTTAATTTGGCTGAATTAAAACTTATTGATTTCCCTACCGCCGTATCAAGCGTGCGGTTAAAACTCTCCTCCGCAGCAAGACTTAAAACAGGGAACCAACCGGCATAGGCAGCACTAAAACCAATAGTATGACTTTTATCGCTTCGGTTATATGTGTAACTAATGGCATTGCTGAAACTACTGAGAACATTATCGCCGAAAACTGAATACCCAAACTCCGGATCATTGATCACCGGGCGCCAGCTATGAAAATTAAATAGCCGGAATGATTTTTTTGTATTTGCTGACCGGGTTTTTAATGCTGCCCGTTTTACTTTGTTCAAAACTGCTGTCGTTAAGTGAATATAAAGCGCCTGCACCGGTCATCGTTTGCAAAGAATCTGTATAGAAATTGCTGTTACCTATGATAAGGCTCAGGGCAGATATCTCTTTCCAGCCGGCAGTAAACTTTGCAAGCCGGTAGCCGGATGAAGTAAACGCCGATACAAGCACTTCCCCTTTTCCATTTACCGAAGGGTGATACACACCGTTTATATTATCCGTTACCAGATACATCTTTTCGTTCCGGATATTTACTGCCAGAACCTTATCGGCATTTTTATACATGGCCGAAAAATAAACCGTATCTCCC
Organism: Chitinophagaceae bacterium; assembly: GCA_016720775.1. Lineage (GTDB taxonomy): Bacteria > Bacteroidota > Bacteroidia > Chitinophagales > Chitinophagaceae > Ferruginibacter. The sequence goes on from JADKJX010000004.1 coordinate 496,244, forward strand.
TTCACGAACGGGTAACCAAGTACATTAAATGAAAATGGCGTGAGGTTATCAATGGCACCGGTGGTAAGGTCGATCTTTGCCAGAACCATATTCCCTTCGGGGTTTCTTGCAGCAGTTACGGCTGTATTGGTATCTATATATTTTGTCTGCGTGAAAAAATAGTTTCGGGGATTGGGTACTTTCATGATCAGCTGCCCGGTTGTTGCATTCAAACGGCAAATAAAATTTGTGCCATCCACATTCACATTAACTGCAAGTATCTCGGTTCCATCAGCATTAATATCCGGTGAAAAATATTTAGAGCGAAAAGTGAGCTGCTTTTGTTGTCCCGTATTAATGTCGAGCAGTTTCAGCACACTGTAATCCCGGTTGGCCCATCTCGGGTCCGACTGGTAAGCGGCATATACGATCTTACCATTGCGGTAAGAATAATAGTCATCTATCACAATATCCTTCACCCGTATCATTTTTTCCTTCCCGCCTGTAAGCAGGTAGAACGCACTTACTTTTTTGTACGAACTTTTGGTAACCAGGATACTGTCATCACTAATATAAACCGGGAATTGGTAATCAGTTACATTGTTCTTCTCAACCGGGGTAATGTAATCCACCGCAGGAGAAGAGATAACCTGTTTTGGAAAAGATTTCTCTTTGAAGTAGTTCATGGCATCTTCCCGGAATAGCCGGTACGCTATGCCGGAATATCTTTCAACCGCACGATTGAATGGATAGAAAACACCCCGGAAGGAAACAGCATCCTGCGTTACATTTTTCCAGAATGATTCGCCGTATTTTTCATAACCATAAGCCGTTAAAAGATAACCGAGCTGGTAGTGATCCGGTGTGTAGTCTTTATAAGAACCGCTTCGCAACTTCATCCATGAATAATGCCTGTTACCAAGCCACAATGATTTGAACCCGTTATAGAACGATGGCATTCTCCCACGCCCCTGTGCACTCACCAGTGTTTCCTGCCAAACCGCATCGCCTTCAAAAAAGTAATCAGGTACAGTCATCCCGTTGGCAAACAACTGTCCCTCCTGTCCCAGGAAGAAAGAAAATACTTTTGTAAACCCTTTATTGAAATTGCTGAACTGCTGAACGTGCCTGTCTTCATGTATGATGAGGTTATCATCCCAGCGGATGCTGCCGGTTGAAAAATTATCCTGCCCCGGGGTCATGTACAGTTCACTCATCACCGGCGCCATTCGTACATATGCATTGGGAATGGTGGTTTGGTATTGAAGTACGATATTCCACTTTCGTTGCTTACCCCCAATGGAACCAGCTGTGCGGTTGCCCAGTAATTTTACTATGTTGGCAATCCGGTTTGCCTGGCTGTCGAGCCCCTTTGGAAAAATGACCCTCGCAGCAGGCGTATTTACCTGGTACCACTTTACCGAGGAGGGATTCCCGCCAAAATTCTGTGCGCTGAGGTAGCCGGAAAACAAAAAGCAAAAAGAAAGCAGCAAAAAAGCCCCTGGTTTAAACATACACTAAAGTTAAAGAAAGAAATTTCAGAAAAGATAAAGGCGCATTAACTTTAGGCTGAATTAATACAGACATGCATATTTTTGAAACGAAACGGTTATTTCTAAACAAGCTCACCTTACAAGATGCCCCATTCATCCTGGAACTTCTGAATGATCCTTCCTGGATACGTTACATCGGCGATAAAAATGTAAGAACACTGAAAGCAGCGAAAGAATACATCAAGAACGGTCCCCAGAAAAGCTATGCCCAGCTTGGCTTTGGACTGTACGCTGTAAAATTAAAAAGAAGCGGCCGGGCCATTGGCATGTGCGGCCTGCTGCAACGAGACACATTGGAACATGCAGATATTGGCTTTGCTTTTTTGCCAAAACACACAGGCAAGGGATATGCGTTTGAATCATCGGAAGCGGTATTGAAACATGCACACAGCATTTTAGGCATGAAGCAGATCCTTGCCATCACATCAACCGACAACCTTGCTTCCGAAAAACTGCTGCTAAGGCTCGGATTTAATTTCAGCAAGTTGATCAGGCTCACCCCTGCTTCAGAGGAATTGAAGTTGTTTGAGAACTCGGCCAGGTGATCATTTACAAACTCCCAATAATTAATTTGATAAAGTATAAATACCCCGATAAGTTTTGTATTTTCGTTAAAAATCATTCTGTATGAAACTTTTTGTTGCCGGGCTTCCTTACGACCTGGATGATGCGGAACTAACCGAGATATTTGAAAAATTCGGCACCATTGCCTCTGCAAAAGTTGCGATGGACCGGGAGACCGGAAAAAGTAAAGGTTTTGGTTTTGTAGATATGCCCAACAGCGAAGAAGCAAGAGATGCCATTGAAAATCTTAAGGACATTTCCTTAGGAAAAAAACCTTTGGTAGTTAAAGAAGCAGAAGAGAGATCCGGCCCTCCAGGTGCTGGCGGACCAAGAGGCGGCGGTGGTGGTTTTAACCGCGGCGGTGGCGGTGGCGGATATAGCGGCGGTAATAACCGTGGCCGGTATTGATACCTGGAAATAAATTCTCAACATGATAATTTACCAAACAGCAGCAACCCTGCTGTTTTTTATTTGCGTTCCCTCCTGAAAATTAAATAACTTGATGTAAATAAATCTCAGCAATGAAAATAGCATTGACCGGGGCAAGCGGACATTTAGGATCTGCACTGTTGCAGGAGATCAACAAAAGGAATATTCCGGTGAACATATTGGTAAGAGATGAAAATGCCCCTTCCATTAAAAACCTCCCGGTTCAAATAGTAAAAGGAGACCTGCTTAATGCAGTTGCATTGAAAAAATTAATGCAGGATTGCGACGTTCTCGTTCACAGTGCTGCCGTCATATCCGTGAATGGCGATCCAAAAGGCCTTGTACACCGCACCAATGTAGAAGGAACGAAACTGGTTATTGAAACTGCATTACAGGCCGGCATTAAAAGATGCATACACATCAGTTCCATTCATGCTTACCAGCAACTGCCGGCTTCAGAGATATTAGATGAACAAAGAGCACCCGTTAATGAAACGGCTTTTGCCTATGACCGTTCGAAACTTGCAGGGCAACAGATTGCATTGGAAGCAAACGGCCGGGATATGGAAGTGATCGTACTGAATCCAACATCCATCATCGGCCCGTATGATTTCAAACCTTCGCTCATGGGCCAGGTGATCATCGACCTGTATAAAGGCCGCCTGCCTTTTATCTTTAATGGGGGATTTGATTTCTGCGATTGCCGGGATGTTGCCAATGCCATCCTGAATGCAGTTACCATGGGCAGGCCGGGAGAGAAGTACCTGCTCAGCGGAAAATGGTACAGCCTGAAACAACTGGTACAACTATTATCATCCGCTTCATCAAAAAAAATAAACGTGGTTGCTTTACCGCCGATCGCTGCAAAAGCAGGCCTGCCTTTTATAAAACTACTCGCTGCCATACAACGAAAGGAACCGCTTTATACCAACGAAGCACTGGAAGCGATCTTTAACGGCAACCGTTTAATAAGCAGCGCCAAAGCAAAAAAAGAACTGAATTATACCGCCCGGCCTTTTGAAGAAACCATGCAGGATACCTTTCATTGGTTTAAGAATAAAAGTTATCTTGTTTGATAATACAACCAATCTTACTGATTCTTATGCCGATCTCTTTTTCTACTTACCAGCTGATCATATATTCATGGATCGGACTTGCCGTTCTTATTTTTCTGCTGCTGCTTCGTGTTACGGCGCCTTATGGAAGGCATACGTCTGCCAAATGGGGACCACAGATCGATAATCATTTAGGATGGTTCTTTATGGAGTTTCCGGCGCTGGTGGTTATGACCTATGTGTTGATCCGGAATTTTTCAACCCATTCGATGGCCATTGAAATAATGATCGGTCTTTATTGCCTGCATTATTTTAACCGGAGCTTTGTTTTTCCCTTCCGTATTCATACCAAAGGAAAAAAAATGCCGGTACTGATCATGTCGTCCGGTATCTTCTTTAATCTCTGCAACACATTCTTATTGGGATACTACTTCAGCAATTTTGCGGTTAATGACAACAGCTGGCTTACTGATCCAAAATTTATTGTTGGTATCCTGGTCTTCATACTGGGTGCCTGGATAAACTGGCAGTCAGACAATATCCTCATCAACCTGCGCAAGCCCAATGAAACGGGATACCGGATACCGGCAGGCTGGTTATTCAACTACATCAGTTGCCCGAATATGTTTGGGGAATTAATTGAGTGGGCGGGCTTTGCAATACTCTGCTGGAATTTACCGGCGCTTACTTTTTTTATCTGGACAGCAGCCAACCTTATCCCGAGAGCGCTGTCGCATCACAAATGGTATAAAGCTAAGTTTGCAAATTATCCCAAAGAACGAAAGGCGATCGTGCCTTATTTATTTTAGATACTTATCAAACCAGGTCACAAAGTTTTTTTCTTCCACTTCCCGGTTCCGCCAGCCATGTCCGCCACCGTCTTTGATCATGAATTCACAGGGGACCTTTGCTTCCCTGAATTTTGCTATGATGGATTCTGACTGCTGCGTGGGAACCACGATATCTTTATTTCCATAAATGATGAACACGGGAGGATCATCTGACGTAACGAAATTTACTGGAGATATGTCTTTTGCGATCTGCATCTTTTTTTCCATGCTGGTTACCGGTACATAGGTCCGGGTGGTATCGTTCCATACTTTAAAATCAAAAGCGCCTGCAACTCCCATTAATGCCAACCCGGCCTGGCTTACCTGGGAAAAAGAATTCGGCTTGCCATAATTTAAAAAATCAGTAGGCGGATAAAACACAGCAACAGCCTGTACCCGGGCCGAAACTTTATCAACAGGATCAAAAGATCTTGTATCAGCAATATCATCTGCCGTTGCGATCATCAATGATAGATGCCCGCCGGAAGAAGAACCCGTAATGCCGATATGATCCGGGTCGATCCCATATTGCTTTGCATTGTACCGCACAAAACGAACAGCTCTTTTCAGATCAATGACCTCATCGGGAATTGCATAACGAGGCTGGCAACCGACCATTACACCGAATACGGTATAGCCTGCATCAATATACAAACCAGAAGCTTTGGGAAAAGCATCCAGCATCCTTTCAGAAGAAACCCAGTTGCCGCTCAGTACATAAATGATGGCTTTCCCGTTTGCCTGTTGCTTTGGGGAAATCATGGTCATCGTTAATGCCATGCCGTCCTTACGGCCATAGATCAATTCCGACTTTACATATTTTAGGCTGTCTTGTGCGGTACTGGTATAGCTGTAAAAACTTAGCAGCAATAAAAGAAGGTACTTTGCCATAGTTTTCTGTTTTCTGTTTATTCAAACAACTCAGCCTGCGGATTGTTCGATGCCTTTCGTTCCCATTCCATTTCTATCGACTTGCTGTAATCTGCCAGTTTGTTACCCAGTGCCTTCCAGCCCATTACTTCCACTACTTTGGTGATCTTCACCTTGGCTTTACGAACCTGTGCGCCTCTGCCACTCTGCATCGCCAGTACCGGTTCTTCATCGGTGGTAACCGCTTCCAGGTAATTACCATCGCCTTCCCTGATGAAGAAGAATTTATTATGCAGGGTTGACGTTTCTATCTTAAACCGTTTTACACTGTATTGCAGTTTCTCTTTATCAAAATAAACAGCGGTGATCACTTTCTCCGGATCAAATTTTTCCAGCAGCAATACTTTCTCCGTATCAAAACGCTGGGTTAGTTCCTGGTCGGTTATTTCATAATTACCGTCATTGTAAATGACCAGCAACCTGTCTTCTGCATCAAATTTTCCGAGATAATCGCCTTTTTCTTCGGTATTCAGGCGGCCGAACTTATTATCGAACCAGAGCCTTTTTGCATCCAGCGTTGAATTACCGGCCTCTTTGAACTTGACCGATTTGATCGGGTATTTCGTAACCTGGTTACCGATACTGCCCCTGCCCTTTATTTCCTGCTCTTCAAAATAAAAATCAAATTCCTTTTTCTTTGCCGGGCAACCAGGCGTTAATATTATTTTTACCACTTCTGCTTCTCCATTGGCATTGGCGCTGAAATAATGAACCTTACTGTTTTCCGCCCCTTTGGTAAGATCGTATTCCTTATCCCGTGTAACGCCGGTCACATTGAACCGCTTTGCATAACTGATCTTGGATTTCGCATCCACATAGATCATATTATAGGTGGTACGTTCATCATTTTTCTGAAATACCGCCACATGCAGAATATCTTTTCCAATGAACACTTTATCCGATACCCTTACTACTTTCATCACCCCATTTTTCGCAAAGGCAATGATGTCATCGAGGTCGGATACCTCCGCAACCAATTCATCTTTTTTAAGCCCGGTGCCAATGAATCCTTCTTCCCGGTTCACATATAGTTTGGTATTGGCAATGGCAACGGTTTTTGCCTGTATGGTATCAAATAATTTGATCTCTGTTTTACGTTCTCTTCCTTTTCCGTATTTCTTCAGCAGGTTCTCATAATAAGCCACGGCATAGTCGGTAAGGTTTGCCAGGTCATGCTTTACCTGTTTGATATCTGCTTCGAGTGCCTTTATCTGGTCGTTCAGTTCATCAATATCCAGTTTATAGATACGGCGAACGGGTTTTTCGGTAAGCCTGATGATGTCTTCCCGGGTAATGGCCCTTTTTAGTTGCTTTTTGAAAGGCGTAAATGCTTTATCAATTGCTTCAAGCACCTTATCCCATGTTTCATGTTTCTTCTCCAGCTCTTTGTATATCTTTTCTTCGAAGAATATTTTTTCAAGGGATGTGTAATGCCATTTCTCCTGCAACTCAGCCAATCGTATCTCCAATTCCCGTTTTAATAATTCTTTGGTATTGTCTGCAGATACTTTCAAGAGTTCACTTACTTTCATGAACTGCGGCTTATTCGCAACGATCACGCAGGCATTGGGAGAAATGCTCACTTCGCAATCGGTGAATGCATACAAGGCATCAATGGTAATATCCGGGGAAATACCAGCAGCCAGTTCAATAATTATTTCAACTTCAGCGGCCGTATGATCGGTAACTTTTTTTACTTTTATTTTTCCCTGGTCATTGGCTTTTACAATACTCTCCATCAACTGGGTAGTGGTAACGCCATAAGGAACGCTTTTAATAACAAGTGTTTTCTTGTCCTGCTCCTCAATGATGGCCCTCACTCTTACTTTGCCGCCACGAACACCTTCGCTGTAATTACTGGCGTCCATGGTTCCACCCGTTTGAAAGTCGGGAAGTATCTCAAAACGTTTTCCACGTAAATATTTTATGGAAGCTTCGATCAACTCGCAAAAGTTGTGTGGAAGTATCTTTGTTGCCAAACCCACGGCAATGCCTTCTGCACCCTGTGCAAGCAGCAATGGAAATTTCATCGGTAAGGTTACCGGTTCATTCTTTCTTCCATCATAACTCAATGCCCAATTGGTTGTTTTTGCATTAAAAGCAACTTCCAAAGCAAACTTGCTCAGCCTTGCTTCAATATACCTGGATGCAGCAGCTTCGTCGCCGGTACGCACATCACCCCAGTTACCCTGCGTATCAATTAAAAGATCTTTCTGTCCAAGATTTACCAATGCATCACCAATAGAAGCATCGCCATGGGGATGATACTGCATGCTCTGCCCGATGATATTGGCCACTTTATTAAAACGGCCATCATCCATTTCCTTCATGGCATGCAGGATGCGGCGCTGTACCGGTTTCAATCCGTCTTCTATTGCCGGTACCGCTCTTTCCAGTATCACATAACTGGCATAATCCAAAAACCAGGTCTTGTACTGGCCGCCAATACCAGCATCGGTGTGTTCGTACTCGTCTTTCGTTTTTTTACTGTTAGCCATTTCCTTAACCCCATCGGGGCGTTATTTTAGTAGAAATTATCAGCCGGGTTTATAAAGCTCCGTAGGAGCGATATGTTTATTCCATGCTAATCATAAAATTCAAATAAATATTCTTCTTTAAAATCAATCTCGAATTTATTCAGAAAATCTGTGTATTCTTCTTTAAAGATTTTCTTTTTGTGATGCAAAGGCTGATTTAAAATATAATCAACCACATGGAGTGATTGAGATTTTGAATACGAAAAAGCGCCAAAGCCCGTTTGCCATGAAAAATCCTTTATGAATCCTTTTTCTTTTATAAATGATGAAGAATTCGCTTTGATATCTCTTACCAGGTCTGAAATAGCAATATCTGGTTTTATGCTGACTAAAATATGTGTATGATCGGGCATACAATAGATAGCATACAGTTTCTGTTTCTTTTCTGCAATTATTCCAGAGATGTATTTTTGCAATTCTTCCCTGAATGATTCGTTAATAAAAGCCTGCCTGCCTTTTACAGCAAATACAATTTGGATGTATAACTGTGAATAGGTATTCGGCATTTTGTTTATTTAACATGTCGCTCCTACGGAGCTTTGATCAAATTAATATCCAATTTCTACGAACATTATGCTCCCCTGGAGCCAATTCTGTAATTTCCTAACGACCTCAGGATTTCAATTTCACTTCAAAGTCTTTCATCTTACCAACATTTCCCTGCACATCAAACAGTTCCATGGCAATCATCGTCTTCAAACGCCATAAAAGATACATATCACCGGTTGTATGTTTTGCCTTGCTTAAATACTGGTGAATGATCTTCGATGCCTTCTGCCAGTCGGCTGTTATGAATTTCTTCAACTCGACATCATAAAAATCATACTCCTCCTGTGTTAATTTTTTTCCACCTTCCAGCAGCCTCACTCCTTTTGGATCATTGCATGTTTTCAGCCATTCATCCGGATCAACTTCAAATTCGCTCAGTGTAATTTCTCTTGCCAGTTTTTTGGCTTTTAAAAATTCCTTTGCCGGTATCTCATGCAGCCAGTTAGGATAAAATATATTTCCCTTCTCATTCAGGAAAGGAAGGTTATTCAGGTACAGGATCAAAACCCTGCCCTGGTATTCTTTCAACTGGCTCATCAGCCAGTAATAACTGCATACATCGTGTTTGTTCTGTGCAGCCCATATCCAGATCCTTTCCTCCGGGTCATTATTTAATTTTTCAATTAAAGCTTCCGACGGTTTTGGCGTCATCCACTTCGCCACTATCAACCGAGCCGTCGTGATCACTGCCCACAAGCACATCCCGCTGCCATTGTTTGCGGGCTTCAATTCCTTCTGCTGTATAAATATCCAGCAATGGGCCAACGGCATAGTCGTCTTTGATCTGAATTATTTCGCCCGCAAGTGTTTCGTCGAGTTCAATGGCTTTTTGCAACACGTCAACATCGGCTGCATTATGTACTATATGTATCATATTTTCAATTAAGAATTAAAAATGAAGAATTAAGAATTAAACACCCATTTATGCCAGACTTCACCGGTAACAATTCTTTCCCTATTACAACCGGCATTTTAAATTTTTAATTCTTAATTATTTCCTCTGCCAGGTCAAGTTCTACTTTTAAGTTATCAATAATAAAGTCCTGCCTGCTTGGGGTATTCTTTCCCATATAATATTCCAGCAATTGCTGAATATGTGTTTCGGGCAACAACATCACCGGCTGCAGCTTCATATCATCGCCAATGAAACGGGCAAATTCATCGGGACTGATCTCACCCAATCCTTTAAACCGGGTGGTCTCCGGTTTGTTGCCAAGTTTCCGGGTGGCTTCCTGTTTTTCGGTTTCGTTGTAACAGTAAATGGTTTCCTGTTTATTCCGTACCCGGAACAAAGGCGTTTCCAGGATATAAACGTGGCCATTCTTAACCAGGTCGGGGAAGAATTGCAGGAAGAAGGTCATCAGCAATAAACGGATGTGCATGCCATCCACATCGGCATCGGTGGCAAACACGATATTATTATAGCGCAACCCTTCATATCCTTCTTCAATATTCAATGCATGCTGCAACAGGTTGAATTCTTCATTTTCATAAACTACTTTTTTTGTAAGCCCGAAACAGTTGAGCGGCTTGCCACGCAGACTGAATACGGCCTGGGTATCCACACTTCTTGCCTTGGTAATACTTCCGCTGGCGCTGTCTCCTTCCGTGATGAAGATGGTACTCTCCTTTTGCTTCTCGGTGATCCGGTCTTTATCCTTACCAGTTGCTTCATCATTGTAATGAAACTTGCAATCTCTCAGCTTCTTATTATGCAGGTTTGCTTTCTTGGCTCTTTCATTGGCAAGCTTTTTAATGCCTGCCATATCTTTTCGTTCCCGTTCGTTTTGCTCGATCCTTCTTTTAAGTGCATCGGCCGTTTCGGGGTTGCGGTGTAAATAGTTATCAAGTTCTTTTCCTAAAAAATCACCGATGAAGTTCCGCATGGATGGCCCGCCTTCATAAACGGTTTGCGAACCAAGCTTTGTTTTTGTCTGGCTTTCAAACACCGGTTCCTGCACCCGTACGCTGATGGCTGCACAAATACTGCCCCGTATGTCGGCAGCATCGTAATCTTTTTTATAAAACTCACGGATCGTTTTTACATAGGCTTCCCGGAAAGCAGCCAGGTGTGTGCCTCCCTGCGTGGTGAACTGGCCATTCACAAAACTGTAATATTCCTCGCCGTAATCATTTTCATGCGTGATGGCCATTTCAATATCTTCCCCGTTCAAATGAATGATGGGATAACGGATCTCATCTTCATTGGTCTTGCGCTGCAACAGGTCGAGCAAACCATTCTTACTTACATAACGTTTGCCATTCAGGTTCATCACCAGGCCGGCATTCAGGTAACAATAATTCCAGAACTGGTTATCGAGGTATTCCTGAACAAAGTGAAATTTCTTGAAAACAGTATCATCGGGAATAAAAGTCACAAAGGTTCCATTCTCTTCGGTCGTTTTTGCCTCTTTATGTTCTTTTATCAAAACCCCTCTTTCAAACTCTGCGGTTTTTTCTTTTCCTTCCCGGTAAGAAGTTACTTTAAAATAATAGCTCAGGGCATTTACGGCTTTAGTACCCACGCCGTTAAGTCCCACACTTTTTTGAAAAGCTTTGCTGTCGTATTTAGCGCCGGTATTTATCTTGCTCACCACATCCACCACTTTTCCCAATGGAATGCCGCGGCCATAATCACGGATGGTGATCGTCTTGTCCTTGATCTCCACATCCACGTGTTTGCCATAACCCATGGTATGTTCGTCGATGCAGTTGTCGATTACTTCTTTTATCAAAACATAGATACCGTCATCGGGGCTGCTGCCATCGCCCAGTTTGCCAATATACATACCGGGCCTTAGCCGGATATGCTCCTTCCAGTCGAGGCTTTTTATGGATTCTTCGGTATAATCAAACAAATCTTTCTCTGCCATCTTATAAGTTATCTGTTAATTCGTTAACCTGTTAATTGGTTGGAAGATTGAGCGAAAATCAATCGCTGCTTAACGGATTAACCAATTAACTAATTAACCACTAAACCTTCATTAAGGCTGCGAATATAACGGAATGCAGGGATTTTCAATGTGCGGTAATTATCCACATTTGGAGATAAAATGTGCGAAAAAACAACTTCGTTCCTCTCTGTATTTTTTGGAGCAAGAATTACCGGAACATGATCAATATCTGTACCGCTGGTGTATTTGGTCATACTCTCAAAGTATCCATATTGTATTTTTACTGAAATTTAAGTCATGAAAACAAGTAATCTATTATTGATCGTACTGGCAGGCTCCCTGGTTTTATCCTGCAACAGTACCAAAATAACTTCTTCCTGGAAGGCCGGCGATGCGGTTACCAAAACATACCATAACATAATGGTTTGGGGCATCCTTACCGAGAAAGACAGCATACTGAAAGAGAACATGGAAGCACACCTGGTGAACGACCTGGTGGACAAAGGCTACCATGCGATCTCCTCGGTAACTGTTTTCGGTGCCCGGTCGTATAAAAAACTCACCGAAAAGGAAATAGTAGATCAATTCAAGAACAGCGGTGTGGATGCAGTAATTACCATTGCTTTGCTGGATAAACAAAAGGAAGAATTGTATGTGCCGCCCGGCATGGTCAACAACATGAACAGCTACGATCATGTTGACAAATATTACTCGGATATATACGAAAAGGTTTTTACACCCGGGTACTATGTAAGCACCACCAACTATTTCTGGGAAAGCAATTTATTTGAAGTAACAAAGGATAAACTTGTATATTCTGCCCGGACAAGATCCTTCGACCCATCTTCTTCAAATATGCTGGCGCATGAAAATGGTCTGCTGCTCATAAAGGACATGGTAAAAAAGAAAGTGATCATCGATCCGGTTAAGAAAGATTAAGTGCTGCAAATCTTTGTAGGTATTTTTATAGTAGCTTTATAAAAATCATTTGCATGAATCTAGATCTGACCGGGAAGACCGCTGTTGTTTGCGGAAGTACACAGGGGCTTGGTTATGCCAGTGCAGTGGAACTGGCTTTGTTAGGATGTTCGGTTGTATTAATGGCACGTAATGAAGAGAAGCTGAAAGAGGTTTTGAAAACCATCGACCGGTCGAAAGGGCAAAAGCATCAATACCTGGTTGCTGATTTTTCGGATACCAATGCCGTAAAAGCTGCAATTGGTGATTTTGTAAAAAACAATACGGTTCATATCCTCGTAAACAATACCGGTGGCCCTCCGGGCGGCACTGCATTAAATGCAAAGCCGGAAGAATTTTTAGCCGCATTCAATAATCACCTCATTAATAACCACAACCTGACACAGGCCGTGGTTCCGGGCATGAAAGCCGCCGGTTTTGGCAGGATCATAAATATCATTTCCACTTCGGTTAAAAGTCCCATTGCCGGTTTGGGCGTAAGCAATACCACCCGGGCAGCCGTTGCCAACTGGGCAAAAACACTGGCAACGGAACTCGGGCCATTGGGTATCACGGTAAATAATGTATTGCCTGGTTTTACAAAAACGGTTAGAGCTGATTACGTGATCTCTGCTAAAGCAAAAGCTGCTGATAAAACGGAAGAAGAAGTAATGAAGGACCTTGTTGCAGAAATTCCTGCCGGAAGGATCGGGCAGCCGGAAGAATTTGGGGCTGCTGTTGCTTTTCTCTGCTCTCCCGCTGCTGCGTATATAAACGGAATAAATTTACCGGTTGATGGGGAGATTAAGCTGTTTGTAGAATGCTGGATTCTAGATACTGGATGCTAGTAGGATTCCCATTATGTAAGAATTATTCTTGTCAGCAAGTTTTTTCCAGTATCCAGTATCTAACATCCAGTGCCAAGTTTCCTAAATCAAACTCTCTCATATGAAAAAGATATTCCCTTTCATCATTGCTGCTTTTGTCCTTCAGCAAAATGTCTTCGCACAGTTTTATAAGAAGGACGCAGGGCTTGCTCATACTTTTTCTATTGTTGCCCGTGACCCGGTAACCGGAGAGATGGCCGTGGGCGTGCAAAGTCATTGGTTCAGCGTGGGAACCTCCGTTAGCTGGGGCGAAGCCGGTGTGGGCGTGGTGGCGACCCAGTCATTTGTAAATAAAAGTTATGGCATCAAAGGGCTGGAATTGATGAAGAAGGGAAAAACGGCACCCGATGCTTTAAAGGAACTATTGGCTGCTGATGAAGGAAGAGAAGTAAGACAGGTGGCAATGATCGACGTAAATGGAAACGTAAATTCTTTCACCGGAAAAAATTGCATCGACCATGCAGGCAATATCGTAGGTAAGAATTATTCGGTGCAAAGCAATATGATGCTTACAGATAAAGTAAACAGCGCCATGTCAAAAGCTTTTGAAGCGAGCGAAGGAAAACCATTGGCAGAACGTGTATTGACTGCATTGCAGGCTGCCCAGGCTGTAGGAGGCGATATCCGGGGAAAACAATCGGCCGCTATTTTAGTAGTGGCGGGTAAAAGTAACGGCCAACCATGGAATGAACGCCTGATCGACCTGCGGGTGGATGACAATGCAGCTCCCCTTGTTGAAATGGACAGGCTGCTCAGGCTTTATCGTGCCTACGAACACATGGACAAAGGTGACCTTGCTACGGAAAAGAATAACATGAAACTTGCCATGGAAGAATACGGTGCCGCCATGAAAATGTTCCCGGAGAATTTAGAGATGAAATACTGGACAGCCATTACACTGGCCAATAATAAAAAAGTTGCAGAAGCTTCAAAAATGCTGCAGGCCATCTACAAAAAAGATCCAAACTGGCGTGAACTGACGAGGCGGCTTCCCAAGGTAAACCTGCTTAACATCTCGGAAACAGAATTAAAAGAATTATTGAAATAGCTTTGCAAAAAATCAAGGTAATGAACTATTTACTTCGTCTTATGCAAACGGGGTTGCTATCGGTAATATTATTATCCTGCCTGGCCCAACCCAAAACAAGTTTATCAGCAGATGAATTTGAAAAAGAGATCACAACCAAAGAGAATATTCAAATACTGGATGTAAGAACAGCAGGCGAATTTTTTTCTGGCCATATAAAAAATGCATTGCTGGCCGACTGGACAGACTCAAAAGAATTTGAACGGAGGATCGCTTTCATTGACAAGAATAAGTCGGTATATGTGTACTGCTTATCCGGCGGAAGAAGTGCTGCCGCCGCAGCTAAGTTGCGTAAGACCGGTTACGAAAATGTATATGAGCTGAGAGGCGGTACCAATGCATGGAAAGCCGCCGGCAAACCACTCGAAGGCAACAGCAATGAAAAAGGAATGAGCGTGGATGAATTCAACAAGGCGATCAACAGTTCAAAAACCGTGTTGGTTGATTTTGGTGCAGAATGGTGCCCGCCCTGCCGGAAGATGGAACCGGTTTTGAAAAGTCTGACAACAAACAACCCCGGTAAATTCACGCTGGTAAAAGTGGATGGCGGCAGCGACCAGGCTGTCCTGCAGCAATACAAAGTAACTGCCCTCCCGGTATTCATCATCTTTAAAGATGGCAAACAGGTTTGGCGCAAAGATGGTATGGTGGATGAAAAGGAACTGGCTGAGCAGATAAAATAATTATTTCAACGCTGCTGCCTGCTTAAATATTTTCCTACCGCAATCAAAAATAAAGAAAGGCCAAGGAATGCCACAAACAGCCAACCGCTGTTGAGCAATACCCTTGGATAGCCGAGTACATCAACATCTGTAAAAGGGTAAGGATAATAATGTACAATTGCACCACGTATGGCCGTATAGATCATGTAAACAATGGGATAGATCAGCCAGGAAAAAGCCTGCCTATACTCCAGCCTGGATTTTTCAACATATAAACACCACATCAATAGAAACAGTATGGGAATAACAAGGTGAAGCAATTCATCGGTTATCCATTGCAATCCCTGCGGCTGCCACAAAAAACGAAGGATGGCGTTATACGTAACTCCTACGATGGTAATGTAAACGGTAAGCGCTGTCAGTGTTTCCGGCTTAGAAAAGAAAATCCCCCATTTGCTGTTTGGTTTCAGCAATAATACCGTAGCACAAACAGCCAGCATGATGTTGGTGAGTATGGTAAAGAAACTAAAATACCTCGTTATGGTTTCTGCAACAGATGCCTGCTTGCTGATGAGAATAAGATAGAACTGGGATATTAAGGCAAACCAGCCAAGCAAAGAAATAAGGATAAGATAAAACGAAGGTATTCTGACTGATTGTTTTTCCATATTCAGTGGGTAGTGTTAGTCGTGAGACAACTCTTTTATAAAATCACTCACCAAATAGCTGATCAGTTTTCCGGTTGATTCATTCTTTCTTCCGTCTGCCAGTTGCGTGGCACCTTCACAGATATACAGGTAAGCAACTTTAGCATCCTGTGCGGCAAAAGTTACAAACTTGCGTGCATGCAAAGCACTGAAGCCACTTGGCGAGAGGGCACTGCTCAACACATTCTCTACGCAATCCAGGTCGAGATCTATCCCTGTATAGGTATCTTCTGTAAAACCGATGGCGTGTGCTACAGCCTGGATGAAATTCTTCCGTTCATGAATGAAGATGTCTTCGTAACTGATATAATCAATGAAGGGGTTGTTGTGAATATCCACCAGTACATTTTGCGTAATGTAATTTTCATGCAGCCCGATCATACAGTATTTGCCCAGATAACCATCTTCCTCTGCATAGCGGAAGCCATTGCCGCTGTGCCTGCCATCGGCCACGTTGTAATCAGTATGTGCATCCAAGTTTATGCAATTGATCTGCGACAGCGGGATCATTTCTGCTTTATGCAATCCCTTTGCCACACCTTTGATAATGGGATACGCATTGTTATGTCCGCCGCCGATCATAACGGGTATTTTTTTAGAAGAAGCGATCACTTTAACCAGGTTCTCCACTTCTTCATCAATGATATTGATGGCATGCCGGTAAGCGGTCACCTTTTCTTCATCATTGTATGCATTATTTTCTATCAGGAATTTCACATCCCCAAAATCAAAATGGCCAAGCAGCAATATATTATCACCCGGCATAAAATCATTGCTCTGCATATTTAAAAAAGCAGACAGGAAAGAAAGCCAGGCCGTATCGGTTCCGCCAATACCATAGTTGGCCTTTACACCAAAGTCTTCCGGTATGCCGAGCACAACATATTTGGCTGGCGACTGCTGGATCACTTCGGGCCACTCTTCTCCACTCCGCAGGAATTGCACTCGTTCACCAATTTTTGTCTCAAAGCGGCGCACTTTTGTGAGCGATAAAATATCTTCCTTGCTGTAAAACTTAAAATGTTTCATGGATGGAAGATAATGAAATTCTTAGCATCTTTACTCCGCTTGTTTAACAACTTTTTGCAGTAAACAAAGGCCCGGTTTTAAAAACATCTATACCTTCGCAACATGAAAATCACAAAGATTCTTTGCTTCCTGTACACGTTACCTGTGTTATTCGTATCCTGTACCGGTTCGGAGAATAAGCAACCCGATGATGTAACGACGCCGACGCCTTCTGTGTCAAAAGCAGAAACCGATACTGTCAAATTAAAAATTCAGCATGCCCTTGAGAAGGTCGCAGCTGCCGACCTGGAAGTGGGCGGATTTAAATTATTATTCCTGAACATCGACAGCCTCGAATACAAAACCGTTTCCATAAAAGACTTTTACATGCAACGAAAAGAAAATCTTGAACGGTCAAGGGAAGAATACCGGAAAATAAACGAACGGCTTTCTCAATCCGGCATTAAGGTAGATCAGTCGAAATACATGGATGATTCCCTTAAAAGCAACAAAGCCGTTCAATCGCTCAACGAACTGATACGTAAAGCTGATACGTTAAAAACGATCTACAGCACTACGTACCATCTCAATGCAAAGACCAACACCGCTTCCTACAACACTATTTATACAAAATTCCTTTTTATAAAAGATCTCACCGAGGTTAAAATGGAGTTTGGCGACATAAAGAAATAATTCCTGTCAGAAAATTTATCCGCTCTTATTACCAAGGCTTTAACAGGAATATCTTTTTATAAATTATTAACGGGCTTCTAATTTCTGTATCAACCTGTTGGTATAATATTTGTTCATGGGCGGATATGAAAAAACAACACACAATCTCCGCAATTTTATTCTCCCTCGGCATTATTTCAACTGCAGTTGTATCTGCACAAGACCGGGGCATTGTTTCGCCTGTTGAAAAAGGCAGTATCACATTCAATGCAGGTGTGGGCACCGGCACCGAATACAAAAGTGATTATTATAATTCTGCACTGGGCACCAAGGCTTCTATAGAAGCAGGCTTATGGAATGCAGGTCCTGGTGTGATCACCCTCGGTGTAGAAGCCGGTACTTCTTTTTCAAATGGCGGCTATTACGACAATTACAAAACCAGCACATTGATCGTGGCAGGCCGCTCAGCCTGGCACCATGGCTGGAATGTACGGAACCTGGATACCTACGCCGGCCTTTCTGCCGGGGTTGGTTTTCACCAATACCGCTACAATAAGAATGGTGAAGTAAAGCAGAACGAAGTGATCCCGGTATTTGGTGGCTTTGTGGGCGCTTCTTACTTCATTACTCCCAGGTTTGGCGTTAACATAGAAGCCGGGTACGACATCACCCAAATACAGGGTGGAATTATCTTCAAATTAAAATAGCTAGTCCAGTTGCATTACTTTTGTTGCCGACATATAGAATATGGCGGCAACAAAAGTTTATATCCCACACCTTGTTTTTACCGGCGATGCATTTCTGAAAGAACATGCCGTAATTGTTGAAGACGGCAGCATAAAAGCCGTACTGCCTGGTTCAGCAATGGATAAAAATACTCCTGCTGAACATTTTCCTGAGAGCATATTAGTTCCTGCCTTCATCGACCTGCAGATATATGGCGCATTTGAAAAATTGTTTTCAGTCTACCCAAATAAAGAATCACTCAATTTATTAAACAAGTATTGCAAGGAAGGTGGTACGGCATTTTGCATGCCCACCGTTGCCACCAATGAAACGAATGTTTTTTATCGATCCATTGATGCAATAAAAGATTATTGGAAAGAAGGTGGAGACGGAATACTGGGATTACACATTGAAGGGCCCTGGATCAATAAAGTTAAAAGAGGGGCACATATTGAATCGCTGATACACAGTCCAACGTTAGAAGAAGCAGAAGCCCTGCTTGAATATGGCAAAGGCATAATCAAGATCATTACCCTTGCCCCCGAGGTCTGCAGCCAGGAAGTGATCGGCCTCATTCGATCATACGATGTAAAGATCTTTGCAGGCCACAGCAATGCTGACTATGAAGAAGCGATGCAGGGTTTTAATAACGGCATCTCTTCTGTTACCCACCTGTATAATGCCATGAGCCCGTTGCAGCACCGCAGTCCGGGGTTGGTTGGCGCTGCATTCGATCATCAAACAATAATGGCAAGTATCATTGCCGATGGATACCATGTTGACTATGCCGCCGTACGCATTGCAAAAAAGATCATGAAGGAAAGATTATTTGCCATTACTGATGCAGTTACCACAACAGACGATGGCTATTACCAACACCAGCCCAAGGGAGATAAATATACCGCCGATGGGATCCTCAGTGGCTCGGCATTGACCATGTACAAAGCATTACAAAACCTGGTTGATCATTGCGGCATTGAACTGGATGAAGCATTGCGCATGTGCAGCCTCTACCCTGCCAGGGTGATGCAGATGGATACAAAACTGGGGAGGATCGCAAAAGGGCATGAAGCTAAACTGGCGCTTGTTCCGGTTGACCTGCATAACGGGAATGCCCAACTTCTCCCCTTTTGAGCGTTCGCTTTTCCACCATTCTAAATCAGCCCTTGCATCTCTGGATTAAAAGAATTAAATTTAGAGAAGTTCTTTTCTTTCACGCTAAAAACTACGTTATGAACCTCGTCGAAAAATTCGAATACTGGGGTGACAGGCATCACCCAAAATGGCTTGACATTATCCGGATAGCTTTAGGGATCTTTCTCTGTTATAAAGGCGTTGACTTTCTCCGCAACACCAGTTCGCTCATAAGCCTGATGAAGAACACTTCACCCTTCAGTGAATTTATGATCATATTGATCGGGCACTATGTTACGTTCGCTCATATTTTAGGCGGATTCTTTTTAACCATTGGCATGTTTACCCGGGCCGCCTGCCTCATCCAGATACCGGTTTTAATGGGCGCCATCGTCTTTGTAAACATCAATGCAACCAAAGATGCATTCAGCCCTTACTCTGAATTGTTTCTTTCCATCATTATCTTACTGTTGCTCATCTATTTTTTAATAATAGGCAACGGGCCGCTTTCTGTAAAGATGCCGCCGGAAGAACATCAAAAAGAACATGAGGATTACATCAACAGGATCAAGAAAGACAGGCATGAAATATAAAGCCTGATGGTCCTTACTCACATAATAACGGAAGAAGAAACAGGAATTCTTTAGGAGGAATTCCTATTCAAATATTATTTTCTCATTCACTACCGTACCATCAAAAGATACACTCAGTATGTAAAGTGTTTTTACACTGAACAGGTTGGGTACTTTTAACCGTATGTTCCGGTTGCCTGCCGGGTTAACCTGGTTATAATAAAGTTTCTCTCCCCGCATTCCATAGATAGTGATTTCTACGTTGCCACTCACTTTTGTAAGGAACTCCACATTAATGGTAAAGTTGGTAACGGGATTGGGGAAGATGCGTATCTCCTGCTTATTGGTATTTTTCAGTTTCACGATCGCCGAATACTTAACTGCTCCCTGTTTGGAAATTCCCTTCACCCGGTAAAATACTTCAGGTGCGCCGATGCGTTCATCTTTGTACGTATATTTTTCCTGGTTGTTGTTGCTGATATTCCGCACCGTATTCAGTTCTGTGAAGTCGGAACCATTTACAGAACGCTCAACAATGAAACGGTCAAACTGGGTATTTTCAAAAACCTCAAATTCGAGTTTGGCAAAACCGCCATCCCAGGCCGCCTTCAATTCAATTCCTTCCAGCGGTAACAATACTTCATTAAAGATGGGAACCGTTGCAAAGGTACCATTCAATACCGTTTGTGATTCTGTTGCCGACATGCAAAGCCATTTCTGCATGACCGTTGAATACAGTTGCCGGAAATCAAACTGCAACGGAACCTGTGTACTGGCCGTTGGATTTGTTGGCAGCACAGGCGATGTACCTGTAACGCCGCCATTCAGCATAGCGCCAAAGAAAATCACCGGTGCGCCTGATCCATGATCGGTACCAAAACTGGTATTGCTGATCACCCGGCGGCCAAATTCACTAAAGGTCATGCCCGTTACTTTATTGGCCTTACCCATTAATGTGACATCATCCTGGAAGGCAGATATGGCAACCGAAAGTTTTGAAAGAATATTTGCATGAGAACCCAAAACAGTATTTCCTGCTGTAACCTGGTCAACATGCGTATCAAAAGTATCCGGGTGGTTCACAATATAAACCGGTGTTTTAAGTCCGCCGCCGATCAATCTTGCTACGATCTTAAGCTGGTCTGCCAGTGTATTACCACTTGCCGGGTACAAAGCCGATTGCGTTGCCTGTGCCGCATACGCTGTGGAGATCCGGGTAGTATACGCATTGCTTTGATCTTTCATCAGGCGTAAGAAAGTAAGTTCCGTTCCGTAATCACTCACGGGTGCCGGGCCGGGTGTA
Organism: Chitinophagaceae bacterium; assembly: GCA_016720775.1. Taxonomy (GTDB): domain Bacteria; phylum Bacteroidota; class Bacteroidia; order Chitinophagales; family Chitinophagaceae; genus Ferruginibacter. Next base: position 517,279 of record JADKJX010000004.1, read on the forward strand.
CCCGTTGCCACATTTATCAACGCAGCAGGATTGGGTGCATTGTAACCCATGTTAATGCTCGGACCTTCCAGTGATAAAGGCATGGCACCTCCTATTTGTATGGCCAATGGATCCAGGCTACTTGGATTGGGATAACCAACAGGAAAACCAGGATTGGCGAGATCAAGCTGGCGGCCAAGCCAACCGGTATTAGGTGTTGGTAATGTATTCGACCCGGTGAACCATATATCCTGCGCCTGGAAATGACTGAAATTAGGATTGGGATAAGATACACCCTGAACAAGATTTACTTTTCCTGCATTATACAGATCACGCAAACCCGTCATAGACGGATGAAGGCCGGTAGTAGTTGTACCGGTAAGCGGCAACACCGAAGCCTGCGGAAGTAAGATACTTGAACGGGCATTGGTTAATTCAGTGTACCGGTCAAGGGGTACCACCATATTAAGCCCGTCGTTACCGCCATTCATTTGAATGATCACCAATATCCGGTCGCAATTGGCAGTAGGCATGGCAAGCGCTTTTAAGAACGGATGCAGCACCCCATCACCGGCAAACAAAGGAATACCTTTTATCATCATCGGCACCGAAAAAAGCGCTGTATTGCCTAAGAATTTTCTACGGTTCATAGTCTGAATATTTTTTACTTACATCAACTGGTATTCCGCCAGTTGCAGCAGTGTGGTTAATAAAGAGTTGAGCCGGGTTTTAACTATATTCAAATAAGAAGTATTTGTAGGAGTACCGGTATAATTATTCCATGCCGTTGTCCAGTAGCTGTTCGTTACCTGGCCTCCAAGCAGAGTTTGCACTTTCGTATCGGTCTTGTACTGTGCCGGCAGATCAACAGGTAATAAATACTGAATGAAGATGTCCATCAGCAGGTCCGGGTCCTGGATGGTTGCATTGGGCCATTGCTGAACAAAAGCGATCGCATCTATCTTGATGCTTGTGCTGCCGGTGGTGAACCCGTTAATGAAACTGGTGATGAGCCCCGCCCGTTTTTGAATACTGTACGAATTGATCCAGTTCTGGTAATACATCGGCCCCTGGTAATAAGCTTTCCAGCCCGATACATTGGGTACCAGCCCGTAACCCTGCTCCAGGTAAGTGTTGGCATAGTTCTGAAAATAATGCCAGATGGTATATTGATTTGCCAATTGTGTGGCACCCGCTGCGGCCGTGGTATTTATATTAAGTGTACGAAGCGTACCGGTTATGAAATCAAGCGGGCTTTTTATCATCACACCCTTATTGGCTGCATCAAAAAAGTGTTCGCTCTTGAATAACTTGTTCACCACCGGTGCCATTTCCCAGTTGTTACTTACCAGGAAAGCAGCAAGTGGAACGATCACATTCGCTTCCACATTAGCATCAATATCATAATAAACAAAATACCGGTAAAGCCTGCGGCAGACATACCGGGCAATGGTATCCTGTTGCTGTGTAAAGAGCATATCGAAGAAGATATCAAATTCATTGGCGCCGTTTGCGCCCGTTTGGTTATTGATAGTAGTTGTACCAAAAAAGGAAGAGAATACTTTATTTGTTTGATTGTGATAAGCAGAATTAAAACCCGGCGCAAAAGGATAAGCTGTTATAAAACTGGGGCAACGCCATCCCGATAAAACCCTTGATGCAGCAATTACATCAGGCTCGGTATAATTCTGCGTGGGTACTTTGCCAAGCGTAAATAATTCCATCAGTTCACGGGCAAAATTTTCATTAGGAACTGTTGCTGTGCTGGATTGATTGCCGAGATAGATCAGCATGGCCGGCATTTTGGCAATCGATTTTATCAGTGTTTTAAAATTACCCAGTGCATTGCTGCGTAACAGGTTCATATAATCATGGCACATGGTAGCCGAATTATTCTGCAGACTTCTTACATCATCAAAATTCACCGGGATGAAATGATACCAGAACTTGGTCATCTTTTCACGAATGGTCGTATTCTCATTTATACAAAGCCCCCAGCTCCAGTCAACCAGGCTGTTTTGCCGGTAGCTGTTAACCGTATCGTCGTTACTGCCCGTAAGGTAGGCGAGGTTATTTGAGGTCCAGCTATTGCCCAATAATATTCCGCCACTGTCTACAGCAGTTGCCTGGTAATGATTAAGTGGCGTAGGTGAAGGATTGGAAGGAGCACTGAGTGTAAGCATGGCATCTACTGCTGCAGAAGGCGTTAATGCTAGCATGGCTTCCAGTTCTGCTTTCTTTATGCCAAAACCAACCCGGCGCAAAAGATGCGTTGCTTCCCAAACCGTCCATGCACCGGCATAAGGATTCAATCCGCTGGTTACATTACCAACCCGTTCGTACATGCCCGGTCCGCCGGGGTTGGGGTTCTCTATCTGCAGGCTGTAACGCCTTGGCCCCAATGTTTTGCGGGCATATTTTTTAAACAAAGGATCAGGTTCGTTCGGTGGTGGTTCACCCGGGGTACCCACCGTTGTATCAACCGCAAGGCCTGCGATGTTCTTTAAAAAATCTTTTCGCTTTAGTTTTTCGTCTTGCATAAAACAGCTGTTTTAATAAATATATTTCTTCCTGCCTGGTATATACAGACAGGTTCATTCATTTGCAGGCGGGGGTTATCGCTTAGGTTAAGTTTACAAAGGCAGGATAGGTAAGTAATTGGTTGTCCTGGTCAAGGGCATTATGAAGATAAAATAATTTGGGTGATATTTTACTACTTCACCAAATAAATTAATATTCGAAAAGAAAAAGGCCTCTTTATGTGTAAATAGCGATGAGCCAGGTAACACAAAAATTGCAGCGCCGACAAGACTGAGGGGATGAACTTTCCGTAATGTCTTCCAGTCGTAGATGAAAAGGAAAATAAAAAACAGTCCCCAAAGTACTTTTACAATGACGTCATAAATGACATCTTCACTGAACATCTTTTCCAGGTAAAAATGATCGATTGCCCTGTCCAGGATGGGGCCTAACATGTAAAGTGTGGCGATATATATGAACCGCTTGTGCAGTAAGGGTTTCTTCCTGTTCCGATAGCCAAGCCACACCCAGATCCCGAACAGCGGCATGAAGATGCGGTTCGATTTTACATAATAAGGCATGGCATCCCATCCCTTATAGATCACCACAAAAATATATACCGTGGTGATGAATACCCCGGCTGCGGCAACCATGCCCGCTATGCCCAGTTTCATGTGTGCTTTGATATTTCTTTTCCGGATGAAATTGGTTTGTATCACCAGTATTATGACCCAGGCAAAACAGAATAATCCGTGAATAATGAATTTGGGGTCGCTGTTGCTATTCTGTCCCACATCAGTAAACAGGTTATCGGAAAAGCCGATAATGGAGAAGATAAAGATGAGGATGCTGGCAACCTGGAAAAAGTATTTTTTCATACTGGTTCTTTCAATTGAGAAAAGAGTCTGGGTCAATCTGCTGCAGGAAGCAGGTTGCATGTTAGTTTATATAAAAATTGCTTAAATAAAGATATGCAGTACAAGTGAAATTCTTATTTCCTTTTACTAAAAGAAAATAAGAACAGAACAAGTTCACAACAGTGCCACCATAAAATACTGAAGCCGGTAACAAGAATTACCGGCTTCGCTAGTCAGAGATTGCTTCGATCGTCCTCCCTCGCAATGACGTTCTATTTTGGTTTATACTCCAATACCAGCACCGCATTCTCAGTTAAACTTGCACTGCTGTGCAACTCGTAACGCTTATCGCCGGCCTTTACCACAATGGTTGCGGTATTGGGCGGTATGCTGCCCAGGTTATTTGCAAAGAGTACGATCTCATGTTGCGCTGCCTTTTCATCTAAGAGCAATTGTACCGTAATGGCTTTTTCTGAAAGGCCACGGTTGCTTACAAGTAATTTGCCGTTATAATATACACTGATGGAATCGCCATCGATCGTTCCATTATCAAATATATCCAGCGTGATGTTTGTCACCGATACCGGTATGCGGCTGAATACGGTATTCTTACGGGTGGATACAGTTGCAACGCTGTCTTTTTTTACGGGTGCAGTTGCAGGGCTTGGATTTATTTTGTATTCTTTTGGTACTTCAGCACCCATGAGGTTCTTGCCAAAATAATCCCAGCGGCGGCGGGTCATATAATTAGTTTCGGCACCATAACCATGGCGTGCATTGGGAAATACCACCAGGTCGAAATCTTTATTGGCTTTTTGCAATGCTTCCACCACCAGGTAGGTATTGTAAGGCGGTACATTATCGTCCATGCCACCATGCGCCAGCAGCAACTTGCCTTTTAGGTTACCGGCATTTATCTGGTTAGCCTGCTTTGCATAATTGGTAGTTCCGTCAGGGCCTTTTTCTTCAAGACCAATATAACGTTCGCCCCAGTCATCTTCGTAATTGCGGTTGTCGTGATTGCCTGATTCGGAGATACCTACTTTATAAAAATCAGGATAGGTGAACATGGCATCGGCTGTTGCAAAACCGCCACCGGAGTGGCCCCATATACCTACTTTATCCAGATCTAAATACGGCCTTGTTGCTGCCAGTTGTTTGATGCCGGCAACCTGGTCATCAAGTGTATTGCTGCCCATATTGCCATAACATACATCGTGAAAAGATTTGGAACGATCCGGGTTGCAACTGCCATCAATTATGATAACAACAAAACCAAGATCGGCCAGCGCCTGGTGATCGCCACGGGAAGGGCCAAAATTGCGGGTGCCTACACCCCCGCCCTGCGGACCGGGATACACATAATTAACAACTGGATATTTTTTTGACGGATCGAAGTCTTTGGGTTTGAACATAAGGCCGTACAGGTCCCATTTACCATCGTTCGATTTTACCTTGATGGGTTCAGGCGCTTTCCATCCGGTTGCCAATAGTTTGCTGATGTCAGTTTTCTCCAGCTCGGTAATTAATTTCCCTTTCATATTTCTCAAAACAGAAACCGGCGGCACATTGGGCTGCGAAAAATTATCAACAAAATATTTTCCATCGGGTGATAAGGAGATATTGTGGTTACCATCTTCGGGTGTTAGCAACGTAAGTTTACTACCATCAAAATTAACGCTGTAAAAATGTGCGAAATAAGGATCCCGGCCAGGCTCACGGCCATTGGCCATAAAATAAAGAGTCCGGCTTGCTTCATCTGTTTTTAATAACTGGGTAACCACAAAGTTTCCTTTAGTAATTTGATTTTTAAGCTGACCGGTTTTTACATCGTAGAGGTAGAGGTGGCCCCAATCGTCACGCTCACTGTACCAGATGATCTCATTGGTCTTATCCAAAAAATGGTTGTTGATGGTTCCCTGTCCGCTCTCGTACTGGGTGGCTACTTTTTCGGTGAACACTTCTTTTACATCGCCGGTGATAGCATCGGCAATGCGAACTTTCTCTACTTTATGATCACGGCTGGTAGAAACAAAGAACAGTTTGGTTCCATCGGAATTCCATTCATTATCATCATAACCACCACTGGAAGCGATGTCATCGCTTAGGGTTCCCCTGTGATCATCCGGAGGAATTTTTAAACGGATCACTTTGGGTACATCCACTTCAATGATCACACGTTCTATCTGAATGATCTTTTTATCTTCCGGCAGCGGGTATTTCCATTGCTCCAGTTCCGGTGCGCCAACTTTTGTTTTAACCAGGTACATATCATGTACCATACGCTGGTCCTGCTGAAAGGTTGCTATCTTTTTTGAATCGGGGCTCCAGAGCATGATGGGGCGGTCGCTGTGTGTCCAGCCTGCATTGTCGGTTGCATAGCCATAATCTTTTATGCCATCAAAGGTTAACTGGGTCTCTTTTTTTGTTTCCACATCACGTACCCACAGGTTCCAGTCTTTGATGAATGCTGATTTTTTTCCATCGGGTGAAAGGCTTTCCATTCCTCCACCTCCTCTCCTGCGGCCACCACCTGCTCCGGCTGCTCCACCAGCGGCATCGGGTAAGATCGATTTTTTATCGGGGCCTGTTTTGCGGCTGCCATCCGCCGGGTCTATCAAAACAAATTCCATCCCGCCTGGTACTGAAACGGAATACCAGAATTTACCATCGGGCAGCCAGTTTGGATTTACATTATACCGGTAAACTAGTTTGCTGGTAGTAGAACCTAAAGCCCTGGTGGCCTGGTCGTAATCGGCAGTGGTTAATATTTTTTTATCTGATTGTGCATTTGCTGCAACAGCAAGAAAGGCGATGAATGCCTGGACAATGAAAATTTTCTTCATGATTGAAATTTCTCAGGATTGGTTTATAAACTGAGTGGTTAAATTTAGGGAAACTATTTTATTCCAATCCATAGAATGAGATGAACGGCAGGAGCTTAACCACGAAGCGCACGATGGAAATACAGCACGAAGGACACAAAGAGTCAAAAGGTCATTGTGCCCTTCGTGAAAAAACTTCGTGTACTTCGTGGTTATCTCTTTTCCCGCCTATAGCACTGCCGGTATCAACCGGAACAATAATGCCTTAAGTGAAAATATACGCATACAATTAAATTTTAGAAGTTCAAATGTCGCCAGAATTTTCAGCAGGTAAAATCCCCTTTGCGATGAATTGAGAAAATCGGGATATGAAATGCGCCCCCATTTCGGTAACTTGTATTACTTCTGATTTGAAGATTTCTGCACCATCATTTTCAAATCACCAAATTTTCAAATTATCATTCAAACATGCCTGCAGCCAGATCCATAAAAACACATTTGATGCCCGATACCATCGGCCTGGTTGTATGCGGTGGCCAAAGCAGCCGCATGGGTACCGACAAAAGCCTGCTCCTGTACTACGACAAACCGCAGCGCTACCACCTGTACGATATGCTGCAGCCTTTTTGCGAAAAGGTCCTCATCTCCTGCAATGCAGAACAAACAAAGAGTATGGAAGCCGGTTATGCTGTTTTACCTGATCATCCTTCCTATAACAATATTGGCCCCCTGGCCGCATTGCTTTCGGCTTTTAAAGAATTTCCACAGAAGAATATTCTGCTCATTGGATGTGATTATCCCTTTTTAACCAGCGTTCAGCTCCGGCAATTTTCGGAGTATTGCAATGGTACAAAGCCTGTAAGTTTTTATAATGAGCAGTCAGCAGTTTATGAACCACTGCTGGCATGGTATCCCTACGAAGCGTTTGACCCGCTTAAAAAAATGCAGGAGGCGGGGGAATATTCCTTGCAGCATTTTTTAATTTCAGTCCGGGCTGTAAAGTTTTATCCCGGCAGCAAAAGAAGTATCCAAAGTGTCGACACCCAAGAGGATTTTGTACGGGTATCAACGCAACTATTCCACCAGCGCCTGACTTTCTTTTAGTAATTTTAAGTATGCAAAGTCCCCAGGTTGAAAATATAAGCATTCACAAGATCAATGCCGGTGAAATAAGCGAAACAGAAGATAAAGTGGCCGTGGAAGAACCGCTGGAAATTCAACTGGCATACAGCAGTGCCACCGGCCGCATGCAAAAGAATATTGCCGTTACCATGCGTACCCCGGGCAATGATAAAGAACTGGCCGCCGGGTTTTTATTCACCGAAGGCGTGATAAAAAACAACGAAGCGATCCAGGAAATAAAACAATCACCTGCAGATGAGAACCAGGTATTGGTTGTATTAAAAGAAAATGTGCAGCCTGTGCTTGCAAATACGGCAAGAAATTTTTACAGCACTTCCAGTTGCGGTGTTTGCGGCAAGGCAAGTATTGAAGCCATCTGCATCGCTTCACCATATGGGGCTGTGAAAGATACCATTACCATAAACAGCTCATTGCTTTATTCGTTGCAGGATACTGTAAAAAAACAGCAACAGGTATTTGAAGAAACGGGCGGCATTCATGCCAGTGCTTTGTTTGATGTTGATGGCAATTTCCTTATGTTACGGGAAGATGTGGGCCGGCACAATGCACTGGATAAGATCATAGGCGCCGTACTGATGAATAATCAACTGCCATTAAATAACTGTATTTTATTTTTAAGCGGAAGGGCAAGTTTTGAACTATTGCAAAAAGCCGCCATGGCAGGAATAAGGATCGTTGCTGCTGTTGGTGCACCATCCAGCTTAGCGGTGGAAATAGCGAAGGAGCAGAATATTACGTTGGTTGGGTTTTTAAAAAGCAACCGGTTCAATATATATTCGGGAGAAGAAAGGATAGGTTTAAAATAAAACTTTAGTTTACCCCAACGGCGTTTAAAAAGTAAAAAGATGAAACTACGAATCAAAGGAAACTCTCTACGGATTCGGCTCACCAAAACCGAGGTGGACAGGATCTCATCAGAAGACGGTTACCTGGAGGAAGAAACTTCTTTCGGCAATACCAAACTGATCTATGCCCTGCAACAGGTAAGCAGCGGGAATGAATTATCCGCTTCCTTTGAAGGAAATAAGATCACCCTGTTCGTTCCTTCCGCCTTAACGAATGGCTGGCCGGTAAATGATACTGTAGGATTTGAAGCAAACATGCCGTTGCCCGATAACAGATTTCTCTATCTCTTACTGGAAAAAGATTTTGCCTGCCTCGATCATACCAACGAAGACCAGAGTGATAACTATGAGAATCCAAACAAGGTTTGTTAAGAGTTGAACCACATAGAACATAGGGCACATAAGAAACACATAGACGTCCTAAGTAAAATCTATGTTTTCTATATGCCTATGTGGTTCAGAAAAAAATTAAACAGCACTCTTATACTTTCCTTTGCTCTTTCTTATATTTACCGCCACCACTTTATATTCCGGGCACATGGCTTCGCTGTCGGATAAGTCTGAAGTAATATTATTCATCATGATCTCCGGGAAATGGAAAGTTGAACTTAATATACCGGGCTTTACTTCATCGGTTATTTTTGCTTTCACATCCACCTTGCCCCTCGGCGATTCCACACATACCATATCGCCTTCGCTTATTAAATGTTTGGCAGCATCCGCCGGGTTTATCATCAGGTAATCATCTTTCAATATCATGGCATTGCCCGTTCTCCTCGTCATGGCACCACAGTTATAATGTTCCAGTTCCCGGTTGGTAGTGATGATATAGGGATATTCTTTTCCATGCTGAACGATCTCTTCCGTTTCTTTAAAACTGTTGTACACAAATTTTCCAAGGCCACGTTTGAAAGTATCAACATGTAGCATGTCGGCGTCGCTTCCGTCTTTCGCCACCGGCCATTGCTTGCCGTTCTCACCCAGTTCTTCCCACTTAACACCTGCAAAGAAAGGAACGATCTGTGCGATCTCTTCCAGTAAAGTATCCGCATCATAATCCGGTTGTGCATAGCCCATGCGATTCATGATGTCCACAATGATCTGCCCGTCGGCCTTTGTTCCTTCAATCGGTTCTACTACTTTATTCACCCGCTGTATCCTTCTTTCACCATTTGTGAATGTTCCGCTCTTTTCCAGGAAGGAAGCACCGGGCAAAATGACCGTTGCCAGTTTTGCCGTTTCCGTCATGAAGAGTTCCTGCACCACAAACAACTCAAGATTTTTTAACGCCGCAACAACCTTATGTGTATTGGGGTCCGTCTGCGCCATGTCTTCCCCGATCACCCAGACTGCTTTCAGTTTATTATTCAATGAAGCCTCATACATCTGCGGAATTTTATAACCGACATGAATGGGAAGCTTCACGCCATAAAACTGTTCATACATTTTATGATTCTCCGGAATGGTAATATCGAAGTATCCGGCCCCCTGGTAAGGCTGGCAACCCATATCGGCCGCACCCTGCACATTGTTTTGTCCACGCAACGGATTAACACCCACTCCTCTTCTGCCGATGTTGCCGGTGATCATGGCAAGATCAGCGATCAGCATCACCGTGAATGTGCCCTGCGAATGTTCCGTTACGCCCAATCCATGAAACGACATGGCATTGGGTGCAGAAGCATAGGCCATGGCCGCTTCACGAACCAGGTTCCGTTCAACCCCGGTGATCTTTTCCAACTCATCGATATTGAGTTTTAAAATATGCTGCTGAAAATCTTCATAGCCTTCGGTGCGCCTGCTGATAAAATCTTTATCTTCCAGTTTTTCACTGATGATGTAATAGAGCATCATGTTCAACAATGCCACATTTGTACCCGGCCTCAACTGCAAATGATAGTTTGCATACCGGGCTAACTCTGTTCTGCGTGGATCAATAACGATCAATGTCTTTCCCTTGATGGCCTGCTGTTTTATTTTAGCACCGGTTACCGGGTGTGCATCGGTTGGGTTAGCGCCGATCACCATCATGCAATCGGTATAGTTCAGATCTTTTATTGAATTGGTAGCAGCGCCGGTTCCAAATGTGCGTTGCATGCCAATGGCAGTGGGCGAATGACAAACCCGTGCACAACTATCAATATTGTTGGTGCCGATCACCGCACGGATGAATTTCTGCATCAGGTAATTCTCTTCATTGGTGCAGCGGGCAGAAGAAATGCCGGCAATATAATCAGGACCGAAATTATTTTTTATCTCCGTCAGTTTGTTTGCAATGAAATCATAAGCTTCTTCCCAACTCACCGGAACAAATCCGCCGTCCCTTTTTATCATAGGTGTTCTGATCCGGTCTGCATGATTGTAGAATGAAAAAGCAAAACGTCCTTTCAAACAGGTGTGGCCCTGGTTGGCTTCGGCATCGTAAGGCGCCTGTATGGAATGAACCTTGTTTTGTTTTACGGCTACATCTAAATTGCAACCCACGCCGCAGTAGGTGCAAACCGTTCTTACTTTTTTATCAACAGCAATCGACTTTGACTCAAACACATCTGATATCGCTGAAGTAGGACAAGCCTGTGCACAGGCGCCGCAACTCACACAATCCGATTGCTCAAAATTAACTTCCATGCTCTTGACGATGTGACTGTCGAACCCACGGCCTGCCATACTTAAAACAAATTCGCCCTGCACTTCATCGCAGGCACGCACACAACGGTAGCAGTTGATGCATTTTGAAAAATCCGAGGTCATGTACGGATGACTCAGGTCCTTTTTCTTATCGAGATGATTTTTCCCTGCGGGATAACGCACATCACGTACCCCAACCTTCGCAGCTACCGTTTGCAGTTCGCAGTTATTGTTCACTTCGCAGGTAAGGCAATCGAGGGGGTGATCGGTGAGCACCAGTTCGATGATGTTCTTCCGTAACTTCTGTATCCGATCCGAATGCGGATAGATGTATGAATTCGCCATCACCGGTGTGTGGCAACTGGCCTGTGATTTTACAGTTCCGTTCTCAGTAAGCGCAACATCCACGCTGCAAACCCGGCAGCTACCGAATGGCTCCAGGTTTGGCGCATCGCAAAGTGTGGGCACATAATCTTGTCCAAAATTTCTCCTGATGAAGGCAAGAATCGTTTCGCCTTCATTTATTTCATAAGGCTTGTGATCTATAAAGGCAATACCCGCCTTTGGCTTACCATTGGTGGAGCCATAGGTAAACGTAGCGCCCTTCGCCGCCTGCTCGTGTTTATCTTCTCGTCTGTAAATGATGCCCATAGCAAGGATCGTTTATTTTAATTACAACCGCAAAGACACAGAGACGCTAAAACAACTTAGCGACTTAGCGGTAAACATTCTTCCTATTTAAAATACGGTCTCAACTCTCCTTCAAAATACTGCAGTGCATTTTTTACCGGCAATGGCAATCCCCCGCCCAATGCACAAAGCGAACCCGTTTCCAGTGTTTCCACCAGGTCGTCCATCAATTGCCGGTCAATTTTATAATCAGAGGTTCTTGCTTTGTTGATCAGTTCATAGCCTCTTGTTGAACCCAAACGACAGGGAAAACATTTTCCGCAGCTTTCATGTGCGGTGAACTGAAACAAATGTTCCAAATATTTTATGATGGGGAATTTCTCCGGCAGGCAAACGATGGAAGCATGTCCCAGTAAAAAACCATTTTGTGAAAATGATTCAAAGTCAACCGTAAGGTCTTTTACTTTTTCAATTGGCACCAGCCCGCCCAGCGGGCCACCGATGTGCATGGCTTTTATTCTTTCTTTGAATCCACCACCGGGTTCATTTATTACTACTTCCAAAGGCGTACCCATGTCCACTTCATAAATACCGGGCTTGTTGAAGAAGCCATCCAATGAAACAAGTTTTGTGCCGGTGGATTTTCCTTTTCCTATCGATGCAAATTTCTTTCCGCCATTCTTTATCACAAACGGAATGCAGGCAAGTGTTTCCACATTGTTCACCACGGTAGGTTTGTTGAACAGTCCTTCCTGTGTGGGGTAAGGCGGACGAACACGTACTTCTGGCCGTTGGCCTTCAATACTCGAGAGCAAGGCGGTTTCTTCTCCACATATATAGGCGCCCATGGCCTTAATGAGTTTGAAATTATAATTGAAACCCGTGCCTAAAATATTTTCGCCAAGTAATTTTTCATTAAGAAGGTCATTCACTGCCTGCTGCATGATCTCCTGCGATTCGGGATATTCAGCACGTATATATAACACGCCCGTATCTGCCCCCACAATATATCCTGCGATCATCATGCCCAGCAAAACACGGTGCGGTTGATGCTCCATTAAATACCGATCTGAATATGCACCGGGATCGCCCTCATCGGCATTGCACACAATGAATTTTTGCCTGCCTGCTGTGTTACGACAGGAATCTAATTTGAATGCAATCGGAAAACCGGCGCCTCCTCTCCCTCTCAATCCGGATTCTTTTAATTCAGCCAGTAATACTTCGGGTGATCTTGATAAAGCAGCGGAAAGTGTTTTGTAATATTCTTTTATTCCAGTAAATGCTTCTGTTAAAACAGCCGTACCGTAAGAACCCACCTGGTAAGTATCAACCAATTTTGATCTTTTACTTTTTACTTCCTCTATTTGATCCACAGCCTTACCCGAATAGTTCTTTCCATCATAATTGAATGCGCTGTTCTCATGGCACCTGCCCAGGCAACACATTTCTCCTATTTCATTTGCATCAAACTGGCTGCTTAGTTTTTCCTTCAGCGCATCCTGTGTACCGGCGGTTAGGCAGGCGCTGCCATTGCACACGAATACTTTCTTTCCTTTATTTTCTTCCTTTAAAAAATCGTAGAAACTTGCGGTGCCGAATACATTGGCCTTGCCCACCAGGAACTCACTGGCCAGTTCTTCCATCCTTGCCCGGGAGGGCGTACCTGTTTCGGTTGCAGCGATGCCCAGCGCCTCAAAAAGGTTATTTTTTAACCCCTGTCTGCCGGATAGTTCGCCCAGGTTTTTGGACATGTGATTTGTTTACAGCAATTTAAGATTTTTTGGGGGAAGAAGGAAGAACTATTAATTAAGAATTAAAAATGAAGAATTAAGAATGAAATGCCCTTTTCGTTCCAGCGGAATTTTCATCTTATACTCCTTAATTCAAAAAGGTTTTATGTGAAACCCCGCTGAGACTGAACCGGATGCAGCCTTCAAAATTCTACATTCCTTGTTCCTTGTTCGTTATTTGTATTTCTTACCGCCGCAAAAGAACCCCCTCAATACAAAGGCTGCGTTCCCTCGGTTAAAACCACCCGGCTCACCAAACTAAAATAAGCGGCCACCAGCAGTTGTTGTGCCGGGGAGTTTTTTGAATTTAGGAACAGAACATCTTTTAACTCAGGGTCAAACACGGTCTTGATCTGCGGCGCATGTTGCAGGAATGCAACCAACGAATCGCCCTTCATAAGGCAATAGCCCTGGAGCAACTGCATGGGTTTTGCATTTTTCCCCCGTGAAAGGTCTTCTTTATATAATGGTTTTATAAAAAAAGAATCATTGCCGTATTTCACGTATCCTTTGATGGCGGCAGAATCAAAATCCTTCTTCGCCTTTTCGTGTTCAAACCAAAATTGCAGTTCCGCATCTGACTGCGGCAACTGCATGCTGCCCGACAATACCCTCTTATAGGGCGTGATGATTATATTATCCCGGTTGCGGTCGTAGTTCGGATCATTTTTATCCGGTTTCACAATGATATCCGACAGGATGGAATGCGACTGTGACTCCGATTGAAAGCTTGTCATTTTATACCGCACCATGCATTGCAACGAATCGGTACCAAAGACCATTTTACTTTCTGCCTCCCTGATCACGAGTGAAGTACGGGGAATGATGACGCCGAAGGTTACGGTTGTATCGTACCGGGCCGACTTGTTCACCGAATCACTGATCACCCGGTATTCCAATACTGCTACCCTGCCTGTATTTAAAAGCGGGTACTTTATTTCACCCGACCTGAAATCCTTGTCTGCGCCTTTTGGCAATACCAGGGTTTTCATACTGGTTGCGCAGGAGATCAGCAGCGAACATGCGGCCAGCCAAACATACTGTGATTTAGAAATGATCACGTCTTTTATTTTGTTCCATGAAGGTATGCCCGGTATACCATGCATTTCTATGACTTTGGTAAGCAAGCGTGATGAGGATGATCAAATAAAAAGTTACGTTCATTCTTCCCTTCGGCCAGGCTGCCGTTCATTAAAATTATCATTTAGCTACCCGATGCATTATGGATGTCTTCTCAAAATAACCTTCCCGGATAAGCCAGAGCATTTCCGCAGTGCTCCACCGGCAATCAAAATAAAACTGATCATATTTGGAAGGCCGCTCGTAAAACATACAGGGAAGTTTGCCTGTGCTACTGTTGCATTCCCATTGGTTGAGCTGACCGTTTGCTGCTATTTCAAGGACGACCAGCCTCCACCAGTTTTCCCCTTCACCCACCGAGAGTATCGAGTTATTGATATTAAAAACGTAGAGGCTGTCTGTAAGTTTCCGGAGAAATGCGTTCTGCCCAAGGTCGATATAAAGGGAATCTTTTTTAAGTACGGTGATCGTATCTTTCAACCTTGCATATGCATAGCCCGCGGTCAGAAAGCGATCGGGATCTATTTCGTAGATCCTGTTCCCGCTGATAAGATATTTTCTTACCGTATCAACTGTTTTTTTCAGTGAGTCATACAGTATCTCCTCTTCACCCTCGAAACCTTCAGGCGGGTAAATGAATTCTTTTTTCTTATTCAGCCTTGGCCATGCTCCGGCAAGTATCTTGTTTTTCCCTGAAATAAATATAGCCAGGTAATCCCTGCAGAAAGAATAAGAAACATTGTCGTCATCCTTTTTGCCGGGCGCCCCTTTATTTAGCTGATCATTCCCGGTATTGGATTGGTTCCCTCCCTTCCCGTTCAAAGGAACGCTTAATTGAAGGTCATACGTCATCGTATCTTTTTCTTTCCAATCGCCCAGCAATTCGGCCGGAAACTGGTAAATTTTTTCTTTGTCGTAAGGTTGTGGCTGGGAAAAATTGTAAAAATTGCAGGAAATAAGAAGAAAACTAATTGCACTAATGATACTGTATTGACAGAAGTTGTTTAACCTCTTAAAGCTCTTTTTCATAAAAAAATAATTCTTTGGTAAGGTAAGCCGGGAAATGTATGAAGAGTATGACAGTAATCATTTAACTGCAGGATATTACTGATTGCTTTTAAACCGGTAAGATTTCCTTCTTCCATAATGTGACAACAATCACAGCAGTCAATACCCGGTATCATTGAAATCCGGTCCTTTGTTTTTTAGCTTCGGTGATCATTTTATCTAAACCAATTGTCATGAAAGAAGAACGGGATTCTGAACTCTGGCAACAGGCAAAAGCCAGGGCTGATTTTAAGATACACCTTACCACCTACCTTGTTATCAATGGCATAATATGGCTCACTTGGTTATTTACAGGCGGCATTCACCGCTATCCCTGGCCAATATGGCCAACCATGGGCTGGGGTATTGGTATCATATTTAATTACCTGTCGGTGTACAGGTTCAGGAACACGGTGGAGAAAGAATATGAGAAATTAAAAAGAGAGTAATTGGCGGTTGGTAGCAGGCCGGGTTGTTAAGAACTACAAAAAATCATCCTCTCTTTCCGGATACATGATTTCCTGAAGTATATTTAGGAAATAAGCAATTGTTATGAGGAGGATATTATTACTGCTTGCATTGCCCGTGCAACTACTCGCCCAGCACAAATTACCGGAAGTGAAATACCGCTGTATCATATCTGCCGATAAAGAAATTTACCAGCCGGGGGAAATACCCAGGATCATCGTTGAAATAAAGAATAATTCAACAGAACCATTGCTCCTTGCAAAGGCGCTGGATGGCTCCGACATCAAGTGGCGCTTCCCGTATGCATTTTTTACAATAATCAAAATTGGTGATACAAGTTATACCACGCACTTTCCCGGCAGGTGCGGTAACCTGAATGATATCAGGCCCGATGATTTTGTGGAAGTAAAACCGCATTCAACATTCTATCCATACCAGGTACATTATCCCACCCGCCCGGATAATATCTATGCGTTTGATTACAGGTTCACAGACCCGGTTAATTTTTCCCGGCCTGGAAAATACCTGGTCCGGTTTTATTATTCCACCCGGGAAGATGACTTTAAAAAATGGAGAGGAAGATTTTATGGCAGGGAGCCTGACCCCATTGTTTACCAGGAGATGCTCGGTCTTTTTGCCAAGGTCTCAAAACTGGAGATAGAGAGCAACAAGCTTATCATAGAAGTGAAGGAGTAAGAAATAGGAATTAAGAATTAAAGAACTAGCTGTATTTCATTCTTCACCTGCCTGTAGGTAGCCAGTCATAAAACGGCATCACCCGTCCGGGTGAATACCGGGAACTGATCCCATAAACTTTACGTTTGAAATTTAATTGTTTGGGTGGGGAAGACTTGTGCCAATTTGGAGGAAGCAAAACCCATGGTAAAAACACAAGTATAGTGCATAAAAAAATCCTGAATTGTAACATTTATTACATAACTGTTTTAAGCCTGCTGATTTGCTCAGAAATCATATGCGCCGCTGATTAAACTCATTATATACTCACTTCAGCATCATTAAATCCGGGGATTAACTGTTTGATTTTTGTCCTGTAAATAATCATTTAAAAATAAGAACAATGAAAAATCTTGTAATACTAGGAGCTGGTACTGCCGGAACCATGATGGCAAATCATTTACAGCATCACCTGAAACAACCCGATTGGCATATAAGTATCATTGATGAAAAAGAAGAACATCACTATCAACCCGGTTATCTTTTTTTACCATTTGATATTTATGCTCCGGAAGATATTATCAAGACGATTGAAGAGTTTATCCCCAAAGATGTGCAACTAATCAAGAACAAAATTAGCCGGATCCTGCCTGCTGAAAATAAAATACAACTGGGAGACGGCAGCGAATTATGCTATGATATCCTGATAATAGCCACCGGCGCTAAAATTGCGCCTGAAGAAACGGAGGGCATGAAAGGAACGGAATGGCAAAAATCTGTTTTTGATTTTTACTCCTACGAAGGTTCACTGGCCCTGAGAAATAAACTGAGGACCTGGGAAGGGGGTAAACTGGTGATACATATAACCGAGATGCCGATCAAATGCCCGGTGGCTCCCCTGGAATTTGCTTTTTTAGCTGATTCATTTTTTAAACATAAGCACATGCGTGATAAGGTAGAGATCACTTATGTAACCCCGTTAAGCGGCGCATTTACAAAACCAAAAGCTACCGAAGCGCTTGAGCATTTATTGCATGAAAAGGGAATTACTATTGAAAGTGATTTTGCAATAGAAATGGTAGACAATGAAAAGAAAGAGATCATTGATTATGGTGGAAAAGCAATACCCTTTGATCTGCTGGTAACCGTACCAACCAATAAAGGAGATGAATTAATGGAAAGGTCCGGCATGGGTGATGATCTGAATTATGTGCCTACCAATAAGGCCACCCTGCAGTCAAAAGATTACAAAAACATTTTTGTTTTAGGTGATGCCAGTAATATACCTGCTTCCAAAGCGGGGTCAGTGGCACACTTCGAGGCAGAAATACTGACTGATAATATTCTGCTTTATATAAAAGGCGAGCCATTAAAAGAGGAATTTGACGGGCACGCCAACTGTTTTGTGGAAACAGGAAATGGCAAAGCCCTGCTGATAGATTTTAATTATACCCATGAGCCCGTTGAAGGAACTTTTCCATTCCCCGGCATTGGCCCCTTGCGGTTATTAAAAGAAAGCAGGATGAACCATATGGGTAAGCTGGCCTTCAGGTGGATATACTGGAATGTATTATTGAAAGGAACACATATCCCTTTTGTATCGGCAACCATGTCTGAAAGCGGAAAACATTATGCTTAAATTATTAAATCTTTAAAATAAAAATTATGGAAAAGACAATAGCAGGTAAAAACATTACCGTAAATGAAGAGGGGTACTTAACAGATTTTAGCCAATGGGATGAAAAAGTTGGCGAAGCCCTTGCAGCAGAAGCCAACATTCCTTTAAGTGCAAGGCATTGGGAAATATTAACGTATCTGCAAAACGAACATAAGAACCAGGTAGCGCTCAGTATCAGGCGTATTGGAAAAAGTGGTGTAACAGATATCAAGGAGTTCTACCAGTTATTTCCAACTGCCCCTTTAAAGACCGCCACAAAAATTGCCGGCATACCTAAACCGGCCAGTTGTATTTAATCATTTAAAATTTGTCAGCTATGAATGAGAATAACGGAGCCATTAAAAAGATGATGATCATTTTGTCAAAAGGAACATTGGAAAATGTATATGCCGCATTTGTATTGGCCAACGGGGCACGTATGGAAGGGATTGAAGCCGAAATATTCTTTACATTTTTTGGTCTGGAAGCAGTGCATAAAAAGAAACTGGAACACCTGCATGTAGCTACAGTCGGTAATCCGGCTATGCACATGCCAACCATGCTGGGTGGTTTGCCGGGCATGGAAGCATTAGCAAGCAGTATGATGAAAAAAGAAATGGAAAAAATTGACATGCCGGATGTACATGAGTTTTTAGACATCCTGACCGCTTCGGGGGTCAGGATGTGGGCATGCAAACTGGCCATGGATATGTTTCATTATAAGAAAGAAGACCTGTATGAAGGTGTAGAAGAAGTAATAACCGTTGGAGATTTTTATAAACACAGCCAGGGGGAAGGTGTGCATATGCTGTTTGTTTAAGCAATGATCTTTTTATTCAGGTAGTTCCCCCACTGGCGCAAGTGTTCCCCCGAATTATGCTTATACCTAACGAAATAATCATGGGACCACTTGTGTCTTTTAGTTTGCCCGGATCCAATAACTATCGGATGTATCCGGGCCATTTATACCTATCCCTTCTTCAACGGCATCCTCTTCCAGTACGTCAAACTCCGCCAGGCCCATTCAAAAGGCCCGAAGCGGTAAAAGCGGAACCATATATTGCAGAAGATGATCTGGAAGATCCAGATGGCCCCAACCACGTAATATATTTCAATGCGCTGCAGTTTGCCATAGAGGCCCAGGCCATAGCTGTTGAAGATGATCCCGCAAATGAGGGACTGCATGAGGTAGTTGGTAAACGCCATTTGCCCCACCGGCCGCATGAGTGCAAAGAGCCATTTGAATACACCGGATTTATATAACAACATAAGCAGGGCAAATAACCCTACCGAACGCAATGCCCGGTGCAACTGGTAATAACTCAGCGGCACCTGTTTGGTATATTCAAAATTATTGTACTGGTAGGTTATGGCATCCTTCATCTGCAGGTAAGAGATGAACAGGCCGAGGCCCAGCCCAATCACCAGCATCCACCAATAAACCTTTGCGGGTGCTTCACCGGTGAGTATGCCCATTTTAAAAAATGCCATACCCAGTAACATGAAGAGCAGCACATCCCATGCTTCAAAGAACAGGTAATGTACCATTTGATTGAGGTAGCGGTCGGTACGCATTTCATAAACCTCTTCGTAGCTGCCACTGCTGAGTATGCGGGCATTCTTTGCTATGCGTTTTGCTCTTTTGTCGATATTGCTTTTTTCTTTAAAATCCGTCATGGCACCCAACTGTTCCTGCTGCTTTGGAGTGAGTTTTACAGTAGTAGTATCCAGTGCCGACACCGCTTCTCCCCTTGCGATGGTTTGTTTATCCTTATACAGGTCCCGGTTCTCCCGGGCAAGCATCAGCAGTAAACAAACGCCCGCTGCTATCAGTAATTTTTTTGGCGGCAGGTTACGGAAGGTAAAAAGCAGCATGCCGTAAAGGGCATAGTCCAGCAAAATATCGCCGTTCCATAACAGCAAAAAAACATCCACCAGCGAAAAGAACATCAGCCATAACTGCCGGCGGAAAAAATAATCGGCCTGCCGCACGCCTTCTACTTTCTTTTCAATGTTACGCATGAACAGGATGATGCCGGCGCCAAACAGCATGGAGAACAAAGCCCTTTGCGTACCATCGGGTACCCAGTTGATGAAATACCAGGTCTTGTAATTGATGCCCGATTCGTGCAGGGCAAAGGTATCGCCGCTGAGGCCGAAGGCGCCGATATTCATCAGCAATATGCCGAGGATGGCGAAGCCACGCAGGCTGTCGAGTATGGTTATGCGTTCGCTTTGTGCAACCGGGGCTGCGATGGAAGTTTGTTCCATGTAGATCTGTTTAATGGTGAATGCGGGGACGGGTTTTAAAGATATATTTTCTTTTACCGGGATGCAATACCCTGCGTCCTTTGCGTTGTATTTCCTTTGTGTGCTTTGCGGTTTATTTATACCGGTAGTTGAGGGGTAACTGCAAAGAGGTAACCGCAAAGAGCGCTAAGTTTTTCGCAAAGAACGCAGAGAGATTGAAGAGTGAAATTGACATCCAGCCTGTTCTCCAATTTTTAATTCTTAATTCCTGGTGCTTCACCTGATCAACACCGCAGAACCTTTTCGCTGGATCTTGTTTCCTTTGTAATCAACAGCCTCGGCCATCCATACATAGCCACCAACGGGTTGTTTGCTGCCTTTAAAAGTACCATCCCACCCGTTTGCAGCAACCGCACTGGTAAATACCATTTGGCCATAGTTGTTATAGACGGTGAAATAATGAAACTCTTTCATCCCGATAACAATGGGCCGCAGTACATCATTCAATCCATCGCCGTTGGGCGTAAAGGAATTGGGCACATAGATCTCGGGGCCCTTGTACACTTTTATTTTTATATCATCGGTTGCCGTGCAACCATAGGCATTGCTTGCCGTTACATTATAGATCATATCACGGTCGAGGATGGCCACGGGGTTCTTGCTAAAGGGATCGTTCAACCCATAAGTGGGCGACCAGGTATAATTAATAAAGCCTGCATTAAATACATCTACGCCAAATAACTGCAAGGGCTGGTTAATGGCAATGGCCGTATCATAGCCAACAAATAGTTTTGCCTGGCGGCTGATGCTGATGGTAATGTCATCATCCGTTAAAGAGATACAGCCATTGGCATCGGTTACGGTAAGCCGGTACGTGATGGATCCCGGGGCAGGCTGTACCATAACAGGGTTTGCAATGCTGGTACTTGATAAATAAGTGGAAGGTCTCCAAATATACGCAGTGCCTCCGCTGCCGTTGAGCTGAAAATTATTTCCGAAGCAGATGCCCGTATCTCTTCCTGCATTGGCAACCGGTGCCGGGTTTACCAATACGGTTACCGTACTCATTGCTTTACAGAAACCAATGCTTGCTGTTAAGGTATAAAGCGTGCTGATAACCGGGTTTGCAACCGGGGTAAGAATACTCGGGTTGCTTAGCCCGGTGGATGGCGTCCACAAAACAGTGGTACCGTTGGAAGTGCCTGCCATTGTTTTTTGGGTTCCCTCGCAAATGCTGAAGTTGTTCCCGGCATTTACAATAACCGTATTCAGTGAATCAACAAAGACGGTGACGGTTGCCCTGCAGTTGTTGGTATCCTTAACCGTGATGGTAAAGTTGCCCGGGGCCAGCCCGGTAAAAATTCCGGATGGTTGAAAATTGATGCCATCCAAACTGTAGTTCAATGCCGGGGATCCACCCGTGCCAGTTGCAGTAATTTTGCCGTCGAATTGAATACAGGAAGAGGGAACAGTAACCGCAGTAACCTGGAGTGGCAAGGAATTAACCAGGGTTACATTTACAGTTGCAATATTATTTGCTGCATCCTTTACGGTAATGGTATAGTTGCCGGCAGCAAGCCCGGTAAAGATGCCGCTTGCCTGGAAGTTTATTCCGTCTTTTGAAAACTGGTACGGGGGTATTCCGCTAACGGCAACAGCATGAATGCTTCCGTTTGGCAAATTACAGGAAGGGTTGATAAAAGTTGCCGACAGAATGGGCAGACATGTACTTGTTGAAAAATTTTCTACCAACTGTATCCCGCTGCAGGCCTGGTCGAGGTATGCCTTAACGCTATAATTTGTTGAGAGCGATAAGCCGGTAAAAAGGCCGGTTGAATTAGTTGCGACCTGCGTGGTTCCCACAAACAACGCATAGGTTAACACCGTACCCGGAGGTGGTGCCGGGCTGATGATAGCCTGGGCAGAAAGGGTGGGACAATCCAGTGCAACGGAAAGATTAAAAATGGTATTCGGACAATAGGATGAGATGTCGAATGAAGCAACAAACCCTTTACCGCAAGCATATAAAAGCATCCTTGCAGGATCATACGCCAGGTCATAAACGGGTGCAAGTGGAAAACCGGGAATGGTAATATCGGCAACTGCTGCATCATCAAATGAAGTTCCATCAAAGTGATATGTCTTGATGGTGCCGTTTGTATTGCCGATAAAAATATTATTACATTCATCCGCCACAATTCCGCCCTGCATTAATTTGGTATTGGAGCTGAACGTAAGCACATTGCCCGCCTGGCTGCCGTTCGTCTTATTGAATGCTTTCAGGTTCAACCCGTCCCAATAATATAAATACGAACTGTTCACCGACAGGCCATTGATCGAATTATCATTATTTCCCGCCGCCAGGTATGGCCTGTTTTTCACTTCTACCAAAGTTGTAAAACCGGAAGGAACATTCCATGCAAGAGTGGAAGCACTATATGGTGCCGGATTTTTGAATACATGATTATCCAGGATCGGCGAAAGGATCTGGGAAGCATAGATCGTGTACATATCATTGGTCAGGGGATCTATCACAATGTCTGCAATATCCTGTGCAGCCGTAGGAATGCCCGTGAGATTGGTGCTTGCCAGTGTTGTTAACGGAGGACTGCAAAGCGCCAGGTTGATATTGGAATTAATACCCCGCCGGCAATCAATATCTGCGGATTCCCGCTGTTACAACTCCATAAACATTTCCAGTTTTCCGTAAAATTTACATCAGCAACCGTAATATAGTTGTCGTAGATTCCGGCAGTGGATAACCTGATCACCTGTGTTCCATTTACACCGAAACCCCGGCCAATAAATATTTTTCCGCTGCCTTTTTCAACAACCCAGCCGCCATAAAGAGTTCCCCAGGACCAGGGCAGTGCGGGCAGGCTTCCGTTGAAGGTCCACAACAATGTGCCCGATGCATCGTATTTAGCTAGCTTGCAGCTGGAAAAAGCATCACCCCCCCCGCAACATACACGTTACCGTCATAATCAAAGTCAATATCCTTTGCCAGCCCCACATTTGTTCCAGGAAGACCGGCATTGGTACTGCTTACAAAGGGATCAATAACAAGCAGCTTTGTTTTATCATATCCCGTTACCCGGAAACCCACCAGGTTATTTTGCTGATGAAATGAAACAGGATAAAGATGCTGCTGTTCCTTTTTATCAACGGAAAGTTTCAACACAGCCCCTGTATTACTAAAGGCAGCCGGAGCTGTTTCAATAATATCATTGATGCCGGAATGAATGAACAGGTTCCCGTTCTTATCAAGGTTTATTTTTTTTACATCCCCGCCGTATTTCATTTTAATGAGGCCGGGATCTGCACCGGGCTGCACTACAATGCTGTACTCAAAACCCGGCTTTTCTGAATTGGTGAAATGATAAACAACGTCAATGCCCGGGTACAGGTTTTTGTAAGTTATCTTTTTATAGCCGGTCGCTTTTTCTTTCAAAAGGCCATAGGTATGATAATCGGGTATTTCGTCTTCTGCAATGACCGCTGCAGCAGGATCAGCACCCACCCACTCCAACGTTATCAACTTGTCTGTTACCCTTGTCTTTTTTTCTATTTCCTCTTCGGGAATACCTTTTCTCTCCAATGCTCTTTCTTCCCGTTCAGAAAGTTTTTCAATTTTACGGTGTAAATGAATGAGGCCTTTTGAAGTAAATAATACAAGCATGTCAGCACCTTCGAACCCGTATTTAACAGACCCCATGGCGGCATGGCCTGTGATTGTTTCACCATATTGCCCAATATTTTTTATGAATGAGTTGCCAGCAACGGCGAATGCGTTCACCGGTTTCGTGGAGCCCTGCGCTGGTACAGCATGGCCGGGGGTTTGCGAGAACCCGGGCACCTGGAAAAAAAGAATAATGAAGGCAATGAACTTCATTCGTTTTGGTATTTGCCGGTAGCAGTTTGCTGTTGCAATAAAGTTAACAAAAAAAGTGGTGCATGGTTCATTCCCGGCCCAAACCTATAAGGTCTGCGGTGCTGCTGCTGCTCGTGTGCAGCAGAAACCTATAAGGTCTGCAGCGCTGCTCCCCGTGTACCGCAGAAACCTATAAGGTCTGCAGCGCTGCTACCCTGTACGGCAGACCTTATAGGTTTTAATCATTTTAACTCATTACATATTTTTTGAAACAGGATCGAACTTTTTATAGTAGCTCCTGTATCCCAAAAGTCTTGCAATGGGTGCAATCAAAAAGAAGAACGCCTTTTGTACAAACACCGGCGGGCCATCTCCTTTATAAGAATCAAATCCTGCACTTGTAAACAGCGACATTTGCAAAGGTGCTTTTGCTGAGTTGGCAAAGTACTTTTCATTATCCGCCACCGCATATACCTGCGGAAGACAAAAAGCGAACTTCTCCGGGAAGGGAAAGGAACCTTTTAAGTGAATGGTATCTCCCGTTTCATTGTATGGCTGGTGCGGCGTTCCCTTTGGAATGAGCAGCCGTTCACCGGGATGGATCTTTTTTATTTCTCCATTTACCCATACGGTCAGTTCGCCATTCTCTATTTCAAATGTTTCATCAAAGGCGGCATGAATGTGTTTTGGCGGCCCGCCTGCAAAGGGTTCTATTTCGAGGCGGCTGTGCACAAAGCCGTTTTCCTGCTTCAGCACGGTCTGGCGGAATCCTTCCGTTTTGCTGTAGAACTCTTGCCCCGGTTTGAAATACGCTGATACGTCGGGTTTCTTTTCAGGAAAGATCACCCGGTGAAAGAGGTTACCGATAAGTACATAACCTGCAACAAGGATCAATAAGTAAGTGAACATTTTTTTCAGATTTTTTTTAAACATGACGCATGATTTTAAATTACCTGTTTATTTCAATGCAAAAATGCGGTCATGCTGCTTTCTGAAATTGTATGTATCGGACATGATGAGCAGGAGCAACTGGTTTTCTCCTCAGATGATTTGTTTATCTTTCACAATGAATATCCTGTTCAGGACTCACCCGTAAGTTCAGCGAAATAAACTGATATGACATTTTCTAAGATCCTCGTCGGGCTTATATCAGCCATCAATGTATATATTGGCGTACGTTTTTTATTAAATGCCCTGCACCTATTGCAAACCAGTAAGTATTCTAAAACGGCCACGTTTGTGTATGCTGTTCTTTTCCTTACCATGGGATTGGTTGGGCTCTATTTCTCTTTCTTCAAACAGGATAACAAACTGGCGCTCTGGATCGGCATCGGGCCCTGGGCACTGGCATTGCTCTTTCTTTTAATAAATATGCTGACGGGGGATTATAAATAATTCAGCCGGATCTTTGCGGCCCTTTGCGCTGTATTTGCTTTGTGGTCTTTGCGGTTAGCGTTCTACTTTACGCAGGATAAAACAAAACCGCAAAGAAGCAAAGTCTTTCGCAAAGAACGCTAAGGTTTTTATATCCTGTCAACTTCATTATTCTGCCAACAGTATGTGTCTTTAACGCTATGAAGCTTTTACTGCGGCGACGGATTAACGTCCATTACTTTTATGCCGTGTTTGGCAGCATAGGCTTTACCTGCTTTACCCAATGCACTGTATAACTCCAGGAACGTTGCTTCGTATTTATCGCTGATAGATTTTTCAAGTGCTGCAATTTTATCGGCGCCTGCATTGCTGTCGTACAAAGCCGCCAGTTCTCTGTATTCATTGCGGTAAACAGGCAATACATATTCATACAGGGTTTTGGAAGCATCCAGCATCTCTTTTACCTCCTCGTTGCTTTCCAGGTCCTTTATTTCTTTATAATTGTTTTCGATGGCATCCAGTTTTGCCTGCAGCACTTCAGTTCTTTTCATGGGGGCGGTGGCCAGGGTCTTTTCATCCACCAGCTTTACCGAAGGACTGGCCAGTTCCCGCTGCATGCCCGAACCGGCAAAACCATAAAGAAGGTTGCTGTTGAGGGCCACTTTGCTGAAATATTGTTCAGGGCTCAGGCTGCTGCAGGAAAAAAGAAAGCAGCAGGTGATCAGCAGCAAAAATTCTTTCTTCATTTTTTATTTTAAAAGTACAAACTAATTAAGATAACGGCAGCTGCCCCGGCCAAAGAAATTGTGCCGGCCAACTGCTTAATCTTAGCAGCTTTACTGACAGTCATCATCTTTTCCGGCAATATTCTTAACTATCTTTCTGAAAAACAATATCATGCTGATACGATTTTTATTTGCTTTTTTCTGTAGCATTATATTCTCCTTCATCCTTACGTATGTCTTTAAGCGCAGGGGGCCCGGTCCTTTTCATGGCATCCTCTATTTTTTTGCCATCATATTTCTTTTTACAGCCGCTTTGGGGTTACTGCTGACACCGGTGGGGCCCATGTACAAAAATGTGCCCTGGCTTAGTATCGTTGCTGTTGGCCTGCTCATCATGCTGCTGATTGCAGAATTACTGCCACACCATGAAAAAGCTGTGACCATCAAAAGAAAAGCAAAAAAAGATGAAGAGGATGAAGATGAAGAAGTGCTGGAAAAAGAATTTGGCATCATCGTTATCATTATCCTGGTGATACTGGCAGCGGCTATTGTATATGCCGTAACCAGTAAAGCCGATACGTTTAAGATGTCATTCTGATGATAAGGAATTAATACTATGATGACCAAAACTTCACAGATATGTATCTGCTGTTTCATGTGATGCCATATTTTACTTTTCCTGGTTACATTTAAATAGCATGAGACAACAGTTGCTTTTTCTCCTGTTCAGCATCTCAGTCTTTCAATTGCATGCATAAGGCTACAACTTCAAAAAGGAGTTCATATGGTAAACTAAAAAAGGTTCGTGAAACACGAACCTTAAAGAAAAAAGTAAAAAACTATATCAATTTATTTTAAACATGGGTGTTTGCCTGCATGGTTTGATCACTGCTGCATTTTCCGGTTGGGGGCAATCGGAATAACCGGCCGTAGTAGCAGTTTGCAGTTGTACATTTTCAGTGATCTGCTGCCAGCTTACATTCTGGTACGTGATGCTCATGAATTTCTGCAGGGCATCCCTGAACTGGGTTGTAAAGATCCCCCCATCTGCCGAGTTACCTGCTGACACCTGGCCTTTTGCTGCCGCTGTCATTAGTATTGAAAGACGGTTGGGATTCATGAAGAGGCTTCGCATATTCTCAACACTCAACCCAACGGGGGAAGGACGGGTATTGGCAATATTGGAACTGCGTGCATTTGAAACAGAAGGATGCCAGTTGCAGCAATCACTTATCACCAGGTTCAGGCGGCTCGGCTTGGCTTTTACAATATCATATATCTCTTCCATGTTCAATTCACCCTCTCCCTTTTTTATGGGAATGTCTTTATCAGGCCGCAGGTCGAGGTACGGGAACAGGTGATTGTCTTCCCTGCTGTATCCATGGCCCGAGTAATAAAATATAACGATGTCGTTCTTGGTTGCTTTGATCTCGTCTATCTTTTTCAGCACATTGTCACGGCCCAGTTCTTTACCCAGCACTTCTTTTATCTCAATGGGTATCTCCAGTTTGCCGGCGAGCTTGGTGAAATAACTCTGTTGCTTTTTCCGGTCAGTCTCACAATCGCCGCCGATGCTTTCATCCTCGTTGTCAATAACGGTAAGCAGGTACATTTTAGAAGACTTCAGATCGGGAGGCAGGCTACGTATGTTTGTTTGAAAAAGATTTTTATATATCTCTTCGTCTTTGGTGAAATAGGTAAGCACCAGCTCACGGGTCAGGTCTTTATCTTCCAATAGCCGGATATCGCCATCAATTACTCCCAGCATCGGTTTATTATTCTGGTCTTTGGTGGTTACCTTCCAGGGAACGTATACATCTTTTTCTTTGTCGTATTTGAACCAGAACGATATGGGTGGAAAATCAGCCGTAGTGTCTTTACCATCCCCTTCGATCACAAAAAAGTTTTTACCGGTAAAATAGGTCTGGTCGTAATTAACAACCCCGTTCTTCCCTTTTGGGAACCCCTGTGTAAGCTCGCAGTCAAGGATGAACCCCTTTTCCGTTTCCGAGCCTTTATAACTTATCCGCATCATACCCGTGCCATCGTCATTTAAAAGATAGAAGGAACTGTATTCCTGGTAATCTCCTTTTGCCCCGCTGCCAAAATGAAAGAACATTTCATAAAAAGATTGGGCGTTAGCTGTACTAAAGAAGAGAATGAAAATTGCAATAAGGCGTGACCTTAATTTCATAAGCGATGTTTTGAAACTTTAAAATACACTTACTGGCGATAAAAACAAAATTTCCGGGTAGCCGTTATGGAGTCATTAACGCGGAGTTCATCCTGTCTTCACCCCAAAATGCCGGCGTACCGGCTTACCAATAAAGGCAATTCCCATGATGTTTATCATATTCCTGCTTTATATGCTTTGCTATTTTACGGTCAAAACAAATTATGCAGCAGAACCGGATCAGGCGCCAGGATGTTGAACAGTTGCTGAAACTTTCATTGCTCAGCCAGCCGGGCTATTCAAAACTCCTGGAAAAGAAGCTACGAGGGCTGTTGATTTGCAAACCAGCCGGCACAGCGCTCTGTAAGTCATATCATGATGTACTGCTTTTTGTTTGTGTGTATGCCCCCGGCAAAAAGATAAAGGCATTGGCAGAAGAAGCATTGTTGCAGGTAAAGGAACAAGTTGCTTCGGGGATGAATAGCGCCCGGTATAACGATCAGCTTTCATTAAGCGGAAGCGGTATTGCCGGCTCTATGCTCACCTGCCAGTTCAGCCTTCCCATCACCGAATGGCTGCTGGAAAAATTTCCCGGCAGCGTACTCATGCATTCTGCTTCTGGCGATGCGGTGGCAGGCGGCATGATCCTGCACCAGCTTTTTCCCCGGATCGAATATTACTATACCACGCAGGGAACAATGTCGCTGCAAAAAAGAATTGAATCCGTCACCGCAAAACACCGGTCGTTGCCACAGCTCGTCAATGCCTTACGGCATTCCATTGCCAATGAAAGTACACGGGAGATCTTATTCGACTGCCTGCAGGTGTTCACTTCCTGGAAACTGGATGACCCGGTCTTTAACCGGAGTTTTATTAAAGGAATTTTATTACCGGTATTTTATCACAAAAAAATAATAAAGCAGGTTGACCCGGCTGCCGTTCTTGCCAGGCCACTCCCGCAAAAAATATTATTATCACCGCAACAAAGCAATCATTTGCTTGATGTGGCAAAAGCTTCGCTTGCTTTTTATTCCCGGGAAACAGAACCCATCACACTTGCATCGGTGCGGCAGGTAAAACTATTTGCATGCCAGCGTGGCTTATCCATTGCCTTGTATGGCATAAAACCCGGGCGGCGCCTTTCCCTGGAATCTTATATTGGTTACATGGTTTTCAAAAACAATATCCCCGTGGCTTATGGCGGAGGCTGGATATTTGCAGACCGCTGTAAGATCGGGCTCAATATTTATCCGCCTTTCCGCAGGGGAGAATCAGCACTTTTGTTTGCAGAGGTACTGCGGCTCTATCAACGGCTTTACGGAGTACAACGTTTTGTAGTTAAGCCTTACCAGTTTGGCAAGGATAATAAAGAAGGATTGCAAAGCGCTGCCTTCTGGTTTTATTACAAACTGGGTTTCCGGCCACAGGATGAAGCGATTGCTGCGCTTGCAGCTACAGAATGGGAAAGCGGTAAACGGTCCGGTATTGAGTTGCTTAAAAAATTCACGGAAAGTAATCTCGAACTTTCACTAAAACCTATGTTGCAGAAAGATATTGATCCCGAACACATCAGCCGGATGATCACCCGGATGATCCTGCGGAAATTTAAAGGCGATCGTATGCTGGCATCAGAAACCTGTTCTTCCCTCCTGCGGAAACAATTGCAACTTAAAGATACTTCTCCCTATGAACCCCATTTCAGTGAGCTGAGCCTGCTCATCAGCCTGGTACCGGGCATTGATAAATGGACCATCGCTGAGAAAATAAAATTACTTCAGTTAGTAAAAGCAAAAGCCTATAGTGACGATGCGTATATCAGCCAAATTCAAAAATGTGAGAAGTTGCTGGCCGGCATTTACGAAGTGCTTCAAAAGTGATAGGAAATTTCAACAGGTTACTCTCCATATTGTAAAAGAAAAAACCTTCATTGCTGAAGGCTTTTCACAGGAGTTAGTAATTTTTTACGATGGCCATCCCGGAATGGTTCACCGGTTTTCACAGGACAGTATCTGTTTCAGAGGTTTGGATACTTGGATTTTTTTAACAGTACAAAGATGCGGTTCTTTTGCAAACCAGGTTATAGACCCAATTGGGAATCTTTTGTAGAAGTTTTACGAGAGCTTATATAAGAAACACCGGTTTTAATAGAACCTTACTGTTTTACGGGAGGATTGAAGTCTTCATTGTCAAATATCCCTTTGTGGTAAAGATAATATTTGCCATCCCGGTTATTACGCCAGTAGCGATGGCCTTCCAGGTCGTAATAATACCTTCCATCCACACTTCGTTTGGCTACAACGTCATTTACCACGATCACTTTGGGCACGGCCGTTTTTACCGTGGCTTTTTTTACTGTAACTGCCTCAGCAGGTTTACCGGCAGGCGAATTCGCAGCGGAAGGATGACTCTTTTTACTGCAGTTGCTGATGGCCGACATTAGTATGATCGCTGATGCCAACAGAAATATTTTGTTCATTGGATGCTGTTTGGGCCTCCTCGTTCAAGAATGCTACCAAACTATGTTAAAAAAGAAAAACAAGAGGGATTGCCTATCCTGCTAATAAAGATAATGAATCTGCCGGTACCTTAAATAGGGAGGCCGCTCATAAAAATATTCACACACAAAATGAGCAATTACCTTTATCTTACTGTTATCAAAACTACTACCATGCGTACTATCTTATCCTTCGTTTTATTGATCGCCGCATTCAGCAGCACTGCACAAAACCTGAAATCCGGCGGCAGACTAAAACCCGAGCAGGCCATCATGGACATCCGGCATTATACCGTTGCCCTGGATGTTGATCCGGCACAAAAAACCATTAATGGTTATACCGAGATCGACCTCAACCTTTCCCAAGCCACTAATTTACTTTTATTTGATTTCTGGCATGGGCTCACGGTGAGCCAGGTTTGGGTGAATGGCAAGACAAACAATTTTACACACGGCAATGATGATCTCATACGCAGCAATGTACAACAACAGCTACCCGTTGGAAAAGTAAAAGTGAAGATCGCTTACGGAGGCACACCGGGTGTTGCTGAAAGAGCACCCTGGACAGGAGGTTTTCAATGGGCGAAGGACAGCAAGGGCAATCCATGGATCGCTATTACCTGCCAGGGCGAGGGCGCAAAAATTTATTTTCCCTGCAAAGATCATCCCAGCGATGAACCCAACGAAGGTGCCGATATGATCATTACCGTTCCGGAAGGTTTGGTAGTGGCTGCACCGGGTCTCTTGCAAAAAGTAACCACTAAAAAAGGAAAGTCAACATACCACTGGAAAACAAATTACACAATCAGCAATTACTGCATTGTATTTAATGTGGCAAAATACAAAGTGGCCAAAAGAATTTATACCACCTGTGATGGCAATAAAGTGCCGATGGAATATTATGTGCTGGAAGAGAACCTGGATAAAGCAGAAAAACTATTAGACATCTTTGAACAGACCTGCCGCATCCAGGAAAAATATTTTGGCGAATACCCCTGGGTAAAAGAAAGAATTGCCGCTTCGGAAACACCGCACCTGGGCATGGAGCACCAGACAAATATTGCTTATGGCAACAAATACAAGTACACACAGGTAGGCGGAAAAGATTTTGACTGGCTGCTGCACCACGAATTCGGGCATGAGTGGTGGGCCAATAAAGTAACCAACCGGGACTGGGGACACATGTGGATACAGGAAGGCATCTGCAGTTTTGGCGATGCACTGGCAACAAGGGAACTGGCCGGTGAAGATGCTTACATAAAAAGGATGCAGCAAACAGCCAGGAGCACACAAAACAAACTACCCGTTGTACGTGGCGATGAAGTAGATTCAGACAGTGCGTACTACGGCGATATTTATGGCAAGGGAGCGTTCTTCATGCATACGCTGCGTTATGTAATGGGTGATGAGATATTTTTCCCCACGCTTAAAAAACTGGCCACAGATCCAAAGTATACGTACGACAATACCGTAATGACAACTGATGTGGAACAGCTTTTCAGCGGCGCTTATGGAAAAAGCCTGAAGCCATTATTTCAACTCTATTTATATACAATAAATAAACTCGAAATTCACGTGCAGCAAACCGCCGATGATAAATACCTGGTGAAACTGATGAATATGGATATGCCATTGCCGGTTGATATTGTGACCGATGCAGGAACGCAACGGCTTACTATTGATAAGAAAGGAACAACGGTAACAAGCAAAACACTCATACAGGTTGATCCCAAAGTATTTTACCTGAAGAAAGTGATATTTGAGTAAAGTTGTTTTAAATCTTCATTTCAATCATCCATACATGGCCAAAGGGATCTTTGAGTTCGCCCTGGCGATAACCATAGTCATAGCTCTGTGCCGGGGAAACCAGTTCTGCACCTGCTGCCAGTGCTCTTTCCATGACCGTATCCACATCTGGAACAAATAAGCCGATGAGTGTGGTGGTTCCATTATACTTTCCAGGAATGAACCGGGCCGGGTTGGCTGTTACTTCATGCAAATGAAAGAGAGCGCCGTTGATCGACAGTTCAGAAACATGAATGCTCCCATCATCATTTGAGAAACGCCTCAACTCTACTGCACCAAATGCTTTTTCATAAAAACTGATATCGGTAATTCCGTTCGGTATGTAAAGCTGCGGAGCAAATACGGTTTTGTTTAACTCATTCATAGTGATCCTGTTTATAAAATGCAGCAGTTAAATATACGAAAGGCTGATCTTTTGATGATTTAGTCTTGTAACTTTCAGGTAACAAAACTACTGATCATGAATGCTGCAGCACTTAAAGAATTACAGGCACCGCTCAAAGATAAATACCGGGAAGACCCGGCATCAGCCATCATAACATTAAAAGCAGAAGGAAACCTGGGCGAAGGAATTTCCTGTAAAGTAGAAACGGGCAAAGCCATCGTGGAAGCCGGACTTCATCCCGCCACGGGCGGAACCGGGATGCTGGCATGCTCGGGAGACATGTTGCTGGAAGCATTGGTGGCCTGTGCCGGCGTAACATTGCAGGCCGTGTCAACAGCCATCGGCATTGAAATAAAAAATGGAACTGTAAAAGCAGCAGGCGATCTCGACTTCCGCGGCACGCTGGGTGTTTCAAAAGAAGCGCCGGTTGGTTTTAAAAATATCCGGCTTGATTTTATATTGGAATCAAATGCTACGGCCGAACAACTCGAAAGCCTGGCCAAACTCACCGAGCGTTATTGCGTGGTGTATCAAACCCTTGCCAAAGGGGTACCCGTTGAAACGAATTATTATTCTGCTTAAACCTTATTTCATTCATAAAAAAGATAAAGCCCGTTGTAAGAACGGGCTTTAAAAAATTGCTCATTATTTATAAAGTTATTTTGCCGTAGCCGGACTTATGACCGTTCCTACTTCCACGATGGTATTGGCGGGGAATCCTCCTTTTTTTGCATGCTCCCTGATGAGCTCTTCATTCTTGGCTTTGTAAATACAATAGATCTTGTTCCCGGTTACATAGCTCTGTATCCACTCTATGTCGGGGCCCATTTCAGTAAGAACCGAACAGGATTTTTGTGAGATGCCTTTTAACTGTTCCGGGGTGAATTTTCCGGCGTCGGGAATTTCCCTTTCAATAAGATAGGTTTTCATTTCTGTTTTGTTTTGTGTTTTAGAATTTGTTGTTTGTGTTGCGGTTTGTGCCATAGAAGCATAACCGGTAAAAAGAATGATTGTGATGAGCAATTGAAGCCGGCTGGCGATGAATTTCATAACAGTAGTTTTTAATTGTTAAGAGATGATCAAAGATAATATCAGCTAATGCCGGAAGGATGTAACAAATCATTCAATGAATGGTACATGAACTGAAACAAATCGTTCAATGAATGGTAAAATCAGATCAGTGAAAAAACAGCCTAGTGAAGCAGTTCGAGATAAGCCATGGGCAGGATGCCGTATTTCTTTTTAAAACACTTGGTGAAGTAAGAAGGGCTGCTGAACCCGGAATCAAATGTTATCTGTGAAATGCTGTACGGTTTTTTACGCATCAGGTCTTTGGCTTTCTCCAGCCTGAATTCCTTCAGCAGTATATTGGGCGATAAACCGGTAAGCTGAATTGTTTTGCGGTACAACTGCGATTTGCTCATGGCCATTTCCCTGCAGTAATCTTCAATATCAAATTCGGTATTCTGCCAGTTCTTTTCCAGGCTGCCGAAGAGGGATCCAAGCAGTGCCTCATCCTGCGGCGCCAGTACCAAAACATCACTCAGCCTGGTTTGAAAATGATCTTTTGCTGCCAGTTCTTTAACAGCAGATGCAACAACGATCTGCATATTGCCGGCAATGGCACACATGTACCCGGCAAGTTGCAGGGTATCGCCAAACAGTTTGTTACTATTTTCAACCGGCTCACCGGCACTGATGGCGATCCGTATTCCGGATGCATCGCTGTCATATTCCCGCATTTCTTTTTGAACGGCCAATGCAAAAGAAACAGCTTTGGATGCTGACCTGAATGAAATGATAAACCCGGTTCCGCCATACTCCACTTCGCTGCCGCCATGCCCGGCCAGGTTCTTCCTGATGGTATCATTATGCCGGTTCATGAGTTCATAGGTTTTATCCCTGCCCTGTTTATGTTCCGACAAAACGGGGTCGGCCGTTTTGATCAGCAGTAGCGTACGAAAAGAAGGATCAGCAAAAACCTTCAACCCGTCATCGGTGGTCTCCGCATCCGACGGGTCGTATATCCTTCCTAAAAAAGAAGAAACCACATCCGGGCTCACTTCAATTATCTTATTTGGAATAAGGCCATGTGCCTTGCCATGCAATTCCTCCACGGCCTCTTTGGATGGTGCATCAATCAGGCAGAAAATATTTTCCCGTTGTTCATCGATCCAATAGGTCATGCATTTGCATCCATACTCTCCCTGGTGGAACATGTCTTTTTGATGGGCTTTGGCAACATCCCTTGCCTTTACCCCCGGAACAATATGTACATCCATGTAGAGTGGCATACCTGTTTCTGTTTTATCATTGCCGGTGCAGCATCCCGGTACCTGCAAAAAAAGTTCGCTAAAGATAAACTCTAAAATTGAGTAACACAATACTTAACCTTGCGCTACGGCGAAAAAATCATATCCTTTTTAACCAACCGGTAATACTCATCCGGCTTCGGTTGGCGGTTGATACGGCGTGTTCGGTTTCATCACTTTTAAAAAGCACCGCTGTTTGCGAGCAGGGTAAGATCTCCTGCACCGCATCGTTCTCATATACCTGCAGCTGCCCGCCATCTTTGTCCAGCCAGTTCTCATTCAAATACGTGATGAGGGAATATTTCCGGTTGTCGTCGTTTTTAAACCGGTCTTTGTGCCGCTTGTAAAAATTACCTTCCCCGTACACCGCATAATGAAACTCGTAGGCATTGATACCGGCATAACAGGTGCGGTTGAGGTGTTCAATAAAATCTTCTGCCCGTTGCAGGAACTCATTCTCAAAAACATTGTCATGTTCTTTATCCAGCCAGTAAATTTTATCGCTTCGCATTTTCTGACCGGCATCTTTTATCGGTTCATTTCCGATACCGGCAGCCGTCATTAATCCATCCCGTTGTAATTGAAAAATATTCTGCTGCAATCCTGTTGATAATGCCGCTGTTAAAAACCCGGGTGCAATACCCACTTTATTAGCAAGGTAGCTGTCTATCAGCAGGTCAAATTGTTCATTCATGATGACTATTGAGGGAAGTAAGGTAGGACTTTAAAAACTGGTTGCCCTTATTTTACAGCGATCCATTTTAAACAAACCGGTTTCCCTATCCTGATCCGGTTTTGTGTATCGGTAAGCAATCCCGTTTTAGCATCCCGTTTAAAGATCACGATCTCATCGCTGTTTTGATTTGCCACCAGTAAAAATTTTCCCGAAGGATCGAAATTAAAATTGCGGGGTGTTTTACCCAGTGTTGATTGGTGTGCTACAAGTGATAAGGTTCCGTCTTTTTTATTGATGCTGAAAATGGCGATCGCATTTGCATCAGCCCGGTTGGAAGCATACAGGAATTTACCATCCGGTGGGAAACATGAATATCCGCACTGCCTGCGTTGCTGGTATCACCAACGGGCATGCTGCTGATGCGTTGTTTACTTTTCAGTGTTCCCTCCTGGTGATCAAAAACCACCACGGTGCCGCTCAATTCTTCCACGAGGTAAGCATACTTATCAGAAGGATGAAAACAAATATGCCTTGGGCCAGCCCCATCGGTTGACTTTGCAAAAGCCTGCCTGGCAGTTGTAAGTTTACCGGTGGTTTCATCAAAGGCATAGATCATCACTTTATCAATACCCAGGTCGGGCACAAAGAGAAAATGATTATCAGCAGAAAAAAAAGTACAATGAACATGCGGCTTCGCCTGTCTCTCTTTATTCAGGCCCGATCCTTCGTGCTGAATAACATCGGTAGCGGCACGCAGGCTTCCATCGGCCTGAACGGCTAGCACCGATAAACTCCCGCTGCTGTAATTGCCCGCCACCACCCACCTGCCGGTTTTATCCACCGCCACGTAACAGGGATGATCACCACCCGATGGCTGCCCGTTGATATAAGTAAGATCACCTGTTTGTTTATTAAAAGAGAATGCAGCGATCTCTCCGCCCTTCCCGTTTTTGGCGGCATCTTCCTGCACGGCGTATACAAATTTCTCATCCGGCGAAACCGCCACAAAAGAAGGATTGGAAATCTTTACATGGCTCACTTCTTTATAAGAGCCATCGCTGCTGTTGAAGAGATACACATAGATGCCCTCACTTTTACCTGATGTATATGTACCCGTGATAAGATAATGCTGCTGTGCGGTTGTTATAAAAGCAAGAACAGCAAACAGTGCGGTTAAATAAAATCTATACTTCATGAATGTAATATACAACAGCTTGCCGGCACAGGGAGGTCTACCCATTTCGCTTTTTCAGGCTGCAGCCCCAAACCCCATTAATGCCAAAATAATTTTTATGGGCAGCCGGTGAAATTCCTGTTCCGGCAGTAGCACCCAGTTGCACCTGTTTGTTTACCGTATACGTGATGCTGAGATCTGCATTGTGTTGCGGCGGACTTCCATTGATGAACCCGGAGAATTCAGCAGCCAGTGCAATTTTTTTGCCGGCGTTATAGGTACCGCTTACGTTATAAATAAAAGAAGGATCAGGCAAGAACCCATCCCAGAAAACACCGCTGCCGGCACCAACTATAAATTTCTGACCAAATGGTTTTTCCAGGTTTACCTGCAGCAGCGGCGCCCAGTATTTTGCCGTAAAGTTCTTACCGGCCAAAAAAGGGATGGCAATCTGTGCAGAAAAAATAACAGCAGGCCGTTTTTTTGTTTCACTCAGCAACAGCCAGTTGGCACCTATCATAACAGGTTCTGTACCGGTTGTATTTTTTGGCTGCGCCGATCTGTCGGTTGCGGTAATAAAATTCATTTCTGCATTTACTTCCAATTGCTTACTGATGCCGTATCGCAGTGTAAGGTTGGGGTATACCGTAGTGGAGAGTTCATCATTAATGGTTTCATGGCCAACCTCCCACTCTGCCTGCAAATAATTTTTATCAGCTATGAACTGGCTTTGTGATTTATTGCGGCGGCCCTTTTTTATTTTCTTTTTCACCTGTGCCTGCGCAAAGCAGTAACCGCAAAGCAAGCAGGTGAGCAGAATGAAACGCTTTAACATGTATTGAAAGTAGAGAATAAAGAGCACAGGACATAAAAATAAATTTCTCTTTCTTCAACAATTTCTCCTGGATAAGCTGTAAAAGGTATTTTACCCGGGAGTGATGAGTAAAACCCCGGCTGCAGGTAAAGGATAATTTTTACATTGTTGCCCAACTTATCACAAAATGAGATAAGCTGGTTTTATAAGATAAAAATTATTTATGCAGTTGCAAATCATTCAAAATCTCATATACGAGATCCGGGGTCAAAAAGTAATGCTCGACTTTGACCTTGCCACTTTATATGATAACGAAACAAGGGCTTTAAAACAAGCAGTTAAAAGGAATATCATGCGGTTCCCGAAGGATTTTATGTTTAAACTTAATAAAAGGAATGGCAGAAGGTTATCACAAATTGTGATAACCTCCCCAAAGGCATAAAATACAGTCCTGCCACTCCTTATGCATTTACCGAACATGGGGTAACAATGCTGGCAAGTGTACTAAAAAGTAAAATGGCAATCCAGATGAATATTGCTATTGTAAGGGCTTTTATAGCCTTAAAACAATTTGCAATGAGTTATAAAGAACTTACTGAACAAATAAAAGAGCTTAAAGCCACAACCGGAAATCATAATGCGCAGCTAAACCATATTTATGATGTACTGGAAAAACTGCTGCATAAAAAAGCTCAGCAAACGAAATGGGAGGACAGGGAAAGAATAGGATTTAAAAAACAGACTGAAAATACCCAACCACCTTAAAACGAAATACTAAACCCCCACTTGAATGCCCAGTTATCGGCGGCATGAGGCAGCGCATAATAACCATAGCGGTAAAAAACACCACCGCCAATGCCGATATAGGCAACCGATAAGATACTGCGGCGGTATAAATTCTTTATCATCAATCCAGATTCAAACAAACCTTTTTCCGGAACTTTAAATGAAATGAGTTTTTGTGCAGCGGCATGATCAAGGCTTCCGTAACCGATGTTCTGCACAATGATGATCTCGGGCCTGATGGAAATATTTTTTGGTTTGAACAACAGGTTGCCAAAATTATGTTCAACAAATAAAGCGGCTGTTCTGCTGGAAGCGAATTCATACAACCCCACTGTTTGAAAACTGAATGGAACATATACGGTTATTTTTTTTCCGGTATTTGTTGCCCTGGTATTGAACAGGTACGAATAAGGAACTTCTCCCCAAACCTGCCCTGCTTCAATCTGGAAAGATGTTTTCCCCAGTTTTTTTAACAGGAAACTATGGTTGAACTGGATGGCAAGTTTTGTATAATCCAGGTCGCCATTAAAAACATTTTGCAATCCTTTCGATAATTGCAGCAACAATTGTGTGGTTGCCGGTTTGGTGCGGATCTTTGACCGGCCCATCCTTGTAAATACCTCTCCCCGGGTAAGCCGGAATCCTATCCCCAATTCTGTATTGCGGAAACTGCGGATTTTTTTTCCGGTAACCGCATTGTCATATTCATAATCGTAACGGGCGGGATTGCGGTTCTCATTCATCAGCCAGATATCTGACTGAATGGAAGGCCGCAGTTTTGTACTGAAATTAATTTTGAACTGCTCCACGCTATCCATGCGTGACCGCTGAAAATTGCGCAATGACTGGTTTGAAAAAACAGAACCGTTGCGGACAAAATAATCAACATTGCCCGGTTCACTAATATCCCTGCTGTAATCAAAACGCAAACTTGTATTTGTCCGTTGTTTGAAGCTGAACTGGATATTGCCGCCGTATTTCCATGCTTTATCACGCAGACCATAACCGGCAAAGCCCCCAACCGAGAACCATTTGCTCAGCAGGCTGTTTGTCTGCACACCGGCGCCGATGCGGAAGGACTCATATTTGTTGATGCCGGAAATAATGTATTTAAACGGGATATCAACCTTACCCCATGGAATGCCCTCGATGGAAAGTATCTGAAATGCCTTGTTCACTTTTTCGATGGTATTCTTATACCTGGCCGGCAGCATTTCATATGTCTCATACGTAAGCTTACTTTTTTCATTCAGGGTATCGGTACGCATTCTTGTCCAGGTGCTGTCGGGCCGTTTGCCCGCCTTGGGATGATATTCCAGTTGCACATCCGAAAAATCAGCACGGGAAAATGATCTGCCTATTTCTACGTTGCTGATGTAGCAGCGAGAATCCCAGTAAAGCATTACCGAATCTGTCTTCAGGTCTTTTTGAGAAAGCGTGGTATTCAATTGCGATGGGAACCACTTACCATTTACCCGTTCGTATTTCTGCTGCAGCCTGAAGGTGAAGATCATTCCCTTTTCATTGGCAGGTGCTGCAATGATATTTTCAATGGCATAGCCATCCGAGTTGATATAGATCAAACCGCTTAGCCCGTTAAATTTTTTTCCGGCCCTGGGTTCAAAACTGATGATGAATGTGGTATCCTTTTCATGAGGGATATTTTCTTTGAGCCGGAATTTATACATGCTGATACTGCCATCTATCACCGGGCTCACATAGCTGATATTATTCATCACTAAATAATCCTTATAAAAACCAAAGGGTTGAAAATTGGAAGTGGTTACGCCAAAGGTTGCATTCTTTAAGCCGGAAAATTTTGTGGCCAGTACGGTTTCCTTCGTCTGCCCGGGAAATTTAAAAATGCGTTCGGTATAGGATTCCGTCACCAGTAAATAATTTTCCCGGAAACGTTTGGCAAGCAGGGCACCCAGTTTATTGCCCGATGTATCTTTTGCTTTTTCGGCCAGCTTGTTCACCTGGTCCATCGGTTGCTTCTGATCTTTTCGTTTACTGCTGTCGCCCCGGTTCATATTCCAGAAACGGTTGCCCGCCGCCAATGCCGCAATGGTATAGGCATTGTATTTAAACGAAGGCTGTTGTTCCGGGTCGTTTCTTTTTTTATTACGCTGAAGCAGTTTAATGATGCGGTGTGCGGGGTTCTCATTACTTGATACGATCACGGTCTCCAGTTCAGCGCTGATGCGTTCCAAAAATATTGAAACAGGAGTGGCCGTTTTCTCTGCCTTATATTCCCTTCCTTTATAGCCGATATAACTTATAACAAGAGTTGCATTCACCGGCAGATTATTAAAGGAGAATTGCCCGTCAATATCAGTTACGGTCCCGGTATTGGTTCCTTTAAGGGTAACACTTACAAATGCAAGCGGCAGTTTTGAAACAGCGTCATAAATTATTCCTGAAAATTCAGCAGGCTGTGCATGCGATAAGAAAGGAAGCGCTGCCAAGAATAAGAAAAAGAAAAGCTTCCTTCGCATTTTAGTTGATTAACAGGTCTGAATTAAGACTATAAAAATACGGGATTTAGCGTGGGGCGGATTTCTTTAAATAGAGAGTCGGTTTGAAATGTTTAAAAAGAAATACCAG
The DNA here is from genome assembly GCA_016720775.1 of Chitinophagaceae bacterium. Classification (GTDB taxonomy): domain Bacteria; phylum Bacteroidota; class Bacteroidia; order Chitinophagales; family Chitinophagaceae; genus Ferruginibacter. The sequence continues at coordinate 558,873 of JADKJX010000004.1, forward strand.
GCCGAGCTTCAACCTGTTCCTCTCCAATTAGCCCAAAACAATTTATATGTCGAACAAAGTTATTAGTTTTGCATAGAAACTAACCCATCATGCAATATGTCCAAACTATCTTATTACAAAACTGTAGTAAAAAAAATCTTTTTACTATGCCTGATTTTGTTTCAGATCGCTGACGTACATGCCCAGAACAGGTTTGGTATACTGGCTGGGGCCGGTAAGTCGTCGCTGAGTAAAATCCAGGGGCCGACAGATAATATTAATAAGTATTCATCCCGGACCTCTTTCTGGGGTGGACTTACCGGCGACTTCTCTTTAGGCGCAATGGGATTCAGTTTATCCACGGCAGCCACCTACCATACAAAAGGGTACGAATTCAAATTGCAAAACGCTACCGGTGCAAATAATACCATTAAAGATTCCAGCTTTATACAAAGCCTGAATTATGTTGACATAAATCTCCTGCTGCTCAAACGGTTTCACCTGGATGACAGGACCAGTTTCTTTATTGGTACCGGCCCCGTGCTGAGTGTACTTGTGTCGGGAAAAGAAAAAAGCACCATGAGTTATTTTGGCAATACCATGCCAACCACAGAAACAACAAAGACCAGTTTGCAAACGGGCAGCGCTGCCGGCAACTATAAAAGGATCTATCCCAGCCTGAGTTTTGTTGGCGGGGTTGAGTTCAGCCGGATTTCATTGCACTTCAATTACAATATTCCACTGGATTATTATTACCTGGGTGCAACAACAAAAAAGTACCAGCACAGCATGAAGACATTCGGCGTAAGTGTTGGTTATACCCTGTTCATGGGCAAGCGCTCTGAAAGAGAAAAGAAAGAGCCGAGAGAGCCGAAAGAGAAGAAAGAAAAAATATCGACAAAGATCGAACCGGTAAAAATAGATTCAACAGCCGATACCGATGGCGACGGGATACTGGATATAAATGACAAATGCCCCGGTCATAAAGGCACCGCCAAATATGGTGGCTGCCCGGTACCTGACAGTGATGGTGATGGCGTGAATGATGATTCAGACAGATGCCCGTTGGTAGAAGGCCCCATTTCCAACTATGGCTGTCCGGAATTTAAAGAACCGGTGGTTGTTGTTTCAAAAGACACCCTGCGTTTTACCATCTATTTCGAACAGGCAAAATCCGAATTGAAAACAAATGGCTTTAATACCTTGAGTGAAGTGGTGCGGCTGATGAAAGCAAATCCGAGACTGGTGGCACAGTTCAGCGGGCATACCGACAGCCACGGCAGCGTGGAAGCAAACAGCATACGGGCATTCAGCAGGGCATCGGTCTGTGCCGATTATGTGGCCAGTTTCTTCATCGAGAGGCACCGGCTGATCGTAGCAGCCTATTCAAACAGGATGCCTGCAGCCGATCTGAATGATCCATCCATGCAATGGAAGAACAGGCGGGTGGAAGTGATCCTGTATGAGAAGTGAAGAATTATGAATTATGAATTAAAAAATGGTTCGTGGTAACATGGGCCATTTTTTTTGATCAGTGACAGGAGTATAAATGGATGCTGGTAAAGGGATCTATTTTACAAATATGGAAGTAACTTCCGAATAAGGGGAGCCACTTGTGTAAGTTATAAGCACACCGTTCTTCCAGATCTTGCAAAATAGACTGGACCACTACTTCACGACCGGCTAAGCATAAACATCCGTGCCATACACAAATACTTGAATTGGCATGACGGGTTCATTGCTTAATGGGATGGTTACGCCATTTTCCAGCATTTGCCACCTGGTGTGTGCCGTTGTATTCATACCCGGCCACATATACATCGGTGCCCGAAACAAAAACAGATCTTGCAACAGCCTTGCCTGTTGTTAATGAAGTACCCGACCCGTTCTTCCAGATCTTTGCAACAAAATTGCCGCCTGCATCGGTGTTTTCAACACCACATGCATACACATCTGTACCCGAAACAAAAACAGAAAAGATATTCGCACCAAAAGCAGAACTTGATAAAGAAACAGGCACGCCGTTCTTCCAGATGCGTGGAAAACTTTGCGAACAATTGCTTTCTCCTCCACCTACATACACATCGCTTCCAGAAACAAAAACAGACCGGCCGACAGAACCACAGGCTGCCGTTGATAACGTAGTGGCAACCCCATTCTTCCATATCTTGGCAACAGCTGCCGTAGCATTGTTTTCAGATCCGGCCACATACACATCACTGCCCGAAACAAACACCGAACCGGCATAACCCAAAAATGAGCCATTGGTTAATGAAGTGGCAATACCATTCTTCCAAACCTTTGCAACATTTGTTGTTCCGTTAAATTCCGATCCCGCAACATAAACATCGGTGCCCGAAACAAATACCGATTGGGCCTGCGCATCATAAAATCCTGTTGATAAGGAGATTTCCACCCCATTTTTCCAAAGCTTCGCAACATCTGCTATTCCATTTGTTTCCCTTCCCACCACATATACATCCGGCGATAACGTGGGGGTAGTTGTAAAACTTGTTTCATTACCATAAGCCGTGCCATTGCTGTTGGTAGCATAAGCCCTTACATAATATGTAACAGATGGCGTGAGTGATGCCATGTGACTGCTGTACGCTCCCAGCCCGCTTCCATCATTTGTATTATTTCCGGTAACAACCGGGTTGTGCGAAGTACTCCAGCAAATGCCTCTTGCCGTTACCGCAGTTCCTCCGTCTGCAATTACATGGCCACCACAGGTTGCCGTGAATGAAGAAATTGCACTTACTATTGCCGTGATGATCGTTGGCAGACCGCCCGTTGTAGCAGACGTGGTAAAACTTATCTCATTGCCATAAGCGGTTCCCACACTATTGGTAGCATAAGCCCGTACATAATAAGTTGTGTTTGCAGTAAGCCCTGTTAATGCACTTGCAAATGATCCCAACCCGGTTCCATCTGTAGTATGGTTACCTGTAACAACCGGGTTTGGTGAAGTACTCCAGCAAACTCCCCGGGCAGTTACCACAGCTCCGCCACCTGCGGTAACTTCTCCACCACCAGTGGCCGTGGTATTAGTTATTGAAGACAATACCGTGGTAGTAACTGTTGGCATCACATTTCCTGTACCGGTTGGTGCATCAAGTTCCTTTTGACAATTAAGGAAAACGACAGATACCAGGAGTATTAAAAGTACTATTCTCATCAGGCTGATTTTGCTTGACCAAATGTATTACAATAATACAAAACCAGCGTCAGTACGAACTACGGTTCAGCAGAAAAAATAATTATCTTAGTTAACCTAAACTCCTGCTGATGAAAAAATCACTCTATTGCATGTTGCTGCTTGCAGTTTCCTGCACCGGAAATAAAACAGAACCATCCCTCTCCATGCAGCTTTCCAAAGGAACATGGATCGATCTTACCTATAGTTTTTCGGAAGAAACATTGTATTGGCCCACGGCCGATAAATTCCGTTTCGATACGGTATTCGTTGGTGTTACTCCTGCCGGTTTTTATTACGAGGCTTTTAATTTTTGCGCCGCCGAACACGGAGGTACACACCTGGATGCTCCCGTTCATTTTGCAAAAGGAAAATGGACTGCCGATCAGATACCATTAGGCAATCTTACGGGCGAGGCCGTGGTAATTGACGTATCGGCAAATGCCTTAAAGAACCCCGACTACCAAATAACAGTTGCCGATATGGAAACCTGGGAAAAGATCAATGGAAGCATTCCCGATGATGCGATACTGTTATTCCGTACCGGCTATGGTTCATTTTATCCTGATGCAAAAAAATATCTTGGCACCGATGAACGTGGCGCCGAAGCGGTTGCCAAACTTCATTTCCCGGGTATTCATCCCGATGCAGCAACCTGGCTGGCAACCAGGCGGAAAATAAAAGCAGTTGGACTGGATGTGGCCAGTGTTGATTACGGGCAATCGAAAGATTTTAAAACACACCAGTTGCTTTATGAAAAAAATATCTGCGGATTTGAAAATGTAGCCAATCTTGATAAGCTTCCTGCAACAGGAGTATACATCATTGCATTGCCCATGAAAATAAAAAATGGCAGTGGTGGACCGTTGCGGATAATGGCCTGGGTGAAGAAATAGGCAACAGCAATTGCCGGGCAGGGAGTATAATGTTTATGCGTCTCTTTCCACTGAAATATCGCATTCACCAATTAATGCAGCAAGGGCGCCAACGGCTGCAAGTACGGGCGCCAGCAATACGCCTACAACACCAATAGTAAGAGGAAAAGACATGATCTCTTTCCCGGTCTTATCATGAATGCTGATCTTTCTTACATTCCCTTCTTCGATCAGCTCCTTAACTTTTTGTAAGATCTCTTCACCCTTTACAGCAAATGTTTCTTTAAATGTTTTTGACATAATAGCTAATTCCTTTTTTTTACAAAGATGGTATTATAAATAAATACAGAAAGAAAATAACAGTCATCATTTTAGAATATGAATGTGGTCATATATGATTCTTCTACTCCGCAGACAGGGGAACAATTACCCCCGGAAGACCGTTTATATTTTACCCTACGACGAAACCTGCGGAAAAATAAAAGTAAAGGGGCCAAAACTGTGTTCATTTTTCCGGTCATCCCTGAGACCGTCCCGGAGCTCATTTCTGTGATTCTCCCGGTGATGTCTTCTTTCATTCCTTTCCGGCTGGTTATTCCTTTCCATGTAATGTGGCTCCACGCAACTGTTAAGAGATGATCCAATTACCAATACGATAAGCAAAATGCTGAAAATATGATTATTCATGGTATAGATTAAAGAGGCCCTCCCGAACTGATAAGGCTTGTATAAAGGGCAACTAATTACAACGGAAACACATTACAGCATTATGTGAATGATTTGCATGATTCGCATGTTTACAAAATAATCACGGCACATGTTTTGCCAATGGGGTCTGATCAGCATACATACCGGGATTGAATTCCTGAATCATCCCCTTTAATTTTCCCTTTACCCGCAGTGATTGGTGAAGGGAATACCTGCACCCGGTTGCAACGGTTCTGCCGCAAAGAATCAGCAGCGTACTGCTGTATATTGAATAACTTTGCATCAATATTAAATACCAGATAACAGCATGGAGTTCATCGATTACTATAAAATTTTGGGTGTAAGCAAAGGATCCGGTCCGAAGAAATTAAAAAGCATACCGGAAGCTTGCCCGGAAACTGCATCCTGATCTGAATCCCACAGATAAAGATGCCCATAAAAAATTTCAGCAGGTAAATGAAGCCAACGAGGTTTTAAGTGACCCGGAAAAAAGAAAAAAATATGACGAGTATGGCAAAGACTGGCAACATGCAGAACAATTTGAGCAACAAAAGAATGCACAGCACAGATCACAAACGGCAGGAAGACAGTCATTCTCTGGAAGGAACTGACCCGGATTTTTCAAGCTTTTTTGAATCTATGTTTGGCAGTGCTGGTAAAAGGCAGCAGGCAAAATTCCGGGGACAGGATATCAGTGCCGAATTAAAATTAAGCCTGGCCGATACAATGCAAACGCATCCGCAGACTTTTACTATCAATGGAAAGAATATCCGTATCACTGTTCCGGCCGGGGTCGAAAACGGGCAAACGATCAAATTAAACGGGTATGGAAACCCGGGTGTGAATGGTGGCCCTGCCGGTGATCTTTACATCAGTTTTTCAATACCGGCACATCCTGTTTACAAAAGGCTCGGCAACGATCTGTATATGACAGCCCCGCTGGATCTTTATACAGCTATGCTGGGCGGAGAAACCATTATCGAAACATTACAGGGAAAAGTAAAACTGAAAGTCGCCCCTGAAACAGGCAATGGAACCAAGGTCAGGTTAAAAGGTAAAGGTGTTCCGGTTTATAAAAAAGATGGAGAAACCGGCGACCTGTATGTTACATTCGAAATAAAACTCCCTGCTAACCTCACGGAAAAACAAAAGGAACTGTTCACCGAATTATCAAAACTAAAATAAGCCATTGTATGCAAACTCATATTATGATACCCGTCCAGGAATTTTGTATGCACCACCAGGTTGATCCTTCGTTCATCTACTCATTAAAAGAGTCTGGATTAATAGATATCTCAATAGTAGAAGAAACCTCCTGCATTCCTGCAGACCAGTTGCCCGGCCTGGAAAAAATAACCCGGTTATATGAAATGGATATTAACCTGGAAGGCATTGAAACAATTACTTATTTATTAGGCCAGATCAATAAACAGGAAGAAAAGATCAGAATGCTTACAAACCGATTAAGCAGGTTTGAAAGTGATGAACTTACATAAAGAAGCGTAAACAGGTTATCTATTCAAGCAAGGCACTGATACGCAATGCGCAATTCCTTTGCCGTATACCTGCGCCAGGGGAAACACTTACAGAAGAGGGGAAGTGGTGTTTTTATACATCTACCTTATCAATACAATTGTTCCCTGTTCAGAAGTAAGCATCTGGCTATCCACCTGGTAAATGCATTTCCACACATAAACCCCCGCGTTCTGTTGTTTTCCCTTATATGCCCCATCCCACCCTTTCATAATATCTTTTGTTTCAAATACGGTTTCACCATAGCGGTTGTAAACAATAAATTCATACCGCTGTACCGTTCCAAATAAAGTTGGTTTGAACAGATCATTTTTAAAATCCCCGTTAGGCGTAAAAGCACCCGGCACAAAAAGCCCCCGGGTACAATTTTTTGGCATCACTATGATCGTGTCTTTGCCTTTGCAGTTTTTGTTATCCATTACCTGCAGCCAATACAACCCCGGAGCAGAAACAGTAATTGATGATGCAACGGAATTATCGTTCCATAGGTATTGGTTAAACGGAACTGCTGTTTTTAATACCATTTTACTATAAGTGCAAATGCTCGTATCAGGCGGAAGGAATCCGGAAGGGGTTGGTAATATTGTATTGATATAAATGCTCCCACTACCTTTACAGCCGTTTGCATCAATTACATTCACACTAAAATTACCCGTACCATTTACATTGATCGATCGCTGGACACTACCTGTATTCCATAAATAACTTACATAACCGACACCTGCATCCAATATCCGTGTATCACTATAACAAATTGTAGTATCCGGGTTCAGGCTAACCACAGGAAGCTGATTTATTTTTACAAGCCTTACGGTATCAAATGATTTACACCCGTTTTGGGCTGTTGCTATCACCGAAAATATCCCGACATTGTTTACACTTATTTGTTGTGTTGAAGCCCCCGTATTCCATTGATATTGTACAAAACCAGGGCCTGCATCAAAACGGATTGCAGTACCGATGCAGATGCTTGTATCGATGCCCAGGTTCACCAATGGCGAATGATTTACCGAAATATGAACCGTGTCATAAGCAAAGCAACCCGGCAGTTTTTCTGCTTTCAAATAATACGTTGTATCTACAGACGGATATACAACAACATTTTGTGCTGTTGTAGAACTGATGTTGTAATTGTTGGACCATGTATAATTCAGGAATCCGCCTGGAGCATTTAAATGCAGGGTGTCGTTATTGCATTTTATGCGGTCCGGGCCAATATTGATCAACTGGTCGTATGCCTTAATGATAATACTGTCCCGCAAACGATTATTGCAGGAGTCAATTGTTTCCACCCAGTAAGTGCCTGGCTGTGTAACTGTAATTGCAGAACCTGTGCTGCCGTTATTCCAAAGATAAGAGAGAAAATTATTTGCCTGCAATGTAATGGTAGATCCCGGGCAAATAGAAGTGTCTGCACCGATATTCAATGTACCGCTTCCTGAAACCATATTAACGATCAATGAATCTTTTACCGGTATGCAACTGTACATTGATGCATAAATCCTGTACACGCCGAAAGTGGAAAATTGCACGGAAAGAGTACTGTCTGTTTGATTAATAATGGTAACCCCGGCCGGCAGTTGCCATTGCGGACTAAGCGTACACTTTCTATTGCGATGCATCCGGTAAGTATAGGTATCCGACAAACTGCAAAGACTCACAGGCCCTGTGATCTTCATAAAACTGCAAGAGTCTATATAATCTGGACATGTGTACCTTGATTGAACAAATGCATCCACGGTTGTATAAGGAATGGAAGGATCTGCGATGATCCCCAGTGAAGAATCCACCATGTATTGAAAGTCCAGCCGGTTTATTACCTGTGCAGCAATGGTATAATTGTTTCCATTAACAAAGCAGAATTGCTCGGAGTTTACGGTGTCTACTTTTCATAAACGAAGATCCCTTGAATAATACTGTCCATCGGCAACCAGGTATAGTTCGTTCCTATTGCACCAAATTTATCGTCCAATCCCATGGTTGCATCAGAAAAATAAGGACGTGATGATGCAGAGAATACCATACCCCAGTATTTGTTGAGTGAAGTATCAATTTCTGCGAAGTTTGAATAATATTGAAAGTAGGGCTGAAGAGGTAAAGTCTGTTCAACCCATTGCATCATATAAATATGCCCGTCTCTATCAGCCCCAGCCCTTGTTATTTTGGGACCATAACTTGTACTGAACTGTGTCTTGATACTTTTTCTCACCTGGCCCTGCTGATCGATCAGTGTAACACTTTGTCCCTGTGCTCCGCTGGTCGCCATCAGCAATGTATCATAAGAAGAAAGTTGTACAAACCCAACGGCAGTAGGAAAATTGGGATCGGTATATCCATATTGCCATTCCCTGGACCCGGTGACCCGATCTAGCCGGGTAATAAAACTGAAATAAGAAGAGTTGACATTACTATACGCATTTCCCACACATATAGTTTATCATTCAGCAGATGCATGCCGCTTGGAATAGCAAATTCAGTTGGCCCGGGGCCGCTTCCAGGGTTGTAGGAAAGACGGAAAAGTCTGTTCCATTGTAAATTACCATTCTTATCCACTTTTGTAACCGTCCAGCCATTATTAAAAGCTCCTGTTACAGTATAAACATCACTTTGAGAATCTGTAATGATATATGGGACAGATATGGGGCCAAGATTACCCAAGTTCAATCTCCTTGTCCATAAAATAATACCATTTTTATCCAGCCTTGCCAGTTCATAATCGCCTATAACAACATAGTAACCTGAATCTGCACTTGCAGCTACTCCTTTTATTTCTGAATTGGTACAGTTATATGGAGACACAATTTTTTGACCAGTCGATACAGCCTTTAATACGTGTTTTAACAAGCACTCCAAATTGTCCGCATGTATTCCATGGATATTGCACTCCCCCGGCTATAAATCCACTGTCAGGAGTTTTATCAATGCAGGTACCTTCCTCATTAAACATATAAGTTCCATACTGTGCCATGAAAAGGCTGTCAAGATTGTGTGCTGTTCCGGCAGAAAAATACACTACCGTAATTGTGTCGGAACAGCCTCCATTGAATGCAACCAGGCTAATCGTATGTATCCCGGCGGTTACCGTGTAATTCCAGACAGGAGAAGTGATCCCTGTAAATGCCCCATCGTAGAGCCATTGAATAGATATTGCATTTATACTGTTATCCGTTAAGGGTATGATGCTATTAACGGGCACCACAGAATCTGATGCCGCTGGCCAAATCACTGCCGCTACTCCACATGGATTAGTTGTTTGGGCCTTAAGCGACAGACAAAAACCCAAGAGAAATTGCAGGCATAAAAAATATAAGTGATGCCGAAGATTCATAAAGGGATTGCTGAATTAGATAGCACAATTTTAATAAAAAAAAGAGCATTCCCAAAGTTTAATTGATAGCACATTTCATATCGGAAGATTGCTTTGGTCGCCGATCTGCCTTGGTGTATGGGCCTCGAACCATTTTTATTTTTTGATAATTCCGGTTTGTGAGACTCGAAACATGGCCGGGGAATACTTTCCAGATGGGAGAAGATGCTCATTCTTCCTGACAAGAATCACTAAATCACGTAGTAGGTGATTTTTTTATTCGCAGCAACGTCTCTTTGCAGATTTTGTGTGAAGGTTAAGTCGTTGCGCTTAATAAACGAAATACCGCCCGGGTTACGCAACATCCCTGGCCTCTGCACATAGCCTGGGAGGAGACGTTGCTGGGAAAGAGAGGTCTGCTGAATGCCTGCGCCAAATTTTACAGATAATTATAAAATTGTTACATGACTCATTCAATCACTCACTAGTGCCTGATGAAGGCTGAGGGCTCTTTATTAATAAACTGATTGCTTTTAAAGGATATGAGTTAGTTTCGGGAATATGTAATCGTAATAACTATTTATGAAAAGGATACTTGTATCAATATTACTGACTGTCTTTATTGTACATAATCATTCAGAAGCGCAAAACGTAGGAATTGGAGTAGCCAACCCTGTTGCGAAACTGGATGTTGCGGGCAATATAAAAATCGCCGATGGAACACAGGCTGCCGGAAGAATTTTAACCACTGATGCCAATGGTTTAGCAAGCTGGGCACCCCGTAAAAAACCAAGAGTAGTACGGATAACAGATCCCAACACCGGGTGCCTTATTGTACATACGCCCATTTATAACTATGCTTTTACGCTCACAGATACTTCGGATTATACTATTACAGGAAAAAGTATCCGGTATGGAACCGGCCGGCATGACATAAACCTGTTGGTAGATGGAGCCACGGTGCAGATAGTACTTACTTATACGCCTGTTGCAGAGGGCGCTCAATGGGCAGAAGCAGCCTTTACGTATGGAGGTAATTTTTTGCCGGGAGCGCATACCATACAGGTGTTGCCGGTTGATAACAGCGTGCCCTGGGGATGCGGAAACCTGTATGGTAACATGATCGTTACTTTTTTTGAATAAGGCATAGTCTCTTTTCGCAATGATTAAGGGATCGTTTGCAACAGGCAGGCAAAAAATAACCGGCCAGAATTCAGCCGGTCATTTTAAATTCCATAATAAGATTATTTACCCGGCGGCGGCAGCACACCTTTGCGCACGGCCTGGAACATCATGTTCACTTTCCCTTCTTTATTGAAACGCCAGGTTTCCTGCAGGCTAACGGTATCTACCTTACCAGCCTGGTTTGTTTGTATCTCGTTGCCCCAAACAGCTACCCAGTTTTCATTTTTGTCGGTGCTTTTTACTGCAAAAACAGCTTCCACATTTGCTTCCATTTTTGTAAAGGAACTGCGGTATGCCTGCATTCCTTTCATCAGCGTATCGGTTGGCCCCATCATACTGGAACCATCCGCCAGGAAAAAGGCCACTGTGTCGGCAAAGTGTCCCCTGCTTGCTGACAGGTCTCCTTTTTTCCAATCCTGCCACAGCGCCAGGACAGTTTCGGTGTTTTTAGCAGAATCCATTACAAACGAAGCAGAATACGTTGGCGTCATACCATGCATATCTGCTGGTACCATGGCCTTGGCTTCAGCAGCAGCCCCCGCAGGCTTTTCGTTGTTACAGGCAATAAAGGCAACTGCACAGAACAGTACAAGAAATTTTTCATAATTTTTCTGTTTATGTTTTATTTAAAATGGAAGGTTCAGGGGGAAGCGGGGTAAGGTAATTTTTTTTAACCGAAAATCGTAGCTTTTATCAGCCAGGAAGGCGGAGTTGATCCCATAAAAAATTTTACGTTCGAAATTTTAATATTACTGGGAGAACACTTGCCAGATAAGTGACATGCCAGGTCGAATGACCGGGGTAGAAACTTATGCACAATGAGCCAGTGAAGATGCAGATCCTTCCTGATAAGTATCACTAAATCCCGTATCCGGTATCAGCAGTTTAAGGATGTTTCGTAGGCACTTTGGTTAGACTGTCATTTATGAAACTAATATATGCCGCTGTCCTGCTGCTGGTATTGGTATGCAGCAAGTACAGTTTTCCCAGGTATGGAACCCGGGTAAAGTTCTGGAGAGAAAGGCCATTAATAAAACCACCGGGCCATCAACAAAAAAGCCGACGGGCCATCGACAAAGTGCGTTCAATAAAAGAACGACCCGAAGACAACCGATAATAAAGCTGTTGCCCCAAAACAATCCAAAAAGATACCGTCATAGATCCTGCCGGAAATACGCAGCCTCCTTTACACGGCATATTCCAGATACGATTTCGTTCCGGGAGAAAAGAGTGATCTGTTCGATGATTTCAGCCAGGATGCTGTAGGTGATTTTCCTTTGTGGACGGCCAATGCCGCAGGCAAGTAAATACGTTGGAATATCGCAACTGGAAATGTATCGCCTGAACGGCACCGACGGAAATTATTTCTATTTAAAGAATATCAATTTCCCAAAACTATATCATCGAATTTGATATTGTTCCTAAAAGACCG
>JADKJX010000005.1 GCA_016720775.1 Chitinophagaceae bacterium
TTTTGATCTCATGCCGCGGTTGATTAGGTACGTTAATTAATTCAACTGCCGACAGGGTTTGTAACCGCTGTCGGAGTTATAGCCAACCTCCCTCTTACGATCTCCCACAATACAACCCCTGCCGCAGTTGCGATGTTCAATGAATGCTTCATGCCGAGTTGCGGTATTTCAATACAGCCATCGCATTGTAAAATGGTATCCTGCTCCACACCGGTTACTTCGTTACCAAATATAACGGCAATTTTTTCATCGCTTTTAAAATCCACCTGCTGAAGCAGGTGGCTATTCATTGCCTGCTCCACCGCATAAACTTTATAGCCTTCTTCCTTTAACTGTTTTATGGCTTCGGCTGCATTGGCAAACTGTTTCCAGTCAACCGTTTCTTCGGCACCCAAGGGCTGTCTTTTTAATTTCTTTATGCGGAGGAACGGTGTAGCCGGTTATGTAAATGGCATTCAGTAAAACGCATCGGCTGTGCGGAACACACTGCCTACATTATAGGCGCTGCGGATATTTTCCAATACACAATAACACGGGATCTTGTCGGTGCGTTTTGAATTCTTCAACCGATTTGCGGTTGAGTTCATCCATTGAAAGTTTTTTGTTGGTTACCACGGAGATTTATTTTTTGCCACAAAGGCACGGAAGCACAGAAATTTTTTTTGAATTAAAATGATGCACAAAGGTATGTGGTACAAGTGAGTGACACAACGATGATGATAGAATTACTGATGCTTGTTCCAAAATAGTATAAACTGATCGGCGCTTTAGTCTTTTACACAATCAGTTGCCCCTTTAGGGGGCGGAGGGATGGGCTTTCAGATCATTTCACTCTGCAGCAGCGGATTTTTTACCGATTCCTTTTTTTCGGCAAAGGCCTTGGCTGCTTTTATAAAATGAACAAAAATGGGCTGCGGATTTTCCACGGTACTTTTTAATTCGGGGTGGTACTGCACGCCTATAAAGAAAGGATGATCTTTTAATTCCACGATCTCCACCAACCCCGTACCTGGATTTTTTCCGCTTGGTATCATGCCTGCTTTTTCAAAATCGTCCAGGTATTTATTATTGAATTCCCAGCGGTGGCGATGCCGTTCGCTGATAGGGCTGGTTCCGTAAATGGTATAAGCCAGGCTGTCTTTTTTTAATTTCACAGGGATAGGCGCCCAGCCGCATGGTACCCCATGTTCTTTACCTTCTTCTGGTCTTCCATGAGGTCAATTACCGGGTGAGTGGTTTTGGTATCCATTTCGGTTGAGTGTGCATCCGTCCAGCCCAGTACATTTCTTGCATATTCTATTACTGCCATCTGCATACCCAGGCAAATGCCAAAGAAGGGCATTTTATTTTCACGGGCAAATTTCACGGCTATGATCTTTCCCTCCACACCCCGGTTTCCAAAACCAGGTGCTACCAAAAGCCCGTCCAGGTCTTTCAGTTTTTCTTTTACATTTTCATCGGTGATGAATTCACTGTGCACATTCACGATCTGTACTTTGCATTCGTTGATGGCGCCGGCATGAATAAAAGATTCAAGAATAGATTTATAAGCATCCTGCAGTTCAATGTATTTACCGATAAGGCCAATAGTAACTTTGCTTTGCGGATATTTTAGTTTATCAAAGAAAGGCACGCCACTTGCCCAACTCGGGAGCGGAATACCCGTTGATCTGTAATTTTTTCAGTACGATCACATCCAGGCCTTCCTTTAGCATTTCAAGCGGTACCTCGTAAATGGTGCTGGCATCCATGGCTTCAATTACTGCATTGGGTTTCACATTACAGAAGAGTGCAATTTTTTTCTTCAATTCATCGCTCAGCGGGTGTTCGGTACGGCACACAATTACGTTAGGATGTACCCCTTCCTGGCTCAGCAAACGAACACTGTGCTGGGTTGGTTTTGTTTTTAATTCTTTTGCCGCTCTTAAATAAGGGATGAGGGTAAGATGAACCACCACACAATCTTCTTCGGGCATTTCCCATTGTATCTGCCTTACGGCTTCCACAAAGGGTAAGCTTTCAATATCACCCACGGTTCCGCCGATCTCGGTGATCACAATATCGTATTTGCCTTCTGTGCCCAATAAAAGCATCCGGCGTTTTATTTCATCAGTGATGTGCGGAATAACCTGCACGGTCTTTCCTAAATAAGCGCCTTCCCGTTCTTTATTAATTACGGTCTGGTAAATGCGGCCGGTGGTAACATTATTCGCCTGCGAGGTTGGGGTATTTAAAAAACGTTCGTAGTGGCCAAGGTCAAGATCGGTTTCTGCACCGTCGTCGGTAACATAACATTCGCCGTGTTCGTAGGGGTTTAAAGTTCCGGGATCAACGTTTATATACGGGTCAAATTTTTGTATGGTGACTTTTAAACCGCGGCTTTGTAAGAGTTTTGCCAGGGATGCGGCGATGATTCCTTTACCTAAAGAGGATGTAACGCCACCGGTTACAAAAATGTACTTAGCCATAAAAAATAATTTTACAACCACTCCCTCATTTTTCGGGATAATAGCTGCGGTTAATAAATATGACCAGGAAAATTTGGGATAAAATCTTGGAGGTCATGCAAAGATAAGCGGAATATTTGGGGGGAGGAAATTTGGGGAGCGGTTTATTAAAAAAATGATTATTTGGAGGGATAATCCAGTAAAAATCTTGCACCCATTAGTAAAATCCTTTATTTTGATACCGGGTATTAATCCCGGAAACGAATCCTTAAGCAGGTTGCATGAAAGTGCTATGTTTATTTTTTATGATCCTTCCCTTTTGTGGATTTTCTCAAAACACAGAAGAAAAAGAAATGAATATCTGTATTCTTGACAGCACTGAATATAATATAACATCAAAGACACTTGCTCCTTCCACAATTCATCTGCCATTTAAAAGCATTGCGGTCGTAGATGCCCGGTTTGATACCAGTAAACTGGGTTTTGAACTTAAGAGAGGGGCTGGCTATATCAGTAACAGTGATTTCAGGAAAATAAAACTTCAGGGCGGAACAGACAAAGCAATCAGGGATTTTTATAACGATTATTATCAGCTTTGCTTAAAAGATACTTTGAATGAATTACTAATTGTTTTAAAAACTCTGTGGATTGATAATTTTCCTACCGGTGAGTTCAAAGAGCGAAGACGATTCGATGTTGTGAGAGAAACATACCAGGATATTTATGTAAAAGTTGAATATTATTTGAAAAGAGAAAATGAATACTATCCTTTAAAGAGAGCAGATACAGTGTATCAACTTACCGAGCAGATCATAAATTCAAAAAAACTCAATTTCAAGAAAAGCAATCTGTCTTTTTTTGTATTCACCCTCAAGTCGCTGATTGAAACATACGATTTTGATGGCTTGATAAACAGTATTGACATCAGAAAAAGTTTAAGCCAGAAACGTATTGATTCTTTTAATAGTAAAAGATTTCTATTGCCTGTATTGATTGCCGACAGTATAAAAAAGGGAATATTCCTTAGTGTGAACGACTTTATAAATAATACACCTATTGCCGACTCTGCATATACATTTGACAAAAAAGGCCGCCTGTTTAAGAAAGGAGATAAGACAACGGAAATTTTCTATCTACTGTATGCGAATGAAAAAGGATTATACTTCCGGCCTTCGAAGAAGGCTTATATCTTCAGAATGGGTAATGCTTTTGAATTTTTCATACTAAATGATGTTTATCTTTCTAAAACAACAGCCGGGAATTTATTGGGTTTAATACCCGATACAAAATTCCCGGGGACTGAAGGACTAGAAAGAACGGAATTTCATACCGGCAATGCAGCCAGGCTTCATTATATTTTGGTTCCGAGGCAGATCAATATGGAAACAGGTGAGTTGTACTAACTCTGGTCAGTAAAACTCATTCTTCGCCAGGTAATTCCTTACATAATCCTCCACGCCCTTCTCCAGCGAATAAAATGCTGAATTGTAACCGGCGTTCTTTAATTTATCCATATTAGCTTCAGTGAAATACTGGTATTTGTCCCGTATGTCTTCGGGCATATCAATGAATTGGATATTTGCTGTCATATCCAGCCCGGCGAAGGTTGCCTTTACCAGGTCATTGAAACTTCGGGCTTTGCCCGTGCCCAAATTATAAATAGCAGAAGCCGGTTGGTTTTCCATCAGCCAGTAACAAACAGCGATCACATCTTTCACGTAAACAAAATCACGAAGCTGCTCGCCGTCTTCATAACCTTCTTTATGCGAACGGAAGAGTTTTACTTTGCCGTGCTGTTTTATCTGGTTGAAGGAATGAAAGATCACGCTGGCCATTCTTGCCTTGTGGTATTCATTGGGGCCGTACACATTGAAGAATTTCAGTCCGGCCCAAAAAGGCGGGTGACATTCCTGGTGAAGTACCCACTTGTCAAATTCATTTTTGGAAATGCCGTAGGGGTTAAGCGGATGAAGATGTTCGATCACTTCATGACTGTCGTTATAACCCAATTCGCCTTCGCCATAAGTAGCAGCAGATGATGCATATACCAGTGGAATATTATTCAGCGTGCAATAATTCCAGATCTTTTGAGAGTATTCAACATTGAGGTGCTGGTGAACGGCATAATCAAATTCGGTGGTATCGGTTCTTGCCCCCAGGTGAAAAACAAAATCGACGTTGGGCTTTTCCCGCTGTGCCCAATCAAAAAAATCTTCCCGTTCCACCCGAACGATGAATTTTTTATGCAGCAGGTTCAGTTCTTTTTCTTCGTCTTCAAATTCATCTACTAAGATCAGATTTTCAAAACCCTGTTGATTCAAATAACTCACCATGCAGCTTCCGATAAAGCCGGCGGCACCGGTTACTATTATTGTTGAATTCTTATCCATCATTTTTTATAAAGCTGTTAAAGCATGTTCACTCTCGTGCCCCTCTAGTAAATTGGAAATGGCATTTTCATATTTGTTCTTCCATTCACTCACCGTTCCCCAATCCTCTCCGTTTACTTTTATTTTGCCGGAAGTTACTTTGCCAAGGTAAGTTACGGTCATTTCCATTTTCTCCAGCAGCATATTAAAATCATTCCGGTTCTCTTTGGAAACAGAAACCAGCACACGGCTTTGCGATTCGCCAAACCAGAATGCATCGGGCCTGATGTCTTTGTTATCCGTGGCCACATCAAAACCGAGATCACGGTTAAAACAACTTTCTATCAACGAAATGAATAATCCGCCTTCACTGATATCGTGTGCCGAGTTGACCAGCTTTTTATGGATCATTTTTTTAACCTCTTGCTGCACATCAAATTCTTCGGCCAGGTTGAAATAGGGCGCCGGTGAATATTCCACACCATGTATCTTATGTAAATACTCCGATGAGTTGATGTCGTTGCGTTGCGTGCCTACCAGGTAGATCTCGTCATCTTCCTTTTTAAAGTCCATCGTCATTTTATCATCGGCGCATTCCAGTAAACCCACCATGCCGATCGTTGGCGTAGGATACACGGCTCCATCGGGCCCCTGGTTATAGAAACTTACGTTGCCACCCGTTACCGGGGTATCAAACTTGATGCAGGCTTCGCCCATGCCTTTGATGGCATGTACAAACTGGTAATACACTTCCGGGTCGAAGGGGTTGCCGAAGTTAAGACAGTTAGTTACGCCTAATGGTTGCCCGCCGCTGCAAATAATATTTCTTGCTGCTTCGGCAACGGCGATCATGGCGCCTTTGTATGGATCGGCAAAAACATAACGGCTGTTGCAATCTGTAGTTAATGCCAGCGCCTTGTTGGTTGGCTTTGCAATAACAATGGCTGCATCGCTGGGTGCATTGGTACTTGCATTGCCGGTGCCCACCATGCTGTCGTACTGAACATATACCCAACGCTTGCTGGCGATGTTTGGAATTTGAATGATCTGCTCAGCAACCTTTTTCAGATCTTTTGGTACAGCAATAGTATCTGCATTGAATGCTTTTATCTTTTCAAAATATTCTGGTTCGGTATATTCTCTTGAATTTTGCGGAGCGCCGCCGCCGAGTACTAATTCATAGGCTGGTAATTCAGCTTCTAAATTTCCATGCATAAAAAACTGCAGCATACCATCGTTCGTTACTTCCCCGATCTCACTGCAGGGCAGGTCCCACTTTTTAAAAACATCCAGTACTAAATTTTCTTTTCCTTTCTCAGCAACCAGCAGCATACGTTCCTGGCTTTCGCTTAAAAGCAGTTCCCATGCTTTCATATCTTTCTGGCGGGTAGGAACTTTGTCAAGGTCGATCCGCATACCTGCATTACCTTTTGCACTCATTTCAGAAGTGGAGCAGATAATTCCGGCTGCACCCATATCCTGCATTCCAACTACAGCACCTGTCAGCATCACTTCCAAACAAGCTTCCAGTAATTTCTTTTCCTGGAAAGGATCGCCAACCTGAACAGCCGGCAGATCTTCTGCGCTATCAGCCGTAATATCGGCCGATGCAAAACTGGCACCGCCAATCCCATCTTTTCCGGTTGCACTGCCTACAAAAAAAACGGGATTGCCTTTTACATTGCCGGAAGTAGCAGAAACCGTTTCCCCATTTTTTAAAATACCCACGCTCATGGCATTCACCAATGGATTGGTATGATAACATTCTTCAAAATAAACTTCGCCGCCAACGGTAGGTACGCCAAAACAATTACCGTAATGGCCAATGCCATGCACCACGCCGGCAAGTAAGTGCTGCGTTTTTGCTTCGGTTAATTTTCCAAACCGTAATGAGTTTAAAGAAGCAATGGGCCTGGCACCCATGGTAAAAATATCCCGGTTGATACCGCCAACACCCGTTGCTGCACCCTGGAAAGGTTCAATTGCAGATGGATGATTATGCGATTCAATTTTAAAAACAACGCCATAACCATCGCCGATATCCATCAGCCCGGCATTTTCTTCACCGGCTTTCACCAGCATTTTTTTCCCTTCCCGGGGCAATGTCTTTAACCACTTGATGGAATTTTTATAACTGCAGTGTTCGCTCCACATGGCACTGAAGCAACAGAGTTCTGTAAAGTTGGGGGTGCGGCCGATCTTTTGTTTTATGAGTTCAAATTCTTCTGCTGTCAGTCTTAATTGTTCGGCTGTTTTTACTGTTATTTCCATAAATGTGATGAGAAACGATGGTGAAAACGCAAAGGTAACAACTGCATGCCTTTTATCCTGACCGGCAAAGCAAATATTTTAACTATCTTCCCACACCAAAAAAATAAAGGCATTGAATTACCTGCTGTTTGTTGTTTACCTGGTTGCTTTTTGCTGGCTGCTGCTGCGGATCCCATTTATAAAGAAGTCGGGCATTAACAGTAAAGTTATTCTCGGGCTTTTTCTTTTTAAAATCATTGCCGGTATTGCCATCGGCTGGCTGTCGCTGCATTTCTATGGTACTGGAAATGATTACTGGGACATTAACCGGGAAGCATGGAATGAATACCAGCTTATGATCACCGATCCGGGTAAATATCTCACCAACCTATTTACATCCGGTTATCCCGATGGTTATTCCGGCCTGTTCAGTTCCTATGATTCATACTGGAACGACCTGCGGGGAAACATCATCATCAAACTGGTATCGGTATTCAATATCTTCAGCCGGGGCGATTACTATATAAACAGCCTGTTCTTTAATTTCTTTGTTTTCTCCGGGCATGTTCTGCTGTACCGTTTGTTCATCAAACTGTATCCTGGAAATAAAATATTGGTGATGATCGGTTGCTTCCTGCTGCCCTCCATGCTTTACTTTAGTTCAGGTATTCATAAAGACGGGATGGTTTTTTTAATGCTTTCATTATTTATCTATATCGTTTTTCAGTGTTTAGAGCAGAACAGGGTTACTGTAAAAAGATTGTTGTTTGCCGGGATCAGTTTACTGCTGCTGTTCAGCTTGCGCAGTTTTATTTTTTTAGCATTAGTGCCTGCAGCGATCGCATGGATCATGGCCGTCAAAACAAAAGTGCCTGCATTAAGGACCTTTATAATGGTTTACCTGCTTACAGCGATCCTTTTTTTTACGGTCGGCCTGGTATTTAAAAAGATAGATCCACCCGAAGTAGTTACCCAAAAGCAGGCAGAATATCTAAGATTGCAGCATTCAGATACGCAGGTAGAACTAAGTCCGCTTCAGCCAGACTTCAGCAGTTTTGCCGCCAATGCACCCCAGGCACTCAACCATACCTTATTAAGACCTTATTTGTGGGAACTGCCTTCAAAGTCGCTGTTGCCCCTGAATATTGAGCTTGCAGCATACCAGGTTATATTATTACTGTTTCTTTTCTTTCGGAAAAAAGAAACAAGGGTTACCAACAGGCCATTCATACTATTTGCCCTGTTCTTTACGCTTACGGTATTTCTTCTTATTGGCTATATCGTGCCCACTTTAGGCTCCATTGTCCGCTACCGGAGCTTGTATCTTCCCTTAATAATCACTCCTTTACTATGTTCGATCCACTGGGGTAGAGTAAAAGTTAAAAATTAAAATAATATCAATTTTTTTAACCAGGTTACCCCTATTTTTTACAATTTATTTTAAAAAATGTTGTTTTATAGAAGTATTTAATGTTTTTTTGTGCCTTAAAACCAAAAAATAGTATGGAATCTTTACGTTTTAAAGCGTTAGACAACCTGAGTAAAGGCCTCCCTAAAGTAAAAGTGGAGAGCCCGGGTAAGATCACAGAGATCTTTAATGAGAATGTGTTCACCCTGCAGGTAGCCCGTAAATATTTAAGTGATGAGGCTTACAAAAGCCTGGTTGCTTCAACCCGTGGCGGTAAAAAGATCGACCGCAACATGGGTTCGCAGATCGCCAACGGCATCCGTGCCTGGGCGGAGAGCAAAGGCGTAACTCACTTTACGCACTGGTTTCAACCGCTAACTGGTTTGTCTGCCGAAAAGCATGATTCATTCTTTACCTTAAAATCCGACGGTACGCCCATCGAAGAATTTGAAGGCGCCGCATTGATACAACAGGAACCCGATGCATCTTCTTTCCCAAGTGGTGGCCTTCGTGCAACTTTTGAAGCAAGAGGTTATACTGCATGGGATCCATCTTCTCCTGCCTTTATCATGGAGATCGGCCAGGGCAAGACCTTGTGCATTCCCACCATCTTCGTTTCTTATACCGGTGAATCACTGGATACCAAAACACCTTTATTGAAAGCATTGGTTGCATTGGATAAAGCTGCTGTAGATGTTTGCCAGTATTTTGATAAGAACGTAACAAAGGTTACTGCAACCCTTGGCTGGGAGCAGGAATATTTTGTAATAGATGCCGGCCTGGCAAATACACGTCCCGACCTGCTGCTGGCCGGACGTACTGTTTTTGGACATGCACCTGCAAAAGGCCAGCAATTGGATGATCATTATTTTGGTGCCATACCGGAAAGGATCTATGCTTTCATGCGTGACTTTGAACAGGAGAGTTATAAACTGGGTATTCCCATTCGTACCCGTCATAATGAAGTAGCGCCTGCACAGTTTGAATGTGCGCCGATCTTTGAAGAAATAAATTTAGCAGTTGACCACAACACTTTGTTGATGGATATTATGGAAAGGGTTGCAAAACGTCATGGACTAAAATGTTTATTGCATGAAAAACCATTTGCCGGTATCAACGGTAGTGGTAAGCACAATAACTGGAGCATGGCTACGGATACCGGTGTTAATTTATTAGCGCCCGGAAAAACGCCGAAGACAAATCTCATGTTCCTTGCATTCTTTGTTAACTCGATCAAGGCCGTGCATGATTATGCCGACCTGTTGCGGGCATCCATTGCCAGTGCAGGCAACGATCACCGCCTGGGAGCAAATGAAGCACCACCTGCAATCATTTCTATCTTCATCGGTAAATACTTAACACAGGTATTGAACCAGGTAGAGAGCCGGGTATCGGGCAAGTTTGACGAACAGGATGAAGCCATGCTTAAGTTAGATATACATAAAAGTATTCCTGAACTGATGCTGGATAACACGGATCGTAACCGCACTTCTCCGTTTGCTTTCACCGGTAACAAATTTGAATTCCGTGCGGTAGGTTCCTCTGCCAACTGCGCCATCTCTATGACAACGTTGAATGCGATCATGGCGGAAACACTGCGGCAATTTAAAGTGGATGTGGATGCATTGATCGAAAAAGGAGAGAAGAAAGAAGTTGCCATCATGCAGGTGATACAGAAATACATTGTAGACAGCAAAGCGATCTTGTTTGAAGGCGATGGCTATAGCGATGAATGGGAAAAAGAAGCGGCAAAGCGTGGATTGGCAAATGTGAAAACAACACCGCTTGCACTGGATGCCTATGTTACCGATAAAGCCAAACATCTTTTTGAGAGCAACGAGATCTACAGTCATGTGGAACTGGAAGCCCGTCATGAGATCATGCTGGAAGCATACGTCAAAAAAGTTCAGATCGAAGCAAGGGTGATGGGAGACCTGGCAACTACGTTCATTCTTCCTTCTGCCATCAAATACCAGAATGTACTTATCAGCAATATCAAAGGGCTGAAAGAAGTGGGGCTTTCTGAAGCTGCCTATGCCAATCAAAAGCAGGTATTGGAAGCCATCAGTACCCATATCAACGAGATCAGCGATAACGTGGAGAAGATGATTGAGGAAAGGAAGAACGTAAATGAAATTGCGGATACCCGTGCAAAAGCCATTGCCTATTGCGATGGGGTGAAGGGTAAATACTTTGATGTGATCCGTTACCACGTAGACAAACTGGAACTGCTGGTAGACGACGCATTCTGGCTGCTGCCGAAATACCGGGAACTGCTTTTCTTAAGATAAAAACAGCATTACCATATTTGAAAAACTATACCGGCCAATGAGTGGCCGGTTTTTTTATGAAGAAAATGGCTGTTGATTAAACTTCTTCGCCGGCAAACCATCTATCTTTCTGAAAATTTACAAAGATGAAAATCCCCGGATTTATTTTATTCTTCCTTCTTCCTTCCATGATCTCGGTCGCACAGATAGAACGGAAACCTTCTCCATCAAAGCAGGCGGATTCGGCTTTAAGCCAGCCAGGCAATTCCATGAATAACCGTAAAGACCTCTTAAAGGATCTTGACCTAACCCGGGAGCAGAAAATAAAACTGAAGGAGATACGCCAGGCAAATATGGCTAAGAAAGAAGCCATTGAAAACAACAGCCAGTTATCTGAAGAAGAAAAGAAAAAACAATTTCGGGAACTGCAGAAAGAACAGGCAAAAAATGTACAGGCCATTTTAACCGATGAGCAGAAAGAAAAATTCAAAGCAAAGCGACAGGAGATGATGCAGGAAAATAATTAGTTATCCGCATTCCTATATAAGTAAGGTTGAGCAAAAAAGAGGGCCGTTCAGTTTTGGGCGGCTTCTCTGTTTAATACACTTCACTGTGCTGAGTATTTTCTCTTTTTTTTAGGAGCAATATCACTTCCTGTTATTTTAAAAGCATTGTAGCATTGTATCGTAGGTGGAAATGATCTTTTACATTTTCAAGCCCCATCCATGATAAAATATTATAGCTTACTGCTTTTATTTTGTTTTATTGATCAACCAGCTGTTATCTCCCAGGCCAGGTTTTCGCAGTTTTATGCTGCTCCATTATTAATTAATCCTGCAAATACAGGACGGTTTAATAAAAGCTACCGTATTGGCGGATCATTCAGGCGGACAATAAATGCACAAGAGCAAATATTCACGCAGACTGCATTTTTCTCAGATTTTAAAGTCCTGGAAAAATTAGTTCCGGAGCAGGATTGCTTTGCGCTTGGTATTTCCGGGCTTTCGGAAAACAGTGCAGCGGAGGGGATTAAAAATACTTATTTATCGCTTTCGGCATCTTACCAAAAAGGCCTTGATGAAGATGGAAAACAACAGCTTGGCATAGGATTTCAAACAACCTACGCTCATAGGAAATTACTAAAACCGGATTACATATTTGAAAGCCAGCTTATTTCCTGGATAAATTCAGGCTATTCTAATATTGACATCTTTCAACTCGGCGATGTGGATGTTACATATACCGACCTGGATGCCGGTTTGATTTACCAGGGAATGATCAATACTGCTAACCTGATTTCAGCAGGAGTTTCCATGTATCATATAACAGCACCGAAAAAGATTTTCCAGGGAGGGGAATTAAATGTACCACGACAAACATGGGGGCATTTTGCCTGGGAAAAGAAACTAAGGAATAAAGGGAAATTATATTCAGCCCTGCTGGTGAGTTATTCCGAAAGGTCGATCAATGACCTGTTTACAGGGCTTTCATATGAACTCAGTTTAAACAGAAATAATCAATTCTCGTTTGGGGCGTGGTTCAGGAGTAGTGTGATTGGCGGTAAGGCCATTGTTCCTGTTGTTGGATTGAATTTTTTAGGGTTTGCCTTAAATACATCTTACGACATAAATTTTTATTCAAAGAATCGTGGGCAGAAAAGCGCAATGGAAATTTCATTGATATACACCGGCGCAAAAAACAGGGAACGGTTTTTAGAAGAAAGATTCATCAGGTTTTGAGGGAGTAATTGGGCAACACCTACAGTTTTTTACCAGAGACACTAATATTCACCTTTTAATATTTAACTATGAAACTTTTATTCACCTGTATGCTGAGCATACTTTCACTGATAGCCAGGGCAGATTTTTTTATTTCAGGCAATATGTCGGTAACACCCGGCGCAACAGAAACCTATACTGCCAACTGGCCCAGTTGGGGAAGCGTTTATGAAAATTATGCAAATGTTACCTGGAATGTAACTTATGGGACTGTTCTATATTCTGATAAGCATACGATCACTATTCAATGGGATGATATCCCTGCGTGGTTGAATGGCCAGGGAACCATTGAGGTTTACGAAGACCTGGGAGGTCAAAATGGTCTCAGTTATGTTGATATTATAAATTTCATTATAGGAGAATTAAAATCTTGTAGCGGTGTGTTAGGTACACCAGCTGTGTATGTAAACTTTGGTTCAGGATCCAATCCTGGCCCGGCACTGCCTTCATCAAATATTACTTACCTATACAGTACGAGCTGCGGTCTTCAGCCAGGGTATTATACCTTGTCAAATAATACCATTGGTTGTCATGGAAATTGGTTGGCGTTGCCACAGGATCATACACCTGGTGATGTCAACGGTTATATGCTTATGGTTGACGGCAATAGTGATCCAGGCGAAGTATACCGGACTATAGTAACGGGATTAACTCAGGCATTTGGGTATGAATTTTCGGCCTATGTAGTAAATCTATCAGATCAATCTATATACGAGCAGCCCAATCTTCAGTTTGAAGTATATGATTTAGCAAATAACCTTATTCAGCAAAGTGGGTTTTTCCCAATACAATATGATCCATCTAATCCATGGCAGAGAGTATCCTTTATGTTCGATCTTCCGCCTGGTATTACTTCAGTACAAATCGTACTTAAAAACGATCATAACAGTCCTTCGGGAAATGATTTTGTAGTGGATGATATTTCTTTTGCTCCCTGTTTTCCCCCGATCGTTGCATCGTTTTCAAACAGCTCAATTGTTCAGAAATCGTATACCTGCAACAACGGTACAGTTAATCTTTATTCCTGGTGGCCTACTCCTACAATTCCTTTTTCGAACCCGGGATTTAAATGGCAATGGAGTAACAATAATGGCATAAGCTGGGCTGATATCCCAGGGGCTAACACCATAAATTATATTCGGACAGAAACAGTCGCTGGGATTTATCAATACCGGATGTATGCATATGAAACTTCAAATCCTGCCCAGTTCGTGATCTCAAATTCACTCACCTATTTCGTTCAGAAAATGGTAGTGAATGCTAAAACATACAATGCATTCAGTTGTAACCCGGCTCCTATGCAACTGGAGCCTGATTATTACCTGCAATATTCAGATCCCAACGGTCCTGCTCTTTCTTATACTTTTGCTTGGTCTCCCGCCACATATCTGAGCAATCCGAATATTGAAAAACCAATGATCAGCCTGCCTCCTTTAACGCCGCCAAATATTAATGCGCCGACAGCACCGCCGCCAATAGTCTATACATATAGCCTGGCTGTAACGAATACGAATTTCGCAGGTTGCATTGGTTCGGCTGTGCAAACAGTGAAGCATTATAATCCCAGGAGGGTCGCTGTTCCTACTGCTTTTACACCGGGTGCCAGCATTAATAATTTATTCAGGCCAATAAACCTGCAGGATTATCCCGGTGGAGAATTCTGGGTATGGAACCGGTGGGGAAACCAGGTATTTCATTCAACCGGCCCAACCTTGCTGGATTATTCCTGGAATGGAACCTACAGCAATGGCCAACCCGCAGATCCGGGAAATTATACCTGGCGGGTAACTATACCAGGCTGTCCAAATAATATTCTTAACGGAGCAGGAAATACAAACCCCTATGGAAATGTTATGTTAATACGATAAAAGCATGCTTTTATTCTGAAAATTGAATTATTATATTTGTTTATAGCTGCTTCTTTAATTTAAAGAGGCAGCTATGGTTTTTTATGATGAAATTTATTTCTACGATAAGCCTCATTATAATATCTCTTGCGGCAAATGCGCAGGAAGAAAAAATCATTACCGACCGGCCCGGCTTTACAATTGATCCGGGCACAGTTCCGAAAAAATGGATTCAGACAGAAACGGGCTTTTCAAGACAAACGGAGAAGCTAGGTCCGGGTGTAAAAGATCATTTTATGCAGAACCCTGTTTTATTAGTTAAGTACGGAATTGTAAAACGGGTTGAATTAAGGGCATTAACAGAACTGGGAACACAACAGGATGGCTCCTCTTTTGGAACAACTACATACAAAGGCATAAACCGGGTTGAACTGGGAGCTAAATTCAATTTTTTAGATGAAAAGGGCATTAGGCCAAAAACATCTCTCATCGTCCATTATCATTTCAATCATCTGCGCACTATATTCCATGATACACTTGATGGAGGCGACTTTCGCTTTGCCATGCTGCATACCGTATCAAAGACCGTATTGATCCGCTATAATATCGGCATGGAATGGAAAGCTTTTATAGATCATCCGTATTATGTTTATAGTTTTTCGCCGGGATTCAACATCAGCGAAAGATGGTATGCTTATGTTGAAGCATATGGCTATATCTGGAAAGGTTACTATCCTATGAACAGCCTGGGTGCCGGCTTGGCATTTTATATCAACGACAATCTTAAGGTAGATGCTTCTGCAGGGATCGGCCTTAGCAAACTGGCACCAGATAATTTTTATGCTTTTGGCGCATCCTTCAGGTTCAGAACTTCAAAGAAGGCGGAATAGCAATTACTCAAAAGGCATACTTACTTATTTCAATAACCATTGAACTACCTGAAGTATAAATTTCATTTACTTTTGCCCAATGAGCAAAACCTTCTCCTACAGCCAGCTATTCAACTTCTCAAAAAATATATTCTTAAAGATCGGTTGCAGCGATACAGATGCAACTACAGCAGCCCGATCATTATTATCTGCCGACCTCCGTGGAGTGGATAGTCATGGTGTGGCAAGGCTTAGTGGTTACATACGTTTATGGGAAGTGCAGCGGGTAAATGCAACCCCAAAAATTTCCATTGTACATGAAACACCATCGACTGCGGTTGTTAATGGCGACCGGGGACTGGGTTTAGTTGTTGCTCCCTTTGCCATGCAGGTTGCCATTGATAAGGCAAAACAGGTGGGCACGGGTTGGGTGAGCGTTCGCAACAGCAATCATTTTGGCATTGCCGGTCACCACGCTATGATGGCTTTACAAAATGATATGATCGGTATTGCCATGACGAATGCATCGGCATTGGTTGCGCCAACTTTTTCTAAGGAAAGAATGCTGGGAACAAATCCAATCGCCGTTGCTATACCGGCGGGAGAGCAGCCGGCCTTTGTCGCCGACTTTGCAACTACCACGGCCGCCAATGGTAAACTGGAGATACTGCAACGGAAAAATTCACCCATGCCTTTGGGCTGGGCACTTACCAAAGAAGGAGAACCTTCCACCGATCCCAATGAAATAAAAAATGGCGGCACACTTTTACCACTTGGTGGCGATAAAGAACACGGCAGTCATAAAGGCTATGCACTGGGCGCCATTGCCGATATTTTTTCCGGCATACTTAGCGGCGCAAACTATGGTCCCTGGGTTCCGCCTTTCCCGGCTTACTTACCGATGCCTGAACATATGCCCGGCGAGGGCATTGGCCATTTCTTTGGCGCCATGCGTATTGATGCATTCCGTACGGCAGATGAATTTAAATTGCACATGGATAAATGGATTGCCCGTTTCCGTTCTGCCAAAACCATTCCCGGCCAGGAGAAAGTGCTTATTCCCGGCGACCCGGAAAGGGAAATGGAAGCCGAAAGAATGAAGAACGGAATTCCCTTGCTGCAACCTGTGATAGATGACCTGGAAGCCATCGGCGACAAGTTCAAAGTAGTCTTTTAAGAAGTATATTTGCAGCCTGCCTGCCGGTAAGCAGGCTCAAAATTTATTGAATGAAAGTAATGAAGTTTGGCGGCACCAGCGTGGGCAAGCCGCGGCGGATGCAGGAAGTAGCTGGCCTGGTAACAAAGGATGCCGAGTCTAAAATAGTGGTGCTGTCTGCCTTAAGTGGTACGACCAATGCCCTGGTTGAGATCAGTGAATCACTCTCCCACGGCGACCGCAATACGGCAAAGCAACAGATAGATGCCTTGCATGAACATTATAAAAAATTCACTTCGGAATTACTGAAGAACGAAGTTTCATTACAAAAAGCAAATGGAGTTCTGAATGAACACTTCGAATTTCTTACCATCATCTTAAAGATATCTTTCAGCGAAGCATTGAATAAGGATATTCTTGCGCAGGGAGAATTATTAAGTACCAAACTCTTCAGCATCTACCTGGAAGAAATAAACGTAGATCATGTTTTATTGCCCGCCCTCGACTTCATGACCATCGATACACATGATGAACCGCAGGTGGGCACCATCAAAGTAAAACTGGCCCAGCTTCTGCAAAAAAATAAAGACAAGAAGATATTCATCACCCAGGGGTATATCTGCCGCAACGCAAGGGGAGAAGTGGATAATTTAAAAAGAGGGGGAAGTGATTATTCGGCTTCACTCATAGCAGCGGCGATAACGGCCAATGTTTGTGAGATATGGACCGACATCGACGGCATGCACAACAATGATCCGAGGATCGTTGATAAAACTTATCCCATTGAGCAACTGAGTTTTGAAGAAGCCGCAGAGCTGGCTTATTTCGGTGCAAAAATTTTACATCCTGCCAGTATCTGGCCTGCACATTTTTATAACGTGCCGGTAAAATTGCTGAACACGATGGATCCATCGGCAAAAGGTACCTTGATCACCGAAAAAGCAGGAAGTAACGGTGCCAAAGCCGTTGCCGCAAAAGACGGAATCACGGCCATCCGTGTAAAGAGCAGCCGTATGCTGCTTGCCTATGGTTTCCTGCGTAAAGTATTTGAAGTGTTTGAAAAATACCGTACGTCGATTGATATGATCACCACATCTGAAGTGGCTGTTTCGGTTACGATTGATAATGATGTGAGCCTGCCGGATATCATTAAAGAACTGGAGCCATTCGGAACGATTGAAACAGACAGTAATCAAACCCTTGTATCGGTAGTGGGAAATGAGATCGAAGAAACAAAAGACGTGATGAAAAAATTGTTTGATGCCATTGAACCAATCCCGGTGCGCATGGTAAGTTATGGCGGAAGCAAACACAATGTTACGTTGCTCATCGACAGGCAGCATAAAGAACAAACACTGCAGTTGCTGAATAAGGGGTTGTTCGGGTTGTAGAAAACGTTTCATACGTTTAAGTCGTTGCATAGGGATCAACCGTTAAACGACTTAAACCTTTAAACGGCTTAAACGATTTATTCTGCTATAGCCCAATTCCCAGCCGCTTATAAATAAAACTCATCAGCCAGGCGGGGCCAATCAGCAGGAACTGTATGTCTTTGAAGAATGATGGTTTCTTTCCTTCCACTTTGTGGCCGTAGAATTGCCCGATCCATGCTACAACAAATACAATTACACAAAAAAGCCAGAGTGGTACAAAGCCAGAACGCTCGATAAACTGGCACAGCAATAAGCACAGTACAGCAAATAAGAACAGGCCTATCCACAGTGTTCGGGAAAGAGAAAAATAATATACTACGGCAAGTATCAAAACGAGCATTGCAACATTTACCGGAATGCCTGAAATTTCAAAGGGCAGTTTAATGCTGTATAATAGTCCTGTTATAGAAAAGAAAATAGATGGTACACAGATCCAGTGGATGGTTTTATTGGTATGGTCCTGGTGGCTCTCGCCGTATTCGCTGAGCCACTGCTGAATAGTTTTCATCATCATTAAATTTTGATTAGAATAAAGTTACTCAAAAACTGTTAACAATTCATTTGCAACAAACCAACCTGCTTGTGCGTCTTATAATTGGTTTTTCATAGGATATTGGATTAAACGGGGCCGGATTTTTATCTGGCCCCATTTTTTATTCAGCCCTCTTTGGCAGAGACAGGCATAAAAAAGATCGCCGCCAGCCCGGCGACGATCCGTGTAGATAAATTCGATTAATTCCGAAACGAGTTTTCTTATTTCACTCCAAATGGAGTCGCATCGAACCTCAGCTCAGCCTGGAAGGCGAGGTCATTGATCTGCATGTAAATACTTCTTGAAGTGACCCTGACTATCTCCCAATTGCCATTGAGGTCGGCCAGTCTCAGTTTTTCATTTTGGTCAAAAAGCATAGCTATTATACTATTACTGTTGTTCAGCGACCAGGATCCATTCACGGTTGCAAACTCCCTTGTAGCAACAACTGAATTATTGGAGTTGAACTTAAAACCATATTCAGAGTACGAAGGAGTCAGGTTTATACCGTTCACGCTTATATTGCCTACTTTCCATGAATAGTTTTCTAACACGAGTGGGGTTACCGTTCTTTCATTTGATGATTTCGATACAATTGCTGCAGGAGATCCGGGCACGGCTATCTCCGGGGCAATAGTGTTATCGGTTACGGGTGAAAGTGTTTCCTTTTTACATGAGGTCGCAGAAAAGGCCAGCAACAGTATTGCCGCCGGTACAAAGAAATTTTTTTTCATTGTGGTTGGTTTTAATAGGTAAAAGATTAGTTTAACAGGGCAAAAGTAATAGCCTGTTCTTGCATTAACCATAGCCAGTTTTGTAATCCGTTGTAGTATTATTTCGCAAAACAATGCCGCTAACTTTTTTCTTTGCGTGCTTACAATTATTAGTTGAATTATACGTTGCGGGGTTTTTCAACTTCTTCGTACAAGGGCAGTAATAAAAAAAGCCTCCCAAGGGAAGGCTGAAAATAAGTATGGTCCTTTGATTCTAAATGATCAGCATCGCATCTCCATAACTAAAGAAGCGGTATTTATCTTTGATCGCTTTTTTATAAGCTTCCATCATCAGGTCGTAGCCGGCAAAGGCACAGGCCATGATAAGCAGGCTTGTTTTAGGAAGATGAAAATTCGTTACCAGCGAATCGGCAATATTAAAATTGTAAGGCGGATGAATGAAATGATTGGTCCAGCCTTCTGATGGCTTCAATAACTTCTGTGCAGTGAATGAAGATTCCATGGCTCTCATCGTGGTAGTACCGATGGAGCAGATGCGGTGACCTCCTTCTTTTGCTTTGTTAACGATCTTGCAGGCATTTTCTTCAATGCGGTAATATTCGGCGTCCATTTTGTGTTTACTCAGATCTTCCACTTCAATGGGACGGAATGTACCCAGCCCGGTATGTAAAGTAGCTTCAGCAAAACGAATTCCTTTGATCTCAAGCCGTTTGATCAGTTCTTCACTGAAGTGCAGCCCGGCAGTTGGAGCAGCAACAGCGCCCTCGTGTTTTGCATAAACGGTTTGATAACGTTCTTTGTCTTCTTCCTCTGGTTTGCGCTTGATGTATTTTGGTAAGGGCGTTTCACCTAAAATTTCAAGCATTCCCCTGAATTCCTCATCGGTGCCTTCCCATAAAAAACGAATGGTACGTCCGCGGCTGGTGGTGTTGTCAATTACTTCGGCAACCAGTTCATCACTTTCGCCAAAATATAATTTATTACCCACCCTTATTTTACGGGCCGGGTCAACGATCACATCCCAAAGCTTGTTGGCTTTGTTAAGCTCACGCAACAGAAACACTTCGATCTTGGCACCGGTCTTTTCCTTGCGGCCATACATGCGGGCAGGAAATACTTTGGTGTTGTTTACCACAAACACATCCTTGTCGTTAAAATATTCGATGATGTCTTTGAAGTGTCTGTTCTCGATATGCCCGGTCTTACGTTCGATAACCATCATGCGGCTGTCTTCACGTTTTTTGGTAGGTTGCTGGGCAATTAAATTAAGGGGAAGGTCGAAACGGAATTGTGATAATTTCATGTAACGGTTTTAATATGATGGTTACATGCCGTGTACACTGGGTACTTAAGTGATAGCCTTTTTAAAGGCACTTATCATGTTACGGCATGATTTAAAGGGGGCAAAGGTAATGAATAACAGCTAATAAATAAAGCCTGTCACGGCTTTTGGCCGAAGAATCCCGGGGTTGTGAACAATTTGTACGAAAGCTATGCCAGTATGGGCTGTAACAGCAACTTTCCCGGAATAGAATCCACCAGCTTTTTGGTGTATTCGTTCCCCGGGTCATGATAAACCTGGTCTGCCGTTCCTTCTTCCACGATCCTGCCTTGCTGCATTACGAGGATGCGGTTGCAGATATAGTGCACTACCGACAGGTCGTGTGAAATAAAAATGGCCGTAAAGCCAAATTCCTTCTTCAGGTCGTTGAGCAGGTTTAGTACCTGTGCCTGCACGCTTACATCCAGGGCAGACACACTTTCATCAAATACCAGGAAAGAAGGATTTAGGGCAAGGGCACGGGCAATGCAGATGCGCTGGCGCTGGCCTCCGCTGAACTGGTGAGGGTAGCGGTTGAAATGATCCGCTTTAAGACTTACCTTCTCCAGCAACTCCATCACTTTTTCTTTCCGTTCATTCTTGTTATTTAAAACACCGTGCACTTTAAGCGGCTCCAGTATGGCTTCGCCGATGGTAATGCGTGGGTTCAAAGAACCGTAGGGATCCTGGAAAACAATTTGAAGGTCTTTGCGGAGACTGCGTAAACGGGAAACTTTCATTTTTGTAATGTCTTCACCATTCAAAAGGATATTACCCGATGTTGGTTTAATGAGTTGAAGGATGCTTCTGCCGAGCGTTGTTTTTCCACAACCGCTTTCACCAACCAGGCCCACAATATCTCCCTGCTGCACATCAAAACTTACATCATCCACTGCTTTGAAGAATTTGACCGGCTTGCCAAATATATTTTTCTTAGTGGGAAAATGAACGTTTAGGTTTTGGATATCAAGTATGGTGGTTTGAGGTTTGAGGTTTGATGTTTGATGTTCGCTGCTATTGGCCTGCTTAATGACTAATGACGAATGACCAATCGTTTCCTTCGTTCCTAAAAAATCACTCACCACCGGCAACCGTTTATTCTTAGACTGACCTGCCGGACGACAAGCTAATAAGGCTTTTGTATATGGATGCTTTGGCGAACTGAGAATTTCCTTTGCATTTCCCTGCTCCACAATCTCGCCTTTGTGCATCACCACGATCTTATCGGCAATGTCGGCCACAATGCCAAGATCATGTGTGATGAAAATGACACCCATGTTGTTTTGCTGCTGCAATTCCCTGATCAGTTCAAGTATATTTTTCTGAACTGTTACATCCAGGGCAGTGGTGGGTTCGTCGGCGATCAATAAAGACGGGTTGCTGCTCATGGCCATGGCGATCATCACCCGTTGTTTTTGTCCGCCGCTTACCTGGTGCGGAAAACGCTTCAGCATCCCGGCCGGGTCAGGCAGTTGTACTTTTTCAAAAAGGTCAATGGTTTTTTGCCGGGCAATTTTTTTGCTAACCTTCTGGTGAAGCATAATAGATTCAATTACCTGGTACCCACAGGTGAATACCGGGTTTAAAGATGTCATCGGTTCCTGGAAGATCATAGCGATGTTGCTGCCACGAACATCATTTATTTCTGATGGAGGTAACTGGATAAGATCCTGCGGTTGTTCTTCCCAGCGGTAAAGAAAAGCATGGCCTGTGACCGAACTTTGTTTAGGGAGTAATTTTAAAAGAGAAAGTGCCGTAACCGATTTGCCGGAACCGCTTTCACCCACAATGGCAAGCAGTTCGCCTTTTTTTATTTCCAGGGAAATATTTCTTACAGCAGTCATTCTTTCGTGCCCTTTGCCGAAATGAATACTCAGGTTCCTTATGGAAAGTAATAAAGGCAATCAGATAAGTGTTTTCCCTGACATCGTTTTTTGAAAGGCCCATGGGGCCAGAATTTTGGTAAAAAGAAATACAATAACCGGATTTTAGCTAAGCAGGAACGGTATTTAATAATGTCGTTCCTACGGAGCTCTGAAAAAACAGGTCATTTTATTCACCAAAGTTTCGCCTCTAAGAGGCTATGCAAAATAACTCAGCCAACAGATTGGGGTTATTAATTTTTTCTGCTTTTAATGTTGCAATTGATGTTTAAAATTTCAAATGTCTTACAGTAAGTCCGTTATTCATCAGTTGCTTTAATGAGTCGATGCCTATTTTTATATGTGTATTTACAAACTTGGCAGTTATTCTTTTATCGCTGGCTGCTGTTTTTACGCCATCGGGAGTCATGGGTTGGTCGCTAACCAGCAACAAGGCACCGGTTGGGATCTTATTATAAAAACCAACCGTAAAAATAGTGGCGGTTTCCATGTCAACCGCATAAGCTCTTATGTCTTGCAGGTATTCCTTGAATTTCTCGTCGTGCTCCCAAACACGGCGGTTCGTAGTGTAAACAGTACCGGTCCAGTAATCCACTGCATAGTCACGGATGGTGGTGGATACCGCTTTCTGTAAAGCAAATGCCGGAAGTGCCGGCACCTCGGGAGGGAAGTAGTCATTGGACGTACCTTCTCCTCTTATGGCCGCAATGGGCAGGATAAGGTCGCCCAGTTTATTTCGTTTTTTTAATCCACCGCATTTACCCAAAAATAAAACGGCCTGTGGATGAATGGCGCTCAGCAGGTCCATGATCGTTGCGGCACCCGGACTTCCCATTCCGAAATTAATGATGGTGATATTACCCGCTGTAGCACACTGCATTGCTTTACCCACGCCAATTACTTTTACCTTATTCCATTTGGCAAACAGGCCTACGTAATTGGAAAAATTGGTGAGCAAAATATATTGACCGAAATTTTCAATTTTTTCTCCGGTGTAACGGGGCAACCAGTTCTGTACAATTTCTTCTTTTGTCTTCATATCTTTCCGTTGAAATTCTATTTGAACATTAAATATACAAAATTCTTTGCCGCAGGCAGTAGTTGAGCAATGATCAGGATCGAATACCCACCATATCAACCAAAAATAAAGAAAGAAGACCACCGGGAACTGATCTTTGATGAGGCCCGGAAACGCTGGGTGGTGCTTACCCCGGAAGAATGGGTGCGTCAGAATTTTCTGCAGTACCTCTTCCAGGTGAAGAAATACCCGGCTTCTTTGATCGCCGTTGAAAAAGAAATTAAACTGGGTGATTTAAAAAAACGTTTTGATATAGTGGTGTATGACAGAAATTCAAAACCCTGGATGATCATTGAGTGTAAGGAGATGGGAGTAGCATTGGATAAAAAAGTATTAGACCAGGTGTTGCGTTATAATTTAACCTTGCAGGTCCCATGCCTAGTGATCACAAATGGGAGTTTTTGCATGGCGCTGGCTGTTTCAAATGGCGTGTTCACGGAGATCAATGATCTGCCAGATCTGTGAAACGTCAATTTAAAAAGCACTGCCATGCT
The DNA here is from genome assembly GCA_016720775.1 of Chitinophagaceae bacterium. Taxonomy (GTDB): domain Bacteria; phylum Bacteroidota; class Bacteroidia; order Chitinophagales; family Chitinophagaceae; genus Ferruginibacter. The sequence continues at coordinate 23,870 of JADKJX010000005.1, forward strand.
GGGGAACGACCTGTCCCGATTATTTCGGGAAGCATCTTCTTATTAATTCCTTATACCACTTATTTCATTTTTTAGTTCCACATCTTCCTTTCTTTTATAGGGCCATTGGTTCTGCAGCTTTGCATAAATAAAATATACAACCAGGCCGGAGCCGAAAACAAGTAAGAAGGAGTTGATGACCTTTAATCCCGTTGAATAAAAAACAAAAAGCCACATCGCAATGGCCAAAATAACCGGCAGGGGATAAAGCGGCATTTTATAAGGCAGTGATTTTGTGCCGTTTCGTTTTCTCAATATAATTACCCCAACAGCCTGGCCTATGAACTGCACCATGATACGCATAGCGAGTATGCCGCTGATCACATCACTCATTTTAAACAACAGGCTGAATACAAAACCAAAGGCAGCCATCACCAGTAAGGAAACGTATGGAAAATTCCGGGTAGGATGCAGTTTGGCAAATACTTTAAAGAAAGAACCATCTGCCGCTGCGGCATAAGGCACCCTTGAGTAACCCAGCATTACTGCAAACAGAGAAGCCAGCGCCACCCAAAGTATCATTACCGTAGCAACATTAGCAGCGGCTTTACCATAGAGCCGTTCAATGAAAGTACTCACTACAAAATTATTTATGCCTGCATCCTGCCATTGTTTTATTTCCTGCCAGGAGATCACACTGCTTACGCTTGTATTCATGGCAAGGTATAAAACGGCAATGCCGATCACTGAGATGAACATGCTGCGGGGAATATTTTTACCGGGATCTTTTATTTCGCCTCCTAAGTGACAGACATTGTAATACCCCAGGTAACTGTAAATGGATTTGATACATGCCTGTCCGAATGCAAAGGATGCCAGGTGGCCCCAACTGAATCCTTCATTGATGTTTTTGAGTGGCTGTAAAAAACTTCCATGTGCAATGCCGCCAACAATGATCCAGCCGATGGTAAGGATCACACCGGTCCACAGCAGCACGGCGATCTTTCCAATGCTGTCGATCTTACGGTATAATAATATGGTAACAACAACAATCACAGATGCCGAAACAAGTTTTTGTTCCCATTCATCCAGGTGAACGAGATAGCCGAGGTATTGTGCAAAGCCAATGGCAGCAGAAGCCGCAACAAGCGGTGCCTGTATGATGGTTTGCCAGATGTAAAGGAAACTCATCATGCGGCCCATGCCATTCTTTCCATAAGCTTCTTTTAAAAAATTATAACTGCCGCCGGCGAGCGGATACGCCGCACCCAGTTCACTCCATATCATTGCATCCACCAGCGATAGAATGGCCCCGGCGATCCAGGCATATAAGAACATGCCACCCATCAGTCCCATTACTATGGGCAGGGTAACAAAGGGGCCAATGCCCACCATGTCGATCATGTTGATTACGGTGGATTGAAATAAGCCTAAGCTTCGCTGTAGTTTTGGTGACGACATCCCGAATATTGAATAGGGAAATTACAATATAGAAGTTAACAGCAGAAAAATAAGATTTTAGGAAAAGGGAAAATTAGTATAAGGCATTGGTCAATAGTCATTGGTCATTGAGAAAAGCTTGGCAATTGCAGGGTCTTAAAATGACTATTGACCAATGACAAATGATCAATCAGACTACCAGCTACTGGTAAAATCTTTCATATAAAGAGGATAGTCTTTATTCTTATAGGCGCCTTCCCCAAAATACTTTACAGGAGCTTCCAGTTCAGAAGGCTTAAGATAACCGGAAAGAGGAGCCGGTTGTGCATCCAGCGTTGATAATAAAACAGTGGTTGGATAGCCTAACCGTCCTCCAAGCAAATAAACGGCAAGGTCATTAGCTCTGTAAGCAGGATTATAATTATATTTTTTATTGGCAAATTCTACCTGGGCAGTCGACTCTGCATTATACTTTACGGCATAAAAATTCTTGTTGATATAGTCTGCTACTTTATCATTGCTGTATGTTTCCCTGTCCATTACTTTACACCAGCCACACCAGTCGGTATATACATCTATGATGATGGGCTTCGGATTTTTGGCATAGGCTGCATGCAGTTCCGCAATGCTTAGCCAGTTTATTTTTTCTTTTTTTGGATCATTGAAAGAAACCAACAGAAAGGGTGCCGTTAAAATCAATAAAAAACCCAGAACTTTATTCATAGTTTATTTGTTTGTAGCTTAGGCAAAGTTAAACGGAAAATGATGAAAAAAATTGTCGTGACGGTTACTGGTGCAAGCGGTTCGGTATATGCCGGTTTACTATTGAAAAAACTGGTTTTGTATAAGGACCAGTGGCAGGAATTATCAGTAGTGATGACGGAAAATGCGAAAGAAGTGTGGAAAATTGAACTGGGAAACGAAGAATTCAGCAGCCTGCCCGTGAAATTTTACCAGCAGCAGGATTTTAATGCGCCCTTTGCATCCGGCTCGGGGCAATACGACACCATGATCATCATTCCCTGCAGTATGGGAACTTTGGGACGGATCGCTTCCGGCATTTCCAATGACCTTATCAGCCGGGCGGCGGATGTGGTTTTAAAAGAAAGAAGAAAACTCATTTGTGTGATAAGGGATACACCCTACAACCTCATTCATATACGCAATATGGAAACCGTTACCCTGGCGGGGGGCATCATTTGCCCGGCCACACCATCTTTTTACAGCAAACCTCAAACAATAGAAGAAGTAGCCGCCACGGTTGTTGACCGGGTGCTTGATTTGGCGGGGATTGATATTAAAACCTATCGTTGGGGCAAATAAAAACGTCCAGCCTCAGGCTGGACGGTATAAAATATTTTCTGTGCTTCCGTGTTTCTGTGGCAATCTTTACCGAAGATCAACGATCTCCATCCCCGGGTAATTCTTCTGGTCAAATACAAAGGTTGCATCTGTAATATTTCCGGTAGTATTCATTCCGCTCACCGTATATGTATAGCGGTTGCCGGCTTTTTCAAACACCTTGGTAGAAGTAATGGTTTTCGTGGCCTTGTTGATATAAACGATCACTTTGTGAAAAAGTTTCGACTTATCAATGGGCGTTAATTCAATTTCCTGTATGCCCTTTGCATCACTGTTCAGTTTATATAAAAAATCCTTGTCGTAGAAATTAGTAAATAGCTTTTGCGGAGTGATGGTATTGTTTGAAGGATCAAGTTTGCTGATGGTAACTTCTTTGGCTGCTTTGTCAACAGTCCACACATTACTGCCGTCGCAATAAATTTCCTGGCCGGTAACATTGATGCGGTACTTGGTGCCTTTCATGAAAACCGTTCCGGATTTATTGCCCATTACCTTATTGCTGCTGTTCTCGATCTTTAAACTGAATTTAGACTGAACTGATTTGAAGGTTTTGAATTTGGCACTCACGGCGTCGAGAATTTTTTTTGCTTCCGGGTCGCTGCTGCCCATTGATTTGGGAGGCTGTGCTGCAATCGTTAGAACCAATACCGTCATCGCCAGAACCACACTGAGAATTTTCTTCATTTTGCTTGTTTAGTGTAAAAAATCGGTCGCTTTTAAAACGCTTGCAAAGATATGACAATGGATGCTCTCTGGCAACCTATGTTTAATAGTGGTTTCTAATAAACTGTTAATGTGCCTGCGTGGGAGAAATAACCATCCGCAGACTTCGTTATTCCGTCAAAGAATAGCTATTTTGCAACCCTTCAACTTCAACTCCGCTTTTGATCCCTCTTTAGCAACATTCTAATGTTATTTTAATATGGAAAAAAATATTGCTGTCTCCCAAAGGGAGCATTATGAACCTTCGCAGTTCACAGAGTTCTTATGGTGGTTATCCACTGCCGAAAAAGAAATACTGGTTGATTCGGTCATCGACCGCAACCGTTACCGCATCATCGGTATGACGGTACTGGGCACCTGGGCCTTTGCAACATTTACCTGGACGTATTTCTTCAGCACCATTGTGGATTCGGTCTTTATTGCAGCAGCGCTTGGGTTGTTCATGGGATTTATCATCCTCACCATTGACCGGGCGCTTATAAAAGGCATTACAAAGTTCAATAAGCGGAAGTTTGCCCCGCTTTTATTCCGGGGATTGCTTGCATTAACCATCGGCACTTTTATGGCGCAACCTGCTGTGTTGTATATGTTCGATAAGGAAATAAAACTGCAGACCTCCCTCGATAATGAAAAAAAGAAAATGCAGAAGCAACAGGAACTGGAAACGCTTTTTAAAATTCAGAAAGAAACGCTCACAAAACAAAACGCTGCTATTAAAAACGAACTGGCTTTAAAATACGGTGCAGTTTCCAAAGCAAGAGAAAATTTTTTAGCAGAGACCGATGGCAGTGGCGGTACCGGCAAGATCGGGATAAAAGATATTGCCATTGCCAAGCGGAATGAATATCAAAAACTGGATGGTGAGTATCAATCGCTGTTGAAAGAAAGTCAGCCTAAACTGGATAGCACGGATGTTGCATTGAAAGAGATCGACAATAAAATGAAAGCGGAAGAAGCGAATTTTGCCTCATACCTCAACAATGGCTTTTTAACCAGGGTGGAAGCGTTGAATAATTTGGTAAAGGATAATGATGCACTGGCCTTTCGTTATTACCTCATCGTATTTATATTGATGCTGATCGAACTGATGCCGGTGATCGCAAAAACGATGTTGCCCTCCGGCAGTTACGATGAAAAAGTGATGCTGCGGGAAGAAATGGAAATTTCTCTTGCAAATACCAATATCAAAAAGGAGCAGCAACTAAAAGAATTGTACAACCAACTGGCATTTGAAAGCGACTCAGAAGCCATTACTGCCTTTTTCTCTATGAGCAAGGATGACCGCTATGAAAAAATGAAAGCCTTCAGCAAAAAATGGAAGGAAGAAAATCACCAGACCTTCGACGGGCTTTGGGAGAAGATGAAAAAGAGATACTCACCAAGCAGGAGAATTGATTCGCTTTAAAGTGGAGTGGCCAACTTAAAAGCATAAATGCCCCGGTCATTTTAACCCGATTCAAATTTTTCACTATTTTTGCCGCCTCCCGACCAACCGGGAAAAGCTATGGCGAAAGCAACTGCAGAAACTCCCTTAATGCAACAACACAATGCTATCAAGGCCAGGTACCCTGATGCCATTTTGCTTTTTAGGGTGGGTGATTTTTATGAAACTTTCGGCCAGGATGCCATCACTACTTCTTCGGTACTGGGCATTACATTAACCAAACGAAATAACGGAAACCCGGCTGCATCCGAACTGGCAGGCTTTCCTCACCATGCACTGGATACCTATTTACACAAACTGGTTAAAGCGGGCTATCGTGTTGCCATCTGCGACCAGTTGGAAGATCCCAAACTTGCAAAGGGAATTGTAAAACGGGGCGTAACAGAATTGGTAACCCCCGGCGTTGCTACCAGCGACAAATTACTGGAACACAACAGTAATAATTTTCTGGCTGCCCTTCATTTTGAAAATGAAAGGATCGGCATCGCATTTTTAGACATCAGTACGGGTGAATTTTTTATAGCCGAAGGCGATAAGGAATATGCCGATAAATTACTGCAGAGCCTCAAGCCTGCTGAAGTTATTTTTCAGCGCAGCCAGCAAAAATATTTTAAAGAGAACTTCGGCTCTAAGTTTTTTACCTACACATTGGAAGAATGGATATTTGCTGAAGCCTATGCAACAGAAAGTTTATTGAAACATTTTGGCACACACAGTTTGAAAGGTTTCGGCATTGAAGGAGTGAAAACGGGCATCATTGCTGCCGGCGCTATCCTTCACTATTTAAAAGATACGGAACATCCCAACCTTGGCCACATCACTTCCATACAACGGATAGACCGGGAGGAACATTTGTGGATGGACCGCTTTACCATCCGCAACCTGGAATTATTTGGCGGCGCAGATGGAAGTAATACGCTGCTGAAAGTTTTGGATAATACCGTTTCTGCAATGGGTGCCAGGTTATTAAAGCGATGGATGGTATTGCCACTGAACAGCATTGCAAAGATCAACGAGCGACTGCATACGGTTGAATACCTGATAAAAGAAGTTGACCAGCGGAATAAGATTTCGCAGTACATAAAACAGGCAGGTGATGTGGAGCGGCTGGTGAGTAAAGTGCCGTTGAAAAAAGTGAACCCGAGGGAAGTGCTGCAGATCGCCAAAGGCCTTCAGCAAACAGAACTGATAAAATCGCTCTGCGAAAATTCGGCAAATGATTATTTAAAACGATTGGGTGATTCGCTGAATCCCTGCAAATACATTTTAGATAAGATCCTTAAAGAGATCAATGAAAATCCCCAGCTGCTGCATCAAAGGCTGGTGATTGCAGCTGGGGTGAATGATGAACTGGATGCACTGAGAAAGATCTCCAGCGGCGGTAAAGACTACCTGATCGAACTGCAGCAAAAAGAGGCATTGGCAACCGGTATCTCTTCTTTAAAAATAAGTTTCAACAATGTGTTTGGTTATTACCTGGAAGTGACGCATGCACACAAAACAAAGGTACCCGATACCTGGATACGCAAACAGACATTGGTGAATGCCGAACGTTATATTACCCCTGAGTTAAAAGAATACGAAGAAAAATTATTGGGGCAGAAGATAAGATGTTACAAATAGAATTACAACTGTTTGAGCAATTATTAAATGAGCTGCAGGATTATATCAGTCCCATGCAGGTCAATGGACATGTGATGGCCATTATAGATTGCCTTTGTTGTTTCGCCAATAACGCCATGCATTTCAATTATAAAAAGCCCGCCATTACTGATGATTTTATCCTGGATATAAAAGACAGTCGCCACCCGGTGATAGAAAGGAACCTGCCGCCGGGAGAAGCATACATTGCCAATGATATTTATTTAGACCCTGCCACGCAACAGATCATCATCCTCACCGGGCCCAACATGAGTGGTAAGAGCGCTGTGCTTCGGCAGACCGCTTTGATCACCTTAATGGCGCACATGGGAAGTTTTGTCCCCGCAAGCGATGCAAAAATCTCACTCACCGATAAAATATTTACCCGGGTAGGAGCCAGCGATAATTTGAGTGGTGGTGAAAGCACCTTTATGGTAGAGATGAATGAAACGGCCAGCATCATCAACAACCTTACAAAACGAAGTTTGATATTACTGGATGAGATCGGGAGAGGAACATCTACTTACGATGGTATCAGCATAGCCTGGAGCATTGCTGAATTCCTGCACAATTCACCGCATCAGCCCAAAACATTATTTGCCACGCATTACCACGAGTTGAATGAACTGGAAAATAAATTCTCAGGAATTAAAAATTTTCACGTTACCAATAAAGAGGTTGGCAATAAAATAATCTTCCTGCGAAAACTTGCCCCCGGTGGCAGTACGCATAGTTTTGGTATTCATGTGGCCCGTATGGCCGGCATGCCGCCGGCATTGATAGAACGGGCCAATGAGATATTAAAACAACTGGAAGACAGCCGGGAAGCAGGCAGTGCCGTAAACCTTGATGAGAACATAAAAAAACTGTCAACCCCTAAAATGCAGCTCAGCATTTTTGATGCACACTCCATTACATTCGATGAGATAAGAAAATTATTGGAAGAAGTGGATATCAACCGCCTCACCCCGGTGGAAGCTTTATTGAAACTACAGGAGATCAAGGGAAAAGTGAAGTAAGCAATAAAAGCTGCAGTTGCTTGTGTAATTGTTCCGGTTTCTTCATCAAACCTGTTAAAATCATATTAACACTTGCAGCGTAAAGACAATATAACGGGTCTTTATTATAATTTTACCGCACTTATGATCAGGAAAATCTTTACTCTTCTATTAGTTTTTATTTCTTTTGTTTCAGGAGCTTATGCTCAAACATGCTCATTGCCGGGGATGACCCCTTCCAATGCCATTCCGGTATGTGGTACTTCTGTTTTTCACCAGGATAGGGTGGACAATTGCACCGGACCCAATGTGGCCCAGAACGGTTGTCCCATTGGGGCATCATCCTCAAGTTCTTACTGGTATAAATTCACCTGTTATCAAACGGGTACTTTAGGATTTTTGATCAGTGGCATTTCAAGTACAGACGATTATGATTGGGTCCTGTTTGATATCACGGGGCAAAATCCAAATGATGTTTTTTCTAACCCGGCATTGGCAATTTCTATAAATCTTTATGGGGCAGGCAGTGGGCCTGCACCATATCCTGAATCACCTACCGGTTGTAAGGCAGGCGCTGCAGGAAACATTCATTGCGAGGGATCAGCCGGCGGAAATACACCTTTCAATGCAATGCCAACGATAACGATTGGTCATGATTACCTGCTCATGGTTACAAACTGGACGAGGAGTACAACGGGTTATGACCTTAGTTTTACCGGTGGAACTGCCAGTATCACAGATCCCAAGGAGCCCCACCTGGTTAGTGCAAAAGCGGCCTGCGACGGTACCAGCACCACCATTAAGGTTAATAAAAGAATGAAATGCAACAGTCTTACAGCCAGTGGTTCTGAATTTTCCATCACACCCCCGCTGGCTAATGTGATCGCTGCTTCCGGCTTTGGATGCAGCAGCGGTTTTGATATGGATTCCCTTACATTAACCCTGGATGCGCCATTACCCCCGGGTACCTATACGATCACCATAAACAAAGGAACCGATAATAATACGATCAGGGATGCCTGTGACCGGGAGATACCTGTTGGAGAAAATATCCAGTTGATCGTTTACCCGTTGATACCAACACCCATGGACAGCCTTACCAAACCAGGCTGTTCGCCCGATGAACTGCAACTGGTGTTCCGCAAGAATATGAAGTGCAACAGCATTGCTGCAGACGGAAGTGATTTTTTTATTACGATGATATCCGGTACGGCACCGGTTACAGTTATTGGAGCCACGGGCAGCTGTTCGGCCGATGGATTAACACCCATCATCAAAGTAAAACTTTCTGCGCCCATACAAACAAAAGGTACTTACCGCCTGGAATTACGAACCGGAACCGATAATAATACCATTGGCGATGAGTGCAGCCAGTTTACCCCGGCCGGCTCATTTCTGCTGTTCAATACCAAGGATACAGTGAATGCCGATTTTACCTACAACATAATATACGGTTGCCAGCGGGATACCATTAATTATATCCACGACGGAAGAAATGAAGTGAATATATGGAAATGGAATTTTGATAACCTCCGCAGCAGCCGCCTGCAGAGTCCGTCCATTATTTATGGCTCATTCGGGTTAAAGCATACGCAACTGATCGTGTCTAACGGTGTGTGCAGCGATACCAGCGCCATCATCCCTATATTGCTGGATAACGAACTGAATGCCGACTTTGAAACAAATGCCGTGATATGCCCCAACGACCTCGCCGTGTTTAAAGACAACAGCATCGGGCATATTGTTTCGTGGAGCTGGGATTTTGGAAATGGCAATACCAGCAACCTGCAATCGCCACCATCGCAATCATACCTTACCACATCCACTACCAGAAATGTGTATCCAAGGCTGATCATTCAAAATAATCTTGGCTGTTTTGATACGGCCATTCAGAAAATAATAGTGCCCAACAGCTGTTACATTGCCGTGCCCAATGCCTTTACACCAAATGGCGACGGACTGAATGATTATCTCTACCCGTTGAATGCCTATAAAGCAATGAACCTCCACTTCCGTGTTTATAACAGGGTTGGGCAATTGGTTTTTGAAACCCGTGACTGGACAAATAAATGGGATGGTACTTTCAAAGGCCAGGGCGCCGACCTGGGAACCTATGTTTGGATACTGCAGTACATCAATGTAGCGGGTAAACAGGTGGAGCAGAAAGGAACAACGATATTGATGAGATGATGATGCTTGAGATTCATGCGGGTCCTGTTGCTTTTAAGAATACTTGATAGTTGAACTCCGTCGGTCATCTTGAATCCGATATCTCGAATCCTGTACCTCGAATCCTGTATCCTGAATCCTGTATCCTGAATCTTGCATCCCGTTCACCTCCCCAACATCTTCCGCTCATCCCTTTCTTCCCTTAGCATAGCGCCGAAATCCATTTTACGCAGCATTGTTTTTACCACCAGGGCGATGCGTTTTGTTTTTGTCGGCTCTGTCTTTGCCGATTCGATCCACTTGGTAAAATAATTACGATGGCTTTGTGGAAGTGAGTTGAAATATTTGAATGCTTCGGGTTCATCCTTCAGGCATTCGATCAGTTCATTGGGTGGCAATATGGGCGACTTATCAATTTCCAGTTGCACATTTAATGTTGCACCCAGGCGTTTGCCCGTAGCTTTCCGTATCGCTGCATTGATGGGTATGATAAAGTCCCCTTCACCCATCGGGATCAGCGCTGTCTTCTCAATTTTAAGATCATCCAGTTTACCTTTTACCCGGTAAGATTTTTTTACGCCGGGATTTAATTTTTTTGCAACTTTAGCCGGTACTACAATATAGGTCCAGCCGGTCTTTTCACCTTGCTGGCCGAATTTAAGTATGGTGGCGGAGAAAGAGAGCATGAGTACAAGATAAATAAAAGGTTTGAAAGGTTTAAGTCGTTTAAAACGTTTTAAGGTTTTGAATCAGCAGTTTTTATTTACTTCGCTGAAGTTGGTATTTTTCACCAATATCGGCGGAGGTGGGTTGTGAGATTGAAGCGACGACCAACTGCAGCAAAGAAAACTTAGTTTTCATCAATAAAAAACCACCCGCCAATCAACGGATGGTTTTACGAGATAAACTATAAGCATCTTTAGCTTCCTGCGCCTACTCTTTGTTGTTCTTCTTCAGTGGCAGAAGCCTTGCGGCGGCTTTGTCCCTGCTGCTTGCCAAAACGGTAGGTAAAGTTTATGCCGTACTGGCGGTTGTCCCAGCGGTTTTGTATGCTGATGTCAACATTACCGTATTTGGTAAGTCCCTGGTAACGCTGCCAGCCAAAGGGGTCACGGGCATTAATGCGCAGACTTGCTTTTCCTTTCAGTAAATTATTTTTTGCCAGGCCAATATTCATTTGTCCCATGGGATAATTGAGCGATAGCTGCTGCACATTTTTGTAATTATACCAGCCACTCAATTCAGCGGTCCAGCCTTTGCCGATGGTAAAGCTGTTGTTTACGTTAAAGCTGAAGGAGGTATATGAAAGATCGAGGTCAACCACATTCGATTGGTTGTTTTCCACCTGTATGTACGTGCCCTGGTAATGGTTGCGGTACACATTGCCATAAAGATTTACGTTCCACCATTTGGCAATTTTAACCGGTGCGCTTACGGAAAGGCCCATGTTGGTGAATTTGGCAATGTTATCAATGGTGAGGAAACCAATGATCTCATCATGCGAACCCTTTGTTCTTTTCACGATCTGTGAGATCACATCGGTGGTAACGGTATAATTCAGCGTGGTGGTAAGCTTGTTATTATAGGTATGTTTCAGTTCGTAATTCCAGGAGAACTGCGGCGTAAGGTATGGATTACCCTGGCGGTAGCTCAGTGAATCGAGGAAGAACGTGAACGGGTTCAAGTCCTGGTAATTGGGCCGCTGCAACCTTCTGCTGGCAGAAACGGTAAGTGTATTTTTTGCATTCACCGTATAGCTTACAAATGCGGAAGGGAACAGGCTCACGTAACTCCGCTTAACGGTTGAGTTGTTTGATATCTGCACACCCTTGGTATTGGTGTTCTCCAGCCTTAACCCGGTTTGCACATTCCACTTCTTATTGATCTCCTTGCTTGCATTGATGTAAGCGGCATTCACATTCTCATCATAAATGAAATGATTGTTTCTTGAATCAGCTACCCAGTTGCTGCCGGCCTTGCGAACATAGTCAACCAGGTTATCTGATTTTACATAGCTGGATTTGATACCCGCTTCCAGTTTCAATCCATTCTTGAATGGTTTGGTAAAATCAGATTTTACGGAATAGATATTTATGCTGGAAGGAAGATGCCCCCGCAGGAACATAGAATCTGCGGTTTGGTTATTGTTGCCATCGAAGAACCCGGTGCTCAGCAACATATCCGATACATTTTTGTATTTGGAATAATCCAGGTCAAGTGTCAGTTCCGTGCCGGTAGTGTCAAATGTATGTTTGTAATTAAGGTTGGTGCTGAAATTTTTCCAGCTCAGGTCGTTCATTGTTTTTGAATTCAATTTTGAGAATACATCACCTGCCAGGTTCGAGAACGTGGTGCTGGTAGTAGGCGTGGGGTGGCCCGAGAACAGGAATCCATTCAATACAATGCCGAATGAATTCTTTTTGTTGGGCGTGTAATCCATTCCCAGCTTCAGCGTATAATTATTATTGCGGAAACGGAATGCGGTATTAACCTGGTTGATGCTGTCGATCTGCTTGGTACCTTCGTAATAGCGACTGGTGATATCAAGCAGGCCTCTTCCTTCACGATAGTTGTAAACAAAATTGCCAAACATATTTACCTTATTCTTTTTGTAATTGTAGTTTACAGAAACGGTAGGTTTCCAGGTTACTTCTTCTTTGCCATCCTTGCGGAAAAGAGCACTGGTATTACCAACGGTTACGCTTCCGTTGGATCCTTTTGTTTTGCTTTTCTTTGTTTTGATATTGATCAACCCGGAATTTCCCGATGCATCATATTTTGAAGATGGGTTTGTCATGATCTCGATCTGGTCCAATGCCGATGCCGGTAAATTACGCAACACATTGGCAAGGTCGGCGCCGGAGAGATAAGTTGGTTTTCCATCCATCATGATGATGACGCCCTGTTTTCCTTTGAGGCTGATGTTGCCATCATTATCCACGCTCACACCGGGAGATTTTTCCAGCACTTCCAGTGCAGTAGCTCCGGCATTGGTGGGAGAGGCTTCCACATTCACCACGGTACGGTCGAGCTTTTGTTCAATGAAAGGTTTTTGTGCAACAACGGTTACGCCTTCCATGGCTTTTGCCTGGCTGCTCAGTTCTATTGCTTCAACCACAATATCTGCTTTGGCAGCAGTGATCTCAACCAGGTCACTCATTTTTTTTTGCAAAGCCCAGGGCAGAAGTGCTGATGAGGTATTGGCCTTCTGCAATTTTTCAAATGCAAAATTGCCGGCCTTGTCGGTGATGGCGGTTTTAACCAGGGCCTTGTTATCGGCTTTTAATAACTGAATGGTGGCTGACTCAACCGGGTGTTTTTCCGGGCTGATGATGATACCCGATATTTTTCCGGGTTTGTTTTGCGCCGGCAGCACCATGGCCGACAGCAATACTGTAATTAATAAGAGTGTTGTTTTCATGACTAACTTGTTTTGGCTTATACTTTAATTAATGGCTCAGTAAAAATGTACTAATAGCTTCGTGCAGAAAACTTAAAAGGGATAAAGGGCAATAATTGTGTATAGCAGGGGGATGTAAAATTGCGACAATAGTCCAGTGGCAAATGCGTTTGACAGGTGGTGCAACGTTCAGAAAATTAAATTGTCCTTACTTGTTCTTCCATTCCTTTTGTAATTTTTTTTTGGAACATGAACAGATAAACTGAAGCCCTGCTGCAATAAAACATAAATATGTTTGACAGGCGGTGCAGGTAATAAAGTTTGAAGTTTTACTTTAGAGATGTCAACATTAAAATCATTCAGTATGAACCGTAAAAAATTTCTAATCAATAGCTCTGCAGGCGTAACTGCATTAATGCTTGATCCTTTCAGATCATTTTCACAAACAGCAGACCCGGCGCCTTACAAAGTGGAGGTCGTAAAAGAGTTTGTGACCGCAGGCCATGGAAAACCGGATAGGGTGAAGGAAATGCTGGCTGAATATCCAAACCTTTTGTATTGCCGGTATGATTGGGGCAATGGCGACTTTGAAGAAGCGATCGAAGGTGCCGGGCATGTAGGTAATAAAGAGATCGCAAAATACCTGATAGAAAATGGTGCCCGTCCAAATATCTATGTGCTGACCATGCTGGGCGAAACAGAGATCGTAAAATCAATTCTAACTAAATATCCTTCTTTACTGAATGGCAAGGGGCCGCACGGATTTACTTTACTTCATCATGCAACAAAGGGTGGAGAAGACTCAAAAGAATTACTGGAATATTTTAAGGAGAAGGGATTGACCGAGATGCAGATAAAGATCAAGTGACCTGTCTAACAATTCCTTTTACTGCAATGGCTCTTGCGGTGAGTTTTATAGAACCATCTTTAGCAGGCGATAGTTTTTTGCGAACATTATTTTCCAATTCTTCCTGCAGACCTTTATTAAGGAAAGCCAAATAACCGGGGGCGGGACCTTGTCCGCCAAGAAATGGATTCCAATAATCATCAAAATTCTTAAACACCGTAATTATGTCAAGGTTTGATGTTTGAATACCAGTTAAGCCTGCCTGTTGAAATGACTCTTTGAGTTTGCCTTCATTGCATACCGGGAAACGAAGGCCTTCATCAAACTTGTAAGCCTGCGGATCAATCTCCCGTGCGGCATCCCAGAAAATTCTCAAAAGATCCATCCGGCCGGCATAGTCCCATACATACGCAGCGATCATTCCATCTTTTTTATGAACCCTTTTCATTTCGGAAAATGCAGCGGGCAGGTCAGGAAAAAAATTGAGGGCAAGGCCTGAAACAATTATATCGAAACTGTTATCCGGTTTAGGAATAGCTGAGGCTGATCCAACAGTAAAGTCGGCTTTATTTATAAATCTTTCTTTTGCTTTTTCTAAAAATGCTGCGGAGGGATCAACGCAGGAGATGCTTGCCGGGTTGCAAGTAAGGGATATAACTTCACTGAGGGCACCTGTTCCACACCCGATGTCAAGCCAGGATAACCCATATGCTGCATTCAGCCATTGCAGGAATACGGGAGCCATTAACTTACTCCACCTTCCCATGAAGTATTCATACGGATCACCATTGCTCCATGTATCTGTTGATGAATTCATTTGAGCATTTGTTATCTCATTGAATAAGGATGATAGTATGACTAAATTTTTCCCTGCTTATATAATCTATGCCTGCTCCAGGAAACTGCTTTTCATCTTTCCCATCAGGTCGATCTCCAGCATGCGTGCTGAAATGCGTATCATGTTCTTAAATGCCATGGCGTGGGAGATGCCGTGACCGATGATCACCGGTTTGGCTACGCCCAGTACCGGAACACCGCCGTATTGTTCAAAATTGAAACGGTCGAAATGTTCATCGTGGATGTTGCGGCGGCGCACTATATCGTAAATGCTTTCGGCAAGTTTTAAAACTACGTTGCCGGTGAAGCCTTCGCAAACCAGCACATTGGCCTTATTCAATAAAATATCACGGCCTTCTATGTTGCCGATAAAATTTATCTGCTTGTTTTGCTTCAGCAGGGGATAAGTAGCCTGCGCCAGGATATTTCCTTTACCTTCCTCTTCACCTAAATTCACCAAACCAACTTTGGGTTCATCAAAATTCAAAATGTGTTTTGCAAATAAAGAACCCAATATGGCAAATTGATTAAGATTCTCGGGTTTGCAGTCGGCATTAAGGCCAACATCTACCAGTAAACCAAGCGTACCGTCTTCCCGGGGCATGTATGCGCCAATGGCTGGCCGCAGTACGCCTTCAATGGCTTTGATGCTGAACAAAGCGCCCACCATCATGGCGCCGGTATTGCCGGCACTGATGAATGCATCTGTTTTGCTGCTTGCCAGTAAATGAAAACCGATGGCAATGGATGACTGTTGTTTTTCTTTAAGTGCTTTGGTGGGGTGATCGTTCATTTCAATTACCTGTGCCGCATGAACGATCGTGTATTTGCCGGCAGGGATGGGATAGGAGTTGAGGTGTTCCTTTATCTTTTCCTCATCGCCGATCAGGGTAAGATGAACATTGGCTGTTGCAGACGATAAAAACTCGGCGGCGCCTTTTACTGCTTCCAGTGGTGCAAAGTCGCCACCCATCATGTCCAGACCAATATTCATACAGCCTTCTTTAAATGAAAAATTCCAAGTCAGAAATTCAGATCATCGAATTTCGGACTTAGAATTGATACTTTGAAAAAATATTATGCCTTCAGCGGTGCCTTTTCAGCCACCAGCTTTCCTTTGTAGTATAATTTTCCTTCGCTTACATGGGCACGGTGGCGCACGTGTGTTTCGCCGGTTGTTTTGTCAACACTCAAGGTTGGTTCGCTTGCTTTGTAATGCGTCCTTCTTTTTGCACTGCGTTGCTGTGAGTGGCGCCTTTTTGGATTTGGCATATCGCTTGATTTTTAATTTTTAAATGGATGTTATTTTTTACTTCTTTCTTTCTTTGTTTTCTTGAACTGATCCAGTCCTTTCCACAACTGGTTGGCGTTGGTCTCCATCTGCTTTACTTCCATGGCCTTCAGTTTTTCCAGTACTTCAATATTGCATTGCGGTCCGCCCATTTCTTCTTCACTGCACATTTTCTGTAGGGGAAAACTCAACAACACGAATTCATATATCCAGTTGCCCACATCAATATGACTTTCATTGCGGGAGATATAGAACACATCCGGGTCTTCCTCCTGTTCATTCATCTCGTCGGGATTCTCCACCAGTTTTACCAGCATATTGAATTCATCCCAGATGTCCATTTTCAACGGGTTGCCACAGCGGTCGCAGGTAATATCGGCCTTGCCGCCGATTTCAAACTTAAGCAGCATGAAACCGCTCTTTTTGTCAAGCAATAACTTAATATTTGCCTGGCAATGGCTAAAGTCCGGGTTACCCCTTTCAGCAAAGAACTTGTCGTCAACCTCGTAATCAAACTCATGGATTCCCGGTTTCAATCCCACAAATGCTATCTCAAATGCCCGTTTACCCGCCATTACGTATGGTTTAAAGGACGGCAAAGGTAGGGGAATTTCGTCAATTTTACGGTTGAAAAATATGGATTTTATGGCGCCGGGAGCCGTTGGCTTAGCTTTTATTACTTTTAGGGAAGATATGAAGTTCAAAAAACCCCTGTTATTTACGTTTGTACTGGTTGTTTTGGCGGTTTCCATCCACCTTTTCTCCCTTGATCCTGCGCTTGTTGAAAGCCGGTATTCGACCGGGATCTACCCCCATATAAGCAAGGTTTTAAGGTTTTTGTTTGGCTCGCTGCCCTTTAGTTTTGGCGATATCCTGTATGGAGCTGCCATTTTATGGCTGATCATTAAACTGGTCAAAGGCATCCGGGCTGTTTTTAAACAAAAGGTGACGGTGCAAGGTTTTTTTCACGGCTTGGTATACGCTGTGAATATTCTGCTGATCGTTTATATCAGCTTCAACCTTCTCTGGGGAATTAATTACAACCGGGTGGGCATTGCCGGGCAACTCGGTATGAAGATGGAAAAATATTCGGCCGACGACCTGAAGAAGATTAATGCCCTGCTTGTTGAAAAAGTGAATGAATCAAAACGGATGATGCTTGATGCTAAAATGAGTTATCCTTCAAAAGGGGAGATGTTCTTAAGGATCAGTGATGCCTATAAGCAGGCCGAAAGAATTTACCCGTTCCTGCATTATCAGCCCGTTTCACTCAAGCCTTCTGTATGGAGCTGGGTGGGAAATTACATGGGCTTTACCGGTTATTACGATCCTTTTACCGGCGAGGCGCAGGTAAATACATTGGTGCCGAAATTCTTACAGCCCTTCACTACCAGTCACGAGGTAGCTCATCAACTGGGTTATGCAAAAGAGATGGAAGCAAATTTTGTGGGCTACCTGGCTGCGGCTTCATCAAGCGATACCTTACTTCACTATTCTGTTTACCTCGACCTGTTCATGTACAGCAACCGTAACCTGTTTGAAACCGATTCCATTTCTTCAATCGCATTTCGAAAACAACTGATACCCGAAGTGCATGAAGACTTAAAAGAATGGAAAAAATTTTATCTCAGCCACCGCAATCCCATTGAGCCGGTATTCCGCTGGATATACGGCGTTTACTTACGGCGTAACCAGCAGCCACAAGGTGTACTGAGTTATGATGAAGTGACGGGATTTCTAATTGCGTATTACAAAAAGACCGGTAAGATCTGAACATTCCGTTATACAAATTGTTCAAAAGAAATGAAGTTAATAATTTCCATACTTGTTCCGCTTTTAGTGGGTGCTATCTCCGGTTTATTTACTTCTTCAGGAGTTAATGGCTGGTATGCAACTGCCAACAAGCCCTGGTTTAATCCGCCAAACTGGATATTTGCCCCGGTATGGACGGCACTTTGTATCCTGATGGGCATTGCGTTGTTTTTAGTTTGGAAGTCGGAGGCAGAAAAAACGGTCAAACAAACCGCCATCATTTTATTTGCCATTCAACTGGCCCTGAATTTTTTCTGGTCATTTATTTTCTTCAAGCTGCAATTGCCTGGCTGGGCCTTTGCCGAGATCATCCTAATGTGGATCATGATCTTTATCACCATTCTTTGGTTCGGAAAAATTTCATCTGCTGCAGCCTGGTTACTGGTGCCATATATAAGTTGGGTGAGTTTTGCTTCTGTATTAAATTATGCCGTCTGGAAGCTTAATTAGAATTTCACCCTCTCCCTGAAGCTGGCATCAAACATCACCTGCGCTTCAAATGGATCCAGCCAGCCTTCCAGCTTTTGTTCTTCTTCGGGGTTCAGGTCGTTGAAGAAAATGGCCATCTCCATTCTTGTTCCATTCTTCATGGTAAAATAAAGCACGTGGGTAAGTACAAAGCCGGTGCTGCCGCCTTTTACGCCGTAATGTTTGAATACCATCTGGAATGCTTTACTCTCCATCGGGAATTCCAGCACCTCTGCGATCGGGAAGAAAACATCTTCATCAAGCACTTCTCTTTTGTTAAGCGCCTGTACTACCTGCACGTATTCTTTTGTGGTGGAAGCAGGCAGACGGTCGCTCCACATCTTTTGCAATTTCATGGTAAATTCTTCGGGCCTGAACCTTGATCTAAAACTGCTGTCTTCCTTCAGGTCAAGATGATGATCATAAGCCTCCATGCTGTATTTTTTATCCGACAGGCTGCTGATGGATTTGATAAGCTTATCTTCTGTTGTTTTTTTTCGGGAGCTGGTATATGAACATAGAACCCACGATCGGGAAAATGGTTGTATGTTGTTTCAGGTTGAACAGGCTGATATTTTCTTTCACATTATCAAAGCCCAGCAGGTCCATCAGGTATTCGGTGTTGGCATTGCTGCTGAAGATGATCATGCCTCGTGCCACATCAACCAGTTTTACACTGTCGCCTTTCAGCAGTTTATTTTTTTTGGCATAGTCAAGCCAGGCCGGGTGAGCTCCTCCGTCTGTATTGGGGATATAATATTTATCCAGTTCGTTCAATGAAATGTAGCTGTTCTCATTGATCACATCTTTAGCGGATTGTTGTGCAAACTCGATCGCCACCATGATCTTTACCGTACTGGCCAGCGGCATCAGCTTGTTCTCATTCAGGCTGGCCACAACACTGTCGTTCCGGGTAATATAAACCGATGCCCTGTTCTTATTGGCAAGAATGAAGTTGAAGAAAGAATCAGCAAGCGCAGGTTTCAGTTGTGCAAAAGAAACACTGCTGGTGAATAGTGTGAGCAGGAATAGAATCTTCCTTCTTGTGGACCTGTAAGATTGCAAGCTCATATATGCTGGTTTAGATTAAAAACTGTTCTTCCACATCATGCTCTCTACCGGCTTGTTATGCTGGCCGCTGTATTTGGCATTTTTTTTCTGGTTGTATTTCACTTCGATCTCGCCATCCACCGGGAAATAGATCAACTGGCCGATAGGCATACCGGCATAAACCCGTACCGGTTGTTTAACGGAGATTTCCAATGTCCAGTTGCCGCAAAAGCCAACATCTCCTTTGCCGGCCGTGGCATGTATGTCAATACCCAGCCTGCCCGTACTTGATTTGCCTTCCAGAAAAGGAACATGCGCATGTGTTTCGGTGTACTCTTCGGTAACGCCTAAATAAAACTCATGCGGATACAGAACAATGCCTTCTTCCGGTATCTCAAAGTGGTCGATGGTATTGTGCTTTTTTGCATCGAGCTCTTTGTTTACATATTTAGCCAGGTGTTTGCCCAAATGCACATCGTAGCTATTACTGCCCAGGCATTCCCGGTCGTAGGGTTCTATCTTGATGGTGCCTTTCCCGATCTCTTCTAAAATTCTTGTGTCGCTTAAGATCATTGTTGATTCGTTAATTTGGTATTGTTAGTAATACTTTGAACCACATAGAACATAGAAAACATAGTAGTCTATATGTTTTTTCTATGTGCCCTATGATCCTATGTGGTTCATTTACTTTAAAACTTAAATTGACATACTAAAGCCTTAATTCGTTAATTTGTAAAACTAATTTTTCAATTTTTAATTCTTATTTTTTAATTGCTGAAATGCCGCTGGTTTATCAACAAAATATTAACGCCACCACAAAGATCGCTGTTTGGCATATCAACGAACCAGAAGATTTTTTTTTAGCACAGGTTCCCCTGCAGAAAAATATCAGTCACTGGCATAAACGGTTGCAGCACCTGGCAGGCAGGTTATTGCTGAAGGAGCTGTATCCTGATTTTCCCATAAACCTGATACAAATCGCCGATACCAAAAAACCATACCTGGAAGATGAGCCCTTTCATTTTTCCATATCGCATTGCGGCGATTATGCAGCAGCCATTGTAAGCAAAGAATACCGGGTGGGCGTGGATGTGGAACTGGTGAATGACAAGATCGGTTTAATACAGAAGAAGTTTATGAGTGAAGGAGAGAAGAAAATGTTCAATGAGCAACGTTCAATGAACAATGTTCAATGTGCAACGCTCTGCTGGAGTGTGAAAGAATCTGTTTTCAAATGGTGGGGAAAGGGATCGGTGGATTTTAAAAGAGGCATGCTGCTTAAATCAATTCATGGCGACAACAGCGAGGGTAAAGTATATTGCCTGTTTAAGAATGAAACCGAACTGGTCATTCATTATTTATCATTCAACGATAATTTTCTTACCTGGGTATTAACGGATCATTGATCTTCCGCCGATGCATCATCCGATGTTCCTTCCAGTAGTGGAATATCACCAACCGATGCGCCGGCAATTCCTTTTACCGAACCATACATGCCGCTGGTGCTGAGTAAAACTTTTTCTAATTGTTTCTCTCTTTCCTTCCAGATCTTTTCCATCTGTATCCGTTCTTTTGTTATGCCTTGCTTCATCGACATAAATCCTTCCACGATGGCTTCCATCTGTCCACGGAATTCATTGCCGGTGAGAAAATCATACAGCATCTGCATCTTATCGCCCTTCCCTTCCTGGGCTTTCTGGGCTATATATATATTGATGATGCCGCTGCGTAGTGCATGTGCCAGGCTGCTCACTTCCGCAAAGCCGCAGATCCAGATGCCGTCTTTTTTCGCCAAAGCGGTCCATGTCTTTGGGAAAAGCCTGTGTTACCAATATGGCCACATCAGCACCCGTATTCCGCTTATCCGATTTCAGTTTATCAACCCAGCTGTTGCTCCATGTTTTGGTACGTTTGCTTTCATAAATGATCTTGCCACAGGCCATACCGCTGTTGTTGCGGATTGTTTGAATGCAATCAGCGCCTTCCACACCCTTCCCAACTTCTTCAATAAGATCGAAAGGAAAATTCTCTTTTAAAATTTCTTCCAGCAAAATTTCCTGGCTTTCGCCCTGCAACTGCATGCTTCCCTGTTCACTTTTGCGTTTCAGCTCTTCAATCAGTTTCTGCTGCTGCTCCATCTGCAGTTTGTATTCCTTGGTCTTCAGGTCGAACAGTTCCTGTTCCCGTTTAATCGTACTGTCTTCTATCTCTTTTCTTTTTTCCAAAAAACGTTTCTCCAGTTCCATTTCAAAGTTCTTCTGTTTTTCTTCCAGGGCAGATTTATCCCGTAAAAGTTCCAGCTCCTTTTTCTGCAGTTCCTGCAGTTGCTGTGTTTTCATTTTGGCATCCTCTTCCAGTGATCTTAGTTTAACAGCCAGTTCTTCGCCTGCTTTTTTCTGAGCAGCGGTTTCAATGGAGGTTTTCTGTTTTTCAAACTCCTCTTCTTTCTTTTTCTGCCAGTCGAGCATTTTGGTGCGCAGTTCTTTCTCCACTTCGTTCTTCAGGCTTTCATTGAGCTCAAACTCATGACCGCAGTTGGGGCATTTTATTTCGGTTCCCATCACGTATTTTTTTACAAGATAATTAAAAATAAAAAGCTTCCCTGAACCACATAGAAACATAGGACACATAGCCTGTTCTATAGGGGTACTATGCTCCCCATATGTCTGTATGTTTCAAATCAGCATCTCTTCCTGCAGGTTTTTTGTTTTTTTTATGCCCCGCCAATCTTTTACATTTGCAACCTCTACTGTATGCCCGGGTGGCGAAATTGGTAGACGCACCACCTTGAGGTGGTGGCGCTGGAAACGGCGTGCTGGTTCGAATCCAGTCTCGGGCACAAGCGAAGTTTTTACTTCGCTTTTTTATTTGTGGAGGAGATATTCTATGTGTTTTCTATGTCCTATGTGGTTCAGAAAAAATTGCAACTATTTCTTCAACACGATGCGGAACGTTGTTCCCTTCCCCGGTTCGGAATGCTTTACAAACAGTTCGCCTTTGTGGTATTGTTCTATGATGCGCTTGCTCAGCGTGAGTCCCAATCCCCAGCCACGCTTTTTGGTAGTAAAGCCCGGTTTAAAAACTTTGGCAATATTTTTTTTGCTGATGCCCTTGCCCGAGTCGGTTACGTCCACCAGCACCTGTGCTGTTTCGTTTTTTATGTTCACAGTCAACGAACCTTTTCCTTCCATGGCATCCAGTCCGTTCTTTAATAAGTTTTCCACCACCCAGTCAAACAGCGGCCCGTTGATGAGGGCGTTAATCTCTTTTTCACCATTGGTATCGATGCTGAAACTTACTTTATCGGAGGCCCTTCTTTTTATATAACTCACCATGTTCTCCACCTGTTGTACAATGTTCATCTCTTCCAGTTGTGGTGTGCTGCCGATCTTTCCAAAGCGGTCGCTTACCAGTTTCAGCCTGTCCACATCTTTGGTCATTTCAGGAACAATTTTTTCCATGCCCGGCATTTCCTTCAGCATTTCCACCCAGCCCTGTAAAGAAGTGAGGGGCGTACCAAGCTGGTGAGCCGTTTCTTTTGCCATGCCTGCCCATACCTGGTTTTGTGTCGATTTGTTGCGGGTAGAAACAGTGATCAGTGTGATAATGATGAACAGCGCCACAATCACCAGCTGAATAATGGGATAATATTTTACCTGCTTCAATAAAACCGATTCGCCATAAAAAACCCGGTTGGTTTGCAAAGTATCCAATGGGTTTTTCCATTCAATGGGCTGGTTCAGTTTTTTAAATTCTTCTAACTGGTCTTTCAGGTAAGAAGGGCTTGCTGCTGCCTTTACCGAATCAAGGTTGCGGAAATCCATGATGCTGTCTTTTTCGGTAACCAGTATCATGGGAATGTCCTTGCTGTTGTCGGTGATTATTTTAAAGGCAAGCCCGACATCTGTTTTATTGGAATTGGCAATGTCTTTTTCGGCTTCTACCCACTGCTCAATTTTTATTTTTTCCTCTGCAGCGATCTTTTTAGCCAGGTGGTTTGAATAAAAGATGGTGCCGCTTACAATGGCAATGGCAACCAAAGCCAGTACCGTACGCCAGTTGAGTAGTTGAGGAAACATGAAGTAAAAATAAGGAATAAGTCAGGAGTTTGGAGTTTGAGGTTTGGGGTTTGAGGTTGGGTGCGATAAGTTGCAAGATATAAGTATGTTTGCAAGCGCTATAAAGCACCGGCAGAAAATGGAACAACCATCAGTAGCGATTGTGATCTTAAACTGGAACGGGAAGAAATTCCTGCAGCAGTTTCTGCCTTCCGTAATGGCTTCTTCCTATACAAATAAAAAAATAATCGTTGCCGACAATGCATCCACCGATGACAGCATTGAATTTTTAAAGCAACAGTATCCGCAGGTTGGCATCCTTCAGAATAAAAGCAATGAAGGATTTGCCAAAGGATATAATACCGCATTGAAACAGGTGCAGGCCGATTATTATGTGCTGCTCAACAGTGATGTGGAAGTGACTCCAAACTGGATAGAACCCATCATTGACCTAATGGAATCGGATAAAGGAATCGCTGCCTGTCAACCTAAAATATTGACATACCATAAAAAAGATCAGTTTGAATATGCGGGGGCTTGTGGGGGATGGCTGGATCAGTTCGGTTATCCGTTTTCAAGGGGCCGGGTATTTGATATCTGCGAGAAAGATACCGGGCAGTATGATAATACGCAGCAGTGTTTCTGGGCAAGCGGCGCTGCTTTTTTTGTACGGACTTCTGTGTATCAGGAAGTGGGCGGACTGGATGAATACTTTTTTGCCCACCAGGAAGAGATTGACCTTTGCTGGCGCATACAACTGGCGGGCTATAAGATCTTTGTTCAGCCTTCCTCGGTTGTGTATCATCTTGGCGGTGGAACATTGCCCCGGGGCAGCAGTCGCAAGACCTTTCTGAATTTCCGCAATAACCTCATCATGCTCACAAAGAATATTCCGTTGGGTGCGGCGCTGTGGAAGATCCCTTTCCGGGTATTACTGGATGCCGTATCGGCGTGGCGGGAATTGCTGAGTGGCAACGGGGGATATTTTATTTCCATATTAAAGGCACACCTGCATTATGCCGGCTGGCTATTGTGGAACAGGAAGTATTCGGCATTCCCCAAAAAGAAAGACGGAAAGTTGAGTGGCTATTACCGGGGTTCGGTGGTGTGGGCCCATTTTATAAAGAAGAAAAAGACCTTTTTGGAAATTGTTGGTAACAAATAAGTTTTTTTGCCCTTGAGCCCTTATTTTTGCACAGCAAATTATAATAAAATGAGCCAGGAAATAATCGACACAAGGCATAAAGATTTTACCCATAACTGGGTATCCACATCCCGTTTTATCTGGTTTTGCCAGGTATTTCTGGTGATCGCTTTTATCTTAGGGGGTTGCTATAACCTGTACACTCACAGCTACAAGGGCAAACCCAATGTGAATGTACCCAGTAATACCCTGTACAACCCGACTTACAAATAAAATTTTTATTGTAATAGCGTAACACTTATTTTTGCACTCCGAAAAATAAGTCAGTTCTTTAATATCGTTTCAGGGTTTAAAACGTTTAATCGTTCCAGGGTTAGTTAACCTTTCAACGAATGAAACGGGTTAAACATTTGCAACGTTCCCTGCGGAAGTAGCTCATTTGGTAGAGCGCGACCTTGCCAAGGTCGAGGTGGCCGGTTCGAGCCCGGTCTTCCGCTCAAAAATTAATCCCGGACCTCCGGGATTTTTTTTCTTCTCTCGTGTCACTCGGGTGGTGGAACTGGTAGACACGCAGGACTTAAAATCCTGTTCACAGCAATGTGAGTGTGGGTTCAACTCCCATCCCGAGTACAAGGCCGTTCAGATGAGCGGCTTTTTTATTTCCATGATCTTTCTTTCGTGCTGTAGAGAAGCAACATTGAATATTGAGCATTGAGAGTTTTCAGCATCAGGGGTTCGCTAAAAACATCAGTAACGGCGAAAGAAATTCCGTTGGCAAAAAACCTGCTGAAACGGATACTAGATGCTAGTATCTAGTATCCAGTATCCAGTATCCAGTATCCAGTTTACTTCTTATAAAGATACTCTACCGATCCCATCATCTTCCCTTCTTTTGAATAACAGCGTTCGGTGGTGCGCAGGCCGTTTTCATAAGCATAGCGCCAGGTAAAATAGTAAGCGCCTTCTTTTTCGGAGCTCACCATCTTTACCAGTTGCCCGGCTTCATTGTACTCGAAGGACGATTCGGTGAAGAGCTGTTTCTGGAAACTGTATTTATGTACAATATCGGTAAGCTGTTTCCAGGTATCGTAGTAGTAGTAATAGACCTCTGATGTTTTTGAATTCTTTTCGATGATCACATTGCCGCTTTCGTCGGCTTCAAATGCATACCAGGTGGTATCCTGGTTCCTTATAAGCAGCATCTGCTGGGGTACACCAGCGGCATTATAATTATACAGGTGCTGTTCGGCCGCATCGCCTGCATCATCATCGGTGGCAAAGCGTTTTACGGAGTTAACTGTTATGAGTTTTCCGGCACCATCATACATATAGTCGATGGTAGTGGCACCGGCCTCGGATGAATCAACCGTTCTTACTAACATGCCTGTTTTGTCGAAATAAGAGATAAATGTATTTGGATAAGATTGATCGGTGGAAGTATAGATCTCCACTTCGGTAAAATCCCGGTTTATCTTTTTCTGGCAGGTGAAACCCTCGCTTTCGGTACCATCGGCTTCCATCGAAATCACTTTGACCCCCTTTATTTTTTTCTCTTTCAGCACCGCCAGTTCTGCCATCACCTGCTTGTTATTGAGGATGTCGGTATAGTAGTACTGGGCGGCAGATGAATAGCCTGCGAACAGCAAAGCAAAGAGCCAGGGGATGGTTTTTTTCATTACGACATTTTATTTTTTCAAAAGTAATGCAAGTTTGGCAACTGAAATTCTGCCATTCCCGGAATATACCCTTAAACTTTATTATTTTTAACAAAATTAGCGCTCATGAGCCACCTCAAAGAAAGGCAACAGAAGAACTGCCTTAACTGCAATACCGAAGTACAAGGCAGGTATTGTCAGAACTGCGGCCAGGAGAACATCGAACCAAAGGAAACGGTGTGGCACCTGATCGCTCATTTTTTCCAGGACATTACACACTTCGACGGCAAGTTTTTCAGCACGGTAAAATACCTGGTCATACGGCCTGGATTTTTATCAAGGGAATATATGGTAGGCCGCCGGGCAAGTTATGTGAATCCCATACGGATGTACATTTTCACGTCGGCTTTTTTCTTTTTGATCTTCTTCTCCTTTATGCACGTGGATAAGAAATCGCTCATGGGCGAATCAAAAATGAATGGAAAGACCTGGGCCCAGGTAACAGCGATGGACTCACTTGCTTTTGATGCGTTTACTAAAAATGTGAATAAAGAAGATAAGAGAGGAGAAATACCCATGACCAGGGAAGCATTTAAAAAATATTTCGACAGTTCGATCCAGGTAGGCACGATCCATTTCACTAATACTGATTTTACTTCGAAGGAAGAATACGATTCAGCGCTGAGTTCCGGTAAGGTGCATCATGGCTGGTTCCGCCGGCTGCTGGTATATAAACAGGTTGATATAAATGAACGGTATAAAAATGATGTAGGCCAGGGTTTAAGGGATTATTCAAATATCCTGCTGCACAGCCTGCCGCAGGTATTCTTTGTTTTGCTGCCGCTGTTTGCACTGATGCTAAAACTGCTTTACATCCGCCGGAAAGATTATTACTATGTGAACCACGCCATTTTCAGCCTGCATTTTTATATTTTCAGTTTCATCAATATGCTCATCATATTCGCTCTTACTGAGCTGAACAACTGGTTAGACTGGGGCGTAATAGCTTTTTTACAGGTGATACTTGGGCTGGGCACATTCTTTTACCTGTATAAAGCCATGCGTAAATTTTATATGCAACGAAGAGCAAAAACAGTATTCAAATTTTTGCTCTTATGCCTGATGCTTTTTTTCACCCTGGGCATTTTATTCATGTTCTTTATTTTATTCTCCCTGTTTAAACTATAGTTATGTCAGCAGTTAATAACGATTCATTTCTCCGGTTGGTGAAGATCATGGATGAACTCCGTGAACAATGTCCCTGGGATAAAAAGCAGACCATCCATACTCTCCGTCAACTGACCATCGAAGAGACCTACGAACTGGCCGATGCCATCACCGAAAGCGACTGGAAAGGAATAAAAGAAGAACTGGGCGATCTTTTGCTGCACATTGTTTTCTATGCCAGGATAGGGGCCGAGCAAAGCCAGTTCAGCATGGATGAAATGATAAACGGGATCTGTGAGAAACTCATTTCCCGTCATCCCCATATCTATCCTTCGGCAGGTTCAGGACTTACCCATGTGAACAACGAAGAGGATGTTAAAAGAAACTGGGAGAAACTGAAGCTGAAAGAAGGAAAGAGATCGGTGCTGGGAGGCGTTCCAAAATCGCTGCCATCGATGGTGAAAGCCATGCGACTGCAGGAGAAAGCCAAACAGGTAGGCTTTGAGTGGGACAATAAAGAACAGGTTTGGGATAAGGTGGAAGAAGAGAAAAGAGAACTGTTTGAAGCGATCAAATCGGGCGATGTTAACAAAATGGAAGATGAATTAGGCGATGTTTTCTTCTCCCTCGTAAACTTTGCAAGGTTTTTGCGGGTAGATGCCGAAAATGCACTGGAGCGGACCAATAAAAAATTCATCCGGCGTTTTACCCAAATGGAGGAAGTGGCCCTTGAAACCGGCAAACCCCTGCAGGATATGACCCTGGAAGAAATGGACAGCATCTGGAACAGCATCAAGAAGCAGCAAACACGTTAATCACCGATTGCAAAACAATAATCCTTTTAGACGCTTTATCATCAAAAACAGTTATCTCCTGATAATTGCTGCCTGGCTCATCACCATATCTTTCATCATTGATAATTACTGGTCGGGAAATTCTTCCGTTGGCGCCGTACGGGAAAACATCCAGCGTTACATACACAGGCAGGAAACGGATTTTGAAAAACTGGCCGCCGATACTTCTGCCATCAACCGGATCAGTGATAGCCGCTATGATGAGGAATTTCTGCAGAGCCTGGTTAATAAGAAATATTTTTTTTACCGCTATTTTGTAAACGACATCGGCCGGCACAAACTCCTTTTCTGGAATACGCAAACGGTGCTGCCTTCCGACGAGTTGCTGGCATCACCCGATACCACCGGTTTTGTGCAATTGGAGAACGGGTTTTATGTGTGGCGCAAAGTGAAAAACCTATCGGGCCTCTCCATGGCACTCATCCCGGTAAAGTGGAATTTTTTTGTTACCAATACCTACCTGCGAAATACATTTGCCACCGGCAGCGACATTGAAAGGAACTACGACATTTCACTTAAGCCAGCCGGCTCGCAGGTGAAATCGCTGCATGGCAATCCCATGTTTTATATAATAGAAAAGGCGAACAGCATAACAGCAAAAAATAACCTGTTGGCTGTGTGGCTGCGGATACTGGCAGCCATTTGTTTGTTACTCTTCATTCACATGCTGGCCAACTGCTTTGCAAACAACCGGGGATTGGGCAGGGGGATACTGGTTTTGGCTGGTACCGTTTTTATTCTCCGGGTAATAAGTTATTTCTTTCCCATTCCGCTTAACTTCCGCCAGTTTGAATTATTTGATCCTTCCATCTTTGGGTCGAACGATGTGAACCGTTCATTGGGTGATCTCTTAATAAATTCTTTGCTGTTCAGCTGGATCATCCTGTTCATTCATTATCACCTGCAGGATAAAAAGACCGGGTTCAATAATAAGCGGCCCGGATTCAGGTGGATCGTTTTATCCATTGCCTGTGTGGGGATGCTGGCAGCTACGTTTGTGGCCGGAGATATCATCCGCAGCCTCGTTGCCGATTCGCAGATTTCGTTTGATGTGATCAATTTCTTTACCCTCAATATTTACAGCGTCACCGGTTTTGTGGTACTGTGTTGCATTGCCATGGGTTACTTTCTGCTGAGCCAGGTTGTGCTGTATTTTGTCAAACCATTTTTTTCAAGAAGATCAGCAGCGATCTATTTGATGATGGCTGTTGCCG
Organism: Chitinophagaceae bacterium; assembly: GCA_016720775.1. Classification (GTDB taxonomy): domain Bacteria; phylum Bacteroidota; class Bacteroidia; order Chitinophagales; family Chitinophagaceae; genus Ferruginibacter. The sequence continues at coordinate 53,423 of JADKJX010000005.1, forward strand.
GGCTTGTTTACCTGAGTTTTCAACTTGGAAAAGAATTTGCCGGCTTCCGCTTATTCGTACTTGCCTGGTTACTGCTGTACCTGCTCATACTTAACGGCGGCAACCTGGGCATATCCAGCCGCAAAGTGGCTTCGCTGCGGCTTATCTTCTGGCTCTTCTTTTTTTCAGTAACCATCACCGCCATCATCGTTGTGGAGAACAGTAAAAAAGAACTCGTCAACCGTAAGCACTATGCCGAAATACTTTCCACCAAAGCTGATCCTTCCAGCGAAACACTTTTAAATACATTGCTTACCGATTTCAGAAGCGATTACCTGGCAGCGAATTTTTACCGGCTCACATCCGGTTCATCCAACCGTGCGTTTAAAGACAGCCTGGTGAACGGGAATTTTTCCGGCTACACCAATAAGTACGATACAAAGATCTATACATTCGACGCAAATGAGAAAGCATTGTTCAATGAGGATGCCGCCAGCTACAATGAACTGAACACCGTGTTAAAGACGCAGGCCAAACCAACAGGCATTCCCGAACTTTTTTATTACGACGAATCCTACGACCGCTTCAGCTACATCAGCCGTAAAACGATCGCCAACTTCGACGGGGATACACTGGGCTATGTATTTGTGCTTGCCAATCCACGCAAGTTCAAAACCGATGCGCTGAACCTGGAACTTTTTTCAAAGGGCAGCAGCAATGCGATCGAGAACTCGCCGGTGTATGCATTTGCTGTTTACAATAACCTGCAACTGGTAAGCAGTCACAATGATTATGCTTTCCCTACAAAGCTAACCGCAGCGCAGGTTCCAAAGGATGAGTTTGTAACCGTGCAGAAGAACGGGTACGATGAACTCTGGTACCGGGCGCCCGGTGCACAAAAGGTGGTGATCATTGCCAAAGAAAATAATTTTCTCATCGAGTCCATCACGCTGTTCTCTTATCTGTTCTGTGCCTTCTTACTGGTTACCGGTTTGTTCTCGCTGTTCAATGTGCTCATCCGTACAAAATTCAGTAAGCTGCGGTTCCGCAACTACTGGCAACTGAGCATACGCAACCAGATCTACGGCACGGTCATCTTCATCAGTGCTCTTTCTTTTATCATCATCGGTGTGGCAACAATCCTTTTCTTCATCAGTCGTTACCAGAATACCAACCGGGAAAAATTAAGTAGGGTTATTCACGTGATGGAAAATGAGGTACGCATTTCACTCACCGACCTGGCCATTTTTGATGACGTGGTGAAAGTGTATGACGAGGCCTACAAGGAAAAATTAGAAAAACTCATTGATAAGATATCGGAGATACATGCGGTGGATGTAAACCTGTACGACCTGGATGGCAATTTAAAAGTTTCGTCGCTGCCATTGCCTTATACCAAGGGCATCATAAGTACCCGGATGGATCCCATTGCTTATTATCACCTTAGTAAAGGAAAAGAAGTGCAGTACTTTAAAGAAGAGAAGATCGGCAAACTGAATTTCGTGAGCAACTATGTTCCGGTGATTGACGGTACGGGCAGGGAATATGCCTACCTCAACATTCCTTATTTCACTTCCGAAAGTAAATTGCAGGAAGAGATCGCCAATTTTTTGGTAACCATCATCAACCTGAATGCCTTCATCTTTTTAATTGCGGGTATTGTTGCTTTATTCATTACCAACCGCATTACCCGTTCCTTCTCCTTCATCAGTAAAAAAATGAAAGCGGTGAGCCTGGGCCAGCTAAACGAAGCCATCGACTGGAAACGGGATGACGAGATCGGAGAACTGGTGAAGGAATACAACAAGATGGTGGGCAAGCTGGATGAAAGTGCGGTGGCCCTTGCCAAAAGTGAACGGGAAGGAGCCTGGCGTGAAATGGCCCGGCAGGTGGCACACGAGATCAAGAACCCGTTAACGCCAATGAAACTGAGTTTGCAGTACCTGCAGAAATCCATTGGTAATAATTCTGATAATGTAAAAGAGCTTACAGCCAATGTAGCCCAGACATTGGTAGAGCAGATAGATCACCTGAACCATATTGCAGGTGAGTTCAGCCAGTTTGCAAACATCGGCAATCCGCATAATGAAGTGTTTGATATGAATGATGTGATAAGAACGGTTACGCAACTTCACTCCATACACAGCCGGGTGCAGCTTCACTGGAAACCATTAGCCGAACCCATCTACATCAATGCCGATCGTACACAGATAAACCGCCTGTTCACCAACCTGATCCAGAATGCGATCCAGGCAGTGCCGGAAGACCGGGATGTGGAGATAAGCATGGAAGAAGAACGGGCTGATGGCAAAGTGCTGATAAAAGTAAAAGACAACGGCAACGGAATACCTGAAGAGATGCGCTCAAAAATATTCACACCCAATTTTACCACCAAAACCTCCGGCACCGGGCTGGGGCTTGCCATGAGCAAAGGAATTGTAGAACAGGCAAGAGGAAGCATCTGGTTTGAAACAAAAACAGGAGAGGGAACAACGTTTTTTGTGGAGCTGCCGTTGGCGAGTGAGAAATGATCCAAACTATTTTAAGGGTATAAATATTGTGCATCAGCGAATGGATGCAGAAAAATCATTTTAAATAAACAAACTCTTAACTACGTGGTCATGTTTTGGTAATAGTGTTGTTTGAACTTTGCGCCGTCAAACAATAATTAATCTAAAACCTACCATTATGAAATCGTTCAAATCCATTTTCACAAGAACAGTATGCCTGCTGACGCTGGCCATTGCATCAAATTCATTTACCTATTCACAGGAACCTGCAAAGCCGAAGTATGCAGCCGGTAAAACTGCGGTAAGCGATATCCGCTTTGTACGCACCGAAGGCGATATGCTGGTATTTGATCTCCTGCTTAGCAACCTGCCTGCAAAAGGGACCATGCTCCGCATTTCCGATGGTGAAAACAACATCATCCTGGAAGAGAAGATCAGTACCGAAACCTATAACATCCGTTACAAGATCGCCCGGGAGAATATCAAACGTATCAATTTTGAGATTTCAGGAAAGAAAGTATTCCTTAAACAGTCTTTTACTATTGGTTCAAGAGTGGAAGAAAAAATAGAGGTAACTAAAACAGTATAGCCATTTTAATCCGTTCCCCGGAGCAGGTATGCAATTGTTGTGCAGGCATACCTGCATTTTTATTTTCTATTTTGTATAGATGCGCTATGCATTATGCCGGTTTGCATATCTCTACCAGTATGGGGAGGTCTGGTCAGTTTTATGTTGAAGGATTCGGCTTATAATTGGAATACTTTACTACTTGATATAACATTGTAAAATTTATTCCGGCCTGTAATAACATGGGGATCCTTCTATAAATCATATCTGTTGATATGAGTCTTTCAATTAGTTCTAAGGAAAATCCTTTGCCAAGCTCGTTTTGAATAGGAATTTGAATAGTTATAGTTGAAACCAGGGTTATCAAATTAAAAAGTAATGCTGACCAAACCAGCCATTTAGATATCATGATGGGCCGAAACCAAAATAATAAGACCTGGGGGATGAAAGAAAAGAAAAAGAAAACAACAAATAGCGGAATGATCAGCGAACTATCAATCTGGTGAAATTTGGGAAATTCATTTACGCCTACCGCACGCCATGTTCTGTAAGCTACTAACGAATTTACTATACCTCCACCAAAAACGTAGAAAGCAACCAGGATATAGACGGAGAATACAATAGTTGAAATTTTGTTTTTACTGGTCATCTGATTTTTTTTAAACATTTTAAGTAACATTCCTTAAGAAGTAGGGCAAATGCAGCCTGCAAACTTTACTTTCCCATGATCAGTTTCCTCAAACTCACCAAATGGCTTAACAGAACCAACGGCACCACACAGCATGGCAACCACACAAAAGGAAAATAAAGTATGGCCGTATTGGGTTGTTCAAAACCAAATTTCTGGAAAGAAGTCGGCACGGATAAAATTGCCGTGATTACAATATTAGCCAGTAAACCCAGGCAGATGATATTCCAGGCGATCAATGCTGTTTTGCCAAGGCTCTTCTTTACAAAACCAAAATAAAAAACCAATGGGGCGGTAAACCCGGCAATGATATCGTAGTTCCTTCCGGCAAAGGTCATTACCTGGGGAACAGCCTTGTTTAGGAATAACCAGTACAATGTAAGTTCAACCGGTATGCGTACAATGTGCAGGATGGTGAGCGTCTTTGTATCAAGCCCATCTATCCATGTTCTTCCTTTTATTGTAATAAAAAGAATAATGATACATAGAAGCGCAGGTAAGGCAAGCAGCGCAAACCTTGGCGGGAAGCCGGTGGTGACTTTATAAAACCCGGTGAATGCAACAACCGCCTGCAGCAGCAACCAGGCAAAAAGTAGCATTAATGTGGAAACAGAATTGTTTGCTGCCTTGTAGAAAAGAAAGACTGCCAACAGGGTAGTGGCAATGAATAAAATGTTAAGCACCATGGGTAAATTGGGGATCATAACCGGGAGTTTTCTGAAAATTAGTTTAATAAAGTTGCATTTGCAATGGGGGAACCACCTGGGACATAGGTAACATAGAAAACCACACAGAACTTTCTATGTGCTCTATGCTCTTATATGGTTCAAATAAAAATCTAAATTCCTTTTGCTGCCTTCCGTTTTTGTAGGAAGTTCTCAAACTGCACCAGTCCCATGCTGCTTAAGTTCTGTTCCTTGGTAACCATCGCCTTTTGTGCGGCAAGCACGCCGTACCTTGTATCATTGAACCCGGCAATTTCATGCGCATCGGGGTCAATGGAGATCAGTACGCCTTTCTCCAGCGCATAAGCAATTTCCCGCCAGTCAATGTCCAGGCGGCTGGGGTGGGCATTCAGTTCAATGGTTACCTTATTGGCGGCGCAGGCATCCACGATCTTTTTATGATCAACAGGATATCCTTTTCGGCTCAGAAATAAGCGGCCGGTCATGTGCCCGAGTATGGTGGTGTATGGATTTTCAATAGCGGTGATCAGTCGTTGCATCGCTTTTTCTTCCGTCATTTTTAAAATGCTGTGTACCGAAGCGATCACCAGGTCGAAGGTTGATAGTATTTGGTTTGAGTAATCGAGGTTTCCATCATAGAGTATATCGCTTTCAATGCTTTTGAAAATTTTAAAGCCTTTTAGTTTGCTGTTCAGTTCGTCAACCAGCTGGTGCTGCGCTTTTATCCGTTCTTCGGTAAGTCCGTTGGCATAAAAAGCACTTTTGCTGTGGTCGCTGATAACAAGGTATTCCAATCCCTGTTCTTTTGCAGCCTTGGCCATTTCTTCCAGGGTATTGCTGCCATCACTCCAGTTACTATGACTGTGAATAATGCCCTTGATATCGGAGGGTTGTATTAATTCGGGCAAAGGCCCCTTTTTTGCCTGGTCAATTATATGGGGCATTTCCCGCAGGCAGGGTTGTATATATGAGATGCCGGCCTGGGTAAACAGGGGCTGGTCATCTGCCCCGGCTGTCTTGCTGAAATCGGTTTTTGAGTATTGGGAAAGGAAAGTTTCACTGAATTCGGGGCTGGAACCGGTGACGAAGAGCCTTTTTTCAACATCCTCCTCCCCGGTATAAAGCCTTAGTTTGAGTCCGTTGAGGAGTTTATATAATATGGTACCCGGCTTTTCCTCCAATAGTTCGGGCGGGTTGGCCGACTGGAATTTTGGTTTGATGGCTTCGTTGGTGCTCTTCACCACGTATTCCAGTTCTTCGATCACCTCCAGCTGCCGTTTGAAACTTCCGGTGATGAATACATTTCCGGGGCCGAATAATTTTTCGAGATAGGCTGTTATTTGCGGAACCACGGCTTCCACCTGCGGGTATAAATGATAACCACTGTTGCTGAAATAAAATTCGATGGTGTCAATAACATTCTGCTGGGTTTTTTCGCCGAAACCTTTGTAAAGCTTAAGCCGGTTTTCCTGGCAGGCATATAAAAGTTCCCCGATGCTTTCTATTTCCATCTCTTTCCAGATGGTATGAATTTTTTTTGGTCCAATGCCTTTTATGTTCAGCATTTCGATCACACCCCGGGGTGTTTTATCAATTATTTCCTGCAATGCCTGTAAGGAACCTGTTTCAATGATCTCTATTATTTTCTTCCCGCTTGATTCGCCGATGCCTTTTATCTGGAAAATTTTTTCATGCGGCGTATCGGTTAACTGCATCGGAAGTTTTTCAATATTGAATGCAGCAGATGCATACGATTTTGCCTTAAAACTGTTTTCGCCGTGTATATCCATCAATTTGGCCAGCAGGGAAAAATTTTCGGCTATTTGGTAGTTATCCATACCTAAAAGTAAGAAATAGGACGATTCGGCGGTTTTGCCGGCGGCGGCAATAAATGCAAAATCCGGCCAAAAGAGATCCGGAAAATCACCAACCTGAAAATAAAAATGATGAAAGAAAAAGTTTTGCGTGAAGAGATTGATTGAATGAAGATCATGATACGTAAAGAAATAAAAATGCGATCAAAGAAAACAGCGGGAGATATGGTTTTAAAAAATTCACTGAAAGGCTGTTTGATGTAACCCTTTGTGGGCAATAGTTTTAGCAAAGAAAAAGTCCCGGAAAATTTCCGGGACTTTTAAGATATTTTGCTTTTTTGAAAAGCGAAGATTACTTCTTCTTAGCGGCTTTTTTCTTAGGAGCAGCTTTTTTAGCGGCTTTCTTTTTTGGAGCAGCTTTCTTTTTTGGAGCAGCTTTTTTAGCGGCTTTTTTCTTTGTTGCCATTTTTTTAAATTTAATTGGTTAGTAAATAATACTTAAAAATAGAAAGATTTTTTAAATAACCAAAAAAAATATAAGAAAATTTAGGCTGTCGCTTCCACTGCAGTAACCGAAACTACGGTCTTATCGCCTTTGGTTTTTTTGAATTCAACCAGGCCATCGGTCAATGCAAAGATGGTAAAATCTTTTCCAACACCTACATTTTTACCAGGATGGTAAGTTGTACCTCGTTGACGAATGATGATGTTGCCTGCAATTGCCGGCTGACCACCATAAATTTTTACACCTAATCTTTTGCTTTGTGAATCCCGACCATTCTTTACCGAGCCTTCACCTTTTTTATGTGCCATGTTTAAATTGTTTATTCGTTAATCAGTTTATTCGTTAATCCGTTAATTGGTGTGATGGTTATTTACTGATAAACAAATTAACCAATTAACTATTTAACCAGCTTATGCGATTGCTGTTACTTTAATGTGTGTATACTGGGTACGATGCCCGTGTTTTTTACGGAACCCTTTCCTTCTTTTCATTTTAAAGGCAATTACTTTGTCACCCTTAATGAGGTCGCTGATGATCTCGGCTTTAACAACTGCTTTTACATCGCTGCCCAATACAACCTTTCCGTTGCTGTCGGTCATCAATACTTCGGCAAATTCTACTGAATCACCGGCTTTGCCCTCGATGTGAGGAACGTATAAGCTGTCGCCTGCTTTAACTTTAAATTGCTGACCCGCTATTTTAACTACTGCTAACATAATATTCCGAATTTAGGACGGCAAAGGTAAGGGTTTACAGCTAAAACTGAGCAGTGGTTTTGAAAAAATATCAACAGTTTGTAGCCAAAAATACCCGGATCCGGCCTTTTTTGCCCTGAGAACATGGGGTTAGCCACCTTAAGCCAAAGGGGAATCTGTTATATTCGCCCCTGATTATGCAGCCCATACGCCGGGTCCTTGGGATCCTTTTTACCATTTATGCCTTTTTGCCCTTCACGGCCTTCCTGCTGGTGATCTTCCCAATGGTGGTGGTTGCTTCGTTCTTTGGCAAGGTGAAAGGGGGCAATTTTATCTATTGGTTATGCCATTGCTGGTCAGATTTTGTGCTGCTGATGCTGGGTATCTTTCACCGGAATATTTTTGAAACGCCCCACGACAGGAGCCGGCAATACGTATTTGTGTTCAACCACAATTCTTTCCTTGACATACCCATTATCTTTAAGGCCATCCGGAGACAACAGTTCCGGATACTGGGCAAAGCGGAGATGGCTAAAATTCCCCTGTTTGGCTTTATATATAAGAATGCGGTGGTAATGGTGGAACGGGATAAGGCAGAGAAAAGGGCCAAAAGCGTAAAACAATTAATATCTGTTTTACAAAAGGGGGTCTCAATTGTCATTGCCCCGGAAGGAACCTTCAATATGACCAACCAGCCTTTAAAGGAATTTTACGATGGGGCTTTTAAAATTGCCATTGAAACACAAACACCTATAAAACCCATTTTGGTATTGGATACATACGACCGGATGCATTACCGGAGCATTTTCTCCCTCAATCCCGGCAGGTCAAGGGCTGTTTACCTGGAAGAGATCACCGTGGAAGGATTGACGCTCGCTGACGTGGCTGTTTTAAAAGAACGGGTTTATAAAACAATGGAAGAAGGGTTGAGAAGATATAAGGCGAGTTGGATAAATAACGGATGAGATAATTAAACAGGAAAATCAGGTTAACTTTAGGTGAGTAAAGATGAACAAGGAAAATGAAATAGCATTTGCAGAGGAATCATCCGGACTTTGGGCAACGATCATCCTCCCGCTTGCAGTCCCCACCAATTACACATATGCCATTCCAGCCCGTTTAAAAGAAAGGGCACAACCCGGTTGCCGTGCCGAAGTGGTTTTTGGCAAACAAAAAAAATACGCCGGTATTATCCGGTCTCTTTCAGATAAAAAACCCGGGTACCCAACCAAGGATATTTTAAATGTGCTGGATGATGCCCCCATTTTATATCCCCAGCAATTACAGTTATGGCAGTGGCTGAGTGAATATTATATGTGCACCGAAGGCGAAGTGATGGCGGCCGCCTTACCCACGCATTTTAAACTGAGCAGCGAAACCATTTTAATATACAATGAAGAAGCAGGTGAGGATTTTTCTAATCTGAATGATGAAGAATTTTTAGTGGCCGAAGCATTGCTCCTGAAAAAAGAACTCCGGCTTACTGAAGTGCAGCAGATACTCGACATCACCCATGTTTATCCCATCATAAAAAAACTGATCGATAAAAAAGTATGCCATGTGTGGGAAGCGATGGATGAACAGTATAAAGTAAAAACGGAAAGCTATGTCATTCTGAACCCCGAATACAGCAATGAAGATAAATTGAGCGACCTGCTCAACAACTGGAGCCAGGCGCCCAAGCAAATGGAATTACTGCTTGCTTATCTGCATCTGCAGAAAACTGAAGGAGATGTTACCCAAACAGAACTGCTGAAAAAATCCGGTGCATCTGCTGCCCAGTTAAAAGGACTGGTAGAAAAAAATGTTTTATTTATTGAGAAGAGGGCGGTTGACCGTGTAAAGTCCATAGCTAAGAATGTGGAGATAGATTTTGAATTCAGCACCGCCCAGCAGGAAAGTTCGGATGCCGTTGCCAAAGCTTTTGAAACAAAGAACGTTTGCCTGTTGCATGGGGTAACGAGCAGCGGCAAGACACAAGTGTACATCAAACTGATCGAAAAATATTTTTCTGAAGGCAAACAGGTTTTGTACCTGTTGCCCGAGATCGCATTAACCACGCAGATCATCCGCAGGCTGCAAAAACATTTTGGCGGTAATATCACCATTTATCATTCCCGGTTCAATAATAACGAACGCATTGAATTATGGAATAAGATACGCACCGGTGAAGTGAAGATTGTGTTGGGTGCAAGGAGCGCCCTTTTCCTGCCCTTTAAAGAGCTTGGACTGCTAATCGTGGATGAAGAGCATGATGCTTCCTTTAAGCAGCAGGATCCGGCTCCCAGGTACAATGCACGGGATGCGGCTATTTATTATGCATCGCTGTTCAAGGCAAAGGTATTATTGGGCAGTGCTACTCCTTCTGTTGAAAGTTATTATAATGCCCTGCATGATAAATATGCATTGGTGGAACTGAATGAACGTTTCGGTGGGATCAAATTACCGGAGATCGACATCATTGATACCAGGCAGGTTGCTCAAAAAGGGAAAGTGATGATATGCCCGCAGTTGAAAGAAGCCATGCAGAAAGCACTGGATGCCGACAGGCAGGTGATACTTTTTCAAAACCGGAGAGGCTACAATCCCTATTTGATCTGTGGGGTATGTGGGTTCATTCCGCAGTGTACCCATTGCGACGTATCATTAACGCTGCATAAATTCAGCAATAAACTGCATTGCCATTATTGCGGCAGCACCTATCCAAAATTAATTACCTGTCCGGCCTGCGGCAGTAACAACTGGCTGGAGAAAAATTTTGGTACCGAAAAAATTGAAGAGCAACTGGAAGCGGACTTTTCCAAATACAAAATTGCCCGGATGGATGTGGACAGTGTACGTGGCAAGACGGCACATGATAATTTAATTCAGTTGTTTGAACAGCACCGGCTGGATATTTTAGTAGGTACACAAATGGTGGTAAAGGGACTGGATTTTGATAAGGTAAGCCTGGTTGGCATCCTGGATGCTGATGGGTTGCTGGCCTTTGCCGATTTCCGGGTGAATGAACGGGCCTTTCAACTGATGGAACAGGTGAGTGGCCGTGCCGGAAGAAAAAAAGAACAGGGTAAAGTATTTATCCAGACGACCAATCCCAAACATCCGTTGCTGCAATTGGTTCAGCAGCACGATTACAAACAATTTTATACATTGGAAATTGAAAAGCGGAAAGAGTTTTTTTATCCGCCCTTCAGCCGTATTGTTTTACTTACGCTGAAACATAAGGATAAAAACATTGTATCGGCTGCCGCTGAAAAATTAGCAACTTTGCTAAAGCGGGACTTGAAAGATTTTGTGGTAGGACCGGCAGCACCTGTTGTGAACCGGATACGCAACCAATACCTGATGGAGATATTGATAAAGTTGCCTAAAGAACCGGGTATGAGTTTGCGGTATAAAGCTGCAATCTGGAATTATATTAACTTAGTAAATGCCGAAAAGAATTTTAAAGGGGTGATAGTGGTTGCTGATGTGGACACGAATTAATTAAGAACGCTGAATTAATTGCACTGCCTTCATGAATTGCTCTGCTTCATGAATTACGCCGCTCTTCATGAATTGCGCCGCCCTTTAGGGCGGTGAGGCTGGTTTAAAGGGGATCCCGGGCTTTAGCCCGATCTGGTTGGAGGCTAAAGCCCAAATTAGAGCATGCAATTTATTCCCTGCCCTAAAGGACAGGGCAATTCAGAACGGGATATTGAACAGTATGATGATCAAAGAAAACATATCGCTGAAATCATTAAATACATTCGGCATAGATGTATCGGCAAAACAGTTCGCCCACTTTAATTCTGTTGACCAACTTCATGAACTCCTTGAGTTTAACACACGACCAACGACCAACGATCAACAACCAACGCTGATCTTGGGTGGGGGCAGCAATATTCTCTTCACCAAAGATTTTGATGGATTGGTTTTAAAAAATGAACTGGTGGGGATAAAAGAAATAAAGGAAGATGTTCATCATGTATATGTACAGGCAGGGGCGGGGGTTAACTGGCATCATTTTGTGTTGCATTGCATTCATAACGGCTGGGCAGGGGTGGAGAACCTTTCCCTCATCCCCGGCAATGTGGGCGCTTCGCCCATGCAGAATATTGGTGCGTATGGAGTAGAAATAAAAGATGTGTTCTTTTCACTGGAAGCATTTCATATCCCCGATAAAAAGATCGTACACTTTACGTTGAATGATTGCGAATTTGGTTACCGGGAAAGTGTGTTCAAACGGAAATTTAGAAATGAGTTTGTAATAACCGGTGTTACCTATCGCTTAAACCGGATCCCTGAATACAATACTTCTTACGGGGCCATTGAGCAGGAACTGGAAAAGATGGGGGTGAAGCAATTAAGTATACAGGCTGTATCGCAGGCAGTGATCAATATCCGTTCTTCAAAATTGCCAGATCCGGCAGTGATAGGTAATGCAGGAAGTTTCTTTAAGAACCCGGAAATAAACAATAATCAATTCTCAATGCTCAAGGCTCAATTTCCCGATGCGGTTGGCCATCCGTTGCCGAATGGGAATGTAAAGCTTGCAGCCGGATGGCTTATTGAGCAAGCGGGCTGGAAGGGTTACCGCAAAGGCGATGCAGGCTGCCATGAAAAGCAGGCATTGGTGCTGGTGAATTACGGCCATGCAAAAGGAAGGGATATCTATAATTTAAGCGAAGAGATATTGCAGAGTGTGAAGAAGAAGTTTGGGGTGGGATTGGAAAGAGAAGTAAATATTGTTTAAAACTACTTATTGTTCAGTGAATCTTTATTTGCCCGTTCTACTAATTTTTCAACACCTGAAGCGATCTTTTGTAACGAACTTTCAATTTGTTTTCTTTTGGTTGAATCTGAAATAAGATCATCCAGTAATGCTTTTTGAACATAATTCCCTTTTACAGTATCCCCAGGTGATACATTAGTTGTGTTGTCAGAAAATTCGATATCAATTGTAGAAGAGTTTAAAATTCCATTTCTAATGATGAATTTTGAATCAACAGGTACCTGGGTTTTAGTATTTAATTCGATATCAGCCAAAACCTGTTTGCCAAACAGATCAAGTCTTTTTACTTCACCAATTTTAATGCCTTTGTTTTGAACACTTGAACCAATAGCAAGCCCATCAACCCGGTCAAATAAAACGGTAAATTTGATTTTAGGTTTGGTGCAACTGGTGAAAATAAGCGCCACTAAAAATATGGGAACGAATTTTCGCATGGGCACTAATTAAAATCCTCCTCATTAAAATCTTCGTCACTGAAATGCTGGGTGCCGATGTTGAGCATGCTTCCCATCAGATCTTTAAACTCAATTTTACCTTCCAGTACTTTTTTACTGATGAGTGAATGAGCCGCCAGGCCATGTAAAACAAATTCCATCAGCAATGCATTTTCTTTATCATTTGCTCCTTTAAAATATTTTTCTACCAGCGTATGCAATCCATCAACTTTGTATAAGAGTTGCACTTTGTCTTCATCCCTTGTCTCAAAAAATGTATTCAGGGAATTGCCTGCGTCGAACCAACGTGTAATTGATTTATACGGATTGTCATCCGGTACGGCTTCCTTGCCCCTTTTCTTTTTTAAGGTATCGGGGTTGGGAAAGTACAAGCCGAATTGAGTTCGGATGGAGCGCTCCAGCAAATTAAACGCAACCTGGTAAGGGCCTTCCTGTTCGCCTTCATAAACAAGTTCTATCTTACCGGTGATGGAAGGAATGATGCCGATGAGATCACTCAGCCATACCTGTGTTTCTTTTTCATTATTGATGATGGCTCTTCGTTCTGCTGCACTGACCGCATTTTCATATGCGCTGATGCTAAGCCTTGCACTTACCCCGCTTTTCTTATCCACCAGCTCGCTGCCCCTTGCTTCAAAGGCAACCTGTTCGATAAGGCGTTTTATAAGGTCACTCACCTTTACTCTTTTCTGCTGCGCATCATTGATAGCTGCTTCCTGTTCGGTTATCTGCAAAGCTGTCTCAAGCGATTTTGGATAGTGGGTGAGTATCTGGCTTTCGATCCTGTCTTTAAGTGGTGTTACAATGCTTCCCCGGTTGGTATAATCTTCGGGGTTGGCAGTGAACACAAACAATACATCAAGTGGCAGTCTTAATTTAAATCCACGGATCTGAAGGTCGCCTTCTTCTAAAATATTGAACAACGATACCTGTATCCTTGCCTGCAGATCCGGAAGTTCATTGATAACAAAGATGCAGCGGTTGCTTCTTGGAATGATACCGTAGTGCAGAACCCGTTCATCTGCGAAACTCAATTTGAGATTGGCTGCTTTAATGGGATCGATATCGCCAATGAGATCGGCAACACTTACATCCGGGGTTGCTAATTTTTCTCCATAGCGTTCACTGCGGTGCAGCCAGGCAATGGGAGTAGTATCTCCTTTCTCTTCGATAAGATCAATGGCATATCTTGAAACAGGCTGCAACGGATCATCATTGATCTCACTTCCTGCTACAATGGGAATGTATTCATCCAGCAGTTCGATCATCTGCCGGGCCATTCTTGTCTTTGCCTGTCCACGTAAACCGAGGAACAGAATATTATGTTGCGATAACAAAGCTCTTTCTGTATCGGGTATCACCGAATCCTCGTAACCCAATATACCGGGGAATGGATTTTCTTTTGCCTGTATCTTCTTAATAAGGTTTTCACGGATCTCCTGCTTGATGCTTTTGGAAACGTAGCCGCTCTTCTTTAGTTCGCCTAATGTTTTTATTTTCTTGCTATCCATTTTTTGTTTTCTTTAAAATATTAAGTCGTTCTGTTTCTTCTTTGGTAATATCTATTTCGGCATAGTGGCCGGGCGGGACTTCATTGATGCTCATTTCATCCAGTATATCGATCGCATTTTTAAAAGTTGTGCCGGGTTCGGATTTAATAATGAACATCAGTTCATCGGGATCGATCTGGGATTTATATCTTTTGATCAGTTCTCTTACCTGGAAATAATCGGTTCTCTTTAAGATGCCGTTAAATGCTCCTTTGTAATAATAGATCTCATGATTGTCTGCCAATAAAAAGGTAACGGTTGACGAAGCGCTTATTTTCAATTGGGCAATGGCCGTATCGGTTCTTGGTTCGTTTAAATCAATGCCAATCGGTTCATCGGTTGTATTTTTTACTTCTGTTGCAGATCTGCCCTGCAGCATATTGTGATCCGACAGAAAGAGCATTGCCCTTGCTGCAAGTACCAGTACAATCAGGAATGGAATAGTTTTATTCATTTTGTTTTTTTAACCACGAAATATTTTTTTGGGGTTTATAGCTTCAACTGCTTTTAATTCGCAGATCACCAATTCGTCAACTAAAACATCCATTACAAGTCCTTCATTGAATTTTATACCGTCGTATAAAACCGGTATTTCTACCTGTCGTTTATATGCGATTCCTTTTTTCTCAAGTTCATAACAAAGACAAGCTTCATATATTTTTTCTAATAACCCCGGGCCTAATTCTTTATGTACTTTATAAGCTGCATCTACAATTTCCTTTCCTAAAAATTCTTCCCTTTCTGATAGTTGAGGGTACATTGTTGTCTTTTTTATTTCGAAGAAATAAACTTTGTGTCTTCGTGCCTTTGTGGCTATTCTTTAACTTCGATTAGTACACTGTCTTTCTCTTACCGCTTTCAAAATCCTTAAAAATAAAGGCGCCTAACTTATCCAGTGATGCAAAGAATGCCTTGCCGTTATTTGTTTCGGTGAATTCCTGTACAAAGCGCTGCAGCCAGGGATCGGATGCGATCATGAATGTGGTGATGGGTATCTTTAATTTTTTGCATTGGGTGGCGAGACTCATACAACGGTTCAGTATCTTCCGATCGGCGCCCCAACTGTTTTTATAATATCGCTTGCCAACTTTCAGGCAGGTTGGTTTGCCATCGGTGATCATGAATATCTGTTTATTTGGATTGCGCCTTCTCCTTAAAATATCCATTGCCAGTTCCAATCCTGCAACGGTATTGGTATGGTAAGGACCCACCTGCAGATAAGGAAGATCCTTCACCTCAATCGGCCATGCATCATTGCCAAACACAACAATATCCAGTGTATCCTTCGGATATTTTGTTTGTATCAGTTCACTCAAAGCCATCGCTACTTTTTTTGCCGGGGTGATCCTGTCTTCGCCATACAGGATCATGGAGTGGGAGATGTCGATCATCAGCACGGTAGATGTCTGCGATTTAAAATCGGTCTCTCTTATCTCCAGGTCATCTTCCTGCATGTGGAAACTGTCGATGCCGTGGTTGATCTGTGCATTGCGGATGGAACTGGTGAAATCAATTTGTTCCATCGTATCGCCAAACTGGAAGGGCCTCGTTTCCGGGTTTATCTCATCGCCGCCACCCGGTTTGAATGTATGGTGATTACCGGTCTTTGTTTTTTTAAGCTTGCCAAAGATCTCTTCCAGGCTTTTGCGCCGTATGCCCCGTTCAGTTTTTGGCGTGATCTTTATTTCACCCGTTTCTCTTTTTTCATCAATGTATCCTTTTTCTTTCAGGTCTTCAATAAAATCGCCGATGCCGTAGTCGTTGTTGGTAAGTTTGTATTCCTTATCCAGTTCATTCAGCCATTGCATGGCTTCATTGAAATCGCCGTTGGTATAGGTGAGGAGTTGTAAAAAAAGATCTAGCAATTTCTCAAAGGGAGATTTGCCTTGTTCATTGGGGTCGTATCTGCTGAAATTGTAGCCTAACAATGTTCCTGTTTTTTTGAAAGATGGATTACTAAATTACGAAACAAATCATTGCATGGCTTTGTTCGTATGTTAAATAAAAAGTCCCCCGAACCTGCCGGGGGACCTTTAATTAATGCCTGGTTTATTTATTTCTTTTTTGGCGAATCAGGTTTTGGCGAGATCACGGGCTGTGTTGTTATGGGCACCTGTGTTTCAGCCGGCTGTCCAGACTTCATCTTGTACTGTTGTTCAAACTGCATCAGGCGCATCAGGAGTTGCTCGGCAGCTACTTTATCTCCGCCTCTACCACCGAAATCAAATGACTCGGCCTTGGCTTCATCGAGCGATGCGTAATATTTCAGTTGCTGCTCCAGGTCTTTTCGTAAGCTCTTGGTTATTTTGGCGGCCAGCACGGTATCTTCTGCTACATAGGCAGCCTGCACGAGCAGGTGTGAAATATAATTGTGCTGCTGGTTGCGGGAAGCCATGCCGTACGGGAAGTTTTCTTCCAGCATCATCTTATCTACCTTGTTCAGCATTTTCCGGGCTTCTTCTTTTTTGTTTTTAGTTGCCAGGTCAAGCGCTGCAGATGCATAAGCCATGCGGATGGTGTTCAGGTGACGGCGGTTTTCCTCATCAAAATAAACACCGGGTTTATCGGCATTGCCGCTGGCGAATTTTGTCATCATCACATCATAAACCCTTTTATCATTCACTTCGCTGTTGGCAACAGGAACCAGCCGGTAGCTCAATCCATCCTGGCGGATGTAATTCTGGAAACCAAGTCCGCCACCATCCTGCGATGTGAAGTAGATGGGGCGTTGCCATTTGTTGGCAGCAATGATGTTCAATATGGCTGCGTCGTTCTTAAACAGCACATTTTTGCTGATCTGGAACTGAACCTGCGACAACACGGTGTCATCGGCATTAACTGTTCCGTTCTGGCGAACCACATTTTCATCAACCGGTATGTATACATTTTTGGTTGGGAAAATATTCAACGCACTGCCATCCCTGCCTTGTTCTGTTTTATTTGGATCATCACTGCCTGCATAATTTTTCATCAGTACATACAGGTCCATCGGCGCATTGGGATCGGTGATGCCCGCTTTTGCCCGGTACTTATTTATGTATGCGGCATTATTGCCGTATATTGATTCGGGCGAGTACACGACATCCCTGCTGGCTCCTTCAATCTGAGCCGGGGTCCAGATCGGGTCGATGGGATCGCTTAGATTTACTTTATAACGAAGCTGGTTTATATACCAGTCGGTGCCTAACAAACTTGAGTTTATCACTCTTACATCTCTGCGGATACCCTGCACTTCCTGTGCGTACCACAATGGGTAGGTATCGTTATCGCCAAATGAAATGAGGATGGCATTGGGTGCACAACTTTCTAAATAATCAATGGCAAGGTCTCTTGCAAGTGTTTTATTGCTACGGTCGTGATCATCCCATTCCTGGCTTGCCATTAACACCGGTACTGCCAACAGGCAAATTGCACCGGCACCAATAGTTGCAAACAAGGGATTCTTAATGAATTTTCCGAACTGTTCTTTTACAAACAATACGCCCAGTCCTATCCAGATGGCAAAGGCATAGAAAGAACCTACAAATGCATAGTCACGTTCACGAGGCTGGTTGCCCGCCTGGTTGAGGTAGAAGACCACGGCAAGGCCGGTGAAGAAAAACAGCAATCCAACAATCAATGCATCCCGCTTGTCTCTCATCACCTGGTAAATAAGGCCCAGTATTCCCAACAGGAGTGGTAATGCAAAAAGTTTATTGTTCGCTTTGTTGTGTTTTAAAGTATCGGGCAGCATATCCTGGTTACCTAAGCGGTCGTTCTCCCAGAAACTGATCCCGGTCTTCCAGTTACCGTCTCTTACGTTACCCATGTTCACCCCCTGGATATCATCTTGTTTTCCGGCAAAATTCCACATAAAGTAACGCATGTACATCCAGCCTACCTGGTAGGCCATGGCAAACTGAATGTTCTCACCAACGGTAGGGGCACGTTCCCAATTACCCTGCTGGTCTTTTCCTATGCCCATCCAGTTGGCATAATAATCGGCATGCCCCTGGTCATTGCTCTGGTCCCACATGCGGGGGAACAGGTGCATGTCTTCAGGTGCATAGATGTATTCGATCTTTCTGCCGTTCTTTTCATATTTACCATTGCTCTTCACATAGGTTTCAGTAACATTATTTTCTACGGGTTGTGCAGTAAAATCCTGTCCGTACAGGATGGGCCAGTCGCCGTATTGCTCACGACTTAAATACCCCACCAGGTTAACGGGATTGTCAACATTGAACATATCCACGGATGGATCGGCATTGGAACGAACCAGTGTGGTGAAGTAGGTTGAGTAACCCAGCAGCATGAATACAAAACTCCATAGGCCCAGTTTTAAAAAGTTCCAGTTTTGTTTTGCAGCGATACGCAAACCAAAATAAACCAGCACGGCTATTAATACAAAGAAGAAGGCAAAGCCGGAGAAGAAAGGCATGTTCATGCTGTTCACAAAGAAGATATCGAAATTGCCGGCGCCTTTAATGGTCCACACAATAACTGCTTTTTGTACAAGGCCGGTAATGGCGCAACCGATCAGGAATGCCCAGAAGGTTCTCCAGGGAGTTATTTTTTCATAGCGCTTGTAATAATATATCATTACAATAGCCGGAATGGTAAGCAGGTTCAATAAGTGAACGCCGATGGAAAGGCCCATCAGGTAAAAGATGAGAATGATCCAGCGGTCGGCCTTGGTAAAATGGCCTTTGATGCCTTCTTTCATTTCTTCATCTACATTCTGCTCCCATTTAACCATGGCCCAGAAAACGAGGGCGGTAAAAAAAGAAGACAGGGCATATACTTCACCTTCCACGGCGCTGTACCAGAAAGAATCAGAGAAAGTATAAGCCAATGCGCCTACCACACCGGCAGCCATGATGCCATAAATCTTTTCATTTGTTAACTCTGCATTGTTCTTGGTAACCAGTTTACGGGCAAAATGGGTGATGGTCCAGAAAAGGAATAATATGGTGAAGCCGCTGGCCAATGCACTCATCAGGTTAATACCGGTGGCTGCATTTTCGGGCCCGAACGGAGCCATGAACAGGCGGCCGATCAATACAAATAAGGGAGCCCCGGGCGGGTGAGGTATCTGTAATTTATAAGCACTGGAAGCAAACTCACCACAGTCCCATAGACTGCCGGTTGCTTCCATGGTCATGATATATACAGCGCATGCAATGATGCAGATGACCCATCCGGTTATGTTGTTGATACGTTTAAAGCTCATAATGAATTTTGGTTATAGGTTCGCAAATATAATCATGTTTGGGGTTTGGAGTTTGTGGTCAGGCGTTTTTTAAGCTTTTTTTCTATGGACGGAATTGATCAGATGCTAACCATTGTTACTACTTTATATTTGTGCTATTGAAAAAAGCCCTCATACAACTTCATATTGCTGTTTTCCTGGCAGGCTTTACGGCCATACTGGGCAAAAAAATAATGCTCAACGAGGGCTTGCTGGTTTGGTTCCGTTTGTTGATCACAGTGATCACGTTGGGGGCTATTTTATATTTCCGGAAACAATTGAAGCAGATCCCTGTCAGAGATATGTGGAAGATATTTGGCGTGGGAACGATCGTTGCCATACACTGGGTTACGTTTTACGGCAGTGTGAAGTATGCCAATATCTCGGTGGCCCTGGTCTGCTTCAGTGGCACGGGTTTCTTCACCGCTTTTTTTGAACCGCTCATTTTAAAGAGGCGGATTTCATGGATCGAAGTATTGCTTGGGCTGATGGCGATAGCCGGTATCTATATCATTTTTGATTTTCATCCGCAATATAAAGTAGGGGTGATATTTGGTATCATCTCGGCTATGGGCAGTTCCCTGTTTCCCATATTCAATAAACGGTTACTCATTGTTTACTCTCCAAAAATCCTTACACTGTATGAACTGGGTGGCGGATTGCTTGCCCTTAGTTTTTTAGTGCCGTTATACCTGGTAAAATTTCCGGCAACATATTATTTGCCTACCAGCAGCGATTGGTTATGGCTGCTGGTGCTGGCCTGGCTGTGTACCGTATTAAGTTTCGACCTGCAGTTAAATGCATTGAAAAAAGTATCCGCCTTCACCGCAAACCTTACCTATAACCTGGAACCCGTGTACGGGATCATCCTTGCCTTCATCTTCTTTAAAGAGAATGAGAACCTGCACCGGGAGTTTTATTTTGGGGTGGTGCTGATATTACTGGCCGTAGTATTACAAATGCTGCGGATAAGACAGCAATACAAGCAACGAAACTAAGTGTAGCAATTAGATACTACAGGTAGTCGATCTCCGTATCCATTTTTGCAAATGTTTTGAACATGGCAAAAACGCCGCAGTATTTTTCTGTTGACAGGCTTACTGCTTTTATCATTTTAGGTTTATCTTCTTCTGCCAGTTTTATTTTGTAAGTGATCTTTACCAGGTTGTATGTTTTCGGATGTTCATTGGTAAGGGCTGCATGCACGTGGATACTGAAATCACTGAACGCTGCTTTTGTTTTGTTCAGGATAGAAACAATATCAATGCCGGTGCAACCCGCCAGGGAAGCCAGCATCATGCGTTTGGGGCTTGGGCCGCTGTTGTCACTGTTTTCATCAGATGGGTCATCCATGGTTACTTTGTGTCCGTCAATATCGGCAGTGAAAGACATGTTTTGGTTAAATACGGTGGTTACTGAGTGTGTTGTCATAATTTATTATTAAGGGAAATTAGTTTAAAGATAAGGGTTGCATAACCGGAATTTTCCACCTGTTCAATACGAATGGTATGTTTTCCATTTAATTCAACTGTTGCATTGTGATGGGTGTCTTCATCGTATTTATATTTAGAGACATCCCAAAAGTCGATCATTAATTTACCATCTACAAAAACTTTTACCAGGTCGTCGGCAGTAACACTTAGTTGGTAGGTTCCTTTTTCCACTTCCACCATCCCGGTGGCCACAATGGCAAAGGAATCGGCCGGTAAATTTTTGCCGATGTTTCCCCACCAGGTATAGTCGATCTTTTTTGCCTGCTCCGTTTTCACCGGTGTGTTGTTATAAACTGTTTTGAATTGCTCGTAATTTTTGTTGGGGTCATGAGCCGCGTCCCAGGTATACCAGTTCACATTCCAGTTAATGTCGGGCTGAAAATCACGGAAAGAAAAAATATACGTTCCTGCCGGTTGTTCGGCACCGAAGCGGCCCGTGAATGTTTCCCCGATGTATTGCAACTGAAGCTGAACATCATTGCCTGTCTTTTGCGCCTTTATCTCTGCAGGAAAAGTTCCTTCCATGCCGGTAATATGCCGGAGGTCATTTGTTTTCCATACAGACCAGGTACCATTTTTTGGCCCCAGCACATCGAAATGATACACATCGTTGCTATCGATCTTTTTTAAGAAAACGTATGGATAAGGATGCGAATAAGGATAAGGTCCCCATTCGGTGATGCGGATCTGGTTGCGGCCCTTGGCAAAGCTGCTGAGTGGAATGTCTTTCTTCTTCCATGCATCAATTATTGGAGGGATCATTGCTGTGCTATCAGACAGATCATCAGGATCAATATTCAGGTTTTCAACAGAGCTGTCTTTCCGGATTTGCGTCTTTACGTTTTCGAACCTGTTTTTATAAAGGACAATATCCCGGGTTAAGTTGAGATCCAGTGCAATGGCTTCATTTTTAAAACTGTTTACCCAAAGATCATACTTCATGCTCCGGGTATCTCTTTTGTTGGCATAACCCCAGTCGGATGGCTGGCTTTTTCTTGCCCAGAGTTTTATGGCTGCCTGTTTGTTGCTTTCAAATGTATTACCGCATATGCTGTTATTTTGTCCGTGTTCAATGGCAATGCCGATCCTGTTCTTTTCAAAAATATTCCTGTTAATGGATGTCTGCCAGCTATAACCGCCCCATACGCCATGATCGCATTCTTTAATGATATTTTCAATGATGTTATTCTTACTGAAAGTTATCTCTACGCCATTGGTGGGAGCATAGCTGAAATCATTTTTGTAAACATAATTGCCATTGCATCCTCCTTCGCCCGTATCCATCGTTGTTTGCCCGGCCCATAAAAAAAAGCCATCGCCACCATGGGTTACGCTGTTGTAAGCAAAAACATTTTCATTGCACTGCTCAAATACCAGGATGCCTGCACTGTCTTGTCCACGGTTATAAAACCCTTCGCTGTGTCCACGCACATTAAAATCAAGTTTGTTGTGCAGGATATTATTGTGGTTGCTTCGGTACATGCCGATTCCGATGGCAGAGTTAAAGGAGAAGTCATTGTCAGTTATCTCGCCATTATTGCAGCGCATCATCATCAGGGCGCATTGTCCGCCGGTGATGGTATTGTTTTTAATGATGGAACTTTCGCAATCCTTTAAATAGATACCTGCCCCATATCGCAGCCATTCATCGTTCTCATTGTGGTGATAGCTCATCCAGTCGCTCACGTCTTCATGCAGCCAGTTGCTTTGTAATTGCTGGCGATAGTTGTAACTAAAATCGGAGTTCTCGATCACCAGGTTTTTACAGTTCCTCGCCATCACCGCTATTTTATAGCCGCTTACACGGGCATTTTTAAGGGTGATATTATTTCCCTCGATCAGCAGGGCCAGGCCGTAAAATTCATTGGGGAGTTGTTTATTATTACTTCCCTGTAGCAATGCATTATTGAAATCCACTGTTATATTATTACCCTTAATTACGATGAGCGGCCTGTTCAGGGAGTCGTAACCGTTAAGCCGGTAAACGGCCTTTTTAACCTGTAAAGAAGCGGTTATGATCATGCCTGGCTTGAGTTCAGCGGGTTCGGGCCCCGATGCCTTGCCCAACAGGGCGGGTAGTAAAAAGGTTATTGCCAGGAAGTGGTTCTTAAGTTGCTGCATGGGGGTAAAGGTAGATTTATTCACAATCTGAGAGGAATTGTGGGCAGAATTCTGGAAAAACTGAAAAAATCTTCCATTTTGAACCTGAATTCTTGATATTTAACCTTACCTTTGCCGTCCAAAAATTAGTACTATGGCTAGAGTATGTCAGGTTACAGGAAAGAGGCCGATAACCGGAAACAAGGTTTCTCACTCAAATATCAAGACAAAACGCCGGTTTTTACCAAACCTGCAGACCAAACGTTATTTCCTTGCTGAGGAAGACAAATGGGTTACCCTGAAAGTTTCATCAGAAGCGATCCGTACCATCAATAAGAATGGCTTGATGTCGGTTGTAAAGCAACTGCGTGCAGCGGGAGAAAAAATCTAAAACGTTAATCTGTTAATTGGTTAACACGTATAAACGGGTTAACTGATTAACCAATAAACCAAATAAAATGGCAAAGAAAGGAAACAGGGTACAGGTAATTCTGGAGTGTACCGAACATAAAACAAGTGGTCAGCCAGGCACAAGCCGTTACATCACCACTAAAAACAAAAAGAACACACCGGAGCGCATGGAGTTAAAGAAATTTAATCCGATCCTGAAGAAAGTGACTGTTCACAAAGAAATCAAGTAAGAACGTTAACACGCAAATCCGTTAATCAGTTAAAACGGATGAACGGATTAACCAATTAACCAATAAACATACTATCATGGCAAAAGCAGCTAAAACAGCGATTAAAACCAAAGACCAGAAGGCAGCAGCCGACGCTAAGAACTGGACAAAAGTGATACGTACCTTACGTAGCCCTAAAACCGGCGCTTATACTTTTAAAGAAGCGATCGTACACAAAGACAAGATCAAGGAATTCCTGGCGAGTTAATTATTTCGCATGAATAAAATTATACAACTAAGCTGTTCTGGTTTTCAGAATGGCTTTTTTTGATACTGGAGGCTGGATACTGGATACAAGATGCTGGTAGTAGCTCAATTATTAAAAAGCTTCTCCACTCGCAGAGTATATCCAGTATCAAGAATCTAGTAGCAAGCATCATTCTTCCACCATGGGCATATTCGATAAATTTTTCGGAAAAAAACAGCAGCAGGAAACGCTGCAGCAGGGCATGCAAAAGACCCGGGAGGGATTCTTCAGCAAAATAACAAAAGCCATTGCCGGAAAGAGTACGGTGGATGAGCAGGTGCTGGATGACCTGGAGAATGCGCTCGTAAGTGCTGATGTGGGTATTGAAACCACGGTTAAAATAATTGAACAGATAGAAAAAAGGGTTGCTAAAGACAAATACCTCAACACTTCCGAACTTAATAATATCCTTAAGGAAGAAGTTCAGAATATTTTAGTCAGCGCCCCGCAAGACAGCAGCTATGAAAACTATGAGCTGCCCGCCGGGCATAAGCCACATATTATTTTAGTGGTTGGTGTAAATGGCGTTGGAAAAACAACCACCATTGGCAAACTGGCCCACAATTTCTCAAAAGCAGGCAAATCGGTTTTACTTGGAGCGGCGGATACTTTTCGTGCTGCTGCTGTTGACCAATTGACCATCTGGAGCGAACGGGTGGGAGTGCCCATCGTAAAAAAAGATATGGGCAGCGACCCCGGCTGCTGTAGCTTTCGATACGGTGAACAGCGGCGTGGCGAAAAATGTAGATGTCATCCTGATCGATACGGCCGGCCGTCTTCACAACAAAGCTCACCTGATGGATGAGTTAACCAAGATCAAAAGAGTAATTCAAAAAGTGATACCAACTGCTCCGCATGAAGTGATGCTGGTGCTGGATGGCAGCACCGGGCAGAATGCACTGGAGCAGGCCAAACATTTTACAGCAGCCACCGATGTTACGGCTTTAACCATTACCAAGTTAGACGGAACAGCCAAAGGAGGCGTGGTACTTGCCATTGCCAGCCAGTTCAAGATCCCGGTTAAATTCATCGGCGTGGGTGAAAAAGCCGAAGACCTGCTGGTATTTGATAAGGCAGATTTTGTGGACAGCCTTTTTAATATGACTGGAGAATAAGTCCCTTTTGGTAGTCTGTCAAAAAAAAATCTATAACTCTTCTGAAGCGCATGTTTCATTTTTAATATCAGGCCAATAAATGATTATATCTGCTAAAGAAAAAATGAAAGAGAAAAGACACAAAAGAAGAAGCCCCTGTAGAAACAGGGGCCGGTTACCAAAACTAACTGCTTATGAGAAAATTTTTATTGCTTAATTATTACCACACAAATATCCGATGCTTTCGTAAGAAGCGCTGTTAATACTTGCATAAAAGCCAGTTAAAGGAGCGTTAAAACAGATCAGCGTTTTCAACATGTTGTTGACATCCAGATGACAAAATAAAGGCCGCTCTCTTTCAAAAGCGGCCTGTGTTTTCATGTGCCGGGAAATTAGTTTCCGCCTAAACCACCACCACCACCTTCTGTTCGTTTATTCTCTTCTTCAATAGCCGATTTGCGCTGGCGTGCAGCTTTTATCTGTGTCCGTCCAAACCGCATACTGAAGCTCAGCTTGAACTGGCGGCTTTCCGGTTTGCCATAAAAAGTATTCTGCTGACCGCTGAAATCGGAAGTACCTCTGAATTTTAATGAATTGAAAACATCGCCCACGGCTACTTTTACCGTGCCTTTTCCTTTAAAGAGTGTTTTCTGCACACCGGCATCCATGCTGTAAATAGCCTTGCTCTTAAATGAACCCTGCCAGATAGAAGGCGAGTTATAGAAGCCACTTAATTCAGCGGTATATCCTTTACCCAGCTTAAAGCTGTTCTGCATAAAGAAACTGAGCGTGTACACTTCAAGATTCACCTTGCGTGCACCTCCGCCAAAATCGGCTTTATAATTTGACCAGGAAGCATTTACATTGGCAAAGAAACTGTACCATTTATACTGGAATGGGTAGCTGATGTTCAGGCTTACGATATCCTGTGTGGCCAGGTTCTTTTTGGTGAGCAGGCTTTTTGAACCTAAAGTATCAGGCAACTGGGCAAAAATATCTTTTACATAGCTGTAATTAAGCCTTGTATTCAATTTGTATTTGTACGTATGGGTGATGCCAAAACTGTTGGTGTATTGCGGCCGCAACTGTGTATTACCTTTCATGTATGTGTAGTCATTCAGCCTGAATTCAAAAGGATTCAGGTCCTGGTAAGCCGGACGGTCAATACGACGGCTGTAGGTAAATCCCCACTGGCTCATCGGGTTCTTATTGAAGGTAATGGCCGCACTTGGAAATACATCCACATAATTGCGTTTTACACTGGAATCAAAACTTCCGGATGTGGTTGTTGTGCCAACAGAATGCCCTTTTGAGTTGGTGTTCTCCACCCGTACACCTGCCTGTATCATGAAACCTTTAAAGGCACGGTTATAGTTTACGTAGGCGGCATTGATATTTTCATCAAACTTAAAGTTGTTTTTTCATTTGTACTGGTACTGCCTTCGATGCTGGTACGGTTGAAGTCGTTCGTTGTGTTCACAAACCCGATCTTGCCTCCATAACCCAGCCTTCCTTTCTTAAAATTCTGTTCATAGTCAACTTTAAGGGAATAGATCCTGATATCTGTTGGAGATGCTGTAATGTTGGCCGTATTATATATTTTAGTTCCTGCAGAATTATAGTAATCATTTGGCTGTACTTGATTATTCCGCAGGTTGAATATGCCATAGTCAACATCAATATTCAGTTCACTGCCACCGGTTACTGCATAGCGGTAATTTCCATTAAAATTCACATTACTCCTCTTCATTTTATTGTTACCCGTGCCGATGGATGTACGGTCAAGTATACTGGTAGGAGTATAGTAGATATTCAACGGCCCTTCGGTAAAAGCCCTGTTGTCTGATATATTCCCGTTTATCACTACACCGATCGTACTTTTCTTATTTATGAAATAATCTATGCCGGCCTTAAAATTATGTGAGCCCTTATTGCGGTTGGTGATGGTATTGGATTGATCGAATGTACTGTCGGGGGTAGTTCTTACTGATTTGATACGGAACTCATTCATGCTCTCACTGAAATTATAATTGCCAAAAATATTCACCTTGGTATTACGATGGTTCAATGAAATACCAGCATTGTATTTTGCGTAGGTGCCGATGTTGTATCCTGCATTCACTGATCCGTTGGTACCAATGGTCAGGTTCTTTTTAAGCCGGATATTGATGATGCCGGCATTGCCGGCTGCTTCGTATTTAGCAGACGGGTTGGTGATGATCTCAATCGATTCGATCTGCGATGACTGTAGTGACTTTAAGTAATTAGCAAGATCAGAACCAGCCAAGGGACTTGGCTTACCATCAATATAAACCTTTACGCCGTTCTTACCGGCCAGGCTCAGGTTATCGTCTTTGTCAACCATTACACCCGGAGATTTGCGCAACAGTTCCAATCCATCATTACCAACGGCGTTAATGGTTCCTTCCACATTCAAAATGGTTTTATCAGCCTTCACTTCCACCATGGGCTTTTTACTGCTTACGGTTACTCCCTCCAGGCTTTTGGCAGCAGGTTGGGTAATGATATCGGGCACCGTGGTGGTTTCGTTCTCTTTCACTTCAAAAGCAGGAGAGCTCGTTTTTTTCATGTTCATTACACTGGAGGTTACGAAATACCTGCCCGGTTTTATGGCCAGCATTTCATAATTGCCTTTGCTGTCCGAAACGGCTGTTTTCTTCAAGGATGAGTCCTTTTCTGAATGCAACATGATGGTAGCTGTAACCAGCGGCTTGCCGGAGTTGTCTTTGATCTGGCCCGTAACCTTTGTTGGCGACTGGGCATAAATGGCTGTTGACGATAATACAAACAGCGATGCAATAAGAAGTAGTTTTTGTTTCATGGCTTATACTTTATATAGTTTTCAAATTCCGCCGCAAATTTAATCCGGGCGTTTTGTAACCCAACTGTCACAATCTATGAACTGGTGTTTTTAAGGGATGAATGGTAATTTTTGCCGGCTGCTTAACTTTAGACAACTAGACGGATATGCACTGGCGATATTTTATGTTTTTATCCTTTTTTAAATTCTTCTATTTCAGCAAGAAAATCCTGTGCATCCATGATAGAGGTATGTTCAGGGGTGTTTTTTATCATGGCCCTTACCCATTTCTTATGCATATTTCCCGGTGTAAGATTCTTATAAAGCCAAATCGCCAACAGCATCAAAAGCAAGGTAATAGGAACTGAGATTAGCCAGAATTTATGGCCCCCGATTTTATCATTTCTGAACTCCAGAACCAGGTGCTGTAAAAGGGGGTCTGCAATAGGAGGAAACGGGTGTTGAAAGTGGAAGCCTGTAACCGAGAAAGTTTTTTCTGTACTTCGGTAATGGACTGGCTGTAATCCAGTTTCCTTATGAGCACAATATGCTTTATATACACAGCTACTGCAAGGATATTGAAGATCATGATCATGCCTACAGAGATGGTAAAGTAGATGTTCTTTAGCTGGTTTCCGTTGATAAGAATCCCCATAAAAATGATCCATGCTATTCCAAGAATAACGGCCAGAACTTTAAGTCTTACAAGCCGGTTCAGTTTTGATTCAGCCCGCTGCTTCTGAAGGGATTCGAACAGGTTCAGTTTCATGGTCTTGTCCAGTTTCTCCTCCTGCGCCTTCCATAAATCTTTTAATTGAATGTCTTCCATGGCTTAATTATGTAAGATTGAAAATCTTTGTTTCAGTTTATCTTTTATCCTGCTTATCCGGGTAGCAACATTAGTTTCTGTTATTCCCAATATCTCTGCTATTTCATTGTATGTTTTTTCTTCCAGGTAAAGGATCATCAGCGCCTTGTCAAGTTCTTTCAGCTCATTAATGAACTGCTGCAGGGTATGGATGTTTTTTTCAAGCGCTGTGTTGTCTTCTTTTTTGTCTTCGGGTTCATTGTCCGGTTCGGTTAGTTGAATGATGGCTTTACTCTTTTTTGTTTTCCGGTAAAAGGTGATGGCCACATTCAACGCCACCCGGTACATCCATGTTGAGAACTTAACATTGCCGTTAAATTGTCCGTATGATCTCCATAGCTGGTAAGTGATCTCCTGCTGCAGGTCGGCCCGGTCATACTGATTCTTACAATAAGAATTGCATATCTTATAAATAATAAGTTTGTGTTCTTCTATCCGGTTTAAAAACTCCTTCTTGTTGTTTTGTATCATCATTGATCCTAAATAACAGCATTTTCCTTATTAGTCGCAGTAAGATCAAAAAAATCACATTTTAAAACTTATTTTTTTCAAAATGGCCTCCACAACTGCGCTGGCAAAGGCTTACCTTTGCCGCCAGTATTATGAAGACGAAATCGATCAAAAAAGACAAGGTAAACATCATCACCCTGGGCTGCAGCAAGAATATGGTTGACAGTGAAGTGCTTAGCGGCCAGCTCATCGCCAACGACATTGATGTGGTACATGAGAATGCAAAGAAAGACCACAACATCGTTATTGTAAATACCTGCGGTTTTATTGAAAAGGCCAAGGAAGAAAGTGTGAATACCATTCTTCAACAGGTGGAATTAAAACGACGGGGTAAATTAGACAAGGTTTATGTTACCGGTTGTTTAAGCGAACGCTATAAAAATAACCTCGAAGAAGAGATACCCGAAGTGGATGCTTATTTCGGCACGATGGAATTGCCCAACATTTTAAAAACCTTTGAGGCTGATTATAAGAATGATCTTATGGGCGAACGGTTGTTATACACGCCGCAGCATTATGCCTACATGAAGATAAGTGAAGGCTGTAACCGTACCTGTGCTTTTTGCGCCATTCCATTGATGAGAGGTGCTCATGTGAGTCGCCCGATCGAATCGCTGGTAGATGAAGCCAAGCGGTTGGTTGACCGGGGTGTGAAAGAAGTGATGCTGATCGCTCAGGAATTGACTTATTACGGTTTGGATATTTATAAAAAAAGAGAACTGCCTAAACTGCTTCATGCATTGGCGGATGTAAAAGGGCTGGAGTGGATACGACTTCATTATGCATACCCTTCAAAATTTCCGATCGAGATCATTGATGCGATAAAAGAGAGAGAAAATATCTGCAATTACCTCGACATGCCACTGCAACATGCCGCCAACAATATGCTGAAGGCAATGAAGCGGCAGATAACAAGAGAAGAAATGGAAGACCTTATCGGAGATATCCGTAATCGCATTCCCGGTATTTGTTTGCGCACCACTTTAATTGCTGGTTTCCCTGGTGAGACAAGGGATGACGTGGAAGAACTGAAAACTTTCTTACAGCAAATGCGTTTTGATAGAGTAGGTATCTTTACTTACAGCCATGAAGAAGGAACAAGTGCACACGACCTGGCCGATGATATCCCAGCCGAAGAAAAAGAAGAAAGGGCACAGGAAGTGATGGAAGTGCAACAGGAAATTTCCTTGGAAAAGAATATGGAAAAGGTTGGGAAGACTTTTAAAGTGCTGATCGATAAAAAAGAAGCAGGACGTTACTTAGGCCGTACGGAATTCGACAGCGTGGAAGTGGATAATGAAGTGATCATTCAGTCTAAAAAGAAATTAGCCATTGGCGAATTTGTAAAGGTAAAGATCACCAGGGCCTATGATTACGATATTGAAGGGGAGGTCGTTTAAAATAAGTGGACTGACAAAAAGAAACGCCTCTGTAGAAATTGGAGGCGTTTCTTTTTGTCAGAAATTTATTTGGCCGGCGGGTACTTATCAACATGGTGATTAACCGCCGGTACGGTACGCAGGTACCGGTATATGGCTTTGATATCAAAATCGTCCATTTTGGCAAACAAAGACCATGGCATTATGGAATTCATTTTGCCGGGGTCTGAAACATAAAGAGACGGATCCCGGTAGTGTTTGAATTTGTCCAGGAACATTTCTTCCGTCCATTTTCCAATGCCCGTTGCTGTATCTGGGGTAATATTGGCAGTAGTTACTATGAACGTTCCCAGGTTAAAGACAAACCCACCGGAAAATAATTTATCCATTTGGTATTTGCCCTTTTCCATCGGTGTATGGCAGTCCATACATGCTGCACTGTTTACCATATAAGCGCCGTATTTTACGATATCTGAAACATCCGGTTTAACATTATATTCCAGCATGCTGCTTGGCAACTGTGGATATACGGTAGTTAACGGAACAAAAAGCTTTCGCTCTGTTACTTTATTGTTGTTGGGTTTAAGGGTGCGTAAAAAAGCAATGATGCTGTAAATATCGCCCTTGCTCATTTGATTGTAATGGGGGTAAGGCATGATGGGGAAAAGGGTATCTCCATTCCTGCTGATGCCCCGGGTGATGGCCCTTGCGATCTCTTCATCGGTCCATTTCCCTATTCCATTAACCGTGTCTGGCGTGATATTCCTGGCGAAGACCACACCCGGGATCGAATATATTTCATTAAAGACCTCCCCGCCTTTTCCCTCACTTCCATTTATAATAAGCCCGGAGAATTTTTTGTAATCCCGTTGACTGTGGCAATCAATGCAACCGGAAACATGGTAAGCAAGGTACCTGCCCCTTTCGATCTTTATTTTAAGTGAATCTTCCTTTGCAGCCTTGTCATTACTGCTTTTATCACTGCTGTTGCAGGAAATGAACAATGTGGTAACTGGCAACAGGCCCAGAAAAAAAATGCACACGATCAGGTAGCTGGTTTTCATAAATAATAGTTTAGCTTGATTAAAATTATTTCGATTGTAAAAAATAAAATAAAAGAGGAAAAAACAAATATTATTGTATGATATTCGTCACCCGGATGGTAAAAGCCCCGGCCATTGACTTAAATTAACTGAACCGGCACACATTAATTTTCAGGATTAATGTAAGTTTGTTGCCTTAATCCTCTCAGGGACAAAAGACCGCCAATGAATTTTACATCTACGCAAACAGCTTACAGCAAAACAGGTTTTTTTTCAAAATTGCTGTTGAATTACCTGGACCAGGCAAAACAACTCCGGCCATTTTTCGCCCACCCGGTTTTGGTGGAAGGTATTGCGGCAGCCATTGAAGACCGTAAGCTATTTCCGACCAATCGGAAATTACTGGTTGCAGAACTGAAGAAACGGTACCAAAATGTTGTCGCTTCCCCAAAGGTAGAACATAACATCGAACTGCTTCTTTCTGAAAAAACATTTACCATTACCACGGCACACCAGCCCAATATTTTTACCGGCCACCTCTATTTCATTTATAAGATACTTCATGCCATCAAACTTGCGGAGTTGATTAAAGCAGAAATGCCGGAATGTGATTTTGTCCCCGTGTTTTATATGGGCAGTGAAGACGCTGACCTGGAAGAACTGGGCCATGTGTACATAAATGGGGCAAAGCACGAATGGAAAACGAACCAAACCGGAGCAGTAGGGCGAATGAAAGTAGATAAGGCATTGATAAAAATGCTGGATGTAATTGCCGGTGAAATAACGGTTCACCCCTTTGGCAACGACATCATCAGCCTGATGAAAGATTGCTATACCGAAGGGGTAACCATTGAACAGGCTACATTCAAAATGGTAAATGAACTGTTTGGGGAATATGGATTGATCATATTGTTGCCTGATAATGCAGCATTGAAAAGGGCGTTCAATCCCATTGTTGAAAAGGAATTGACCGAAGAGTTCTCTCATAAGATCGTACAGGAAACGGCAGCGAAATTTCCCAAAGAGTATAAAGTACAGGCAAGCGGACGGGAATTGAATTTATTTTATTTAAAAGAGGATTCGAGAGAACGGATCGAGAAAAACAATGCTCAGTATTCAATTATCAATACTCAATATTCATTTTCGCAACAGGAGATACTGAAAGAGCTTGACGACCATCCCGAACGTTTCAGTGCTAATGTCATCCTTCGCCCGGTATTCCAGGAAATGATATTGCCGAATATTGCTTTCATTGGTGGGGGAGGAGAGATCGCCTACTGGCTGGAACTGAAAAAGGTTTTTGAAGCGGTGAGTGTTCCTTTTCCATTATTGGTTTTACGTAATTCTTTTTTGATCGCTGAAAATAAACACAGCGCTGCAGCAAAGAAATCAGGATTTACTATTAGTGATCTATTTAAAACAGAACAGGAACTGATGAATGAACTGGTGAAAAGAGAAAGCAAGCTGCAACTGAACCTGGATAAAGAAAGAACAGTATTAGAGGAATTCTATACAAAATTGAGAACCACTGCAGGCGCTGTTGATATAACCCTGCAACGGCATACAGAAACCCTCCACAAAAAGGCACTGGATAAATTGGAAGCGCTGGAGAAAAAAATGCTCCGGGCAGAAAAGAAAAAATTTGAAGCCCAACAACGGCAACTGCATAAATTAAAAGAACAACTCTTTCCACACAACAGCCTGCAGGAGCGCATTGAGAATTTTATGCCCTTTTATGCAAAGTGGGGCAGCGGATTTATAGATGCTGTTTATAAGAACTCTTTGGCACTGGAGCAGGAGTTTGTCATTATTGAAGAAAAATAATATTATTGTTTGAGTTGGAAACTCAAAACCAGTGCATCCCGGTCAGAGACCGGGATGAGTGAAGTTGAAGTTTGTCAATGTGATTTATGCGCTTCCATATCTATCTCGATCAACTGCCCATGTACCGCCAATCCCTTTACTTCCAGCCAGGTGCCTGTCGGGAATTGTTTTTTATAAATGGAATTACGGAAGCCCGATACTTGGATGAATTCAGCCATATTGGTTGTATAAACATTTTCTGCTACCACATCATCAAAAGTATAGCCATAGTGTTGCAGGATCTTTTCCAGGTCGCCATAACAGTTTTTCATCTGTTGTTCCATATTACCCGGTGCAACAATAATTCCCGAATCGTTCATACTCACGGCCCCGGAGATTTTAAGGTCCCCCCGATCTTTACTGCATGGGTATACCCATAATCTTTTTCCAGTTTGGGCCGCAGGTTGAAATATTCAGGTGTTTCTTTTACTTCGGATTTTGATTCTGTCACTGTTGTTACTTTGGAATCATTGGCGCTATTGCAGCTGCTAAAGATTGAAACACCGATAAGAATGCTTAAAGAAATGGAAGATATCTTTGTCATGTTTAATGTTTAGGGGGTGTTGAAATTAAGGGCCTGCGAGATTTAAATATACAAAGCTTTCCGGTAAAAAAAATCCCATCCGCCAGTTGCGGATGGGAAAATATTGTAGAGAGTTTGTTTAATTAACCATACCTCGACTTCGCTCGGTGTTTCAATCGCATCCTTCAACACTACGACTTCGCATCCCTTCGACTTCGCTCAGGGTGATTATCCTAAACATCCGTAGCCTCGCCATACGCAACGGCTGTTGCTTCTTTCAGGCCTTCGCTCATGGTTGGATGGGGGTGTACGGCGTTGAGTATTTCATGGGCAGTGGTTTCCAGTTTGCGGGCAACTACTGCTTCGGCGATCATTTCGGTTACGTTCATGCCGATCATGTGGCAACCCAGGAATTCGCCATACTTGGCATCGTAAATAACTTTTACAAAACCTTCGGTGGCGCCTGCTGCACTTGCCTTTCCGCTTGCCATAAATGGGAACTTGCCCACCTTCACTTCGTAGCCGGCATCTTTGGCTGCTTTTTCAGTATAACCTACGCTGGCAATTTCGGGTGAGCAATAGGTACAGCCGGGGATATTGTTATAATCCATCGGTTGCGGAGTATGACCACTTAAATGTTCTGCTGCATTAATACCTTCTTTGCTGGCCACGTGTGCCAATGCCTGTCCGGGTGTGCAATCGCCAATGGCATAAATGCCTTTTACATTGGTTTGGCCGTTTGCATCAACAACAATCTTTCCTTTATCAGATTTAATTCCCAATGCTTCCAAACCTACATTTTCAATATTGGCAACAACACCCACGGCGCTTAATAAGATATCAGCTTCAAGCACCACTTCGCCGGTTTGTGTTTTTACTTTTGCTTTCACGCCCTCGCCGCTTGTATCCACGCTGGTCACTTCTGCATTGGTCATGATTGTCATGCCCTGTTTTTTAAATTGTTTTTCCAGTTCTTTGCTGATCTCTTCGTCTTCAACCGGTACCACCCTTGGCATAAATTCCACGATGGTGACTTTTGTGCCGATGCTGTTATAGAAATAGGCAAACTCAGAACCGATGGCACCGCTTCCGCAGATGATCATGCTCTTTGGTTGTGTGGGAAGGACCATTGCTTCCCGGTAACCGATTATTTTTTTGCCATCGATCGGCATGCTGGGCAGTTGACGTGCCCGGCCGCCTGTGGCGATGATGATATTCTTTGCTTCCAGTATTTGTTTGCTGCCATCAGCGGCAGTTACTTCCAGTTTATTGGCGGCTATCAGTTTGCCATTTCCCATCACCACATCGATCTTATTCTTCTTCATCAAAAACTGGATGCCCTTGCTCATTTTGTCGGCTACGCCGCGGCTGCGTTTGATCACGCTGTCGAAATCGGTACCAACATTATCGGCCTTTACGCCATAGTTGGCCGCATGTTTTGCATATTCATATACCTGGGCACTTTTTAGTAATGCCTTGGTAGGTATACAGCCCCAGTTGAGGCAGATGCCGCCGAGGCTTTCTCTTTCCACGATTACCACTTTTTTACCGAGCTGGCTGGCTCTTATTGCTGCAGGATAACCACCGGGGCCGCTTCCAAGTACTATTACGTCGTATGCCATGTTGAATTAAGAATTAAAAATTAAGAATTAAAAATTGAGCCTGTTTTACCGGCAGGCAGGCTGCAAATTTAGACCGAAACAGGTGATTAGCCAAACGCTAATTTGAGGGGTAAAAACTCTTTTTGAATCACATAGGACATAGGAAACATAGCTACGTGTTTTTTCTATGTGTACTATGTGTCTATGTGGTTCAATGGTGGCTCAGTTGTTTTAACTTTTTATAGTGAGACAGTTCGGGATTTCTGGGTATTTTTAAGGATGATTAAAAAATTCCTTTCCCTTTTTGTACTGATCGCTTTTGTTGCGGTTGCCAATGCTCAGACCATCTCTAAATGGAAGATAGAAGATGTGGTAAGGTCGTATACCAAAAACAACGATACGGTTTACGTGGTTAATTTCTGGGCTACTTTCTGTAAGCCCTGTATTGCCGAGATCCCTGATTTTATCCAGATCGTA
Organism: Chitinophagaceae bacterium; assembly: GCA_016720775.1. Lineage (GTDB taxonomy): Bacteria > Bacteroidota > Bacteroidia > Chitinophagales > Chitinophagaceae > Ferruginibacter. Next base: position 89,576 of record JADKJX010000005.1, read on the forward strand.
AAGAAGTATGAGAAGCAGAAAGTGAAACTCGTATTGGTAAGTCTTGATCTTCCTTCTTACTACCCTGCGAAGATCGCTGCTTTTGCAAAAAAGAATAATTACAATACCAGGGTTGTGTGGCTGAATGAAACCAATGCCGATCATTTTTGCCCGGTGATCGATAAGAAATGGAGTGGTTCTATTCCGTCAACCATTGTAGTTAATAACAAAACCGGTTACCGGAAATTTACAGAAGGGGAGATGGGTGCTGCAGATTTTGAGGCAATGGTTAAGGAAGGGATTGGAGGAAATGTTTTCATAAATATGTTGCACCGATGAATGATGCTGAAGTGGATCCAGAAGGGACCCAATAGGATCAACTGAAATTAAAAAAGGAAACTGTAACTTTTAAATCAAATGACAGTTCTGTTTATTCAATCATAGGGTGGTAATGTAAGTGTGGTTGCCCGGATCAATGATATTAAAGTGGTGATCATTGAAAAGGATAATCTTTTTATACTTATTCTAACCTTCGGTCAACTACATTAAAAAAAGGAGATGAAATAAAACAGGATCAATTAATTGGCTATGCTGCTTTTGACCTGGATCGCTATAAACCGTCATTGGATCTTTACATTTCTAACTCAGAAAAAAACATCCTTCTTACAAAAGAAGATTTTATTCCTCGGAAAGATAAAAGACAACTGGATCATTCCATTGAACCCCGGTTGCAGGAGCCTCAATAAAAAAGCCCGGTCTTTCAAACCAGGCGATATTTTATAAAAGAGATTTGATTTCTCAGAGACCTAACCTCAAACCTCAAACCACAAACTTCAAACTCCTAACTCTTCCTCTTTATCGTACATCCCACACTGCGGCTTTCTTTTACAGAAATGTCTTTGCCTGCAGTTAATTCGTCAATAGCCTCATGCAGGTGATTGCGCTTAACAGCTGAAACATCGGATGGACTGTCGTCGATGGCGCCATGGTAAACCAGTTTCAGGTTCTTGTCAAATAAATAACACTCGGGCGTGCGGTTGGCGCCAAAGGCATCCGCAACCTGGTGGTCCTTATCAACGGCATAACTCCATTTGTATCCCTGGCCCTTGGCATATTCTTTCATGGCGTCAAAACTATCGTCATCGCTGCGTTGGGCTTCATTGCTGTTGAGCAGGATAACGCCCACTTTCATTTTCAATGCATATTGACTGATGGCAAGAGTGCGTTCCTGGTTCTTGATAACATAAGGACAGGTATTGCAACTGAACATTACCAGCACGCCGTTCTCTTTGGCAGCATCTTTTATACTCACTTCTTTGCCGGAAATGTCTTTCATCTTAAGATCGGCCTTTGGCATGGCACTGCCGATCGGTAACGGATCACCCACGGTAAAGGCAAGTGTGGCGATGGAAGCAATGGCGGCAAATGCAACTAATACTTTTTTCATGATGATCTATTTTTCTAAAGTTAAGTAATTGCCTGCTGCCGGTAAAACCACTCATGTAGTTTTTTCTTTGGCAGCAAGTTCTTTTTCATGCGCATCCCTTTTTTTCGGCAATGGCCCGCAGTGATTTGATGCTTACGTTCAACTCAAAACCGACCAGCAGCACCAATGAATTGATGAAGATAAGCGCCATCAGAACGATGACGGTGCCGATGGAACCATACAGCGCATTGTACCGGCCAAAGTTGTTTACAAATTCCGAAAAGGCCAGTGTGGCCATTATGCACAGGAAAGTGGCCAGTATGCTGCCGGGTGAAACCAGTCTCCATTTTTTGTGAACAGCAGGGGCATACCTGTAAATAAAGGCGATGGAATAAAAAACAAGGGCAATGATGAATATCCAACGTACATAGGCAATGAAGTCTCTCCAGAAAGGGCTCCTGAGTCCGAGCCATTTTAAAAAAGCGCCCTGTGTTATCAGTAGTATCAAACAACCGAGCACCAGCCCAAAGATGAGCGTAGTGAGGCGGATAGTAAAAAAAACGCCCCACATCATACAAGGGCACCCCTTCAAAACCGGGCAGGTACCAGTGTTTGCTTTTACGAAGGATAAAAGCAACCGGGAAACTGGTGATGATTATGCGTTCAATTCTGGTCAAGGCCGGTCGTTAATTGATTATACCAAAGCTACAACATAGCCGGTAAGATCTACCGTATGTTCACACTATCCAAAAAGTGCTGGTAGTTCTTTGCGTTAAGCTGATGTTCGGTATAGGATTCTGAAAAATTTGATAAGCCCGACCAATCGGGTCTTGCCACAAAATAGATATAATTGGTTGCCGGCGCATTCAATACGGCATCAATTGTCTTAGATGAAGGCGTGCAGATGGGGCCTGGCGGCAGGCCTGAATTCTGGTAGGTATTGAATGGGGATTCAAATGCGATGTGTTTTTCCCTGATGCGTTTCAGTTCAAAATTCTTCATGGCGAATTTTACAGTAGGGTCTGCCTGCAGTTTCATTCCTTTTTCCATGCGGTTCAGGTATACGCTGGCGATCTTACCTTTGTCTTCCTGTTTATTGGTTTCTTCTTCTACAATACTTGCCATGGTATAAACCTGTTCGATACTAAGGTTAAGTGCTTTTGCTTTTGTAAGCCTTTCTTCGTTCCAGAATTTTTCTTTTTCTTTCTCCAGCTTGCTGAGTATTTTTTCAGGAGCCGTATTCCATAAGAAAGTATACGTATTGGGAATAATAGCAGTCATCATCGTATTGCTGTCGAGATGCCAGTCCTTCAACATGGCTGGGCTATTGATCGCTTTGGCAAAACCAGCGGAGTCTGATTCAAAATTTGCAGCCAGTTTTTGTGCAAGGTCTTCTTTGGTTCTTAGTTTGGTGATGACGAGATTAACCGGTGCCTGGTTCCCGGAACGCAACATGCGTACCAGGTTGAATAAACTCATCCCGCCTTTGATCTGGTAACGGCCGGCTTTTACGGACCTGTTGTATTTGACCTGTTTGGAAATAAGATCGAAGAAAAAAACATTGCTGATGATCTTCTTTTCAGTCAATGAAGTTTTCACGTCTTCATAAACAGAACCCGTTCGGATGTAAAAATATTTTCCTTCCGGCGCAGATACGGTAGGGCCAAAGACCTGCCAGGCTAAAAAACCGGCTGCTGCCAATAAAATAAAAAGGGTACCCAGAATGATCTTCTTTCTCATCTTACTTAAGTTGAACAAAGTAAATTAAAAAACCCCGCCGGTTGACGACGGGGTTTAAAAATCTTTGTAAAATATTATTTAGCTACGCTGTCGGCAGGTTTTGTAGTGGGGGTAGTGGCATTAGCCGGTGCTGCGTTTGCAGGAGTTTTGGTAGAAACACCTTCGATCATCTGCTTCACTTCTGTATTAGTGCCGGTGCCTTTTGGAATAAATGCAGGCGAAGTGATGCAAAGAATGGCCACAATGGCTGCAAATAACCAGGTGCCTTTTTCAAGTACGTCGGTGGTTTGTTTTACCCCCATGATCTGGTTTCCAAATCCGCCAAAGCTGGAAGACAAGCCACCGCCTTTCGGGTTCTGTATCAATACAATAAGGCCAAGGATTATCGAGGCAATGATTACTAAAATTCCAAATAATACTAACATATTATGCTCCTTTTAAATTGTCTATTTTGGCTGCAAAGTAAGCGCTTTTAGCAGGATTGAGCAAACTTAATTTTTGGTACACTGCGGCTGCCTTGCCCAACTTGCCCTGCCTGGCAAACACTTCGGCCATTGCTTCGGTGATTACTTCATTTTCCAGGTTGCTCAATTCGGCCATTGCTTCCACCGATTTATCGGCCTGAACAGTTTCTTCTGCCGGACTCACCGTATGAACCTTCTTCATCGTCTTAAGCCATTCGGTAAAACTTTTCAGTTGCTTGCCTAATTTGTCGCCGGTTTGTATTTCTTCACTCAGTTTGATCCCCTGCGATGCAAAATAATCAACCATGTGCATGGGTTCAAAAAGCGGGAGTTCGCCGGTTGTATCTTTTTCTTCGGCCAGTTTTAATTCGATCTTCATAGGTTCGATCTCGGTGTCATCACTTATTCCCGGTTCACGGATGGGTTCATTAACCTGTGACTTTTCTTCTATGGGCACAAGATCGGGTTCAATTCTTACTGCTGGTTCAACAATGAGTTCATCGACCGGCAATTCTTCCATTATTGGTTCATTGGCAGGTTCATCAACCTGTAACTTTTCTTCTATGGTTATCAGATCGGGTTCAGTTCTTACTTCAGGTTCAATATGATGTTCAATGACCGGTAGTTCTTCCTTTATTGGTTCACTTATGATGGGTTCATCAACAACCTGTAACTTTTCTTCTATGAATGCCGGATCGGGTTCTGTTTCAACTTCAGATTCAATATGCTGTTCAATGACTGGCAGTTCTTCCGCTATCGCTTCGGGTTCTTCAATCGCTGCTGGTTCATTCATGATCTCAGTGACCGGTGATTCGTGAACGGGTTCGGCATATTTTTTTTCCGGTACCGGGATGCCTGGCTTTGTTTGCTGCAATTGAAAATTCAACCAAAGCGGGTTATTAAAGAAGATATTTGTTATGGCTGCCTGCCTGTTAAATGCATCGGAGCTTTCCGGCGTTTGTTGCAACAGGTAAAACTGTGCCGGGGAAAAATAGGGGTGGGCAGCCGTGATCTCTTCCAGGAAATTTTTATTTGCCGGGTCGTCTATATTCCGTTTGAATAGCGATTCAAATAATGCCTGGTTCTGCTGCATAGTAATGGCCGGTTTGTGTTTACCAGTTGGAAAATATTTTATTAAAAATGGCATCTGTCAGGTTCTTCACGATCTCTTCATTCTTCTGTGTTTCCACCTGTGAGAGGCTTAGATTGGCATTAAAGTCAACACTGTATGTTACATCGCCTTCAAAATTCTTTTTTTCATCAAGGGTATTCTTAAAGATGACATGAAAATTTGTGGTAAGGCGGTTGAGGCTGGTGTTGGAGCCCGTGATGCCTGTTGACGTAACCTGGTAAGCCGAAACATACCCGCTGATGTCGTAATGGGCATCGTCGTCGTTTGTCTGGCGAAGCCTTGTGGTACTGATTATTTTTTGTTTTAATTTTTCCGTAAGCTGCGGGCTCAACTGCGGATTTTTATATTCGGCCCTGTTCTCAAAATAATTCACCCGGAAGGTTTTTACTTCCTGTGGAATTTCGGAGGCGTCCCTGAAACCATATTTGCAGGTAGCAAAACTAAATACAGCAATCAGCAATAAGCCAATTGCTAATCGCCAACTGCCAACTGCTTTATTCTTCAATATCATACTCTTTTAATTTTCTGTACAAGGTACGTTCGCTGATGCCCAGGTCGAGTGATGCATCTTTTCGTTTTCCCTTATGTTTCTTCAATGCTTTTATGATGAGCTCTTTTTCTTTGTCCATGATGCTCAGCGATTCTTCCACGTCTTCATGGTGATCGATCGCTTCGCCGTTGTGCGGAAGAAAGACCGGTTTTGCAGGAGACAGGTTTGCTGTATTGTTATGTACTTCAGCAAATGACTGGTCGTTGAATACGGGCGCATGTTGTGCAATGTTGGGGTTCTGCAACAGGTCGAAGAACATTTTCTTCAGTTCGTTCACATCCTTCTTCATGTCGAAGAACAGTTTGTACAGGATCTCCCTTTCGTTTGCAAATTCATTCTGGCCGGTGGAGCCACTGCCGCTGGCCAATACGGGCAGACGGGAATAATTATGTTCTGGTAAAAAACCTTTCATGGTGATTGCATCAATACTTTTATCCCTGCTCAGTACCGATATCTGCTCTGCAATATTCTTCAATTCCCTTATATTGCCTGGCCAGGTATAGTTAATTAACACATCTTTCGCCCCTTCATCCAGTTGCACCGGGATGGCTTTGTACTTGTCTGAAAAATCATTTACAAATTTGCGGAACAACAGAATGATGTCTTCTTTTCGCTCTCTCAGTGCAGGTACTTTTATGGGCACCGTATTTAAGCGATAGTACAGGTCTTCCCTGAACTTGTGTATCTGTGTTGATTCAATAAGTTCCTTGTTGGTAGCAGCGATCACCCGTACATCAGTCTTCTGTACTTTACTGCTTCCCACACGAATGTATTCACCGGCTTCCAGCACACGCAGTAAACGTGCCTGTGTACCCATGGGCAGTTCACCGATCTCATCTAAAAAAATGGTGCCGCCATTCACGGTTTCAAAATAACCTTTGCGGCTGTCAACTGCTCCGGTGAATGAGCCTTTCTCATGTCCGAATAATTCCGAATCAATCGTTCCTTCCGGTATTGCACCGCAGTTAACTGCAATGAACGGGTTATGTTTTCTTGCGCTCAATGAATGAATGATCTGTGAGAATACTTCTTTACCCACGCCGCTTTCTCCGGTAATAAGAACGCTCAGGTCGGTGGCAGCAACCTGCACAGCAATATTGAGTGCATGGTTAAGCCCCGGCGAATTGCCGATGATGCCAAAACGATTTTTTATTGATTGTAATTCCATTTTTATTTTACCACAAAGACGCTAAGGCGCAAAGTGTTTTTTTAGTTATTTATCAAAAACCGGTGTTCCAATAAGGGTTCCTGCTGTACAGGAGTTAATATGAACGTACACATAGTCGCCCTTCTTTAAATTTCCTTTTGGGAACACCACTACTTTATTCTGGTCGTTCCTTCCGTATAATTCTTCTTCATTCTTTTTAGAAGTTCCTTCGATCAGTACTTTACATGTTTTACCAACATCCCGTTGCATACTTTGTAAAGAATGGATGCGGTGCAGGGCGATCATTTCCTGCAGCCTCCTCTTTTTTATTTCTTCCGGTACATCGTCTTCAAACCTTCTTGCAGCCAGGGTGCCTGGTCTTTCTGAATAAAAATACATATAGGCCAGGTCATATTTGCAATACTCCATCAGGCTGAGTGATTGCTGGTGGTCTTCTTCTGTTTCGGTACAAAAACCCGTGATCATATCGGTTGATAAACCACAATCGGGGATCAGCTCACGTATTCGGTTCACTTTGGCGATGTACCATTCACGGCTGTACGTGCGGTTCATCATCTGCAGCACCCGGCTGCTTCCGCTTTGTACGGGGAGATGAATGTAGTTGCAAATGTTCTCATACTTAAGCATGGTGTGCAATACATCATCGGTTATGTCTTTGGGATGTGATGTTGAAAAGCGAACCCGGAGCAGGGGAGAGATCAATGCCACTTTTTCCATCAGCAGGGCAAAGGTCACGGCCTCCCCAAACCCCTCTGAAGGAGGGGCTTTTGAACCTGCTAAATCGGAAGTGATCTTGCTGTTGGCAGAATCTTCCCAAATCCCCCCTTTGGGGGGTGGGGGGGCTTGATAGTAACTGTCAACATTTTGTCCAAGCAAAGTTACTTCCCGGTAACCCTGTTCAAAAAGGTCTTTACATTCATTGATGATACTTCCTGCTTCACGGCTTCTTTCCCTGCCTCTTGTAAACGGTACTACACAAAAAGAACACATATTGTTGCAACCCCGCATGATGCTCACAAAGGCATTCACGCCGTTGCTGTTTAGGCGGATGGGGGCAATGTCGGCATAGGTCTCATCCCGGCTTAATAAAACATTCACTGCTTTCTGCCCGGTCTCGGCTTCTTCAATAAGACCAGGAAGAGTTCGGTAGGCATCAGGTCCCACCACCATATCTACTAATTTTTCTTCTTCAATGAATTTTGTTTTCAGTCTTTCTGCCATGCAGCCAAGTACTCCCACCAGCATCCCCGGTTTTACCTTTTTATACTTCTTGAATTCGGTAAGGCGTTTTCTTACGGTGAGTTCTGCTTTTTCCCTTATGGAACAGGTATTGATAAAGATCAGGTCGGCATTTTCAGCACTTTGCGTGGCGCCAAAACCATGGTTCATGAGTATGGAGGCAACTACTTCACTGTCGGCAAAGTTCATGGCGCAGCCATAGCTCTCTATATAAAAATATTTTTTATACAGGTTCACTTCCTGGGCAAAGGGAGCAAATGCCTCTCCCTGTCTTGCTTCGTCGTGTGATTTATCAGTTGCCAGATCCAGCATTTGCTTCATTCTCTTTTAGGACAGCAAATATAGATCAAACGGGGCAAATGGTGACAGGATGGCAGTAACAATTGTGAGTTATTAAATGAATTACCTGTATTGCGGGAGAAATAAGTTAAATTTGTGCACTGACCTCTTTAAACTCCTTCATTCCCTGTACGGTATTGTTTCGATTCCCGGTTTAAGGCACTTAAAAGAATTAAAATTCAGAACATATCTATGAATATTAATTTGTACATCGTACGCAATGGAAAAGTGAATACGGATGAAAAGAACAGGTTGTCGTACCTGCACCTGTCTGACGAAGGCATTGCCTTTGCCGGTTTTCTCGACAATCATTTTAAGGACACTTATTTTGATCATATCTTTTATCAATCAACGGATATTAAAACCTCGGATCCTTATAACAGTTGCCGCAATACCATCCGTGGGCTGAAAGGGATAAAAACAGAATTTGATAAAACGCATATAAGCATGGTCTTTGAAGAAATGAACAGGGAAGGCAGTGATGTAAGAAATGTGCTTCTTTGTTTCAAGTCGGATAGCTTTTATGTGCTCAGCAATATCATCAGCCCGCAATCTGAAGAACAATTCAGTAAGGACTATCACCGGGTGTTCCATTACCAGTTTCATTCAAACAGGTACAGTTTTGTAAGTAAGTTCAGTGCGGAAGAAATGAAATCCGTCTGATTTACTTTTAAAGTTGAATAGCCTGGAGAAAATGATAAAGCCCGGGTTGCCGGTTAAATCATTGAAGTTCGCTTCCGGTTATACCGTAAAACAAATATGCCCGTAATTATAAATGGCATGACAGAAGCAACGATCTTGCTATTCAGTGTCAGGATGCCTACCAGCAAGATCATGAGCATGAGCATACTGAGACAGGCCAATCCAACCAGGGTTAAAAGCCTGCCGGGCGTTTTTTGAACGAGGGTGTAAAGGATGGTCAATTGTCCGCTTAAAGGTACCAGTACAAATGGATGCAGGATTGATCCCGGGTCATGACTTGCTTTGGTGATCAATTCATACTCCAGTTGAAATAGGAACCCGTGTTGGTTTCCACTCCATTCCAGGTAGCCAACCAGCGAGGTTAGGAGTAAGCAAAAGTTCAGGATCCTTTTCATGAGTATATTACGCTTATCTAAAGATGGGGAGTGATTATTTGATTTACCAGGGTTAGCTCTCCATCGTCATATAATCCATGTTGCCGTTTTCATCAGTAAAAATGACCACGAGATAGTTTGTTATTTCCTGGCCAATGGAATAATCAAAGGTAGCAAACTGATTTTCAGTATCGGGGTAGAGGCCAACCCGTACCAGGTGCAGTTTCTTTAATAATTGCTTTTCGTGTTCGCTGCTTTTGCTGTTGAGATCGATCAGTTCAGCCAATTCATCTTTGCCAAGTTCTTCGAGGTGATTTTCTAAATAAAATTTTACCGTATCGCCGTCCTCGTCATTATAATCAGCCTCCATGTGTTTCCGGTTAGCCAGGTCATGGATCCGTATATTCTCAATGAATTGTTTTACCGTTTCCAGCCTTGCCGCGTCAATGGTCTTGTTGTTAAAATTCAGGTCGATCTGTATCTCGGTATCGTTGAAAGGGATATTCACGTCGTAATATTCTTCAAGCGAATCAGGGTCGATGAAGCCGAAGTGGGGGAGTTTGAAGCCTGACATATTTTAGTTTGAATAAAGGTGGGAATTTTATCTGAACCGACAAAGACAGGAGTTTTAAACTCTGAACCACGGCATCCCGGTCAGAGACCGGGACGAGGAGGCACTGTATTATTTCAGGCTGTAATAAGCCCCAATGTTTAGCCCGGCGTTCCATAGGTTTTCTGTTACCGGCGTGTCTGTTGTTTTGATGATGCCATACCTGAAAGTTGGTTCCGCAGTTAAATGAATCCTGCTGCTTATTTTATAATCAATGCCCACACTTATCGTCGGAGAGATATCAACTTTTTTATAACCGGCAGTAGTTGATTGCTTTTTCTTCTCTGTCCTGTTATCTGAATATTCGTAAATACTGGTCTGCTTTACATTCAATAAAAAATTGGCCATGAGGCCCACACTTGAAAGAAAACGGACCTTGCCATTTCCAAAACCAACCTTTACTTTTAACGGAATACCAATATACTGATAGCTATAAATACTTTTTGAATTTACTGGCAAACCTGGATTTGGCGGTGCGTAGAACAGTGCCTGCTTTTTTGTTTTGTAACCCTTGTTTGAGTATTGGATCCCGGTTTCAAGTGCTGCAAGTTGTGAGAAATTGATACAGATATTAAAACCTGTTGTGTAACCAAACTTTACTGCCTCAACATCGTTCCTGCTTTTTATCACCAGGCCGCTGGAAGAACTGCCGTCATTGTTCTTAAGAGTGCGGAAATCATAGTCAGGTGAAAAATTAATGCCAACCTGTATTTGTTTAAAATGTTTTGCCGGCTTGTTACCCTGTCCTTGCGCTGTGAAGGATGATGCTGTTATAAGCAGTATGAATAGCCTTCGCATTAGTAGTGTCGGATTCGTGTACATAATGGCTAATGATTTTATTGTTTATAAAAACCAGTCACATTTACATTACCATAACTCCCTGTACATTCTTTTATTGATCTATAAGTAATAACTGTACCGGGTTATGACGCCAATGTAATTTACAAAACTCAAACAAAAAAACGGGATGCACTTTTCAGTAACATCCCGGTTAAATATATTATTCAGTTCGGCTTACCAGATCTTCGTCCTTTTCTCCGGCGCTTTATACATTTTATCTCCTTCCTTCACATCAAAGGCTTTGTAAAATGCTTCCATATTGGTAAGGGGCCCGTTGGCACGGTGTACGCCCGGTGAGTGTGAATCGGTAAGTATGCGCTGTGCGGCTGCATCGGGTAAAATATTACTGCGCCATACCTGTGCCCAGTTCAAAAAGAAACGCTGATCGGGTGTAAAGCCATCGATCTTCTTATTGCTCTTGCCTTGTTTGGTGTGTTTGAATGCTTCGTAGGCAATGCTGAGTCCACCAAGGTCGGCCAGGTTCTCGCCAAGGGTAAGCCTTCCGTTCACATGCAGGGTATCGAGTATCACATAACCATTGTATTGCGCTACTACTTCATCGGCACGCTTTTTAAATTCATCGGCATCGGCTTTCGTCCACCAGTCGTGCAAATTACCATCGGCATCAAACTGGCGGCCCTGGTCATCAAAGCCATGGGTCATTTCGTGGCCGATCACAGCGCCAATGCCTCCGTAGTTTATAGCATCATCGGCTTCAAAGTCGAAGAAAGGAAAACGAAGTATGCCTGCAGGGAAAACGATCTCATTTTTCTGCGCACTGTAATAAGCATTCACCGTAGGTGGGGTCATACCCCATTCTGTTTTATCAATAGGTTTGCCCAGCCTGTTGATGTTATCCTGGTAGCCCCATTGGTTGCACCGCATCAGGTTGCCAAGGAAATCATCTCTTTTAATAACAAGACCATCGTAATTTTTCCATTTGTCGGGGAAACCAATTTTTTTGGTGAAGGCATGCAGTTTACCCAGAGCACGTTGTTTGGTTTCATCACTCATCCAGTCTAATTGTTTGATGCGGCTGTCGAAGGTTTCCTGCAGGTTGTTCACCAACTCAAGCATTCTTGCTTTAGCAGCCTGGTTAAAATATTTGTCAACATAAAGTTGTCCGAGCAGTTCACCAAGCTGTCCATCGATCAAAGCACTCATGCGTTGCCAGCGTGGGGTTTGTTCTTTTTGTCCGCTCATTGCCTGGTTAAAAGCAAAATTTGCATCCACAAAATCTTTACTCAGGTAAGCTGCTGCGCCTTTCATAACACCCCATTGCAGGTAAACCTTCCAGTCGGCAAGCGAAGTGGCCCCCAGCAATGAATCAATAAATACCATGAACTTAGGATTGCTTACGATCAGGCTATCCTGTTTTGTTTTATAACCCAGCTGCGTTAAAATAGTCTGCCAGTTAAGGTTGGGTGTTTTTGCACTGAGGGCATCAACCGAGAATTTGTTGTAGAGTTTTACCGGGTCACGCATTTCCACACGGCTCATCTGCGCATTGGCAATGGTTGTTTCCAGTTGCAGAATGGTTGCCGCATTGGCCAATGCTTTATATTCTTCCCAACCGCAGAGTTTGAAAAGCGTAGCAATGTATTTTGTGTATTCCGTTCTTATCTTCTGGCTCCGGGCATCATTCTTTAAATAATAATCCCTGTCGGGTAAGCTGGTACCACCCTGGCCAATGCCGATGATGTACCTGGTAACGTCTTTTGAATCCTGCCTTACACCAATGCTGTATAAGGGCGAAGAAATCGAATTTGAACGCAGGTAATTGATGTGGTCAAGCACCTGTGATTTTGAACTGAGCTTTTCGATCTGGTCTAAATAAGGCTTAACCGGTTGGGCACCGAGTTTTTCAATAGCGGCACTGTCCATTGCGCTGGCATAAAAATCGCCCACCCGTTTCATCAGGTCGTTTTTGCCGGGGTTTGCTGCCGCTTCTTCCAACAAACCTTTTAAAGCCTGTGAACTTTCTTCGGCTAATTTGTCAAAACTTCCCCAACGGGTTTTTGAAGCCGGAACAGGCGTATTCTTTACCCAGTTTCCGTTGGCGAATAAATAAAAGTTATCGCCCGGTTTTACGCTCAGGTCCATGTTAGCAGGGTCGATGAATTTTTTGGTGGTTTTTTGTGCCGTGGCAGAAAGTGAAACGGTTAAAAAACCGGCCAGCACAAAAGCAATTGCAGTTTTCTTCATATATCTTATTTTTTGGAAAAATAAAAATAGTCAACCTGAAACTAAATGCCTAACAAAATATGTTAACGGCAAAAATTGCGGATAAAACCAGCGGGAACAATCCTTGTAGAACTATTTATCCATTCAAATAAAATTATCAGCAGGCAGGCCGTCATTTATTAAATTTGTATGCTACTATGGCCTTATTACCATTGCGATATACCATCTTATTTGTGTTACTGTTTTTCTCATCTGTTGTTATTGCCCAGAATACCAATTCAAACCCGGGCATAGTTACGGGCAGCATCCTTGATGCCACGAATGGAAAAGCCATCCCCGGTGCCAGTTTGAAGATCAGCAGGATACCGGATTCATTGGTTGAACAAAACCAGGTGAGCCTTAAGGACGGTGAATTTCTTTTTGACAAATTACCCTTTGGCTATTACCGCCTTCAGGTGAATGCGGTTGGATATGCCAGCCTGGCCATCGACAGTATTTATATCCGGCAGGAGCGTTTTGATTTTGACCTGAACGATATAAAATTAAGCCGGGCTTCCACCACCATGACTGAAGTGGTGGTGTATGCCGAGAAACCCCTTATCGAAAATAAAGATGGCAAGATCATATTCAATACCGGCGAATCGGCGCTGAGCTCCGGTGCCACCACCACCGAATTGCTGAAACAAACACCGTTGGTGAATGTAGATAATGATGGCAAACTTTTATTGCGGGGCAAAGAAGTGAAAGTGCTGATCGATGATAAACCGGTGGAACTTGATTCGAAACAACTGCAGGACCTGCTGGAAAGTATGCCGGGAAGCATGATTGAAAGAATTGAAGTGATGACAACGCCGCCGCCCCAGTATGCCAATGAACGGGGCGGGGTGATCAATATTGTTACCAAGAAGAACAAGGTTGGTTTTAACGGAAGACTGAATGTGAATTATGGTACGAGGGGAGAAGCCGGCATTAACGGGAACCTGGGCTACCGGAAAAATAAATTTGTTCTTAACTTTTCGGCCGGCTTCGGGTATAACACATACAAAAGTAACAGCTACAGCAACCGGCAGAATTTTTATACCGATTCCATCAACTACTTCAACACGGTTGGTGAATACAGCAATAATAACCGAAGGCCCAATATCCGGCTGAGTGTTGATTATGATCTGGGCAAACGGCACAGTGTGAACTTTACGGCGCTTTACAACAGTAATAATTCGGCAAGCGGCAATGAAACCGAATACAGCAACCTGGACAGGTATAGCCAGGTTTATAAACTAAGCAACCGAATTACCAGCACCGGTAATGAGAGCTGGAACCCGAATTTTAATCTTACGTATACGTTCAAAGGAAAAGATCCCAAAGAAGTATTCAAGATCATCACCGGGATAAATTTCAATGCCAATAATAACGTGCGGGATTTTTACCAGCAATACCTGAATCCGGACAATACACCCACGGGCATTGATTCAACCCAGCAGCAGGGAACCTACAGCAAGAATCACAATATTAACTTCAGCCTTAATTACGATAAGCCGCTGGGTAAAAAATTCTCTACGCACCTGGGCACAAATTTCAGTCGCTACAATAACCACAATGTGCTCAACACAGAGTTCATGAAGAAGCCGGAGAATATTCTTGTGAAGAACGAACTGCTGAGCAATGATTTTCTTTTTCATCAAACCATATTTGGCATGCGGGCATCGTTGCGGTATGATATCATACTGGATTTTTATATCAATGCCGGCGTGCAGATGGAACATGCCGAAACGAATTTTGATATACGCAACGACAGCAATCATTACGCAAATAATTACTGGACAGCCCTGCCTTTTGGCACCCTCATGAAGAAATGGAAAAATGAAGTGAGCGTTACATTCGCTTACAAGCGCACCATTCAGCGGCCAAGGCTGAATGAACTGAATCCCAGTACTGATTACGGCGATCCGTATAATACCAGGGCAGGCAATCCTTACCTGCAGCCTTATTATGCTGATAATTTCGACCTGATCTTCGGCAAATGGAATAAGAAGTATAACATGAACCTTTCGCTTGGTTATAATGCATTACAAAACATTTACAGTTCCATAAGAACGCTGTTACCCGATGGTAAAACATTCACAACCTGGCAAAATATCAGCGGCCGGAAGGAATACGAGGCCAGCGCCTGGGGTGGCTATACCATCAGCAAGAAAGCGAAGGCCAACCTGAGTTTTGGATATACGTACAATGTGTACAGTGCATTTGACAGGAACGTAAGGTATTTCCGCAACGGCGGCTCATTCTATTCCACACTTAACGGCAGTTACCAGTTTACTGACCTTATAAATGCAAATGCAAGTTTTACCTTTAACCGTTTTGCCAACCCGCAGGGTACAGTACGGAATACGCTGAGCATGAACATCGGTGTTCAAAAGAAATTCTTCAATAAACGGTTTGTTATTACGGTAAATGTTATTGACCCATTCCGCCAGCAACAGAATAAGAATTATACGTACGGCAGTAATTTCAGCCTGGAGAGTTTCAGTACCACCAACACAAGGAACTACCGCATTGCATTAAGCTATATTTTCAAGAAGACGCCTAAAAAAACGGGAAAGGAAGAGTTGCTGAAGAAATTGAAGAAATAAAAATCACAGAGATCTTACGGTATGAATTCCGTTGAAGTTTGCTTTTTGTCATGCTGAGTCCTGGACGAAGTCGAATGGACGAAGCCCTGCCCGGGGCGTTACTTTGGTAGAAAAAGATTATTAGTAGAATTACAAAGCTCCGTAGGAGCGATATTTTCTTCTGTTAAAATAAATAGATGTCGCCCCGAAGGGGCTTTAAAGAACCAGGGTCATTATCTCCCTATCAAAATGCTGCCCCTAAGGGGCTTGGGTGCAAGAGGTCGCTGTTATTAAATTTATTTTATCAGGCTAGTGAAAGCCGTTTTGCCAGCCAGCTTTCCTTAACCGGTATCAGCCATTTTTCCAGCAATTCTTTTTTGGTAAGAACCGTATTGTTAAAATACAACGTGTCGGCATTGATGAAATTATTTTCAACGGCATACTCAAGTTGGTTAAGTGGAAGGAGCTGGATCTTATCTTTTACAATAAAGGCCAGGTTCTGCCGGTCGAACATCTGCACGTTGAATTTTTCTTCAATGGCTTTGATAACATGAACCGAACTGTCGGTGCTGCAGCCACCCACTGTAGTGGCGGATTCATCGGCCATCAATACGATGAACTGGCCGAAGAATAAATTGGCATAGCCTTTAACCGGGGCGCCATGGCTTTTCCAGTTGGCTACGAATTCATTCAGCATTTCCTCCATCTGAAGCGCTTCGCTGATGAAGAACAGCCGGCTGCTCTGGTAGATCCACACACGGGAGTTGTCATTGAAATTTTCGGGTATATGCGGTTGAAAATCGAGATTCATTTTTAATTCTTAATTTTTAATTCTTAATTCTTCATTGATGCAGCTACCAGTTCCGCAATATCCATCACCTGCACTTCTTCTTCCTTATTACTGTTCTTCACCCCATCGGTCATCATGGTATTACAGAACGGGCAGGCTGCAGCTATAACAGAAGCACCGGTTTCCAATGCTTCATTGGTACGTTCAAAATTTATACGGGTGGTTCCTTTTTCTTCTTCCTTGAACATTTGTGCACCCCCGGCGCCGCAGCAAAGTCCGTTGCTCTTGCAGCGTTTCATTTCTACTAAAGAAACATCCAATGCCTCCAGCACTTTACGGGGTGCTTCATAAATATTATTGGCACGGCCTAAATAGCAACTGTCGTGGTAGGTGATCTTTTTGCCCTTGAATGAACCCCCTTCGGCCATTTTTATTTTTCCTTCATCAATTAGCTGCTGTAAGAATGTTGCATGATGGATCACTTCATAATTTCCGCCCAGCTCGGGGTATTCATTTTTGAGTGTATTAAAACAATGCGGACAAGCAGTTACAATTTTTTTGATGCCATAGCCATTCAGTACCTGGATATTCTGGTAAGCCATCATCTGGAACATGAATTCGTTGCCGGCACGCCGGGCCGGGTCGCCGGTACACATTTCTTCCTTACCCAGGATGGCGTAGTTGATGCCTACTTTATCAAGGATGGTCACAAAAGCCTTGGTGATATTTTGGGCCCGCTGGTCAAAACTTCCGGCGCAACCCACCCAAAATAATACTTCAGGGTTTTCGCCCTTTGCCATCATTTCGGCCATTGTTGGAACATGCATAGATCAGAATTTGATGAATACTGCAATTTACTGCTTCTGCAAAAGTAAATCATTCTTTAAATGAACCTTGCAGGAACATAGTGCCATCGGTTTTTACTCCATAGATCCGGGTTATTTTCTGAAATTTACCTCCATCAATTTAAATATCTTCGCATTCGTGAGAAAAATCATTGCCCGTATAACGAATTGGGAAGCCTGGCCTTTCAAGTTGCTCTATGCACCCATTGCACCCGTATGGGGCTGGTATATGCTCAAGTCGGGCTCGGTATGGTTTTTTACGCCCAGCAACCCGAAAATAACTTTTGGCGGCATGGACGGCGAGCCAAAAAAGGAAATGTACGACCTGCTGCCCAAAGAATTATATCCCACCACATTCAATGTATTGCCCGGGCGGGATTTTTCTTTGGCGAATGAAGCACTATGGCTGAGCGGCATTCAATACCCCTTTATTGTAAAACCGGAAGTAGGTTGCCAGGGCATTCTCTTCCGCAAGATCGATACAGAAGAAGAGTTTAAGAATTACCATTTAAAAATGCCGGTTGAATATATTGTGCAGGCGCTGGTGAGTTACCCGATGGAAGTAAGTGTGTTTTATATCCGTCATCCACAGGAAAAAAACGGAAGGGTTACCGGTTTTTTGCATAAGATACCGCAGAAAAATACATGCTCAGCTATGCCGCCAATCACAACCGGGGCGCTCATTTCATTGACCTGAAAGAACATATTGACGACAGGCTGGTGCGTATTTTTGATGACATCAGTCTGCGGATCAATGATTTTTTCTATGGCCGGTACGATATCATGTGCACAAACGTGGAAGACCTGAAGAACGGAAAAAATTTTACCATACTTGAATACAATGGTTGTGGCGCCGAACCCAATCATTTTTACGACACGGGTTATACCCTGGCCGGTGCTTACAAAGAGATATTAAAACACTGGAAAGCCTTGTACGAAATATGTAAATACAATAGCCGGCAGGGAATTAAGCCCTGGCCTTTTCAAAAAGGAAGAAAATTCCTGGGAGAAATTAAGGCTCATTTTAAAAAGATACGGACCGTCGATGCAGCGATGAAGTAGAAAAACTACCTGTTTAGTAGATCGTAAATGCCGCATAATTTCCATGATGGGTAATGGAAACGGGAATACTAAGTTTATCCTGGCTGCAATATAAGAGCGGGAGGCCGTTCCTGTCTTTGATGATCTCAATATCATTTCTTTCTTTCCCGGAAACCATCGCATAATGCGAGATCATTCTCTCATAAATAAACTGCTGTTGTTTGCCGAAGTCGGTTCCTGTTATCCTGAAGCAACAATTCATGAATGAAGCGTTACCTGGGTCATCTAATCTTGCAATGCTGTAAATATATTTTTTATCAGTGTTGGTGGTAATAAGGTACGTTACATTGTTGATGTCCACTTTTCCTGCTGATCTGCTTAATACCGTGCAGTTGAACTTTTGCGGGGCAAAGAACCGTCCGCCATATTGCCGGGTGTAGACCTTGTAAGCACTTTCTTTCATGCTCCAGAGTTTCCATACCATTTCTCCGGGTGATGCGGCCTCGTGTATGTATTGTTGTTCCTGCAGCGTAAATATTTTTTCCAGGAACCCTTTTCGTTTCCAGTTACTTTCCGCAGCGGCAGTTGCCCTGTCTATAATGTCGTTACCGGTCACTTTTCGCTGAGTTTGGTGGTTATTATTTCCATGGCTGCTTTTACGGTAAGCATTTTTTCCATCGACTCATTGTCGATGATGATATCAAAAGCGGATTCAATATCCAGGATCACATCCACCAGGTTGGCAGAATTGATCTTAAGGTCTTTAATGAAGTCGGAATTTTCGTCCAGGTTTTTTAACCCTTCGGGGTCCTTCACATAGGGCTTGACTATTTCTTTCAGCGATGCTATTAATTCTTCTTTGTTCATCCCGTATATTTTTTAAAAATGATGCAGCTGTTTACATCACCAAACCCAAAACTGGCTTTGGCGATCACCTGCAATTTGTCTGTTTCTATAAGTTTATGCGGTATTTTTTCTGTGTCGATGATGGCTGCAATTTCAGGATGTACGTCTTCGCAGTTAAGGGAAGGAAAGATAAAATCATTTTTCAATCCCAATAATGCAGCCACACATTCAATAGCCCCGGAAGCTCCTAAACAGTGGCCTGTCATGGATTTTAATGAATGGATATAAGGAAAGTCTTTTCCTTTCCTGTTCAATGCCTCCGACCAGTTCTTTATTTCTGTTGCATCTTTTGCTGTTGCTGTTAAATGCCCGTTGATAAGACCGATCTCATCTGCATGGATACCGGCATCTTCTACCGCTTCTTTGATACAACGCTGTACAGCTGTTGAATTAGGAGCGGTCATGCTTCCGTCACTTCTTTGGCCGCCGGAATTAACCGCACCCCCGAGTATTTCTCCATAAATTTTTGCACCTCTTCCTATTGCACTTTCTAATGATTCCAATACCAGGGCGCCTGCTCCGCTTCCGGGTACAAAACCACTTGCTGTTGCACTCATTGGCCGGGATGCTTTTTCCGGGCTGCTGTTGTTTTTGTAGGTGGTTACTTTTAGCGCATCAAAGCCGCCCCAGATGTAAGGTCCGTGGTCGCTGCATCCTCCTGCCAGCATTCGCTTTGCTTTGCCGGATCGTATGCGCTCAAAAGCAATGAGTATGGCATCAGTACCCGTGCAGCATGCCGATGAATTGGTGGTCACTAAATTTCCGAAGCCGATAATTCCGTTGAGGTAAGCAGAGATGCCGCTTGCCATGATCTGCAAAACAGTTGTACTTCCGAGCTTTTTTACATTGCCGGCATCCACATGGTAGATCGCTTCCCTGTATTTTTCCACGCCGGATGTGCCTGTGCCAAACACAGTACCGCTGTCCCAGTCAGGGTTGTCGGTTCCGTTCATCGGTAAGCCGGCATCATTCCATGCATCCATACCGGCAATGCAGCCATAAAGGATTCCTGAGCTGTTGAAGTTTCTTAATTGCAGGGGTGATAAGTATTGTTGTTTTAATTCTTCGCTCACCGGTGGGATGCCGCCCACGCAGCAGGAAAAATTGAGGTCCTCCAGTTCTTTATAAAAATGAATACCGGAGATGCCCTTTTTTATAGCATCGGTAAAAGCAGGAATACCCACACCGTTTGGCGCCGCTACGCCCATGCCAGTTATGACCACCCGGTTGTTCACTTGTTGTATTTTATGACCCCGGAAATAGTGCCGCTGCAAACAATTTTATCAACGCTGTTCCTCATCTCCACTTCGCACTTGAGTTTATTAAAACGAAAATATTGTTTTTGAGAGGTCACGGTTACTTTTTCACCTGGGAAAACGGGTGCAAGAAAATCTACCTCAACAGAAGTAAATGCGATCTCGGGCATTTCTGATGCTGTTATTTTATCCTTCAGTAAATAAACACCCAGGCAAACAACGCCTATCTGTGCCATCGTTTCTGTGAGAATAACTCCCGGCGTTACAGGGAAATCTTTAAAATGCCCCTGGTAAAAATATTCATCGGGTTTGTACGTATAACTTCCTTTTGCCCCGTTCTCTGTTATCTCATGCAATTCATCGGCAAATAAGAAAGGAGGGGAGTAGGGCAGTAAGTTTAGTATTTCTTTTGTTGTCATTGTTCAATTAATATGTTCTCCGCCGTCGGCGATGATAGTAGTTCCGTTTATCCACGATGCCTCATCCTTACATAAAAGATAAACAACATTCGCCACATCTTCGGGAGTGGTTAACCGTTTAAACGGGTTCCGGCTCATGGCATGCGTTTTTAACTGTTCATGTCCCGGTATCATCCGGAATGAGACAGTATCTGTTACGCCGGCCTGAACACAGTTTGCTTTAATACCATGGGGAGCAAATTCCAATGCAATATTCCTGGTGATGGCTTCCAATGCAGCTTTGGCGGCAGATACTGCTGCATAGGTCTTAAATGCTTTTTTATTGCCTTCGCTGGTAAAGCTGATGATCCTTGAATCTGCTGCAAATAATTTTTTTTCAAAAAGAAGTTTTGTCCAGTCGTACAAACTAATGGCCATTGATTCAAGTGTTAAATGAAAATCATCATTTTGCAGGGAGGACTGTTCATCGCCGGTCATAGGTTTTAAATTTCCTTTTGCAATACTGTGAAGCAATACCCTGATCTTTCCCTGGTTGCCTAAGTTTTCCCTGATGAGTTTTATGATATCATTTCTTTTTTCAGCCTGGATCGCATCTTTATTAAATGATAAAAGATCAACGCCGGTTGCTTTTATCTGCGCAAACTCCTGTTCCACTGCCGGCATGTCCACTTTGCTGTTTCGATGTACAATAATGATATTGCATCCATGCATTGCCAGTTTTTTGGCACTTGCCAACCCCAACCCGGAAGAACCTCCCAGGATAAGCGCCCACTGATTTTTATTTTCAAACTCCTTTACCATTTCAATAAAATGCATTGTGCAGAAAATCCGGGCCCAAAACTAAGCATAAGGCCTTTATCACCCGCCGGAATTTTTCTGTCTAAAAACCTTTCCAGCACATACAGTACAGTAGCACTCGACATATTACCGTATTGTTTTAATACTTCTCTCGTATCATCAATATTTTTCCCAAGTGAGCCGAATAATTCATCCACAGTCTGTAATATCTTCCTTCCACCGGGATGAAAGATAAAATGATCAACTTCATTTATGTTTGAATTATTTCTTTCCAGGAAGGGGTGAACGATCTTTGGAAAATGTGCTGCAATGGTTTCCGGTACTGTTTCATCCAGGATCATCTGCAGGCCGGAATTTGTAAGCTTAAAGCCCATCATATACGTTGCGTCAAAAAAATGATACATTTCTTCTGCGATTATTTCGGGGCCTTCATCTTGGGGGCAGGATGATAACAATACGGCTGCAGCACCATCGCCAAAGATGGCAGCGCTTACAATATTTGCCATCGAATAATCATTGAGCTGAAAAGTGGCCGTAGGAGATTCAACCGCAACCACGGCGGCTCTTTTACCAGGGTTGGCCTTTAAAAAATTATTTGCATAGATGATGCCTGAAACGCCGGCTGCACAACCCATTTCGGTAACCGGCAGGCGTACGATGTTTTGTTTCATCTTTAAACTGTTCACCAGGTATGCATCAACCGAAGGGATCATGATCCCGGTGCAGCTTACGGTTACCAGGTAATCAATATCGGTTGCTTTCCAGCCGGCTTTGTCCAATGCTTTTTGCAGCGACTGCTCGGCCAGCTTTGTACATTCACGTATGTAGATATTGTTCTTTTCTTCAAACGAAGAGTTATTGAAAACCTCTTCGGGACCCATGATGGAAAAGCGTTTATCAACACCGGCATTTCCGAATATCTTCATCACCTTCCGGATGAACCGTTCGTCCTGGCCTTGCAGCCATATTTCTATAAAGGGCAGTATTTCTATAGTGGGGCGGGAGTGGGCAGGTAATTGTTTCGCTACGGTTTTTATTTTTACGCTCATACTTTTTTGATTATCCACTGATACCGGAAAGCCCACTTCCATCGAATTGAACCGGCTGTATCTTGTAGTTTTTTATCCAGGGTTATTAATTCCTTTTTTTTAAATCCACGCAGAACAGAGATGGCGCCGTCTTTTCTCACCATGGGGTTTGAAATGAAGATGCTTATTAATCTGAACAGGTAATAGGCTGTTCTGCTTCGGTGCAGGTCGTTGATGACAATACCGGTTTTTACTTTCCGTTTCAATGCCCCCAGCATCTTTTCTATTTCTTCATTCTTAAAATGGTGAAGGAATAAGGTTGCGATCACAATATCAAACTGCAGTTCTGCAAACTCCGCCGCCAGCACATCCATTTCAAATAATTGATCTCGGGTAATCCGCCGACAGCTTCCGGGCATAATTTACGGTAAATTCATTGGCATCGATGCCCGTTAACTTAAAAACGTAATTATTTTTCTCTTCCATAGTCGGCCACAGCCCTGAGCATATCACCACTGCCACAACCCAGGTCAACGATTGAAATGATCGAACCAGCCGGCCTGGTTTTTAATAACGTATGCAGACCATCGATGGTTGCT
Source organism: Chitinophagaceae bacterium (assembly GCA_016720775.1). Taxonomy (GTDB): domain Bacteria; phylum Bacteroidota; class Bacteroidia; order Chitinophagales; family Chitinophagaceae; genus Ferruginibacter. The sequence goes on from JADKJX010000005.1 coordinate 112,614, forward strand.
TTGTTTCCGCCCAGGCGTTTGTTTATGGCAGCGATCTGGTCCAATGTTTTTTGCAGCATTTCACCCTCCATGAAAAGATCATCCATGATCTCTTCTTCTGTGCTACGGTATGCTGTATTGACGAACATTTATGAATGGGTTTGCCGGATGGTATATTTATAAATTTATACCGTTGTTAGTTTTAAAGGTTTGCCATGCGTATGCCTGATAATGACTGGCAATACTGCCGGGATATGTGTAACGCCATACATGATCGCTCTTGTAAGACCGTCTTTTCCGAAAAAAGGTTGCAGGATCCTGCCGGTTGTTATCCGGGCCTTGAATGTTGTGTTCCACATCCGGCTGTAAGTGGCTTCCAATTCCTGGCGGGAGCTTATCTTTTTATTGAAATGATCAATGATCAGTTCCGAAGCTATTTTGGCGCTGTGTATCGCCATGGCCATACCATTGCCACACATGGGATGGATCATGCCTGCAGCATCGCCACACATAAGCATATGATCTTCACGGTTGATTTATTGGAAAAAGAGACCGGGCTGATGGTTAGGGGGTGCTCAAATGCCGGGACTGAGTTTTCAAAAATTAATTTCAGATGCGGATTTTTGCAAAGCACTTCCTGTCCGAATGTTTCAATGTTCCTGTACTGCTGAAAACTTTTGTACGTAGCCAGGTAGCAAACATTCAGGTTCCCGTTTTCCACTTTTGATACGCCGCAATAGCCTCCTTTAAAATTGTGCAAGGCTACCAGGTCTTCGGGGAAATCTCCTTTCAGATGTGTTTTGACTGCCACAAAAGGAGACCGGTGTTTAATAAAAGCCCGTTCCAGTTTTACATCAATATTGCTTCTTTTGCCAAAAGCGCCAATTACAACTTTTGCCGTAAGTTCCTTCCCATCCTTGGTCAGAACCCGGAACAGCTCATTTTCGAACTGAACATCGGTAACAGTATCCTGCAATACGGTGCAGTTATTTTGCAGTGCTTTTTGTAAAAGAAAATGATCCAGTGTGTACCGGCTTACCCCAAAGCCACCCAGGGGAAGATTTGTTTCTATTGTTTTGCCACGGGTAGTACTTAATAAGAACCGGTTGATCTTTTTGGCGCCGGTTGTCATCGGGTCTGCTGCAAGCTGTTGCAGGTAGGCAGTACTTCATTACGACATACTCGCCACAAACCTTGTGTTTCGGGTATTCATTTTTTTCAATAAGAGTAACGGCCAGGCCAGCTTTGGATAAATGGATGGCACTTACCAGTCCGGCCAGTCCGCCACCGATGATTATGATATCTGTTGCATGATTCTTCAAGGGATTAGTATAGGTAATTTCAGATAGCAGTTTAAAGAATTATTCTATTAAAGATAGGAATACTTTGCTACTGTTACGTGCTGTTCGGTGAAGAAGAAAACCTACGGGCGTGTCCTGATATTGGTTTATCAACAGGCTTAATCATGGCTGTTAATAAAATGATAATTTAGCATACTTTTACTGCAGAGTATGCCCATTGAAAGATTGACGAACCCGGTAATGCGTTAATAAAATAAACAATTGCTCCTGTAAGTTTTGGCACTTTAACTTCAAATCAGTGAATATGAAAAAGGTATTTTGTTCTTAATAGTGGTGATCGTATTCAAGTACAGTTTTACACAATCCATAATTAACCCCGGTTGATGCCGACAGCAAGGTTTATTTGCTGATCAAAAATTTTGAGTATTAAGACGGGGGAGATTTTACAAGGATTGAAAGGAAGCGTGAATTTACCCCGGAAAATTTAGCCGCATACGGTTTCGATGTAACCTGTAGATACAAGCACAATAAACACTGATAACGAAAGCCGCGACGGTCATCTCAAAAAGGCTGAATACTTTGACGTAGCTTCACCTACACGACCATTCGTTTTAAAAGCACCAAGGTTGTTCTCTCATCTGTTGCCGGCAGGTTTATATTTTGGAGGGGTTACCATAAAGGGCGTAACAAAGCCCGTTGAATTTAGGTTTTCTGCAAGGCCAAGATGGCGGATACATTTTGAAGGGGAGTTTAGGGATTAACTTTAAGCAGGATTTTGGTGGCAGTTGGAAGCAGCATCTCCATGTCGGATAATTTAACCGTGTCTTGATCATATTCACAAAATAGTTTTCTTTCCTGATTACTTCTCAATCATTGGCGGGATGTTGATCTGGTTGTTCTCTTTGCCGGATGCCGAAACTGTTCCGTATTTTTGGTGGGGTCTTCTCGTATCAGTTTCCTACGGGTTCGTTGCCGCTTGGTACGCTTAATGTGGCTGCCATGCAGATCGGCTTCAGGGAAAGTATTATGAACGCCTGCCTGTACTTCTCCTTTGGTTCATTATTGGTTGAAATGGTCTACGTACGCATATCGCTTGTAGGCATCGATTGGGTCCGCAAACAGAAAAAGGCTGATGAAGGCCATGGAGTGGATCACCCTGCTAAGCATCATTGCGCTGGCTGTTGGTAGGTTTTATTGCGGCAACAAAGACGGCGGCACAGCAAGAATGTCATCCTGCAAAACAATATACCGCTTTCCTATTGGGTATGTTCATGTGTGCCATTAACCCGGTGCAGATCCTTTCTAGTTTGGGTGGAGTACTATCCTGTTCACGAAAAATACTTTTGGAGCGCTGGGAAAAAAGACATTATAATATTTATATCATTGGAATAGGACTGGGTACTTTAGCCGGCAATACTTTGTTTTATTTTTGGAAACCAAGTGGCTGGTTCAGCGCATCGCCAACAGCCGCAATATTTAAACTGGGTGATCGGCGGTGGCTTTGCCCTACGGCGGCAATCATACAGGCCATAAATGATCGGCACAAAGATGCGGTGCACAAATTCACTACATGCAGATGACCATAAGAAAGATTGAGGTTGACTAATCCACAATAGACAAAACTGCAGCCGTTTTCCGACCTGCTCGGTGTGCTTCGCAGTTATCGCCAACATGATAGGTCATTCCTTTTGACAGAACAATTCCCGCCCGTCTTCCGGTTCGGTTATCATTTTCGCCCTCAATACAATAAATGATATGGCCTTTTTTGCACCAGTGGTCGGCGAGATAATTGGCTGAATATTCCACCATCCGCACCCGTATGTCCCATTTTAAAGAATGCGCGGTGGTAGTACCTGTTGTTCCTGGAAATACCTTCTTTTTCAACAGACCAGTTCGGTGTTTGAAAGGGAAATTCTTTTATCTCCATAAGGCAAATTTTGAATTTCAAATTTGGCAAAATGCCTGTTCAGAAAAAATATTAATTGACTGGGCAAGTTTGTATTTTTGAAAGACTCATCCTTTATGCTATTGTTGTTATAGACAACCGGCGGCCACGCGCTTCTGCAAACAGGCATCACGGAGATATCTGTGTATGTACGTGATGGCGAGACGGTGGTTAAACATTTTGAGAACTGGTCAAACCACAACAGCATATTCAAGATATATTACAGCACTTACCAATTGATATTGAGATGGTGGCTAAAGCCCCGGCTTTTGATGATGAAATTGCAGATACCCTGTTTGAAATGGAAGAGGCCGTGTTTGTAGCCCACAATGTGAACTTTGATTATTCTTTTATAAAGCACCAGCTTCAACAATCGAAATTTTGACCTGTCTGCGAAAAAGAGGCATGTACGGTTTCGACTGGGAAAGTATTTCACGGTCTGCCTTCATACGGCTTTTGTGGGGAATCTCTGTTAAAGATCAATATCGAAAACAACAGGCACCGGGCGGGCGGCGATGCAAAGCTTAACGGTTAAGTTGTTCAATTATGCTGGCAAACGGCGCCCGGCAGCACGACAAGGTGAATGCTGAAAGGCATCCGCTGGACAATGGTTGCCGTAATCTCGAAGCTGGTTGATGACAAACTGCCATCCGGCCCGGTGTTTCAGCAATACCACAGCATTAAAGACAAAAGATCATTTATGTAGGGAAGGCCATCAATCTTAAAAAAAAAGGGTAAACAGCCATTTTACGAAGGCGATCCCGATCCCCAAGCGGCAGAATTTTATACGCAATGTTCATAAGGTTTCTTACCGGCAATGCGCCACCGAACTGGAAGCAATTGTTTTAGGCACTGGAAATAAAAGATTGTGGCCCCAGTATAATAAAAGCCAAGAAACAGCCACTTCAGAAGTAGTAAAACATTCTTTTTGAAGACAACCGGATATCAGGCTGGCAGTCGACAAAAAAGAACCTGCCGTCTTTGTATGTTTTTAATACCTGCTCAACGAAGGATTGGTATTGGTAAAAAAATGGTAGAAGAATTTGGCTGAATGCAAAACTCTGTTTTCTTGATAAAACAGCATTTACCTCCAAAGAACAGCTATCGTTTGGGACCGCCGGTGGTTTATATTACAAAATGGGCAGGCCATTGATGCATAATGGAACCTGCCCACTTTGCGCTGGTGGATGAAGGGGATCGCTGCCGAA
>JADKJX010000006.1 GCA_016720775.1 Chitinophagaceae bacterium
ACAGGTAATACTGCCTTTGAGAGTTTTGCCGGTACCGCATTTTTAAAATCAACAACGACTTTCCACATTGCTGCCCCATTTATCAATTGAACCGTTCCTTTTAAAAGAGCAGAAGGGATTGTTTCCTTATTCGTTCCGGCATTAACCTGTTCGATGATACGAATGGAAGAATCAGAGAAAATTATTTCAAGTAGATTTTACTCCATCAAGATCCTCGCCATGTGGATACAGGTTGCTGCCGGCAACAGCGGCGCCAGAAAATATTAATTCGTATTTTTTATCACTGAGTTTCTTGCTGCTTACCGTCCACTTAAAAACATTAGCCAAAGAATCTGCCCTGGAGAATGCGCATAATCCCGGCAATAAAAAAGCACAGGAAATATAAATCGTAAATGTTTTATCATGTCAGGTATCTACAAAAACGAGTTCATATAAAGAACCTGTTTCAGATCAAGTTCAAAAATAGTTATTTCAACGCCGTGTTAAACGTTACTTTTTAGACGGGAGGCATTTCTTATCATCACATGTCTGGTATTTCTACCGAACCGCTGATATTTGTTTTGGCGGCTGGTTTTAATTTCACCTTTGTACAAACTCCAGCTCATTTATGAATACTGGTTGGCCGATATGCCCAGCCGTTTATCGGTATATGTTTCCATTTTACCGTTCTCTTTCACCTTTCCTCAAGACTTACCAGTGGACTTTTATTAAACGCTATTGCTGTCGGGTTAATGATGGCATCCTTGGGTTGTGATTGGGAATACAGGTGCCAGTTCATCTGGATATTTGCAACCATATGGATCCTGCATGTTTTAGCATCGATCTTTTTTTGGCAGTAAATGTCCATTTAACCGGGTCGAGCATTTCAGCGTTGGAAAGCCCGGTTACTGCAACTAATACAAGGACTATTAATAATCGTTTCATGTAAATCTTATTCATACCCAAAATTACGGAATTGTGTGTTATGCGGATGTAATGGGATGAAGACGTTTTACAGCAGTATATTGTTAATTTATACCAAACAGGCGGTTAAAAACACTCCTGCCATCTTCATTACCCAGCAGGCTGCTGCAGGCTCTTTCGGTGAGGAATCATGCCAAAGACATTCCGTTGCTGTTATTGCAGATGCCTGCAATATTGCGAATAGCACCACTGGGGTTAGCACCCGCATTCACATTCCCTTTTCATCACAATACCGTAAAATGATCTCGCCGGTGCATCTCCAGTTCTTCCAGCGTGGCATTATTGGCAAAGTATCTTCCTCGCCATGCGCTACAGGGATCCCGAGCGGAGTCGAAGGATATTTAGCGTTGCCCTTCTGAGGCGCCTTCTTTATATAAATATTTTTTCAAACAAACTGCTGCTATGGCTATTGCGCAAAAGAACCCCGGAGCAAACCGCTTTCGCATAATATTTCTGAAAGCCATGCAAACACCCAGCACTTTTCCTCCCCTATTGGCAAACTAATCACACTTTGCATCATGGGACTGAAACTGGCAATGGCACCACAACGCAGGTAGTCGCCATAACTGAATCTCTGGGCAGAACAATGCAATCATCCGTTGTAAAACTACTGATGTCTTTATCCTTGTGCCAGAGGAATTACTTCCTGTCGAAATCATTTTGGAGAGCTTCGATTATGTCCCTGTCGCAGTTGCTGCCGGGGAAAACCACTTACGCCGAATTTCACGTATTCTGAATCTTGTAAGACGATATTTAGGTTCGTGGCAAAGGTAATAAATGAACGCCTATCTGCTATCAGATCAGTCGAAGTAATTAATGGCAAGAAACAAATGCAACCATCAGCCAGTGCAGTAACAGCGGGAACCAGTTTTTGGCAGGATACAGGAATGCTGCTCCTGTAGTGTCGATAAGGGCACGGCACATAATATCCAGTAGTCAAACCGTATGCGTGGAAATGATAAAAGGCACAAACAGCGCCACCATCAGGTAAAGGAAAATAAGGTTCCAGCTTTACGGGCCTGGATCAACTGGTGCCTGAAATTCCGCTGAATGAAAAAGATACCAATGATGGAAGTGAGAAGAACGATGATGATGGCTGATAAGCCCACTGGGCTCGATTGAAAACCGCAGGGTAACGGCAAAGCCCGGAAAATGATAGCCCTGCCATTTGTCGGTTAAAAACAATGGCCAGCAAAAATAGTAGGGTGTAATGATTACCCAGCAGCGCAAGGACCCATTCGGCCAGCTTAAAAGCCGGGTCAACGCAAGTCCCGAAAATGATGAAGGCGGCAAAGGCCAGGAAGGAAAAAAAAGAAGTGTGGAAAGACCGATGGCGATGCTGACACTAAAGAGTGCTGCTTTAGGTGATGGACTGTTATAGATGCTACTCATCTTTGCCCATACCCATATCAACAGGGTATTAATGATCAATGGCGAGGATAAAAGATTCCACTCCATGAACGGGAAGCGATGAGCAGGTAACTCATACCGGTAAGATAATTGGGCCGCTGCATGATACGCTGATCATTTACCAGCTTATTAAAAGAAAATTTCGGGTATATAACAATACAAATGAATGATGGGATAGATCACTGGAAGTCCAACGCTGACCGGCTGCAGCCATTTTAATAAAGCCTTATACAGGAATCCATCGATCTGCTGCTGATGCGGTATTTGGGATGGTGGAATACGGGTAATTTCAGCAATAACCCATACAGCAGAAGTAAAAATTGTTATAAGAATTATTGGCCTTAAAAATACCGGTCACAAAAGAGATAATTGGTAACGAGTGATAAGTCTGTACGCAAAATGAGTATTTATTATTACTTAGTGAAAACCGTTTGTACACGTGACAGATAATATTCTGCCTAGAACTCTACTTTAGCAAAACACTGGTTTAACATCGGTAAGACAGGGAATGATAAGTTGCCCGGAACCTATCCGTTTGCTTAAACTGGGTACAAACTCATATCCCTTTCTTTACTTTTTAAGTAGGGTTTCTTTTTATTGTTCCATTGGGTGAAATAATTTCCTCGGGTCTGTCACGATCTGGTTTTTCCGGTCGTTGTTAAACAGGAAATGCTTACTTTCTGCTTTCTGCTTTTCCTTCTTTTTTTTCTAAAAGAGCCTGGTTGAAAAAGACAGGTACTTTCCTTCATCATCGGAAACTAGTCCTTCTCTGGCCAGATCCTGCTCCATTCCAGTTTAACAATTTATTGACGCTGGCCAATGTACGCAGCACATTCTCGCCATAGTAACTCGTGGAGGACTGGTTATTAAAGCTGCTATATGGCCTGTAATATCCCATGTATGGATTGTAACAATAATACCCGTTAGAGGGATAGTAGGATTATACAGGTAGTCGTACCGGTTCCAGTGCATTATTGCTTCCCCGGGTATCGCTGGTATAATCTTCTGCGGCAAGTAATGAAGCCGCCGTCTTTTTTACGATCACCTGCCGGATGAAGTAGTTATCAAAAGCAAAACGTAATAGGCCGCTGCGCTTGGCCTCATCCCGCAACGAATCGCCGAATTCGGTGAACTGCGATGCAAAGGGCCCGGATTTGTCCCGGTCCCATATACAGGTATACAGCCCTTCAATACTGCCTCTGTTCTTTTTGTAATAGAAGGTATTAATGATATACCGGTTATTCAGGTTATCAACTTTAAGATGCACATCGTCAATAAACTTTTCTTCCAGTTCGATCTTCTGGTAAAACAGGAATATTTTGCGACGGTGACAGCGTTACCGTGTCAAGCATACTGGTATAATCCCTGTTTCCGATTGCGTTTCATGAGAAAATAAAAGTTCCGTCATTGCCATGTGAAAATTGTCGCAGTTCTCCCTGCGCTCATTAAAGTCCGTAACATACCGGTTCTTGCTCACTAATTTAAAACTTTTGTCAAACAGCAGGCTTACCATGTCGAACTCCTGGTAGCGGGTTCGAATTTTAAAGATCATGATCCGCTGCCCGTCTTCACTATGTATCACCGCATAGATCTTGTTATTTGCTATCACGGGTATCCGAGTAGTATCCACTTCTACCGGTTCATCGATTTTCTCTGCATTATCACTCATCTTTACCACCACGCAATGGTGGGTGTTCTTCTTCTGAATTGGTATATGACGTAAAAAATCCGGGTAAGCAACAAAATCAACATTGAAGGTTTTTTTTTCAAGCATAAAATCCTTGTTAACTGTTTTTACCGTGTTCATGTCATTGATGACAAACACGGATCTTGTGTTTCCACCGCAACATTTTTGTAAACTAGCATTTTGTTGTTCAGGCGGCCGACGATATCAAAGTTCATATCCCCGGTATCTCCCCTGTCAAAATCAGAGAACTTGAGGGTTTGTGCAGAAACCACTGCCGGCATCAACATCCCAAAAAAAATAAGAAGCAAACAAACCCGGTTCATACCGGAAAACTTTGATAATAAATTACGATTTTAAACCCATAGCGAGTAAATTAGACTGAAGAAGATGTGGCGGAATTTGTTTTTGCATAACAAATCCCGAAGTTTTTTATATCATGGCAACCATTCTAATTACAGGCGGCACCGGCTTAATTGGCAAAGCCCTTACAAAGGCATTGCTGCAGCAAGGACATGAGGTAATTATTTTATAAGGAATATTACCGGGAGAAAGGCAATACAGGGCACCAGCTATGCCGCATGGGATGTGAAGAAACAGCAGATCGACCTTGCAGCTATGCAGCAGGCAGATTACATCATCCACCTGGCAGGCGCCGGCGTGGTTGATAAAAAATGGACCGTGGCCTATAAAAATGAAATAAGAGAAAGCCGCACAGAAAGCAGCCGCCTGCTTATAGATGCTTTAAAGAATAACAATAATAAAGTGAAAGCTATTGTGAGCATGAGTGCCATTGGCTGGTATGGCGCCGATGCCGAAGCGGTTAAACCATTTGAAGAAACAGATGCCGCCGACACCGGTTTCCTCGGGAGAAACCTGTAAACTCGGAAGAAAGCATTGAGCCGGTAATACTCTTGGAAAAAGACTGGCAAAAATCCGAACCGGTATTGTACTCGCTGGCAATGGCGGCGCTTTGGCAGAATTTAACAGCCGCTTCATTTTGGGGTGGATGCCATTTTAGGAAATGGAAAACAATGGTAAGCTGGATCCATGTGGATGACCTGTGCCAGATGTTCCTGATGCTATTGAAAATGAAAAGTTGCAAGGCAGTTATAATGCAGTGACGCCAAAACCGGTATCCAACAAAATACTCAAAGCACTTACCTTAGCCAAAACAACTGCGGGGCAGATTTTACATTCCTATCCACGTGCCGGTATTTGTTCTAAAACTTATGCTGGGGCAAAGAAGTATTGAAGTATTAAAAAGTGCAACGGTAAGCTGCAAAAAGATAATGAATATCGGGTTTAAGTTGAATTATGATGACATTGAAACTGCATTAACAGACCTGGCGAAAAATAAAATTACAGATCAGACCCCATCATTTTCTCCGGCTCCAGAAATAAAACAGGATAAGATAGCCAAGCGCACAAAGGGAACACTATCGAATTAAAATCAGAAGGCAGGATATTCCTGGGTATGTTCGAAAACTGTTCGAAAGGTGAAGTAAGCAGTCCATCGGAAGCATTCATGGGTAAGTAATTACCGAGGTTACCCCAGTCTATGTTACTGTCCTTTTTCAATTTAACTGCCAGAAAGAATAACATCAGCGAGTACACCATTTTCGAAATGGTATAAATAAAGAAAAGGGCGATCGCAACTCCCGATTTTTTTGTAAGCAGTGAGACTGTAGAATAGCCACCATATTATAGGTGAATGCCTTTAACAGGAAATACCCGATATTCTCAAAACCATTCAATGAAAAGGAGGAACGGATAGTTGCACCAAAGATCAAAGCAGTAATTACAACAACCAGCGTACATGCCAAAGCAAAAATTAATGCCATTTGCGATCTTTACCTTTAAAAACTCAAACCGGCTCCAACCATCAATGATGTTCTGGCGGTGGGTCTTGTAATTAAATTCGTTTGATATTAAGATCACGATCAGCAAAGCCGGCAGCATTAAAAATAACTACTGTAAATAGCTACGGTCTTCCAAACCATATCAAAATCAAAGGGAGACCCTCCCAGCAATATCTTTGAAGCCTGCACTTTATCAAGTACATTTCTTTTAAACAAAAAACAATGTAATTGGAGGCTCCCCACAAGTACAAAAAGAACCAAACAAAATAAAACCGGTATAGCCTTTTATTTTCAGCCATTCAATTTTCAAGAGATTGATCATTGTAAAATTATAAGCAGTTTAGAATATTATTTATCGCTTTGTTTTCCTGTAATTTCCAAAACCTGGTTTCCAGCGATTTTCGTTTTACATTTAATTTGTTAAGCTGGCCATTTTTCAAAGCACATCCTGTTAATGGGCTTCCCCGGTAACACTTTCGGCGCATATCAATTGCAGGTCATTTTCTGTTTCTGTAATTGACAATACACCGTCATATTGCTGCAATATATTTTTTGCAGCATTTTTATCAGCCGCACTTATTTCTATCAATACATTCGTGACCGTATCAACTCCCCGGTATCATGAGTTCTGCAACAGAGCCCACGATTTTCAATACCCCTTTTGAATGATGGCCACATGGGTACATTTTTTCCACTTCATCAAGGATATGACTTGCCATGATGATGGTTTTACCCGCTTTATACAATTCCTTTATCAGTTCCCTGATCTCTGCAATACCGGCAGGGTCTAACCCGTTTGTTGGTTCATCAAAAACCAAAATATCCGGATCTCCTAAAAGTGCTGAAGCAATGGCCAGCCGCTGTTTCATCCCCAACGAATAGGTATTGAATTTAGAAGTCCTGCGATCATACAGGTTTACCATTTTTAAAACCTTCTCAATATCTCCTTCGCCTCTGCCTTTGATCATCGCTGCTATCTTCAGATTTTTTCTGCGCTGAGGTAATGATAAAAATTAGGGGTTTCCAATAAGGTGCCATTGGTTTTTCTTACATCATTTGGGGCAAGTCCGTTGCCTGCCCAGGAGTATGTTCCACCCGAAGCCTTTATTACATCCATTACAATGCCCAGCAAAGTTGTTTTTCCACTTCCGTTCGACCTAAAATTCCAAAAACAGTTTTTGGAGGTACTGAAAAACTAACATTATCAAGTGCTTTAACCTTACGATAATTCTTAGTCAGATTATTGATACTGAGTACTGCCATGATTGAAGAAATGAATTGTGGGCATGAAGATAACTGAAATTTTTTCAGGCAGAGTCCGGCACCTGTTTTTCGTGCCAGATAGAAGTGAACCCGCCTACCACGGCAAAGCCCTATTGTCAAAATCAAGTTGACCGAGTTTGAGATCATCAATATCTGTTTGCAGCACTTTACGGGTGAATGGATTTAGTGTTCCGCCTTTTTCTCCTGCAGCCACTTCCGGGTAGTATTGAAACTGCGGATCAACCAAAGTACCCGGGGAAACATGATGCCCGGCGTTCCTTTCCCGGATATCAAGGATGTGCGGATGATCCAATCCAAGCGTATGGCCAAATTCATGCGCAGCCGTACTGGAATTATTGAGCAGGTTCTCCAGTTTAAAATAACCGGTATTCGAATTCACCCCGTCAACAAAGAAATATTGCCTATGGCAAATTCTTCAATGCGGAAATAATTATTGGATTGGTATTTTCAAATACTGTCTCAGGAGTAAGCGTCTTGTTGTATGAGCCTTTGATATTAAAACGAACATTGTAGTTTTTCTAAAGAACCAGTTCTGGCTTAGCTGGATCATTCCCCCGGTTCATTCCAGTGATCTTCCACATCCTTTTGCGTCTGCATACAATTCTTCAGCCGCATCACCAAAAGATCAGTTCGGCATGAATGACGAGGTTCCTGTTTGACTGTACTCTGCTTCCATTTACCGGTTTATATTATTCTGCTGAATTTTACGTTTTTAAAACAGCTCCCAAATAAGGATTAACCTGCCAGTGAAACACCTGTCAGTTTTCCCTATTCCAAAGTTATGGCTGCAGCCGCCAGTCCGAAAATTACCTGCCTGAAACCGGAGAACCAGATGCTTTTGCCGGTAAACAGCGTTATAGCTGATCCGATCAAAAATAAGCCAAGGGCACTACCTGCCACACTGATAATTATGGCTGTTGTACCTATGGTAAAAGAAAGGAATAACCGGGATAACTGCACCAATGGCAAAAAGTATGAACGAATAAATGGCTGCTTCCATAGCAGAGCCTTTTAATTCTTCGGCATTAATGCCCAGTTCTTCTTTTACCAGTATTTCATACGCATGATCTTTGTTCAACATGATCTCTGCAGCCATTGTATGGGCCTGATCTTCCGGTATCCCCTTTGCCATATAGATCAATGCCAGTTCTTTTTGTTCTCCTTCAGGATTTGTTTCCAGTTCATCCATTTCCAGCTGCATTTGATTTTCATGAAGCTCCTGCGAACTTTTCACAGATATCCATTCTCCCAATGCCATGGATAATGCACCTGCCAGCAGACCGGCAACGCCAGCCAATAAAACACCGCTTTGTCCGGATGTGGCTCCGGCAATGCCCATTACCAAACTGAAATTAGATACTAAGCCATCGTTACCTCCCAACACTGCTGCCCGTAAAGCCACCAACAGAGCGGTGCCTGCTCTCAAATTTTGCTACATTACCACCGGTTACTTTTGATTCTGTTTCCAATAAAGACCGAAGAATGGTTACATGAGTTGTTTCGGCGCCCGTGATGACCATATTATTTTTGTTTTTGGCAGCAATGACCGCACTGGAAATACTTTTTTCTGTATCCATTAATACGCCCAGAACATAATCATACCCAAATATTTTCCCGATCTTATTTAATGCCTTAGCCCTGAAAGATGGTGGCGGTAGTTCAGGCATGTCCTGTTTTTGCAAAAAGGCTTCTGCATGGCCCTTTTCAATTTCGCTCATTTGCCTGAAAACATTTGCAACAGTTGGATCAGATTCTGCCTCAGCTAATTTTTTATACAAATACGAGGCATCAACTTCCGTCTGGATATTATTTTTTTTACTGTTTTTCAAAATATTGTTTTAGTATGTTAAGAAATAAAATTACAACTCCCCACTAATACAGTGAGGAATTATATTGTAACTATGGTAATCATAGAACTACTATCTTCTGTAGCCTCAGTCGTCATCTTTACTTTCTTTTCCCCCGCCATCTTTGCTTTGTACCGCTGCATTCCCGATCTCGGTATGCCTTATCTGCCCACCCAGGTAACCGGTCCACGCTACCAACGAGAAACTGATGAGTAAATAAACAGAACTGCAAATGCAGCTGCCTTTGCCAAAGCCATTTTTTTATGCGTAACAATAAGTGCAACCAGTGACGCTGCACCCAAAACAATGAGACCAACCAAAGCTATCATGGCAAAGTCTTCATGTTGTTTGATCATATTTTCAGATACGCCCAGCACATCTTCCACTGCTTCTTCTGCTCCTTCGCCGGTGAGATACGCAATGCCTGCACCTATACCCGAGATGATAAATAAAAAGTAAGCAGCTATTTTTGTTTGATCGCTTTTGCTCAGCAACCCGTAACCCAGTACGATGGCCCCTAATATTGAACCGAAGATGGGAAGATGGGTAATTACCAAATGAAGATGTGCCTGGCTCATGATGTTATGTTTTAGAGTGAACTGATCTTTATGAATTTCTCCCCGCTGGTCATTGAAATACCGCACCGTGCCGGGCTTTTGTTTCATAGGTATTGCCACAGGTAGGGCACACATAAAAAACAGTTGGCAATGTTTTCACCGTATTATTCTGCAGGGCTCTAAGTGCATTTTCATACATAACCCGGTGCTTTTTTTCTGTTTTATAAGCATAGTTCAGGCTGATCATTGCCAACTGGTCGCCTGCAGCATTTGCTACTGTAAGAAATTCAGGATACATAATGGTCGCCTCATAGGTCTCTCCTTTAATTGCATCTTCCAGGTTTTGCTTAGTTGAATTAACGGCGAATTCAGGTTTAATTACCGGTGTGGAAATACCCGACTCTTGTAAAACGGCCTTGTGGTTATTGGCATGGATATTCTCTGCGGTTGAAGGCTTTTAAAGAGCAAAGCGATCTCATGATAGCCTTCCTGTTCAGCTTTTTTTGAATAAGCTGCATATTTTGCACTGGCAGTTGTTTCCCCTTTAAATGCAGCCTGCATATTTTCAATGATCTTTGCCTTTGCATCAGTGCCTTCCACCATATTCACCGGCTTTGCCATTGATTTGTCTCATCATTTTCTTTACCTTCCTTCTCTTCACTTTCATTTTTTTCTTTGTTCTCTTTCTTATTTGCTGAGTCAACCGTATTTAGGGTCGGTGATTTCATAGCACTGTCGGTACCCGAATTGCCACATGCAGAAAGGAACATGGTGCCCATGATCAGCAAAACAGCAGGAATAATTAATATTTTTTTCATTTGTATTTTTTTAGTGGTTTAAATAATTGATTGCACAAAGATGCTGCCGGCGGCCTTCGGCGTAGCTTTGTAGTTTCTTAAGATTAGCTAACAAAAAGATCAGGCAGGAAATTGCAGGGAGAAAGTATTTGTTGCCGGGTCTCCGGACCAAAATATCAATGTGCAGCATGTCAGCCAGTTTTTTTACTATAGACAAACCCAGTCCACTGCCCGGAATGTGTGTACTTCTTGAATCATCTGCCCTGTAAAAGCGATTGAAGAGATATGGAAGTTGTTCGGCTGTGATCCCGGGCCGTTATCGGTAATGGATAATGTCTCGTTGCTTCATCCCAGGCACGATTATTTCATTTTCTGGCCGTACTGCTTCGTCAAGCAGGTTGCAGATGTTATCCAGTGAGAAAGTTGACGGGCGTAGGGAAGAACTTTCCGGTATGTCTAACTGCAGACCGGCATTTTTTTTCAGCCATGATGTTTATGCCGCTTCCGGAAATATCTTCAAACAGTTGCCGGAGAACAACCGGTTCTTTTTTGTTACAACCGATCCGACTCAGCCACGGGCTAATTAGCATTACTGGTCCGTAACTGGTTCAGCCTGTCTGTATGGGCGATTACATCTTTTTATTTTTCCTCGTACTGTTCGGCTCTCTCCGCTTACGCAGTAAAACCTCCATGGTGCCACGAATGGCCGAAAGCGGCGTTCTTATTTCATGTGAAGCATCGGCAGTAAATTGTTTTTGCTGCCCAATACTGGTTTCGATACGGTTTAATAATTCATTGATTGTTTTTGCCAGTTGATATAATTCATCTTCATTCACGGGTAAGGGCAGGCGGGTATTTATATTGGAATCATTAATGCCCGATGCAGCCTTTATCAATTGTTGTACCGGCGCAATGGCTTTTGATGCTGTAATGTAAATTACAATGTACAGTACCAAAAGAAGCAGTGGGAAAGAAACACAAAGGGTCAGGAGCAGATTATTTAATACATAATAGGATTCCTGTTGCGAAATGCCTACCGTTAATTGCCCGATGGTCCTTCCTTCGTCGTTCCTGATAGGAAACCAGTTCTGTTGAGCAAAGAAATACTATCACACTGTTAAAGAACCTTCCTGTTTGGTAGAAATAAAAAGAGCGGATTGCAGGTTGGGATTTAAAATAGCATCCGCTCCCTGTCATTCACTATCTGGATAAAGTAGATTCACTTCTACCTTTATGTTCCGCTTCTTCCCCCTCGGGCATTTTATTGATGAGATCGTATCTCCTCTCCAGTCAAAGTGTATTTAAGGTTTCTTCCCTCCAGTAAAATATCACTGTCGAGGTGACGGTATGAACTGGGTATAAACAACGGTTGTACATCTTGTATTCACGTTGGTTGTGGAGGCGGGAAACAGCCAAGGATTAAAGGCGGAGACGGGTTTTTTAAAACCGCTCATTGTTCCGGAAAGACTGGCCCACTCCTCGTATATAGTCTGTATGAAGGATTCTTTCTTTATCTAATTTTCGGAGTAAAATGATGAAAACGTCTATTACAGAAGTGTCTTTGTCAAAATGAATGTCCCATATCTTTTCAATGATACGGGTTCGCCTGCAAACTTTCCCTTTGTTACGCAACAGGTATTCAAGCAAGGCAAATTCTTTTTGGGTAAGTTCTACCGGCTGCCCGTTTTTGCAACCTGTAATTCCCTGGTTTTTGGATATCCTGCTTCCAAAACATTCCTGTTCCCGGTCTTATTACGCAGCAGTACCCTGATACGTGCCAACAGTTCTTCAAATGCGAAAGGTTTTTTCAGGTAATCATTGGCTCCCGCTTCCAACCCGAACACGGTATCATCCACGGTATCTTTCGCTGTTAAAAATATAACCCGAACATCGTTGTTTTCTTTGCGGATACTTCTGCAGATCTCTATGCCGCTGATACCGGGCAACATCCAGTCGAGTAAAAAAATATCGTACTCTTCCAGGTTATCCATTGCCATCTCCAGTCCCTGTCTTCCATTAGTGGCAACATCAACTGCAAAGCCTTCTTCTTCCAGTCCTTCTTTAATAAAACCGGCAATCGCAGTTTCATCTTCTACTAGTAAAATTCTCATCCTGTTAAGTTAAAGAAAATATTTGCCGGATCATTAATTCCCCTTCTCACTCTCCGGATTCGAAAAATCAGGTAATGCCAGTTCTACACCGGCACCATGTTTATATACCAGCTGCCTTGGAAGTGCCCTGTTCCCACAACAGTAATCTAATTATGTCAGCAAATAAAAATAATACCTGCGATCCTTGACCAGTTTTTTTGTATTTAAAGATGGCGATGGCCAGGTAAACGGCAGCCGTAAAAATGGTGAGCCATAGAGCTATGGTTGCTGCCTGTTCATGCAGTTCCATGGCCTTACCCAGCGTTCCTTCCTCCATACCTTCACCAGCATCACTCCCTGCCAGGTAAGATGAAATGGTGCCCAATGTACCCAACATCAATAAATAAAATGCAGCCTGGCGGAAGAATGGTTTTTTAAAAATAAAGGCTGCCAGTTCTGAAAGAAAGCCAACGATTAACAACGAAATGGGAAAGTGAACAAGCATGGCGTGAAGATGGGTTGCTGAAATCATACTAATAATTTACAGCAAAGTTGGCATGCCTTTTATTCAAATTGAACTGGTTTTATCCTTAAGATCAGCTTAAGACAGCAAAAAAAAATTACCGAGGCCAGTGTCCTAATTCCTTAACGGCTTTCCAC
>JADKJX010000007.1 GCA_016720775.1 Chitinophagaceae bacterium
CATCAGCCGGAACATACACGGTTGATGTAAGTGGCGATTGCGGAACTGTAACATCAGGAGATGCAGCGGTAACGATAAATGCAGCCACTACTATCAGTGTACAGCCAGTAGGCGGAGCGATCTGCCCAGGCGGAAATATATTATTAAGCGTAACAGCAAGCGGTACAGGTACATTGCATTACCAGTGGAAGAACGGGGTTACCAATGTTGGTACTGATCAGGATAGTTACAGTGCCACAGCAGCGGGATCTTATACCGTAGAGGTAACAGGCGATTGCGGAACCGTGACCTCGAATGCAGCAGTAGTAACAATGAATACAACAACAGGTATTGATGTACAACCAGCAGGCGGAGCGATCTGTCCTGGTGGAAATATATTATTAAGTGTAACCGCAAGCGGCACCAATCTTCACTACCAGTGGAAGAAGGACGGCAGCAATGTGGGTGCTGATGCAAATACTTATTCAGCTACATCAGCCGGAACATACACGGTTGATGTAAGTGGCGATTGCGGAACTGTAACATCAGGAGATGCAGCGGTAACGATAAATGCAGCCACTACTATCAGTGTACAGCCCGTAGGCGGAGCGATCTGCGCTGGTGGAAATATATTATTAAGCGTAACAGCAACAGGCACAGGTACATTGCACTACCAATGGAAGAAAGACGGCAATAATGTAGGCGCTGATGCAGATACTTATTCAGCTACAGCAGCAGGAACCTACACCGTTGATGTAACGGGCGATTGCGGAACTGTAACATCAGGAGATGCAGTGGTAACAATAAATGCAGCTACAGTTATAAGTATACAACCAGCAGGCGGAGCGATCTGCCCAGGCGGAAATATATTATTAAGCGTAACAGCAAGCGGTACAGGTACATTGCATTACCAGTGGAAGAACAGGGTTACCAATGTTGGTACTGATCAGGATAGTTACAGTGCCACAGCAGCGGGATCTTATACCGTAGAGGTAACAGGCGATTGCGGAACTGTAACTTCCAATGCAGCAGTGGTAACGGTGAATGCAATAACAAGTATTGATGTACAACCGGTAGGCGGAGCGATCTGCGCTGGTGGAAATATATTATTAAGTGTAACAGCCAGCGGTACCAATCTTCACTACCAGTGGAAGAACGGGGTTACCAATGTTGGTGCAGATCAGAATACTTATTCAGCCACAGCAGCGGGATCTTATACCGTAGAGGTAACCGGAGATTGTGGCATCGTTACATCTGATGCAGCGGAGGTAACCATGAACCCGGCAACAGGTGTTCCTGTATTCACTGCCGGTGCAACTTCCGTATGTCAGAATGCCCCGGATGAAACCTATACGGCAACGGCGGCAAACAGCACGGGCATAACTTATTCGGTGCTGCCAATAGTTGCCGGAACGATCAATTCATCAACAGGCGTTATGGACTGGGATGGTGGATTTAGCGGAACAGCAATAATTACAGCAACAGCCACCGGAATTTGCGGATCAACAAGTGCAGACAGGGTGGTAACAGTAAATCCTCCGCCGGCAACGCCAACAATTACGGCAGGCGGACCGCTGACATTCTGTGATGGCGGATCAGTATTACTTACTTCATCATCAGCAACGGGTAACCAGTGGTATAAAGACGGAACTCCGGTAAGCGGGGCAACAGGTCAATCATATCCGGCCACAACCAGCGGATTATACAGAGTTGTGGTAACCGCATTGGGATGTTCTTCAGCACCTTCAGATATAACAGTTGTAACAGTTAACCCGATACCTGCAACGCCAACAATTACAGCAGGCGGGCCGCTGACATTCTGTGATGGCGGTTCAGTATTGCTGACCTCATCATCAGCAACGGGTAACCAGTGGTATAAGGATAATGTGCTGATAAGCGGAGAAACTAATCAAACATATACTGCTACAACCAGCGGATCATATACCGTGCTGGTAACATCACTTGGTTGCTCTTCACTGTCATCTGAAGCA
Source organism: Chitinophagaceae bacterium (assembly GCA_016720775.1). Classification (GTDB taxonomy): domain Bacteria; phylum Bacteroidota; class Bacteroidia; order Chitinophagales; family Chitinophagaceae; genus Ferruginibacter. Next base: position 1,971 of record JADKJX010000007.1, read on the forward strand.
ACAGTAGTAACAGTAAATGCAACCACAGTGATCAGTGTACAACCGGCAGGCGGAGCGATCTGCGCTGGTGGAAATATATTATTAAGCGTAACAGCTACAGGCACGGGTACATTACACTACCAGTGGAAGAAGGACGGCAGCAATGTGGGCGCTGATGCAAATACTTATTCAGCTACAGCAGCCGGAACATACACGGTTGATGTAAGCGGGGATTGTGGAACTGTAACATCAGGAGATGCGGTGGTAACAATGAATGCAGCCACAGTTATCAGTATACAACCGGCAGGCGGAGCGATCTGTCCGGGTGGAAATATATTATTAAGCGTAACAGCAAGCGGTGCAGGTACATTGCATTACCAGTGGAAGAAAGACGGCAACAATGTGGGCGCTGATGCAGATACTTATTCAGCTACTGCAGCAGGAACCTACACGGTTGATGTAACAGGCGATTGCGGAATGGTAACTTCTGATCCGGCTATTGTTACGATCAACACATACACGATCACAGCAACATCCGGAGCGAATGGTTCAGTAACGCCGGCAGGTGTTACAACAGTTAACTGCGGAACTGATAATACCTATACCATTACCGCCGATGCATGTTACCATGTAGCAGACGTACTGGTTGATGGCGTATCGGTAGGTGCGGTTACAACATATACATTTACCAACACAACCGCCGATCACACGATCAGCGCAACCTTTGCGGTAAATACATACACGATCACGGCAACATCCGGAGCAAATGGTTCAGTAACGCCGGCAGGTGTTACAACGGTTAACTGCGATGGCAGCCAGTCGTACACGATCACCGCCGATGCATGTTATCATGTAGCAGACGTACTGGTTGACGGGGTGAGCGTGGGTGCAGTAACCTCATACACGTTCTCTAATGTAACAGCCAATCATACGATCAGCGCAACCTTTGCGGTAAATACATATACGATCACAGCAACATCAGGTGCAAATGGTTCAGTAACGCCGGCAGGTGCTACAACGGTTAACTGCGATGGCAGCCAGGCATACACAATTGCAGCAGATGCATGTTACCATATAGCGGATGTACTGGTTGACGGTGTGAGTGTGGGTGCAGTAAGCTCATACACGTTCAATAATGTAACAGCCAATCATACGATCTCTGCAATCTTTGCGGTCGATACGTATACGATCACGGCTACTTCCGGCGCTAATGGTTCAGTAACGCCGGCAGGTGTTACAACAGTTAACTGCGGAAGTGATAATACCTATACCATCATCGCCGATGCATGTTATCATGTAGCAGACGTACTGGTTGACGGTGTGAGTGTGGGTGCAGTTGCATCTTATACATTTACCAATACAACCACCAATCACACGATCAGCGCAACCTTTGCGATCAACACGTATACGATCACAGCAACATCCGGAGCGAATGGTTCAGTAACACCGGCAGGTGTTACAACAGTTAACTGCGGAAGTGATAATACCTATATCATCACCGCCGATGCATGTTACCATGTAGCAGATGTACTGGTTGACGGGGTGAGCGTGGGTGCAGTAAGCACTTATACATTTACCAACACAGCCGCCGATCACACGATCAGCGCAACCTTTGCGGTAAATACATACACGATCACAGCAACATCAGGTGCAAATGGTTCAGTAACGCCGGCGGGTGTTACAACGGTTAACTGCGATGGCAGCCAGGCATACACAATTGCAGCAGATGCATGTTACCATATCGTTGATGTTTTAGTTGACGGTATATCCCAGGGGCCTGTTACCTCGTATACATTTAATAATGTAACGGCTGACCATACGATCTCTGCAATCTTTGCGGTCGATACGTATACAATCACGGCTACTTCCGGCGCTAATGGTTCAGTGACGCCGGCAGGTGTTACAACAGTTAACTGCGGAAGTGATAATACCTATACCATTACAGCCGATGCATGTTATCATGTAGCAGACGTACTGGTTGACGGAATATCGGTAGGTGCGGTTACAACATATACATTTACCAATACAATAGCCAATCACACGATCAGTGCAACCTTTGCGGTGAATACATATACGATCACAGCAACATCCGGAGCAATGGTTCAGTAACGCCGGCGGGTGTTACAACGGTTAACTGTGATGGCAGCCAGTCTTACACGATCACAGCCGATGCATGTTATCATATAGCAGATGTACTGGTTGACGGGGTGAGCGTGGGTGCAGTAAGCACTTATACATTTACCAACACAGCCGCCGATCACACGATCAGCGCAACCTTTGCGGTAAATACATACACGATCACAGCAACATCAGGTGCAAATGGTTCAGTAACGCCGGCAGGTGTTACAACGGTTAACTGTGATGGAAGCCAGTCTTACACGATCACAGCCGATGCATGTTATCATATAGCGGATGTACTGGTTGACGGTGTGAGTGTGGGTGCAGTAACTTCATACACGTTCAATAATGTAACGGCAAACCATACCATATCTGTGACCTTTACGGTTAACACGTATACGATCATTGCCAGTGCGGGACCGAACGGTAGCATTGCTCCAACTGGAACAGCAACTGTTAACTGCGGAAGTGATAATACCTATACCATTACAGCCGATGCATGTTATCATGTAGCAGACGTACTGGTTGAGGTGGCGTTCGGTAGGTGCAGTTGCAACTTATACATTTACCAACACAACCACCAATCACACGATCAGCGCAACCTTTGCGGTCAACACATATACGATCACAGCAACATCCGGAGCAAATGGTTCAGTAACACCGGCAGGTGTTACAACGGTTAACTGCGATGGAAGCCAGTCGTACACAATCACCGCCGATGCATGTTATCATGTAGCAGATGTACTGGTTGACGGGGTGAGCGTGGGTGCAGTAACGACATACACGTTTCCAACACAACCGCCGATCACACGATCAGCGCAACCTTTGCGGTAAATACATACACGATCACAGCAACATCAGGTGCAAATGGTTCAGTAACGCCGGCGGGTGCTACAACGGTTAACTGCGATGGCAGCCAGTCGTACACAATTGCAGCAGATGCATGTTACCATATCGCTGATGTATTGGTTGACGGTGTGAGTCTGGGGGCAGTAGCTCATACACTTTCAATAATGTAACGGCCGATCATACGATCTCTGCAATCTTTGCGGTCGATACGTATACGATCACGGCTACTTCCGGCGCTAATGGTTCAGTGACGCCGGCAGGTGTTACAACGGTTAACTGCGGAACTGATAATACCTATACCATCACCGCCGATGCATGTTATCATGTAGCAGACGTACTGGTTGACGGTGTGAGTGTGGGTGCGGTTACAACATATACATTTACCAATACAATAACCAATCATACGATCAGCGCAACCTTTGCGATCAACACTTATACGATCACAGCAACATCCGGAGCAAATGGTTCAGTAACGCCGGCAGGTGTTACAACGGTTAACTGCGATGGCAGCCAGTCTTACACGATCACAGCCGATGCATGTTATCATATAGCAGATGTACTGGTTGACGGGGTGAGTGTGGGTGCAGTAACGTCATACACGTTTACTAACACAGCCGCCGATCACACGATCAGCGCAACCTTTGCGGTAAATACATACACGATCACAGCAACATCAGGTGCAAATGGTTCAGTAACGCCGGCAGGTGTTACAACGGTTAACTGTGATGGAAGCCAGTCGTACACGATCACCGCCGATGCATGTTACCATATAGCAGATGTATTGGTTGACGGTGTGAGTGTGGGTGCAGTAACTTCATACACGTTCAATAATGTAACGGCTGATCATACGATTTCTGCAACCTTTGCGGTCGATACGTATACGATCACGGCAACATCCGGCGCTAATGGTTCAGTAACGCCGGCAGGTGTAACAACAGTTAACTGCGGAAGTGATAATACCTATACCATTACAGCCGATGCATGTTATCATGTAGCAGACGTACTGGTTGACGGGGTGAGTGTGGGTGCAGTAACGTCATACACGTTCAATAATGTAACGGCTGATCATACGATCAGCGCAACCTTTGCGGTCAACACATATACGATCACGGCAACATCAGGTGCGAATGGTTCAGTAACGCCGGCGGGTGGTACAACGGTTAACTGCGATGGAAGCCAGTCTTACACGATCACTGCCGATGCATGTTATCATGTAGCAGACGTGGTGGTTGACGGGGTGAGTGTGGGTGCAGTAACGTCATACACGTTCAATAATGTAACGGCTGATCATACCATCAGTGCAACCTTTGCGATCAATACATATACGATCACGGCAACATCCGGCGCAAATGGTTCAGTAACGCCGGCAGGTGTTACAACTGTTAACTGCGATGGAAGCCAGTCTTACACGATCACTGCCGATGCATGTTATCATGTAGCAGATGTACTGGTTGACGGTGTGAGTGTAGGTGCAGTAAGCTCATACACGTTCAATAATGTAACGGCTGATCATACGATTTCTGCAACCTTTGCGGTCGATACGTATACGATCACGGCAACATCCGGCGCTAATGGTTCAGTAACGCCGGCAGGTGTAACAACAGTTAACTGCGGAAGTGATAATACCTATACCATTACCGCCGATGCATGTTATCATGTAGCAGACGTACTGGTTGACGGGGTGAGTGTGGGTGCAGTTGCATCTTATACATTTACCAACACAACCACCGATCATACGATCAGTGCAACCTTTGCGGTAAATACATACACGATCACAGCAACATCAGGCGCAAATGGTTCAGTAACGCCGGCGGGTGGTACAACGGTTAACTGCGATGGCAGCCAGTCTTACACGATCACCGCCGATGCATGTTATCATATAGCAGATGTACTGGTTGACGGGGTGAGTGTAGGTGCAGTAACTTCATACACGTTCAATAATGTAACGGCTGATCATACGATCAGCGCAAGCTTTGCGGTAAATACGTACACGATCACGGCAACCTCAGGAGCTAATGGTTTGGTAACGCCAGCAGGTGTTACTACTGTTACCTGTGATGGCAGCCAGTCGTACACGATTGCTGCAAATGCATGCTACCATATAGCGGATGTACTGGTTGACGGAGTAAGCGTGGGTGCAGTAACCTCATACACGTTCACTAATGTAGCAGCCAATCATACGATCTCTGCAACATTTGCGATCAATACTTACACGATCACGGCAACTGCGGGCCCGAATGGCAACGTAACCCCGGCAGGAATCTCAACAGTGGACTGCGGAGCCAATAAATCTTATACCATTACTCCTGATGCAGGGTATGTGACAGTAAGTGTACTGGTAGATGGTGTAAGCATTGGAACCCCGGCCAGCTATACATTTACCAATGTAACAGCTAATCATACGATCAGCGCAACATTTAAACTGCTGGTCACTGCAGATCCAGCCATCGTGGATGCATATATGACCGATATGTCGGACGTTCTTATCAATGCCAACCTGATACCGTTCAACTCGGTAAATAAAGTAAAAGTACCGGTACAGAACCTGAACTTGTCGAATATCATACCAGCCGGTACAACCAAGATCCGTATTGACCTGGGATCTAAACTGCAACTGAACACAGGATTTGACCTGGGTACAGCTCCATTAAGTGCTTACTTCAACTGGACTAAAGTTGTTGAATCAGGTAATGATGTCATCTATGGCGACCAGATCGCAGACCTGCCTCCATTCTTTGGTGGCGACGGCGACCAGATCGCAATATTTGATGTGAAAGCAGTTACAGCTGGTACATCGATTGTAAATGCTGACTTCCAGGTTACGAATCATAATAACGCCAACCAGTTCCTGGTTGATGCCAACACACTCAATAACCATGGAGATATCAATTACACCGTGCTGAGTGCCTTTGTGATCAACAGCGTTACGTCAACCAACGTAACATGTAACGGTATCAACAACGGCACCATAACAGTAACAGTAACCGGTGGTGCTTCCCCTTACGATTTCAGTAAGGACGATGGAGCGACATGGGTACTTGCACAGGCGAGCCCGTATACGTTCACTGGGGTTGCAGCAGGTAATTACAACATCAAAGTAAGAGATGCTGCCAGCCAGGTGCTTACTTATACAGGAAATCCTGTAGTGATAACACAACCGGCAGCGATCAGCCTTGGTGGTATCAGTCAAACTCCGATAAACTGTAATGGTCAAACAGCTGCCGTAACCATCATAGCCACCGGTGGTACAGCACCATTGTCATACACATTCAATGGGGTTACCAATGGAACGGGCTTGTTCACCGGGGTAACAGCAGGAACATATAATTACAGCGTAACCGATGCCAACAGTTGTGGTCCAGTAGCCGGAACATTTACAGTGGTTCAGCCAGCGGCGATCAATGTAAGCAACGTATCCCAAACAACAGTAGCATGCCATGGAGGCTCTGCAACTGTAACGATAACAGCTGCCGGTGGTACCGCACCATTGTCATATACATTTAATGGTGTTACCAATGGAACGGGTATCTTCCCGGTAATACTGGCGGGAACATATAATTACAGCGTAACAGATGCAAACAGCTGTACACCTGTAACGGGATCTTTCACTGTTGTTGAACCTGCAGTGATCAGTGTGACCAATGTTTCACAATCGGCGATCGCTTGTAATGGTGGAACTGCAAATGTGACGATCACCGCAGCAGGTGGAACAGCACCTTATTTATACACATTCAATGGGGTAACACATTTAAGCAATGTATTCACAGGTATTCCTGCAGGCATCAACTATGCTTACAGCGTTACCGACGCCAATGGTTGTACTGCGGCAACAGGAACCTTTACGGTTGTTGAACCTGCTGTGATCACGGTGAGCAATGTTTTGCAAAGCACCATTGCCTGCCATGGCGGAACAGGAACTGTGACCATCACCGCAGCCGGAGGAACAGCACCTTTATCATACACGTTCAACGGTGTGACACAGGTAAACAACAATGTATTCACCGGTATACCTGCCGGCGTGAACTACGCTTACAGTGTAACAGATGTTAACGGATGTACACCTGCAACAGGAACCTTTACGGTTGTTGAACCAACAGCTATCACGGTAAGCGACATTTCGCAAACCGCTATAGCATGTAATGGCGGAACAGCTACGGTAACTATTACAGCTGCCGGTGGCACGGGCGCCTTATCATTCACGTTCAACAGCGTAACAAATGCTACCGGTATATTCACAGGAGTAACGGGAGGCACTTACAACTACAGCGTAACGGATGCTAACGTATGTACAGCAGCAACAGGAAGCTTCACGGTAGTACAGCCTGCATTGCTCACGATCACTAAGACAACGCATGTTAATCCTTCAACCGGCTGCGACCTTACTGGCAGCATCTCGGTTAGTGCAGGTGGCGGAACTCTTAACTACCAGTTCAAGATCGATGCTGGAGGCTGGTTAACGCCAACGCCAGTGAACGGAACAACATACACATTCACCAACCTTGCCGCTGGCCTGCATACGATGTATGTACAGGATGCGAATGGTTGCCAGAAGCAAACAACGTTTACTTTGACCGGCCCGGCCAATACCGACCTGTCACTGGGATCTGATAACAACGATAATATCTTCCCCGCCAACGGAGCCCAACGCGATATCGTTTATAATGTTGGAGAAGTTGGTGGTAAGCCGGGAACGCCTGTTAAACTGCGTATTTTCAAAGTATCCGGTTATAATATCGTATTCAATCCATTAGAGACGAATGTTACAATAGGATTCAATAATTATCCTGTTGAGAACGGGAACTGGACGATGGTCACCACTTCGGGTTATGTTGAATTTACCAGGAATGCACCACTGACCTGTTATGACCTGCAGTACATAAGCATCAAGCTGCAGCGTGTAACAACCAATAAGACAAGGTTCAACCTGAATGCAGTGATCCTGCCATCAACATCCGAGATACAGTTCAATAATAACTCGAATTCGCTGTTGTTCATCGGTAACTAATAAATCATCAAGCTGCAGCAGCATCGCTGCTGCAGCTTGATTAAATAATAAGGATATGAAAAAGTTAATGACCATATTTCTTGCTGTGCTGGCGGTTTCGGCCCATGCACAACGCAAAGGGGTTTATACCGACCTTTTGCTTGACAAGTTGCAGTTCACCGATGCGCAGAATGCTCCGTTGCAGGCAGACAAACTTGAAGTGGGCAGGATCACAAAAGTTCATTTTAAGGTTGCCAATATCAATATGGATAATGAAGTGCCAATGGGAACCTGCAAGCTTAAACTGACCTTAGGTACCAGTTCATTTCTTACAACCGACCTGCAGGGAAATGATGCGCCCTTGGCAAATTATTTCCGTTGGACACAGTCCACCGATCCATTCAACCAGGTGATCATTACCGGTGAACTGATCCGTAACCTGCCTGCCGCATTTACGGGGGAAGCAGTTTTTTCTATTATGCCTTCCAAAGAGGGGCAGTCAACCATCACCGGACATTTCCTGGTCACGAATCATAAAAACCCTTTGTTCATTTTATCTGACCTGGATGCGTCCAACAATATTATTGTAAGTGATTATTCAAACCTGCAACCCCTGTCAACAAAGTTCAACGACTTTAAAGCTATTGCCCGCTCCTGTAACCTCGACCTTAACTGGCAGGTTTCCGATGAAAACAAATTAACCGGTTTCGTTATAGAGACGGCACCGGATGGAATAAATTTTACTCCTTTAAAAACCATTCCGGCGAATGGAACCAGGAATTATTCATTAAGACTTGAGAACATTACCGGAGGCCACCTGGACATTAGGATAAAGGCAGAAGCTCAAACAGGCCAGTTTGTTTATTCTGCTCCCGTTGCAGTAAATAATATTTGTACCGGAAGGTTTGAGATCGCTCTTTATCCTAATCCAGTTACCGGCGATGTTACAGAACTGAAGCTGGTTGCCAAAGAAGGCATCTTCAATGGTAAGTATAATATCCGGTTGCTTGACAGCGATGGAAAAGAGATCAGCCGAAAAGACATGCAGTTTGTTAACCAGGACCAGGTAAAATACCCCATCGGCTTTTTGACCGGAGGAAGTTACCAACTGAGTGTAACAGGAGAGGACGGCGTTACCCGGAATTTGCGTTTCGTAAAACAGTAAGCATAAAAATATATAATTAAAAAAAGAATAATTTTAACATGAACCTGCTTCATAAACCATCTAAGAAAACTGTTATGAGATCATTAACCAAACTGGCTGCGAAGGCATTAACCCTGTTTTTCTTCCTGCTGATAGCCGGAAGGAGTAATACCTATGCACAAATCAATGTTGTTGCAGACCCGGCGCTAAGTTATGTTGATATTACAGACCTGGCCGGTAGTCCTGTTGATGCGAATAATCTCGTCGATGGCAGTTTTTATCTTGTACAGCTGTCTATTCAAAACTTACACCCGGTAAATGCAATTCCCCCAAATACCGCATATATAAGGTTAGGGTTGGGTTTGAATATGGTGATTGACCCTACGTTCAACCTGGCTACGGCACCTTATAATGAGTACTTTACCTGGTCATACGACAATTCGCAGAGCCAGCCTTTTATTATCGGAATCCTTCATGATTTTCTGCCTGCTTTTTTTGATGGGGTAGCGGTCTTTCGTGTCAAAGCTTTTATACCGGTGGCTACGCCCACGCAAGTCACTTCTACGGTATCAGGTCAGTTTCTTAATGCAAACCCACCCGGCAATCCTTACAGGCTTATAGATCAAAATCCCAATAACAATAGTACGCTTATTGATTACACAGTTATTGTTGGATCGCCTACCCCGGTAACCCTCACCAAGTTCAAAGCGCTTAAAAAGGATTGTATCATCCGGACAGACTGGTCTGTAGAAAACGAGATCAACTTCGATCATTATGAATTGCAGGTGAGCAAGGATGGAATCAATTTCGTTTCCATAGCGAATGTAACGGCACAAAACAAGACTAATTACAGTTCTTCTTTCGATATAAATAACCTGGCGGTCCAGTTGCAAGGCAACACACTCTACCTTCGCCTCAAGATGGTGGATAAAGATGCCAGCTTTAAATACAGCGATATCATCCCGGTAAATGGTAAGTGTAATACGTCGCCGCCATTTGTGATCTACGGCTACCCTAATCCGGTGATTGATGCCAACCATATCACGATTGCCAATAAAGAAGGGTTGTTCAATGGAAAATATAACGTCACCGTAATGGATATGAGTGGAAGAGTATACAGCACGAAAGACGTTGACTTACATAATGTACAATCATTCCGCTTCGATTTCGGAACCATGTTGTCGAATGGAAAATACCTGATCAGGTTACAGCAAAGCAACGGTTCACAAAGCGGGATCGTACAATTCGAGAAACTCTGACACGCTTTTTGATCATATTAAATACCACCTGCAATTGCAGGTGGTATTTTTATGAGAATGATGTAGTTCATACTCCTCAAAGAACACCGGGTTATTTTACTGCCTGCTCCGTAATTACCGGTGAACCTCATTCATAAATAATGTTCAGCGGCTTTTAATAAGTTCTTCTACCGGTTAGTTATTACAACTTTCTCATTGCATAAATACCACCCTGGGTTTTCTTAAATGAAAAAGGATCAATCTGAGATTGACCCCTTTTCAATCCCAATATGATTTGTGGGATGCTGGCTGAAGTTTACTTATTAAGTTAGAAACTGCTTGTAGACCATACCAGGAAACTGAAGCGCTTTTTTATCTTATGATAATGACCGTTCCCTGGAACAGTTCATTTTTTGTTTTGATGAAATAGCTGTATGCACCATTCGGGCAAGGGCTCTTCTTATATGTACCATCCCAGGGTAACGGATTGTCCTTTGTATGAAACAGCAATTGTCCCCAGCGGTTATAAACAAACAACTCAAAAGACGGGTATGCCCGCAATGCCGGAATGTTCCAGGTATCATTCAAGCCATCGCCATTGGGTGAAAAAGCATTGGGGATGAAAAGGTCGTTATATACTTTTACGAACATGGTATCGGATACGGAGCCGCAACCGGCAGGCGAATCAGCCTTTAATATATACCGGGCATCTGCCGGCGGGTTAATGACCGGTTGCAAAGAATAAATATCGTTGATATAAGTAGCCGGTGACCATGCATAGGTATTCACACTACCGCTAACCGTTGCAGCTAATTGTATTGATCGCCCTTTCAGCATTATTTTATCAGGGCCTGCATTAACAACCGGCATCGTAACAACATTGAGGGTGACAGTGGCTGTATCCTTACAGGAGAACTGGTTTGCTACGATCACACTGTAAGCTGTTGTTATGGCGGGCGATGCCTTTGGGTCAGGTATATTCGCATTGGAAAGACCAGTAACCGGTATCCATTGATAAGATGAGCCGCCACCTGCTATTAATTGTATGCTGTCGCCTTCACAAACAAAAGCATTGGTGAAAGTAGTGGTTGCTAATGGAGCAGGGTTTATCAAAATGGTTGTTGAATCCTTATGAATGCAGCCGGCCGCATTGGTAACGGTTACATAATATTTACCTGCCTGGTTTAATTGGATATTAGTTATTGGCAAAGGAGAACCCGATCCAGTAAATGCATTAGGACCCGTCCATGCATATTGTGTACCCCCGGTTGCTGTAAGCGTAACTGTAGTGCCTTCACAAACTGGCCCATTATTAACAGCCGTTGTTACAGGATTTGCATTTACCGTTATCGTGATCGGTTGCGAAGCGATCCGGCATTGCGGTGATCCCATGTTGCCTGCTTCCGCAACAACAAGCCTGAACTGGTAAATGCCCGGTGTGGTTGTTGTTACAAACGTAACGTTAAGCGTATTCAGATTTGCCAAAGGGATATCTGTCCAGCTTCCGTTATTGACTCTTCGTTGCCAAAGAAAAACAGGATTATTGAATCCGCCAGACACGGAGCAATTGAATGTATATGAAGTGGCGGTGCCTTCACAAAATGATGCACTGGTTGTATTCATTCCAACGATAACAGGAGTGAGCAGCGGGCCACAGGGGCGAAAAGTTATATCATCCAATGCAAGGTCGTTGCCACATCCGCCCGGTGCATTATTAACGATCCGTAGGACGATGTCGGAACCTGCTGCTGGTGTTGTAAAAAAAAAGCCATATTGTTTCCATGTTGGGCTTGCCGTAGTAGGGATATTGCCCGAATTATAAGATTGCAATAAAGTGCCGTCTGTTTTTTCAATACTGAATGTAAGATCAGGCTGAATACCGCTGCCACCACATGCTGAAGGCAACAGCACATTCATTAGCCAGGCAGCAAATTCATAGGTGCTGTTTCCGCAAAGCCCTTTTACGGTATCCAGGTAAAAAGCCCCAGGCTGGTAAGAAGCGTTTACCAGCATAAAATAACCGTTGGGGTCACCGGTATGATCCGCTGTAAGCGAATGCCATGCATTTCCGAAACAGGCACTTGTATTATTCCTTACCGTATAAAAACCATCATTGGGGCAATCGGTAGTGCTGTATTGGTAACTGGTGGTTGCTGCTAACAAGGGAGCGCCGGGGTTTGCCCCACTGCCGAACGTGTTGTTGATAATGGGATCGCCCAAACTGCCCAGGCAAAGCTGGGCCGATGAATGGTGCGGTACAAATAAAGAAGCGAAAAATAATATGGTTAAAAATTTACGGATCATTTTTGTCAGATAGAATCCAAAGATAAGCCTTTAAACCCCTGGAATATAAACCCGGAAAAGCAGGATCTGCTTTAAAAGAAAAGCAAAAAGGCCGTTCCTTCACCGGCCACACTCTGTACTTTGATATTACCCTTATGCAGCATCATGATCTGTTTGCACAGGCTGAGCCCGATGCCGCTTCCGGTTTTGCGGGTACTGAAAAATGGGATAAAGATCTTCTCCATCAGGTCGGCGGAAATACCGATTCCATTATCTGCCACTTTAATGACCACTTTATTGTTGGGCGTAATGTAGGCTGATAGCTGTATGCGTGGACTGGCAACTTCCTTTACGGCATCCGCTGCATTTAAGATGAGGTTAATCAGTACCTGTTCGATGAGGTCGGTATCGGCTTCCAGGATAAGGTCAGGGTCTTTTAAAATAATTTCAAGTTCAATATTCTTTTGTTCAAAGGTTGGCTGCATCAGGCGGTGCAGGGTTTCAAACATATCCCGTACATATACCTTTTTCAGGTTTGGATTGGTGATCTTGTTCAGGTTGCGATAGGTCTCTGCAAATTTCAAAAGGCCTTCGCTTCTTCGTTTAATGGTATCAATACCCAACTCAAGGTCATCCAGCGAACCGGAGTTGTTATTCAGTTCCTTTAACGACAACTGCAACCGGTTCTTAAGTGTTTCTGCCAGGGAAGAGATGGGCGCTACCGAATTCATGATCTCATGTGTCATCACACTTAATAATTTCTGCCATGCCTTCGATTCCGTTTCATCCAGCGCTTCGTTGATGTTTTGAAAAGCGATCAGTTTGTAAATTTTTCCTTCTGTTTGAAAAGCAGTGGCAGAGAGTAATACCTTTAAAGTATTCTTATCGGTTGTTATGGAAGTTACTTTGCTTTCGCCGGGTTTTACTGAAACGATCTCCTTATACAGGTCGGGATCCCTTTTTTCCAGCGAATGAATGGTTTTCAGGTAAGGGATGCTCAGCAACTGTTTAAAAGATTCATTCATCCACATGACTTCGCCTTCTTTATTGTCGTAAGAAAGGATCCCGGTGTCAATCAACTCCAGGATCTTCTGCAGGTATTGATATTGTGTTTCCCGTTCCTTACTGATGATCTTGAACGTGCTGTTGATCTCGTTGAATCCTTTGCGCATGGGCTGCACAGCAACCGGTGCATTCTTTTCATCAAAGTGACGGGAGAAATCACGGTAGTGAACCGATTCCACAAACTGCTCCAGTTCTTCCTTGCTTTTATTGGTGAACCGGTAGAGGTCTGTCACCTGGAAGATGATCAATGCCAACACCGCAACCATGATGAGAAACAACCCGTTCGACAGCAGTAATGCGGCACCGCTCATTGTTGCAAACAACAATACGATGCGAATGATCAGGCCCCAGTCGTATTTTTTAAAGGTCATATTTACTTAGTCTTCTGTACAGCGCCGTACGGGTTATGCCCAGTTCCTTCGCTGCTTTTGAAATATTGCCGTTATGTTTTTCGATCACCCGGAGGATGGTATTCTTTTCCACCACGCCCAGGTTCATGTCTTTGTTCTCTGATTTTTCCTGCACGGCAGATTCAATGGGAGAAAAAATAAGATCCTCGGCAGAAAGCGTTTCTCCCTCCGACATGATCACCGCCCGTTCCATCGTGTATTGAAGTTCCCGTACATTGCCCGGGAAATTGTACTGCCTTAATTTTTCAATGGCTTTCGCATCAAATTCCGGAACGGGTTTTAAATACTTAGCGGCATAGGTCTGTGCAAAATGTTTTGCCAGCAATGTGATATCCCCGTTACGCTTGCGCAATGGCGGCACAACAATTTCCACGGTGTTTATCCGGTATATGAGGTCTTTCCGGAAACGGTTCTCATTGGCCAACTCGGCAAGCGGCAGGTTGGTGGCACAGATAAGGCGTATGTCAATATTAACTGCATCATTGCTTCCCACTCGGGACACCTGCCTGTTCTGCAAAACACTCAGCAGTTTTGCCTGCTGCTGCATGGATATGTTCCCGATCTCATCCAGGAATAAGGTGCCGCCATTTGCTGTTTCAAACCGCCCGGCTCTTTCTTCACCGGCGCCGGTAAATGAACCCTTCTTATGTCCAAACAATTCGCTTTCAAAAAGTGTTTCGGTCAGGGCGCCCACATCTACTTTTACAAATGGTTTGTCTTTGCGGAGCGAATGTTCATGAATGGCTTTTGCGATCAGGTCTTTACCGGTACCGTTTTCTCCCAGGATAAATATATTGGCATCGGTAGGTGCTACTTTTTCGATCTTGAAAAAAATATCTTTCATCACTTCCGACTCACCGATCATTTCCTTGCCGATGGCAGATGAGGGCAGGGCCGGAATACCGGAAGCAGTTTTTCCCTTCGCTTTTAAGATCCCTTTAATGGCTTCTAAAAGTTTTTCATTATGCCAGGGTTTCACAATGAAATCAGAAGCGCCTTCCTTTAAGGATCGAACGGCGAGGTCAATGTCGCCGTAAGCCGTTATCATGATCACCGAGATATCCGCATCCAGTTCTTTTATTTTCTTCAGCCAGTAAATGCCTTCATTGCCGGTATTGATGCTGCTTTTGAAATTCATATCAAGCAACACAATGTCAAACCGGGATGAGGCCAGCAGCGAATGAATGAGTTCGGGATTTTTTTCCGTCGTCACTTCTTTTGCCTCTGTTTTCAGCAAAAGTTTAACGGCGGTAAGAACATCCGTATCATCATCGATCACCAGTATGCTTGCATTTTTCAGGATCATGTTCCTTGTTTGTAATCTTCCGCAAGTATACCATATTTAAAAAGATTTATTACAGAATGAACTGAAAAAATATTGCCGCTTACAATATTGTATCAAAACCGGATACAGGCTGTATCAAAAGCGGACACTATAATTCATTGATAAAAACAAACGCTGTTGAAAAACAAGTATTTAGATTCTGGCACGGCGTTGAATACATGGTGAACAGAAATATTTTATTAATAACAATTAAAAGTATAGCCATGAAAATGCAATCAAACCGGTTATTATCTCCGCTCAATGAAGAGAGTATAACGAACCTTACATCCGAAGTAAAAGAAGTTTTGGCGACCGGGTTTAAAAAATCACAGGACCGCATTTTAAGCATCGCCGACCTGTGGAATATCCAGCGCCAGCGCAAGCCAAGAATGCAGCGTAGGTTTATCTAAACCAGACTGTATCAAAAACGAACACCTGCTGTATCATTACCGTACAGGTGCAAGGCATATTAAAAGCTAAGTTTTTGAAAACCAGTTAAGTAGCTTCTGGCACAGCTTTGAGTACTAAGGTTCATCTCGGGGTTATAATAATATATATACCGGGCAGGTTACCGAAAAAATAAAAAGACAATAATGGACAGAGTCATTGAAAAAAAAGGTTTTGGAAAAAAGAAGATCATGCTTACTGCAGGCATCGTGGGGTTAGCGGGTCTCATCTTTGGCAGTTGGTATTTCACTTCCGGTAAATCAAGGCTGAATGTAAACACCGACCGCATTACCATCAGTGAGATCAAACAGGGACCTTTCCAGGAATTCATTCCCGTTAATGGTGTGATACTTCCCATGACCACTATTTATCTTGATGCACTGGAGGGTGGCCGGGTGGAAGAGAAGTTTGTGGAAGACGGCGCCATCATGAAAAAAGATCAACCCATCCTGCGCCTCAGCAATACCGATCTTGAACTGAGCCTGGTGAACCAGGAGACCTCGGTGTTTAACCTGCTTACACAAATGCAGATATCACGTAATGCAGCACAACAGAATACCATTGGCAAATTAAACCAGCGTACTGATGTTGATAATGCATTAAATGAAGCGGAACGCATTTATAAACTGGATAAGAAACTGGTTGAACAAAAAGTGATCGGCTCGCAGGAATTTAAACAGGCAGAGAATAATTATAACTACCAGTTGCAAAAGAAAAGACTGGCTGATGAGGTACTTAAAAAAGATACCGTATCAACAAGGCAGGAGCAGGAGCAGGCAAAACAATCTTTAGACCGTACACAAAATGCCTTGCAGGTGATGCGTAAAAAAGTGGGCGACCTGATTGTAAGGGCGCCGGTTGACGGACAGTTGACCTCCCTGGATGCAGAGATCGGCCAATCAAAAAATAAAGGAGAACGGCTCGGGCAGATCGATGTAATGAGTGGCTTTAAAGTAAGGGTGGATGTTGATGAACATTATATCTCAAGGATATTCATCGGGTTAATGGGAGAGGCTTCTGTTGCCGGCAAACCATACAAACTCACTATCAAGAAAGTATTTACGCAGGTAACCAACGGGCGCTTCCAGGTGGATATGGAGTTCAAAGATTCTGTTCCGCAGGGAATACGCCGCGGACAAACCCTGCAGATAAAACTTGCCTTAAGTGACGAAATGCAGGCTATCATATTACCCAAGGGTGGCTTCTACCAGCAAACAGGCGGTAACTGGATATTTAAAGTAAGTGAAAACGGGAGTACGGCGTATAAAGTGGATATCCAGTTGGGCCTCCAGAGCCCGGATTATTACCAGGTACTGCAGGGGCTTAAGCCAGGCGACAAAGTGATCACTTCCAGCTATGAGAATTACGGGAACATGCAGGAACTGGTTTTAAAAAAAGAGTAAATCATTGATCATTCATTTATAAAAACAAGGTTATGAAAAAGAAATTTCTTTTGTCAGGTATGATACTACTTGTGGGCTTTTTTTTTCCTGCTGTTAATGATAACAGCTTAAAAGCCTGCTGTAAGAATGCCGGCGCAGGCTGCCAGATCAAAAAGAGCAATGCGAAAATACCGGTGAATGAGATGGATGGAGACGACGGATCGCTCAATATGTTCATGAATCCCTTTCAAAAATTATAAAACAGGTTTCCTAAAATTTAAATAACAACAATGATAAAGATTACCGATTTAGAAAAGATCTATCGTACTGAAGAAGTAGAAACAGTAGCGCTGAACAAACTTACCATTGAAGTAAAGGAAGGTGAGTTTGTAGCCATCATGGGCCCGTCGGGCTGTGGCAAATCCACCTTACTTAATATTCTCGGTTTACTGGATGATCCCGATGCCGGCAGTTTTGTTTTTAATGGCACCGAAGTAGCTCACTTCAATGAACGCAAAAGAGCCGACCTGCGGAAACGGAACATTGGTTTTGTTTTCCAGAGCTTCAACCTCATCGATGAGCTGACCGTTTTTGAAAATGTGGAACTGCCATTGATATATACCGGGGTAAAGCCGCCGACCGGAAAAAGAGGGTGGAAGAAGTACTGGATAAGATGCAGATCATGCATCGCCGTAACCATTATCCCCAGCAACTTTCAGGCGGACAGCAGCAACGGGTTGCTGTGGCAAGGGCTGTGGTAAATAATCCCAAACTGATCCTGGCCGATGAGCCTACCGGTAACCTCGATTCATCAAACGGGAATGAGGTGATGCAGATGCTTACCGACCTGAATGAAAAAGGAACAACGGTGGTAATGGTTACCCACTCGGAGCATGATGCCCGGTACAGCCACCGCATCATCCGTATGCTGGATGGACAAGCGGTTATTGAGAATATTATGTTGTAAGAAGCCAGTCAGTATAACAGCCGTATCCTATTTAAGCCGAAGGCCCATCACCAACTTAAAGTATAGCCATGATTAAAAATTATTTTAAAGTAGCCTTTCGGAACCTTTGGAAGAATAAGGGATACAGTGCCATCAATATTTTTGGCCTTGCCATCGGTCTCGCCACCTGCCTGCTCATCACCCTTTATGTAACCGATGAGTTGAGTTACGACCGGTTCATTAAAAGTTCCGAACGCATTTACAGGATAAATTCAGACATACGGTTTGGCGGCGGCGACCTGCACATGACCCAGACATCGGATATGATGGGGCAACTGCTTAAAAAAGATTACCCGCAGGTTGAACAATACGCCCGGGTATATGCCAACGACGGCGACAAGCTTATAAAGAAAGGCAATGAATTCATCAACGAACAGCATGTAGCCAATGCCGACTCAACTTTTTTTGATGTGTTTGCACTGCCTGTTATTGCTGGCGATGTGAAAACTGCATTGAATGAACCCAATACCGTGGTGATAACAGAATCTACAGCAAAAAAATATTTTGGCTCTGCCGACGTACTGGGTAAAATTATTGAAGTTAAGAATGGCCCGGGTACTACGCCTTATAAAGTAACAGCGGTAATAAATGATATCCCACACAACTCACATCTTAATTTTGAGTTCTTCTTCTCCATGAAGAATGTAGATTACCAGTGGGGGCAGCTTACCAGCCATAATTTTAATACCTATCTCTTATTAAAACCCGGAACAGATTACAAAGCTTTTGAAAAGAATCTCAGCGAGTACACAACTAAATATGTATTGCCCTATGTGCAGCAGTTCATCAAGATCAGCAGCATGGATGAACTGAAGAAGGCGGGAAATAAACTTGAGTATTCGCTGATACCTGTAAGGAATATTCATTTGCACAGCGACTACTCGTTTGAATTCGCACCATCTGGAAATATTCAGTACGTATACATCTTTTCAGCAGTTGCTTTGTTCATCCTCATCATTGCCTGCATCAACTTTATGAACCTGAGTACGGCACGAAGCGCCAAACGGGCAAAGGAAGTTGGCATCCGCAAAGTATTGGGAACAGAACGGAAAACACTGATCAGCCAGTTCCTGGTGGAATCAACCATTACAGCTACCATCTCTCTTTTGATCGCCGTTGTGATTGCCTATCTTGTTTTGCCCATGTTCAACAATGTTGCGGCTAAATCACTTTCTGTAAAAGACCTGTTGGGTATTCACATATTGCCATTCCTCATCCTGCTTCCTTTTGTGGTGGGCTTGCTGGCAGGCAGTTACCCGGCCCTGTATCTTTCCCGGTTCAGGCCCATCGCTGTTTTGAAAGGCAGCATGCATACAGGCTTTAAAAAAAGCAACCTCCGCAACGGGCTGGTGATATTCCAGTTTGCCACTTCCATCATGCTTATCATCGGCACCATTGTAGTGTACAGCCAGCTTGATTATATCCAGACAAAAAAATTAGGATTCAATAAAGACCAGGTATTGATCATTGACAGGGCTAATTCGCTCGGTAATAATGTGCAGGCATTCAAGAATGAAGTATTGGCCATGCCCGGTGTAACGAGCGGAACACTCAGTTCGTACCTGCCCGTAACCAATTCTTCACGAAGTGATAATACTTTTTCCAAAGAAGCGGTGATGGATACCAAGAACGGGATCGATATGCAAAGCTGGCTTGTGGATTATGATTATATAAACACCATGGGTATGGAGATCGTGAAGGGAAGGAATTTTTCAAAAAATTATGGTACCGATTCAAATGCGATCCTCATTACAGAAACCACTGCCCGGCTGCTGGGATACGATAATCCCATCGGCAAAGAAATTTACCGTCCCGGAAATAATCCCGACGACCCCTTTATTGCATACCCGATCATCGGCGTAATAAAGGACTTTCATTTTGAATCATTGCACCAGAAACTGGGACCTTTGTGCATGAAACTTGGCGACAGGCCGGGCCTGGCTTCATTCAAAGTATCTGCTGCCAGTACAAAGAACCTGATCTCCCAGATCGAAAACAAATGGAAGGCAATGGCACCGGGCATGCCATTCAGCTATCGTTTTATGAGCGATTCCTTTGATGAGATGTACCGCAGCGAACAGCGTGCAGGAACCATCGCCATTGTATTTGCCATACTTGCTATCCTCATTGCATGCCTTGGTTTGTTCGGACTTGTTACTTACATGGCCGAACAACGGACCAAAGAAGTGGGCATACGCAAAGTGCTTGGTGCATCAGTAAGCAATGTGGTTGCCATGCTGTCGAAAGATTTTTTATTCCTCGTGCTCATTGCAGCCGTTGTTGCATTCCCCCTGGCCTGGTGGGCCATGAATAAATGGTTGCAGGATTTTGAATACCGGATCAGTATCAGTGCCTGGGTATTTGTGGCCGCAGGATCAGCCGCATTGCTCATTGCATTGCTCACCGTAAGTTTCCAGGCCATCAAAGCAGCGATTGCCAACCCGGTTAAAAGTTTAAGAACCGAATAAAAACCATAAAATGTTCACAAACTATTTTAAAACTGCAATTAGAAGTCTCTGGAAAAACAAATCATTCAGCACACTGAATATTACCGGACTGGCGGTTGGTATCGCCTGTGCTTCCCTTATTTTTTTGTGGGTAGAAGATGAACTTACCTATAATCATTATTTTACCAACCGGGATAACCTGTACCAGGTGATGGGCAACCAGACATACGATGGCAAGACATATACTTTTGGTGCATTGCCCGGCCCTTTCAGTAAAGCTGCTAAAAATGAAATTCCGGGAATAAAAAATTCAGCAAGAACAAACTGGGGAGCCCGTTATCTTTTCACACATGATGATAAAGGTGTTTATGGCGATGGCATGAATGTGGATTCAGCATTTCTGCCCATGTTCAATTTCGAATTTATGTATGGCAACCCTGCAAAGGCATTCAACCAGTTGTATTCGCTGGTGGTAACGGAATCTTTTGCGAAAAAGATTTTTAATACAACAAATGTCTTGGGTAAAACAATAAGGGTTGATAACAAACAGGACTACACCATCAGCGGCGTTATTAAAAATCTTCCAGCCAATGCAAGGTTCAGCAACCGGGAATGGTTTGCACCATTTGAAGTTTTTGAAAATGATAATGACTGGCTGAAAACATGGACAAATAATGGGGTGCAAACATTTGTGGAACTGGACGCTGCTTCTGATGCTGCTGCCATTAACAACAAATTACACGGATTTATAAAAGCAAAAGACAGCGGCGCCGCTGCAATGCCATTACTTCTCCCGGCTAACGACTGGCGGCTGCGCAGCGAATTTACCGATGGAAAACAAAACGGTGGCCGCATAAAAATAGTAAACCTCTTTTCCATCATAGCCTGGATAGTTCTTATCATGGCCTGCATCAATTTCATGAACCTGTCAACCGCAAAAAGCGAAAGACGGGCGAAAGAAGTGGGGGTACGAAAAGTGATGGGCTCCGGTAAAGGCATGCTGGTATGGCAATTCATTTCAGAAGCATTGCTGCTTTCATTTGTGTCGGTTATACTGGCTGTAGGCATTGTTGCACTTGTACTGCCTTCATTTAACACACTGGTAGAAAAACAACTTGTGTTGAATCTGTTTGCTCCATTACATCTTGTTTCTCTTATTGTAATTGGTCTTCTCTGCGGTTTTATCGCCGGTAGTTACCCGGCTTTTTACCTGTCTTCCTTTAAGCCGGTGGCCGTATTAAAGGGGTTAAAGTTCAACACAGGTGGCGCCACATTTATCCGTAAGGGCCTTGTAGTTACACAGTTTGCAATTTCCGTGGTGCTTATTACCTGTACCATCATCATCTATCAGCAGGTGATGCACACCAAGGACCGGGAACTGGGCATGAACAAGGATAACCTGGTGAGCATAAGCCAGCAATTGATAAGCACACAACAGAATGGAGATATAGGCTTGCGTTTTCAAACTATAAAAAATGAGTTGATTGCAACAGGGGCCGTGGAAAATGCTTCACTAAACAACGGTAACGCATTTCAAATTGGCAGCAATTCGTCCGGTTTCAACTGGAAAGGCAAAATACCCAGCAGCAAAATTTTAATTTCTATGGAATGGGCCACGCCCGAATATATAAAAACAATGGGCATGCAGGTAATGGCAGGAAGGGATTTTTATGCCGATGGCAGTGCAGACAGCAACAATGTTGTTATCAACGAAACAATGGCAAAGATTATGACAAAAAACCCTGCCGATGCAGTGGGTGAACTTATTGACAGGGATGAAGAAAAGCTACAGGTGGTTGGTGTGGTAAAAGATTATGTATATAATAATGTGTATGGAGGCGTTGACCCTGTAATAATTTTTAATGACAGCAAGGCACAAAATACCAACAACCTGATGATCCGGTTTAAGCCGCAGCAGGATTACAAATCGGGGCTGGCAAAAGTGGAGGCCGTGATGAAAAAATACAATCCTGCCTATCCGTTCGAATACAGATTTGTGGATGAGACCTTTCAGCAGCTTTTCAGCAATGAAAATCTGATTGGAAAGCTGGCGGGTGTGTTTGCAGGCCTGGCCATATTTATTTCCTGTTTGGGTTTGTTTGGCCTTGCAACTTACACAGCAGAGAGAAGAGTAAAGGAGATTGGTATCCGAAAAGTGCTTGGTGCTTCGGTGAAAAGTTTATCTGCTTTATTGTCGAAGGATTTTTTAAAACTAGTGGGCGTTTCCTGTTTAATATCTTTTCCTGTAACCTGGTATTTTATGAACCGCTGGCTGCAGGATTATCAATACCGGGTGAGCATCAGTTGGTGGATGTTTGCATTACCAGCTGCCATTGCCCTTTTTATTACAGTGATAACGGTCAGTTTCCAGGCGATCAAAGCAGCCATTGCAAACCCGGTTAAAAGTTTACGTACCGAATAAAAGTATAGCCATGATAAAGAATTATTTTAAAACAGCTTTCCGGAATTTGTGGAGGAATAAGAATTTCACCAGTATCAATGTTTCCGGGCTTGCGGTGGGTATTGCCGTTTGCCTGGTGATATTCCTGATCATCCAGTTTGAATTGAGCTTTGATAACTTTCATTCAAAGAAGGATCGTATTTACCGGGTAATAACCGTGCAGCAAAATGAAGATGGTGCCAGGCCCACATCAGGCGTACCTTTCCCGCTTCCAAAAGCTATTCACAATGACTTTCCTTCCATGGTCTCTACGCCCATTTATTCATACCGTGATGACCAGATCATTATTCCTGATGAAACCAATGCCCTGTCATTTAAAAAATTCAAAGAAGACCAGGGCGTGTTTTTTGCCGAACCTTCTTTCTTCGGGATATTTGATTATCCCCTGCTGGCGGGTGAGTATGCATCATTAAAAGAACCTAACACAGCCCTGTTAACAAGAGCCACCGCAGAAAAATATTTTGGCGACTGGCGCCTGGCAATTGGTAAAACGATCAAGCGTAACAACAAACAACTGTTGAAGATCACCGGCATACTTGCCGATGTACCGGCCAATACAGACCTGCAGATCAGGATACTGGCTTCTTATGCAACATTAAAAGACGAATTCACCGGGAATAAAGACGACTGGCAAAGCGTAGCCAGTAATCATGGGTGCTATATTTTATTGCCGGAAGGGATGACGGCTTCATCCATGAATACCCAGCTTGCTGCTTTTACAAAAAAATATAAGAAAGAAGAAGCTGCCAGGTCTAAGCAATTGCTTCAGCCTTTATCTGATGTACATTATAATGCAGACATCGGTAATTATATCGACAGAACGGTTTCCAAAGCATTGATCAATACCCTGTGGCTGATTGCTGCATTCATTTTACTGATCGCCTGTGTAAATTTTATTAACCTGGCTACCGCACAGGCTTTTAACCGGGCAAAAGAAGTGGCGGTAAGAAAAGTAATGGGCAGCAGCAAGACACAATTGCGGATGCAGTTCTTTAGTGAGACCGCATTGATCACCATAACTGCAATTGTATTGTCAGTCCTTTTGGTCATGCTGAGCCTTCCCTATATAAGTTCAATTCTTCAATTGCCATTGTCTTTAAGTCTCACAAAAAATCCGGGGATACTGCTTTTCCTTTTAGCAACAGCAGTCATTGTTATTCTGCTCGCTGGTTTTTATCCGGCCCTGGTGCTATCCCGGTTCAATCCCGTTACAGCTTTGAAAAGTAAAGTAGCAGCAGGAAGAACGAAGGGCATCTCTTTAAGAAGAGGCCTGGTGGTCTTTCAGTTCGTGGTTGCACAGGCATTGATCATCGGTACGGTGATCATCGTAAGGCAAATGGATTATTTCCGAAGTTATTCCATGGGCTTTGATAAAGAAGCGATCGTGAATGTTGCTTTCCCGGAGGACAGCATTGGAAGATCAAAACTTGATTACCTTAAAAAATAAACTCCTGGCCATTGATGGCGTAAAAAGCACCAGCTTCAGTTTTGCCAGTCCTGCCGACGATGGCAACTGGTCTTCCAATTTCCGTTTTGATCATGCAGAAAAAGAAACAGACTGGAATGCGAATCTTAAATGGGCTGATGCAGAATATTTGAAAACCTACAGCATACCATTGGTTGCAGGCCGTAACCTTAATCCATCCGATACGGCAAAAGAATTCCTGGTAAATGAAACCTTTTTAAAACGGCTGGGCATCACCGATCCGCAACAGGCCCTTAATAAAGAAATTGATCTGTGGGGACAAATGAAATTCCCCATTGTAGGCGTGATA
Organism: Chitinophagaceae bacterium; assembly: GCA_016720775.1. Classification (GTDB taxonomy): domain Bacteria; phylum Bacteroidota; class Bacteroidia; order Chitinophagales; family Chitinophagaceae; genus Ferruginibacter. The sequence continues at coordinate 26,883 of JADKJX010000007.1, forward strand.
AAAGATTTCAATGCCATGTCATTAAGGCAAGGCATCGTGCCTGTACTGGTCACCAGTGCAAAAAATTTTTATGGCATTGCAGGCATCAAACTATCTACCAAAGATATCAGCGGAACATTGAAAAAAGTGGAAGCCGTGTGGAATGAAACCTATCCTGATTTTGTGTACGAACAGAAATTCCTGGATGCAAAAATTGCTAATTTTTATGTGCAGGAAGGAAAACTTTCCGGGCTTTTTAAAATATTTGCAGCACTGGCCATATTCCTCAGTTGCCTCGGGCTTTACGGACTTGCTTCTTTCATGGCCGTACAAAAGACCAAAGAAGTTGGCATACGCAAAGTGTTAGGTGCTTCTGTAAACAGTATCATATACCTTTTTCAAAAGAATTTTTAGTACTGATCGGTATTGCATTTCTTGTTGCAGCGCCGCTGGCGTATTATTTCATGCACAACTGGTTACAGGATTTTGTTTACCGGGTCAGCATCTCCTGGTGGATACTGGCTTTATCCGGGTTCATCGCGGTTGCCGTTGCGGTGATCACCATCAGTTTTAAAGCCGTGAAAGCGGCGCTTGCCAACCCGGTTAAAAGTTTACGAACAGAATAAAAGTATTTTATGATCAGAAGTTATTTAAAGAGTGCTTACAGGAACCTTTTACGAAACAAAAGTTTCAGTATCATCAATGTTGCAGGACTTGCAATAGGCCTGGCGGTGTTCCTGATGATCTTTGAATATGTTGCCTTTGAATGGAGTGCGAATCGGTTCCACAAAAATTACGACAGGCTTTACCGGACGGCTGTAACCAATAAACAGAATGGAACGGCGTATTATTTACCACCTGGTTTATCGCCGATGTTGAAAGAGAAGATACCGGGTGTTGAAGCTGCCGTACGGGTTGCTGATGGAATTGGGGGTGGTGTAATAAGTTATACGGAACCGGGTAAGGATCTGAAATCATTCCGGGAAGAGCAGACCCTGTATGTAGACGGTAATTTCCTGGAAGTGTTCAGTTTTCCATTGACAGACGGAACCCCTTCGCTGAAGCAGCCAAAAACAATGGCCATCTCGGAAAACTTTGCCAAAAAGATGTTTGGAAAAACAAATGTTGCCGGAACCACCGTAATGGTAAGCGACCAGTTTGGTAATACGTCATATACCATCAATGCAGTGTTTAAAAATATGCCCGAGCAGTCGGATATTAAAACAGACGTGCTGCTTTCTTTACATACGCTGGAAAGTGCCGCCAACCGGGATGATAATGAATGGGCAGACCCGAACGGCCTGCAATCGGGGTTTGTGAATATTTACCTGCTGCTGAATAAGGATGCAGATGCAGGTAAGGTTGCAACGCAATTCACCGACCTTTTTCATTCGGTTAGTAATGATGCAAAGGATGATGAACTTGCTCTTCAGCCCTTCAGCAAATTACACCTGGCACCTTCTTTTAATTATCCCTACCAGACATTCGGCAGCTTAACATTCGTGGTGATGTTACTGGCTGTTGCCATGCTTATTTTATTTATTGCCTGGATCAACTATATCAATCTTTCTACAGTACAGGCTTTAAAGCGTGCAAAAGAAACCGGTGTAAGAAAAGTGCTGGGCGCAACAAGATCGCAATTAACCCTTCAATACCTGGCCGAGACTTTTTTATTAACACTGGCTGCCGCAGCGATTGCATTCGTGCTTGTACAGTTATTGCAGAATGTGTTTAATGGCTTTACCGGCAAATCACTTTCACTTATCGTTTTAAATACCGGCTGGTTCTGGACAGCCGTCATCGCTTTTATCATCGGCGGTTCATTGCTGTCGGGTTTTTATGTTGCCTTTGTACTCAGTTCATTCAAACCGATCGCAACTATCCGGGGCAAGGTTGGAAATGTTGTGAAAGGTTTATCCCTGCGCAAAGGGCTTGTTGTTTTCCAGTTCAGCATCTCCATTGTTTTTATCATAGCCACTATTGTATTATACCTGCAACTGCAGTTCATGCAAAAAGAACGGCACGGCCTTAACCTTACCCAGTTGCTGGTGATCAAAGGGCCTACCATTTCCAGCGATGGCCAGGCCGAAAAGAATGCAGGATTCAAAGAAGCATTGACACGATTTCCGTTTATTAAGAAATGTGCGGCTTCCAATAATGTACCGGGACAGGGGTATAATTTTTCAACGGCAGGTATCACCCGGTTAAATCCTCAAAAAGGGGACGAGAAGAAAAATTACAAGATGTTCATCTGCGACAATAATTATTTTGATACCTATGATATCAAATTTACCCAGGGAAAAAGTTTTACTACAGAAGAAGCCAACAGCGGATGGCGCAACGCAAAGAAAGTACTCATCAATGAAAAAGCCGCCGCACAACTGGGCTTTGCCGCCAATGAAGATATCGCCGGAAAGAAGATACTGTGGGAACAGGAATACGAGATCGCGGGTGTGGTAAAGGATTACAACCACCTTTCCATGCGCCAGGCCATTGACCCGATGATCTTTCTTCCTTCTGTTTCGTTTGTTTATTTCACGGTGCAAACAGATGCCGATGATATGCCGGGAAAGATAAGTACCATCCAGCAGCTTTACCGGCAATATTTTCCAGGGAACCCTTTTGATTATTTTTTTGCTGATGAAACCTATAACCGGCAATACCATTCCGAGCAGCAGTTGGGAAAAGTATTTATTGCATCTGCATTGCTTGCCGTTATTATTGCCTGCCTTGGACTTTTTGGCCTTGCGGCATTTACAGCCCAGCAACGGATAAAAGAGATTGGCATCCGAAAAGTACTGGGTGCAAGTGTTGCCAGTATCACGCAGCTGCTGTCGAAGGATTTCATAAAACTGGTGATCATCTCAATCTGCATTGCATCACCTGTTGCATGGTGGGCCATGAATAAATGGCTGGAGGATTTTGCTTACCGGGTCGATGTATCCTGGTGGATATTTGTGGTGGCTGGCCTTCTTGCTGTTTCAATAGCGTGGATAACAGTAAGTTTCCAGGCGATCAAAGCGGCTGTTTCCAACCCGGTTAAAAGTTTGCGAACAGAATAAAGTAATAAGCCATGATAAAAAATTATTTTAAAACAGCATGGAGGAACCTCTGGAAGAACAAGACGTTCTCTGCTATCAATATCTTTGGACTGTCCATAGGAATTGCCGCCTTTCTGTTAATAATAAACTATCTGAGGTTCGAATACAGCTATGATGACGCCCATGTAAACAAGGGCAGGATATTCCGGGTGCCGATGATGGTAGCAGAAAAAGGAGGGAAAGAGCAAACCTTTGCCTTTACTTATCCTGCTGTGGCTCCTGCATTAAAAAAAGATTTTCCCGAAGTAGAAGAAACTGCCCGGTTCCGCAGGCAGGGGGGTATTGTTTCTTACGCCGAACAAAGGATCGTGGAAAATGGAAGTCTTTATTATGTTGATCCTGCCATGTTCAAAATATTTTCATTCCGGTTTGTAAAGGGTAATGCAGAAACTGCTTTGAAGGAATTAAATGATGCGGTGATCACTGCAGAAACAGCCAAAAATACTTTGGTGATGCTGACCCCATTGGGAAGCCGCTTCATTACAATAAGGAAGATTATATTGTTAAAGCTGTATTGGAAGACATCCCGGCCAATTCACACATCCGCTTCAATATTCTGCTCAATTATAATAAATATATTCAGCTTACAAACGGTAATGCAAACACCAGCTGGGGCTGGTCAGATTTTTATACGTACGTTTTATTAAGACCGGGCACTGATGTAAAAGCATTAGAAGCAAAACTTCCCGCATTTACAGAACGGTATATGGGTGATGATATGAAAAGGGCAGGCTATATAAATACTTTTCAATTACAGCCCTTGAAAGATATTCATCTCCGTTCGAAGTATGATTATGAACTGGCGGGTAACGGCAACCTTACTTATCTCAAATATCTCGGCATTGCTGCCTTATTTATTTTATTCATTGCATGGATAAATTATATAAATCTTTCTACGGCACGTTCTCTCGACCGTTCTAAAGAAGTAGGCATAAGAAAAGTAGCAGGAGCCGGAAAATTTCAGCTGATCAGGCAGTTTTTGGCTGAATCTCTTTTCCTGAATACGATCGCTGTCATTATCGGGATCCTGATCTTCCGGTTAACACTTTCCCCGTTTTCAAACCTGGTACAAAAAGATATCAGCAGCCTGTATGTTTCTGACTGGAGGTTTTGGGTATTTGTTATTACACTCTTTATGCTGGGTACCTTACTTGCCGCCTTTTACCCCGCATTCGTACTTTCTTCTTTTCAACCTATTTATTCTATTAAAACTTCACAGGGTGCTTCAGGATTAAAGGGAGGGAAAAATGCTTTACGAAAATCATTGGTGGTACTGCAGTTTGTGGCGGCTATCGTATTGATCACGGGTGCCATTGGTTTTTACCGCCAGCTTGATTACATGCAAAGCCGTGACCTCGGCGTAAATATCAAACAAACACTGGTAGTACAGCAATCAGCCAGGCAGGATAGTTCGGCGATACCCGCATTTAATGCATTCCTTAATGATATGCAGGCCAATCCCGCTATTCAATCGGTCACAGCCTCAACATCAGTGCCTGGTGCAGAAGTAGGGGGCTCATCTGATTATGCATTGAAGAACTCGCAAACAGCAAAACGCTGCAGGAATCTGGGCATTGATAATAAATTTATTCCTTCATATGGATTAACTGTTATTGCAGGAAGAAACATGTCGACTGATAAACCTCCCGTTGATACAACGGTAATGGTAAATGTGCTGGTAAATGAAACAGCTGCAAGAACTTTCGGCTTCGGCAACCCTGCAGGTATGCTTGGACAGGAAATAGAAGATGGTGGTTCAGGCTTTCATTATACCGTGATCGGGGTAGTAAAGGATTTTCACCAGGAGTCTTTGCAAAACAGTTTTGACCCCATCGTGTTTTATCCTGAAGAAGAAAGAAATTTCGGGAATTTTTCATTGAAGCTCAATACCAGCAATCTTCCGGCCCTTATGGATTTTGTGAAACAAAAATGGACCGCCCTTTTCCCCGAAAGCCCATTCCGTTTTTTCTTTCTTGATGAACGCTTTAATGCACAATATGCCAATGACCGGCTTTTTGCAACGGTGCTTTGGTTATTTACTGCTATTGCCATCATCATTGCCTGCCTGGGGCTGGTAGGCTTATCGCTTTTTACCATTGCAAAAAGAAATAAAGAGATCAGCATCCGGAAGGTTTTGGGCGCTACGCTTTTGCAGATCACCAGCCTCATCACCATGGATTACCTGAAGCTGGTACTGCTGGCCGCTGCATTTGCTTTGCCGGTTGCCTATATATTGGTAAACAACTGGCTTGATGATTATGCTTTTCATGTGAGCATAGGGCTGTGGTTCTTCCTGTTGCCGGTTATGATGATCATGCTCATTGCCATACTCACAGTTTTATACCAATCATTAAGGGCTGCCATTGCCAACCCGGTAAAAAGTTTGCGAACAGAATAAAATAAGTATGCTTAAAAACTATTTCAAAATTGCCTGGCGGAATATTCTGAAACATAAGTTTCATTCCCTGTTGAATATACTGGGACTTTCTTTTGGCATTGCGTTTACTTTATTGATCGCTGCATACGTATGGGGGGAACTGCAGGTGAACAGGCAACTGAAAAATATCAATAACCAGTACATCATTCAAACCAACTGGAAGGATCCGGATATGGGTTTGGAAATAACCACACTGGGCCCGCTGGCAAAAACGCTGGCAGATGAATATCCATCTTTGGTAGCAGATTTTTATCGCTGGGATGGCGTAACATCCAATGTTTCCAACGGAGATAAGGTTTTCCGGGAAGGGCTGCAGATTGGAGACAGCAGTTTGTTGACCATGTATGGATTCTCTTTATTGTATGGAAATAAGAATACGGCTTTAAAAGATCCTTTTTCTGTTGTGATAACGGAAGACAAAGCGCTTAAATATTTTGGTAAGAAAGATGTAGTGGGCCAATCACTGACGATTGAAAGCTTCTCCGGTTCAAAACATGCATTTAATATAAGCGGGGTTATGAGAACGCCGGCATACAACTCGGTGAACCGCATAACGTTTGATAACGACAACCAGATATATATCCCTGCTGCATCTGCGGCATTCTTCAGCAGGTCGCTTGATCAATGGGATAACCCATACATAGCCGGGTTCCTGGAATTAAAGGATGGCGTTCGCCCGGCAGACCTTACAGATCCGATGCGCCGTATCTTAAAAGCACATGCCAACAGCGATATGGCTGCCAATATGCAGCCTTACCTTGTTCCACTGAAAGACTTTTACGTGCAGCAGAATAAGGGCCTCGTGAAAAAAATGCTGGTTACTGTTTCACTGATCGCCCTGTTCATATTGGCAATGGCAATCATCAACTTTATCAATATTACCGTTGGCAAATCCTCGGTGCGTATTAAAGAGATCGGGTTACGAAAAGTAATGGGCGGAAAAAGAAGCCAGATCATTTACCAGTTGCTCTCCGAATCGGTGTTACTGGTTTTTTTAGCGATGTTACTTGCGCTGGGAATATTTACCATGAGCAATGCATTCCTTTCACAGGTGCTGGGTAAACCCATCCCGGCTTTATCTTCATTCCCCGCTTATTTTATATTGATACCTGTACTGCTTGTATTTGCAGTAGGGATACTTGCCGGTATTTATCCTGCTTTTATTTTATCGGCATTACGAACAGTTGATTCTGTAAAAGGGAAACTGCAATCGGTGAACGGGAATATCTGGTTGCGGAAAGTATTGGTAGGTTTCCAGTTCTGCTCAGCAGCCATCGTACTCATTGCATCGATCATATTAGCTAAGCAGGTCTCACTTTTTTTCAGCAGGGATCTTGGGTATGATAAAGAATATGTTGTTTCTGTTCAGTTGCCGAGAGACTGGACGGCGCAGGGAGTGAAGCACCTGCAAACCATACGGGATGAATTTGAACGGATGCCCGAAGTGAAAGGGGCTTCCATCACCTGGTCGGTTCCGGATGGAATGGGTAGTGGCACCACGCCCATGTATGCCGAAGGGAAGGATTCAGCCCAGGCATTTCCATATGAATCGCTGATAGCAGATGAAAAATATCTGTCTGTTTTTAAAATACCATTACTGGCAGGCCGGTCATTTGAGCAGGCAAGCGATTCTTTGAATATAGTGATCAATGAATCAGCCGTAAAAAATCTTGGATTAAAAAATGCGGAAGAGGCCATCGGCAAACGCTTATATCTTTCTGCAGACCTGCCTATGAATATTATCGGGGTTGCCGGCGATTTTCATTTTGGCTCTATGAAAGACAGGATAAGGCCCCTTATTATTACGCATGTAAATTTCAATAAAGTTTACCGCCTGCTTTGTTTTAAATTAAAACCGGGCAACATCGGTGAATCAATGGACCATTTGCAAAAAAAATGGGCAGCCCTCATGCCCGGAACTTCCTTCGAATATAAGTTCATGGATGACTCGTTGAAATTCCTGTACCGGTCGGAGATACAATTAAAAAAAGCCTCACAGGTTGCAACGGCCCTGGCACTTATTATCGTAGTGCTGGGGATCATTGGACTGATCTCATTAAGCATACAAAAAAGAACCAAAGAGATCGGCATCCGCAAAGTGCTGGGAGCCTCCGTTACAAATATCACTTCCCTGTTCATGAAAGATTTTTTACCCGTGATCTTTATCAGCGGGTTAATTGCCGTTCCCGTTACCTGGTACCTTATGAATAACTGGCTGAAGGATTATACATACCGTATTGCCGTCACGGCCCAGCCTTTTGTTGTATCTATAATTGCACTTGGATTGATCACAAGTGTAGTGATCATTTTACAAATAGCAAAAGTAGCACTGGCAAGCCCGGTAAAAAGTTTACGAACAGAATAAAAGTATAACTATGTTTAAAAATTATTTCAGAACAGCTTTGCGTAACCTGCGTAAGCATAAGCTCTATTCGGCCATCAATATTTTTGGATTGACCGTGGGACTTGCAGCCTGCCTGTTGATCGGTATATATATCAGTCACGAACTTAGCTACGACCGGTTTAATAAGAATGCAGATCGCATCGTTCGTGCCACCATGGAATACAAGCAGGCCGAAACAGTAAATACCGTTGCTACCACCGGAACGAAAGTGGGCCCGCAGTTTAAAAGAACTTTTCCGGCCGTGGAAGAATACGTGCGCACTTTTATCAGCAGCAGCGTGGTAAAAAGCGGCGACAAAGTATTTGAAGAGCCACGGGTACTTTTTGCGGATGATCCTTTCTTCAAAGTATTCTCATTCCATGTTATAAAAGGCAATGCTGCAACTGCCCTGGATGCACCGGATAAAATAGTGCTTACCGAATCTGTCGCAAAAAAATATTTTGGCGATGAGGATGCAGTGAACAAAACACTCACTGCCATGGGAAAGGAATTTACCGTATCGGCCATATGTGAAGATGTGCCGCAGAACTCCAGTTGAAATTCGACCTGGTAACACAGTTCCTTAATCTTTCAAACGGGGTAAAAGAAGAAACCTGGTGGAATGCGAACTGGGTTACTTACTTTTTACTGCACGACAAGGGCAGTTTGCCCCAATTGCAGCAGCAGGTGAATGATTACATGAAAACAACGGCAGTAAAGGAAGAAGCACGGCTTGACGGAAGCAATTACCTGCGGTATAACCTGGAACCATTGACAAAAGTGCATTTGTATTCTTCGCTTGCCGGCTTTGAACCCAATGGCAGCATCCGGTATATCTATATGTTCTTAATAATTGCACTATTGATATTGGTTATCGCCTGTGCCAATTATACCAATCTTGCCACTGCACAATCAGCCGGCCGAAGCGGAGAGATCGGGATGCGTAAAGTAATGGGTGCATCAAAACGCCAGGTGTTCATGCAATTCATCGGCGAATCAACCATCATTACATTTATAGCTGCAACGCTTGCTTTTTTGCTGAGTGTACTGATGATCCCGTACTTTAATAATATTACCGGAAGGCAATTCACCGCAGCCGTATTGATGCAGCCGGTTCCGGTTATTTCGCTTCTCGTGTTCTGTGTACTGGTGAGTTTTTTTGCAGGCTTGTATCCGGCACTGGTTCTGTCAGGCACCCAGGTGATGGGCGTGCTTAAAAAAGGCTTTACGTTTACAGGCGGTAATAATATGCTGCGAAAAAGCCTGATCGTTGCACAATTTGGCATCTCCATATTCCTGATCATCTATACCGTTGTTATCATGCAGCAGATGCATTATATGCAAACGAAGCACCTGGGTTATGATAAAGACCATATAGTGGTGCTTCCCATCAGCGGAAATATGCTTAGAGATTTTCAAAACTTAAAGGATGCGATAGCAGCTGTTCCGGGGGTGGAAGGAGTTACTGCTTCTTATGAAACGCCCGAGTTTGTAGAATGGGGCGATGGTGTCAGCACCACCGATGAAAAAGGGCAGCATAATGTATCACTGAATGCCATGCCTGTTGACTTAGACTTTACCAAAACAATGAAGATGCAATTGACCGCCGGCAGGGATTTCCAGGAATCAGATTTTGCGATGATGGATACGTCTAATAACAATACAAATTTTCACCAGCCCTTTATCATCAATGAAACACTGGCAAGAAAGATCGGTTGGGCTCCACAGGAAGCCATTGGCAAAACACTGGATAAAGGGGTAACAGGCCCTGTTGTAGGTGTTGTAAAAGATTTTAATTTCAGCAGCCTGCATGATCCCATCGGGCCATTGGTAATATTCCTGGGCAGGGATTATTCACGGACATTTATGGTGCGTATTGATGGAAACGATATGAAAAAGACCCTGGGGCAATTAGAAATGATGTGGAAGCAACGGGTACCCGGTCGTCCGTTCAGCTATCATTTCCTGGATGATGATTATAATAAACTTTACCAGGCCGAACAGCGTTCATCGGCATTATTCGGTATTGCCTCCGGTCTTGCCATCATACTGGCTTGCCTGGGATTGTTTGGCCTGGCGGCATTCACTACTGTTCAGCGCACCAAAGAAATCGGCATCCGGCGGGTATTGGGTGCAAGCCTGGGTAATGTTACGTTATTGATATCCGGAAATTTTTTGCGGCTGGTTGGCATTGCCATCCTTATTGCCGCTCCATTAGCCTGGTGGGCGGCAAATACATGGTTACAGGATTTTGCATTCCGGATACCCGTACAGTCGTATGTATTCATAATAACGGCCCTGGTAACATTATTGATCGCATTTTGTACCGTTGGCTTTCACTCGCTCAAGGCGGCATTGTCCAACCCGGTAAAAAGTTTACGAACTGAATAAATTAAGTAAGATGCTAAAAAAATATTTCACCATTGCTTTCAGGAATTTGCGGAGAAACAAGGTTTTCTCAATGATCAATATTTCAGGACTGTCCATTGGTATAAGCGCTGCCCTGGTCATTTACCTGATCGTACAGTTTGATTTCAGTTTTGAAAAATTCAGAAAAGATAATGACCGGATCTACCGCATCGTTTCTGATATGACCTTTCCCGGCGACCAGGTATTTAAAAATTCCGGTGTGCCCCTGCCTTTGCCGGTAGCAGCCCGGACTGAGTTGACGGGGGTAGATATGCTTACACATTTTGTTACCGCATGGGAGACAAAAGTGAAAGTGCCGGTGGCGGGGAGCCAGTCTCCTGCAGAGTTTAAAAAACAAACCGACATCATTTATGCGGATGAATATTATTTCGGCATGTTTACCTATGACTGGCTTGCAGGTTCGGCACTAACAGCTACAAAAGATCCTTTCCAGGTTGTATTAACAGAAGACAGGGCTAAAACCTATTTCGGAAATATAGCAGCGCAGGATATGATCGGAAAGCAGATCACCTACGATGACAGCATCACCGTAACCGTATCCGGGATCGTAAAAACACCGGAACAAAAAGCAACGGATTTCAGGTTTAAGGAATTTATTTCCCTGGCTACTGTTATGAAAACCGGTTTGAAAGACCATTTTGGTGGCAATGAATGGGGAAGTATCAATTCAGTTTCGCAGTCATTTGTAAAATTAAAAGAAGGAGAAAAGCCCGAGCAGTTAAATAAACAGCTTGCGGTACTAAGAGAAAAATACCGGAAGAAAGAAGAAGGTGAGGAAAAGGACGACACCAAACATAAGTTACAGGCTTTAAGCGCTATTCATTTTGATGCTGACTATGGCTCCTTTGATGATGGCCGCCAGGCGCACAAGCCAACCTTGTATGGATTACTGGCTGTGGCATTATTTCTTTTGCTGCTTGGCTGTATCAATTTCATAAACCTTACCACGGCGCAAACGGCACAGCGTGCAAAAGAGATCGGCATACGAAAAACGCTGGGCAGCGGAAAAAGACAATTGATCTTTCAGTTCCTCAGTGAAACATTCCTGCTCACATTATTGGCCACGGCGCTTTCTATTGCCTTGTTTCCCTGGTTGCTCAGGATCTTTGGTGATTTTATTCCACCGGAAATAAATTTCGCATCGCTCAACCAGCCGCATGTATGGATATTTCTGCTGCTGCTCATTTTGGTAATGACGGTCCTGTCGGGATCTTATCCGGCATTGGTGCTGACAAAGTTCAAACCCGTTTCAGTTTTAAAGAACCAGGTACATGAAAACACGGCACAAAGCAGGAAGGCCTGGTTAAGAAAAACACTGACGGTTACGCAATTCGTAATTGCACAGTTCCTGGTGATCGCCACATTGGTAGTGAGCAAACAGGTGAATTATTCATTGAATAAAGACCTTGGGTATAAGAAAGACGCCATTGTTTCTTTCAGAACACCATGGAATTTCTTTTCAGACAAGGCTGATAACCGCCGTTTTGCACTGCTTGAAAAAATAAAGGGTATGCCTGAAGTTGAAAAGGTAAGTTTGGGCAGTGCTGCACCCGCACACCCGGGTGCTTCTTCCACCACTATGAAAGTTGATAATGGGAAAAAAGAAGTTGAGCTGATGGTGGAAGTGGTAAACGCCGACCCCGCCTACTACGATATTTTTAAATTGAAACTGCTGGCGGGAAGATTCCCGGCACAAAGTGATACGATCAAAGAATATCTTATAAATGAAAGCTATGCCCGGGCACTTGGTTTTACAAATACGGTGGATGCAATTGGAAAATTTGTGAACCGGAATAATAAAAAGATCCCGATCGTTGGGGTGTTGAAAGATTTTCATACAAAATCCACACACCAGGCTATTATGCCACTGGCATATTCCAGCGCAGACAAACAAAGTTATGCCATCCATTTTGCGTTAAGGCCGCAGGCGGGTTCACCCGGATTATGGAAAGAAGGATTGGCGAAGATCGAAAAAGAGTTTAAAACACTGTATCCTGACAATGATTTTAAGTACGAGTTTTTTGATGAGACCATTGCTGCATTTTATAAGAAAGAGCAGGATATTTCGAGATTGCTGAACTGGTCGGCAGGGCTCTGCATCTTTATCAGCTGCCTGGGTTTATTAGGGTTGGTTATCTACACCACCAACACACGTACAAAAGAAATCGGCGTACGCAAAGTGCTGGGTGCATCCGTTACACAGATCGTTTCCTTATTATCCAAAGACCTGGTGTCGCTGGTATTGGCCGCATTTGTTATTGCCGCACCGTTGGCGTGGCTGGCCATGAATAAATGGCTGCAGGATTTTGTTTACCGCACGCAAATAAGCTGGTGGGTATTTGCAACCTGTGGAATAAGTATGTTGTTGATAGCAATAATCGTATTAAGTATCCGTACGGTACGGGCAGCGATGGCCAACCCGGTAAAAAGTTTACGAACAGAATAAAAAACATAACCATGATAAAACATTATTTCAAGATCGCTTTGCGAAACCTGGGAAAGCAAAAGGGCTTATCCTTTATCAATATCTTTGGTTTATCTGTAGGACTGGCCTGCTTTACACTGTTCCTGTTGTATGCAGTGAATGAATTCAGCTTTGACCGCTTTCATAAGAATGCAAAGAATATATACCGTGTATACTATCACCGGGATGCTGTTCATGGAGAAGAAGCAAGGAGTTCCTCTTATTTGCCCATACCCCTTGGCCCTGCGATGAAAGAGAACTTCCCGGAAGTGGAAGATTTTGTAAGGATAAAGGATTCATGGGATCAGGTATTTGTTAAAGCTGATAATAAAGTAAGCAGGAGTAAGATCTCGGCGGCTGATCCGCAATTCTTTTCCGTCTTTTCATTTAAAATATTGTATGGCAACCCGGTTGATCCCTTAAAAGGCCTGCATGATGTTGTATTGACAAAGGAGAAAGCCTTGCAATTATTCGGAGAAGCCAATGCAGTTGGAAAGACGATCGACATAAAAATAGATGACGGGTTTGAACCTTTTACGGTAAGCGCTGTAGCTGATGATATTCCTTCCAATTCCACCAATCGCTTTGATATCCTTTACAGTTTTGAATATTATATGACCACAAAGGGTGGCAAGCCGGGTGTTGATAACTGGCATCGCTCCGGTTATCAAACCTATGTTGTGTTGAGGCCTGGCAGTAAGCTGGAAAGGGGATCACAGCAATTGCGGAATTTCCGCAGCCGCTATTATGCCGAAGATGAAGCATCCATGAAGAAAGATAGTTCATGGACAGCACAGGGATCTCCGTCAACATTCGGCCTGCAGCCCCTGAATGAAATGCATACCGATCTGAGCATCGGGGGTGGAACAATAGAAGCTGTTAATCCAAAGAACATATGGATATTACTCGCTATTGCTGCGGGCGTGTTGCTTATTGCCTGTATCAACTTCACCACGCTGGCCATTGGCCGCTCGGCCGGAAGGGCAAAAGAGGTTGGTGTACGCAAAGTGATCGGCAGCGGCAAAAGACAATTGGTATTACAGTTTTTAGCCGAAGCATTGTTGCTGAGTATCGTATCTGCGGTAGTTGGGTTTTTATTGAGTAATTTTTTGTTGCCTTATTTCAACCAGCTTTCCGGCAGGGAACTGAGTTTTTCTTTTGCCCATTTTCCCGAAATGATATGGATGTTGATAGGGTTGGTTCTGCTCGTTGGTTTGCTGACCGGATCTTACCCTGCATTGGTGCTATCATCTTTTAAAACGATTGAAGTATTAAAAAGCAAAGTGAGGGTAGGCGGGTCTAACATTTTTACCAAATCATTGGTAACGGTTCAGTTTGTCCTGTCTATTGGGTTGATCATTTCCACGGTCATTATTTTACAGCAATTGAAATTCATGCAGGATAAATACCCAGGCTTTAACAAAGAAAATATAGTGATGGTTGATGCAGAAGGAACCGATACAAGAAAAATATATCCGTTGTTCAAACAATCATTGTCTGCCCAACCACAGATCATTGGTGTTGCAGGTTCGGAACTGGGATTGGGAGAAGGAACAGGCTGGAGCCAGTCGGCCTGGGGATATAATGGCAAACAAAAGAATGCATACGAATATTTTGTTGACAACGATTATATCAAACTGATGGGGATAGAAATAGTAGCCGGTAGGAACTTTGATCCGAAGATCGCTTCCGATACACAAACTTCGGTTATCATCAATGAGGCCATGGTCAAAGATTTTGGGTGGACAGATGATGAGGCTGTTGGTAAAGAACTGACGGGCTACCAGGAAACGTTGACACCGGTGGTGATCGGTGTGGTGAAGAATTTTAATTTCCGTCCTTTCAGCGAAAAAGTGGAGCCACAGATGTTTCACCAGTTCCAGAGTTATGCACCGTATAAATATTTTGTGCGTATCAAGCCGGGCGATCCTGCTGCTGCATTGGAGATCATGAAGAAGTCATGGGCAGGCGTTGTACCAGCCCTGCCATTCAAATATGAATTCCTGGATGAAAGCCTGGACCGTTTTTATAAATCAGAATCACGCTGGAGCAGTATTGTTGGCTGGGCAGGAGGTATTTCCATTTTCCTGGCATGCCTGGGCCTGTTTGGTTTGGCTGCATTGGCTGCTGTTAACCGTACCAAGGAAATAGGCATACGGAAAGTATTGGGTGCAGGCATACCGGGCATTATCGGGTTATTATCAAAAGATTTTTTAAAACTTGTTACCATCGCTATCATTATCGCCATCCCGCTTGCCTGGTATTTCATGCACAACTGGTTGCAGGATTTTGCGTACCGGATCAATATCGGCTGGTGGGTGTTTGCAATTACAGGAGTAGCGGCTGTATTGATTGCATTGATAACAATAAGTTTCCAGGCTATTAAAGCCGCCATTGCCAACCCGGTAAAAAGTTTACGAACAGAATAAAATATATATCATGTTAGAGTTAAAAAAGATCTTCAAGTGGGTAAATAATGGTAATAACCGTGTCTTTCTTTTAAAAGATATCAACCTTACCGTAAAGGAAGGAGAATTCATTTCCATCATGGGCCCTTCGGGCTCGGGTAAATCAACCCTGCTGAATGTGATCGGCATGCTGGATGAATTTGATGAAGGCGAATACGAGTTCCTGTATGAGCCTGTGCATAAGCTGAAAGAGAAACAGCGTACCGGTTTGTATAAAAGATACATCGGCTTTGTGTTCCAGGCTTATCACCTGATCGACGAACTGACCGTATACGAGAACATTGAAACACCCCTGATCTACCAGGATGTAAAAGCATCGGAAAGAAAGGCCATGGTGGCCGATATGCTCGACCGGTTCAATATTGTGGGCAAGAAAGATCTTTTCCCTTCGCAGCTTTCCGGCGGGCAACAGCAACTGGTGGGTATTGCAAGAGCGCTGATCTCCAAACCAAAATTATTGCTGGCAGATGAACCAACCGGTAACCTGAATTCAAAACAAGGCGAAGAGATCATGAATTTATTCAGTGAATTAAATAAAGAAGGTGTGACCATCATACAGGTAACTCATTCGGAGAAAAATGCATCCTACGGGTCTAAAATAATCAACCTGCTCGATGGGCGCATTGAGTTATAAAAAATAATTAAAGAAAATGATGAAAGCAAAAAGTTGTAATGATGTGGTGCATAATGACCGTAAGCGGTTTGTAAATGGATATGCACAGAACAATACATCGAAGTTAACCCTGAAGGCCTGCCTGGATATAGCAACGGCTAACAGTATCCCCGTTAAGCAAAGCGAACTGCTTGAGCAGAATGCTCAAACTGAACCTGAACCAGTCGAGGATGAACCGCCTGCCCAATGTATCGGCCAGTTTAAATTACGGCATCAACAATGGCCGCAGCATTGATCCGTACACCAACAGTTATATCAACCAGCAGCTGTCTTCATCCAATTCTGGCATCACAGCTTCCATACCGGTCTTCAAAGGGTTTCAAACACAGAACAGCATTCAACAGGCTTCGTATAATTACCAGGCATCAAAGATGGAACTGCAGCAGGAAAAAGATAACCTCACCTTAAATGTGATCCTCTCTTTCCTGCAGATGATGAATGATGAAGATGTACTTGCACTTACAAAAAAACAAATAGCCGTAACAGAGAAACAAGTGGAGCGGCTTGATCTGTTGAATAAAGAAGGTGCCATTGCACCCGCCGTGTTGTATGATATGAAGGGACAGTATGCATCTGATCAACTGGCTTTAATTAATGCCGGCCGTGCATTGGAAATGTCGAAGCTTACCTTGTCGCAGTACATGAATGTTCCTTACGATAAAAATATGCAGCTCGACCGGGAGGGCTTTGATATGAAGATGGAGTTGTACGATGCAACGGCTGATAATATCTATGCCGTAGCCTTACAAGGCCTTGCTTTTGTAAAAGCAGCCGACCTGCGTACAAAAGCGGCCAACAAAGCCATCCGGGTTGCAGCGGCCGACCTGTATCCAACACTTTCTTTATTCGGGCAACTGGGTACCAATTATTCAAGCGCTGCAAGAAGCTCTACTGCTGCCGGCGTTACGGATGTAGTTACCACCGATTACGTAGTGGTGAATGGAAATAATAGTCCCGTTATTACTAAACAAACAAATTATAACAACCAGAAGATCGATTTCTTTAAACAGTACAATAATAACCTGGGTACTTTTTTTGGCGTAAGCCTGCAGGTACCGATATTTTCTTCTTTCCAGTCACGGACAAAAGTAAAACTGGCAAGGCTGGAAGAAAAGAGAACCAGTTATGTTGCAGAGAATACCCGGATACAACTTCGCCAGGCCATTGAGCAGGCGTACCTGAATATGACAACCGCATGGGATAGATATAAGATACTTGGCGACCAGGTAACTGCTTTTGAAGAGTCATTCCGGGCGGCAGAGATACGTTTTAACCTGGGTGCTTTGAACAGCGTGGAATATCTTATTGTAAAGAATAATCTCGACAGGGCGACTGTAAATCTTACTTCCGCCCGGTACGATTATTTATTGCGGACCAAGGTGCTGGATTTTTACCAGGGTAAATTGAAGTAAGACAGAATAAATATGCTTAAATTAAAACAAGATTCATCTCTGATGAACCTTGTTTCATAATTGTATTTAAATATGATCAAAAACTACTTGTTGACCATACCACCTGTTTGCCCGGCTTTTTAACAGTGATGTCGTTTTCGGCTGTGATATAGATCTTTGTTGGTTTTGCTGCTGAAGTTGCTTCAAAAGATGCTTTTGATTTTTTGCTGAGCCAGCTGTTGGCACCTTCTATCTGCCCGATATTTTTAGTTAGTTTTTGATCAGACACCATCCAAACCACATAGGCTTCTTTGGCGGGGCTCAGGTTCTTTACATTTTCCAGGTCAGAAAGATCTATGTGAATGACATAATTGCTGTTCACATCCCGTTTGATCTGCACATTGCCATTTGATTCGGGGATCATTGATTGAGATAGTGAAGCGGTTTTTTTAGCGCAGGATCCGGAACTGAATATTATCAATATTGCAAAAATGCTTACTGGGATTTTTTTTAGAACGTTATTTACTTTAGTGCTTTCATTTTTTTGTTTTAATGTAAATTAGAAATGTATCCTGTAAGACCGGTATGTTGCAGGCACGTGTAAAGAAATTATGTACGCAAATGACGGGGGAGCTAAAAATCACTCGTCGACAATATGATCATTGAACCCGGGTTCATGACATTGGCTTCACTTTCAGCGGTAATGAATATTTTGGTTGGCCTTGATGAGGAAACTGTTTCAAAAGAGGCTTTTAATTTTTTCGACAACATGTTTGAAGAACTATTGATCTGCCCGAGATTTTTTATCAGCGCCCCATCCGATTCCATCCAAACCACGTAGGCCTGCATGGAGGGTTCCAGCCTTTTCACTTCGGCCAGGTTTGTAAGCTTTATCTTAATTACATAGTTCCTGTTATTGTCTTTTTTTACTTTTACATCACCCCGTGCTGCCGGAACTGCAGATGAAGTTAAGAAAGCCGATTTTGTGACACAGGCATTAAAAGTAAATACCAGCACAAGTGCGGGAATTTTTAAAATCAAGTTTTTTATGGGCGAAGTCAAAACGTTTGCTTTCATACATTTTTTTTAAGTGAATGTTCAGGATGTAAATATGCGTGTCATTACTGTGGAAATCATTACATGTTCAGCTGGATAAGTTGCATTATTCACAGCTTTTCTTCTTTTTGATGCTTACTTTCCATTTTAAGAAAGATAATTTTGATTTGGTAGGCACCATATTCCCGAGCAGGAATCCCCAGGGTTTTAAAGGGTCGATGTGATCAAAGATCACTTTCATGATTGCCGTTAACGGGATCGAAAGGAACATACCCGAAATTCCCCATACCGCGGAACCGATCAGGACCACTATAATGGAAATGAGGGCATTTAACTGAACTTTTGATGCAACGATCCTGGGAACGATGAAATTATTATCTATGAACTGTATGATGGCATAAAGCACAGCCACGTAAATAACATATACCGGCGATTTGGTGACCAGTGCGATGGCCATATATAATAATACTCCGATGATGCCACCCAGGTACGGAATCACATTCAGCAGCGCCCCGATGATGCCAAGCAGGACCGCATATTCAATACCGAGCAATAAAAGCCCTACGGAATTAAGTACTGCCATGATGAGCATTTCAAAAAGAGACCCGACAAATAGCTTTGTGTGATCTTTTTGGTGTTTACCAATACATCGGCAACAACAGTATGATGTTCCGAACGGAAAAGCCTGCGGATGAATTCCAGCAGTAATGTTTTGTAATAAAGGAAAAGAAACAGGTACACAGGCAGCAGCATTATCGTCATCATTACCTGCCCGGCTTCAGAAAGTTTTTCAGCAATCGCAAAATCACGAATTGCTTCTTTTTGTGTTTCACTGATCCAGTTATTTATTCTCGACTGCCTGATCGTAAACTTTTCGGAGACCCAATGTAGGAGATTATTACTGCTGGCGTCAAGCTTCTCCTTCAGTTTTGGATAGGATTCGCTGAACAGGCTTACCTGGGAGGAGATGATGTAAAAGATAGCGATCACCACAAAAATGGTAAGGGATACGGCAATGGTGATGGCAATTACTTTGTTTACCTTTTTACGGATCAGAAAATTGACCAGCGGGTTAAGTAAAATGGCAATGAGGACCGCATATACCACCGGGATGATGATATCCTGCCCGATACGCATGGTGAATATGAAAGCAAAAACGCTGATAAAGATCAGCGCTGCTTTGGCATAAAAAGGAGGTTTAACAAGAATGTCCATTACTTTTTTTCCAGGTCAGGCTGCCTGGTGAATATTTTCTTCATGATGAAAGTTCCAACCGATCTGACCCCATCGGCATTTTTTGTGACCTTATTGGCCACTGCCATTTCCAGGATGATGCCCAATAGTTTTGTGAGGGGATTCAGTGTTTTGCCGAGTATCACCTTTTTGGCCAGTATCCCCGTGGTCAACCCTATTGCGCCATTGATCACATCCGTTTTTAAACCCGGACTTGCTATTGCTTCTTTTAACGTGGATTTAAAAATATTGATCGGCTTCAGACTTTCATAGGTATTGAAAAAATCTTTTTTAAGTAAGGGCCATTCATTATCCAGTTTGCCCTCTAACTCCTGGATGGCTGCTTTTAACTCTGCACGTGAACTGATCTTTTGCATAACGGGTCAGCTGAGTAATTTTCTGATAATGGAATCATTCACCCTTGATTTGATAAAAGGATGAATGGCCAGTAATACGATCGCTGCAATGGCATGACATGAAGCAACTACCAGGAACCCGTAATAATATTTGCCAAGCAGATCGCCAAGCCACAGCGCTATCGCTATATTAAGCATGAGGGCAAAAAACGAGACGGCCAGGGTTAATATGGACCGGGAAGCAAGCGATGAAACAAGATCAGCTGTTTTATCAACTGATTTCAGTTTTAATAACTCGATACCCGTTCTGCCATATTGCTCCGTTCTTTCAAAAAACGGTTCAATTAAATTTGTGTCCATGATTCATGATTTTAATTATGCCATTGATTGGTTTGTTGCTTATTGATCAGCCCGCCTTAAATTCTTCTATTGCCGCTTTCCCGTTCTCCATGAATTCATTTGCTTTCTCTTTCCACTGTTCCTGCATCTTTTTTAAATTCATTAAGCAGTTCCTCAACCCTTTTCTTTCATAGCATCCGTAAGATCATTTGCCTTTTGCTGAGATCTTCTTTCTTGTCTCACTTCCTTTATCGGGAGCAAAAAGGATTCCCAGTGCTCCGCCAAGTGCGGCACCTATTAATAAAGCACCAACCAGTTTTCCGTTGTTGTTCCGAATTTCATTTGTTTGTTTTAATTGCCTGCACAGCTACTGTATTGTGAAGGCGTGATTTATGATATTTTTAATTGTTAAAGAATTTTTCTGCCCTGGATGATCCTTAGTAAAATGGCGATCGCTGCTATCACCAGCAGAAGGTGTATAATGCCGCCGGCATGAAAGCCGAGGAAGCCAATGAACCAGAAAATAATCAGTATTACGGCGAGGATGTAAAGTAAGTTACCCATGATCTTGTATAGTTTTTTTGTGAAATAAGGATTGTTATTTAACAGCCATCTTTTTTTGAGTGCCGGTTATTTTCATCACCCACCAGGTATGCTTCTGATGGACAACAAATATTTTTATTTGCCTGCGCAATTTTGTAGTGCCGTTCATTTTGCTTTTATTAGGGTAAGCGTGACCTACAGATCGGCAATGATCTTAAGGATCTCCGCTTTGGTCCTGCCAAGCCTGACCTGGACCTTTCCCAACATCTCCTCTTGTTTACCTTCTGCAAACAGCAGGTCATTATCAGTAAGCATGCTGAACCGCTGTTTTAATTTCCCTTTTGTTTCGTTCCAGTTTCCTTTTAATTCTGTTAGATTTTTCATTGATGGTATGATTTATTAACTAGATGTTGTCTCTACAAAGATGGATAATCGGCCCTTCATATACGTTACAGAATTACCCGAAAGAATTACAGGATTCACATATTCCCCGGACTTGATTTTTCCAGGGATAGAACTTATTGCTTTATGCTGTCTTTCCTGTTTAGAGCCGGATTAGCCAGGGCATTTTTCTTTTTCAGATCAGCTGCTTTTTTCAGGTCGGCCTGTTTTTTTGCATCCGACTTTTTCTGTTTTTTAAAATACCCCCGCAGTAAAAAACTATGCTTTACAGCGTTCATATTATCATTCAGTCCCTTGGTTCCGGCCTGGAGGTTTGACATGGTAGAATCCAGTTTGCTGGCTAACTGCCCGTCATTCAGGTTGGTGGTGAATTTGGAGAACTGGTTGGTGCTGGTTTGCAGGTTTGTCAAGGTGCTTTTAAGGCTGTTGGAAAACCCTTCATCGGATATTAATTTGGACAAAGGCCCCATTGCCATTATTCATTTTATAACTGAATTGTGCAAGTTGTGAAGTTATTATTCCGGCATTGTCTACACTTGCTTTTAAACTGCTCATTACATCGGCTATTTCTATAGGGCTTTTTGATCCGATCTGGTCATAGTCTTTTACAGTATTCCTGGAAGCCGTGCCCGGTGAGATCATGAGTATCTTATCTCCCATTAACCCGTCAGAACCAATGCTTGCTGTTGCATCCGTTTTAATGAATTTTTGTACGTCATCCTGCATGACAAGCGTGACCAGTACAGAAGAATCTGTTACCAGGTCTATTTCACTTACAGTACCTGTATTTATTCCTGAGAAGCGTACATTATTCCCAACCTGTAAGCCACTCACAGTTTTAAACTGTGTTTTCAGGTGAAAGGTTGAACCAAACAGATTTTTTTGTTTTCCAACAAAATAGATGGTGGAAAAAAACAACAGCAGCCCTATTATTACAAATAATCCCAGTTTCCATGTTAACCCCGATTCTTTTTTCATACGTTAATTATTTTTATACATGATCAAACGAAAAAAGAACGCACCCATTTGTCGTTGCTTTTTTCCAGTTCTTCATAACTGCCTTCGGCATGGATCACCCCGTCTTTTAAGATCACGAGCCTGTCGCCGGTAAGCCTGGCGCAGGCCATATCATGTGTTATTATGATGGAGGATGTCTTGCTTTTTTTCTGGATGGCCAGTATCAGTTCACTGATCTCCCCGGACGTGATGGTATCCAGGCCGGTTGTTGGTTCATCATACAAAATGATCTCCGGTTTTAAGATAAGTGTACGTGCAAGCCCGATCCGTTTGCGCATGCCTCCTGATAATTCAGATGGCATTTTATCAATAGCTTCTGCCAGTCCTACACTTTCTAAAGCATCCATCACTGCATCATCCACTTCTTTTACGGATAATTTCTTTGCGTGACGCTTTAATGGAAACGAAAGATTCTGCCTTACCGTCATGGAATCGTACAGGACCGAATTCTGGAAAAGAAAACCGATCCGGATCCTGACTGCATTCAGTTGATCATTGTCTAACGTGTTGATATCGGTATCAAATACTTTTATTTCGCCGCTATCGGCTGTTACCAAACCTACGAGGCATTTTATGACCACCGATTTACCCGAACCTGATTTGCCCAGTACCACCAGGTTCTCTCCTTTGGCTACTACAAGGTTGATACCTTTTAATACAGCATTATGTTCCCCGAAGGATTTATACAATTCCTTTATGCTTATTACCCGACCTTCGCTGCCCGTTTCTTTTACCTGCTTACTATTTATTTCTTCTGTTATCATTTTATTAGAAAAAAGATCTGTTATCTGCACAGCCAGCATATCGATAATAAATATGGTAAGAGATGCAGCCACCACG
This sequence comes from Chitinophagaceae bacterium, assembly GCA_016720775.1. Classification (GTDB taxonomy): domain Bacteria; phylum Bacteroidota; class Bacteroidia; order Chitinophagales; family Chitinophagaceae; genus Ferruginibacter. The sequence continues at coordinate 49,995 of JADKJX010000007.1, forward strand.
GCAGAGTTGGCGGCTTTGCCTACACTTTCTGTTCCATTGGCGGCTGTATACCCTTTGTAGCAGCCGATGAGCCCGATAAAAAATCCAAAGAAAAAAGTTTTGATCGTGGCGGGAAGAATATCCAGGAAATCGAGTGAGTCAAGTACTTTCGACAGGTAACGAAAGAGCGTAACATCACTGTGAATATTAATGCCGGCATATCCTCCCAAAATACCTACGCCATCTGCAAATACAACCAGTACCGGGATCATGAGCGTGGTGGCCAGGATCCTTGTAACCACTAAATACTTGTAAGGATTGATGGCGGATACTTCCATGGCATCTATCTGTTCTGTTACCTTCATGGAGCCTAATTCGGCACCAATGCCCGATGCGATCTTTCCGGCACATATCAATGCGGTGATCACCGGGGCGATCTCTCTTATCAATGAAAGAGCCACCATGCCCGGCAACCAGGATTCTGCACCAAACTCTGCTAATGTTGGCCGGGACTGAAGTGTAAGCACCAGCCCCATGATGAAACCGGTAATGCCAACCAACGGAAGCGATTTATACCCGACCAGGTAACACTGCCTGAGAAATTCTTTTAGCTCGAAAGGAAACGTAAAGACCTCTCTGAAAAACCTGGCTGTAAACAGAGAAATATTGCCTGCATCGGTAAACCTGTTCTTTAAATAGCCAGCTGACATTTCTTGCTTTTATTGTTCAATTAATCGGTCTTTATAATACAGCCTTACTCAATAAGTCAGGGTTTTAATACGATCGTATGCTTTTCGCCTTCCAGGGATTTGAGATCGACCGGCTTTAATTGCCTGGTTGTATCAGCCGCTGCCGGAGACTTTGCTGAATAGGAGGAATTAGATGATGTTTTATCGGGAGAACAACCCGGGTAACCAAAAAGAATGAGTACCGCAGCTACCTGTAGTGTGTTTGCGATGCCCGCTTTTGTGAATTGTTTCATGGTAGGTTACTTGTAAAGTATTTGTTCAAAATATTCCTCAGACTTTCAGACTCTTTAAAGAACCCAGGATCCCAAATACCTGCAGCAGCCAGATTATAACAAGGATAACCGCAACAACGTTCAGAATGCTTTTGATCTTACGATCCATCGGGATATAGGTGTTTATCAGCCAGAGAACAACGCCTACAACAACCAACACAATAAAAACGGTAAGTAAAGGCATATTAATTATTTTATGATGATGGCTGTAAAGGTGCGCCCGTTTTTATCTTACTGTGTTATATAACGCATAGAATTATTTATATAATTCACACATTGGGAAGGAAGAACTTGTGAAAAATAATACGGTATGCCTTGTGTTGCTGTAGAAAAAATGATTCGGATACAGGTCTTGTTCAGGCTATATTGACCGCTGCTCTTACTTCTTCCATAGCCCTTATAAAAACAGTATGTACACGGCGGTTCAGTTTAGCGATGCGTTCAATACCGGTTGCAACAGCACCCAGGCGTTCCATTTCTTCCAATATGAGATTAAGTACAGAGATGCCCAGCATGGAAAAGGAGGATCTTATCTTATGGGAAATGTCGCTGATGAGCACATAATTTGTTTTTTCGATCGCTTCATCAAGGATGGATATTTCTTCCGGCGTTTCTTTCAGTAAAATATCCAGGATGCTGTTCAGGTTGTTTTTGTCTCCCCGGGTGATCTTAATAAGATAATCGAGGTTGCATATTTTCCGGAGACGTGGGGCTGTTCCCGGTGGCCTGGTAATAAGTTATCTTTTAGAAGTTTTCTTTTTGCTGCCGGTTAAATTCAATATGGAACGGAAGAGGATCGTTTCATTAATGGGTTTTTCGATGTAATCATTCATGCCCAGTCGCAGGCATTTTTCTTTTTCATCTTGCCCCGAATGGGCAGATAGGGCAATGATGGGGATATCATTCTTTAATTCATGCCTGATCAGGTTTGTGGCCTGGTAACCATTCAATACCGGCATTTCCATATCCATAAGTACAATGTCGAAATGGCCGTTCTTTATTTTTTCAACCGCAATACTTCCGTTTTCAGCTACCTGGAATGTTAAACCATATTGCGCAAACACAAGGGAGGCCAGCTTTATATTCAGCAGGTTATCTTCTGCCAGCAGTATATGCAACCGGCGCATCTTTTTTAAACCAGGCCCTGTTTTGTTATATGGTACTGCATTTGTCAAAGCATATATTTTTGTCTTTTACTTCCGTGTTTCATGCATTTTCTTGCCAGTTGCAGTATTTTTTCAAGTTCAAATGGCTTTATGATGAACCCGTCTGCACCAAGTTCATATGCTTCGGTTTTATAAAAGTTCTGGCAAAGCGTTGTGCAGAAAATAAATGGTATTTCACAAGTATCAGTTGTATTGACTATAAACCTTAAAACTTCGTATCCATCGATCCCGGGTTTTGGTGTATCGCATATGATCAGGTCGGGTATGATTTGGGCGGCCAGTTCAATTCCTTTTTTGGCTGTGTTGGCAGAAAAAATACGGAAGCCTTCCATCTCCAGGTACTCAACCAGGTTTTCAAGAATATTGGGATCATCTTCGATCAATAAAATTGATTTCATCGTATCGGAGTTTATTTGAGCTGAACGATCCAATCCGGAAATAATTATACGGTGCCTGCTGGTCACATACGCTCCATATACCAGTTCAGTTCCTTTTCCATTTTTTTGTAACGGAAAATGCCGGTAATGATCTTTTGCAGGCGCATAAAGGCCGTTTCACTTTTTACCACGTAATCGTACGCCCGGTGATGCATGCAGTTGATGGCCACTTCGATCTTATCCTGGGCCGACAGCATTACAACCGGTATATCAGGATTGTAGTCCTTTATTCTATCCAGGGTTTCAATTCCATTCATGGCATTTTTCTGGATGCCATCAAGCATGTAGTCCAGAATGATCATGTCAGGATTATCCGAAAGATTTTCGATGCAGCCTTCGCCGGTTGGAAATGTTTCAATGCTAAAATCGCCGTGCTGCAGGAATTCGATTTCCAGTGATTTTAAAAATACCGCATCGTCATCTACCAGGAAGAGTTTGATTTTTTCTTTGTTGTTCATGCGTTTGTTTTTTTGATCATGCTTAACTCTATTTCCAGTTCTTTACATGCCTGGGTGCATACGTTCTCAAGCTGTAACGCCATATCGTGTATCAGGTCAGACTGTTGCCGGGTGTTTGCATATCCCTGGATCTTTTTCGCCATGTTCTCAAAATCTGAACTGATTCCCATGATGGAAAAGGAGGGGATCATTTTGTGTACCACGGAATGAAGCAGTTTCCAGTCTTTATCCACTAAACTCTGTTTCATGGCTTTCACCAATGGCGGTGTCTGCTCCAGGTAAAGGGAGATCATTTCGATCATCAGCTTGGGATCGGCTTTTGTCCGGTGAATTAAATATTCCAGGTCAATGCATTTTACCTGTTTGTTAATAATGTGCATATCTTCCTGGGATCCACTGTTCTTTATGAGTTGCGGCTTCTTTATGATGCTCATTATTTTACTGTAGAGTAACCGTTCATCAACCGGTTTTGCGATGTAGTCATTCATGCCTACGGCTTTGCATTTTGCCAGGTCAACCGTAGTTACATCGGCAGTGAGTGCAATGATAGGGATGGTAGAATTCAATTTGTTGCGGATGTATTCGGTAGCTTCAAAACCGTTCATTTCAGGCATTTGCAGGTCCATCAGGATCACATCGTATGATTTGGCCTGTAATTTTTCAATGGCTATTTTTCCATTGGCAGCAATGTCCCGCTCAAAGCCGAAATCATCCAGGAGCGTTTTCATCAGTAACTGGTTAAGGGCAATGTCTTCCACTACCAGTACTTTAATATTTTTTGATTCTCCATCCAGTTCCGCCATTTCCATGTCCAGGTCTGCTTCTGCATTGGTTTTCTTAAAATTTAAAATGAAACTGAAGGTTGACCCTTCATTGATCCTGCTTTTTACACTGATGCTTCCTCCCTGTGGTTCCACCAGTTGTTTAACAATGGCAAGTCCCAGCCCTGTGCCGCCATATAACCTTGATGTGTCGCTGGATGCCTGCTGAAAATTTTCAAATATCTTTTTTATTTTATTATCACCGATCCCGATCCCTGTGTCGGTAACGGCAAATTCAATATTCACATTGTCCGTATTTTCTTCCAGCAAACGGGCACTTACCGTGATCCTGCCCTTGCTGGTGAACTTTACCGCATTACTCACCAGGTTTAATATGATCTGGTGAAGCCGCACGGGATCACCCAGTAAAACCCGGGGAATTTTGTCGTCGTATTCTTTAACCAGTTCCAGGTTCTTCTCCCGGATCTTTGTTTCAAACAGGTGAAGCATAGCAGATATGGATGCTTCCATTTTAAAAGGGATCTCTTCAAATATCATTTTACCGGCATCCACTTTTGCCAGGTCAAGTATGTCGTTGATGAGAACGATCAGTGAATCGCCGCTCAGTTTAATGGCAACAAGGTATTCCCGCTGCTTTGCGGTAAGGTCTGTTTTCAACAGCACTTTTGTGAACCCGATGATGGCATTCATGGGTGTGCGTATCTCGTGGCTCATATTGGCCAGGAACTGTTGCTTTGCCTTCACCGCATCTTCTGCTTTGCTTTTTGCCTCTTCAGCGATCTCGGTTGCCAGTTCGGCAAATATTTTAGCCTCGGTAAATTCTTTTTCAATCCTTTTCTGTTCGGTAATATCACGGGCCACTACTACCACGCCAAGTACTTTCCCTGTTCATCTTTATAAACAGAACCATTAAATAATACATCGGTTAATTTGTGGTCCCTGATGGTCAACGGGTAATCTGCCACAAAGCCTTTGGCAAAAACCTCCTTGTAACCTTTCCTTGCCTTGTCGGGTTCAGTAAAATAATTGAAGAAATCTGTGCCGATCAGCTTCTCCCTCGGTATACCGGTGATGTTTACCGAGGCATTATTCATGTCGGTGATCTTTCCTGCGGGGCTGATGGTAAACAACGGATCGAGGCTGGCTTCTATCAGGCTTCTTGCATATTGAGAAGCCCGTTTGGCTGCATAACTGAATGCTTCAAGTTCTTTGGTTGCTATTTCCCTTTTTTCTTTTTCTTTGCTTTGAAAATCAAGTTCTATATCAGCGATCACTAATTCTGCTGCCCTTTTTTCTTTTTCGCCGTTTTGAAATACAAGTTCTTTGTTGGCAATGATCAGCTCAGCTGCCCGCTTTTCTTTCTCTTCATCCTGGAAGACGAGTTCAATATTGGCAATGCCCAGTTCGGCCGCCCGTTTTCCTTTATCTTCTTTCTGAAGGGCAAGTTTTTTACGGATAATGATCAACTCTGCCATCAGTTTCTCAATCTCTCCTTTTTGCCGGATAAGCTTTTTGCGGGCAACGGTTAAATCATCTGCTGCCAATTTTATTTTTTTAGCCATATGCTGACTTTGTATTTTCAGGTTAGTTATTTACCCCCGGTATAGATTCAGTTCCTACTTCTTCAATAGGGATACGCCTTTTATTTTTTAATTGTTTGAAGTGAGAAGGTGTGAGCCCGGTCATTTTTTTAAACTGGTTGGATAAATGGGCCACGCTGCTGTAGTTCATCTTCCAGGCAATTTCCGTAATGTTCAGTTCGTCGTACATGATGAGTTCTTTTATACGTTCAATTTTATGGGAGATGATGAACTGCTCAATGGTGGTGCCCTGTATTTCTGAAAACAAATTAGCGAGGTAGGTGTAGCTGTGGTTGAGTTTTTCACTTAGGAAATGCGAAAAATTAATGGTCATCTCATCTTCCGTATGGTGCACCATTTCAATGATCACTGTTTTTATCTTTTCGATGAGTACAGCCCTTTTGTCGTCCATCAGTTCAAGCCCGGATATAAGCAGGTCCTTCTTCAATTGTTCACGTTCTTCGGCGGAAATATCCTCCATGATATCCACTTCGCCCAGGTCAACCACAATAAAATGTAATCCCCGATTTTTCAACACTTCTTTTACAGCCAGTTTGCACCGGTTGCTCACCATGTATTTGATATATAATTTCAATGTAACTCTTCATTTAAAAGAGGGATCTTAAAGGTCGCTGCTTTTTAAGGGCTAACATTACATTGGAATTTCTAAAACTTACACAAATCACAGGTTTTCGAGGTTCTGCTGACGCTTTTCCTTCAGTTGCTTGTAAAAGGAGGGGGTAAGCCCGGTGATCTTTTTGAACTGGTTGGATAAATGTGCCACACTGCTGTAGTGCAGTTTAAAGGCGATCTCGGTAAGATTCAATTCATCGTATAAAAGGAGTTCTTTTACCTTTTCAATTTTATGAATGATGATGAACTGCTGGATGGTGATACCCTTCACTTCGGAAAAGGTATTGGCAAGGTAGGTATAATCGTATCCTATTTTTTCACTGATGTAATCTGAATAGTTTACCGTAGGCAGTTCGTCGGAGTAGTGGATCATTTCAATGATCACGGCTTTTATCTTTTCGATGAGGATGCTTTTTTTATCATCCAGCAGTTCCAGGCCCGACTTCAATAGATTTGTACCGAGTTGTTTGTGTTGTTCGGGTGTGATGTTTTCCATGATCTCCACCGAGCCAAGATCTACCACTAAATGATGCAGCCCCAGTTTTTCCAACTCATCTTTCACCAGTATCTTGCATCGCAGGCTCACCATATATTTGATATATAACTTCATCTTTTTTGTATATATAGCCAGGAACTGAGTATATCAAAGATACGCATAACCCAACAGCCACTGTGCTATCAATTCAAACACCTGCTTATGAAACGAAGAATGCTGTTTCACTTTTTTAGTTTTTGAACTCGTAGGTAATTAAAATTCCCGGTTGGAATAGGCTCACAGGGAAGAAGATTGTTTTCTGGTTAAATTAATTTTTTGTTTCACGGTCTATTCGGAGATGACCCGGGTGATGCCAATGATCCTGGAAGCCTCTTTGTTGTCATCATAAATGATATGGCCCCGGTCCTGGACAAGCACATAGCTGCCATCCGCTTTTTTAAACCGGTATTTATCTTCCCATTGTTCAGCTCCCCCGGTGATCATGTTGCTTAATCTTGTCAGTACCCGTATCCGCTCATCCGGGTGTATGCATTCTTCCCAGAAAGCCTGGGGAATGAGTGCATTCTCTACCTGGTATCCAAAAGTTCTTTTATGGCCGCCATCTATCCAGCATATTTCTTCGCCTTTCAGGTATAATTCCCAGATGCAATCTTGTGAAATCTCTGCAACATGCTTGTACAGTTCAGTCAGTATTCTGAGTTTTTCGACCGGCCCCCCGGGGTATTCCGGATAGGACTGGCTGCTGCTTTTAAAGGAAACAGACAGGGCATTGTCGCAATGATAGGTTATTACCTCAAACCAGGCGCCCAGTTGGCCCCAGTATTCTTCAAAATGAAGGGGAATATCCTGCCGGAATGCTTTTTGGTCAATGGCATAAAATTCCACCGGGATGATACCGGCGAATTCTTCCCAAAGGTTCTTCCCTACAATGTCTTTTGCGGGAACCCCCAGTATTTTTTCAGCTGCCTTGTTCCAGTATTTTACGGTCCATTTATCATCCACGGTAAAAACACCGTTAGCCCCTGTTGCAGTGACCGGTTTCCCGGGGTAAACATCTTTATCGGCCCGCTCAGTAGTTGCATTTGAAATTGCAAGAAGCTTAGAAGGCATACTATTGTTTTTATTATTTTAAAAGGTTCTGATGTTCCGCTTATTCATACCCGCTTTTGATGATGGTTAATATCATTTTAAAACGGCCGGCGGGATTTATATGGTTTAGGGTATGCGCCGGTATTACGATCCCGGATCCTGATTCAAGAAAAAAGGATTTTCCGTCAATAACGACCTCTGCCTTTCCTTCAATGATCTGGGCGTAGGTATCAAAGGGAGAGATCTTCTCTGTTAATCCTTCACCACTGTCGAATGACATTACGCTGATATTCCCGGTTGATTTTTTTATGATCGTTTTTATCACTACCGAATTAGGCACATATTCAATGATCTCAACAATGATGTGCGACTTTGATTTTTCTATTTTCGGGATCTCTGCTTTTTCGTTACTCATGGGGCTTTTTTATGGGTTAATTAATATAAAGATTGCTATTGTGCCGGTAATAAGTGTTACATATATCTGTGAATTGGTTACATCTATCCCACATTTTAATAAAATGACCTGTGATAGACAGCGATAGCCTGTAAACAGGGGAAAGCGATCGGGAAAGAATGCATCAGGTTGCCTTATCCTTTGTATTCCTTATCAGGCCGATGCCTGCAAAAAAGAAAATGGCTCCTATGACACCCGAAAAGATAATTGCCTTTATATTCCTTGTTCCTTCACCGCCATTCATGAAGCTCATGCCGGCATAAATGAGTCCAACGACACCTAACAGAGACAAGATAATTCCGAGTATGCGCTTTTCCATAATTGGCTTTTCAACAAGGTAGGCTTATTAAACAGCTATTTGCTGCTGCAATTCAGAAAGTGGGAATGATGTAACAAATGCCCGTAATGCTGTAATGATGAACGCCCCGATACCTGATATTTTTTGCAAAGAATTATTTAACCATCATGCATATGCTGATGATAACAAACACCAGGTATATTGTTGCAAACACAATTCCTTTTGAAAAAAATAAAACTAATAAAAATAAAAAAAACAAATTTAATGATCACTGCTGCCCTCGTATTGACGGGATTTACAGCCTGTAAGAACATAGAAAAAGAAACGGCCGCAGCCGATGCAGCCCGTTTATCCGAGTATGTTGATTCAGTAGAGAACCAGGCACCTGTATATACAGAGGCAAATTGGAGAGCTATCGATGATGGTTACCAGGCAAGAGCCCTGAAAGCAGAAAAAAATATGGCAGCACTGGAAGAAGCAGACAAGGCTAAGACGGATGCCAGTAAAGCCAAGTATGCTGCTCTTAAGACCAAGTATGAATTTAATATTAAAGAGAATGAAGCAACGGCTAAAGTGGATGTAACTTCTCCGGCAGACTACAGGCAGGTATTGCGTAACCGTTTATTCGGCGAAGGAAAAGTAGGAAACGATATGAAATTTTCATTCGTTACGGCTGAAAATATACATGATATTTATAAAAATTTCGTAAATACAGTAGAAGATAATAAGAAAGTTTATACAAGGGAAGACTGGGATGAGATCAACGTATTATATGAAGCACTGGATACACGGAAGAATGCAGTGGAAAAAGATCTTGCTGCCAGCGATAATATAAAAATTGCCAGGTTGAAGATAAGGTTTGCTGCTGTTATGGCCACACACAGGGGTGGTGCCAAAGTAAAAGAGAATTCTGATTCGAAACAATAAGCATGTGGGATTATAGTTTTGGAAAAGCGTTTCAGGAAACTGAAGCGCTTTTTTATTTGACCAGTACCTGAACAGTAAGTTGCCTGCAATCCGGTACTGAATTTCATTGTCTTTTGTGATAACTTTGAAACTGCAATATTATTTTTTACGGTTTTAATTAATAAATGGAAAACGGTACCCGGTATTTTGTTCAAAAGGACTCCATCGTAAGAAAGATATGGGGTAAATCTGATACCATCCTTTTTATCTTCGCCGGGTCTGCTGCAGAGTTTGCACTGAATAAGGCTGTCGACTGGCTGTATTTTACGGGTAAACTTCCCGCCGATCCGCTGGGCAGGTTATTTTCCACCGTTACGTATGCCAGGGAAATTGTTTTTTCAGAACTTACTAAAGCTAATGCAGCCATTGATAAGATAACCGGCATCCATTCTGCCATTGAAAAAAGCCGTGATGCAAAAATTCCTGACTGGGCTTACCGGGATGTGTTGTTCATGCTGATTCATTATTCCATTGCTTCTTTTGAATTACTGGAACGTAAACTGAGTGATGAAGAAAAGAGCGAAGTGTATGATGTGTTTTACAGGTTGGGAGCAAGGATGAATTTAAAAGACCTGCCTGCAAATTATTCCGGCTGGTTGATCAGCAGGGATAAACACCTTACAGCCGACCTTGTAAAAGGGGAGTACACGATTGACCTTTATGAGCAATATAAAAAACACCTCGGTGCTTTCCGCTATAAACTGTTGGTAGAATCCCAAAAACTTGTGTTACCTGCAAGGGCTAAGACAATGCTTGGCTTTAATAACAGGCACTGGCTTAAAATGATCCTGCCATTTTATAAATTCAGCCGGAAGATAAAACTGGATGGACTTATTAAATCACTTATCCTGCCGCCGGAATATAAGCAGCAAATAAATGCACTAGATCCAATGACTAATGACTAATGACTAATGACTAATGACTAATGACTAATGACTAATGACTAATGACTAATGACCAATGTCCAATGCCTTTAATTCAAACTGGTCTGCTGCTTAAATATTTTTTCCGACAAAGGGAACAGCAGGTTATTTTTCAGGTGAACATGTTTGTGCATGTCTTCTTCAAACTCCTTTAATTCAGCGAGGCTTACCTTGAATGTGGTGCAGGCATCTTCGGGAGCCGTATAGTCATTCGTGAGTTCACGTATGCGGTATAATAATGTACCGGCATGATCATGCTCCATTTCCATTACCTGGATCGGGTTGGCTATATATCCGTCCGTAAAATTTCTTTTTGATGAATGGCCGACAAAGCTTCCACTTCTTTTATCCGGGGGAATAATATGGATTCTTCCTTGTGCATGTGCATGGTCATTTCTTCGCTGATCTCTTTAAACAGGTACAGCACTTCTACCATGTAGGGAAAGCGGTCTCCATGCTTCATGGCTACTTTTTCCAGGTGCGAAAGAATGGTTGGCATGGATTGTTTTACATAAAAGTGATGCTGGATGAGGATGTAACTGATCAGTTGCTCAGCCGTCATGGAAGCAAAGGGCAGTTTATTGCCCCGCTCCGTGCTTATTTGTTTTTCCAGTTCTTCGGCAATGTTGTCTACTGCCAGCCCTTTTTCTGTACAGGCTTCTGCAAGGGTTCTTTTTCCTTTGCAGCAGAAATCAAGATTGTATTTTTCCAAAACGGGAACCGTTTGGTGATTGCTGCTTACGATGGAAGCCAGTGTTTGTTCTGCGATTGTCTTCATAAAATAATTTTCAACAAAGTTGCGGCGATAAAAACCGCCAAACTGTGATTGAAATCAGTTTCTGAAAACTTTTAATGACGTAACGAACAATAAGAATGCACCGGAAAACAATATAAGGGCAGTTGCAAATAGCAACTCATTGATAAAAGGAACACTGGTATAGCTCATGGCCGATACGCCCTGTGTCATAAGCAGTATCTCGTTCAGTATGACTCCTGCGGCAAAAAGAAAAACGGCAAAAGAAGTTTTTTTATTTGCCTGTATGTACCCGCCGGCAAAAAAGTAGCTCAGTAAAAAGAGGGTGATCATTCCAAGCAGTACCAGGTGAAGGTAACCGATCACAATGGGGCGGAACCCGAAAGCAAGATCACTTAATGAGGGAACGGTTGATCCAAGCTGTAACAATAATTTTGCGGTAAGTGCAATGGCGGAAAATCCCATGATCCATTTTGCGGTAAGGGAAGAGGTGTTTGTGAGTACCGGCCATTTCTTTTTATTTCTATGACCATCTTGCCCCAGCCGATCACCTGTATGATGGCCGAGATCAGCACCAGGATATACACCCATACCGGCAGGTTCATCCACAAGGCAGATAAAAAATAGGCAGGAACAGCTGCAAATGCAAAGAGCCAGAATATCCGGGTAAGATTTTTGGATCTACTTCAACCTTACGCAATACTTCATTCAGCAAACCCATGCAGGCAAAAAAGAACCAGCCGTTGTATTGAAAATGTAAATAAAAATATTCGGCAGCCAGGTATGCATTCTGAAAAACGAGCCGCTCCACCATCATGATGGCAAGTGCAAAGGCACCCAGCGATGACAATGCATTGAAGAGTACGGCCGCTTTAAGCCATAAGTGGGTAGGCGTTTTTTGATGCAGCCTGTTCAGGTCACGCCATAAATAAACAGCAAATGCATACGAAACGAAAATAGAAGCGGTTGAAAAAATAATGGAGTACAATCCGTAGCCTTCTATGGGAAATGCGATGAGCATGGCGTATGCGGTAAAAAGGTTGCCGTATAAAAGCCATTTGTATCTTTTGTAAACGGTCTCGCCGCTTTGTCTGGCCAGGTAGGTCACCAGTAATGTCATGATCGCCTGTGATATCCACCCGGCAAAAGCAAAATGCGAATGGCCGTGCAGCAGGTGCTTCTGATCAACAAAGGGAAGCGGGTACAGGATCTTGTAACGCAGCACTACGCCTAAGCTGGCTACAATGAGTAAATTCAAAAGGGAAATCCGTACCCAGCGATGAACCGGTAGTGCCATAATTTCTATTTGAAACAAAGTAACAACGGGTGCTGGTAAAACTGTATGATTTCAATCACAATCAGCAATACACTTTGCCTTTATCAATGCGGAGCAATCCATGCGAATGCATATTCCGCATGGTGCGGATAACGGTTTCTACCCGAAGCCCGGTCATATCGGCGATTTGCTGGCGGGTTAGTTTTAACCGGTTGCACTTGGTACAGATATTTTTCCGGTTCTGTTTAAAGTAACTGAGCAGGGTTGAAATACTGTTCTCGGGATTGTGGGTGGCAAGTTCTTTAAGGATGAGGAATTTAAAGCGGAGACGTTGTGTGAGTAACCGGCTGAATGCAAAATGTATCTCAGGATTTTCTTTTATAAGCTGGTGGAATGATGCCTTATGCAACCGTATGATCACGGAGTCCTCATCTGCAACGGCCGAAGCTGCAAACGGCTCATCATCAAACAGCGGAAACTCGCCAAAGCATTCGCCGGGTTCAATAATGGTCTGGATAAATTCTTTTCCCTCATCGTTGATATTAACCCATCGTACTTTACCGGCAACCAATTGATAGTAGAACGAAGATTGAGCACCTTCCTGGAATATCATTTCCCCGGCACTTAATTTTTTGTATGCCGCTCCCCAGGCCAGCAGCATGTCTATATCAATCATGGTAGAGTAGTTTAATTAGTGTGGGCAAATGTATTATTAGCCCTGCGGGGGCCGAATGACCTGTGACAGTCTTATATATGATTAAAGTCATAGCAACAGGTTCTTAGTGAGTGACTTAGTTAAAATGCTGAACGTGCCGGGGGTTTTATGCTCAGGCAGTTTTTTCTTTATGGCAATTATCCAGGATATGACCTTGCGCATAAAATTATACAATACATGCCACTAATCTTGTGTAATAAATTTAAAACAAAAATTTTCCTGTTATGAAAAAATTTGCAGTCGTTTTCATCCTGGGTGCCTTCTTTGCTGCATGCGGAGGCAATTCAGATACTAATTCGGCAAACACAGAATCTACTTCGCCCGGAGCCTCAAAAACAGCGAACGGTAACCCTTCTTACGATCCTGACAGGGGAGAAGGGAAATTTAAAGACGTAGAAATAAGTGCAACACTGGATGCGGCCCTGGCTGCAGGCGGAGAGAAGATATATGGTGTTAAATGCAGCAGTTGCCACAAACTCACCAGCGAAAAATTAGTAGGCCCGGGTTGGTTGGGTGTTACCGACAGGCATAAAGGTCCCTGGATCATGAATTTTGTTACCAATACGGATGCCATGCTCGACAAAGATCCAAAAGCACAGGCGCAACTTGAGATCTGCCTGGTGCGTATGCCAAATCAAAACCTGGCCGATGCCGACGCAAGGTCCCTGTATGAATTCATGAGAAAAAATGATGGCGTTAAATAATTTAACCCTTAAAGCATAAATAAATATCAACATGAAAAAGTATAAACAAATAACGGTCGCTGTTTTTGCATTCAGCCTGCTGTTGGGCTTTTCAGCCTGTAAGCCAAAAAATGCCGGTTCGGCCGTAAGTTCTGATGCTGCTGCCAAAGCCTATGTTGCTCCCGGTAAGTACGATGAATTTTACAATTTCGTATCGGGTGGTTTCAGCGGGCAGATGTCTGTGTATGGCTTACCCAGCGGACGATTGCTGCGTGTGATTCCTGTATTTTCAGTTGATCCTGAAAAAGGATGGGGTTACAGCGAAGAAACAAAACCGATGCTGAATACATCGCATGGTTTTGTTCCCTGGGATGACCTGCACCATGTGCAGCTTTCAAAAACAAACGGCGAGTACGACGGCAAATGGGTTTTTGGAAATGCCAACAATACCCCCGTGTTGCCAGGATTGACCTGAAAACTTTCCGTACTTCGGAGATCATCGAATTGCCAAACAGCGGTGGTAATCACTCTTCTCCTTTCATTACTGAAAATACGGAGTATGTAGTGGCAGGAACCCGTTTCAGTGTACCGCCGGATGATAAGAACGGCGATGTGCCTATTAATACCTACAAGCAAAACTTCAAAGGCACCATCAGTTTTATCAGTGTTGCAAAAGAAGATGGTAAGATGGATATTGCTTTCCAGATACAGTGCCCCGGTTTTAATTTCGACCTGAGCCAGGCCGGCAAAGGTGTTTCTCATGGCTGGTTCTTTTTCTCCTGCTATAATACCGAACAGGCGAACACCTTGCTGGAAGTAAACGCTTCTCAAAAAGATAAGGACTTCATCATGGCGGTGAACTGGAAGAAAGCAGAGGAGTATCTGAAAGCCGGTAAAGGAAGAAAACAGGCTGTTCGATATGCCCACAATACTTATAATGAATCAACACATTCGGCTACTTCTGAAATAAGAACAGAAGTTACCGTGCTTGATTCCAAGGAACTGAAAGACATCTGTTATTTTTTCCCTTGCCCCAAATCTCCGCACGGGTGTGATGTAAGCCCGACGGGCGAGTATATTGTTGGTAGCGGAAAATTAGCTGCATTGATCCCTGTGTTCAGTTTTGATAAACTGCAGAAAGCCATTGCTGCAAAAGATTATATCGGTGAGTTTGAAGGCATTCCCATTCTTAAATACGAATCTGTTTTATATGGCGAAGTGAAAAAACCAGGATTAGGCCCGTTGCATACCGAATTTGATAACAAAGGGAGTGCTTATACTTCCATGTTTGTTTCTTCAGAAGTGGTTAAGTGGAACATCAAAGACCTGAAAGTGGTAGACAGGGTACCAACGTATTATTCTGTTGGTCACTTATGTGTGGCTGGTGGTGATACAAAAAATCCAAACGGAAAATATATGGTTGCATACGATAAAATAACCAAGGACAGGTATTTACCTACCGGCCCTGAATTATCGCAGAGCGCACAGTTATACGACATCAGCGGGGATAAGATGCAACTGATCCTCGATTTTCCAACCATTGGTGAACCGCACTATGCACAAATTGTGCCTGCCGATATCATAAAGAACAATTCCCTCAAGTTCTTTAAAATGGAAGAAAACAAAAATCCTTATTTCTCCAATGGCGAAGGAACTACAAAAGTGGTTCGTGCCGGAAACCGGATAGATGTATACATGACTGCCATACGTTCTCACCTTACGCCTGATAATATTGAAGGGATAAGAATGGGGGATGAGGTTTATTTCCATGTTACCAACCTGGAACAGGACTGGGATGTGCCGCATGGCTTTGCTATAAAAGGCGCTGCCAATGCAGAGTTACTGGTTATGCCCGGCGAAACACAAACATTGAAATGGAACCCGGATAAGGTGGGTATCTTCCCGATGTATTGTACCGATTTCTGCAGTGCACTCCACCAGGAGATGACAGGTTACATCCGGGTATCACCGCCAGGAAGTAATGTGCCGTTGTTATTCAGTACCGGTAAAAATTTGCCGGCTGCAGATTCTGCTGCAAAAAAATGATCTTGTGATAACAGGGACAGGCTTCTTTACGGCCTGTCCCTTTTTAAGTTAGCTGAAACCTGGTAAGATGAAAAATGATAAAGTAAGACCCTGGATAAGAATACTGCTGGTTGTTTGCGGACTGGCTTTGATACCGGTGATATTTGTGCCTCTGTGGCGGATAGAGCTGGCGGCACCACAATACCCCGAAGGGTTGATGTTGCTTATCTACCCGTCGAAACTGGCGGGCAATGTTGACATCATCAACGGGCTTAATCATTACATCGGTATGAAAACATTGCATACCGCAGATTTTATTGAATTCACCCTGCTGCCATATATCATCGGATTTTTCTCCTTTCTCTTTTTGGTTACTGCCATTGCAGGAAAGCGGAAATTACTTTATATACTCTTTATACTTTTTGTTTCTTTTGGCATACTGGCCATGTATGATTTCTGGCGTTGGGAATATAATTACGGACATAACCTGAATCCCGATGCAGCCATCATTGTTCCGGGCATGGCATACCAGCCTCCATTGATCGGCTTTAAACAACTGCTCAATTTTGGTGCTTATTCCATCCCTGATAAAGGCGGATGGATATTTGTGTCGGTAGGTGTAATACTGCTTTTCTGTTTTATAATGGAATGGCGCCGTGCCATAAAAATAAAAAAAGGGTTGATCATATCACTTGCGTCGTTGTTGGTACTTACATCCTGCAGCACCGGCCCACAGGCCATTACACCGGGTGTTGACAATTGCTATTTCTGTAAAATGACGGTGAGTGATACAAGGTTTGGTGCAGAGGTAGTGACAAAAGGCAGGATCTATAAGTTTGATGATATGCATTGCCTGTTGTCATTTCTTCGTTCCAGCATGATCGAAAAAGAACAGGTAAAGGATGTATATGTTACCAATTACAGCGGCGATCACCAGCTTATCAATGCACAAGATGCAATGATGCTGAAGTCTGATGAACTGCGCAGTCCCATGGGCGGCAACATGGCTGCATTCAACAATAACGACAGTATGGCGGCGGTGATGAAAAAGTTTCCGGGCAATGCGGTTAACTGGAATGAACTAAACAGGCAATGAACCGGTTGATCATCATATTGCTGTTGCTCTTTTTTTTCTTAAATGCATGGAGCAAAACAATACGGGTAGGAAAAGCACAAGTTTATATTACAATACAGGCAGCGCTCAAAGTTGCTGTTGACGGCGATACCATACTGGTGGATGCCGGGCATTACCACGAAGGGAACCTGCTGGTACAAAGATCAATTTCACTTATCGGTATCAATCATCCGATACTTGATGGCGACCATAAATACGAAGTGATCTCTGTAAAAGCAGACAGGGTACTGGTGCAGGGTTTTAAGATCATACATTCGGGTGTATCCAGTATCGAAGACTTTGCCGGCATTAAAATTTATAACAGGCACCATGTTATCATCCTCGATAATATCCTGGAAGATACTTTCTTTGGTATCTATACGCAGTACGGTACAAACTGCATCATCAAAAATAATAGACTTACTTCTTACAGTACCGAAGAACAACAAAGCGGCAATGGCATTCACTGCTGGAAGAGCGACAGTATGCAGATCATTGCCAATACCATCAACGGCCACCGCGATGGGATCTATTTCGAGTTTGTTACGCATTCGGTGATCTGGCGGAATATTTCGCAGAACAATCTCCGGTACGGGTTGCACTTTATGTTTTCAAACAGCGATGCATACTACAGCAATGTGTTTGCCGGTAACGGCGCCGGCGTTGCTGTTATGTTTTCGAAAGAAGTGACGATGGAAAATAATTATTTTGAAGAGAACTGGGGCGATGGGTCCTATGGACTGTTGCTGAAAGAGATCAGCAACAGTACTATTTACAACAACCGTTTTGTAAAGAACACCACCGGTATTTTTATGGAAGGCGTGAGCCGGGTTCAGTTAGAGAAGAACGTGTTTAAGGAAAATGGCTGGGCCATGAAGATACAGGCTAGTTGTATGGAGGTAGCCGTATCAAAAAATAATTTCCTCTCCAATACATTTGATGTAGGCACCAACGGCAGCCTGGTGTTGAATACATTCGCCAATAATTACTGGGACAAATACGAAGGCTACGACCTGGATAAGGATAAACTCGGCGACATACCTTACCGGCCGGTAAGTATGTATGCCATGATCATAGAACAGAATCCGCCGGCCATGATCCTGTTCCGCAGCTTTATGTCTACGCTGCTGGACAAAACAGAAAAGATATTGCCCTCGTTAACACCGGAAGACCTGAAAGACGATCATCCTTTTATGAAACCTTTGACATTATGATCATTGCAAGCAACGTATCGAAGCGGTTTGGAAAATTGAAAGTACTGGATGACGTATCCGTTACCTGTGGCAAGGGGGAATGTATTGCCCTTATTGGCCCCAATGGCTGTGGGAAAACAACATTGATCAAATCCATCCTGGGCATGGTTATTCCCGACAGTGGCTTTATAACCTTTAATGGAAAAAATATTTCTCACGACTGGCAGTACCGGGCAAATATTGGTTACATGCCGCAGACAGGCAGGTACCCGGAGAACATGACCATTGGCCAGGTGCTGGATATGATGAAGGACATCCGGGGTAAATCAAATGAAAAACCGGATGAAGAACTGGTAGACCGTTTTGAACTGAAGGACATCCTGCACAAACGCATGCGAACCCTATCGGGGGGAACAAGACAGAAGGTAAGTGCATCACTCTCATTTCTGTTCAATCCCGATGTGCTGATACTGGATGAACCTACTGCAGGTCTTGATCCTGTCGCTTCCGAGATCTTAAAAGAAAAGATCATTGCAGAAAAAGTAAAAGGCAAACTCGTGCTCATCACCTCACACATATTAAGTGAACTGGATGACCTGGTAACACAGGTTGTGTTCATGCAGGAAGGGAAACTATGCTTTCATAAAAATATTATATCGCTCCGGGAAGAGACAGGCGAAGAAAAATTATCAAAAGCCATTGCACACATTATGCTGGGAAAACGGACCGAAAAATAAATGCCGATGAAAAAAATCATTAAATACGTCCTGATCGATATCCTGCGGAATAAAATAATGCTGGGGTACACGTTATTCCTTTTGCTGATATCGGTAAGCATATTCAACCTTGAAGATAATTCTGCAAAGGGCCTGCTGAGTTTATTAAATATCATCCTGATCATCGTGCCGCTGGTGAGCCTTTTGTTTTCTACCATCTATGTATACAACAGTGCCGAATTCCTGGAGTTGCTTGTAAGCCAGCCCCTGAAAAGAAGAACGATCTGGCTTAGTTTGTTTGCGGACTTTCGGGGAGCATGGCTACTGCGTTTTTTGTCGGCGTTGGGATCCCCATCTTATTATTTGAAGCAACGGCTACCGGTTTTATGATGCTGGCTGCCGGCCTGTTCTTATCGGTGATATTTGTTGCCATCGCCATGCTGGCCGCAGTAAAAACAAGAGACAAGGCTAAGGGGATCGGGGTTGCCATATTGCTGTGGCTGTATTTTTCCATCATCTTCGACGGGCTGATCTTATTTATATTATTTCAGTTTGCAGATTACCCATTGGAAAAAGCAATGATCGGGCTGACCGTTCTGAACCCGATCGACCTGGGCAGGATACTGATCCTGCTTAAAATGGATGTATCGGCGCTGATGGGATATACCGGTGCTATTTTCAAAGATTTTTTTGGAACACAGGCAGGGCAGGTGGCTTCCTTTGTTGTTTTACTGGTTTGGATAGTTATGCCCGCCTGGTTATCATTAAGAAAATTCAACCGTAAAGACCTGTAAGATGAAAAGACTTGAAGCATTGGCCCCTTTGTCAAGAGAACATCATACCTCGCTTATTCTTGCACAGCTTTTAAAAAAGGATGCGCCGGCATACAAAGGCCTGCCCGAAACCATTGAAGGGAAAGCGGATTATGCACAGCAGCAGTTTGAAAAGGAAATAAAAGGGCATTTTGAAAAAGAAGAATTGATGCTCGGCATTGCAAAGGATTGCAATGAAGCCTTCAGCCGGCTTGCTGAAGAAATAAAAAAAGAACACAAGGAACTAACGGCTTTGTTTCTTTCTTTAGATACTAAGATCAACCAGGCAAACAGGATGGAAGAGCTGGGCAGGAAGCTGGAAGACCATATCCGGAAAGAGGAACGGGTTTTGTTTCCGCTTTTGCAGCAGCATTGTTCAGCAGACCTGTTACAGCAGATACACGCCGTACTACACTAAACGACATTTTATGAAAAAAGATATAACATCCCGGGAGGATATAGAATTACTGGTGAACAGTTTTTATGATAAGGTAAAGCAAGATGCGGTTATCGGTTTTATTTTTACAGATATTGCCAAGGTGAACTGGAAGAAGCATTTACCGCTGATGTATGATTTCTTTGAGAATATGTTGTTCTACACCGGCACGTATACCGGCAATCCCATGGAATTGCACCGGCATATCAATCGCCACCTGCCCCTTACGAGGGAACACTTTCAGCAATGGGAAGGTCTCTTCTGTAAAACAGTAGATGAGTTGTTTGAAGGCGTAACAGCTGCATTGGTAAAGCAGCGTGCATTGAGTATCTCTGCGGTGATGAAGATAAAGATACTGGACACTTCCAGCATGGATAAAATATTCTGACCGCACATGAAATAAAAGCGTCCCGGAATTACCGGGACGCTTTTTATATTCGCCTCATGTTAAAACTATTTTGCCGGTGGAGGTAATAACACTCCGTCAATTACATGGATGATGCCATTTGATGCGGGGATAGATGCAATGATCTTCGCTGTTCCATTCACATAAAGGCCGTCTGCTTTTTTTGTGATGGTTATGTTGCCGCCATTAACCTGGCCAAGTACCTGTCCGTCCTGCAGCATGTCTGCTTTAAATACGCCTACGGAAACATGATACTGAAGGATGTCGGTTAATGCTTCTTTCTTTTCAGGTTTTAATAAACCTTCAACAGTGCCCGCCGGTAATTTATCAAACGCTGCATTGGTTGGTGCAAAAACAGTGAACGGGCCTGCATTGCTTAATGCATCAACCAACTCGGCTGCTTTAACAGCAGTAACCAGGGTAGTGTGGTCTTTACTGCTGATGGCAACCTGTACCACATTTTTTGCCGACATATCATCTTTCACACCCGATTGTCCGGTAGCAGGCGGGTTGTCGGTAGTTGCAGCAGCTGCTGTGCTGTTGTTATCGCCGGAATTACATGAAGATGCAAACAGCAGAAATGTTATGGAAGCAGTTGTTATTAATTTACTTTTCATAAATAGTGTTTTTTCTTTTAAGAAAATTTTGTGTAAAACTAACAGATGAAAGTCCGATCATTTATGACTTGAATCACATTTTGGAACTGGTCAATAGACATTGGTCATTAGTCATAGTATTTTTAGATAGCATAGTACGCTTGCATAATAACCAATGACTATTGACAAATGACCAATGTCTGATCTCCAATGACCAATATATGCAGCGTCTTCATCTTTCTCTTGCCAGATAAAAGTTCCCGTTTATGACAAGGATCATTTTTGCTGCTACCGGGTATCAGTAAATTTGGGAGTGGTTTAGAATAGATTTGTTAAGCAATAAAATCATTCACAATGAAAAAGATAATCATAGCGCTCGACGGCCAGCATTTTCCGCACGGCGCATTCGAATTTGTGAAATGTATCAATAACAAAAGTCATGTACTGCTGGCAGGTGTTTTCCTCAGCCCGGTAGACTATTCAAAAGTACTTGCCTTCACCGGTATGGAAGGCGTGGCGATGATGCCGGAGTGGCTCATGCGTGGAGAGGACGATACACTTGTCAGTAAGAACATAGAGATCTTTGAAAATGCCTGTATTGCCGAAGGGATTGAATACCGGGTACACAAGGATACTGATATGATGGCTATTTCTTCTTTGATCGAAGAAACCCGTTTTGCTGATGTATTGCTTGTGAGCAGTGACCTGTTCTATGAAAATGTTCAGAAAGACCAGCCTAATTTTTACCTGGAAGAGGTATTGAAAAAAGCTGAATGCCCCGTGATGCTGGTTCCGGAAAATTACAAAGAGCCTGCACAGAACATCCTTACCTACGATGGAAGTGAATCTTCTGTGTTTGCCATTAAACAGTTTGCATACCTGTTTCCCGAGCTGGCTGTAAACGAAACAATGCTTTTATCAGCGACCGGTACCGAGGAGCAAATGCCGGAGTACAGCCTGATTGTTGAATTGGTTTCCCGGCATTACCCAAATTTAAAGATCATGCCACTTCCGGTGGCAAGCCGTACAGATTTTGCAAACTGGATCAGGAATCAGCAACCCGGTTATGTTGTAATGGGTGCATTCTCCCGGTCATTGTTCTCTGAATTGTTTAAAAAGAGTTTTGCAAACCGGGTGATCCATGACATTAAAATGCCCATTTTTATATCACATAAATAAACAGCCATGATCTCCAAAACAGAAGCGCATCAATATTATTTTGAAGTGCTGTTGAACCGGAAAGAAGGAAGGATAGGCACCCTGTCGGCAAAGGATGTGAAGGGAACCATTGAAGTGGCCACGCCACCCGAATTTGCCGGCGGTGTACCGGATAAATGGAGTCCCGAGCACCTGTTCTTAAGTTCATTGTGCGGATGTTTGATGACCACATTTCTTGCCATTGCAGATAAAAAACATCTTATAGTTTGTGATTTTGAATGCAGCAGCATCGGGCAGGTACGTTTATATGAAGGACACCTGGAGTTTACCACCATAGACCTTTTTCCAAAGATATATGTGGAAACAGAGGCCGATATTCCTGTTGCAAACGAAATCCTGCTGAAGACCTACAAACACTGCATCATTGCCAATTCCATTAAGCCATTACTGGTTCACCACGGCGAAGTATTGCTCAGCAAAGAGCAGGTGGCTTAAATTTTAACCGTTCATTTCTTTTTAAAATTGCTAAGTTTGAAAAGGAATAACGAGAACGTATGTCAAAAACAGAGATCCAATTTTTAGAAGGCCCTCAAAGCCGCTGGAAAGAATTAAAATTTACCGTAAGTGTAGTGTACGAATTTATCAAAGGGCTCCGGGCCCTTCATTTTGTAGGGCCCTGTGTAACCGTTTTTGGCTCGGCACGTTTTGCCGAAGGGCATCCCGATTATGAAACAGCCCGGGACTTATCAGGAAAGATTGCTCAACTGGGTTTTACTATAATGACGGGAGGTGGCCCGGGTATCATGGAAGCAGCCAACCGGGGAGCCCGGGAAGCAGGCGGCAGGAGCGTTGGTTGCAATATTGAACTGCCGCATGAACAAAAACCCAATCCCTACATGGATAAATGGGTTTCCATCAAATACTTTTTTGTTCGGAAGACGCTGCTTTCAAAATATTCGTATGCCTTTGTGGTATTTCCCGGAGGCTTTGGTACCCTGGATGAATATTTTGAAGCCATTACCCTGATACAGACAAAGAAGATCAGTGAATTTCCTGTTGTTATCATGGATAAGGAATTTTATCAACACATCATCGCCCATATTGACCTGATGAAAACGGAAGGAACCATCTCGGCAGCGGATATGAAACTATTCTTCTTTACGGATAGTGTTGATGACGCATTGAACTATATTCAAACCAATGCCATAAAAAAATTCAACCTGCGTCCGGAGAAACCATTCAAGCCCTTTAAGTGGCTGCTTGAAAGAGGGTGAGCTATCCCTTTTTTCTTACATGACCAACGTCATGATTTTTTTTGATGCCCGTCATTTTATCGCTTCCGGAGTTTCTGCACTTTTGTTATGTAATCATTGGCTATACAAAATATTAATGGAATTGGGGCAGGATGAGGGGTACTTCATGGTGATGGCGCTGCCGGTTACAGAGACTGTTTCTTTAACTCCTGCCTTTAAATTTTCGGGGCTGAACGTTAGTTCAACCAAAAGTGTACAGTAGTTTCTGTTTATTTTACCCGCTGCATATTCTTGTGCGGCGGCTTTTTTTAGCATAAAAGAAAAACGATCAATAGTTCGGCACACATACCGGTTAATTGTTATCACTGTGGGGACGCATGCGACAGCACCCCTGTTATTGCAGAGGATAAAAACTTCTGCTGCCAGGGTTGCAAACAGGTTTACCTGCTGCTGAATGAAAACAACCTTTGCAGTTACTACGACCTGGATAAAGCGCCTGGACTGAAAGCGAAAGGAAAATTCGTATCTGACCGCTTTGCTTACCTGGATGATGATACAACGATACAGAAACTGGCACAATTCAAGAGCGACCGGCAGGTGAATATCAGTTTTTCCATACCACAAATGCATTGTTCATCCTGTATTTACCTGTTGGAAAATCTTCACCGTATTGAACCGGGGGTAAAACAATCGCAGACCAATTTTCAGCAGAAGGAAGTCTTTGTGACGTATGATCCGCAACAGGTATCGCTGCGTAAAGTGGTAGAACTGCTGGCATTCATCGGGTATGAGCCTTATATAAGTCTTAACGATACGGGTTCGAAAAAGAAAAATGATTTCAGTAAAAACCAACTATACAGGATCGGGGTGGCGGGTTTTTGTTTCGCCAATATCATGATGTTAAGCTTCCCCGAATATTTTTCATCGGGCAATATTGAAGAAGCAGGTTTGAAAGCGACCTTTACCTGGATAAACCTGCTGCTGTCACTACCGGTCCTTTTTTTTAGTGCTTCTGCCATTTTCAGCTCGGCCTGGAAGGGATTGCGGCAAAAATTCCTGAATATTGATGCACCCATTGCACTGGCCATCATTGTAACTTTTGCAAGAAGCTATTACGAGATCATCAGTGGCACGGGTGCCGGGTACCTTGACTCCGGAACGGGCATTGTTTTTTTTATGCTGGTGGGCAGGTGGTTCCAGAATAAAACCTACGATTCTTTTTCATTTGACCGGGATTACCGTTCTTATTTTCCGCTCGGCGTTTCTGTTATTGATAAGGGAGTTGAAAAAAACATTCCCGTTACACAGCTAAAAGTATCCGACCGCATCATCATCCGTAACGAAGAAATGATACCGGCAGATGCGGTGCTGATGAAAGGCATGGCCAGTATTGATTACAGTTTTGTGAGTGGTGAGAATACGCCGGTGGAAAAACAGAAAGGCGAATTGATCTACGCCGGGGGTAAACAAACCGGCAGCGCCATCGAACTGGAGATCATCAAAGAAGCATCCCAGAGTTATATCACCCGGCTTTGGAATAACGAGATATTCAACAGTAAAAAAAATGAAGAGAAATCATTCATACATCCCTGGAGCCGTTATTTTACCATGGCCCTGTTCTCCATTGCCATCGGGGCATTGATCTACTGGTGGGTATTTGATACATCAAAGATCCTGCCTGCCGTTACGGCGGTTTTAATTGTTGCCTGTCCCTGTTCGCTGCTTCTTTCGGCGACATTTACCTATGGCAATATGCTCCGCATCTTTGGCCGCAATAAATTGTACATGAAGAACGCCGGTGTGATCGAGTCGCTGGCAAAGATTAACAGCATTGTTTTCGACAAGACGGGAACCATTACACAAAATCATTCTTCGGTACTGAGTTATGATGGTACGCCGCTTACAGATACCGAACTGGTGGCAGTGAGAAATATCACCCGCCAGTCATCACATCCGCTGAGTAAGATCATTGCATCCGAATTAAAGACGGTCAGTGAGAAAGAAATAACCGTTCAGCATTTTAAAGAATATACCGGTAAAGGGCTGGAAGCTACCGTGAATGATATGGAGGTGAAGATCGGGTCTGCCGGGTTCATCAACCAGTTCGACCGGGGCTTTGCCTCTTACGATACCGGCACGCATGTTCACCTGATGATGAATAATGTGCACATGGGCCGCTTTACGGTGCGTACCCAATACCGGGATGGGATCAGTAATATGATCAAACAACTTCGCCGGGAAGATCTTGATCTTTTTGTATTATCCGGCGACAACAACGTTGAAAAACCCAACCTTGAAAAAATATTTGGCAAAGGAACCCGGCTTCACTTCAATCAATCGCCACAGGAAAAGCTGGATTTTGTAAAAGATCTTCAGCAAGGCGCAAAGAATGTATTGATGCTGGGCGACGGCCTTAATGATGCCGGTGCATTGATGCAAAGCAATGTGGGAATCGCGGTGAGTGAAAACTCCGCCCAGTTCTCCCCGGCAAGCGATGCGATACTGGATGGCAGTAAAGTGGGATCACTGGATAAATTCATTGCCTATGCCAGGGCCGGTAAAAAGATAGTGCTGGCCAGTTTTATACTCTCTATCCTGTACAATATGGTAGGGTTATCCTTTGCGGTGCTGGGAACCCTTTCGCCCATTGTTGCGGCCATTCTTATGCCGGCCAGCAGCATCAGTATTGTGTTGTTTGTAACGATCCTCTCTTCGTATGTGGCCCGTAAAAAAGGCCTCGTGATTTCAACATGACCAAAATCATATTGCACTTTGATAGCCATCATCTTAGAACGCACCCGCTGATTTTACTTTTGACAGCAATAAAAACCATCTCATTTGAGCGCATTATTCATTTTGATCGGTATCAGCATACTGGTTGCAGGGAGTTTTCTTGCTGCCTTTTTATGGAGTGTTAAGAACGGTCAGTATGATGATGACTACACGCCATCGGTACGGATATTATTCGACGACAAACAGAAATCAACATCAACTTCATCCAATACAACTTTAACTCAAACCAAATAACAACATGCAGGTAGAAAAATTTTATTATGACAACCGTATTGTAAAAAATTTTGCGTTCGCAACCATCCTGTGGGGTGCTGTGGGTATGCTGGCCGGCCTTTGGGTGGCATTGCAACTGGTATTTCCGCAGATGAACTTAACCCAGTATGGTTCTTTCGGCAGGCTTCGTCCGCTGCACACCAATGCGGTGATATTTGCTTTTGTGGGTAATGGCATCTTCATGGGTGTGTATTATTCATTGCAGCGTCTTTGTAAAGCAAGGATGTTCAGCGATAAATTAAGCTACATCCATTTCTGGGGATGGCAGCTGATCATTGTTGCAGCTGCCGTAACGCTTCCATTGGGATTAACGCAGGGAGCAGAATATGCCGAACTTATCTGGCCCATTGACGTTGCCATCACCATTATCTGGGTAGTCTTCGGATGGAATATGTTTGGTACCATTATTAAAAGAAGAGAAAAACATTTATACGTTGCCATTTGGTTTTACATTGCCACATTTGTAACCGTAGCCGTACTGCACATTGTACGTTCTGGTCAATTGCCTTATAGTTTTCTGCATAGCTACAGCTGGTATTCGGGTGTGCAGGATGCACTGGTGCAGTGGTGGTATGGCCATAATGCGGTGGCATTCTTCCTTACCACACCTTACCTCGGTTTGATGTATTACTTCATGCCAAAAGCGGCCAATCGCCCGGTTTATTCTTACCGGCTTTCCATCATCCACTTCTGGGCATTGATATTTTTGTACATCTGGGCAGGCCCTCATCACCTATTATATACCTCTTTGCCAAACTGGGCACAATCACTGGGTATTGTATTTTCATTCATGCTCATCTTCCCAAGCTGGGGTGGTATGATCAATGGGTTGCTCACATTACGTGGTGCCTGGGACAGGGTGAGAGATGATGTGATCCTGAAATTCTTTGTGGTGGCAGTTACCGCTTATGGTATGGCCACATTTGAAGGACCAATGCTTTCTTTAAAATCGTTTAATGCCGTTGCACACTTTACCGACTGGATCATTGCACACGTACACGTAGGTGCACTCGGCTGGAATGGCATGCTGACCTTCGGTGTGCTTTACTGGCTGATACCAAGGATATTCAAGACCGACCTGTATTCAAAAAAACTGGCCAATAATCATTTCTGGCTGGGAACACTGGGTATCCTGTTCTACGCCGTTCCCATGTATTGGGCTGGCTTTACGCAAAGCTCTATGTGGAAACAATTCACCGAAGCAGGCCAGTTGAAATATACTTTCCTGGAAACAGTTACGTACCTGAAACCATTTTATGCCATGCGTGCATTGGGTGGAAGTTTGTACCTGATCGGCGTATTCATCATGTTCTATAACATTTATAAAACAGTTAAGCAGGGAAGCCTGCTTGCGAATGAAGAAGCAGAAGCAGCTCCGCTGGAAAAAGAATATGTAAAACACAGCGGCGAACACTGGCACCGGGCGATTGAAAGAAGACCGGTTCAGTTCATGATACTGAGTTTAGTGGTGATATTGATCGGTGGCGCCATTGAACTGGTTCCAACCTTCCTGATAAAATCAAACGTGCCTACCATCAGCAGTGTAAAACCATACACACCGCTTGAGTTGCAGGGACGTGATATTTATGTTCGTGAGGGTTGTTACGTGTGCCACTCTCAAATGATCCGCCCGTTCCGCAGCGAAACAGAACGCTATGGGGAGTATTCAAAGGCCGGTGAATTTGTTTATGATAAACCATTCCAATGGGGAAGTAAACGTACCGGTCCCGACCTGGCAAGAGAAGGAACGGGTAACCTGAAAAAATCTGATGGCTGGCATTTCCGCCATTTCAGGGAACCATCATCCATGAGTGAAGGATCTATCATGCCTTCTTATCCCTTCCTGATGGAACAGAATATCGACACCGCTTCCACGGTTGCAAAGATCAATGCCATGCGCAGCCTTGGGGTGCCTTATGATAAGGGGTATGAACAGTATGCCAACAATGAACTGATGACGCAGGCAAACGGCATCCGCATCAACCTGAAAATAGAAGGAATTGAGATACCGGCCAACCGGGAAGTGATCGCCTTGATCGCATACATCCAGCGCCTGGGTACCGACATCAGTAAAAATAAAACAGCCACCTATAATAAATAAGCCATGTTCAAATTCATAAAACAATACGCCGAAAACATCAACCATGTTGATATCTACCCGATCATTTCGCTGTTCATCTTCTTCAGCTTTTTTGTGGTGTTGCTGGTGATGGTGAAGAAAATGAAAAAGGAAAGAATAGAAACTTTGTCCAATATCCCATTTGATAAAGATGAATTGACTAACTCTAACTTAAAAAATGCATAGTATGAATTTCAGCAGATCAATAATAAATAAAATAGTATTTACAGTGCTGGCATTGTTTGCGGCTACGTGGGTAACTGCACAAACCACTACACCTGCCACTGGTCAGCCGGTAACGACATCAGGCTATAATCAACTGGCCATCCTGTTAGTGGTTATGATCGTGGTGCTTGCTTTTGTGATTTGGGGAATGGGGCAGGTGCTTACAGCATTTGGCAGGCAGCTGCTCGAAAAAAATAAAAACACTTCTAAAACGCTTCCTGTAGTAATGCTGTTGGGCCTATCGCTTTTGTCGCAGGTATCAGCTGCGCAGGATGCAGCAACGACCGTTGTTAAAGAAGTTCCGAATTACGGTGGCCTGTCTGAATCTACTTATTATATCTTCCTTACGGTATTGGGAATGGAAGTGTTCGTGATCCTGTTCCTTGCTTTTTCAATACGCAGGATGTACACAGAATTGCTTCCGGAAAAAATAAAAACAGCCAGGGAAAAACAAAACTGGCAGCCTCGTGGTCGGGGCTGGATAAAAAAATATTCACCCGGGCAGTACCGGTTGAACGGGAAGCCGATGTAATGCTTGATCACAACTATGACGGAATAAGGGAACTGGATAATGCATTGCCGCCCTGGTGGAAGTATGGATTTTATTTTACCATCGTTGTTGCATTTATTTACCTCTTAAACTTTCATGTGATGGGTTTGGGTAAGAATCCTACCGAAGAATATAATGCCGAGATGGAATCAGCGAGGATCCAGAAGGAACGTTTTGAAGCAAGTAATAAAGATAAGATCGATGAGAATAAAGTGCCGATGGCTGATGCGGCAGGTATTAAAGCGGGACAGGCAATGTTTGAAGCCAATTGTGCTGCCTGCCATTTAAAAGACGGTGGTGGTAACGTTGGCCCGAACTTAACGGATGACTATTGGCTGCATAAGGGTTCACTGAATGATATTTTCCATACCATTAAAGCCGGTTATCCCGATAAAGGAATGCAGTCATGGAGCGGTAAGTTCTCTCCAAAAGAGATCAGCTACCTCGCCAGTTTTGTAAAGTCATTGCATGGTACAAAGCCGGCTGCGCCAAAACCGCAGCAGGGAGAGTTTTGGGTGGAAAATCTTGCTGGAGATTCCGCGGCGCTTGCAAAACCAAAGCCCGATTCAGGTGTGGTTGCAAAGCCGGATTCGGTTGGCATAAAAAAATAAATAATGACAGAAACTACCGACATACTGAAACAGGAAGCTTTCAGGGACTCCGTTGCTACCATTAGTAGCGAAGGAACCCGGAATTTTATTAACCCTAAAAAGCCAAAGGGAAGGTTATATAATTTACGTACCTGGTTCAGTGTTTTTTACCTGGTGGTTTTTTTTACTCTGCCTTTCATTAAAGTGAACGGCCAGCCATTGTTCATGTTCAATGTGCTGGAACGTAAGTTTATCTTTTTCGGCATGATCTTCTGGCCGCAGGATTTTTTCATTTTTGCAATCGGGCTACTTACATTCATCCTGTTTGTAATTCTGTTCACGGTTGTATTTGGCCGTATCTTCTGCGGATGGGCTTGTCCACAGACCATCTTTATGGAAATGGTATTCCGTAAAATTGAATACTGGATCGATGGCGACTCCACCAGGCAAAAGCAACTAAGGGCCATGCCCTGGAATGGCGAGAAGATAAGAAAACGGGTTACAAAATTCATCGCATTCTTTGCGATCTCCTTTCTCATTGCAAACTTTTTCCTGGCTTACCTCATCAGTATGGACGAACTGATAGGTTATATCGAAAACCCGGGCGCTCATGCAGGCACGCTTATTTCTTTGTTGATCTTCACATCGGTTTTCTTTTTTGTTTACTGGTGGTTCAGGGAGCAGGTATGTATCGTGGTTTGTCCTTACGGAAGACTGCAGGGTGTTTTGCTTGATAAAAATTCCATCGTGGTTGCCTATGATCACAAGCGGGGAGAGCCAAGAGGTAAACTCAAAAAAAGTGAAGACCATGATTGCAAGTGTGTGGATTGCAAAGAAGACGGCGCCTGCAAAAGCATCAACTCAAAATTTGAAGCGTTAACAAAGCAGGGCGATTGTATCGATTGTTTTGCCTGCGTACGGGTTTGTCCAACCGGTATCGACATACGCAACGGAACCCAGCTTGAATGTGTGAACTGCACCGCCTGTATTGATGCCTGCGATGCCATCATGGAGAGCATTCACAAACCAAAAGGATTGGTACGGTATGCATCGGAGAACAGCATCACCAAGGGAGTAAAGCTGAAGATCAATGCCCGTATAAAAGCATACAGTGCTGTGCTGATGCTGCTGATATCGCTGCTGGTATTTTTAATAGTGAGCCGCACCGACCTGGACGTACGGCTGATGCGTACCGCCGGCATGACATACAATACCATGCCCGACGGCCGCATTACCAACCTGTACAACCTGAAGCTTGCCAATAAAACGCATAAAGACATTGATTTTACTTTAAAGCTTGAGAATGTACCCGGGGAGATCGAGCTGGTGGGAAGCGGAAAACTTACGGTGAAGAAAGAAGATTATACCAACCTGCAGTTCTTTGTAAAGCTCAGCAGGAATAATATTACCGGCTGGAAAACGATCCTGCAGCTTGGCTTATATGAGAACAATAAAAAAATAAAAAACATTACGGCCAAATTCATTGGTCCCGAAGTATATAAATAAAAACATCAACTATGAACTGGGGATATAAAATACTTTTTGTGTACACGGCTTTTGTGGCGGGTATATTATTCATGGTGTTTAAATCGTCGTCTCAGAAATTTGACCTGGTTACCACTGATTATTATGCCAAAGAACTGAAGTACCAGGATAAGATCAATGAGATGAACCGGGTATCGGCCTTATCTGCCCCGGTTACCTGTGAAACCAGGGGCGATTCGCTGATCATTGAATTTCCGAAAGATTTTGCAGGCCATAAGTTGACCGGTGAAGCGGTTCTGTATCGTCCTTCCGACGAAAATAAAGACATCAAAAATAGCTT
This sequence comes from Chitinophagaceae bacterium, assembly GCA_016720775.1. GTDB lineage: Bacteria > Bacteroidota > Bacteroidia > Chitinophagales > Chitinophagaceae > Ferruginibacter. Next base: position 81,789 of record JADKJX010000007.1, read on the forward strand.
CGCCATTCAGGATGAACAATTGGTAATATCTCTTTCATCTGCTAAAAAAGGATTGTACGAACTGCACCTGAGCTGGGAGGATGGGGGCGTTGCCTATTATTTTGAGAAGAAAATATTTATCTAAAACCATTAAAAAAAATGATACAGTTGATGCTTGCGGCACTAATGATGGGAGCACTTGGCAGTTTCCATTGCGTGGGTATGTGCGGTCCGCTGGCTTTATCATTGCCGTTGAGTAATAACAGTACCTGGGCAAAATTCTCAGGCGCTTTGCTCTATAATGCCGGCCGTATAGCAACCTATTCTGTTTTTGGTTTATTGTTCGGCTTCATTGGAAAAACGTTTGCCTTGTTCGGATTCCAGCAATGGCTGTCGGTTATACTCGGTGCAGGTATCATCGTCTTCGTAATACTGCCTAAAAGAGTATCAGCTTTGCAAAAACGTAATGCCGGCCTGTGGTTTTATGAAAAAGTACGTTCATCACTGGGCGTACTTTTCCTGCAAAGAAACCAGGCTTCTTTGTTTCTTATCGGGTTGCTGAATGGCTTGTTGCCATGCGGACTGGTTTATATGGCTGCTGCAGGGGCCGTGGCTGCGGGGGATGTTACAGACAGTGTTTTGTTCATGGCATTTTTCGGACTGGGTACCCTACCGGTTATGTGGAGTGTGGCATTCTTTGGTAATTATGTAAGCCTTGGTATCCGGCAAAAGATACGCAGGGCTTATCCCTATATGATGATGTTGATGGCCTGCCTGCTTATTTTAAGGGGAATGGGTTTGGGTATTCCTTATGTGAGTCCGAAAATGAATGCAGAAAAAGCGCATGCAATTGAGTGCTATGCCAAACCCTGATTAATCTCAGGAAACGGGGTGATGATTATCCTATATCCCCGTTTGTTTTAAAAATAGATTTGTAGCAACCATAGTTGTACAAAAGAAGGGGATACGTATAAATGAAAAATATGGCAACTGTTGAAATACTGAAACCGGGGCAATTTATTCATGAGAATAAAACCTGGCTGCGCCTGCTGGAATTCTTCAAACAGGAAAATACGATATTGAAAAACCGCCTGGCCGAAGTCCTTGATCATAAAACAGACAATGAGTTCCTTGCCCTGGCTGAGCATTTTCAGAATATGTTCATAATAAAAGATGAATTCATTGATGAGTTACGCCATGATGTAAATCTGCAGGTACAGGCATTAACCACCAAGGAAAAGGGAATGCCCGATCAGAAAATAATAAAGCGGCAGGAAAAACTCCGCAATGAAATGGAGTATATGGAAACTGATTTTTCAAAACTGAAAAATGAATTCAACAGGTATCTCTCTACAAACCTGTAATCCTAGTTCAGCATGGCTGCCAGTTTTTTCTGGTTGGTGATGATGATATTGCCTTCCGAGATCTCAATCAGTTTTTCGCTTTTAAAATCGCTGAGTGTGCGGATGAGTGACTCGGTGGCGGTGCCGGCAATATTGGCCAGGTCTTCCCGGGAGATGTGCATGGAGAATTTATCCTGGTTTTCTTTATGGTACTTGGCCTCCAGGGTAAGCAGGGCATCGGCTACTCTTTTTCGTAAGGAATTATAGGCAAGCCCGAGTAACTGGTTTTCTTTCTCAGAAATATTTTTTGCCAGCAACTTGATGAACTTGTGCGTTACTTCTTTGTTGCTAAGCAACAGGCTTTCAAATTCTTCCTTCGGCACAATGGCAATATCGCAATCTTCAATCGCCTCGGCAGTCTCTTTATAAACAGTTTCTTCCAGCAGGGCAGTATATCCAAAAAAATCACCTTCATTGAAAAGGCCAACCGTTAATTCTTTGCCGGCATCATTGGTCTTGAATGTTTTTACTTTTCCTTTCTGTATAAAATAAAGCCGGTTGGGGTGGTTGCCTTCAGAGTAAATGATCTGTTTCTTTTTATAGTGATTGATATGCCGGTCTGCAGCCAGTTCTTTCAGTGCCGTATCGCCCCTGAAATCTTTCAGCATTTGCTGCATGCCATCCACATCGCTGTTGTAGTTTTTTGCGAATAGTTCTGTTTTTCTTATCCGGCTCTCTACGGCATTCAGCAGTTCTATATCGCTGAAGGGTTTTGTAATGTAATCATCGGCTCCCATTTCCATTCCCTTTCGGAAATCACCCCGTTCGGCCTTGGCAGTTAAAAAAATGAAAGGAATACCGGTAAGGTCGGGGTTCCTGTTCAACAGGTGTAATACACCGTAGCCATCCAGTACCGGCATCATGATATCGCAGATGATGAGATCCGGCTTTTGTTCCAGCGCCATTTCAACGCCCACTTTCCCGTTTTCGGCAGTGCGTACTTTATAACCGGCCAGTTCAAGTATCTCAGCCGTGTTTTCTCTTATCTCATTATTGTCTTCTATCAGCAGTAAATGTTTCATATATCAATAAGCAGATAAGTTAAGCATTTTCTTTTTTAAATGTAATAATAAATCTGGTGCCTTTTTCCAATTCACTGAAGAATTCTATTTTCCCGTCCATGATCTCAATATACCGGCCTACTATGTGCAAACCCAGGCCGGTGCCCTGGATATTGGTGACATTGGCGCCCCGGAAAAAGCGTTCAAACAGGTGTTCCTGGTCTTCCTTGGATATGCCGAGCCCATTGTCCTGAACGGTAAGTATGACCTCATCGGCCGTGACAACGCTTGTTACTTTAATAATACCGTTCTCGGAAGAGAACTTAATAGCATTGGACAAAAGATTGGTGATGACATTCCGCAGCAGGGAGGGGTCCATGAAAACCATTTCATTGCCTTCGTGTTCATATGCGATCTCCTGGTCTTTTTTGGCAATCCCTTCCAGTTCGGTGCATAGGGCCGCGATAAGTTCACGGATATTAAAATTGATGTTATTGGCAATGATCTTTCCGTCTTCGATCTTGCCGATGGAAAGAAATTCATTCAGCAAACCGGTCAGGTTGTTTACAGATGATTTGATTCGGAGTATGTGTTTGTCCCTTTTTTCCTGTTCTTCGGTTTCGGTGTATTTGGCCACCAGGGAGGCAGAGGATAGAATGGTGCTGAGTGGGGTACGAAATTCATGCGAAGCCATGGAAACAAAGCGGCTTTTCAGGTCGCTCAGTTCTTTTTCCTTGCTCAGCGCTTTGGTAAGTTCATCTTTCGATACTTCCAGTTCGGCAAGGGTTTCTTTCAACTGCTTGGTACGTAATTCCACTTTCCCTTCCAGTTCATCATTTAACTCTTCGATCTTTTTGTTTGTTTCAGCCAATTGCTCTCTTTGCTGCACAACAGCATTTTCGTATTCTTTTCTTTTACTGATGTCGCTTACAAAAGCGATGGTGTAACTTTCTCCATCCATTGTGTAACTGCTCAGGCTTATCTCTACGGGGAATTCAGTTCCGTCTTTTTTAATTGCAAAAAGGTCTTTGCCCACCCCCATGGGCCTCGGTTCCGGGTGCTTGTTATATTTATCCCGGTATTTTGTGTGATGCGAATGATAGCGGTTGGGGATGAGTTGTTCAATCTTTTTTCCAACCAGTTCGCCTGGGTCAGTATAACCAAACTGGGCTAGCAGAAAATTGTTTGCTAAAAGGACCTCTCCACCCTTGGCTACAACCAATATACCCATGGAGGCATATTGAAACAGGGCTTCAAATTTTTCCTTTTCCTGCTGCAGGTGTTCGGTTGATAAAGCGGGAAGATGCCGGCATTTTTATTGTATTGCCCTAAAATTACGATAAACAGCATATATGCCGGAAGATATTCGGTTATTTAGTTTTTTATTCAAATAAAACAGTATGCAAACTTTCAATTGCATTAATTTTAATGGAAAGATTCAACAGGTAAAAACAGGTGGAAGAAAATAACTTCAATATACAGGGACTCAGCGACCAGCAAGTAACAGAAGCCCGTAAAGAATTCGGTTTTAACCGGCAAAATTTTAAGAAGGAAGCCGGGTTAATCTCGTTGCTTAAGGAAATTGTAATGGAACCGATGTTCATTTTACTTGTACTGGCGGCAGTGATCTATTTTATTACCGGCCACCGGAACGATGGGTTATTTATGTCGGGAGCTATTGTATTTGTATCTGCCATTTCTATTTTCCAGGACTACCGTAGCCGTAATGCCATTGCTGCCCTGCGGGCACTTACCCAGCCCATGAGTAAAGTTATACGTGGTGGAAAAACCCAGGAGATCAACAGCGAAGAAATTGTTATTGGAGACAGCATGATCATTGAAGAGGGAAGTTCTGTGCCTGCAGATGGGGTCATTATTCAGTCCAACGACTTTTCGGTGAATGAATCCATCCTTACCGGTGAATCATTGAGTATTTTTAAATCCGAGGCTGATGCGGATAACAAGGTGTACCAGGGAACTTTTGTTTCGGGCGGACTGGCCATCTGCCGGGTAACAGCCATCGGCAATGAAACAAACCTGGGCAAAATAGGCGGATCGATCTCTTCCATCCAGGATGAGAAAACTCCGCTGCAGTTGCAGATAAACAATTTTGTAAAGAAGATGGCCATCGTTGGCATCATTGTTTTCCTGGTCGTGTGGGGAATTAATTATTTCCAATCTAAAAACATATTCGACAGTTTATTGAAAGCCCTCACGCTTGCTATGAGCATCTTACCGGAGGAGATACCGGTTGCCTTTACCACGTTCATGGCATTGGGTGCCTGGCGCCTTATGCGGATGGGTGTTATTGTAAAACAGACAAAGACGGTAGAGACGTTGGGCAGTGCTTCTGTTATCTGTGTGGATAAGACGGGTACCATTACCGAAAACAAAATGGAGCTGACCAAAATATTTGTACCGGGGCAACAACATTTTTCAGATCCTTCAGGTACATTGTCTGAAGAAGAAAAGGAACTCGTACGCATTGCCATGTGGGCAAGTGAACCTATTCCTTTCGACCCGATGGAAGTTGCATTGCACAACTGCTATCACAACCTGTTTGCAAATGATGAAAGGCCTTCTTATAAAATGCTGCATGAATATCCATTAGGCGGAAAGCCACCTATGATGACGCATATTTTTGAAAATGCCCGGGGCAACCGCATCATTGCTGCCAAAGGAGCGCCCGAAGCCATTATGGCGGTGTCAGCCTTGTCGCCCGGAGATGCAAAACTGGTATCATCAGCGGTAAATGAGTTATCTGAAAAAGGCTATCGTGTGCTGGCGGTTGCAGAAACAGTTCATCCGGGAAATGATTTTCCCAAAGAGCAACAGCAGTTCCCTTTTTCATTCAGGGGATTGCTTGCTTTTTATGATCCGCCAAAGAAGAACATCAATGCTGTCTTTAAATCTTTTGATGAGGCAGGCATTGCTGTAAAGATCATCACCGGCGACAACATGGCTACCACCCGTACCATTGCTGTGCAGACCGGGTTTAAAGATGCAGACAGGATCATCGACGGGCAGCAACTGCAGGCCATGCCGGATGAAGAACTGCTGAAGAAAGTGATGTCCATTAATATTTTCGCCCGCATGTTTCCCGATGCAAAACTCAGGGTTATCAATGCATTGAAAGCAAACGGGAAGATCGTAGCGATGACAGGAGACGGCGTGAACGATGGCCCTGCGTTGAAATCAGCTCATATTGGTATTGCCATGGGAAAGAAAGGAAGTGAAATTGCCAAACAGGCCTCCTCACTTATATTAACAGACGATGACCTGGCAAAAATGGTGGATGCGATTGCCATGGGCAGAAGAATATACAGCAACCTGAAAAAAGCCATCCAGTATATCATCTCCATTCATATTCCCATCATACTTACTGTTTTTATTCCGCTGGCATTGGGTTGGGTGTACCCAAACATATTCACGCCTATGCATGTGATCTTTCTTGAACTGATCATGGGGCCAACCTGTTCGATCATTTATGAAAATGAACCCATCGAGAAAAATATGATGTTGCAGAAACCGAGAGAATTTGGAAACACTTTTTTCAACGGGCAGGAACTTGCGACCAGTATTGTGCAGGGCCTGGTGATCACGGCAGGAACATTATTCACCTATCAATATGCCGTAAGGCAGGGGTATGATGAGAACATAACCCGTACAATGATCTTTATGGCACTTATAGCTGCCAATGTGTTTCTTACGCTGGTGAACCGTTCGTTTTATTATTCGGTGTTTGCAACAAGCCGGTATAAAAATAACCTGGTACTGATCATCATTGCCATTACGGTTGTATTAACAGCCATGTTTGTGCTTATTCATCCGCTTGCGCAGCTTTTCCAGTTTGAAAGGCCCGATATGGGGCAAACCGGTTTTGCCATACTTGCCGGTTTTGTTTCGGTTATATGGTTCGAGGGAGTGAAGTTTTTAAAAAGAAGAAAGATCAGTTCAGGCCGATCTGGTCAGTAATGCTTGCCATGTCAATTCCGTTATGGCTTTCTTCGTAAATACATTGGGCATCTTTTATTAAAAGTACCTGGGGTGATTCGTGGTAAACGGCGAAATCTTCCGCTACTTTGTCGGAAATGGAACGGAAGCGGAGAAGGTCTAGAAAATAAAAATCGGCAGATCCCGGCTGTTCATTTCTTTCAAGCCGTTTTTTTACAACGGTACTTATTGAGCAACGGGTGCTGTGTTTGAAGATTACCTGCGGCCGGGTCCTGGATAATTCTTTTATCTCAGCAAGTTGCTGCAGGTTGTTCAGTTCGATCCAGTTCATGAAAAGTACCCGGGCTTAGTGGATGATGCCTTCGCTCATAGGGCAGCCAGACCTGCGGCTTGGTGCACAACTGCTTACGATGGCCGAAACAGCGATTAAGATCAGGAGGGTAAAAAATAATTTTTTCATCATTTTTCTTTTGCGATTAAAAAACCTATTATTGCGGATCAGGGTTTCCGCAAAGATAATTTATCAACGGTAAACGACGAAATACAATTAATATTACCTTCGGCCTCAATTTTATACCGAAATCAGTGCAAAACGACCTGTGAAAACTAAACTTTAACCCGACCATAAATAAAATCCAAATGTTGCAACTTAAACGCCCCATTGTCTTTATTGATCTTGAAACAACCGGAATAAGTCTTTCTGCAGACCGTATTGTGGAAATCGCCATGGTGAAGATCATGCCCGACGGAAGCAGGCTGGTGAAACGTAAGCTCATTAACCCGGAAATGTCTATTCCAAAAGAATCGAGTGACATACATGGCATCACCGACGAGATGGTAAAGGATGCGCCGTCTTTTAAACAGTCAGGCAATGAGATAAAGATGTTCATTGAAAATTGCGACCTGGGCGGGTACAACAGCAACCGTTTTGATATTCCCATATTGATGGAAGAATTCTTACGGGCTGGCATGGATGTTGACCTGAGTACCCGTAAGATGATAGACGTTCAGCACATTTTTTATACCATGGAACCACGTACGCTTACAGCCGCCTATAAATTCTTTTGCGAAAAAGAACTGGAAGGTGCCCATAGTGCCGAAACGGATGTGAATGCAACCATTGATGTGCTGATGGCACAACTGAAACGCTACGAAAAATTGGGCGACAGCGTTGACTCCATATTGGGAGTAATTGGCGAAGACAAGATCATCGATTATGCCCGCCGGTTCAGTTTTAATGATTCGGGCAGAGAAGTATTCAATTTTGGAAAACACAAGGGCAGGGCAGTGGCAGATGTGCTAAAGGCTGAACCACAGTATTATGACTGGATGATGCGGGGAGATTTTCCTTTGCACACCAAGCAAAAACTGACCGAGATATTGAACCGCAGCCTGTTAAAGAATAACTAAATAGGAATTGTAGAAAACAAGTTGACAACGCATTTTGTTATTTATCGTAAATTTGACTCAATCAATGTTCGGGCATAATTGGAAAAGTTAGTCATCATACCAACCTTCAACGAAAAAGAAAACATCGAAAAGATAATTGATGCTGTCATTAGTTTGCAGTTGGATTATCATGTTCTCATCATCGATGACAACTCTCCGGACGGCACTGCAGCCATCATCGAATCACTTTTACCTAAATATCCGGGGCAGTTATTTTTAGAAAAACGGGTAGGTAAACTCGGTTTGGGTACTGCATATATATATGGTTTTCGCTGGGCATTGGAAAAAGGATATCGTTATATTTTTGAAATGGATGCCGATTTTTCGCATAATCCAAAAGACCTTGATGCATTATACCATGCATGTCTGAATGGAGCAGGAGTGGCAGTAGGATCCCGTTATACCAAGGGTGGGGCTGTGGCCAACTGGCCAGCTAACCGAATCCTGCTTTCAAAAGGGGCATCACTGTATACAAGGATGATCACCTGGATGCCTGTAAAAGACCCCACCGCCGGGTTCGTTTGTTACCGGGCTGAAGTACTGGAATCCATCAACCTCGATAAGATAAGTTTTGTCGGTTATGCCTTCCAGATCGAAATGAAATTTGCTGCCTGGAAACTTGGATTTAAAATAAGTGAAGTACCCATCACCTTCATCGACCGGGAATTTGGCGCCAGTAAGATGAACAAAGGCATCATTAAAGAAGGCGTGCTGGGTGTATTAAAACTCCGCTGGCAAAGCATGTTTAAGAACTACCGTAAAAAAGTCACCAACCCGGTTTACAACGACCGGGTGAGTTTTCAGCAAGCCGATGTTGTGCTGGAAAGTAAATAATGTCTTTCTGAATTCATCATTCAACTTCTCTTTCCGGAATTATTTTCACTCATTTATGTAATTGCATTTAAAGCAGCATCCGTATAACAAAACTGGCTGTTATGCAGAAGCTGCAACTCTCCATTCCCGAACCATGCCACGAGAACTGGCAACACATGACGCCCACGCAACAGGGCCGATACTGTAATGCCTGTGCAAAGGAAGTAGTTGACTTCAGTATGATGACCGATACGGAAGTACTGAATTATTTCAACACACTCGGCAATGAAAAAATCTGCGGTCGTGCATTACCCACACAATTAGACAGGACCATCACCCGCCCAAAAGAACCCAGGAAGCGATTGTTCTGGTACTGGAATTATATCGTGCTGTTCTTTATATTGTTTTCAAGAAGCAATGGAGCAAAAGCGCAGGGTGATGTAAAGGCTGTAACAGAATTCAGCCCGGTAAAACCTGCGGATATTCTTACAGGAGATATTGTAATAACCAGTTGGGTTGTACAAGGTAAAGTAACAGACAGGGATGGTAACCCCGTGCCTTTTGCAACCATTAAAATCAAGGGTAAGCCTACCGGTCTTTCAGCTGATGTGAATGGAAGCTATTCTATTCGGGTAAATGCAGGAGATGTACTTATTTTTTCGGCTGCAGGTGTTAAGGAAACAGAAATTACGGTAGGGGCACAAAAAATTATAAATATTGTTTTGGAAAACAGAACCACTTCTGGAGAAGTGTTGGTGGTAGTTATTGCTGGTCAAATGATGCGAAGAAATTCAGATGAAGCGATTGCTGTTGCAAATTCAAAGTATACAGCAGCCATCCGGGTAAAAGAAGACAGATCAGATCTGCCGATTAATAAGGCTAAAATAATCATAGCAAAAAAATACAGTGATCATACCGATACTGTATTTACAGATAATAAAGGCGGCTATAAGCTTAAAGGCATAAAAAGCAATGAGCATTATTTCATTAAAGTGGAAGCAGATGGATATAGCGCAAATGAATTTACGATCAGCGGGGATGATTTTAAGGATAAGAAAAAAAATTGGGAAGTTTTATTGACCAAACAAAAAACTGAATTGCCGGTAAGTAAAATACCGAAGAAAGAAAATTGCCCCGGGGCCACAGTCCGGCTGCTCGGAGGGATGAGCGTGATCAATGACCATACTGAACCAATTTATGTAGTGGATGGAATTATCGATCCGGCTGGGAAAACAATGAATCCTGATGATATAGCAGATATAACAATACTGGAAGCATCTAAAGCTGCTGCTATATTCGGGTCCCAGGGTTCAAATGGTGCAATAATAATTACTACCCGAAAAGCTAAAGTCAAAGACCTTAAAGAAGTGATTGTTGTTTCCGATTTTGGAACAAGAAAATTTTCCTGTTCAACTGGAGGTCTAACAATTATTCGTAAAAATCCTGCCCATAACGAAATAATGGCGAGAGTAAATACACTGTTGACTGATTCCATAAAAGTATTCCCAAACCCCGTTCAGCGTGGCGCCTCTTTCACCATTTCTTTAAAACTAAAGCAAACCGGCAATCATCAGATTCAGGTTGCCGATGCTGCCGGGCGGATCATTTTACAAAAGCAGATTAATGCGGTGGCAAAAGAATATGCAGAAATGCTTCCGGCTGATAACAAGTGGAGTGGCGGCTTGTATTATATCCGTGTATTCGATAACAAAAACCAGTTAATAAGTAAAAGTAGTTTCATAGTTCGATAGTGATGGTTGTTTACGCCGGCCTGGATAGCTGCCTTAAGTTTTTTAAAAAAAGCAGGAGCATCTGGCCGGTTTTTTATGGTCTGACGTCTTCGTCTGACCATAAAAAATATTCAAAGTCAGACGAGAACGTCAGACTTTGAATGCCGGGTGAAACTGGTGCAGGGTCTCTCTCAAATATTCCCTGTCTAAATGCGTATAGATCTCGGTAGTGGTTATGCTTTCATGCCCAAGCATTTCCTGCACGGCCCGCAGGTCGGCGCCGCCTTCCACTAAATGGGTGGCAAATGAATGGCGGAAAGTGTGTGGTGAAATACTTTTTGTAATACCTGCTTTCTTCACAAGTTCCTTCAGCATGATAAAGATCATCACCCGGGTAAGTTTACTGCCTCTTCGGTTTAAAAATAAAAAATCTTCCTGCCCGGGTTTTATGTTGATGTGAACCCGTATATCATTCCGGTAAATATTGATGTACTTGATGGCTTCGCTGCCAATGGGTACCAGTCTTTCTTTATCGCCCTTGCCAATCACCCGTACAAAACCCACATCAAGGAACAGGCAACTGATACGCAGGTTCACCAGTTCACTTACCCGCAGTCCGCAACTGTATAATGTTTCCAGTATGGCTTTGTTTCGGCCGCCTTCGGGCTTGCTCATGTCTATCTGTGCAATGATGCTCTCGATCTCTTCAAAGCCTAAGGTGTCGGGCAATAATCTTTTTTGTTTGGGTGCTTCCAGCAATATGGTAGGGTTTTCGATGGCGATCTGCTCCATGGCGCAATAGTTATAAAAACTCCGCAGGCCGGAGATGATCCTCGACTGCGACGCAACGGTCATGCCCAGTTCGGCAACCCATTGCACAAACTTTTCCAGGTCTTTTAACTTGAGTTCATCCGGCTTTACCATTTTTTTGCTGGACTGCAGGTAATCGGTTAGTTTATCTATGTCACGCAGGTATGCCTCCACAGAGTTGTCGGCCAGTGATTTTTCTAATTGAAGCCAGGCTTTAAATCCTTTTTTATAGGGTTCCCACATGTGTAAGCCGGAGTTTTAAAATTAAGATTACTCAGTAAAGTCAATATACACTATTTTCGCTGCCTAAATTTCGTCAATAGTCACCAATATACAATATGCAGGCAGTTAACCTACGTTCATTCAGGCAAAAAGTCCGGTTTAATAAAAAAAGACTCCGAAGTTTTCTTACCAGGATTGAAAAGGCTCCGCCAAAGGGATTGGATAATCTTACCAGGGCACTTGAACCCGAGGTTTGGAAAGAAATAGACTGTCTTACCTGTGCCAACTGCTGCAAAACGATGAGCCCTACGTTTACACAAACGGATATCAAACGAATCTCAAAACATTTCGGGCAAACCCCACTGGAGTTTACCAAAAAATGGCTGCGTAAAGACAGGACAGGCGACATGCTTAATAAAGTGGAGCCATGCCAGTTCCTCAATCTGAAAGACAATAAATGCTCCATCTACGAAATAAGGCCAGCTGATTGTTCCGGCTTTCCACACCTGCCCAAAAGAAAGATGCTCGACTACATGCACGTGCACAAACAGAACATTGAATACTGCCCGGCTACCTATAAACTCGTTGAGAAGATGGAAGAGAGGTTGAGAGGTTAGGAGTTTGTGGTTTGAGGTTTGTGGTTTGTGGTTTGTGGTTTGTGGTTTGTGGTTTGTGGTTTGTGGTTTGAGAAGTATTTAATTATTTAAGATATGCTAAGTCCTGCATCCAGTATCCTGAATCTTGTATCCAGTATCCAGTATCCAGCATCCGTTTTCACAAATACACATCTTCAATTAAAAAATACTCCACCGGCTCGTCTTTCAAAATAGTAATGGCAAGTATATCAAACTGTATTCTCTTCCATTGCGGGAATTGGTAGAGGTATTCTTCCGAGGCATTGATGAGGTTCTGTATCTTTTTTTTAGAGACCGCCTCTTCCGGGTGGCCGAATTTTTTTGTGCGGCGGGTCTTCACTTCTACAAAATGAAGGACAGCATCTTTGGAGGCAATAATATCCACCTCCCAATGCGAATGGCGCCAGTTCCGGTGCAGCACAGTAAAGCCGTTGCCGGTAAAGTATTCAACCGCCATGGCTTCTCCCAGGTTGCCTGTTTTGTTGTGCTGCGCCATAGCCAAAGTTATTGATTTGGCTAATTAACAGCCTGAGGATAATTGCATTTACTTAAATACCTGCGGGAAAAGTATTATTGCTTATTTTTGCGTCAAAGAATATAATAATGAACAAACAGAATACCACTTCACTCATCGTTGCCGGGATATTAATTGTTGCTGCTGCTTTATCAAGGGTTTGGATGTATCCCCATAATTTCAGCCCGATGATCGGGATGGCCGTTTTTGCCGGCGCTGTTATTAAAGACAGGCGGCTTGCATTTGCTTTTCCATTACTGGCTATGTTCCTTTCAGATGTGATTTTTGAAGTATTCCATATCGCACCCGGTTTCTGGGGCTGGGGACAATTAGTTGGTTACGGCATACTTGCCCTCATCACCGTAATTGCTTTCAGTTTGAAGAAGATAAACGTGTTTTCTGTGGCGGGATATTCAATCGGCTCTTCATTGTTGTTCTTCTTCCTTTCTAATTCTGCATTCTTTGTTTTTGATAATCCCATTTATCATACCTACGCACAAAGTTTTGGTGGTTATGTCAATTGTTGATCGGCGGTTTGCCTTTCTTAAGAACAGGAATTGCTGCCGACCTCGTTTTCAGCGGCGTATTGTTCGGTTCCTATTACCTGGTAAATAACTATGTGATCGGCAGGAAAGTAGTTGCTTAGATAAGTCTGAATAAATATTAAAATTAGATCCGCTGCAAGGCGGATTTTTTATGCCTGCATTTCTTCATACCCTTCATCAATGGCGAGATGTTTTCCATCTGCCGCTGTTGTTGCCAGTTCATCGCAGCGGTTATTGAACGGGTTATCGGCATGGCCCTTTACCCATTTCGTTTTTATTTTCATGTTGCGGGAGAGATGGTAATATTTTGTCCAAAGGTCCTTGTTTTTTTTGCCTCCCTTGAAGTCTGTCCTTATCCAGTTGTTAAGCCAGCCTTCTTCAATGGCTTTCACCACGTACTGGCTGTCGGAATAAATAATAATTGGCAATTCTTTTTTGGTGATGGCTTCTAATCCTGTGATAACAGCCAGCAGTTCCATCCTGTTATTCGTAGTTAAGCGAAAGCCTTTTGAGATTTCTTTGCGGTGATGATTCCACATCAGTATAACGCCAAAGCCGCCCGGACCGGGATTACCACGGGAAGAACCATCGGTGTAGATTTTTATTTCAGACAATTGGTAATCGTTTAAGGGTTTAAGACGTTTAAAGGTTTAATGGGAGTGTACATTTTAAAGAACCTTTAAACGTCTTAAACCCTTAAACGTTGGAACATTTATTACACCTGGAACACACCCGTTTTAAACTCAGCAATATCCGGATTATGATCGGCCGCAGCAATGCCTTCCGAAATTAATTTTCTTGTTTCTCCGGGGTCAATGATGGCATCTACCCACAATCTTGCAGCAGCATAGTACGGAGTTGTTTGCGAATCGTAACGATCTATCAATTGCTTCAACAGTTCTTTTTCATCTTCGGGCGTGATCTCTTTTCCTTTTGCTTTTAATGTGGCTACCTGTATCTGCAGCATGGTCTTGGCAGCCTGCTCGCCACCCATTACAGCGATCTTTGCCGTGGGCCAGGCATAAATAAAACGGGGATCATAGGCCTTGCCGCACATGGCATAGTTGCCTGCACCATACGAATTACCAATGATGATGGTGATCTTCGGAACAACAGAATTTGCAACGGCATTCACCAGTTTGGCGCCGTCTTTAATAATGCCGCTGTGTTCGCTGCGACTGCCCACCATAAAACCGGTGACATCCTGTAAAAAGACTAGCGGTATTCTTTTTTGATTACAGTTCATGATGAAACGGGCTGCTTTATCGGCGCTGTCGTTATAAATTACTCCGCCCAATTGCATCTCACCTTTTTTACTTTTTACGATCAGGCGTTGGTTGGCCACAATGCCTACTGCCCATCCATCCACACGGGCATAGCCGCATACGATCGTTTTGCCGTAATCATCTTTGAATGGATCAAAACTCCCGGCATCTACCATGCAGTTGATGATATCGGTAACATCATAAGGTTTGGTATTGCCTTCACTCATGATGCCGTATATCTCTCCCTTATTTTTTTCCGGTGCTTTTGATTTCACCCGGTCGAAGCCTGCTTTTTTATGATGCCCCAGTTTGTTCATGATCTTTTTCACCTGGTCAAGACATGCTTCTTCAGTTTTGAATTTATAATCGGCAATACCGCTGATGGCATTATGTGTTTCGGCGCCACCGAGTGTTTCACTGTCAATGTCTTCACCAATGGCAGCTTTCACCAGGTATGGCCCGGCTAAGTAAATGGAGCCATTGCCTTCCACCATCAATGTCTCATCGCTCATGATGGGCAGGTAAGCGCCTCCGGCCACGCAGGCACCCATCACGGCAGCGATCTGTGTAATGCCCATGGCACTCATCTTAGCATTGTTGCGAAAGATGCGGCCGAAATGTTCTTTGTCGGGAAATATCTCATCCTGCATGGGAAGAAAAACACCGGCACTATCAACCAAATAAATGATCGGCAGGTTATTTTCCATGGCGATCTCCTGCATGCGCAGGTTCTTCTTGCCGGTAATGGGAAACCAGGCACCTGCCTTTACCGTCTGGTCATTGGCAACGATCACAACTTGCCGTCCGCTTACATACCCAATGCCGCTAACGGTGCCACCTGCCGGGCAGCCGCCTTCATCGGGGTACATATCGTAACCGGCAAAAGCGCCGATCTCTACAAATGGGCTACCCTCATCGCATAGGTAAGTAATCCGCTCCCTGGCAGTGAGTTTGTTCCGTTCTTTTTGTTTGGCAGCTGATTTTTTGCCGCCGCCTTCATATATCTTTTCAAGGCGTTGCCTGACCTGGCTCCAGGCAAGTTTCATGCTGTCTTCGTTCTTATTGAATTCTATATTCATAATAATTCTTTTACCGCAGAGACGCAAAGACGCTGAGGGGTATACTTTTTTTAATTAATTTAGTCTATTGTTTTACCCGCTACGCAAAAGCTGCATTTTTTTTGCGCCTTAGCGTCTCTGCGGTTTAAATACAAAAATATGGCTAATGAGATAAACCGCATACTAAAACTATTTGCCGACCTGCAGCATGGCGATTGCTGGATCGGGCTGAATTTTAAAGAAGTGCTGCACGGAGTGGACGCTGACAAAGCGGCCAAAACAATAAGTAAGGACGGAAACAGCATCTGGATGCTTGTATCCCATCTTGTTTACTGGAGAACAACGGTGGTTAACCGGCTCACCGGCAGCGATAACCCACCACCTTTCAAAGATTTTTCATTGCCTGCCGAACTGAATGAGGCAAACTGGAGACAGGCCCTGCATGATTTTGAAGGAGCCTATCACCTTCTTCGCAATGCCATACATCATTTCAACGAAGAGAACCTGTATAAACCTTCACCCAAAGAAGAGCAGACCTATTACGATCTCATCATGGGATGCCTGCAGCATGATGCCTACCACATGGGGCAGATGGTTGTGTTGAAAAAATCAGCGTCGAACTAATCAGCAATAATTTTTCACAAAGACTGGTTGCTTTTTTATTTAGAAGTGAGCGGAGTTTCATTCAGCAGCCAGTCGTGCGCCTCCAGGAAAGAAGTGAATGCAAAATACTGGAAGCCACGGTTGATACATACCGTTTCCCAGAACCGGGCCATTTTCTCATATTCCTGTGCAATTACCACAGCGATCTTTTTCAGGCGCATCTCGGGCGGGAAATTATCTACATAAAACTTAACCAGCTCATAATAAGGAAAGAGTTCAAGCGGAAATTTTGTGTCAGGCTCATTAACCAGTATCTTTTTAGCCTTGTGCTTTACGATCTCTTCGTGGATCAGTTTGCTTTGCCTCACCAGGTCGTCTTTTGTAAAGAGTACTCCTTTTGATTCTACCAAAAGGTATTCGGGTTCGGGACGGGAAGTAATTACGATATTCATATAAGGTAGTGGTAACGGTCTGACTAAGAAACGGATTTTTATTTGATTTGTCAAGCATTCATTTATCCGTTCATCATTTCCGGGGAATTACCGAAACGGGTACGCAGGTGGTGTAAAACCATACTTGCAAAAAAAAGCCGCATTTTTAAATGCGGCTTTTTGTTTTATTTGAACAATCCCTTAAAGAACACTTTCATTTCATTCCACGATGCGGTATCGGCTGCCGCATTGTAGGCAATTGGTATGCTGTATTTCTGTCCTACAGCCGTAGCATTCGGGTTGCTGAAAGCATGCGTAGCTCCTGCATAGCTTTTAAAAATATAAGAGGCGCCAATAGAATCCATTTGTTTTTTAAATGCGGCCACCTCTTCCGGCAACACAAACTTATCATCATCACCGTGGCATACTAATATTTTCGACTTCAATAAATTTTTATCAGCAGGCGTACCTATTAAACTGCCGTGAAAACTAACGATGCCTTTGAGTGGCTCGCCCATCCGTACTAAGTTCAGCAGCATGCCACCGCCAAAACAATAACCAATGCCGGCGATATTTGCCGTATCTACCTGTGCGTATTCCTTCAGTTTATCGAGGGCAGCATCAAAATGTTTTTTTGCCATGGCCGGGTCTTTATAAAAAGGCATTGCCAGGTTTCCGGCATCGGTAGGGTTATCAGCCCGGTGGCCATTGCCATACAGATCAATTGCCATGGCTATATAGCCCAGCTCGGCAAGTTGTTTTGCTCTTGACTTGACATAATCATTCAGTCCCCACCACTCATGCACCACCAGCACGGCGGGCCGCTTGCCTTGCTGGTTCTCGTCGTACACCACATAGCCATCCATGGCCAGGCTGTCGATCTTATAACTGACGTTTTCTTCTTTTAGTTTGGGTGCTTTCATTTCTTCTTTTTTATCGTTGTTACTGTTATTGCAGGATAGCAATATAATGGCCGAAAGTAAACCGATGCCGGCTGGTTGTATAAGTTTCATAATAATAAATTTTGTCAGTTAATAACGCAGGGGCAGTGATAAGGTTGACTAAGTTACCGAATTTGTTTAGCCCTTTTTTATACTTTTTCCGGATTTTTTTTACAGGTAAGCGAAAATGTATTTATTATCTTAAGTTAATGTCTATGCGTTTTGCAGAAACTAACTTTGAGTAAAATTACAAACAATGAAGACGGTACTTAAAATGGAAGAGGCAGCGATGGCCGCCGCCGCCATTTACCTGCTCAGCAGGTACAACCTTGGTTTACCGGCCTGGCTATGGGTGATCTTATTTTTCAGCCCCGATATTGGCATGCTCGGTTACCTTATTGATACAAAGGTTGGCGCTTTTTGTTACAATATCTTTCACCACAAAGGCATTGCCATTGCACTGGCAGCAACCGGGTATTTCATGCACAACGATGTATTAACTGCTGTGGGCATCCTGTTATTTGCCCATGCCGCTTTTGACCGGGTATGGGGGTATGGTTTAAAATACCCCGACAGTTTTAAGAATACGCACCTGGGCAGCCTGGAAAAGTGAAACGCTGAATTCATTTCTTAAGCAGCCTGTTACGGATACGGCTCAAACTTACGGGTGTGATGCCCAAATAATTGGCGATATAATGCTGGGGAACACGTTCTATTATTTTTTTCTTACTGCCGGTGAGCAGGTCAAGGTATCGTTCTTCCGGGCTTTGCAGCAACAGGCTTGCCATACGTTCTTCGGGCCCGATGGTGAGGTATTCGGCCATAAGCCTGCCAAATTTTTGCCAGGCCATGTTCTTTTCAAAAAGCTGCTGTAATGTTCTGTAGGGGAAAGAAATATAAAGGACATCACTCAGTGCTTCGATTGTAATAAGCGATGGTTTGCCGGTGATGCAGCTGATGTATGAACTGATGAAATGATTTTCAAAAAAGAAATACGTGGTTTTTTCTTCTCCATCCTTTGTATAGTATTGGCGAAACATTCCATCAATGACAAAACCGACCTCCGTTGCTTTCTTTCCCTCCCGGATCAGGAATTCTTGTCTGCACAGGAGTTTAAGCTCCAGGTGCGGAAGCAGCATTTCCCATTCCATGTCTGAAATTTTCGCGAAGGCTTCAATATGCCTGCGCAAAACTGCAAATGCTTCGGGCTGATCGGTTTTCATTTCATAAAAATAATTTTTTTTCAATGCTGTAATCCTGCCACTCCTTTTGCAACTAATCTTTCGTTAACCGTCCGGACAATTATGTAATGTTTAATAATTAATTAAAATGAATAACTATCGTTCAACAAAGATCACAAAAAGAAAAGTTTTAGCTGTGCGATTTGCAGCAGCCATGTTAATGTTTATTTTTGGAATACTATTGGGTCTTGCCGGCAAAGCACAGGAAACCAATAAGCAACAAAGCAATTTTTATGCAGTAACCGGGAATGGGTTAAAAGACACTTCCTGGCTTTTTGGAACTTACCACCTCGTAAAAAGCAGTTACCTGGATGAAGTGCCTGCCGTGGTGCATGCGTTTAAAAAAGCAAAGGGAATAGGGGTAGAACTGGTACTTGATTCTGCTAAATTACCTGTAGCAACAGCCATGGGCCTGCTTAAAGACAAAACCCTTTCTGATTTGCTGGACAAGCCTTTTAAAGACAGCCTGGATAAAGAACTGCAAACTACTTTAGGCGTTGGCATAGTGCAGCTAACCAGTTAAAAACCGGTCAATGTTGCGCTTACTTTGTCGATGGTTTATTTAGTAACGGATAAAATTCACCATTGCAAAAATATTCGGGTTCAATGCTGGATGGGTACTTTGCTGAAACAGGGAAACTCGCTGGCAAAAAGATAACCGAGTTTGAAACCATAGAAGAGCAGATGAATGTATTGTTTAACAGCTCCACCAATGAGCAGCAGGTAAACCAACTGAAGCTTTTTTTACGCAACAAAACAGAAATGATAAACCAGGGAAATGGACTGATCGAGAATTGGTTCAAACATGATCTTGATAAAATGTATGCAGTTTCCGAAAAAGGATTAGCCGTATTTGGAAACGAAAACGATTTTTTAAAGAAGCGGAATGATAAGTGGATGCAAACCATCCCTGGGTTAATGAAAAAAGAATCGCAGTTCATTGCAGTAGGAGCTTTGCACCTGGCTGGGCCTTATGGATTGGTAAAACAATTGCAGCAATTGGGTTATACCCTTACGCCAATAAAATTATAAAACTTGAGCGAAGCAAAATTTTTAGAACAGGTACGGCAGAACCAGGGAATTATTTTCAAGCTGGTGGGGCTGTATGCCAATGACGCAGAAGAAAAAAAAGACCTGTACCAGGAAGTGTTGCTGCAGGCCTGGAAGAGTTGGCCATCATTCAGGCAGGAAGCAAAGTTCAGCACCTGGTTATACCGTATCTGTTTAAATACCATTTTTACACAAAAGCGTAAGCCGCAGCAGGTTGATTATAAGGATTCGCTTGAAGCGATCTCGCCGGCCATACAAAACAACGCCACACAAAAAGAAGATGCAGCCCGGTTGCGGCAGGCAATCCGGCAATTGCCCGAAACAGACCGGGCCATCATTTCCATGCACCTGGACGGGTATGAAAATGCAGAGATTGGAGAGGTGCTGGGCATAGTAAACAATCATGTGGCTGTTAAACTGTACCGCATAAAACAACAATTGGGTAATCTTTTAACCGCATAAAGATGAGCATAGAAAAAACATGGGGCGAAATGAACAGCAGCCAGGACGATGACCTGTCATCACTGCTGCAAAAATCAACATTGTCAAAACTTTCTTCACACAACCCGTTGGAGAAGATCAGGAAGAACCTTTTGATAAATATGATCTGGGCTGTTCTTATTTGTTTTGTTTATATCTGGATCATCTTCTATTTCAATATCTGGCAGGTGCAGGTTGCAATAAGCGTGGTACTTCTTTTTCATTATGGGCCCTTTACACAGCGTATGTTCAGTATAAAAAATCAGTAATCGGTTTCCTCCCCCCGTTCCTTGCTGGCAGAAATGAAAACGCAGTGCGATTCTATCGGCAACTGGATGAAAACACAGCAGCGGGTAGCGCTTTTGGTCTACCCGGTGAGTGGAGCCGGCGGTTTTATGCTGGGCGGTGTTTTGGGATCGGGTAAGCCAGTAGCCCTGTTCATGAGCAAGCCCCCTGTGATTATTGCCATGCTGGTCAGCATTGCCATACTGGTTCCGGCCTGTTACTGGCTGGCCCGCTGGATGTTTAACTACAGCTTTGGCAAACATCTGAAAAAATTAAACGAAAACATAAATGCGCTGGAAGAAGAAAAATAAGTTACAGGCTCTGTAATTTCCCGCAGCAAAGCGCTACTAATAAATAAAAAAAATATGGAAAAAGAAGTACAGACAAAGAAAGTGGTAAGAAATATCAACAAACCAGCCTACATCATTTTCCTTTTGGCAGGTATTTATTTCATGATCGTGAAAGATTTTTCACAGGCGTCGATCTTCCTGGGCTTGGCCTGGTATTCGACCCATTCAATATTAACACGCCATTTCCTCAACGACCCTTTTATCAAAAGGCATGGCTTATAGTCCATTTATCCATTACGCTTGCCCTGATTGTATTGGCATTGCTGGGCAAGTGATCTTATCTTAAGTTGGTTGCCGTTGGTGTTTGGTCATCCCGCCCATAACCACTTGCATGATCTTTACCTTGGCCGACCTGGGAACTGTTCGCAGGGAATATACAAGTACTTTGGTAAGCAATCCCGGAAGCACAGTTGTTCTTCGTCCCAACGCTTTTAATATAGGAACACCCACGTCGGAGGGATTTAAAGCCATGTTCATTTTCATATTGGCTCTTTTTTCAAATCCGCTTCGTACGGGTCCGGGAGCTGCAGCCAGCACATCCACTCCATTTGGTTTTAGTTCAACGGCCAACGCTTCTGCCAGTGATTGTACGTAAGCTTTTGAGGCGGCATAGTTGGCCGAAAATGGTACGCCCTGAAATGCGACCATTGAGCTCATCAAAATGATGCCACCCCGTTTCTGCTGAACAAAGCGCTGGCTGAAATAATGCGTAAGGGAAAGCAAGGCTTCGCAATTTACCCGTAACATATTTATCTCGGCGTGCAAAGATGAATCTAAAAAAAGTCCTGAAGTTCCGTAACCGGCAGAAACCACTAAAAGCCCAACCTGCAGGTTTTGGGTGGAACGGATGAGTTTATCAATGCCTTCTGTTTCTGAAACATCGGCGTCAATAACTTTAATGATCACTGGGTATTTTGATTGCAGGTATTCTCCTGCTTTTTCCAGCCTCGATGGATTCCTTGCATGGATCACAAGATTAAAACCGGCATCGGCTAATTGTTTGGCAAGTTCGAAACCTATGCCCGATGAGGCACCGGTAATAAGGGCCCATGGGCCGTAGCGTTTAAGCAGCCGTTGTTTTTCGTTTGATGAAAGGTTCATTGCTCAATAATTTCTTTCTGCAAAACTGCAAACAGGAAAGCTGAGTAACGATAACAAATGTTAAGAGTTTGATCTGTTTATTTTTTATACGACTCTTTTTTTAACCGGCTCAGGTGAACGGGTGTAATGCCCAGGTAGGAAGCGATCATGTGTTGCGGTACCCGGTTATGAATATTGGGAAACTTCGGTGATGCTGTCGTACCTTTCTTTGGGGGTACGCACATAAAGGTTTTTGATGCGGTTGTCCTGGTAAATGAAATAGTATTCTGCGATGAGCCTGCCCAGTTTATCGCCTTCTTTCAAATTTTTATAGCCCCATTCAATGGCCGAACGGGGCAGTACCACCGCTTCTGTTTCTTCCACCGCCTGCAGACTGTATGGCGAAGATTGTTTCAGTATGAAGCATGAGTAGTCGGCGATGAACTGGTTTTCGGTTGCAAAGTGAATGCTGTGATCAGTTCCGTCATTATCCGTTACGCTCACCCGGATAATGCCTTTATTGATAAAGAATATTTCGTTGGGGGTGATGCCGGGCCGGCTAAGTATTTCCTGTTTGTTGAAGGTCCGGGTCAAAGCCTGGCCGAGCAGCTCATTGATTTCATCGTCGGAGATGCGGATCATTTGTTTTATTGCCTGGCTTACCTGTTCCATTTGCTTGATTCATCCGCAAAATCGTTTTACGTTTAATGGGAAGGATACTTTGTTTAATTTCTGTTTTGGAGGGAAAGTAAATTGTGTCACAAAAAGTATTGCTTTACCAGGGCTTATTTATTCGCTCGTATTTCTTTGGTCACCCCGGCCACTTCGTTTAACAGCAATGGAAATGCCGGTTCAACCATCGTGCCGTGGTTAAAGCCCTGCAGTTCATACAGCCTGGTTCTTTTGTTGCCGCTGAGTTTCATCATGCGAAGCAGGTAAGCATTTTCTTCGTAACGGCCCAGCAATTCCATTTCCCGGTCGCCGGTGATGAGCAGCATGGGCGGCGCATCTTCCCGTACATGATAAAGTGGCGCAAAATCGTCAATAACGGGTTGGGTATTTTTTATTCCCCTCTCCTGGCGGATGGTAAAATGTGTGATGGCCTGTCCGCTGAAAGGAATCAGGGCAGCAATCTCGTTTGCATCAATTTTATATTTCGCCAGGTAGCTTTTATCCAGCGTGATCATCATACCCAGGTAACCGCCTGCAGAATGGCCCGAAACAAAAATGAGTTTGTTGTTGCCCCCGTAATCAGCGATGTGCTCAAACACCCAGGCCACGGCCGCTGCTGCATCTTCTATATAGGCGGGCGAAGTTACTTTGGGCGAAAGCCGGTATTCTACACCCACAACAGCGTATCCCTTTTCCATTAATTGCTTCGGTAATTCTTTTTGTCCGCCTGTTAAGCCACCCCCATGAAACCAGATGATGGTTGCATAGTTCTTGGCATCTTTAGGATAATAGAGGTCCAGGGTGCATTGGGAGTTTATATACGTATCTTTCTTGCTGATTGAATCGGCATAATAGTGCAGGTTCTTTCAAGAACATAAGATTGCTGCGCCTGTGCAGAAACCGTACTTAATAAAAGGAAAAATAAAATGATCTTTTTCATAAAAGGAAGATACAAATTTGTTTGAGGGTATAACTTTACTTGTTAAATAAACCGATTGTAAAATTCAGTTCCGTGTCCCTGCCTTCTAAAATATCTGCCAGCGTGGGCATTACTATGTGTGTGGGCATTATTCCCTGCCCGCTGTTCTTTGCCTTATCGGTGATCACATATTGCCTTGTTGGCACCTGCACCTGGATCTTTGAGTTAGGAAGTGTAATATCTTTTGCATCTCCGGCTATCACATTTGGGTTACCACCCGTTTCTTGTCCAATAAAAACCGTTTTGCGGTTGGCTTGCAGGCAGGAGGAAACTATACCTGAATTGGAAAAACTTCCCCCATTGATGAGTACATAAAGATTGCCTTTAAAATTGCCGGGCTTTGGTTTATGTGTTCCCAATGATGGGCCGTTGCAGTGCTGAAGCTGGTGGCCTTCCACACAAAAATAATCCTGCACCACGGTAAACGGTTTGTCTAACAGGTAAGAAAGAAGAAACACCCCATTCTCAATATCACCGCCCTGGTTATTCCGCAGGTCCAGTATTAGGTTTCCTGTTTTGGCGTCATTGATCTGTTCAAAAAAGGCTGCAATTACTTTGTCGAAGCTCTGTTTGTACTCCTTCCGTAAAATATCGTTGTGAAAATCCCTGATGGTAAGCAGGGCATAGTTCCTGTCTTTTTCAACCTGCAGTTTAATGCCTTCGTTTGGTTGCCTGGAAAACAGTTTACCGGGGTAGTGTAGCTGCCGGTAAAAATAAATACTGTCTTTTGGTAAAGCGTTGATGGTGCTTGTATGAACGTCGCCGTTTGTTTTATAAGCGATGGTATAATTTTCCGGGTGCCCGAAACTAAAACTGTAATACTCCCGGAAATAATTATTCAGTATCCAGGTAGGGTAGCTGAGGTTATTGCCGTCTCTTACCTGTCTTTCCATAAGCTGGTTGATGATACCTGTTGTATTCACATTGTTGATACTGATGATCTCAGTGCCGGCTGCTATTGAATTATCATTTGTACAAACCAGATCAACATACAAACACTTGTTGATGATGGTAAAATGATAGGGAAGGAACAGGCTGTTCTTAGTATGATACTCCATAGTTCTTTCTGCAGGCAGTATGATACTGTGCCCGTCTTTGATGATGGAACTGATGCAGGTAATGTGCCTGTAAAACTCAGTTTCCGTCATCGGGGCCGTAATGTCATTCTGCAGGCTGTCGAACACATGATCTATCTGCGGCTTCTGGGAGTACAGGTAAAGACCGGGGTGCAGTGCTTCTAATTTATTTTTCAAGTGGGCCAGGTCACTTTTCAATTCTTTAATAGAAAATAACTGCTCTTTGGGATCAACTGTTTGGCCGAAACAAATAGTAGTTGGAAGAAAGAAGCCCAGGAAAATGTGAAAGAGTAGTTTCTTCATTATTGCTTTGTTATTGCTGGGTAGTTCCGTTAATCCGGTACGGCGGACCTGAATGAAAGATAAGAAATGATTGCATTCAGGATCCTATTTCTTTCAACAATTCCTCTGCCTGGCGCAATAGATTATTGTAGCGTTTCCATACCCATTTGGAGAAGAATAATAAAACGATGTACCCGAAACTGAAGGAAACTATAAAAAGAAACTGGTTGTTCCCAACCCAGTTCTTTCCAAAGATCTTTGTTGATAAAAGGATGGTGGTTGCCAGCAGCAGGTAACTCAGCGTGAAATTCAATTTTTGCAAACGGCAGAATCGTATTTTCTTTATGGCAAACTCCTTTACCGTGTCTGCATACGATTTGCTTACTTCCTTCGTCATTTTCAATTGCAGGATACTGGCCCAACTGAGCACCGGCAACCCAAGTAAAAGAAGAATGGTTACCATGCCTGCTCCTTGTACAAGAACGGTATCCAGCAAACTGAAATTCAATATAACATAAGCAGCGGCCGCAAAGCAGATCAAGCCACCTGCCAGTTCAGGTATTGCGATCATCCTGATCTTTGAATGATATTTATTACGGGTGATATCGTCTATCATTTCAGGGGTGAGGGTTTGTTTTTTATCTGCCTGGTTACTGATGTCATGCCAGGTATTTTTTAAGTCGTCCAGTTCCATGATTATTGTTGTTTTGATATTTGTTGTTTTAATTTTTCTTTGATCCGGGATAATCTGGTTCCCACATTGCTTATTGAAATGCCGGTGATCTGCGCTATTTCCTCATGACTTTTATTCTCCAGGTAAAGCATTACAATACCTTTGTCGAGCAGGTTCAGATTATTTAAGTGATGCCTGAGTGTCTGCCATTTTTCTTCCAGCTCATCATTCTTTATATCGGGGTGATCGAATGCCTGTCCTTCAAGCGAAACGGTGGAAACTTTCCGCTTGTCTTTTTTCAGATGATAGATGGCCGTATTCATGGCTACCCGGTACATCCAGGTACTGAAGGCCGACTTCTGTGCAAACGAATCAAATGACTTCCACAACTGGTAAATGATCTCCTGCATCAGGTCATCCCTGTCTTCTGTGCTGTTGGTGTACACCGAAGCTATTTTATACAGCAAGCCCTCGAATTGCTTAATGGCCGCAGTAAATATTTCCTTTTTGTTTTCCAAGAACCTGGGGTTTTGTTGCTGATACCATATTAGTGTACCGGGTTAATAAAAAATCACACTGGATTAAAAAACAATCAAATTTTGTTGAAAGAAAGGGCTTGGTATTCTTTGCGAAAAACTTAGCGTTCTTTGCGGTTATCCTCCGCTACGCTTAATATAAAAGCCAACCGCAAAGAACACTAAGGAAATGCAACGCTAAGTACACAAAGGAAACACTTCGACTTCGCCGGGGATCAAAACCTTCCCACCACCTTAAAATTCACTAACCTTGGTGTTAACCGGTTAGGGATACTGTACACATTGTTTGCAAAATCCTTTACCAGCTGGAAGGAGATGGTATTGCGGCGGTCGATCAAATTAAATACTTCAAAGCTCGCCCAGATGTTTTGAAAATTACGGAAGGGGCTGTGACTGCGGCGTTTGCTTTTTTCACTCAGCAGTTGGGCGCTGAAGCCGGCATCTACCCGAATGTATGGTTCAATGATAAGGGCATTGCGGTACTTCACGCTGTTGGGTATGTTGTAGCTCATGTTGCTGCCGTAGATCATGTTCAGGTGAAATTTAAAATTCTTATTGGTAGGCAGGTAGTCTTCTAAATATAATCCGGCGGTGATCAACCGGTCGGTAGGGCGGCGAACATAACCCACTTCATTGCGGATGCTGTCAACCGGAACCTGGTCGGTGCTGTGTGAGTTAATGATCTCACCGGCGGCATTTTTGTATTGATAGTAATGATCGTCGTCAAGGTTCTCTTTTGTTTGCATGATGCCGATGCTGAACCAGCTTTCTGCATCCTTAACCAGTTCGCCAAAAAGCCTTGCTTCAAAACCTACGGCGTATGCTTTGGCATTGTTGTTACCGGCATAGCGGATCTTCACATTATCTATATCATACACATCCACACTCGTCATGCTTTTGTAATAGGCTTCGGTTGTTACACGAAAAGGGCGGTTATCGAAAGCTTTAAAATTATAATCGGTACCAAAAACAAACTGGTAACTCTTCTGTGCTTTTACATCGGTATTCAATGTGCCGTCGTACTTTCTTAACTCACGGTAGAATGGTGGCTGGTGATAAGCGCCAGCTGCCAGTTTAAACACCATATCCCGTTTCCAGTTGGGTTTAAAACTGAACTGCATCCGTGGACTGACTAAGAATTCCTTATTCAGCGAATTGTAATTGTACCGAACACCTGCCTGCAACGTAATTTCTTTTTTTGCTGTGCCAAGACGGATATTGTCCTGCACATAGCCGCTGTATTTCTGAATGGAAAGATCAGCAGTAGAATTGAATGATTTGAACAGGTTCAGGTTTGCCGGGTTGTATGGCAGTGAATAACCGGCGCTGTCCTGGTATTCCCATTCCTTTAATTTATCGGTGATGTTTGTCTGCTCAATGCTGTTGCCGAATTGTACAAAATGTTTTCCGGCGGCATAACTTCCTTTCAGCGTGGCATTGTACACATTTATGTTCAGCTCATTTCTTCCATAGTTCTGGTAATAGCCTGCGCCAAGCGGATTTACAATTTGTCCATAGGTGCTGCTGGTATTATCAAAGTCGCGGTCGCCGAAAAGATAAGAACCGGCAATATCAAAATTCTCATTCTCTTTATTCTGGAAGCGGCTGAGCATCCATTTCAATTTCAGTTTTTTGCTGGGTGTATGCAAAATACTCAGGCCGATGAGGTTTGTTTTGTAGCTGTCTCTTTCCTGTCCTTCAAAAACAATATCAAGTCCCAGGTTTGCGGTAAATAGGGGAGAGAAGACGGAAGTTGTTTTTTGCGCTGACTCCGGGAACAAGGTAAATTTTGTAACAGACAAAGTACCCAGGAATTCAAGCTGGATTTTTTCACTCAACTTATAGGTAAGCGATGCCTGCACATCCGATGAAGAAGGGATATAAGCGCCCAGCACTTCCTGGCTCTTCAACAAATTTTTATTGCTGCGGTTGCGTATGCCAACCAGGTAAGAGATCCTTCCTTTTTTGGCAGCGCCTTCCAAATGCAATCCCTGCTCTAATAAACTTACGTAGGCAGAACCGCCGAAGCCGGTTGGTTTTTTATATTGAATGTCGAGCACACTGCTCATCTTATCGCCGTACTTCGACTGAAATCCACCGGTATAAAAATTCACATTCTTTGCCAGTTCGGGATTGATGAAGCTGAGGCCTTCCTGTTGTCCGCTGCGCACCAGGTATGGACGAAAAATTTCAAAGTCGTTTATATAGATGAGGTTCTCATCATAATTACCGCCACGTACGCTGTATTGCGAAGTGAGTTCATTGTTGCTGCCCACCAGTATCTTTATCAGGGCTTCAATGCCGCCGGTGGTGCTGGGTAGTGTAATGGCATTCTTTGGGTTTATTTTGGTGAGGCCCGTTTCTATGTGTTCTTTATTTTCACTCACCACGATCGTCTCCAGTGTTTTGCCACCCTTTTCCAGTACGATGCTGATCTTTTCTTCCTCTTCTTCACTCAGGTAAAAATTCTTTTGTACATCGGCATAGCCGGTATGCGAAAACACGAGGGCGAATGATTTGCCTGCCGGAACTTTAATGCGGAACTGGCCGCTGTCGTTGGTAGTAAGGCCGGTGGTTTTACCAAGGATCACTACAGAAACACCGGAAACCGGTTTCTCATTTTCATCGATGATCTTGCCGCTCACCCATGCGGTTTTCTTTTGGGCAGCAGCAGTAAGGGTAAAAAGCAGTGAAAGAAGGACAAGAGCAGTTCTCATGCCATGAAGGTAAATATTTTTAACCTCACCCCCAACCCCTCTCCTTCAGGAGAGGGGTGAAGAGCTTTATTAAGCGAAATTCTTTGAAACAAGAAAAACCAGCAGATTTTACATGTTTTGCAATAATCCTTATTTTACAGTTTTAAAACAAACGAATTGATCAGAAGAATATTAATGATCGTGGTTCTCCCGGTATTGCTTTTTTCCTGCAACGACAACAAAAGCGTGTCGGAAAAGAAGGAGGCGATCTTTGTTACAGAAGGGGATAGTGAAAAGCACAGCAATAAACTTGTTTACTTAGACACGGCAGAGAATATTTACAGTGCACTTTGCCAGGGCTGGGCCATGGAAGATGATGAACTGGCGCTGAACAGTATGAGTGAGGATTCGAAATTTGACATACCCTACCGCAGTTATTATTTTGCCGCTAACGGAACCTTTGTAAAAAACCCACGCAATGCGATCGATTACGGCACCTGGTTCTATGACGATGATAAGAAGACCATCACGGTTAATTATTCTGTAGAGAAAGGACACGATACCTACAAGATAGCTGCCCTCGCACCCGATGAATTAAAACTGCTGAACATTGGTATCAATACCAGCACTATTTTAAAATTCATTTCCCCCGCAAAACGTTTTAAGAACCCCGAAGAAGATCCGTTCTATGTGAAGAATAATTTGTGGCGCATTAAACCGCTTCGGAAAGAAACGGATGCAGGCATTCGCCAGCGGTTGAAAGAAAATATCTGGTTCTTCATTTTATTTTACCGGGCATCTATTGAAAAAGACGATAAGGCGGTTTCTTTCTATGGCCTGCCTTCCTGCTTTAAATGGTATGGCGGCGGCATCTATCTTAAAAGCAAAGAAGAGCTTAAGGATAACTGGCTGGATTGTTTTTACGACATACAACAGGCCATGAAGGCCTACAAGATCGCCGACAAATTGCTGGAGCAAAAATACGAGTGGCCTAAAAAAGAAAACAACTGGCTTAAATTAAATCTTGCGGTGCTGGAGCAGATGTATAAGAAGATAGATGAGGTGGAATAGGTTTGAAGTTTGAGGTTTGAGGTTTGAGGTTTGAAGTTTGTGTATGCAAAACGACTGCTGGTAATACATTGCAACAGGGTTGTGATAATTTTTTGCGATCTATTCTCTTCTTCAGTTGTTTAAACTTTATCTTTGCCCCGTGAAACTACTTACGCTGATATTTGGAGTTTATCTGCTCGTTCTGCCTTGTATGCCCTGTATGGATACAGATGAGTGTGCTGAGCAAAAAGCAGCATTCTTTGTTCAGCCGGCAGACCACCAAAATCATCAAAACGAAGACGAAGCCTGTGCCCCTTTTTGTAATTGCACCTGTTGCGGGCAAATGGTTGCTTCAAATTTCCATATGTCCAAAATAGTTGTCATAAAACCGGTAACCGGAAAAAATCCCTCATCTTATTACAACAGCATCTCCTTACTTCTGATTATTTTGGCAATATCTGGCAGCCGCCACGGGTGGGTTAATCATTGAAATATTATTTGAGAACAGCTGGTAGAAAATATCAAGCTGGCGTGTTATTAACCAACAAACACCTTACATGAAAAAAATACTTACGTTGCTTTTTGCAACGATGCTTATAGATAGTGCAAATGCACAGCAGCATTTAAAAGTACTGGTAATAAATGCGGTTACCGGGGAGCCATTGGCAGGCGTGAGTGTTGTTCTGCAAAAAACAAATAGCGGAACCACAACAGATAATAATGGCCAGGCTGAATTAAAAAACATCCCGGGTGGAAAACAGGTGATCGTCTTTAGCCATACCGGCTATGAAACGAAAACAGCGGCATTCATTTTTCCGTTGGAAAAGGATGAAGCAGTTGAAATAGTGCTCACCGGAATTTCTGAAGAGATGGAAGAAGTGGTACTGCAAAGTACCCGTACCAGCCGCAGCATTGCCACCACACCTACCCGGGTGGAAATGATCGACGGGGAAGAACTGGATGAGAAGGGTAATATGCGCCCGGCTAATGTATCCATGCTCTTGCATGAAAGCACGGGCTTGCAGGTGCAGCAAACATCAGCCACCAGTGGCAATGCCAGCATACGGGTGCAGGGGCTTGATGGAAAATATACCCAGCTTTTAAAGGATGGCTATCCCAATTTTGGAAATTTTGCCAGCGGGTTAAGTGTTCTGGAAATTCCGCCCCTGGATCTTAAGCAGGTGGAAGTGATCAAGGGGCCGGCATCTACTTTATATGGGGGTGGCGCCATTGCGGGTGTGGTGAATTTTATTTCTAAAATGCCGGGACAAAAAGGGGAGTATGATCTTATGTTCAACCAATCGCATATCGGGCAGACAAATATTGGAGGCTATGCTTCTCAGAAAAAAGGAAAGTTTGGGTATGCTGTCCTGGGCCTGTTCAATTTTCAAAAAGCGTACGATGTTGATAAGGATGATTTTTCCGAATTACCCAGGAGTAACAATTTTATCATCAACCCGAGACTGTTCTTTTACCCCGATTCTTCCATTATGATAATGCTGGGAAACAGTTTTACCAAAGGAACCAATACCGGGGGCGATATGCAGGTGATCAAAGGAGACCCTGTTCCCGGTCATGTTTATTTTGAGAAGAACAGGACCACCCGTAACACAACCACATTAGAAGCAGATAAAAAATTCGCAAACCGGAATGTGATCAAACTCAAACAAAGCGTAAGCATCTTCGACCGGCATATCAATATTCCGAACTATGAATTCTCGGGACAGAGTACAAACAGTTTTACCGACCTGTCGTTACTCTTTTTAAAACAAAAACATACTGTAATAGGCGGGCTGAATTTTGTTTATGATAAGTTCAGGCAGGAGATCAGCAATATTCATAATGCAAGATCATTCACAACCGGTATCTACCTGCAGGATACCTGGGACATTACGGATAATATAAAAATGGAAACCGGCCTGCGGCTGGATAATGCGGATTTTAAAAACAATAAGTATTCAAAGAATCAAACGTTTCTTTTACCAAGAATTTCGGCATTATTTAAACTTACCGACAAGATCAGTTCGAGAATTGGCGGCGGGTTGGGTTATAAGATGCCCACCATTTTTACCGAACAAACAGAGAGCATGCAATACCGCAATGTTCTTCCTTTGAATGAAGTGGTGGCTGAACGAAGTGTTGGCGGAACAGCAGATATCAATTTTAAAACAAAGATCGGCGGCGACCTGTTGTTCAGCATCAACCAGCTGTTCTTTTATACGGTGATCAATAAGCCACTGGTATTGCGGACTGATGGTTTGGGAAACCATTCTTTTATCAATACCTCCAAGCCAATTACCAGCAGCGGTTTTGAAACAAACCTGAAATTTATTTTTAAGGAAGACCTGAAATTTTTTATAGGGTATACGTTCATCAATGCAAAGGCTGCCTATTTAACCGGTAACCGGTTTTTGCCGCTGTTGCCAAAGAACAAACTGAACCTTACCTTGATGTATGAGAAGGAAGATAATTTTAAACTGGGGCTGGAAGGATATTTTACCGACCGCCAGTATTTATACAATGGTTTCAGAACGCCGTCGTTCTGGGAGTTTGGTTTTATGGCGCAGAAAACATTTGGTATCCTTTCGGTATTCGTGAATTTTGAAAACTTTACCGACCAGCGGCAGAGTAAATACAAAACCGTGGCCAATCCGCCGCACAATGATCCAGGCTTTGACGATATCTGGAATCATGCCGAAGGGTTTGTGGTGAATGGGGGCGTGAAGATTAAATTTTAAAATAAACCCAAAACCTATAAGGTCTGCGGCGCTGCCATGCCGGGCGGCACACCTTATAGGTTTTTCAATGCTGCGATCATTGCTTTTGGATCGGCTGCTTTAAAAACGGTATTGCCGGCAACCAGCACATCTGCGCCTGCATCTAAAATAGTTTTCGCATTCTCAAGTGTTACGCCGCCATCTATTTCGATCTTTACATGCAGCGCCCGCTCGTCGATCATTTCACGAAGCTGCTTTATTTTATTGAGGGTGTGTGGTATAAATGACTGTCCACCAAAACCCGGGTTCACACTCATCATACAAACCAGGTCAATATCCCCAAGAATATCTTTTAATGCTTCCACCGGAGTATGCGGATTAATTGCCACGCCGGCCTGCATGCCCAGGTTTTTTATCTGTTGAATATTTCTGTGCAAATGCGGACAAGCTTCTATATGAACCGAAAGAATATCGGCGCCGGCTTTTTTAAATGCTTCGGCATAATTGCCCGGATCTTCAATCATCAAATGCACATCGCAGACCTTTGTAGTTGCCTTCCTGAAAAACTCAACCAGCATGGGCCCAAAACTGATGTTCGGTACAAAACGCCCGTCCATGATATCCAGGTGATACCAGTCTGCCACGCTTTCGTTCAGCATTTTACATTCGGCCTGTAAATTCAGAAAGTTGGAGGCTAATAAGGAGGGGGCGATGATGGGCATGTTATCGTTTAAGGGTTTAAATCGTTTAATGGTTGCAAAGTTAACTATATAGAGTGGACTGTAAAAACTTTGCTGATAACCCTTAAACGGCTTAGACCCTTGAAACCTTTAAACGATTACTTTACTCCCAGTCTTGCCAACGCATCCTTTGCCTCCGTAAAATCCGGGGAGTACATGAGGGCCTTGCGGTATTCTTCAATGGCTTCGGCTGGCTTGTTCAGTTTTTCCAGGCAGCGGCCACGCCAGAAATAACCTTCGTCAAAATTATTCTGCAGGGTTACGGCTTTGTCTAAAACCTTTACAGATTCCTCATATTTTCCCAGGTCGTATAAGGCAATTGCTTTTTCCAGGTAGGCGGGCATAAAGGAGTAATCCATTGCCAGGCACTGATCGAAAAAAGAAATGGCTTTTGCCTTATCGGCGGTATAACTAAAATACAATCCTCTTATAAAAACAGATTCTTTTGCCGTCTTGCCATTTTCAGTTTTTGCCAGCAAATTGGAAACAGCCAGCGCCTTTGCATTTTTTGTTTGTGCATACAAGGCACCCAGCGACATCAGGTATTCCGGTGCCGGAAAAATGCTTACCGCTTTTTCAAAAGCAGCAATGGCGCCGAGGGTGTCTTCATTTTCAAAATGAAGGGTTGCTTTTATGTCCCAGAGCCGGGCATTTAAGCTGTCTTTTTTAAGGGCCTCATCCGTTGTTGCCAGTGCTTTGTCGTAAAAGCCGTTGTCGCGGTAATATTGAACAAGTTGTTCTCTCAGCAGGAGGGAATCAGGAAATTTTGAAATGGCATCCTGCATTTCTTTTTCTTTGGAAGGAGGCGTGATCTCTTCTGTTTTTTTTTGATCGTTGTTGTTGCACGACATGATAATGGTCAGTAAGAGCAAAAAAAAGAGGGGGTATCGTATGAGAGTCGTCATGATTGCAAAATTATGCATGCAGCATGACAATTCTCTGACAAACATAAATTTTACATCTTTTAACTTTGGCCTCATAAATTTCAATCGATGAAAAGAAATATTTTCCTGGGAATATTTGCCTTGGCGGCTATTGCAACCGTTTCGTTTAAAAACAGAACAACTGTTTTAAATAGGTCAGCCAATTATTCAGATACCGTTTTGTTTGAGGGCGAAAGACATTTTGCCAATATTCAGCAACTTACTTTTGGCGGCGATAATGCCGAAGCCTATTTCAGTTTCGATGGCAAGTGGATCATCTTCCAGCGCACCAATCCAAAAGAAGGCATCCTGTGCGATGAGATGTTCATTGGCAAAGTACCAAAGCCCGGTGAGAAGTTTGAATACAAACGGGTGAGCAGTGGTAAGGGAAGAACAACCTGTGGCTCTTTTACAAAAGATGGTAAGCACGTGATCTTTGCAAGCACACATTTAGGTGCCGATACCTGTCCGCCTGTACCCGATAGAAAAAAATACGGCAATAAATACATCTGGCCTTTGTACGACAGCTACGATATCTTTATGGCCGACCTGGATGGTAAGATCGTGAAACAGCTTACCAACAGTAAGGGATACGATGCCGAAGCAACTATTTCACCAGATGGAAAAAAAATGATCTATACCAGTGATAAGGATGGCGATATTGACCTGTACATTATGGACCTGGCAACGGGTAAAGAAAAACGCATTACCAATACACTTGGTTATGATGGTGGTGCATGGTTCAGCCCGGATGGGAAGAAGATCATCTGGCGTGCAAGCCGCCCCACAACGGAAGCTGAGGTAAAAGAATATAAAGATTTCCTGGCCCAGAATTTAGTGGCTCCAACCAATATGGAAGTATTTGTTGCCGATACGGATGGAAAGAATGTAAAGCAGGTAACCTCCTTTGGTAATGCCAACTGGGCACCGGCCTATATGCCCGACAGCAGGCGCATCATCTTTGCCAGCAACCACCAGAGTAAAAGAGGCTATCCTTTTAACTTGTATACTATCAACGAAGATGGAACAAACCTGGAGAAGATAACGGCTGAAAAAATATTTGATGCCTTTCCTATGTTCAGCCCGGATGGAAAGAAGATCATCTTCTGCAGCAACCGTAACAACGGTGGCACACACGATACGAATATTTTTATTGCCGATTGGGTGGAGTAGGGTCGGGACGCTTTTGCGGCCTGAACCAGTTAAACCTATAAGGTCTGCCGCCCGGCATTGCTGTGCTGCAGACCTTATAGGTTTAACTCGATTACTTCACAATCCTTTATGTCCTTCCCGTCGATAGCAAAGCGGATGATGGTCCTTACCTTATGCCATTCCTGTTTGCCGGCAGCGCCGGGGTTCATGTGCAGGCATTGCAGTTTATCATCGTACATTATTTTTAGAATGTGGGAATGGCCGCTGATGAAAAGCTGTGGTCTGTGATTGAGTAATTCTCTTTTTGTTTCGGGATTGTACCGGGGCGGATAACCACCGATATGCCGCATCAACACTTTCACTTCTTCGCACATAAAGACCAACTGTTCCGGAAAATCAAGACGGATCTTTTGCCCGTCGATATTTCCATACACACCTCTCAATATGATCTGACGTCCCGTCTGATCATGGGATTGGATTGAATTGGTCAGACGGGACCTCAGACCAGTAACAACTTCTTCGCTTCCCCAATCCCCTGCATGCCACACCTCATCGCGATCTTTAAAATACTCCCACACGGCGTCATCCAGGTAACCATGTGTGTCTGATATTAGTCCGATGCGTGTCAAAATATTAGGATGCAATAAAATTTGGTTTGCAAAGTAATACAGTTGACTTTGTTTTCAGGCAGACATTTTCTTAAAACCTGATTATAGCCATACCATTCGCTCCTGCAAAACTATTAACCAGGTAAGATCCACCACCTCCTCCCGGTACCTTACTGGCATTGTTTCCGGAAAACCGGATGTCTGTGAAAGCCGGAAAACCTCCGGGGGTTGCTATATAGAATATACCCTTGCCGCCTGAATTTACAGTATTGGCTGCATCGCCGCCATTGCCCATTTCGCCGATTTCATAAAACGTAGCAGTGCCGGCCTGGGCATAGTTCTTTTTTGATACGGTTCCATTTTGTCCGTATATCCCAATAAAAGCAGTAAAACCCGGGCTTGCATAATAGCTGCCTCCATCACCACTGGAATAATAACTTCCGGCACTGTTATATACTGCTCCTTTGCCACCATAAGCATCAATTTCCACCCCGCCAATAATAACTCTTGAAAATGTTCCATCTCCTCCACTTGAAACTGAATTTGTAGCCCCTGCACCTCCTGGTCCAACCGAAATGTTGATGGTATTACCCGGAGTAACTGTAAAAACACCCACGATATAACTGCCACCTCCACCACCTCCAACTGAAGCTCCACCGCCACCCGGCCCCCATAATTCAACTGCAATTTTAGTTACTCCTGCCGGCACTAACCAGCTTCCCGTACTTAAAAAAGTAGCGAAATTTTTATAATCGCTCATATCACCCCATGCAAGTGTACCGCTGCTGTTTTTCATGAGTACCTGGTTAGGTTGGCCATCTGTGCCATTGGCTTTGATGGTTCCTGTGAGGTTAATATTACCATTTACATCCAGTTTTTCAGACGGAGTGGGGGTACCAATGCCAACGTTTTGAGAAAATAAATCAAAACCAGCAAGTTGTATGATTAGCAGTAAAACAATTTTTCTCATAAAAATTACCGGTTAAAATTTAATTTTTCTTTTCTAATTTTTCAAGCCGAACGGTCAATTGATTATTTATCTTTTTTTGTTCTTCATTTTTCTTTTTCAACTCTTCTATTTGCTGTTGCTGTTCCTGTATTGATTTTATCATTGGTGCGATCAGTTCTCCATAAGCGATGCTGTAATTATCTGTTGGATTAGTGGGCGTATGCACCATGTTTAATTTATATCCTTTGTTCCTGATCAGCATCGCTACTTCCTGTGCGATCAAACCGGTATGAACCATCTTCTCCGCTTCTTCGTAATCTGATTTTTGTAAAGCGGCCAGTTGTTTTGGATTATTTTGCTGCAGGAATTTGTCAAATTCGAATGAATTATACTGGTAGGAGACAGGCCGTAGGGCAGTAATGAGATCAAGTCCCGGAACATTCTCCTGAACATTTCTTTTAAAACGGGCATCGCTTACGGTGTAGGAAGCGGCGCCTTCCACAACGGTTACTGCAGCACTGCCGAGTCTTATTTTATTACTGGCATTTACTTTAGCGGCATAACCAATAGCCGTTGCATTGCTTAATGAACCTACCGTTCCATCTGCTCCATAGCCAACAAATGTGCAGTTGGAAGATCCATTGAATGAGAAACCGGCAAACCCACCCAGGGCTACATTACTTGATCCTGAAGTATTATTGTATAAGGTCTGGGTTCCGAATGCAGTGTTATAGTTGGCGCTGGTTTGATATAATGATTGATATCCGAATGCACAATTTTGAAAACCGCTTGCACCATTAGTTAAAGCCTGGAAACCGAATGCAGTATTTGCATCACCCGTCACATTATTAGATATTGCCAGCGAGCCAACAGCCGTATTATTGTTACTGGAATTATTTGCCAGTGCCAGGTAGCCCATTGCCGTATTATTTGATCCAACACTATTCTGAAGTGCAAAAGCGCCGTTACCGGTGTTGTTACTGCCGGTGATATTGTTTTCAAGTGAATAGGCGCCGGTTGATGTGTTTGACACACCGGAGAAATTGTAAAGAAGTGCCTGGAAGCCGTTGGCTGTATTGTAATTGCCGTTTAAATTACTTAAAAGGGCGCCGCAGCCATTTGCGGTATTTTGATTCCCAGTTGTATTATTTTGAAGTGCCTGCGTACCGTTTGCTGTATTCCAGGTTCCGCTTGTATTCTTAGTGAGGGCATTATAACCGTTTGCTGTGTTAGCTGCGCCATCTATATTAGCATATAAGGCCTTTGATCCTACTGCGGTATTGAAGCTGCCCGAATTGTTTGAATATAATGCAGAATCGCCAACAGCAACCAATTTACTCTGTGAAACATTATTATAGAGTGTATTCATGCCGATTGCTACATTGGAATTGCCGGTAGAATTATTGTTAAGAGATCCATAGCCAACAGCAACGTTGGAGTTTGCGGTTGTATTAGATAAAAGAGAATTGGTACCCATGGCTGTATTATAACTTCCGGATGTATTATGATAAAGAGCCCCGTCTCCTGTGGCAGTATTGGCATTTCCCAAGCCGTTTGAGTAAAGTGCAATATGGCCTGTGGCCGTATTATAACTTCCGGTAGAATTTGCCTGCAGGGATTTGTAACCTGTTGCGGTGTTTTCAGTTCCCGTAAAATTTGTATAAAGCGTATTATAGCCCACAGCCGTATTGGCAGACCCTGTTGTATTAAGGTATAGTGCTTTTGAACCTACGGCTGTATTAAAACCGGTGCCGCCATTCTGATTGTATAATGCCGAATCACCAATGGCCACCAGGTTGCTGTTAATACTATTTAAATGTAATGCTCTTACTCCAATAGCCACATTTGAATATCCTGTTGAATTGATGTTGAGCGACTGGAAACCTATGCTGGTATTATTGTCTCCGCTGGTATTGGAAAATAAGGCTCCAGTTCCTATAGCTGCATTGTTACTGCCGCTGGTATTGGAAAAAAGACTTGCCGTGCCTATTCCCATATTGCTTGTACCATCAACATTTGAGGTTAATGATTGCATGCCTATTGCAATGTTGTAATCGCCGGTTTTATTTTTTCGCAGGGCGTTCGATCCGATGGCTGTATTCTGATTGCCGGTGCTGTTACTGATAAATGCTTTGTAGCCGAACGCCGCATTATGCGTACCGCTGGTCATTGAATCCATTACTCTTAACCCGATACCTGTATTAAATGTACTGCTGTCAATAAGGCCGGCCTTTGTATTGTTAATTTTAAAAACGATCGGGGAACCATCAGTTGTTCCGATAAAATTACCGGCGGGATTTGTTCCGATGTTGCCTGTCAAACTCCAGCCACTGCTGAATATGATCGTTTGCCAGTTGGGAGAAGCGGGTGTTCCCATATTCACCATCAACTGGTTCAATACGGTATCCAGCACCAGCAGGCCTTTTGCAGGATTGGAGAGGGCAGTAATACCCGCCGTTGTATTTCGGGGGATCAGTAGCCCCTTATTATTGCTGCTTACATCCAATACAGCGCTTGTGTTAGGTGTGGCAGTGCCAATGCCTACATTTTGGGCATTGGAAAACGAGGCTGCAAGGATTGCAACAGACAGGGTGTAAATTATTTTATTCATCTTATTAACGGTGTTGCGGCTTTATGTTTAAGTAGGGTGTTTGTCACGGTTATTTTTTTTGAAAAAGAAGAACCGCCATACTTCTTTCCATGAAACAGAAACTACCACGATCAGCGTTACCCAGAATATAGCCAGTAAAAAATCCAAATCTCTCTTTTAGCAATTTTAAGTGAATTGACCTTCCTTTTTTTCAGGATTGAGTGGAGCGAACGTTTGACGGGGCGAGTGGGGGAGATGGATTATCCGGCTATCAGCTTTTCCTTTTAATGTGAAGTGTGACTTTTGTACCGCAAGGATTGCCTGCGGGGTTATGGAGGTCTTCAAAGATTACAGGATGGATACTGGCATCGTTATTAAAACCGATCAGCCTTCTTAAAGTAATTTCTATTGCCTTTGGTTCGTGTTTCTGCGAAGCTGTTGTTGCTGCCCCCGCCTTTTCCCGGCCAATGCCGTTATCTTCTATTACACAAACCAGCCAGTCTTCATTGGCAGATATCCTGATGGCAATTTTTTTCTCGCCTTCCTTCCTGCTTAATCCATGCCACAGGGAATTTTCTACAAAGGGCTGAAGTAAAAGAGGGGGTATCTTTTCATTATCCGGTTGAATGTTTCCGGAAAAACTGAGATCAAAGGATGGTTCAAAACTAAGCCTTAATGATTCAAGGCTGATATAGAGCTTCAGCGTTTCTAATTCATTCTGCAGTGAGATCACGTTATTTTCAGATTGCTCAAGCACCTGCCGCAGCAATTTTGCAAACTGGCTGATGTAATGCGTAGCTTCTTTAGGTTTATCGTTGGCGATCAGTGATTGAATAGAGTTTAAAGAGTTATAAACAAAATGGGGATTCATCTGCGCTTTCAATGCTTTCATTTCAAGTTCCAGCAATTGCTGTTTTATCTCCGTCTTTGTTTTGATCTGGCTTATCCGGTAGCGGAAAATAAAAACGATGATCCATGAAGCGATGGCTAATATCAATAAGCGGAACCACCAGGTTTCCCAAAAAGGTTTTTTGATCTCAAATGCAAACAGGACCGCCTCACACCAGTCACTGCCGGTGAGCTTTGCCTTTACTTTAAAATTGTATTTTCCGGGAGGCAGTTTTACAAAGGAGACAAAATCACTCGGTGAAGCTGTACTCCAGTTATCTGATAACCTATCCATGAGGTAAGTGTATTGAATGCCATCAGTACCTGCCGAAGAGATGCCCCGGAAGTAAATACCAATACTGTTTTTATTATAAGAAAGCTGTAAATGAACCGGGATACCAAAAATGCCCGACAATGAATCGGTGTATTGCGACCAATCGGTATTTTGAAGATCAAGCTTTACATTTTCGATCTGTATGCCCGGGGCTGATACTTTATGGGTTATTATTTTATCAGGATAAAAACGCATCACCCTGTCGGGGAAACTGAGCCATACATTCCCGAAACTGTCCCCGGAAAGCCTCGATGCTTCAGAGATCTCAACATCGAGATCGGACAGGGTAAGTGAATAAATGATCTTGTATTCCGCTCCGCCTTTATTTGCGAATACAGAAATGCCGGAAAATGTTCCAACCCAAAGGTTTTGATGGGTATCGAAATAAAGGCCTATAAAATAATTACCCAGCAATCCGTTTGACGGGTTTAGTTCTTCTTTTAAAACCAATGAATCATTTTGCCAGCTGCAGCGTTTTAATCCCGATCCGCTATAGGCGATCCATACATCTCCGGAGGGATCATTCACAAACCAGCTTACTGCCGAGGTTGATCTGCCGCCCGGTACCTGTTCTTTACACTGATTATTTTTATCGATAGAGAAAATATTGCCTTTGTCTGTTGTAAAAAGGATAAAACCATTTGCACACTGGTGCAGCTTTCTGACCTGGCCGGGTACTTCAATATGATTTTTCAGTTGCAACAGGCTGAAGCCCGTATCATCATACTGGCAAGGAAAGGGTTGTGTGCTTACTGCCGTAGTAATTTTTTTCCGGTAGCTGTCAAACAATACATCAAAAGATTCTTTGCCCAGGTGCAGGTATTTTTTATATTGAACACTAATCGTATCACCCTCCAGTTTTGCCAGTTCGAAGCCACGCAGGAAAAACCATAGGGAGCCTTTATCATCGGTGCAATAATTATCTATGATAAAGTCATTGTAGGGCAATTTGGAATTCTTTTCAAGCACCAGTTTCTTTTCAGAAAACCGGCTGTTATCAAACTCATATAAACTAAGGCTGCCATCATTTACCAGCATCGGTTTTCCCGGTGGATGAATTACATTTCTTATCGGCAACCGGGCACCTGTTTCGTTGGCTTTGTAAACAGCATAACCCGGCTCTGTAATTTTTATAAGACCTTCAAAATCGGCCACCCATATGTTCTGTTTATTATCCTGGATGATGCTGGAAATAAGGTTTATCTCCGGCTTTTTGTAAATAGTAATAAAACGGGATGAACTGTCGCTGGGCAGTAACCTTAGCCCGTCATTTTCATTACCAACCCAGGACCTGTTCTTAAGGTCACGGAAAAAAGTATAAATCCCATTCAGTTTGCCCAGTTCTCCTTTCAATGGATAAATGCCGTCTTTGTTTATTTTACAAATGCCATTGATCGTAGACACAAATAACTCATTGTTGAATTGGTGAATATTGAAATAATAATATCCTGTCTTTTGATCAGGGGCTATTACCTGGAAAGAACCATCATTCTTTTTTAAGACGACGATATTCCCATAATTGATATATAACCCTTCCGCAGTTTCTATCACTTTGTAACAACTGTGATCGTCAAAACCCGGGTACAATTTTATTTTCTGCCATTGAATGTTCTGTAACTCATAGATGCCTACATTGGTGGTGGCCCATATTCTACCACTGCGGGTTTGTAAAAAATTGTATGTCACGAAGTTTTTTACCGAATCAGATAATAGGTATGTGATGAAACGGTTTGCTTTTATCTCACCCATTGCGTTTCCGGTGCCTACCCAAAGCCTTAAAAGATGGTCCATAAAAACCGGCCCCAGGTGGGTGCTTGGTAACCCGTCGGCGATCCCAAAGTTTGTGAAGTATTTTCCATCAAAACGGCTTAAGCCATTAGGACTGGCCACCCATAGGTATCCCAGCTTATCCTGGTAAGTGCCCACAACATACGGCGAGGGAAGCCCGTCTTTGGTGGAAAAAGTTTTCAGTTGAAAAGATTGTGATGACAAAGGCTGGAATACGCATACCATTATTGAAAGACAGGCGAACAGCCTCAAATATCCGGATGCTATGAAACGGCCTGCATACTTCATCTGCGTAAGAGTTTCAAAAAAGGCTCTTTATTATTGCGTGACACTTCTATTTCACGCCCGTCATTCATTATAACGGTTCCTCCATCGCCACGTTTGTATATTTTAATTTGCGTAAGGTTGATGAGGTAAGAACGGTGTATCCGGAAGAACTGGTTTTTGGTCAGCAGCTCATCATAATAGCCAAGTGTGGCTGGAAA
Organism: Chitinophagaceae bacterium; assembly: GCA_016720775.1. Lineage (GTDB taxonomy): Bacteria > Bacteroidota > Bacteroidia > Chitinophagales > Chitinophagaceae > Ferruginibacter. The sequence goes on from JADKJX010000007.1 coordinate 124,766, forward strand.
AGAGCTTTTGGTTATGGGTTAAATAGAACTCAGTATAGTTATTTACGGCATGGCAGTAAAGAATATCACGGATGTTGACAAAATGAATTCCTTCTGTTACGGCAATGGTGAGTATATCGGGAAGTTTATTATTCTCTTTCAGGTACTGCAGAAAGATCTGGACCTGTTGGTTTATGGAAGACTCCTGTTTCCTGATCCTTACCGAAGCCTTGTTAAACGAACTGGCAAACTCGCCAGGGTCAAGTGGCTTCATCAGGTAATCCATGGCATTGTACCGGAAAGCTTTGATGGCATACTCGCTGTGTGCTGTGGTGAAAATAATTTCAAAATCAATGTCTTTGAATTTATTCAGCAGGTCAAATCCTGTTTCGCCCTTCATTTGTACATCTAAGAATAACAGTGCCGGGTGATGAGCATTTATTTTTTTAAGTGCATCATCCACCGTGCCTGATTCAAAAATATCCGTGGTTTGCCCGTTATCCTGCAACAGCTTCCGGATCAGTGCCCTGCTTTGCAATTCATCGTCAACGATCAGTATTTTAAAGGAGTCATGCATTTCGTACAATTGTAATGAAAAGATATTGTAAATAATTCTAACTTTGGTTATGCCCTTTCATAGAAACTTCACCTATTATATCGACAAGCGCAGCTGGAAATACATCTTCCTGCTTGCTTCCCTGGCGCTTTGTGTCTGATGGGTCATTGGTCATTTTTAATTCATAATTTATAATTCATAATTCTTAATTGTTATGCCACATTACCATACATTGGGAAAGATCCCCCATAAGCGTCATACCCAGTTCCGCAGACCGGATGGAGGGCTGTACAGCGAACAGTTGTTCTCCACCGAAGGTTTCAGCGATGATTATTCCCTGCTGTATCATACCTATCCGCCCACCCAGATCATAAAAACCGAACCGCAGGTGGATGTAAGTCCGCAGGTGGCTGAAGAAAAAATGCTGAAGCACCGCTGCTTCGAAGGCTTTCACGTAAAACCCGGCGGTGATTTTTTGCAAAGCCGTATCCCGGTATTGGTGAACAGCGATTGCCACATCGTACTGGCTGCCCCGCTTAGCGGAACAGGCGAATATTTTTATAAGAACACCGATGCCGATGAAATGATCTTTGTACACGAAGGGAGTGGTACCGTGCATTCACAATATGGCGAACTCACATTCAGCTACGGCGACTACATCGTGTTGCCAAGAGGAACCATTTACCAGATCGAATTCAACGACGATAAGAACCGCCTGTTCATTGTTGAATCATTTTCGCCATTGCGTTTTCCCAAACGTTACATGAGTAAGTACGGGCAACTGATGGAGCACTCGCCTTTTTGCGAACGGGATATCCGTCCGCCGAAAAATTTAAAAACGTATGATCAGAAAGGCGATTACCTCATCAAAGCAAAAAAGAAAGGCATGCTCTATGGACTGCATTATGGTACGCATCCCTTTGATGTGATCGGCTGGGACGGCTGCTGCTATCCTTATATTTTTTCTATTCACGATTTTGAGCCCATCACCGGCAGGGTACACCAGCCACCACCCGTGCACCAGACCTTTGAGACCAATACATTTGTTGTGTGTTCCTTTGTTCCCCGTTTATACGACTATCATCCCGATGCCATCCCGGCGCCGTACAACCACAGCAACATCGACAGCGATGAAGTGCTGTATTATGTGGATGGTGAGTTTATGAGCCGCAAGAACGTAACCCGTGGCATGATCACCCTGCACCCGGCTGGCATACCGCATGGTCCACACCCCGGCGCCGTGGAAAAAAGTATTGGCGCCAAAGAAACCAAAGAACTCGCCGTGATGGTTGATACCTTCCGGCCATTGATGCTTACCAAACAGGCGCTGGAGATCGAGAACATCAATTATGTAATGAGCTGGGCCGAATAAGTTTTCATTGTACTGCGATCTCATTTCGTAAAAATCATTATATTGGCATACCAAAAACAAATTACTATGATAAAATTTCATGAAATTAAAGTTGGCGATTATTTAATAGCAGATAATGATGGCGATAAGAAGCAGGGAGAAGTTACAAACCTCAATCACGATGAAAAACAGGTTTGTGCAAATACCGGCACCCAGGATTTCTGGTACGAAACAGAACAGTTGACGGCCATTCCGCTTGATGAGGAACAGTTGATGAAACTGAAATTTCATAAGCACGACAATGAAGACGGAACTGTTAAGTATATGAAAGGTGCTTTCCGGATGATGTTGCCGGCAAAGAATGATTTTTCAAAATTTGAGATCTGGTACCGGGATGAGCATCGCCATGTTATGCACCCGATAAATGTACACCAGTTGCAAAATCATTTTTACGAGATGACGAAAGTGCATCTGAATGATGAATCTTTTGATTGATAACGATATTTTGATTAGAACCGGGCCGGCAGATACTGCCGGCCTTTTTTCTTTGCGACAAAGAGTAAAACTTCGTAAGCCCGGGAGCTTCGAAAACGGAATCCCGGGCCGGGTTTCTCGAAGCCGGGGTATAATTACCCTGACCCGCCTTCATCATAATACTTATCGGGAGATGCTGACAGTTCATTGTTGCCCGGCGAAGTAGTTTTAGGTCCTTATTTTCGGTTATTTGGCTGATTGAGGCGGCAAATCCTCCATTTTTTGTGGAAAAACAGGCTATTTGTTGGTAAATAGAACCCTTTTTTGCTGATTATTAAATAAATCCACCTATCTTTGCGCTCCCAAAATTATGGCTAAACAAGCACTCATTAAACAGGACGGGACAATAGTAGAGGCACTCAGTAATGCTATGTTCAAGGTAAAACTGGAAAATGACCATGAAATTTTGGCCACTATTTCCGGTAAAATGCGCATGCACTATATCCGCATCTTGCCAGGTGATAAAGTGGGGGTTGAAATGAGTCCTTATGACCTTACAAGAGGCAGGATAATTTTCAGGTATAAGTAAAGTATTAAGTAATTAGTATTAAGTAATAAGTAAAACAAGCAAAATGAAGGTAAGAGCTTCTATCAAAAAACGCAGCGCTGATTGCAAGATCGTAAGAAGGAAAGGAAGGCTGTATGTGATCAACAAAAAGAATCCACGCTTCAAACAAAAGCAAGGGTAACAATTTTTAATTCTTAATTTTTAATTCATATTATGGCTCGTATTGCCGGTATTGATTTACCAAAAAATAAAAGAGGTGAAGTTGGCCTCACTTACATTTACGGAATTGGACGTTCTACTGCCCGTTACATTTTAGAAAAGTCAGGTATTGATTTTTCTAAAAAAGTTAACCAATGGAACGATGATGAGCAGACTGCCATCCGTAACGTGATCAGTAACGAATTCAAAACCGAAGGTGCATTGCGCAGTGAAACCCAGATGAACATCAAACGTTTGCTGGATATTGCCTGCTACCGTGGTTTACGTCATCGCAAAGGATTGCCTGTTCGTGGGCAGCGTACACGTACCAACAGCCGTACAAGAAAAGGAAAGCGTAAAACAGTTGCCGGTAAGAAGAAAGTTGCTAAGAAGTAATTAAATAATACAGGCTTATATTTTTTGAACCAGCGCCAGATCGCTTCATAAGCCGGCAGGAGGGTTGGTTCAGTCTCGCCTGAGGCGAGATAATATTTTTTAAAGATTACCTATCTAGATCAAATTATGGCAAAAGCACAAGCAAGCGGCGGAGCAAAAACGTCCTCGAAGAAAAGAGTAGTAAAAGTTGACAGCTACGGCGATGCACACATCACAGCAAGTTTCAACAACATCATCATCAGTTTAACCAACAAGCAGGGCCAGGTAATAAGCTGGAGCAGCGCTGGAAAAATGGGTTTCAGGGGTTCTAAAAAGAACACGCCTTATGCAGCCCAGATGGCAGCAGCCGATGCAGCAAAAGCAGCGTTGGATGCCGGTTTAAAAAGAGTGGATGTATACGTAAAAGGACCGGGTTCAGGCCGTGAAGGAGCCATCCGTTCACTTTCTCAAAGCGGAATTGAAATAACAATGATCAAAGACGTAACGCCATTACCTCATAATGGTTGCCGTCCTCCTAAGAAAAGAAGAGTATAATCTGGATACTGGTCACCAGATACTGGATGCCTTTCCAGCGACAGTATCAAGGATCCTGGATCAATTTTAATAACGGGTGCATTATTCATTTTAAATGGTCTTTATAATGATGCACCGTCACTAAAAGACCTACATTCAAATTATGGCACGCTACACAGGCCCCAAAACAAAAATCTCCCGGATCTTCGGAGAGCCCATTACCGGTAATGGAAAATGGTTAACCAAGAACAGCAACCCTCCGGGTATGCATGGTGCTAACCGCAAACGCAAAACTTTAGGTGAATATGCTTTGCAATTAAGAGAAAAGCAAAAAGCAAAGTACACGTATGGTTTGCTTGAAAACAATTCCGTAAAACTTTTGATGAAGCTGCCCGCCGCAAGGGGGTAACCGGTGAAAACCTGATCAAATTACTGGAAGCCCGTTTGGATAATACCGTATTCCGTATGGGTATTGCACCAAGCCGCCAGGCTGCACGTCAGTTGGTATCACACAAGCACGTTACTGTTAATGGCGAAGTGTTGAACATCCCTTCTTACAGCTGCAATCCAGGTGATGTGATCGGGTTAAAGAATAAGAGTGCCGCCAACGCCGCCATCGGTGGTAACCTGCGTGGCAAGAATGCCAAGTTCAACTGGCTGGAATGGAATGAAGGTGAAGTAAAAGGTACGTTCATCACCTATCCGGAAAGAGAAAGTGTTCCGGAGAATATCAAGGAACAACTGATCGTGGAATTGTACTCTAAATAATGAGTGCCGATTTCAAAAGCCGGAATTTTAAATTCAAAACATAAAACAACAAAATAACAAATGGCCATTTTAAATTTTGTTAAACCAGATAAGATCGTTCTTCAGAAAGCAACAGAGTTTGAAGCTCAATTCGAATTCCGTCCGCTTGAACCCGGTTATGGTGTAACTATCGGTAACTCCCTGCGCAGGGTGTTATTGAATTCATTGGAAGGATATGCCATCATCGGTATCAATATTGCCGGAGCCGACCACGAGTTTGCAACCTTAAAAGGTATTACGGAAGACGTTACGGAGATAATCTTAAACCTGAAGCAGGTTCGTCTTAAAAAGAAAGTAGAACATGATGCCAGCCTGGAAAAGGTAACCCTTTCTATTAAAAATAAAACAGAATTCAACGCAGGTATGATCGGTGAAGCTTCTCCTTCTTTTGAAGTGATGAATCCCGAACTGCTGATCTGTACCATGGATACCAGCGCCAAACTGGATATCGAGATCACCATTGGCAAAGGCCGTGGTTATGTACCCGCTGAAGAAAATAAAGAAAAGAACGCTCACTTTGGATATATTCCGGTTGATGCTATTTACACGCCCATCAAGAATGTAAAATACTCGATCGAAAATACCCGTGTGGAACAGCGTACGGATTTTGAAAAACTGATCATGGAAGTGGTTACCGATGGTACCATTCACCCGGAAGATGCAGTGAAACAAGCAAGCCGTATCCTGATCCAGCATCTGATGATCATCACCGATGAGAACATCACGTTCGATACAAAAGAAGATAAGAAAGAAGACCTGGTTGACGAACAGACCTTACAACTGCGTAAAGTACTGAAGACACCATTGGAAGACCTGGATCTTTCTGTACGTGCCTTCAACTGTTTGAAAGCTGCCAAGATCAATTCATTGAGTGAATTGGTACAGTACGAGCAGGAAGACCTGATGAAATTCAGGAACTTTGGCCAGAAATCTTTGAGTGAAATTGAGCAGGTGTTGCACGAAAGAGGATTAAGCTTTGGAATGGACCTGAGTAAATTGAAATTAGACGACGAGTAAAACTAATTTGAAGATTTGAAGATGAGACAATTTGGAAATTGCTGACCATCTTCAAATCTTCAAATCAATAAATTTTCAAATCAACTCTATAATTCCTGACACGGTATAGAGTTTAAAACACAAATGTCATGCGTCACGGAAACAAGAACAACAACCTGAGCAGAACCGCTTCACACAGGAAGGCCCTGTTGATGAACTTAGGCTGCCAGCTGATCACCAACAAAAGGATCACAACAACTTTGGCTAAAGCGAAAGCTTTACGTACTTACATTGAGCCATTGATCACCAAAACAAAAAATACCGACAGCAAGGAAGCCATCATGCACAATCACCGTATTGTGTTCAGCTACCTGAACGATAAGATTGCGGTTAAGGAATTATTTACTGTAGTAGGTCCAAAGATCGCCGGGCGCCCTGGCGGTTATACCCGTATCATTAAACTGGGTGCAAGAACCGGTGATAATGCAGAATTAGCCATGATCGAGCTGGTTGACTTTAACGAGATCTACGGCAAAGGAACTGCCAAAGCTGCTGAACCGGCTAAGAAAACACGTCGTGCAGGTGGTGCTAAGAAGAAAGCCACTAAAGCAGATGAAGCAAGCGAAGAAGCAACCGGTACAGAAGAAAAAGCGGAAGCCTAGTTCGACTACGCTCACTATTCGACTACGCTCACTATTCGACTACGCTCACTATTAGCTCAAACCAACTGTTTATACTGGCCCCGATATTTTTATCGGGGCTTTTTTTGCTCTTGAACCACATAGGAGCATAGAGTACATAGACGCTTGCAATTTGTAGTGCAAATGCTCAGAGTTAGTTATCTATGTGTATTTCTATGTTTCCTATGCCCTATGTGGTGCAATTGTTTAAAATTTCATTTTTAGATACCCCATTATATTCTTTTCTTTGCAAAACCCTTTTCACACATGCCAACAACAAATCCTCCTGCCATTTTAATTTTACAAGACGGAACCATTTTTAAAGGAACCGCTTTTGGCAAAACCGGCACCTCCACCGGTGAGATATGTTTCAATACCGGCATGACCGGTTACCAGGAAGTTTTTACCGATCCCAGTTATTACGGACAGGTGCTCATCATGAACAATGTGCATATTGGTAACTATGGTGTTAAAGCTGCGGATGTGGAAAGCGACAGCGTGAAAGTGAAAGCAGTCATCGGCCGTAACCTGGAAGAAAAATACAGCCGCTTCATGGCCGATACATCCCTGCAGGATTATTTTGAAGCGCAGGGCGTGGTGGCCATAGATGGCATTGATACAAGGGCATTGGTTGCACACATACGCACACAGGGCGCCATGAACTGCATCATTTCTTCCGAAACAACCGATATAGATTTTTTAATAAAGGAGCTTAAAAAAGTTCCTTCCATGGACGGACTGGAACTGGCATCGGCTGTAAGTACAGTGGAACCGTATTTTTTGGGTGATGAAAAAAGTAACCTGCGGGTTGCCGTTCTTGATTTCGGTATCAAGAAAAATATATTGAACTGCCTGGTGGAAAGAGGCGCTTATGTAAAAGTGCATAATGCCAAAACCGGTTTTGAAGAACTGGAGAAATTCAAACCACATGGTTATTTCATCAGCAACGGCCCGGGTGATCCGGCCCCAATGGATTACGCCATCAAAACGGTGAAACAGATACTGGCTTCGAACAGGCCATTGTTCGGCATTTGTTTGGGACACCAGTTACTTGCCCTGGCAAACGACATCCCTACTTTTAAAATGCATCATGGTCACCGCGGACTGAATCACCCGGTTAAAAATATCATCAGCGGTAAATGTGAGATCACTACGCAAAATCATGGATTTGGTGTTGATCCAAAAGCTGTAAAAGCAAATGCCAATATTGAGATCACACACGTTAACCTGAACGACGAAAGCATCGAAGGCATACGTGTTAAAAACAAACCAGCCTTCTCCGTGCAGTATCACCCCGAAGCCACGCCAGGCCCACACGACAGCAGGTACCTGTTTGATGAGTTTATAAAAATAATCAACGCCCCCTCTGCCCCCTAAAGGGAGAACTTAAGAGTTCAATAGTCAAAACTCTTTCCTAATTTGCAGACAGTACTTAATTTGTAATCTTTAAATACCCCTTTAGGGGATAGGGGCATGAAAATAGCTATCATCAACGGGCCTAACCTGAATCTTCTTGGTAAACGGGAAGTGGATATTTATGGGGGTGAACCCTTTGATAACTTTTTAAAGACGCTCCGGGAAAAATATCCAGGCATTGAAATATCCTATTTCCAAAGCAATGTCGAAGGCGAGTTGATCAACGAGATCCAGCGGTTGGGGTTTAGTTGCGACGGAATAATTTTAAACCCGGGTGGTTATACCCATACTTCCGTTGCCATTGGCGATGCGATTGCTGCCATTATAACTCCCGTTGTTGAAGTACATATCTCCAACATTTTTTCAAGAGAGGAATTCCGGAAACTATCTCATGTTTCCGGCAAGGCCAAAGGGGTGATAAGTGGCCTGGGTCTGAAAGGATATGAACTGGCGCTGGAGTCATTTATAAAATAACCCTGAGCAATAATGCATAGCCCGTATCTTCTTTCGGGTTGTCGGCAATGCGTACTATATGTAATCCAGATTCGGACCATACTTTGAACAGTTCGCCTTTTTTCCGCTTCGTTAATTCTCTATCCAGCTGTGGCAGCATAACGCCTTTTATGAACCACCCCAGGTCGCCGCCCTGGGAAGCAGAGGCCAGGTCAGCACTGTAGAGACTTGCCTGTGCGGCAAAACTGCTGGTTCCTGCTTTTATTTTCGCAATGATCGTATCAGCCAGCGACTCGGCAAAACCGGAATCAAAAATAGCCCGGTCCAGTAAAATATGATTTACGTGGTAAAAAGTATTCGGTGCTTTTGTAAGAACCTTTACCAGGATATTTTCTTTTTTGAATGGTCCGTAAGTCTTGCCAACCTTTCCATGGTAGGCAAGGCTGTCTGCCTTACCCAGGAACTGGACAGTGCTTAAAACCGTAACAGTATCGATGTAATATTTTTTCTTAAGCACGTATTTTACAAAGCCGATGGGATTACTGGTGGTATCCAATATCTTTTTTATCTCGGCCACCGACTGACCTTTTGATGTAAGCGCAAGGCCCGACAGAATAAAAAACAAAAGAAATTTTCTCACGTTTAAAAATTGAGTGACAAAGATAAGTTTTATAAAAGAAGACAGCATTCGAAGACCGGCTTCTCAAAAATATTAACGGGCCTGGTTACTTTAACGCATACAACACTTTTACTTCAAAGCGTAGCTTGATCTTTCGGTAATCAACACCGTCATCGGTTACACCATAATAGGCATTTTTTCCCTGGTCAAGTCTCACTACATTTTCATTTACGGCTTTGTAACGGTCTCTATATGCTCCTGTAACTATATCAGAGTTTACCGATTCCTCTGGTTCATTTATCTCAATGGCCTGTCCGAGTTGTTCATTAACAGCTTCGGTTAAATAGACCGCCTTTTCCTTAGCTGCTTTTATTGCCTGAACCTTTAATTGTTTCCGGTATTCAACTATTTTACTGTGCGATGTACGGGTGATGCGGAAATTGTTGGTAGCCTGGTCATCAAGTTTGTTCACCAGTTCATCGATCAGTTTTGTATTGTTGAATTTTATTTGATAGGCTATCGAAGCCAAAAGTTCCGGGTCTTTTTTCCTGCGCTGCCAGATATTTGCCAGGTTGTAGCCATCGTATGAAGCAACGGAAATATCGTTATCTGCAATGCCCACTGCCTTGCAGTTCGCCAGGAAATCGGATTTTATTTTTTCAAGTTCTGTTTTATCTTCTCCTCTTTTTTTATACTCCCGCAGGTCAACCTGCACATAGATCTCATCAGGAATGACCTCCATGGAGGCACTGCCAGTTACGGTAATTGTTTTGGGAAAAGGATAGCAGCCCGGTTGTGTATTTGTTTGGGCATGCACCGAAAAAATGAGGATGATTGTTGCTAAAAGCAGTGTGATCTTTTTCATGATGTAATTTTTTTGGTGAGATGAATTTACCAAAGCGATTACACAGGAAAAGGTTACTTTACTTTTTTTAACAAGGATTTCACCTGCGTTTTCATCTCTTCAAACTCGGCCACCTGCTGCTGTATGAAACTGTTGTCTTCCAGCCGGCCCATTACTTTTTCCATTTCTTTATTCGTATCGTACACCATTTTCCGGAAGGGGCTGTTATAATCTTTAGCCCTCGAATCAAAAATGCCTTTACACATCCATTCCTTGGTATCGAGGGTTTGCTGCAGCAATTGTTTAAAGAGGGCAGGGGTGAACTGTTTGGGGGTGATGTTTACTATTTCCAGCAGGGATGTATAAGCATGATCTAAACGATCGGCGTCATAAGCCGTACCCTGGTGCCTGTAAAACAGGTGAAGTTCGTCCCAGCTTTTTACCTTACCCGATTTGATATCTCTTTTCACCTGGTCAATTTCTGTCTTCTGGATGAGTTGTCCGCCAATGTTGAGCCATTCGCTGCGCTGCACTTTTGCAGACAGTGTTTTCTTAAAATTAGCAAAATCAACAAATTTATTTTTAATGAAGTGATTCATCAGTTCCAAAGCACCGTAATATTGGATCAGTTCCTTAAATATTTTTATGCACTGGGGAACCTTTTGCAATTCAGTTTTCCTGCCGGTGTTTTCCCAGCCGGTAACTTCTGCGGTGCCGGTGGCAGAGGGTTTTAATTTTTGCAGGAGTTTCAGGGCATCAAAAATCTCATTGACCGTATCGGGTGCCAGGAAATCATATTCAATGCGCTGTATCTTTTCTGTTCTGCGGTCACGGTCAACATATTTCCAGGCATTGCGGGCCAGGGCATACATGTTGTACATGAACCAGTAACCAGGCATCACTACCAGTTTATCGTGTGCCACATCATTGCTTACCAGGCTGAAAGGAATGGGTATGTTCAATTCTGCCGGGAAATCACCCTTGGCAATGATGGTGAAGGAAGCAAACTTTGAATTGTGTTTTAAGCTTACACAGAGACCCGGCCAAAACCCACGCCCGGCCACTATTTCACCATCTGCCGCCCGGCTGTTGTGATTGCTTCCGATGGTGGCGCCCGCAGCCATATTGCTTTGCCCCATTACCACGGCAGCACATAAAAAAGAATTATTGTGGTGTTGCTCATGCGCAGGAAAAATGAGTGAATTCAACACTTCGCAGCAGGAGATGGTTGAGTTATTGCCAAGGTACGAGTTGATTAACCTTGCACCGTATTTTAATTGCGAATGCGATGCCATCACAAAACGAACGGCCTTCACACCATAAAATATCCGGCAGCCATAGCCCACAATGCCATTCACCAGTTCGCAACCTTCGCCGATCTGCGACCTTCTTTTTTCATCACTGTTTACGGTAAGGTTCTTTAATTTATTGGCTCCTTTAAAATAAGCATCGGTTCCTACCCACACATCTTTAATGATCTTGCAGTTCTTTATCACGGTCCGGTCGCCGATCTTACCATAGTGCCCCCTTTGTTTATCAAATCGTTTATCGGTAAGCTCTTTAAATTTATTCAGCAATGCTTCATCGTCCCGGTACTTACTCCACAGCCAGGCATCGCCTGCCAGCATGCCGTTGAAAGGGATCACACTCCGGCCCCCGGCTTCGTTGCACAATTCGATCCATACCCTTGTCTTTTCATCTTCCCCATCTTTGATGATGCCGTTTCCGAATTTTGAATGATCGGTGGTTGCCAGTTCATTCACATTTACCAGCATCACATCATTGCCGATGATATAATGGCTTAAATAATTTACATTATCAATACAGATATTGTTTCCGAGGTCGCAACTGATGATAGTGCTGTTATACAAACCAACGGGCATTCGCAGGTTATGAAACTCTAAATAGAAGGGCTCCAGTTTGCCAATGCGTATGAGGCCATGAAATTTACAATTACGTACCAGTTCGGGATTGAACTGGCGGGAAACAAAGATCTTATTCCAGTCGTCGGATGTGTTGCGGTTCCGGATGAGGGCCTCAATTTCACCGGCTGTTAATTTCCGGTAGCTGATACCGTTTTGATTTTGCGTATTGCGCAGGTAGTATTCGTCTTTGCCTTTTGGAATGTATTTTTTCTCAACGAAATTATAGCCGAGGTTATTGACCGGGTGCTTTTGAATGATGTTCATAAACAGTTTGGGGTTTGTGGTTTGATGTTTTTTGTTTGTTACCCTTCAACTTGTAATGGTTCCTAACCACAAACCACAAACTACAAACAAAAAACGGCAATTTTATTCTACTGTAACGGATTTGGCCAGATTTCTTGGCTTGTCAACATCCACCCCTTTTGCGATACCCACATAATAGCTCAACAGCTGTAATGGTATTGTACTCAGCATGGGTGCAATGATCTCATCAGCCGGTGGAACATAAAATACGTCGTCTGCCATACCGGGGATGATGTCATCACCCTCTGTAATTACAGCGATCACTTTTCCCTTACGGGCTTTTATTTCCTGGATATTGCTGACAATTTTTTCGTGGTAAGAATCTTGGGTAGCAATGAATATCACCGGCAGGTTTTCATCCACCAATGCAATGGGGCCGTGTTTCATTTCTGCAGCGGGGTAGCCTTCGGCATGTATGTAAGAGATCTCTTTTAATTTTAAAGCCCCTTCCAATGCAATGGGGAAGTTATAGCCCCGGCCCAGGAATAATGCATCGCCGGCAGATTTATATTTTTCAGCGATCTTCTTCACATCCCCGGCGTTTTTCAAAATGGCATCCACTTTTTCGGGTACTGCTTCCAATTCAAGTAAAAGTTTGCGATAGCGCTCTTCGCTGATGGTCTTTTTTTCTTTGGCGATCTTTAGTGCCATCATGGTAAGTACCGCCAACTGGCCGGTGAACGCCTTGGTGGAAGCTACACCGATCTCAGGTCCGGCATGTGTGTAAGCACCTCCATCGCTGATCCTTGCAATGGATGAACCAACCACATTAACGATGCCGAAGATGATGGCGCCGTTCTCTTTTGCCCGTTCTATTGCCACCAATGTATCTGCTGTTTCACCGCTTTGGGATATGGCAACAATGATATCGCCTTTATTGATCACCGGGTTCCGGTACCTGAATTCAGATGCATATTCAACCTCCACAGGGATCCTGCATAATTCCTCAATGATGTATTCGGCCAGCAGAGCTGCATGCCAGCTTGTACCGCAGGCCACCATGATGATTCGGTTGGCTTCTTTAAAATGTTCGATATTGTTTTGTATGCCGCTCATGGTGATCGTTCCGGCATCTGCATCCAACCTTCCCCGCAGGCAATCATGAATGGTACTTGGCTGTTCAAAAATTTCTTTCAGCATGAAATGATCGTAGCCACCTTTTTCTATCGCTGCCAGTTCGATATCAAGTTTGGTAATGAACGGGGTGATCTTTTCATTACCCAGGTTCTTCAGGATCAGTTCATCGGGTTTTACAATCGCCAGCTCATAATCATTCACGTAAACCACGTCTTTGGTATATTCCAGCATCGGTGATGCGTCAGAACCGAGGAAATGTTCGCCATTACCCACACCGATCACCAGGGGACTTCCTTTCCTTGCCGCAATGATGGTGTCGGGATTATCGGTATCCAGCAGAAGGATCACATAGGCACCCGTAACCCTTTTCAGGGCAACCCGTACGGCTTCTTCCAGGTCGCACTGGTTATTTTCCCGGATGTCTTCAATGAAATTCAGTAAAACTTCGGTATCGGTTTCGCTGGTGAACGTGTATCCTTTATTGGTAAGTTCCTGTTTCAGTTGTGCGTAATTCTCAATGATGCCGTTGTGGATCATGGCTAATTTTCCGCTGGCAGATACATGGGGGTGTGCATTGCGGTCGCTTGGTTCGCCGTGAGTAGCCCAGCGGGTATGCCCGATGCCGCAATGTGAATGCAGGTCTTTTCCAAAAATGGTTTGCTCCAGTTCGGAGACCCGGCCTTTCTTTTTATAAACTTTCAGGCCATTGTCAAGCAGGGCAACACCGGTACTGTCGTAACCGCGGTATTCAAGCCTTTTAAGGCCGGTGATGACAATGGGGTAAGCTTCTTTCGGTCCTGTGTATCCAACAATTCCACACATATAGTTACTGTTTTCAGTTTTTTAGGGGTTCGGAAATATGGTAAAATTTTCTTTTGCCACTGCATTTTAAATGGCGCCCGGCAGGCTGCCGGAGCAATTAGCAACGCAATTTAGGGAAAATGTTCTCATTTGGCTAAACGGGGATATTTTCAGACTATTGGCTTAAATTGAGGTATAAATTACCGATATGAAATACACACTGGCTTTCTTCCTCCTTTTCTCATTAGCGAATAAAATTATTGCCCAGCAGGAAAACGCTGTAACCAAAGTGTTCATTGTACGGCATGCTGAAAAAGAATCCGGTAAAGACCCGGTTCTGACCCCGGCAGGAAATGCAAGGGCCGGTGACCTGGTGAGGGCCCTGAAAGATGAAGGTGTGCAGAAAATATATGTAAGCCAGTACCGCCGTACCCAAATGACGGCAGACAGCATGCGTATTCAATTAGGTATTGATACGGTTCATTATGTGGCGGATACGGTTTGTGATAACCTCATCAGTGCAATTATGGAGCACCGGGATTTTGGTAAGACGATACTGATCGTGGCTCACAGCAATACCATTCCGCACATCATCCGTAAACTGGGCGTAGCAGATTTTCCGTATAAAGATATTCCGGATGCAGAATTTGATAACCTGTTTCTGGTTACTTACAAAAAAGAAAAGGCAAAACTGAAAGTGATGAAATACGGGGCGAAGTCGGGGGCTTCGGCAGCGATGCAATAAAATCTTTACAGCAGAACTCCTTTCAGGAACATGTACGCTACGGAAAAATAAATTACCAGGCCGGTAACATCCACCAGGGTAGCAACAAAAGGTGCAGAAGAAACAGCGGGGTCTCCTTTAAGCCGTTTAATTAAGATCGGAAGCATGGAGCCGCTCAACGTTCCCCATAAAACCACTCCCAGTAATGCAAAACCAACGGTAAATGCCACTAATATTTCATGCGGACCATACACACCGGGCATAAACTTTGCCCAGGCAATTACCCGGATAAAACCAATAATGCCCAGCACAGATCCCAACATAAGTCCTTGTATCAATTCCCTGCGGATCACACGCCACCAATTTGCTATTGTAATTTCCCCCACGGCCATTGCCTGTATGATCAATGTACTGGCTTGTGAACCAGTATTACCTCCTGAAGAAATAATGAGCGGAATGAATAAAGCCAGTACCACGAATTTCTGGATCTCTCCTTCAAAATAACCCATGGCGGTAGCCGTGAGCATTTCACCCAAAAACAAAATGATCAGCCAGCCTACTCTTTTTTTAAATAATTTGAACAAAGGCATTTCAAGATATGGTTCATCCAGTGCCTGCGTACCACCGATCTTCTGAATGTCTTCACTGAACTCTTCTTCTGCCACCCAAAGTATATCGTCAATGGTTACAATGCCTAGGAGAATATTATTATCACCCGTTACCGGTAAGGCCACCCGGTTATTCATTTTAAAGATCTCACTGGCCATTTCCTGGTCGTCGTTCACATGCAGGGCAATAAAGCGGCCATCCATGATGTCTTTTACTTTGGTGCCGGGTTCTGCCAGGATAAAATCCCTGATCCGGATATCATCCAGCAGTTCATCGTTCTCATTGATCACATAGATCACATCAATGGTCTCACTGCTTTTTGCATGTTTGCGGATTGTCTCGAACACTTCGGCTACGGTGTTTTCTTCGTACACATATACGTAGTCGGGCGTCATGATCCTGCCGATGCTGTTCTCGGGATAACCCAGTAATTCGAGAGTATCCTTTCGTTCATCGGGGTCGAGGGTCTTTATCAGGTCTCTTACTATGCTGGTTGGCAATTCTTCCAAAAAGGCAACCCGGTCATCCGCCGGCAGTTCATTCAATAACTCGGTGGTCTTGATCGCCGGTAAATTTTTTATGACCCTTTTTTGTGTAGGAAGTTCCAGTATCTTAAATACGCTTGCTGCACGGTGTATGGAGAGAAGGGAAATGATCTGGGCCTCATAATCCTCGTTCTCGTACATGAGGGTGGCCACATCGCTGATGTTCTGGTGATTCAGGAACTCCTGTATCGCCAGTTTGTTCTCCGAAGCGATGACTTCTTCAAACTGCTGCTGTATTGATATTTCTTCCAGTTCCAGCGACATCGGTCATTGTTATTAAATTGCATTGAAATGGTGCCGCAATTTAGCCCATTTATTTCTTAACCAGATGTTATGCTGAAACCTTATTTAGTTGTTGATGCCAGTGCTGAAAAGGGCAGGGGCGTATTTACCCGGGAACGCATTCCCGCAAATACCATTGTGGAAATAGCGCCTGTTATTGTGATGGACAAAAAAGACAGGGAGCATCTTGATAAGACCTTATTACACGACTATATTTTTGAGTGGGGAAAACTGAAAGACAGATGCTGTATGGCGCTGGGCCTGGTTCCGATCTATAACCACAGTTATAAAAGCAATTGCGAGTATTTCATGGATTTTGAAGATGACAGTATCATGATCAAAACGGTACGGATAATTGAAAAAGGAGAGGAACTTACCATTAATTACAACGGCGACTGGAATGATGGGAAGAAAGTATGGTTTGATGTGAAATAAATACGGGATAGACAGTTTAGGGGTTTAGGAAGTTTAGTATGTTGAGTATGCACTCATTTGATCCTAAACTTTCTAAACCCCTAAGCCTTCCTAAATTTTTCTTATGCCTGTTCTGCCGGTTCTACTTCTTCCGCAACCAGTTGTTCTATCAGTTGTATCTCAGCTGCGATCTTTACTTCTTCACTTACCACCACGCCACCAGCTTCCGTAACTGCATTCCAGGTAAGACCAAAATCTTTTCGGTTTATCTTTCCATTAATAGTAAAACCGGCTTTAGTGTTTCCGTATGGATCTTTTACAACGCCCCCGAATTCTACGGCTAATTTTATATTCTTTGTTACGTCACGTATGGTAAGGTCGCCATAGAGGTCGAATGAACCATCGTTGTCAACAGGATCGGCTTTGGTTGCTTCAAATTTTATCTCGGGAAATTTTTCTGTGTCAAAAAAATCGCCGCTCTTCAGGTGTCCGTCACGCTGCTCATTGCCGGTAGAAATGGAGTTCACATCAGCCGTGAAGCTGATCTTTCCTTTTGTAAAGTCCTCACCTTCAGTCTTAGCAG
Organism: Chitinophagaceae bacterium; assembly: GCA_016720775.1. GTDB lineage: Bacteria > Bacteroidota > Bacteroidia > Chitinophagales > Chitinophagaceae > Ferruginibacter. Next base: position 141,879 of record JADKJX010000007.1, read on the forward strand.
CTACATTAAAAATGTCAAAACTGCCTGTAACATTAGTGATCATCAGGTGTTTGATCTTAAAATGAACTTCGCTGTGCGTAGGGTCCAGGACCCAGTTTTTGGTTGCCATGATTTTTAAATTTGATGCAAGGTACGATATTAATGTTTAAACATCAAATATTTTTTTGTAAGGTATTGTTAATAAAAAACCTGCCGGGAAGGGCAGGTTTCTATTAAGATTTAAGGGATATTATTGGTTGCTTTCAAATTCCTCCGGATGATATTCAGTGCAGCACCGGCTTTGAACCATTCAATCTGTTGCTGGTTGTAGGTATGGTTTTACCTGTATGGTCTCGATACTTCCATCGGCATGATTCAATACCTGCAATGCTTTGTTTGGTGCAAAAGCGAGGAGGCCTTCAATATCAATGGTATCGTCTTCCAGTATCTTGTCGTAATCGTCTTTGTTTGCAAAAGTGAGCGCCAGCATTCCCTGTTTTTTCAGGTTGGTCTCATGTATCCTTGCAAATGATTTTACAAGCACGGCCCTAACTCCCAGAAATCTTGGTTCCATGGCGGCATGTTCTCTTGATGAACCTTCGCCGTAATTTTCATCGCCAACTACAATCGTTCCAACAGCAGCAGCTTTATAAGCTCTTTGTGTAACGGGTACGGGTCCATATTCACCGGTCAGTTGATTCTTTACACTGTCTGTTTTTTCATTAAAAAAATTAACCGCACCGATCAGCATGTTATTGCTGATATTATCAAGATGCCCGCGGAACTTTAGCCAGGGGCCGGCCATGCTGATGTGATCGGTGGTGCACTTTCCTTTTGCCTTTATCAAAAGTTTCAATCCATTCAGGTCAGTGCCTTCCCAGGCTGCAAAAGGAGCCAGTAACTGTAACCTGTCGGAAGTGGGAGCAACAATTACCTTCACGCTGCTTCCATCTTCAGCTGGAGCCTGAAATCCTGCGTCTTCCACTGCAAACCCCTTTTGCGGCATTTCGATACCTAAAGGCTCCTGCAGTTTGAATTTTTCTCCTTTATCATTAGTAAGATAATCAGTGAGTGGGTTAAAAGTGAGTGACCCGCAATGGTCAATGCCGTTGTGATCTCAGGTGAGGCAACAAATGCGTGCGTATTTGGATTGCCGTCATTTCTTTTACTGAAATTCCGGTTATAAGAAGTAACAATAGAATTCTTCCTGTTTGGATCAGTTGAATGCCTTGCCCACTGACCGATGCAGGGGCCGCAGGCATTGGCAAGCACTACACCGCCTACGTTTTCAAAAATGTCCAGGTATCCGTCTCTTTCCACGGTATACCTAACCTGTTCTGAACCCGGGGTAATGGTAAACTCCGCATTTGCTTTCATGCCTTTGTCGGTGGCCTGTTTTGCAATGGAAGCTGCACGGGTGATGTCTTCATACGAAGAGTTGGTGCAGGAGCCGATCAAACCAACTTCCAGTTTTTCAGGCCAGCCATTTACTTTAACGGCATCGGCAAATTTTGAGATCGGCCATGCAAGGTCGGGTGTAAATGGCCCGTTTATATGTGGTTCCAACTCAGATAAGTTGATCTCAATAACCTGGTCAAAATATTTTTCAGGGTTGGCATACACTTCATCATCGCCGGTGAGGTGTTTAGCAATGGCATCAGCTCCATCAGCAATTTCAGTTCTCCCGGTACCCCTTAAATAATCGCCCATTTTCGCATCATAACCAAAGATAGAAGTGGTGGCGCCAATTTCGGCTCCCATATTACAAATGGTTCCTTTTCCGGTACAGGAAAGTGATTTGGCTCCATCGCCAAAATATTCAAGAATGGCCCCGGTTCCCCTTTTACGGTAAGGATACCGGCCACTTTCAGAATGATATCTTTTGAAGCTGTCCAGCCGCTTAATTTGCCGGTCAGCTTAACACCGATCAGTTTTGGAAATTTCAGTTCCCATGGAAGCCCGCCATTACATCACAGGCATCGGCGCCACCACACCTATGGCAATACTTCCTAAGCCACCCGCATTAACGGTGTGACTGTCGGTTCCGATCATCATACAGCCCGGGAAGGCATAATTTTCCAACACCACCTGGTGAATGATTCCTGCGCCAGGTTTCCAGAAACCGATCCCGTATTTATTGGAAACAGAAGCCAGGAAGTCGTAGACTTCTTTATTCTGTGTTTTTGCTTTACTAAGGTCAGCATTGGCACCAACTTCAGCCTGTATCAGGTGATCACAATGAACGGTTGAAGGGACTGCTACTTTTTTTCTGCCAGCCTGCATGAACTGCAGCAGCGCCATCTGTGCGGTGGCATCCTGCATGGCCACACGGTCGGGTGCAAAATCTACGTAATCTTTTCCCCGCTGTAAAGCCTTGCTGGCATTGCCTTCGGTAAGATGTGCGTAGAGAATTTTTTCGGTAAGGGTTAAGGGTTTGCCGGTTGCTTTACGTGCCGCTTCAATCCGGGTAGCAAAATTAGCGTACACTTTTTGGATCATTTCAATGTCGAAAGCCATAGTGATAATTTGGTAATTTGGAGATGAATCAATTTGAAGATGGGGAGCATTTCAGGGGAAATATCATGATTTGATCATCAAATTTCCAGATCGCCGGATCTCCAAATCGGAATGCTGCAAATTTACTGAAACCGGGGCATTTTATAAAGCCTTTGTTTTTGGGGGTAAAATGTTTTTAATTTAGCAGTATGAACCGGTTTAAACATTTTATTGAGTGGCATGTGTTTGGGGTATGTACCGCCATCGGCGAAAAGATGGGCATCGCTACATCCACCATCCGCAAGTACTTTATCTATATGTCCTTCATGACCCTGGGCTCCCCGGTCATTATTTACTTTTTTGTGGCTTTCTGGATGAATATAAAACGGTACATCCTGAATGCAAGAAGGAACCCGTTGCGGTATTTGTAGCCCCTATCCCTAAAGGGAAATGGAGAAGATCAATGCGAAGATTATTTTGTACAAAAATGTAATAGTAAAACATAATTGTTCCCTTTAGGTTTTAGGGGCAATGGCTTTCCTGATCCTCACCAATTTTTCCAGCAAAGGTTCCAGCAGGTCTAACCCAGCATATTGGCGCCATCGCTTTTTGCAACAGCAGGGTTGGGGTGTGTTTCAATGAACAATCCATCGGCACCTGTTGCAATGGCGGCTTTGGCAATGGTTTCTATCAGTTCAGGGTTTCCCCCGGTTACACCTGCCGTTTGATTGGGTTGTTGCAGAGCATGCGTGCAATCCATGATCACCGGAACTTTTATTTCTCTCATCCAGGTGATGTTGCGGTAATCAACCACCAGGTCCTGGTAACCGAATGTATTGCCTCTTTCTATCAGCCCCACTTTAAAATTTCCGGCTCCTTTAATTTTTTCAACAGCGAATTTCATGGAGGGCCCGCTTACGAACTGTCCCTTCTTCACATTCACGATCTTTCCTGTTTTTGCTGCAGCGATCAGCAGGTCGGTTTGGCGACAGAGAAAGGCAGGTATCTGCAATACATCAACATATTTGGCTGCAATGGCTGCTTCTTCGGCGGTATGAATATCGGTGGTGGTGGGGATAGCGAACCGTTCGCCTGTTTTTTTTATCAGTTGCAGCGCATTTTCATCACCAATGCCGGTGAATGAATTTGCCGAAGTACGGTTTGCCTTGCGATACGATGCTTTGAAGATATAAGGTATCTGCAGTTTTTTGCAGATGGCTGCAACCCTTTCTGCGGTTTCCATTACGATCTCTTCTGTTTCAACCACACAGGGGCCTGCAATGAGGAAAAAATTATCCGTGTTGTACTGCTGGTTGCTGAAAAGGTCGCTTAAATATTTTTCCATAAGGCAAAATTACTAATACCCGATGGCTTTAAGAAACTCTTCTTTTTTTCTGCGGGATACATCAATATAGGTTCCATCCTGCATTTCTATCTGCCCGCCATCGCCCTTAATATATTTTTTTATATAATTGAGATTGATCAGGTGGGAGTGATGGGTACGGAAGAAAATGCTTTCGGGTAATATTTCTTCAAATTCCTTTAAAGTTTTTGAAGCAGTTATTTTTGGGTTACCTGAAAAATGGATAAACGTATAATTGCTATTTGCTTCCAGGTGAATGATGTCGTTGATATCAAAAAACAAAAGCCCTTCTAAAGTAGGAATGGCCAGTTTATTCAATTGCTTTTTAGGATGCTCCATATTTTGCTGCAGCAACTCTATTTGTTTTTTTGTTTGTTGGTTTTCGCTGTTGTCGGCTCTTGAAACGGCTGTCTTTAATTCTTCAATGTCTACCGGCTTGAGTAAGTAATCAAACGCTGCATATTTTATTGCTTTGATGGCATATTGGTCGTAAGCTGTAGTAAAAATGATCTGGAATTTTTTTTCTTTAATATTATTCAGCATTTCAAAACCGTTCATTTTGGGCATTTCAATATCCAGGAAAATTAATTGCGGGTGAAGTTTTTCAATGGCAGCTAATGCTTCAATGCCGTCTACCGCTTCAGCAAGGATATTTACATTTGGACAATAGCTATTTAGTTTTTGCCGCAATGCCAGTCTGCCTTTGGCTTCATCATCTATGATTATAGCTGTGATCATTTTAAATAATTTTTAATTCTGCTTTTATCAAAGTACCGGCTGCCTTGTCATCATTGAACAGGTCTATGAATTTTACTGAAGCTTCCTGTTCTTTGTTGAATAACCTGATCCTGTCGTAACTCAATTGCATACCATAAGAGGATTCTTTGTTTTGTGCAATTTTATTTGCAGCCGCCCTCCCGATCCCATTATCTTTAATGCTGTATTCGATTTTTTCGCCAACTTTTTTTATTTCAATTTCCAGCAAGCCGTCATTGCCGTCCTTATTTCTTAGCCCATGCAAAATAGCATTCTCAACAAAGGGCTGAATGATGAGCGGGGGAACTTTGTAATCATTGCCCATTAATTCCTCATCAATATGAAGGCTGGTCCTGAATTTACCGTCGTTCCGTAATTCTTCCAGTTCGATATATAATTTTAGGGTTTCAATGTCTTTTGTAAAGGGCACGATGTTTTGTTTGCTGCTGTCGAGAATATTGCGCAATAGTTTTGCAAATTTATTCAGGTAAAGGGTTGCATTGTATTTATCATTGGTATGTATAAAAGCATCAATGCTGTTAATGCAGTTGAACATAAAATGCGGATTCATCTGTGCCTTTAAAGCCATCATTTCCGTTTCTGCTATCTTTTGTTTGAGAGTGCCTTTATTGCGTACGATCTGAATCCTTTTCCGAACAGCGATGTAAAAGCCGGCAAAAAGAAGCAGTAAGCAAAGCAGTAAGAACCAACCGGTTTGCCAAAATGGAGGCTTGATATTAAATTCAAAACCGGCAGGCTGCCCCCAACTACCATTCCAGCCCATGGTTCTGACTTCAAAACGATAATTTCCCGGCTGAAGGCTTGCATAAGAAACGATGTGTTGATTGCTTGCTTCGGTCCATTCAGCATTAGAACTCCCAGACAAACGGTAACTATAAAAAAGTTGTTTTTCGTTTATAAAGCCCGGGGATGAGAATTCAAATTGTAATTGGTTATGTCCATAATCTAAATTCAGCTTTGCTGCATGTAATGAATATACTGAATCAGGCGATGATACTTTTGTAATGTAAACAGGTAAAGGGGGCAATTTTTCCATCTGCCCGTCAGTTATATGTACCATGCCTTCAGTTGTTGCAAGCCATAAAGAATGATTCTTGTCGGTTACCATACTGCTGGTAACAGTTCCATAAAAATTGTTTACCCTGCTGAAATTAAATACCCTATAGGAACTGTCTTGCTGTATCAATTTATCCAAACCCTGTAAAGAAGCTACCCATAGTTCACCTTCACCGGTTTCTGCCAGGCCTTTTACCCAGTTAGAACTAAGGCCTTTGCTTTGGTCAATATTTATAATGCTGTACGCAGCCGTTCCTTTTTTGCTGAACCGGTAAACACCATGGTACCTTGTTCCCACCCAGATATTTTCCTTTGAGTCCTCACATAGAGAACGGATATTTTCACCAGGCAGAAAATGCTCACTGGCAAGCAGGGTGAATTTGTTATTGACAAAACTAAATTGTATGCGGTAAAGGCCTTTTTGTAATGTTGCTGCCCATAAATATCCATTTTTGTCAAGTAGTAAAACGGAGAATAGATTTTCAAGGATCTTTACCGGCTGTTCTTCTTTTTGTGAAACAAAATACAGGTGATGTTCATCGCTTAAAAAAAAATTGCCCTTTTTGTCGCTGATGATGCAGTACGGCGAGAAAATAAAAGGTGCCCGAAACTGAACTGGATCTTTAAACTGTAAAGTGGCGCTGTCAAATGTCACCATTTTATTTACTCCTATTACCAGCGGGGGGGTGCTGTTAGCAACAACACTGTAAAAAGGAGGATCAATAATATTAGTAACACTATGAAATTTTCCATCCCGGGTATTGAAAACCTGGGTGCCTTTTTCGGTACTTACTAATAAATGTTCTTTTTTAACGGGGTACAGAAAAGATACGCTGTTTGATTCCAACCCATTGTCAGTGGTATATACATGGATATTGGTTTTAGTAACCAATTTAGAAAGCCCAAGGAAAGTGCCAAACCAGATATTTTTTTCATTGTCCTGGAATATGCTGGTAATAATATCAGAAGCAAGCCCGTTTTTTTTAGTGATCAATTGGTAAGACCCATCGGGGTTTATTTTAAAAAGGCCTTTATCGGTCCCGATCCAGGTTGTATTGTCAGCATCTTCAAATACAACGTTGATCTTATTTTGCTGAAGGCCTTGTATGTTAAAGGAAGCAGGAGGCAAGCTGAATATAATAGGTTCGCCTTTCTTCGGAATGCCTGTCAGTACCCTAAGCCCGGTTTCCGTACCAACAAAAATCCTTTTTTTTGAATCCTGGTAAATTTTGAACTGTGCATAGATCGCCTCATTATTCCTTACTTCGGAAACCAATTCATAGTTCCGGTTCAGCAACTGTATGTCACGTTCACCCACCGCAATAAAAAACGAATCGTTCAAAACAGTAAGGTCAAAATAAGTGGGTAAAAGAATATTTTGCCGGAGCCTGGTGAGCTTTCCGTTATTGAATTCCTGCAGTCCTCCATAGTCTGTTGTTACTAGTATTTTGCCATCGGGAAAACGTACAAAACGATTTACTGTTATGGCTGACGGGGCAGCTTTTTGTATGATCCTGTTTTCCAGTATGATGTCGAAACCTCCGCCATTGGTAGCTACATATAACCTTCCATTATCAGATTCATAAAGATCATTGACCATGTTATGCGACAGGCCATTTGCCGTATTGTAGTTCGTAAATTTATTGCCATCGTATTTGCTGAGACCCTCCCAGGTAGCTATCCATAAAAACCCTTTTTCATCCTGCATTATCCTGCGGATAGAATTTGCCACCAGGCCATCATTAATCGTATAATTTTGAAATTAAGTTGCTGGGCAGCGAGCGTGTTTATTAAACCTGCAAAGAATATAAGAAGTATAGGACCCAGGCCATGGCGCATGTTTAAAGTTAATTGATTTTTATGCCGGAGGCAATAAAGATGGCAGCTTCGTTTTAATTTTTCTTTTCCAGTTTTTCCAGCCTTTTTAATAAAATTTCGTTTTGTTGTTGCAGCTGCTCCGTTAATTTTTGTTGTGCTTTGGCTTGTTCCGATAGTTCCTGCACCGCTTTTACCAGGGGTACAACAAACAGCTCGTAACTTAATGTGTATAACTGATGGCTGTTTTGCGGAACAGTTATACCGCTAAAATCGTATCCTGCTGCTTTTGCTGCCTGCTCTACATCCTGGGCTAAAAACCCGGTTTCCTTTATTTTTTCAACATCATATTTGCCCTGAAAATCATCCATTTCTTTATTACCGGTTATTTTAGTTATAGCATGTATGCTCCGGTAATAAGTTACCGGCCTTAGCCGGGTAATAAAATCAAGGCCTTTTACATCTTCCTTGATATTGTTTTTCATCCGGGCATCCGAATAAGTACTCCATGTTTTATTTCCTCCATTCCATAATGTACTCAGGTTGCCAAAAAATGCCTGGTTGTTTGCGGCATTTAAAATACCCTCGTTACCTATGCTGATCGTGTTTATTACATTTGGAGAACCAGTTGCATTCCCACTACCGTAGCCCAATGCAATATTCCTGGTGCCATTTATAAGATTAACAAGTGAAATGTTACCCACACCTGTATTAAAACCACCGGTATTATTGAACAATGCTCCCGATCCTACCGCTAAATTATCAGAGCTTGTGGTATTAGCTGCAAGAGCACCCGCTCCTATTGCTGTATTATTATTGCTCAAATTAGAATTTAATGCGTAATAGCCAATGGCTGTATTATTAAACCCGCTTGTATTATAATAGAGTGTACTTGTACCAAGCGAAGTATTATTAGTGCCATTTCTGCTATTGTATTGTGATGCATATCCTACTGCTGTATTAATGCTGCTACCTGAAGTGTCATAATAAAGTGCTAAAGCACCCACAGCAATATTGAAACCGGATTTTGCATTATAGAGAGCACTGTATCCTAATGCACAATTATAATTGCCAGTTCTATTATTACTGAGCGCCTGATAACCAACTGCTGAATTGTAATAACCAGTCCTGTTATTTAAAAGAGCAAAACTGCCAATAGCCGTGTTGTAAATACCTGAAGTGTCGTAAAACAAGGCATAAGCGCCATTGGCAGTATTATTATTACCGTATTTATGAAGATAAAGTGCATTAACACCCGTAGCTGTATTGTAAGAACCTGTGGTATTGAAACTAAGTGCCTGTACACCAATTCCGGTATTCTCAGTTCCTGAAGTATTGGAGTACAAAGATGAAAAACCAAAACCGGAATTATAACTCCCGTTATCATTTGCGTAAAGTGCTTCGGAACCCATTGCCGTATTCCATGTGCCGAATGTATTTGTATATAATGCCTTTGAACCAAAGCCTGTATTTTTCATACCGGTAGTATTATTACTGCCAGTACTGTCGCCAATAAAATAGTTAAGGTTGATGTGGTTTAGTTCGCCTGCCCATAGATCATTGAGACGTAAGCGCAAGGGCTGATCGTCGGTTGTACCCAGGTAATTGATAGAAGGATCGGTCCCTGCATTGCCTGTAAGGTTCCAGGCAGTATTGCCTGCTGCAATTTCTTTCCAGGTTATTGCATCGTAATACCAAAAACTATTGGTAGTAGTATCGTACAATATTAAGCCCATGGCAGGAGTAGTAATAGCCAGCCTTGAAGTGGTAGATGTTCTTGGTATCAGCATACCTTTTGTGCTGCTTTTAATATCCAGCATAGCGCTGGTATGTGCTGTTGCGCCATCGGTATTAATGGCTAAGCTTTGTGCGAACCCTGTTAGTGGTAACAGCCCCGATGTGACCATGCTGATAAATAAGAAAAGAACAAATGATTTCATGATGAATGGTTTTACTAAATCTCCTAAACTCATCAGTGATTTAAAATTCTATTGAGCAGTTAGCAGGAACCATTGAGTAAGTGGTATTATTGAAAAGCGTTTTTCTCTTTACCTATGACAATCATCTGGTCAAAGAAAAAATACCGGTTATAGGCACTTCAGGCCAAATAGGCGGGGAGTTGATGCCGGTGCTTAATTGCGTATTCCGGGCAAGACTTATTGCTTTATTGCTGCAGTTAATTTTTCTATTTGTTTTTTTAGCTCTTCAATCTGAGTTTGCTGTTCCTGCATGCCTTTGATCAGTAAGGGGACAAAGCCCGAATAGTTTACCCTAATAATCCTTCAGCGTCTTTTTTAACCAGTTGTGGAAAAACAGCATCTACTTCCTGTGCCAATAATCCTATTTGCTGATCCCGGTCTTTGTTTTCGTCTTTCCAGTAATAGCTGTATGCATTTATCTTTTTAAGATCATTGAGGGTGTTGTTAATGGGAACAATATTTTCCTTTAACCGGACGTCGCTTAATTGGGTAAGCGTACCTGCCAGGGTAGCGTTGCCGGTACCGAAGATGTTAAGCAATGCTGTATTACCTGCTACAAAACTGTGAACGTTTCCTACCGCAGGAATCTGGTAGCGCAATGTGCCGCCGTTGATTCCAAAGCCATAGAAATCTATGCTTGTGTTTGCATTTTCCCATAAAACAATTTTCCTGTTGTCGATGGTATTTTGGAATTGTAACTGGCCATTGCCATTCGGTACTACATTTAAGCCTAAAGAACCGGTATTGGTTAATGTCATTCTCACTGTTTCTGCGCCGCCTGCACCGTTTGCAGTGCCTGATGGCATGGAGTTCCAATACATGTTGCCTGATGCCTGGTCCATGTAATTTACCCACGCATATCCATTGGCCATGTACCTGGTTGCATTGCCTGCACTTATATCCCTGTATTGATTATACCCGATGGTAGGGCCATTTTGCTGTAATGATATGCCCGCCTGTCCAATACCAAAAATACCCAGTGTGTTTCCCGATCCTGCTATGGTTACTTTAGCCTGGTAAGGTTTAGTAATGCCAATACCAATATTAATACCCGTGCTGCCGAGCACCATGGCATTGCTTGTATCAACCCTCGAAAAAGCGCCGATCGCAGAAGCATTACTGTATCCATCTGCCAGTACACTGCTGCTGTAACCCAGCAACAGCGAATAAGAAGCTCTTTTGAAAAAACCTGCCCAGGAACCTACATAGGTGCTTCCATTCATTGTGGAAAGGCTGTTATTCTTGCCGGCATCATGGCCAATAAAAACGTTTTCATCTCCTTTACCTCCGGCAAAACTTCCGATCACCACATTCTGGTCGGCTGTATCACCAACAGAAGCCTGGTATCCCATCACGGTATTTTCATAACCTACTTTAAGCCCGTTCGCAATATTATATCCAAAAAAAGAATTCTTATCTCCCTTGCTTACAGAACTGGCTGCGTTTACACCAAAAGCAGAATTATACGAACAGGTATCGCAGTAGAACCCCATGGTATAACTTCCAAACAGGGCATTGGCATTGGAACTTCGCATGGCAGCGCCGGTATTGTCTCCAAAAAAAGAATTGCCGGAACCGGTGATATTGTTATTGCCCGCATTCATGCCAACAAAAGTGTTGCTGTAACCGGTGCTGTTATCTTCCATGGCTTTATAACCGATGGCGATATTGTTGTATCCGGTGCTGTTGGAAATACCAGCCTGGGAACCGGAAAAAACATTGTTATAGCCGGTTAAATTATTAGCCCCCGCTGATTTTCCATAGAAACTATTATCAGAGCCTGTACTGTTTAAATTGCCGGCAAATGAACCCATGAACGTGTTGTTGTTACCACTGCTGTTGGCAAAGCCCGCCGATCTGCCGACAAAACTGTTCTCTGTACCGAAGGTATTTGAATATCCGCCCGATGATCCTATAAATGTATTATTGCTGCCGGTATTCAGCTGCCCGGCATAACTTCCTAAGAAGGAGTTGCCCGAACCGGTCACCACATCTCTTCCTGCATTGTCACCAACAAATGTGTTTCCCGAACCCGATGTGTTTTTCATGCCTGCCGACGATCCGACAAATACACTTCCGTTGGCAGTGTTCTTGGGGCCGGCGTCAATGCCGATGATCGTTGTCCATGATCCCAGGTTATCCCTGCCTGCATTTTTTCCGATCAGTACGTTGTAGCTGGCAGTTGTGGAAAGATATCCTGCCGAATCACCAATTGCTGTATTGGCAGTGCCCGATATGTTCTGCCGGGATGAATTTGCACCAACAGCCGTATTATTTTTTGCTGCGGTTGATGAGGACTGGTTCAGCGATTCATATCCAACAGCAGTATTGTCATTGGCATTATTGAAATAAAGAGCCGATGTTCCCATAGCCGTATTCCGGATGCCCGTTGTATTGGAGTAAAAACTAAATGCACCTACAGCAGTATTATAATTACCAATGGTATTACTGGTCATTGATTGAAAACCGATGGCTGTATTATGCGTACCTGATGAATTGTTCAAAAAACCCGAGAATCCCAATGATGAATTATAACTGACATTGTCAATGAGTCCTGATTTTATATTATTCACCCGGAAGTTCAATGCCCGGTTATCGGTGGTGCCGATGAAATGGGTGGCAGGGTTTGTTCCGGCGTTGCCATTCCTTTTCCAGGCGATGCTATCGGCATTGCCGTTCACCGCAGCTACCCAATTCCATTTACTGCCTTCATAATAATAAAAACCAATACTGTCCGGGGCATTTTGAAAAACAAGCAGCCCAATTGCCGGAGATGCGATTGCAGTTCTTTCTGCTTTTGTCATCCGCGGTATGAGAACACCTTTCAGGGTACTTTTAACATCCAGTAGTGCACTGGCATTGGCGGTGCTGCCATCGGTATTAATGGCCAGCGACTGTGCCTTAGCAAAATGGCCAGCAAACAGGAATGTTATCAACAGCAGATAGTTTCTTTTCATTTTTAATAAATTAAAAATTCTTTACTAAGAGTGGAAATTTCTTGCTGTGTAAGAGAGGCTTATTATAATGCAGGTTTGCGGATGTAATGATTATTCACTCGAATAGAGTATTTTCAAAAATAGATAAAATAAATAAGAAATAATAATGTAAATATGCATTTATTGATGGGGCATTCCGGCATTGCTGGCAGGAGGTTGAAATGAGATAAGCCCTTACATTTGCACATTAAATAATTGCTATGCTGAAAGAAAAAATATTGGTTATCGGCGCCTCAGGCCAAATAGGCGTGGAGTTAACACTGGCTCTTCGTAAGATTTACGGAAATGCAAACGTGGTGGCATCCGATCTGCGGGAGGAAAATGAACTGCTTAAAGGCACGGGCCCTTATGTAAGCCTGGATGTGATGAACAAAGAAATGCTGCATGTGCAGGTGATACGGCAGAACATCACCCAGATATACCTGCTGGCCGCTATCCTTTCTGCCACGGGCGAAAAAAATCCCAACCTGGCCTGGAGTTTAAATATGCAGAGCTTACTGAACGTGCTCGACATTGCCCGGGAAGAGAAGCTGCAGAAAGTATACTGGCCAAGCAGCATTGCTGTTTTTGGTCCTACTTCACCAAAACAAAATTGTCCGCAACAGACCATCATTGAACCCACTACGGTTTACGGCATCAGCAAATATGCCGGGGAGTTCTGGTGCAATTATTTTCATCACCGCTATGGCGTGGATATAAGAAGCCTGCGTTACCCGGGTCTTATCAGTTACAAAAGCGAACCGGGTGGAGGTACTACCGATTATGCCGTGGATATTTTCTATAAAGCAAAGCGGGAAAAAAATTACGAATGCTTTTTAAAAGAAGATACCTACCTGCCCATGATGTACATGCCGGATGCCATTCGGGCAACCATTGAACTGATGGAAGCGCCTGCAGCAAAAATTTCGATAAGAACATCGTACAACTTATCAGGTATGAGTTTTTCACCCAAAGAAATTTCGGCTGAAATTAAAAAGCATATACCTGGTTTCTCAGTCAGCTACAAACCCGATTACCGCCAACCCATTGCCGACAGCTGGCCGCAGAGCATTGACGATGCCGTGGCAAGAAAGGACTGGGGATGGAAGGAGGAATACAACCTGCAGCAGATGACGAAAGACATGCTGGAGAACCTGGCGGTCTGAGAATAATTAGTAAGGAACAAGGAATGTTGAATAATGATCGGAAGCATTACTTCGAAATTCGACATTCCTTGTTCGATATTCAAATGAGTTTATGCTCGTACGCATACTTCACCAACCCGATCACACTGGCGGTATTTGTCTTGCGGAAAATATTCTTGCGGTGGGTCTCTACGGTCCGTTCACTGAGGAATAATTTTTCGGCGATCTGTTTGTTGCTCATCTCTTTTTCGATCAGCCGGATGATCTCGATCTCCCTCGCAGTAAGATTCACTTCTTCATTTTCTTTTTTCTTTTCGCTGGCCCTTGTCATTTCTTCCAGCACCTCTTCACTGAAATAAATTCCCCCGGCTGAAATTTTTTCCAATGCCTTCACCAATTCCTTTTTTCCGATATTCTTAAGTACATAGCCGGAGATATCCGCATCCTCGATCATCTGGTTTACCAGGTCGCCTTGCCCGCTCATGGAGAGTGCCAGTATTTTTATTTCGGGGAATTTTTGGTGAACGGCTTTGGAAAGCTCGGCGCCGTTGAGGCCGGGCATCATTACATCGGTGAGTAAAATGTCGATGTTCTTTTTGCTGATGAGGTCGGCCATCTGCAGGGGTTGTGTACATTCGATCACTACTTCAAACTGGTCGTGCCCATGCAGTAAAGATTTTAATCCGTCTATTACTATCTGGTGGTCATCTACAATTCCTAATCTGATCTTTGTGTTTTTCATATTCTGCGCCCGAACGTCTTTTACAACATGCTAAAAGTAGCGAAAAGTTTTTAATGCGTTACCGGTATATGAATTGCAACCAATGTGCCTTTGCCGGGGGAACTGTCAAAATCTACCGTGCCTTTCAGGAATTCAACCCGAGAGCGGATATTCTTCAACCCAATGCCGTCAAATTTCTGTTTATCGGTTGTATCAAAGCCACGGCCATTGTCTTCCACCGTTGCGGCTATGCCGTCTGCATCTTTTATCAGTGAAATATCAAGGTTGGTTGCCCCGGAATGTTTGATCACATTGTTCACACACTCCTGGATCACCCGGTACAAAACGGTTTCGGTGTTGCTGTCGAGCCGGTCATTCAGCCCTTCGGCATGCAGGTTTATTTTGATGATGCGGTTGTCTATTTTATCAATGAATTCTTTAACCGCACTGGCGAGGCCGCTTTTCAATAACGCATTGGGCATCATCTGGTGACTTACACTTCGTATCTCTTTGCAGCTTTCATCCACCAGGCCGATCAGTTTTTCAAAGCTGATCTTCTGCGTTTCGTCTTTAAAAGATATTTCATTTTCAAATGCAGAGAGGTTCATTTTTGCGGCGCTCATCATCTGGCCTACGCCATCGTGCAGGTCGGCGGCAATCCGTTTGCGTTCATTCTCTTCGGCATTAATGATGGCACGGGTGGCAATATCCTGTTGTTTCATTACGGCGTTTTGCAACGCCATCCGGTTTTGTATCTGGCGTCTTCTGTAAAAGCTGATGCCCGACAGAATTAATAATCCAACGCCCGCTATTAAACCCCACAACAGGTAATTCTTCTTAGTGATCTCGGCCTTTTGCAACTTTAACTGCTGCTCTTTTTTCTCTGTTTGATAGACTGTTTCCAGTTCCGCAATTTTACTCTCGGTGCTTTCATTAATGATCTTACCCTTTATGGAATAGGCTGTTTGCAGCGAGGTGAATGCCTTTTCGTATTGATTGGTTGCTTTGTACAGGTCACTTAAGATGAGGTATGCAGAATATTTGCCTTGTTTGTACCCGGTACTGTCTGCCAAAACGATCGAATGGTTCAAATAGGTTTCCGCTTCATTATATTTCTTCTGCATCAGCATCAGGTTACCAAGATTAAGGTAGGTGTCTGATATCTGTTTTTATTATCAAAGGAAGAATCGATGTCGAGACATAAGCGGAAATATTTTCGGCCTCCACAAAGCGGTTGCTGTACATGTAGCAATTCGCCATGTTATCATAGAACGATGATTTTTGGAAATTGGCATTCTCTGTTTCGCATAATTTCAACCCTATGCTGTCTAATTCAAGAGCCTGTGCATATTTGCCTTCCATGCCGTACACATTGGCAAGGGTGTGCAGGGTATTTACTTTTATTTTGAGGTCTTCAATTTTTGGGAGCAGGAGCAGGTTTTCCTGTAAGATCTTTTCTGCCCTGGGCAGGTCATCTTTTAACTGGTACACCTGCGACATGAGCACCCGGCTCTTCAATATCCCAACAGCATCATGCTTTTTTTCAAAAAGTTTTATGGCTGCCAATGCATTCTCGATGGATACATCGTAATTGCCTTTGTTATAGTCATAAGAAGTGAGGACGAGTAATGCGTATCCTTTTAATGAATCGCTCTTTAACTTATCTGCAATGCTGATCGCTTTCAGTGCATTCTCATGCGAAAGCTCATACCTGCCCTTTACGCCATTGGCCAATGCCATGCATAAGTAGGAAGTCCCTTCACCAAACTCATAGTCTTCTTTAATGGCAAGACTCAATGCTTTTTCAGCAAGCGCCAGTGCACTGTCGGCATTGGTTGACCTTATTTCCGACGCAATGTAATTGCTGATATCAACTTTTGACCTCGTATTAGTAGTTACTGAAAGCAGCTTGTAAAGCGAATCAAGTTTTTTACTTTGTGCAATGCTGCCGAAGCAGGTACTGATCGCTAACAGGAAAATGAGCAGGCGTGGTTTCATAGGTTCAGGTGATCTTAAGCACATCCTTCATATTGTAAATTCCTTTCTTGCCGTATAAGAATTCGGCAGCCAGTACCGCACCCTGTGCAAATCCCTGGCGGTTGTGTGCCGTATGTATTATTTCAATGTCGTCGATGGCTGAACTGTATTTAACCGAATGCGTTCCGGGTGCCGGATCTTCCCGTTTGCTCAGAATTACGAGGTCTTCTGCATTGGTTGAAGCTTCGTTTACCCAGTTTGTTTTTCGGGGTATTTCATGCAGCACCTGTTGGGCAAGGGTGATGGCCGTTCCGCTGGGTGCATCTTTTTTCTGCGTGTGATGGATCTCTTCCAGCGTAACGTCGTAATCGTTTTGCCCTTTCATCAGTTGCGCCAGTTTTTTATTTACTTCAAAAAAAATATTTACCCCAACGCTGAAATTGCTGGCGTATAAAAAACTTCCGTTCTTCTCTTTGCAAAGACCTTCCACTTCAGCGATATTTTCCAACCAGCCGGTACTGCCGCTAACAACGGGTGTGCCGGCATCGAGGCATTTCAATATGTTTTCCTTTGCGCTGTGCGGACCGGTAAATTCGATGGCCACATCGCATTGGTTGAGATTTTCTTTGGTAAAAGAATCAATGGTATCTATGTCTATTTTTAAGTTGACTGTATGCCCTCGTTTCAGTGCAACCTGTTCAATGGTCTTACCCATTTTGCCATAACCGATCAGTGCAATTTTCATGGTTGTAATTCTGCCGTTAGAAATAAGTTTTAATTACGATGAAGGTAATTATTTTGAATGATTTTTACCGATGTTCAGCACCAGGCTGATGCCATTTGTTTGGGCCAGCTGGCTGTAACCTGGCCGTATCTGCAGGCTCAGGTCATCGCTTACATCAAATGTTTTGAGGTGGGCATCCACGGTGGCATCCACAACGTTCAGCCCCCAGAAGAGAATAAAGAACAGTACCGTATAGTCAACATTCTGCCTTACCTGGTTGCGGAAGGTCTTTATACGCTCGGGCTGATCCTTTACTGCATAATAGGGTTGAGGTATTTCAAAGTCGTTAGCCGGATTGCCGTCGATGGCGTTGATGTAGGAATCCCTTGCTTCGCGGTATTGCTTTATGTTGCGGAAAAAGATCACGGCTGTTGTTCCCAATGCTGCATACACCACGGGGATCTTCCAGTATTTTTTATTGGTGGCCTGTCCCCATCCCGGAAGAATGGCAGAACGGTAAGTGGCAATGCGTGGATTGTAAGCTTTTGCAGGATCGGGCTTTCTGAAAATGCCGGTGTTCTTCTTTTGGGTACTGTCTTTTTGAGCCAGCGCCTGGTTACAGAAAAGAAGGGAGCTTATGAAAACAAAACAGGAAATTACTTTCAACATCAGCTTACTTTAATGTTCAGTTTATCCAGCAGGGCATTCAGTTCTTCGGTAGAATAAAATTCAAACAAGATGGTTCCGTTGCCTTTTTTGCTGCGTTGCAGTTTAACACGGGTATTAAAATGCGATGCTAAATTATCTTCAATTCGTTTAAGATCAGGCGGCAAAGTTTGTTTTACAGCAACTTTAACAGCGGGTGAATATTGCTTTCTTACCAGTTCTTCGGTTTGTCTTACTGATAAGCCACGCTTTTTTATTTCATTAAAAACATAGAGCTGCTTATCCACCATATCCACATTGATCAATGCCCTTGCATGGCCCATGGTAATTTCGCCATTTCGAACAGATACCTGTATGTCGGGCGGCAGTTTCAGCAGGCGGATATAATTGGTCACCGTACTTCTTTCTTTGCCCATGCGTTCAGCCACCTGCTCCTGTGTGTATTCCAGTTCATCCATCAGGCGTTTGTAACTCAGTGCAACCTCCATCGCATTCAGATCTTTCCGCTGCAGGTTTTCCAAAAGAGAAAGTTCCAGCAATTCCGTATCGTTTGCCTGTCTTACATAAACAGGAACATCTTTTAGTCCAGCGATCTTTGATGCCCGGAAACGGCGTTCACCGGCAATAAGCCTGTATTTGCCATTGGCCAGCCTGGTTACCGTGAGTGGCTGGATGATGTCGTGCATCTTTATAGATGAAGCCAGTTCATTCAGCGCCGTTTCATCAAAATCACGGCGTGGCTGTTTGGGATTTACTTCTATCTGGTCGAGGGAGATGCGCATGGAAGTGGAAGCCTGTTCAATGATCTCCGGCTTCAAACTTCCGGCCGTACTCTTCAGATCTGCATCAATGTTCTGAAGCAGGCTGCGGATACCTTTTCCTAATGCGTCTTTTTTATTTGGAAGCGACATATTTGTAGTTTGTAGTTTCATGTTTGAAGTTTGATGTTTGAAAAGCCTGGTCGCAACCACAAACATTAAACTTCAAACCTCAAACTTGTTATTCCAATATCCGGTCTTCTTCTTTTATTTTAGTAAGGTTATTTTTTTGCAGGATCTCTTTAGCAAGATTGAGATAATTTATTGATCCCTTACTGTCGGCATCGTAGAGGATCACCGGCTTGCCGAAACTGGGTGCTTCGCTTAACCGGGTATTCCGGTGAATGATGCTGCTGAAAACGATGTCATCAAAATGACGGCGCACTTCACTCACCACCTGGTTGCAGAGGCGCAGGCGGCCATCATACATCGTCATCAGTATTCCTTCTATTTTCAAAGCCGGGTTAAGCCTGCTTTGAACGATCTTGATGGTGTTGAGTAATTTACCCAGTCCTTCCAATGCAAAGAATTCGGTTTGCACAGGAACCACCACGCTGTCGGCAGCGGTCAGGGCATTAACTGTGATCAAACCCAGCGAAGGCGAGCAATCAATTACTATAAACTCATATTCATCCCGGATGGGTTCCAGTATCTTTTTCAGTACGCTTTCCCGGTTGGGATAGTTGATCATTTCAATTTCGGCGCCTACCAGGTCAATATGAGAGGGGAGCAGGTCAAGAAAAGGGATATCTGTTTTCAGGATCACATCTTTAGCCTGTGCCTCGTTCACCATGCAATCGTACAGGCTTTGGGTGATATTGTGCAGGTCGAAGCCGGTGCCGGTGGTGCTGTTGGCTTGCGGATCGGCATCCACCAGCAGGGTTTTAAATTCCAATACGGCAAGACTTGCCGCCAGGTTAATGGCCGTGGTTGTTTTTCCTACGCCTCCTTTTTGATTTGCTACTCCAATTATTCTTGCCATAGTTCGTTGTTCGTTGTCAGTTGATCGTATAAAGCCCTTTTTTCGGTCAACGGCCAACGATCAACGGCCAATTTTCCGGGATGCCCAAAGGTATCGCAATGTACCGCAATTCCCCTTATTGTTTTCACCATTTTACCTACGTTCCGGGCTCTTTTCCATAAACACCACATTATAAAATATTTTACATTCTCAATCGTCTGGTCTAAAGAAACAGCCTGAACTTTATTGAATAAAGGCAGACCTTTGCTTCCGGGCCGCAAATTTAACCAATCGGCATAAAACCGGGAACAAAGCGTCCGCTTAATTGTAATATTTGCAGGAACCCCGATACAGGCTCTTAATAAAAAACATATGATCATTAAATTTTTGAGTGCTCAACCCCAAACATCAAACCCCAAACTCTAAACCTTCCATGCGTACACCATTAGGCCTTTCGATCTCCCTTGCCATCATGCTGCTGCTGGATACTTACATTTTCCAGGTCGTTAAAGCAGTCAGCCAGTCGGCTTCTCCCAAAGCAAGGACGATCATTTATTCTGTGTATTGGGGAATTACCGCTTTGGCGATACTCAGCTTCCTGCTGTTTGTTTATACCGATCAGAATTTCCTGGGCAAGAAAGTAAGGACCTACCTGTTCGCAACGGTGATCGGGTTGTCGATGGCAAAAATGGTTGCGGTTATTTTCTTTTTGGTGGATGATGTGCGAAGGGGCATTCAATGGGTTGCCGGAAAATTATTCTTCAACAATACCGATGTGGATGGCATGAGCGGCGATGGCATCAGCCGTTCCATGTTTTTAAGCTGGTTGGGACTTGCGGCCGGCGGCACCCTGTTCGGGAGCCTGGTTTATGGTTTTGGCAATAAGTACAATTACAGTCTGAAAAAGATTCCCCTGGCTTTTGAAAATTTACCGGCGGCATTCAAAGGATTAAAAATTATTCACATCAGCGATATTCACAGCGGAAGCTTTACCGATAAAAAAGCAGTGCAGCATGGTGTAGAGAAAATACTTAAAGAAAAAGCGGACATCATTCTCTTTACCGGCGACCTGGTAAATGACCGGGCCACCGAGATGGAAGAATACATGGATGTGTTCAGAAAACTGAATGCGCCAATGGGTGTTTACAGCACATTTGGCAACCACGATTATGGGGATTATGTACGCTGGCCTCACAAAGGTGTTAGCCGGGAGCAGAACCTGGAGAACCTGAAACAGGTGCATGCAAACCTGGGCTGGCGATTGCTGATGAATGAGCACGTGGTTCTTGAAGAAGATGGCGAGCAGATCGCATTACTCGGAATTGAGAACTGGAGCAACAAAGCAAGGTTTCCCAAACATGGCCGTATGGACCTGGCACACCCCGGTTCTGAAAAATATCCTTTCAAAATTTTAATGAGCCACGATCCCAGCCATTGGGATGCGGAAGTAAAAACAAAATATCCCGATGTTGACCTGATGCTGAGCGGCCATACCCACGGTATGCAATTCGGTGTGGAGATACCCGGCTTTAAATGGAGCCCCGTGCAATACATGTACAAACAATGGGCGGGCCTGTATGAAGACGGTAAACAAAAACTGTATGTGAACCCCGGCTTTGGTTTTATTGGCTATCCCGGCAGGGTGGGGATCATGCCGGAGATAACGGTGATAGAGTTGGTATAGTCATTGGTCAATAGTCAATAGTCATTTGGTGGTACTCCATGATTGTTTTAACCTTTTGCTTAGGGTTTTGTTTTTATCTTTCTTGGAAATGAAACAGTATGCAACCTATTCTTGCCATTATTTTCTCTATGCTTATTTTTTCCTCCTGTAAACAGAATTCAGATAACAACCTGCATGTATACAATATTGCCGAAGAGGGGCTGCAACAAAGCACTGTCACTATTTCCAAGTCTACCGATTTAATATTTCTGGAACTCAAAGAAAAAACATTCGAGTATGCCACCAAAGAAAAAGCGATGTTTTGGCAACCCATCGCCATGGAAATAAAGAGACTTTCTGATGGAATGGTAAATTATATTGTAAGTCTGAAAAAGGAGTTTAAGGATGAGTCAGGAGGAAATGACCTGGCAAACAAAGACTGGCAAAATAATTCTAAGGTCACTGAACACGTCCTCAAATCGCATGGTAAAGGATCACAGTTATTAAGAAAGTTAGTACAATATAAAAACGATATTCTTGTGGTTGACCCTATGATCAAGGCAAGGTTTGAGAGTGCTATAAATGTTTTTGCCAATGAGTCCAGTTATGAAGCAGGAGACTCGGTAAGGTTTATTAAATCATTTTTCGGGGAAATACCCATTGCTGCTGTAAATGTCATTTTGAGTAAACTTGAAAACAATATCAGGGTATATGAAAATGAACTTGCAAAGTTTTGCTTTAACCAAATCGGGAGTACTGACGGAGGTTTTATGTTTAATAAAATTCAAGTACTTGTGGGCCAAAACAGCACTTGTTTAAAAACTGGAGAGGAACTTATTATTGAAGCAGGGATGGGCTCATTTAGTTCTACTGTCAAATGTACTATTCTGATCAATGGTGAAAATATCCCCGTGATTGATGGTGTTGCCATCTACAAATCTAAAATTCATTTGAAAGCAGGTAAGTACTCGGTTCCGCTTAAAATTGATTATATAAGCGAAGATGGTATCAAGAAAAGTGTAACAAAAAATGTTTCCTACACAGTTGTTGAATAATGCGAACCTCCTCTGGCATGCAGATTGAATATTGATTATTGAGCATTTTTATTCCTATAATCATACTTCCTCACAATCGTCTCGTCTCCTGCAAAATTTTCCGGAGTAACTTTACCTATTTGTGCCTGCACGCATTTCCATTCACCATTCTCTTTTATGTAGGTATCTGTGTACATCCAGTAACTGATCACTTCTTTTCCGTCTTTTATAACGATGCATTTGTTTTGTGAATGCACCAGGGCTGTGTTGCCGAATAGTTTGATGTCTTCATTTCGATAGTCCCAATACTTAACGCCATCAAAGCCATGCGCCCAGTCTTCCAGGTATTTTTTCCGGCCTGTGAATTCTCCTTCACTGGAGATGCGGATAAAATCTTTATGAATAATAAGATTGTGAGAAGCAACATCGTTAGTCACAAAATTATGAATGAACTTTGCGTTCAGTTTTTTCAACTGCGCCATATCCGGTTCCTGTGCATCTACATGCAGCAAACCGAGCGCCATGATGCCAGTGTTAATGATCTTCTTCATCTGCTTAGTTTTATTCTGTTATCAATAATTGTTCAAAGAAACCCCGATATTATTTTTCCTGTCCACAAATTGAATTTCCAGTATCCAATGCCTTTTATTTCCTTGCTTATCCCGGAGGAAGATGCTGCTGTGGTTATCCGGGTGAACATCTAATCCCAGGTCGGCAGGATCATCCGGCTGTTCGTGAGGGTAGTGGCCTACTATATGTCCGCCTATATCTCCGCCAAATTCCCATCCATATTTTTTTGCAAGTTCAGTAACGTAGTGAAAATATTCTGCACCGGTAAGATCCTTCTGCAGGGAATACCAGTTATTTGCTTCATGCCAGGCATCTTCTACATCCTTTTTTAATTTCAGTTTTATTGGATCGTTGCCAATAACATAGGTCCTTCCCAGGTCTGCTTCCCAGCCATTGAAAATGGGGCCGAAATCCAGGAATACAATATCATTATCCTGGATGACCCGGCCTGGTGGATTTCCATTATATGGATGAAGAGTGTTAGCGCCGGCCCGTACAATTTTTTTATGCCAGAAGTTTTCAATATCAAAAAGATCTTTGGCAAGATTGACTATTTCGGCTGATAATTTACTCTCAGATTTCCCTGCGACGATCAGTCCCCGCTGCTCTACGGCGTTGAATAATTCTATTGCCTTTTGTTGGGCAATTACAAGGTTTTGTCTCACATGATCCATAATGTTGATTTAATGGAGCACAAAACTAGAAGCCTGGAGAGAGGATCACTTGTGAAATCCTGCTGTTTTTTTCTGGCTGGTCCTGAAAGTGGTGGGGGAGACCTTGTACTGTTTTTTAAATGCAGAAGAGAAATAATCAATGCTGTTGAAGCCGGATTGAAAGGCAATATCGGCAACGGGCAATGCTGTGCTAAGCAGCATCTCGGCATGCTTAAGGCGCATCAGTTGCAGGTATTGGTAAACAGGGTAGCCGGTAAATATTTTATAGATCCTGCTAAAATGAAAGGGGCTGATACAACAATGCCTGGCCAGTTCTTCAAGCGAAATATTCTTCGACAGGTTTTCGCTGAGGTATTTCTTGGCTTTCTCAATCGTTACCAGGTGATGTTTCTTTAATCTTGCCGGGAGCACCTGGGGCATTTCATAATTAGTGAAACGGGAAAGCACTTCTTCGAGAATTTCCATTACAATACTGTCCATTTCAAGTTTATCCGGGGATAGTTGCCTGGCTGCCTGTAGCAATGAATAATGAAGTTGCTCCAACTGGGGACTCGATTTTAAAAGCAATGACTGGATGTCTTTGTTGGTAAAGAACCAATGCGCTTTCAACTGAAGCTGTTCGGCAATGTCTTCATAAAAAGCTTTTTTAAAAATGATGATGGTGCATTCATCGGGTGCTTCACCCGGGTGCGATACCGTATAATCATAGCCGGGTTTGCTGATGAGTACGGAACCGGTATGCGTATCCAATGATGCCCGGAATGCATTGTAATAAAAATTGCCCGACCGGGTTATGCAGAGAGAAAGATGTTCGTTGTATTCTGTCTTCGACCTTGTACATTCATTACAGAGGCACCTGAAATCACATATTTCATAATAGTCGGACGAGAATAGTATGTGTACTTCGGCTTCCATCAGGATGTAAAAGTAATATTTTCATTTCCGGCTATCAATAAAAAAAGCCCCGGTTCCGGGGCTTTAAATCTTATTTAGAATCTTCTTTCTTTCGGGGCATACGTCCTTTTTCTTTCCCTTCCTTCATCACTTGGTCTTTTAAAACCTCCGTCTGCTTCATTCATACGGATGGTGCGGTTGTTGTAACGTTTGCCATCCAATGCATTTATCATTTTGCCTGCAGCATCTTTATCGATCTCCACCCAACTGTTCATATCCCTCATATCAATTTTGCCCAGCACTTCTTTTTTAAGATTGCTTTCATCTAATATGAATTGTAAGAAACTGGCTTTGTAAAAACCATCCTTGATACCGAGGTTAACGAATAAACGGGTATAGCCATTGTCACGCCTGTTGAAGTTTGTTCTTTCATTTCTGCTGCCGCTCATATCTTCCCGGCCCGGCTGCCTTCTGTCGCCCCGTATGTCGGCACGGTTCAGGTCTTCGGCATTTTCATAGTATTTCAGAAAATGGCTGAATTCCAATGCAGCTACCCGTTGCAACACTTCTTCTTTGCTTACTTCGGCAAATTTGGTCATCAGGTCGGGCATATAGGTTTCGTAATCACCATGACTAACATCGGCCTGCATCAGTTTATCCATGAAATGGAAGAACTGTTTGCGGCAAACATCTTTGCCCGAAGGAATATCTACTTTATTAAACTTTGCATTGATCATCCGCTCCAGCGATTTGATCTTAAAGCTTTCCCTGCTGTGGCAAATGGAAAGACAAATACCTGTCTTGCCTGCACGGCCCGTACGTCCGCTGCGGTGTGTGTACACTTCCATATCATCGGGCAATTCGTAATTGATCACATGGGTGATTGCATCCACGTCAATTCCCCTTGCGGCCACATCGGTGGCGATGAGCAATTGTAAATTCTTACTGCGGAAACGTCCCATTACTTTATCACGCTGTTGCTGGGATAAGTCACCATGCAGGGCTTCAATTTCATATCCTTCTTTCACCAGTCTTTCAGCAATATCCTGTGCATCGGCTTTGGTACGGGTGAAGATGATGGCATACATGCCGGGATTAAAATCGATCAGCCGTTTCAAAGCTTCATAACGCTGGTGGGCCGGCACTACAAAATACTGGTGATCGATGTTTACATTACCACTGTTCTTTTTACCAACCGTAACTTCTTTGGGATTCTCCATATAATTTTTGGAGATGGCCCTTACTTCCGGTGGCATCGTGGCACTGAATAACCAGGTGCTTTCGCGGTTGATGGTATTCTTCAATACAAAATCAATATCATCACGGAAGCCCATGTTCAGCATTTCATCGGCTTCGTCAAGCACTACGTATTTTACTTTTTGCAGGTCGATCGCCTTTCTTTCGATCAGGTCGATCAATCGGCCTGGTGTTGCTACCACAATGTGTACGCCCTTCTTCAGGTTGCGTATCTGCATCATGATAGAGGCGCCGCCATAAACGGCTTCAGTAAAAATATTGCGGCTGTGTTTTTTAAATGTTTCAATGTCGTTGGTGATCTGCAGGCAGAGTTCCCTTGTTGGGCAAACGATCAAGGCCTGTGGATGTCTTTGTGCCGGTTCGATCAGTTGCAATAATGGTAAGCCAAAAGCAGCCGTTTTACCGGTGCCGGTCTGGGCAAGCCCGATAAAATCGGTGGTACCTGATAATAGAACAGGAATCGCTTTTTCCTGTATCAATGTCGGGGTTTCAAATCCTAATTCGGTAACAGATTGTACCAATTGTTCGTTCAAGCCTAAGGCTTCAAATGCATTCATGAAATTTGTTTTGCGATAGCCACATGCTGTTTCCTGATCGTACTGAACTTGTCGAAGTACCAGGATGTCATGCTTTAGGCCGTTGTATCAAGTACTGGGGTGTCAAACTGCCCCGGGGATAGATCTGTTTTCAACAGCAACTGAGCATGTCATGTAATTCTCAGTTATTAATTAATGGGCGCAAAGGTAAGGCATTTATCCTCCAAAACAATGTAAATAGCAAACTTTACGTTTAATGATGGCTTTTTAATGGTTGGTTAAACTATTTTTGATTTTTCTATTCTATATGGGGCCACACTCAACCTGTATGTATAAAATACTGAACCTGCTGCTCGCAGTCTTCGCCAGTTCATTGCTGTATGGACAGACAGACTCCCTTTCCAAAGCGGACAGGGCCATATTGGATTCCATGTTCAAAAATGATGAGTTTATTAAGCTGATGATGGGGCAAAAAAAGCATAAAAGTTATGTTGACCTGAACGTGGGCATCGGCAATGGCATTTTCAGCCTTAAGAATAATTCGCTGAATGCGGGACAATCAATTACCAATAAACTATTTTATACAGGATCAGCAGGGTATTATCATAAAAGCGGGCTGGCACTTATTGTGACCGGCTTTATGGCAAACGATGAAGGGAATCTGAAAATGTACCAATATGCCATCAGCCCTTCCTATATGTATCGAAGTAAAAGTGTTGAAGCAGGAATATCTTACACCCGGTTCATGGAAGGCACCACCACCAGTTTTGACGTAAGCCCCTTTAAGAATGATTTTTATAGCAGCTTCACGTATAAAAAAACATGGATACAGCCCGGTCTTGCTGTTGGTTTTTCTTTTGGAAAACTAAAAGAATATTTTGATACGGCATTCTGGTTCTTAAACCGGGTGGTGCATATAAGGGATACGATCACGACAAGGTTGTATGGTTTATCAGCAATATTATCCGCCTCACATGAATGGAATTTTTACAAACTGATCAATAAGAAAGATGCCATTCAGCTGCAGCCAACAATTATGCTCAATGCCGGATCACAACGATGGGACATTTCTCACTCCAGCAGTATAAACAACCGGCGGCCCTTTGTTCAGAATTATTTAAAAACAAGATATGGCGATGGAACCAGTTCCGATTCTTTTAAGATACAATCACTGGGCTTGCTTGCAGAGATAACTTATTATTATGGTAAGTTCTATTTTCAGCCACAGGTTTATCTTGATTATTACCTGTCATCAACCACAGAGAACAGGTTTACTTCATTGTATTCTGTTGTAGCAGGTTTTTCTTTTTAACTGCTTGATTCTCTTAACAAATAATTGTAAAACACAAACCCTTAATGGCATATTCCTTGCGCCCTACCTGCGAACCAAATAATTTAATATGAAAACGAAACTCCTTTCACTGGCAATTTTAACAATCATCAGTACTTCAGCATTCGCTCAAAAAATTCACATCGGTTTTAAAGGCGGGGCTTCTATCAACAAACTTACAGGCAAATCATTCAAAGAAGAATTCTCTTTCGGGTATCACCTGGGCGGTTTTGTTGAAATAGGATTGGGTAAAAAATTCGCAATCCAGCCCGAGATACTATTCAGCCAGACCAACGTGGATACATCCAGCACATTCAGCAGTGTTTACCAGTTCAAACAACTGGATAAAGTGCAATTGAAATATTTAAGTTTTCCCATCCTGTTAAATATCAAGCCGGTTAAAATGCTGACGTTGCAGGTTGGTCCGCAGTTCGGTATTCTAACCAATAAGAGCAATACGCTTCTGCAAAATGGTAAGGAGGCTTTCAAAAGCGGAGACTTCAGCATGCTGGGCGGTGTGCAGGTAAATATAAAACACCTGAATATTTATGGCCGTTATGCTATTGGCCTGAGTAATATCAACGATATTGATAACAATGAAAAGTGGAAGAACCAGAGTATCCAGTTAGGTATTGGCCTTACTTTGTAAATAGTTTTTTCACGGACGTATGATGTGAAGAGAGCCATCAGCGTTCCACTTGACCACTGCAGAGGGTAAAGCAGACGTTAGGTCATCCTGGCGGTGTTGAACGATATAGTCAACACCGTTTTTTATTACTACATCTATATCCGTAAAAATTTCGGGAGCAGGATACCCGGAAATATTTGCCGAAGTGGAAACAATGGGTTTTCGAAATCGCTTGATCAAATCTTTGCAAAACCGGTCTTTGGTAATGCGGATGGCAATGGTATTGTTTTGCGGAGTAAGATTTTGTGCAAGCCCCACAGCACCTTCGTAGATGATGGTAGTAGGTTTGTGAATGCCTTTTATGTAATCAAACACTTTTGGATCAGGTTGCGTAACGTATTGAATAATGTCTTTTTCGTCGGCCAGTAAAATGATCATGCTTTTTTCATCGGATCTTTTTTTAAGCGCATAGATCTTTGCCACGGCCTCCTCATTTGTAGCGTCACAACCAATACCCCAAACGGTATCGGTGGGGTAGAGGATCAACCCGCCATTCCGTAAGACCTGCAGGCATTGTTCAATATCATTCTCGTAACTAAACATTTGTTATTATTTTTCAAGCGTTTCAATAAGCCGGTTTGTTTGTATGGTAAGGGCACACTTAAAATGTTGCTGTGGACAGGCTTTATGTCCATGTAATCCGCAAGGGCGACAGTTTAAATTCTCTGTTATTTCAATTACAAATGATTTATCCGATAAAGGTGTAAAACCAAAAGCCGGAACCGTTGAACAAAAAACGGCTGTGACCGGTGCATTCACTGCCGATGCAAAATGCAGGGGAGCGGAATCATTCACGTAATTCATGGCGGCCGTTCTCATCAGTGCAGCCGATTGTAAAAATGAAAGTTTACCGGCCAATACCTGCACATTTAAATTTGCAGCACTGCTTTTTATTTGTTCACATTCGGCAATGTTCTCTTTTCCGCCTAGCAAATAAACAGCATATCCTTTTGGAAAATTGCTGATCAGTTCGATCCATTTTTCTACGGGATACTGCTTGGTGAACCAAACGGTGCCGGGTGTCATGGTTACATAAGGCCCGTCGGTGTAAGGTTCAATGGCTGAAACGTCATTTACTGAAGGATATAATTTAGGCCGGTTAAAAATGTCGTCGGTAAACGAACGGATGAGATCATTGTTCCGTTCCACCTCATGCTTAATGCCGTTTTCTTTGCTGATAACGTGCTTGATCTTTGTGCTGAATAAAAAACTCAGCGGGTTTTTATCAAAGCCAATGCTTTCTTTTGCGCCGGAGAATGCTGTTAAAAAACCAGTGGCAAAACAGCGTTGCAGGTTTATAACTTTATCATAGTTATTCTTCCTGATATGGGAGAGGGTTGCAAAAAGATTTTTTATTTTATTTTCTTTCTTATTCCATACCAGTACTTCATGCAGATGGGGATTATTCTGCAGCAGGCTTTCATTTCCTTTTCTTACCAGGAAATCAATCTCCGTTTCCGGGTAATACTGTGCAAGTTTCTCCACCAGTGCCGTGGCAAGCACCACATCGCCTATAAAAGCCGTTTGTATAACGAGATACTTTTGCATATTATCTGTAAAGTTATTGATTAAAATGCTTTTTTCTTTCTTGGTTCAACAATGTAAGTTTGCAAAAAACAAAATAAATGGAATTAAAAGAAATGATACTGGCAGCCTGGGCCAACCGGGATCTTTTAAAAGAAACAGCCTATGCCGATGCGGTACGGAATGTGATCGAAGAAGTGGACAAAGGTCGTTTGCGTACGGCAGAGCCAGCTGGCCCTTCGACTTCCGCTCAGGGTGGCTGGCAGGTGAATGAGTGGGTGAAGCAGGCTATATTGATGTACTTCGGCATTCAGCAGATGCAGACATTTACATTGCCGCCTTTTGAGTTTTATGATAAGATGAAACTGAAATCTGATTATGCTTCTTTGGGCGTGCGTGCCGTGCCGCATGCGGTAGCAAGGTATGGTGCTTACCTGGCAAAGAATGTGGTATTGATGCCAAGCTATGTAAACATCGGTGCTTATGTTGATGAAGGAACGATGGTAGATACCTGGGCAACCGTAGGAAGCTGTGCCCAGATAGGAAAGGGGGTTCACCTGAGTGGCGGTGTTGGTATTGGTGGTGTACTGGAACCTTTGCAGGCGGCCCCGGTTATTATTGAAGACGGCTGTTTTATCGGCAGCCGCTGCATTGTGGTGGAAGGCGTACGGGTGGAAAAAGAAGCTGTGCTTGGAGCTAATGTTGTTCTGACACAATCAACAAAGATCATAGATGTGAGTGGAACAGAGCCGAAGGAAATGAAAGGCATTGTTCCGGCAAGAAGTGTGGTGATACCCGGCAGCTATACTAAAAAATTTCCGGCAGGGGAGTTTGGGGTGGGCTGTGCATTGATCATTGGCCAACGCAAGCCATCAACCGATCTTAAGACAAGTTTAAATGATGCCCTGAGAGATTTTAATGTTTCGGTGTAAGGAAAGAAGGGTTAATTGATCAATTCGTTTAAGCTGTTAGAAGGTAGCGGTTTGACAAATAACCGGTGAATATCGCCGCAGGTTTTTTTATAAACTTCCATCACAGCTCCTGCACATTTTTGTTGTGTAAAAAGCTGCGATTGCAGGATCCCTTTTTCAATCATACGATTTCTCAGGTAGCTGTCATTGGCTACAGCCTGCATGGCTGCAACCAGTTCGGTCTCATTGCCTGTATTTACATATAATGGAGCATCTCCCCCGGTTTCTGACAGGCTGCTCATTTTAGAAGTAATGACCGGTAACCTGCTAAACATGGCTTCCAGCACAGGTATTCCAAAACCCTCAAACATGCTGGGATATATGAGGGCAGTGGCCATCTGGTAAATGGCTGGTAAATCGAGTGAAGATTTATAAGATTCTGAAGATTTGGCTGCCGGTGTTTCCGATAAAAAAATGACACTTTCCCCTAGGCCATTTTCTGCAATATATTTTTTCACTTTTCGTTTGTATGTGCCGCCATCTCCAATTACAACCAGGGGCAGTTTACCATTCAGTTTTTTTAGCGCCCTGCAAACCAGCATCAGGTTCTTTCGTTCTATGATAGAACCTACGTACAAATAAAATTTGTCCGGCAACCTGTACATTTGCCGTATGGCTTCTTTTTTTTCTTCGGTAGTTGTGTAGGAAAATAGCGGGTTGCAGCTTTGGTAGCAAACATCAATTTTTTCATCGGGTATTTTGTAAAAATCAATGATGTCCTCTTTTGTCTGCCTGCTGACGGCGATTATTTTATCAGCATGTTTGCATGCATACCTGAACTTATTGCGGTAAATGAACCTGTCTACCGGCATGTATTGTTCAGGATAACGTTCAAAGATAAGGTCGTGAATAGTAACTACAGATTTAATGCCAGTAGCAGCAATGCCTATTGGTATTTCGTGACTGAGACCATGGTATAGGTCAATATTGTAATCAATCAGTTCTTTTTTTACCCAGTTGCTGCGCCAAAGGCTTTTGCAGGCAGTAGCCGGAAAGCGAACCGGGCCAACCGGGTAAATATTTCCGAAACCCGGCGTTTTGAAAAGACCGGTGATTTTTGGGGCAAACAAATAATAATTGTTTCCGGGATAAAACTCAGACAGCGATGCCAACAAGGTTCGGCTGTAATTACCAAGCCCGGTGTAGTTTTGATAAGCCCTCTTCGCATCAAAGCCTATATTCATAAATCAAAAGTATAATCGGGGAAATGGTTACATGCTGATAATTATCATATTTCTGCATTAAATTAATCATCTTCTTTTATATTTGCAGTCCGTTAGCGGTTAACAGAGAAGTAACACAAACTCAAAATCACAAACTCAAAACCCTGCCCAGGTGGCGAAATTGGTAGACGCACTGTGTTCAGGTCGCAGCGTTCGCAAGGATGTGCTGGTTCGAATCCAGTCCTGGGCACCAAAAAGCCTTCTCAAGTTTGAGGAGGTTTTTTTATTGACACAACTTCAGGGGTAGATAATCCAGGAGAATGTAAATTTGAAGAGCATAAAATCCACCTGGATTAAATTACAAATGAAAAAGAATCTACTTGTATTTTTAGTTGTACTGATTGCATGCAAGGGGAGGTTAAGCCAAAAGCCTGCAATGGGTGAGAGTAATATGCCCGAGAAGGATGGTATTGAACAAGTAAGAAAATATGAATTTCCAACGAAAACATGTGCCAATCAGGGCTTTGTGACTTATTGGAAGAAATTCATAAATTCAATTCGAAATTCAGCTTATGATACAGTTAAGAAACTGTCTGTAGATACTATAATTTATAACGGCATAAGCATAGAGATAGATATATTTATTGAAAAGTATTTTAGCGAAGCTTTTGATAAGGATTTAATAGAATTACTTTTAGATAAGGATCAGGTAACATTTTCGAAATTTGAAAGTGATGGATCCTATCTTCCAACAGTTCCCGGCCAGTTAAGAAATGCTCAGGGAAATTATTGTATCCAGGAAGTTTACATTGCAAAGAAGCCAAATAAACAAAAAATCTACGTAGAAATTGAGCTTAGATTTATTGAAACTTATAAAGGGTTTAAGTTTATAGAATTTTCTCTTCTTCAAAAGGATAGTACTCCGGGACACCGGTGAAGACTTTTTTTAATCTTTTTATTTGTTTATCAATCCAACACCTCGTATAACACAACCGGCGTGGTCTTATTCTTTAAAACAGCTTCCCCAACCTGCTTGCAGTGAAAGGATTCCTTTACAGATTGATAGGCCTGTTCAGTGATGATGATCTGCCCTTCCTTTGCTGCGGCTTGTAAGCGTTGTGCCGTATTCACCACATCGCCGATAACGGTGTAATCCAGGCGGCGCAGGTTGACAGAGCCGATATTGCCGGAGATCATCTCGCCGCTGTTGATGCCGATGGAAACTTTGGGTGCAAAGAATATATTGCCAGACTCATTCGGCAGTTCTTCAATTTTTTCCCGCACAGCAAGACTGGCATCGATGGCCCGGTCTAAATGATAGTCGCCCCGGAACACCGCCATGATGGCATCGCCGATGAACTTGTCAATATAACCACCCTGTGCGATGATCTCTTTTACCATCACATCAAAATACTTGTTCAGCAGTTTCACAACAGTATCCGGCGATTCATTTTCACTGATGGAGGTAAAGCTGCAGATGTCGATAAATACAACCGTAGCTTCCACTGTTTCGTTCACCATAATGGAAGATTCAAATTCCCGGCTTCCCATAAAATTCAGCACCGTTTCATCCACGTACATTTTAAGGATATTGTTTTCCTTGATGGCCTTCATTGTTTCCCGGATCTGGCACACGTGTTTGATGGTCTTCTCCATCGTCAGTTCCAGGTCTTCAAAATTCACGGGCTTGGTGATAAAGTCAAAAGCACCACGGTTCATGGCGGTGCGTATGTTTTCCATATCACCGTAGGCCGAAACAATAACCGATTTAAACAATCCATTTTGCTCATTTAGTTTAGTGAGCAGGGTAAGCCCGTCCATTTCGGGCATGTTGATATCGCTGAGTACGATATCTACGTCAGCGTGCAGTTCCAGTTGCTCGAGGGCATGCCTGCCGTTGATGGCAAAGACAAATTCATACTGATGATCCCGTATCTTCTGGCGAAACTTCTGTTTGATGAGTACCTCCAGGTCCGTTTCGTCGTCAACCACTAATATTTTTGACATCAGCTTATTGTTTTTAATTTTTCTTTCAGCAGGTTAAACTCAAGGGGCTTGGTGAGAAAATCATCGGCACCCAGTTGCATGGCGGTATCGTAATTCTCTTTATCGCCATAGGCCGTGATCATCATCACCACGGGCGGTGGTTTATGGTACTTCTGTTTGATCTGTTCCAGCAGTTCAAGTCCGCTCATACCGGGCATATTGATGTCGGATAGGATCAGCACGGCTTCATGTTCGTGCCGGTTAAGATAGATCAGTGCTTCTTCACCGGAGAAGGCAAATACAAATTCCATTTGTCCGTCCCTGATCTCTTTCCGGAAACGTTGTTCAAAAAGTACCTTTACATCCTGTTCGTCGTCGACTACTAAAATTTTCATTTACTTAATTAAGGTTTATTTGGTAAGATAATAATAAATTCTGCTCCCTCACCTTCTTTAGTTTCTACTTTTAATTCCCCACCGTGTCCTTTGGTTACAATATCATAACTCATGCTTAAGCCCAGGCCAGTTCCCTTTCCCGTAGGCTTGGTGGTAAAGAAGGGTTGAAATATTTTATCCATTACTTTTTGAGGAATGCCGTTGCCGTTGTCTTTTACGCTGATTTCAACTTTGCCCCCATCCCCTGAAGGGGAGCCGAGCTTTTTGGTTGTAACAGTAACAGTTGGTTCGTAGGGTTCACCCCCTTTTAGGGGATGGGGGCTTTTTTTCTTTTCGTCTACTACATAAAACGCATTGGTGATTAAATTCAATATTACCCTGCCAATATCCTGTGGAATGACATTGATCTTGCCGATGCTTTCATCAAAATCCGTTTTCATGGTTGCATTGAAGGATTTATCTTTTGCACGAAGACCATGATAAGCTAACCTCAAGTATTCATCTGCCAATGCATTGATATCGGTTGGTTCTTTTGTGGCATTGTTTGTACTACGGCTATGTTGCAACATTCCTTTTACAATGGCATCGGCACGTTTACCATGGAAAATTATCTTTTCTTCATTATCAGTAACATCTTTTGCCAGCGCCTTAACCTCATCAAAATTTCCTTTTGCAATCTCTTCATTCATCTCGGTTAGTAATTCTTTATTTACTTCCGAAAAATTATTGACAAAGTTTAACGGGTTTTGTATTTCATGGGCAATGCCGGCGGTGAGTTCGCCCAGAGAAGCCATTTTTTCTGATTGGATCAATTGCGCCTGGGCAGATCTTAACTCTGCTAATGTTATTTCTATCTCTTCTTTTTGCCTGTTACTTTCTTCATAGAGATTTGCCAATTCAACATTTTTTAGCCTATAGATCTCTGCCTCTTTTCTTGATTTTTCTGCTTTATAGGATATTTCAAGGTTTTGAATTTTTTGATTGACAGCATCACTGTGAATTTCTTTTGAAAGGCTTATATGAGTTTCTATATGTGTAAGCGCTTCCTGGTAACGATTGAAATGTTTGCAGGCAGTATAAAAACCCAGGTGAATTTTGGCAAGGAGATCAGGGGCATTCATTTCCTCTCCTAATTGGAGTGCTTTATTTAGTAACTCAAATATGTCTTGTTGAGATTTTTCTGCAAGATCTTCCTTTAAATAAAGTCCTGCCAGAAACAACAAAATTTCGGTCTCTCCTTTTTTGTCAGCAATATCCCGGCGGATGAGTAAACTATCATTATAACATGCTGAAGCTTTTTTAAAATCGGCTAACTGTTCATAAATATTCCCCAGGTGAAATAGTGAATTGGCTTCTCCTTTTTTATCAGCAATGGCCCGGGAGATAGATAATGCACGGGAACAAAAATCCAATGCAGCGCTATTGTCTTTTAATTTAAAATGAATGATACCAATATTATCCAGGCATCCTGCTTCGCCCCATTTATCGCCGGCTTTCTGTCTGAAGCTAAGGCTTTGATGATAATAGTCAAGGGCATTGGACAGGTCGCCTGTTTCAAAATATATAAGGCCGATCAGGTTTAACGAGTATGATTCAGAGATCCAATAATTATTTTGCCGGGAAATAGACAGGCTTTGAAGTAAATGAGTCAATGCCGTTTCAAACTCACCTAAATATTTATAAGTAACCGCTATATGATAACAGGTGAGCGATTCACTTTCTTTGTTCCCGGTTTGTTGCGATAATTCTAAAGATTTGAACAGGTACTCCAGGGATGCACTATAATTTCCCAAGCTGCGTTGTATGATACCAAAATAAGCATATATGGATGATTTCCCATCTAAGTCATTCAATGATTCGAATAATGCCAGGGACTTTTCTGAATACTCCAATGCTTCAATATGCTTGGACAAACGAATAAGACAAAATGCAAAAGTCCGATACCCTTCAGCTTTTCCTTTTGCATAGTTAATATCTTCCGCAAGTAAAAAAGCTTTCTTACTCAACACATGCGATTGTGTAGAATCATTCACTCTGATGTTCCAGGCTTCTTTATTAAGCTGGTCAATTTGATCCTGTAAAACCTGGATATTGCTTTCATTATTCATGACGAAACATTGAATTAATTCTCAGCAGGTGCTAGTTCGGTCAAAACCCATGCATCAGCTGTAGTTAATTTCTGGTCATCACAAAGCTTGATGAATAAGAATAATTGAAGCTTCTAAGCAGATAACCACTTAACACTGGTTGACATGATGGCCTCACCCAATGCAGCTTTGCCACCCCAAGGATATGCCACTTCCATATTTACCAGGTCATCTTCACTGATCTGATCAAAAAGAGCTTTGACCATTGAAATTTGTTCATCCATGATCGGTAAAAATTGATCAGCAGACATTGTTTTTACTTTTGCGCTTGCAGATCCAAAATAAGTGTTAAAATCTGTATCATCTTTTTTCAGCCAATAGCCGGGCATAACACTTCCTGCAACTCCTAAATACTGTAATAATTCCATCATACTTCTTACGCCTTCTTTTGGCCTGAAATTGAACTGGTTTGCAGGGATCTTTGTAGACAGCCTGCGGCAAATATTGATCTCTTTTAAAATATTATTGAGCAGATGTTGTTTGTACATTGTTTTAAGTTTTATTATTAAGAATGAATTTTTCAATTGAAAGGTAATAAATAATAAACTCCGAACCCGCTTGCACTGAAGCTTCGGCCGGCAAGCCTTCCACATATATAGTCGCCACCTTCAACTTACTACCATGCGCTTTCACGATAGCGTACATTGTCTGATTCACGGATTGTCACAGATGGATGGATTTCACTGATTTCATCAAATTGTGTTTCTGCGTAATCATTTAATCATTTTAATCAGTGATTCAGACAATAGGTAATTGAATAATAAAAGTTGATCCCTCATTCTCCTTCGTCTCCACCTTTAATTCACCGCCATGTGCCTTTACAATATCATAACTCAAGCTCAATCCCAATCCCGTTCCCTGTCCGGTTGGTTTGGTAGTAAAGAAGGGTTGAAATATTTTATCCAGTACTTTTTTAGGAATGCCGTTGCCGTTGTCTTTTACGCTGATTTCAACTTTTCCCCCATCTCCGCCTGTTTGCGGAGAGCCGAGCTTTTTGGTTGTAACAGTAACAGTTGGTTCGTAGGGTTCACCCCCCTTTAGGGGATGGGGGCTTTTTTTCTTTTCATTCACCACATAAAAAGCATTTGTAATTAAATTGAGAATGACACGGCCTATATCCTGCGGAATAATGTTGATGTTGCCAATGGATTCATCAAAATCGGTTTTCATCGTTGCATTGAAAGATTTATCCTTTGCCCGCAATCCATGATAGGCGAGGCGTAAATACTCATCGGCCAGCTTATTGATATCGGTTGGTTCTTTGGTGGCCGTACTGCTGCGGCTGTGCTGCAGCATGCCTTTTACAATAGCATCGGCACGTTTGCCATGGTGGTTTATTTTTTCAAGGTTTTGTTTAATGTCGGATGAAATTGCTTTTGCTTCTTCAATATCTCCTTTCTTTAATTCTTCATTCATTTCATCAATCAATTCGTTACTTACCTCACTGAAATTATTTACAAAATTCAACGGGTTCTGTATCTCATGTGCGATACCTGCTGTGAGTTCTCCCAGCGATGCCATTTTTTCGGATTGGATAAGTTGGCTTTGGGCGGCTTTTAATTCAGCCAATGTGCCTTCTGCATTTCTTTTCTGTATTTCTATTTCCTCCTTTTGTTTTTGAAGCAGTTCGTTGGCTTTCTTCCGGTTGCGGTTATTTTTATAAAGCAAAAAGGCAATCAGCATAAATACAGCTATGCCTGCAAGTAAAATATAAGTCCTGATGTTGTTCTCTCTCCGGGTTTGTTCACTCTGCAGTTCCTGCGTCTTTATTTTTTCATTAAATCCTACATTCTGATATTCATTTATTTTTTCCTTGTCTGCTTTATTTAAACTGTCATTTAAATTCTTGTAAAGTTGTATGTAATGGAAAGCGCTATCATTGTTACCTGTAAGTTTATACAATGAATAAAGTGAATCATAGCAGTTATTGACTTCTGCAGATAAACCCACATTGCGATAATCAGCCAGGGCTTTTTTCGTGTAATAAATACTGGAATCAGGTTTTCCTGAAATCCTGAACAGATCAGCTAAACAGAGATATGAATAAGGCAGCGCAGTTCTGTTATCTTGCTTTTGATTTTGAAAAACTGATTT
The DNA here is from genome assembly GCA_016720775.1 of Chitinophagaceae bacterium. Taxonomy (GTDB): domain Bacteria; phylum Bacteroidota; class Bacteroidia; order Chitinophagales; family Chitinophagaceae; genus Ferruginibacter. The sequence goes on from JADKJX010000007.1 coordinate 180,257, forward strand.
TTCAAAATTTTGTTTTGCTAAGTCGTAATTGTTCTCCTTCAGATAAGCATATCCGAGTATTGTAAAAGCATATCCTTTATATGTTTTAAACCCGGTATTTTCCATATAATCTATAGCCTGCTGTGCATAGTATATAGCGGAATCCTGGTTATTAATTTTAAGGTACTGTTCGGCTAAGTTTACCGAAACTGTTGAAAGCATCGTATAATTATTGATACCCTTTCCAATTTTCAGGGACTGATATAAGCTGCTTAATTCCTTCTCATCATTGCCTACAGCTTTATATAATTGCGACATATCATTATAGATAAACCCGAGCACAGTTAACCGGGCGGTTGCAGTTTTTTTGTCTTTTGCAAAAAGAATTATCTGCCAGATATTTTTTTCACAATCGGAGTTTTCAGCAATTTTAATTGCATCTAAAAAATATTGCAGCGATAGTGAATAATTTTTTAATTGAGACAATACCCAACCTGCCTGATCCAGCGCATCAGCTTCCCATAATTTTAAGTGTAATTTTCTCGCCAATGCCAGTTCCTGTTCATGAAAGTATAAACTGCTGTCCCTGTTAATTTCCTGGTAATGCCAACCTATACTTCTTGAAATTCTCATGCCCATTGTATCGTTGGCAGTATGGCTCAATACCATTCTTAAACTATCAACCTGGCTGTCAGTCCAGTTTTCTACATATGGATCTTGCTGTGCCTTTGCAGAAGCAGCGACCAGCAAAAAGAAAAATATATTTATAGATAGTTTCATAAAGCGATTTAAGTTATTGGCAGTTGTATAAAAAATGTTGATCATTCATTTTCCTTTGTTTCCTCCTTCAACTCTCCCTCATGTGCTTTCACAATATCATACTTTGTCTGAATCGCAGATTTGCATGGATTTCACTTATTTCATTTTAATTTTTTATTTTGTTTGGATGGGGCAAAAAATTCTCTACGGTAATCACTTTTCTTCCGGTCTTATTTGCCAATGCAAACCTAGCGTCTTTCGCAATCCTTCCACCTTTCTTTCCCGCTGTTGCATTTTGTTTAATCCTTTTGCTTTATCTGTTTCTGCAATTTCACGGGTGGATAGTTCGGCAAGGGAGGTGAAGATTAATTCTGCCTCACTCATATGGTCACGGAGGTTTTGTGATTTTAAACCTTTACGGTTTTTATGCTGTTTTACAGAAAGCCCTGCCCATTCAGTGTGAATGATATTGGTAAGCAAAGCAAACTCATCATTCTTTTGTACACCGCTTTCTTTACGGTAATCAGTTAATTTATTTCTTGTTTCCTTTCCTGTCATTCTTTGCTGTATCCACTTTTCACTTCTTCCGAGTTTTTGCCAGTTTTCTCTTGCCCTTTCCAGGCTTTGTTCAGGATCGGCTATTTCCTGCATACGTTCATAACCTACTTTTGCCAGCCATTGTTTAAAAGGTTCTGCTTTGGGAGAGGGTATAGACTGGATGAGGCGGAGCGGTTGTTCTGTATCGGCTACATCAGTCATCCGCATTTTACCGTCTGCCGCTTTCATTTTCAACCCATGATCGTTTGTCACGGGTTCATTTCCCTCTTTTTTCCCTCTTTTTTTCAACTTTCAGCAATACTCCAATGTGTTAATACTTTAAGTAAGAATTGCAATAACATCAGAAATAGAGAAATACCATTTCTCTTCTTTTTCATCCCAATGGGTTCGTACTTTTTGCTGTTCAAACAGCTTTACTTCATTTTTCATTTACTCAATTATTTTGTGGTAATACAATAATAAACTCTGATCCTTCTCCTTCCCTGGTTTGCGCCTTCAATTTCCCGCTATGCGCTTTTATAATGTTATAGCTTGTCTGAATCACAGATTTGCACAGATTAACGGATTTCACTGATTTTGTTTTTTCAATTACAATCATTTTCATCTGTGTAATCATTTAATCCCATTAACCCGTGATTCAGACAACAGGTAACAAAATAATAAACTCACTCCCTTCTCCTTCCTTCGTCTCCACCTTCAACTCCCCACCATGCGCTTTCACTATATCATAACTCAAACTCAATCCCAATCCCGTTCCCTGCCCGGTGGGTTTGGTAGTAAAGAAGGGTTGAAATATTTTATCCATTACTTTTTGAGGAATGCCGTTGCCGTTGTCTTTTACGCTGATTTCAACTTTGCCCCCATCTCCGCCTGTTTGCGGAGAGCCGAGCTTTTTGGTTGTAACAGTAACAGTTGGTTCGTAGGGTTCACGACCCTTTAGGGGATGGGGGCTTTTTTTCTTTTCATCTACTACATAAAACGCATTGGTGATTAAATTCAATATCACCCTTCCCATATCCTGAGGAATGATATTAATGTTGCCAATACTTTCATCAAAATCGGTTTTCATCGTAGCATTAAATGATTTATCCTTTGCACGCAACCCATGATAAGCCAGGCGTAAATATTCATCGGCCAACGCATTGATGTCTGTTGGTTCTTTTACACCACTGCTGCTGCGGCTATGCTGCAGCATACCTTTTACAATGGCATCGGCTCTTTTGCCATGATGTAATATTTTTTCTAAATTTTGTTGTACATCCTTTGCAATTACTTTTACTTCTGCTGTATTTCCCTTGTCAACCTCTTCAACCATTTCACTTATCAACTCATTGCTTACTTCGCTGAAATTGTTGACGAAATTCAACGGGTTTTGAATTTCGTGAGCTATGCCGGCGGTGAGTTCACCCAACGATGCCATTTTTTCTGATTGGATCAATTGAGCCTGGGTTGATTTTAATTCGCCATAAGCTTTTTCGATCCGTTTCTTATCCCTGTTCTTCTGAACATATCCATACAAAAGAAAAATACCCATCAACAAAAAAGCCCCTATAGCCATATACTGCAGGTTCCGGGTACGTTTGGCAATGGCATCTTTTTTTTCCTGTTCCGACTTTTGTTTTTCTGATTCATTCCGGAATTTTTCTTTTTGCGCCTCCTTGCTTATTTCTTCTCCCTTCAGTTTCTCAATTAACGAAACATATTCTTTATAATGAGTAAAAGCGCCCATGCCATCGCCCCTTGCCGAATCGATCTGTGCGGCCAGTAATTCCATATCGCTTGTGATCTTAACATCAAACCAATGCTTCTTAAAACCTACAAGGGCCTGGTCATTTATTTCTTTCGCTTTAATGTAATTTCTCAACCCATAATAATCAAGTGCCAGCGAGTAAAGCCAAACAGGTTTCGTACCCTGCATGTTCATTGAATCTGCAATTTTGACTGAACGGGTATGATAGCTGATTGCATTATTGAAATCCCTTTGTTTAGCATATAAAGATCCAATTTCATTTAATACATCCCCGGTCTCGAAAAAATCTCTGGCAGAATCAAATAAATGCAGGCTTTTTTCAAAATTCAGTAGAGCATTACCATAGTCATTACTATCACTATACGTCATTCCGATCCACTTATAAACTGATCCTGCATTATGGTATGGTTTGCTTTGCCTTGCACATATTTCAATCAGTTTGTTATAATATTCGAGTGCCTTAGCAGTATTATGCTTTGAATAATAAAATCCACCCAAAGAACCCAATGCATTAAAGAGGGTATTCGTATCTTTTGCCTTATACAAAATATCCAGCGCAGACTGGTAATTTTCCAGTGCCTGGTCGTCTTCACCATAATCCCTGTAAAGGTCAGCTAATTGAGCAAGGCTGCTAGCAAGCCCTTTGAGATAGTTTAGCTTCCGGGAAATGGCAATCGCTGATTGAATAGACTCGAATGCTTTTGTAAAGTCTCCGGCTGACCTGGAAAACCTAGAAATGAATCTATACCCATATACAGTGTATGTACTGTCTTTGATCTCATTGAAAATGGCTACACTCTTATACATATTGGTAAAGAACATGGCAGAATCTTTTTTACCGTCCAGCGAGATGGTGGCAATATGAAAAAGAAATTCTGCAGTCCTTTTTTGATTGCCTGTTTTCTCAATAGCTTTTAAACGGGATTCGTTATATATACTTACCTTTTTCCAGTCGGTAGTGTCATTGTTAGTATAATACGCAACCACTGAATATAATAAACCCTGCTCCTGGTCAAATAATTTCTCCCGCTCTTCCTCTGTATGTGTTTTTAAAAGAAGTTTATCAACAAGGTTGAGTGCAGGTTCGGCATACACGAGGTTATCTTTTTTTCGCAGGCTTCAACCAACGCCCGTAGATCCTCAGTTTTGTTGTATCCGTTGTTGCATTTTTCAATGATACAGAAAGAGAATCTATTTTTCTGTTTTGAGAAAAGCAGGAATAAGTTAACAGCCACATGAAAGCCAGGAAAATGATCTTTCTCATAAATTTTTATTTAGCGTAGTACGCTTTAACTAAAACGATTCAGACAACAGGCAATTGAATAATAAACATACTTCCTTCACCTTCTTTTGTTTCTACTTTCAACTCACCAGCATGTGCTTTTACAATATCATAACTCAAACTCAATCCCAATCCCGTTCCCTGCCCGGTAGGTTTGGTGGTAAAGAAAGGTTGAAAAATTTTATCCAAAACTTTTTGTGGGATGCCGTTACCATTATCTTCCACTTTTACTTCAACCCTGCCGCCGGTCTTCCTTGTACTTACTGAAACAGTTGGCTCATATGCTGCCAACTCATGGAGGGTTTTGAACCCTCCATGAGTTTGTTGCTTTTTCTTTTCATCCACCACATAAAAGGCATTGGTAATTAAATTCAAAATCACTCTTCCAATATCCTGCGGAATGATGTTGATGTTACCAATGGTTTCATCAAAATCTGTTTTCATCGTTGCATTAAAAGATTTATCCTTTGCTCTTAACCCATGATAAGCTAATCGTAAATATTCATCTGCCAATGCATTGATATCTGTTGGTTCTTTTAACCCACTACCTGCTGCGGCTATGCTGCAACATTCCTTTTACAATAGCATCGGCACGTTTGCCATGATGATTTATTTTTTCTAAATTCTGTTTAATATCATTAGCGATAGCTTTTGCTTCTTCCATATCTCCCTTTTCTATTTCGGCATTCATTTCATCAATCAGTTCATTACTTACTTCACTGAAATTGTTTACAAAATTCAACGGGTTTTGTATTTCATGGGCAATGCCTGCCGTTAGTTCGCCAAGCGAAGCCATCTTTTCACTTTGTATCAGTTGCTTTTGCGTGGCCTGTAACTCGGTTAAAGCATCTTCTGCTTTTTGTTTGGCTTCTTTAATGGCTATCAGATCCTGCTCGGCCTGCTTAGCATGTGCTTCTGCAATTTGAAGGTCATTGAAACGGGTGAATGTAAGATTGAATACGGCTGCAAACCGTTCCAGTAAAAGGATGGTCTCTTCCGGCTGCTCGTCGGGTGATGCCATCCCGATGAATCCTTTATTGAAATAAGCGATGTATTGCAATCTCCGGGTCTGGGAAAGTCCGCCTTTAAAGGGCACATGAATGCTGCTGAGGTATTTAAAATATTCCTGCAGTTCATTGCCCATCATATCAATTACCAGTGTTTTATTTTTTGCTCCCATCCTGGTACATTTTTTTGAACGTAGTATTTCTGTTCATGTTTGTTTCAAAAGCTGCACTTACTTTGCTGCCATCTTCATCCGTGATCCAGAATTCTGCGTTGGCCTCATCATCATTGATAATGGTGATGTATAAACGGTTTGGCTCAATGCCCAACCCGATCAGTTGCTGAAAAAGGACGGCTGCGGTCTCTGCCAGTTCATCACTTTTTTGCATGGCGAGGGTACGGCTTCTCACTCTTTCCAATGCCGCTTCTACCTGCGCCTCCCTTGCCTGCGCTTCTGCTTTTTGCAAGTCGAGAAAGCGGGTATAGGTGCCATCAAAAACGACTGCAAAACGTTCGAGTGTTTTCACTGCTTCTTCAGATAATGGTGACGGCGATGATAAGGAAAGATGTCCTTTGGAAAAAAATGCAATGCTTACAATTCTTCTGCCGCCTGCGTCTTTACTGGAAATGGGCACACCCGTCATTTTGTTGCGGTAGTTAACCCATCCTTCAAGCATTTCTCCCGTAAGTTCAACCACCAGCGATTTGGCTTTTGCTTTCCACGCAGTTACGGCAGGTTTTAGTAAAGTTGGTTCATCCATATTTCCATAAGACGGCCTGTCAACCTGCATACCACCGCCTTCCCAATCGGTTGCACGGAATTCTATTTCATTTGCCGCTTCATTATAAATGCCAATGGTGGTTTGTATCAGTTCCTGCTGCACTAATTTTTTAAATTCCTGGAAAAGCAAAGCAGCTGTACCGGCCAGTTCATCACTTCGTTGCATAGCCATTGTTCTGCTTCGCACTTTTTCCAATGCCGCTTCTATCTGTGCTTCCCTTGCCTGTGCTTCTGCTTTTTGCAGGTCGAGGAAACGGGTATAGGTTTGCTGGAATACTTTTCCAAAGCGCATCAGCGTATTATTCTCTTCATCTGTATACGGGATACCTTCAAAATTCTCGATGTAGAGGCCAACATTATCTAACAATACGGTTGATGCTGCAAGCCCGGGGCAGCTTAAATAAAAATCTTTTGATGCTTCCGGTAACCCGGGAATGTATGATAAAAGCTCCTTGTAAAATTTGTTCTTTTCTTCAAAATTTAACCGGGTAGCAAAGAAGTCTGCCCCTTTTTCTTTTGCCTCATCAAATTGATTTGCCCAAACAGACTCAAACCAGGGATGCGTTATTTTAGAAGGAATATCCTGCTCATCTGCGATCCAAAAATGCCAATCGCCTCCCGGTGTATAGTCAACAACAAAACCTGCGTGGTCAAGTTTGATCTTTAAATGGGTGAGTTGCTGGTAAACAATTTTTATTACTTCTGTGAGATCTTCACTTTTCTGCATGCCCATCGAACGGCTCCTTACTCTTTCCAATGCTGCTTCTACCTGTGCTTCTCTTGCCTGTGCTTCTGCTTTTTGCAGATCGAGGAAACGGGTATAGGTTCGTTCAAATTCAACGGCAAAACGGGCAAGGATATTTTTTTCATCTTCGGTTAAATCACTTTCCACCATTACACCAAAGCAACCATATTTCATGAAGGCTTCCACATAATGCAGGCCGCCGGAAAAGTATTCCGGTTTCAGGTGATCAACGCCATCGATCAATTCCTGCCAGACTGCAAAATAATTTTCAACAACAGGAGGTGGCACATGATATGAATATACGGGTTCATTGCTTTTCCAGTCAATAAGGCATTGTGCTGTGGCAGGCTCATTCCGGTCGAGCGGGTAATTGATCGCCTTGCTTTTATAAACGGCGGAATTGATCTCTTTCCAGGCGGCCCAAAAGATGTGCCGGTCATTTTTTTCATCGGGCAACCATAAAAATGAAAATGCTGAAGGGATACCGAGCAACAAAACCTGTTCGTGAAAGACCCGTAAGGTATCATCCAGTTCGTTTGAATGCTGCATGATCATACTTTGTGTACGGGTACGTTCCAATGCTGCTTCGATCTTTGCTTCCCTTGCCTGCGCCTCGGCCTGTGCTATATCGGTATACCGCTGGTAGGCAAGTGTAAAAACATTCCTGAACCGTTTGAGTACATTCAATTTTTCTTCAGCAATGACACCGAATGTTGAAATACCAATGGAACCGGTGCCGATGGAATAGAAATAATAATACAATGCATCTGCTTGTTCAATTCTGGGATCATCCTTTTCGCCGATCTTTTTCCGGAATGCTTTCCAGTCTTCCAGGTCCTTGCCTTTAAAATATGTTTCGGAAAAAGCATCGCCTGCACTTCTCATCTGCTTTACCTGTTTTTCAATGACAGGATGAATATTATAGACTAAATGATTGATGCTTTTACCGATCTCGTCAGAATAATCATAATTCACTAAAGTTTCTTTCACATCATCGTGAATGTTGATCATCGCATTCCTCATCTCGGCAAATCCTAAGCTGTGCAGTTCTGCATAAAGTACTTCGCAAATACCCGTAAGGTCTTCGGGTGTACGCATGGCCATGGCCTGTGCCCTTACCCGTTCCAGCGAAGTTTCTATCTGTGCTTCTTTTGCCTGTGCTATTGCTTTTCAATATCGAGATACCTGCGGTAAGCCAGTTCAAAAACATTCAAAAACCGTTTGAATAGATCCAGCTCATTATCAGTTAAAATAGCATAGGTGGAAATGCCCAATGCCACCGGCCCCAATGAAAACCAGTAGTAATTCAGCGAGGAAGCTGTTTCTAAAAATGTATCAATAAAAACATTGGTGGTTTTTTGATAAGCGAGCCATTCCTTTACCTTTTCTTCGCCTTTGATATGGGTGGTATAGGTCTCACCTTTGCCTTTCAGCATTTTTGCTGCAAAGCCTTTAGCTATTTTATGATCGGTATAAGTGGTTTCCGTAATAAAAGTTTTATCATGGTTTGTATAATATTCATAGTTCATGTAGGTGCCTTTCTCTTCATAAAAAATAGCCGTCTGCACGTTGCGGATATCTTTTACTCCTAATGATTGCAACTGAAGCGAAATATTCTTACACACATCCAGCATATCACCCGGCCTGTTCATGCTCATGGCAACGGTTCTTACCCTTTCCAGTGAAGATTCAATTTCCAGTTCCTTATTCTGGGCTTCCACTGCTTTTCTTTTATGTTCCAGTTCTTCAATGGTCTCTTCTAAAAGGATGGCGGTGGTGCGTTTTACTTTTTCAGTTCTTTCCAGTTTGAATTCAGATATGGCAAAGGCATTATCGGCATCTTTAATTGACTTTAAAAGAAGAATCTTTTCTTCAGCTGTTAAATGTTCCGCCAGCTGAATAAAATCCTGTAATGTTTGTAAGTGCTGGTTCATCTATTTTTCTTTTAGAGCCACACAACAGGTGGTCAGGTTATGCATTTCTAAATTTCCGCCGGTGGCTCTTCCCAGTTCTGCATTACTGAACATACCGGCCATCGGTACATTCCATACATTTTTTACCCCTTCCAGTTCTTTACTCATCAATGGGCCAAGTGAAAGTATCCTTCCGGCACAACTGAATACCACCAGCGCATCTGCTTCGGGCATTTCAGTGGCCTTTAAATTTTCAACGCCCTTAATTACTTTTTCCATTACATCCCAATCGGGTGGTAATGAAAACCGCACTTTAGAACCCTGCGGCACCGAGCCACTGGTATAATATGAACGGTCTGTCCAGTCTACCTGCAGGCCCGGCCGCATGATCGGGTCGCCTTTTTCCCTTTGTAATTGCAGCGGGAAATTAGCAGCTATTTCAATCAGCAGGTTATCGTTTTCCGGTGTTATATTTTCGATCCCGCCGTATTTAGCAGTAATGTCCAATACAGAAATATCATCTACGGTGTATACATGGTTGCCTTCACTTTTTGTCACTATTTTTTCTGTGCCAACCGCCTTCCAGCCACAGGTGGCAATGCCTTTTATCTCCACTTTTGTTTCATCCAATGCAATACATACCATGGCATTGCCGCTTTCTCTTCCGTTTGTAAATACAACTGTTCCCGTAAAAGAATAATCATCGCCCGCAGCACCTCCATAGGCATTTACCTGTGCGCCAACAATATCTTCAAAACCGTGTAATATTTCTTCTCCATCTGTTGCAGAATGACTGGTACCGATCAAAAAAGCAGGGATTGAAAATTTCGCACTCGCCTTTTGCGCAATGGCCCTAGAAATTTCCCGGTAATTTTTTTCGGGGTATTCTTCAAAATAGACCTGGAAATATTCTTTATTCATGTCCAGTAAGAGGATCGCTGCGGATCCTTTCTCGGTCACTTCATCAATGAACTCGCCATTGGTGGTGCAGCCAAAGATGGCTATACCGGCCGCATCCAGTAATGCACAAATGTCTTTTCTGTTCTGGCTTTTTGAAATAAAGCAAATGGCCAATGTTGGCTTAAAGCCATCGGCCATGCTTTCTTCCAGAGCGGCTTTGATTTCTTCGGTTGATTTTCCTTTGATCGATTTTGCTTTCATGCCTGTTGCTAAGATTATTTTTTGGTAAAACTGTGAATGATTGAATCTTCCATTTGCGACTTCATTTTTATTACTGAATCCAATTTGTCATTTGGAACCGTAGTGGACAGAATGTATTGCTTTACTTTCCAGGCATTGCCCTCTTTTACCAATACACCCGAACCCCTGCAGATCTTCATCTGGGTATTCAGCAGTTCATCAAACCAGGCGAGTTTGCCGCTTTGGTCAAAATAAATATTGCGATCAAAGGCAGTAAAGGACCAGGCACGGCCTTTATCGAATATGGGTTTGGCCCAGGCCATGAATTGTTTTTTATCCCAGCGTTCGGTGGCATCGGTGCCGGTGAAAATGGCATCGTCACTGTAAAAATTAAAATAAGTTTTGTAATCTGCTTTTGCAGCGGCGGCATTAAATGAATCCAGCATGACTATGATCTGCTTCTTTTCATTTGCGGTATCAACTACTGCCGGTGCGCTGCCCGGTGAGGAGCAGGCAACATACAGCAACGACAGCACAGCAGGTAAGATCGCAGCCGGCTTTAGTACTTGTTTCATTTTTGGTTGTTTATATTGACAAAATATCTTTAACCGGGGTTGATCAAATGGGCCAGGTATTCAAATTTAGCCGGTTCTTTATATTGTCTGCAGAATGCCGTAAAGTAATGATGGTTCTGCAAAAAAGAGATCTGTGTTTTATTCCATTCGGCTTTCGTCAGGGAAGGGTCCAGGTGCTGAAGTTCTTTAAAAAAAAGATGGGCTTTGATGGCGGCTTCTTTTGTTCCCAAATATTCCAGGTCGGCATCGGCGATGATCTCTTCCAGCTTATTTGTTGGTGACTGCGGAATTTTTGTCGCCATGATCATGCCGCATATGGTGGTTATATCTGCAATGCCAAATCCAAAGCCCGGTAAATATTTCCAGGCCAGCACACAACCTTCTGCCTCATGGTTTGCATAGCTTTTAATATAACCGGCATCGTGCCAGAGGGCCGCAGCTTTTAATAATTCAATTTCGGAAGCAGTACAATTCTCCTGTTGCCCTATCTCAACCACTTTCTCCATTACATATAAACTGTGCTCATAATTATGATAATAATAAAAGGGTGGGAGGTTGGTCTTCAGGAAATTGATCACAAACTCCTCCAGGTGCTGTTTACTTTGCATGTGGCTTGGCTTTTAAAATTCCACCAGTTGCTTCGCTGATCCGTTGTACAAAAACAAATGCTTTGGGATCAATGAGCATTAAGGCATCCTGTATCTGTTTTATCTCCAGCCGGGTAACAATGGTCACGATGATCTCACAATCGGTTTTGATATCGAAGCTTCCGGGCAGGTAGCCCCGTTCGCCTTTATATACTGTAATGCCTTTTCCCAGTTCATTTACCAGGAAACTTTTTATTTCTTCCTGCTGGGCAGAAATAATATTCATGGCTGTATATTCTTCGATGCCATCTACCACATAGTTGGTGGCACGGGTTGCTGTAAAATAGGTGATGACGGAGTACATGGCAGTTTCGATGCCGAATTCCAGGGCAGCCACGGCGAATATGATGCAGTTGATGAGCATGATGATCTCGCTGTTAGAGAAACCCACTTTACGCCGGGTAAAAACAGCGATCACCTCTGCGCCATCGATTACCCCGCCGCCCCGTATCACAAGTCCCACGCCTGCGCCAATTAAGATGCCGCCAAAGATTGCAATGAGCAGTTTATCGGTGGTGATCGGTTTGATGTCGATAAGAAGTAAGCCCAGGGCCAGTATGATCACTGCAATGGTTGTTTGAACCGCAAATGTCTTCCCGATATTCCGGTAGCCGAGATAAATAAAGACGAGGTTGAGTGCAATGACCAGTATGCTGATATTGATGTGGAATATTTCGTGCAGTAAAATGGAGATACCGGTAACGCCGCCATCCATGAAGCGGTTGGGGATCATGAAACCCTTCATGGCCAGTACGGCTAATCCTGTTCCCGCAAGGATATAAATAAAATTCTTAAGGCTCCATACGTGTTTCCAGTCGATGCGGTCGCTTTTATATTTTTTGCCCATTTATAAGCAGTTATTTGAGGTTACTAATATACCGATTACTTCTTTCATTCAGCAATGAATTGCCACGGGCTTAAGCCCGTGGCAATTCAACATTCCCTTATTGGCTTTAGCCATTTAAATTATTCAATTTTCCCTTCCAGTTTCTCTATTGTTTTCTTCGCTGTTGCCAGCCGTATCTGCTTATTCTTTTCAACCAGTTTAGCAGTTGCCCATTTTTCAACTTTGTGATGAAGCGGGACTAACAATGCCGCAATGCAAACCAATGCCAATAACATTAAAACTGGGGAGTGGTGAGTTATCCTTTCTAAAAAAGGATGCAGTAATAAATTGAGAAATTCGAAAACGATCAGCAACGCAACTACACCTAAAAACTCGATTACTTTTGTATTCGTGATCAAAGTGCGGCTTAAGAGCAAAAACAAGACTATAATGCTGACAATTCCAAGTGCGATCAATGCATATTGAATGTTTTCTTTCCGCTCTTCTTCTGTTTTTAATTTTTCTGCTGCAATTTCCTGTTGGCGCAATTCCTCCCGGAAACTAAGGGCCTGAATGTTTTTTATCTTCTCCAGGCTAAAAAGTGAATCCTTGGTCATCATGGCCAGCCGGAAGTATTTATTCAGGCTGTCCTGTTGATTGGTTTGTTCGAAACTTTTGTAAAGATATTCGTAGGCACGCATGCTCTGGTCTTTTACGTTGAAGGGAATGGATACCCGTAGCGCCTGGTGGGCATAATAATTTGTACTGTCATATACTTTTGTGGCAAGAAATACTTCGGCGAAATCATTTTTAAGATAAGCATCCATATAAGGGGATGGCGCTTTGTTTTTTTGATAATAATCAAAGGTTCTTCTCAGAAAGGGTAAGGCGATGTCGTATTGCCCGGCCGCAATATAATTTTCACCCAGCGTACTGGTGGAAATGGCGAGTTGGTAATAATTCTTTAACTCACCGTCCAGTGTCACGGCTTTTTGGGCATATATCATTCCCGAATCAGGGATCTTTCCTTCGCCATATGCGCAGGCAACGCCGTTGTAGACCCTTGACAACAGGCCCTTTTGATTGTCATCTGTTATCAGGGGGATCTGCTTTTTAAGGTATTCAGCAGCCTGTGCGTAGTCCTTCGCTGCCATATAGGTAGATCCGATGGCACGGTAGGTTAGTCCGATTCCAAAATCATCCTTACGTTTTTCGAACCGGGGTAATGCGGCGAATAATAAATTCAAGGAAGCCGGGAAATCACCTTTGGCAGTTAAAATATAGGAAAGCCTTACCTGGGTATAATCTTTGCCCACTTCATCATGTTGTTTTTCGAACCAGTCAAACAGCGCCAGGGTATTTGCGGCTGTATTGCTGTCGGTTGCCACTTGCGTATTGAAATAGGCAAACAGGCAGCTTCCCTTTTCCTCGCCGGTTTTTGCCGCATGGTATTTTGCTTTAATGCTGTCGGGCAAAGGCTGGCTGTAAGTCCCTGTAAAAAAGAACAACATAAGTAAGAGAAGAATGCGTTGCTTCATAATTACGTTTTTTAGTTTTTATTTCCCTCCAGTTGCTCATCCGATAGCAATCGGATTGTTTTCTTTGCCGCCGCCAGCCGTATCTGTTTATTCTTCTCCACCAGTTTGGCAGTTGCCCATTTTTCCACCCTGTGATGTAAAGGAACCAGCAATGCGGCAATACAAACCAATGCAAGTAACATTAAAATAGGAGAGTGATGCGTTACCCTTTCTAAAAAAGGATGTAGTAACAGGTTTAGGAATTCAAATACGATCAGCAAAGCCACCACGCCAAAGAATTCTATCAGTTTTGTATTGGTGATAAAGCTACGACTTAGCAGTAAGTAAAGACTGAGTAATGTAATGATGCCAAATGCAATTAAAGCATATTGCAGATTTTGCTGCCGTTCTTCATGCTCCTTTATTTTTTCTGCAGCCAGTTCCTGCTGCCGCAGGTCCTCTTCAAATGTCATTAATTGTATTTGCTGATTATTTTTGCTGCTGTTCAATGAATCAGCAGCTATCTTAAAAATTTTTGCATATTTCAACGTACTATCACAATTTACTTTTTCATAAATATCAGTAAGTAATTGCGCCGGTTTACTGCTCAGGTAAAAGAACGAAGTATTGTTTACTGCAGCAATTGCTTTCTTTGCATAAAATATGCAGGAATCCAGTTGATTAAATCGTTGGTAATGCTCTGCCAGGCCCGTATATGCGATATTGAAATACCTGATATTAGTTGTACCTATAGATTGTTTAATGGCCATATTATAATAACTTACAGCAAGCTGGGCGTTGCCCAATTTACTTTGCACACCACCAAGGTTGCTGAATAAATAAGGGTTGGAAATGACGGAGTTTACCTTTAAAGAATTTTCATAAGCCCTTTGTGAATACATTAACGACGAGTCTAGTTTATCAACAATAAGATACACACCGCCCAGGTTTAAGGGCCCCCAACCTTTTACTTTTTCATTGTTTCCCTTATCTGCATGTGCAGTTGATGACAGGTATAAGTCGATTGCCTTATCATATTCCTGCCTGTCTTTATAAATATGTGCAGTTTGATTTTCTGCAAAGGCCAAAATAGATAAGTTGCCACTTTTTTCTGCTGCAGCAATGGCTTTATGATGATAATCCAGTGCTTTAATGTTGTTTCCAAACAACCTGTATCCTTGCCCTAAAAAAGAATAAGCAACGGTCATTTCAATATTGCTATTTTTCTTTCTGGATTGGTTGAGTAATTTTAATCCTGTTTCAATACACCATTCGGGGTCGTTATTAATTTCTGCAGATATCAGACTTACGAGCAAATCAACTTTTTTGTCATCATCTTTTTCTACTGCGACTTTTTGAAGTATTGAATCTACGTTTGTTTTTTGTGCAAATGCAGTTTGCATACAGACGGCAAAACAAAAGAGGGCTATTATTTTTTTCATATTGTGTTATTGATAATGCCAGGCCTATTTTTTTATCCGGTTGTATTTCTTCAAAACATCGATCACCAGGTTATGCGGCAGTGCATATGCTTTATTGCCATTAATACCTTCCATGGTCTCGGCTGCTACCATCGCATTGATGATGGCTTCTTCCACTGCCTGTACCGTGGCATTAAATAAAGGATTGATCATATCATTGGGCAACTCATCCAGCTTTGTAAATGCACTTCTCTGAAAAGCAGTTGGATTGGCGGTGGAAAAAGCAATGAAGATATCGCCGGAACCATTCTCTCCACGTCCGCCCATCTTACCCACGCCGATGGGAACCCTCGCCGCAATTCTTTTTAACTGGTGCGGCAATAAAGGCGCATCGGTCGCCACCACCACAATGATGGAGCCGTCCCCCGGCTGGTAAGAAGGGGGCGCTTTGAATTCATAATTCATCGTATCCTTCAACTCTCTTCCAACAGGAACACCGGCTATGGAAAAATTATTTTTGCTTCCAAAGTTTGATTGTACCAGCACGCCAACCGTATACGTAGAGTCTTTTATTTTTACAATTCTTGATGCGGTACCGGTTCCGCCCTTAAATCCCAGGCACATCATACCTGTGCCCCCACCTACATTACCTTCTTTGATGAGACCGCTTTTTGCACTGTCCAATGCTTCAAATGCATTGCTTTCTTTTACATGAAAACCATAAATGTCATTTAAAAAACCATCGTATGTTTCTGCAACAACGGGGTAGGTATACCAGAAATCTTCTTTGTACCAACCGGTCTTTACATACCATTTTAAAACAGCATCCCTCACCACGCCTACGCTGTTTGTATTGGTGATCATGATAGGTCCTTCTAAAAATCCCGACTCGGTGAGCCAGGTGGTTCCGGTCATTTCTCCATTGCCATTCAAAGAATACCAGTTGGCGTGAACCGGGTTGTTGTTCCTTCCCCTTGGCAGGATGGCGGTAACACCGGTACGTACCGGGCCTTTGCCGCGGATATTTTTCCGCTGCCGGAAATGATGGTGCTGTAACCAACTTCCACACCTTGTACATCGGTGATGGCATTGAATTTCCCGGGCGTGCCGTCAAAAGGAATACCGAGATCCCTTGCACGGGGCTTCTGGGCAAACAGGTTGCTGCAAGACAAAAGCAGCAATACGATCGTTGTTATCTTTTTCATTTAATAAAGATTAAGCATTATTTAATTTCAAACAGTACCATGTTTATTTCTTCATTTTCTTTTGCAGAAAAATAAAAAGAACGGCCGGGTTCTATATACAAATACTTTCCGTTTTTTATGGTCGTTGATCTTTTAGTCATTGTATCATAGCAGGTCACATCATCGCCTGCAACCAGTTCGGCGATCATTGGCCCGTGGTTGCTGATGATCTCTTTATTTAATGACGACCGGGTGATGCGATAAGCAATTGCCTTCCCATTATCAAAAAGAACCATTAATGGCAAAGGTTGAATTGGGTCATTGGGTTTATAAGCCGACAATAATTCAATATCAGTAACATGGAAAGGAACGGTATCGCAATTGCTCACCCGGTGAACCAATGTATCGTTATCAAAAGACCTGTAAGAGGCGTTGCCTGCTTGATTTTTCGCTGTTACCCAGTCTTTACCTTTAATTTGTGAACATACAGTTGTGTTGGTAAAATAAAGAAAAAGGGAGGGGGTAGCGTGAATGTGAAACTGCGTGGTATCACCCGGTTTTATCCGCACATCCAGTAACCTGATGTATTTATTTTCAATCACTTTTTTATGCCTGGGTTCTTTGCTTACAGGTACCTGGGCTGTGGCTGCTGATGAACACAGCAGCAGAATGGCAACGGGGGAGATTATTTTTTTCATGATCCGGTTAAATGGTTATTGGTTGTTTGATTTCCACACTGATCACGTGCAGCTCATTTTCCCCGGTATTTTTTAATGAATGAGGCGCCAGTGGTCCGCTCCACAATGCAGTGCCAGGCACGGGTACTTTCGTCATCGTTCTTGAATCAACTGATACATTGCCATCGGCATCACAGCGTATGAAATCACTCCAGCTTAAGATGTACAATGATGCCGGGTTTTGATGCGTATGTACATTGGTTTGTTCACCGGGAGGGATCCGGGTATCCAGCACACGTACGGTCTCATTTTCAAAAAGCAGCCTGTGATGCTGCGGTGCAGCAATGAGCGCATCCAGTTCGGGTGGCCATTGAGTTGTATTTTTTTCTTCGCTCATATTTTCCAGGTGAATTTATAAATAGCTCAGCCACCATTTTTCCTTGTGTGATTGCTTATAACGGTCGTACCATTTGCATAACGGGAATAAAGCGACCACGATGCCGATCCATACCAGCCACACTACCGTCAAAGAAAAACCATAGCCCTTTAATGTTTGGGTGAACCAAAGCGGTTCTTTTAGCAGCCAGAGTCTCCAGCTAAAATCTGTGAACAGGACAGAAGCTGCTATCGTTAAGATATGGATCAGGTAAATATGTATGAGGTAATAAAACATGGGCACCCTGCCATATACAGAAATGATCCTGGATACGGCACCTCTGGCATTTTCTGTAAAGGCGAGAAAAAGAATGGCGGGGCCAAGCGTCATTAATGTGTACAGTAAAGATGGCGGATACTTGGTGGCTTTAATAAATGAGAGAAAAGTATAAAAGCCTGAGGGCTGGCTGCTCCAATGAGAAGGATCGCCGTATATATTTATAAACCGTATCACTATAAACAAGGCAATGGCAGAAAGCCCGATGCCGAGCAGCCATTTTTTTCTTTTCTCCGGTGTGAAAGCAGGGGAATATAAAATACCAAAGCAATATCCAAGGGCAATAATGCCTATCCAGGGTATTACCGGGTAACCCACTAATACATTATGTCCCTGCCAGGAGAAGAAACCCATTTCATGCAAAAGTGACCAGCCAAAACCGGGTAATGTATTTCCCGGCACATGTGTACTGTCGAGCAGGTTGTGCCCGATCACCAGTGCAAATCCAATAGCGAGTATATATTTAACCGGTAAATAAATCAGGCCAGCCAATGCGATCATGCTTACACCCAGGGCCCAGATGGTGATGAAATAGATATTGTGGAAAAAGATATCGAAGTTCCAGCCAAAGTTTACCACTACCAGTTCCAGGAAGATCAGCCACAAACCACGGGTAAATAAAAACCTGGACAATTCTTTCTTTGTTTTGCGGCGGCTCATGAAAGAAGCGGAAGTGCCAGCCAGGAACATGAATACCGGTGCACAAAAATGGGTGATCCAACGGGTAAAGAAGATGGCGCCATTCGTTTTATCCAGGTCCAGGGGATCGAACATAAATGAATCTGCATGAAAATAATCACGAACGTGATCCAATGCCATGATGATCATAACTAATCCACGGAGCAGGTCGATGGATTCAATTCTTTTTGGTGCAGTGAGTGATGGTTGCATGGTTATATTTTTATTCGAGGTGATATTCTTTTTTAAGATCGTTTATGAGTTCGTTTGCGAGCACCCGGGCTTTTTCCCAATTCCCATTCATGGCAAAACGCAGGTTCCTTTGCTGTATAACTACCATGTTCAACAGCTCGTTTATTTTTTCCCGCTTATTTTCAAGAGATGTACTTTTAAAAGAAAAAAAACTTTCTTTGGTTTCAACCGACATGGTATCGAGTGACGCTAAAAAATGCTTTGATAATTCATGGTGAAGCCCCGGTTCAATGATGGAGCTGACCTGTGTCAAAAGCATATTCCCACGGACCTTGTTGGCCTCTGCTTCTGAAGTGATGTCATTTACAACAGCATCATATTGTAGAAGTTTTCTCAGCAGCTTATCATTTTTAAAATAACGAAGCCCCCCGGTATTTTTGATCTGTTCAAATGTGTTCCGGTTCCAGGAGATAGGAACCGTCCAATAGGTAAACCTTGTATAAAAAGAGAATTCAGCCGCATTCCGGCCTTCCAGCAACATTGTGTTAATTTTCAACAGGCTGTCGGCAACTGAAATATATAATCTCGCAGATCTTCCCTGCCTGTTAATGGCTGTAGTGTCATCTTGCAGGTCCAGCATCAATGATCTTGAAAATTCTTTTGCCCGGTCTTGTTCCACTACATGCTCCCGGATATTCTCTGCCAGGAATCCAAGGAACACGGCAAGGAACAGCATCAGGAATTCCAGCAGGTATTCGCCCCATTTCTTTTTATGGGTTACGTGGTGGGGGTGTTTGTGTACTTCCATTTCTTGTTCGGTTTGTAGTTTGGGGTTTGTGGTTTGAGGTTGTACTGGTTCAGCAGTCTCCAATCCGGGGATAGCAGTTCCCCCTGCAGGGATATTCTCAGCCGTTTTTTCTTCTGTATTTTTATTTTCTTCACTCATATTCTTGCAGGTGATATTCTTTTCTGATAGTGGAATCCAGTTTAACAGCCATCCCGATTGCCGTTTTTACATTTAGATTAAACCATTCAGCAACTGTTGCATACTGTTCACAAAGATTGGCAAGCCGCTGTACCTTGTCTTTATCTGTGCTTATAAAATAAGGCGGCGGGGGTAATTGAACAGAAGTTTTTCTCCCGTAAAATCCTTGCAGGAACTTCCTGAAAACGGATGATTTAAAAATGCCCGTCCCCGTTTCGTTCAGTTGCTTCCATTGAGGAAGGACAGCCATATCCTGCATATTTTCCACGAAATTTCTTACAAACCCGTCGTAATCCATGATCATACCAGAAACTTTTTTATTTCGCACCAGCCGGAAATTACCTGAATTTTTCAATTGATTTATTGTCCGGTCAGAGTAATTCCATTTATTGTAAAAACTCTGGTAAACAGAATGCTGATAAATGTTCAATGCCTTTTCGGGAGACCTCATATCTCCCTGTCACAGGGGAATCAGTGAGTCGATATGTTGAATGATCAGTGAAAATGTCTGGTGCACCGCATTTGATTTGGCCGTATCGGACCCGAGGTCACTCAGCATGCTGTTCATGAATTCCTTTTCACGCTGATGTTCTACAATATGCTCCCGCTGGTTTTCTGCCACAAAGCCAAGGAACACGGCAAGAAATAACATTAGGAATTCGAGCAGGTATTCTCCCCATTTCTTTTTGTGGGTTACGTGGTGAGGGTGTTTGTGTACTTCCATGTTATCGTTTGAATCGTTTAAGCCGTTTAATTCGTTTAAAGGTTGCTCCCCGTTTTCAGGCACAGCGGTTTCATCAGGCATATTTTCTACCGGTTGCTCTTCTGTATTTTTATTTTCTTCACTCATCTTTTATGGAATAGTTGTTTCTCAAAAACGCTAATATTTTATGATTGGTAATGATATAATTATTCATCTGAAGTGTTCGGCTTGATACCATCATCTGTTTATAGAACAAGATCATGTTAGATGCCTCAACCCGGTCTAATGAAGGAATATTCAGGATCTTGCTTTCTATATTCCGGTTACTTTGCCGGTAATTATTTATCACATTAAGAATAACAGGAGTTGTATCCTGCTTCCGGAGAGTGTCTATCCAGCTCCAGTCATAATATTTCAGCATGAATGGCTTAATGGGATTGGCGAAATACTGGTACTCCTGTTCGTTCCGGGTACGTACATCATTTATGTTAACGCTGATATCTCCAAGCAGCTTTTGCAAAGCAATGCTTTTAAAATAGCGGAGTGAACCGGAATTCCGGAGCTGGCTGAGAATGCCATCCTTTGGCTCAAAGGAATAAGTGTTTATCAGGTAAAGACTGATGGTGCAGGCAGGATAGAATTTTTTTGGCAGGTTGCTTAATGAGCTGTCCTTAAAATAGCTGCTCAAATAATCCATGTCTTTTTCTTTTTCCAGCCGCCTGGCTAATTTATTGGCAACGGCTGCAGAGTCATCCAGTAATTCAGAATACAATGCTTTGGCAAATTCTTTTTCCCGTTGATGCTCTATTACATGCTCTAACTTATATTCTGCCAGAAACCCGCAAAACACAGCCAGGAACAGCATTAAAAATTCCCAGAAATATTCTTTCCATGTTTTCTTTCCGTGGACAGGGTGGGTGTGGTGATGAACTTCCATGTTAGCGTTTAATTCGTTTGGATCATTTAAATCGTTTAAAGGTTGTTCGGCAGCAGGAACATTTTTATCAGCCTGTTCTTCCATGAACGATGAACCATCATCCATGAACTGCTCTTTGTCTTCTGCCGGTTGCTCCGGTTCAGTATTTTTATTTTCTTCGCTCATAAGATCTGTTATCAGTATAACCCTACTTTACCTTTTACTGATTCGAATAATTTTTTAGAATCGAAACCTATACCATTCTTAAAAACGGTTTCTGTATTTCTTACTGCTTTGATGTCTTTCAACGGATCGCCGTTGATCAATACCAGGTCGGCCCGTTTGCCAATTTCAATACTGCCGATCTCTTTATCACGGCCAAGGTATTCGGCTGCATTGAGCGAACATACTTTTACGGCTTGTGAAAAACTAAAACCGGCTTCCACCAGTAATTCCAGTGAATGCTGGTCGGCATAACCGGGTATCACACGCCCGGCACCGGTTGGATCAACGCCGGCCATCAATCTTCCGCCCATATCCACGAATTGTTTTTCCCAGGCCATTTCTTTTTTGAACAGGGCCGCAGATGCTGAATCTTTTCCAACAAAACTGTTATATACTTTTTCAACTGTTTCTTTAACGGGAGCTACTACGGCACTATCGCCGCCACCGGGAAAAATCTCCCTGCTGCTGTAGGGCTCAAACACAGGTAATGTTGAAGTAACCGAAACATTCTTTGAGATGAGAAAACGCATCAGGTCTTTCATGGCTTCACTTTTCACATCCAGTTTCATCAATGATTGTGTTCCCGATGTACAAACATTCTCTTTTTTATCCGAAACAAAATCGGTGCTTACCATAAAACCATGTTCCAGGTTATCAATCCCTATCTCTGCTGCTTCACGATAAGTAATGGAACAGAGATGGCCGGTTACTTTCATTTTATTTTTATGTGCGATGGAAACCACTTCTTTCAGGTCTTCTTTGGTAATGTTCATGTAGGCTTTGAAAGAAGTGCAGCCCATACTCATCCAGTAGTTCACTCCTTTGGTGGCTTCATCTGTGTTTTTGATGAACATCATTTCAGGTATGGGTAAGGATTCTCTTTCTACATAAGGAGCAGTAACATCAATATCGGGTCCAACCATTTTTCCTTCGGCGATCCATTTTTTTACATTCAGGTCGGTTTGAGCTTCCACCGTACCGCCAGTCCGCATGGTGGTTACGCCGCCGGCCAGGTAAAGCCGGGGAAACGAAAAGGGCATGGCCAAACCCAGGTAATAAGGGGCCACCCGTTCACCATAGAACAAATGCTCATGCATCATTACCATGCCGGGGATGAGGGTCTTGCCGTTGCATTCAATGATCTTAGCAGTTGCAGGAACAGTAAGCTGCCCTGAGTTTCCCATCATTGTGATCTGTCCTTTTATGATGACCAGGGTCTGATCCGTTTTTGCCGGGCCGCCCTTGCCATCAACTATGTTCACATGGATCAATGCAAGTGTATCAGCATTAACAGAAACGAATTGTTTGACCAGCGGGGTCAGTTCCTGTGCAGGACTTTGTTTGCAAAACAAAAACAGAAGTGAAAACAGCAGAATGGATGAACAGGGTATTCTTATTTTCATAAAAAGTTTTTAATGGGTGCAATTTATTTTTTTAAATAGCTATATAAGAATGCGGCAGCAAATCCAACGATCAAATAAATGACAAACCTGATGATGCGATGCTTCATATTATTTTGTTTAGTCGAGGTGATATTCTTTTTTCAGTAACGCTATCAGGTCGTCTGCTTTCTTATTTAAGATCCTAAGCCTGCTTTTAATTAAGAAATTACTGCCCTTGATCTGGTGGATACAAAAGGCAAGGTCCTGGAAAAGATCTGGGTCGTATGACCGCAGGGCTGGATTATCAGCGGGCCTGCTGATGCCATCAAGGGTGACCATTTTATCAAATACAAAAACATTGAATATTCTGGATAATAAAGGGTCTGCCGCTCTTCTTTCAATACGGTCATCATCCTGGTTAACTTCCATGTATTCTACAAATTTCTGGTATGACATCATACTATCCGCTGCCTGCCGGCTCCTTATCAATCGTAATGCTCCTGAATTTTTTAACTGCATAATGGTTCTGTCATTACTTTGAAACCGGCTCGTTCTGATGAGCGAACGGCCTAAAAAATAGAGATCATTTTCATGCCCTTTAACTGTTTGTGAACTTAACAAAGCCGTCAATGAATCTAATTGCTTTCCTTTTAAGTCACGAAAAACCAGGTTTTTCCTGATGGTGGCTGTATCTGTTTTCAGATCTTCAATGAACGATTCGATGAATTGCTTCTCCTTTTCTTTCTCTACCTGGTGTTCCCTGAAATTTTCAGCCAAAAAACCAAGGAAAACAGCCAAAAAAAGCATGGAGAATTCCAGCAGGTATTCTCCCCATTTCTTTTTGTGCATTACGTGGTGTGGGTGTTTGTGTACTTCCATTGTTTCGTTTGAAGGGGTTAAGTCGTTTAGGGGTTGTCCGGCATCAATGCTGTTTTCATCTTCAGGCTTTTCCAGAAACGATGAATGATCAGCTATCAACTGGTCTTTGTTTTCTTCTATGTTTTTATTTTCTTCCATATGCTGTTCCCAGGTACTAATTCAATATTTTCATTTCACCCTTCTGCCCGGTATTGATGAACCATGCCCTCGTTACTTTACCGCTGTTATCCACTTCAAACTCTATTTGCCGGTCGGTACCATCGCCGTAAAAGAATTTTGTTTCCGATTCGGGTTTTAATTCAATGTCGGTTCCATTTCTGCGGCGCCAGAGTTTATTATCTTTTTTGATGAACTCCAGCGTGAGAAATGCAACGTACTTTCCAACGTAGCGATCGAGCAAGGCCGGATCAATTTTTATTTCCTTGTGTTCATAAGGCATCAGAATATCTTCATCGGCCAGTATTGATTCAATACCTGCCCTGATTTGGCCACTCAGTGTTTCATTATTGGAAAGAGCGATGATGGTTTCATCAATATCCGTGCGGCGAACGACCAGGGTGCTGTATCCCGGCCAGCCACCCGTATGTGAAATAACTTTCCCCCTCGGCGACTTCGGCTGCACCATTACACCGAAACCATAAAAATTTGCTGAATCTCTTGGCGACATCTGTACCAATGGCGAAAGCATTTCATCAAGGGTTGCTTTGCTTACCAGTTTATTTGTGTACAAGGCCCGGTCCCATTTAAGCAGGTCGCCGGTAGTAGAGTTTACGCAGCCATCACCTACAATGCCGTCGAGGTAATACACATAATCGAATTTTGGCAGGCTATCCGGTAAAATATAACGCTTCAGGCTGTCGGAATAAACGAACCCAAGTGCGTAGTTTGCCGGTATCTTCCCGGTAGTGCGGCGGCTGTTATAAATAAATGTATGCGTCATACCCAGCGGCTGAAAAATAAATCTTGTCAAAAATTTTTCATAATCCGTTCCCCAGGTCTTTTCAATGATGGAAGCCAGCACGGCATAGCCGGTATTGCTGTACTGCCATTTGCTGCCGGGCATAAAAAGCAGTGTATCCTTTCGCTGTTTCAGCATTTCCAGTACGTCTTTATTGAAGGCGATCTTTTTATGATCCCAATTCTTTTCAAACTGCTCTTCATACTCAGGCAGCCCGGAAGTATGGGTAAGCAGGTTGCGGACGGTAATATTCTCGTAAGGAAAATCGGGGAAAAATCTTTTCACATTGTCGTCATAGGTCAACTGCCTTCTTTCTTTGAGGATCATGATGGCCATGGCGGTGAACTGTTTGGAAACAGAGGCCAGTTCAAAAGCAGTGCTGTCATTCAGTTTTCTTTTTGAATTGAAGTCGGCAAAGCCAAGGTCCTGCTGGTAAATAATATTTCCACCCTTTGCAACGAGTACGTTTCCGTTAAAGCGAAAATAATCATGCTGACCGGTCATGAACTGTTTTAGTAAAGCCGGGTAATTTTTTTGTGCAGCTAAAGAAAACGGCAGTAATAAAAGAAGGATGATTTTTTTCATTTTTGTTATTTAATAAATAAGGTTGTTTTATTCCTGTTGATATTCTTTTTTCAAAGTGTTGATCAAACTACGCTTTATTTTCTTCCATTCTTTATTTGGCTAAAGCCAATTTCCCTTTTATTTTGGTCCACCGGCTGAAGCCTGTGGCAATTCATGAATTGCCTCCGGCTTTAGCTCGAGGACTACTGAATTTTTATGTTCTTGGCTTTTGCCCTGTTCAATATTAATAGTCCGGTGATTTTTTTCTGAATGATTGCCATTTTTTATACGTAGCACTTCGCCATATCCATTCCACCGGCCCGTAGTTAAAATAGTTTAGCCAGGCGGTGCTGATGATGATCTGCATAATGAATACAAGTATCCCGAAGCCGGTATAATACACAGGCCCCACTTGCCCTGTGTAACCAAGTCCGGCCCCAAGGAATACAAAATTGCCGATGAGCGACTGCATCAGGTAATTACTGAATGCCATCTTACCAACGGGCGCCAGGATGGATAATATTTTTTTCCCAACAGTTGTTTGAAAACTTAACATAAATAATCCGACATAAGCCATTGCAAGCGGCGCCACGCCCAATGCATAGGCAATGGTTTGATACAGGCCTTTTGTTTTCAGGTTAAAATAATCATCCATAAAATAGGTCATGTAGCGGGCCAGGTAAAAATTGGAAGGCAGCCCAATAATAAGGCCGATGCCGATGACCCAGTATATGATCTTTTTATTTTGAGCGATGTTTTTATAAAAGTCTGACCGGCCCAATGCATAGCCAATTAAGAACATGCCCAGTACCTTGGGGATGCGGCTTACAAAAAATAAATAGCCATACCGGTAAAAGAAACCGGCGAGGTTCCCTTTGAAGATGTCCCACCAATTTGCATGTTTTGCAAATTCCCGGTAGCTCTCTTCGCTGCTCACACCCGTCAGGAAGGTATCTACTTTCTGCCCGGTCAGGAATAAAATACCTGCCGGTGTATTCATCCATTGCCAGTAAGACTTGGCAGCATATAGAGCGATGGGAAGTAATACCAGGCAAATACCGGTTATCACTAATGTTTTGTTGGAGAATTTCCGAAAGGGCAACAGGAGAAAGCCGAGCAAGGCATAAAAGAAAACGATATCACCCGGCCATATCATCAGATGCACGGCGCCCAGCAGCAGCATGAACAAGAGCCTTCTTTTTACGGTTGGCAATGCATTAATGTCTTTTGCAGCCGCCCGTTTAAATTGCAGTGCAATGCCCCAACCAAATAAAAGACTGAAGATGGAATAGAATTTTCCTTCAATGAACATGTGGTGGAGGAAGGTCATTTTGTGATCCCAGCCGTCTAATAAAAAAGGCCCGGTTAAATGGGCACTTTCGTTGTAACCGCTGAATCCGGCGCCCAGGTTGGCAATAAAAATACCCAGGATGGCAAAGCCCCTGAGTACATCCATAAAAATTTCTCTTTCATTGGTCTGAACAGGCGTTAATGTTTGCATACAGTAGTTGGTTAAAGGCTGATTATTTCAGATCATCCTGTAATGTGAGAGGAGCAAGGCCAGCAGTATTACATGGGGTGGGGACCGGATAACAACCGGATAGTTGTAACCATCTTTAAAGAAACAAATTTTAATGCATACTGCAAAGTAAAACCTTACATATCAGGAGGATAACTAAGAAGAGGAATTTGCAGGGGACAGTTTTATTCTGATAAGCCCTGCTGCCGCAGAAAAGATAATTTATCCCAATAGCCACGTTGGAATATTATTTTATCATCAATGATGTGAAAGAAGCCGCAGCCTCTTAAGCCAAGGGGATCTCTCCATTCCAGCATGGCCCATTCACCATCCTGGAAAATATTTTCGGGAATGCAGACCATGCTGGCCCGGGCAAACTCCGTGGCGAACATTTGTTTGATGGCTTCTTTGCCTACCAGGGGATCGGTCACTACCTGGTGGTTGATGGCATCATCGGCATAGAATGCAGCAAGTGCTTCGGCATCTGCCCTGTTAAATACGTCCACCCATTTTTTACAAGTTCTCTTGGTTCCATAAAATGGTTTTAGCCTGTTGATAAAGAAACGAGGTATCATTTTATATCATCCTGCTTCCATCTGCATAAACATCCAGCAATGCCTGCAAGCTGTCTTTGAGTGCACCGGATGCGTCATCAAAAAAACTGTCTTTGGTTTTTTTAGAAGCCTTATTATCTGCAGATTTTTTTATGATCAGCCTTACCCCGTCCAGTTCATCAAAAAATACGGGGATATTTTTTTCATACCAGGTATTCTCTGCTTCTATTTTTATTAAAAGATCTTCATATTCTGTTACAATGCTGTTGATGTCTTTTATATTTTCCAGGGAATGCCTCCTCGGTATCCTGTTAAATAAGACTGTTAATGCCGCTGCAGTGGGATTCATTTACTCAATTTGTTTTAACGATGAAGACAAATGTACAGCAAAGGAGAGTAGGAAAATGCCGGGTATATGCCGCAATAAAATTTTTGAGTACAGGGAGAAGGATTTTATTTTGTTATCTTTTATCAACTGGTCAAAGCGATCCTTCTTCATAATAAGAACCCGGATCAATGTTCTTTATGTCCCACATAATTCCGCCACTTTTCAATTACCGCACGCATGTCTTCGGGCAACTCCGCTTCAAAGTGCACCGGTTTTTGTGTGGCCGGGTGTATAAAGCCCAGTTCTCTTGCATGCAGGGCGTGGCGTGGACAAAGAAGAAAACAATTATCTACAAATTGTTTGTACCTGGTAAACACGGTTCCTTTTACAATGCGGTCGCCGCCATAAAAATCATCATTGAACAGCGGGTGGCCGATCAACTGCATGTGCACCCGTATCTGGTGGGTTCTTCCTGTTTCCAACCGGCACTCAACAAGGGTTACATAATTTAACCGTTCTAAAACCTTGTAATGTGTGATGGCGTCTTTACCATGGTCACCATCGGGGTAGGCGGTAAACAGTTTGCGGAAACGCTGGTGCCTGCCCACGTGTGCAACGATGGTGCCTTCGTCTTTTTCCACATCGCCCCAAACCAATGCAATGTACCGGCGGTGTACGGTATGGTTGAAAAATTGTTTGGCAAGACTCGTCATCGCCTTTTGCGTTTTTGCCATCACCAGCAAGCCGGTAGTGTTTTTATCGATGCGGTGCACCAATCCAAAACGGGGCAGATCATTTTCATCCAGTTCGGGGTTCTGTTGTCTTAAATGGTAAGCCACGGCATTCACCAATGTACCGTTGGGATTTCCACTGCCGGGGTGCACCACCATGCCCGCCGGCTTATTGATGATGAGGATGGATTCGTCTTCGTAGGTGATGGACAGCGGAATGTCTTGCGGAATGATATCGCTGCTTTCCGGCGAACGGCTGTCGAAGACAACGATCTTATCCTTTGGCTTTACTTTATAATTGGTCTTTACCGGTTTTTCATTCACCAGCACCCTTTCATTGTCGATGGCCTGCTGGATTTTGTTCCGGGTGGCACCTTCTATCCGGGTCATCAGGAATTTATCAATACGAAGGGGCTCCTGGCCTTTGTCGATGGTGAGGGTCAGCTTTTCGTACAGCTCTTCCGAGTCGCTTATTTCTATTTCTTCTTCGGTCATAAAGTCATTAGTCATTAGTCATTAGTCATTAGTCATAGTGGAGCTTTAATAATAAGAGCTCAGAATGACAAATGACCAATGGCTTGTTTTATTTTATCTTTGCAAATTAAAACATTGCAGTGGATAAGCAGACAGTGATATTTAAAGACCTGGGCATTATTGAGTATAAAGCCGCCTGGGATCAGCAGGAGGAGTTGTTGCAGGAGAATGTAAGGATCAAGTCGGCAATGCGTAATGAGCAGGAAGTTGTTGTCAATGGTCATTCTTCATTAGCCAGTGAGTTCCCAACCTCAAACCACAAACCTCAAACCACAAACTACTTCCTGCTTTGTGAACACCCCCCTGTGTATACGTTGGGCAAAAGCGGCAAAAAAGAACATGTGCTGATGAGTGATGATGAACTGGCCGAGAACAATATCGCTTTCTTCAATACCAACAGGGGAGGAGACATTACCTTTCATGGCCTGCAACAGATAGTAGGTTATCCCATCCTTGACCTGGAAAAATATGCGACCGACATAGGCAGATATTTACGAAACCTGGAAGAAGTGATCATCCTCACGATTGCTGAGTATGGAATAAGAGGAGAACGGAGTAAAGGCGAAACGGGTGTCTGGATAGATGCCGGTATTCCGGGTAAGGAAAGAAAGATATGCGCCATTGGGGTACGTTGCAGCCGCTGGATAACGATGCATGGCTTTGCCCTGAATGTAAATACCGACCTGGGTTACTTTAATAATATCATTCCCTGCGGCATACAAAACAAACAGGTTACTTCCATTGAAAGAGAACTGGGCCAGGCTGTGGATTATGCCGAAACAAAGGAGAAAGTAAAAAGGAATTTTGAAAAAGTGTTCGACTCTGTATTAAACTGAGCAGTTAGTTCTTCCCGTCTTTTGGGATAAAGATTTTATTCTTCTCGATCATCCTGCCGTTATCGAACAATTCAAAGTAAAACCAGCCGGCGTGCAGGAAATTCACTTTTTCAATGATCAGGTAATTTTCCCTTACCCGGTTCAGCTCAAACAAAAAATTATCCGCCTCATCAAAAAACTTAATGCTGTATTTCCTGTTGTCGGCATTTGAAAGGTTTATCACAATGTTATTATCCCGGCCTGTGTAAATGCGCCGGCTGGGGTAGGTGATGGCATCTTCTTTTTCAACAGGAACCGGTTCCGGTTCTTCTGATTTAAGTTCCTGTTCTTTTTTAGCCTTATTATTTTTCGTAACAGGCTCTTTCTCTTTTTTCCCCTTCCTGCCTTTTTTTGAAACAGGAGTTTTTTCTTTTTCGACAGGCTCTGTTTTTTTATCTATGAGCATAACCGGTTTTGTTTCCTTCAGCGGTTGTTTCAACATATCTGCCCTTTTAAAGGGATCAACCACGGTTTCCTGGGTAAAGAGCGGCAGTGGCGGCGGAATATCCTTTACGGGCCTCGTTGCCTCCGTGAAAATATAATCGCCGCCATCGAAAGAAATAAAAAGGCGGTAATACATTTTGTTATAGGGCGGCACTTCATCCACAAAACCGTTCTCGGCATTTTGCGGATTGAGTACGGTGCCGATGGTGGAGAAATTCTTTAAACTGTCGAACGAACGCTGGATATTGATGGTCTTTACTTCAAGCGGGTATTGGTTGCGCCAGCTTACGATGATCTTACCGCTGAAATTCTTTACCGTAATGGCGGGGAGTATTTCCTGGGCAGAAAGACTGCCGGCAGAAAAGACAAATACCAGGAAGTAAAAAATTTTACGCATAGGCAGTAAACGAAAATAAAGCGGTTATGTTTTGCCTGACAAATATAAGGACTGTAATAATCAGAAATTTAATGTATTTGCCGGCAAGGACCTGTTCCCCTGCAGTCCGCCGGTATGCAGGCAAAGGATATTACTGCCTTTGGGAAAATGATCTTTTTTTACCTGGTCTGTTACTGCATAAAACATTTTGGCGGTGTACACGAAGTCGAGCGGCAATTGATACTGTTGCCAGCATTGATTCATGAATTGGATGAGTTCACCGGTTTTTTTGGCGTATCCCCCAAAATGATAATCATCCAGCAACTCAAAATTACCCGGCAGGGTTTTGTACCCGGTTAAATACTGTAATCTTTGTTCCATGTCTGTCATGCCTTTTAATACAGGAATGCCGATTATTTTTTGGAATGGTTCGGCAGCCATTAGCAAGCCTGCCAATGTAGTGGCCGTGCCCATGGCTGTGCAAATGTGTGAATAGTTCTTACTGGTGAGTTCCATGATGAGTGCGGCACCTTTGGCACCGAGTGGATGGTAGCCACCTTCGGGAACAAGGATCCATTCGCCAAATTCATTTTTCAATGACTGGATAAATTCTGCATTATCATTTTGGGCATATTGCTGCCGGGAAATAAATTTCAGTTGCATGCCGTCATTCAGGCATTGCTGTAAAGTATGAGAAAGCTCAGCTGGTTCTTCTCCTCTTACAATACCAATGCTTTTCAATCCCAGGAATGAACAGGCATAGGCCGTTGCTGCCAGGTGGTTTGACCAGGCACCGCCGAACGTAAGGATGGTTTTATGTGAAGACAGTAATGCTTCCTGCAAAAAATAGTGAAGTTTGAACAATTTATTGCCCGATACCACGGGATGGATCTTGTCGAGCCGCAGCACAGAAACGGCAACCTGCTTTTGCTGGAACTGGTCGTCGGGTAACATTTCAATACCGGCGTTGGAAATATCAAAAAGCATTTTAGCGTTAACTTGGCGGTTTATATTATTTTCGCACTGCAAAATTCAGGGATCAAGTTAAACTTTTAATTTTCTTTATACATGCAACCAACTCTTTTGATCTTAGCCGCAGGAATGGCCAGCCGTTACGGCAGTATGAAACAGGTTCAGGGCTTTGGCCCTTCGGGGGAAACGATCATGGACTATTCTATCTACGATGCCATACGGGCCGGGTTTGGGAAAGTGGTGTTCATCATCCGTAAAGATTTTGCCGAAGACTTTAAAGCAAAGTTTGAACCCAAACTGGCTGGAAAGATAAAGACCGAATACGTTTACCAGGAAATGGATTCTTACCTGGGCGAACTGAAAGCACCGGCAGAACGGACCAAACCCTGGGGAACAGGCCATGCCGTTCTTTGTGCCAAAGAAGTGATCAACGAACCCTTTGCTGTTATCAATGCCGATGATTTTTACGGCCGGGATGCATTTGCAAAAGCGGCTGATTTCCTGAACAACAAGTGTAATGAAAAGCAATATGCCATCATTGGCTACGAACTTGCCAAAACATTGAGTGAGCATGGAACCGTAAGCCGGGGCGTTTGCCTGGTAGATGATAAGAATAACCTGGTGAGCATTAAAGAGCGTACCAAAATATATAAGCAGGACAGTGACATTGTTTATGAAGATGAAAAGGGGAAACACATGGTGCCGTCCAGTTCCAGCGTGTCTATGAATTTCTGGTGCTTTTATCAGAACCTGTTCCCGTTCACAGAGAAATTATTTATAGAATTTGTGAAAGAGAACAATGCCAATATCAAGTCGGAGTTTTTTATTCCGTTGATGGCCGAAGATTTTATGCATAACCACGGCGGGCATATCAGTGTGATCCCCACTTCATCAAAATGGTTTGGGGTTACATACAAAGAAGATGCACCGGTGGTAAAAGCAAGTGTTGACAGGTTAGTGGACAGCGGGGAGTACCCGGCATCACTGTGGTCGTAATATTTTAAAATAAAAAAAAGCTGTTGTGATCAACAGCTTTTTTACAGTTCCCAGGGAGGGTTTATCAGTTTCCTACCACCATAAATACGAACTCTTCCATTTTCTTCACCTGTTGTTCTCTTTCAAGACCTTTCAGGGTGGTATTGGCTGGTAGTTTTATATTTAATGTATCGCTGTCTTTTTTAACAGCATCTAACAGTTTAAAAATATTTTTTGACTTCGCTGCAAAAACAACACCATCGGCTACAGAGTTTTTGGAAGTGATGATGCCGATGATCTCGCCGTTCTTATTCAGTACCGGACCGCCGCTGTTGCCGGGATTAACCGAAACAGAAAGTTGATAAGCTGTAGAATCTCCTTCATTACCAGATTTAGCACTTACGTAGCCCTGGCCATAAACAATTTCATTGCGTGGGTAACCGAGGGTAAATATCTGTTCGCCCAGTTCCGCATTTGTTTTCTTGATTGAGTAGGGAAGGTTAATCATTGTTTTAAATGCCGTATCGGTGATCTTTAAAACAGCCAGGTCGGCCTCAGGGTCGGTATAAATTGAAACAGCCGTAAAATATTCTCCTTTATTATTTTCTACATAGATCGTTTTCATACGGTTAACCACGTGTGCATTAGTTACAAGGTATCCTTTGCCGTCAATTAAAAAACCTGTGGCCCTGAAATCCGGTTTTGGGGTTTCTCTGATGATCTTATTTGCTTTGAGGGAATCTTTGATCTTGCCAACTTCTATTTCTGTATTCTTGATTTTGCCAATTAAGTCGGTCACAGCAGTATTCCCCACTTTATTATTGTAGGTAATGATCAGGCCGGTAGTTACCAGTGATACCAGTACGGCTATTGAAGCCGCTACTGCAATATTCTTTTTGTATTTCCTCCACAGGAAAACAACTTTTGCCTTACCCTTCAATTGTGATTTGCTGATAAGCCCTTCTTCGGCAAGCTTGCTTTCTACTTCGTATAAGGAATGTTTGTACGCCTTAACGTTTGACTGTTTTTCCAGCTCGTTAAAAAGAAAAGTATGTTCCACTACCATCTGGTCAACAGCGGGGTTATTTTTGCGTATCTCCTCAAAAAAGGTTTTTTCCTGGGCCGACATTTCGTCTTTCAGGTAACGCTCAACTGCTTCTATAAGTAATAATTCATCCATTTCACTGTCCGTTTTTGTATTGGGCAAAGAACAATTTCTTTAACCTCAATAAGCATTTATATTTTTGTGTCTTTGCATTATCAGCATTGGTATATCCAAACTCGCCGGCAATCTCCTGCATGTTCTTCTTCTGGATGTAATAGGCATCTAAAAGGCTTTTGCAGGGTTCGCCGATCTTGTTCATCGCCGTTTCCATGAGCAGGAAATCACTGTTGTGCTTTTCATGCTCAATGTCTTCCTCCACCGGAACCATATCCTCCACATTTTCCACCAGGCTGCTGTACCGCTGCAGCTGTTGCAGCCTTTTCAGCCAAAGACGGCGGCAAACTGAGTAAATAAAGGTCTTTAGCTGGCAGTTTAACTCAAACCCTTCCAAGGTGGCCTTCTCGTAAAGAACGATCATAGCTTCCTGGAAAATATCCCTGGCCTCGTCGCTGTTACCGCTGTTATTCAGTATAAAGGCCTGGATCATAGGGTAGTTATCCCTGTAAATGGCCTCAATAACGTCCCGGTCATTAGCAGCCAGACCCCTCAAAGACTCATTTTCCTGTTGATAATTGCTCACCCGGTAATATTAATACGTTTATTGATCATTTGTAACCCAAAGCAACGAAAAAAAAAGGTAAAAAAAGTTGGGTTACCTTTTTCCGATCCGGGTATTAATTGAAAATTATAATTTTTAAAAATTAAACAAATCAAAAAATGAAAAAAGTAATCTTAGCGTTAGCTATCGTTTCTGTAGCTTTTGTAGCTTGTAACAATGGTGGTGAATCTAAAGAAGCTCCTAAAGCAGATTCTCCAGCTGTAGAAGCTCCAAAAGTTGATACTGCAGCAGCTCCAAAAGTTGATACTGCAGCAGCAGCAGCTCCAAAAGCTGATACAGCAGCAAAGAAGTAATTCAGCCCGGTTAGCCGATGGCTTGTTGTTTTAACCGGAACTATATAAGATTTTCTTAAGACAAGCAATCAATTGATACCCCTCCTTTTAAGGAGGGGTGTTTTTTTGTGGTTATATCAAAGCAGTTCCTTATTTTTGTTTCAGTAATGAACAAAAACAACGTAAATACCTGGTTTTATTATTATAGCTACTGCGGCAGCAGGGGGCTGGTATTTTTTTGTTAAGCGGCATATACAAACACATTAACATAAAATCTTCCCCCGAAAAAATCGGGGGTTTTTTAATTTATGACAGTAACAGTAATCGGTACGGGGCTTATCGGATGCTCCCTGGCAAACCGGCTCAGGGAAACAGGTTTTGCCCAACGGGTAATTGGGGTTGACAACAATGAAAAGAACCTGATAACTGCCCTTCAACTGGGGTGGATCGATAGCAGCATGGTGCTGGATGAAGCGGTCAAACAAAGTAACCTGGTCATTATTGCCATACCCGTTGATGTAACCCGGAAGCTGCTTACCAGTATATTGGATAAACTGGATAAGCAGGTATTGATGGATGTGGGCTCAACAAAGGGTGCCATCTGTCAATCGGTTGCCGATCATAAAAACCGGGGCAGGTATGTGGCAACGCATCCCATGTGGGGAACAGAAAAGGACGGGCCGGAGTCGGTGGTAAAAGATGCATTCAAGGGAAGGGTGGCGGTGATCTGCGAAAAAGACAGAACGGATGCCGATGCGATGCAACTCGTGGAAGACCTTTATACCCGTATCGGCATGCAACTGGTTTATATGAATGCAGAGGTACATGATATGCATGCGGCTTATGTAAGTCACATCTCTCACATTGCTTCGTATGCCTTATCGCTTACCGTGCTTGAAAAGGAAAAAGAAGAAGATGCTATTTTTGAACTGGCCAGCGGTGGTTTTGAGAGTACGGTACGGCTGGCAAAGAGCAACCCGGCCATGTGGGTACCGATCTTTGAGCAGAACCGGGAAAATGTGCTGGATGTTTTGAATGAACACATCACGCAGTTACGGAAAATAAAAAGTTGTTTAGAGAAAGAGAATTTTGAATATCTCAAGGAGTTGATAGAAGATGCTAACAAAATTAAAAGGATATTGAAATAACGGTTTTGTGATGCTGGAGAAGAACCTGTCCCGATTATTTCGGGAAGAATCCTTTAGCATGACTGCAATAAAAAATAAAAATGATCTTTCGGGAAGCCCATATAAGCGACATACCACAAATACAGTTTGTGCGTAATGCGGTAAAGGAAAACCGTTTATCTGACCCTTCATTGGTTCCTGATCATGATGTGGAAGAGTATATTACAAACCGGGGCAAGGGCTGGGTTTGCGAAATAGATGAACAAGTTGTTGGCTTTGCCATTGCCGACCTGGTTGCAAACAATATCTGGGCATTGTTCATTCACCCGGATTTTGAAGCCAGGGGTATTGGAAAAAAATTACATGCCATGATGATGGATTGGTATTTCTTACACACAAAAGAAAAAGTTTGGCTGGGAACAGCCCCAAACAGCCGGGCGGAAAAATTTTATCGCATGCAGGGATGGAAAGAAGTAGGAATTCACGGAAAAGGAGAAATAAAATTTGAGATGGATCACAAAACCTGGTCTGACGTCCCCGTCTGACCAGGAAACGAAAATTAAAACTTGAAAACATTAAAACTAACTTTACCATGCAAACAGCATCAATGAATACAAAAGAACGCATGCAGGAAAAATGGGACAAGCGTCCCCTTATCATCAGCGGGCCCTGCAGTGCCGAAACAGAAGAACAGGTGATCGAAACTGCAACCAGGCTGGCAAACACCGGCAAGGTAGATATGCTGCGTGCCGGCATCTGGAAGCCACGTACCAAGCCAGGTATGTTTGAAGGCAAGGGAGTTGTTGCATTGCCGTGGCTTTTGCAAGCCAAGAAAATTACCGGCTTATCCACTACCGTAGAAGTGGCCACAGCAAAACATGTGGAAGATGCCCTGCAGTTTGAAGTGGACATGCTATGGCTGGGAGCCCGGACAACAGTAAACCCATTCAGTGTGCAGGAAGTGGCAGAAGCATTAAGAGGTGTTGATATTCCCGTACTCATAAAAAATCCCATCAACCCCGACCTGGAATTGTGGAGCGGCGGTATTGAAAGGCTGCATAAGGTTGGTGTAAAACAGGTGGGTATGATCCACCGTGGTTTCTCTTCTTACGGCAATACCGAATTCCGCAATGCACCCATGTGGCATTTGCCCATTGAAATGAAACGAAGATTCCCGGGTATGCCGTTGATCTGCGATCCTTCTCATATTTGCGGTAACCGTACCATGCTGCAGTCGGTTGCACAAAAAAGCATTGACCTGGATTTTGACGGGCTGATGATCGAGAGCCATATTGACCCGGACAATGCCTGGAGCGATGCCAAGCAACAGGTAACACCCGAAAGGCTTCTGGAAATGCTCACCGGTCTTGTATGGCGCAGCGAAAACACCACCGAACCGGAATTCATTACCGCATTGAGTACGTTAAGGGAACAGATAAACCAGGTAGATGATGAACTGCTTACTTTATTGGGGCAACGGATGAAACTGTCTGATAAGATCGGGCAGTACAAGAAGGAAAACAACATCACCATTTTACAAACCAACAGGTGGAATGATATTTTAGAACGGGCATTTAAAAAAGGGGAAGCGCTGGGCCTCACCAAAGAATTCATCGTAAAATATTTTGATGCCGTTCATATGGAAAGTATCCAGCACCAGAATAAAGTAATGAACTCGTAGTGTTACTGAAACCGATCATGCATAAAACGGAATATACTTTTTCAACTAAAACGGTAGCCTGTTACTTCGATGCTGACCTTTCTTCTTTGGCGCAGGCAGCCGGGAATAAGAATATCATCATTCTTACGGATGAAAATGTTTACAGTCATCATGCTGCCCGGCTGAATGCATATCCCGTTATCAGGTTCCCCGCAGGCGAAGAACATAAGAACCAGGCAACGGTTGATCAGGTCATCCATGAACTTATAAAACTTGGTGCTAATAAAGACAGCATATTGATCGGTGTGGGCGGCGGTGTAGTAACGGATATCACCGGTTATGTGGCTGCAGTTTATATGCGGGGAATGCAGTTTGGCTTTGTGCCCACTTCCATACTGGCAATGGTTGATGCAGCCATTGGCGGCAAGAACGGTATTGACGTGGGCGTTTACAAGAATATGGTGGGTACCATCCGCCAGCCGGATTTAATATTTTTTGATTATTCTTTTTTGCAGTCGCTGCCGGTTAAAGAATGGGTGAATGGTTTTGCAGAAATAATAAAACACGCCTGCATAAAAGATGCGTTGTTGTTCTCCATTCTTGAAAGGTATTCCCTGCACGATTACCAGG
This sequence comes from Chitinophagaceae bacterium, assembly GCA_016720775.1. GTDB lineage: Bacteria > Bacteroidota > Bacteroidia > Chitinophagales > Chitinophagaceae > Ferruginibacter. The sequence continues at coordinate 217,991 of JADKJX010000007.1, forward strand.
CGGATAAAACACTGATCGCCGATCTGATCGAAAGAAATGCAGCAATAAAATCAACGGTGGTTACCGCCGATGAATTTGAAAAGGGAGATAGGAAACTTTTGAATTTCGGTCATACCATTGGCCATGCCATTGAAAATCTTCACCAGATTCCGCATGGCCATGCAGTGAGTATCGGCATGGTGGCAGCCTGTAATCTTTCGGAAGAATTGAATATGCTTCATTTTGAAGAAGCGACCCGGATCGTGAAACTGCTGGCGAAATACCATTTACCGGTGGACTTGGAAACAGATCACGCGAAAGTATTCGAGGTTTTAAAAATGGATAAGAAGCGCCGGGATGAGGGGGTTCAGTTCATCCTTTTAAAACGGATCGGCGAAGCGGAAATAGTTTACATATCCCTTGCCGACCTGGAAAAACATTTTAAAGAGATCCTATAGTGACAGTCACGGTTCATCCTTCATCAATAAGCGGAATAATAAAAGCACCTGCATCCAAAAGCAGCATGCAACGGGCTTGTGCGCTGGCACTATTGAATGAAGGGGAGACAATAATTCGGAATCCGGGAAAAAGTAATGATGACCTGGCGGCGTTGGACATCATTCAAAAGCTTGGGGCATCGGTCATAATTAATACTTCGGTAAACTCAGTAGAAGAATTAAGAATCAAAAATGAAAACCCGATCTCTTTCCCAAGCGATATTAATTGTGGTGAAAGCGGGTTAGGCATACGGATGTTTGCACCCATTGCTGCTTTGTCTTCAGAAGAAATTATTATTAACGGGGAAGGAAGTCTGCTGAGACGTCCCATGCATTTCTTTGATGAGATATTTCCACAGTTAGGAATTTCAATCCAATCAAACAATGGCTACTTACCCATAAAAATAAAAGGGCCATTACAACCTGCCGATATAACCATTGATGGTTCTTTAAGCTCCCAATTCTTAACCGGTCTTTTAATGGCTTATGCAAAAGCGGCTACTAAGCCGGTTACAATAACAGTACAAAATTTAAAAAGCAAGCCTTATATTGATCTACATTGCAGATGATGAAAGAGTTTGGTTATAAGTTAGAAAATGATAATTACGAAAAGTTTATCATTCACCCGTTCTTCGACCCTTCAGCTTCGCTCAGGGTATATACCGTAGAAGGCGACTGGAGTGGTGCAGCTTTTTTATTAGTAGCCGGAGCTATTGCAGGAAATATCACGGTGGAAAGATTGGATATTAATTCTGCGCAGGCAGATAAAGCCATATTGGATGCATTAAAAGATTGTGGCGCAAAAATCTCGGTACAACAAAATAGTGTAATGATAGATTCATTTTCCGAAGGCATGGGCAAGGCATTTCATTTTAATGCAACGGATTGCCCGGACCTGTTTCCCCCGCTTGTTGCATTGGCTGCGTATTGCAAAGGGGTATCGGTTATTGAAGGCGTAAGCCGTTTGCAGCATAAAGAAAGTAACCGGGCGATTGCTTTACAGGAAGAGTTTGGCAAGATGGGCGTGGAAATAAAACTGGAAGGAGATAAGATGATGATAACAGGAGGAAAAGAGATAAGCGGCGCAAGGGTTCATTCTCACCACGATCACCGGATTGCGATGGCCTGTGCAGTAGCTGCATTAAAAGCAAATGGCGAAACTGTGATCGAAGAAGCAGAAGCGGTAAATAAATCTTATCCCGGTTTTTATGAAGACTTGAAAATGCTGGGCGCTGATGTATCTTTACTAATAAACTAATTAACCAATTAACGGATCAACCAATAAACAGTGAACAGTTTCGGCCGCATCTTCCGGGTACATATTTTTGGCGAATCGCATGGCGAATGTGTGGGACTTACCATTGATGGTTGTCCGGCCGGCTTGCCTTTATCTGTTGAAGATTTTACAACCGACATTGAAAGAAGAAAGCCCGGAGCATTGGGAACCACTCCCCGAAAAGAAGATGATATTCCGCAGGTAAAAACCGGTTTGTTCAACGGCAAAACAACCGGGGCACCGCTTACCATTTTATTCGAGAATAAAAATACCCGCAGCACCGATTATGAAAAACAGCGTGCCGTACCCAGGCCGGGCCATGCTGATTTTGTGGCCTCAAAGAAATTTGGCGGCTTTGAAGATTACCGGGGCAGTGGCCATTTCAGCGGGCGGCTTACCGTTTGCCTGGTGGCAGCAGGCGTGATCGCAAAAAAAATATTGCCCCCTCCGCCCCCTGAAGGGGGAACTGGAGTTTCTATAACATCCAGAATTATTGAAATTGGCGGAGAAACAGACTTAGACAAAGGTTTACAAAAAGCCATTGATGCAAAAGATACCATTGGTGGTATCATTGAATGTAAAGTGACAGGCTTACCCATTGGTTTGGGCGAACCATTCTTTGACTCTGCCGAATCACTGATCAGCCACGCTGTGTTTGCCATACCTGCCGTACGGGGCGTTGAATTCGGAACCGGCTTTGCCGCCGCAAAGATGTTCGGCAGCCAGCATAATGATTCCATAGAAGATAAAACGGGAAAGACATTTACCAATCATGCCGGTGGTATTGTTGGCGGACTAACCAATGGAAATGAGCTGGTATTCCGTATTGCCATCAAGCCCACTTCATCCACGCCGAAAGAGCAACAGACATTAAATACCGAAACCGGTAATGTGGAATCATTCTCTGTAAAAGGCCGTCACGATCTTTGCATTGCTTTGCGTGTGCCGGTTGTATTGGAGGCGGTGACTGCTTTTGTATTGGCCGATCTTATGTTGCTTGAACAAAAAATCCCGGGAATAATTTATTGATCAAGTAACCGCCGGTGATAATTTATCTGTCCTAAGTGATAAGACAAATGTGCTGCCAGGTGAACGAGCATGAATTCGGTGCTTGTTATCTTACCGAACACGTTCAGCGGAAAATCTTTTTGCAGGTCTGCTTCGGGTAAATTTGTTAATGATCCTTTTACAACGAGCTTGCAGTTTTCAATATTGGTGATGAGGTCCTGGCGGGGAATATTTTTCAGGCTGAATTCATCTTCCCGGTAACGAACATAGCCGGTATGCCCGAGGGCAGCGCCAATGAAATGATTCAGGTTGCCCAACAGGTGCAGGCAAAGGTTTCCGGCACTGTTGCTGATGCCTGTTTTAACCAGCCACAGTTTGTCTTCATCCTTATACAAATTGATCTCTGTGGCAAGCCTCTGAAGGTCACGTTCAAAGATCTCTATCAGTGTTTCTTTCAGCATCGGTTTATTTTTTTAAGTTTTTTAATTGTTTAAAGGAGATATCCATCAGCTCATAATCTTTTGCATTGGGTAAATAGTAATGCCACCATTCAGTATCCAGTGCTTTAAAGCCATGTTTCTCCATGATGTTCTTTAACAGCAACCTGTTCTGCAGAATTTCTTCCGGCAAATTTGTAAATGCATGATGAGCCGTGTCGCTGAAGTTATCAAAGCCTGTTCCCATCTTCAGTTCTTCACGTGTGTACAGGTTTATCAACGTGAGATCAACCGCAACACCCCGGTTATGCCCGCTTCCTTTTTTTGGATCGGCAGCATAGCGGTCATCCTTCACCGGCTCCCACATGAGTTCAGTAACAGAATAGGGGCGGTAGGCATCAAAAATTTTAACCCAAATCCTTTTTCATTTAATTCCCGCTGAATTATTTCTAATGAATCAATTGCTGCCTTGCGTAAATAAGTTGTAGTGATGGCCGGGTATAATTGCCGCTGCATGAAATTATTGGTTCCTGCATAGCGCAGGTCTAAAACAATGCCCGGTATTTTTTTCTTCAGGTCGATCATTGCCTTTGATGGGTCATGCTGTATTGTTTTTTTCAGCTGTGCCGGGTAATTTATTACCCACAGTCCGTATTTGTTCAGTACCGTATCCTGTGAAACGGCACAAAACGGGGCTAATATAAAAACAATTCCAAAAATTAGTACCGATTGAAAACGAAGTATTATCTTGTTGTTGAAAACTATCCCCATAAAGATCCGTCTTGATAATTTGTCTTCAAGTTACAAATATTTAACCCGAATTATGCAGCAACCAAGACTACCTTACCAATATTTTACGGTCGTTGTCATTGTGTTATTCCTGCTTTCCTGCGGGGGAAATGCAACAAAGAAAAAAGATGTGGTGGCCGACCCCAGGGCGATGGATAAAAGCATTGCTGAAAATATCGGGTCATTTCTTAAAGCCGCATCCGGCAATGCCGGTAAACTGGAAGACAGTGTTTACCTGCAAATGCTGAATGTGGTGAGTGAGTTTTACCAGGACAGAGATGATCAGCCCATCTGGAGTTCAAGCGAAAAGTGGCAACCGCTGGCCGATTCCTTATATCGCTTCATTGAGCAGGCAGAATTGCAGGGACTTTTCCCGGAGGATTATCATTTCAGCAAATTGAAATTGCTTAAGGATAAACTGGATGCCGATTCGCTCAGCCGGATGGATGCTGTTTTATGGACAAAAGCCGACCTGCTGCTTACCGATGGATTGGTACAGGCGATCAAAGATCTTAAAGTGGGCCGGTTAAAAAGAGACAGTATTTCGCTGAATAAGGATTCGGTTCTGAAGGACGGTTTTTATACTGCAACACTCAAAAGTATCTTCGAAAAAAAACAGTTCAGTGCAATACTTGATGCCCTGCAACCCGAACAGAAGGGATATTGGGAATTGAAAAAGGGGATCCGTTCATTTCTCGACAGCATGGACCGGCGCACATTCACACATGTACGGTACCCATATAAAAAAGGTGATGCAAAGGATTCCACATTCTTCATTAAGCTACTGCAGAAAAGACTGGCAGAAAACAATTGCATCGGCTTTACGGAAAAGTTGCCTGATTCAGCACAGTTATCAGCCGCCATAAAAAAATACCAGGAGAAGAAAGGGTTGACTGCCGATGGTAAGTATGGCAGGATCCTGGTAAATGCACTCAACAATAATGATGTGGAACGTTTTAAACGAATCGCCATCACGCTCGACAGGTATAAACAGTTGCCTGCAAAGATGCCGGAGAAATATGTCTGGGTGAACCTGCCCGGTTATTATTTGTGGATGGTGCAAAGCGATACCGTGGTCTTTGAATCGAAAGTGATCTGTGGCAAACCCGAAACAAGAACGCCATTGCTTAATGCCGAGATATCGGATATGGTTACGTATCCTACCTGGACGGTTCCAACCAGCATCATCGTAAAACAATACCTTCCTAAGCTGAAGAAAAATCCGAACTATCTTAAAAAGATAGGGTTGATGTTATTAGACAGGAACGGGGATGAAGTGGATCCGAATACAGTGAGTTGGGAAAAGTATTCCCGGGGCATTCCATACAAGGTTATGCAGGGCAGTGGTGATGATAATTCACTTGGTGTGATCAAGTTCAACTTTAATAACAAGTATGCCGTTTACCTGCACGATACGAACCAGCGTTACCTGTTTAAAAATTCTTCCCGGGCATTCAGTCACGGATGTGTGCGGGTGCAGGAATGGCAGAAACTGGCTTACTACATTGCAAACAACGACAGTGTGATGCTGAGCCAGAAAAAAGAATCGGTAAAATATACTTCTGATTCCATTAAGAACTGGATAGCAAAGAAAGACCGCCGGCGCATTGATGTACGAAATCGCATACCCCTGTTCATCCGTTATTTTTCCTGCGAAGGGAAAGACGGGAAGATAAAATTCTACGATGACATCTACGGCGAGGATAAGTTGCTGATGGAAAAGTATTTTGCAAAAAAATGATGCTTTTGCTTACCCGTTATTTACATTATCTTTAAATCATGTTCATGAAACCCATTTTCATAATAGATCATCGGTTGCGCACACAAGGCATTGTCATTTTGCTTTTGCTATTTTTTCTTAGCCCGGTCGGCTTGCATGCACAAAAAGGGAAAGTCCCTGCAGCGGCTGTACCTAAAAAAACAACCCGTACTTTTTACGGACAGGCGAGTTTTTATGCAAACAAGTTCAACGGCAGAAAAACGGCCAGCGGGGAGATATTTGACCAAAAGAAGTTTACCTGCGCCTGCAATGTGTTGCCCCTTGGAACCCGTATAAAAGTTACTAACCTGCGGAATGGAAGATCTGTACTGGTAAAAGTGAATGACCGCATACATCCTAAAATGAAAAGAGTGGTTGACCTGACGAGGGCGGCGGCACACTCGCTGGGTTTTGTTTCCAGGGGCCTTACCCGTGTAAAAGTGGAGGTTGTTGACAAAAATGATGTCCAATAGGGTATGAAGCTCATAAAAGCCTCATTCTGATAAAATAAGCGCTGAAAAGCAGTTTTAATTATGTTGGTAAAATATTTCACGTTTTGAGTTGAAGCAGCTATTTTTGTTGCGTTTAAGAAAACTAACAATTATGAAGAAAATCCTATTAGTGTTTTTGACCCTGGGCCTGTTTGCAACCTCATTCGGCCAGGGAGAATATAAGAAACGTCCTTCCTTGGGAATTCACTTCTTTATGAACGACTTCAGTACAGCCGCAAACCTGCGTACGGCCGGGCTGGCAAGCGTTTTAAAGTCGAAAGAATGGCACAAGACAAAAAACATGACCGCCGGTATCGCTGTCAGTTACATACAGGGGTTAAATAATAATCTTGACTTTGCAGGAACTTTGTCGGGTTCTTTTGTGAATTATCCCATTTCCGGGAAACCACTCCGTGCAAACTCAAGTCTTTTGCTGGAAGGCGCCGCCACGGTTAACCTGAAATTATTTACCGACAAATATTTCTTTGTTCCTTTCATCACCGCTGGTGTGGGAGGTTCTAAATACAGGGGCTATTATGGTGCCTTCATGCCATTGGGCGTTGGCGCACAGGTAAGGTTAATTGATGAAGTTTATCTTCTTTTAAATTCGCAGTACCGTATTCCCATCACCGAAAATGCTTCCTATCATTTTTACCACAGTGTTGGGGTAGCTGCTAACTTAACCAAAAAGAAAGAACCAGTTCCGGTTGTTGTTCCTATCCCCGTGGTTGAACCACCAAAAGACAGGGATGGCGATGGTGTACTGGATTCACTAGATAGATGCCCGGATGTAAAAGGATTGGCTGGTTTGCAAGGTTGCCCCGACAGGGATGGGGATGGCATTGCAGATATCGATGACAAATGCCCCGATGTGAAAGGCCTTGCCCGTTACCAGGGTTGCCCTATTCCTGATACCGATAAGGATGGCATCAATGATGAAGAAGATAAATGCCCTACTGTATTTGGTGTGGCCCGTTACCAGGGTTGCCCGGTACCTGATACCGATGGCGATGGGGTGAACGACGAAGAAGACAAATGTATCAATGAAAAAGGTCCTGCTTCCAATTACGGTTGCCCGGTGATCGATACCAAGATCATTGAAAGGATAAACAAAGCAGCGCAGAATGTGTTCTTCTCTACCGGCAGTTCTAAATTGCTGGCTAAATCATTCCCTAAACTGAATGATGTGGTTACTATTTTAAAAGAGAACCTGACTTATAAAGTAAATATTGACGGACATACGGATAATACCGGCAAAGCAGATAAGAACCAAACCTTATCTGAGTCAAGAGCCGCTTCTGTTAAAGCTTACCTGGTAAGCAAAGGTATTGATGAGAGCCGTCTTACTTCAACCGGTTACGGACAAGACAAGCCAATTGCAGATAACAAAACTGCTGCTGGTCGTGGCAAGAACAGGAGAGTGGAAATGACCGTACGGAATTACTGATAAAAGATTACTAAGTTAAAAGCCCCCTGGAACCAGGGGGCTTTTTTTATGATGATTCTTTCTTTTAATAAATCCTGGTTAATGATGAAAGTAGCTGGCCGGTATTAAAAGTTAATTCAACCTGAACAGGGGTCTCTTTCTAATAATCATTTGCCGGTTTAGCTTTTACCGGCTTTTTGGTCTTATCATCTGCCGGGTTTGTAATGGGGGTATTCCCTTTCTTATCTTCCGGCTTTTTCTGTTTACCCGAATCGGCTTTTGGTATCTGGCTTTCGATGCCGATCTTTTCGGTAGATGGCGTAAGGTTAAAGAAATCATCAGCAGTTCCGTTCCCTGCATCTGTTCCAACACTGTCGCCCTGGTTAACCACCCTGTCCCAGGCATCAGCTGACAATTCTTCGTTCTTAAGATTGGCAGGAACCTGGAACTCTTTTATTTTACCATAGCCCAGTTTACTATCAGCATACACTTTGTTCATAAAGATGCCCCATTTCGGCAAGGCCATTTCATTACCTCCCGATGTTCCGGCATAGATGCGTATAAAAGGATCTTCGCAACCCACCCAGGTACCTGCAAGTAATTCGGGTGTATACCCAATGAACCATCCGTCGGCATTGTCGTTAGTGGTTCCGGTCTTGCCTGCTTTTTGTACCGGGATATTATAATTATTAAGTGAATGCGCCGTACCAAATTGTACCACTCCCTGCATCAGCTGAACCATGGTGTGTGCAGAGGCTTCACTCATTACCTGTTTTGTTTCGGGTGTGAACTGGGCCAAAATATTACCATTCTTGTCTTCAATCCGGGTAAGTAAAATGGGTTCAATATTATAACTGTTGTTTGGAAACATAGAATAAGCCTGCAGCATTTCCAGCATAGGTATCTCGGCCGCACCCAATGCAAGGGATATGTAGGGTGGGAGTTGGGATTTAATGCCGCATTCTTTTGCAAAATCGATCACTCTTTTTACACCAACCAGGTTTGTCAATCGTACCGAAGCGGTGTTTTTTGATTTGGCCAGGCAGTTGGCCAATGTTCCGCCGCCGCCGCTGAACGTACGCATTTCTTTTCCATACTGAACAAGGCCGCCGGGTATCTCAGTAGATGGCGTATAGCCTGCATCTTCAACCGCCAGCGAATAAATGAGGGGCTTGATGGTAGAGCCCACCTGCCTTTTGGTGGTTATGTGATCAAATTTGAACCATTTGAAATCGATGCCGCCTACCCAGCATTTCACTTCGCCCGTTTTGGGATCCATGGCAGCAAAAGAAGTTTGTAAAATATTCTTGTGATACTTGATGGAATCAAAGGGCGTCATCACCGTATCTTTTTCCCGTTTGGCATTCCAGGCAAATACTTTCATCTTCACCGGCACATAAAATGTTTTTTTGATGTCTTCTTCTTTTACATCATCGTCCTTCATGTTCTTCCAGCGCTCGGTATATTTAAAGGCAGCTTCAATGGTGCTTTCATGTCCTTTCCAGATCTTATCACCATTCACTTTCATCAGTTGATCCAGTTTTTTCTGTATCACCGGCATGTGCTGTACCACGGCTTCTTCGGCATATTGCTGCATGCGGGAGTTGATGGTGGTGTATATTTTCAATCCGTCTTTATAAAGATTGTACGGTTCCCCGGTCTTGGGATTTTCATGTGTCTTGCACCAGTCTTTTAATTTATCAGCAAGCTCTGCCCTGAAGTAAGGGGCAATACCCACGTTCTCATCGATCTTCTTGAAATAGGTAATGAGGGGTTTTGCTTTCAGCTTGTCTCCTTCTGCTTCGGTTAAATAATGCTGCTTGCAAACCACCATCTGGTTTATCACCGTGTTTCTCCGGTTGATGGAAGCTTCCCGCCTGGTGATGGGATTATAAATAAATCCTTTGAGCATGCCCACCAAAACGGCGGCTTCTTCTATTTTAAGGTCTTTGGGTTCTTTTTGAAAATAAGTTCGGGCTGCATTGCGTATGCCGTATACATTACCCCAGGGTGCCCGGTTCAGGTAAAGGGTAATGATCTCTTCTTTGGTGAAATTCCTTTCGAGTTTTACAGCAACGATCCATTCTTTCACTTTATCAAGCACCCGCTTAATAATATTTCCCCTTCCCTGGCCCAGTATCATTTTTGCTAATTGCTGGGTGATCGGACTTCCGCCGCCATCCGTACCCAGTTTTATAACTGCTCTTGCCACAGCCCTGGCATCAATGCCCGAATGGTCATAAAAATTCTGGTCTTCCGTAGCTATCAATGCCTGTATGATAAATGGAGAAAGCTCATTATACTTTACTTCACTCCGGTTCTCGGAATAATACTTACCCATCAGTTCGCCGTCGCTGGAGTAGATCTCGCTGGCCAGGTCGGCCTCCGGATTTTGCAATTGTGTTATCGACGGCATTTTGCCGAATAACCCAAAATTGGCGCAAAGGAATATCAGGATGATGAATAAGAAGCCACCAAAAAAAACACGCCATAGAATTCTAACAGAACGTTTCATAGAAATTGATGAATTATGAGTTGTGTATTATGAATGAAGGTTCAGGGGACCAGGCATCATTTCATAAAACTAATAAAAGAGTTTATCCGGTTAAAAAGCAGCACGTTAAAACTTGTTGGGGAACTGGGTATTTAACAGGTTTTTGTAGCCGTTTATATCCTTGTTCGCTTTCAGCTTCTGCAGGTTCTCATCGGTAATAATTAAAAATGAGTATTTATTTGCCGGCAACCAGGATACTTCGGATGCTGCACTTTTCTTTATCTTATCATAATACTGCAGGGCTGCGGTTGCATCGGTGAATGATGAGATCACCAGCAGGCTGCGGTCGGTATCCAGTACATCTTTAATTATGTTGATAGGCTGGCCGTAATAGTTTTCCCTGTTGTACCGGGTAAAAGCATTCTTTGCTTCCGTTACATAAACCTGGTCAACCTTGTCCAGTATCATGATGACATGGTGCGGCGATGTAAGCGCCATAACAAAAGGTCCACTGCTTAATGGTGGGGGTGCTGTTTTAACGCTGTCTGCTTTGGCTGGTGTTACAGGCTTTGGAACAACTGGTGCCGGATTATTCTGAACATGAACGAGGCTATCGTCAGTGTCCCTGGTTATTTCCAGGCTGGTTAAATATTTTTCTATCTCTGCTCTTCTTTTCAGCACATCGATCATAGTGGCCGCTTTTTCCCTGAGGGGAGAATTGGGATTGTTATCAATGATCGTTTGCAGGCCTTTGATGGCAATACTGTCTTCCCGGTTCTTAACATGTTGCAGCGCTTCAATGTACAGCAATTGCGGGGTCCAGTAATTTATGCCATACAGACTGTCGGCCTTTTTCTTTTCAGCCATCGCCTTTTCGTAATCGCCTTCAATGAAAAGCGTATAGATATCGTCATACAGTTTTGTCACGGCCGGGTTCTTGCCGGCTGGGTTTGCCGCAGCAGGATTGGTTATTACCTGGCCGGATCTGCTGTTGGGGAATTTATTATTCAGCAGGTTCTTGTAATAGTTTGCTTTTGCTTTGTCCTCTAATTTTGTATAGCAATAATACAGGCCTAAATAGATCTCCCCATCCAGCAAACGATCCGGGAATCGTTTCAGGTAATCTTCATAGGTATTTGCAGCAAGCCGGTATTCTTCCAGATCGTTCTGGTATGCTTTGGCCAGGTCAACCATATTGGTTGCAATGGTCTCGTTACTGGTTGCCATTTTTTCTTCATTCAGCGGAATGTCCTTCATCAGGCCGTCATAACTGATCTCTATTGGTTGCGATTGCGATGCATTTTTTTTATTAGCACTGTCTTTAGAATTACCCGGAGCTTGGTTTGTACCACCCGGGACATTATTATTTGCTGCAGCAGCTTTGCGGCGCCAGTTATCAACATTTGCCCGGTTGCCCCACTTGCTTTTGAATTCACTAAAGCCTCTTGATTTGAGCGAACTGTTTGCAAAATACCATTCGCCCTTGTTGCTGTTGCTGGCAAAAAGATCGGTGGGCTGCTGGTTGGTATTGGTACCGGTGTAGAACAGGTCACCTCCCGAACTGCCATCATCTTTCATACCTCTTTCTTTTCGCAGCCGTTTTACCAGCTTCTTTACATAATCATCTCTTTCAGCGGGCTGCATGGCTGCAATGCGTTGCAGGCTGTCTTCTCTTTCAATATTGCTGATGGCTTCGGCAATTTTGGTAAGGGCATTCTTCCGATCCTGTATTTTAGCGATCAGTTTATCCATTACTGAGTCGGATCCTGTTTGCAGGCTGTCGTACATGGCTGCTGCCAGCCGGTATTGCTTGCGGTCGTAAGCAATATCGCCCAGTTGCATATAAGCCCTGTTCTTGTAATTGATATTGCTTTCGTTGTATTTAAGGCTCTTGTTGAAATAGGTGATGGCTGCAGCAGTATCGGGTTTCTTCAGAGCCAGTTGGCCGGCGGAATAATAAACGATGTCGCGGTATGTTTCAAACTTGTCCCGTCTTCCCATCTTCAAAAGATTGCTGATACTCTTATCAAGTTCTTTGGGATTGCTGGCACCCTTCATCATTTTTGCATCATTCAGTTGCGCATAAATGTCCAGCAATGGGTCAACCGTATGCTTGGATGCTTTGGCGTAATAGTCTGATGCTTTGTCGTATGCGCCGCTCATTTCATAAAGTTGCGCCAACAGGAATTCCCAGCGTGCTTTGTCTTGTTTGTTATCGGCATTGCTCAATGCTTTCTCCAGGTGAACGGCGGAACTGTCGTAAATGCCCTGTTTATAAAACCAGTAAGAAGTTACTTCCTGCAGGTCGTTTTGTAAACGTTTGGGAAGATTGGGATCATTCTGTAATGTATTTATCAAACCACCCGATTCAGCGATCTCATTCTGTTCAATTAATGTACGGGTTAGCCATATCAACGCATCGTTCCGGCTGGGTGGCAATGCGGTAACTTTTTGAAGTATGTTTCTTTTTTCTTTATTGGCAATAGATATTTTATAGCCACTTGCTGCGGAGTTGGTACCTACTACCCGGTCATCATCGTCATTTTTTCTTTTACGTGGAAAGAGATTGTAGTTGATGAACTGGAAGGTCATCATGGCTGAGTCAAGATCATTGCGCAAAAAATAGGCCTTGCCAATGAGCATGTACATATTGTCGATCCAGTCATTCCGCAGGTCATGGAGAAGAATACCGGCCGTACTTGTATAGATCACCGAATCCAGTTCACTTTTTTGCGTTGCGGTATTTTCCAGGGTATATGGGTAAAAGCGCAGCAGGCCCGAGTAGTCTTCCTTTTGCGCCATCTTGGCTCTTTCCAAAACCATGTTCACCCGGTTATTGGCATTGAAGTAATAGTTGTAATGGGTGATGTTGTTCTGGTAAAAATTACGCATCACCGTAAATTTCTTATCGGCTGTTTTTTCGGACCCCAGTTTCCGGTTCTCGAATTTCTCTGGTTTCTTCTCTTTGCCAAAGGGATCAAATGTCCAGGTGGGCTGAGCCATTGCAAGCGCAGGGAATAAAACAAATAATAAAAAAAATAGAGAAGTATTGATCGTTTTCTTCAGCATGAATCAAAAGGTTGAATAGCGGGCTAAATATCGGTCTTTTTTAGTAAATAATGTAGATATGTATGCCGCTTTCCTGTACTTTAATGATTTTTTATAATGGGTGGTAAAAACACGCTGTAAAGAATCTGCATAAATAACTCAAATGCAGGTTTTAAATTGCTTTTTCGGCTTCATTTCTTAATTTTAAGGCTCAACAGGAAATTATGGCAAAATTGTATGCCAACAGTACGCTGAAACGCCTCCGGAACAGGTACCGCTTGGTGGTGATGAATGAAGATACGTACGAGGAAGTGGTGAAATTCAAGCTCAGCCGGTTGAGTGTATATATTTTTAAGCACGGTTTTCGTTGTATTGGTGGGATTGATCATTGCGCTGCTGGTTTTTACCCCGCTCAAGTATTATTTGCCCGGAGCAGGTTATGGCGATGCAAAGCAGATCAGGGAGTTCAGAATGCTGCAGATGCGGACTGATTCGATAGAGAAGGAAATAAAATACCGGGAGCAATATTTCAACGACCTGAAAAAAGTATTACAGGGAAATATGACCGTACCCGACACCCACAAACTGGCTTTGCCCAAAGTGGAAAAAAGTATTGAGTAATTCAGGAATAATTCAAATATCAACTAAAAACCAACTTTATGTTCAATTCAAAATCCAGGTCTGAAGAAACAGCCTCCCATACCAGCACCCTGGTTGGCGCAGGAACCACCATCACCGGTGATATAGAAAGTACCGGCGACATACGCATCGATGGTGTTTTAAAAGGTAATCTTAAAGCAAAATCAAAGGTCATCATTGGCACCGATGGCATGGTGGAAGGAGATATTGAAGGGCAGCACGCCGATATCATGGGGCGTGTTACCGGGAAAATAAAAGTGCAGGAACTGCTTTACCTCCATGGCAGCAGCATACTGAACGGTGATATTTATGCCGGCAAATTGCAGATAGAACCCACCGCCGTATTCAATGGCAAGTGTAATATGGGCGGAGCCAATATTGTAGAACTGAATAATAGCAGTATTGCCAACGCTGTAAATCAATAAACCCAGTTTAATGAATCCCCGGATCAGGAATGTATTCCCGTTAATCATCACTTTCGTGGTTTTGACCATCACTGTTCTTATTGCAAAATTTTTGCTTGCCGGTAAAGGCGGAGTGGATTACACGGTTGTGATGGCGGCCAATTGCATGTTCTTTCTTGTAAGCCTCCTTGTTTTCCGGATGCAGTACAATGCTATGCATAACAGCAATCCAAATGTTTTTATACGGAGTGTGATGTCGGGTATGATCATTAAAGTATTTGTTTGTATTGGTGCCGTCATTGGCTATTATTTCCTGAGCAGGGACAACTTCAATAAACCGGCCGTGTACACAGGCATGGTCATTTACATTATTTATTTGACGGTGGAAGTAAGAACCATCATGAAGCTGAACAAAAATAAAAATGCCTAAGCAGGAAGCGCCGCTTTTACAGTTAAGATCTTACCTGCCTCCCGGAACCTTTGACGATGTATTGTATTACCTGCAGCATTATAAAGTACATCTCACCGTAACCCGCCAGCGACAGAGTATCCTGGGTGATTACCGGCATGCGTTTGCTGATAAAACACACCGCATCAGTGTGAATGGCAACCTCAATCAATACGCCTTTCTTATTACACTGCTACATGAATTGGCGCATCTCTTCACCTACGAGCAATATGGCCACCGGGTGCAGTCACACGGCAGGGAATGGAAGAACGAATTCAGTAAGATACTGGCCAAATTCCTGCTGCAAAAGGTTTTTCCTCCTGATATTGAAAAGGCGCTGATGAGTACGCTGCAAAATCCTGCCGCCAGCAGTTGCGGTGATGAAAAACTTTTGCGGGTGCTGCATAGTTACGATGAAAAAAAAGAAGGCATACACTTAGTAGAACAAATACCCGAAGGAACCTTGTTTGTTATTAAAGGAGGAAGAATATTTAAACGGGGAGAGAAGATCCGGAAACGTTACAAATGCACGGAAGTAAAAACGGGAAAGGTTTATTTATTCAGTGCGGTGTACGAAATAAATGTTGTGTAGTTCTTCAATCAAGTTCTTTCAGCATCCACACATCACAACCCGTATGCCCGCTGTTGCCCCGGGCTGACGATAGATACCTGAAGCCGGATCTTTCATACATGGGTATGGCAATGGTAAGTTCGGGCATGGTCTCCAGGTATATTTTTTTATAACCCATTTCTTTAGCGGCTGTAATGCATTTCTGCAAAAGTTCTTTTCCAATGCCCTTGCCTCTTGCAGCAGGTGATAAATAAAATTTCACCAGTTCACAGGTGCCTTCCGGCAGGTTAGCTGTTGGGTAGATGCCGCTGCCACCCATTATTTTCCCGTTCAGTTCTGCTACAAAATAGATGCTTTGTGCTTCTTTAAAAACTTCAAACAGGTGATCGGTTGTCTCATCGTAATAGACAGTACCGGGTTTATTGGCCTTAAATTCTTTTAAGGCATCCGGATGATCTTTGCAAGCGATGCATTGTCACCCTGTTTAATATTCCTTATAACTATCCCTTTTTTCTCTAAGCATAAATCAGCTTCAAACCTACCTAATTTTTAAACATAAATTTATACAGGCCTCAGATTAAGAAAAATCATTTATTTTCGATTCTTAATTATAACTACTGACTGTTTGGCCGAAGTAAAAAAATATAGCGAGGAGGAACTGGTTCTGCTGCTTCAACAAAAAGACCAACAGGCATTTTCATATTTATACGACAATTATTCCGCTGCCATGAACGGTGTCATCTACCGGATGGTAGAAGACAGGGAACTGGCAGAAGACATCCTGCAGGAGGCTTTCGTCAAGATATGGAATAATTTCTCCAGCTACGATACGGCCAAAGGAAGACTGTTTACCTGGATGCTTAATATTACAAGAAACCTCACCATCGACACACTGCGGAGCAAGGGATATAAAAAACAGGCAAAAATCTCCGGCGATGAAAATTCCGTAAGTAATTTTACGGATGATGGGCGGATGGCCGAGCGCTTTGATGCCATGGGCCTGCGAAAGCAGCTGCTGAATTTAAAGCCGGAGCAACGCAGTATCATCGATCTTGCTTATTTTAACGGCTATACCCAGGATGAGATCTCGAAAGAGATGGGTATTCCGCTGGGTACTGTTAAGACAAGGATGAGGGCAGCTATTATTGAATTAAGAAAAATGTTAGAATACAGTTGAACGCACAAGAGATCATATCATCCGGAATACTGGAGCTTTATTGCACCGGGCTCACATCGGCAGTTGAAAATGCTGAAGTGGAGCAATGGGTAAAGCAATATCCCGAAGTAGCTGCAGAAATTGCCGCCATACAGGCCGGGCTGGAAGAGTATGCCCAATCGCATGCCATTGCACCGGCTCCTTCTGTGAAGGAAAAATTATTTGCTGAAATTAATAAAACTGCGGCTTCGCCGGTAGTAAACATGAACCCATCAGGCAGTGGTACTGCAAAAGTTTATTCTATTTTCACCAGCCTGGAAGTATGCGGCGGCAGCAAGTATTATTTTACTGTTGGGTAGCCTTTTTGCTAATTATATTTATTACAATAAATACAACGATACCAGCAATAAGCTGGCTTCAACTCAATCGGAACTAAATCAACAAAAGGAATTGGCGCAATCGATGGATACGGCCATGAGTGTGATGGGCAATATGCATGCAACGCCGGTTGCAGTTAAGAGCATAGATTCTACCGCTGCTGATATGGGCGCACGGATATACTGGATGAAAAATACCGATGAAGTTTATATAGATCCTGCCAATTTACCAAAAGCACCAGAAGGCAAACAGTTTGAATTCTGGGCGATCGTTGATGGAGCTCCTGTTAATGGCGGTATCATTACCGGCGAAATAAATGGTAAAAAGGTTCATATCCAGAAAATGAAAAGCTTCGGTAAAGTACAGGCTTTTGCGATCTCTTTAGAAGATGCAGGTCCCGCAAAAACAAAACCGGCCAAGGTGATGGCTGTTGGAAGCATTTAATCTCCTTCTTATTTTTCATACAAAATCTTTATTGCCTGGAAACTGTTCAGGCTTTCTTAGTGGATATTGCTGCCTGGCTAAACAGCAAAATATTTTCACAAAATAAATCCATCCTGTTTCACCTGTCGTAGATGATATACAATCATTAATCAAAAAATCATAACCACAGAATCATGAAACAGATCAGAAAATTATTTTTCGCAGCAGTGGCCATTGTATTTGCCAATGCTTCCTTTGCCCAGAAAGAAAACACCGTAATGGTTGGCGGTGCTGCCATGTACCCCACAAAGAACATTGTTGAAAATGCAGTGAACAGTAAAGACCATACTACGTTGGTAGCTGCTGTTAAGGCGGCCGGATTGGTAGAGACATTGCAAAGCGCCGGGCCATTCACCGTATTTGCCCCAACCAACAGCGCATTCAATATGCTGCCAGCCGGTACGGTTGAAGATCTATTGAAGCCGGAGAATAAACAAGCTCTTACGGGAGTTCTTACCTATCATGTTGTTGCCGGAAGCTGGAGTTCTGCCGAGATTGCCAAAATGATCAAGGACGGCAATGGCAAAGCAGAAGTAAAAACAGTAGCAGGCGGTAAATTATGGATCATGATGGAAGGAAAGAAAATTGCCATCAAAGACGAAAGCGGTAACACAGCGTATGTTACCATCAAAGATGTGAACCAGAGTAACGGGGTGATCCATGTGATCGATCATGTGTTACTGCCAAAAATGTAAAGGATGTTTAGTTTTTAAGTTGGATGAGTAAACCGGCCCTGTTCTGCATAGCGAACGGGGCCTTTTATTTTTTTAGCAGGGAATAGATCGCCGTATCAAGAAACGTCCCCCTGAAAAAATAATTCTCTCTAAAGTAAGCCTCTCTTATGAAGCCGGATTTTTCCAGCACTTTTCCCGAAGCAATGTTTTCGGGGTTGATATGTGCTTCAATGCTGTGAAGTTTCATGCCTTCAAAACCATATTCTGCAACAGCCAGCAACGCTTCTTTCATGATGCCGCGGTTCCAGTACCCGGGATGAAGCACATAACCTACTTCGGCACGGTAATGTTCGGTTTGCATGCGCCAATAACAGATGGTTCCGATCATGGTGGCGGGATCATTCGCCATCGCAATGGCCCACATGATGGTTTCATTTGCATCAACCGATATATTGATCCGTTCAATAAAATCTTCCGCTTCTTCCAGTGTCTTTGTTTTCTCCCGGTCGATGTATTGCATCACTTTTTCATCAGAGCGAAGAAAGAGCATTTGCGGACCATCGGCCTTTGTCATTTTACGAAGCAACAGCCTTTCGGTTTTTAATTCGGGAAAAGGGGAGAAGGAAAATTGAAGCATCAGTTTTGTTTGCGCTAAGATAAAAAATCCCGCCTGTTTGGCGGGATTATAAATTTTGTTCCGGATCTGAATTATGCCACGGCTTTGTTCACCAGTTCTGCCGCTTCACTCAGCAGGATAGCGCTTTGCACTTTTAACCCGCTTTCATCAATGAGCTTCTTCGCCACATCGGCATTGGTACCCTGCAACCTTACAATGATGGGGATATTGATATTGCCGATCGACTGGTACGCATCAATAACACCCTGTGCCACCCGGTCGCAACGAACAATGCCGCCAAAAATATTAATGAGTATCGCTTTTACTTTCGGGTCTTTTAAAATAATGCGGAAACCAGCTTCCACAGTTTGTGCATTGGCTGTACCACCCACATCTAAGAAGTTAGCCGGTTCACCACCACTGAGTTTTATCATATCCATGGTAGCCATTGCAAGACCGGCGCCGTTTACCATGCAGCCTACATTGCCATCCAGTTTTACAAAGTTCAGGTTGTACTGGCCGGCTTCCACTTCGGTAGGGTCTTCTTCACTCAGGTCTCTCAGTACTGCAATATCCGGGTGGCGCATCAATGCATTGTCATCAACATTCATCTTGCAATCCACCGCAATGATCTTATCATCACTTGTTTTGAAAAGGGGATTTATTTCCAGCATGCCGCAATCAGCACCAACATACGCGTTGTATAAGTTTGTTACAAATTTTACGCAATTCTTAAAAGCAGCTCCGCTCAGTCCTAAATTAAAAGCGATCTTTCTTGCCTGGAAAGCTTCCAGCGGCCCACCCGGATAAACCCATTCTTTAAATATCTTTTCGGGCGTATCATGTGCCACATCTTCAATATTCATTCCGCCCTCGGTGCTGTACATGATCACATTTTGGCCGGTAGACCTGTCAAGTAATATCGATAGATAAAATTCTTTTACCGGGCTTGGCCCTTCATAATAAACATCCTGGGCAACCAGCACTTTACTTACCAGTTTTCCGGCAGGACCGGTTTGTATGGTCACCAATGTTCCGCCTAAAATATTTTTAGCGATCTGCATTACTTCATCGGCATTTTTTCCAACAGCCACACCGCGTTGCTCGGTACCGGTGATTTTTCCTTTACCCCGTCCACCCGCATGGATCTGTGCCTTTACTACCGCAAAGTTGCTTGCGTATTGGGTATGTATCTGCCTGTATGCCTGCTCTGCCTCACCGGGTGTGCTGCAGGGTATGCCTTCCTGCACAGGTACGTTATATTTTTTCAGTAATTCCTTCGCCTGGTATTCGTGAAGATTCATAAAATTGAAAGTTTCGGCGAAGATAAATAAAACAGTTTATAGTTTGGAGTTTGTAGTTTGATGTTCCCGGCAATACTTCTATGTTCAGCAGCGGTGGCGTCGCACTCTTGTACATGGTAGCTCTACTGAGCCTTTCTTAGTGATGATCATCCGGTTTATTTAAAAGCATCTGCAATTAGTAAAAGCCCAACCCCAAACTGCAAACCACAAACAGGTATTCCTGAACATTCCTTTAACGTTTCTTACCTTACCTTTGGCGCAAAACAGAAAGGAACATGATTGCGGAAATTAACGAGGCCGTTGATTTTATTAAAAAGAATTACAGTCACAGGCCCACGGTTGGTATTGTGCTGGGGAGCGGCATGGGCAGTTTTACGGATGAGATAAAGATCGAGAAGGAAATTGCGTATGGCGATATTCCGCATTTCCCCGTGAGTACGGTGGAAGGGCACAGCGGCAAACTGGTATTTGGAGAGATCGCCGGAAAAAAAGTGGTGGCCATGGCAGGCCGCTTTCATTATTATGAAGGCTATTCTGCCGAACAGGTGGTTTTCCCGATACGGGTATTGAAATTCCTGGGCATTGAAACACTGTTGCTGAGCAATGCTGCCGGCGGTGTAAATCCTGATTTTAAAGTAGGGGATATGATGATCATAACGGATCATATAAGCCAGCTAACCCCCAATCCGTTGTTAGGGAAAAATTATAAAGAACTCGGACCAAGATTTCCGGATATGAGTGAACCCTATAAAAAAAGGCTTATTCAAACGGCCACGAAGATCGCCGCTGAAAAAAATATACCGGTGAAGCAAGGCGTATATGTAGCTGTTACAGGTCCTACATTTGAAACGCTGGCAGAGTACAAAATGATCCTTGCCATGGGAGGTGATGTGGTGGGCATGAGTACGGTTCAGGAAGTGATTGCCGCAGTACACATGGGATTGCCCGTTTTTGCCATGAGCGTGGTTACCGATGTGGGTATAAGAGAAGAAGGGGAGCCGCCTGTTACACACGAAGAAGTATTACAGGCAGCCAAGACGGCGGAACCAAAATTTAAGGCACTATTCTGCGAACTTATCGCACAACTATAAGTAAAACCGATGAAGCAAACTATTGCCCTGGTGGCATTGATATTCTTTTTTCAGTTTACATACGCACAGGAGCCTCAATTGCTGAATAAGATCGGTGACCGGGTGAAGAGTTTTGGCGGCAGCAGGGGCGGAGCAGATACGATCGGTTTTGTTCATCGCGATGACAGGAAGGATTCCATTTCTATTACTTACAAATATCTTGATTCTATCCGTATCAATTATTTTGATTCCAGCATCAATGATTTTGATAAATATTTCTCGATCCCTTCCACCTATCAATCCCTGGGAAATAACGGGGCAGCTGCTTATTCCCTGATCTATTCGCCCAATGCAAAGCCGGGATGGGATGCCGGGTTTCATGCGTTTGATATTTACCGCTATACGCTGGAAGAGTCAAAATTTTTCAAGACCAACAGGCCCTTTACCCAACTCAGCTACCAGCTTGCATCAGGCAAAGAGCAGATGATAAAAGCCTTTCACACACAAAGTCCAAAGCCCAACTGGAATTTTGGATTTGATTACCGCCTGGTAAGTGCACCTGGATTTTTTGAAAATCAAAATACCAATCACAAGAGTTACCGCCTGTTCAGTAATTACCAGGGCAAGCGAAAAAGATACGGGGCATTTCTTATCCTGTTGGGAAATACAATAAAAAATTCTGTGAACGGGGGCATAACAAATGATTCTTCTTTATCTGATCCCAACCTGAAAAAAAGATTTTCAATAGACGTAAATCTCGGGAATGACAATAATACCGACCAGTACCCCATTTAATACCACTGTTATCACAGGGAATATTTATAAAGACTTTACTTTTTTCTTCCGCCAGACCTACGATATCGGGAAAAGAGATTCGGTCGCAGTCAACGATTCAACAACAGAATACCTGTTTTACCCCAAACTGAGGGTACAGCACAGTTTTACTTACAGCACGTATAATTACCAGTACAAAGATGAGAAGGCAGATTCCATCATTTATAAAAACTGGTACGATACTACATTGAAACAGGCGATCGACAGTTTTTATGCGAAAGAGAAATGGACAGTCATCAGCAACGATTTTTCTTTACTGCAGTTTCCCGACACAAAAAATTCCGGGCAGTTTTTATTGGTTGGAGCGAAGCTGGAGAATATAAAGGGAGAATTGAAATACCGGACCAGTAATTATCATAATCTCATTCTGCATGGGGAGTACCGGAATAAGACCCGCAATAAACGCTGGGATATCCTGGCCAAAGGCGAATTTTATGCAAGCGGACTTAATGCAGGTGATTACAATGCGTATATCAGCATTGCCCGCCATTTGAATAAACGGTTCGGCGACATCCGTTTGTTCTTTAATAATGTGAACCGTTCTCCATCTTTCATTTATGACAATGCATCCTCTTTTAATTTCAACAATGCAAGCATCCGGAAAAAAGAGAACATCATTTCATTTGGCGCCGAAGCAAATAACTCATTTATTAACCTGGGCTTCAAAAATCATATCATTACCAACCTGGCTTATTTTTATGATTATTACCATACCACCCAGAGCAGCAAGGTGATCAACCTGTTGCAGGTTTCGGCATCAAAAAAGATCAACCTTACCAGGCGATGGAAATGGTATTTGAATGCAACGGTACAGGTGGTGGATGGCAGCTCGCCCATAAAAGTTCCATTGGTATTTACCCGCAGCCGGATCGCTTATGAAGGCGTTTTTTATAAGAACCTGAACCTGAGTACCGGGCTGGAAATAAGATATTACACGCCTTTTGAAGCATACAATTATTCACCGGTGGTAGGGCAATTTACACCGCAGGACTCTGTGACCGTAAAAAACCTCCCCGACATCAGCGCTTTCTTACATTTCAGAATAAAATCATTTACGCTGTTCGTTCGTGGAGAGAACCTGAATACCGTAAGTTTTGCAAACGGCTTTGGATTCACCAATAATAATTTTGCAGCACTTCATTATCCCACCCAGGGATTTATGTTCCGGTTTGGCATCCGCTGGGGCTTTGTTAACTAACCTGACGGGGATCATTTTAAACATTAACGATGAATTCGTTGCTTTCTGAAAAATCCGGGTTAATTTTGTACTTCAGATGAAAAAAGTTTATACCGGCATATTAGCAATATTGTACCTGGCAGTTTCTTCGGGAGTTGCCATGGAAATACATTATTGCATGGGAAAAAAAGCCGGTATGGAATTTTATGGCTCCTCCAGCGATAAATGCGGCAAGTGCGGGATGACAGACAAAGAAACGGGTTGCTGCCACGATGAGTTTAAGTTCTGCAAAATAAGTGACTCACATTACTCTGCTTCGAATGATATACAACTCACCCCCGGTGATTTTATAATTGCAAATGCGTACAGCCGGTTTCAATGGCAGGTACCTGTTGGTGATGAGTTGGCTTCAGTAAACGATCATTCCCCACCAGATCATGCGGGACCCTCTGCCCTTTTATTAAACTGCGTTTTCAGACTATAGAATTGATCAAAGATCTGTTACATCGTTAATGATAATTAGCGATGCCTCATGCTGCATGCATGATCTTATTATTAATCTTAAAAATTTATACAATGAAAACGATCTCATTATTTGCTGTAATTATATTCAGCCTGTTCTCAATTAATACAGCTTACGCCCAGTCTGTAAAAAACGAAACCATCAAAGTGTGGGGCAACTGCGGCATGTGCAAAACAACCATTGAAAAAGCAGCCAGGAAAGCCGGTGCCACAAAGGCAAACTGGAATGAAGACAGCAAGGAACTTAAAGTTACCTATGCGGTAAATAAAACATCGTCTGCAAAGATCCAGGAAGCTATTGCAAAATCAGGGTACGATACACAGGATTTTATTGCGGATGTTAAAGCGTACGATCATTTAAGTGCCTGCTGCAAGTACGACCGTAAAGAAGCCGGCGCAACAGCAGAAACTTCTTCAGCAACAACATATGCCTGCCCCATGCACCCGGATGTTACCAGCGACAAACCTGGAAAATGTTCTAAATGCGGTATGGACCTGGTTAAGTCAAAAAAAGAACAAATGAAAGCAGATGGACTTAAAACCTACGTTTGCCCGATGCATGGGGATGTTACCAGTGACAAGCCGGGGAAATGTTCTAAATGCGGAATGGATCTGAAGGAGAAGCAATAAAATCATTCCTATGAAACTGATGAAATATTTACTGATGCTTTGCCTGGTTATTCCGGGTAAAGCATCTTTCTCACAGCATAAAAAAATGCCGGGAGCGGATACTGCAATAGCTTTCAGGGTTTTTGGCGCATGCGAACAATGTAAAGACCGCATCGAAAATGCTGTAAAGATCAGGGGCGTAAAAAAAGCAACCTGGGATGTGGATTCAAAACAGCTTTCATTGCTGTATAACCCATCGGTTGTATCGCTTGAAAAAATACAGAACCGGGTAGTGGCGGTGGGGCATGATATTGATAATAAGAAAGCAAAAGATGTAGCATATAATGCATTGCCCCAATGTTGTCACAACCGGGACATGGCGACGATGATGGAAGCGATAAAAAAAGATACGGGGTTCTCACAATTACCGGGTATAAAAGCGGCGGTGGATTCTACCTTACATGCAACACATAGTGACGGAGAACAAAGATCCTCTCATCTTATTAAAGGCATTGTTCTGGAAGATGATAACAAAGGAAAGTTCAGGCCTCTTTCCGGGGCAAGTATATTCTGGTTAGGTACAGGCAATGGGGTGTTGGCCGACAGCACCGGGCTTTTCAGCATCCAGCATGATGGGATGAACAGCAGGCTTGTGGTAAGCTATGCCGGTTACCGGTCGGATACGATAACCATTACGGAAATGAACGAATTGAAAATTGTGTTGGCTTCCAACAAACAATTGAAGGAAGTTACCGTTACCTCGAAGCAGCGTGCTACCTACATAAATAATTTCAGCCCCATCCGAGTACAAACCATGTCGGGCACCGAATTATTGAAAGCAGCCTGTTGCAACCTGAGTGAAAGTTTTGAAACAAATCCTTCGGTTGACGTTTCTTATAATGACGCAGTGACGGGATCAAAACAAATTCAATTGCTGGGATTGAGTGGCAACTATACACAACTTACCGTGGAAAATCTACCCGGTCCACGTGGTATTGCCACGCCGCTTGGTTTGAATTCCATTGCAGGACCCTGGATCGAATCGATACAACTGACCAAAGGAGTTGGCTCGGTTGCCAATGGCTATGAAAGCATTGCCGGGCAGATAAATGTGGAATTGAAAAAACCGGAAAACAGTGAAAAGTTACTGGCTAACCTTTATGTAAATGACTATGGCAAAACTGATCTGAACCTGAACCTTTCAAAGAAGATCAGCAGGAACTGGTCAACTGCTTTGTTATTGCACGATGATTTCCTCACTAACAAACAACTTGATTTTAATAAGGATGGTTTTCGGGACCTGCCAACAGGTAATACAGTGAGTTTTGTAAACCGGTATAAGTTCGACAACAGCAGGGGCTCCATGATCCAGTTTGGCGTTAAAATTTTAAATGATA
This sequence comes from Chitinophagaceae bacterium, assembly GCA_016720775.1. Classification (GTDB taxonomy): domain Bacteria; phylum Bacteroidota; class Bacteroidia; order Chitinophagales; family Chitinophagaceae; genus Ferruginibacter. The sequence continues at coordinate 243,477 of JADKJX010000007.1, forward strand.
AACGAACAGGAGGAGAAGTAAACTTTGATCCTTCCTCAGATAAATATACAACCAACCGTTACGGGCTTGGTATCAATACCGAACGATACGAAGGCTTTGCAAAGATCGGCTATGTATTTCCTGAAAAGAAATACAAAAGCATCGGCCTGCAGCTTACAGCCATCAGCCATAAGCAGGATTCTTATTTTGGGTTTACAACGTACAATGCAAAACAGCAAACGGTCTATGGTAACCTGATCTATCAATCCATTATTAAAACAACCATACATAAATTCCGGGCCGGGCTCAGTTTTTTATATGACAACTACGATGAATTGTATAAAGTGCGTAATTATAAGCGAATCGAGATTGTTCCGGGAGTTTTTGGTGAATATACGTTTACGCCCAATGAGAAATTCAGTGCGGTAGTGGGGTTACGGGCCGATCACAATAGTTTATACGGTTTTTTTGTAACACCCAGGTTGAACATACGATACGAACCCGTTAAAGGAACAACCATTCGTGCCAGCGTGGGTCGTGGACAACGTACCGCAAATGTATTTGCAGAGAACACCGGCGTATTTGTAAGTGCAAGGCAGGTAAGTATTACGGGTGCTGCTGTAGGTAACGGATACGGGTTAGATCCGGAAATTGCATGGAACAAAGGCGTAAGCATTGATCAGAAATTTAAACTGTTTGGCAACGATGCCCTGTTTGCTGTTGATTTTTTCCGGAATGATTTTACCAACCAGGTAGTGGTGGATATGGAAGATCCGAGGCTGGTGAAATTTTATAACCTGCAGGGAAGATCTTATTCCAACAGCTTCCAGGCGGAACTGAATATGGAGCCTGTTAAAAAATTTGAAGTGCGGCTGGCATACCGCTATTTTGATGTGAAGACAACCTACAGCGGACAATTACTGCAACGACCGCTGATAGCAAAAGACCGTGCCTTTGTAAACCTGGCTTATGCAGTAAGCGGATTTAAGTTTGATTACACGATCACGTACAATGGAAGAAAACGATTACCCGGTACAAAGGCAAACATTCCTATGTATCAAATGCCGGGATATTCTCCTGCTTTTGTATTGATGAATGCACAGGTATCAAAAACAGTGGGCAAAAAATATCCGGTTGATATTTATTTAGGAGCGGAGAACCTGGCCAACTATTTTCAAAAGGATGTAATTTTAGCTGCTGACCAGCCGTTTAGTCAATACTTTGATGCATCCATGATCTGGGGGCCGGTGAACGGGCGCATGTTTTATGGAGGCATACGGTTTAAGATCAAATAAGAATACACGCATGAAAAAAATATGGCTGTTTATATTGTCATTATTTCAAAAAAGAAACTGTTGTAAATGAAAAGAACATTTTTGGTGATCGTTATTTTAGTGGGAACAATAATGGGTAAGGCCCAGCTCAGGGTAGGAGACGCAGTGCCGGAAATAGAATTGCCCGATACAAAAGACAGCATCATAAAACTTTCTTCTTTCCAGGGTAAGGTGGTGCTGGTTGATTTTTGGGCCAGTTGGTGTGGCCCCTGCCGGGCAAGCAATCCCTATATACAAAGACTTTACAGCAAGTATAAGGATAAAGGGTTTGAAGTGTTTGCTGTTTCGCTTGATACAAAAGGAAAGGAATGGCTGAAAGCCATTAGGCAGGATAAACTTAAGTACACGCAGGTGATCGACAATTCCGGCTGGCGGTCAAAAATAGCGGAGCGGTATTTTGTAGATCAATTGCCTACCAGTTTTTTAGTTGACAGAACAGGAAAGATCGTTGCCATAGACCTGGATGGAAAAGAACTGTATGATAAAGTGAAAAGCCTGGTGCAATAATTATTTGCCTGTTTTAAAACGGACAGACCATCCAAATGCGATGTACCAATCCGGTGCAGCATTGCTTATCCCAAAACCCGAAGACAGGTCTATTTTGAGATCGGGCGTTACATAATATGCAATGCCCCCATCGAGGCTGTGTTCCGGTTCATTTTGTTTTGATATAAATCCGAATGCTTCAATGTAGCCATACCATTTTTTGCCGATGTTGAAACCGGGAGCGAAGGTATATATCCAGGTGGCTTCGTTGCTGTAGCCATCCCATTCTGCTCCGAGGTTATAACCGATGGCAATATTATCCGTAATACTGTTCTGCATGGTAAAGCGGAAATTCGGCGCCAGTTTATCCGCCCTGAATTCTTTGGAAGCCAGTTTGGGTATTGCAAAATGAAAGATGAAAGAAGTTTTTGGGATCCATTTTTTCTCTTCCCATAAAGCAATTTTAGCTCCCACTTCCACCGGCTCTAAGCCACTTTCTTTTTGTGTAACCAGTTGATCGTTGTAAAAATGATTTGTGCTGAGTGTGGTGATCAGCCGGAATTCAATTCTTTTTGAAATGCCGTACTTGCTGAGCAGGGTGGGATGTTGAAATTCATAATCGCCGGGTTTGTTTTCCTGCTTGCTGAGGCCGAATTCCAACTGCACCCATTTTTTGGGTACAAGTACGGCGCTTTCTGTCTGGTCGGGCCGGTCGGTATCTATCTTTTCAACCTGTGCAACTGCACTTGAAAAGCAAAGCAGCAGCAAAATGTTCAGGGTGGTAATTCTGGTCATATCTCTAAAATAAAATTTAGTCTTATCTAAAAATAAAATTAAAGATAAGGGAAGATCCCTTACAAAAAAATATTTTAAATGGTGGGAGGATATCTATTTCTTTATTGAAGCCGTGCCTGACAGCAGCGTTTCGAGATCTTTTTCTTTGCAATAGGTCTTGAAAAGTTCTTCGGCTTTATCTAAAACCTGCTGAACCGTTAACTGGCCACGGCCGCAGATCTGTTTTGCTTTGGCCATTGCCGCTTTTTCTTTTAATGAAGATGTTTGCATGACCGCTTCTTTGATTATTTCTAACCGGAGGCCGTTGTCTTTTAATTTGCCCAGTTCGGAGATCATCCAGCTGAGGGCATAAAAACGGTCTTTGTCCAGCAACAGGAAATAGTTGCAACCGGCAGCATCTGGCATTACGTTGTAGGGAGAGCCCGTGATATCTTTGGTAAGGTATTTTGCAAGGTATTTGGGTGCGTTCTTTGTCTGCCTCAATTGGATACATCCTTTTAATGCCTGCGGATAGATACTCAGCCAGCGGATCATCCTTCGCAGTTCATGCAGGTCTTTCTCTACATTGTCAAAATGAAAATTCTTTTGGTTCGAAAATTCAAGGATGCTGTTGATGGAGTTAACATAGAACATGTGTATGCCTTCCACATCTTCTTTTTCATTCTCCCAGTCAGCCTTACTTAATTTTTTCCGGACCTTTTGGACCCTTGTTTTTTCACTGCCGATCCATTCCTTTTCGGTTAACAGTTCGTTCAGGCTTTGTATTTTTTCACGGGTTTGTGCCTGCAGGTAGCCGGTAATGTTTTTGGGGATCTTTTTATTGGCAGCAAATTCTTTTGCAAATGCATCGTAGTAATCGATCTGCCCGAGGGCATCTTCCAAAAGTTTAAAATGGGCTTTTATTTTGGTGAACTTCTTTTTGTTGTGGATGCCTGCATAAAGTTTAGCCAGTCCTTCCAGCATGAACAGGGGCGTACGGGCATTGTTCTGGTAAAGCCACAGCCCCGGGTTTTTCTGTTTGGAAGATCTGTCCAGGAGCGCCTGCAACTGGTTGAGAAAAAAATCAAATCTTGCTAAGCCGTTTTTCATCTTATTTATTTGAAAAGCTAACTAATAATAAATCAAATGGGCTAAAGCCCGTACAGTGTTCCGTTTAATTACCCCAGCCTTAAGGCCGGGGTAATTAAGTATTATTGATACCGGGCTTTAGCCCAACAGTAAGATTAAATTTCAAAAAACGCCACATTTCCTCCAACCCATTCCTTATTCTTATTATAGCGTGTGCCGATCATCTTTCCTTTGCTTAATCTGGCCAGGTTGTGCACGCCCTTTGGCCTTGCCCATCCTTTTTTCCAAAAGTAGAACAGCCGTATCTCTGCCTTGGCAGGTTCATCGGGCGTTTCGATAACGTCGGCGTATTTAACCTTCCGCTGCAATATCCAGTTCTCCGGGTCTTTTACATTTTCAATATCCTGCGGCGTTACATCAATCACCACACCCATGCCGGCAAAAGAGAACAGCGGTTTCAACACATAATTCTCCAGGTCGGCAGGCATTTGTTTTAACTCACTTAAAAAATAAGTATGCGGTACGTATTGGTTGCGGATAAAAGGCAACGTGAATTTACTGATGCGGTAGAACCAGTTGGGATGCGGCACCCATTCCACATCATAATCTTTGGTAAGATCAACCACATCATCCAGGCCTTCCTGTTTTTGCAGGTCGTCAAAGATCAGGCGGTTGTAAATTCTTTTGATGGGAGTCTTCACGCCGTTGTTGTCATAAAACAATTTATTTCCTTCGGCGATCAGTTTGGTTAAGCAAACGGTGTTGATGCCGAGCAGCTGCTGTGTGCAATAAAAATCAATCCTTGTTTTCTGCTGCTCAGGAAAAATTTCCAGCAGCACTACGTTTTCCGGATCCATGTCGCCAACAATTATTTCTTTCAGCAAGGCCACATAAGTTTCTTTTGTATAGCCATTCAGGTACGGTGAATAGGTAGCAGGCAGGTTTGCATATTCTGCTGTTAGTTCAGAATGAAATGCCTGGAAGGCATACAGGGTAGGGAAACCCTGCATTTCTATCAGTTGGGGTTCCAGTTCTCCTTTTTCGTTTTCACAAATCCCAAAATCAAACACCATGAATTCCGCATGACTGTTCTCATTAGGTACTTTTACATTGGCAGGAATGCCCCGGTCGGTGAGCGACCCAAACAAGGGATCGGTGATCACATCAATGATGTCTTCGCAGGCACCCAGCATTTTATCTTTAAAATCCTTTGGCACAAATACGGGTGTTTCTGCATTTCGGAAATCGAGGCTGCCCGGATGAAGCGCTTCAACCTTTGCCATATAAGCATCGTATTTTTCTTTAGAAAAAGCAGCATTGAATTTTTCTCTTAGTTCTTTTACCATGTTAAATAAAACGTTTGGTTATTCTTATTGTTCTACTAAAAATAATCATAAAAATTCATTTAACTCCTGCTTTTGTCATGCTGAGTCGTGAGTGAAGTCGAATGGACAAAGCATCGCAGCAAGATATAAATTTATCTGCCAAGGATGAAATGCTTCCCGAAATGATCGGGACAGGTCGTTCCTCAGCTTGACAAAAATTCGTGTAATTCGGTTAATTAATGGCTATACCTCAACAGGCTGCAAGGCTTCCACCGCAGTGAATAAAAAATTGGGGAGGATGTGTGCGTAGGTCCACATGATCTTTTCGGGGTCGTTCAGGTGGTTGATCATCGACTGCCATTTTTTCCATGCCGTAATTTTCAATCACGGTCTTTTTCTTTTCTTCTGTCTGCAAATGCAGGCTCATACCAATGGCATCGGCTTCGGGATGAAACTGGGTGCCGATCATGTAATCATTGAAGCGGATGGCCATTACGGCTCTCTCTAAAGGGATATGCGGCCTTTCTTTTTCGATGGCTAAAATGGAAGCGCCCATCTGCCGTAATTTGTTATGATTGGGCTCTACCACCTGGAAGTCGCGGCTGTCGACCGAATAAAACGGATCTTTTAGTCCATTGAAGATGAGTTCTCCTTTACCATCTGAAAGCAAGTGCATGGGAAAGATGCCAAAAGCAGTGCTCTTTCGTTTACTAACCCGGGCGATATTATAATGCCGGCAGGCTAATTGAAAAGAATGACAGATAAAAAAGACCTGTTTTTTTTGCACATGGGCCGGGTTAGCGTTCCAGGTTTCCACTTTATTCAGCCAGGCGAAATAAACCTTTTCCCATTCGCTTCCCTCGCTTTCCAACGGGCTGCCCGGGCCGCCGCTGGAGATGTAAATATCATAACTGAGATCGGGTACCTGCTTTTCAAGCCGCACTTCAAATTCATCCCAGCTAAGGTCGAGATTATTGCTTTCACCAAACTGGTTGAGTATTTCCCGGAGGCAGCGCATTCCCTGGTTGGCAAACCCTTCATACATATCCAGAATAGCAACACGGATGGCCTTTTTTTCGGTCAGGTTCATATACAAACATAACAATTTTTTAAATGAAGATATTTCATGCAACCAGTACATTTTATTAACGCCCTGTGAATTAATCCGCCTATAAAAAAGCATTTATTTTAATAAGATGACATATTTCCTTTTTCCACATGACGAATCTCAGGGAAAACAAACTGATTTTACAGCATCTTGTAGGAAGATAACATATCCGGGAAGATTTTATTTGATTTCTGCAACTCCTGCCAGCCGGTGCCAGGTTCGTTGGAAGAACTGCAGCAGTTTGAAAAGATACAGCAGGGTTTCGCTAACCAGTTTGAATTATTCTTCCCCGATAACCTTGCGCACAAATCCATTGTGGTCATTCCAAGTCTTACGCTCGACCGGGAAGTGCTTGAAAAAGTAGACGGCGCCCTTCATTACGAAGAAAGGTTGCTTTGCCTGCTGATGTTATTGCGCATGCCGCGTGCCCATGTGATCTATGTGAGCAGCATACCCATCGACCCGGTGATCATTGATTATTACCTGCATTTACTGCCCGGTATCACCGGCTATCATGCAAGGGAACGGTTAACATTGCTCAGTTGTTACGACTCTTCACAGTTGCCGCTGACGCAAAAGATATTGCAGCGCCCCCGGCTTATTGAACGCATAAAGAATAGTATTCCGCCCGGTCATGTAGCGCATATTGCCTGCTTCAACACCACGGCTTATGAAAGAACACTGGCGGTGCGGCTTGGACTGCCCATTTACGGATGCGACCCTTCGCTGGTTTACTTAGGAACCAAAAGTGGCAGCCGCAGGCTGTTCATGAAAGCGGGTGTTGCCATGCCACCGGGCGCCGAGAACCTGCAGAGCTACGACGATATCGTTCATGCCGTTGCGGGTTTAAAAGATATGTATCCCGAATTGAAGAAAGCGGTCATTAAACTCAACGATGGTCTTTCGGGCGATGGCAATGCCCTGCTCGAATACCCGGAGCATATTTCCAAAAAGGAGATGTACGATTGGATTCATCATAATCTTCTCACAGAAATAAAGCCGGTAGCAAAAGATCTCAGCGTTGACATGTTCCTGGAAAATTTAAACTGATGGAAGGCATTGTGGAAGCGTTTGTGGAAGGAAAAGAAAACCTCTCCTTCGGTTCAGTGCCGGATTAACCCGTTGGGTGAAGTGGACGTCATCTCTACCCACGACCAGGTGCTGGCGGGAGAGAGCGGGCAGGTGTTTGTTGGCGCACATTTTCCGGCAGATGAGGCTTACCGTGCCGAAGTAGGTGCCCTGGGTAAATGTATTGCAGAAGAATTAAAAAAAGAAGGTGTGCTGGGAAGGTTCAGCATTGATTTTATTTCGGTAAAAGAAAAAGAAGGCTGGAAACATTATGCCATTGAGATCAACCTGCGCAAGGGAGGAACAACGCATCCTTTTTTAATGCTGCAGTTTTTAACCAACGGGCATTACGATGAAGCGACCGGTATGTTTGAAACTCCCAACAAACAGCAACGCTATTATTTTGCTTCCGATAACCTGCAGCGGGAATCGTATAAAGGACTGTCGCCGCATGACCTCATCGATATTGCCATGTTTCATGAACTGCATTTCGACGGCGCAACACACAAAGGCGTGATGTTTCATATGATCGGTGCCTTATCGCAATTTGGTAAGATGGGCGTGGTGTGCATCGGTGAATCGCCGGAAGAAGCGTATTCGTTCTATACAAAAACCTTTGAAGTGCTGGATGCAGAAACAGCGTGGAGGTAGACAATTAAGAATTAAAAATTAAGAATTATAAATTCCTTCGGTCAGAAACAGTTGTACAAACTTTAAGCATTGGGTTGCTCAATTCTTAATTTTTAATTCTTCATTCTTAATTAATTTTACTGAAGCAATATCACCGTACCCTGCATTTCCACAACCCGGCCGTTCTTATCCATGCCTTTTATCATCCACACATAGGTTCCGGAAGAGGCTTTCTTTCCTTTATGCATTCCATCCCATCCATCCATCCATTTATTTGTTTCAAACATGAGGCTGCCAAACCGGTCAAACACCCGGAAGTAAGTTGTGCTTTGTATGCCTACCGGTATCGGCCGGAAAATATCATTCAGTCCATCGCCGTTTGGTGAGAAGGCATTGGGCACATAATAATTCGGTCCTTCATAAACTTTGATGAACACATCATCGTCATCAGTACAACCAATGGCATCGGTAACTGTCACGGTGAAATATGTATCGTAGTATAATGTTGCCAGCGGATTTGCGATGAACGGGTTATTCAACGGCCCGGCGGGGCTCCATACATAATTGCTGCCACCACTCGCCAGCAATTGGTGCGGTCTTCCTTTGATTGCATTGGTATCATTACCTGCAAACACAACCAGCGGAGGCATCATGTACACCCACATACTGTCGCTTACAGAAAAATTACAACCGTAGTTATCAGTAACTGTCAATGTGAATTTTCTTGTCGTATCAATTCTTGCAACGGTGATGGCAGCATTGGGCGTATTCAATGAATCCGGCGGCGACCATAAATAATTTACCGTGCCGGATAAGTTGGTAGCATTACCAACCAGCAGCGCATTTGTTTTATAACAGATGGTGGTGTCTTTACCGGCATCGGCAACAGGCTTATGCTTAACATTGATGGTAATGCTGTCGGTACGCTGGCAAACTCCCCATTTAGCAGTCAGGTAATATTTTGTTGTATCATTGGGTGATGCGACCGGATTTTTTGCGGTATCGTAATCCAGCCCGGCAGCCGGGGTCCATTTGAATGTATCTGTCTGCGGATTTGTTTGTGGTAATAATGTGATCTTGTTTCCGAAACAGATCGTACTGTCGTTACCAAGCTCAAGGCGCATGGTATCATTCAATACCAGGATAGCGCTTGTGTTTGAGATGCAGCCATTTGCATCCTTTACTTTAATATTATTGTAATTACCAACGGGCAGGTTATTAAACACATTGCCTGCCTGGTAACTAACCCCGTTATTGATTGAATACTGATAAGCAGGCGTACCGCCGCCGGCAGTAACAGTTATGGTTCCATCATTATTAGCACATGAGGCTGATGCAGGAATGGCCGATGATATCAGCACCGGAGGTTCTGTAACCGTAACAACTGTAGATCCTCCGCAAACAGCTCCGATGATTCTCGCCTGAACCGTATAAGTACCGGCAGGTACGTTAAATACAGGAGACGTTTGCCAGCTGGCGCCACCGTTTATTGAGTATTCAATATTGGCAGCGGTGGGAGAGTTTACGGTAACGGTGCCATTACCACCATTGCAAAGCACATTGTTTACTGTTGTGGCAAGCGGGTTTAGTGTTTTATAAACGATGATGGTGTCCGAGCCTTCTGTTTGTACAGCAGGATTATCGCACTGCCTGTAAAATGCCCTTACTACATAACTCATGCTGTCTTCGCTTTGGCAGATATTTGGAAAGGTTGCTTCCAGTTCGCCATTGCCTAAACTAACTGTTGTACCTGATGTGATCCAGGTTCCATTTTTATAAACTGCTACACTGTCTAAAAGAGAAGTTGCACCGCTGGGAACATACCGGTATCCTTCATTTCTTGCAGACCAGGCCGTGCCGTTTTTTCCGGCAGGTGTAACAGCCTGGTTTTGTTCCCAGTTTTGAATACCTGCAATAGAAAGTCCGTTTTGAGAAGCAGGGCACAAAGGTTTATTTTCATAAAAAACATCAATAATTCCGGATCCCTCATATAAAACAGCCTGCATGGTACACAAGTTTGGGGGATTATTCGGGCAAACCAGGGGGCCGTTATCATAGTAGCCAATATTAAAATAAGAAACCACGAACCTCCTGCAGGGAGCAGTACCCTCAACTCTCCATTCAATTTTATATCCTGCTGGCGATGTGGCCGGATTCATATCATAATAAGCTAAAAAAATACCAGCTCTTGGTGCATAGTAAGTGCCCTGAACATCGGGAAGATTTCCTGCGAACCAAATGGTGTCACCCGGGTCCATAAAATATCCCTCCCATGTATTGGCATTTGATTTCACATCAAATGTTATTACTCCATTTGAACCTACACAGAGTTTTGTATATGTCCTTCCGTAAAAACAAAATGGAAACGGTAGAAAAAAAGAATCAGAAAAATGATCATCCGCATTCACCAAAGGGTCAGTTGTTCCTCCGGGAGTTGTATAGGCGTAAGGGGTATATGGAATTGAAAGAACCTGGTAAGTTTCTGTTGTTCTCAGATCAGGTATCCTTGCTTTTAAAGTAAGGCATTGTTGTAAACAGGAAATGGTAGTATCATTGCCCGCAGCTACATTAAAACAGGATTGGGCAGATAGTTTGAATGTGGTAACAGAAACCAGTAAGAAAAACAGTAGTAAAAATTTCCTCATTGCTGATCGGTATGGAATAAATAATAGCCTTCAAGATAGCCAAAATCCGGCTAAAATCCGGCATCAAAATTTCCACCGTACAAAGGCTTCCATGGCAGCATATTGCGTGAGGCCAAGCTGGGCGTAGAGTTTGGCCGTGTTGGCATTGCGCTCTTCGGCCCGTTGCCAGAACTCCCGGTCATCGCTTCCTTGGAAGGGTACGCTGTCTTTCTGCGACTGGTGAATGAAGATTCCGTGGCGTTTTTTTATCACCTGGTCGGGACTCATGGGCACCGCCATTTCAATTTCGGTGATGTCCCATTCCTGCCAGGCACCTTTGTATAACCAGAGCCAGCAGTTATCGATCCACTTTGCTTTTGTTTTTTTGATCGCTTTCAGTGCTTCGATCACCACATCAAAACAAACCTTGTGGGTGCCGTGCGGATCGGCAAAATCGCCGGCGCAATAAATTTGCTGCGGCTGTAATTCATTCAACAGGTCAATTGTCTTTTGTACGTCTGCCTCGCCCATCGGATTTTTTTCAATGGTACCGGTCTCATAAAAAGGCAGGTTCATAAAATGGGCATGTTCTTCTTTCAGCCCTACATATTTGCAGGTGGCTTTTGCTTCGCAGCGGCGTATCAGTCCTTTGATGGCTCTGATCTCTTCGGTATCTTTCTCAGTTGATTTTTTTGTTTTTAAAAATGTCGTGGCATCATCTAAAAGTTTTTTGCTTTTTGTTTCATCAATGTCGAACATGTTCTCAAAACCCACGGCAAAGTCGATGAACCTGGTTACGAACTCATCCGTTACGGCAATATTCCCGCTGGTTTGATACGCCACGTGTACTTCATGCCCCTGGTCGTGCAGTCGCATAAAGGTGCCGCCCATGCTGATGATATCGTCATCGGGGTGAGGGGAGAAGATGACCGCTTTTTTCGGGAATGGTTCGGGCCGTTCGGGGTGACTTGTCCGTTGCTCTGTTGGTTTACCGCCCGGCCAGCCGGTGATGCTGTCACGCAGTAAATAAAATGCCTGCAGGTTTATTTCATAAGCATCGCCTTTTTCTACAAGCAGGTCGCTGAGCCCATTATCGTTGTAGTCGTTGTTTGTTAAACTTAGAACAGGTTTATTCAGTTTCAATGCAAGATTTACTACGGCACGTTTCATCATGGTATCGGTCCACTCACATTCGCCCGTTAACCAAGGACTCTTGAACCTTGTGAGTTCCGATGCACAGGTCTCATCAATTACAAAGGTGCAGTCATCATGATTTTGCAAAAGCGATGCAGGCACATCTTCGGTATCGTCTTCTTCCACCGCTTTTTTAATGATTGGGGCTTTTGTTTGTCCCCATGCCATTAAAATGATTTTCTTGGACCGTCATGATGGTGCTGATGCCCATGGTGATGGCCATCCTCGGCACCTGGCTCATGTTGCCAAACTCGTAGGCATTGGCAATACGGGTGCTGTTGTCTAAAGTGATCAGTCTTGTTTTGGTATAGATGCCGCTGCCGGGTTCATTAAAACCAATATGGCCGTTCACGCCGATGCCGAGTATCTGCATATCCAGGCCACCGGCATCTTCAATCTGTTTTTCGTAGTTGAGGCAATGCTCTTTTACCTTGTCCTTGGGTATCATGCCATCGGGCAGGTGATAATTGCTGGGATCGATATCCGTTTGCTCAAATAAATTCTTGCGCATGAAATAATGATAGCTCTGCAGCGCATCCTTATCCATGGGATAATACTGATCAAGGTTGAAGGCGATCACATTTTTAAAACTAAGGCCTTCCTGTTTGTGCATACGAACCAGTTCGGCATATAATGTTTTGGGAGAGGAGCCTGTTGCCAGGCCGATGACCGCTTTCTTCCCTTCGCTTTCTTTTTGTTTGATCAGTTGTGCTATTTGCTTCGCCACAAAAGCAGAACCTTCATGTGAATTTGAAAAAATCTTTACCGGAATTTTTTCTAACGAATCGGTGAGGTCGATCTTGGTCATATACATGCAGTCTGTTAGGATAAATATACGAAAATGTCGTTTAAGGGTTTAAGGGTTGAATATTGTTGAATGTAGTTGAAGGGTTTAAGGTTGTTTCAACTTTTCAACAATGTTCAACTATCTTCAACAATGTTCAACCCTACTGCACCTCGATCTCATCCACAAACAACCACGCAGGGTTTCCTGCACCGGGATTACCGGGTGGAATGATGCCGAAGTTCTTTGCAACCACTTTCACATACCGGCATTTCTGCTTGCTTTCGATGCTTATTATCCTGGCGCCCTTGTCTTTTAGAGGATCAACGGCTTTAACCTCTTTCGGAAAATTCTTCAACTGTTCTTCTGTAAAATCAATGTCGGGGATATAGGTAATTTCAACCTGTGCCGGCAGGTATATCCAGGATCCGTTCTGGTCAAGCACATGAATGGTTACCTTGCAGATGTCTGTTTCTGTTTTCAGGTCGATGATGGCATTCATATCTGTCCCCAAAATCCCAGGAACTCGGATGATCTTGCCAGGCCCTTTTCATTCTGCACCCCATTCACCAACGTAAATGCTCCATCTCCGGGATAAGTTTTGGAGGGTGGAGTAGTAAGCGTTATTTTTTTGCCGGTGGCTTTGTTTAAAGAGAACTTCTGTTCGATCTCGGACAAGGGAAAGTCCTTCATGTTGGTTGAATCATCCAGCCTTGTTTTATAATAACCCTGCGTACTTATTAAAAATGGTTCCTTGTACGGGAAAAGCGTAGTTTGTTTTACATTGGTCAATTCAAGGGAGTCTTCTTTTGAAATGTTTCCCCTGGGCCAAAAAATTCCAGGCAGAAAAACGAGGATCCTCGCATTCTTAAGTTTGCTTTCTATCTTCCACCTGATCCCGTCATAGTTCTCAGTTGGAATAACCGTTGCCTTCAGGTCATAATAAGCCCTGCTGTAATTGATTTTCTCTTTATCCAGTCTTTCAAAAACCGAGGGCAGCCTTCTTTCAAAATCCTTCCAATCCCTTTTTTCTTTTGGGCTCCATAAAACCTCACTCAGTGCGGTCATGCGGGGGAACATCATGTACTCAACTTTGCTGGGGTACTCCTGATATTCGGCCCACATATTGGCCTGGGCACCCAACACGTATTTTCCTTCTTCGGTACTGAGCTCTTTTGGAATGGGTTCGTATGCATATACATTTTCAATGGGATTGTAGCCGCCGATGGTCACGCTGTCTTCATTCTTACTTTGTGTATGATCAAAATAAACCGGGTTGCCTGGTGTCATAACTACCTGGTGTTTTTGTTTGGCTGCTTCAATACCACCGGCTTCGCCACGCCAGCTCATAACAACCGCATTCGGTGCAAGTCCGCCTTCCAGTATCTCATCCCAGCCGATCAATATCTTTCCCTTGCTGTTCAGGTATTTTTCTATCCGCTGAACGAAATAACTCTGCAGTTCGTGTTCATCTTTTAATTTTTCATTCTTAATTCTTAATTGACAGGCCGGGCATTTTTTCCAGTGCGTCTTCGGGCTTTCATCTCCACCAATATGAAAATATTTTGAAGGAAAGAGTTTGGTCACTTCATCAATTACATCCTCTAAAAATTTAAAAGTGGAATCCTTGCCGGCACAAAACACATCATCAAATACGCCCCAGGTTTCCTGCACTAATTTTATCCGCCCGTTCTTTTGTTGATCGATGCTTTTTTGGGAGATCATGTTGGCAGGTATCTCTGTTGGCTTTGCCGGAAAACAGCTCAGCCAGGGATAAGCAGCAATGGCAGCGCTGCTGTGGCCGGGCATTTCAATTTCGGGTATCACGTCAATATATCGTTCCCTGGCATATTGCACCACTTCTTTAATTTCTTCCTGTGTATAAAAACCACCGTAGGGTTTGTTATCACTTCCCTTGCCGGGGTAGCGGCCAATGATGGTTCCGTTCCGCCATGCGCCAACTTTTGTTAACTCTGGATATTTTTTTATTTCGATCCGCCAGCCCTGGTCTTCGGTTAAGTGCCAGTGAAACACATTGTATTTATAAGCGGCTAAATAGTCAATATATTTTTTGATGAAGGAAACCGGGAAAAAGTGACGGCCAACATCGAGGTGCATGCCACGGTATTGGAAACGGGGATGATCAGAAATGGTAAGTTGTGGCACTGTCAGCGTGTTGCTTCTCTTTAGTGGTTTGTAGGTTGAGATCTCTGCTAATTGAAGCAGCGTCTGTATTCCGTAAAAAACGCCGGTCTCATTATCGCCGGCAATATAAACACCTGAATTGTTGACGGATAAATTATAAGCTCCGGCAATGTCATTATCCATCCGTTCATAGTTCAGGCGGATCGAATTGGCAGCTGAATTTTTTTTAGTGGTCTCCAACCTGTATCCGGCCACCTGCTGCAGGTAATCATTTAACAAAGAAGCAGATCTTTCCAAACCACTTCCCTCCAGTACGATCACCGTATTGCTGTTTATCGGGAAAGAACCTTTTGCCATCTTCACCTCTGCAGGCATCGGTACAATATTCAACTCATTCTGCCCCACAACAATTAAACAATTAAACAATAAAGCAATTAATAAGATATTCTTCATAAATAATTATTTCAAAATGGGTAAAATAATCCTGCTGTCGGGGTAGATCTTTATCGTTGCTTTCTGAAAATCGCTGTCGTCGCATTTGTAGATGTCGACAAACTTTTGCGGGTTCCTGTCCATGATGGGGAACCAACTGCTTTGGATCTGCACCATGATGCGGTGCCCTTTCTTAAATGTATGGGCCACATCCGGCAGCGTGTATTTCACTTCAGTTATCTTACCCGGAACAAAGGGTTCCGGCTTTTCAAAACTGTTGCGGAATTTGCCCCGCATGATCTCGCCACGAACCAGCATCTGGTAGCCACCCATCGGGTAGGTCTCGCCATTGCCCTTTCCCATTTCTTTTTCATCGTAATTAAAATCTTCGGGGAATACATCGATCAGTTTTACCACAAAGTCGGCATCGGTGGTGGAGATGCTTGTCATCAGGTCGGCAACCAGGGGACCAGCGAGTGTTATATCTTCTGTTAATTCATCGGTGCTGAATGTTAGCACATCGGGCCGGCGACTGGCAAAGCGCTGGTCATCTGTCATGTATTCCCTTGTTCTGTCCATGTGTACGTCTTCGGTATAGGGAACCGGGTGTGCAGGATCGCTGATGTATTCGCTGTAGCCATTGCTACCTGCAAATTTTCTATCATTGGCAGCCATGCTTACTACGTCAATAGTTAGTTTATTGTTTGCAAGCAAATTGGCATTTACTGCAACACTTCTATTCGGTGGCCATTGATCAAATCTTCTCCATTCATTTTCGCCGGTGACAAAAATACTTGCTTCGGCAATATCACGTACCGTGCCTTTTAGTTTTAAATAAAAATTAAAGAAGGGGATCTCAATATTGCGCTGGTAATATTCGCTTGTTTTTTTACCAAAACGAACATTGCCTAAAAAACTGCCATCGCCACGTCCGCCCCAGCCGCCATGAAACCAGGGGCCCATCACCAGGCGGTTATCGGTATTCCTGCTTTTTGTTTCAATAGCTTTATATAGATTCCAGGCGCCGTAACAATCTTCGGCATCAAAGAGTCCACCTACAACAAGTATTGCAGGCTTCACATTCGTAACAAAATTCATCGGGTTCCTTGCCTTCCACCAGTCATCATAATCGGGATGATTCATCAGGTCTTTCCAAAAAACAATGCTGTCGCCCATCAATTTTGAAAAATTCTTCAGGGCGCCTGTCTTCAGGTAAAAATCATAATTATCCTGCGATCTGATATCAAAACCCGAAGGGATCTGTGTTGTTGGTTTAGGCCTTGGCTTTCCAAAACCCGAATAAAAACTAAATCCGTCCATGATGGCGAAAGCGCCGTTGTGGTGAAAGTCGTCACCCAGGAACCATTCCGTTACCGGCGCCTGCGGACTAACCGCCTTCAATGCCGGGTGACCACTTAATGCAGCCATGGTGCTGTAAAATCCGGGGTAAGAAATTCCAAACACACCCACCCGTTTGTTGTTGCCGGGAATATTATTGATCATCCAGTCGATGGCATCGTAGGTATCGCTGGCTTCATCAAACTCGGTTCCTTTTTTATTCGGGTTATAGGGGCGTATGTCCACAAAATCGCCTTCACTCATCCACTTACCCCGTACATCCTGTATGGCGATGATGTAGCCTTCTTTCAGGTAATTCAACCAGTACGTGGTGTAAATGCGTGGGTTGAATTTATCCTCACCGTATGGCTGACAGGTATAGGGTGTACGGTTGAAGAGGATGGGATGTTTCTCCGACGAATCTTTTGGAATGTAGAATGCTGTGAACAACTTATTGCCATCCCTCATCGGCACCATGCGTTCGATCTTATAGTAGTTATCTCTTACCCAAAGAGAATCTGTATTCTGTGCATTCAGGCTAAGAGTAAGAAAGAGAAAAAGAGCAGGGAAGAGGAAATATTTTTTCATTTGCTAAGAATTAGAGTGCTAAATTTAATGAAACTATGCATGCAATCATGACAAACCGTGACCAACTCATCAACAATTTCTATTCATCCTTTCAAAAGCTTGATGCAGCCGGCATGACGGCCTGTTACAGCGACGATATTGTTTTCTTTGACCCGGCATTTGGGTTATTGCGGGGCGATGAGGCGAAATGTATGTGGGAGATGCTTTGTAAGAATGCGAAAAATTTTTCACTCACCTATGGCAACATACAGCACCTGGACGAAGAGTACAGTACCTGCGACTGGGTGGCTACCTATACTTTTTCAAAGACCGGCAGAAAAGTGGTGAATAAGATTAAGGCCAATATGCGTTTTGCTGATGGAAAGATCGTTGAGCACAGCGATGCATTCAGTCTGCATAAATGGGCGAGCCAAGCACTTGGATTTAGTGGATGGCTGTTGGGATGGAACCGTTTCTTTCAGCGGAAGATACAGAACGGGGCGAAGAAGAACCTGGTGAGGTATATGAAGGAGCAAAACCTATAAGGTCTGCAGCCCGGCATTGCAGCACAGCGGACCTTATAGGTTTTGCTTAAATCAAATGTCTTTCTCACGTAGTTTTTTTACCAACTCCTTAAATTGTTTTTTTTCTTTTTCTTCAAGGCCGGAAAGGTATCCAGGCTTCATCCCGGGTATTTTCTGGCGGGAAATAAAACCGATGCTGGAGTAGCTGTCGTGCCAGGCCCCTGCTTTTTCCTGCAATTTGTTTATTTCCCGGGTATTCAGTTTAAGGTCATCTTGTATTTTCACGGGCAATGCATCATAGAGGTACATTAGCTTTTTCAACCGCATTCTCAGGCGATGCATGTCTTCCCTGTTTCCGGTGCCTGTTATCTTTTTCACTTTACGCATTTCTGTTTTAAAATACTTTATGACCGATCGTTTGTGAACTGTTTCATCCGGCAAGGAAATCTTTGCCCTGGTATTGATGACGCTCCTTGCATACCGCGGAATATTTTTCACAAACTGCTCTTTCCGTTTCTTTTTTTCGTTCTCTAATTGAAGAATGAATTTTTCGGGGAAGCCTGGTATGGCAACAAGCAATGAAAGACAGATATCTGTTTCACGTATTCCGCCCGCTTTATGAAAGAGCGGTCTCAAACGGTTGTCTGAATATTGCTGCTGGTGGATGCTTCCAAAAAAAGAGAATACCGCTTTTGTTTTCTTTATATCAACCCGTAAAAGATGAAGCCGTTCGGGCTCCCCGTCTTCCCGGTATGCGGCGAGATGTTTTTCTACCGATTCAAGATGCTCACGAGCATAGTTAATCAAGAGGGCTGACTTCATTTTTTTTTTGCTTTTGGTGTTTTTATCCCGGGATCTTTGTAATACAAATTACAACTTATAAAAATACCCGGGCGGGCACTGCTAAATAAGCGTGGCTATTCTTGCATCTCCCAAAAACCCTTTGTATATTACTCCATCATTAACCAAAACTGTTCAATCATGCTGCAAAACTTTGATTATTTGAATTGGGTAGCCATTGGGGTGGCTGCGCTTGCTTATTTTATCTTAGGTGCTTTATGGTATTCCAAAGTGCTGTTTGTAAAACGCTGGATCGCTGATCTGAAAATTGACGTGAATAATCCCGATGCCAAAAAAGGCATGGGTATGATGTTCGGTGGTTCGTTTGTGATGATGTTGGTACAATGCCTGGCACTTGCCATTCTTGCCGAACGGTTGGGCATTCGGGGCGGTGAGGCAGGCGGATGGATGAGCGGAATAAAATTGGGCGCCTTTTGCGGGGCTTGTTTCAGTGCGGCATCTGTATGGGTGAATTACCTGTACGAAAAAAACCGCTCAGCCTTTTTCTCATCAATGGAGGCTATGCAATAGTCGGGAATATAATTGCCGGAATTATTATCTGCAGTTGGGAATAAGTTTTTTGCCCGGGTAAATTAACATATTGTTTTTTCAACCGCCTGCAGGTATTCGATAACTTGCGGTATGCGCTATTTTTTTGTTTTTTATTTTCCATCTCTGGATTAAGTGAGCTTGCTGCACAAAAGAGCAATTACCTCGTCTACGATCCTTCTTTGCACAGCCTGCGTGTTAAGCCGGGCATTATTACCCTTGACCTGAAAAAAGATTTTGCTGCAGTGGGCAATGGCCGGGAAAACAGTGAGGAAAATTCCACCACCACATCGGATCACCTGGCATTTGAGGCTGCTGCTGATTTTATTAATGCAAGAGGCGGTTATGTCAGGCTGTTGATACCCTATGGTACCTATGTAGTAGGTAAGCAGGTATTCAATGGGGGCAGGATCAACCACTTTAAAAAATACGGGTGGGGAGAAAATGCATCTTTCGATGGCTTTGAGGTATTACTCCTGCTAAAAGCAAAAAATGTTTCAATAGAAGGACTGCTTTCTAAAAGCGGGCTCAAGCCAAAATTGCAGTATAAGGCCGGTATGCGGTTCGGGTTATTTGAAATTGCAAAAGGGCAGGCAAATGTAACCAAGGCAGAAGCAGGCACTACCAATCTTTATTTAGATAAAACCGGTCTGCAGCGGGCGCATATTGGTAACACGTTTGCATTTATGGCCTGCAGCGATATTGTATTACGCAATATAGAAGTGAATGGTAATGCAGCTTCTTTCATGCTGGGGGGTAAGTTTGGCCGAGGAAAAAACCCGTATGAAAATTATCATACCGGCATTTGCATCTCTTCCTGTTCATCAGTGCAACTTCTGGATATTACATTATACGACCTGGGCCTGGATGGCATTGCCATTAAAGATATGGGTAATGGCTACAGTAGCTCTGACAATATTTTGATAAAGAACTGCCTGGTTACCCGGAACGGCAGGAACGGCCTTTCGTGGTTAAGCGGCCGTAACCTAAAGGTCATCAATTCGGAATTCTCTGAAATGGGCCGGGGATCGGTCAGTACCGAACCTGCCGCCGGTATCGACATAGAATCTGAAACCGTGGACCTGGAAAATGTGCCGGTTTTGGGCAGCTTTTATAACTGCATCATTAAAAATAATCAATGGCTTGCCCTTGCTGCTGGTGTTGCTTCTCTGAACGGAAAAAAAATGCCGAGTAAGAAAATTAATTTTATGAACTGTGTTTTTGTTGGGACCTACAACAGTGTGGCCGATATTGAATCGGATGAATATGCGTTTGATTCATGTTCTTTTTATGGCCAGTTATATCTCCGTAACAATTCAGCCCGGGAAAAAGATGCCACTGCTTTTACGAATTGTAATTTCAGTAACGTATATAAAGGGAAACGAATGACAGGAATGTTTCTGGTAGCCAATGTGGGAGCCAGGCGTACCCGTTTCAAAAAATGCAGCTTCCTTGGGTTTGATCAACGCATCTTTGATATGGATAATACCACTTTTGTATGCGGTGATTATAAAAGTTATCCTGTTTATGAAGATTGTATATTCCGTTGTTACTTAACGGAGATCACAGATGGCTGGTTTAAAACATCGGGCTTAGGTGGTAAAACAAGTTATAAAGGGAATACCTTTTATTATAATGCCCTGTATCCTTTTTTTAATGATACATACTGCGGGAATATGGGGGCACAGGACCTGGGCGGCAATAAATATATTCCCCTTAAGAAAGAAGAGATCATAGCGGCACTTAAAAAATAAAGGTTATTCAACTTTAGAGACCTTCACCACATTCGTAGGCAAATGCAATTCTACGGGTGTACTTCCCGTATTCACTACCACATCACCGGGTTGTAAAAAGCCACGTTCCTTTAAGATATTTATCTGGTCAAAGAGGATGTCATCTAAACTTTCTTCCTCATCATAGAAAAATGCACGTACGCCCCAGCTTAAACTAAGCTGCCCGATCAATGATTTTTCTTTGCTGAAAATATACAAGGGTGCTTTGGGGCGGTAACTGCTCAGCATGAAAGCGGTGTAGCCGCTCTGCGTCATACCGATCAATGCACGGGCATTGGTGTCGTGCGCCAGTTTGCAGGCGCTGTAACAAATGGCGTCGCTTAAAAAAGAAGGAGAGTGGGGTTGGGGCGATAAAATATCATCGCGGTTGTAATCATAAACGTTGTTCTCTACTTCCATGATGATCTTACTCATCATTTCTACTACAAGCGTTGGATAATCGCCCATGGCTGTTTCGCCGCTCAGCATCACGGCATCGGCGCCTTCCAGCACCGCATTGGCAACATCGGTTACCTCACTGCGGTTCGGTTTGGTGCGGTCTATCATGCTCTCCATCATCTGCGTGGCAACGATCACGGGTTTGGCCCGGTGCATGCATTTGCGGATGAGTTCTTTTTGAATGATCGGAATTTGTTCAACAGGAAGTTCCACACCCAGGTCGCCACGTGCCACCATAATGCCATCGCTTTCTACTATAATATCCCGGATATTCTTCAACGCTTCGGGCATTTCTATCTTTGCGATCACCTTCATTTTGCTGTTGTGCTTCTTGATGATCTTCTTCAGCTCAATGATGTCTTTTGGTTTGCGCACGAAAGACAAGGCCACCCAATCGATGTTGTTGGCAAGAATGAAATCAAGATCGGTGAAATCTTTTTCTGTCATCGAAGGCATGGTGAGTTCAGAGTCGGGGAGGTTAACACCTTTTTTCTGAAGTAAGATACCTCCCAGCGTGATGCTTACGAGTATCTCTTTATCGCTGAGTATTTTCTTCACCTTCACTTCCATCTTACCATCGTCTAAAAAAATGCGTTCGTCTACTTTCACATCCTGGGTAAGGTGGGGGTAGGAGACATAGACCTTCGACTGGTTGCCGGTAATTTTTTCGGTGGTGATGATGAGTTCTGCTCCGTCTACCAGTTCTATCTGGCCGTTCTCCAGTTCACCTACTCTTAGTTTCGGGCCCTGCAGGTCGGCGAGTATGGCAATATTATAAGGTTGCGACCTGTTGATGCTGCGGATGCGTTCAATGATCTCTTTCTTGTTGTCGTGCGTACCGTGAGAAAAATTAAGCCGGAAAACATTGGCGCCGGCCTTTGCCAGCTCAACCAGTTTTTCAGTTGCTTCACATGCCGGTCCAACCGTGGCTACGATCTTCGTTCTTTTTTGTGAGTGGGTAATACCGGCTTCCTTGTCCATCTGCTCGTGCAGGTATTTGCTTAGGTGTTTGCTCATTTAACGGGATGCTTGTTTTTGTTTGATGGTGGATACTAGATAATGGATACTGGATACTAGATACTAGATACTGGATACTGGTTGCTGGATACTTGATACAAAACGTGATCAACCAGTATCCAGCGACAAGCATCCAGTATCGGCTTTACGTTGCCAATATCTTCACGATCTTCAACCATTCTTCGCTGATGCGTTGCTTCTTCTTCACAGCTTCATCCAGTGGAAGGTAATTTATTTTGTTGTTAACGATACCAACAAACACATTGTGCCTTCCTTCCACCAGCGATTCCACAGCATGGTAACCCATGCGGCTGGCGATGAGCCTGTCCATACAACTTGGCGAACCGCCTCTTTGTATGTGACCTAAAATACAAACCCGTACTTCCAGCAATGGCAACCGTGACTTTATCACTTTCGCAACTTCATTGCCTCCGCCAAACTCATCCCCTTCAGCAACAACAATAAGGTTAACCAGTTTATGGCGTCTTTCTTTTCTGCCAACTGGGTGATGATGGTCTCTATTTCTGTTTTGCGTTCGGGTATCAGAATATTCTCGGCACCGGTGGCAATACCGCTATGCAGGGCAATGTACCCGGCGTCACGGCCCATTACCTCTATTACAAATAAACGGTCGTGTGCTTCGGCTGTGTCTCTGATCTTATCAATAGCTTCCACGGCGGTGTTAACAGCCGTGTCGAAACCAATGGTAAAATCGGTGCCGGCAATATCCTTATCAATGGTGCCCGGCAAACCGATGCAGGGGATATCAAATTCGTGACTGAATATCTGTGCACCACGGAAACTGCCGTCGCCGCCAATGATCACCAACCCGTTGATGCCGTGTTTTTTTAAATTATCGTAGGCACGCTTTCTTCCTTCGGGTTCAAAAAAATCTTTGCAACGGGATGTTTTTAAAATGGTACCGCCCCGCTGAATGATATTTGCTACGCTGCGGCTTTCCATGTGAACAATGTCATTTTCCACCATGCCGCTGTAGCCACGCATGATACCGTACACCTCCAGCCCATGGAAAATACCGGTACGAACCACCGCCCTGATGCAGGCATTCATGCCCGGGCTGTCGCCACCGGAAGTGAGTACGCCGATCTTGGTTACTTTCTTCTTCATGCTTCAAAAATAAGCCAAACGCCTGACTTATGACGTGTCAAAATTACACATTAATTTATTGTGAACATTTTGAAGAGGGACATTACATTCTTTCGGGCACTGCGATGCCTAATAAACCCATTCCGCTTTTGATGATGTTGGCAGTGATGGATGCCAGTTGCACACGCAATTGTTTCTTCGCTGAAGTTTCTGCATTGGCAATGGAATGTTCGGTATAAAAAGAGTTGAATGTTTTGGCTAAATGAAAAACATAATTGGCGATCACCGAAGGATTGTGTTCGGTACATGCCTGTTCGATCATGGAAGGATATTGTTCGGCGGCGATGATGAGGTCTTTCTCCAGCTTAAGCAGGCTCATGGTTGATGGATCATAGTTCATGGAAGAGACGTCCTGGTTGGGAACGTCTTTGCTATCAACCATTAACAATGAACTATCAACCTTTCTTAAAATACTCTTTATCCTTGCATACGTGTATTGCACAAAGGGCCCGGTGAATCCGTGGAAGTCAATGCTTTCCTGGGGATTGAAGACCATGGTCTTTTTGGGATCAACCCGCAGCAAATAAAATTTCATGGCGCCCAGGCCGATGGTATCGTAGAGTTCTTTCAATTCTGTCTCCGTAAAATCTTTTACTTTTCCCAACTCTTCAGTATGTTGTTTTGAAGTGGCCACCATCTCATCTACCAGGTCATCGGCATCCACTACGGTTCCTTCCCGGCTTTTCATTTTACCGGTGGTGAGTTCAACCATGCCATAACTCAAATGAAAAATATTATCCGCATTGGGCATGCCCAGCTTCTGGCAAATAAGCTGCAATACTTTCATGTGGTAGTTCTGTTCGTTGCCGATCACATAAATGCTTTGGTCGATTTTGTATTGCTCGTATTTCTGCAATGCTAAACCAATATCCTGGGTGATATAAACCGAGGTGCCGTCTTTTCGCTGAACGATCTTTTCATCCAGCCCATCAGCGGTAAGGTCTATCCAGATGCTGCTGTCTTCCTTCTGGTAAAATACTTTTTTATCCAGTCCCTGCTGCACAATGCCTTTTCCCAGCAGGTAGGTATTGCTTTCGTAATAAACAATGTTGAAGTCGCTGCCGATGCGTTTGTAAGTAACATCAAAACCTGCATACACCCAACTGTTCATTTTTTTCCAGAGGTCGATCACTTCGGGCTTGCCATTTTCCCAATCCAGAAGCATTTGCTGCGTGGCTTTCATAATCGGTGATTCTTTCTCTGCTTCCTCTTTTGTTTTTCCGGCGGCAACAAGTTCATCCACTTCTTTTTTATACGCATCGTTGAACTTCACATAATACTCCCCCACAAAATGATCACCTTTAGTACCTGTGCTTTCCGGTGTGGCGCCGTTGGCAAATTTCTGCCAGGCGATCATGCTCTTACATATATGTATGCCGCGGTCGTTCACGATGCAGCTTTTGATCACTTCGTATCCGCTGGCTTTTAAAATTTCGGCAACGCTCCATCCCAAAAAATTATTCCGCAGGTGACCAAGGTGTAATGGCTTGTTTGTATTGGGCGATGAATATTCCACCATCACCTTCTTGCCATTCATTGCTTTTTTGCCGTAGCAGGTATCGTTGTGGTTCTTATTCAGCAGGTCCACCCAATATGCATCGGAAACAGTGAGATTTAAAAAACCCTTTATAATATTGTATTTGCTGAAAAACTGCGGATAGTTTTTGGTAAGATGGTCGCCCAACTGGTTGCCAATGGCATTGTGGGATAATTTCAACGATTTTACCAGCGAGAACATCACCACGGTATAGTCCCCCTCAAATTCGGGTTTGGTCTGGTTTACCTGGAAATCCTTTTCGGTGAACGACTGGTTGAATAAAGCCGATAAACCCGCTGCGGTACATTTTTGTAAACTGCTTACTATTGACATGGGGCAAAGATAATTCAGTTTGGGGTTTGAAGTTTATGGTTTGAAGTTTGAGGTTTGAGGTTTGAGGTTTGTGGTTTGAGGTTTGTGGTTAAGGTGCAACCCTTTGCTCTAAAGAGTCCCCAACTTCAAACCTCAAACTTCAAACTTTCACCCTCCAATCCCTTATCTTTGCACCCTTTTTATAACTATGATAAGTGCAAATAATATAACGCTGGCCTACGGAAAGAGGGTTTTGTTTGATGAAGTGAACATCAGTTTCACCAAGGGCAACTGCTATGGTATCATTGGTGCCAACGGGGCCGGCAAATCCACCTTCCTGAAGATCATCAGTGGCGAAATTGAACCCAATAAAGGAACCATCGATATTACGCCCGGGGAACGGATGGCCGTATTGAACCAGAATCAATTTGAATTTGATGAAACAACTGTTTTGAATACCGTGCTGATGGGCCACAAAAAAATGTGGAAAGTGATGCATGAACGGGATGCCATTTATGCCAAGGAAGATTTTACCGAAGCCGACGGCATCAAGGCCGGCGAACTGGAACATGATTTTGGCGAAATGGGTGGCTATACCGCCGAAAGCGATGCCGCTACTTTATTGAGCGAACTGGGTGTTAAGGACGAACTGCACCAGCAACTGATGAAAGACATTGCCGCCAATATTAAAGTAAGGGTATTGCTGGCACAGGCCATCTTTGGCAACCCCGATATATTATTACTGGATGAGCCTACCAATAACCTGGATGTGGAAACCATCAGCTGGCTGGAAAATTTTCTGGCCGATTACGAGAACATTGTGTTGGTGGTAAGTCACGACCGTCACTTTTTAGATGCGGTATGTACACACGTGGCCGATGTTGACCGCAGTAAAATAAAAGTATACACCGGTAACTATAGTTTCTGGTACGAAAGTTCGCAGCTGGCAGCAAGGCAACTGGGCGATAAGAACAAGAAGATGGAAGACAAGCGGAAGGACCTGCTGGAATTCATTGCCCGTTTCAGCGCCAATGCTTCTAAAAGTAAACAGGCTACCTCCCGTAAAAAGGCATTGGAGAAACTGGTTATTGAAGAGATACAGCCCAGCAACCGGAAATACCCCGGCATCATTTTCAAACAGGAGAGAGAAGTGGGTAATGAGATATTGAAAGTGGACAATCTTAAATTACAAATTGAAGGGAAAACTGTTTTCGACCGAATAAAATTCGATATACAGAAAGGAGAGAAGATCGCTTTTATCAGTCGTGACCCGATCGCACTTACCAGTTTCTTTGAAGTAATAAACGGCAGGATGAAGGCCGACAGCGGTACCTACGAATGGGGTACCACCGTTACCACCGCTTACCTACCGAACGATAACAGCGAATATTTTGAAGGAAGCAAACTCAACCTGATGGACTGGCTTCGTCAGTACGTTCCGCCCGGAACAAAGGATGTGGATGAGGATTTCCTGCGTGGATTTTTAGGGAAGATGTTATTCAGCGGCGAAGAAGTGCTGAAGAAAACAAACGTATTGAGCGGTGGCGAAAAGGTCCGTTGCATGGTGAGTAAGATGATGCTGCAGAACCCGAATGTGCTGATACTTGATGAGCCCACCAACCACCTCGACCTGGAAAGCATCATTTCCTTCAACGATAATATGGTTGCTTATACCGGTATCATTTTGCTTACCACGCATGATCACCAGTTCATGCAAACAGTGTGTAACCGCATCATTGAACTTACGCCTAAAGGGATGATCGATAAATTAATGACCTACGATGAGTACCTGGCAGATGAAAGGGTGAAGGCGATGAGGGAAGAGCTTTATGGTTAAGGGTTGAATATTGTTGAAAATGGTTGAAGGGTTGAAAATGGTTGAAGATTGTTGAAAAGCTTATCCATAAACAACATTCAACAATATTCAACAATATTCAACAATATTCAACAACATTCAACAACATTCAACAACTTTCAACGGTTCTAATAACTATCACGTTGCCGAAAAAAGCCATCATATCGTTCATCGACTTCTTCTATCCTCCATTCAAAAGATGGATGCCGGAGCAAACCTTTCGTTATGCAGCCTGCGGCGGCGCCAATACCGTACTTGGACTTGCGCTTTTCAAAATATTACTGGTATATGTATTTAAGCTGGAGAATGTAGACCTGGGATTTTATACACTCAAGCCGCATAATGCTGCCCTCTTCATTTCCTTCTGCGTGAATTTTATGGTCGGGTTTATTTTAATGAAGTACGTGGTCTTTGTTGATTCAAACCTGAAAGGAAGGATTCAACTCTTCCGCTACCTGCTTTCCTTTGTACTTAATCTCACCCTCAACTATTTTATCCTGAAAATATTTGTGGAAGTATTTGGCTGGTGGCCGTTCTTAAGCCAGTGTATCACCACGGCGATCATTATTACGATCAGTTATTTGAGCCAGAAGCATTTTACATTCAGAACCCGGAAAGAATATTGAACAAGGAACAAGGAAGTTGATAAGTACTCCGATCAATATTCCTTGTTCCTTGTTCATCATTCCATGTTCTTATAGTCCTCCCTCACCGGCACAAACACATCGATCACTTTGCAGGCCGTAACGGCAAAAGTCCCATGCACGGCATTGGATGGAATATAAGCGCCCATGCCCGGCAGCAGCAATTGTTTTTCGCCATCAAGGGTAAATTCCATTTCTCCGTCCAGTACATAGGTCCATTGTTCATGCGGGTGACTGTGCAGGGGAGCAATCACGCCTTCTTCAAGTGTTACGCAGCCAAAAGTTACCTGGTCTGAGTGTTCCATCGCACTTTGTATTCCCGGGAAGATGGTTGACCGGTTCTTTGTATTGTAGTTGATAAAGGCCATAGAGAAAGTTTAGAGGGCAAATATAGATACTGGTCACTTGATACTTGGTACTGGTCACTTGATACTGGGTGCACCCGGCGTATTTTTAAAAGCTTTTTAATAATCAGAGACCTCATCCAGTATCAAGTGACCAGCATCCAGTATCCAGCATCCAGTGACCAGTATCCAGTGACCAGCATCCAGTATCCGCTTTTCGTTCCTGTCATTTTTGCATTTTTCCCCCCATGGCACAATCATTGTCAACCTAGTATGAACAACTTAAAATTTATATCATGGGAAAGATTATAGGAATTGACCTTGGAACAACCAACAGTTGCGTCTCCGTAATGGAGGGCAACGAACCGGTGGTGATCGCCAACGACGAAGGTCGCCGCACAACCCCGTCTGTAGTGGCTTTCCTTAAAAATGGCGAACGTAAAGTGGGTGACCCGGCCAAGCGCCAGGCCATCACCAACAGCCACAACACCATCAGCAGCGTTAAGCGTTTTATGGGCCGCCGCTTTGATGAAGTGACAGAAGAGATCAGCCACTGGAGCTATAAAGTAGTAAAAGGTGACAATAATACGGTTCGTATTGACATAGATGGCAGGCTTTATACCCCACAGGAAATAAGTGCGATGATACTGCAGAAAATGAAGAAAACGGCTGAAGATTACCTGGGAGCAGAAGTGACCGATGCGGTGATCACCGTTCCGGCTTATTTCAACGATGCACAGCGCCAGGCAACCAAAGAAGCCGGTGAAATTGCCGGGTTGAATGTTCGCCGTGTGGTAAACGAACCAACCGCCGCAGCCCTTGCTTATGGTTTGGATAAAGGTGGTAAGGATCACAAGATCGCTGTGTTTGACCTGGGTGGAGGTACATTCGATATCTCCGTACTGGAACTGGGCGATGGTGTGTTTGAAGTAAAATCAACCAATGGCGATACCCACCTCGGTGGTGATGATTTTGATAAAGTGATCATGGACTGGCTGGCAGATGAGTTTAAAGCTGATGAAGCAATTGACCTCCGCAAAGATCCAATGGCTTTGCAACGTTTAAAAGAAGCATCTGAAAAAGCAAAGGTTGAATTGTCTTCTTCTACCGAAACAGAAATTAACCTGCCTTATATCACCGCGGTGGATGGCGTGCCCAAACACCTGGTGAAAAAACTGACCCGTGCAAAATTTGAAGCACTGGCCGATAAATTATTTGAGCGCTGCTTAAAGCCCTGTGAACTTGCCTTGAAAGATGCCGGTATGAATACTTCCGAAATTGATGAAGTGATCATGGTGGGTGGCAGCAGCCGTATACCCAAAGTACTGGAACTGGTTGAAAAATTCTTCGGCAAAAAGCCAAACCGTGGTGTTAATCCTGATGAGGTGGTGGCAGTAGGTGCAGCCATACAAGGTGCCGTATTGAGCGGAGATATCAAAGACGTATTGTTGTTAGATGTTACCCCGCTTAGTTTGGGTATTGAAACCATGGGCGGTGTAATGACCAGGCTGATCGACAGCAACACAACCATCCCGACAAAGAAATCAGAAATATTCTCTACCGCCAGCGATAACCAGCCCGGCGTACAGATACACGTACTGCAGGGCGAGCGGCCGATGAGCAGCCAGAACAAAAGCCTGGGTACCTTTAACCTCGACGGCATACCACCGGCACCACGTGGCGTACCACAGGTAGAAGTGATCTTTGATATTGATGCCAATGGTATCCTCCATGTAACAGCCAAAGACAAGGGCACGGGTAAAGAACAGAAGATACGCATTGAAGCCGGCAGCGGACTGAGTAAGGAAGAAATTGAAAAGATGAAGAACGATGCCAAGGCCAATGAAGAAAGCGATAAGAAAGAAAAAGAAAAAGTAGAAAAGATAAACGGTGCCGACAGCCTGATCTTCCAGACAGAAAAACAACTGAAGGAATACGGCGAAAAGATACCGGCCGATAAGAAAGCCGCTATTGAAGCATCGCTTACCAAATTAAAAGAAGCCCACAAAGCGCAGGACCTTGCACAGATAGACGCCGCTATGACCGAAATGAATGCAGCGTGGACAGCCGCCAGTGAAGACATGTATAAGGCTACACAAGAAGGAGCCGGTGCACAACAGCCCGGTGGACCTGATGGACACGGCCCCGACGCAGGCCATGAGCAGCAAACAAGCAACAGCGAAAGTAAAGTGGAGGATGTGCCTTTTGAGGAAGTGAAGTAAAAGAATAAAAATTAAAGCCCTTGCAGAAATGCAGGGGCTTTTTAAATAACTATTCTTTGTAAATATTATGTGTTTATGAGAAAATTACTAATCTTTTCAAAACTGGTAAATGGAAGAATTATACTTTGAAGAAATATTTGAATATCCAATTAAAGAATTCCAAAAGCATTTAGAAAATGAAGTAAATGAACGGATAATTTTTTTCAGGAAAGTATGGAATAGGTAAGACAAAGTTTTTATTAGATTTCTTCTCTTCTAAAAATCAAACTAAATTATTTGGTTCTGAAAAAATATGAAGTATATCGGCTATTTCCCTATTAATTATTCAATTGCATCAAATGAAGACATAATTCGATACATTAAGTATGATATAATAGTTGAAAATGTTAAACCATCAAACATTTGACTTTGATGAAATTGGATTAAAATTATTAGACACATTGCCTGAATATGCAAAAAAGAACTTGCACAAAATAACAGCAGCGTTGGTATATATGATCCCAAAACTTGGGAAAGAAGTGGTAGAATGTTTCGAAAAATTTGATAAGCTCAAAGAAGAATTTCTCAAATTTCATGATGAAAAAAAATTTCTAGAGATAGATTAGTTGAATACTTGGAATCATTAGAACTTAGAGAAGGAAGTATTTAAGAGGCTGATATTACAACGAAAATTATTTCAGAAAACATTTCGAATGCAAAGAAAGAATCGGTATTGCTAATTGATGATATAGATCGATTGGATCCAGAACATGTTTTTTAGAATACTAAATGTTTTTGCTTCTCATTTTGACTCCACAAGCATATCAGGATATAAAAACAAATTTAATTTTGATAAAATAATAATCGTTTGTGATTTTAATAATATTAGAGATCTTTTTCATCACAGGTATGGTACAGAAGTAGATTTTATGGGCTATATAGATAAATTTTATAGTACTGAAGTTTATCATTTTGATAATAAAAAAGCTATTATAGGAATAATTACCAAAATATTTGAATCAGTAGAGCCATTTTCAAAAGGCGCTGATATTAATTTTATTAAGCAACACTATTTTCATAGTAGATTTCTGCAAGATATTTTAAGCCTCTTAGTTACTAAAAGATTGCTTAGTTTAAGAAACATTATTAAGATTCATGGGAAAAAGTTGGAATATCATTATGAACCGATAGATTTTAATGAAAGAAATAAACAAATTTTTCGTGGAGTGTTCCGATATCAATGCAATTAAAATTGCTTAGGGACTTTTTTGGTGATTATCATAATATGAAAAAAACTATTGAGCTATCATCTTTAAAGACAGAATTTATAAATAATTTTCAATGGAGATTTGGTGACCTGCTTTACTTATTAAGTCACTCGATCCATAACTTTTATTCAGAAAAGCCTTTTCTTTTTACCTTCCAAAATATCCCAATAGTATTAGAGGTTAAGCGCCGATTTAGCGATGAAAAATTTGAATCAGTTAACTTATATACTTGGACAAATGAAATGGAAGGATCTGTTCCAATTCCAGGGAATCTTTTGGTAGTTAACGAAGAAATGTTTTGGGCTGCTCTTATTGAAACTATTGAACTTTTACATAGAAAGGGCTTTCTTTGATGCTTTCTGTGGACGTAAGTAAACTGTTGCATTGCCTTCGTCTGGTCCCCCCAACTGGCGCAAGTGTTCCCCACTCAAATGATTTAATTTACCACATACAGTCCTCGCCGTTGTTGGTCTTCGCCCCAATCCTCGCCGTCGTCTGGTCTTATGACCAACGGCGAATAAAAGAATTTTCATTCTTCTGTTAACTCAAAGCCTCAGCGAGGCGATATTTTGGTAAACTGTAAATGATAATGGTACCCAAGCCCCGGAGGGGCGGCATTTTTTCTCAACCTTTTTTGTTTTAGTATGTCGCCCCTCCGGGGCTTGATGCGAAACAATTCCATTGTTTCTACCAGAATATCGCCCTTACAGGGCTTTTTTTGCCCTCAACTGGCCCCTCAACTGGCGCAAGTGTTCCCCACCCAAATTATTAAATTTACCACGTACAGTTAATGGGATCACTTGATGCCTTTTAATTCTGCCGGACTGTGTCCGGCCTTTAAAACCCCGATTGGACAAAAGTTCAATTCAAAAGCTAAATCGGGCTAAAGCCCTGCAATAAGAGAACTTGAATTGCCCCGCCCTTAAGGGCGGGGCAATTGATAAATGAGTACCCACTGGGCTTTAGCCCAACATTCCTTTGCCAGCGTAGGTAAACTGTTGCACTGCCGTTGTCTGGACTTCGACCAACGACGAATAATTGTAAATGAAGTGGATATATTTTTTTGCTCTTTTTTTACCACCGATACCCACAGATCTTTTTCACAGATTACCACAGATTACTTCTCTGTGCAAATCCGTGCAATCTGTGGTTAATATTATTA
The DNA here is from genome assembly GCA_016720775.1 of Chitinophagaceae bacterium. Classification (GTDB taxonomy): domain Bacteria; phylum Bacteroidota; class Bacteroidia; order Chitinophagales; family Chitinophagaceae; genus Ferruginibacter. The sequence goes on from JADKJX010000007.1 coordinate 276,005, forward strand.
TCTACTTATTATTAAGATCATACCCTGTCTCCACGAACACCCCGTTCTTCACAACGAACGTGTTCTTGCCAACTTTTAATATCTCTCCTTCCTTTAACCCGGAAAGGTTGTACAGGTCGCTTTCCATTAAATGAACCGAACCGTTGGTCTTTCTGGCCAGGTTCAGGTAATCGATATTTACATTGAACTCGGTGGCGCCGCATACCACGATCCGTACTGGTTTGGTAAGCAGGTTCCAGAATATTTTGTCTTTAATGGGCGCCCAGTTATCGGCGATCATCACCTGGAAATCCGCTGCCGGGAAAATTTTTTCCCCGGTTATCAACGCCTCAATATTATTCTCGGGGTAGTCGCCGCCCCCGCCTTTTGCCATGGTCGACTTCATCAGGGCTTCAACCTCTACATACCCATTGCAGGTTTTATAATAAATGCCGCCGGTGTTGCCGATCTGTTTATCCTTGTCGGGCTTATTATCACCGTCGTTAAAAAATACAAAGTTCTTTGAGGAGTTGCCTATGGGATTTGTTTTTACCCACAGTAAAAGCTGCGCCGTGTATTTGTACATACTGCCGGTAACATCTACAACGATGGTAGCTTTTTGCCACTTTGTTCTGTCCAGTATATTTAAAATGGACGTATCAGGGATCCTGTTTGTGCGGATAGTAACCACCGGTTTCTCTGCAACCGTTACGGTCTTTTTAGGAATAAGCAGTTCTTCACTGACCCAGTGGGGGTAATAGATACGGATCGCCGTTGACCCTTTGAATTCTTTATACTCATCTTTGTTTATCAAGCTTTCCTCCAACGCATCCTTAGGGGCACGGGTTATAAATGAGTCGAGCGGCGATTTTTTTGGAACATCAGAATCTACCGATACAATGCCGCCCCGACCCACCTGTATGTACCATTTACCGTTTTGAAATTTGCGTGGCCTTTGTGCATATATTTTTTCCAGTTCGTTCGTTGCGCTGTCTTGTTTGGTAACTGCCGTTGCTGATCTTTCTTCGGGTCCGGGCGTACCTGTTTTTACAATTTCCTCCAGTTTAACCACTTCTTTTTTTGCATTTTCTACTGTTTGTTTAGGCCGGAAGGTTACGATCAAACCATGAAACATCGTGATCGCTTTTTCCCTTAATGCACCATCGGTTTGCTGAAAGAAATTTACCTGTGCCAGCTGGCCTTCTTCAATAAAAGGAAAACGTTTTAAAAAAGATGCAACCCTGCTTTTGTTCAGCGATACCAAGGATGCATTGATAGGGTAGTCGGTGCAGGCCACGTCTATAAAAATATCACCGGCTGTTTTTAAGCCTGCGGTGTCGCCGGAAACTTTCAGGATATCAGCATAGCCGAAAGGCATTTCAACGATAACCTGTCCCGCTTTTATTTCTGCAGGCAAATTATACGTATCAATAAAAACGGTTTTCTGGCAAATGCCTTTTGTGGCTATATGGAGAAAAAGAAGAAGGAGGATATGTTTTTGCACAGGTGATTGATTATCCGGCAAGTTAATATTTTTATATAAACTCCTTTCCCTGGTTCGGGCTTGGTGAAACATTTTGTACGGCGCTGTTGGTCTTCACATACATCTTCGCTGTCGGTTGGTCTTTTGACCAGCGACGAATAAATTAACTTTCATATTTCCATTGATTCGAAGCCTCAGCTTGGCGACATTTTTTTTCAACCTTCTTTCTTTTATAATGCCGCCCCTCCGGGGCTTGATCCGAAAACAATGGAATTGGTTCTACCAAAATATCGCCCCTCCGGGCTTCGCCGCTGCACATACCACTAACAGGGTATTGACAAAGCCTGTTCGCTGGTATATCTTTAGTATTCTTTCGATCAATCCCTGTCCTTCACTTTTGCTTACCTGTCATCACAACGAACAGTTTTTTATTTCAAATATTTAAACATCATTACTATGAGTATTCATGTAAACGTTCGTGTTGGAGTTGAATGGGTAAATAAATTCCACGACGACAGTTGTAAGCAGAACAACCTGGAGTATTGTGATGACCAGGCCGTTGGTTTTTACAATACCATGGGATCAAGAGGCCACACAAAGGTCTTCAACTGGGGAGATGACAATGCCTGGGAAACGGATTTTACCCATCCCAATTTCGGCGGCGACTCATTGAACTGGACCGATGATGTGCATTTTGTATTCTTTGTAAGCCATGGCGGCAATAACAGTAATATATTGAGCCTGTCCTTTGCGAAAAAACATAATAGTTGTTCAAGCCGGTCGGATAAGTGGCGGCTGGGCAGTAAAAAACTGAAATGGCTTGTTTCGGCAGGTTGTGAAACGGTGCTCAATACCGATTCGGCCCATATAGCGGCGGTCTGGTTCGGACCAATGAAAGGGCTTCATATGATGCTCGGGTACATCGGCTCCAGTCATGATAGCTGGTGGACCGACGACCTGGGAGAAGATTTTGCAAATGATATCTGCGATGGAGATACCATTGCCGGTTCCTGGGTGGATTGTGCTTATTCATTCTGGGTAGATGATGATTCCATAGCGATAGCAGCCGGCGAAACACGGGATGATGCCATTAACCGCCGCGACCATGAAACCCTCGATTGGAGGGACCTCGATGTGCGGGCAACAAACTGGCTTGCCTGGAAATACAAACGTTAATTGATCAAACTTGTTAAATCAATAATCATGGCAAAGAAAACAATAAAAAAAATAAAGACCGCGGCTGCTTCAGCCAATATCAATATCTATCGTCTTGCAGTTCCCGACCTTGGTGAAAGGAACGTATTGCAGCTTGCAAAAAAATTCTCGCTTGACGGTACCGGTAAAACCGGGGTGATGTTCCAAAAGAAAAATGAGTTCGTATACAGCCAGGGAGGATATGTACTTACCCTGTGCAGGCATTCAGGTGCATACAGGTTGTTGAATAAACTGAGCTGGCAGGCCGATGACCGGAAAACGAATCTGGATCTGAAAGAGGGAGATGCCATCCGGATCGCTGAGAAATATATCCGGAAGTACGGGATTGTTTCACTTAAGGAATGCAGATTCCTGAAGATCGTACGCCTGCTAGTTGGCGAGCGTGCAATAGAAGCGAAGGAAGGTACAGAGCGTGTGATCGGGATGGAAGTGGCTTTTCAGCGTATCATTGATAACGTACCGGTGGATGGCCCGGGCGGTAAAGTGATCATATCAATTGGCCAGGATACCCAGGTAAATGGATGCACCGTTTTATGGCGAAAGATTCAAAAAAAGGAGAGGGTAGTAAGTGGTTTACGGTCCAACCAATCCGCCATAGAGGAAGCGCTTAAATACTGGGAAGCCGATAAGCAGGCAGTAACCGTTCGCAGCACCAGGTTTGGTTATTTTGAAGAAGGGTGGAACCGTCCGCAAAAATTTTTACAACCTGCACATATTGTTTTCGTGTTGTTGGGTTCAGCCAACAGCCGCTTTGTAAGAAAATCTGTTTATGTTGCAGCAGCGGCTTTGAATAATGCAGGCAGGATCACTCCTCTGCGGACAAAAAAGAAAAGGCAGTCGGGCAGAAAAGAAACAAAGCCGGCAGAATAACTATGATCAGTATAGAAGAACTGGAACGCAGGATGCAGCCGGGTGCCTACTCAGTAAAGGGATTTTTAGGAGTGGGCGAAAAATTAACAGTGATCACTGAGCGTGACCGTAGTGTGTTGAAAGAACTTGGTCTGAGTTATGAGCTGATCGCCGGGCGACTGGATGAATTGCTCGCTGCTTCTATTGAAGTCCGCAAAGAAAAAGTGGTTGTCGGCCAATTTGAGATACGCTTAGAAAGATTCAGGGGCTTCCAGTTATGCCCATGGTCGCAGGAACCCGATTTCCAGCAATGTAAAATGGGCAGCGGCGTGCAATATGGTTCTATCGATTGGGAAATTACGAACAGGAAAATAAAGCGATCTCTTTCCGGGCCAGGGCTCATCGTTCACCTGGTACGTGACCATCATTTTTTTGAAGGGTTAGGATCTCCTTACCGGGTAGATCCATTACAACTAGCACAGCTTTTGGAATTGGCCTGAGGGTACCGGAAATCTCCGGTGTTGCCTTGGCTTAACTGGCTTCGCTTCACTTTAAATCCCCCTGGTTGCCTGTTGTTTTCGGCATCCACCGATGATAGCAGTAAGCTATATTTAAGCGCCGGCAGTAATGCCGATGTAAAAAATGTATCATCGCTAAGTTTAGGAAGTCAATATCCGTTTTAGAAGAAAGGGTTATCAGCAAAATTTACGTTGTAAGAAGGTAATGCTTGATTTTGACCTGGCAGAAATGTATGCCGTAGAAACAAAGCAATTGAAAAGACAGGTAAAGCGTAACCCGGAACGGTTTCCCAAAGATTTTATGTTTGTACTTTCAAAAAGAATTTGAAAACTTGAGGAGCCAGATTGGCACCTCAAGTTCAGATGTGGATGAAACGGGCTGGGGAGGTACCCGGTATATGCCGATGGCTTTCACAGAACAAGGGGTGGCTATGTTATCGAGTGTGCTCAACAGTTCCACGGCTATTGAAGTGAATATCCAGGTGATAAGGATGTTTAGTAAAACGTGGGAATTACTTTTGTCAAACAAAGAGATCTTATTAAAACTGGAACAGGTTGAAAAGAAAATGCTGTTGCAGGATGGTAAAGTGAAACAGCATGATGCGGATATACAACTGATCTTCCAGGCATTAAAAAAACTACTCAACCCGCCACAAGTACCAAAGCACCGGATCGGGTTTAAACCATAGCCTCGCAGGTAACACAGATCCGTGGTTAGATACATTTTGCCCGCTACCGTTTTTATGAGTACATTTAAATACAAAATTCCCGGTCATGAAACAATATCTGCGCTTTCCATTACTTATAGTAAGTCTTTTTTTTGTACTCAACTCCTGCAAAAAACCCGGCCACGAAACACAGTATGTTACGTTGGATGAGACCATACAGGCAGGCAGCAATTACACACTTAACCTCAGTGCTTATGGGGATGACGATGACCAGCCTTCGATCACAAAACAGGCGGCAGAGTTCAGTGTTAGCCAGATCAGCACCGATGCAATTACCGGAAGGAATATCTATACTTTTTCCGCCTCTCAAAAAAATACGGTAAAGCAAACGGTTGTCATTACATTGAAAGAGCAACACCGCAGGGGCCCAGACTGCAACCGGGATGTGGCAGTGATCAGCATCAATTTTACAATTAACTGATCTTGCTACTTTGTTCATGGCGAAGGCTATCAAACTCACCGACACCGAAGAGGTAAGCCAGCATATTAAAAAACTGGAACCGGCACTTGGTAAAATAATCGAGGCCATCCGGCAGATCATTTTAAAAACAGATACCGAAATTGGCGAACGCATAAAATGGAACAACCCCAGTTTTTATTTTACCGGAGAAATGAAACCCTTCGACCCCAAAGAATACAAACGGGAGATCGTTGTGATGAATCTTTATAAAGGCAGGATCATGCTGGTATTTCCAAGTGGTGCTAAAGTAAAAGATACATCCGGCTTACTAACCGGTGATTATAAGGACGGCAGGCGACTCATCCTGTTCACCGACATGAAAGATGTGAAGTCGAAAGAAAAGGCACTGCAAAAAATAATAAAGGACTGGTTGAAACTGGTTGACAAATAATAATCATCTTCCTCATGCCTGCTGATTACAAAAAATTAGATAACCCTGCCTGGCATGCTTTAACAGAAAGGCATGCATGCTTTGCGTTGGGTACAGCTGAATTAAAACGATATGACCCCAACATCGTTTTGTTTGCCGGCTTTAATTTAGACACAGAGAATATTACGCAACAGTTCGATGAGGTATTTGAACCCAACGATTCCTTCTTCCTGTTTGATGATCTTCCGGCTTTGCCGGCTAACTACAAAATAGAAACGGTTGTTCAATGCCTGCAGATGGTTTGTGAAAAACCGGTGCCGGTGAGCATTACAGAAAACATCCTGTCCCTGGATAAAAAAAATTGGGAAGAAATGTATGCATTGGTAAGCGAGGTATTCCCCGGTTATTACCTGCCCGGCACCCCGGTGATGGGAGACTACTTTGGTATTTTCAAAGACGATAAACTGGTGGCCATGGCCGGGGAAAGACTGAGCATGGATGGCTTAACAGAAATAAGTGCAGTGGTTACTCATCCTGCGTATGGTGGCCGCAAATATGCACAGCAACTGGTTACATACCTGGATGATAAAAACCTGCAGTCCGGCAACATTCCCTTCCTGCATACCGGCAGCAACAACGAACGGGCCATTAAGATCTATGAACTGCTGGGCTATAAAAAAAGAAGGATCATTCCGGTTACAAAAATAAAAAGAGTATTGTCTTCCAGGCAATGATAAGGAGTGCCGTATATTTGAATGCTGCATTTTATTTAAACATTTCACAAACCAATCAATAATGGGACATGGCGTCATGGCATTGCTGGCAATCATTGCCCTGGTCTCCTTCATCGTTTTTTTGTTTATCCTGGTGAAAGCTATCGTGAAGAAAAGCAGGAAGGCCATTATTTTTTCCACAGCTGCACTTTTGGTTACATTTTTTTTGGCATTGAAAATTGATCTTAAGAATGTAGGCGACCTGTTCTCCAAAGAAATTGACCGTTTAAAGCCGAGGTCAAACAATGAGATCTATGTGTTGGTTTTTAAGCTGCCGGCAGACAGTTGTGTGAACCTGGTCAACACGGTTGACCAGGTGATTCCTGTAAGAGACTGTTGCGTATGGCTTGAGTTTACAACATGTCCTGAGGCACTGGGGAAGATAATCAGGAAATTGCCGTACACTGTTTCAGGATATGCTGCCGGCGATTCAGCAACTTATAACCCGGTTTCCAAACCGATGCCTTTGTGGTGGATGCCGGCTAAGCTGGGCGACAGTTTGATCAAACTGCATCATTCATACAATTCCGCAACCGAAAGAACCTTACTCATCAGTAGAGACAGTACGCATGTGTATTGTTGCGACAGGGCAGAGTAGGGTGTTGCTCCGGCAGTGGGCAGGTTTACTGGTCCATCTTGAATTCGTTCTCCGTAAGTTTTATATTGTATTTCGTAGCAAAGGCTTTTTGTGCTTCCAGGAAATTGCTGTCGTATATTTTTTCCCGTTCGGTGATATCGTTCACAATGTCCTGCAGTTCCTTGCTTTTTTGTTCAGTGGTCTTTTCTTTGCTGAAAAAGATCCAGATGAACTGCTTGTATTCTTTGCCCGCTATTTTCGAATAGAAACCGAATAAGCTGATGGCATTTTTTTTCAGCGAAGTATCGCCTTTATAAGGCACCATTTTATTCATCCGGTTAACGGCTGAATCAGCCTGGCGGCTGATCGCTATCCTGGCTGCATGTATTTCCACCGTATCTGTTGAATTCTCAAACGTAGTATTGAATTTCTTTATCGCCATACCCACCTTGGTCTGTTCATTTACAATAAAGTCGTTGTAGGCAACGGCGCTCTCAAACTTATTTACCTGTGCATTGCTGCTGGTTGTTTTTCTTAATTGAGCATTGCTGCTGCTTGCAATTATAAAAAAGGCAAAAGAGGAAAGGATCAGTTTCATGTTGCTGGTTTTTCAAATTAACGGTTTATGCGGGTAAATTCTTATACCCAGTGGCGGGTATTTTCTGTACCATAAGCAAGAAGTTGCCTAATCCTTTTCGCCGATCAGCCGCAGGTCCATATTCTCATAGGTGTTTTTTTCGCCGGTATCTCTTACCAAATGCAGAAGCGCTTTTGCCAGTTGTACCGAGCCGATGATCTTGCGTGGGGCAAATCGTTCTATCAACGGAAATAAAGGGGTAACCAGTTTATAGGCAACCGGGGCATTTTTATTTTTGTGTTTGGGCCAGATGGCATCGGGCCGGGCAATGGTAAGTTTTTTAAAGTTCATTTGAAGCAATGCATTCTCCGTTTTGCCTTTTAAGCGGGCAAACAGTACGCTGCTTTTTTCAGACCGGTCGGCGCCATTGCCGCTTAAGAAAACAAAATGAATAGAAGGATTTGCATCTAGCATTGCTTTGGCGGCAGCGATGGTATACTCATAGGTGATAACGGCGTATTGTTGTTTGCTCACCTGCAGTTGCGATATGCCCAGGCACCAGATGCAGGCATCACAATCTTTAAAGTGATCCCTCACCACATCGTAGTCTAAAAAATTGCTGTGAATGATGGTGCTGATCTTTGGGTGTGTAATCTCCAGCGGGCGCCGGACCAATGCAACGATCTCCTGTATGTTTTCATCTTGTATTGCCTGCCGGATAACTTCGGAGCCGGCCATGCCTGTTGCACCTGTTACAAGGATCTTCATTTTTATTAGAAAGTTAATGATTTTCCAGAAGGCTGTTTTGGGGCAGGCAGGTATTTTTTATTTGAACCACATAGAACATAGGAAACATAGAAAGGTAAAAGGTTATGTTTTTACTATGTGCCTATGTGGTTCAGGCCGCATGATAGGGCTGTTTTATCAGCCGGGCATAAATCTTTTGCCAATAACCGGCTATTTTTTACATTTAGCAAAAAAGAAAAATGGAAGAGAAAGCAGCCAAACAATCATCAGGCAGTTCATCAATGGTTAAAAATGTTGTCGTAGGTGTTCTTACGCCTGTGCTGGCAGCCACCATTATTTATTTTTTGGGGTTTAACAACAGGGACGATGGCAAGGCCGGGTTTAAAAAGAAAAAAGAAGCCACCGAAAAAGCATGGTCGGCCTACCTGCAGAACCGGGGCATTTTTTCAACCGTGATGAAAGACCTGGGAAAATCAGGTGATATCGAAGTAACCCGCAATAATATCAATCATGAAATTGATGTTACGATCGATAACATGGAGAACATCAAGAAGGAGCCGGATGCAGATCAACGGGTTTATTCGTCGGTGGATATTATTATGCAGCAAATGAAAGAAATGAAAGGGATCATGAATAAATTCCTGGATGATATGGCTGCTTTTGCTGCCACCAATCCTACAGAGGAAGAGGGCATGAAATTTATAAAAGGCCGGGGAGATGACCTGAAACTGCAGATGACACAACTCAGGCAACGGGATTCACTACGGCTTGCCGTTTTTTATGACGGCCTTAATAAAGATTATAAGACCACATTGCCTACCAGTACGGATCTGCCGGGCACAAAGTAAAATCGATTACATATTTATTAATCTTTTCATCGACCTGTTTTTTGACAGATCCTGTTACTCAGTGCGTTGCACATCTTCCCGTAATCCCCGCAAGTGGATTTACTAAAAAAATCGGCGATTTTGCTTACAGAAAACAGGCTGGATGTGCTTATTTTTATACCAGCTTATTTAAGCATAAATCAATTCCTATGAAAAATTTTACCATCCTTCTGATTATTGCTATTCTTTTCGCATCCTGCGCCCAATCTGTAACCACGCAACAGGCAGCCAACCGCAATTACCGGGGCACAAGAGCATTAAGATAATTTACAGCGAACCGTTCTTGCTGATCATTCACTGCGCCGGCAATGGCCGGGGAAAGAATATTGTTGCCAATGCATTAACACGCTATTACAGCGGTTTCAATACCTTTAAGTTTTTAATTACGGTTGCCAGGCATTGATCAATGACAAAAAAGGAATTTTATACGGGTTTGTGTGTATTGGTTTTTATATTATGTGCCGATGGGGCTGCTGCCCAGGAATCCCCCAAACAAACGGATACTTTTTTTCTTGCCAAAAAAAAAGGCATACTCGGCAAAATAGGCCGCAGCATTGCAACCAACCCACCAAGCGATTTCCCGAGGAAAGTAGAGAATCCCTTTTTAAAATACAAGGGTAAGGTCATCCGCTCCATAGAAACCATCCGGCTGGGTTTTGAATACGATTTTGACGACACCACCCGGGTGAAAAATAATTTTGCCACGGCTGTAGGTAAAACATTTCATAAGAATACCAGCGACAATGTGATCCGCAATAATCTTTTTTTTAAAGAAGGACAACAGTTGTATCCATACCTGCTGGCCGACAACGAACGATACCTGCGTGACCTCACTTACATACGGGAGGCCCGGATACTGGTTGAATATGCCGAAGGAAGTACCGACTCAGTGGATGTGGTGGTGCTTACCAAAGATGTTTTTTCCATCGGTGCCAAAGTACTCATCAGCAGTAAAGACCGTGGCAGGGGAGAGATCACGGAAGAAAATTTTTTAGGCAGCGGCACCCGTTTGCAGTTCAGCAGTTATTACGATGCGCTGCGTTTTCCCAAAACAGGTGTTGGCGGAGAACTGATCAGGCGAAACATCGGCGGGTCGTTCATCGACTGGGTATCGGGCTACAAAGATTACCGGTATTGCTTTACCAGCGATCGCAACCAGGAAACCGTGGTTTATACAAGGATCGAAAAACCGCTTGTTACGCCTTACATACCAAGCGCCGGCGCCCTGGAATGGTCGTACCAGCGAACGAGAAATGTATATGATACCGATTCGCTCTACCGGAATGATATCAAGTATGCATCTTACAACATTGATGCATGGTATGGATACAGCTTAGACAGTAAGCGTTCACTCTATGCTAATAAAGAGATACGCCTTCACCGTTTTATAGCTATACGGGGTTTTAAGCAGCACTTCATTAGTGTACCACTAAAATATAAAACGGTGTACGATTACCGCTTTACTGATTTTACGGGAGTGCTCACATCGCTGAATATCTTTCAGCAGGTATTTTATAAAACCAATTTCATTTATGGTTTTGGCCGAAGCGAAGATGTACCCGAAGGTTTTAATGCAGCGCTGACGGCCGGCTATATAAAACAACAGGATAAACACAGGCCCTATGCCGGGCTCGACATTTCGGTATCTAATATCAGGGACCATGGTTTTTACAGTAACTATACATTCCGGCTGGGCGGTTATTTTTACAGCAGGCGTTTTGAGGATGTTGATATATTGTTTTCAGCAGCATATTTCACAAGATTGAACAAAATGGGGCAATCATGGTATAACCGTATGTTTCTTAGCACCGGCATCACGGCCCAGGTAAACCCGGTACTTAATACGCCCTTGTTTTTGCGGAGCGATTATGGCCTGCCCTATTTTAATAATGGAACTATCAGTGCCGATCTGAGGGTATCGGTAAGAGGAGAATCGGTTTTTTATAATACTACCAAGGTACTGGGCTTCCGGTTTGCGCCTTTTGTATTTGTCGATGCAAGCATGTTGAAGCCCACAAAAGAGAATTTGAGCCAAAGCGACCTGTTCTCGGCCATTGGCGGCGGCATCCGCACCCGTAATGAGAACTTAGTTATTGGAACGGTGGAACTGAGGGGTTACTATTACCCGAGAATAAACGGCGATATGCGTAACTGGAAGGTGGAGGTGAACAGCAATATCCGGTTCAAATTCAGGAGCAGTTTTATTAACCGGCCCGATGTGATCAATGTCAATTAATAAAAAGCCATCCGCCGGCAGGCGGATGGCATATCAATAAGGTTCAGGCATCTCACATCAGGTCGAGTGCCTTAGCCAGGAAGGTTGTATTGAAAGGCAGCACCATGGAGCAGTAGGATCCAATGGGCGACCAAAGCACCGCAAAAAAAGCAGCAACAGAAAGTAAGAATAATACCCAGTAAAGGCCGGTTCTCTTTTTGGTTGTTTCCATTTTGAATTATTTTTTGCAAATATAAGGGAGAACGCTTTTACCTGTACTTTTTATACAATCGGAAGGCAAATTTTTTCTGCAAACTGACGTATATTGCCGGTTCTTAACCCTTTCGGATGATTGTACATTTTTATTTGCGTTATTCCACCAAGTTTGGACAAACCCTGCTTGTTAGTGGAAATGCGGCTGCTTTGGGAAATAATGATTTATCCAGGGCCTTCCCACTCAAATACCTGAATGAACAGCTTTGGCATGGCAGTATGGAGATAGACCCGGGGAAACAGCAGGATCCGATAAATTATAAATACATGCTGCATGATGAAAAGGGAGAGGATGTGCTGGAATTTGGCGAAGACCGGATCGCAGACCTGCAAAAAATAAAAGCAGATAAACTGTTACTTATTGATACCTGGAACCATGCCGGCCAGGTAGAGAATGCCTTCTTCACATCTGCCTTCCAGGATGTTTTACTTAAACAAGGCAAATCAAAAACCACATTACAAAAAAAAGAGCCCAGGACCTTTACCCACGAATTCAGGATAAAAGCCCCCGTACTTAGCGACAATGAGATCATCTGCATCAGCGGTTCGGCAAAGGCATTAAATGATTGGGATAAAGGGAATGTGCTGCCGCTTTTTAAAAAAGGCAACTGGTGGACCATAAACCTGGATCTTTCCGGCGAACATTTCCCGCTTGTCTATAAATACGGTGTTTACAATACTGATCAAAAGAAATTCATCCGCTTTGAGGATGGCAATAACCGTACGTTGCTTGCCGAAGAACCGAATAAAACAGTGACCATCATTCACGACGGGTTTGCAAAAGTGAACACGGTAAACTGGAAAGGGACCGGCGTTGCCATTCCTGTGTTCAGTTTGCGTAGTAAGAAGGGTTTTGGTACCGGCGAGTTCACCGACCTGAAACTGCTGGTGGACTGGGCTAAAAAGACCGGTCTTAAAATGATCCAGTTACTGCCGGTGAATGATACCACGGCAACAAATACCTGGAAGGATTCTTATCCGTATTCCGCCATTTCTGCTTTTGCATTGCATCCCATGCTGCTTAACCTGGAGCAGGTGGCAGGCAAGGAGCATGAAGCGGTCGTAAAATCACTGGCCGCACAGCATAAAAAATTAAATAAACTCACCGAAGTTGATTACGAAGAAGTAGTGCGGCTGAAGAAGGCAGCTATCCAGGAACTGTATGCATTGAAGAAAGCGGTTTTTAAAGATGATTACGATTACATCACGTTTTATGAACTGAACCGCTACTGGCTGGAACCTTATGCGGCCTTCTCTTACCTGCGTGATAAATATAACACGGCTGATTTCAATGCCTGGAAAAGCAATGCTGTTTATGAAGAGCGTGAGATACAAAAGCTGGTAAGCCCTTCGCAAAAACATTACGACGAGATCGCTGTTCATTACTTCACGCAATATCACCTGCACCTTCAGTTGAAAGCAGCAACTGAGTATGCACACAGCAATGGCATCATCATCAAAGGCGATATCCCGATAGGCATTTGCCGCAACAGCGTGGATGCCTGGGTAGAACCGGGATTATACCACATGGATGAACAGGCCGGTGCGCCACCCGATGCGTTTACCGCAAAGGGGCAGAACTGGGGCTTTCCAACGTATAACTGGGAAGTTATGCAACGGGATAATTTTACCTGGTGGCGGAAACGGTTTGAGCAGATGAGCAGTTATTTCGATGCATTCCGTATTGATCATATCCTCGGCTTCTTCCGTATCTGGAGCATACCTGCCCATGCAGTGGAAGGGATCATGGCAAAGTTTGTTCCGGCCATACCGGTTTCCATCAATGAGCTGTTTGAAAAGAAGATCGTTTTTGAACGGCATCGCTATACACAGCCTTATGTGACCGATGCGATACTGTATGATCTTTTTGGCAGCCAGAAAGAAGCCGTTAAGAAAACCTTCTTCAATGGCAATAAGCTGAAAGAAAGTTTCAATACCCAAAGAAAGGTGGAAGAATATTTCTCAACGAATGATACGTTCAGTAAAGATGTAAAGCATGGCCTGTACGACATCATCAGCAACGTGATCTTTTTTGAAGTGCCGGATTCCAACGGGCAGCAGTTTCATTTCCGTATTTCCATGGAAGACACCTATTCTTTCAAACACCTTGATCCGCATTCACAGGCGGAACTGAAAAAACTGTATATAAATTATTTCTACGAGCGGCAGGATGAGATGTGGCGCAAGGAAGCAATGAAAAAACTTCCGGGACTTAAACGGAATACGAATATGCTTGTTTGCGGCGAAGACCTGGGTATGGTGCCGCACTGTGTGCCGGATGTTATGGAGCAATTGGGTATTTTGAGCCTGGAAATTCAACGCATGCCCAAGAAGACGGGCATTGAATTCTTTCATCCCAAGGATGCGCCTTACTTAAGTGTGGTAACGCCATCATCGCACGACATGAGTACCATCCGTGCCTGGTGGGAGGAAGACAGTTTTAAAACAAAACGTTTTTATAATCTCCTGCTCAACCACGAAGGCGATGCGCCGGAATATTGTGAACCATGGATCAATAAAGAGATCGTTGTACAGCACCTTTATTCTCCGGCCATGTGGTGTGTCTTCCAGTTGCAGGACCTGATGGGCATGAACGCTGCCATCCGCCGGGAAGACCCGAGAGAAGAAAGGATCAACAATCCATCCGAACCGGAACACTACTGGAATTACCGCATGCACATAAACCTGGAAGACCTGTTGAAGAAAACAGCATTCAATGATGAACTGAAGGGTTATGTAGAAGCAAGTGGCAGGTGATGCAATACCTGATACATGAAAGTAAAACACAAAATATTCAACCTTCCCTTCCGGTACCCATTCAGTATTTCAAAAGGAACAAAAACACATCAGCCAACATTTGTAGTGGAACTTGAATTCATGGGCATTCGGGGTTATGGCGAATCACCGGCCATCAGCTATTACAACATCCCTGTTGAGAAAATGGCTGCAGACCTGGAAGCAAAAAAAGTATTGGTGGAAAAATTCGCCTTCTCCGATCCCGAACGTTACTGGCATTACCTGCATCATCTTTTTCCTGCAAACCCATTTTTGGTTTGTGCATTGGATATGGCCGGCTGGGATCTTTATGGTAAACTGAAAAGAAAACAATTGCATGCCCTTTGGAATTTAGATACCAGCAAAGCACCATTAACTGACTATACCATCGGTATTGACAGCCTGGAAAAAATGGTTGCCAAGCTGAAAGAAAAACCCTGGCCCATCTACAAAATAAAAGTGGGCGTGGATCATGATATTGAAATGGTAGCTGAGCTGCGCAAACATACCGATGCTGTTTTACGGGTAGATGCCAATGCAGGCTGGACACTGGAACAGGCTTTGCAAAAAATACCCATGCTGAAAGAACTGGGCGTGGAGTTGGTGGAGCAACCGCTTGCCAAAGATGATTGGGAAGGCATGAAGGTTTTGTATGAAACATCTCCGTTGCCCCTGTTTGCAGATGAAGCCTGTGTATTTGAAAACGACGTGGAGAAATGTCATCAGCATTTTCACGGCATAAATATTAAATTAACCAAGTGCAGCGGCATTACGCCTGCAAGAAGAATGATAACCAAAGCAAGAGAACTGGGCATGCAGGTAATGGTTGGTTGTATGAATGAAAGCTCTGTCGGTACTGCTGCCATTGCGCAACTGGCGCCGCTGCTTGACCATGTTGATATGGATGGTCCGCTGTTGCTTGCAGAAGATGTTGCAGAAGGAGTAAAATTTGAATACGGGAAACTCATTTATACCGAGAGACCGGGGCTGGGTATCAGCATTCCGGTTTTCTGAAAATTAAAAAACCTACAAAGCCTTTGCAGACCTTATAGGTTTCGGGGTTTTAAGTATAATGATATCAGAAAGTATTAATTAAGGCCCTGCACCTGCATGAAAACATAAGGATTGAGGGAATGTTCTTTGTCTTTCCGTATCCTGCCTTCGCAGAATTCAAGATCGATGTAGGTGTTGCCATCAAGGATCTCCCAGAGGTCTGCTTTGTTATCTTTCGAAAAGCATTCGGGCAGCATCTCTGTTGCCAGGCCATCCCAGCAGGCTTCGATCAGTTGTTCTTTTTTTGAATGCCAATCCCTCGCTGAAATCCGGTTCACCTTTTGAAGCTGCTTCGAAAAGAACTTGGTGTTTACCATGAGCAAAAGCTCGGTTTGATTGTTCTCGTTGTTCATAAAATAGATTTTAGTGTTTTAAAACAGAATATGGATTGAATAGGAAAAAACTATAACGTTCGAAATGTGAAGTTAAGTGTGGCCCCCGGGGGAAATTGTAGAGTTAGTTCATTTTGGAGGTAGTAATTATGCTATGACAGCGGCCAGGCGGGGGCCTTAGTAGTTGAAGATCATTGGGTAATTAAAATGAACGGGTGGAAGGAACCCGCCAGGGAATAGCATATTTTCTAAAGGGGTTCTAAAAAAAGGAGCAACAAAAGTTGCTCCTGCATTATAATTCTAAACCTTAAAAAACAAAAACTGAATTATTTTTTTGGCATCAAAACAGCATCAATCACATGCACCACACCATTACTGCCAATTAAATCAGCAGAAGTAACATTGGCTCCATTGATCATTACCTTGCCGTCTTTGATAGATACAGTAAGTTCTTCGCCTTGTAATGTTTTTACTTTCTGCCCGTCTTTCAGGTCGGCAGCTTTGACGGCACCAGCTACAACATGGTAAGTTAAAATACCGGTGAGTTTGGATTTGTTCTCAGGCTTTAATAAACCCTCTACCGTTCCGGCGGATAAAGCCGAGAAGGCGGCATTAGTCGGGGCAAATACAGTAAACGGGCCAGCACCTTTCAATGTTTCAACCAGTCCTGCCGCAGTTACCGCAGCTACAAGCGTAGTATGATCGGTTGAACCGATTGCTATATCAACTACGTCTTTTGGGGCCGGAGCAACTGCTTTTACTTCTTCTTTAATGACTTCCGGAGCTGCTTCCGCCTCTTTTTTTTCACCGGTATTACAGGCAGTTAACGCAAATGTGCTGAATGCGGCGATTGCAATCATTGAGAAAATTTTCTTTTTCATAATCATATATTTTGTGTTTCAGAAACAACACAAACCAGCAGTAAATGTTTGCTGGAGGATATGAAAAAGATTTATTTTTTTCTGCCGTTTAAACTTTTTACATAAGCTTTCTGCTTGGTTAAACAAAATCATCAGTTTGCGCCAGCAAGGAATATTTCCACCCGGTCGCTTGTATCAGCCGTTTTCACCCATTCCCGGATGATATCACTATCGATGGCTTCATACACATCCATTTTTGACCTTGTAGCCGACAGTTCTTTAAAAGGAACCAGCATCAGGTAATGCGGATCTACATATTCCAGGTGATGATCCAGCGTGTAACCCTGTACCTGCAGATATTTATATCCTTTTTGCTGTAATTTATTCAACGCCTCACAAGTGAGGGGCCTGTGGTTCAGAAAATTGTTCTTCATTTCATTCGTCATAAAAATACTTTTCTTTATAACAAATTTTGGGAAATAAAGTTTCAGGACTGGGAATGAAAATATTATCCTGATATACTTCCCCGGGTTAAAGAATTCGTAATTCTCTCTTGTTACTTAGTATTAAAAAAAAGGGGTTAAGTCAGGAAGAGGAAAGGTTAAAATTTTATTTAACCCGCTAAACGGTTTGGAATCTAGTAAGCATATTTATAGAAATCACACCAGTCCTCATCGCAAAGCAATTTTTGATAGAGCGGATGCTTCAGCACTTCAATGTAATCCATTTCTTTTCCATCCACTATAATTTTCCGGTAGATCAACCGTATGCCATGGCTGTAATCGACCCACCAGTTTATGTGGCCGGTGTATAAGGGTTGAATCGGTTTGCCATCCGGCTTATGCCATCCGTAAATGGCTTCCCGGACTGGCTTTGCATCTCTTGAAATTTTTCCGGAGATCACTACGTCTTTTTTAATACCGGCTATCAATCCCTTTCTTCCTTTTCGCTGTCCTTCAATGATCAGGTGATGCTGCCACATGGTTACGCTGCTGTCACGAAAGGCATACATAGGTACCGGTTCTAATTTTACCGTTGCCTGTTCATAAATAAGATCAACCATTTTACGGGTAGGAAGAAAACAATGGAAACTGTCTGCGATCCGTTGCGCTGCCATGGGCGTTAAGGGAATCCTGGCCCAGTCTGCATCCGTGCCTATGGCGAGATAATCAGGCGAAACATAAAACACCGCCCTGTGAACAATACCCATGCTGTCTTTTATTTCAGAACTTACGGGAATGAATTTTTGCAGGAAGGAAGGAATGTTTCCCCCCAGTATTTCCTGCACCGCCAGCGAATCCCGTGCTGCCCATTTCCATGCTGCAACGGTTTTAAAGAATTCAGTTCCTGTTGTTCTTTGTACTGACGTGGAAGGAATATTCAGAAAGAATTTTTTCCCGCTGCTGCATGAAGCAATGGATAAAACAAGCCATAGTGCTATGAGATACTTTTTAATCACTTATATATTTTTCATAAACCCGTTCGCCAAAATAAGTAAAGTGTTTTTTCTTATCAAACTTAGTAGCGGAAAGAAGCGATAAGATAAATCCATTCCTCGCCACCTGTTCGGTATGATAGATCAGCCCACCCGGGTTTTCTTTCAGGATGATCTTGATTCTTCCTCCCAAAGCAGCATGACTGATAAATGCTGTATCAGCAGTTGTAGTAAAATCAAAGGAAGAAGAAAAATTCCGTTGCATAAGCCGGCTGCGGTACCAGGTGCCTCCGGTGGCGCTTACCAGTGGCTTCCCGTTATAGATCACGATGCTGTCATTGTAGGCAAGTACCAATAATTTATTTGTCTTGCTATGCTGCAGCCAAGTCACCAGTTTATCTTTATGCCTGCTTTCTTCGTATCCGTAATCACTGTCAAGAAATGCGATCCGTTCTACATTGGATGGGATATTTTCAACAGCATCAAGATAACCAAAAATGAAACTACCGCCTCCGCTGTGGCTGTTCAATATTATTTTGGGGGCATAGTCTTTAAAAAGATCCGTGATACTGTCAACCATCTTTTTTATCAGGTTCAATGAATCAGGCGTGCTGCGTTTCCAGGCGGGCCAGCTTTTTTGTACGGCCATCATATATGCGACGATGTAGTTGTTCTTTTTATCAAGATCTCTCACGTACCTGGTTTGTGCGGCTATGTGCTGGATATCGTAGTGCCAGTCGTCGCCTGCTTTCATCTTTTTCCCTTTTGTCCACTCAATGCTGTTGCCGTTTGGTAGCGCAAAAATCACGACAAACGTTTTTCTTTTTACCTTAAGTTGAAGCGGTGCATTAATATAGATGGTAACATTGTGCCAGTCTTTTATGGTCAATTCCTGTTCATTAAATACAGTTGCTGCTGTAAAGCCCGGCAATGCCTGGCCCCGGGAGGAAAATACCGCAGCCGGTAAAAAGAGTGATAGAAGGAATCGTTGCTTAGGGAATGGCATTCTTTTGTTGCTTTATATTTTCAATGATTTCCTTCAGCCGGTTTTGATATCCTTTTGAAACATTCACATTGGTTACTTCTACCAACCGGGCAAACTCCATGAACGAATCTGCATGGGTTTCCTTTTTACCTGTCTTCGCATTTACATGAATAAATGTTGTCCACATCAATGACTTCAGGTGGGTTTGTTTTTCATCCATCATGATCATTTCAACCATCAATGACCCCGGTGCAGCATTTATCAAAGCACTTTTAATGTACACCCGTTCACTATAATTTGCCGGGCGAAGGTAACTGATCTCGTGACTGGCAACGAGCCAGCTTACGCCTTGCTGGTAAAAATCAGCAAGATCAAGCTGGTATTCATCTTTCAGGTGATCTTCCCGGGCATTTAAAAAGTAATCGATGTAGCGGGCATTGTTCAAATGACCGAATGGATCACAATCGGTAAAACGGATGGTATAGAAGGAGTGAGGCGTTTTGTTCATAACGTTTTATTTGCAGGAGTCTTTTAGCCAGGCTCCGAAATTAGGTAAAAATGTTTCGTGAGGCCTGAACAACGGCGTAATTTCAAAGAAGGAGATGAGAAAGATCAGAAAAGGCGGATTTGAGCCATGATACTGGTCAGGTCATTGAAAAGTACAACCGGATTCTTTTAGTTTTATCATACGAAAACGAAATTAGAAAATAAATTCAATCACCTTTGGCGGCTCATTGGTAATACACCGATGATAGAGATCGTTTATCGCTATAAGAATGTTACCAATAAAGTTTATGTAAAGTGCGAACATTACAACCTTACGGGAAGCATCAAGGACCGCATGGCATTATACATCCTTCAACAGGCCTACCGCTCCGGTAAAATAAAGCAACATGATATTATAGTGGAAGCTACCAGTGGCAATACCGGAATCGCTTTCAGCGCCATTGGTAAGGCGCTGGGGCATGAAGTAAAGATCATCATGCCCGACTGGCTGAGCAAAGAAAGGATCAACATCATTGAAAGCCTGGGTGCAGAAGTGATCCTGATGTCGAAAGAGAAAGGAGGCTTTTTGGGAAGTATTGCATTAAGTGAACAGATGGCAGCCGGCGATCCTTCCATTTTTTTACCAAGGCAGTTTGAAAACAGCTACAATGCTGAAGCACATGAAAAAACCACGGCAAAGGAAATATGGATGCAACTGCAGGCCATCGACATTAACCCTGATGCTTTTGTAGCCGGTGTGGGTACCGGTGGAACCATCATGGGCGTAGGTAAATACCTGCGATCAAAAAATCCTGACATAAAAATACATCCGCTGGAGCCTGCAGAATCGCCCACGCTTTCTACCGGTTATAAAGTAGGATCGCACCGCATACAGGGGATCTCCGACGAATTTATACCGGCTATTGTAAAGCTGAACGAAATGGACCCCGTTATCAAGGTATCGGATGGGGACTCAATTTTAATGGCACAAAAACTTGCACGAAAACTGGGGCTGGCAGTAGGCATTTCTTCTGGTGCAAACCTTATCGGTGCTATTCGTTTACAAAACCAATCAGAAAAGCCTTTGAATGTGGTGACCGTATTCAGCGACAGCAATAAAAAATATTTAAGCACCGACCTGATGAAAGAAGAACCTGTAAAACCCGGGTACATTTCCCCTGATATTGAGTTACTGGATTATGATGCCATTAACAGGATGTAGGTTCTCCTACTTCACATACGGCGTCCCTGCTGCATTCTTCACATACTTACCCAGCCACTGGTCCTGCTCCCAAAGCATGTGCAGGATATTTTCTTTTGCTGCATAGCCATGCGCTTCAAAAGGCAGTTGTACAAAACGTACCGTGCCGCCATGCCCTTTTATGGCATTGAATAAACGTTCGCTCTGGATGGGAAAAGTGCCGGGATTGTTATCGGCTTCACCGTGTATCATCAGCAGCGGAGTTTTTATTTTATCGGCATAACTGAATGGGCTCATTGCAAAATAAACTTCGGGTGCCTGCCAGTACGTGCGTTCTTCATTTTGAAAACCAAAGGGAGTGAGGGTACGGTTGTAGGCACCGCTGCGGGCAATGCCAGCTTTAAATAAATTAGTGTGTGCTAATAGATTTGCGGTCATGAAGGCACCATAGCTATGGCCGCCAACTGCCACCCGGTTGCGGTCGCCCACACCCATCTCTGCTACTTTATCAATAGCAGCTTCGGCGCTCCAGGTCAACTGGTCCACAAAATTGTCGTTGGGTTGTTTGTCGCCTTCGCCAACAATGGGAAATTCGGCATTGTCCATAATGGCATAGCCCTGCGTTGCCCAAAACACAACCGAGCCATATCCCACTCTTGTGAAAGTGTATTTGCTGCCACGTATCTGTGCGGCATCGCTGGCGCTCTTGAACTCACGGGGATATGCCCACATGATAACAGGAAGAGGCCCATCTCTTTTTGCATCGTAACCCTTCGGTAAATAAAGGTCAGCAGCAAGGTCAACCCCATCTTTTCTTTTGTAGGTTACTTTTTGTTTGGTGATCCCACGCAATCCGGGTTGCGGATCGGGGAAATTGGTAATGGCTTTTGCAGAATTATTTTTCAGGTCACGCAAATAATAATTGGGCTGTTCAGACTGGCTTTGTTTGTTGGTAACGATGATCATCTTGTCAAAGTCAAGCACATCAGTAACCGTTTCATAGTAAGGTTCTTCACAGCGCCAGAGCTGTTTGATTTCTTTCGTATATATATCAAATGTATTTAAGAATGGCAGATCGCCTTTTGCCGAGGCACCAGTACCTCTCATGACTATTTTAGTGCCATTAATTACTTTGATGGTATTGCGGCCATACACGTTTTTTTCAGTCAGGGGTGTTCCGGGGTCGTTATAAGCATCGTCTGTGCTCAGGTCAATGAGCAAATTCAATGAACGGTCTGGGTTAAGGCTGCTTGTTTTACGCCGGTGTTGGGCTCTTGAGCCTTCGGTTACGAAGTATGTATTATTAGACAGCATTGTTACACCGTACATCCGCATGGCTGTTTTGCAAAGCAATCTTGGCTCGGCTGTAAAGGGTGCAGCCAGGGTGTACGCAGCATCATGATAATCCATTTTATTTTTTATCATGCCGCTGTCGAGTGGTTCTATCCACTGTACGGTTGAAGGAAAATTATTCAGCCAGCTGTAACCACGTGGTGCATTCAGCACATTGTCGTTTCCTCTTGGCGCTAATTCACTGCTGGGCAGTTTTGCAAGTGTTTTCACCAATACCCCATTCATGTCTGTTATCATTTCAGTGCTGTTAAAGCCACCGGCAGTAACTAAGTAAGAAAACGGTTTGTCAATTCTTTCCACCAGCAGGTATTTTTTATCGGGCGATATTTCCACGCTGCCGAAAATAGCCGGACTGCCGATCTTTGTCTCAACGCCATTGGTATTTTTTACCAGTTGCGTAGTTGCATAAAATTCAAACTGCAATTCATCAAACGGAGATTTTATCAGGTCCTGGAAGGTCACGCTGGCAGCAACCTTACCTAAGTTCTGTTGCACTACCGGACCTTTTGGTGCCAGTGGTTTTTTCGGCGCCATGCTTAGTGGTTTGTTTACAGCAGTATACAACAGGCTGTTGTTATCTATCCAGTCGAAGGCTGCACCCAAAACCAAATTCACGGCTGCTTTGTTTACTTTGGTCGCTTTGTGGGTTTTGATATCGATCACATAAATATCGATCGTATTATTTGTGGTGTTGGTAAATGCGGCTTTTTCGTCATTCGGGCTCCATTGCAGGTTACCGGCTTTAAGGTCCGCCGGCAGGCCGCTCAAATGAAATTCTTTTCCACTTGCAACTTCTTTAATGGTAATGTCGGTTATGTAAGCACTTCTGCTCGGGCCAAAATTGTTTGGGTTGATGCGTAACCCGGCAATGCGTAATTCAGGCTGGGCAAGATCTTCTACCGATGGCATACTGCTGCGGTCGAGTACCAGCATGTATTGACCCTTGCTGTCGAAGCTAACACCGGGCGTTGGCTTTGCCATTACCAGGTCGTAGATCTCTTTGGGCGGGGTTTGGTATTCGATGGCGTCTTGTGCCAGTAAATTGCCACAAATAAAGAGCAGGGCAATTGAAAGGAGCTTTCTCATAAATGTTTTTTTATTTTTTGTAACGAACAGTGGTAATTCTATTTGGCTTCATTGGCGTCGCACTCTTGTACCAAAGCCGCAATATTCAACTTTTATCTTAGCGAAGTTTTTCATGCAAAGCCGCAAAGAAGCAAAGTTTGAAAAGCAGCTTCCCTAATTTCCAGTTCCTAATTACTAATTCCAACCCGCTGTTTCAAATACTCATTCTTTTGCAGTTCATTCAGCATGAACATAGCCAGGTCACCTGCATTGATCTGCGACCGGTTGGAAGCCGGCAACTGATCTGCCGCCGTAGTGTAATTCCCGGTTGCCCGGGCATCTGTGATGTTTGATGGACAGGCAATGGTCCAGTCGAGCCCGCTTTCGTTTAATAACTCAAATGCTTTTTTGTGTTCCATGCTTACCGGCAGGTATTCCGGCGGATAGTCGTCCTGTTCCATCAGTAACTTTCCATCGCCTGCATTGAGTATTCCTTCGGCACCAATGGCGATGATCCTTTTTACAGAAGCTTTTTTCATCTGGGCAATGATATTTTTTATGCCGAGGGTACGGGTCTTGTCGGTGCCGTCGTATCCGCCGCCGATGGCAGAGAGAACAGCATCGCATCCTCTAATGGCATTATATACTTCGGTGGCGTCAAATAAAGCACCCTGTATCAACTGTAAATTCTCTGACTGCTTATCTTCATGTAAAAAATCATTGGTATATACATTTCGTCCAAATGCTTTTACATGATGGCCTTTGAATAAAGCCTGTTGCACCAATTGTTTACCCACCAGCCCGGTGGCTCCAAATACGATAAGGTTCAATTTTTTTGTTTTGATGAAGTTACTTCAATTCCCCCTGAGTACATCACCAAATTCTGCAGCTTTCTTTTTGAATACGGAGTTTGCAAAAGGACAGAGGGGTAAAATTTTCATCTGGTTAGCCCGGGCGTATTCAACAGCTGTGTGTACCAATTGGTAGCCCACGTTCTTGCCCCGCAATTCGTCTGATACTTCGGTATGGTCGATGATCATCAGGTCGGTGCCGGTCATGGAGTAGGTCATTTCGGCAAGCCGTTTTCCATCTTCTTCCACGTAAAACGAACCTTTACTTCCGTCCTGTTTCTGTTGTATCAGCATTTTGTAAAATTTATTCAATTTACTAAAAAAGTTTTTTTGGTAACTGATTTGTGCACATATTTGCAATAGAAATGAAAATGATCAATACAAATAATAACGGTTGGTGGTGGCAGACAAAAGTCTGACGTGTCGCCCTGCTGTTATTCATGTAACTAAAATAAATATAGGCCCCGACACGATGTGTTGGGGCTTTTTGTTGGTGGGTTGTTTGAACGGGGATTTGGGTGGATTGTAAGGATTAAAAGGACCAGGTTAAATATGAAGAGAATTGAAATAAGAACAAGCTTTAAAAAAATGCTCGCCGATGTATACACACCGGTTGGCATCTACCTGCGCCTGCGTGACCGGTTCAGGGATACGATCCTGTTAGAGAGTACCGACTTTCATGCAGGGGAGAACAGTTATTCTTTTATCGGCATCAATGCCATCGCCGGAATTGAAATAAGTAACTCCTCGGTTATAGAATTTAAATTGCCCGGTCAGCCTGCTGAAAGAATTAAGATCAGCGACCCGGCAGAAGTGCCTCAACAGCTTTGGGAGTTTATGCAGCGATTTGAAATAAAGGAAACAGCAATGAAGCCGGTAAATGTTGCACAGGGGTTGTTTGGGTATACAGCGTATGATGCAGTGGAGTTCTTTGAAAACCTAACTCCCGATACTAAAAAAACTCCTGCACCGGCAGATACCAACCGCCAACGATCAACGATCAACGACATTCCGTTGATCCGTTACCGGCTTTATCAATACGTCATCGCCATCGATCATTTTAAAGACGAATTATTTATCTGCGAAAATCACATGCAGGGTATAGAAAGTGAACCTGCTGTGATTGAAAGCCTGATCAGGAGTAAAGATGTTCCGGGCTTTCCTTTTAAGACCAGGGAAGAAGAAAGATCGAATATCAGTAATGCAGCATACATAGAAATGGTGAAGAAGGGTATGGCAAGTTGCCATAGAGGCGATGTGTTCCAGATCGTATTAAGCAGGAGGTATGAGCAACAATTCACCGGCGATGAATTCAATGTGTACCGGGCCTTGCGGAGTATCAACCCGAGTCCGTACCTTTTCTATTTTGACTACGGTGATTATAAACTGATGGGCTCATCCCCCGAAAGCCAGCTGATCGTTGAAAAAGGAAAAGCCATTGTTCATCCCATTGCCGGTACCTTTAAGCGAACGGGTGATGATGAACAGGACAAGGCACTGGCCATTCAACTGGAAAATGATGAAAAGGAAAATGCTGAGCACGTGATGCTGGTTGACCTGGCAAGGAATGACCTGAGCCGGATATGCAGCGAAGTGGAAGTAACGCAATACAAAAAGATCAGTTACTACAGTCATGTGATACATTTGGTGAGTGAAGTAACGGGTAGAGTAGGGCAGGAAGTGAACCCG
The DNA here is from genome assembly GCA_016720775.1 of Chitinophagaceae bacterium. Taxonomy (GTDB): domain Bacteria; phylum Bacteroidota; class Bacteroidia; order Chitinophagales; family Chitinophagaceae; genus Ferruginibacter. Next base: position 301,741 of record JADKJX010000007.1, read on the forward strand.
TTCAAATTACTGGCTGTTACTTTTCCGGCGGGTACATTAAGCGGTGCACCTAAAATAAAAGCCATGCAGCTGATCAATGAATATGAAACAACGTGCAGGAGTTATTATGGAGGGGCCATTGGTTTTATTGGGTTCGACAAAAGCGTTAATCATGCCATTATGATACGGACCTTTTTAAGCAGGAATAATACACTCACTTACCAGGCGGGTGCCGGCGTGGTGGCAGCAAGTGTTCCCGAAAGTGAATTGCAGGAAGTGAATAATAAATTAAATGCGTTGAAACAGGCGATCCTTTTTGCCGGGGATATAAAATGATAAATAATGAACCACATAGAAACATAGGTACATAGGGTCTCACATAGTTTCTACGTGGGTATTTCTATGTTTTCTATTGTGCCTATGTGGTTCAAAAAAATATAGTATGAAAATATTAGTCTTTGATAATTACGATTCGTTCACGTACAATCTTGTTCACCTGGTTGAAAAGATCACAGGAGAAAAAGTTGACGTGTACCGGAACGACCAGATCGCTTTGGAAAAGGTGAATGCGTATGATAAAATTATTCTTTCACCTGGTCCCGGCATTCCGGAAGAAGCAGGCTTATTGTTGCCGCTGATAAAAGAATACGCTGCTTCAAAATCGATACTGGGTGTTTGTTTAGGCCACCAGGCCATTGCAGAGGCCTTCGGGGCAACTTTGATAAACCTGAGCACTGTCTTTCACGGAGTGGCGACACCGGTCAAAATATTAAAGACAAGGTCGCAGGTTTTGAATGAACTGCCCGAACAGATAGTAGTTGGCCGTTACCACAGCTGGATCGTAAGTGATAATGATTTCCCGGAAGTGTTAGAAGTAACAGCAAGGGACGAAAAGGGGTATATCATGGGATTGCAACACAAAGAATTTGATATGCAGGGAGTTCAGTTTCACCCGGAGAGTGTGTTGACTCCGGATGGAGAGAAGATAATGAGGAATTGGTTGAAAATATGACCGCAAAGACGCAGAGGCGCAAAGAAATGTATTTAAACTTAGCGCCTCTGCGTCTCCGCGGTAAAAGAAAAAAATGAAAAAGGTTTTAAACTACTTATTCGAACACAAAAGCCTTTCGAGAGAACAGGCAAAGGAGGTATTACATAATATTTCAAACAATGTGTATAGCGATGCAGAGATCGCTGCATTCATTACGGTGTATTTAATGCGCAGCATTACCATTGATGAACTGCAGGGTTTCCGGGATGCCTTGATGGAATTATGTGTGCCGGTTGACCTGGATGGCTGCGATGTGATGGATATTGTAGGCACCGGCGGCGATGGAAAGAATACGTTCAACATTTCCACGCTGAGTTGTTTTATTGTGGCAGGCACCGGTAATAAAGTTGCCAAGCATGGTAATTACGGCGCTTCATCCATCAGCGGCAGCAGCAATGTGATGGAGCAACTGGGATACAAATTCAAAGCAGATAATGATTCATTGAAAAAAGAACTGGAGGAAGCCAATATCTGTTTCCTGCATGCGCCGCTGTTTCACCCGGCGTTAAAAGTGGTTGGGCCGATAAGAAAGAATTTAGGAGTACGGACATTCTTTAATATGCTGGGGCCGATGGTTAACCCGGCATCGCCCAAATACCAACTGGTGGGCGTATATAACCTGGAGATGGCAAGGATATATAATTACCTGTTACAACAGGGCAGCAGTGCCTTCACCATTATTCACGGACTGGATGGCTATGATGAAATTTCTTTAACAGGCGATACGAAAGTGATCACGAACAGCGGAGAGAAAATCTTCAGTGCAGATGAACTGGGTAAGCGAACCGTAAACCCGGTGGATATTTATGGCGGCAATTCAGTGGAAGAGGCCGCAAAAATATTCCTGAAAATTTTAAAAGGCGATGGCAGTTGGGCGCAGAATGCTGTGGTACTGGCTAATTCGGCCATGGCATTGCAATGTACGGGCAGGTATAAAAATTACGAAGAATGTTACCAACTGGCGGTGGAGAGTTTGGAAAGCGGACGGGCGTATCAGTCTTTAGAAAAGTTAACCGCCATGAATTGATGAATATACTCGACAAAATAATTGAGCATAAGCGATCGGAAGTTGAAAACAGGAAGATGAATATTTCCATCGCTGAATTAGAAGGAAGGGATTTATTCAGCCGGGATACATTTTCCTTGAAGAAGTTTTTACTCGATGAAACAAAAACAGGGATCATTGCTGAATTTAAAAGAAAGTCGCCATCAAAAGGGATCATAAATGCCAATGCCGATGTGATGGAAGTGACCGGGGCATATGCAACCAATGGCGCTTCGGGTTTGTCGGTATTAACGGATGAAGAATTTTTTGGGGGGTCGGCAAGCGACCTGGCTAAGGCAAGGGCAAATGCAATTCCCATCCTGCGAAAGGATTTCATCATTGATGAATACCAGTTGCTTGAATCCAAAGCGATGGGGACTGATGTTATTTTATTGATAGCGGCCTGTTTAACGCCGCATCATGTCAAAGAATTGGCTTCCTTTGCAAGGTCATTGCGGATGGAAGTGTTGCTTGAGATCCATAACGAGGAAGAACTGGAGCATATTTGTGATGACGTGGATGTGGTGGGGGTAAATAACCGTGACCTGAAAACATTTTCGGTGGATATAAGCCGATCCATCGCATTAAGTAAGAAGATACCGGCTGATAAAATTAAGATCGCAGAAAGCGGGATCGATGATGTGGCAACGATCCGGATGTTTAAAGATGCCGGCTTTAAAGGATTTTTGATGGGAGAGAAATTCATGAAGGCTAATGACCCGGGAGAAGCATTCAGGCAGTTTGTAGAAAAAATGAAAAATAACGGATGAATTGTCCTGGCTTTCTGAATTGCCCCGGTCCTTCTGAATTGACCTGGTCTTTTGAATTGACCTGGCCTTCTGAATTGCCCTGGCCTTCAGGCCAGGGATAAAAAATAACATAAACCGGGCTTTAGCCCAAAATCATAAAATAAAAAAGATGAACACTAAAGTATGTGGTATTACCCAACTGAAACAACTGCAGCAGTTAGACGGACTGGACATTGATTTTGCAGGATTGATATTTTATAAGGATTCGCCAAGGTACATGGGAGATAAGATCGCCGGGAAGGATCTGAAGAATGCCGACTTTGACCTGAAGAAAGTGGGCGTGTTTGTAAATCCTGAAATGATCGATGTGCTGGATGCCATTGATGACTACGGACTGGAAGTAGTGCAACTGCATGGCGATGAAAGTCCGGAAATGTGCGAAGACTTGAGCAGTGAAGTGGAAGTGATAAAAGCATTTCGTATTACCGGCGATGAGAATATTGATGAACTGGTGGCGCCCTATGATGCCGTTTGCGATTATTATTTATTCGATACCGGGGGATTGAATGAAAGTATCGGCGGCACGGGCAGGCAGTTCGACTGGAGCATTTTAACCAAAGCAAAAATTGAAAAGCCTTTCTTCCTGAGTGGCGGCATCGGGTTGGAAGATGTGGCTAAAATAAAAGCATTCAGGCACCCAGACTTTTATGCGGTTGATATCAACAGCAAATTTGAAAAAGAACCGGGTGTGAAGGACATGGCGCTTGTATTACAGTTCCGCCAGGGATTTAAGAAATAAAACCCCAACCCCCTAAAGGGGGCTAACTATGGAGGAGAATAAATAAGTATTGTATGATAACAGTAAGGCTTGCCATGGAAAATGATCTGCCGCAGATACTGGATATCTACAACGATATTATCAGGAATACGACTGCGGTATATTATTATGAACCACATACGCTGGAAATGCGGAAGCAATGGTTTGAAGAAAGAAAACAAAAAGGATTCCCTGTATTTGTGGCAGAAGAGGAGGGCGTTATCCTGGGAATGAGTTCCATCGGGCCTTTCCGGGTGCCTACTGCCTACCAGTTCTCGGTAGAGAATACGGTTCATGTGGCGGCACATGCAAGGGGCAGGGGAGTTGGAAAATTATTGATGCCGCCAATTATCGATGCGGCAAAGGAATTAAAGATGCATACCATCATTGCCGGCATTGATGCAAGTAATGAAGTGAGCCTGGGTTTGCATAAACGTTTTGGTTTTGTGGAAGTGGCGCATTTTAAAGAGGTGGGGTTTAAGTTCGATCGTTGGCTGGACCTGAAGTTTTTGCAGTTGATGTTGCCCCAGTCCCCCTGAAGGGGAACATGGAGGAGATTGATGCGGTGATTATGCTTTGCAAATTTGATTTCGGTAGCAGTATTGCTGAATAATGGTATTGCGTACAAGAGTGCGACGCAACGATGTTATATAGAATTACTAAAGCTGGTAACAAAAAAATAAAATGAATTTCAGTGTAGATGAACACGGTTATTACGGCAACTTCGGCGGTGCTTTTGTGCCGGAGATGTTATATCCCAATGTGAAGGAGCTGCAGGATAATTACATGCGGATAATTTATGAAGAGGATTTTCAAAATGAATTCCTTTACCTGCTCAATGATTTTGCGGGAAGGCCGACACCGCTTTTTTTTGCGGAGAGACTGAGTAAAATATGTGGCAAAAATATTTTTAAAACGGGAAGACCTTTGTCATACCGGTGCACATAAGATCAACAATACCATCGGCCAGATCATACTTGCACAAAAGTTAGGGAAGAAGCGGATCATTGCGGAAACGGGTGCTGGCCAGCATGGCGTGGCAACAGCAACGGTTTGTGCACTGAAAGGGCTGGAGTGTATTGTGTATATGGGGGAGAAAGACATGGAGCGGCAGGCGCCGAATGTAGCAAGGATGAAGATGCTGGGTGCAACGGTTGTACCTGCATTGAGTGGAAGTAAAACATTAAAAGATGCCACCAATGAAGCCATCCGTGACTGGATCAATAACCCGGTGGATACGCATTATATCATCGGTTCGGTGGTGGGGCCGCATCCGTATCCCGATATGGTGGCAAGGTTTCAATCGATCATCAGTGAAGAAATTAAGGAACAGCTTTTGGAAAAGACCGGCAGCGAAAACCCGAATTATGTTTTGGCATGTGTTGGTGGTGGCAGCAATGCAGCGGGAGCATTCTATCATTTCCTGGATAATGAAAATGTAAAACTCATAGCCGTGGAAGCAGCCGGGTGTGGTATCAACAGCGGAATGAGTGCTGCTACAACCCAATTAGGTAAGCCGGGTATCCTGCATGGCAGTAAAAGTTTATTGATGCAAACGGAAGATGGGCAGGTGGTGGAGCCACACAGTATTTCGGCCGGGCTCGATTATCCCGGCATTGGCCCATTGCATGCACATTTATTTGAAACAGGCCGTGCTGTATTTATGAGTGCTTCCGATAAAAAAGCATTGGCTGCTGCATTTGAACTGAGCAAACTGGAAGGGATCATCCCGGCGCTTGAATCTGCCCATGCACTGCATGCATTAAAGATGATCAACTTTAATAAGAATGATGTGGTGGTAGTTTGCTTAAGCGGGCGGGGAGACAAAGACCTGGAAACCTACATGAAACATTTATGACCTCACCCCGGCCCTCTCCTTGAGGAGAGGGGGTTTGGACCCTGATTCCTTTTGAAGCTTTTAATTATTTAGGCATAAGCCTGATGGTTTATAAAATATATGATTATGAAATTTAGTTTGATCCCCATCTGTTGCTGTTTGCTTTTTTCCTGCAGCGATTCATTCATCAATCACGAACTGAAGTTTGAAAAGGCCGGTGATTGCACTGGTGTTCCGAAGCCTGTTAAAGTGATCTCCAATATTAATGGCGAACGGTATGAATTTACCAGTTGCATGGATGATGGGTTCGACGGTAAAAATTATAAAGTGGAAAGAAAGGGCGACAGTATCCTGGTAAGTTTTCCTATGACAACAGGTAAACCACATGCTCAGTATAAACTGGTATTGGACATAGATGCCAAACCAACTTATCATCACATTATTTTAGACGGACAGGAACTGACCATTGTTCCTTCAGAAAGATAGACCTCACCCCAACCCCTCTCCTTGAAGAGAGGGGCTTTGGACCCTGATACTTTAATGAGCTTTTTTATTTTTAAAAGATGAATGACTATAATGATAACCTGCATAGAAATTCAAAGGCTTCAGTCTTTGAAAATGCCAGGGCTTTGCGTAAAGCACAAACCAAGGCAGAGCAGATACTTTGGGATTCCCTGCGCAATGAAAAGGTGTGTAATCTGAAATTCCGGCGACAGCATCCTTTCGATAACTATATTCTTGATTTTTATAACCATAAAATGAAACTGGCCATAGAAGTTGACGGAAATATTCATGATGAACCTGATGTTGCTGACTATGATGCAATAAGAACAGAAAACCTGAATGAAAATGGCATAACCGTTTTACGATTTACGAATGATGATGTTGAGTACAGGTTGGGAAAGGTTATACAAAAAATTGAAGACTGGGTTTATGAGAATGATATCGTGAATTTAGAATTACCGTCTGGTGAAATGGACGAACTCAAACTTGAGAGCAGTAAAAGAGTTAATGAAGTGGCAGGGTCTTTCGCTCCCCTCTCCTTAAGGAGAGGGGCCGGGGGTGAGGTGAATAACCGAATCGAAAAACTTTTCTCCGCAAAGAAAAAAAACATACTCAATATTTACTGCACGGCTGGCTATCCTCAACTTAATTCCACCAGGGAAGTAATGAAAGCCCTGCAGGATAGCGGTGCTGATATCATTGAACTCGGTATGCCGTACAGTGATCCGCTTGCTGATGGCCCGGTGATTCAGCAAAGCAGCAGCCTTGCTATTGCAAACGGGATGACCATTGCAAAACTATTTGAACAACTGAAAAATTTCAGGGATGAAATTCACCTGCCTGTTATTTTAATGGGATATATGAACCCGGTGTTGCAATATGGGTTCGAAAAATTTTGTGCGGATGCTGCTGAAGTTGGAATAGATGGATTGATATTACCCGACCTGCCCGTTCATGAATTTGAAACGGATTACGGAGCCATTATTAAAAAGTACGGACTGGATTTTATTTTTCTCGTCACACCCGAAACCCCGGATGAACGTATAAAAAAATTAGACAGCCTGTGTACTGGTTTTATTTATGCCGTTTCTTCTTCGGCCACTACGGGTAATAATAAATCCATCGAAGAGCAGGAAAATTATTTTACCCGGTTGAAAGAAATGAACCTCAATAATCCCGTGCTGGTTGGGTTTGGTATTAAAGACAGCGCCAGCTTTACTACAGCCTGCAAACATACCGGCGGCGCTATTATTGGCTCAGCTTATATCAAAGCATTAAGCAACAGTACAGATGTTGGCCAGGCTACTAAAGAATTCATAAATAGTATCAGGCCCTAATCCAGTGTGCCCAAAACTCAGTAAATTGCAGGATTAAATCATCGTATGAAAAGAATTTTCCTCTTCCTTTTTTTAGTGCCCGTTTTTTCTTTTGCACAGGTAACGCAGAAGGTCAAATCAAAAGCAAAGCCGGCGGCTAAAACAACTGTGCAGGCCAAACCGGCTGATGGGTTTGTTATCAGCGGTGAGGTGGAGGGCTTTCCCGAAGGAACAAAAGTGGAACTGCTGAACGGACGTACCGGTGAAACAGAAATTACCAGTGCTGTTAAAGCCAATAAGTTTGAGTTCAAAGGAATGATGGACAAGCCCGATTTTAAGATCGTTCTCTTCAACAGGCAGGCGCCTTATGTAACCTTGTTTCTCGATAACAGCCATGTTAAGATCAGTGGAAAAAAAGAAACCATCGATAAAGCAAAAGTGACCGGTTCAAAGTCGCATACCGATTTTGAACAGTTCAATACAACACTGGAACCTTACCAGGCATTGTTTGCTGAAAATGCCCCGTATGATTCTGCTGCATCGGCTTCTGCCATGAAGCTGATCGATGAGTTTGTGGCGTCGCATACCGCTTCGTACATTACGCCGCTTGCCATCATGCGCTATAGCCAGGTATCAGATGATATTGTTAATACCGAAAGTTTATACAATCAACTTACTGCCGAAATAAAATCATCACCCATGGGTATGTACATTGCCCAGTTGATAGCGGAAGGAAAACAGAATGGGGTAGGAACGATGCTGGCGGATTTTTCGCAGGCCGATACGGCGGGTGTGATGATGAGTCTTTCTTCGCTGCGTGGTAAATATGTGCTGGTTGATTTCTGGGCAAGCTGGTGTGGCCCATGCCGCATGGAAAACCCCAACCTGGTGGCCGCATATAACAAATACAAGAACAAAAACTTCACCGTACTCGGTGTTTCGCTTGATAAGGCCAGGGAAGCATGGATTGGCGCCATTCAAATGGATGGACTTGCTTGGAGCCACGTAAGCGACCTGCAGGGATGGAGCAATGCCGTGGCACAGCAGTTCCAGATATTCCAGATCCCCCAAAACTTTTTAATTGGCCCCGATGGAAAAGTGATCGGCAAAAACCTGCGTGGTGCTGCACTGGAAAGAAAGCTGGCGAGGGTGTTGAGGTAAAGCAGTTTGGGGTTTGAAGTTTTTGGTTACCAACATTTGTTCTTTACTCAGTATCGTTGTGTCACTCACTGGTTCGTACCATTTCTTTTAGCAAAGCGGGGCGGGGGGGGGCGGGGGGGGGCTTTTGTCGCTCGCGTCTTGTATAACCCGGTCATATCATAACCCCTTTTACTGAAGATTTCGGCTGCCGCTCGGCCCTGGGGGGGGGGGGGGATGCTGATTAAATGTTTCATGTACTGTAATTAAATATGTTTATTCATTTCAATTTCCGCTTATACAACTGCACCGCATTCTCCAACCCCAAATAGATAGCATCACATATCAGTGCATGGCCAATGGAAACTTCCAGTAAACCGGGAATGTTTTCGGAAAAGTATTTTAAGTTCTGCAGGTCAAGGTCGTGGCCGGCATTTATACCAAGGCCAAGTTCATTTGCTTTAACAGCAGCGGTTATGTAAGGCGCTATAGCCAACTGCCTGTTGCCAGCTGCAAACTGGCTGGCAAAGGATTCTGTATAAAGTTCGATCCTGTCTGTACCGGTTGCTTTTGCTCCTTCCACCATCTCAACAACCGGGTCAACAAAAATAGAAACCCGTATGCCGGCATTTTTAAAAACAGCGATCATGTCTCTTAAGTAAGCTGCATGTTCAACCGTATTCCAGCCGTGGTTGCTGGTAAGCTGGCCAACCGTATCAGGCACCAGGGTAACCTGGGTGGGTTTATTGGCCAGCACCAGGTCAACAAAAGATTGTTCGGTGCAGTTGCCTTCAATATTGAATTCGGTAGTAATTATTTTTTTCAGTTCATACACGTCTTCATAACGGATATGCCGTTCATCGGGCCGGGGATGAACCGTGATACCATCGGCGCCAAAGCGTTCGATATCTTTTGCCGACTTGATCAGATCAGGATTGTTGCCGCCACGACTGTTGCGCAGGGTTGCCAGCTTGTTGATGTTTACCGAGAGTTTTGTCATTCTTTATTTATCTATTCTTATCAAAGTTACGCCGTGAGAGGGAACCTTTGTAGCAAACATACTTCTAAATATGCCCAGGTCTTTTTGCCGCCAAAGATCTCTTGCTTTATGTGTGTCTGTAAGTCCAAGTTGGCTCCAGTAAAAACGGATCACATCATTTTTATCCGATAAATTAAAAATGCCGATCGCTTTGGAGCCATCTTCCAGTTCTTTCATCCATACCTGGTATGTATCTGTTTTTATTACCTGCTTTGCCTGTTTACCCAATGGATCCTGGTCAACAGCAATCACTTCATCATTCGTTAATAAGTTCAACGTGAAGTCATCCAGCTTACCCAGGTCGCAACCAATTAATAAAGGAGCGCTGAGCAGGCACCACAAACTTACGTGTGTATATTGTTCATCGGGCGTTAATCTTGTTGGATGCAGGTTGTCACCCCAACCAACCTGTCCCACGATCATCATATCCGGGTCATTCCATCTTCCGGGCCCGGCATAGGCGTATTGACTTGTTTGATTGAACCCAATATTTCGCAGGCTTTCCCAACTGTCTTCAATATCGCCTGTAGTGCGCCAGCAATTCCCATTTACGGTGGCTCCCCATTTCCACACATCTTTCATTCCATACTGGCAAAGACTGTAAACAATATCCCGGTTCTGGCTTTGCAATGCCAACTGCATAATGCTGTAAGGTTTTATAAATGCGGCAAGGCTGGTATCTTTTTCATTTCTATAAACAGTTTCATAACTACACCAGTCGTATTTTAAATAATCAATTCCCCAGCCGGCATAAGACTGTGCATCCTGCAGTTCGTGCTGGTAACTTCCTAAATAACCACCGCATGTTTTTGAGCCGGGCGAAGAGTAGATGCCGAATTTTAATCCTTTGTTGTGTAACCAGTCGCCCATTTTTTTCAGGTCTGGGAATTTTTTGTTCGAAACAATTTCTCCCTTTTCATTTCTTGTTTCCGCTTCCCAGCCATCGTCAATATTCATATAGGTCCAGCCATGGTCGATCAATCCTTTATCGATCATTGCCTGTGCCGATATCTTCAGCCTTTCATCACTCACGCTCAGTCCCCAGCAGTTCCAGCTGTTCCAGCCCATGGGCGGAGTAAGGGCAAGCAGGTCGCCGCATTTTACGGTAAATTCTTTTTTATCAGTGCCCAGGCTGTTTTTTACAATCAAGGTCATTTTATGATCTCCCTTTGTTTTGATGCTGCCGGTTATAATACCTGTAGCCGCATCCACTTTTAAGCCGGCAGGTAAATTCTCAACACTGTATTGCAGCGGTTTTTTCCCCGTTGCCGGAATTTTAAAAAGAAAAGGAGCATTGGGCCTTATGCCAAATACATTGGCCCCGTTTATTTTTGGGGATGGGGAAGGTGCCGGCGTTAATAGGTATGGAATGGTTTCGGTAAGCTGGATCTTTTTGCGGGTCTGGCCTTCTTCAAATTCATAATAGAGGTTATTCCTTTCTGCAAGGGTTACCGGTATGGTGAAAGTGAATTTTCCGTTTGGTGAAATATTTACCGGGATGGAATGTTTTTCTGCCTTATCATTTTCTACATCAATAACGGCATAATGAAGTGTACCGGAGATGCGTTGGTTAAAATTGTTGGCCAGTAAAATATTCTTTTTTGCTTTGTTCTTAGAAAGAAATTCAACCGGGGAGTGGTTGTTTATTTCAATGCCATCTATAAGATCCAGCATGCTTACATAAGGCGTTCCGCTAAAGATACCACCGGCGCCACCTCCGTCATAAACCCGTACGGCCAGCAGGTTATCAGCTCCCCAGTTTAAATATTGCTTGCTGATGGCTACATGATATTCCTGTTTTTTATTCCAGGTGGTTATGTACCCTTCTTTATCTTCAGGGAAGGAGCCAGACTTGCCGATCTTTGTGCCGTTCAGATATACTTCGCACACGTCATCGATCTTGGCTAAGAAGATCCGAAGGGAGTCTTTCCATAACGAATTTGTTTTTAATGATGCCGGTAATACGATATGAAAACGATACCAGGCATATCCATCATACTTTTCATATCCCTGTGCATCCCAAACAATGTTTGCCTGTATATCCTTCCAGTTACCGTCATCGGTTGCGGGGTAACTGTACTTAATATCATCGCCGGTTATGAATCGGGCTGTGGGCAGTTCAATTCTTTGTGCAAATGATATGAATGAAATGAAAAGGCAGCAACTGCAAAGTAAAATTTTCATCGTTTTTGGTTTTACCAAATTTAGGAATTCTAAAACTCCCTGAGTGGCTAAAAGGCCGGAGCTTCCGGTATGGGAACAAATTTGTCCTCCATTGATTTGATTTTTTGATTATTTGTTCTATTTTGTTTGTTTCCCCTCCCTTTGATACTGCTTATCCTCCGGTTTCACAGATCAACTGCTTTTTTTATCACTTCAAAACTTTAACTAGTATGAAAAAGATCCTTTCTGTAATTCTCGTTTCAGCTTTTCTGGTTGCATGTAACAATGAAAAGAAGGATGAAACAGCCGCAGCGGCACCCGAAGTAAAATCGGACAAAGCCCAGGCACCGGTTGAACTTATTATGGACAGTAACTTTGTAAATGGTACAAAAGCTACCATGGCTGCTTTTCAAAACAAAGATATTGAAGGCTATACTGCTGATATGGCTGATAATATTATCTTCAGGTGGTCTGGTGGTGACAGCCTGGTAGGAAAACAGGCTGTAAAGGATTATTATACCGGCCGTTTTAACATTATAGATAACATTAAATTTTCCAATCCCATCTTTTTACCGGTAATGGCCAATGTAAGCCCCAATGGGGGAGCAACTGCTTCGGGTAAGTGGATGCTTGACTGGTATATGGTGAATGTTAAGTACAAGAACGGAAAAGCGATCGGTTTCTGGGTACATAACACCATGCATTATAATGCGGCAGGAAAGATTGACCAAGCCACTCAGTTTATCGACAGGCACCCGATCATGGAGGCGACCAAAGACCTGGTAAAAAAATAATAAGAGGCCACAAAGCGAAAGCCCATCTGCCAACTGGCGGATGGGCTTTTATATATAGGTCCTTTATCTTTCGACTTCGCTCAGGACAATTAATACCGGTAGTGCTCCGGTTTGAACGGCCCTTCTTTTCCAATTCCCAAATACTCAGATTGCGGGGTAGTAAGTTCTTCCAATACCACACCGATTTTTGCAAGGTGCAGGCGGGCAACTTTTTCGTCCAGAACCTTTGGAAGTACGTATACTTCATTCTTGTATTTGCTGTGGTTGGTCCACAATTCAATTTGTGCCAGTGTTTGGTTAGAGAAAGAGTTACTCATTACAAATGACGGGTGACCGGTTGCACAACCCAGGTTCACCAAACGTCCTTCTGCAAGAATAATCACGTCTTTACCTTCGATGGTGTACATGTCAACCTGTGGCTTAATGGTATTTTTTGTTTTACCATAGCTTCCATTCAGCCATGCCATATCAATTTCAATATCAAAGTGGCCAATATTACAAACGATGGCTTTGTCTTTCATCAGGCGGAAATGCTTTTCCGTGATCAGGTCGCGGCAACCGCTTGCTGTAACGATGATATCAGCTTCTTTAACCGCATCGATCATTTTCTTCACTTCAAAACCATCCATGGCAGCCTGCAGAGCGCAGATCGGATCGATCTCTGTAACGATCACACGGCAACCGGCACCTTTCAAAGATGCAGCAGAACCCTTGCCCACATCACCATAACCACCTACTACCGCAACTTTGCCTGCCATCATCACATCGGTAGCACGACGGATAGAATCCACTAAACTTTCTTTGCATCCGTATTTGTTATCGAATTTGCTTTTTGTAACGCTGTCGTTTACGTTGATGGCAGGAACAGGCAACGTTCCTTTCTGCATCCTTTCGTATAAACGGTGAACACCTGTTGTGGTTTCTTCACTCAATCCTTTTACATGTTGTATCAGTTCGGGATAAGTGTCAAAAACCATATTCGTCAGGTCACCACCATCATCTAATATCATATTCAGCGGACGGTCGGCACCACCAAACCATAAAGTTTGTTCGATGCACCAGTCGGCTTCAGCCTGTGTTTGTCCTTTCCAGGCAAACACACCAATGCCTGCAGCAGCAATGGCAGCAGCAGCCTGGTCCTGTGTACTGAAAATATTACATGAACTCCATTTAACTTCTGCACCTAATGCTACCAGTGTTTCGATCAACACGGCGGTTTGAATGGTCATGTGCAGGCAACCTGCAATTCTTGCTCCTTTCAGTGGTTGTGAGGGGCCAAATTCTTCACGGATGGCCATTAAGCCCGGCATTTCTGCTTCGGCTAATCTGATTTCTTTACGGCCCCATTCGGCGAGGCTCATATCTGCAACCTTATTTTTAAGGCTGAAGTCGATGGAGGTTTTTGATAATGTTGACATGGTTTGTTTTTTAGGACACAAAAATAAACTTATAGGATAATATTCTAAGGTTTTATATAAATTTGGGGAAATATCACGTTATTCTGTTAATAACAGGATAAAATCCTTTTTTACTATGGCAAAAGCGCTTCAAACAGAAAAAACAGCTACCGGTTCTATTATACTGGATGCGAAAGACATTGCGATCCTTCAACTGCTGCAACAAAATGCCCGGATGACGGTGAAGGAAATTGCCGATAAAATCCACCTGAGCACCACTCCGGTTCATGAACGCATCAAACGCATGGAAGCAAATGGCGTGATCAAACAATATGCAACCCTGGTAGACCACACCAAAGTGAACAAGAGCCTGATCGCTATCTGTTACGTATCCTTAAAAGAGCATAATAAAACGGCGGGCACCAAATTCGTAAAAGCCATTTTGCAAATGCCGGAAGTGGTGGAATGCTACACCATAAGCGGTGAGTTTGATTTTATGCTGAAAGTGATGTGTGCGGATATGAATACCTATCACGATTTTCATGTGAACAAACTAAGTAACATTGAGAACATGGGACATGTGCAAAGCATCTTTGTGATGGGTGTGATAAAACAAACGCACCAGTTGGTTTGGGGATGATGCAGAAGCTACTTAACCTTTATTCTCAATTCAGGCGCAAACATATAACGGCCCTGTGCATCTTTGGCAATGATGTCAAAGAAATATAATTCTTCGCCGGATCTTAGTTGTTCGGTGAGTACTTTTTTCCAGATGGCAGGCAGGGGTGTTTCACGGAACAATTGCGCAACATTGCTGCTGGCAGGAGATACTTTACCGGTTTCCTCATCTTCCGTTACTCCTTTTCTTTTGTACATGACCTGGTAAGAAGATATGCTGTAAAGATTCTTTTTATCATCGGTGATCTTTAAAGGCAGGTTTATCAATTGCAGCGCTTCTTCCACTTCAACCGTTGCCGAATCAGAACGAATACCGAGGGTGCTGGTTAGTTTTGGCGGCTTGAATTTTTGGGTTGAATGGCCACCCGGCGAAGGCTTGGGCTTCTGGGCCAATACAGTTGTAGTAGTTGCAGAAAAGAGAACCGCAAGTAAGATTTGTACAACTGGTTTCATGACTTGTGTTTATGTAAGATTACAACGAATTTGCGGCAGAATTAGTGTGCCTGTGCACATTTAACTAATTGTTGACAGGCTCTCCTCGATGGTTTTTATCCTTGCTTCGGCATCGGCTTTCTTCTTCTGTTCAAGTGCCAATACTTCGGGTTTTGCATTCTGAACAAATTTTTCATTGCTGAGTTTTTTCTCTACCGAAGACAGAAAATTCTTTTGATGTTCCAGATCTTTTAACAGGTCGGTCTTAAGGTTTGACGTATCCAGTTCTTTTCCTGTTTCAATATAAAATTTATCTTTTTCCACAGCTACCACGATCGTGTTTGCAATGGCTTCACCAGTAAAAAATATTTCATCGGCATTGATTTGTTTGCCTAAAATATTTTCAATTGACTGATAGCTTTCTTTTGCCGATGTTTCAATATGCAGCTTAATAGTTTCTTTTGGCTTTAGCTGGTTCTTATTCCTTGCATCACGTATGTTGGTAATAACCTGTTTGAGTAATTCTCCCTGTAATAACAGTTTTTTGTCGGCCGTTTTTTTATCAGCAAATTGCTTTACACACAGGTCATCTTTTTTTCCCCCAGTAAATGATAAATCTCTTCGGTAACAAAGGGCATGTAGGGATGCAGCAGTTGCACCAGTTCTTCAAAGAAAAAGATCGTTTTGTTATATACAGAAGATTCGATCGGCTGTTCAAATCCTGGTTTCACCCATTCTAAATACCAACTGCAGAAATCGTCCCATATCAATGAATAAATAACTTTCAATGCTTCGCTTAAACGGAATTGTTTCATCAATGCATCTACTTCGGCTTTTGCTTCATTCAGCCGGCTTTCAAACCAATCTAGTGCAAAGTTGTCCGTTGAAGGTTGTCCGTTGTCCGTTGTCTGCCTTGCTTGCCACATCAGCACCAACTTCAGTGCATTCCAGAGTTTGTTATTAAAATTTCTTCCCTGTTCCAATGCAGCTTCATCAAACATCAGGTCGTTGCCTGCAGGCGAAGAAACCATGATGCCAAAGCGAACGGCATCGGCGCCATAGCGGTCGATCAGGTCTAAAAGATCGGGACTGTTTCCCAAACTCTTGCTCATCTTTCTTCCCTGCTTATCCCTCACCATTCCTGTAAAATAAACATCGCTGAAAGGGATCTGCTTTTCATATTCCATTCCCGCCATCACCATACGTGCCACCCAAAAGAAAATAATGTCCTGGCCGGTCACTAAAACCGAAGAAGGGTAGTAGTATTTCAATTCTTCGTTACCCGGGTTGGTAATGCCTTTAAAAACTTCCATGGGCCAAAGCCAGGAAGAGAACCAGGTGTCTAATACATCGGCATCCTGTGTTAGCCCCCTCCCAACCTCCCCCGAAGGGGGAGGAGTTCCCCCAATAAGGGCATAATATTTTACATAAGCTTCCTTCTCCGTTTCTGCAACCACCATTCTTCCTTCAGCATCGTACCAGGCCGGTATCTGTTGTCCCCACCAAAGCTGGCGGCTGATGCACCAATCCTTTACATTCTCCAGCCAGTATTTATACGTGGCTAAAAATTTATCGCCGGGATGAATTTTAATGTCGCCATTTACAACTGCTTTTAATGCAGGCGCTGCCAGTTCCTTCATCTTTACAAACCATTGGGTGCTTATCCTGGGCTCTACCACCACGCCGGTACGCTGACTATATCCCAATCTTGTTGTATATTCTTCCTCCTTTGTGAGGAAACCTTTTTCCTCCAGTTCTTTGATGATCTTTTTTCTTGCAGTGAACCTGTCTTCGCCAACATATATCTGTGCAGCCGCACTCATGGTACCATCTTCGTTGATGGTATCCACCACTTCCAGGTTATGTTTCAATCCTAAATTATAATCGTTGATATCATGCGCCGGCGTAACTTTTAATGCACCTGTGCCAAAAGCAGGATCCACATATTCATCAAAGATGATGGGTATGCGGCGGTTGATCAATGGCACAAAAGCATAAGCCTCTTTTAAATGAGCATAGCGTTCATCTGTTGGATTTACACAAATGGCGGTATCGCCCATGATCGTTTCGGGACGTTGGGTGGCAATGGTGATACCCCCATTCCCTGAAGGGGAGCTAATTGCATTTCCATCTTTATCTTCCACTTTATAAGTGAGATAATAAAGCTTACCCTGTAATTCTTTATACTCAACTTCTTCATCACTCAAGGCTGTTTTGGCAGCAGGATCCCAGTTTATCATCCGGGCCCCACGGTATATCAAACCCTTTTTGTACAGATCAATAAAAACTTTTATTACGGCTTTGTAATAATGATCATCCATGGTAAAGCTGGTCCGGTTCCAGTCAACGCTGCAGCCAAGCCGCTCTATCTGGTTGTAGATGATGCCGCCGTATTTATCCTTCCACTCAAAAGCGTATTTAAGAAATTCTTCTCTCGATAAACTGTTCTTATCAATTCCTTTTTCTTTCAGCATGCCCACCACTTTTGCTTCGGTGGCAATACTGGCATGATCGCTGCCCGGAACCCAGCAGGCATTAAACCCACTCATTCTTGCCTTACGCACCAATATATCCTGAACCGTTTCATTCAGCGTATGGCCCATGTGCAGAACGCCCGTAACATTCGGGGGCGGTATCACAACTGTAAAAGCAGGACGGCCATCCGGCTTGCTGTTGAAATATCCTTTATCCAGCCAATGCCTGTACCATTTATCCTCAACGGCTTTCGGCTCAAAATTCTTAGTCAGTTCCATTTTATCATTCTTGTTCTTGAAGGGGGCAAAACTACGAAAAAGAGGGCAGAGATGAATTAGGGGCATTATTGCGGTTGCAATAAAATACCCACTGTACGGTATTTGGGGTTAAGAAGAACCCCTTATTTTTATAGCGTAGTTCAAAATTTTAATAACACATACTATGAAAAAGAGAAACCTGTTCATCTATACAGCAATACTGCTCTTTACCTGGCTGTTGCCTGTAGTCAGCAAGGCACAGAGTTGTGATCCGCTTGATGCCCGTAAGTTAAAGGATATGCTCATTGGAATGGGCTACACGGTTAAAGATCTGAATACGGATATTGGTAAGGAAAAATATGAAGTATCAATTACCACTACCGGGTTCAATGTTCCGATATCATACGAGATCAGTCCTAGCAAAAATTTTATCTGGCTTATTGCAAACCTTGGAAAAGCTAAAGATTCTGTCTCTACTACGCATGCGGCTTTACTGAGGCAGAATGGGAAAATTCAGCCCTGCCAGTTTTACATTACTGAGAAAGGAAACCTGATGATGGGCCTTGCCGTGGAGAACCGTGGACTTACACCTGCCATCATGCGCCGGCATACGGATAAGATAACGAGTGATGTTTCTAATACGGCTTCTTACTGGCAATAATAATAAATAAACCTATAAGGTCTGCTGCCAGGAAAGCAGCGCTGCAGACCTTATAGATTTATTATTTCCAACTCTTATCAAGCTTCACTGCCTCCTTCAGCAGCTTTGCAATGGCTTTTATGTTGATCTCATCAACGCTGTAATATATCTTGTAAAATATCTGTTTGTTGGTGCCGTGGGTAAGGTAGTTGTCTGCATCGGTAAGCCGGTTGCCATACCAGAAAGCCAGCATCACACCTTTTTTGATCCCGCCTCTTGGAACGGAAGAAGGCCATACCAGGCAGATGCTTTTATTCCCATAGAAGAAAGGAACGTTGTAGGAAATTTTTTCTTTACAATGTGATGGCAGTTGTTCTTTGATGATTTCCCTGAGTATGTCAACGATCAGCCTTTCATTTTCAGGAAGCAGTTCATAGAGTTCCAGTACAGATTTTATCTTCATTAAAGAATTTTGATCGGTTTATACTTCTATCCTGAAATGGTGGGCAATGATCTTCATTCGTTTGTTCAGGTAAAAACGATGGGCATCAAAGCGCTGGTGATTGGAGTTGAGATGAATGGTTTTGATATGTTTTTCTTTTGCAATGTCAACCAGTTTGTCAAACAGGATACCGGCGTATCCTTTCTTCCGGGCATCGGCCAGCGTAACAAAATCATCAAAGTCGATGATCAGCCCGTCATAAAATGTAGTGGTGAACCGGAAGCCAGCTGCACAAACTGCCTTTCCATCGTCTTCAATATACCAAAGTTGGTAACCTTCTTTTGATCATCTGTCCCAGGGTTGAAAGAAAGGACTCCGGGTTATGGTGGGGCCTTAGTTCTTTCATTACCTCAAAGCATTTGATGAAGTCTTCTTTTGTTTTAGCCTGTAAAATCTGCATGGTATGCTTTTGAGGAATAAAAATAAGCAATCGGAGATAAAGCCTTTCTCATTTGAAAACGGGGAAAATTGAGGAATGAAAAATATTAATTAATAGTTTTGCAAGAATAAACCGCTAAAACAAATTTTAAATGCAATGAGAAAGAACTGGCTGCCAGTAATCATAGGGTTCCTGTTACTCTTTGCCGTATATCATTTCCCGGAGTTTTATAATGCCTTGTGGATAGCGGCGGTCTTTAAGATAGGCTTCCTGTTTGTAAGTTTTTTTGTGGCAAGGTTCCAGGGCTTTACGGGGTTGGGTGGTTTTGGGCTGAATATGCACAGGGGCTGGCCTGCTAATTTGCTTAAAGGGTTACTTACCGGTATTTTATTTTTCAGCCTGTCTGTTTTATTGTCTGTGCTGCTTGGGTTCGAGGGATCATTGTCTGTAGCCGGTGCAGCAGCTTTTTTTAAACAAGTGCCGCTGATACTTTTGATGACCGTATTTCCATCCCTGGCTGAAGATATTTTAACGAGGGGATACCTGTACGGGCATTTGAAAGATGAGATGGAAGGGAAAACATTCATTCTTTTGTCGGCTGTTGTATTTGTGCTGAATCATATCTGGAGGTTAGGCGATCATCCGGCTGTGCTGGTATATCTATTCATACTGGGACTGGCACTTGCTTATGCCTTGTGGTATTCCCGTTCTTTGTGGCTTGCTTTTGGTATACACTGGGGTTCCAATATTGCGTATGAAAGCAATGCCTCCCTGATCAAAACCCAATCATTAACCAGTAATCATGAAAGCACCTGGATGCTTGCGGTGAGTTTTTTACTGATGCTGTTGTTTTTAACAAGATGGTTTAAAAATAAAAACGAAAGCTATAAAAAAAATATCCCGGTAATGACCGGGATATTTTTTATTTATGACAATGTTATTAAGCCTGCAGCACTTCGTGTTTGTTGTGTGCTTCCGTTAATTTGCGCTCCACTTTGTATGCTACCGGTGAGTAGGAATCAAAATACATACTGAACCGGGCACGGCCTCCCGATAAACTGCGCAGCGAAGAAGAATACTGGTGCATCTGCGACAGCGGGACTTTGGCAGTTATCTTTTCAAAATGCCCTTCGGCTTCCATCCCTTCCACTACACCCATCCTCGTCTGCAGGTCGCCCATTACAGCGCCAACCATTTCGTCGGAGCAAAGCACTTCAACCGTATAGATGGGTTCCAGCAACTGCGGTTCGGCTTCCATAAACGCCTGGCGGAATGCCTGCAGCCCCGCTATCTTAAAGGAGATATCGTTGCTGTCCACGTCATGCATCTTTCCATCATACACACTTACCCGTACGTCTCTTACATAGGACCCTGTAAGCGGACCGTTCTGCATTTTTTCCATCACACCTTTCATGATTGAAGGAAGGAAACGGGTATCAATAGCGCCACCCACAATGCAGTTGCAAAAGACCAACCGGCCTCCCCATTCAAGCTCAATTTCTTCTTTACTGCGAAGGTTCAATCCCTCGGGGTTGGGCATGCCTTCGTACCAGGGTTCGATACGCATGTATACTTCCGCAAACTGGCCGGCGCCACCGCTTTGTTTTTTGTGGCGGTAATTGCTTTCGGCTTTGCGGCTGATCGTTTCCCGGTAAGGAATTTTTGGCTTCTCAAATTTCACATCCAGTTTGTGAATATGTTCGATCTTCCATTGCAGTACTTTCAGGTGCAGTTCACCCTGGCAATGAAGCAGGGTTTGTTTTATTTCCGGTGATACTTCAAAGCGAACCGTAGCATCTTCTTCCTGCAACGTATGCAGTACCTGCGATAATTTTTCTTCATCGCCTTTGTTCACCACGCTGATGGCGATGGTAACATTGGGATGCGGAAATTCGATGGGAACCAGTTCAATGTTGGGGCCTTTATCATGCAGGGTATTGTTTACATGGGTGCTGCGTAGTTTGATGGTGGCGCCGATATCGCCGGCAACCAGTTCCTGCACGGGTACCCGGTTATGACCTTCCAATAAAAACAACTGGTTGAATTTTTCTGTAACGCCAGTATTCTCATTCACCAGTTCACAACCCGACTTAATGGTGCCGCTGTATACTTTAAATAAACTCAACTCACCAATATGTGGTTCGATGATCGTCTTAAAAATAAAGATGCAGACAGGCCCTTTCACATCACAGGGCAATTCCTTTCCTGCTTTTGTTTTTGCGGCGGCATTTCATTGGGTGCAGGGCATACATAATCTATAAAACTCATGATGCGGCCCAGGCCCATATTTTTTTCTGCTGATGCACAGAACAGCGGGAAGATGTCGTGCTTGATCATGGATGTGTGCAACCCGGCTTTCATTTCTTCTTCAGTAAGTTCGCCCTGGTCGAAATATTTTTCCATAAGTCCCTCGTCGTTGGAAGCAATGGCTTCTATCAGTTCTTTATGAAGCTGGTCGGCTTTTTCTTTTTCAGTATCAGGGATAGCGAGTTTTTGTGGTTTGCCCCCTTCGGGCCCGTACTGGTACATCACCATGTTCAATACATCCACAATGCAGTTGAAACCAGAGCCTGTTTGCACAGGATATTGTACCGCCACTACGTTGCTACCAAAATGTGTTTTGGCTTCCCGTAAAGTGCGGTCAAAGTCGGCTTCATCTTTGTCTAATTGATTTGCTACAAAAATAGTTGGCGTTTTAAAGGTGTCGGTGTATTCCCAGATCACATCGGCGCCCACTTCAACACCGGCTGCCGCATTCAAAACGATCACGCCGGTATCAGCCACCCGCAGGGCGCTGATCACTTCACCTACAAAATCATCGTAACCGGGTGTGTCGATGATATTTATCTTATAATCTTTCCACGGGGTATGCATCAGCGAAGAAAAAACAGAACTCTGCCGTTCTGTTTCCAGTTCGTGATAATCACTTACCGTATTTTTTGCCGCAATACTGCCGCGGCGTTTGATGATGCCTGCTTCAAAGAGCATGCATTCGGCAATGGTGGTTTTACCACAGCCGGCATGTCCGAGCAGGGCGACATTTTTTACATGGTTGGAATCGTACGTAGCCATAACAATGAATTTATTTTGTTTTGAAATGGCCCATTAATCAATCAGTCCCGGTATACCGGGACTGATTGCAAACAGGTGTTATCGTTTTATGAAAGAATGGAACTCCTCTTCCAGTTTGTTTATATCTGTCTCCAGGGTTTCCAGTTTTTCTTTCATGTGGTGATGCGGAATGCGGTGCCCGAAAGTGGGATGCCGTTCTGCTTCGTTTAAATGATGTTTGATCTCATGTTTCAGGTCGTGAATATTGATGAGCTGAATGTGGAACTGGTTGTGAAAATGTTCGATACCCAGTAGTACATCATGTTCCGTTTTCCCGGGTGCGAAATAATATAGTTCGCTCTTAAGCCTGTTGATCTTTTCACGATAGGCTACCAGTTCACTGTGCCATTTATGACATTCATCAACAAGCGTGCGTTGCTGTGTTTCCGTAAACATTTGGATAGAATTTATAGTGTTAAAAAATAAGTAACGATGTCGTAAAAGATTGCTGGTCTTTTCCGGGATAAAGGTTGGATACCGGACTAAAATAAAACCTGACATTTATCATGTCCCGCAGTAAATCATATCATTTTCAGCGGATATGGATGTGGGGTTAGTTTGAAGTAACTGCTGCTTTGAGGTTCCTGTTTATTGCAGCCGCCTTTTAAAGTAACGAAATTTTATTTTAAAAAAGAAGCACTTTATTGGCACAATTTATTCAACCTTACTTCAGACTTACTTGTCAATAAAAGCTGATGTATGCAGATGTTGTTGGTCAGGCGACCAACAACGGCGGGCCTTTTAAACAACCGACCTGTTATGATCCACCCAATAGGCCAGTATGACAAACAGCCATTGCAGGTTACCTGCCCATGCAACAGCATTCATGGAGGGTGGGGGCGGGCCGAAAAGATTGGCTGTATGTGAAACCAGCAAAAGGCCGACCAGTATCCATAAACCGATCTTACCCTGGTTATTTTTTGCATTGGTTGAACGCATGTAAAGAACAAGCCCGGTAATAAAAATTCCTCCTTCAACCAATAGTGTTCCCCAAAATGAATTCCATAGTTCAAAGCCAAACTTAGGAGAACCACTGCCCGGGTAAAGCGGAAGATCGGGGAGGTGTACAATAAGATCAAGCACCCAATGGCTGATGACACATAGCCCGAGTATGACAGCAGCTTTAATGTTCTTTTTTATGATCCAGTAAACAGATCCAAAGAGCAGGGCCCAAACGATCACCATAACGAGGCTGTGCGAAACGGGATAATCTGTAAAGTCGATGGGTTGGGAGTGGCCGGTACCGGATTTTATTACAGCGTGTTCAATATCCAGTAACAATAATACCGGCCACAGAAGGTCTAAAAACTGCACGGCAATAAAGAGTGTGCCTAATGAAATATTTGATGCGGCTTTTTTGGCGCCAAAGCCCAGCCCGAAGTGTCCGATGAACATAGGTTGGTTCTTGGTTTAAAGATGAACAGTAGTTTTGTTGGTTGCAAAATAAAAAATAATCCGGGAAAATGAAAGACGACCGGCTTGAATCGGCTTATTCATCATTAAACGTCACCATCACCGGAACATGATCGCTGTATTGAGCCCAGAGATCATACTCACCGATCTCTAACGACTTTATTTTTTCTGCAAGGTCTGCCGATACAAAGCAATAATCCAGGTGATAGGGTTTGTCTTTGTGACGGTATAAATAATACGTGGGATGTTCTTCGCTTCCCTGTATTTGGTTGTGATAAAGATGATAGGAACTGACAATGCCTTTCTTCTTCAAACGATCCACCACATGGGAGTGATTGCCCACCCGGTATTTCCTGTCCCAGATGGTATTGCTGTTGAAGTCGCCGATGAGTACGGTATTCTGTTTTGATATCTGCCTTTTGTATTGATCGATCGCTTTCCAAACCTGTTCTACGTACTGGCCATCGGGGTCGGTTGGGTTGTTTGCCCAAACAGCAAATAAATTGAAGGTATGTTTGTTGCCGGTTACAGCTATCGGGATGATCATCTTTAATTCCGGGTTATGGTTCCGCATACGTTTAAACCGTAGATCGCTGTATGAAAAAATACCAAGGCCTTTGTTTTTATTATCACCAAACCAAAGCAAGTCGGTTGGTCTTGGCAGGTCGTCATTGAACTTTAGTTTGTCGGGGTGCTCGCATTCCGGGATAACTAAAATATCCGGTTTATGCGCCAGGATATGTGCAGCTTTTTTCCGGAAAGCCATGTTGCAGTTCCAGGTTATTATTTTCATGACAAAAATTATTTTCCAAACAGCCGCCGGTACTTTGGTTTTAAAAACAGAAGCATGAAGCGGTAGGAATATCGTAACTTATAGTCTGGCTCCATCGCCCGGATGGCGTGCGGAAATTCGCATGGGTCCATTATTTCGATCGTATCTTTTGATAATGTAAAATTCTCCAGGTGGATAGTTCCTATACAGTTTTCATTTACCTGCTCTATAGCCCAGTTTATGGTAGCAGAGTCTATTGTATTATCCGAATAATCGCTTTCTTCTTTATATTTATTCAACGCTTTCACTTTATCGGTAAAAACGATTTTTGTAAAACTGTCGATCATGTTTTCAGCAACCAGGTCGTAGATGCTTAAACTCTTGCCGGTCTTGAGGTCAAAATTAAAATACGTGTTAGAGCTGGAGCAATAGGCCCCACAACCTACTTCGTTAATGGTAAGGGAAAGAATACCGTAATTTCTCAGCGTAACTGCATAATCCATGTCGGTAAGATTTTCCCTGATGCGTTCTTTAAGCGCCTGCCGTGCATTAACGGCCTCTTCTCCAAGGATCTCAGTTTTTATTCGATCGTTGATCAGTTTATCGATGGGCGGGTTATTTGTAACCACGATGGGGTAAATGATCGTAGGTACTTTCGTATCATATAGCTCAGGCTTTGGTTTAAATTTCAGTTCCCTGAGACTAACCGTTTGTGCATACGTAATGTGGTAAACGGAGAATAAAATCAGCAGCAGGTATTTCATTTTATTAATTGAGGCAAATATCTATTGCTCTAATAATTTCTTTTTCCGGGCTTCGTATTCTTCTTTGGTCAAAGCGCCTGCTTTATACAGGTCAAATAGTTTTTTGATCTCATCCGCCACCAGCAGCTTCTTTAATTCATCGGGAACCGGTTGTTTTTTTATTTCTTCCGGTACTGCTTGTTTTTTGGGTTCTGTGTAAACCGGTTCAGTTTGTATGGATTTAAATTCTTCCGGTACGGTTAATTCACCCGCCGGGCCACCGGAAATTCCGATCGCTTTTTCAAAGTCGATCATAAGATCTGCTTCTGACCTGGAATTGTTTTTAAAAGTAACTGAGCATGCAATGCGTATATTGTAATTATCAGGCCCGGTGCCTTTAAAGTTCTTTATCTTATTTACAAGGATGCTGCTGTTCTGTAATGAGTAGGTATCATTTCTTCCCATGCTGGAATGAAATTTAATGAACCTGAAATAACCGGCTTCGGATGTACCGGAACCCAGGTGCAAAACCTGTCCTTTGTAGATCTTATATCCGCCCGATGTATACAGTGTATCATTTTCAAACCGGGGCGAAGCATTTTGTGCGACGGATAATAAGGGGCAAAGCAGGAAGGAAAATAATAATTTCTTCATTGCATAGAATCATTAGCTGCTTAAAGGAACGAAATTTTGCCTAAAGTGCGAAACTGATCAAAAGCGTTAGGGGCTTATATGTCTTTTCAGTAGTTTCTTATCCCGCAATTCCTCCCTGGTCGATATAATTTTTCTCATGGCGCAATAAGCAAATGGTTACTTTGGCGTGCAACAATGGCGAGAGTGACAGCGAAAATGTATGAAGGAGAAAACTGCTACCCAACCGCAATCTCTAAACCCTAACTCACCTCCTCCACCCATTTATCCCTGTCATCCGGGCTGAATTTCCAGGGTGCAAAATTATTTTCAATATTGCCGAACATCACGTTCCATTCCTGAGGGGCATTGCTGTCTTCCATAATGAGTGAGCGGCGCAGTTCTAAAATTATTTCCAGCGGGGAGATGGAAACGGGGCATTCCTGCACACAGGCATTGCAGGTGGTGCAGGCCCGGAGTTCTTCGGTGGTTATGTGAGAAAAAAGATTTTTCCCATCGTCTTTAAATTCACCGTTGTCTTTGATGTTTTTGCCAACGGCCTCCAGGCGGTCACGGGTATCCATCATTATTTTCCGCGGACTTAATAGTTTACCTGTTTGGTTGGCCGGACAGGCGGCAGAACATCTGCCGCATTCGGTGCAGCTATAAGCATCCAGCAAACTTTTCCAACTAAGGTCAAACACATCTTTGGCGCCGAATTTCATTGGCGTTCCCCCGTCTGAAGGCGGGGGCAATTCAGGCTGCATCATGTACTTCACTTCATTCTGCACCGATTCCATGTTATCCATCTTGCCAACTGTTTCCAGTCTTGCATAATATGCATTTGGGAACGCTAACAATATATGCAGGTGCTTGCTGTAAGGCAGGTAATTCAGAAAAGCAAAGATGCCGATGATGTGCAGCCACCAGCAGGTTCTTTCCAAGCCCATGAGTGCGGATGCAGAAAAATTGCTGAACATGGGAGCGATGATGCCGGAGAAAATAAAATTGCCGGTTTCGTGGTAATGTTCGGCGCCTTGCAATTGCAAAGCCCTGTCGGCACTGTTCATGGTGAGGAACAGTGTCATCAAAATAATTTCGGTGACCAGGATATAGTTGGCATCACTGCGTGGCCATCCGTCAAGGTCTTTGCTGATGAAGCGTTTCAGTTTGATGATGTTTCTTCTTACTAAAAAGATGATACAAACTGACAGTACGCCAACAGCCAGTATCTCAAAAAAGTTGATAAGGAAAGTATAGAAACTGCCCAGGTAGGGGAGGAATAAACGATGGGTTCCTAAAATACCGTCGAGAACAATTTCCAGTACTTCAATATTGATGATGATGAAACCGGCATAGATCACAAAGTGCATGAGTGCCACCAGGGGATTGCGGAACATT
The DNA here is from genome assembly GCA_016720775.1 of Chitinophagaceae bacterium. Lineage (GTDB taxonomy): Bacteria > Bacteroidota > Bacteroidia > Chitinophagales > Chitinophagaceae > Ferruginibacter. The sequence goes on from JADKJX010000007.1 coordinate 329,002, forward strand.
TTCTTTTGTCCGAAAGCCAGCAGCAACAGGTTTTTCCAGCGAAGGGAAGGATTATCGCTGAGGTCCTCTTCTTTGCCAAGTAAAATATTGCTGCGTATGATGCCGATGTTCTTTGCAAAGAGCCAGGTGGCAAAACCGGCGAGGGCAACGAATAAAACCTGTTGAAGGATTTGCATATGCAATGGTTGATGCTGCTAAGGTAAATAGTTGCCACCAATTAAACTAACCTGCCTGCAGCAGATTGGATTTGCCACAGAGACGCAGAATCACAGAAGGGATTGGCCGCAAAGACGCGGAAACGCAAAGCGGATTTATTTCTGCGTTTCTGTGATTCCGTGGCAATTTTTTTGCCGAAGGCAAACAACTACGCTGTTAAATTGATTTGCCACAGAATCACGGAAGCGCAGAAGAGTTTAACCGCAAAGACGAGGAAACGCAAAGCGGGTTTATTTCTGCGTTTCTGTGATTCTGTGGCAATTTTTTTTGCCGAAGGCAAAATACCTTCGTGCCTTCGTGTCTTTGTGGTTTATTTTAATTTAAATTCGTGTTGTAATGGATAATAAAAAGTACATACTAAGTGCCCAAGTAGCTGATAAAAAACTCCGCCGCATGGCCCTGCAGGTGGTTGAGCAGAATTATGATGCAAAGCAGTTGGTCCTGATCGGCATTAAAGCAAATGGGATTTTTATAGCACAGATCATCAGCAACTACCTGAAAGAAGTGTTCAAAGGAGAAGTGATCGTACTGGAATTAAGTATGGATAAAAAGAAACCTGCTGAGATCAGCCTTGATACTAAAATGGATTTTAACGGTAAAACGATTTTATTGATAGATGATGTGGCAAACAGTGGCCGTACCATGTTATATGCACTAAAGCCTTTGATGGAACAATTACCCCGGAAAATTCAAACCCTGGCCCTTGTTGAACGGACTCACAAGACCTTTCCCATTGATGTGGATTATGTGGGGCTTTCGGTTTCCACTACTACGGATGAACATATTGTTGTGGAAGTAAAAAATGGACAGGTTGCCGGCGCCTGGATGGAATGATTAAGCCGTTTGTACCATTCACAGGCCTTATTGCCGTGTAATTGCAGAAGTTTATGCATCAAACTAACGCAATGCGTAATCTCTCATTTTTTATTACAGCCATTTTATTTTTTTACAGCTGCGGCACAAAGACCGGCACAGGAGCAGGCATGTTCCGGGATAACAATTCGCATAAGACCGAAGCAGCAACTTCTTACGATCTTGTTTACGATACAAAAGCCTGGCGTTTTGATGCCGGTGCGCCGGTACGATCTACCGCTTTAATAAATAACGGTGCCATTTATTTTGGCAACACGAAAGGCGATTTTTTTGCACTGGATAAAAAGACCGGGGAAGTTATATGGCAGTATTATACGGGCTATGCCATCAACTCATCTGCTGCCTGCCAGGATGGAACGGTTTATTTTTCAGACAATGAACAAACGCTTTATGCCCTGGATGAAAACAGCGGAGAACTCAAATGGAAATTCAGGATGGGAGAGAAGATCGCTTATCCCTGGCGTTTTGATTATTATTTTTCTTCCCCCACTTTGTACGAAGATAAGATCATCATTGGTGGTGACGATGGCAACCTGTATATGATTGAACAGAAGACAGGGAAAGAAGGTTGGAAATTTAAAAGCAAAGGATTGGTGAGGAGTACAGCATCTGTAAACAAAGAAGATGTTTTATTTGGCGATACCGAAGGGAACTTTTACGCACTCGATATTAAAACAGGGAAAGAAAAATGGCATTACAAAATAACCGGTGAGCCATTGAAACTCGATACGCTTGGCTTTGACCGTAAAGCAATACTTGCTGCACCGGTTGTGAGTAACGATAAAATTATTTTTGGAGCCCGGGATGGTTTTCTATATTGCCTGGATGCGAATAATGGCAAACTGAACTGGACGATGGATCATGAAGTATCCTGGATCATTTCTACCGTTGCGGTTAAAGATTCATTTGTTGTTACCGGCACATCCGACGGAAGATTTGTGCAGGCCGTGAACGTAAATACCGGTAAAGAGATATGGAAACAGCATACGCCGCTGGCAACCTGGTCTTCGCCACTGATCAATAATGACAAGGTTTATGAAGGCTGTTACGACGGGCAGTTATTTTGCCTTGACCTTAAAACCGGCAAACGCATTTCTCAATTTACAACCAATGGGATCATTTATTCATCGCCGGTCATCAGCGACAGCCTGCTTTACATTGGCTCGGATGACGGAGGCTTGTATGCCCTGCGGGGACATGCGCCGGTAAAACAAAACGACAGAATTCAGTTTGTATATCATGATGCCGATATGGTAAAACTTTTTTTCCGCAATGGCGCCGATGTCCGGATAAAGAATTACCTGCAGGCAAACGGGTTTAAAATGATTGGCAGCGATACGTTGTCGACTGTAATGTCTGACAGCAGCTCAAATAAAGTGATCGTTTTTGCCACAAACTATTTTCCCAAACGAATAATTGAAGGCGGAAATAATTCTTTGCTCAGGAAATTCCTCGACGCCGGCGGAAGAATCATCATTCTTGGAAATGATCCTTTGTTCTTTAATGTAGATGAGGCGAAAAAACAAATGAATGGACTTGCCAGCCGACGGATTGATTCGGTATTAGGTCTCAATTACGGCCCAACCGATACCCGTGCCTTTGGCGGATTATTCAGCGGTTTTGCCAATGAAAAAGGGAAGTGGTTCGGATTACCCGATTTCTGGGTGTCCAATTTCGGGATCGATAAAAGACAGGTGGATATTGTTTTGGGCGAGAATGAGAACGGACAGGCTTCTGCCTTTGTAAAAAAGTATAAAAACGGTGGCGCTTTTGTTCAGATCTGGATGCACAGTGAACTGCCTGTTAACCTGGATGCGATCATTAAGCTAAGTGAACGGGAACTGGAATAAGAAGCCGGAGGTATGATGTAAGAAGTCTGACATCATACCTCCGACTTCAGACTTCCCTTCTCAGAAGGCTATTGCATTAAACCTGAACTTACCATTTGAATACTCTAAAGCAGGCATGGGGAACTTAATAATGTTCAGCAGTGTGAATGCAAGTTTCAATCCCTTCTTATTTGTCTTTATTTTGGTTAGGTCAATATCCGGCGCCAGGTACCATTGACGGTAGCGTTTTATATCGGGGCGGTAAAAATTCACATTGCCGTTATCATCCTTACCTATGTTTTCATTGGCGCCAAACATTCCTTCAGCACCCGTGCCAATGGAAATATTCAGCCAGGCAGGTATCCTGCTTTTAGGAAAAAATGATTTGAGGTTTACACTCAGCCAATAGGTTTGCCCATTGTAATCTTTTAAAAAACGTTCGGCGGTGCTTTTGCCGAATATCTTATCGCTTCGCTGGTTTAAAGAAGGATCGCTGTATGATTTGCGGTGAAAGGAAAACTTGAATTGTATGCGTTGCTCATCCCAGGCAAGTTCCTGTGCCACCAGCATTCCGCTGCCGAGAATATTCGCACCAAAGTCGCCCCAGCTCCATCCCCATTCGGCGCTGTAGGCATCCAATACTTCAATTACCGTTTGATAAAAAGCGCCGCTCATGCCGCCGATCCAGATCCGTTTCTTTCTGTCAATACCTGTCCATCGCCACAGCTCCATACTGGCCTTACTTTCGGCATAAGCGCTGTAGGCATGGCCGATCTTATCGATCTGCTGCCATTCGCTGATGTCGTTGAAGGAATGAAAATTTGATTGCGGATAATTTTTATACCAGGCGGAGTAAAGGCCAACCATGGCGCCGCTGTAGCCAATGATGTTGGTGGCAGCGATGATCTTTACTCTTTTGTTTATTTGTTTATTGGTTAATCCGTTAATTCGTTTATCCGTTAATTGGTTAATCCGTTTATTGGTTGAGTCCTGGGCAAAGGAAGCCGATGAAAATAAGCTGAGAATAAAAATGCACAATAGAATTACTTTGGTACAAGAGTGATTCTTCTTTCTTTTTACTAAAAAGAAAGAAGAACAGAACAAGTTCGCCAATGAAGTTGAAGTATGTTTTGTGGCCTGGCTCATAAAAAACAAAAATAAGGTAATCGTCCTTGCGAATGAAGTGAAGGAATCTGCTTAGGGAGATTACTACGGTCGTTACTCCCTCGTAATGACTTACTGTTTCTTAAACGATTTACGGGAAATATAAAGTATAGGATCGCAATTAAAACTTAGGAACGTTTGCAACAGGCTTTTTATTTATGCCGTTGATGAGGGATTTAATATACGATTCAGCAATATCACCGGCTATTTGCTGGCCAAGCGATTGACTGTTTCTTCTGTCCCATTCCCTTTGCCTGGCTTCAATTTGAGCTGCTGTTAAAGGATAGTTGGGCCAGAACATTAATTGATTATCGGGGCTTTTGAAATATTCATTAAGATTTTCAATAGGCTTGACCGGTTTTTTAAATGAAGAAACCAACAGGGGACTGAGATGATTAGGGGAAGTATTGGATGCCACTAACTTATTTTGTGCATGGGTTAATGAAGCAAAACAGAGCATCAAAACAATACTTGCCATTGTTTTTCGGGAAAAAAGGTACAAATATGTAGTACTGCCGGGAAGCATAAACAAATCTACTTAATTTGCTTTATCAAAGATGAATAATTTATTTTTGACGGCATAAACTGAAAACTATGGATGCAGCAACACAGCAAAAGATCAATACCTGGCTGAATGGTAATTATGAACAACCGGTAAAGGATGAGATAAACCGTTTGCAGAAAGAGAATCCTGCCGAACTGGAAGATGCTTTTTATAAGAACCTGGAGTTTGGTACCGGGGGCCTTCGTGGCATCATGGGCATTGGCACCAACCGCATGAATAAATACACCGTAGGTATGGCCACACAAGGTTATGCCAATTATTTAAAACAATGCTTTGGTAACGAAGTGAGCGTGGTGATCGGCCACGACAGCCGTAATAACAGCCGTTTTTTTGCAGAGACCACCGCCGGTGTATTTGCAGCGAATGGCATAAAGGTTTATTTGTTTGAAGCCCTGCGCCCCACACCGGAAATAAGCTATGCCATCCGTAAAACAGGTAGCAAGGGCGGCGTGGTTTGTACCGCAAGTCATAACCCGAAAGAATACAACGGCTATAAAGCGTATTGGGATGATGGCGCACAGATGGTTCCGCCGCATGATAAGAATGTAATTAAGGAAGTGGAAAAAATTCTTTCCGTAGATGATGTGAAATGGAGTGGGGGAGAGAAAAATATCAGCATCATAGGCAAAGAGATGGATGAAGCATATTTAGAAATGGTAAAAGGCCTTTCGGTTTACCCCGAAGTGTGTGCAGCCCAACACGACCTGAAAATCGTGTACACACCCATACACGGAACGGGCATCATGCTGGTGCCGCAGGCATTGGCCAAATATGGTTTCACCAATGTGCATATTGTAAAAGAACAAAGCACACCGGATGGAAATTTTCCAACGGTCATCTATCCCAACCCCGAAGAGACAGAAACCATGAGCATCGGTTTGAAGAATGCAAAAGAACTGGATGCTGATATATTATTAGGTACTGATCCGGATGCCGACCGGGTGGGTATTGGTGTTAAGAATCACAAAGGCGAATGGATACTGATGAACGGGAACCAGACTGCCCTGCTTGCGTTCAATTACATGATCGAGGCAAGAAAGACGAAGGGATTGCAACAGCCCAATGATATGGTTGTTAAGACCATTGTTACCACCGATATGATCGACGTGATCGCCAAAGCAAGCGGGGTTAGTTGTTACAATGTGCTCACCGGTTTCAAATGGATATCTGCATTGATCAAGGAAAAGGAAGGGAAAGAAAAATACATCATCGGCGGTGAAGAAAGTTTTGGGCTGATGATCGGCGATGAGATACGGGATAAAGATTCGGTAAGCGCTGTCGCCTTGCTTTGTGAGATGGCTGCTTATGAAAAGAACAAGGGCCGCAGCCTTTTTGATAAATTACTTGACCTGTATGTGCAGTACGGACTTTATAAAGAAAGTCTGGTGAGCATTACTAAGAAAGGAATGAATGGGGCCAAAGAAATTGCCGACATGATGGAAGGCTACCGAAAGAATCCACCGCTTACCATTGACGGTGCTGCGGTTGCCGAATTATTAGATTATGAATTGCAGGTTGGTAAAAATCTGCAGACCGGCGAAAACTGGAAGATCGACCTGCCGAAAAGCAATGTGCTGCAGTTTGTACTGGCTGATGGAACAAAGATATCTGCAAGGCCAAGTGGCACCGAGCCTAAGATAAAATTCTATTTCAGTGTGAACAGCAAATTGAACAGCGCAGCAGAATTTGATGTAAAAGAAAAGAACTGGACGGAAGGATCGACCGGATCATAGCCGAGATGAAATTGAAATAACGACATGAGAAAATACGAAGACAGTTACCAGCACAAAGGCCTCCGCAAGAAATTGATGGACCTGCTTAGAGAGAAAGGCATTACGGATGAAAATGTGCTTCAGGCCATGAACAATATTCCCCGGCATTATTTTTTAGACAGTGCTTTTGATAAGATCGCTTATGAGGACCGGGCATTTCCCATCAGCGAAGGACAAACCATTTCGCAACCTTATACCGTGGCTTACCAAACGCAGTTGCTGCAGGTGAAACCCGGTGAGAAGATATTAGAGATCGGCACCGGCAGTATCTACCAGGCAACCGTGCTTGCCGAAATGGGCGCCCGGGTGTTCACTATTGAACGGCAGAAAAAACTGTTTGAACAAACAAAGCAGTTCATCTTTAAAAATCAATACCCGAACCTTAAATTCTTTTATGGGGATGGATATGAAGGGCTGCCTACCTATGCGCCATTTGATAAAGTGATCATTACAGCCGCAGCACCATTCATTCCACCTAAATTAATTGAACAACTGAAACCCGGCGGCAAAATGGTGGTGCCCGTTGATGAAGACCATCACCAGCGTATGCTGCGTATCACTAAAAATGCAGACGGGAGTACCAGTGAAGAAGCCTTTGATAATTTTTCCTTTGTGCCGATGCTGAGTGGGAGGAATGGTTGATGGTTTGAGGTTTGAAGTTTGTAGTTAGCGCTACATGTAACAGGCCTTTAAACATTTTCAACCCTTAAACGATTTAAACCTTTAAACGACTTAAACGTTTTAAACCCTTCAACGTTCCATCATGCGTTTCTTTTCAAAATTTACGGTGCTGTGCAATATCTGCTTCCTCGTGGCTGTGGTTCTGTGGTATTTTGAAGTGCACAATAAACCAATGGGAAGCACCGACCAGGTGTTGCCGCTTTCCTGGCTGGAAGGTACGTTCGTGATACTTGGGTATGGGGCAATTATTGTGAATACACTTTTTCTGCTGCTGGCTTTTATTTTCACCGCCTTTAAAGTGAGTATTAAAATCCCCCGGTGGATCATTATCTTTAATGTTGCGATCTTCTGCTGCCAGGTATATTTTCATTTCTTCTTTAAACAGTCACCATGATACACAGCATACTTAAAGACAGGCCCACAAAACTATTCGTCATCTTCACTGCTTTTTTCGTTGCCAATGCATTGATCGCTGAAAGTATCGGCACAAAAATATTCTCACTCGAAAAATTATTCGGGCAACAGCCATTGAGCATGACCATATTTGGCGAACATGGATTGGGCCTTAGTCTTACCTGTGGCGTACTATTATGGCCGCTTGAATTTGTAATGACGGATATTGTGAATGAATACTATGGCCCCAAAGCTGTTCGTCGCATATCTTTCACTGCTGTGGGTTTGATTGGCTATGCTTTTTTAATGTTTTATTTAGCGATGGGAGTTCCGGCGGCTGATTTCTGGTATGGTACCGGTGTGCAGGACGGGATCCCGGATATGTCAAAAGCATTCAACGGCGTTTTCGGGCAGGGCATGTGGATCATTTTCGGAAGTCTTACGGCATTTTTGGTTAGCCAGATCGTGGACGTGACGGTATTTCATAAGATCAAAAAAATAACTGGTGAAAAGAAAGTGTGGCTGCGGGCAACGGGTTCAACACTGGTCTCCCAGTTGGTGGATAGCTTTATCGTTTTATTCATCGCATTTAAAATAGGCAAGGGCTGGAGCTGGCAACTGGTGTTTGCGATCTGCTTAATTAACTATGCATATAAATTCACGATGGCCATCCTGCTAACCCCCGTTATTTATTTTGTTGAAGGCCGCATTGAAAAATACGTGGGTCATGATGTTGCCCAAAAAATGAAAGGGGCAGCGATGGGGAAGGAGAGTGAGTAAAATAAACCTATAAGGTCTGCCGGGAAGCAAAGCAGCGCAGCAGACCTTATAGGTTTATTTTTATTTTCCTTTGCAAAA
>JADKJX010000008.1 GCA_016720775.1 Chitinophagaceae bacterium
TCAGCAACGGCCCGGGTGATCCGGCCCTAATGGATTACGCCATCAAAACGGTGAAACGAATACTGGCTTCGAACAGGCCATTGTTCGGCATTTGTTTGGGACACCAGTTACTTGCCACAACCGACGACATCCCTACCTTGCAAATGCATCTTGGTCACCATGGACTGAATCCCGCAGTTAAATATGTATCTTGGTAAATGTAGAATCACTACGCAAAATCATGGAATTGGTGTTGATCCAAAAGCTGTAAAGCAAATGCCAATATTGAGATCTGCACATTAACCTGAACGACGAAAGCATCGAAGGCATACGTGTTAAAAACAAACCAGCCTTCTCAAATGCAGTATCACCCCGAAAGCCACGCCAGGCCACGACAGCAGGTACCTGTTTGATGAGTTTATAAAATAATCAACGCCCCCTCTGCCCCTAAAAGGGGAGAACTTTAAGTTCAATAGTCAAACTCTTTCCTAATTTTACCGGGTGATTTTACTTAATTTGTAATCTTTAAATGCACCCTTTAGGGGATAGGGAGCATGAAAATAGCTATCACATCAACGGCCCAACCTGAATCTTCTTGGTAAACGGGAAGTGGATATTTACATGCGGGGAATTGAACCCTTTGATAACTTTTAAAGACGCTCAGGAAAAATATCCGGGAGCAAACGATCCTATTTCCAAAGGCAATGTCGAAAAGGAGTTGATCAACAGATCCAGCGGTTGGGGTTTAGTTACGACGGAATAATTTAAACCCGGGTGATTAAACCCATACTTCCGTTACCGTTACCAAGATGCGATTGCTGCCGCTATAGCCCCGTTGTTGAAGTACATATCTCCAACATTTTTTTTCAAGAGAGGAATTCCGGAAACTATCTCCATGTTTCTCAATGGGAGTGGGAGATGAAGTGGTCTAGGCCTGAAAGGATGAACTGGCGTTGGAGTCATTATAAAATAACCTTAGAAACAATGGTTAGCGTATCCACTTTTGGGTTGTCAGCTATCCGCTGCAATGTGCAATCCCGATTGAACCTACACTTTAAACAGTTCGCCTTTTTTTTTTTCGCTTCGGTCCAATTCTCCTATCCAGCCGTGGCATCATGCCTTTTATGAACCTCCCCAGGTCGCCGCCCTGGGAAGCAAAGGCAGTCCATTTGGGCACTATAGAGACTTGCCTATGCGGCAAAACTGTTGGTTCCTGCTTTTATTTTCGCAATGATCGTATCAGCCAGCGACTCCTACCAAAACCGAAATCAAAAACAACCCGGTCAGTAAAATATGATTTTACGCAGTGTTAAAGTATTCGGTGCCTTTTGTAAGAACCTTTGCAGGCTTATTTTCTTTGAATGGTCCGTAAGTCTTGAACTAAACTTTTCCTGGTAGGCAAGGCTGTCTGCCCTACCTAAATTTCGGACAGTGCTTAAAACCGTAAAGATCATGTAATTTTTTCTTGCCACGTATTTTACAAAGCCGATGGGATTACTGGTGGTTCAATATCTTTTTTTATCTCGCCACCGATTGACCTTTGATGTAAGCGCAAGGCCCGACAGAATAAACAAAGAAATTTTCTCGTTTAAAAATTGAGTGACAAAGATAAGTTTTATAAAAGAAGACAGCATTCGAAGACCGCTATCAAAAAAAAAAAATGAAACGGGCCTGGTTTACTTTAACGCATACAACACTTTTACTTCTAAAAGTAGTAGTTTGATCTTTTTCCGGTAATCACACTAAGTCATCGGTTACCGTAATAGGCATTTTTCCCTGAGGTCAGAAGTCTCAGCCACTTTTCATTTACGGCTTTGTAACGGTCTCTATATGCTCCTGTAACTATCCAGAGTTTACCCGTACCTCTGGTTCATTTATCTACAATAAGCCATAATCGCCCCGATTTGTTCATTAACAGCTTCGGTTAAATGGACCGCCCTTTTCCTTGGCTGCTTTTTATTGCCTGAACGCTTTAATTGTTTCGGGTATTCAACTATTTTACTGTGCGATGTACGGGTGATGCGGAAATTGTGGTTGCCTCAGTCATCAAAGTTTGTTCACCAGTTCATCGATCAGTTTTGTATTGTTGAATTTTGAGTATCGATCGAACTAACGAAGCCAAAAAGTCCGGGTCTTTTTTTTCCTGCGCTGCCAGATGTTGCCAGGTTGCTGGCCATCGTATGAAGCAACTGGCGGATTATCGTTATCTGCAATGCCGACTGCCTCGCAGTTCGCGCAGAAATCGGATTTTATTTTTTCAAGTTCTGTTTTAGCCTCTTCCTCTTTTATACTCCCGCAGGTCAACCTGCACATAGATCTCATCGGAATGACCTCCGTGGAGCACTGCCTATTACGGTAATTGTTTGGGGAAGGATGGCAACCCCGGTTGTGTATTTGTTTGGGCGTACCGAAAAATGAGGATGATTTTGCCAAGAGCAATTGTGATCTTTTTATGATGTAATTTTTTTGTGAGATGAATTTACAAAGCATTACACAGGAAAAAGTTACTTACTTTTAACAAGGATTTACCTGCCACGTTTTCATCTTCAAACTCGGCCAACTGCTGCTGTATGAAACTGTTGTCTTCAAGCCGGCCCATCACTTTTCCATTTCTTTATTCGTATCGTACATCTTTTTTCCGGAAGTGGGGCTGTTAGTAATCTTTAGCCCTCGAATCAAAAATGCCCCTTACATCCATTCCTTTTTGGTATCGAGGGTTTGCCGTAGCAATTGTTTACAAAAGAGGGCAGGGGTGAACTGTTTGGGGGATTGATGTTTACTATTTCCAGTCGAGGATGTAGGCACGTCCAAACGATCGGCGCCTTCATAAACGGTACTCTAGTTGCCTGTAAAACAGGTGAAGTTCGTCCCCAGCTTTTTACCTGGCCCGATTTGATATCTCTTTTCACCTTAGTTAATTTCTGTCTTCTGGAAGAGTTGTCCGCCAATGTTGGGCTTTTCCGCTGCGCTGCACTTTTACAGACAAGGTTTTCTTAAAATCTGCAAAATCAACAAATTTATTTTTTAATGAAGTGAGTCATCAGTTCCCCAGCTACCGTAAATAGGATCAGTTCCTTAAATATTTTTATGCGCTGGGGAACCTTTTGAAAATTCAGTTTCCTGCCGGTGTTTTCCAGCCGGTAACTTCTGCCGCGGTGCCGGTGGCAGAGGGTTTTAATTTTTTGCAGGAGTTACAGGGCACCAAAAATCTCAACGACCGTGTCGGGTGCCAGTGAAATCATATTCAATGCGCTGTATCTTTTCTGTTCTGCGTCTCGGTCAACATATTCCCGGGGGCATAAGATTGCGGGCGAAGCATACATGTTATGCATGAACCAGTAACCACGAGATCACTACCAGTTTATCGTGTGTCCACATCATTGCTACACCGAGGCTGAAAGGAATGGGTATGTTCGAATTTCTGCCGGAAATCACCCACGCCAGCGATGATGAGGTAAAGGAGCAAACTTGAATGTGGTTTAGCTTCGACAGAGACCCGGACAAAACCCACGCCCGGCCACTATTTCTCCATCTGCCTGCCCGCAGTGGGGATTGCGTCCGATGGTGGCGCCCGCAGCCTGTATTGCTTTGCCCCACTACCACGGCAGCACATAAAAGAATTGAGCTGTGGTGTTGCTCATGCGCAGGAAAAATGATGAAAGATTCAACACTTCGCGCAGGAGATGGTTGAGTATTGCAAGAGACGAGTTGATTCCTTGCACCGTGGCTTAGTTGCGAATGCGATGCCATCACAAACGAACGGCCCTTCACACCATAAAATCATCGGCAAAGCCCCAGCCAATGCGCCATTCCCAGTTCGCAACCTTCGCCGATCTACGACCTTCTTTTTCATCACTGTTTACGGTAAGGTTCTATTTACCGGCTCCTTAAAATAAGCACATCAGGTTCCTACCCACACATCTTTAATGATCTTGCAGTTCTTTGTCCACGGTCCGGTCGCCGATCTTACCACAGTGCCCCCTTTATATATCAAATCGTTTATCAAAAGCTCCTAAATTTATTCACAGCAAGCGTCACCGTCCCGGTACCTTTCCTCCACAGCCATAAGATCGCCCGCCAGCATGCCGTTGAAAGGGATCACCTCGCCCCCGGCTTCGTTGCACAACACGATCCATACCCTTGTCTTTCACTTCCCCATCTTTGATGATGCCGTTTCCGAATTTTGTATGACTCGGTGGTTGCCAGTTCATTCACATTTACCAACATCACGTCATTGACGTGATATAATGGCTTAAATAATTTACATTATCAATACAGATATTGTTTCCGAGGTCGCAAACTGATGATAGTGCCATTCTGCAAACCAACGGGCATTCGCAGGTTAGAAACTCAAATAGAAGGGCTCCAGTTTGCCAATGCGTGTGAGGCGGCAGAAATTTACAATTACGTACCAGTTTCGGGGAGATTCGAACTGGCCAGAAGTCAAGATCTTGTCCGATCGTCGGATAGTACAGTTCCGGATGAGGGCCTCGATTTCACCGGCTGTTAACTTCCGGTAGCTGATACCGTTTTGATTTTGCGTATTGCGCAGGTAGTATTCGTCCTTGCCTCTTGGATCCATTTTTCTCAACGAAATTATAGCCATTATTAACCGGGTGCTTTTGAATGATGTTCATAAACAGTTTGGGGTTGTGGTTTGACTTTTTTGTTTGTTACCCTTCAACTTGTAATGGTTCCCAACCACCAACCACAAACTACAAACAAAACGGCAATTTTATTCTACTGTAACGGATTTGGCCAGATTTCTTGGCTTCTTGTCAACATCCACCCCCTTTTGCGATGCCTACATAATAGCTTAACAGCTGTAATGGTATTGTACTCAGCATGGGTGCAATGATCTCAACCAGCCGGAACATAAAATACGTCGTCTGCCATACCGGGGATGATGCACCGCAATTACGGCGATCCTACTTGCCCCTTACGGGCTTTTATTTCTGGATATTGCTGCAATTTTTCCGTGGTAAGAATCTTTGGTCGTAAGAATATCACCGGCAGGTTTTCGTCCACCAACGCAATGGGGCCGTGTTTCATTTCTGCAGGGATAACCTTCGGCATGTATGTAAGAGATCTCTTACCCCATTTTAAAGCGCCTTCCAATGCGATGGGGAAATTATACCCCTGCCCAGAATAATGCATCGCCAGCCGATTTATACTTTTCTTGTGATCTTCTTCATCTGGCATTTTTCAAATGGCATCCACTTTGCGGTAATGCTTCCAATTCAGGTAAAGTTTGCGGTAGCGCTCTTCGCTGATGGTCTTCTCTTTCTTTGGCGATCTTTGAATTGCCATCATGGTGAGCACGGCCAACTGGCCGGTGAACGCCCGGTGGAAGCTACACCGATCTCAGGTCCGGCTGTGACCTGTAAGCACCTCCATCGCTGATCCCGTAGCCTGGATGAACCAACCACATTAACGATGCCGAAGATGATGGCGCCGTTCTCTTTGCCCGTTCTATTAGCCAGCAATGTATCTCGATGTTTCACCGCTTTGGGATCAAGGCAGCACGTGATGACGCCTCTGTTGATCTGGGTTCCGGTACCTGAATTAAGATGCTTATTCAACCTCAACAGGGATCCTGCATAATTCCCTCAATGATCGTATTCGCCAGCAGAGCTGCTGCCGGCTTGTACCGCAGGCCACCATGATGATTCGGTTGGCTTCTTTAAAATGTTCGATATTGTTTTGTGGCCGCCCATGGTGATCGTTCCGGCATCTGCATCCAACCTTCCCCCGCAGGCAATCATGAATGGTACTTGGCTGTTCAAAATTTCTTTCTGGCATGAGATGATGCAGCCACCCTTTTCTATCGCCGCCAGTTCGATGTCAAGGATTTGGTAATGAACGGAGTGATCTTTTCATTACCGAGGTTTTTCAAAATCGTTCACCCGGTGTTACAATCGCCAGCTCACTGTAATCACGTTCACGTAAACCACGTCTTTTGGTATATTCCAGCATCGGTGATGCGTCAGAACCGAGAAACATTCGACATTACCCACACCGATCACCAGGAGCACCGCTTTCCTTGCCGCAATGATGGTGTCAGGGTTATCGGTATCCAGCAGAAGGATCACAGAGCACCGTAACCCTTTTCAGGGCAACCCGGACGGCTTCTCCCGAGTCGCACGGTTATTTTTCCGGATGTCTTCAATGAAATTCAGCAAAACTTCGGTATCGGTTTCGCTGGTGGGACCTATCCTTTTTGTGAGTTCCTGTTTCAGTTGTGCGTAATTCTCAATGAGCCCGCTGTGGATCGTGGCTAATTTCCGCCCCCGGCAGATATGCGGATGCATTGCAGGCTTGGTTCGCAACGAGTAGTCCCAGCGGTGGTGCCCGATGCCGCAGTGTGAATGCAGGTCTTTCCAAAAATGGTTTGCTCCAGTTCGGATCCGGCCTTTCTTTTATAAACTTTCAGCCATTGTCGAGCAGGGCAACACCGGTACTGTCGTAGCGCCGGCGGTATTCAGCCTTTAAGGCCAGTGATGACAATGGGGGTAAGCTTCTGGTTCCTGTGTATCAACAATTCCACACATATAGTTACTGTTTTCAGCCTTTTAGGGGGTTCAGAAATATGGTAAAATTTTCTTTTGCCACTGCATTTACAAGGTCCCGGCAGGCTCGGAGCAATTAGCAACGCAATTTAGGGAAATGTTCTCATTTGGCTAAAAGGGATATTTTCAGACTATTGGCTTAAATTATATAAATTACCTGATACGAAATACACACTGGCTTTCTTCTTCCCTTTTCTCATTAGCGAATAAAATTATTGCCCAGCAGAAAACGCGCAAACAAATGTTCCATTGTACGGCATGCTGAAAAAGAATCCGAGTAACCCGGTTCTTACCCCGGCAGGAAATGCAAGGGCCATTGACTGGTGAGGGCCCTGAAAGATGAAGGTGTGCAGAAAATATATAAGCCAGTACCGCCGTCCAAATGACCGCAGACAGCATGCGTATTCAATTAGGTATTGATACGGTTCATTATGGGGCGGATACGGTTTGTGATAACCTCATCAGTGCAATTATGGAGCACCGGGATTTTGGTAAGACGATCCTGATCGTGGCTCACGGCAATACCATTCGCACATCATCCGTAAACTGGGCGTAGCAGATTTTCCGTATAAAAGATATTCGGATGCAGAATTTGATAACCTGTTTCTCATTTACTTACAAAAAAGAAAAGGCAAAACTGAAAGTGATGAAATACGGGGCGAAGTCAGGGGCTTCAGCAGCGATACAATAAAATCTTTACAGCCAGAACTCCTTTCAGGAACATGTACGCTACGGAAAAATAAATTCCAGGCTAGTAACATCCACCAGGGGTAGCAACAAAGGTGCAGAAGAAACAGCGGGGTCTCCTTTAAGCCGTTTAATTAAGATCGGAAGCATGGGCCGCTCAACGTTCCCCATAAACCACTCCCGGTAATGCAAAACCAACGGTAAATGCCACTAATATTTCATGCGGACCATACACACCGGGCATAAACTTTGCCCAGGGCAATTACCGGATAAAACCAATAATGCCCAGCACAGATCCCAACATAAGTCCTGTATCAATTCCTGCGGATCACACGCCACCAATTTGCTATTGTAATTTCCCCCCGGCCATTGCCTGTATGATCAATGTACTGGCTTGTGAACCAGTATTACCTCCTGAAGGAAATAATGAGCGGAATGAATAAAGCCAGTACCACGAATTTTGGATCTCTCCTTCAAAATAACCCATGGCGGTAGTGAGCATTCACCAAAAACAAAATGATCAGCCAGCCTACTCTTTTTTTAAATAATTTGAACAAAGGCATTTCAAGATATGGTTCATCCAGTGCCTGCGTACCACCGATCTTCTGAATGTCTTCACTGAACTCTTCTTCTGCCACCCAAAGTATATCGTCAATGGTTACAATGCCCTAGGAGAATATTATTATCACCCGTTACCGGTAAGGCCACCCGGTTATTCATTTAAAGATCTCACTGGCCATTTCACGGTCGTCGTTCACATGCAGGGCAATAAAGCGGCCATCCATGATGTCTTTACTTTGGTGCCGGGTTCTGCCAGAATGAAACCTGATCCGGCTATCATCCAGCAGTTCATCGTTCTCATTGATCACATAGATCACATCAATGGTCTCACTGCTTTTGCATGTTTTGCGGATTGTCTCCGAACACTTCGGCTACGGTGTTTTCTTCGTACACATATACGTAGTCGGGCGTCATGATCCTGCCGATGCTGTTCTCGGATAACCCAGTAGTTCGAGAGTATCCTTTCGTTCATCGGGGTCGAGGGTCTTTATCAGGTCTCTTACTATGCTGGTTGGCCAATTCTTCCAAAAAGGCAACCCGGTCATCCGCCGGCAGTTCATTCAATAACTCGGTGGTCTTGATCGCCGGTAAATTTTTTATGACCCTTTTTTGTGTAGGAAGTTCCAGTATCTTAAATACGCTTGCTGCACGGTGTATGGAGAGAAGGGAAATGATCTGGGCCTCATAATCCTCGTTCTCGTACATGAGGGTGGCCACATCGCTGATGTTCTGGTGATTCAGGAACTCCTGTATCGCCAGTTTGTTCTCCGAAGCGATGACTTCTTCAAACTGCTGCTGTATTGATATTTCTTCCAGTTCCAGCGACATCGGTCATTGTTATTAAATTGCATTGAAATGGTGCCGCAATTTAGCCCATTTATTTCTTAACCAGATGTTATGCTGAAACCTTATTTGATTGTTGATGCCAGTGCTGAAAAAGGGCAGGGGCGTATTTACCCGGGAACGCATTCCCGCAAATACCATTATGGAAATAGCGCCTGTTATTGTGATGGACAAAGACAGGGAGCATCTTGATAAGACCTTATTACGACGATATATTTTTGAGTGGGGAAAACTGAAAGATAGATGCTGTATGGCGCTGGGCCTGGTACCGATCTATAACCACAGTATAGAGCATTACGAAGTATTTCATGGATTTTGAAGATGACAGTATCATGATCAAAACGGTACGGATAATTGAAAAGGAGAGGAACTTACCATTAATTACAACGGCGACTGGAATGATGGGAAGAAAGTATGGTTTGATGTGAAATAAATACGGGATAGACAGTTTAGGGGTTTAGGAAGTTTAGTATGTTGAGTATGCACTCATTTGATCCTAAACTTTCTAAACCCCTAAGCCTTCCTAAATTTTTCTTATGCCTGTTCTGCCAGTTCTACTTCTTCCGCAACCAGTTGTTCTATCAGTTTGTATCTCAGCCGCGATCTTTACTTCTTCACTTACCACCACGCCACCAGCTTCCGTAACTGCATTCCAGGTAAGACCAAAATCTTTTCGGTTTATCTTTCCATTAATAGTAAAACCGGCTTTAGTGTTTCCGTATGGATCTTTTTACAACGCCCCCGAATTCTACGGCTAATTTTATATTCTTTGTTACGTCACGTATGGTAAGGTCGCCATAGAGGTCGAATGAACCATCGTTGTCAACAGGATCGGCTTTGGTTGCTTCGAATTTTACAGGAAATTATTTTTAAATTTGATGCAAGGTACGATATTAATGTTTAAACATCAAATATTTTTTTGTAAGGTATTGTTAATAAAAAACCTGCCGGGAAGGGCAGGTTTCTATTAAGATTTAAGGGATATTATTGGTTGCTTTCAAATTCCCTCCGGATGATATTCAGTGCAGCACCGGCTTTGAACCATTCAATCTGTTGCTGGTTGTAGGTATGGTTTACCTGTATGGTCTCGATACTTCCATCGGCATGATTCAATACCACCTGCAATGCTTTGTTTGGTGCAAAAGCGAGGAGGCCTTCAATATCAATGGTATCGTCTTCCAGTATCTTGTCGTAATCGTCTTTGTTTGCAAAAGTGAGCGCCAGCATTCCCTGTTTTTCAGGTTGGTCTCATGTATCCTTGCAAATGATTTTACAAGCACGGCTCTAACTCCCAGAAATCTTGGTTCCATGGCGGCATGTTCTCTTGATGAACCTTCGCCGTAATTTTCATCGCCAACTACAATCGTTCCAACGGCAGCAGCTTTATAAGCTCTTTGTGTAACGGGTACCGGTCCATATTCACCGGTCAGTTGATTCTTTACACTGTCTGTTTTTCATTAAAAAATTAACCGCACCGATCAGCATGTTATTGCTGATATTATCAAGATGCCCGCGGAACTTTAGCCAGGGCCGGCCATGCTGATGTGATCGGTGGTGCACTTTCCTTTGCCTTTATCAAAGTTTCAATCCATTCAGGTCAGTGCCTTCCCGGGCTGCAAAAAGGAGCCAGTAACTGTAACCTGTCGGAAGTGGGAGCAACAATTACCTCCACGCTGCTTCCATCTTCAGCTGGAGCCTGAAATCCTGCGTCTTCCACTGCAAAGCCCTTTTGCGGCATTTCGATACCTAAAGGCTCCTGCAGTTTGAATTTTTCTCCTTTATCATTAGTAAGATAATCAGTGAGTGGGTTAAAAGTGAGTGACCCGGCAATGGTCAATGCCGTTGTGATCTCAGGTGAGGCAACAGATGCGTGCGTATTTGGATTGCCGTCATTTCTTTTACTGAAATTCCGGTTATAAGAAGTAACAATAGAATTCTTCCTGTTTGGATCAGTTGAATGCCTTGCCCACTGACCGATGCAGGGGCCGCAGGCATTGGCAAGCACTACACCGCCTACGTTTTCAAAAATGTCCAGGTATCCGTCTCTTTCCACGGTATACCTAACCTGTTCTGAACCAGGGTAATGGTAAACTCTGCATTTGCTTTCATGCCTTTGTCGGTGGCCTGTTTTGCAATGGAAGCTGCACGGGTGATGTCTTCATACGAAGAGTTGGTGCAGGAGCCGATCAAACCAACTTCCAGTTTTTCGGGCCAGCCATTTACTTTAACGGCATCGGCAAATTTTGAGATCGGCCATGCAAGGTCGGGTGTAAATGGCCCGTTTATATGTGGTTCCAACTCAGATAAGTTGATCTCAATAACCTGGTCAAAATATTTTCAGGGTTGGCATACACTTCATCATCGCCGGTGAGGTGTTTAGCAATGGCATCAGCTCCATCAGCAATTTCAGTTCTCCCGGTACCCCTTAAATAATCGCCCATTTTCGCATCATAACCAAAGATAGAAGTGGTGGCGCCAATTTCGGCACCCATATTACAAATGGTTCCTTTGCCGGTGCAGGAAAGAGATTTGGCTCCATCGCCAAAATATTCAAGAATGGCCCCGGTTCCGCCTTTTACGGTAAGGATACCGGCCACTTTCAGAATGATATCTTTTGAAGCTGTCCAGCCGCTTAATTTGCCGGTCAGCTTAACACCGATCAGTTTTGGAAATTTCAGTTCCCATGGAAGCCCCGCCATTACATCACAGGCATCGGCTCCACCCACACCTATGGCAATACTTCCTAAGCCACCCGCATTAACGGTGTGACTGTCGGTTCCGATCATCATACAGCCCGGGAAGGCATAATTTTCCAACACCACCTGGTGAATGATTCCTGCGCCAGGGTTTCCAGAAACCGATCCCGTATTTGTGGAAACAGAAGCCAGGAAGTCGTAGACTTCTTTATTCTGTGTTTTTGCTTTACTAAGGTCAGCATTGGCACCAACTTCAGCCTGTATCAGGTGATCACAATGAACGGTTGAAGGGACTGCTACTTTTTTTCTGCCAGCCTGCATGAACTGCAGCAGCGCCATCTGTGCGGTGGCATCCTGCATGGCCACACGGTCGGGTGCAAAATCTACGTAATCTTTTCCCCGCTGTAAAGCCTTGCTGGCATTGCCTTCGGTAAGATGTGCGTAGAGAATTTTTTCGGTAAGGGTTAAGGGTTTGCCGGTTGCTTTACGTGCCGCTTCAATCCGGGTAGCAAAATTAGCGTACACTTTTTGGATCATTTCAATGTCGAAAGCCATAGTGATAATTTGGTAATTTGGAGATGAATCAATTTGAAGATGGGGGAGCATTTCGGGAAATATCATGATTTGATCATCAAATTTCCAGATCGCCGGATCTCCAAATCGGAATGCTGCAAATTTACTGAAACCGGGGCATTTTATAAAGCCTTTGTTTTTGGGGTAAAATGTTTTAATTTAGCAGTATGAACCGGTTTTAAACATTTTATTGAGTGGCATGTTTGGGGTATGTACCGCCATCGGCGAAAGATGGGCATCGCTACATCCACCATCCGCAAGTACTTTATCTATATGTCCTTCATGACCCACGGGCTCCCCGGTCATTATTTACTTTTTTGTGGCTTTCTGGATGAATATAAAACGGTACATCCTGAATGCAAGAAGGAACCCGTTGCGGTATTTGTAGCCCCTATCCCCTAAAGGGGGAAATGGAGAAGATCAATGCGAAGATTATTTTGTACAAAAAATGTAATAGTAAAACATAATTGTTCCCCTTTAGGTTTTAGGGGCAATGGCTTTCCTGATCCTCACCAATTTTTCCAGCAAAGGTTCCAGCAGGTCTAACTTAAGCATATTGGCGCCATCGCTTTTTGCAACAGCAGGGTTGGGGTGTGTTTCAATGAACAATCCATCGGCACCTGTTGCAATGGCGGCTTTGGCAATGGTTTCTATCAGTTCAGGGTTTCCCCCGGTTACACCTGCCGTTTGATTGGGTTGTTGCAGAGCATGCGTGCAATCCATGATCACCGGAACTTTTATTTCTCTCATCCAGGTGATGTTGCGGTAATCAACCACCGGTCACAGTAACCGAATGTATTGCCTCTTTCTATCAGCCCCACTTTAAAATTTCCGGCTCCTTTAATTTTTCAACAGCGAATTTCATGGAGGGCCCGCTTACGAACTGTCCCTTCTTCACATTCACGATCTTTCCTGTTTTTGCTGCAGCGATCAGCAGGTCGGTTTTGGCGACAGAGAAAGGCAGGTATCTGCAATACATCCACATATCTGGCTGCAATGGCTGCTTCTTCGGCTGTATGAATATCGGTGGTGGTGGGGATAGCGAACCGTTCGCCTGTTTTTTTTATCAGTTGCAGCGCATTTTCATCACCAATGCCGGTGAATGAATTTGCCGAAGTACGGTTTGCCTTGCGATACGATGCTTTGAAGATATAAGGTATCTGCAGTTTTTTGCAGGTGGCCGCAACCCTTTCTGCGGTTTCCATTACGATCTCTTCTGTTTCCACCACACAGGGGCCTGCAATAAGGAAAAAATTATCCGTGTTGTACTGCTGGTTGCTGAAAAGGTCGCTTAAATATTTTTCCATAAGGCAAAATTACTAAGAAGCTTTCAAAAAGGATCAAAAGCCTATAGGTGTGCTTTCGATTTGGAAAGCTGCTGATTCCTTTACTAATCCGCCACTTGCTCAATACATCCCGTAAATGGCTCAATGATCATTTTTTGGGGACAGGCATTTTGTGTATTTGTGTAATAATTCGCAATGACCTTCATTGATCGCCACAGGAAATAAGGAAATAATTTTTAAATAATTTAAAACAACATGTTTATGAAACAGAAATTGATCTTATTCAGTTTAATGCTTTTGGTAACGATCTCCGGTTGCCGGAAAGATATGCCTGCGGAGGAACCGGTAACTTCACCGGATCCACTCGGGGCCCAACACGGCGATGATAATGACGGGCCCAGGCAATGCCGGTTGATATTTGATGACCGGGACGGTGTTTATGGCAACTTTTTTCACTACAACAAAAAAGGACTGGTAGATAACTGGAAAGTTGATTACTACGATGGGTATCCCGACGTGTACAATTTCACCTACGACAACCGGGATCATTTGAAAACGGGCCGTGTGGTATTTAATTACAACGGCAGTTCTTTTGATCTGAAATACCAGTACCAGGGCGATAAACTAATCAGGGAAACCTGGTATGCTGCCGGTACGAATACAATAGTGGACGACATCGTGAATACTTATAACTCCCGTGACCAGATCATAAAGAGAAGAAGCATTCCCAAAAACATTTATTGTACGTTCACTTATGATTTTCTGGGGAACAATCCCCTGGTGAATTTTTATGTTGATGATGAATTATACCTGAAAGAAGAATATACCCATCATAAATTTAACAGGAATCCACTCACGTCTCTGAATGGTATCCCCGTTGTTCTTCCCTATTATGATTTTGTGATTTCAAACTGGTGGGAGACCAGCCAAAAGTGGACGGTTTATGATGAAGGAACACCTACAGTTATTGTTGACCTTGATCCAAAAACGGTGGTGATGAAACTAGGCCGCCAGGATTACCTGAAATCAGTTAGTAATTTCGACCGGGCCATTCAGCAAAATACCAAAGCGGTCTTTGAGTATGAGAATTGTGGCAAAGACGACCTGGGTGAGCCATCGGCGAATGACAATATGCCTGCGGGTAAAAACCAACGGACGGCTATTATTGCGAAATTCAAAAGGGCATTGCTGCCGGGTCAGTCAAACGACATAAAGAATGAAGTTAAAGAATTGAAAAGGAAGCTGAGCCAGGTACCATAACCAAAAGATCTGTTGTTGAATTGAAATACAAGGGGCAATTAATTTGCCCCTTTTTATTGCCTGGTAAAGATTGGGAGCTGTATGTGTAACGATCGGTTGAAACAGTTTACTGGCTGATGGCCTTAAGGAATTCTTCTTTTTTCCGCCTGGAAACATCCACGTAGCGGCCATTCTGTAGTTCTATCTGGCCCCCATCGCCTTTGATATATCTTTTTATGTAGTTGAGATTGATGAGGTGGGAGTGGTGGGTGCGGAAGAAAATGTCTTCGGGCAGTAATTCTTCAAACTCTTTTAATGTTTTTGAAGCGGTGATCTTATTGTTATTAATGAGGTAGATATTGGTGTAATTGCTGTTGGCTTCCAGTTGAATGATGTCGTTGATATCATAAAACAGCAGACCTTCTAAAGTGGGAATGGCCAGTTTGTTCAATTGTTTTTTGGGATGCCGCAGGTTTTGCTGCAGCAATTCTATTTGTTTTTTGGTTTGACCATTCTCCTTATTGTCAATTTTTTCAACAGCGGTTTTTAATTCTTCGATATCGATGGGCTTTAAAAGATAATCGAAGGCGGCGTATTTAATGGCTTTAATGGCATACTGGTCGTAGGCAGTAGTGAAGATAACGTGGAATTTTTTTTCGGGAATGGCATTCAGCATTTCAAAGCCGTTCATCCTGGGCATTTCAATATCTAAAAAAATAAGTTGTGGTTTGTGGTGTTGTATAAGCAATAATGCTTCCTGTCCGTTGGATGCCTCAGCCAGTACCTGAACCTCGGGGCAATACGACGAAAGCTTTTCCCTCAGTGCCAGCCTGCCTTTGGCTTCATCATCAATAATTATTGCTGTTATCATTTAAATAATGTTTAAAAGCACTTTTACTTCTGTGCCGGCCGCAATGCCATCTTTATAAAGGTCAATTATTTCTACAGATGGTTTTTCTTCTTTGTTAAATAATTTGATCCTGTCGTAACTCATCTGCATGCCGTATGAGGATTCTTTGTTTTGAGCGATCATACCCGCTGCTTTCCTGCCAATGCCATTGTCCTTGATTGTGTATTCAATTTTATCAGCTACTTTTTTTATCTCGATTTGCAATAAGCCATCATTGTCTTCCCCTGTTTTTAAGCCCATGCAAAATAGCATTTTCCACAAAGGGCTGAATGATGAGTGCCGGCACTTTATAGTCATTGTTAAGCAGCTCGTCATCAATGTTGAATTCAGTTCTGAATTTATTCTCATGGCGCAGTTCTTCCAGTTCCACATATAATTTCAGCGTATCGATATCCTTTGCAAATGATACGGTTGAGAGTTTGCTGCTGTCTAAAATATTGCGGAGCAACCGGGCAAATTTATTGAGATAAACCGTGGCATTGTATTTATCATTGCTGTGAATAAAGGCATCAATGCTGTTGATGCAGTTAAAGATAAAGTGAGGGTTTAGTTGTGCCCGCAGGCTTTGCAGTTCCAGTTCCGTTCTTTCGCTTGCATAAGCTTCGGCTGCGAGCCTGTTTATTTTTTTCTGGTTGCGGAAATTGAGGAATACAAAAAAAGAAAGTAGGGCCAATAAACCGAGGCCTGTCCAGTAAAAATACTTTTGCTTTTTTTCAATCTTCAGATTTGTTTCAGCGATCAGTTGTTTTTGTTTTAAAGAATCCTCTTTTTGTCAAAATCGTAATGCTCTTTGTATAGTAAAGATTCGATGATGGATTCTTCATTTATACTTCTTTCCTGGTACATCATATACATATTGTAATGATGCATAGCCGACTTAAATCTTCCCTGTGCACTGTCTAATTTTGCGAGGCTCAGATAAATTTCCTGGTATGACCCCCCCTCTTTTGATTTTTCTGTATAAACAATTGCCTTTTTCAAATGCTCATTTGCCTGTTTAAACATTCCCAAACTGATCTCAACATCGCCGATGTATGCATAGCAAAGGGCTATGAGGCCAGTATATTTTAATTCTATGTGTAAATCAAGGCTAAGACTTAAATACCTTAAAGCCTCGACAAACATTTTTTTAGCATACTCCTTGTTGCCTTTCGAAATAGAGCTGTCGCCAAGCCCCCGATAAACACCACCAACATTTAAATAAGTACTCGATAAATTAGCCTTATCGCCACTATCCTTATAATATTTTATACAGTCGTAGAATAAACGGTGCGCCTTTGCATATTTGCCCTGGAAATAGTTTGCTCTTCCTAAAAGAAACTTGCAACTAATGATATCATCAGGCTGTTGTATTTTACTTTCCTCAAATAGTTGTAAGGCCCTGAGCCCGCATTTTTCTACTTCAATGTAATTTCCTTTGCCCATGTTGAAAAAATTTTGCCACGAGTAGGTCCTGCCAATCTTCAGCCAGCTTTTTGCCATGTAATATTTGTTGCTGATGGATTCATAGGTTTTTAATGCATTAAAATTAAAATCCAAAGAAATAGGAAAATTCAGCCGGTATTTTTTAGCATCGTTTCCATATACAAAAAAATTATCGGCCGCTTCCAAATAAGAATCGCCAACCAGTTTTTTATCCCCGAGCAATTTGGCTGTTTCTATTGCCTGGTTGTAATATTTGCCTGACTCGAGGTACTTCTCCTGGTAAGCATACACATTTCCATAACACATTAGGCAATCGAATATGCCGTATGTATAATTCAATTTTCTGGCAAGCTGAATGGCAGAATCTTCGTATTTGAATGTGTTAGGGTAATCAATTGTGTCTTTAAGCCCGATCCAGTATTCCGAGGCTATATTGTAATAGATCCTGAATTTATTCGTATCCTCTTTTACTTTGAGGAGTTCCGATTTCAGGCTGTCAATTTTTTTGGTTTGAGAAAATGCAGTTAAGTTGTTGTACAGAAAACAACAATTAGGGTATAGGCCGGCAATTTAAAATGGCTAAACTGCATGTTGTTATTTAAAGAAGTAAATTAATGCAATCCGGCAGTACGAAATAAAAATATTAAGTGATTACTGCTAAAATATATAAAGCAAACAGGTATTGTATAACACATAAGTTACACAATCATATCCTCCACATAACCTATCCTGCCTGCATTTGCTATATCTACCGTAACAGCTGATAATATCATATCGGCATACCTGGCTTTTTTCTCCAGGTCTAATGTAGTCATAATTAAAATTCTTGGAAATGAACCTTTTTTGTCACATTGTACCCGGAAACGTTTGGAAAAGTAGATCTCGTCATTTGTTTTGCTGGATATGCTAAATCTTATATCCACCCAGACTTTGGAGGCAAAGTACCCATCGCTTACTAATTCTATTTGTAACATTTTTGGAAATATCAATGTTTTCCGGAAATACAAAGTTGCCAGATCGTTTGGGCCCTTTGGGCTTTTCGTATTTCTTTCAAAAAGGAGTTTTGTAAGTATGCCCACTTTATTTTCCAATAGTTCAATCCGGTCAGCATCGGATTTGCTCCTGGGTGTACTGGGAATAGCAAAACCTTCGTTATAAGAATTACCGCCTGGTTGCGTTTTACGGGTTGCCATAGTATTAAGTTTTATTGGTTTGAAAATTTATACAAATACACAAAATCACCATCATCAAGCATAGCCAAATTGAGCCATTCCCTTGATCGGTTTATCCGGCGGTAGAAAAATGTTTACCCAGATAAACGATTATTATGGTCAAAGAAAAAATACCGGTTATAGGCACTTCAGGCCAAATAGGCGGGGAGTTGATGCCGGTGCTTAATTGCGTATTCCGGGCAAGACTTATTGCTTTATTGCTGCAGTTAATTTTTCTATTTGTTTTTTTAGCTCTTCAATCTGAGTTTGCTGTTCCTGCATGCCTTTGATCAGTAAGGGGACAAAGCCCGAATAGTTTACCCCTAATAATCCTTCAGCGTCTTTTTTAACCAGTTGTGGAAAAACAGCATCTACTTCCTGTGCCAATAATCCTATTTGCTGATCCCGGTCTTTGTTTTCGTCTTTCCAGTAATAGCTGTATGCATTTATCTTTTTAGATCATTGAGGGTGTTGTTAATGGGAACAATATTTTCCTTTAACCGGACGTCGCTTAATTGGGTAAGCGTACCTGCCAGGGTAGCGTTGCCCGGTACCGAAGATGTTAAGCAATGCTGTATTACCTGCTACAAAACTGTGAACGTTTCCTACCGCAGGAATCTGGTAGCGCAATGTGCCGCCGTTGATTCCAAAGCCATAGAAATCTATGCTTGTGTTTGCATTTTCCCATAAAACAATTTTCCTGTTGTCGATGGTATTTTGGAATTGTAACTGGCCATTGCCATTGGGTACTACATTTAAGCCTAAAGAACCGGTATTGGTTAATGTCATTCTCACTGTTTCTGCGCCGCCTGCACCGTTTGCAGTGCCTGATGGCATGGAGTTCCAATACATGTTGCCTGATGCCTGGTCCATGTAATTTACCCACGCATATCCATTGGCCATGTACCTGGTTGCATTGCCTGCACTTATATCCCTGTATTGATTATACCCGATGGTAGGGCCATTTTGCTGTAATGATATGCCCGCCTGTCCAATACCAAAATACCCAGTGTGTTTCCCGATCCTGCTATGGTTACTTTAGCCTGGTAAGGTTTAGTAATGCCAATACCAATATTAATACCCGTGCTGCCGAGCACCATGGCATTGCTTGTATCAACCCTCGAAAAAAGCACCGATCGCAGAAGCATTACTGTATCCATCTGCCAGTACACTGCTGCTGTAACCCAGCAACAGCGAATAAGAAGCTCTTTTGAAAAAACCTGCCCAGGAACCTACATAGGTGCTTCCATTCATTGTGGAAAGGCTGTTATTCTTGCCGGCATCATGGCCAATAAAAACGTTTTCATCTCCTTTACCTCCGGCAAACTTCCGATCACCACATTCTGGTCGGCTGTATCACCAACAGAAGCACAGTATCCCATCACGGTATTTTCATAACCTACTTTAAGCCCGTTCGCAATATTATATCCAAAAAAGAATTCTTATCTCCCTTGCTTACAGAACTGGCTGCGTTTACACCAAAAGCAGAATTATACGAACAGGTATCGCAGTAGAACCCCATGGTATAACTTCCAAAGGGCATTGGCATTGGAACTTCGCATGGCAGCGCCGGTATTGTCTCCAAAAAGAATTGCCGGAACCGGTGATATTGTTTTGCCCGCATTCATGCCAACAAAAGTGTTGCTGTAACCGGTGCTGTTATCTTCCATGGCTTTATAACCGATGGCGATATTGTTGTATCCGGTGCTGTTGGAAATACCACTTTGGGGAACCGGAAAAAACATTGTTATAGCCGGTTAAATTATTAGCCCCCGCTGATTTTCCATAGAAACTATTATCAGAGCCTGTGCTGTTTAAAATTGCCGGCAAATGAACCCATGAACGTGTTGTTGGTACCACTGCTGTTGGCAAAGCCCGCCGATCTGCCGACAAAACTGTTCTCTGTACCGAAGGTATTTGAATATCCGCCCGATGATCCTATAAATGTATTATTGCTGCCGGTATTCAGCTGTCCGGCATAACTTCCTAAGAAGGAGTTGCCCGAACCGGTCACCACATCTCTTCCTGCATTGTCACCAACAAATGTGTTTCCCGAACCCGATGTGTTTTTCATGCCTGCCGACGATCCGACAAATACACTTCCGTTGGCAGTGTTCTTGGGGCCGGCGTCAATGCCGATGATCGTTGTCCAGGATCCCGGTTATCCCTGCCTGCATTTTCCCGATCAGTACGTTGTAGCTGGCAGTTGTGGAAAGATATCCTGCCGAATCACCAATTGCTGTATTGGCAGTGCCCGATATGTTCTGCCGGGATGATTTGCACCAACAGCCGTATTATTTTTGCTGCGGTTGATGAGGACTGGTTCAGCGATTCATATCCAACAGCAGTATTATCATTAGCATTATTGAAATAAAGAGCCGATGTTCCCATAGCCGTATTCGGATGCCCGTTGTATTGGAGTAAAAACTAAATGCACCTACAGCAGTATTATAATTACCAATGGTATTACTGGTCATTGATTGAAAACCGATGGCTGTATTATGAGTACCTGATGAATTATTCAAAAAACCGGAATCAATGATGAATTATAACTGACATTGTCAATGAGTCCTGATTTTATATTATTCACCCGGAAGTTCAATGCCCGGTTATCGGTGGTGCCGATGAAATGGGTGGCAGGGTTTGTTCCGGCGTTGCCATTCCTTTTCCAGGCGATGCTATCGGCATTGCCGTTCACCTTCACCAATTCCATTTGCCTTCATAATAATAAAAACCAATACTGTCCGGGGCATTTTGAAAACAAGCAGCCCAATTGCCGGAGATGCGATTGCAGTTCTTTCTGCATTTGTCATCCGCGGGATCGAGAACACCCTTTCAGGGAGCTTTTAACATCCAGTAGTGCACTGGCATTGGCGGTGCTGCCATCGGTATTAATGGCCAGCGACTGTGCCTTAGCAAAATGGCCAGCAAACAGGAATGTTATCAACAGCAGGTAGTTTCTTTTCATTTTTAATAAATTAAAAAATTCTTTACTAAGAGTGGAAATTTCTTGCTGTGTAAGAGAGGCTTATTATAATGCAGGTTTGCGGATGTAATGATTATTCACTCGGATAGAGTAT
This sequence comes from Chitinophagaceae bacterium, assembly GCA_016720775.1. GTDB lineage: Bacteria > Bacteroidota > Bacteroidia > Chitinophagales > Chitinophagaceae > Ferruginibacter. The sequence continues at coordinate 21,060 of JADKJX010000008.1, forward strand.
TTTCAAAAATAGATAAAATAAATAAGAAATAATAATGTAAATATGCATTTATTGATGGGGCATTCCGGCATTGCTGGCAGGAGGTTGAAATGAGATAAGCCCTTACATTTGCACATTAAATAATTGCTATGCTGAAAGAAAAATATTGGTTATCGGCGCCTCGGGCCAAATAGGCGTGGAGTTAACACTGGCTCTTCGTAAGATTTACGGAAATGCAAACGTGGTGGCATCCGATCTGCGGGAGAAAATGAACTGCTTAAAGGCACGGGCCCTTATGTAAAGCCTGGATGTGATGAACAAAGAAATGCTGCATATGCAGGTGATACGGCAGAACATCACCCAGATATGCCCTGCTGCCCGCCATCCTTTCTGCCACGGGCGAAAAAAATCCCAACCTGGCCCGGGTTTAAATATGCAGAGCTTACTGAACGTGCTCGACATTGCCCGGGAAGAGAAGCTGCAGAAAGTATACTGGCCAAGCAGCATTGCTGTTTTTGGTCCTACTTCACCAAAACAAAATTGTCCGCAACAGACCATCATTGAACCCACTACGGTTTACGGCATCAGCAAATATGCCGGGGAGTTCTGGTGCAATTATTTTCATCACCGCTATGGCGTGGATATAAGAAGCCTGCGTTGCCCAGGTCTTATCAGTTACAAAAGCGAACCGGGTGGAGGTACTACCGATTATGCCGTGGATATTTTCTATAAAGCAAAGCGGGAAAAAAATTACGAATGCTTTTTAAAGAAGATACCTACCTGCCCATGATGTACATGCCGGATGCCATTCGGGCAACCATTGAACTGATGGAAGCGCCTGCAGCAAAAATTTCGATAAGAACATCGTACAACTTATCAGGTATGAGTTTTTTCACCCAAAGAAATTTCGGCTGAAATTAAAAAGCATATACGCGGTTTCTCCAGTCAGCTACAAACCCGATTACCGCCAACCCATTGCCGACAGCTGGCCGCAGAGCATTGACGATGCCGTGGCAAGAAAGGACTGGGGATGGAAGGAGGAATACAACCTGCAGCAGATGACGAAAGACATGCTGGAGAACCTAGCGGTCTGAGAATAAAGGAACAAGGAATGTTGAATAATGATCGGAAGCATCACGTCGAAATTCGACATTCCTTGTTCGATATTCAAATGAGTTTATGCTCGTACGCATACTTCACCAACCCGATCACACTGGCGGTATTTGTCTTGCGGAAAATATTCTTGCGGTGGGTCTCTACGGTCCGTTCACTGAGGAATAATTTTTCGGCGATCTGTTTGTTGCTCATCTCTTTTTTCGATCAGCCGGATGATCTCGATCTCCCTCGCAGTAAGATTCACTTCTTCATTTTCTTTTTCTTTTCGCTGGCCCTTGTCATTTCTTCCAGCACCTCTTCACTGAAATAAATTCCGCCGGCTGAAATTTTTTTCCAATGCCTTCACCAATTCCTTTTTTCCGATATTCTTAAGTACATAGCCGGAGATATCCGCATCCTCGATCATCTGGTTTTTGGTCGCCTTGCCCGCTCATGGAGAGTGCCAGTATTTTTTATTTCGGGATTTTTGGTGAACGGCTTTGGAAAGCTCGGCGCCGTTGAGGCCGGGCATCATTACATCGGTGAGTAAAATGTCGATGTTCTTTTTGCTGATAAGTTCGGCCATCTGCAGGGGTTGTGTACATTCGATCACTACTTCAAACTGGTCGTGCCCATGCAGTAAAGATTTTAATCCGTCTATTACTATCTGGTGGTCATCTACAATTCCTAATCTGATCTTTGTGTTTTTCATATTCTGCGCCCGAACGTCTTTTACAACATGCTAAAAGTAGCGAAAAGTTTTTAATGCGTTACCGGTATATGAATTGCAACCAATGTGCCTTTGCCGGGGGAACTGTCAAAATCTACCGTGCCTTTCAGGAATTCAACCCGAGAGCGGATATTCTTCAACCCAATGCCGTCAAATTTCTGTTTATCGGTTGTATCAAAGCCACGGCCATTGTCTTCCACCGTTGCGGCTATGCCGTCTGCATCTTTATCAGTGAAATATCAAGGTTGGTTGCCCCGGAATGTTTGATCACATTGTTCACACACTCCCCGGATCACCCGGTACAAAACGGTTTCGGTGTTGCTGTCGAGCCGGTCATTCAGCCCTTCGGCATGCAGGTTTATTTTGATGATGCGGTTGTCTATCTTATCAATGAATTCTTTAACCGCACTGGCGAGGCCGCTTTTCAATAACGCATTGGGCATCATCTGGTGACTTACACTTCGTATCTCTTTGCAGCTTTCATCCACCAGGCCGATCAGTTTTTCAAAGCTGATCTTCTGCGTTTCGTCTTTAAAAGATATTTCATTTTCAAATGCAGAGAGGTTCATTTTGCGGCGCTCATCATCTGGCCTACGCCATCGTGCAGGTCGGCGGCAATCCGTTTGCGTTCATTCTCTTCGGCATTAATGATGGCACGGGAGGTGAATGCCTTTTCGTATTGATTGGTTGCTTTGTACAGGTCACTTAAGATGAGGTATGCAGAATATTTGCCCTGTTTGTACCCGGTACTGTCTGCCAAAACGATCGAATGGTTCAAATAGGTTTCCGCTTCATTATATTTCTTCTGCATCAGCATCAGGTTACCAAGATTAAGGTAGGTGTCTGATATCTGTTTTTTATTATCAAAGGAAGAATCGATGTCGAGACATAAGCGGAAATATTTTTCGGCCTCCACAAAGCGGTTGCTGTACATGTAGCAATTCGCCATGTTATCATAGAACGATGATTTTTGGAAATTGGCATTCTCTGTTTCGCATAATTTCAACCCTATGCTGTCTAATTCAAGAGCCTGTGCCATATTTGCCTTCCATGCCGTACACATTGGCAAGGGTGTGCAGGGTATTTACTTTTATTTTGAGGTCTTCAATTTTTGGGCGCAGGGAGCAGGTTTTCCTGTAAGATCTTTTCTGCCACTGGGCAGGTCATCTTTAACTGGTACACAGGACATGAGCACCGGCTCTTCAATATCCCAACAGCATCATGCTCTTTTCAAAAAGTTTATGGCTGCCAATGCATTCTCGATGGATACATCATAATTGCCTTTGTTATAGTCATAAGAAGTGAGGACGAGTAATGCGTATCCTTTTAATGAATCGCTCTTTAACTATCTGCAATGCTGAGTCGCTTTCAGTGCATTCTCATGCGAAAGCTCATACCTGCCCTTTACGCCATTGGCCAATGCCATGCATAAGTAGGAAGTCCCTTCACCAAACTCATAGTCTTCTTTAAAGTGGCAAGACTCACGCTTTTGCAGCAAGCGCCAGTGCACTGTCGGCATTGGTTGACCTTATTTCCGACGCAATGTAATTGCTGATATCAACTTCTTGACCTCGTATTGGTAGTTACTGAAAGCAGCTTGTAAAGCGAATCAAGTTTTTACTTTGTGCAATGCTGCCGAAGCAGGTACTGGATCGCTAACAGGAAAATGAGCAGGCGTGGTTTCATAGGTTCAGGTGATCTTAAGCACATCCTTCATATTGTAAATTCCTTTCTTGCCGTATAAGGATTCGGCGGCCAGTACCGCACCCTGTGCAAATCCACGGCTGATTTATGTGCCGTATGTATTATTTCAATGTCGTCGATGGCTGAACTGTATTTAACGGAATGCGTTCCGGGTGCCGGATCTTCCCGTTTGCTCAGAATTACGAGGTCTTCTGCATTGGTTGACTTCGTTTACCCAGTTTGTTTTTCGGAGTAGTTCATACGCAGCACCTGTTGGGCAAGGGTGATGCCCGTTCCGCTGTGCATCTTTTTCTGCGTGTGATGGGTATCTTCCAGCGTGGCGTCGTAATCGTTTTGGCGCTTTCATCAGTTGCGCCAGTTTTTATTTACTTCAAAAAAAATTTAACCCAACGCTGAAATTGCTGGCGTAAAAACTTCCGTTCTTCTCTTTGCAAGACCTTCCCTTCAGCGATATTTTCCAACCAGCCGGCCCACTGCCGCTAACAACGGGTATTGCCGGCATCCGACTACAGGATTTGTTCCTTTGCGCTCTGCGGATTGGTAAATTCGATGGCCACATCGCATTGGTTGAGGTTTTTCTTTGGTAAAAAGAATCAATGGTATCTATGTCTATTTTAAGGTTGACTGTGATGCCCGTTTCAGGGCAACCATTTTCAATAGCCTTTCCCATTTTGCCATAGCCATTCAGTGCAATTTTCATGGTTGTAATTCTGCCGTTAAGGAATAAGTTCTAATGACGATGAAGGGAAGATTTTGGATGTTTTTACCGATGTTCAACAACGAGGCTGATGCCAGTTTGTTTGGGCCAGCTGGCTGTAACACGGCCGTATCTGCAAGGCTCAGGTCATCGCTTACATCAAATGTTTTGAGGTGGGCATCACGGTGGCGTCCGCAACATTCAGCCCCAGAAGATGAGGAAAACAGGACGGTATAGTCACACATTCTGTCTTGGTTCCGGAAGGTCGGATGCGCTCGGGCTGATCCTTTTACTGCATAATAGGGTTGAGGAATTTCAAAGTCGTTAGCCGGATTGCCGTCGATGGCGTTGATGTAGGAATCTTGGCCTCCCGGTATTGCTTTATGTTGCGGAAAAGATCAGGTGGTTGTTCCCAATGCTGCATACACCACGGGGAGCTTCCAGTATTTTTTATTGTAGATCTGTCCCCATCCCGGAAGAATGGCAGAACGGTGAGTGGCATCGTGGATTGTAAGCTTTTGCAGGATCGGGCTTTCTGAAAATGCCAGTGTTCTTCTTTTGGGTACTGTCCTTTGAGACTGCTTTGACGGTTCCAGAAAAAAAAGGAGCTTATGAAAACAAAAGGAAATTTACCTTTCAACATCAGCTTACTTTAATTTTCAGTTTTTCCAGCAAGGCATTCAGTTCTTCAGTAGAATAAAATTCAAACAAAGATGGTTCCGTTGCCTTTTTTGCTGCGTTGAGTTTAACATGGGTATTAAATGCGATGCTAAATTATCTTCAATTCGTTTAAGATCGGGCGGCAAAGTTTGTTTTGAGGTTTTAACAGCACCGGGTGAATATTACTTTCTCACCAGGTCTTCGGTTTGTCTTACTGATAAGCCACGCTTTGTTTTCATTAAAAACATAGAGCTGCTTATCCACCATATCACATTGATCAATGCCCTTGCATGGCCCATGGTAATTTCGCCATTGCGAACGGATACCTGTATGTCGGGCGGCCAGTTTCAGCAAGCGGATATAATTGGTCACCGTACTTCGTGTCTTTGCCCATGCGTTCTGACACCTGCTCCCGTGTGTATTCAGTTCATCCATCAGGCGTTTGTAGCTCAGTGCAACCTCCATTTGCATTGAGATCTTTCCCTGGAGTTTTTCCAAAGAAAGTTCCAGCAGTTCCGTATCATTTGCCTGCCACATAAACCAGGAACATCTTTCAATCCAGCGATCTTTGATGCCCGAAACTGCTGTTCGCCGGCAATAAGCCTTTGTATTTGCCATTGGCCAGCCCGGTTACCGTGGTGGCTGGATGATGTCGTGCATCTTTAATGGATGAGCCAGTTCACTCAGCGCCGTTTCATCAAAATCCGGCGTGGCTGTTGGGATTTACTTCTATCTGGTCGAGGAGATCAACACCTGGAGGTGGATTTTCTGTTCTACCGGTCCCGGTCTAAAGTTCCGGCGGTACTTTGGATCTGCACCAATTTTCTGAAGAGACTCCGGATCCCTTTTCCTAATGCATCTTTTTTTATTCATGGAAGCGAAAGATTTGTAATTTGAAAAATTTGGTTGAACCTTTGAGATGAGGATTTGAAGATAACTATTTTGAAGACTCAAAGGACAAATTGAAACGATTATTCCAAGATCGGTCTTCTTCTTTGATTTTGGGTGAAGTTAATGTTCTTGGTAATCTCTTTGGCAAGGTTGAGGTAAATTGATTGACCCTTACTGTCAGAATCATACAGGATAACCGCCTCCCGATCTGGAGTGCTTCACTTAGCCAAGGTGTTCGGAGAATGATGCTGCTGAAAACAATATCATCAAAATGCCGGCGCACTTCACTCACAACCGGTTCGCAGAGACGAAGACGACCACTCGTACATCGTCATCAGGATGCCTTCTATTTTCAAAGCCAGATTAACCCTATTTTGAACGATCTTGATTTTTTTGAGTAATTTTACCAAGTCCTTCCAATGCAAAGAATTCGGTTTGAACAGAACAACCACGCTATCAGCAGCGGTCAAGGCATTTACCGTGATGAGGCCAAGAGACGGCGAACAATCAATTACGATAAACTCAATTCATCCCGGATGGGTTCCAGTATCTTTTTCAATACGGTTTCCCGGTTGGGGTAATTGATCCTTCCAATCTCAGCGCCTACGAGGTCAATGAGAGGAGCAGGTCAAGATGAGGGAATCTGTTTTTAAAATCAAATCCCTGGCCTCTGCCTCATTCACCGCAATCATACAGGCTTTGGGTGGATATTGTGCAGGTCGAACCCAGTACCGGTTGTACTATTGGCCGGGATCGGCATCACCAACAAGGGGTGTTAAATTCAAATGCGGCAAAGCTGGCCTGGCCAGGTTAATGGCCGTGGTTGTTTTTTCCTACACCTCCTTTTTGATTTGCGACTCCAATTATTCTTGCCATAGTTCGTTGTTCGTTGTCAGTTGATCGTATAAAGCCTCTCCGGTCAACGGCCAACGATCAACGGCCAATTTCCGGGATGCCCAAAGGTATCGCAATGTACCGCAATTCCCCCCTTATTGTTTTCACCATTTTACCTACGTTCCGGGCTCTTTTCCATAAACACCACATTATAAAATATTTTACATTCTCAATCGTCTGGTCTAAAGAAACAGCCTGAACTTTATTGAATAAAGGAAGACCTTTGCTTCCGGGCCGCAAATTTAACCAATCGGCATAAAACCGGGAACAAAGCGTCCGCTTAATTGTAATATTTGCAGAACCCGATACAGGCTCTTAATAAAAACACATGATCATTAAATTTTTGAGTGCTCAACCCCAAACATCAAACCCCAAACTCGGCTTTGCTTTGTTTTGCACCTTCCATGCGCACACCCATTAGGCCTTTCGATCTCCCTTGCCATCAGCTGCTGCTGGATACCACATTTTCCAGGTCGTTAAAGCAGTCAGCCAGTCGGCTCTCCCAAAGCAAGGACGATCATTTATTCTGTGTATTGGGGAATTACCGCTTTAGCGATACTCAGCTTCCTGCTGTTTGTTTATACCGATCAGAATTTCCTGGGCAAGAAAGTAAGGACCTACCTGTTTCGCAACGGTGATCGGGTTGTCGATGGCAAAAATGGTTGCGGTTATTTTCTTTTTGGTGGATGAGTGTGCGAAGGGGCATTCAATGGGTTGCCGGAAAATTATTCTTCAACAATACCAATGTGGATGGCATGAGCGGCGATGGCACTCAGCCGTTCCATGTTTTTAAGCTGGTTGGGACTTAGGGCCGGCGGCACCTGTTCGGGAGCCTGGTTTATGGTTTTGGCAATAAGTACAATTACAGTCTGAAAAAGATTCCCTGGCTTTTGAAAATTTACCGGCGGCATTCAAAAGGATTAAAAATTATTCACATCAGCGATATTCACAGCGGAAGCTTTACCGATAAAAAGCAGTGCAGCATGGTGTAGAGAAAATACTGAAAGAAAAAGCGGACATCATCTCTCTTTACCGGCGACCGGTAAATGACCGGGCCACCGAGATGGAAGAATACATGGATGTGTTCAGAAAACTGAATGCGCCGATGGGTGTGTACAGCACATTTGGCAACCACGATTATGGGGATTATGCACGCGGGCCCACAAGGTGTTAGCCGCGAGCAGAACCTGGAGAACCTGAAACAGGTGCATGCAAACCTTGGGCAGGGATTGCTGATGAATGAGCACGTGGTGCTTGAAAGATGGCGAGCAGATCGCATTACTCCCGGAATTGAGAACTGGAGCACAAAGCAAGGTTTCCCAAACTATGGCCGTATGGACCTGGCACCCCGGTTCTGAAAATATCCTTTCAAGAATTTTAATGAGCCACGATCCCAGCCATTGGGATGCGGAAGTAAAAGCGAAATATCCCGATGTTGACCTGATGCTGAGCGGCCATACCCACGGTGGCACAATTCCGGTGTGGAGATACCCGGCTTTTGAAATGGAGCCCCGTGCAATACATGTACAAACAATGGGCGGGCCTGTATAAGACGGTAAACAAAACTTCGTATGTTAACCCCGGCTTTGGTTTTATTGGCTATCCCGGCAGGGTGGGGATCATGCCGGAGATAACGGTGATAGAGTTGGTATAGTCTGGTCAATAGTCATTTGGTGGTACTCCATGATTGTTTTAACCTTTGCTTAGGGTTTTGTTTTTATCTTTCTTGGGGAAATGAAACAGTAGCCAACCTATTCGCTATTATTTTCTCTATGCTTATTTTTTCCTCCTGTAAACAGAATTCAGATAACAACCTGCATATACAATATTGCCGAAGAGGGGCTGCAATAAAGCACTGTCACTATTTCCAAGTCTACCGATTTAATATTTCTGGAACTCAAAGAAAAACATTCGAGTATGCCACTGAAAGAAAAAGCGATGTTTTGGCAACCCATCGCCATGGAAATAAAGAGACTTTCTGATGGAATGGTAAATTATATTTAAAGTCTGAAAGGAGTTTAAGGATGAGTCAGGAGTGAAAATGACCCGGCAAACAAAGACTGGCAAAATAATTCCAAGGTCACTGAACACGTCCTCAAATCGCATGGTAAAGGATCACAGTTATTAAGAAAGTTAGTACAATATAAAACGATATTCTTGTGGTTGACCCTATGATCAAGGCAAGGTTTGAGAGTGCTATAAATGTTTTTGTAATGGGTCCAGTTATGAACCAGGAGACCCGGTAAAGTTTATTAAATCATTTTTCGGGGAAATACCCATTGCTGCTGTAAATGTCATTTGGAGTAAACTTGAAAACAATATCAGGGTATATGAAAATGAACTTTGCAAAGTTTTGCTTTAACCAAATCGGGAGTACTGACGGAGGTTTTATGTTTAATGAAATTCAAGTACTTGTAGGCAAAAACAGCACTTGTTTAAAACTGGAGAGGAACTTATTATTGAAGCAGGGATGGGCTCATTTAGTCCTACTGTCAAATGTACTATTCTGATCAATGGTGAAAATATCCCCGTGATTGATGGTGTTGCCATCTACAAACCTAAAATTCATTTGAAAGCAGGTATAGTACTCGGGTCCGCTTAAAATTGATTATATAAGCTAAGATGGTATTAAGAAAAGTGTAATAAAAATCTTTCCTACACAGTTGTTGAATAATGCGAACCTCCTCTGGCATGCAGATTGAATATTGATTATTGAGCATTTTATTCCTATAATCATACTTCCTCACAATCTCGTCTCCTGCAAAATTTTCCGGAGTAACTTTACCTATTTGTGCCTGCACGCATTTCCATTCACCATTCTCTTTTATGTAGGTATCTGTGTACATCCAGTAACTGATCAGTTCTTTTCCGTCTTTTATATCAATGCATTTTGTTTTGTGGAATGTACTCAGGGCGATGTTGCCGAATATTTTGATGTCTTCATCCGGTAGTCCCAGTACGTAACGCCATCAAAGCCATGCGCCCAGTCTTCCAGGTATTGTTCCGGTCTGGAATTCTCCTTCGCTGGAGATGCGGATAAAATCTTTACGAATAATAAGATTTGTGAAGCAACATCGTTAGTCACAAAATTATGAATGAACTTTGCGTTCAGTTTTTCAACTGCGCCATATCCGGTTCCTGTGCATCTACATGCAGCAAACCGAGCGCCATGATGCCAGTGTTAATGATCTTTTCATCTGCTTAGTTTTATTCTGTTATCAATAATTGTTCAAAGAAACCCCGATATTATTTATCCGGTCCACAAATTGAATTTCCAATATCCAATGCCTTTTGTTTCCCTGTTATCCGGAAGGAATATGCTGCTGTGGTTATCCGGGTGAACATCCAATCCAAGGTCGGCAGGGTCATCCGGCTGTTCATGAGGGGAATGGCCCACGATATGTCCGCCTGTGTCTCCGCCAAATTCCATCCATATTTTTTGCAAGTTCAGTAACGTAATGAAAGTATGCTGCGCCTGTAAGGTCCCTTCTTCTGAGGAATACCATTGTTTGCTTCATGCCAGGGCATCTGCTACATCTTTTTTAATTTCATTTTATTGGATCGTTGCCAATAACATACCGGTCCTTCCCAGGTCTGCTTCCCAGCCATTGAAAATGGGCCCGAAATCCAGGAATACAATATCATCCTCCTCAATAACCCGGTCTGGAGGATTTCCATTGTAGGGGTGAAGGAAAGTAACCTCCGGCCCGTGCAATTTTTATGCCAAGTTTTCAACGCAAAAACTTCTTTGGCAAGACTGGCTATTTCGACTGATAATTCACGCTCAGATTTCCCGGCAACGATCAGCCCCCGCTGCTCTACGGCGTTGAATAATTCTATTGCCTTTTGTTGGGCAATTACAAGGTTTTGTCTCACATGATCCATAATGTTGATTAATGGAGCACAAAACTAGAAGCTCCGGAGAGAGGATCGCTTGTGAAATCCTGCCGTTTTTCTGGCTAGTCCTGAAAGTAATTGGGGAGACCTTGTACTGTTTTTGAATGCAGAAGAGAAATAGTCAATACTGTTGAAGCCCGACTGGAAGGCAATATCCGGCAACAGGCAATGCTGTGCTAAGCAGCATCTCGGCATCTTAAGGCGCATCGTTGCAGGTATTGGTAAACAGGGTAGCCGATAAATATTTATAGATACCCTGCTAAAATGAAAGGGGCTGATACAGCAATGGTAGCCGTTCTTCAAGCGAAAGATTCTTCGACAGGTTTTCTTGAGGGTATTTCTTGGCTTTCTCAATCGTTACCAGGTGATGTTTCTTTAATCTTGCCGGGAGCACCGGGGCATTTCATAATTAGTGAAACGGGAAAGCACTTCTTCGAGATTTCATTACAAATGTCCATTTCAAGTTTATCCGGGGATCTATCTCTTGCTGCCTGCAACAATGAATAATGAAGTTGCTCAAGCTGGGGGCTTGTTTTTAAAAGCAACGATTGAATGTCTTTGTTGGTAAAGAACCAATGTGTTTTCAACTGAAGCTGTTCAGCAATATCTTCGTAAAAAGCTTTTTTAAAAATGATGATGGTGCATTCATCGGGTGCTTCACCCGGGTGCGATACCGTATAATCATAGCCGGGTTTGCTGATGAGTACGGAACCGGTATGCGTATCCAATGATGCCCGGAATGCATTGTAATAAAAATTGCCCGACAAAGGGTTAAGCAGAGAGAAAGATGTTCGTTGTATTCTGTCTTCGACCTTGTACATTCATTACAGAGGCACCTGAAATCACATATTTCATAATAGTCGGACGAGAATAGTATGTGTACTTCGGCTTCCATCAGGATGTAAAAGTAATATTTTATCTGTTTCGGCTATCACTAAAGCCCCGGTTCCGGGGCTTTAAAATCTTTCCATTAGAATCTTCTTTCTTTCCAGGGCATACGTCCTTTTTCTTTCCCTTCCTTCATCACTTGGTCTGGTTAAAACCTCCGTCTGGCTCATTCATACGGATGGTGCGGTTATTGTAACGTTTGCCATCCAATGCATTTATCATTTTGCCTGCAGCATCTTTATCGATCTCCACCCAACTGCTCCTTATCCTCATATCAATTTTGGCCAGCACTTCTTTTTTAAGATTGCTTTCATCTATTATAAATTGTAGAAACTGGCTTGTAAAACCATCCTTGATGCCGAGGTTAACGAATAAACGGGTATAGCCATTGTCACGCCTGTTGAAGTTTGTTCTTTCCATTTTCTGCTGCCGCTCATATCTTCCCGGCCCGGCTGCCTTTGTCGCCCCGTATGTCGGCACGGTTCAGGTTCTTCGGCATTTTCATAGTATTTCGAAATGGCTGAATTCTTCCAATCGAATACCCGTTGCAACACTTCTTCTTTGCTTACTTCGGCAAATTTGGTCATCAGGTCGGGCAATAGGTTTCCCGTAATCACCATGACTAACATCGGCCATCAGTTTATCCACGAAAAGAAGAACTGTTTTGCGGCAAACATCTTTGCCTGAAGAATATCTACTTTATTAAACTTTGCATTGATCATCCGCTCCAGCGATTTGATCTTAAAGCTTTCCCTGCTGTGGCAAATGGAAAGACAAATACCTGTCTTGCCTGCACGGCCCGTACGTCCGCTGCGGTGTGTGTACACTTCCATATCATCGGGCAACTCGTAATTGATCGCTAGGGTGATTGCATCCACGCTCATTCCCCTTGCGGCCACATCGGTGGCGATGAGCAATTTGTAAATTCTTACTGCGGAAACGTCCCATTACTTTATCACGCTGTTGCTGGGATAAGTCACCGCTAAGCCTTCAATTTCATACCCGGCTTTAGCAGGACGTTCAGAAATATCCTAAAGATCGGCTTTGGTACGGGTGAAAATGATGGCATACATGCCGGGATTAAAATCGATCAGTCGTTTCAAAGCTTCATAACGCTGGTGGGCCAGCACTACAAAATACTGGTGATCGATGTTTCATTACACTGTTCTCTTTACCAACCGTAACTGGGATTCTCCATATAATTTTTTGGAGATGGCCCTTACTTCGGTGGCATCGTGGCCTGAATAACCAGGTGCTTTCGCGGTTGATGGGACTCTTCAATACAAAATCAATATCATCACGGAAGCCCATGTTCACATTTCATCGGCTTCGTCACGCACTACGTATTTACTTTTTTGCAGGTCGATCGCCTTTCTTTGATTGAGGTCGATCAATCGCCCGGTTGCTACCACAATGTGTACGCCCTTCTTCGAAGTTGCGTATCTGCATCATGATAGAGGCGCCGCCATAAACGGCTTCAGTAAAAAATATTGCGGCTGTGTTTTTAATGTTTCAATGTCGTTGGTGATCTGCAGGCGGAGTTCCCGTGTTGGGCAAACGATCCAAAGCCTGCTACCGGATGTCTTTGTGCCGGTTCGATCAATTGCAATAAGGGTAAACCAAAAGCAGCCGTTCTACCGGTGCCGGTCTGGGCAAGACCTTAGTAAAATCGCGGTACCTGATAATAGAACAGGGATGGCTTTTCCTGTATCAATGTCGGGGTTTCAAATCCCTAATTCGGTACGATTGTACCAATTGTTCGTTTCAAGCCTAAGGCTTCAAATGCATTCATGAAATTTGTTTTGGGATAGCCACATGCTGTTTCCTGATCGTACTGAACTTGTCGAAGTACCGAGGATGTCATCCTTTAGGCCGTTGTATCAAGTACTGGGGTGTCAAACTGCCCCGGGGATAGATCTGTTTTCAACAGCAACTGAGCATGTCATGTAATTCTCAATTATTAATTAATGGGCACCAAGGTAAGGCATTTTATCCTCCAAAACAATGTAAATAGCAAACTTTACGTTTAGTTGGCTTTTTAATGGTTTAGTTTAAACTATTTTTTGATTTTTCTATTCTATATGGGGCCACACTCAACCTGTATGTATAAAATACTGAACCTGCTGCTCGCAGTCTTCCCTTGATTCATTTGCTGTATGGACAGACAGACTCCCTTTCCAAAGCGGACAGGGCCATATTGGATTCCATGTTCAAAATGATGAGTTTATTAAGCTGATGATGGGGCCAAAAAGCATAAAAGTTATGTTTGACCTGAACGTGGGCATCGGCAATGGCATTTTCAGCCTTAAGAATAATTCGCTGAATGCGGGACAATCAAGTACCAATAAACTATTTTATACAGGATCAGCAGGGTATTATCACTTAAAGCGGGCTGGCACTTGTGTGACCGGCTTTATGGCAAACGATGAAGGAATCGAAAATGTACCAATATGTTCATCAGCCCTTCCTATATCAGAAGTAAAAGTGTTGAAGCAGGAATATCACACACCAGTTTCATGGAAGGCACACCACCAGTTTTGACGTAAGCCCCTTCAGAATGATTTTTATAGCAGCTTCACGTATAAAAAACATGGATACAGCCCGGTCTTGCTGTTGGTTTTCTTTTGGAAAGCAAAGAATATTTTGATACGGCATTCTGGTTCTTAAACCGGGTGGTGCATATACGGAGGATACGATCACGACAAGGTTGTATGGTTTATCAGCAATATTATCGCCTCACATGAATGAATTTTACAAACTGATCAATAAGAAAGATGCCATTCA
>JADKJX010000009.1 GCA_016720775.1 Chitinophagaceae bacterium
TAATTTAGTATTTGTATCTAAATAACTTTTCATTTCATCAGCGCTGACCCTGAACTCAATTACATTGGCCCTGTCTAATACTTTAGGACTAAACATGTATGTGGTTTCATCAATATTTACTGTCCCAATTATAAAGAGGTTTTGGGGAAGTTTAAGTTTTGCTGGTATTTTGTCATCTGCACATTTATAATCTTCATTACCTGAATGAAGAGATATTTCTTCTGATGATTCCATAACGCTTAAAAAATCCGCAAAATATCGTTCTACATGGCTGAGGTTCATCTCATCAAGTATCAAAAAATAAGGCTTTGTTTTATTTTTATCTGCCTCAATTATTAAATCTAAAACTCTATTATCAGGCTTGACATACTCTCCAATTTTAAGTGCATTAGGAAACCCAAGCAGTGGTTCTCGGTTTGTCCAATCTGCGCCAACTGGAAGAAGGCAATACTGCTTTTTATCTTCACAAATCCACATTGCAAAAGCTTGTGCTAGTTTTGTTTTGCCTGAACCTGAAAGACCACTGCAGATTATAAAAGGTTTGGCACATAAAGAAGCAACAAAACGAACAATTAATTTTTCTGAAAATTTAAGATTTGCTTCTTTTATTGAATCAAAAAAGCTCCTGTAGCTAAATGGAATTTGAATAATTTCAGGATTTTCTTTTTTCACATCTTCTGCTTTTTTATTGATAGGTAACAAGCTTAAATAGAACTCCTTTAAATTAGTAAGTGTGTTTTGGACTATAACACCAATGTTCTCTTGTATTTCATTTATATGAAACTCTTTTATTAACAAACTATTATTTGACCAATTATTAATAATGTCATTGTCTGATCTAACATTGATACGTTCGTCTCTTCCAAATAATTTTTCAGGTCTAGCAGTTACTTCATCATCAGCTGCATTAAAAAAGCAGAGATCTCTATCATTTTGAAGGCATTTTTTTAATAGTTCTAAACTTTCATATTCTAGTGCGGATTGAACTAATTTACTCTCATTCCCAACTTGATGCCCATAGCAAAACCCAAATTTAATACCATCTTTATTTATTAAAATATATAATTGAGGAGAAAAACTTGCGGCCATAGAATCATTGCCAAAATCATAATAAATACATGCCCACGTATAATTGTAAATCAATCTTCCCCAGAATCCAAAATTTTTAAAGTCTATTTTAGAACTTATACTCCCAAGTTGTGAAGAATAAAAAATATTTTAAGCTGTGTTTGTAAGATAAGGGCAGGACTATTGCCATGATTATTTTGAAATTGAGTCACAAGGGGTTTAAATATTTGGGAGTATGTTTCTTTTGTAATTGTGCCATCCCTCCTCCCTCTGCCATGCTTTTGCATAAAGCAATAGTATCTAAAACGATGATTTTAGTTATCGTCATTTCTTTATTTTTTAATTTCAAAACCAAGTTGATTGATGATTTCTAAATGCCTTTTTAGTTGAGTTTCCAAAATCAGTAAGAGTTAATTCAAGACCACCAAGAACTTTATTTGCTTCAGATATTACAAGAATTGGAGGGTAGCTCCTTCCGTTATAAATCAAGTCATATGCTATGGATTCCGCCCTTTTCTAAGTTCTGGATTTGCATCAATTTTTTCAAAAGCTTGGATAAAACTTTCCCCGGTCAATAATTGCATAATTTTTAATTAAAGGCTAATATAAATCACTTAATCCATCTATTATACGGTTTTCGAATATATTAAATTCTGTTTCTAAGATCTCTGGCCGGGCTGCATGCAGGAATTTACGCACCAGCATTTCAGGCTTTCTCACCTTTACCTTCCTTCTCTAAGTTTTCAGGATGAAAGCATTTAACCCTTAAATCAGTTTTTGGATATAACAAACCATTTACTCTGCCTAACCTTTTTAAAATCAGGATTAATGACTAATACTTCACGTAAATTAATGCTTGTTGTAAATGTGCTATTTAAAATTATTCTAAGCTCTGCATCAAGCGGATCCAAGGAAAGGCCGTAAAGTATAATTTGATTGGCCTCTTTGAAAAATTTTAATGTTGTATAATGATCCAAACCGTGCCTGTTATTATCGTCCGGTGATCGATATTTTTCCTGAGATGTTTCAGAAGGCAAATAAAGATGTTCATGAGAGTCCACGCTGCCGTGAATATGAAAACACTTCAAACTTTCAATATTAGTATAAAATTGTTTAACTAATTCATCAGCCGCCTTATCAATTACAGTGTCCCAATTTGTAGATATCAATCCAAACATATTATTTGGATCAGCAAAACAAGTTTTGTAAATATATCTTTAAACTCTTTTCTGGGTTTTTAAAATGCCTGCAGTTTGAGAAACTTTAATTAACTCGCTTATTAAAATTTTCAAATCCTGTACTAGCTCTATTTGATTTTTTAAATTTTCAACAGACTTTTCATCTGAAAAATTAGAATAAATACGAAGTAAATAAATCATCCTGGCAAAGATGCAATTTGCCGTATCACTATCAACACCACCTTGCATCATTGGATTAAATATTTGTAGAATGGGGTTCCATGCATTCTCTACAGCTCCGGCTCCAACGATTATTGCTATTTTGTTTTTGTGATCCACTGTAGTTGATTGAATTCTTTTGTAAGGTTATTTACCAATATCCTGCTAGGTCTTTTTATCGTGCAGTTTGTAGCGGTAGCCATTTGCGTGCAGAAACCTGCGCACCAGCATTTCAGGCTTTGTATCCTTACTCCTGATGCGGCTCATATTATAACTGCGTTGCTTCTTTGTATGCACATCTGCCATCCTGTAAATCTACCCCGCCTGCCGGGCTTTACCAATACCTGATAATAATCAGCATAGCAACCTACCCGCCTCATTACTCATCAGCAGCTAAGCTGCTTTTTTTGCATAATGAAAAACTTGATTTTTTTAAAGGGGCTGTTTATTGCCCTTCTTCTGTTCCTTACTACAGGTGCAGGGGCACAAAAAAAAGCCAGCATCGACCTGGCTTATATACGTAACATACGTCCGCAGCTTAATGGCATTAATGTAAGCGCCTTTTATCATTTTAATGAGCGCCTCATTGGCGGTATTGAAATGAACCGCTTTGTGCCGGTGAAAAGGGAAAATGAAGAAGAATCGGTTGAGCTGTCGGCCTGGGACTTTGACCTGAACTTTCATTACCTGGTTCCCCTGAATAAGACCTTTAAACTTTACCCGCTCACGGGCATCAGCCATACTTCCGAAAAAGAGCTGAACCGAACCATCGGGGAGGCCAGCTATGAACGGTTCTGGTCTTTTAATACCGGGGCCGGGGTGCTTTTATCATTGGGCCGCTGGTCGCCGCATGCGGAGTATGTATTTACCTGGGGGCATATGAACCAGCAGTTTTTGCTGGCAGGCATAAGTTATGAACTGGAGTGGGGGCATAAGGAGAAAAAGTAAAACGGCTGATCCTTTTCATCCTTTCTCCTGAACCCGATCCTTCGCCGGGACGGCCGGATAAAAAAATGCACCAACGGTTGTTGATGCTTCTTAAATTATTTATTCAGATGAGATCACTTGGCTTTTGCCAATTCTTTAGGTAAGCCAACTTTCTTTAACAGCGCTTTTGCGGCATTGGCTTTTTTTATAAAAAACGGGTGCTTTTCATAGTTGCCGGCTTTGTTGTGAGATACAGTTAATTTTTTTCCGGGTGCTGCTAATTTATAGGGCCGGTTAAATGCTTCCTGGTTCAATTTGAATCTTTCTGAAAGAATACGGATAGTGTCTTTCGATAAGCCTTTCTTGTAATTAAGTATATCAGAAACGTATCCTTTGCTTACCATCAGCAGATCACACAGGTCTTTTGCTTTCAGGTTATGATCATCCATCAGGGAACGTAGTAAACGAATGGGGTCAACATCTTTAAATGTATTATGTTCATCATCCCATTTTTCTATCAATACGGTAAGCAGTTCAATCTCGTCTTTTGTATCCCGGTCTTTTAAACCGGAAAACACCAATTCTTCCAGTGTATTGCAGTACTGGTTGTATTGGGTTTTGTTTGTAATTACTTTGTATTTAAGCGTTGACATAATAACTATTTTAATAAATGCTTATTGTGTACTGCTTATTACCGTCACAAAGTTTGTCATAGGCTGCATGGGTTCCCAACCAGCAAACAAACAAGTGAATTTGTTTATCACCAAAACCGTATTTACAGATCATCCTGTAGTGATTGCCGGCAATATCAAAAACTATCCTGGCAGAACCTTTACGAAGTAAATCAGCAGTTCCGAATGCTGTTTGCATATCTGCAGGTTTTTCCCAGTCTGCACTTTTTACCTTGGCCAGCCATTCTTCCAATGCGGTTCTGCTTTGGGTATTTAGCCGGGCAAATGCTTCAATGGTTTCTTTTTTGATTAAATGAACTTTCATGTCAAAGATACATTTAGTTTTTTAAAAGTTCTCTTTTTGTGAACTTTGGTGATCCAGGTATTTATCAATCCTTCTCATCCTTCCTCCTGAACCCGATTCTTCTCCGGACCGGTTGGGGTGGATTCAATAATTTTTTAAGGTAGCTGAAGACCAAGGCTATCTGTTCATCGTGGCTGCCCATTTTTCTTTCTATTTTCTCTAATTGTAATAAAATGTCTTTATGGGTTAACAGCAATGCCCTCATTTTTGTGAATACACGGATGATCTGGATATTTACATCGATAGCCGTTGGGCTGTTTAATACACTGGAAAGCATGGCTACGCCTTGTTCGGTAAATGCAAAAGGAGAATACCTTGAACCACCCCAACTTGAGGACGCAATTTGAGTCCTCAAGTTTTCATATTCATCCCTGGTAAGCTGAAACATAAAATCATCAGGGAACCTGTCAATATTTCTTCTTACAGCTCCTTTCAGGCGTTTTGCTTCTGTTGAATAGAGTTTGGCCAGATCAAAATCCAGCATTACTTTTTGTCCTCGGATGAGATAGATCTTATTCATCACCAGTTCATCGGGGATGATGAGCATTTTAGTGTTTTTGGCCATATTCAACCATTAGGATTGGATATCACAAATTGTGATATCCAATCCTAAAATAACTACACCTGTTAAATGAGTTAAGTTGTTTTACCCTGAGAATTCCGGTGATTTTACAACTTGAGGTCGCAATTTGCGACCTCAAGTTTTTTAAGATAAGAAAAAGCCAGGGGCCAAGACTTTACCACAGCTGACTCTACAACTTGAAATCACAATTTGTGATATCAAGTTTTCTTTAAGGACGCAATCTGCGTCCTTAAAATCATTGCCTTAGAAGCAGAGGCCCCGGGACTTAAAAAATTCTTAATTCTAAATTTTTAATTTTTAATTCTTAATTATCTCCCCGTTTTATAAACCACCCCATCCTTCACCCACCCACATCACCTGCTTATAGCCTTACCGCACTCATTTTTCTTTCGCCGCGTTTAAAATAAAAACCGGTCACCTTACCGGCCGCATCTTTTTCAAAACTGAAAACGATCGTTATTTCTTTTGCAAAAAAATCTTCGGGAGAAGAAAAATAAATTTTATAAACTTCGCTGCGGTTTACTGTAAACAAAGACTGGCTTCCTTTACGGCTGATGGTTATGGTATCGCCATTTATTAAATAATCCCCGGCATAGCCATCCAGTACATTATCCGGAACAGCAACCAGCTTTTTTACTACGGGCTTATAATAATCTTTCCATCCATATACTTTTGCCACGCTGTTGATCACTTCATTTAAAATGCTGCCGTTGTCGCTGTTCACCATCACCACCACACCATTGCCATTTTCAAAACTGCCGGTATAGGCGCTCAGGAATCCTTCATCTGCACCATTATGGCCAAAATATTTATCAGTGCCTTTTGTTTCAATAAAAACGCCCAATGCCGCATTACTGTCGATATAAGGCGTTAACCGCAATGCCGTCATTTTCTGATCAAGCACTTTATTAGATCTACCCTGCAGGGAAAGCTGCGTTTCGATTATGTATTTTGAAAGATCGGTGGGGTTTGTCCATAAGCCTGCAGCAGCCTGCTCGGGGTATACATGGAATTTTGTATCCACTTCTTTGCCGTCATCATGGTAACCCGTGGCTAAAAATTTCTGACTGGCGGCAGCGGGTGGTTGCGTGTAGGAACTCATCGTCATACCCAGGGGCTTTAAAACATGTTGCCACATATATACATCATAAGGCTGCTGCGTAATATCCTGTACCATCAATTGTGCAATGGTAGTGCCGCCACCCGAATATTGATAACGCAGTCCGGGTTCAAATTGTGAGCGTACCGCTCCTGTATTGGCAGGGGCTTTGCCATTGAGCACTTCGGGTAAAGATGGAATGGTATCACCATTTGCATAACCCGGAAAACCATGTACGGTTAACCCGGCAGTATGACTGAGTAAATTGGCCGTGCTGATCTTTTTTCCTTTTGATAAAGAGTCGTAAGGAAATTTCCAGGAGCGGAGATAGGTATTAATGTCGGTGTAGAGATCGATCTTTTTATCCTGTACCAGTTTTAATACGCCTACGCTGTTCAGCGATTTGCTGATAGAGCCCGCCTGGAAAAGTGTTTGGGTGGTAACCGGTTTTTTTGTTGCCGTATCAGCCAGGCCATATCCCCGTGCCCACTCAATTTTATAGTCATGCACCACGGCGATGCTTACGCCACGTAAATGATAATATGCCATCCTTTCCTGCAGGGTCCATTCGTTCATACTGTCCTGTATCTGCAGCCAGCCGCTCAAATTATTTTCTACCTGTTTTATTTTCGCTTCAATGTCTTTGGAGTAGGTGGGCTGCTGCGCCTGCACATGAAGGGTTATGATAAGGAGTACAATTGTGCCGGATGATCTTAGTAGTTGAAGCATATAAATTTGTTTGGAGATTACAAGCTAATAAAATAATCAATCACTTACCAGTCTTATAAACCACCCCATCCTTCATCACCCATTTCACATCACCCAGCAGTTTGATATTTTTTGTGGGGTCACCTTTAATGGCAATGATGTCTGCATAGTTGCCGATCTTTATCTCTCCCAGCAATGGCTGACCAAGCAGGGCAGATGCATTGATGGTAGCAGTTTGTATGGCCTGTAACGGGGAGTAACCATACTGCACCATAAATTCAAAGTCTTTGGTTTGAGGTTCGTGCCAGTCGTAGCCGCCGATATCGGTGCCGTAAGCAATCTTTATCCCGGCTGCTGTTGCTTTTTTAAAGAGGGCGGGTTCTGTTTCGGAAAAATATTTATTGATGGGGCTGCCGGCTTTGGCTCTTCCTTCGGCAACATAATCATTCACGTAAATAGTGGGGCACCAGTACACATTCTTCTGAACCATCAGTTGTATGCATTCATCGTCCATACCAAAACCATGTTCAATAGATGTGGCACCTGCATTGATGGCGGCTAGTATGCCATCTCTTGTTACAGCATGTGCGGCCAGTTTCCGGCGGCTGCGTATCGTTTCATCGCCAATGGCCATTATCTCTTCGGTGGTAAAATTGGGGATGCTTCGGTAACTGCCATCCGCAAGTCTGGTATAACCACGATCGGCATAAATTTTTATCCAGTCGGCGCCATGAGCGATCTGTTCTCTTACTACTCTGCGGCCTTCATCGGCACCGGTAATTTCTGCAAGTCCCTTGGGCATTTTTAATTCCCAGGCATAGGTACTCTCGCTAAGCGGGTAATGACCGGTTGTATTAATAGCAAGCGTGGATACAAACATGCGTGGGCCGGGGATAACGCCCCTGTTGATCGCTTTTTTAAGATCCACATCGGCATAACCTGCGCCTTCAGTGCCCAGGTCCCGTATGGTAGTGAAACCATTCTGTAAAGCTATGTTGCAACTGTTCACGGCTCTTATGGTGCGGTAGGGAACAGATTCTTTGAGTACCTGCACATCATAATCTTCGGCAGTGATATCGCCCTGCAGCAATACATGGGTATGGCAATCGATGAGTCCGGGCATTACGGTATATTCCGACAGATCAATGACGGTATCGGCTTTTAATTTTACCATGGCGCCGGGCTGCGATATCATTTCGATGACATTTCCTTTTACCAGGATGGTCACATTTTTATTCAGTATGCCGGTGCGTACGTCGAGTAGCTGGCCGCATTTGATGGCGGTTGTTCGTTGAGCGGAGGCTGTTAATGAAATGATGCAGGTGAAGATGAGGAGAAGGCGCATGGGGGTTGATTTTGGTAGAACAAAGTACATAAAATTGAATTGTTCTTTTTGCTTCTCCAAATTCTTCGACTTCGCTCAGAAGAACCAAATCCTTCGACTCGGCTCAGGAGGAGCCCCACAATCGATTACATCCCGATTGTGTCCGCCAACTGGCGGACTAATTAAACTTCAGTACTACTGTAGCTTCAGCATTGGTAATTCTACTCTTATGGTTTAGGAATCTAAAAAACAAAATTCCTATTTGATTTTATGCATACCCACTGCCTGCTATTCAGCAAAGGGCTTTGAAGTGTGGGCCTCGGAAAAAATTGCGTTAAGAAAATCTGTAGGCAAGGAGTAAAAATGAAATTAATGTTACAGTGTTCAGCAATATTGTTAGCTGGTAAGTCGCACATAGCCGGGATCTATTCAACTGTTGTGACTATTTCATTTTACCCTTGACGGAAGATTTTTAGCTTTTTTTTCCGCAGCCCTTGATTTTTGTTTCTTTTCATCAAGGAAAAGAAAATCAGAATTTTTTTGTGAAGAAGTAAAAAGAAAAACAATAATCAGAAAGCATATACAAATAAAGCGCCTTTTATTTTTTACTTTTCTTTTTGCCTTGATGCAAAAAGAAACAAAAAAATCAAGGCGAACCCGAACGCCTCCGGCCGTTTCGCCGGCCAGCGCCACAGTACCAGTATACCTTTATCAGATCAGTCTATTAAATAGTCTATTGTTCATGGTTTTCCTGAATAGCATGCAGTAAAACTTTTGAAGTGTGGTAATTCACCTGCCGGTCAAGAACAAAATCGAAAACTACCGGAACCATAATTATCTCACTGAATCAATTAGGATGGGTATGTATTAAAAAAATAGCGGGTTCCTGCAATCGGCCTGTATTTGTTTGCGGCCGCATTTTTTTGCTACTACAGCAATTCCGATAATCCCGACAGGCTGATAATATCCTTAACAGCCTGCAAATCTAATCGTAGTTTATCTTTTTACTAATAATTAACCGCATCACGCTGCATTTTAATTTATCTTTCCCTAATGAAATTTTCACTGAGCATCGTTTCAATACTGTTCACTGCAACGGCCTTTTCTCAAAACGATAAGCCCTTTATAAAACTGGTAGAGCCAACCGGCGAACAAAATAATGTGAAGACATCAAGGCAGTTCATTGTGGGCAGCACCTGCAAAAGCTGCGGACTGAGTATCAACGACCAGCCGGTAAAAGTTTATGCCACCGGCGCTTTTGCTTACGAGGTTAATTTAAAACCCGGCGATACGGCTCTTAACTTAGTGTCTTTTGTTCCACCCGACAGAACCAGTGTAAAAAGAATTACCTACAGCTATACATTACCGCCGCCACCCGATACAGTAAAGACATTAGAGATCGCCAGTATTGAGACCTTTCCCGAAGGAAATTTATTTGTGCAGGCGGGCGACCGGATAAAGTTTAAAGTAAAAGCATTAACCGGTTGTAAGGTTTTTGCTAATAAAAATATTCCATTGTATGAAATGCCCAACAATAAAATGCCCGGCATTTACCAGGGCGAATACGTGGTGAAAGAAACAGACAGCTTCCTGGTCTCAAAAATTCCGGTCAGCATTACCGATTCAACCGGCAAAACAGTTACAAAAGAAACAAAGAGCTGGGTGAGTATATTTGGTCCGCTGGCACCGGATGTTGCTGTTACCAAAGGAAGGCTGGCGTATCTATTATTCGGCCTCGGAGATGACCGGCTTGGTGGAGCCAAAGTTGGTTACCTCGATTCGATGATCTTATTGAAAGTGATTGGCAAAGTGGGCAACAAGTATAAAGTACAACTGTCGAAATACCGTACTGCTTTTATAGAAGAGGATGGGGTTGATTTTTTACCCAAGGGAAGTTTTACGCCGGAGTCGCTTACCGGTAAGTGGACGGTGTATGGCGACAGCAGCTATGATTATGTGCAACTCGGATTGTCTGCAAGATTGCCATACCAGAGTTTTCAGCTCATCGATCCATCGAAAATTGTAGTGGATGTTTTTGGCGCTACCAATAACACCAACTGGATAACACAACTGGAAAATACGAAGGAGATAAAAAATGTGTCTTATGAACAACTGGAGGATGAGGTCTTTCGCATTACCATCGAATTGAAACATGCACAACACTGGGGCCATGCGATCTATTACAAGGGCAATACCCTGGTGGTAAGAATAAAAAGGCAGCCGCAAAATTTATCGTTGAACAATTTAACCATTGCCATAGATGCCGGGCATGGCGGCACCAATGTGGGTGCAGGTGGCCCAACAGGCTCATCAGAAAAGATGCTGACTCTGGCGGTTTCATTGAAACTACAGAAGACATTACAGCAGGCGGGGGCAAAAGTGATCATGACAAGAACAACCGAACGAACTTTTGATAACAGGGAACGTATCTTGTTTTACCGCGACAGCATGCCGGACCTGCTGGTGAGCATTCACCTGAATTCGGCCGCCGATCCCATACGGGTTACCGGCACCAGTACCTTTTACCGCTACCCGGGCTTCCGAAACCTGAGCAACTTTATCTATAAACGTATGCTGGAACTTGGCTTGAATGAAATGGGCAATAACAGCAGTTTTAATTTCATGCTCAACAGCCCGATCGAATATCCCAATGCATTGGTGGAAACACTTTTCATCAGCAACCCCGAAGATGAGATGAAGATACTGGATGAAAAATTCCAGCAGCAGATAGCGGATAAAGTTGTGTTGGGCATAAAGGATTTCCTGGAGAGTTGTAAAAAAGATAAATGATGCTGAGTCAGAGACTCAGGACCAGGGCATCCCGGTCAGAGACCGGGACGAGATAGAGTAGCTGGGCATCAAAGACTTTCCTGAAAATTGTAAAAAATAATTTTTATCAACGGTACGTGTCTTTCCGTTTGTTGTAAAACGTATCGTCATGCAACCGGTTGGTAATTGTGGTGATCACAATCACTAAAAAGAAAAGCGACAACATGATCTGTATTACCACCAGTTTAATTACCAGGGGATCTACCGGTGCAATATCTCCATAACCGATCGTAGCCGAGGTCACGAAACTGAAATAGATCGTCTGCAGGTCGGTAAGCGGATGGCCGGCTGAGAAAATGATCCTTCCCGGTATCGTATTGGAATCATCTATGTATGAATAAATAAAAGCAAAGCAGATAATTATCTCCAGTATGTTGATCAATGTCATAAGCAGGGTTCGCTTAAAACTGATGGGCTGTCTATGTATGTCGTTCAGGAAGATCTTACTGAACATGAAATGAACGGTATCGATGGTAAGAATAAGGGAGATGATCAATGCGGTAAGCGAGGTGGTAAGGTCCATCCTGAAGAGAAAAAAATACCAGCTTATTTTAAACAGGCTGTATGCCTCGATCACCACTTTCCTGATCAGCAATTGTTTTCTCCCGCAAAGCTGCCTGATAAAAGTTCCCGGCATAATAAAGGATAATAACATAAGTACGAGGCGGAGAATACGTTCCAGGCCGAAATCATTGTAGGACCTGTTGTGCCATATCTGCCTGAGGGCAAGGGTTTCTTTAAGGTAAACACTCCGGGGTTTGCTTTCGGGCCTGTTTGTGCCCATGATGAGTTTGGTAATAAAATTCATTGTTGGTTCATTTTTTTAGCGAAGTATATTTTTTCCAGGTAATGGCAAATCCCTTTTCCGCTTCTTTTGCTGCCGCAATGGCCTGTGTGGTAGGGGGAAGGTCGCTGTCCTGTAAAATATTCTGTATGCTGCTGAAGGTCCTGGAATATGTGTTCAGTTCTTTACGGAGTTCTGCAGATTTATCATCTTCTGCAATTATTTCTTTTAAAGCGCTCATGCATTTTTGAATATTGTTGTAAGACATTACACTGAGGTCGTGTTGCAATGTCAGTTCCTTTACACTTGTTTTCACTCTTGGGTCCATCTTTACGGTGAATGACTGCTGGTATAATTTTCCGTCAACCGTTAACCAGGCTTTGTAGGTTCCGGGCAATACCCAGGGTGAGGTAGGATCCGGCGCCGTGTTTATATAGGTAGCCGAGATGGGATAAGTTGGCGGAAGGTTCAATGGCTGGTAGTGCATGTCCCAGGTAAAGCGATGAGAACCTGCTGTTGTAGAAAGCAACTGTTGTGGCCGTATCCAGTAAGGCGGGACATTGTTTGCCGGAATTTTATAGAGCGTATCATCTGAAGAATACTTACGGATCACTTTTCCTTTGCTGTCGAGAATTTCAAGTTGAACATTTGCCACATTGCTGTTGAGATAATAATTAATGATGGCACCATCGGGTGGATTCTGCCCGGCGGGTTCTTCCTGCGGCACCGGTGTATCGGGATACATGCACCACCTTACCCGTGTAGCCGTTTGTGGTTTGTAAAGAATCGGGGATGAGTTTGCAAGTTTATCAGTTAACTGGCGTAATGCTGTGATGTCATCCAGTATCCAGAAACTCCTTCCATGGGTTCCGATCACCAGGTCGTCATCTTTAATAACGAGATCCCTGATGGATGTGGCCGGCATATTTAATCTTAATGATTGCCAGTTGGCACCATCATCAAAAGAAACATATACAGCTCTTTCGCTTCCGGCAAATAATAATCCTTTCCTGATGGGATCTTCTTTAACCACGTTAATGGGATCATTGGGCAAACCATTTACGATCTCGGTCCATGTTTTTCCGCCATTGGTTGTTTTGTAAATGTGCGGACGCTGGTCGTCGCAACGTATCCTGTTTACGGCAGCATAAGCTGTGTTCTTATCGGTATGACTGGCATCCATTAACGAAACCTTGCTCCAGCTTGTTATTGCAGGAGGCGTTACGTTCTTCCATGTCTTACCGCCGTTCCTTGTTACATGAATGAGCCCGTCATCGGTTCCGCACCAGATGGTATTGATGTCAACATAAGAGGGCGCCACCGTATAGATCACACCACGGCGGGGCATTGTTTTCATTTCATCTTTAGTATAGATACCAACCGCTTCAGGAATATCCCAGCTTTCTCTTGAAAGATCGGGGCTGATGATACTCCATTTATTTCCGCCATCTGTTGTTTTAAACAATACATTACCGGCATAGTACAATGTTTTTTTATCAATGGGATTGAACAATACCGGCGCTGTTCTTAAAAAACGATATTTACCACTACGCACTGCTTCGGGTGAAATGTTTTGAGATTGCCCGTTCCGTTTATCATAGCGGGAGATCTTTCCGCCATAAACAATGTTCGGATTCAACGGATCGGCAACCACATACCCATATTCTTCTGCAGCAACGGGATGCCACTCCCGGTAAGAAATTTGTCCGTCATTGCCTCGGGATGCAATGCCCACGCTGCCACTTTCCTGCTGGCCACTGTACACATTGTAGGGAAAATCATTATCGGCACTTACATGGTAAAACTGTGCGGTAGGTTGATTGTACCAGCTCGAAAAACTTTCTCCGCCATTTACCGTGATCACAGCACCCTGGTCGCTGGCAATTAACATAATATTGCTGTTATCGGGGTTGATCCAGATGCGGTGGTAATCATCGCCGCCCGGAGCACCACGAAATGCCGACCATGTCTTTCCTCCGTCCATACTTTTCCAGGTAACTACGTCGGCACTGTAAACAATGTCTGCATTTTTTGGATCGGCTTTTACTTCGGCAAAGTCACTTCCTCTTCCCCAAAGCCGTTCGTCGGCATTTATATTTTTCCATGTTTCGCCGGCATCATCACTGCGGTAAATGCCGCCATACTTTCCGGCATCAACTGTTGCATATAAGCGGTTGCTGTTGGAGGGTGCAATGCAGAAACCAATTCGTCCCAATCCCTGTTCGGTTGTTGGCAATCCGGTGGTAAGTTTTTTCCAGGTGGTTCCGCCATCAATACTTTTAAAAAGACCGCTTTCTTTTCCGTTCCATGCGCCGTTCTCCCAGGGCCCTTGCCGGCCTGCCCACATATCTGCATAAATGATGTTGGAATTATTGGGGTCGATGGTAACCTGGATAGCCCCGGTATTTTCATCTTTGTATAAAACCTGTTCCCATGTCTTTCCGCCGTCAAGCGTTCTGTAAACACCACGTTCTTTATTGGGTCCGTATGGATGGCCGAGAACTGCTGCGAAAACGCGGTTCTCATTTTTAGGGTCAATAGCCATGCCGCCGATCTGTTGCCCGTCTTTAAGCCCGGTGTTTATCCATGTCTTGCCGCCATCGGTTGATTTATAAATTCCATCACCTACACTTAAGTCGGGTCGTTGCAATCCTTCGCCACTGCCTACATAAATTACATTGGGGTTAGAAGAAGAAACAACAATGTCGCCAACGCTTCCGGTTGGCTGGTCATCAAAGATCGGTTTCCAGGTACGGCCATAATCATTGGTCTTCCACACGCCGCCATTGTTTACACCGATATAAAATACATTGGGCTGCCCGGGAACACCTACGGCTCCAACGGTTCTGCCGCCACGGTGTGGGCCAATGCATCGCCATTTCATAGCATTAAAATATTTTGCATCGAAATTTTGTGCGTATGAATTGACAGGTTGCAAAAGAAGTATTGCAATTGCGATTTTTGAAAGGACTTTCATAAGCGGTTGTTTGGGGATATTGAAATTACAAATAAAGAAGCAGATAGTCTGCCTTTCTTGGTAATAAAAACAGGGTTAATAAAAGTGATTCCCTGTTTTTTATTGTCACTTTTTTGCTTGCCCAAAAAAGTAACCAAAAAAGGGCACCCTGAATCGATGTACGGCCCGATTCAGGGGACAGCTCTGTTGAACATTTGTACTACTGTAGCTTCTGCATTTGTAATTCTATTCTTAGGTGCAAGTAACAAATGGAAACAAAACCCCATTTAATAATTATCGACCCTTGATTTTTTGTTTCTCCTGAGCAGGGCCGAAGGGTGTATCAAGACAAAAGAAAGTAGAAAGAAAACAATTAAAAGTTTGGGATTATCAGCGGCAGCAGCAGCCAACTGAACAGTGTGATGAGTATCACGCAGATAATATTCAGCACAAACCCTGTTTTGATCATCTGGTTAAGTTTGATATGCCCGCTGGCAAATACGATCGCATTGGGCGGGGTGCCCATCGGCATCATGCTGGCACAACTGGCGCCGAGTGTCATGGGAATGCCGAGCAGCAATGGATTGATGTGTAAGGCATCTGCCACGGCAGAGATCACCGGCGCCATTACGATCACCTGGGCAATATTGCTCATCACTTCACTTAAGAAAACAGAAATAAGGGTAACGATAAAAATGAGCACCAGGATATTATTTGTTGCAAAACCGGCGATGTACTGACCAAGATTTTCCATCAACTTTGCGTCTTCTAAAGATTTTGCCATGGCAATACCGCCGCCAAACAACAATAAAATTCCCCAGGCCATATTCTTCGTATCGGCCCACTCCAGCAACCGCTCTTCGGGTTCTTCTTTGTCTCTGCCGCTGGGAACAATGAACAAACTCACGGCACCCAGCAATGCGATGATGCTGTCGTCTAACTGAAATAATTTTTGCGAGCTGTTGATGATGTCTTTCGTGATCCATAAAAAGGCCGTGCTGCAAAAAACGATCAGCACCCTTTTTTCCTGGCGGGAAAGTTTTCCCATTTCTTTCAGTTCTGAGTCAATGAATTGTTTTCCTTCAATACTATGGGCAAGGCGGTTGGGGTATAACCATTTTACCATCACCAGGTAAAGAACGAACAATAAAACAATGGCTAAGGGCGCACACAACAGCATCCAGTTCATGAAATCAATGCCGTGTTTGTAGTGGGCATTCAGGTGGCTTATATATGCCACGTTGGGCGGCGTACCGATGACGGTTGCAATACCACCGAAGTTGCTGGCATAGGCAAGGGACATCATCAGTGTTAAGGAGAAGTTTTTGATGTTTGCCTTAGGATCGGCGTGTTTACTGATGACATGGATGACCGATGCGCCGATGGGATACATCATCATGGTAGTGGCCGTATTGCTCAGCCACATGCTTATAAAACCGGTTGAGAGTATAAAGCCGAGGATGATATTGTTGCCGTTGGTACCGGTGAATTTTATAATGCTCAATGCGATCCGCTTATGCAGGTGCCATTTTTCAATCGCCATGCCCAGGAAGAAACCACCCATGAAAAGATAGATGATGGAATCGGAATAGGCTTTGGAAATTTCTTTGATGGTATTGATGTTCAGGAGCGGATACAGGATAAGCGGTATTAAAGCCACAACCGGCAGGGGCATGGCATCCAGTACCCACCAGCTTATCATCAGTACGGCGAGGGATAATACCAGTTTTGCTTTGGGATCAAGGGCAAGCGGGTTTGCAAAAAAGAAGAACAGGCAGAGTAATAACCCGGAGATCAGCGCCGCTTCCTTTTTGTATTTCTTAAAAAATCCTTTCATACAGTTGGTAATCCTTAGCCAATTTATAACAGTTTCATCAATATATACATGCCGGGTTTAACTTTGTGGCTTATTAATATTTTAAACGTATGAGCAACTTAGTAAAAGAATTCAATGACTACCGTACTAAAATGAACGAGGTTATTTTAAGTAAAGAAAACCTGGTGATAAAACGATTATGGAACCTGGATACGAATACCTATGCCGAAGGAGCATTGGATGTAAAGACCAAAGAACTTCTTGGACTGGTAGCCAGTATGGTACTTCGCTGTGACGACTGTATCAAATACCATTTAGGTAAATCGCATGAACTCGGTATTACCACCGACCAGATGTACGAGGTATTCGCTGTAGCGAACATCGTTGGTGGTACGATCGTGATTCCCCATACCCGGCGGGCAGCGGAATATTGGGAGGCCTTGAATAATGAATAACGAGCAGGGAACAAGGAGTAAAGAAGTGGTAATCCGGGTGTTTTTCACTTCGATGCATGACGGGTGATTGATGATATTAGATCATGAAATATGAAGTTGACCTCAACGAAAGGCTGATCAGTTTCGCAGTTATTATGATCGATGTTTCAGAAGCCCTTCCTAAAACTTTTGCAGGAAACCATCTGTCCGGGCAATTGATCAGGAGCGGCACTGCCCCGGCTTTAAATTATGGAGAGGCCCAGGGCGCAGAATCAAGAAATGATTTTATCCATAAAATGAAGATCGCTGCAAAGGAATTAAGAGAAACATATAATTGCCTGAGGATAATTAAGAAGAAAAACTGGTTTCCTGAAGAAAAACTTACACAGATTTTAGATGAGAATAATCAATTGATCTCAATCTTTGTTAAAAGCATAGAGACTGCCAAAAGGAACAATACTGCCAAATAATTTCCCTGTTCATTATTCCTTGTTTCCTGCTCGATATTCATTAGATATTTCTTAACTTTAGGATTCAATATTAAGGACTATGAGTGATACAGTAACAACAGCCGCCCCGCTTACCGCCAAGGATTTTGTAACCGACCAGGAAGTGCGCTGGTGCCCCGGATGCGGAGATTATTCTATTTTGGCACAGGTACAAAAAGTAATGCCCACGTTGGGTATTCCCCGGGAAAACATTGTGATCGTTTCCGGCATCGGCTGCAGCAGCCGTTTTCCTTATTATATGAACACATACGGTATGCACAGCATCCACGGCAGGGCAACCGCCGTAGCCAGCGGACTAAAAGCTGCGAGGCCCGAGTTGAGTGTATGGATCGTTACCGGTGATGGAGATGGATTAAGTATTGGTGGTAACCATACCATTCATTTATTACGCCGCAATTTTGATGTGAATATTATGCTGTTCAACAACCAGATTTATGGTTTAACAAAGGGACAGTATTCTCCAACAGCTGAAGAGCATAAAGTAACGAAGAGCTCTCCGTTTGGCAGCATTGACCATCCGTTCAATCCACTGGCATTGGCCATGGGTGCCGAGGCAAGTTTTATTGCACGTACGATGGACAGGGATCCCAAACATTTACAGGCAATGCTGATCCGTTCGCAGGAACATAAGGGTGCTTCTTTCTTAGAGATATACCAGAACTGCAACATTTTTAATGATGGCGCTTTTGAAATTTTTACGGAGAAGAAAACCAAGCCGGATGAAGTGTTGTTCCTGGAACAGGGCAAGCCATTGATTTTTGGCGCCACCCAAAACAAAGGAATAAAATTAGACGGATTCAAGCCCGTGATCGTTGACCTCGCAGCAGGTGCAAGCACCGATGATCTTTGGGTACATGACGAAAAAGATTTTTACAAAGCACAGATACTGATACGCATGTTTGATGACCCAAGACTGGAAGGACATCTTCCACGTCCTTTTGGTGTATTCTACGAAACCGAAAGAGCCTGCTATGAAGACGGCATGACCATGCAGATAGATGAAGTGATCGCTAAAAGAGGAAAGGGCGACCTGGATAAATTATTGAAGGGAAATGAAACCTGGGTGATAAGCTAGCCCCTATCCCCTAAAGGGGGACAAGGAGGAGATTGAATCGAAGATCATGGTTTACTATAAAATAAAAAGAGCCGGCAAAACTGCCGGCTCTTTTGTGTAAAAATATTCCGATTCAATCTTCGCATAGCTCTTCTGCATAACCAGTCCCCCGCCAGCTGGCGGGGATAGGGGCTATAGTAATCCTTTTTTCTGCAGGTATTCTGCTATCTGCACCGCATTGGTGGCGGCGCCTTTGCGAAGGTTATCACTCACGATCCAGCAGTTTAATGTGTTGGGTTGTGTTTCGTCTCTTCTGATCCTGCCTACAAAAGTATCATCCTTATCAAAAGCAGTTAATGGCATGGGATAAATGAAATTGGCAACATCATCTTTTACCACAACACCCGGCGCTTTTGAAAGAAGTTCCCTCACTTCATTAAGATCAAAATCATTTTCAAATTCAATGTTCACGCTTTCGCTGTGTCCACCCATGGTTGGTATGCGTACGCAGGTAGCGGTAACCTGGATGCTGTCATCGCCGATTATTTTCTTCGTCTCATTCACCATCTTCATTTCTTCCTTGGTATAGCCATTGTCTAAGAATACATCAATATGCGGTATCGCATTCAGGTCGATGGGATATTTATAAGCCATCTCTCCCTGAATACCCTTACGTTCATTCATTAATTGGGTTACAGCCTTCACCCCGGTACCCGTTACACTTTGGTACGTGCTAACCACCACTCTCTTTATTTTGTATTTATCGTGAAGCGGTTTTAATATCACAACCATTTGAATGGTTGAGCAGTTTGGGTTGGCAATGATCTTATCATCCTTTCCAAGCACATCTGCATTTACTTCGGGAACCACCAGTTTTTTTGTGGGATCCATACGCCAGGCACTGGAGTTATCGATCACCGTAATGCCTGCTGCGGCAAATTGAGGAGCCAGTTCCAGCGAGGTGGTTCCTCCTGCTGAAAAAATGGCTACGTCCGGTTTGGCTGCTATGGCATCGGCTGCACTCACGATCTTATACTGTTTATTCTTAAATGTTATTTCTTTTCCAATGCTCTTTTCAGAAGCAACAGGGATCAGTTCATCAACGGGGAAATTCCTTTCAGCCAGTACCTGCAGCATTTTGCTTCCTACCAGCCCGGTAGCGCCAACAACAGCAACTTTCATTTTTTACTCAGATTTTATGGGTTAAAAAACATTGCAGGCCTTTCTGCAACACATTAATTTGAAGCAGCGAAATTACCAACTAATC
The DNA here is from genome assembly GCA_016720775.1 of Chitinophagaceae bacterium. Taxonomy (GTDB): domain Bacteria; phylum Bacteroidota; class Bacteroidia; order Chitinophagales; family Chitinophagaceae; genus Ferruginibacter. Next base: position 19,791 of record JADKJX010000009.1, read on the forward strand.
GCAGCCCATCCAAACCGATCCATCAATCCTTTGAAAGACCTGTGTTCGGCAGCTGCTTATTTTAAACTAAAAACATATTATGACTACCAAGAACAAGGCAAGGCTGATATTGTATTGTATAACACTGTTTGCCGCAAACAGCAGTGCACAGGTTGCTAACCGATATGATATTGTGATCGATGAACTGATGGCCGACCCTACCCCGCAGACCGGGTTACCCAATAATGAATGGATAGAATTGCGTAATACCTCTTTAATCGCCTTTAACTTATCAGGCTGGCGAATTGGTGACGCTTCCAGTCAAAGCGGACCGATGCCTTCTTATAATTTATTGCCCGATAGTTTTGTGATCGTGTGCACCGCCAGTGCCGTGGCTGCCATGAGTGCATACGGGCCAACCATTTCTGTTACGAGTTTCCCTTCGCTGGATAATACAGGTGACCTTATCTATTTACGCAGTCCGCAGAACAGGATCATTCATTCGGTCAGCTACTCAGACGCCTGGTACCAGAATGAATTAAAAAAGGATGGAGGCTGGACACTGGAAATGATCGACTCAAAAAATCCCTGCAGCGGGTTCAGCAACTGGAAAGCAAGTGCGGATGTAAAAGGTGGCACGCCCGGGAAGAAGAATTCGGTTGATGCGGTCAATAAAGACCAGGCGGCACCTCAGCTATTGCGGGCCTTTGCAACAGACAGTATAAACATTATCCTGGTCTTTGATGAACCATTGGATAGTTTAAAAGCTGCCACAGGGGCTAATTACAATATCAGCGAAGGTATTGGTACTCCGCAGTCTGCCATTACTGTTTCGCCGGGTTTTGATAAAGTGAGCCTGCGGTTAAATACCGCACTCAGCCGGAATAAAATATATACCATCACTGTGTCGGCAGTTTCTGATTGTGTGAATAATGCAATTGGACCGAAAAGCAAAACCAGGGTTGGACTGAGTGAAGTGGCTGACAGTTTAAGCATTGCCATCAACGAATTATTGTTCAACCCCAAACCAAACGGAACAGACTATGTGGAGATATACAACCGCAGTAATAAGATCATCAACCTTGAGCAAATATATATTGCCAATCGGGGTACTGCAGGGGCTGTCAGTAATATCAAACAACTGAGTGTTGATAATTATTTATTCTTCCCGCAAGATTTTATGGTGCTCACAGAAGACCCGGAGATCGTTAAAAGAGATTTCATCACCCTGAATATGGACGCATTATTAACCCTGGCTTCCATGCCGTCTTATAATGATGACGAAGGCGATGTGATCATACTGAATGCGCAGGGGAATATTATTGATGAAGTAAAATATGATGAGAAGTGGCACTTCAAACTGATAGATAACCGGGAAGGCATTGCCCTGGAACGGATCGATTACAATACGGCCACACAAAACCCGGATAACTGGCATTCGGCTGCAAGCAGTGTGGGTTATGGTACACCAACCTACAAAAATTCGCAGTACCGGATCGATCTGCAGGCACAGGGAGAGATCACTGTTACCCCGGAAATTGTTTCTCCGGATAATGATGGCATGGATGATTTTGCAACCATTGACTATCTTTTTCCTTCACCAGGCTATGTTGCCAATATTACCATATTTGATGCGGCCGGAAGAATGGTTCGATCCCTGCAACGAAATGCATTATGTGGTATAAAAGGAAGTTATCGTTGGGACGGGCTGGGTGAAAAGAATCAGAAACTACCTGCCGGCATCTATATTATCTATATGGAAGTGTTTAACCTGGATGGAAAGAAAAAGCAATTTAAAAAAGCCATTGTGCTTGCGAGAAAAAACAACTGACTCGTCCCGGTCTCTCGTCCCGGTCTCTGACCGGGATGTAATGGTTGCAAGTCTCAGACTTGCTTAATCTTCAAAATTAAAAAATGTCCGGCGACAGATACCCGATCACCGACCAAAATGCCTGCTACTTTTTAACCATTACGGTTGTTAGTTGGGTAGATGTTTTTATCCGGCCTGTTTACAAGCAGATCATAACAGATTCATTAAATTTCTGCGTGGAAAATAAAGGCCTTCGCATTTTCGGCTGGTGCTTGATGACCAATCATCTTCATATAATAGCAGAAGCGAAAGAAGGATCAAAGCTTTCGCATATCATCCGTGATCTTAAGAAATTCACAGCCCGTTCCTTATTGAAGGCAATTGAATCTGAGCTGGAAAGCCGGCGGGACTGGATGCTCTATCGTTTTGAATTTGCCGGAAAGTACCTGAAAACTGTGGAGAAATACCATTTCTGGCAGGATGGAAGTCACGCTATATACCTGGATCCGCACAAACCGGAGATGATGCGGCAGCGGTTGAATTATGTGCATGAAAATCCCGTAAGGGCTGGAATTGTTGAGGAGTCAAAAGATTATCTTTATAGTTCTGCAAGGGATTATTGCGGGAGAAAGGGATTAGTAAAAATTGAGTTATTGTGAGACGGAGTCTCATAACCATTGCATCCCGGTCAGAGACCGGGACGAGAGAAAAACCGGGGCAGGAGCTAAATAATTTAATCATCTATAAAAACAGAAACATGCAAATCCGATTCTTGCCAGCAATGCTCATTGCTGTATTGCTAACTTTATCATGTAATAATAAATCAGATATGCCCGCTAAAACAGCTTACAAATGGCCCGACAGTATCAAAGCGCCTGTAGCAGAAAAGAAAGCAAAGGAATTAATTGCACACGGCGATACCCGTATTGATAATTATTACTGGATGAATGATTACTTTAAAAAAGGTCCTGATAGTACAAAGGCGGTGGAATACCTGGAAGCAGAGAATAAATACTATGATACGATGATGGCCGGCACAAAGGCATTCCAGGAGAAACTGTATACCGAAATGAAGGCAAGGATAAAAGAAAAGGATGAGAGTGTTCCGGTATTTAAGAACGGCTATTATTATTACAACCGGGTGGAAGAGGGCAAGGATTATTTTGTGTATTGCCGCAAGAAAGGATCGCTGGATGCAAAAGAAGAAATGCTGCTTGATGTAAATAAAATGGCTGAAGGGCATAATTATTTTTCAGCAACCGGTTTTGATGTGAGTACTGATAATAAACTGCTGGCTTACGGAATTGATATGCTGTCAAGACGCCAGTACACGATCTATATAAAGAACCTGGAAACCGGGGAGATCTATAAAGATGCGGTTACTAATACAGAAGGAGACCCAGTTTGGGCGAACGATAACCAAACCTTCTTTTACACATCAAAAAACCCGGTAACACTTTTGTCTGAAAAGATCAGGAAGCATAAACTGGGTACTGATGCAGCAACAGATAAAATTGTTTATGAAGAAAAAGACCAGACTAATTATATCGGCGTGGGAAAAACCAAGTCGGATAAATTTATCATCATCAGCTCCGGTGGTACCCTTTCTTCGGAGAGCAGGTATATTGATGCCAATAAGCCGGATGATGCTTTTAAAGTGTTTCAGCCCAGGATGAAAGAAGTGTTGTATGACGTGGATAATGCTAATGGTAAATTCTATATCCGCACAAACCTGGATGCAAAGAATTTTAAAGTGGTTACCTGTGGCGAAGACAAAACCGACAGCAGCAACTGGAAAGATATGATCGCTCATGATAAAGATGTGCTGATCCAGGGCATTGAACTGTTTAAAAATTACCTGGCCGTATCCGAAAGAAAAAATGGCCTTACGCAGGTACACATCATCAACCTGCAAAGTAATGCCGGTCATTACCTTAGTTTTGACGAACCTGTTTACCTGGCAAACCTGGTGAATACACCCGACTTTAATTCAGAAGTGGTGCGGTTTAATTACACATCACTCACAACACCCGGCACGGTCTATGATTATAACATGGGCACCAAAGAAAAGAAACTGATGAAACAGCAGGAAGTGGTTGGCGGGTATGACAAGAACCTGTACGAAACAGAAAGATTATTTGCTACAGCAAAGGATGGAACAAAGATCCCGATCTCGATTGTGTATAAAAAAGGATTTAAGAAAGACGGAACGGCACCGCTGATGTTGTATGGTTATGGATCGTATGGTGCAAGCATGGAGGCAACGTTCAGCAGCACCCGGCTGAGTTTGCTCAACAGGGGATTTGCTTATGCCATTGCCCATATCCGTGGCGGACAGGAGATGGGGCGTTACTGGTATGAAGACGGAAAGATGATGAAGAAGATAAACACGTTCACTGACTTTATTGATTGTGCGGAATTTTTGCTTGCTAATAAATACAGTTCCAAAGAACATTTATATACTAGTGGCGGCAGCGCCGGGGGATTGCTGATGGGTGCTGTTGTAAACATGCGCCCCGATCTCTGGCATGGGGTTGTAGCTGGTGTGCCGTTTGTAGATGTACTCACAACCATGGGCGACCCGTCTATTCCATTAACAACAAATGAATACGATGAGTGGGGAAATCCTGCCAATAAAGAAAACTACATGTACATGAAATCATATTCACCGTATGATAATGTAGAAAAGAAAGCTTATCCAAACATGTTGGTAACAACCGGGCTGCACGATAGCCAGGTTCAGTATTTTGAACCGGCTAAATGGGTTGCCAAACTGCGTGAAATGAAAACAGACAATAACAAACTGTTGCTCTACACCAATATGGAAGCCGGTCATGGCGGGGCATCCGGAAGATTTAAAGCATTAAAGGACAGGGCAAGGGAATATGCATTCTTATTTGCACTGGAAGGAATTTCGGAATAAGATCAGAACGTTACTTCATACACCGAATATTTATCAGCAAATCTTTTTTGTCGATGCGGAAACAGATTTTAATATGCTGTCTTTTGTTATTGATCCTGCCGGCTCCGGGATTTTCTCAAAATAACAGCAGCGCCAGGAATTTTCAGGCAGTAGACAACTTTGCCAGAACGGTGAAATATGAAAGCAGTTTGGAAGCGCTGACCAATAAATTAACGGCGCCCTATACCGATACGACAGATAAACTAAGGGCCATATTTATCTGGATAGCCGATAATATCGAATACGATTATAAGTTATTCAATAGTGGTAGTGAAGAATGGAATCATTTTAATTGCAGAGGTACTAAAGCCGCCTGTGATGTTGCCAGGAACGAATGGGAAAATAATTTACTGCTGCATGTGCTTGACAATAAGAAAGCAGTTTGTAATGGATATGCAAAGCTGTTTAAAAGAATGTGCGGTATTGCAGGTATTCAAAATGATGTGGTTGGGGGCTATGTAAGAAAAGCTCCGTTTCAAATAGGACTTACGTTAAGTGTTACACATGCCTGGAATGTAGTAAGGCTTGGAGGAATAAATTATTATTTTGACGTTACCTGGGCAGCAGGTAGTTGCAAAAGGGATGAAGAAACCGATAAGTTATCGGAATTTGTAAAACACTACAATGACTTTTATTGGCAAACACCTAAAAGTAAATTTATCCGTAACCATTTTCCAAAAGAGGATAAATGGGCTTTGGAGACCGGCCATAACAAAGAGGATTTTTTTAATGCACCCTATTTCTACCCAAGCGAATTAACGCAAAATATTGAAAGCAATACGCCCGACAGCGGAGTAATAAAAGCCGGTATCGGCGATACGATACACTTTACGTTTGTATTTAAAAGGCCAATCCGAAACCTGCTGGTTAATACCAATAATTATGAAAACGTAGAAATATCCCTTATCAATAAGGCTGGCTGGGCAAATAATGTTTATCAATTTGATTACATAGTCAAAGAGAATTCATTGTACTATATCGAGATATTGTTTGATTTTAAAAAAGCCGTCAGGTATAAGGTAATACATTAGGAGAACAGACTGGCTTATACCAGGTCAATATCAAAATTCACCAGCTGAACAAATTCAGTAAGGCGTTCATCAATATCTGCTTTGCTGATCTCTTTTAACCTTTCCGGTCCGAATTTCTCCACACAAAAACTTGCCATGGCGCTGCCAATGATGATGGCTGTCTTCATATTTTCGAAACTGATGTCTTTTGTTTTGGCAAGATGGCCGATAAAACCTCCGGCAAATGTATCGCCGGCGCCGGTTGGGTCAAACACTTCTTCCAGCGGTAAAGCAGGTGCAAAGAAAACATGGTTCTCATGAAACAGTAAGGCGCCGTGTTCTCCTTTTTTAATAATCAAAAATTTAGGTCCCATTTTTATTATCTCACGGGCAGCTTTTACCAAAGAAAGTTCCCCGCTCAATTGCCTGGCTTCAGCATCATTCACCAGCAGCACATCTACTTTCTGCAATACTTCTTTCAGGTCATCCATGGCAGTATCCATCCAGAAATTCATGGTGTCCATTACAATCAGTTTGGGACGAACCTTTAACTGGTTTATCACACTCAGTTGCAGTTTAGGCATCAGGTTTCCAAGCATTAAAAAATCGGCGCCCTGGTAAGAATCCGGAACCACGGGATTAAAATCTGCCAGTACATTAAGGTCGGTAACCAGGGTATCACGGCTGTTCATATCCATGTGGTATTTTCCGCTCCAGAAAAATGATTTTTTATCTTTTACAATTTCAACGCCATCAAGTGACACACCTCTTCTTTTCAATTCATCCATTTCTTCTTTTGGAAAATCGTATCCCACGATGGAGATCTGCTGTACAGGCGTAACAAAATTACCAGCTGCGTAAGCTACATAAGTAGCCGAGCCTCCAACGATCCGGTCTGTTTTTCCAAACGGTGTTTCAATGGCGTCAAAAGCCATGGTACCAACGCAAATAACTGACATAAACTGTTTTTAGAATAATGATAAAGCAGCCTGATACCGGCTACGGCGGCAAAAGTAACTGATTAAAATGATTTTAGTAAGTTGTGCCTCTAATTAAAATAATCAATCGTTGTTAATACAGATGCATCCGCAGGATCCGCAGCCCAGGCTGGTAAAACAGGTGGCCCAATGCCTGCGGGACGGTGGCGTAATTATTTATCCGACCGATACCATCTATGGACTGGGTTGCGACATTAACCAGCACAAAGCCGTGGAGCGTATCAGTAAAATAAAAAATATAGATCCGCAGAAAGCACAATTATCTTTTATCTGCCGCGATCTCAGTCACCTGAGTGATTACACAAAAAGTATTGATACACCCTTGTACCGCTTGCTAAAAAGATACCTGCCCGGTCCTTATACCTTTATCCTGCCGGCCAGTAAGCAGGTTCCTAAAATTCTGCAGAGTAAAAAATCAACGATCGGATTACGGGTACCGGATAATAATATCTGCCATCACATTCTTGATGCGCTGGGCAACCCGATACTCAGTGCTTCATTACCGGGCGATATGGTGGAAGAATATACAGATCCCGAAGTGATCAATGAAAAGTTTGGCGACAAGGTTGATTTTGTAATTGACGGGGGTATTGGCGGTATGGTGCCATCAACCATTGTTGATTGCACGGGTGATGAGTGGATAATAACCAGGCAGGGCTTGGGTGAGATCGTTCTTGAATAATATGTTACTGATCGAATGTAAAATAAAAAATCCCGCCATACGGCGGGACGGTCTCGAAACTGTAGAGGTAATACTGGTTTAAATGCGATGCCTGCGGTTATGTTTTTTGCGGTAAATAGCCCGGCTGGTCATTCTTTTATCACGGCGTATCTCCCTTCTTTCTCTTCGGGTAATTACTCCATCTCTTTTGGCCATTCTTATATCCCGGCGGGTATTTCTTTCCCGTAAAGCGAGATTCCTGGTTTCAGAACGGGTAAGTTCACCACTTCGTACACCTTCACGCATGCGGTGTCGTTGAACCCCTTCCCGGATCTGTGCTTCAGTAGTATGCAGGCTAAGTGCCATTACAATAACGGTTGCTGCTAATAATTTTAATTTCATGACTGGGTTTTTAAATAAAAAATTTAATGCAGCTACATAGACAGGAAGAAAGGAAACAGGTTTAACGGGAAGATCAAAAAAGTAATGTGGTGGAAGGGAGGATGTTGAAACTTTTTCGGTGATAGCTGCACAAACCATGTTCCTCAATGGATTGCCGGTGGGCGGCTGTGCCGTATCCTTTGTTATTATTCCAGCCGTATAGCGGAAACTCATGATGTATCTGCTGCATAAATTCATCCCGGTAGGTTTTGGCTAAAATGCTGGCGGCGGCAATGGACGCATATTTGCCATCGCCCTTAATGATACATTGATGCGGTATTTTTTTATAGGGTTTGAAACGGTTTCCATCAATTAATAAAAACTGGGGTAATTTATTTAGTGTATTTATGGCATCATGCATAGCCATGAAACTTGCCTGGAGTATGTTTAACTTATCGATCATTTCATTATTTACAGCTGCAACAGAAAATGCGATGCTTTCCTTTTCGATGATGGGCCTTAATAGGTCACGCTGTTTTTCATTAAGCTGTTTACTGTCATTTAATAAAGGGTGATAAAAATCCTTTGGCAGGATAACGGCTGCCGCAAATACGGGCCCGGCATAACAACCCCGGCCGGCTTCGTCCACGCCGGCCTCAACTAGATCATTATGCAAAAAAGAAAATAACATGGATGACTGGGAAATTAGCTAAGAGGACAAAGTAGAAAAAGAGAAACATACAGCATTTGACTCCTTTCCTCTTTCGAACTCCTGGCTCAAATATCCGCTAAAAGAATAAAAAAACAAATCAATGTGCATTAACAGCTTTTGCTGCTGTAAATTTGCGGGCAATGGATAATTTAAACCAGGATCGCTCCCAACGGCAGATAGCCACCTGGCTGATGGTCGGTGTGGGCATGATCATTATACAGGTATTATTAGGAGGCATCACCCGCCTCACAGAATCCGGCCTTTCCATTACCGAGTGGAAACCAATTACCGGAAGCCTGCCGCCGCTAAATGATGCAGCCTGGCAGGCAGAATTTGATAAATACAAAGTAACTGACCAGTTCAAATACGTTCACCAGAATTTTACTTTAAAAGAATTCAAATTCATTTTTTTCTGGGAATGGTTTCACCGTACCTGGGCAAGACTGATGGGACTTGTGTTTTTGATCGGGTTCATCTATTTCCTGGTAAAGAAGAAATTCGACAAGGGAATGATTAAACCCATGATCATTCTTTTTTTACTGGGCGGACTGCAGGGGTTCATCGGCTGGTTTATGGTAAAGAGCGGATTGGTACCCGAAAAATATTTTGTAGGGCATGTGGAACTAACCACCCATTTTATAGCCGCACTGGGTTTGCTTTGTTACACCTTATGGTTTGCATTAAGCCTGGTTGTAAAGAATGAACAAAAGATCATCAACTCTTCTCTTAAAAAGTTCCTGTTATTGATACTGGCAATTTTATTCATTCAACTGGTATATGGAGGTTTTATGGCTGGATTGAGAGCTGCCATCACCGCACCAACCTGGCCGGATATCAATGGTTATTTTTTGCCGCCCTCATTTAATGAACTAACCCCGCTTGCAAAAAACCTGGTTGCCAACCCAATCAGCATTCACTTTATTCACCGGGGAACAGCCTACCTGCTTGCGGTATTGATCGCAGTGTGGTGGTATAAAGGAAGATCAGTAAACGGCCATTCCTTATATTCCAAACTCCGGCTTTCGTTATTGCTATTGGTTTTGTTGCAAGTGGTCTTAGGTATCTTAACGGTGGTGAATGCTACATACCCAAACCGGTTGGTACTGCTGGGTGTTTCTCACCAGGCCGTAGCCATGTTTTTACTGATGGTTACTGTGTCTTTGCTTTTTGTTGTACGGAAAAGACAATAAGAATCACCTGCCTCCTGTTTATTTAAGTAGTAATTTTAGTAAACGTCCGTTGTTATGAAGCAGGTGCTGCAAAATATTTACTATTCATTTCCTGTTCAGCTTTTCATTCTCCACTTCCGTAAGGTACAGGTGCTGCTGCTGTTCTGGTATTTGCTTGGCAGCACTATTAACAGTGGCTTCATGAAAACCTATGGAGCCGATGGATTATTCTTTTCGCCGGAGTATTTAGGTAATGTAAATGCCTGGAGCGGAGCCATCGTTGGGGTAGCACTGGGCGTGTTCATTATGAGCTGGAATATCACCACGTTCATCTTACACAGTAAACGCTGCCGGTTCCTGGCAACCACTACACAGCCTTTTGTAAAATACTGTGTTAACAATGCGGTATTGCCGCTGCTGTTTATCGGGTTTTATTTTTATAAGCTTTATACATTCGATAAAAGCAAGGAACTGATGAATACCGGCGAAGTATTGGCCCTGCTTGCCGGCATCCTGGGAGGATTCATTCTTTTACTGACCGTATCCTTTATTTATTTCTTTGGCGCAGAAAGAACCATTCAGCGGACCATTACACCCATCATCGAAATGGATCAGCATTTCAATCAAAGCTATATGCCTGATCACCCGGGCCTGGATAATTTCGGGTTGCAAGTGACTTCTTACCTGGGGAAAGGATTCCGCTTCCGCAAGACAAGAAATGTAGGGCATTACAACCGGGAATTTTTAGACCTTGTTTTTACCCGCCACCATTTTTCAGGCATCATCAGCATTGCACTTGCATTCGTTTTTTTAATTGTAGTAGGATTTTTTATGGACAGCCCCGTCTTCCAGGTTCCTGCTGGAGCCAGCGTCTTGATATTCTTTGCTGCCATGACGGCCGTTATCGGGTCGCTTTCTTATTTTCTGCAAAGCTGGAGCCTGGTGGTTTTCATCCTGCTGCTTTTGTTTATTGATGTTCTTTATCAAAACGATATCATTGATACACGTAACAAAGCCTATGGATTGAATTATACCAATAAAGATGAACGCCCCGGGTATGATAAGGAATCACTGCAAAAAATCTGCTCTCCTGAAAAAAATCGCATCAGACAAAGCCAACATGATATCCATCCTTGAGAACTGGAAGAAAAAACAAAAAGAAGAAAAGCCAGTGATGATTTTTATTAATGTAAGCGGGGGTGGATTACGCAGCGGAACATTTGTTATGAATACGCTGCAGCATTTAGACAGCATGACGCAAGGCAAGCTGCTATCACACACCATGCTCATAAGCGGTGCCAGCGGTGGCATGCTTGCGGCTACGTACTACCGGGAACTTTACCGTCACCAGTTAAAAGACAGTTCAATGAACCGGAATGATCCAAACTATGCAAACAATATCGCCAATGATCTTTTGAACCCGCTTTTCTCATCTATGGTGGCCAGGGATATTTTTTCACCGGCACAAAAATTTACTGTGGGGGATCTTAAATATGTGAAAGACAGGGGCTATGCATTTGAGCAGAAATTGAATAGGAACTGTGGGGATATCATGAGTTGCCAGTTGAAAGAGTATTATGAAGAAGAAAGAACGGCAACGATTCCGCTGATGATCTTTAATTCCACCATCACCCGTGACGGAAGGCGCATGATGATATGCACGCAACCCATCAGTTTTATGATGAAGCCCGTGCAGGCTGCGAATGATGCACAGGCAAGTCCGGATGGTGTTGATTTTAATGCCATGTTTGCAAAACAAGCCCCATTGAATGTACGCCTGCTTACTGCCCTGCGCATGAATGCAACTTTCCCGTATGTGTTGCCCAATGTGTGGTTACCCAGTGATCCCATTATTGATGTGATGGATGCCGGCCTGCGGGATAATTTCGGGCAGGAAACGACCTTGCGGTTCATTGAAAATTTCAGGGACTGGCTGAAAGAAAATACCCGTGCGGTACTGATCATTCAAATGCGTGACCGCATGCAGGACAACTGGCAGGAACCTTTTGAAACAGGTTCTATTACGGACTTCATCATAAAGCCTGCCACCATGCTGCAGCATAACTGGCAAAAGCTGCAGGATTATTCTGCTACAGACCAGTATAGTTATTTGAGCGCCGAAAAAGATATCAACCTGCAGCATATCACGTTTATGTATGTGCCCAAGGCAGGCGATAAAGTGGCCGCATTAAATTTTCATTTAACGGCAACAGAGAAAAGAGATGTAAAGGAGTCTTTTCATAATTTCTACAACCAGGCATCGCTGAAGAAGGTAATGGAAATGATAAAATAAAAATTAAGGCATCAGCAATTTAAAAGCACGCTCAATAATCTCTATCTCAAATGACAGGGCGGTAGCAGCCGGATCTCCGTCAATATGCAAGGGTGCCTGTTGTGGATTTCTGATGCGTAGTTTTTTTGCCTGGAAATAATGAATATCATTCCGGTGATATTTTTTATCCTCGTACATGCGCACCTGCCCGTTGCGTATTTGTTTTAATACACTCCAGATCATCCGCAGCTTACTCATTTTATTCACCACTACAATGTCCAGTAGTCCGTCGTGCAGGCTGGCCTGCGGGGCGATGGTAAAATTATTTCCAAACTGGTTGCTGTTGGCAATGCTTATAAAAAAGGCTTCGGTGTTTATAACGATGCCATCCATTTCAATTTCGAAGTGATAAGGTTTTGCCGTAAAGAAATTTTTGACGGATTGTTTTACATAGGTTGCCAGTCCTCTTTTTTGCTGCCCTGCAAAATCATGTGCCACCTGTGCATCGAAGCCGATGCCGCAGAGCATGCAACTGAATTTTTTATTTATGTAGAAGCCATCAACATATTCAGATCTTCCGCTAAAAATAATTTCTAAAGCGCTGTCAATTCTCCTGGGAATTTTTGCTGCGAATGCAAGTCCGTTACCACTGCCCATGGGTATGATGCCGATGTTTACGTACCCACCCTGCAGTGTATTGGCGATCTGGTTTACGGTGCCATCGCCGCCGCAAACAATGATGTCGGTGATCTTTTCTGCAGCTATTTTTTCAACCAGGTAACGGTAATCTCCTGCTTCATTGGTGTGGAGTATCTCAAATGGAATTTCTTTCTCCGTGGTTTTTTTCCTGATCGTTTCCAGTAACAATACCTTACCGCCCGTTCCGGAAATGGGATTAATGAAATAAATAAATTTTCTGTTCATGCGGGAATCAGTTGGCGGCTAAATTACCTAAATACTTCCGTTATCACCACCTGATCAAAGCGCTGGCCCAGGTAAACCCACTGCCGAAAGCAGCCAGGCAAACCAGGTCGCCTTCTTTTATTTTTCCCTGCTCCCATGCTTCGCATAATGCAATGGGCACGGATGCAGCGGTTGTGTTGCCGTACTTCTGAATGTTATTGTAAACCTTGTCGTCGCTTAGATGTAATTTCTGTTGAACAAACTGGGCAATGCGAAGGTTTGCCTGGTGGGGAATAAGCATGTCGATATCGGCCGTGGTCAGTCCGTTTTGTGTCAGCGATTCCATAACCACTTCGGGTAATTTGATAACCGCCTTTTTAAAAACCGCCGGCCCGTCCATATTGGGAAAGTTCTGTGCTTCATCGATCATGGCATGGCTCATGAACATCTGTCCCATTTCTGCAGCATCAAATTTTGCCACAGGTTGAGCTGTCCAATGGTTGGCATGGGTTCCGGGATTATACATCGCCAGGATCTCTGCACTTTCACCATCACTGTGTAAATGGGTACTTAAAATTCCCTGGCCTCCTGGGCCTGTCGAAGTTTGGGTTGGTTGTAAAACCACCGCACCTGCACCATCTCCAAATATCACACTTATGTTTCTGCCTCTTGTTGTGAAGTCAAGCCCGAACGAATGTTTCTCACTGCCTATTACCAATATATTCCTGTACATACCGGTTTTAATGAACTGGTCGGCAACTGATAAAGCATATACAAAACCACTGCACTGGTTGCGAACATCCAATGCGCCGATCTCTTTCATCTTTAATGCCCGCTGAACCAATACACCACACCCTGGGAAATAATAATCCGGACTGAGTGTTGCAAAGACAATGAAGTCTATATCCTGTGGCGTGATGCCTGCTCTTTCAATGGCGATCTTAGCAGCTTCTACACCCATGGTGGTAGTGGTTTCGCCAAGCCGGTCTGCATAGCGGCGCTCTTTGATGCCGGTACGTTCCTGTATCCATTCATCCGATGTATCCATGTATTTTTTGAGGTCCTCGTTGGTAAAAATATTTTTGGGAACATAATAGCCTATACCGGCGATCTTACTTCTTTGCATGCAATCAATTGTTTAGAACAGGCAATTTACAAAATTGCAAACATTTGCAACTGTTTCATTTGCAACCAACGCCCTGGCTATTTTTTCACAGGTAAATTTGAAAGAAGGATTGCCTAATTTGACTTTACCATGTCCTTTAAGCAAAAGTCGTCATCCACCATAGGATGCACCCTTGTTTTGTAGTGAAAATCCACCGAATTACGCAGTGCAGAACTGCTGAATATCATTTTAGAAGTGAAATGCTCAACCAGTGGGAGCAAGGAGAGCCTGTCGTCTTTCAATCTCATTTCGGCAATGTAAACTCTTGAATTGATATTGATATTTAAGAATTGTCTTTCTCCTACCGTAGACATAAAGGCGGTTCCTTTCAGCGAATCGGTTTTGAAGAAGTTATAGCGCCGCAGATCGTTGAGGTCTCCCGAAAAAGCAATATCATACTCCGTATCCGTTCTCCTGCTTAAAGAGAGGTGTACGATCTCCTGCCTGCTGCTGCCTTGCTTATTAACAAGAGCTGTCCAGTTTCCCAACAAGGCCTCTTCTACATAAATACCGGGTTGTTCATCTAAATTGTATGGAGAGCTGTAGGGACAGGAACAGAGGGCAACAGGTAAAAGAAACAGTAACGATATTTCGAATACTCTTCTCATTTTTCAATGCATAAAATTAATTATGAATCTTTATAAATACAATAGTAAAACTCCCTGCCACACTGCGTTAATATCACAGGTAAAAGATTCGTTTTGCTTACCTGTTGCTGCCTTTTGTGCCTGGGTTTATTCATTTTCCACTGCCGGATCACTCCTTATTTTTTTATCAGTGACCCCAGCCAGCCTGCCAGTTCCATCCCCCATGCAATTCCCAGGTGAACAACCAATCCTCCCCAGATACTTTTTGTATTATAACTTACGATGCCCAGTAACAGTCCTCCCCAAAAACTGCTTATTGCCTCCCCCATGGGTTTGCCAAAATGAATGGTACAATAAAAACAGGCAACGGGTACAATGCAATGCTGTCCGCATATTTTCCATAAAGCAAGAATGAGAAAGCCACGAAAGAAAAATTCGATGCTTATAAAATCAAAACCATAGCACAACTCAAACAAAACATAACGCCAACCCTTTGAAGATAAGGTTAATTGTTCAATAACTTTTGCCCGGGGGTACATTTGTAAAAAATCTTTTTGTGTGCTTGCCAATGCGATCAGCGGCAGCATTATTAAAAGTAACAGCAGGTAAGATTTAATGCCGGGCATTGACCTGCTTCCATAAAAGGGCTGATCTTTCCTGTCTTTAAAATACCAGACCATGTATACCGGGATGAGTACTATAAAGACCCTCACCACCCAGTTCATGCAATGTATCCAGAATCTCCGTTCATCACCGGTCAGCGAATTGCTGACCAGGGATTGATGAAAATTGAAATTCACCCGGAGCGAAAAAAAGGCCGGTGCCAGCAATAGTATTGCCCAGAACCAGGGTTTTTTATAATAAGAGCAATCTTTGTAAAACAACAATTGCAGAAAAAAAGCAAGCGCAAATGGAGTGAAGTATAATAAGTAATAGCCTGCAAAACTACAGGCTGTGGTTTCGCCAACTACATAACGGGATTCTAAAGAATGCCCGTAGTTAAGCCAGATGAGCGTGCCGATGAGCAACAGCACGAGGGAAAAATAAAAAACGTTGAACTCTTTTTGATAATACTCCCGGATGTATTTAAAAACAGGAAACAAGTTTTTTATAAAGATAACGGATAGCCGTAACAAAAACAGCTCCCGGGTTTCAGGAGCTGTAGCGAAAAAATGTTGTAAACTTATTTGTAACCGATCCATTTTCGTTCCTGTATATTGAACAGCCAGTAAATGCCATTTGCATAAGCAAAGTTGAATGAGGTCTCAACCGGCGCATCATCGGGTAATTTTATTTTTTGCGTCATGAATCCTGAAAGAAGATCATACAATTCTATTTGTTTAGCCTCGGTGTTTAAAAATCCCAGCTCCGCATTCTTTATACCGGTGTAAACAACAGACGTATTGTTGTAGGCAGATGGCGTTTCTTCCGATGGTTCTTCATCAGATTTCCCTTCAGACTTCTTTCTACCCCAGTTAATATCAACGGCTTCATCAGAAGAGCCGCTGACGATTGAATAAAGCGATACGGTACTTCCTTTTAAGAACATTACCTGTTTGCGTACGGGATTGTAGGAGCCCACGCTCTGCGCATCCGGCTGGTGTGAATCTTCTAAAGTAGTGCTGGCCGAATCGGGTATGCCTTTCTTATTAAGTACATACTTAAACCAACCGGTTTCATCATAACCATTGCCGTTTATTTCTTTTTTTACCGGGTCGTACCAAAGTCCCCTGCTGTCTTTCATTGCTGTAAGATCATCATCCGATATCCTTTTACCCGCCATATCAAATACAGCCAACGGATATTCGGCATTGCCGGCCATAACAGCATAATATTTTTTTTGCACCGGGTGCCACACCACGCAAGCGCCCCGGGTGCCGGGCATATCGTCATCGGCAGTCTTTGGCATTTTAAGTTCCATTACTTTTTTGGGCAGACTTTTAAGCTGCGCCTGTAATGCGGCTGCTCCTGTAAAAAGAACGGCGGCCAATAGAATGACTCTTTTCATGTTTTATTTTCTTGCAAGAACGGCATAAAATGGAAAAACTACAATACCAACTGGTGGGTATTTTTAAGTTTCGGGGTTGAGTGTTTGCCAAAGCAGGTCTTTCAGCTCGGGTAGTCCCTGCCCGGTAACGGAGGAGATAAAAATATGCGGAACATTTGCAGGGAGTTCTTTTTTTATGGCTGCTTTTAGCTCGTCGTCCAGCATATCGCTTTTGCTGATGGCAATCACAAAATCTTTCTGCAGCATTTCGGGGTTGTATTGTTCCAGTTCATTGTGTAAGATGTCAAATTCCTCCTTGTGATTCCTGCTGTCGGCAGGAATTAAAAACAGTAAGATGGAGTTGCGTTCAATATGCCGTAGAAAACGATGGCCCAATCCTTTTCCTTCTGCAGCGCCTTCAATGATCCCCGGAAGATCGGCTATGCAAAAACTTTTTCCGTCGCGGTATTCCACCATTCCCAACTGCGGAACCAATGTAGTGAACGCATAGTCGGCAATTTTTGGTTTAGCAGCGGTAATGCATGAAAGCAAGGTTGATTTTCCTGCATTGGGAAAACCCACCAGGCCCACATCGGCCAGCACTTTCAGTTCAAGAACTTTCCAGCCTTCCACCCCGGGCTCACCGGGTTGGGCGTATTCGGGTGCCTGGTTGGTAGCGGTTTTAAAATTACTGTTGCCTAGTCCGCCCCTGCCACCTTTCATTAAGATCGCTTCCTGCCCGTCTTCTAAGATCTCTACTTCCTTTTCACCTGTTTCCTCATCCCGTGCAATGGTGCCAAGCGGTACTTCTATGATGATGTCTTTGCCGTATCTGCCGGTTGAATTATTCTTGCTGCCGTTCTCGCCGTTCTCTGCCAGTATATTTTTATAATAGCGGAGATGGAGAAGTGTCCATAACTGCGAATTACCTTTTAAGATGATGTGGGCACCCCTGCCGCCATCGCCGCCATCTGGCCCGCCCATTGCAGTTAATTTATTACGCATGAAATGCTTGCTGCCTGCACCACCATGGCCACTGCGGCAAAAGATCCTTATCTGGTCAACAAAATTCGATTTTTCCATCTGGGCGCAAAGGTCCGTAAAATTTAAGGATTAATGAGGGGTTAACTTCATTTATGACTTTATTGTTCCATTACACATACAAATCATAGTACATTTGCAGCAGGCAAAATAAAATACTAAATGATCAGACTTTTTTTAATTCCTGTTATTGTTGTACTGAGCTGCGGTTCGGTAAAAAAGAGCCAATCTGCGGCCAGTAAAGATCCAGTAAACGGAACTACATCCACTGGGCAGGCAGGAAAGGATTCCATACCTCCCTGCGTAAGAAAAAAGATCGATTCTTTTAAAGTGAAGCCCCAGCATGAACAGCCGCAACGGGTGATCGAATACAGTTACAAAGGGAAAAAGGTTTATTACGTTGCCATGCCCTGCTGCGATTTCTTTAATGAGGTTTATGACGATAAGTGTAACCTGCTGGGTTCACCCGATGGTGGCTTTAGCGGAAGGGGAGATGGGAAGCTGCCGGATTTTGCCAAAGAAGCAAAAAATGAAAAGATCATCTGGGAAGCCAGGCACTGATCATTTGTTCTCATTCCATATTTTATAAGAAGCAGCCTGCAGTTCCCTGTCTGCAGGAATTGTTCTTAATGGCTCACATTCTTTCCAGGTTTCAAATAGTTGTTTTGGTAATTGCTGGTATAAAGCAGTGCCTTCTGTTTTCCATTTGATCATTTCGTCTGTAACTTCCTTAATTCTTTTTGCAGGGTTACCCACAATAAGACTTCTGCTTTCAAACACTTCGTCGGCTTTTATAAAACTTAAAGCACCCACTATACATTCATTACCCAGCACTACATTATCCATAATTACTGCATTCATTCCCACCAGGCAATTCTTTCCAATGCTTGCGCCGTGAATGATGGCGCCATGGCCAATGTGAGCTCCCTGCTTTAATAAAACGGTTACGCCGGGAAACATGTGAATGGTACAATTCTCCTGCACATTACATCCGTCTTCAATAATGATCTGCCCCCAATCGCCCCGGATGGCAGCACTGGGGCCGATGTAACAATCTTTGCCAATCATAACATTGCCCGTCACTGTTGCCTGCGGATGAATGAAGGATGATTCGTGAATTACGGGAGTGAAATTGTTGAATTGATAAATCATAATCGTGTGTTACTCCCTTTAGGGTTGGGGCATTAATTTCTTATCGGTGCGGAAACAGGTTCCCTTGAAAATAGCTACTACATGGTCTTTTTGATTGCTGATGGAGATGTGATAGAGGCCCGTGCTTTTTCCGTTGTGCATTTCTTTTGCTTCGGCGGTTAATATATCACCTACATGAACCGGCTTTAAAAAATTGATCGCAGTATCCAGTGCAACCGATAAAACATTTCGGTTGTTGCAGGCAAATGCAAAGGCACTGTCGGCCAACGAAAAGGCAATGCCGCCATGCACAATGCCAAAACCATTGATCATTTCGCTGCGTACTGTCATTTCAATTTTACTGTAGCCTTCTTTTACGTCCAATACTTCAATGCCCAGCCATTGACTGAAGAGATCCTTTTTCATCATGTGGGCAACCACTTCCTTTGCAAGCTTGTCTTTTTCGGGGTTCATTTTTATTTTCCTTTAAAAGCTGGATTTCTTTTTTCTAAGAATGCATTGATGCCTTCCTGGTAATCTTCTGTTTGGGCAGATTTTTGCTGGTATTCGTCTTCCAGTAGTAATTGCTCTTCCCAGTTGTTATGGAAAGAATTATTCAATGCATGCTTTGTATAGGCAAGCCCTTTCGTTGGCATCTGTGAAAGCGTTGTTGCAATTTTTTTACTTTCTTCTTCAAAGATTTCATTTTCAAAAACCTTGTAGATCATTCCCGTTTTCTCTGCTTCTGCTGCAGCAACTTTATCTCCCATCATCATCAATGCACTTGCTTTTTGCCAGCCGGTCAAACGGGGTAATGTAAAAGTTCCGCCACTGTCGGGGATCAGGCCGATCTTACTGAATGCCTGGATAAAAGAAGCCGATGCTGCTGCAACAACCACATCGCAGCACAAAGCAATGTTTGCCCCTGCTCCTGCTGCAACCCCATTAATGGCTGCTACCACAGGCTTTGGCAGGTTACGTATCCGCTTTACGATGGGATTGTAATGTTCAGAAAGGATTTGTTTTATTTCGATCCTGTTCTCACCAACCAGCTCGCTGATATCCTGCCCGGCACAAAAGGCCTTGCCGGCGCCGGTGATATATACGCATCGTACTTCATGCAGCGAAGCGGCTTCATCAAGTTTAGCCTGCATAAGCAACGCCATTTCCCGGTTAAAGGAATTGAATTTATCGGGACGGTTGAGGGTTATAAAAGCAACCCCGTTTTTTATTTCAAATAAGATAGAAGACATGCTAATTGTGTTTTAAAAATACAAATTACAAAACCAGCGTCATTAATGGCACTTAAAATAATCAAATGGCTCTTTGCAGTCGTTGCATTGGTATAAGGCCTTACAGGCGGTGCTGCCAAATTCGCTGATGAGTCTTGTATTGGCTGAATGGCATTGGGGGCACTCCACCCCATCCTTTGGAATGGAAAACTTTTTATCGGGAGCAGCAATGCCGTACTCTTTTAATTTTCTTTTTCCGTCTTCGGTCATCCAGTCAGTAGTCCAGGCAGGGGAGAGTACAGAAGTAACTTTTACATTTTTATAGCCTTGTTCCAGTAATGCCATTTTTATGTTCATGCTGATCATATCCATGGCGGGGCAACCGTTGTAAGTCGGAGTGATGATCACTTCAATCCGGTCGTCATTTATTTTTATGTCCCGTATGATGCCGAGGTCGGCAATGGTAAGCACGGGTATCTCCGGGTCAGTAACGCTGTCAAGTATTTGCCGGATGGCCTCCCTAAATCCCTCCAAAGGAGGGACTTTTAAAGACCCTGGCTGTTCAATGTTACTTTTGTTTTTATATAAATCAGATTCCTGCATATTATAAAAAAAGCTTCCTTTTTTATTCTCTTTTAAAGTCCCCCTTGGGGGATTTAGGGGGCTTCTACCATTCGCTGTCGGGATAAGTTCGTTGCATGTATTGTAATTCGGTAATGATATAACCAAGCTGTTCGGTATGTCTTCCCTCCTTGCCACCACTTTGCATAAATACAGCCCCCCCACCCCCCAAAGGGGGGATTGGCAGCATTGCCTCATCAAAAATATTTTTCACTTTTTCATCCCAGCTATTCTTGATTGATAAGAGATCTATACCAAAAGCAATTTCATAGTCTGCAGGCTCGAACATCTCGCCGGTATATGGCCATAATTCGGTAATGGCTTGCTGCATCCGGCTATGGCTTTCTTCGGTGCCATCTCCAAGCCGTATCACCCACTCGCTGCTCCACCGAACATGGTATTTTGTTTCCTTCAGTGATTTGGCAGCAATGGCAGCCAGTTGTTCATCGCTGCTTTGCTGCAGTTTTTCAAATAACAGGTACTGGTACTGACTGAATAAATACTGGCGTAAAATTGTTTGTCCCCAATCGCCGTTCTGCTGTTCAACGAGCAACAGGTTTTTAAATTCCCTTTCTTTTCTCAGGTAAGCCAGTTTGTCTTCGGTTACCTCACCCCCAACCCTGTTGGAATCATTTATTAACTGTGCAGCATATTGATAAAAATTTCTTGATTGTCCCAACAGGTCAAGTGAAATATTGGTGATGGCAATATCCTGTTCTAATACGGGACCGTGACCGCACCATTCGCTGTTTCGTTGCGAAAGAATTAATGTCGTGTCGGCAAGATGTAAGATATAAGCCTCCCTAAATCCCTCCAAAGGAGGGACTTTAGAGCCTGAGTTATTAGAGAGTATTTGATCAGGATTATACATATTAGCTTAGATTAATAAAAGTTTTACAATTAGCATTCTTTCGTTAAGCCCCTCCTTTGGAGGGTTTGGGGAGGCTGGTTACATGTGATTTACTTCATCAGGCAGTTGATAAAAAGTGGGATGGCGATAAATTTTATCTGCCGCCGGTTCATAAAGTTCGCCGGCTTCTTCGGGGTTAGAAGCTGTGATGTATTTACTTTCCACCACCCAAATGCTTATTCCTTCCTGGCGGCGTGTATATACGTCCCTGGCATTTTCAATGGCCATGGTTGCATCGGCTGCATGAAGGCTTCCTACGTGTTTGTGATCCAGGCCTTGCTTGCTGCGGATGAAAATTTCCCAAAGCGGCCAACCGGAGTTTGATACCGGGGTGCTGTCTGTGGTTGAACCGCCGGCATTATCTTCCGGGATATCGCCGTAGTAGAATTTTCTTATAAAGGAATTGAACATGATAGATCGTATTAAGTGAATAAAATAATTATTGTTTAGTTTTTTACTTCAATGGTATAAACCTGGAACCTTGCCGAGTCTTCTTTCGCTGTTTCAGGTGATAGAAATTTGTACAGTTTTATATTGGTATTTCCTGCTTTAGCCGGAACCAATACCAGTTCTTTCCCCACATTGCCGCCCGACATGCCATCGGGGTTGCTGTCATTGGTAATTACATCCTGCAGTTTTACCACAGCCAGGCTGTCGCTTATTTCAAAACGAACAGAACTTTCGTATTTGCAGCCACGACAGATGCTTTCGTAGATCAGCATCGTATCCGAAAGCTTAACAACATTGATGCTGTCTGTTCTCAGAAAGATCCTGTTGACTTTCGTGGTTACTTTCCCTTCTTTACTATTATTGCAACCGGCAATAACTACGACAAAAGCAGTAAGCCATAATAGCGATCTCATAATTATATTAGGCAGCTTTTGTTTTAGCAGCATTCTTTTTACTGGCATAGGCAACAGCCGCTTCTCTTACCCAGGCACCATCTTCATGCGCTTTACGTCTTGCCTCAAGGCGTTGCTTATTGCAGGGGCCGTTTCCTTTTACCACCTGCCAGAATTCATCCCAGTTTATTTCGCCAAAATCATAATGTTTTCTTTCTTCGTTCCATTTCAATTTATCATCCGGCAGTTTCATGCCCAGTACTTTTATCTGCTCAGCGATCATATCTACAAACTGCTGGCGGAGTTCATCATTTGTTTTTCTTTTTATCTTCCATTTCATGCTCTGGTCGCTGTTGGTACTTTCGCTGTCCTTAGGTCCAAACATCATTAATGATGGCCACCACCAACGGTTGATGGCATCCTGGCACATAGCTTTCTGTTCATCTGTTCCCCTGCTTAACACGAGTAATGACTCAAAGCCCTGGCGCTGGTGAAAACTTTCTTCCTTACAAATACGCACCATCGCTCTTGCATACGGACCATAGCTTGTGCGGCATAACATCACCTGGTTTAAAATGGCAGCACCATCTACCAGCCAGCCTACTGCGCCCATATCGGCCCATGTTAATGTAGGATAGTTAAAGATGGAAGAATATTTTGCCTTGCCGCTGTGCAGGTCGTTGATCATTTCATCCCGGTTCATGCCCAGTGTTTCCGCAGCGGAGTATAAATACAAACCATGCCCTGCTTCGTCCTGCACTTTTGCAAGCAGGATAGCTTTACGCTTTAACGAAGGGGCTCTTGAGATCCAGTTCCCTTCCGGCAGCATACCAACAATTTCACTATGGGCGTGCTGACTTATCTGGCGAAGATTTGTTTTCCGGTATGCATCGGGCATCCAGTCTTTAGGCTCTATTTTTATCTCCTCATCAATTTTGCCCTGGAATATTTTTTCAAAATCGGGTATTGCCATGTCGATTGTTTAAGTGCAAAAATAATACAAAAAACTAACAAGCGTTAGCGAAGGCAAAGAAATAAAAACCGGTTGGCAAATACTGGTCATGAAGCCTTTTGATTTCAATATCATAGATGAACCAGTTTGCCGGCAGCTACTACAAATTGAGTATAGGAAATGAAGGGGTGGTGGTTGACTTTTACAAGGAAGAAGCTGTGAATAACGTGGGTAAAAAAAGGGTGAAAAATTTACATTTTAGATTGAATATTGGTATTTTTAGGATATAGCCAAAATGTATAACTGCTCCCTCTTTCTGCAAGAAGTTGCCCTGGTTACATAAGAAAGGACAGCAACTGTGTAAGTGATGTGTGAAGTCACATTCTTTATTTCTTTTAAGATATCAAACGTATCTGTAAAAAATTCTGATCTCCTTTGTGGAAGCCATTGTGGTTTGCAGTACCCCTATTTACCGGGAATAAACAATCTATTTAATAATAAACGCAAAAACAATCACCATGAGCACAACAATTGAACGGTATGTTATCAGGCATATTTCAGGTACCAAAGCAAACCAGGTTGAAGAATTCGATTTTAATAAAAGCGAATTATCTATTGGCCGCACTTCGGGCAGCGACATACAGTTTGACCCCGAACAGGAGGTTATAGTAAGCCGTGAACATGGGAAAATAGTGAAGGTTAGTTCAGATCCTCCAAAATTTTCGATCAATGACAACAATAGCCGCAACGGCATCTTCGTAAATAAAATGCGGGTAAAAGGCTCGGCTACGCTGAACCCGGGCGATGAAGTGCAGTTAGGAAGCAATGGCCCTGTTTTCTCTTTCGATATTTATCCCAGGCCGCAGAATTTGATGATGGAAACAAAAGTGATGGATATCCCAACATCTATTAAGGCTACAACCATTTCGGAAGTTTCACCAGGCACCGGTTCTGCTTCAGTTACAGAACCGGTAAAAAGCGGGTTGGGAAAACAAACGGTAGAAAGAATGCTGGTGGCAGAAAGGAAAAAATCATTTAGCAGCATGGCGTATATCCTGGGCGGGTTGCTCATTGTACTGGCCGGGTTGGGTTATTTCTTCCGGGATAAGCTATTTGGAAAGAATACCACAACGGTTATCAATGTAGGAGATTCAACATTAAAAAATAAAAAAAGTCCCGAACAGATCGCAAAAGAAAATGAAGACAGGGTTGTTGCAATTGAATTTGGATGGCAGTTAAAAGATGTAACCACTGATGAAGAATTATGGCATGAATATGCAGAGGTGAAAGAAAAAAGCGGGGCTATAAGATATGTGGCTTTATACTTTCAAAATGCTTCCGGAGCCATTGAACCGTACCTGGTAACCAAGAGTGCACTGGACAAACGAAATGGAAGTGGTGTTCCGGTTGGCGAACCCGGTTTCAGCGGCTCGGGTTTTATTGTTTCACCCGAAGGCTTTATTCTTACCAACCGTCATGTGGCAACCTGCTGGAATACAAGCTACCATTTCAGGGATTATGCATTCCCCGGCGCCATGATAAAATGGGTGGGCGGAAAAGAAGTTATTGATTATAATGATGTGGTATATGCACAAAATGTAGGATCATTTGTACCTGCCAATGCTACAATGGTTAATGGAAAAATGGTTGGTCAAAATTCAATAAAGGGTAAAAACACTTACCTGAATGTGATCTTTGCAAATACGACCCAGCGTATTCCCATTGCCGGCGAACCATTGCCTTCAGAAGATCATGATGTAGCGTTGATCAAGATCAATTCGGTACCGTCACTATCAAAAGTGACCATGAAAGATAATTATGCGGAAGTAAAACCAGGTCAAACAGTAACGGTAATGGGTTACCCGGGAGTTGCACCTGAACAGTATGCGGTACGAAAATCGAATGATGTATTTAATCAGAGTAATAAAGTTGCTACCGTGCCAACACCTACCGTTACTACCGGAAATATCGGAAGGGTAATACCGGCATCGTCTGATAAAAATCTTACTTACAGCAGTTTTGGCGATGTTTACCAGCTAACCATCAATGCCACCGGAGCAGGCAACAGCGGGGGCCCTCTGTTTGATGACAATGGAAATGTGATCGGGATATTTTTCGCCGGAAAGATGGATGAAAGAGGAACACAGATATCATTTGCAGTGCCCATAAAATACGGATTGGAACTCATGGGCATTACAAAAGTGAATAAGTAAGCGCAGGTATTGGAGTTTGATAAGTAAGCCGATGAATGAAGTATGACAGTGGACATATTACTGAAATAGCCGGATACCGCCTGACCGAACGAATTGGGTCAGGCGGTATGGGCGATGTATATAAAGCAACCAATGCGGCATTAAACAGAACAGCGGCTATAAAAATCCTGCACCAAAAAGGAATGGCCGAACGCTTCCGGAATGAAGCTTATATCCAGTCTTCCGTCAGTCATCCAAACATTGCCTGTTTATATGAATACCTGGTTTCCGGCGAAACAGCCTGCATTATCATGGAATACGTAGAAGGGGATCCGCTTGATGTTTACCTGCATAAAAGAGGAAAACTTTCAAACGAAGAAACGGCGAACATAATAAAACAGATCGCCGCTGCGCTTGCTTATTTGCATGGCAAGGGTATCCTGCACCGGGATATCAAGCCCCAGAATTTTAAAATTCAACCCAGCGGTACCGTTACCATGCTTGATTTTGGCATTGCTAAAAACAAATACACACCGAAACTAACGCAACAGGGTTATATCGTTGGCACAACAGAATACCTTGCCCCTGAACAGTTCCAGCAACGGCCTGAAAAAAAATCAGACGTATGGAGCCTCGGGGTACTTACCTACGAATTGCTTACCGGGTTCATGCCTTTTGATGCAGATAACCCGGTTACTATGCGGTATAAAATTGAGAAGGGGGAGTTTACTAAACCAAGGATACTGGTACCGGGCATATCTGATAAACTTAATACCGTAATAGAGAAATGCCTGCAGGTAAATCCGTTAAACCGTTCTGACGCAGCTGATATCGAAATGTTGTTGGGTGACAAAAAACCAATACAGGTACAAAAAACCAGGGGGGAACTAGCCCGCTTGGTTAATAAAAAAACAATCAGCATTGCTGCCGTGGCGGGACTGCTCATTTTAACGGTACTTTTT
This sequence comes from Chitinophagaceae bacterium, assembly GCA_016720775.1. GTDB lineage: Bacteria > Bacteroidota > Bacteroidia > Chitinophagales > Chitinophagaceae > Ferruginibacter. Next base: position 46,270 of record JADKJX010000009.1, read on the forward strand.
ATACCTAAAGATGTGGATAAAAACCAGGGGAAAGAAGCATCTCCCGGTCAAAAAGAAAAAACCGATCAAGGCCAGCCGGCTGTTGAATTGCAAAAACTAACCATTGATGTACCTAATGCTTCTGATGCGATCATCGTTTTTCCGGATGGGAGCAGTAAAAAACTTCCTTATGATATTGTCGGAAAAGAAGGGGAGAATTTTCAATTCACGTTACAGGCAGAAGGGTATGTATCTAAAAAAATTGAAGTGCCGATAACTGTTGGCAGAAGATCGTATGAGTACAATCTTGAAAAAATAAAAGAATAATGCATGGGGTGGAATTTCTTTAAGAGGAAGAATAAACCGGCTGCGGAAATGAACAGCAGCGAATCTCATGAAGCCGGGGGTTTACATGTGATCGTGTTGTCTGATATGGGCAATGTGCGGACGAACAATGAGGACATGGGTATGTTCTTTAAAGTTGCCGATGACAATGTGATCCGTGAAAAGGGGTACCTGCTTATTGTGGCCGATGGTATGGGAGGGCACCAGGCAGGAAGTGGCAAGCAGGATGGCAGGTGATATTATAAGCCGGGAGTATTTTAAGCAACCGGGCAATGGCGGAGTGGAGAAGAACCTGGCAAAGGCTTTTTCGCTTGCCAATAAAAATATTTTTGAAAAAGCAAGGTCGCAAAAAACATACAACGGAATGGGAACTACCTGCACAGCTTTGGTAGTGATTGATAAAACCGTTTATTATGCCCATGTGGGAGACAGCAGGGCTTATATGCAGAAAGGAAATTCAATTGTGCAGATTACCGAAGATCATACCTATGTGCAGGAATTGGTGAATACCGGTGATATAACTGCCGAAGAAGCGGCCACCCACCCCAAGCGGAATATTCTTACCAATGCCATGGGCACAAAGCCGGAATTACGGATTGATACAGGAAAATGTGCATTCCTTTTGGAGGGCAACGATAAACTGTTGATCTGTTCAGATGGTTTGTACGATTACCTCAGCAATGAAGAGTTGAAAGAGATATTGCAAAAAGAAGGATTGAAAAATGCAGCCGGTTTTATGATAGACCAGGCGAAGGCAAGAGGCGGGCATGATAATATCACGGTTGTACTTGCTGAAAGGGGGGGAGTTAGCGAAGAAAAGCAAGACGGATTAAAATTAACAAGAGATATTGATCTGCCTAAACTAACAAGAGATGCAGATCTGCCATCTGATGCCTTATCAGACTAATTATGATCGGAGAAAAAATACATAACTACGAGATCACGGCTCATCTGGGCCAGGGCGGAATGGGGCATGTGTACCGGGCCACCGATACCATGCTGGGGAGAGAAGTAGCCTTGAAGATGCTTCATCCGCAACTTACCATGCAGCCCCAGTTCCTGGAACGGTTTAAAAAAGAAGCCAGGGTATTGGCCCAGTTACTTCATCCCAACATTGCCGTTATCTACAATTTTATTGAACAGGGAGATAATCACTTCATGGTAATGGAATACGTGGAAGGCACAAACCTGGATGATCTTTTAAAAAAGCACAGGGCATTGCCACCGGAATTTGTAGTGCCGGTATTTATACAGGCACTGGAAGGATTGCAGCATGCACACCGCAAGAATATTTTTCACCGGGACATCAAGCCGTCTAACCTGATGCTAACCCCGGATGGAACCCTTAAACTGATGGATTTTGGAATTGCCAAGGTTGCCGGCGAACAAAAAATGACACAGGTAAATAAAATAGTGGGTACAGTTGAATTCATGGCACCCGAGCTGATCCAGGGAAAAGATGCATCTGCGGCTTCCGATATTTATGCTGCCGGTGTTACTATGTACGAAATGCTGTCTGGCAACCTGCCGTTTGAAAGCGACACCGATTTTAACCTGATGCAGGCCATCCTGAAAGAAAAAATAAAACCGCCCGATAAATTAAATGCCTCGGTTCCAAAAGCACTGGCCGATATTGTGATGAAGGCACTGGAAAAAAATCCGGCCAGCCGTTATGCGGATGCCAGGGCATTTCAACAAGCGTTGATGCGGGCTTTTCCCGCTTTCAGAGATGTACACCTGGATGCATTGGCGGCACCAGTTACTTCTTTTTCAACAACAATGAATCCCACAAAAATGAGCAACGATTTGCTTACTGCAGAAGCCATGAAAACAAGAGGAGATATCTGGAAGAATCCTGCCAATGTTTTGGAAACAGTGAAGGGAAATATAGTAAAAAATAAAAAAACGTATTTGATCGGTGCTGCAGCTTTGATCTTTCTGTTCTTTATACTGGGAATAATATTCGACAGAAAAAATGCGAAAGATCTGCAGGCTGGAAATAATAATACAACGGAGAACAATAAAGTTGAAGGAGGTAATAAAAATAGCTCCCTGCCGGAGAATACCGTTCAGCAAAGCCCGGTAAATGAACCCGCTACCATTCAAAACCCACCCGAAAATAAACCTGTTGCGGATGTTAAGCGGGTAAATGAAAAGCCCAGGGATAAAAAGATTGATGTAATAGCCAAAGAACAAACACCTAAAAAAGAAGAAATCAAAAAAGAAGAACCTGTGGCACCTGTTGAAAAAAAGGAAGAAAAAAAAGATGTTTATATCAAAACAAAAATAGAAGTCGAATTAACCCTGCGTACCGACCTGGGTAATGCAGAGGAGCGGCGAGATATACCCGTAAGTTTTTCCGTAAGCTACCCGGTGGTATATGATGGAGTAACCATTATCCGGCAGGGAGCCACGGCAAGCGGCACCATAAAACTCGGAAAAGTACTTACGGATATAGAGATTAATTCTGTTGCTGCAGCAAACGGCCAACAGATAAGGTTAAAGGCAGTTAAGGGTCATGGCAAAAGAAATGAAATTACTTCCAACCGAAGTTATACGGCCATTATTTTACCAGGCACAAGGGTTAATTTTAGAGAATAGAATTATCACGAGAAAACAAAGAGCCTTATTTAATATCAAAGTCAACAACCACTTTTTCGGTTTTGGGGTGCGATTGACAGGTAAGGATAAAACCCTGTTCCACTTCCTCATGTTCCAGTCCCCAGTTGACATCCATTTCCACTTCACCTTCTAAAAGTTTGGCCTTACACGTGCAGCATACGCCGCCTTTGCAGGCAAAAGGGAGATCGGCACCCTGTTTAAGTGCAGCATCCAGTATGCTGTCGTTATCAAATCCCAGGTCGAAGTCGAAACTTCTGCCGTCCAGTTTAATGCTGACCTTGCTTTTTGGCCCGGAATTATTTGTTTCCTCAACCTTGCGGCTTGTTCCCTGCTTTTGGCCGGGAGTGGTGAACAGTTCAAAATGTATCTTATTTTTATCAATGCCATTTTCTTCGAGAAAATCTTTTACGCAAAAGATCATCTCTTCGGGACCGCAGATAAAAATATCAGTGGCATTTTTATAATCAACCAACCTCTTCAGTTCCCTTAATTTCTGGTTATTGATCCGGCCTGAATTAATGGGTGCATCTGTTTTTTCCCGGCTGAGTATGTTGATGAAGTTAAAGCGGTTGAGGTATTTGTTTTTCAATCCTTCCAGTTCTTCAAAGAAAATAATGGAGTTGCGGCCTTTGTTACCGAAAACCAGGGTAAAGCTGCTTTTTGGCTCGGTCCGGAGAGTGGTTTTAATAATAGAAATGACCGGGGTGATGCCACTGCCTGCAGCAAAAGCCAGGTATTGCTTTTTATTTTCCTCGTTCAGTTTAGTATTGAATTTTCCGGTGGGAGGCAGTACCTCCAGTTCGTCATTCACTTTTAGAACATCATTGGCAAATGTTGAGAATCTCCCGCCTTCTACCTTTTTGATGGCAATGCGTAATTCGTTTTCAAAAGGAGCGGCGCAGATGGAATACGAGCGGCGAAGCTCTTCCCCGTCAATTGTTTTTTTAATGGTGATGTTCTGGCCCTGCTCAAAAGAAAATTCATCTTTTAATGAGCCGGGTATTTCAAAAGCAACAGAGATGCAATCCGTGGTTTCTTTTTTTACGTCTTTTACTTTTAATGTGTGAAAGTGAACTGCCATAAAAATTATTTAGCGATGCCGTTTAATAAATGATTTACCATATCATCTTCCAGCGTTGCGGCGGATATATTTTTTTTGTGATGTTGCCAGAACTCAAGTCCTCTTACCGCCGACAGGATCGTTAAAACGGCAACATACGGATCTGTTTTTTTTAGTTCGCCGGCTTCAATACCACTCTCTACCAGTTGCACAAATCGTTTCTCATATCCTCTTCGCTGGTTCAAAAAATTACTCAGGTAGGGTTCTTTCAGATGTTTCCACTCGTGATTAGCCACATATACCTCATCAAAATCATTCAGCATCATTCCAATATGAAACCGGATTATGGCTTCAATCTTTTCCGGAACAGTTTCGCCGGTTCTTTCCGTTGAATCTAGGTGGCTGGTAAATGCATCGGCCACCTTAAAACAAATGATCTGCAATAATTCACTCTTTGAGCCAATGTGGTTATAAAGGCTTGGGGCTTCCACACCAATCGTCTCTGCAAGTTCTCTCATCGAAGCTGAGGAATATCCTTTTGTCTTAAAAAGAACCGCCGCTTTTTGCGTAATGACATCTTTTTTCGAGCCATTCTTCCCCGGCCTGATCTTTGCCATTCCCTTTTTTAGCAAAACTAACACTTATTAGTTTTTTGGCAGATTTTTTGTGCTTAATATTTTCTGGGTGATTAATCTTATTCAGGTGAAAAAGGGGTAGGTGTGGCAAAAAAGTGGCTATAATGGGTTATTATTCACGGTTTAAGCTTAAAAAACCGCAAAAAAAGAGAGTTGGGACAAATGGCTAATTTGCTTTATAGAAAAAGAAGAGCAGTTTCCTGAAAATAAATTATGATAATATTAAAAAAATACTAATTTTACAGCCTGCTCAGTTATCTAACTCTCTCCAATCTTATTTAAAAACCGTTCCATAATATCATTTATGTAAGGCGAGCCAATTACCTAAACTATTTAAACAATAAGTTTAATGTCATAATATTTTACCTTTTTTCTTGTGGTTTCAGAGGTAAGCAAGGCCGGAGATTTTTATCTCTGGCCATCTTTTTTATAATAGCACCTCAATTTCTCCAAATATAAATGATGGTTCAACTGACAGCACTATTTAAAAAGCCGATCAACGGCTTCATTGCCTGGAATCTTTTTGCTACTTCTTTTGCAAAATTCCTATTCTGAACCTCGGCATCGGTGAAGGAACTGGTTATAATAAAACTCTTCATCTTTATGTATGCAATGGCCGGGTTGCTGTCATCGTAATTCTTTGGCGGTCTTGTAAGTGATTCGCCTTGCAGTCCTTCACTGAATATTTTTTTGAAAGCTTTTCCCTCTACGATCTTTTTCCATTCGTTAAAACTATAATCAATTTCCTGGCGGATGCCCGCAAGCACGGCAGGCTCAGGCATCCAGATGCCACCAGCCGCAAAACTCTTACCCGGCTCAATGTGTAAATAATATCCGGCGCCAAGCCCCTTCTTACCGTCTTTATTGAAATAGGCTGCCATATTATTCTTGTATGGGTCTTTATTCCTGCTGAAACGAACATCCCTGTTTATGCGGAAGGTGCAGTTCTTTGCTTCCAGGTTTGCAATGGAAGGATCGAATGCGCCAATGCCCTTGATAACCTGTGCAACCATTAAAAGAAAATCTTCCTTTGATGCATCATATTGTTTTCGATTTTTGTCGAACCAGGCTTTGTCGTTATTCTTCTTAAGGTCCTTTAGGAATTTTAGTGTAGATGATTGCAGCATTAATTTTTTTTTGGAGCAGCAATTTACGCAAAATAAAAAAGGGAACCGCATCAGCAATTCCCTTTTACAAGTTCCTGGTTATTTTATGCGACCCCAGTTCTCGCCGCTTCTTATACGGTATAAGGTCATTTCACTTACTTTGTACCGGGCAGCGAGCTGCTTATATGTTATACTTCGCTTCGGGTCGTTCAGAATGCTCTTGATGGTTTTTACCTGGCTGGCGTTTAGTTTAAGTCCGACTGTTTTATTTGCCTGCTTTATTTTGTAAGCTATTTTTTCCGGGCTTTTCTGCTGGTGTGTGCTTACTGTATCCAAGGTGGCCCATTCCAGGTTCTTAAAATGATTGTCTTTCTTTTTATGATTGACGTGGATTACATATTTATACCTGTGAGATGTTTTTTTACAGAACAGCCTGGCCACTTCCCGGTGGATATAAATGGTGCCGTTACCGTTTTTAACATGAAGATTCAATGTGCGGTAGCCGGATGTTAAAGAACCACTGAGCAGCTTGCCGTCTTTTTCAACATCGGTATTATAACTTGCCGCCCGGCCATGCGAAGAAACTGCATATTTTTTCCGGAACTGTTTATGGCCATTGAAGAGGATCTGTTTCCAGGTCTCGCCGGAATGTTTTTTAACCATAACACGACGATTTAAAATGATACCGGGCCAGCCTGATAGCCCGTAATAATAAAGGCTCCTCTTAAATATAATACATTTTTTTTCTAACCAGGCAGCATTTTTAAGAATTCTTCTTCTGTGATGATCTTAACCGTAGCCAGTTTTTTTGCCTTTTCTAATTTGCTTCCTGCATCTTCACCCACCACCAGGTAGTTCAGCTTGCTGCTTACTCCCGAAACAATGCTGCCGCCATTTTTTTCCACCAATGCCTCGGCTTCACTTCTTTTTAATTTTGTCAGTGTGCCGGTAAATAAAAAGGACTGGCCACTGAGATTGCCGGCAGAAATCATCTCTTTCTTTTCATTCTTTAGCTGAACCCCAAGTTTTTCGAGTTGCAGCAATAGCCTAAGGTTATTTTTATTATGAAAGAAATCATATACGGTTTTACCAACTTTAACCCCCACGTCTTCCAGTTCCTTCAGCTGCTCTTCGGTAAAGTCAGCAAACTGCAGCAGGTGGTCAACGGCGTTGGCAAGTGTTTTAGCCGTGGTTTCACCTACATACCGGATGCCCAATGCATAAATAATGCGGTGCAACGGTTGTTTCTTCGAATCTTCAATGGCTTGTTGAAGCTTAGTAATTGATTTCTCCCCAAAGCCATCCAGCTTTTTTATTTCATCCCAGGGCAATGTATATACACCGGGGATGTCTTTTAAAAGTCCCAGTTCATAAAACTTGCGAACGTTTGCTTCACCGAAACTCCGGATGTCCATTGCATCTTTACTTACAAAGTGAATGATGCCTTCCACGATCTGGGCCGGACAGGTTAAATTGATACAGCGCCATACCGCATCCTCCTCCGGCTTAAATAATTCACTGTTGCAAACAGGGCAATGAGTTGGAAATTTTATTTTCTTCTCATTCCCTTTTCTTAATTCGGTAAAAGATTTTACGATCTGCGGAATAACATCACCGCTGCGCTCAATAAGGATGGTGTCGCCAAGCTTCAGGTCTTTCTCTTTGATGTAATCTTCGTTATGAATGGAGATGCTGCTTACGGTAACACCACCAACCTGCACCGGTTCAATTTTAGCAACGGGTGTTACAGCGCCGGTACGGCCAACCTGGAATTCAACGGCCAGTAATTTGCTGGTGCCCTGCCTTGCTTTGAATTTAAAAGCAACCGCCCAGCGTGGATGGTGTGATGTCATGCCCAACCTGTCCTGTAACTTCAGGTCGTTTACTTTAATCACCATGCCGTCAATTTCATAACCAAGGTTGTCTCTTTCTTTTTCAAAATCATGTACCTGCTTTATTACGGCATCAATCCCCTTCAACACCTTCATTTCTTTTTTAGGACTGCGGAAGCCAAGGTTCCAAAGCATTTCCAGCATTCCTGAGTGGGTTATTGGTTGATCGTTTCCCGTTGTTCGTTCGGCTGCTTTACGGCCAACGATAAAACTGACATGGTAAAGGAATGCTTCCAGGTTCCTGCGGCTTACTTCAGCGGTGTCTTTTATTCTCAGCGATCCTGCTGCTGCATTACGTGGGTTGGCAAGTGGCGGAATGCCTTCCTCGATCAGCGCATCATTATATGCCTTGAAATTATTTTTATTCATCAGCACTTCGCCCCGTATCTCTACCTGTTCAATCCCATACTCACTGAATTTTGCAGAAAGCGGAACAGACCTTATCTGTTTAATGTTGGGTGTTATGTCATCACCTACTTCACCATCACCACGGGTGGCGCCACGGGAAAGAAGATCGTTCTCGTAAATAACCGAGATGCTTGCGCCATCAAATTTTGGTTCTACACAATACTCAATAATATCAAGGCCCGATAACTCTCTCACTTTTCTGTCAAAGTCAAGGAGGTCATCGGCATTGTATGAATTGTCCAGCGAAAGCATGGGCACCAGGTGCTGCACTTTTGGAAAATCTTTTATCAATCCTTTGCCAACCCGTTGCGTAGGGGAATCTTTTGTAATACTGCCGGGGTTTTCTTTTTCAAATTTTTCCAGCAGCTTATATAATGAGTCGTACTCAAAATCACTTACCAGCGGATCGTTCTGCACATAATACCGGTACTCATGAAAGCGAAGGCAGTCCCGTAACTCATCGATGTTCTTCTTATTTACATCACCGTGTTTTGGATCTTTGGCAATAGAAAGCCAGCCCGTTGTTTTTTTTTGTAATTCTTTGGTTTGTCTGGAGTCGTACATAAAGGGAATATCTTCTTAAAGATAAAAAATTATCCTTCTGCATCCCGATATCTATGGGGACAGGATGTCTTTTGCCTCATCAGGATGGTTTTACCTGCTGCAGGTATTCTTTCAAAACAATTTTCAATTGTTTTTTTACAATGGTACCCATCGTATGGCAACGGGAAAAATCATGGGTGTTGAAATGTGCATTCAATTCTTCCCGCAGCGTTTTAATTTTATAATTGTCGGATATTTCATCCTTTGCCATAATGTTGAGCAGCTCCAGCAACTGCCGGCGGCTGGCAAAAACCCGGTGTGCCATGGCCGTACGTTCTTCGGCCTGGTATTGTTCTATCACTTCCGGACTGAGGGTTTTTAAAACCAGTTCCACGTACTCAAAATTCTCCTTGTAAAATTGCGGCAGGTAAAGATTCTTTCTTCCTTCGTAACATTGCTGGTCAAAATCAATGGCACGGATGCGGTATTGGTAGTCTTCAATATCCGGTGTGATATCGATCACAAAATTATAACTCCGCATATCCCCCAGCAGCCGGGCAAAGCAACGTTCGTTGAATTTTACAAACTCTTTGGCGATGCGTATTTTGTTTGTCTCCGGCTCTTCCAAGTATTCTTCCAGGAAAATATCGCCGGGAATGCCGGGGATATGTTCTTCCACCAGCGTGTTCTTGTGGTATAAAAAAGTAATGCGGTTGGGCGTGAGCAAATGTTCCAGTTCTAATCCGTAAATACGGGATGCATCTGCCGCCTTCACGTAATAATGATCGTAATTATCATTGATACGGTTGATGATGCGGATGCGGAAGGGCATGCTGTTGCCAAATTCACAAAAATCTATCCGCTCCACGTCCAGGTGATTGATGAAACTGAAATTGCCTTCCGTTTTTAACGCGGCATAAGTTTTTATCAGCCCTTCTTTTAAAAACTCCATTTCCTTCAGGTCGTACACGGCCGTTTCCCAATGGGTGAGTTTTCCTTTCTTATTCCGAAGCGCAGTGGTATGCCGGTAATTCAACAGGTCTTTGTAGGCAACCGGTAACACAACATCCCGGCCATACTGGTGCAGGTATTTTTGCAGGCGTTCATTCACCGGGAAGAGATCCTTCTTCATCAGCGGCTTATCCGATTCATTTTTTATTTTGGCATTGATGATCTTATCGAACTGCATGGGGTAAAGATACGCTTCAAAACGGGATGCCGGAGGCAGACTATCTTAATATCATTTATCCTACTTTTGAAAAACAATCGATACGGTGAATGAAAAATTTTCTACAGCAGAAGCGATGGTGGTGAGGGACGGAAAGATCATTGCTACCGGAACCAATGAAGACATATTGAAAGAATTTGAATCAGATGTGATGGAAGATGCGAAAGGCAAAACAATATTCCCCGGCTTTATTGATGCCCATGCGCATTTTGTAGGATATGGTTTCAGCCTGCAGCGGGTGAACCTGGTTGGAACCGGAAGCTGGGAAGAAGTATTGAGCCGGTGCAGTGAATTTGCAAAGGGATTACCGGCGGGGCAGTGGCTCACCGGCAGGGGGTGGGACCAGAATGACTGGGCGGTGGAAGAGTTTCCAACTAATGAAAAGCTGAATGAATTATTTCCCGATCGCCCGGTTCTTATAACAAGGATCGACGGCCATGCAGCCATTGCCAATCAAAAGGCACTGGATATTGCCGGGGTAAAGCCAGGGGATAAATTAACCGGCGGGGAGATCGAGGTAAAGAACGGGAAACTCACCGGCATACTGGTGGATAATGCGGTGGACCTGGTTTCTGCTGAAATACCTGCTTCCAGCGATCAACAGGGAAAAGAAGCATTGATGCTTGCACAAAAGAATTGTTTTGCCACCGGCCTCACCGGTGTGCATGACTGCGGATTGGATTATGATGCCGTGGAAAAAATTCAAAAACTACAGGAAAGCGGCGACCTGAAGATGCGGATGTATGTGATGTTAAGTGATAATAAAAAGAATTTTGAATGGGCTTTTACAAAAGGGAAAATTAGGACCCAACGCCTCACAGTTTGCGGATTTAAAGTGTATGCCGATGGGGCGCTTGGTTCAAGAGGCGCCTGCCTGCTGCAGCCATACAGTGATAAGCCGGATTGGTCTGGTTTTTTATTAAGTGCACCCGAACACTTTGATTCGGTTGCCAATATCATTTATCAAAAAGGATGGCAGATGTGTACGCATGCCATCGGCGACAGTGGCAACAGAACGATCTTGAAGATCTACGCTAAATATTTAAAGGGCAAAAACGACCTGCGCTGGCGCATTGAGCATTCGCAGGTGGTAAATGAAAATGATTTTAAGCTGTTTGGTGAGAATAGTATCATTCCTTCCGTGCAGCCAACACACGGCACCTCCGACATGTATTGGGCGGGAGATCGCCTGGGAGCAGAACGGGTAAAAGGAGCGTATGCTTACCAGCGATTATTAAAAGAAAATAACTGGATGCCGTTGGGCACCGATTTTCCGGTGGAAGACATCAGCCCTTTCAAAACATTTTTTGCAGCTGTAGTGCGGCAGGATGCAAAAGGTTTTCCAGCCGGTGGTTACCAGATGGAAAATGCATTAACGAGGGAACAAACCATCCGGGGGATGACGATCTGGGCCGCTAAAGCAGCTTTTGAAGAAAAGCAAAAAGGAAGTTTAGAGAAAGGGAAGTTTGCCGACTTCATCATACTTGATACCGACCTGATGAATTGCCCCAATGCAGCTATTTTAAAAACAAAAGTGATCGCTACCTATGTGAATGGAGAAAGGCTTTATAAACAATAAAGTCTTTTTGCGTTCTTTGCGAAAAACTTTGTGTTCTTTGCGGTTAGCCCTTCGGCTTAGCTCAGGATAAACCGCAAAGCTCGCAGAGAAGAACTGCAAAGTGCACAGAGGCAGATCATACATTCACGATCCCGTTCCTGATCGCATACATTACCAGTCCCACCCTTGTCTTCACATGCAGCTTTTCAAAAAGCGCATCCCGGTAACCATCAATGGTGCGTGGGCTTACGAACATTTTATCGGCAATCTCTTTATAAGTAAGTTCGGTGCAGGCGTGTTTTAAAAAATCGGTTTCCCGGTCGTTCAGGGGAACCAGGTTTTTCAATCCTTCCCCGTCGTCATCCATTTTATTGATGGCATGCATCAGTTTACCGCTTACGAGATCGCTGTAATAAAATCCTTTGGTCATTACGGCATCAATGGCTGCTTTCAGTTCAGAAGGTTCTGCGTCTTTAAGTATATAACCTTTGGCGCCGCACTTAAGCATGCGGATGATGGAAGTTTCGTTGTCGTACATGCTTAAGGCAAGAACTTTTACATCCGGGTGATTTTGTTTGAGCCACTGGGTAGTTTGAAAGCCGTCCATTTCGGGCATGTTGATGTCCATGAGAACAACATCGGGGAGGTTTTTCTTGTCTAATTTCTGCAGGAGCTCTTTTCCGTTATCGGCCTCAAATAAGACCGTATTGCCAAGGCTTTCCACCAACTGGGCAAGGCCAATGCGTAAAAGAGAATGATCGTCTGCAAGAGCGATGGATGGCATGGCTGGGTTTCTGTCTTTGTGCTTGAAGAATGAAAATACGGAAAGAAATGGAAAAAGGGTGAAAACACGGTATGAAAGTTTTGCCAGGGGAATTAGTTTTAGATAATTGAAGAAAGGCTTGGTTTTATGGAAGGGATGTTTTAAAATTACTGTGAAAATTATTTTTTAACTGGATAAATTTTAAATTATGGCAGAAGTTATTATGTATGATTTTGTAAAGTTTAAAAAATTTTTAGATGAGAATGTCTTTAGTAAAGCAGTAAGAGACAAGCTAATAAAAGCTGGAACTACGTTTAGTAACGAAGAATATTCACTTACCAAACTCGGACCAGGTAAAATGCGGTCGGGCAGCCCCTCAATTTCGCTAACAAAAAGTGCAGATGGAAAACATAGCCTGACAAAAGCTGGAGAAACTCCGATTGATGTAGATAGCAAAGTTCCTCCTAAATTGGAGTAATTAACTGGTCGAATGTCTTTTTCTGTTGTTGAGATTTATACAGCATTATATTTCTTGAACGGATAAATCTATCCCAATTACTGCGCCCTAAAAAATAGTTGATATTATTTGAATAATAATAAACGACTGATAAGCTGTTATAATACTCCTCGTCAATTTTTGGTAAGTAAATAGCAACTCCGTTATATTCGGTTATATGCTTAGATTCTTTGTACACCCAGTTTTTTATGGGTGTTTTTTTAAGCATTGCTTTAAGTGACCTGATTCTGAATAATAAGAAATGATCAGTATCCGCAAATTTCTGCTCCACTGCATCTAAAAAACCACATAAATCAACATAGTCAAAACTTGTATCAAAACTGTAAATTTTACTTCTTAGTTCAACAAGCCAATCAATGCTATAAAAATATTTTCTTAAAAGCCTTAAAACTATTTCATTAAGTTTAAGCAGAATTAATGGAAAATCATCCAGCGGGATTAAAAAAAAACTAAGATTGAGTATTTGTTCGGTTGACATCAGATCAAGTATTTCTTCGGCGTTATGTTTGTAAATATTGAATACTGAAACCACACTATCAGTTGATTGGTTATCATAAATATTGATTATGTCAAGAACAGGAACAATTGTTAAAAAATTCTCAGCCACATAGCTTTCAGTGCCCATTAAGAATTTTATCTTTTTTGAAAACAAATAACAATTGTCTATAAGCAAAGTGTTACATGTGTTAAACAGAGCAAATTCAAAATACATTCCTTTCACAAGATATATTGCCTTGCTGAGTTCATAATTCCAAAGGATATCGTATTGTTTATTATGTCTGTTTTTTTTGAAATAACCGAAGTACGAATCTTGAGCATACTTAATTTCAAATGCTGAATGATTGATTTTTGTTGCGGGGTCAGATTTATCTTGATTTATATCTTCTTTAAAAAACCCCAATCCCTGGCCATGCCCATGTACGATTAAGAAAAAAAGGCTATTACTATGTTTACCTTTTATGAAGTTTAAAGCTGAGTATAACCCTCTGGTAGATTTAAAATCAAAGTATTTATCAAGGACACAACGCATATTATTGCCAGGTACGCCGGCATTTTTTTCTAACTGAAAAAAATTACACTCGTTTTTAGTGAAATCTTCATAGATTTTTAATAAATATACGTTGAGGCCCTCGTGCAAATTATATTGTTTTAAATCTTCATAAAACAGGCTTAATGTATTACGGATTATTTTATCTTCATAAACTAATAGAATTACAACTTTTTGCATGACCTTTTATAGGTTTAAATAAATTTTGTTTGTGATAAAGTTATTTTCAACAGTAAATTTTCTTTTTCTTTTCTATTTATGCTGTAATGGCCAAAACTATAATTATGTTGATGTAAAATATTTCCCTCAAGTACAAAATACGAATATTTCATGTATTACATTGAATGGTAATTCAAAAACTTTGTTTTTCTGTACTCAATCCGGTGTTTTTGAATTTGATGGAATGCGGTGTAAAGAAATAAAGTTTGGAGTGGATGATAACAGGTTACTTGATTCAAGAAGTGTTCAAAAATTATACTCTTACGAAGGTGCTGGCTATCTATTTGCTTTAATTTCTAATGCAGGATTGGCCATTTTAAATACCTCTGGAAAAAAAAGCTATTTCCAGACTTTAAGAATAAATGAGATAAGCAAACAAGACCAGTTTTTGGGAGTTGAAAAATATAAGGAAAACTATCTTGTTGCAACTTCAGGTGGGTTGTTTTTAATATCAGTGAAGTGGGATGAAAAGAAAAAAATGTTTGAGGCTATAATTATTGATAACTACAAACAAGTAAAGCCAGAATTAGTAGCTAAAGTTACTAACAGCAGCTTTGCGATTTTGGAACGCAACAATACAATGACAAGATTTGCTATCACCTCCGGTGATAAAATTAGTAAAGAACAAACCGTAGTTCTTCCGCTGTATACTAAAAATATTAAAGAGTATTTCACGCTAACGCATAAGGACGATATTTTTAATATAGGCACTAACCACGGCCTCTTTCAAATAGAAATCACCAATGGGGTGTCTAAGTTAAAGAACAATTATTTAGCCAATCAATCAATATATAGCATACTCCAAAAAAAAACAGGGAGCCTTACCATAGCCGCCAGTAATGGATTGTATGAGCTTAAAGCAACAGGCGAATTAATACAGATTAAAAATAATTCTACCGAAATAAACAACGATATTTTATCTACTGTATATAATTTATATGACGATGGGAATAATACCTGGCTGGCTACACAAAGTGGGTTGGCTATGTGTACAGCAACTTACCGACACCTTATTTTAAAATTATCAATACAAACAAACAAAACAAACCTCTAAATCATGTTTATCACATAAATAAAGATGTAAGCGGTAACCTTATTATATCATCAGAAAATGGTTTATACCGGTATAATAAAAAAATAGGTCTTTCTATTATAAAAGAAGGGTTAACCTTTTTTCTCAGTTTCGCAGATCCTTCTGGCAATCAAATAGCTTCATCATTAACTACTTCTTATGTAATAAAAAAGGGAAAATTAATACCAATGGAAAAAATGTATCCTGAATTTAAAACTATCGTTAGCCCTTCTTTTAATGACAAATATTAACCGACTCTGTTTTTTGGGAGTATGAGAACGATAGATTAATTAAACATAAACTTACAAAACAAAATAAAAGTTATGGAGTTCTTTTTGACATGGTTAAAGTGGGGGATTACTATTATTTTTCCAGCTACGATAATGGGTTGATTAAAACCGATCAGGACTTTAATATCAAATACATTTATAACAAAACTAACGGGTTATCAGATAATGGTGTATACAGGATCTTGCCTGTTGGGGATTCTGCAATTATGCTTAGTACAAATAAGGGGATTAATTACATTAATCTTGCGACAAACAGTATAAAAATATTAAACCAGGAAGATGGGCTAAACACAGATGTTTTTGAAGAGTTTAGCTCATTTGAATCGAATAATATTTTTTATTTTGGAGGGAATGGAGGAGTAACTGAAATTGATGTTTCAAAACTTAATTTTAAAGTTCCAGAAAATAACCTGTTTTTCAGAAGCTTTAGCTTAGTAGATGACAGGAATGGGAAACAGGATTTTGAGTTAATAAAAACCAATAAAATAATTATTCCAAACAATATAACTCAGACTACTGTTGCTTTTCAAAACGTGATTTTTCCATTTAAAAATAAAAATAAATATGCTTACAAAATAAATAAAATTCATAGTGACTGGCTTAGCTTAGATAACCAAAATTTCATAACCCTTATCGGCCTTTCACCCGGCACCTACCACCTGCAGGTAAAAACCGCCAACGAAGATGGTGTATGGAGCGACCCCAAAGAACTCATTTTAGTTTTTCTCCCCAAATGGTACCAAACCTGGTGGTTCTATCTATTAATCGCATTAACTGCTGCAGCAATACTCTATGCATTATACCGCTATCGCATTGCTCAAATTAAAAAGCAGCACGAAATAAGAAAGAACATTGCCACCGACCTGCATGACGACCTGGGCAGCACCTTAAACAGCGTAAAGGTTTTTACCAACCTTGCCATCAGCGGAATTAAACAGGAAGAAAGCCTGCAGCAGGTAAAGGATAATTTAACCGAAGCCACCATGAGCCTGCGGGATATGATCTGGGTGCTTGATGATTCGCTTGACACGGTAGATGAGTTAATAACCAGGCTTAAGCAATTTGCCATACCTGTGGCGGCGGCAAGTAATATTGAGGCCATCATAAAAGCCGACAGCGAAGTAAACAGCCGCCAGCTTATTAAGGAAGAAAAGCGAAACCTGTTTTTAATTTGCAAAGAAGCCATTAACAACAGCATTAAATACTCCGGCGCCAGCCGGATAGATGTTACCATAACCGGCAGCGGCAAAAAAATACAGATTGTTGTGGCTGATAATGGCAAAGGTTTTAATGTGGACGAAGTAAAGAAGGGTTATGGACTTAAAAATATGCAGTACAGGGCTGGGCAGATAAAATATAAAGTGATACTTAATAGTTTACATGGAACCGAGATAATTATTTTGCCAACCTAATAACCTTATCGTCCCAGGCTACCTGCCATTAATTCGCTGAAAATAAATTAAAATAAACTATTTCTTAAATTTAAATGCAAGCAACCAGAATGACTGTTTTTCTAATCCTTCAAGTGGATTAGTGCCATTAGTATAAGATAATCCAATAGTGAATTTATTATTTTGAGTTGGATAAAATACAAGCTCGCCTTTGAACATGGGTACATACGACTCTGTTGAAGCGATATTATTAGCAATATTAACCCTTCCCTCATAAGTAATTTTAAGCTCTATACCGTATGTCCAAAACGCTTTATCATATGCCTTCTTTGCTTTCAGGTTATAAGTCTTTTTCTTTATCATCAGGTTGCCGCCTAAACTGAAAAACCCCCTGAAATTATATCCCTTATCTGCCGCTGCTTTTGCAGTAAATACATTTTGATATTCGATACCCGCCTGCGGAAGTAAATAGTATAATACGCCTTTTGCATTTTGAGCATAGCCACCTAAAACTATTGAACCAGGTTTTTTTAAAAGCGGGTACCAGTATGAAGTAAATAAGACAGAGTGTGAAGTGTCATAAAAATCCCGTAAATACTCCAGCGCATATTCAACAAAATGTGCTTTTGTTTCAAAAGAATCTAAAAAAGCCTGGGAAAAAGATGCGCCCAATTTATAGTTTTTTTGTTCTTTATCTAACTCGTTGTTTTGGTTATAAACAAAAAAACCGGTGAAAGCTGATTTGTACAGATTGCCATTTTTTTTCTTTTTTGTTTTATCGCCAAACTCATAGCCTATACCGGCATTTATTATAAATGAGTTGGGTTTGTCTTTGGGAAATGTAAAAGAAAGATTGGCTGCTTTATCATCATCGCTGGTTTCTGTTTCAAATGCCTTTCTCACTTTTAGTTTTTTCCAGAATTCGATGAACAGGCTGTCTTTCTTTGGTTTTTCTTTTTGGGCATATCCCGAAGTTGCTATTATAAGCAGTGGTAAAATGACAATAAATTTCAGTTTCATAACCTGTTTTTTTGATTATTTTATTTTTTCATCTACTAATGCTGTACAATCGCCCACAGTGGAGCAACCTGTAGCTTCTGAGCTGCTGATACTTGCAGAAGCCTTAAACTCTTTTACAAGCGCATCAAGCCTCATCTGCAGTAACGTGTACTCATCTGAGCGGTACAGGAGATTTATTGTCAGGTCAATCTCATCACCCATTGTCTCGGGTTTGGTGGTAAAATTTCCTGCTATATGGAGTATGATCCGTTTTGTCCTTATTTCAGGAGTGTCAGTTTGATCATCAGCAACCGCATTTGCTATTAAAAAGTTAGATGGCAAGGTGTTGCCTATTTTTAAGGAAGGATCTGCAACTTCCAGTTTTTTTAATTTTGCATGCAGCTTTTTAAAGTCCCCGGGTTTTAGCGAGATTCTGTGTTTTGCCATTTTGTTGTTTTTAAAATGAATAAATTCGAGATATTATTTTTATGTATAAAAAAATATCGGGCTAACATAAGCTTGTTTCTGAAATAAATTTACCTGTTACTAAGCGGCTTTACAATAGTTGCCAGATTCTTAAGATTAAAGGCCTTAGACAAAGTAACATTATAATAAGGCTGAGCATTGCTGTAGCCCGATAGTTTATCGTTTTTACCGAAAAGGTTGGACACTTCTGCCCCCAACGTAAGACCAGTAGTTGGTTCGGTAATGAATAACCTGCCCTGGAAGTATGCATTGGTATTGCGCTTATAAACAATACTGGTTGATGACAGGCCGCCAATAGGCATGTAATTTAAATTAATACCCACAGCGCCGCTCAACCGAATGCTGATATCATCAGTCTCAAACCTGAATAAAACACCTAACAAGCCGAGGTATGCATCGTAAATATTCTGATTAACCTTTGTACTGAGGGGAGTAACCAAAGGAAGTGCAACACCCGCAGGATACCTGTTACTGGCAGTATCTTTTTTATACGTATTGTTATTGGTAAACTTCGATTCAATCTTACTGCGTCGCCAGATAAATTCAAAATTGGGGGCGTAGTACACTTTAAGTTTATCATCAGTGAGGAATGGTATGGGTATCAGTGGGCTGAAAAAAGCACCAATATTATCTGAGATCCGGGAAGTCATTTTTATGGCAGTATCCCTGAAATAAATAACGGAATCCCTGCCGTATGCTTCAATTCTGGAAGTGAAGGTTGTATTGGTAGATGTGTCTGTTTGTGTCATGGTACGGTTGCCGTAAACTCCAACGCTGATGCCGTATTTTTTTGTTTCCGGGATAAGTATATTTAGTGCAAAATATAATTTATTCGCCTGCACGCCATCAACCATGTCGAAATTTGTACCCAAGTAACCCAAGTAACGGTAATTATCCAAGGGCTGCTCTGCCGGTTTAATTACAATGGTTATTTCTAAGGGTTTACCGGTATTATTCTCCGTGTCATCATCTTCTTCTTTATTATTAACTGTTTTTTTTACGGAAAAATTTAATACCAGTTTAAGGTCTTTTACCTGCTTGTCTTTGGCATTATCCGGTTTAATGAAAAATCTCACAAAATTCTTGTCCGTTTTTAAGTTGTTTAGTGTTGTTCCGTCAATAGCCGTGAGTATTTCATAATCTCCTTTGGGCAAAGTTGATTTGTTTTCATCAACCGACACATACAACTTGTAGTCTTTAACAGGGTCTGCCTTAACATCGGATGCAAGTAACTCCACTTCTACCAGCTCTTTTTTAGCACCGCTCCGGTTAACCGTGTCGCTGTCTTTTTTAAAAGCAATGGAGTATTTACCGGCATTTTGCGCCGGCAGGGGGGCATTGTTTTGTGCCAGTATTGCCGCCGGTAAAAGCAGTAGCAGGAAGATCAGTTTTTGTTTCATGGTATAAAGTTTTGGCGTATAAATATTATACCTCAAACTATACTCAGCCTGCCTGCAGGGCAATAGCAATTTCACCCTTTTGTGTACCGTTAAAACACCCCAAGCAACAGTGTAGAAATTTTTCTACACGAAAATTTAGTACTTCTTTTTACCAATATTATTTTTTAAGTTAGCTCTATTATCCACTGCCTGCGAAATTCCCAACGGCATTATCTCAAACATCTTTCTCAATTCCCTGTTCAGGCATAATTTTTTAAACCGGTGATTTATTAATTGCCCGAGCAATGTTTAGTGCATCATTCTTTAAAAGGGTGAACGGCGGTAAATACCAGCGTGTTTTAACGGTTGACAATGACGAATCATTTTTGCAGATTTGCGTTGCCGGAAAATTAATTCGGGGCTCTACAATCAAATGGATTTTAAAACTACTGTTTATGAAAGTTCAACTATCACACATTATTTCCTTTTTGATTGGAGCAGGGATCATTGGGATAATTCTATGGATACGAAGTGAGAATAACGGGGTGGTGTCACAGTCCTCTATCCAGGAAATCGTATTCCGGGAGCAAGAGAAGTTAAAGCAACAGGTAAAAAATAAAATGAACGACAAGGCAACGATTGGAGATTATAAGAGTAAAATTGAAAATGCTGCCTCGGGCATCCGGAATATTGCGTCGCAAAACTTCGTAAAAGGAAACTCCCCGGATTCGGTATACAATAAAAAGATCTATGAACTGTATAATGCCATAGATGGAGCAAGATCAGGTATTTTCAGAAATATTTATAATGCCCAGCAAAACAGCGATGATAACCCGGTAAGCAAGGAACTCGACAACTCGTTTTCGAATATCGATATACAGATATTTAAATTTTTCAGGCCATTGTTCGATTACTTCAGCCAGCCAAATCCTTCCAATGAAAACTTCAGGGAAAATGCCTATAAAGAAATATTGGTGTCATTAAATGATTCTATTGGTTTAAAGAACCGGCTCAACTCGATAGCCGGCGTAATGAATAATGAAAGCAACCGGCTGGATATTCTGTCAAAAAGTATAGATGTGAACATCAAAGAAGTGGAGGATGTAATTCTTTCACAGAACAACTCACTGCGTGATGTAGAAAAAGCCACCAAAGACAGGCTGCTGATGGTAGTTGTACTTCCTGTTTTTGCAATAATCATTGTATTGCTCTTTATTATTCCATACCTGTACCAGGGCAACGATACGATTATAAAAATGTTTTTTGAAGAGAAAATAATACTCCAGGTATTTACCGTGTTCATACTGGTGATCGCAATTTTACTGCTCGGGATTGGCGATAAAATAAAAGCAGAGACATTGGGAACACTGCTTGGCGGGATTTCAGTTTATGTTTTGCAAAATGTTATGAGCAATACAGGAAACGGGGCTAAAAAGCCACCGGAAGTAAGTGGCGGATGATTGCCGTGTAAGTGAATCCAGGGAAATAAAAAGATCATCAACGGGATCAAAAACAAACTAACTGACCACATGCCGATGCTGACGAGGTTTGGGGTCAAGCGATAAACAGATGACTCAATTACAAAACAGATAATTATGTTTCATAAATCGTGGGTTGTTTTTTTGGAAGAAATTAAAGCAGCCAAAAAGGATTTGGAGTTTAAAGATTATGAAGAAGTGTTTTTTAGAGGACACATCCAGGTAACGTATAAATTATTACCCGGTATTTTTCGTAAACTTTCGGATAAACTTTCTGAAGAAAAATTATGGGAAATTGAATCTGATATGTTTTACGAGTTCAGGGCCAGGGCCAAAGAAGTACACAGTGGAAATTTATCTGACTGGGATATTCTTTTTTATATGCAACATCACGGTGTATTCACCCGCCTGCTCGACTGGACTGAAAGCTTCGGCGTTGCTTTATATTTTGCCATGCTGGATTATGAAAAGGGAATATCGAAACCCTGTATCTGGATGCTTAACCCTTATAAACTGAATGAGGTCTATCATTGCTCCCGGGATATGTATGCACCGGAAAAGCTGGATGGTTTTGACCAGGTCAAAGGCAAATCCCTTTCATACGCTGATTTTCTTCTACATGGAACACCTGGTGACCTGATATGGTGGAAACAACCGCTGGCCCTTTATCCTATACGAAGGGTGGACAGGCTTACAACGCAGGGGGGCTATTTTACTATCCAGGGTACAGATGTAAGACCGATCGAAGATATAATAGATCCGTCAGAAAATATATGGAGGAAAATTCCATTGCCGGATGATGCCTACGAAAGTGCTTTGTTATTTCTTGACCAGGCAGGGATCAATCATTATACCATGTTTCCAGACCTGGATGGACTTTCTATCTTCTTGAACAAAAAATACTTCGAACTAAAAATTGTATAACCAGGTTTAACCGAAACTAAATTTATATGGCAGACAACACATCTACAGACATGCCGGTAAACGAGATCAGTAAACCCGGAAAATTCTTTGCGGGACTGTTGTTGATAATTTTTACTTCATTGGCCATTATTTCACTGATCGCCTATTGGCCTAATAAGATGCCATCTGCCCAGGACGGAGATGACAGGGCATGGTACCTTCACCAACGGTTTAATATAACCCTGATTGAAAAAGCAGACAGTGCATGCGGCTGTGAAAAGGACAGCCTTACTCGTGCAACGGATTCGGTTATTAATATTATACGCAAGGTCAATGATTCAATTACAACAAGCCGGGATTCAGCTAGGATTGTGAACCTTAAAGACTCAATAAAAAAAATGGAAGCGACCATTAGGTTTATGACAAAGTGCAACATGGCCTTAAGTGAAGTGAAAAGAATACACCTAAATACGATCCTGCTGCTGCTGGTTGCGCTGATGGGTTTTTTGGGAAATATGATACATGTGGCCAGCTCTTTTACTTCCTATGTAGGCAATGGAACATTCAAGCGAAACTGGATACTCTGGTATTTTGTAAAACCATTTACAGCAGCAGGGCTTGCCATCATTGTTTATTTCATCATCAGGGCTGGTTTTTTAAGTTATGGTACGGGAGCAAGCGGAATCAGCTTGTATGGAATACTGTCTCTTTCTGCACTTGCGGGATTATTTACAGACAGCGCTACTTTAAAACTGAAAGAAGTATTTGAAGTGATATTTAAAACAAAGGATGACCGGACAGGCAAACTGAAGGGCGATGAAGTCACAGTGGCATCAAATGAATTTGCAGGGGTAACATTTACACCCAAAACCATACCTGCTGCAGGAGAAAATACAGTAGTATTTACAGGCAAGAGCCTGAATATACCTGATATCATAATAACCATTGATGGAAATCCGGTAAGCCCGGCTTCAAAAACTGAAGATAAGATCGAACTGAAATTTACTCCGGCTGCCGCTGCAGTAAAAGCTGTTTTTGTATTTGAAGATAAAACGGGTAAAGTACTTTTTACAAGAGAGATACCTGTTAAATGACCGGCTGGCGAATAGGCAAAACAGGCTAAAAAAAAATAGACTTATGGAACTTGAATTAACAAGAACGGTCAAAACAAATACCTCTACCATTGGCGAACTAAAAATAAACGGGGTATTTGAATGCTTTATACTGGAAGACAGGGACCGGGGCTTAAAGCAGAGTATGACCATATCGGAACTGACAGAGCTGAAAGTGCGTACACGTACTGCCATTCCATCCGGCCGGTATGAAATAGTGATCAGTTTCAGCCAGCGCTTCCAGAAGATGCTGCCCCTGTTGCTTAATGTTCCGGCCTTTGAGGGTATCCGGATTCACCCAGGCAATACGGATGCCGATACGGAAGGCTGCCTGTTACCCGGTAAAAATAAAGCGCCGGATATGGTAACGAACAGCCGGGTTGCTTTTAAAACATTGTTTGAAAAGATTCAGGTGGCCATGCAAAGGGAAAAACTGTTTATTACTATTTCTTAAATAAAACCCGGGGTGCCGAAAACGGGATCAAGAGTAGGCAGTTTTAAAACCATTTTATGGCAGTAAAAAAAGTGACTAAGACTGACATACCAGTCAAAGTTAATTTGGACACAACTGTTTTATTAACAGTAACAATCGGTAATGCACAAATTGGGGGCAATGTAGTAAGGTGGAAAAGCAACCCAAATATTTTGGCTAAAGGAGAAATTAAAAATCTTAATCTGGGTCTTGGTGTTGATATAAGAGGGAAGATTTTAAAGGTAACTACAAATGTTTTAGATGTAAATGAAGTTACAAATGGTATTGTAATTGTTCACTATTTCCATAATGGAAACCCATCTTCATTTACTTATGAGGATCGGGTTGAAAAAGATGGCGATATTTTACAATTGGTAACTGAATACACATTTAAATAGTTTTTTTTATGAAAAAATATGCAATTTTCTTATTAGCAATAGTAACCTGGCATAGTATCTATGCTCAAAATGAAATTAAAATAAGTGAATTATCAATTCCTACTTCTCCGGGCTTTGTATTGGCTGACAAGGCTCCGGCAAGTATTGAAAAACCAACTACGCCAAAAGCTTTTGGTGTAAGCCTTTTAAACTTGCGGGAAGGTGGTGCGGTTGAAGTAACACCCTATTGGTTGGTAAATCATCCTGCATATACTTTTACAGATTATTTTAAAAAAAGGAAATTCCCCGTACTGGAAACCTTTAATATCTCGGCAGCTACATTTAAAACCGATACTACTTCATCAGTTTCCATGGGCTTTAGAACACAGATTGTACGATTATACTCAAAAGCAGCTAGGGAAGAACTTGAAGCTAAACGTTTGGAGATAGTAGGTCTTTTAAGTGTTGAAGATTTTACCCCGGAAGCGCTGGAGGCAATTGAAAAGGCCAGAAAAGAACTTTCAGACTTGAAAAGCAAAATAACTTTCAATTTTGAAATAGCAGCTGCAATTATTGGTTCATCAAAGAATAATTCTTTTAAAAATCTTCAATCTGATAAATCGGGCGTATGGGCAAATATCAGGTATAGGCCTAAGGAATGTCCTCTTGATTTTACTGCCCTCGCAAGATATAGCTGGACAAACAATACAAATCCGAAAGTTGGTTCAGATTCTGCATTTTTTGATTATGGCTTATCTCTTTCTTTTCAAAAACCTAAGTATGATTTGGCTTTGGAATTTATTAACAGATACGATTTTTCAATTAAATCCAATACCAACAGATTGGCATTAGTAGTTAATTATATGATATACGATAATATCGTTATTGTGGGATCATTTGGAAAAAATTTTGATAAAGTAAAGAACTTATTGACTGTAGTTGGAGTAAAATTTGGCTTATCAAATGATAAAGCCAAAATCAATTAGTAGTATTTGTTAAAAGCTGTTGGCATTGCCAACAGCTTTTACTTCCCTCCACAACCCTCCCTCCTCCGCACTCAACAAATGCAACGCATAAACCTCTTCATTTATCTTTTCATGGGCAATGCGTTGCTCTAATTGCAATAGCTACTGCGCCAAGGAGGCGCTTTGTTTTTGCTACTACAGTATGTTTATTTAAAACTGCAGAATTTCGTTCTAAGAGATGTATATAGTCAAAACATTGCAGAGATAGAAGAATTTAGATGCTGATGGAATTGTTGATCCTGCAACATTTCTGGTATTAGCTATTCTTGAGATATAGCCTTAGTGAAATATAAATTCTCCAATATACTGAGTCAACGGGGACATTAAGTAGCCCTAGTTATAACTTCTTCTGTATTTATTTGTAATTGTCTCATAAAAGAGTTCCAGTCACGATATATTCGTACGGAGGCTTCTTTAATTTCTATATGACTAATTTCGGATAAGTATTTTTTAATGTAGAATAAGCTGCTGTCTATTTCCTTTGTTTTAGGAAACGGGTCCCGGTTAGGAATAAATTTGGTGTCAATAAATCCTCGCTTGAATTGCCTTGCCCCTGTATTAAGATTCTCTGGCCAAAAAATCTGCTCTCTGTTTTTTGCTGGTTTAATCTGTCCGCTATTGTATAAGTTCACCCAAAGTTCAAATTCAGTTTTCAGAATATAAAAAAGATCTTCATTAACAATCAAAAAATCTAAATCGCTTTTCTCACTTTGATAGGGCTTTCCATAATTTGATTCACTAATTGAAAAACCTGTTTTCCCGCTTCCAATGAGCTTAATTTGGCTTGGGTTAACTTCTATGTTATCAGCAAAGTATTGTATGACTTGTTCATAAATTAATGGAGTATTAGCAAAAGCAAATGGCTTATTATTTATCAAGTAATGTCGTAGATAAGATTTTATTTCTTTTCCCAAAATATTTTTGTAATTCTCAGCAAACTCTTTTGGTTCGGCATATATATCAACAACAGATTGAGCAATCTTCGATAGTTTTAAATAATCTCTGATATCAGCCATATATTGGTAAGAATTTTCGTGAACTATGCTTTTGATATAAATGTAAAAGATGATTCTTTCTTAAGAAGATTTGTTGAGCTCTTTTCGAACTAAAAATTCTGGGCTCGGGATATTTGATTCTGGAAATAATTTCTGCAGCAATTTCAGGAGTAAGTGTTTTTAGATTAGTTATTTTAAATCTATCTAATGCCTGTTTTAAACCGTTCATATTTGCTCCAAAATAAGCAACATGTAGATAGAGCAAAGGGATTTTATTTCGAGGAATAATATTGATTAGGGTGGTAGATAATAAGATTTCCCTGATTTTTCTTTTTAATGTCATTTCGAATCTGTTTGTAAGAACCCTTACTAATTGCTGCTCAATCGTGCTAGCCCCTTCTTTTTTATTGTAGAGTATTTTATTTCGAATAGCTCTTATTATTGCAATTACATCAAATCCAATATGATATTTAAACCTATGATCCTCCCCGGAAATTAAGAGCCTTTCAAGTAGTTTAATTTGTTCATCAAGGGTTAAATAATTCAATTTCCTGTATTCATCTAATAGCCTTTCCCTTAAATTATCATAAGACTTCCTGTATAGCCTTTTTGCAAAAAATGATATTATTACTCTAAGCCACATAATTGATATCTCCGCAATTGATTTGCGCTATTTAAAAGTACTCAATAGGGCTAATAAATCCAAAATGACCGAATGCAAAATATATTCTATTCCAACGCTTAATTCAAAAACGCATACCGTTTTTTCACTCCTCGCATTCTCCGTTAATATACCCTTGATGTGGGTTTGTACCCGGCGCATATTTGTACTAAGAATCAGTTTACACAAAAGGGGTATCGATTGGGGCAGCCTCATATCATAATTATAATCTTTAAACAAATGAGCAAATCAACGAAGCCGCTTACCAAACGGGAACAGGAAGTACTGGAAGCATTGGCGAAAGGATTTTTGTACAAAGAGATCTCCCAGAAGCTTTTAATATCCCTCGACACTGTAAAGAAACATTGCAAGAACATTTACCAAAAACTGAATGTCCGTAACCGTACAGAAGCCAGCAATTATTTCAATTCCAGGAAAGCCGCATAACACAGCCTTGCTGTGAAATCCATTTAGCTAACCTCCAAAGAGAAACTTTAATTGTCAGATAGCCTTTAATCAGGCACCGCCCTTGTGGAGATCATCAGCCCCTTACCGGGGCTGTTTTATTGAATAAGCCCCTGTAAGGGATGAAGGATATAAAATAGTAGTCAAAAATTTTACTGAAAATCAACACTTTATAAAAGTGCGATTAAAAATACTCTTCCATTTCCTTGGATGGTAATGCATATTGGGCTTACCTTCGCCGTCCAAAATTTAAAGCCACGGGGATAGCTGTGGTAAAACCTAAAAATTAAAAGATGAGCAAATTACATTTCACCACCAAACATGCGAACGAGGCTACCGTTACACACAACTGGTATGTTGTGGATGGTACTAATCAAACCGTTGGCCGTATGTGTTCTAAAATTGCCGCTGTATTGCGTGGCAAGAACAAAGCCTATTACACCCCACATGTTGACTGTGGCGATTTCATTATTGTTACCAATTGTGAAAAGATCAAACTTACTGGTAACAAGATGGATGATAAGATCTATGATAACTACAGTGGTTATCCCGGCGGACGTAAAGAAGAAGTTGCAAAGACATTGCTGAAGCGCAGGCCGGAAGTGATCATTGAAAGAGCTGTAAAAGGGATGCTTCCTAAAAACAGGCTGGGCCGTAAAATGTACAAAAAACTTTTTGTGTACCAGGGCGATAATCACCCACACGCTGCACAACAACCAAAGGAGTTAAAATTCTAACCCTTCAGATTCGCTCAGGGTTAAAAAAACAAATCATTTTCATTCGAAACAAACAATAAATGGAAAAGCAAAAAAATGCAATCGGTCGTAGGAAAGAAGCGGTAACCCGTATTTTCCTTTCAAAAGGCGACGGAAAGATTACCGTTAACGGCAAAGATTATAAAACTTATTTCCCGCTGGTGTATTTACAAAACCAGGTGGAAGCGCCATTAAAAACAGTTGAATCTTCCGATAAATTTGATGTGGTTGTTAATGCAACCGGCGGCGGGGTTAAAGGACAGGCAGAAGCTGCAAAGCTGGGCATTGCCCGGGCTTTGATTGAAGTGAATGCTGAATACCGCCCGGCTTTAAAAGCGGCTGGCTTACTTAAGCGTGACCCACGTTCTGTTGAGCGTAAAAAACCAGGACGTAAGAAAGCAAGAAGGAGCTTCCAGTTCTCTAAAAGATAAAAACTGGATTCAGGATACAAGATCCGGGATATCCATTATAATAATGATATCTGTCCGGCATCTTGAATCAGGTATCTGGCATCAAAAATTAAATAACTACATCAATAACATACAATGGAAAATAATACTTCCTTACAACAGCAACTTTTAGAAGCAGGTGTTCACTTTGGTCACTTAAAGAAAAAATGGAACCCCAAGATGTTGCCTTACATCTTTGCTGAAAAGAAAGGCATTCACATCATCGACCTGAACAAAACCGTAGAAGGTTTGCAGGAATCTGCCGCAGCACTGAAAGCAATTGCACGCAGCGGTAAGAAGGTAATGTTTGTAGCTACTAAAAAGCAGGCGAAAGAGATCGTGAGCGAGTGTGCCAAGCGTGTGAACATGCCTTACGTTACAGAGCGTTGGTTGGGTGGTATGCTTACCAACTTCAACACCGTTCGTAAAAGCGTTAAAAAAATGCAGAGTATTGAAAAGATGCTTGCAGACGGAAGCGCAGAAAGCCTGACCAAAAAAGAACGTCTTACGCTGAGCCGCGATAAAGAAAAAATGGAAAAAGTACTGGGTGGTATCTCCCAGATCAGTCGTGTACCCGCCGCTCTGTTCCTGGTGGATATAGGCCATGAGCACATTGCACTGGCAGAGGCAAAAAAATTAGGCATCACTACGTTTGGTATGGTTGATACCAACTGCGATCCAAATAAAGTGGAATTCTCAATTCCTGCAAATGATGATGCTACCAAATCGATCTCCATCGTTGTGAATTACCTCACGGCAGCTATTGCCGAAGGTTTACAGGAACGCCAGGCAGATAAAGACGAAGAAGACAGTCACGATGTGGATGAAACCGCCGAAGCCAAAGCAGCCCGCTTTGAGCAAAAGGTTGATGGCAGTGAAGAAAGAAACAAACGAGGCGGTGGCGGCGGAGGAAGAGGAGCTTCTTCTCAACCTAAGCGTCGTATAGCTGGCCCGGGTGCCGGCGGAAGAAAACCAGCAGCAAAATAATTGCGGCTATTAAAACAGAACTGCGGAGAGAGGTATTTTAATTTTTAATTTTTAATTTTTAATTGACAATGAGTGTTACAATAACAGCAGCAGATATAAATAAACTGCGCCAGACAACCGGCGCCGGTATGTTGGATTGCCGTAAAGCACTGACAGAAAGCAACGGCGATTTTGAAGCGGCCATCGACTGGTTGCGTAAACAAGGACAGAAAGTTGCCGCAAAGCGCAGCGACCGTGAAGCAAAAGAAGGGGTGATCATCGCACAAACCACCGCCGATAATAAAAGTGGTATCATAATATGTGTGAGTGCCGAAACGGATTTCGTTAGTCGTAATCCTGAATTCGTTGCCTTTGTTCAGAATATTGCCAATGCAGCAATCGACCGCAATGCACAAAGCATTGAGGAACTGAATGACGTCATGATCGGTAATGAAAAAGTATCGGAATTAATTAATGATAAACTGGCTGCCATCGGAGAAAAGATCGGTATTACCCGTTTTGAAAGATTGAATGCAGATTACGTTGCTTCATACATACACGGTGCTAACCGTATGGGCGTGCTGGTAGGCATGAGCAAACATGCTTTCGAAGCCGGTAAAGACGTGGCCATGCAGATAGCAGCAATGAATCCATTGGCTGTAGATGAAACTTCTATTTCACCAGAAACCATTGCCAGGGAAAAAGAGATCGCCATTGAGCAGATCAAGGCAGAAGGTAAACCTGCTGAAATGGCTGAAAAAATTGCCATGGGTAAAGTGAACAAATTCTTTAAAGAAAATACCTTGCTGGCCCAGCCTTTTGTAAAGGACAACAGCAAATCTGTAGCTGATTACTTGAAGAGCGTTGATGCCGATTTAAAAGTTACTGATTTTAAGAGAGTGGCTTTGGGATAAGTTTATCACAAAAGATATTAAAGGCGGCGCTGTTCAGCACCGCCTTTTGTTTTTCTCAATGCCCGGTAATAAGCGTCTTACCTGGCATATACCCCATTTGGAGATACTACTGAAGCAGGCCCGCCACTGATGCCAACGGGTGGAATGATAATGTCAATATTTTTTCCATTTACTTTTAAAGATGCTTTCCTGGCATGGATCTCCACACCCTGCTGGTAAAAAGGGGGCATGGCAGCCGGCTTGCGGTCAATCAGATAAGGTTCACTGAAATCACTCATCTCAACTTCAAAAGTATAACCGCCCGTTACACATTTTGCTGATGCCGATGTTGCAGAAATTTTAATATCAATGGTTGCATCCAGTACCGGGGCAGCTTCAAATGGGGTGCCGGCAAAAATGTTAGGACCAAAATAAGCGCCTACTTTTGCATCTGTTCCTACAAATCCAAACACCAATGGTGCCGCATTGGTATCGGGTTGCCAGAATATCATTCCGCTCGGCGCATCACCAACGGGTGTGTTTACCATACGGCCAAGGTGTACAATTACATTTGGCATTTGCAGATCGGGAGAAGTTACTGCCACCAGGTCAATACCTCCTTCCCAGCTCATCCATTTTGAAACGTTTGTCATAATTTTTTATTAAGAGTAATTAATATTACGTAAAGCTATTGTTGTCTTAGCTTAATTAAAATACCCTGCAAAGGGTATTTTAAACAGCATTTGTAACGGGCTACTGAATTGTCCGATCGGTATTTGTAGCTTTATGGTAAAACAAAGTAATTCCAGGATGCATAAAGGCTGCGGTTTAATTTTTCTGCTGATTATCAGCACAGGGTTATTTGCTCAAAAGAACGGTCTGGTTAAGCAATTGGCTGCAATTGAGAAAAGCAATGCTTACGACACAAACATTAAAGAGCTTAAAAAAATCCTCAGTACATCCAATCTCACCACGGAAGAAAATATAACCGTACAAACCGAATTAATTCATCAATACCAGGAGTTGCACCAATGGGATACCTGCCTTCGTTATTGCCAGTCGCAAATTGCACTGGCACAAAAGCAAAACAACAAACTGGCCGAAGCAACTTTTTATAAACTGCTAGGCAATACCTGTTATCATATACCCGACAAGGAAAAAGCTGTGGCATATTGGAAAAAATGTATTGCCATAAGTGAAACAATAAACCAGGGCCTGTTACTGGAACAGTGCTATCATAATATTGGCTCGGTAATACTGGAAAGCGGTAAAAATTATGATGAGGCAGAAAAGAATTTTTTAAAAGCAATACAATTAAGTGTTGCCAATAAAACGGATACAACGCAGCTGGGTAACCTGCATTACCGCCTGCTGGCAACTTTGTATCAGCAAACCGGGCGAAATGAAAAAGCCGAGACTTTATATACAACGGTTATTGCAAGGGCAAGGCAATTAAACGACAGCCTTCGCATTGCTGAAGCGCTGATGTTTTATGCAGTATTATTAAGCAGTGAAAAAAAATTTGACAAAGCAATTGAAAACGGAAAAGAAGCATTGCTGATATCTCAGAAATTCAACAAGCTGGATATGGAGCAAACAGCGCTTGGGTTATTGTCGTCGAACTATGCTCAGGCCAGTAACTTTAAAGAAGCATACCGTTATTTGTATGACCAGAATGAATCCTACAGAAAACGGTTCAACACTGACCTGAACAGCAAAATGAGTGAGGCCGAAGCTAAATTTAAAACAAGTGAATTGCAGCATGAAAACGAGATCGCTTCTATCAAGGCAAAAAAAGAAAAACAAATTTATCTCACAGGATTTGCCGGTTTACTCATCCTGGCCAGTTTTGCATTTTATTATTTTTATCAAAAAAGAAGTGTACGGCAAAAAGTACAGATGCAATTACAGGTGCAGGCAGAAAAAGAAAGGCTTAGCAGGGACCTGCACGATAACCTGGGCTCACAAATGGCCCTGCTTTCCAACAACGTTGAAAATTTAGATACCAATTACCGGAAACAACTGGGCATTGATGAAAATATTGACCGGGTAAAGGGTACTTCCAAGCAACTTTTACAAACACTGCGGGAAACCATCTGGATATTGAACAAGGAGCAGGTAAGTGCGCAGGAATTTTTTGATAAGCTGGTTGATTATACCCATCGTTTTTTACAGTCGTACCCGGGAATAGAGCTGCGGGTAGAAGAAAATTTTGCAGGCAGCAAAGAACTTAACTCAAATGAGGCGCTGCAGCTTTTTCGTATCTGCCAGGAAGCCATTACAAACTCCTGCAAATATTCCAAAAGCGAAGTACTGGACCTATATGGAAAAACGGAGCAGGGAATATTTACCATCCGCATTAAGGATTCGGGAAAAGGATTTGATAGCTTAGCCATAAGGGAAGAAGGCCATTACGGATTGAAGAATATGCAGAAACGGGCAGCTGTTGTTAATGCTAACCTGCAGATACTGACAGCAACAGGCAATGGCGTTACCATAACCATAAACGTGTAAAAATATTTTAAACAAGAATGAAATGCCGCACAGGGGGTATTGTTAAATTTTCACTTCCATTTATTTTTGTATTATGTTAATAGGAATTGTTGATGATAAGGCATATTTAAGAAATTCGCTTAAAGAGAAACTGGCCTCTGTAGAAAATGAGATCGAAATAATAATGGAGGCCGGCGATGGTACCGACTTTATAAAACAGATGAAAACCGCATCGCCCAAACCTGATGTGGTGCTGATGGATATTGAAATGCATGAACTGAACGGCATTGAAACCATACAAAGGGCTGCCCCGCTTTATCCCTCGGTAAAATTCATCATGCTTACCGTATTTGATGATGACGAAAGGATCTTTAATGCCATTAAAGCGGGGGCGCATGGCTACTTATTAAAAGAAGCAACAGCCCAGCAGATCATTGATGCCATTTACCAGGTACATGAAGATGATGGCGCACCGATGAGTCCGGGTATTGCCCGCAAGGCCTGGAAATGGCTTACCGCTATGTCATCACAACCAGTGGCAGAAAAAACCGCTGCATCCAAAAATGAGCTGGAACCACTAAGTGAAAGGGAAAAAGAAATTTTAAAATGCAGTATGGAAGGGAAGGAGTACGCACAAATCGCCGAACTGCTTTTCCTGAGCAAACATACGGTGCGCCAGCATATGAAAAATATTTACAGCAAACTGCATGTAAGCAGTAAGATCGAAGCGCTGCAGATCAGTTTGAAGAATAAATGGATCTGATCTCCCCCGTTCATTTTAGTACAGCCTCTGATGGGGCTTTTTTCTTTTAAGAATGCCGCACAGGGGGTATTGCCTGCCGGGCTAATAAGAGACATTTTTGTAAGGTTATAAATCCCGTTTAAACACTTTACAATGAAAGTTTTTTCCACCCTTGCCCTTTTATTTATTTCTGTTTCTGTTTCTTTTGCGCAAATACCAACACCAGGTAATGTGCTTTGGCTAAAAGCCGATGCAGGAGCATATCACGATGCCGGCGTTACCTTAGCAACCAATGGTCAAACCGTACAGCAATGGAACGACCAGAGTGGGAATGCTGCTCATGCAACTTGCACCCCGGTGGGTAGCCGGCCAACCTTTGTAACTAACGTACTTAATGGCAACCCCGTATTGCGTTTTAGTAACCATTACTTACAAACACCCGATATTGACCTAAGTACTACCGATAAAACAGATATGTATGTAGTGTATAAATCTGTAGCACCTAATAACAATTGGGAAGTAGTAGCAGAGCATGGTCCGGATTACAATAGTTATGTAGGGTTTAATTTATTTGAAAATGCACAGGCGCAAACATATAATGGAATATTTACTGGAATTAGCGGAGGTGGATATAATTATAAAGATTACCCTTTTAAAACCAATGAATTTAAAATAGTAAATACCAGTTTTGATAAGGCTGCTGCTGCCAATGCAAAAGTTAATCTGCGTATCAATGCAAAAGATATTACCCTGTACGATCAACCTTTGGCCGCAAGCTCCGGCAATTTTGCAAACTATCCATTATACATTGGCAACCGTGGAGCCACTTTAGCTTATCCATTAAGTGGTGATATTGCAGAAATTATTTTATACAATCGAAAACTGACACCAACTGAAAAAGTAACCATAGAATCTTACTTAAATACAAAATATAATATTCAATGCAATGTAAATAACCCGCAACCCGGCAGTGGCAATTGTTTGCAAATGGGATCCTACGGAGCCTTTGCACAAGATGATGCCGATATTGATTTTGGGTCTAATGATTTTACAGTAGAGTTCTGGACAATGAAAAGAGCATTGTCGGGCGGCGGTGCTAACTCGGCATGTGTAAATAAATGGAATAGTGGTTCTGCTCCCGGAACTAATGAGTGGGCCGTTGCCACCACAACCGATGGTAACAATAATATTCCTGCTTTCTTTTTTGAGACTGGTGTTACAACATACCAGGCCAATGCTGCTACTGCATTAACCATCAATAAATGGTATCACATAGCATCCGTAAGAGAAGGTAATAATATAAAAATTTATGTAAATGGAATTCTGGAGGGAACCACAGCCATTCCACCCGGCTCATCAGTTAATAATGTGGCAGCAAGAACTTATATGGCTATGGGATATTATCCTTCCGGCAGCAGCAACAATTCAAATTTGGATGAAGTAAGGATATGGAATACGGCTTTATCACAAACCACGATCAGGGACTGGATGTGTAAAAAAGAAACTTCTTCACATCCCAACCATGCCAGTCTTACAAGATATTACCGCTTTGATGAAACCAGCGGTACCATTTTTGGCGACCAGGTAAATAATTGTGTTACGGAAGCATATAGCAATGGCGGAATATTAACAACAAGCGGTGCCCCCATAGGTGATAACAGCGCCTATGATTACACGGCCAACACGGCCACTGCTAATATTAACTTTGGTACCCCAACTGATAACCTTACCGCTACTATGAATGCAGGCACCAGCGCAGGGGTACATGTATATGGCGTAAATGAATTACCCAATTCCACCTCGGGTATTACACCTTTAACGGGCAATAATAAATATGCCGGCGTATTTGTAGTTAACGGAAATGGCAGTGCTGCCTATACCGCAACTTATAATTATACCAACAATACCAGTGTTAGCCCCGCTATTGAACCCAATTTAAAATTATCTAAACGTTCGGATAATGCGGTTACCAGCTGGAGTTTAGCAACCAGTCAAACATTAAATACCGGGGCAAAAACAATTACTGCCACGGGGCAAAACACAGAGTATTTTTTAAGCCAGTCAATAACATTGGTACCTCCAACCTGCGCCGTAAATTTTAATGGAACTGCCGGTGCCGGTGTGCAGGTAGCTAATAATGCAGCCATCAATTTAACTACGGCGTATACTTATGAAACATGGATAAAAGCGTCAACAGATATTACCAACTACAGGGCCATCATCAACAGGGATGGTTATCCCAATTATGCTCCGGGTATTTTTATAGCAGCCAATAGTGAACCTGCTCCGGGTAAAATATTAGTAGTAAATAATATTGGGGGTATTTACAGAACATTATCAGGTACCACATCTGTTAATGATAACCAATGGCATCATATAGCAACTACATACGATGGTGCTGCCATGAAAATATATGTAGATGGTGTTTTGGAAAATACATTGGCTGCAACAGGTAGTTTGTATGCCAGTACCGGCCCCCTTGGCATCGGCTATAATTATTCGGCAGCTAACTATCCTTTCATTGGAAAAATAGATGAAGTAAGGATCTGGAATACGGCAAGAACGGTTGGGCAAATAATTGCGACAATGAATACCACAATGGTGGGCAACGAAACCGGCCTGGTATTAAATTACGATTTTAATAATGGAGCCTATAATGGTAGCGGGCAAATAGTAACCAATCTCTGCAGTAACACAGGAACTGTATTAAACGGAATTACAACAGGTACTGCCAGCACACCAACTTTTGATTGTCCTAATACAAATATTTCACTGGTATCGCCAACCTGCGGCGCCATATTTAATGCCACCAGCAAAGTAGATGTAGGAAATGTGGGCGCTATGCCTGCAAAAGGAACGGTGGAGTTCTGGATAAAACCAAGATCATTTTCTAATTACCAGTCGCCATTGATCATGAGTGCATTGGCAGGGGGAAGCAATAATGGTTTATATTTCTGGATAGATGCTGCCGGTACTTTAAATGGATTAATTGGCAACAGCAATGCTACTTATAGTTACGGAGTTTATGGAACACTTGCCCTTAATTCAAACAACCATGTTGCGCTTACCTGGGACGTGGCAGCCAATAACTTTAAGGGCTATTTAAATGGCAGGCTCATCTTTTCACAAAACAATACTTACTGGCCAACTGCATTGCCCTTCTTTATGTTTGGTACCGGCAGGATAACCACCACCGATTTTTTTAATGGCGATATGGATGAAATTCGTTTTTGGAATACAGAACGTACACAGACCGAAATAGTAAGCAATGCTTCGTCAGTGGCAGCTTCTTCAACAGGCTTACAGGCTTACTATCATTTTAATGAAAATGCTTTAAATGGTAACGGGCAAACCATTTTAAATAAAGCAACAGCAACTGCCGGTACGTTAAATGGAACTACAGATGGGTATGTAAAATTCCCCTGCTCATTAAATCCGCCAACCTGTGGCATTACTTTAAGTGGCGCCGCAGGCGAAGGAATCCAAATTCCAAATAACGCAGCCATCAACCTTACCAATACATTCACGTATCAAACATGGATCAAAGCATCAGCAGATGTCAGTAACTATCGTTGCCTGTTCAGTAAAGGGGCTTTGGCAACTTCGGCCCCTTCATT
The DNA here is from genome assembly GCA_016720775.1 of Chitinophagaceae bacterium. Taxonomy (GTDB): domain Bacteria; phylum Bacteroidota; class Bacteroidia; order Chitinophagales; family Chitinophagaceae; genus Ferruginibacter. Next base: position 83,213 of record JADKJX010000009.1, read on the forward strand.
AATGATTGCATCATCAGGTTCCGGAAACGGTGGAAAATTATATGGAACGTACTATATCGGCACTACCTTATTCAGCTTTATTTCAGCAACCGCTGTTAATGATAATGAATGGCATCATATTGCATACAGCTATGATGGAGCAACCATAAAATTATACATCGATGGGGTGCTGGATCTTCAACAGGCAGCAACCGGGGCAATGACCACCAATACAAGCCCTTTATCTATCGGGTATAATTTTACCACAGGTAATTATCCATTTGTTGGTAAAATAGATGAGTTCAGTGCCTGGAATATTGCCCGGACACAGGCCGACATTCAAAATACAATGAACACTTCTTTTACCGGTAACGAAACAGGACTGGTAGCCTATTATCATTTCAACGATAATAGCAGAAGCGGACAAAACAGAATTATAACTAATTTCTGTACAACAACAGGCAGCGCATTAAATGGATCAACCTTTGGTACTGCACTTACACCAGTATTTGATTGTGCACCACCGCCTTTTACTGCCCCGGAGTGTAATATGCAGACCAATGGTACAACAGACCAGGCTACGGTACCAAACAATGCATCATTGGGCTTAAATAATTTTTCAATTGGAGCTTATGTAAAAACAACAGATGCTTCAGGTAATTATAAAAATATTTTGTGGAAAGATGTTGATGGCAGCAACGCTAATTATGCTTTGTACATTACCAATACCAATAAGGCACAGATTACATTTCAACGCAATCCAATTGTTGGGCAAGCGCCAAATGCAACAGGCACAACCACCATTACAGATGGTAGCTGGCATTACCTGGTGGGTACTTATGATGGCACCAATTTAAAGATATATGTAGACGGCGTATTGGATGGAACAACAGCTACTTCATCAACGCCAATGACCGGACCCAATCCTTTATACCTTGCCAGCTCTGCCGGATCAAATAAATACAATGGCAGCATGGATGAGATAAGCGTTTGGAACAGGGCTTTATCTGCAAACGAAATAACCGGTTTAATTGGCCAGCGGTTAGTTGGTAATGAAACAGGGTTGATTGCGTATTACAATTTTGGCGGCAATACTAAAAATGGCCAGGGTATTACCATTGTCAATTCATGCACGACAACCGGGTCTGCATTAAACGGAACAACGATAGGAACTGCTACAACACCCATCTTTACCTGCAGCGAGATCATGGTTACCCCGCCGGCCTGTAATTTATTAATGAATGGTTATAATGATCATGCTTACGTGAATGGCACTGGGGCCATGTCGTATCCGGGGGTTACCAATAATTTTACCATGGAGGTAAAAGCAAAAGCATTGTATCCAAAAGGTAATTCATCAGGCGCTCAGTACGATGGTGTGTTCTCTGGTCAAAACTATGTACTCTTCCCCGACCAGGGTGGCGATGGTTTTGCACCGGGCCACGCAGGTGTGGGAATTAGTTTGGGTACAAACGGAGTTGCTGTGTATGAACATAGCAGCAATTATATGCCTGCCCGTATCATCTTTAATAATTATAATACTAATGATTGGGTAAATCTTACGGTGGTAAGCAGTAACGGATTATTGAAATTATACATCAACGGCGCATTGGTAAGCACTGCCAGCGCAAGCGGCTATATATTACACCCCAGCGGACATATTGGTGGATACTACGGAACCTTTGCAGGTTATGTAGGTGAAGTAAGAATATGGAATGCTGCATTAACGGGAGACCAGATACGAACTAACTTAAATGCAAACCTCACCGGAAGTGAGACCAACCTGATCAGTTTATTTAAATTTAATAATAATACTTCTAATGGAACCAACAAGACCATAACAGGCCTTGGAAGTTTTGGCAGCGCCAATCCATACATTACCAACGGAACCAGTTGCACACCGATCTTTACCTGTGCCAATACAACCAATGTAAACAGGGATGATATGGTGGGAAGCGGCAGTATGTTTAATCAAAACGGCGGCGGCATTTCATTTGCTGAGTTAGGCGACCTGGGAAATATTCCTGCACAGGGAAGTATGATGCTATGGTTTAATGCGGCTTCCTTAAAAGAAAAAGCATTTGTATTCAGCTCGTCACATTTCAGAAACAGCCTGGGCAGGTACAAAGGCATTAACCTGTTTACGAGGAGCGATGGAAAACTTCAATTGACCTTTGGTACAGATACAACGGCATCGGGTTACCAGGATACCGTAACAGTTGCTACTAATATTGTTGCAGGCAGATGGAATCATTTTGCCATGAGCTGGGATACGGTTGCAAAAACGTACACCACCTATCTTAACGGTATTCAAACAGCAACCGGTAGCACAAACTTCTGGCCTGCACAATTGGAAAGCTTTAAAGCAGGCATTGGCTTGCAGCCATCATCAACTTATGCATGGAACGGACAGATAGATGAATTGAGTGAGTGGAATAAAATTTTATCGCTTACTGAAATAAGAAACCAGTTGGCCAGTAAAATAAATTCATCACAATCTAATTATGCCAATGTGTTGCATTATTACCGGTTTGATAATAATACCTGCGGTGGCAATTCACTCAGCGATTATAAAGGCACCGTTCATGGTATGGTCTATAATACCAGCTTAACAACCAGCAGTTCACCCATAGGAGCTTACAGCAGTTACCAGTATGCCGGTAATACATCCACTACTTCTTTACAAATTGGAAACGGGCAAGGGGGTACGGATAATGTTACGGCTACCATAAATACCGGAACCGCAAATGGCATTCATCTTTATGGTGAAGACAACTGGCCCAATACGGTAACAGGGGTTAATGATACCGTACCCGGCAGCAAACGTTATGCAGGCGTGTATATGGTAAACCCCAATACGGCTGCGTATACTTTACTCTATGATTATACAAACAATCCTTATGTAACGCCGGTTAATGAGTCCTACCTGCGGCTGAGGAAAAGAGATAATAATGCCGTAACCACATGGGGAACGCCTGTTAATATGATATTGGACGAGACATTAAACACCGTTACCTGCACCGGCGAAAGTACAGAGTATATCCTGGCGAAGGGGCTGTTTCCGTTGCCGCTTAAATGGCTTTCATTTACAGCACAGTTGAATAATAACAAGCAAACCTTATTAAACTGGAAAGTAAGTGCTGAATTTAATGTAAGCCGTTATGAAATTGAATGGAGCAGGGATGGCATTCACTTTACATTAATTGCTACAACAGTTTATAATGCTGCGGCAGGAGGAAATTACACAGCACTGCATGTGCAACCTGTAAGCGGTAATAATTACTATCGGGTAAAACAAGTAGATGTGGATGGAAGATATAGTTATACCAATATTCAATTGATAAAGCTTACAGATAATATGGTGATCAGTTTTTATCCAAACCCGGCAAAAGATGTTGTAAATATTGTGGGCTGGGATAAGATCAAACAAATGCAGCTGTATGATATCAGCGGAAGAAAATTGAACGAATGGAAAAAGGTGCAGCCCACTATAACTATAAATAACCTGTCTAACGGAACCTATGTTTTAAAAGCCGAAATGAGGTCCGGAGAGATGATCGAACAAAAACTGATAGTGAGTAAATAAATAATACCGAAGAAAAATTTTGATCCCCCCTTCCACATACGCAGCATAATAATAACATGCCGGTCTGAAAGACCGGCATGTTATTATTAGCCGTAATTTTGCCCGATGGAAATGTATCAATCTTATTTTGAAGAAAACAAGCAGAGCTGGAACAAACGAACGGCTGTGCACAAAGACTCTGCCTTCTATGACCTGGCCGGGTTTAAAAAAGGGCTGTCTTCGCTGAAAAAAATTGAACTGAGCGAACTGGGCGATGTAAAAGGAAAAACACTGCTTCACCTGCAATGCCATTTTGGAATGGATACCATGAGCTGGGAAAGGGAAGGAGCCGTTGTTACCGGGGTTGACCTGAGTGATGAAGCCATTAAACTGGCCAATGAGATCAAAGATGAATTAAAATTAAACGCTGATTTTATTTGTGCTAACATCTATGATTTAGCAGACGGTTCTAAAGTCCCTCCTTTGGGGGGATTTAGGGAGGCTGGATTCGATATTGTTTTTACCTCGTACGGCACTATTGGCTGGCTGCCCGACCTGGATAAGTGGGCAGCGATCGTTTCGCATTTTTTAAAACCGGGCGGCACTTTCTATATCGCCGATTTTCACCCCACGCTCTGGATGATGGACAATGACTTTGAACACATCAAATACAACTATTTCAATACGGAAGTGATCACGGAAGAAATATCCGGTTCTTACTCTGATCGCAATGCCCCGATAAGATCAACGGAGCATGGCTGGAATCATCCGTTCTCAGAAATACTGAATTCACTTATTAAGCACGGTCTGCAGATCCAGCAGTTCAACGAATTCCCATACTCTCCCTATAATTGCTTTAATAAGATGGAGCAGGGAGAAGATGGTATGTGGCGTATAAAAGGCATGGATGAAAAAATGCCCATGATGTATTCCATCAAAGCGATAAAAAAATAAGGGCTGGCTTGCACCAGGCCCTTTTGCAGACTGCTTGTAATGGGTTTACTGATTATTGTTTTATGAACATGAGCCGTACGGTTTGTCCGGGTTGTACCACTTCGGCATTATACACACCTGGAGGAAGATCTTTTACGGGTATTGCAATGGTGCCCGTTCCATTCACTTTTATTTGTTTAACTAGCTGGCCGCTCATATTGCGGATGTTCAGCGTGGCATCCCGGAATGTATAGCCTGTATTTATGTATAATACATCCTGTGCCGGGTTGGGGTAAACATTTACATACGCTTCTTTACTGAAGTCAACCCACCTGATCTCGCTATAGCTGAACTTGCCATCCATATCTGTTTGTTTGAGGCGGTAATAATTTTTACCATCAAACGGGTTGTCATCTGTGAGCCGGTAAGTTGCGCCATTGCCATTGATACCTTTCGCAACAACAAAGCCGGTGGAATCAAAAACAATTCCGTTCCTGCTGCGCTGAACCTGGAATCCCTTGCTGTTTATTTCAGAACGGGTTTTCCATTCCAGCAGTGCTTTATTGGTTTGTTTGGTTACATTAAATTCAAGACCGGTTATTGGCAAAGGCGGGGAAACTTCCAGCTTCCATACTTCACGCCCGGTAACTGTTCCGTCATTAGCACTGAAGATCAGAGGATTTAAGCCCCTTGCATTTCTTGGGTAGCTGCTATGTACTCCCGGCGCAATATCGAACATGATGGTACCGGCTGGCGTGCCGTCTGTTTGCCATAATTCCTGTCCGTTCACATTGTCGTCGATCCATAAGAACCATTTGCCATTATATGCAGGAAATTCATCCAGTAAAAAATATCCCACTTCACGGCCAGCGAAACCTTCTACTTCCACAGTGCCGGGTACCGTTCCATCCGTTGCCCATATATGAAAGCCATTGGTAGTGCCCGAGGGGAGTGCGATGAAAACAATTTTGCTTCCAATGTTGGTCAACAGGAAAGGAAAATCAATGTCATAAAACAGCGAGGTATTGGCGGTTGTGCCATCTGTTCTCCAGATCTTTGAATAACTGCTGTTTGAATTAGCTGCAGTAAAATAAACCCAGCTGCCTAATTTGGCAAACCAACCGGGATTTGAAGACCCCGCCGGGTTAATATCTTTGAGTAAAACCGTACCAAGCGGAGTTCCGTCGGTTATCCATACTTCTTTTCCATTGATCCCGTCATTGGCACTGAAATATAATTTAGTTCCGTCGCTAAACAGATCAGAAATCTCTGAGCCTGCCGCCGTGCCGTTGATATCTTTGAGCGGTATGGTACCCCCCGGTGTTCCATCAGTTACCCATAATTCTTCGCCGGCTGTTCCATCATTGGCCACAAAACAAATTTTACCATTCACCAAACGCATGTCCCTTATATCAGAATTATTTGTGCCGGGATTGATGTCTTTAATTAAAACGGTTCCACCAGCTGTTCCATCACTTTTCCAGAGCTCTCTTCCATTTACTCCATCATCTGCAACAAATATCAGCAGGGATCCCATTTCAATCATATTGCTTGGTGAACTTGCCTCTGTTCCGGTGCGGATATCTTTTACCATCGTTGTTCCACCAACTGTTCCGTCGGTTTTCCATAATTCATTGCTCTCTGCTGAAGTATATCCCATAAAATATAAATAGCTACCCGCCTTTCTGCCATGTTCATAGGAGGCCGAAAAATTATCAGCGCCACCGCCGGCTTTTAGTTCAGTGGCATTGCCAACCGTTCCATCTGTTTTGAATAAACTAAAATAATAGGATGATGTTGCCCGGGCGCCGAAATACATAGCGCTGTTGTATGCTTCAAACCATTGTGGGTCGCTGTTAATGCCCGATCCCAGGTTAATATCCTTTACAAAAGAAGTGTTGACAGCTTTTCCATCTGTTTTCCATAATTCAGTTCCGGTTATATCATTGTTGGCACCAAAATAAATAAGGCCATTGTGTATGCCGCTTATATGAACAGTGTCTCCGGCCGACGATTGTATGTTTTGAACAATAACCGTATTCACGTCTGTTCCCTGGCTGCGCCATAATTGAAAAGCATTACCGTCGTAGGCTGAAAATATCAATGTATCGCCCAGGTTGTACATGTCCATGGGGTTGGAACTTCCAAACAGGTTGATGTCTTTTGCAAGATCAGTAATCACGCCATCCGTTTTCCATAATTCGGTATTATCTAAATCATCTTCTGCAGCAAAATATAAATAGCTGCCCGCTGCTTTAAAACCGTATTTACCGGGGTTTGAATCGCCAAAAGGATTGATGTCCATAAGTTGTGAAGGGAGGTTTGTAATATCATCTGTTACCCATAGTTCTACGCCGTCAATGCCATTTGTGGCGCTGAAATATAGTTTATCATTGAATACCGTTTTATGATCGGGGTTGCTGCTTTCGGTGCCGTTGTTATTTATATCGGCAAACATATTTGTTCCCGGATCACTTCCATCACTGCTCCATAATTCATTGCCATTTGTTCCATCATCAGCAGTAAAGAATAATATACCGTGGTAAACAACAAGGTCTGAAGGATTAGAAGAGCCTGCGCCTTTGATGTCTTTCACCATCTGAAACTGCTCAGTCAATGCATCATACATCCACAGCTCATTTCCGTTTATCCCGTCATTGGCTGCAAAAAAGAGCGTATCGCCTTTTACCGTTAGATCATGCGGATAGGAATCACCCGTGCCAGGAGTTATGTCGTAAATAAATAAAGAATTAGTGGTTACCTCATACCTGAGTAACTCAATGCCCTGGTCAAAATACCAATCCCCTGCAAAAAAAATATTGTTTCCTATTACCGCTGTTTCCGTAGGCGAATAACCTGCATCCTTTCCGCCGATTGGTGCCGTGAGCTTATTCGTTAAAGGATCGTATTTCCAGGGATGGAAACCAGTACCCGAAAAAAAATACAGGTTACCGGCAACCGTATCAAACAGGTGCGGATCGGAACTCTGTGTTTCATAAATGCTGGCCAGGTCTTTTATCAGCGAAGTACCACCCGCAGTACCATCGGTCTTCCATAATTCATTACCGTTATAATCCGTTGCGGGGAAATAATAGGTTCCATTAAGCTGAATTCCTTTTTTAGGGAATGAGCCCGAATAAATATCCGAAGTACTGGTATTTATGTTCTTTAATAACTGGGGTGTTTGTGCAGTGGTAGCTATACTCAAGCTGAAGCCCGCAAGAAGGGTAAAAATTTGTTTCATACGCTTTTTTTTAAAAGAAAAAATGCTTTCAGGTCCAGGCGGGGTCTTTCGCAGGAGAGGGTAAGTAAAGTTTAAATTTTTTATCGGGTATTTCAATACCTAATTTGTAGTATGGTGCAGAGCCGGGGTAAAATAATCGGGGAGAATGTTCGATATGCAGTAACAATTGAATATTTTTAAGACCGGACAGCGATATTCCTGGAAAGCCGTTTTTTCCTGCCTGTTAATGACTAAATTTCCTGCTATGATCTGGAGGCTTTTTTCTCGGACATTTTTTATTTCCCTGTTCTGTATTGGTAATGCCAATGCGCAAACCCGTTTAATAGACAGCCTGAAGAAAAATATCAGCCAGGCCCGTTCTCCTGTTGATAAACTAAACAGTATTCTTGGCTTGTGTGAACAAAGACAATCGCTGAATACGGACACGTTATTTTATTATGCATCGCTGGCAAAAAAAATGGCAACCAGCCTGGCGGATGATAAAAACATTGCGCTGGCAAATTATTTTGTATCAAACAGCCTGGCACGCAAAGGCGAACTGGAGGAAGCCATGCGGATGACAGATGAAAACCTGGAGCAGTTGTCTTATCAAAAAAACAGGAATGCCTACCTGAAATTCAGTTTGCAAAAAGGACAGCTGAATATCAAGAGCAACCGGTATAAAGAAGCCCTTGCACAATATTATAAGCTGCTGAATGAAAGCGAGCAGCAACAGGATACATTGACCCAGGTAAATGCAAAAACAAGTATTGGCTGGGTAAATATGGAAATGGGACGTAATGCCGAAGCAATAAGCTGGTTTTATAAAGCACTGGGTACTGTTCGTTTTCCCGAGCGGTTTGAATACTCGGGGATTATTTATTCCAACATGGCGGCCACGTACAATGAAATAAATAAAAATGATTCTGCAGAGTTTTATATAAAAAAGGCCATTGCTGTCAACCGGCGCATGCAAAGCAACCTCCAGTTCCTGGCAAATGCCCTTGCCATTGAAGCTGATATTCTCATTGATACAGACAGGAAGGAACTTGCTGAAACACCGCTGAATGAAGCCCTGGCTATCCGGAAACAGATCGGTGAGCCTTTCTATATTGTTTCGGATATGACACAACTGGCACTTTACTATGCTAATAATCACCAGCCGCAAAAAGGGATTGTACTTTGCCTGGAAGGGATTGAGACGGCAAAAAAATACCAACTTGATTCGAAACTTCCTATTCTTTACGGGGCGCTGGCTGAGAATTACAAGGCAGCAAAAAATTATGAAAAATACGGGGAGACGCTTCAAATGGTCATTTCTTTAAAAGATTCCCTGTATGAAAAAAACTCTGCCGAAGCGCTGGCCGAACTTCAAACACAATATAACCTGCAGAAGATACAGAACACGGTTATTCAGCAAAAACTGGACATTACCAAAAAGGACTATGCCATTACTAAAAAGAATTACCTTTTTTACGGCTTACTCATTCTCACCTTTTTCTTCCTGGTCACCTTGTATATAATTTTTAAAAACTACCGCAGAAAAGAACAGATGAAAGTGCAATTGATGCTGCAGGAGGAAAAGAACAGTGCAGCACTTGCGGTACTGGCAGCCGAAGAAAATGAACGGAAACGTATTGCGGCCGACCTGCACGATAACCTTGGTGCATACGCTGCTTCGATCGCTTCCAATATCGAACATATAAAAATTTTACCGGGTGATGCTGCCAATGTAAATGCCCTGCAGGAACTGAGAAACAATTCCCGTTCCATTGTATCGCAACTGAATGATACCATCTGGGTACTGAAAAAAGATGCCTTGTCGCTTACGGCAATCAGCGACCGGCTAAAAAGCTTTATCCAGCGCCTGCAATCAAGCTACCCGAATCTGAAGATGGATGTTTTTGAAAACATTGAGACCGATCATTTATTGCCGCCATCCCAGGCCTTTCACCTGTTTCATATTTTACAGGAGGCGGTCAATAATGCTGTGCGGCACAGCGGGGGCACCCAGGTAAGTGTGACCATAGAAAGTAATCATTCCTGGAAAATGATAGTTGCCGATGATGGAAAAGGACTCCCGGAAGAATTACCGGTCAGGGAAGGGAATGGCCTTGCCAATATGAAGAACCGGGCTGCTGAAGCAGAATGGATGCTCGAATGGCAAGATAACATTCCTGCCGGCACAAGATTAAGTATTACGCCTACTACAAATTGATTATTGCTTTTTAATTAATAGTTACAGACTTTTATTGGTATGATGAACTTCAGGATCGCACTGGCAGAAGATAATGCAGTTAACCGGAACACTTTTATGCAAAAGCTGAAAGTGACAGACTGCCTGCAGCTTGTTTTTTCGGCAAGCGACGGAAATGAATGCCTGGAGCAACTGAAAGGATTACCGCACCAGTCGTTACCGCAGGTTATTTTTATGGACCTCGAAATGCCCGGCATGGATGGGATAGAAGCCATACACATTGCCAAATCCCTCTATCCGCAAATTCATTTTATTGTACTCACCGTTTTTGATGATGATGAAAAAATATTTGAAGCCATCAAGGCCGGGGCTTCGGGATATTTACTGAAACACGAACCGGCGGTTATACTGCAGGATGCTGTAATTAACGTGATGGAATCCGGCGGGGCACCGATGAGCCCGGCCATTGCCCGTAAAACATTAAAGCTTCTCAGTAAAACAGAAGTACCGGCAGAAACCGTTTCGGGTTCATTGCCTGTAAGCATAACACAACGGGAGCAGGAAATACTGCAACACATGGTAAATGGCTGGGATGCCAAAAGAATTGCAGCGGCATCTTACATCAGCGTTTTAACCGTACGAAAGCACATTGCAAATATTTATGAGAAACTGCATGTAAATTCCAAAGCACAGGTGATATCCCTGGCTCATAAAAATAAGTGGGTGTAAGGGTTTGGGGTTTCTCGTTTTGAGTTTTGTGTTCGGACCTTTTTGTAAATATCATATAAACTACTTGCTTCAACCCTGAACTTAAAACCCATAACGCATAACTTGTATTTCCCCTATCTTCGCAAAAATATCTTAACCAAATGCTTCCGAAATACAAAAGAATACTTCTAAAACTTTCCGGTGAATCGTTAATGGGAGATAAGAATTTTGGTATCGACAGCGAAGTGATCGCCCGGTATGCACAGGACATAAAATCCATTATTGAGCTCGGTGTACAAGTGGCTGTTGTAATAGGAGGAGGAAATATTTACCGGGGTACCAATGAGGCAGAAAGTGGTATTGAAAGAGCGCAGGGAGATTATATGGGTATGCTGGCTACCGTAATAAACGGAATGGCTGTGCAGAGTGGTTTGGAAAAAGCCGGTATCTATACCCGCCTGCAAAGTGCTATTAAAATGGAACAGATCGCAGAACCATACATCCGCCGCAGGGCCATGCGTCACCTGGAAAAAGGAAGGGTGGTGATCTTTGGTGCCGGAACAGGTAATCCTTATTTTACAACCGATACAGCCGGTTCTTTACGGGCTATTGAAATTAAAGCCGATGTGATCTTAAAAGGAACGAGGGTAAATGGAATTTATACAGCCGACCCGGAAAAAGATCCAACAGCCACCCGGTATGAATCCATTTCGTTTGCGGAATGTATTCAGAAGAACCTAAAGGTGATGGATATGACCGCTTTTACTTTGTGCATGGAAAACAACCTGCCCATTGTTGTTTTTGACATGAATAAAGCGGGCAACCTGCTTAAAGTGGTGACCGGTGAAAAAGTAGGAACCCTTGTAACATAAATTATCCGCAAGATCTTATAAATAAAAAAGGCTGCATATCAGATGCGGCCTTTTTTATCATGTCAATTTCAGAATTAAAGGGTACTGAGGTAGGCTATTATTTCGGGTAAAGATTTTTTAACGGGCCTTACGGAAACAACCTGGTTGACAGTTCCATTGGTTGGCGTTAATGTAACAGCACTTTCGTAACCTAAATAGTAATCATTAGCCTGTTTGGAAATGACAACAACAGTTATTGCCTTACCAACCGGTAACCTGGGACTTATGAATTTTTTTGTACTAAGATCTCCATGCATACCGGCCAGGGAACGGAAATCTTTCAACACAGTAAAAGCAACCGTGTTGGCATTGGTAAAATAAGGAGCAAGGTCGGCTACAACCTGAACGGTAGGAGTACTAGCTGTATTAAAACCGTAAGCAATATTTATCCAGCGCAGATGATTGGTAGAAATTTCATAGCCCTGGGTTCCCATACCGATCACATTATTTACCAGGTCCTGGTTCGGGAGCCAGTTGAATTGCTGCGGATTTGACTCGTCACCAAAGAATAATTTCATTCCTGTGTTGATCGGAAGATCAGCGTACTTGATATAAATTCTTGCATTTGGTGCCAGCTGTACCGGCAACCCATCTTTTTTCAACCGCACAAATATTTCACCAGCGGTAACCAGCAGGCTGTCGTATGTAGTGGTTGGTTTGCTCATTCGTACCATATCTCCCTTCTTTTTCAGTGCAAGCAGTTCAACCTGTATTTTGCCTGATATGGGTGCTCCCGCTGCAGTCACACAACTGTTGGGAGGGAAAATAACCTGTACACCCAGTGGTGTGTTAAGTGTAGCGGTATTGGCATTCACTTCAATACTGTCTAAATAAGGCTCAATCAATAAACTTGTTTTAAGACTGGAAACAGGCATGGTAGAAGTAACAGTAACCTGCCATGTTGTATCCGGGCCATTTAATTGGCCGGCATCAGGTACAAAAATATCAGTGTTCTTACTACAGGCACTTAATAAAAGCACACCTGCTGTTAAAAACGATATGATTATTTTCTTGTTCATCGATTTAATTTTTTAATAAGGCCGCTCTTTACTCAGATACCTCATCGGCATTTTGTGCTGCCTGTTATTTCAGGTCAATACGGATTCCTACCCTGAGTCCGGCTGTTTGATATTTTTGTTTCAGTGTAATATTATCTTTGTTCATTGGCGAAAAATTATAACGGAAATAGGGCTCTGCCATCAGGTGAAGCCTGTCGGTCAGTTTATAATAAACAGAAACGCCGCCAATAAAACCAACGCCTATATTTGATTTGAACTGGTATGGCGAAGAACCTTTGCCGGTGGTGATATTTACCGGATTATATGCCGTATCAAGCACATCGCCTTTTTGCCAACTGTAAATATTTACGATCACGCCGGCATTGATGTTTGCATGTAACCGCCCGTTGCCTATTTCATATCCCATTGCAAGAGGAATATCAATGCTTCGGTATTTATTGATGGTGGTCTTATACCGGGTGCCTGTTGTGATATAGCTTCCCAATGTATCGCCGTTGGTGCCGATGATATACGTTACCTGCACCAGGTTGCCCTGGGAGAAAGTGAATTTTTCATTTATCTGGCTGTAATTAACACCTGCACGTACGCTCATGGAATTATTGAAAACTTTTGTGTACCGCACACCTGCACTGAAAGCGGAACTGAATTTTGTGCTTTCCTTTCTGCGCTTCAGGTATTCCGAATTTGCGGTATCACTGAAACTCCGGAATGCATAATCAGGTCCGCCATATATCTCCAGGTATTTTTTATTCCCGGAAGCATTTTTTTCAATAGAGGGGCAATCGGGCAGGAATGCGATCTGTTGAAAAGAGAGAGATAACGGGCTCTTTGCTTTTCGCCTGGCTGAGATCATTTCTGCATCAAAGGTTAACCGGCCAAGCAAACTTCCTCCAGCAGCATATTCCTCTTCTTCATCACCGGTGCCGGGGGCTGTGGAATTAATGCGTAACAGATTTCCGGTGCCCTTCTGTTTTTTTGCAGAACCGGAATGATTGCCTGTTGTTATGTTTTCTTCTTCTGTTTGTATAGAGGGACTGTAAATAGCAATATTGCTTGCTCCTTTACGGGAGAGGTGATTGTTGGTGTTTTTTATTTTGTCAGTTCCTGCATTCGTGCCGGAAGCAGTATTCAAACCGGTATTAAATGTTGTCACCGGCTCCTTTTGTATGGCAGAATTGGTATTGCTATTATCTGGTGATTGTTCTTCTTTAGCAAGACCTGTTTGCTGAGGGATTGATGGTTTATTTTTTTCTGAACTTAACTGCTGTATTGCCGGCGATGCAGAATTTTTAGTAAAGTACCACCAGCCGGAACCTGTACTTATTGCCAGCAACAAGACGGCTAGAAAAATTTTATTCTTATTGTTTAAGAGCGTATACCAGAAGCCTACGGGTTTTCTCCTTTCATTATGCGCAGCAATATTTTCCCAGATGCGGGGGTGCACATCAGGAGCGTAGTCGTTGAACTGCTCTTTTACGTAGTTATCAAATTGCTGGCTATTGCTCATACCGCCACTTTTTGTAATTGTAAAATTTGTCTTTGCAGCATACTTCGGGCTTTTACCAGTTGACTTCGGCTGGTACCCGGCTGTATGCCCAGCATTTCGGCTATCTCATCATGCTGGAATCCTTCTATCACATATAAATTAAAAATGACCCGGTAACCGTCGGGCAGGTTGTTGATAAGATCTAATAGTTCTTTTTCTGTCAGGTGGCTGTAGGCCGAGGGCTCCATACCACTTTCATCCCGGTCCTTGATTTCGTAACCAACAACCTCTTTCTCATAACGCCTTAAAGAATATTTTTTCAAGGCAGTGTTCACTACTATTCTTCGTATCCAGCCTTCAAAAGAGCCTTCAAACTTAAACTGGTGTATCTTATCAAAAACCTTAATAAATGCATCCTGCAAAATATCCTCCGCATCAGCCCCATTGCGGGCATAGCGATTGCATACGCCCAGCATACGACTGGCGAAACGGTGAAAAATCTCCTTTTGGCAAGAAGCTTCCCCCCTTAAACATCCTCGTATGAGTTCGTCTTCCGTCAATTATTGCTAAGTTTACGCCGGGCATTTAAATGAGAAGATACCCGGACAATTGTATACGCTGCCCCGGAGAAATTTATTGCTTAAAAGATACAAAAAAGGGCTGATTTTCTTGTTTTTAGAGGTGAAATCCTATAATTTGGAAATACCCCGGTTTAAAAGGAATAATCAATATGTTGACAGAAGAACAAATAAAACGGCTGGTTTCGGCAAATGACAGTTTGCAGGCACAGATTTCCGATGTGAATATGGTACTGTCTGAGCGGGAAGAGGAGTTGGAAATGCTGCGGGCTGAACTGGCTGAAGCCACCGCCTTGCGAAGTAAATTAGACGGTAAAACGGCTGAAATTGAAAGCATGGAGGAAAAACTTGGCCAAAAACAGATGCAGGCGAAAGGGGCGGAAGAAAGAGAACTGGAATTGAAACAGGAGCTCAATGAATCAACCAGGTTGCAGGTGAAATACGATGAGCTTGTTCAGCAGTATGCGTATTTGCAAACACAATATGAAGATGTAAGAGCACAACTGGCAGAAGTGAACCAGCGGAACACTCAACTGCAACAGGTAGCCGGCAAAATAGGTGAACTGGAAAGCAGGGTTGAAAATATGGCCATAGAAAGAGATGATCTGCGGGAAAGGCTGAGAGTATTGGAATCGCAGAAATACCTAAAGGAGGTTAACCCGTGAATCTTATTAAATTGAAGATACCTGGAAAGGCCGCCCCAAAAGCAGGCCTTTTTTATTTGTGCTATTTCAAAGACCTTTGTGGGGTAAAAATAAACCATGCTAAAAACAGCCGATATACGAACTGATTATAAAATGCAGACACTGCTTGAAGCGGATGTGCACGCCGATCCATTTAAGCAGTTTGCAAAATGGTGGGACGATGCTTTAAAAAGCAAGATTGACGAAGTGAATGCCATGACATTGGCAACAGCGGATAAACATGCCATGCCGTCTGCAAGGATCGTATTGCTGAAAGAATTCTCTGACAAGGGTTTTGTCTTTTTCACAAACTACCAAAGCCACAAAGGAAAGGAGCTTGAAGAGAACCCGCATGCCTGCCTGGTTTTTTTCTGGAAAGAACTGGAACGGCAGGTACGGATTTCCGGCAATGTGGACAAGATAAGTGCGGTAGAAAGCGATGAGTACTTTTTATCCAGGCCGGAAGGAAGCCGGATAGGAGCCTGGGCATCACCTCAAAGCAATATCATTGCTGCACGGGAAATAATTGATGAAAATATTGAGAAATACCAGCAGCAGTTCCGTGATGGTAATGTTCCGAGGCCACCGGATTGGGGTGGATACATTGTGATACCAACTGTTATTGAATTCTGGCAGGGCAGGCCCAGCCGCTTACACGACCGCATTCAATATACTTTAGCAGGGGATGGTGCCTGGAAAATAGAACGCCTGGCTCCCTGATAGGAATCAGGAATTTGGAATTGGTATAAAGGGGTTCATGATTGAAACCTTAATACCTAAATCCAAATCCCCAATTGCTTTATGCCTTCTTCTTGGCAGCCGCTTTCTTTTTTGGTGCAGCAGCAGTTGCTTTCTTTACTTTTTTTGCAGGCCTTGTTTTACCAAATGATCCTTTGGTGATTTTTCCTTTTTTGGTTTTGATATCTCCACGTCCCATGATAACAGTTTTTTAATTGATGAATAAAAATTTTACAAAAAAAGCAAGGTGCCATAGCGCCTTGCTTTTTAAAGTGGTTGACACAAAATTACAATTTAGCTGATAATTCTTTACCTGCTTTAAACTTAGCAACTTTCTTTGCTTTGATTTTGATAACAGCACCAGTTTGAGGATTGCGGCCATTACGGGCAGCTCTTTTTGATACAGAGAAAGTACCAAATCCAACCAATGTTACTTTACCGCCACCTTTTAAAGTTTTAGTGACTGCTTCTACAAAAGAATCTAAAGCATCGTTTGCCTGAGTTTTTGTAATACCTGCATCGTCAGCAAGTTTTGAAATTAATTCAGCTTTGTTCATGATAATTTTTTTTGAATTTTAATGTGCGACAAATATATACGGTTTTTGATTGCAACAAAATTTTTTTTCTGGTTTTTCTTTTTTATTAAGAACTGCTGAAATCCACAGTTGACAAGGATTTTACGCCATATGAGCTTTTTTAAAATCAACCGGTGAAATAACGGGAATCCTTGAAATCCTTTACTGTAGTGTGTTTCAGGATTTCGTTCCCTAGAATCCTTTGCCCATGCGGTTTTTAAAGGATTAAAAAAATCGGGGTTTATTTAAAAAAACAGCAGGTAATTGTTTTGCACATTTAGTTAACAACCTGCATTACAGAACGGAACGCAATGAATTGATCGCCCCATTTGTCAAAACTTTTCTGGCGCATACGTGCTGAATGGTTCTCAATATAATTATTATATAAGCCCTTGCTTTCGGCGTGATATTGTATGGCATAAGTTGGGCCTTCTGAATTATCTACTTCCAGTAATTGTAAAACAACTGCATGTGTAAAGCAACCGGTATTGATCACTTCCGGAATATGCTCTTCATTGAGCCAGGCAAGCCATTTATCTTTGATCGACTCATGCACTTTTATGGTAACGTTGTAAATGATCATCGGGTAAATTATTTTTCTTTTATTTCCACATACACGGGGCAATGGTCGCTGTGTTTTACATCCGGGAAGATATCGGCATCTTTCAGTTGCTTTTTTAATGACTCAGTTACGGTGATATAATCAATGCGCCAGCCTTTGTTATTCAGTCTTACTGAAGGAAAACGCTGACTCCACCAACTGTAACGGTGCGGTTCGGAATGAAACTCCCGGAACGTATCGATCCAGCCGCTGTCTAAAAACTTAGTAAGCCATTCCCGCTCCTGGGGTAAAAAGCCACTGCTGTTCTTATTGCCTTTGGGATCGTGGATGTCAATTTCGTTGTGCGCAATATTATAATCACCTACCAGAATTATTTTTGGGTACTTCTTCTTCAGCTTATTCAGGTACGTATGAAACTCATCCAGCCAAACATACTTGAATTGCTGCCGTTCATCGCCACTGGTGCCCGATGGAAAGTATGCATTGATGAGACGGATATCCCCAAAGTCAAGTTGTATCACACGGCCTTCATCATCACTTGCACTGTGCCCGTTTCCATAAACAACATTGTCGGGTTTCTTTTTTGAAAAAACAGCCACGCCACTGTATCCTTTTTTTTGTGCGCTGTACCAATAATGATGAAAGCCCAGCGCTTCCAGTTGTTTAACATCCACATCATCCTTAGTTGCCTTGGTTTCCTGCAGGCAGATGATATCGGCGGGATTTGTTTTAAGCCAGTCAATAAATCCTTTTTTAAGGGCGGCACGTATGCCATTTACATTATAAGAGATGATACGCATGCATTTTCAATTATTAACAATGCATAGTTACAAAAAAGAAATAAATTCAGCGTACGATTATGGATGAGATCAAGAATTTTGAGGATTTCTATAAACAAAAGATCCAGCCCAGCCTGGAAGAGCTGGACATGGATGAATCTGCCGCCGCTAACTGGAAAAGATTCACCTGGTTTACCGGCGCAGGAACTTTTGGAAGTTTCCTGTTGTATTATACCAAACTGCTGCCCATCGGGCATATCCTTGCCATCGCCATGCTTATCATGTGTATCATCGGTGTTTATTTTTCAGCAAAATACTCCGATCGCTACATAGATGACTTTAAGGAGAAGATCATCGGCTCCATCATCACCTATATTCACCCTGCTGCCGTTTATAAACCCATGGGTTTTGTTTCAAAGAAAGAATACAAAGCAAGCAGCCTGTACCGTCGCCGGTTCACGCATTTTGATGGCGATGATTACTGGGAAACGGTTTACAACGGGCTGGCGTTTCATTGTTCCGAGATCAAATCCTGGATCGAAGACTCAGCCGGAATCGACTACATCTTTAAAGGATTATTCTTCTGTGCCCGTATAAACAGCGCTTTTGCCGGCGGAACTTATTTATGGACAAAAGGGAATGCCCAGTTGCCAACAAGTATGGCAGACGGACATTACCGCATGTTCCCGATGCCACAGGTGCAACGGGTTAATACCGGCCACTCGGGCTTTGATAAACATTATTCTGTTTATACCACAAATGTGAATGAAGCGTCGATGATCCTGTCTTATAATATGATGGATCATATATTGCTGATAAGAGAAAAACTGGAGAGGGATATTGTATTCTCCTTTGTGGCTGGTAAATGTTATATCGCCGTACCTTTTGATGAGAACCTGCTGGAGCCACCCAAAAAAGGATTGCGGGATAAAGAAGAGATAAAGAATTATTTCATGACCATCCTGCTTGTTTTCAATATCATAAACCGGCTGGAACTAAACCGGCTTGCCTGATGATATTTAGTCTGCCAAAAACTGGCGGAAATAAAACAAAAGAATTATTATTGTTAAAAATAATTGTATGGAAACTGTTAACGAACTTTCTTCAGGAGCAGGTCAGCGGGATCTGCTGGCAGAAGAAACAGACAACTTAAACCAATTTGTCTATGCTTCACAGGGCCAACGTTTTTTAAACTGGCTCATCGATAACATGCTTATGCGTTTTGGATTAAGTTATTTAACCGGCATGGCCATCGGCTTGCTGCTCTCCGTAATAGCCCCTGATTTTTTAAGCAGGATAGCGGTTTCTGAAGGAAGAATGACTTTTGATATTTTGTTATTGTCTGTGATTGTTGGATATTTTAATTATGTCGTTTATTATACACTTTGTGAAAAACTGTTTAAAGGATATACGCTGGGTAAGATCATTACCGGAACAAAAGCCATTCGCCAGGATGGGAATGAACTGACTTTTAAAGATGCCCTTTTAAGATCACTATCCCGTTGTGTTCCTTTTGAAGTATTAAGCGGATTTAGTACGTTGACCTGGCACGACAGCTGGACTGATACAATGGTAGTAAAAGCAAGATAGGCCCTACTCCAGGATGGGTCTTAGCCATCTTGTTGCGTCTTCTAAACTCATCTCTTTTCTTTCAGCATAATCTTTTAACTGATCTTTCTCTATTTTACCCACGCCAAAATATTTGCTTTCGGGATGTGCAAAATACCAGCCGCAAACAGATGATGCCGGGTACATGGCAAGCGATCCGGTAAGATGGATACCGGTTGTTTCTTCTCCACCCAATAATTTGAAAAGCTTATTTTTTTCCGTATGATCCGGGCAGGCGGGATAGCCAGGTGCCGGGCGAATGCCGGTGTATTCCTCTTTTATCAGCTGTTCGTTGGTAAGGTTTTCGGTTTTTTCATAACCCCAGAGATCCTTTCTTGTCTTTTGATGAAGACATTCTGCAAATGCCTCAGCCAAACGATCGGCCAACGCCTGCAGGGTTATTTTGTTATAATCGTCATGCTGCGACTCAAAATTCTTAATGTGTGGTTCAATTCCTTTTATTGTTACAGAGAATGCCCCAATATAATCCTGCTGTTTTTCTTCGGCGGGTGCAATAAAATCTGCTAAAGATAAATTGGGTTGCCCTTCGGCCTTTTTTATTTGCTGGCGAAGGAACTCCAGTTTTACGACGCCATCATTTGATAATACATCAACCGTATCCGGTGCGGTTTTGTTTGCAGGCCAAAAACCTGTAACACCCGTTGCGGTCAGCCATTTCTCCCCAATAATCTTATCCAGCAATGCATTGGCATCGTTATAAAGCTTTGTTGCTTCTACGCCTACTTTTTCATCACTCAGTATCTGCGGAAATTTTCCATGCAGCTCCCAGGCGATGAAGAATGGTTGCCAGTCGATGTATCTTCTTATTTCATTCAGGTCGTAGTCATCAAATTGTTTGGCCCGGTAAAGGTTGGGGTAACGGGTTGATAAGATGCCCAGTTGATCTTTGTTCCATTTTTTTGTGCATCAGCGAAGGTTAAATACTGCTTGACCGG
The DNA here is from genome assembly GCA_016720775.1 of Chitinophagaceae bacterium. Lineage (GTDB taxonomy): Bacteria > Bacteroidota > Bacteroidia > Chitinophagales > Chitinophagaceae > Ferruginibacter. Next base: position 103,713 of record JADKJX010000009.1, read on the forward strand.
TTTTTTATTTTCAAAATCCTCTTTCAGTTTTTGGTATTCAATTTTTATGTCTCCTAAGAAGCCGGCTTTTTGATCATCGTTGAGCAGGTTCCCTGCAACCGTAACACTCCGGGAAGCATCCAGCACATGCACTACACCTTTGTCGTACTGCGGTGCAATTTTTACCGCCGTATGCATTCTTGATGTGGTTGCTCCGCCAATGAGCAATGGCTGTTTCATGTTCCTTCTTTTCATTTCATGGGCCACATGCACCATTTCATCCAGTGATGGTGTAATTAATCCTGATAAACCAATAATATCTGCACCGAATTTTTCCGCTTCATCCAGTATCTTATCAGCAGGCACCATTACGCCGAGGTCTTTTATTTCATAGCCATTACAGCCCAGTACCACACCTACAATGTTCTTCCCGATATCGTGTACATCACCTTTTACGGTTGCCAGTAAAATCTTTGCAGCCCCCGCAGATTCTTCATTAACCGTTCCAGCGGCAAGGTGAGCCTGCTTACGATCTTCTTTCTCCTGCTCAATGAATGGTGTAAGTACCGCCACCGATTTTTTCATTACCCGGGCGCTTTTTACCACCTGCGGCAGAAACATTTTACCACTTCCGAACAGGTCACCTACTACGTCCATACCTGCCATCAGCGGACCTTCTATCACATCCAGAGGCCTTGGGTATTTTTGCCTGGCCTCTTCCGTATCTGCATCAATATAATCTGTAATGCCGTTCACCAAAGAGTGTTTCAGCCTTTCTTCAACAGTCCCGGTTCTCCAAACTTCATTTTTTACTTCTGCTTTGCCGCTTCCTTTTACGGTTTCTGCAAATGCAATTAATTTTTCCGTGGCTTCATTGTTGTCATTATTGCGGTTAAGAATTACATCTTCACATAAATTCCGTAATCCTGGTTCGATCTCATCATACACCACCAGTTGCCCGGCATTTACAATACCCATATCCATCCCGGCCTTGATGGCATAATACAGGAATACGCTGTGCATGGCTTCCCGTACATGCTCATTGCCCCGGAATGAAAAAGAAAGATTGCTTACTCCACCGCTTATTTTGGTCAGCGGCATTAGCTGTTTTATTTCCCGGGTAGCTTCAATAAAATCAACGCCGTAATTATTGTGCTCTTCCAGGCCGGTTGCTATGGCAAAAATGTTGGGGTCGAAAATAATATCCTGGGGATCAAAGCCAACCTGCTCTGTCAATATTTTATAAGCCCGGTGGCATATCTCCACTTTGCGGTTCTTGGTATCGGCCTGTCCTTTTTCATCAAAGGCCATTACAATAACCGCAGCGCCATACATCCGGCAGGTGATGGCCTGCTCAATGAATTTCTTTTCTCCTTCTTTCATGGAGATGGAGTTTACCACGCACTTGCCCTGTACACATTTTAAACCGGCTTCAATGATCTCAAATTTGGAGGAATCCAGCATTACCGGAATTTTAGCGATATCCGGTTCACTTTGTAATAAATTGATGAATGTGGTCATTGCCTGCACGCCGTCCAGCAACGCATCATCCATGTTCACGTCAATTATCTGTGCGCCGTTCTCCACCTGCTGGCGGGCAACGCTCAATGCTTCTTCGTACTTATTTTCTTTGATAAGCCTTGCAAATTTCTTACTGCCGGTTACGTTGGTACGTTCGCCGACATTAATAAAATTCGTTTCGGGGCGAACGATCAAAGGCTCTAGTCCGCTGAACCTGCTGTATGGTTTAATGGTTGACATTTTTTATTTTTTACCGCAAAGCAATTAGTTTTGCGCCTCTGCGTCTTAGCGGTTATAATACTTCTTCTAAAACCGGCAACTCTCTGGGTTTAATATTTTTTACGTAGTCGGCAATGTGTTTGATATGATCTGGTGTGGTGCCGCAGCAACCCCCTACAATATTCACCCAGCCTTCTTTTGCCCAGTCTTCCAAATAATGCCCGGTCTCTTCGGGCTGCTCATCGTATTCTCCCATGGCGTTTGGTAAGCCGGCATTGGGATATGCAGAAACATAGCAATTCGCAATCTGCGATAACTCCTCAATATGCGGCCGCATTTCTTTTGCACCCAATGCACAATTCAATCCAATGCTTAGCGGGTTGGCGTGCATTACTGAAATGTAAAATGCTTCTAAGGTTTGTCCGCTTAACGTACGTCCGCTTGCATCGGTGATGGTTCCTGAAATAGAAATGGGTAACTCAGGCTTCCCGGTATCCTGGAAATATTTTTTTATAGCGAAGATGGCTGCTTTGGCATTGAGTGTATCAAAGATGGTTTCTATTAAGAACAGGTCAACCCCGCCATCAACCAATCCTTTCACCTGTTCGTAATATGCCTTTACTACCTGGTCGAAGGTAACGGCACGATAACCGGGATTATTTACATCGGGTGATAAGCTCAATGTTCTGTTCAGCGGGCCAATGGCACCGGCCACAAACCTGGGTTTGGAAGGATCTTTTGCGGTGTATTCATCAGCCGCTTTCCGGGCAATTTTGGCCCCGGCCACATTTATTTCATATACAAAATCCTCCAGTTTAAAATCTTCCTGTGCAATACTGGTTCCTGCAAATGTGTTGGTCTCAATGATGTCGGCACCTGCTTCCAGGTATTGCTTGTGTATGCCTTCAATGATCTGCGGTTGCGTAAGATTCAGAATGTCGCTGTTATTCTTTACATCACCGGGCCAGTCTTTAAAGCGTTCGCCGCGGTAGGTATCTTCCGTTGGTTTGTGCCGCTGGATCATGGTACCCATAGCTCCATCAATGATGAGGATGCGTTCTTTTAAACAGTCTTGCAGTGTTTTCATTTATCAATGAATTAAGTGAACGGGATGAACCGCTTTAAAATGATCACCACAAACTTTTAAACGAGAATCAATCCGGGAGAAGTATTGCAGAATTGCTTTCGTTTATTAGTTCAGTTGGCGGAATGATCAACAGGCCGAACAATAAACAAATCTGCCTGTAAACAGGCACAAAAATATGATAAGGGAATGATTCTGCAAAAATTGATATGCCCGGATCCGGGCCCTGCAACAGCTAGTTCTTTTTTTCGTAAGTGCAGTTAACGGTCAGCTCAACCGTTTCAGCAATGTTGTTCTTTACACCTGCGGGTATCTTTATGTTGTAATCTTTGGGCTTTATTTTAAAAGTGGAAGTTGCCGAGATGCTCCCCTTTTTTATAGTAAGCTTGCCGGGTACCGATACTTCTTTGGTTACCCCATGAATACTTAAGTTCCCGGAAACCGTTACGTTATAAATACCGTCTTTACCAAAATTCATATCCTTCAGGTTGCTGATGGTGCCTTTAAAGGTTGATTTTGGATATTTAGCACTTTCTATATAATCCTCATTGAAATGTTCTTCCATCAAAGCCTTTTTAAAATGGAAGGCATTATTAAGCAGCGAAAACTGGAGGTCACCGGTAGCGGTATTCACGATGCTTATCACCTGGTTGTTATCTGCTTTTATATCCTCCATTATGGTAGAAGAAAAGAAAGAGATGTAACCATTCTTTGTAAAAATAACTGGGCCGTGCCATTGAGGTAAAAGCAAAACAACAGTAAACTGATCACTGCAATTTTTTTCATGGAGTATTTTATTTGGTAAATGGATAACCTCTTACTAAGAACACATCTCCGGGTAGGCCCATTTCGGCATCGCCACTGATGTAACCACTGCAGATGCCTTTAACGGTAACAGAGGCTCCCTCTTTTACTGCGTTCGTTTTTTCTTCCATGGTACAATTAATATAGGCACCCGAAACGGGTGTTTTTATGAGTATGATCTGCTGATCTTGCTGGTTGAGTGCCAGTCGGGCCACTTCCCCGGTTACCTGTACCACCTTATCGGTGTAAAGTGTTCTTGCTTTTGCAGAATCTGTAATGAAATTATTGTATAATTCGGTGGCCGTGATCTTTACTCCGCTGGCATCCTTCACCTCTTTATGTGGCTTATTCCACAGCATATAACCCGTAATGGCTGCCGCCAGCACAATACATATTGCTGCTATAAGGATTATTCTCTTCCTGCTCATTCCAGGATATGAATCGGAAGCAGGAGGAAAAAGGTTGCTAATTAACTGCCTGAAAGGATAAAATTCTCGACCGGGATGCGGTTGCTGATGCTTTTTGCCAGGGTCATCTCATCGGCGTATTCCAGTTCGCCACCAAAGGAAATGCCCCGGGCAATGGTGGTGATCTTTACGGGCCGGGGTTTGGCACCCTGGGCAGCCAGTTTTTTACTGATATAATATATAGTGGTATCGCCCTGGATGGTAGGACTGAGTGCAAAGATGATCTCAGTAATTCCCTCTTTTGAAATACGATCAACTAACGAATCAATGGTCAGTTCTTCGGGCCCGATGCCATCCAGCGGGGAGATGATGCCGCCCAGTACATGATAGATGCCATTGAACTGTTGGGTGCTTTCAATGGCGATCACATCCCGGATATTTTCCACCACGCAAAGCATATCCTGCCTGCGCATGGCATTGCTGCAGATGTTACAAAGTGCTGCATCGGAAATATTGTAACAGCGCCGGCAGAATTTTATTTCGTTCCGCATTTTTGCGATCACCTCACTGAACTGGTTTACTTCGGCATTATCCTGCTTGATGAGATGCAGCACCAGGCGCAATGCCGTTTTCTTGCCAATGCCGGGCAATTTGGCAAATTCATTTACTGCATTTTCTAAAAGGGAAGAGGAGAAGATCATGGTATAAAGTTAATGGATAATGGGGCAATGGATAATTGATAATTTTTCAAATTCAAAACACCCGGTTGTATAGTTTACTGCTTTGAAATTGGGGCATTATCCATTTTAAAATTATCAATTATCCATTACAATTTTATATCCCGCTCGTTATCCCAGTTAGCTTTTATACTTAGCTTCTGCGGAAGCGTGGTCACTTTTTCGGGTTGCAGTTTTTTTGAATAATCGCCGTGGTCCCACTTGCCGTTTTGATTTGCGTCGAATAATATCCGTACCTCGTATTCACCAGGCGTCAGCATCTTGTTGCTCCATTCCATAGTCTTTACGGGGAAACTTTCCTTCACTTCCTCACCCTGTACAAACTGCAACAGGGGATGTTTGCCCAGGTCGAGGTTGCTGAACCGCAATACCACGTTGCCATAATCTTCCTGTCTTCTTGTGATAAAACGTATGGTATCCTGTTTTGCAAGATGATTGCCTGATGAATCGGAAACAGCGGTAGTGTCCATTACCAGCCGGTAGTGCGTTTCCTGCTGCCAGGCAACAGCCAGGCTGAGCCGGGTTCGGTTGCTGTCGATGCTCCATGTTGCAGGGATCCGTTTGTAATTACTGTCGGTTAAAACCAGTTTTGCCGTATCAAATTTCTTAAGTGGCTTATTAAAACTTATTTCAAAAGGGGAGAGCAGGTCCTGGGATTGATAAGAGACGGGTAAGGAAAACCGTAACTTTTTTTCAGGAGTGGGCTTGGTAGTTGCTGCAATGCGGCTCTCTTTTTCAAGTGCAGATGCATATAATATTACCGGCGTAGTGGTTGCCGAAACACGGATGTCTGCATCGGCAAAGGCAAATAATTCCTTTTTTGAATTGTATGTCTTTCCGCCATCGCCATCCTTTAATGCATATATTTTGAAATTGCCTTCCGGCAGGTTAATGAAACTGAAGCTGCCGTCGCCTGCAAGCCGGGCCATGTAATCGGGCTTTCTTTTTTGTACGGAAGAATCATCTGCATTCCGGTAAAGTAAAGCAATTAAGGTGCTGTCGGCCTTACCGGTTTCGGCTACCAATACCTTTCCATCCAGTGTAAGTGAATCAATATTGTTTCCGGTGGAGAATACAAAAGTAAAATCCTTCATCGGGTTCCCTTCATTATTATCAACGATGGCTTTGCCAAAATTGATGCTGTAGGTGGTATTGGGTAACAGGGTGTCTTTGAGTTTTACAGTCACCGTTCTTAATTTGTAATCGATCTGCGGTTGTCTTTTAGGAAAGGGAGAGATGAGCACATTGGTCTGCACTTCTTTCAACTCGATGTATTCATTAAATGTGAGGGTGATCTTATTGCCCGTTACATTGGTGCTGTGTATTTTGGGCGATGCACTTACCAATACCGGGGGAATGGAATCTCTTGGCCCGCCCGTTGGCATTCCGATCTGTGCACAGCCGCCACTGCTTATTGCAAAAAAATAAATGAGCGAAGCAGAAAAAAGAAGATAAAGTAACCTGTTCAATTTCATCAAGGACTTTTGAATTACAAACTTAACCCGTTTGGTTTGTTTGTTTCGTTTTTAAATCATAAAAATCCTTTAATCTGCTTCTTCTTCCTGCAGGTCGTGCAGGGCTACGGCCAGTTTGTTGTTCTTTACAAAGTTGCACCAATGGCAGTCTTCTTTGCCACAGCCTGTATAAAAATCACGTGCCTGTATCTTATGCCACACGTCGGTGATCTGTTGTTTTACCGTTTCCATATCCTGCGGGGAGATGACAATTTTTTCTTTCCGGTATTCTCCTTTCTTATCCGGCTCCACAAAATCAAATTCGGTGCTGATCACTTTCCAGTCTTTCTGTTCGTAATTATCCACGAGTATCTTATAAAAAACGGCCTGCCGCCAGTAGTCGCCGCCATTTGGGTCTTTGTCATGGGGTGCTTTCATTTTTGGAATGGCATTCTCTATGTTGCCGCTTTTATAGTCCACCACATTCACTTCCTTGCCGTTGAACTCCAGCTTATCTAACTTACCTTTTAAGGGAACGCTGTTGTAAACAATGCCCCGTATGTTTCGCTCAACGGCTACCACTTTATTCCAGGAGTTAATGTATTTATCATAGTAGTTGCGCAATACTTCATCGCCGTATTCCATCCGCCGGTCGAATGCTTCTTTGGTAAAATTTTCGCGGTGACGGTTCATGTACCAGTTGAAATCTGCGATCATGTCTTCCTTCGGAGAGAATTTATCCTGTTTGCCATCCTGCATCTTGCGGAATAATTTTTCCAATGCATGATGTATGGCACTTCCGAATTCCGTGGCTTCGCTTTTGCCGGATGGAATGCGGATGAGGTTTCGGTAATAAAAATTCAACGGGCAGTTGAGGTAACTGTTCAGGGCGGTTACGTTCATCACAAATTTATCCAGCAGGCTGCTGATGAAGTCTTCTTCGGCCTGTTCGATCTCGGGTGCCTGTGCGGTAAAATGCAATAGTTCAAATTCCATTTGCTGTTCTGGTGAAAGCGCTATTTTTCCTACCGGTAAATTATGTTCCTCCTGTATCTCTGCAATGAACATAGAAGGTTCCAGTTCTTTGCCATCGTTCCGGAATTTTGAATATGAGATATAAAGATGTTTTTCGGCACGGGTCAGCGCCACATAGAATAAACGTCGTAATTCTTCTTCATCGGTAGAAGTTGGCTGCGAAAGGAACATGGTATCCGGCAGTTTATAGCCACCACCCGGTTTGCGTTTCTTTTCCCAGAAAGAGGCATTGGCGCCGGTAAAGAAAACATATTCAAACTCAAGTCCTTTGCTTCCATGCGCAGTTAGCAGGTTAACGCCCTTGTCTGTACCACCAACCTGGTTCATGGCAAGAGGTATTCCTTCTTTTTCCATGAGGTCAAAAATGCTGATCAGTTCTTCCAGGTCCAGCATCGGGTTCCGGCCGCATTCGTCTTTTATGAAATCGAACAAAGCGGTCAGCAATTGCATCAATGCGATCTTATCATCACTCTGCATGATGTAATTCAGTATGCCGGCATTTTGTATGATGTGTTCAAATAATTCAGGCAGGGTGATATTGGGCACATCAGCAATCAGGCTTTCGATGATGCGGCTGAAACTTTTTAAACCTTCGTGAATTCCGTTATCAAATAAATTCTGCGCAGGCTTATTGGCCTTATCATATAGAAGCTTCCGGATCGAAGCAGGTTCTTCTTTGTACCGGAGTGCATTTACTTCAACGGCCAGTTTGGCAATTTCAATCGGTGGTATCTTATAAAAATCATAGTGCAGGATCTCGAAAAGCATTTCATCGCCGCCATAGGGAATGTCATGCTCCGCATTCAGGTAACGTAGTATCTGTACAATTTTGCCGGTAAAAGGATGTACCAGCACATCAATGCTCCGTTTGCTGTAGACCGGGATATTTTTTAAACGAAAATACCTGGCAAGTTCCTCGCCGTATTTATTTTCCTTGTAAATAACGGCGATCCTTCCCGGTTCTGTCTTTTGCTGCAACAGGGCATAAACCCGGTTGGTAATGTCAGCCATTTCTTCTTTCACCGAATTGTATTCATGCAGGGAAGGTTTATTGGTTAATTCGTTGATCCGCTCATTGGAAGAAACCAATTCTTTACTCAGTCCATCGATCTGCTTAACCAGGCGTTCATCATTCCGGTTGATCAAAGTTTTAGAAATATCCAGTATGGGTTGTGTGCTGCGGTAATTATTTGTCAGTACAACGGTCAACAGGTCTTTCGAATACCTCGTTGCAAAGGCCAGCATATTCTCCACGTTGGCGCCCTGGAACCGGTAAATACTCTGGTCATCATCGCCCACTACAAAAACATTTGGTTTGTCCCAATAGCTGATGAGCTGCTGTACCAGTTTGTTTTGCGTACCGCTGGTATCCTGGTATTCATCCACCAGCAGGTATTGAAATTTTTCCTGGTAATTGGCAAGTATGTTTTTATTCTCTTCAAACACGGTGATCACCCAGTTGATCATGTCGTCAAAATCGTAGCGGTTTCTCCTGCGCAAAAGTTTTTGAAAATTGTCAAACTCATTTACCGCTGCCCGGAGTTTTTCCATTTTCTCTTTTTCTTCTTCGATCTTGTCGGTTCGCACATCTCCTTTCCTGAATTCTTTCACCGCCCGTTTGGCAATGTATTCATCCCGGTTGGGGAGGTCAGCAATGTATTCATCGATCTTTTGATTGATGAATACAGGTGCCCATCCTTCCCGTTTCATGGACGAAAATAAATTCCGGAGATTGTTGATCTCAAAATATACATCGCCCCGGTATCTTTTCAGCGGATGATTTTTTGGAAAGGCATCGATCAGTTGTTTAAAGAGTTCGATCGTTTCCAGTTCCGAAACTGCATCCAGCGAAGTTTTTTCAAACAGGTTCAGGTTATCCTTGATCACATCATTGCAAAACGCATGAAAGGTATTGATGGATACTTTGTAGGCATCGGCGCCAATGAACTGTTGCAACCGTTTGCGCATGGCAATGGTGCCTGCATCGGTATAAGTCAGGCAAAGAATATTTTCGGGCAGGGCATCGGTGTCCAGTAATATCTTCCCGATCCTGGCTGCCAGTATCTGTGTTTTACCGGTGCCCGGCCCGGCGATTACCATCACGGGCCCATCAATAGTATCAACGGCTTTGCGCTGCTGCTCATTGAGTTTTTGATACTCCTGGTTAAATTTATCCTGTAAGTTCTGTTTGTAGGATTGCATTTAGTTCACCGTTTATACAACTAAGTTTAAAAAACTGATCTGCACCGATACATCTCTCTTATAAAAAATATTCCATCAAATTTGTGATGCCAGGCTGTTTTCAGGCTGTTGAAATGATCGTGCCCCTTCATAAAAAATTCAGACCTGTCACCCGGATTCTCCCTGTTGAATTTGCTGAGATCGGTAAATGCAAAATTATAGGATTCGTTTATCCAGTTTTCAAAACCATTTTTCTTAGGGTCCTTTACCGTTTCAGTTTTTGCAGCTGTTATGCGACCGGCAGTGCCCTTGTAAGATGCAAAGCCCAGGGTATATGTTTTTAATGCCGGGCTTTTAATGGCATCAAACACTGAGCCCATATAATTATATACATCAATATAACTGTTGTCGTAATGTCCGGCATCTTTTGAGATATGGGCATTTTGTGCCCACACAATTATTTTATCTGTTGGATATTTTACATTGCTCAGCCACAAGAGATTTTGCGCCATTTGTTTATCCCTTTCGTTAAAAACCACCTGGGGACGGTTTGCGTTGCGGCTGCGGCTGTTTTCCGAAACCAGGTTGTCCAGCACCACCATCCAGAAATCGTCAGCCGGTAAAACCTTCCCCAACTGGGCTTTAATAGCAAGCAGGTAATTGAGCTGCCTGCTGTATTGCGTAGTATCTTTTAGTGTACTTCTTTTGCAGGAATCGATAAGTGGAAAAATTTCTGTAGCATAATTGGGTTCCTTTGTTATTGGCAGGTTGTGCGATTGCAAAACACTGTCCAGTTTTTTAGAAAGATACCTGGAGGAATAATTAAGCACCAGCTGGTTATCGAAACCCGCCAGCTGCATGGGACTGGCCGAGAATTGTGTTTTTGGAATATACCTTTTAAAGAGGTCCTGGCAGGCATCACAAAGGGACCAGACCGGGAATATATTGCCTTGTGAAAAAATAACAACATCACTTTGGTTTTTAGGCAGGTTGCTCCAGCCATAAGTTAATCCAAAGAAATCACTTTCAAATGCCAGTACAGTAAAGCCCTTTTTTTCGTGCAGGTACTTTATTAACCTGGTTTTTGCCAGGTAAGCAGGCGCATCGCCATGATCCTGTTCGCCAAGCATCACAATCCGGGCGTCTCCAATGGCATTGCCAATGGCTTCCAGGTCAGCAAAATCAACCGAGTCAGGCTGGACAGTATTAATAGCAACCGTATTTTGTTGTATATACTTTTTTATGTCCTGTGCATCCGAATAAAAAAAAGCAATTACTAAGATCAATAAAGAGAAAATTTGTTTCACAAAGTCAGTTTACGTGAATGTAGAAGGAATAGTTATTAAATATAAGTACAAATGTGTGTGACAAAGAAACAAAATGAAAATATTGTTGTTATAATGTTCACACGTTAAAATATGAGTAAAGTTTACAGTCTTAAAACCGTACAGAACATTCCTGTTTCATTGGATAAAGCCTGGGATTTTTTCAGCAACCCATCCAATCTACAGGCAATAACGCCCGGTAACCTGGGGTTTAAGATCATTTCCAAATATCATGGCGAAAAAATGTATGCCGGGCAGGTCATTGAATATAAAGTAAGTCCGCTGTTGGGTATTCCCTTATACTGGATGACGGAGATAACCCATGTGGAAGACAAAAAATATTTTGTGGATGAACAGCGCTATGGGCCTTACAGCATGTGGCATCACCAGCATCATTTTAAAACAATTGATGGAGGCTTAGAGATGACAGACATCATACACTACAAATTACCGCTTTGGTTTTTAGGAGATATAGCCAACAGCCTGTTTGTAAAAAAACAAATAGATCAGATATTTGAGTATCGTTTTAAAAAGGTGGAAGAGTTGTTTGGAAAATCCAGCGTTTAAAATTGTTGAATATAGTTTAAATGTTGAAGGTTGTTGTTTGTCGGTTTTTAAACCATGTTCAACTTTTCAACTAAATTACCCCGGCATTCTCGTTATATACTTTTCGATCTGCTTTATCTGGTCAACGATCTGCGGCGTGGTTGGTTTATAGCCCTTGGCTTTTCTGAAATATTCTTTCGCTGCCCTGAATTCCCGTTTGTTCATCATGATGGAGCAGAGCTGTAAATAAGCGGCTGCATTATTTTCATTATCTGGCAACCCGGCTCTGATGGCCTGGCGGATATAACTCTCGGCCTGCTTCAGATCTCCTTTCTGCATGCTCAGCATACCCAACTGGAGTTTATTAGGTCCTTCGGCCTGCTTGGTCAATGAACCGCCGCCCAGTGACAGGCTTTTCTTCATATTCTTTTCAGCACTTTCAAAATTCTGGTCCACCATGTCAAGATTTCCTTTGATGGTATAATATACAGAACGTACCGGTTTGATGAGTAGGGCAGGAAACCAGATATTATTCACCACTTTTTTAGCTCCTTCCATGTCGCCTTCTTCCATGTAGGTTTGTATGAGGCGCATGGGCCCGAACAGGAAATGACCGACGATGAGTACAACAGCAATGAGGTAGAGCACGAAGGATGGCCAGAAACTGGTTTGCATATGTGTAAAAATGGCCAGTCCCAGGAAAAGGGCACCCAGCCATAATCGGTATTTGATAACTACATTCAGCCACTTCATGTTCATAAAATTTAGGAGGGCAAAGATAAGGCTTGAGCAATGATTTAAGAATGATGCTGTAAGATTGCAGGAATACCGTTATTTTTGCCCTCCAAAATCCGGTAAATCAGTATGAATACCGGTATTTTTGGCCCTGTAGTTCAATGGATAGAATAGAAGTTTCCTAAACTTTAGATACAAGTTCGATTCTTGTCGGGGCTACTATATTACTTCTTTTACAGATATCTTACAGCTAACCCATCTATCTGTATTTGTTGCGCCATACCAGGAAAAGCCGTAACTTTTATTAAAGCAACCTAATAACTGGTTTTTACGATTAAGCTGACAAAATACGAGCCTTTGCTTTCAGCAGATGAACTAAGCCTGTATATCAGGGGCTGCGCCCTGAACGAAAGAGAGAGTCAGAAAAAGATCTACAACTCCTTCTATGGCTATGCCATGGCCATCTGCGACTGTTATGCAAATAATGAAGACGATGCAGTGGAGATATTAAACGACGGCTTCCTGAAAATCTTTAAAGAGATACACCGGTATACACCTGCTTATACCAATGAAATAAATTCCTTCAAGGGCTGGCTCCGGAAAATCATGGTGTATACCGCCATTGACCATTTCAGGAAAAATAAAAAACACCATGTGGTAGGAGAGTTGGACATTGCACTGGTACAGCCGGCTACACATGAAGAGAGCGGTCTTGATAAAATGTCTTATGACGAGATCATCCGGTTCGTACAGAATCTTTCGCCGGCTTATCGCACCGTACTCAGTCTTTTTATCATTGAAGGATTTAGTCATGAAGAAATTGCAGATAAGCTGGGTATTTCGGTAGGTACTTCAAAATCGAACCTGGCAAAAGCAAGAAAACAGTTACAGAAAATATTATACAATCAAAATCAAATAGCCGAGATAAAAAATGTTGGATGAGGAAATGGACCATATAATCAGGGATGCGGCTGAAAATCATCACCCGACCTATAATGACAAGGCCTGGGAGAAGATGGAGGCAATGCTGGATAAACAGCTCCCGCAAAAAAAGGACAGGAGAAAATATATTTTCTTCCTGTTGTTCTTTTTGCTGCTGGGTGGGGAATTTATATTCTGTTTACCAGGTAAACCAGGGTAAAGCCAAAGCTCCCGGAACCCATCGCAGAAAATAAGACTGGCGAAAAACCCGGAAAATCCGATGGCAAAAATCTGGCTGTAGATCAGCAGCATGATTTGCAGAATAATGCTGCTATCACTCCCGCTGATGGCGGTAATGCGCAGAAGATAAATGCTGCCAGCCAGGTTGTTCCAGACCCCGTGAGCAGCAATCCGGGAGAAACTAATTTGCAACCGCAAGTAAACAGCAACAACGAAAGTTTTGTAAAAAATAAAAGAACAGCGCAATCCGGAAAAACCAGGTCAAAGATGCGGATCACAAACCCTGGCGTTACAGAAGATGAGGTAGCAGTTGCAGATAATGAAAAAGGAAAGGGGAAGAATTCAGCAAGAAAGAACAGTCCTGGAAAAAGTAAAGTAGCTATACAAGCAGCAATTCCTGAAACGGAAGAAAAAGATGACATGACCATTACCCCGGTTGAACCTCCTAAAGAAACGGCAAAAAAAGATGAAGCAACATCGCAACATCTGCAGGCAAAAGAAGAACAAAAGAAAGATGAACCTGTAAAAGCCACTGAAACTGAAAAGAAAAAAGAAGTGGTTGTAACAGAAAACAAACCTGCTTCATCGCCGGATAAGAAGAAATCTAAAAAGACTATTGCCGGAAATTTTGGAATAACGGTTTCCGCCGGGCCGGATATGAGTTTTGTTTCGTTGAACAAGCTGGGCAAGGTTACCATGATGTACGGCGCAGGGCTGAGCTATGACTTTGGGAAACGGGTTACCGTACGGGCCGGCTTCTATGCCTCTAAAAAGATCTATGATGCAAACCCCGATCAGTATCATACACCCGGTGGCAATTACCCATACCTGTATAATGTGGCGGCAGCCTGTAAGGTATTCGAGATACCGCTTAGTGTGAGTTATAATTTCGCACAAAGAAAAAATCACAGTTGGTTTGGTAATGTTGGCCTTTCTTCTTTTTTAATGAAAACAGAGGATTACGAATATGAGTATAAAACACCTTCCGGGCAATATTATAAATATAACCTCGCAGTTAAAGACCAGAATAAGCATTATTTTTCAGTGCTTACATTGTCGGCCGGGTATAAGTATAAACTGAGCAGGCGTGTTTCGCTGCAGGCAGAACCTTATGTAAAACTGCCGCTGGGAGGCGTTGGTGTTGGAAAAGTAAAACTGAATAGTTCAGGCATTCTCTTCACTGCAACCATAAAGCCTTTTGCAAGAAAGCCATAAGGAGATTACTGAGTTTTTGTTGAATATAATAATAAAGGCTTCCGTTTCGGGAAGCCTTTAATTTTAGTTCTCAGTAGAGTGTTATTTCTTCTTTTTGTTCTTGAACAGAACAAAGTCTCTTGCTACGGTAAATCCCCAGCGGTATTCTCCTTTGCCCCAGGAAGTAGTGGTACGTGTAAGAAAACGATTCTCTAAAATGGTGTGGGTATTGGTAAAGTTCACGTGAAAAATATGGCCAGGCGTTACCAGTTCCAGGCCAACCCCCCATACATCATACAGGTTCACTCCTTTTAACTTCAACGCATCAATATTGCTTTGCGAACGGAAGGGATGAAAATAATCAGCAATGAAAACAAATCTTTTATAAATGGGTACCCGTATGGCAGCACCGAGGGCAAAAACATTCTTTACATCGCCCGGTACTACATAATTGGTGTGTACATAGGTTGGATTCAACTGGAAGCTGAGTATGTTACCAAACTTACGGGCGATCAAAAGCTGCACCACCTGGCTCTGGCGGCTGGAAGTAGTTGGATAAAAATTCTCTTTGGTGGAATCTTTACTGTGTGTTACCGAAGAAGCAACGCCACTGACAAATAAAGCCAATGACAGGGGATGAGAAGGATCCTTTTCCATCTGCTGCAGGAAGCGGTATTTAAAGGCCATCTCCCACAACTGGGTTACGTTGCCAAATCCTTTGTTACGGGATACCATTACATTGAAATTTTTGGTGATGCCGAATGTGAAACCGATCTTGATGTCGGTGGAATTATCCAGCCCGTACGCATTTTTAATGCCGCCAAAGGTTCCCCCAATGTCGCCAAAATTATGTACCACTTTAAACTCCAGGTGGCCCTGCTTAAGCATTTCCGTTGTGTTGGCATTAATAAGGCGCTGAGATAAAAAAACCGCCACCGGCTTTTTTATTGCCGGCGTGGCTCCTTTGCCTTCCAGTTCATTCAGCAGGTTATTTGCCGAACTGTCAACCTGGGCCGCGGCACTCATACCAATGAACATATAAAAAATGAAAAGAAATTTCCTCATATAATTTGTTTTAGGTTAAGATATTCTCAGCCAATAAATCGTAAGAAGCGGGAAAGGGGTTGCCAATCGATCCACACTCTTTATTTTTCTGATAAATCAGATATTAGTAACTTCTGCCCCTATGAAAAGAAAATTCATACGTGATATTTCAGCGAATGCATTGCAACTGATCATTGTTCAATTCTGCGGTCTTATCATTTTTTATCTGCTTTCAACCCGGCTGGACAAAAATGATTTCGGGGAAATTAACTGGGTACTTGCATTATTGCTTACTTCATTTGGTATCCTGGCTTTTGGCATCGACCAGATAGCTGTTCGACGGGTTGCATCGGGGCTCGCTTCCGGAAAAGTTCTTTCTGTTTATCTGATGCATGTACTCATCGCAGGCACCGGCTTCTATTTATTATTACTGTCAGGTAAATTGTTGTTTCATTCTTTTTTTGAACAACATGCTTTACTATTATTGCTGGGGATAGGCAAATTGACCATATTCTTTTCGACTCCGTTCAAGCAAGTGGCTACCGGACTTGAAAAATTCAGGCCATTGCTGCTGATGGCTGTTTGTTCTAATGTTTTACGAAGCATTGCGCTTATTGTATTCGCTGTCCTGGATCAATTCAGCCTTACGGCTGTTGTCTTTATTTTCATTGCCAGCGACATTGCAGAGTTATTAGTCAGCATCTTAATTATGCAGTATGTAATTAAAGTGCCGGTAAAACTACAGTGGAATAAAGGCGAATACAAAGGTCTCGTTAAAGAATCTCTTCCCCAGTTTGGCGTAGCTGTTTTCACCTCGGCCCTGTCCCGGCTTGACTGGATCTTACTGGGCATCCTTTCTACCAACATCGTTCTGGCAGAATACAGTTTTGCTTATAAGGTATTTGAAGTGGCTACATTACCAATGCTGGTCATTGCTCCCGTTTTAATTCCGAGGTTCACCAAATTGTTTCACCCCGAAGCAGGGGAGCCCGGGGGTTCCAGGGCTGATAATCTTTTTGTTTTACTGCGTTTTGAAATGATCATAGCCTCGTTGGCTGCACTTGTTTTAAATGTTCTGTGGGTTCCTGTTATTGATCTGCTTACGCAGGGGCGGTATGGAACGGTGAATCGTCAAACTATCCTGCTCTTATCTGTATCCATGCCATTTTTGTACTACAATAATTTTTTATGGACAGTTAATTTTGCAAAAGGCAGACTTAAAATGATCTTCTATGTTTTTTTAATCAGCTTTCTTTTTAACCTGGCCGGGGATATTATCCTGATCCCTTTATTCAAGGCAGAAGGAGCCGCTATTGGTTACCTGGTCGCCATTCTCGTTCAGTCTGTGATATACCTGAAAAAAACCCCGCTGAATGGGCTGAAGCAGAACAGTTATTCGGTGTTGCTTTGTCCTGCCGCCGCCCTGGTAAGTGGTTCCCTCGCAACCATGCTTTTTACTCCTGCCTGGCTCATCCTGCTAAGCAGCCTTATTCTTTTTCTATTGCTTCTTTATTTTACCGGCCAGCTCCGTATTAATGACTGGTCTGCCCTAAAACAGATAACCGGCTTTTAGTTGGCAACCTAAATCCCTGTATTTGCGATTTTAATACCGGATCAGGCCGGAAAGGCAATTTCCCGGAGCAGCACATCAGCATAATTATTTTTTTCAGTGAAAAAAACTTTAAGATCTTCTTACGGGTTAATCATGCCAGGCAAGATAGACTGGAGGCTCCTGATCTTTTTGTTGCTTTTTTTAAATGTGAAGCTGCTGGTTAAAGTGGCCGCCATCTTATTGATCTATATCCTGCGCAATGATTTTAAATTTGGTTTCAGACTGCGAAACTCCCGGTTGCCTCTTTTTTACCTGCTCATCATCGGCATTGCTCTTTTTAACTGGCTCTTCTATGGGCTGATCGGGAATACAAAATACAACCTGGTATTGTTCACCGGTATTTTGTTCTGGGTTCTCTGTATTCTTGCTGCACAGCAGGTAAAACTATCTGTAGAAAAAAATGACACCGGAACGATACATCGTACCATCGTTGTTTTTTTTATCATCAATGCAGTTGTTTCGCTGGCAGTATATGCAGGTATCATTGCGGAAACAGGTCATATAAACCCGTACACATACCAGGGAGACTATCAAAAATATTTTATCGGAACAGGAGACTATATTAAGGGACTAACCTTTGATACATCCACCACCAATGCCGTACTGAATTCTTTTGCTGTCATCTACTTCCTGTCGAAAGGAAAGAACATGATGGTTATTTTGTGCATGGCTGTTATGTTATTGACAGGAAGCAATGTCGCAAATCTATTGTTATCAGGTACTATGCTGTTCCTGTTCTTCTTTCAAAGCAATAGAGATCAGAAAAGCATAATTATCGTGTGCCTGGTCATGCTGGTAACATTCCTGGTAAAAGTATCTCCGCAGAATAATGAACATTTGTTGAATGTATGCCAAGGCCTTCTTCATATACGCACTGCACCAAAGAGATCCGTTGACAATATTCCGATAACTGCCCGGCCCGATAGTGTCCTGACAGCAGAAGAAAAAAAACAAAAGACAGCGCAATTGTATATGGACAGTGTTAATCTATCGCAGTATGAAAAGGACCTGAAAAAATCACAGGTTACCATGGCGCCTATGGCCATACCCGGCTTTATAGCAAAACCAATACTTCCTAAAGACAGCATACATACGCCCAAATTTCAGCACAAGAACGATACCAATGCACTGAAAAAAGATCTTATTACCTATGTTGCAAAACACCCGGATGCTGTACCTCTTTCCTCCCGAATGGATTCAATGCCTGGCTTGCCGGGAAAACTTATGGCACTTCAGCAAACCGGGCGGTATTTCCGGCAACATCCCGGTAAACTATTGACCGGAACCGGGACAGGTAACTTTTCATCTAAACTTGCTTTCCGGGCAACGGCTATGAAACTAACCGGGGGCTATCCTGCAAGCCTTGCTTATATAAGCAATGACTTCAGGTCTAATCACCTCGACCTTTATTTATATTTCTTCACCAATAAAGATGATTATCATTCGATCGTCAATACGCCTAATTCCACGTACGACCAGTTGCTGAGCGAATATGGTTTAGCCGGCCTTATTTCGTTTGTTGGTTTTTATATGGCCTTTTTTCTGAAACAACTCAGGAAGCGTTCATATGCCATTCCTCTTTTCCTGTTCATGACAGGCGCTTTCTTTATTGACTATTGGTTTGAACAACTATCCGTGGTGGTTTTTTTTGAATTACTGGTATGGCTTAACATAAAAGAAGAATCAAACAAAAAGATCAATGAAGCCGCCTGATCCAAAGATAACCGTATTGATGCCTGCTTTTAATGCAGAAAAATATATCGGCGAAGCCATCGGTTCTGTGCTGAACCAGTCATTTACGGATTTCGAATTACTCATCATCAATGACGGATCGACCGATGCAACAGAAAAGATCATCCGTTCTTTTTCCGATGAACGGATCCGCCTCATCAACCAGGCAAACCAGGGCGTTTCAGCCGCATTGAATATAGGATTGCTGAATGCAAATGCTGAATTGATCGCCCGTGTTGATGCCGATGATATTTGTTTGCCCTGCCGGCTTGAAAAGCAGTTTAACTTTCTACGTACACATCCGGATTATGTGCTGGTAGGAAGTGATGCGGCCTATGTTGACCGAAATGGAGATTTTGTTTTCCTGCTTGCATACCCGGCTTATTCAGATGCCGAAATAAAAAACCTGCCGATTGCTATTTGCCCGTTCTCACACGTCACCGTCATGTACCGGAAGCAGGCCGCTCTTGAAGCAGGCATGTACGACGTAAATGCACACAGTTTTGAAGACCATCTTTTGTGGCATAAGCTGATGAAAAAAGGTAAAGTGAGCAATTTAAAAGAAACACTGATGAAAGTACGGTTCAGCCCCGGATCACTTACCATCGATGACGAATGGCGGGGAAAGGAATTCAAAAAACTAAAGCAGGCAGCTATACGCAATACTGCTGTGAGCCCGGAAGATGGTGAAAAAATACTTGGTATAATCCGGCGGCAGAATAGTGAAAAGACAAAAACGGGTGCTTATTATTCCCTGCTGGCAAAAAAATACCTGTTCAACAATCATAATATTCCCCGGGCCAGGCAAAATATCCGGAAGCTGATACAAACATACCCGGTAAAATTACAGGGCTACCTCTTATATGGGTTGTCGCTCTTGCCCGAATCATTATTAAAAACGCTGTACAAAATGAAACAAAATAATTCTGTTTATGCGAAAGCAACTTAATAAAATCATATCACGATTAAAAGGCAGGAGTTATGAGATAGACGGGAGGATCCCTTCCTCATATTTATTTTCATTGGCCTGGGCGGGAGGCATTATGCGTATACGGGGCTATTTAAGCGGAGTTAAAAGCGATGGATTTTTATTCATAGGAAGGAATGTAACCCTTAAGGCAAGGTCACTGATAACAACGGGCAAAGGAGTGACCATTCAAAGCGGGTGTTATATAGATGCATTATCAACAGCAGGTATTGTCTTCGGCAATAATGTTTCTGCAGGAAAAAAAACAAGGATAGAGTGCACCGGCAACCTGCAAATGATCGGAAAGGGTATGGCCGTTGGAGATAATGTGGGGCTTGGGTCGGATAATTTTTTTGGTGCAGCTGGCGGAATTGAAATAGGGGATGATTGCATATTGGGCAACTTCATCAGTTTTCATTCTGAAAATCATAACTACAGCGATCCTTCTGCAGCAATCAGGTTGCAAGGGGTTACAAGAATCGGAATTAAGGTTGGAAAGAATTGCTGGATAGGTTCCAAAGCAATCATACTTGATGGCGCCGTGATTGAAGGTGGATGTATCATAGCAGCCGGCTCAGTAGTTAAGGCAGGGGTTTATCATGCAGATGGGATCTATGGCGGTGTTCCGGCAACATTTATTAAAAAAAGATTTTGATGAACTAAAAATCTACAGGTATCCATGAAAGTGGTTTTTATCGTACGGGCAACATTATACAACTCTCCGGGTGGCGATACCATCCAGGTGAATGAAACTGCACGGCATTTAAAAGAAATGGATGTGGAGGTAGACATCCGTAAGGCTGATGAAACGATCGGGTACAACGACTATGACCTGCTTCACTTTTTTAATATCACCCGCCCGGCAGATATGCTGGCTCATATTAAACGGTCTGGAAAACCATTTGTGGTTTCAACCATCCTGCTAGACTATTCAGATTACGATAAAAAAGAACGGCATGGCTTTACTGGAAAAATGCTCAGCTTGTTTTCCGCCGATGGAATAGAATACCTGAAAACTATTTACCGTTGGGTAACCGGTAAAGACAGACTGGCCAGCATCGCTTACCTGTGGATGGGCCAGCGCCGGAGTATAAAAAAGATCCTGCGTGAAACAAAAGAGGTACTGGTTCAGGCAGAAGCAGAATACTTCGCTTTGTTAAAACGGTACGACATCGTTCCTGAATATTCAGTTGTTTACAATGGAGTGAATACAGAACTGTTTCAGCGCACAACAACGAACAGGAATGAGAACCTGGTTCTTTGTGTGGCAAGAATTGAGGGGATAAAGAATCAATACAATCTTATCCGGGCACTGAATAATTCAGCCTATAAATTATTGCTCATTGGTGATGCAGCACCAAACCAGCAAACTTATTACGAACAATGCAAAAGCATTGCAGCAGAAAATATTTCTTTCGTCAGTCATTTACCCCAGGAACAGCTTGTAAATTATTACTCGGCTGCCAAAGTTCATGTACTGCCCAGTTGGTTTGAAGTATGCGGGCTTTCTTCGCTGGAAGCTGCAGCCATGGGTTGCCGGGTGGTGATCAGCAATAAAGGGTTCGCCCCCTCTTATTTTAAAAACGATGCCTTTTACTGCGATCCCTCAAAGCCGCATACAATTCTGAAAGCGGTTGATGAAGCGGCAACTGCCAAAGTGAATGGCGAATTACAAAAAAGGGTTCTTCAGAATTATACCTGGCAGAAAACAGCCGAAAAAACATTATCTGTTTATAAAAAATACATAGCCTGATGCAGTCATTGAACATTGCAATAATCGGTTCAAGAGGGATCCCCAATTATTATGGCGGGTTCGAACAAATGGCCCAATACCTTGCCGTTGGATTATTGAACAAAGGGCACGAAGTAACGGTTTATAATTCGCATAACCATCCTTTTAAAGGGGATGAATGGAATGGCGTGAAGATCATCCATTGCTTTGATGCAGAAAATATGATCGGCACGGCCGGGCAATTTGTGTACGATTTCAATTGCATCGTGAATGCACGGAAGAAAAAATTTGACGTACTGCTGTTCCTGGGATATACCAGCAGTTCTGTCTGGGGTAAGATCTTTCCAAAGAATGCGGTCATCATTTCCAATATGGATGGCATGGAATGGAAACGGGACAAATACAGCAAGCCGGTGCAGAAATTCCTGCGCTATGCCGAAAAGCTTGCCGTTAAATACAGCCACTATTTCATTGCCGACTCCACGGTTATTCAATCTTATGTAGAGAAGAAATACAATATCAGCAGCAAGTATATTCCTTATGGCGCCGAGATATTTGCCAACAAGAATGAATGCGTGCTGGCAAAGTATGGCGTTTCAAAAAACAACTACCACATGCTGATGGCGAGGATGGAGCCGAGAATAATATTGATATGATACTGGAGGGATTTCACAAAAGCAATTCTGAAAAGACATTCATTGTGATCGGCAATCATCATAATTCATACGGTAAGCTGATGTATAGTAAATACAGTCACGATAAGCGAATTCATTTTGCCGGGGCCGTTTATGATGCCGAAATAACCAACACCCTCCGGGCCTATTGCAAACTTTATTTTCACGGACATAGTGTGGGCGGCACCAATCCATCGCTGCTGGAAGCCATGGCAAATGGTTCCATCATTGTGGCACACGACAATGACTTTAACCGGGCAGTGCTGAAAGCGGATGCCTACTATTTTAAAAATGCAGATGATGTGCTCCGGCTGGTGGTGAAAAGTAATGGACATAAAGAGAGTGCTATCATGGTGGAAAATAATTTTGTAAAGATCGAAGAGCAATACAACTGGCCTAATATTGTGAGCATGTACGAGGAGTTTATTATTGACTGCTATAACCGATCAAAAAAATGAAGCAACTGTTTTTGATCAACGATACCATTGCCAATAAGATCAGTTATTATCACCTGGCTCTCTTTCTTATTGCCCTTCCTTTCGATTTTTTTTACAGCGAACTCATCCTCATAAGTTTTGGGCTTCACACATTTATTCATGTACGGAAAGATGACTGGCAACGGGTATTCAGTAAACCTGTTCTTATCCAGGCTTCTCTCTTTCTTCTTGGATTGCTTGCTATTTCTTATAGTTCAGATAAATCAGAAGGGTTCAATGTAACCACCCGGCAGCTGGCTATCCTGATCTTTCCCGTTTTGTTTGCCCTTGCCCCCCTGGATATGGAAAAATACAAGATGGATCTCTTCTGTATTTTTGGGCTTACCTGCGTGGCAACCGTATTATACCTGTATGCTGATGCGGTTCGTACAGTCGTTTATTTTCACCTGCCGGTTTCCTCTCTTTTTACCACCGTGTTCATGAACCATAATTTTTCACTGCCCATTGGGATACACGCCACTTATTTATCTGTTTACATTGTCTTTTCCCTGCTGGTATTTTTATACCTCCTTTTAAAAAACGAACGGCCGAAACAAAAGTGGATCTGTATTCTTTCTTCGGTAATACTCTTTGCGGGGCTGATACAACTCTCTTCCAGGGCCGCTTTTATAGCTTTCTTAATGGTGATCAACCTGGCATTTCCTTTTTTGCTTTTCAAAGGGAAGAAACGAATTGCTTTTTTTATTGCTGCTTCCCTGGTATCAGCCGGTACCCTGCTGATCATTGTGAATGTAGATTCTTTTAAGACCAGGTACATAAGTGAACTGAAGACCGACCTCACGAACGATGTAAAAATAATTGAGAACTCAGAGCCCCGGCTGGCAAGATGGAATGCCATTACAGAGTTAGTAAATGCATCCCCGGTTATCGGGTATGGTACGGGCGCAGAAAAAAAACTGCTGAAAGAAAAATATTTTGAGAAGGGGCTTTATATTTCTTACCTGAATGAATTCAATACCCACAGCGAATACCTCGGTGTATTGCTTAAGACGGGAATGGTCGGGCTCCTGTTGTTTTTGTATATCCTGTATTTCGGATTTGCAACAGCCATTCAGAACCGGGACCTTCTTTTTCTGAGTTTTATGATGATCATCGCCATTGTTTCGGTATCGGAAAATATTCTTGATCTGAATAAGGGCATCTTTTTTTACAGTTTTTTCTTTTCTTTCTTCTTATGCAAAACAAAATATGCATTGCTGAAAGAATTAACGCCGGCTGCT
This sequence comes from Chitinophagaceae bacterium, assembly GCA_016720775.1. Lineage (GTDB taxonomy): Bacteria > Bacteroidota > Bacteroidia > Chitinophagales > Chitinophagaceae > Ferruginibacter. The sequence continues at coordinate 127,572 of JADKJX010000009.1, forward strand.
GTAAATACAGGCAACCAGCCAATATTAAAATCCGTTTAAACCCACAAGAAAAGGAGTAAATAATGCAGTCGCTGTCAGTAGTAATAATCACGTACAATGAAGAAAAGAATATCAGGCGTTGTATTGAATCAGTGAAGCAAATAGCAGATGAAATTGTAGTGGTGGATTCTTTTTCGGATGACGGCACCGCGGATATCGCCATTTCTTTTGGAGCTGTGGTAAAGCAGTTGCGGTTTGACGGATACATCAAACAAAAGAACAAGGCCATCGACCTGGCAACAAATAATCTGGTGCTGCTGCTGGATGCTGATGAAGCGGTAAGCGTGGAATTGGCAAGCAGCATTTTAAAAGCAAAAACGGATTTTATTTATAAAGCCTATTCCATGAAGCGCTGCAGCATATTCCGGGGTAAGTATATCAGGCACGGCCTGTGGTACCCGGATAAAAAACTGAGGCTTTTCGACAAACGCTTTGGCACCTGCGGAGGACTGAATCCGCACGATAAAATAATAATGCACAAAGCGGTGGAGGTGAAATTGCTGGAAGGCGACCTGATCCATTATACGTATGAAACACTGAAGGAATACCGGGTAAGAAATGAAGAAGTGAGTACGGTGGCCGCCCAGTCGCTTTATAACGCCGGCATCCGGAGATCGAGATTAAAAATTATTTTCAGCCCCCTGTGGGCTTTTATTAATGGCTATTTTTTACGGCTTGGTTTTTTAGAAGGGTATGAAGGGTTTGTAATTGCGGTGAACACATCGCAGCAATGTTATTCAAAATATCAGAAACTGCGCCAGCTTCAACGGGAAGATATTGCTGAAGTGGCCTGGGAAAAATCTTATTAAACACCGATTGATAACAACCACCCAAAATATATTAAAAACACTGGGGTATTTCGACCTGTTTCAATACCCGTTGACCAGGGCAGAGATCCGTTTGTTTCATGGGGAAGAAATTCCGCATACAGAAATTGATGCAGCACTTGAGCGGTTGCTGGAAGAGAAGATCGTTTTCCGCCTGGATGAATTTTATTCACTGCAAACTGATTTTGTGCTTGCAGAAAGGCGGCGGAGTGGAAATGCGCTTGCTGCCAGCCAAATGAAAACGGCTGACCGGGTGGCCAGGTTTCTTTCAAAATTTCCTTATGTAAAAGGGATCGCTGTTTCGGGGTCACTTTCAAAAAACTTTGCCACTAAAAAAACCGACATCGATTTTTTTATTGTTACAGAAGCAAACAGGCTCTGGATAGCCCGAACGTTCATGCACCTGTATAAAAAGATCACATTTTTAACCGGGCGCCAGCATTGGTATTGCATGAATTATTATGTGGACGTACAAAGCATGGAGATAAAAGAGAAAAATATTTTCACAGCAATGGAATCGGTAACGCTCTTACCGATGCAGGGGAAAAAGGCGATGGATGATTTTATGACCGATAATAACTGGGTAGTTGGTTACTTTCCATTTAAAAAAATAATAACAGACGGCATACCGGAAATACGGCCGGGCGCTTTAAGAAAAATAGCGGAAAAAATATTTAATACCGGCCTGGGTGATAAGCTTGATGCCTGGCTGATGCATATAACGGAAAAGCGTTGGCAGAAAAAAACGCGGCTTCGTCAACTCAACAGCAACGGCCATGTGATGAGTATGGTTGTGAGCCGGCATGTTTCAAAACCTGATCCGAAAAACTTCCAGGATAAAATAGTTGAACGATACCGGGCCAAAGTGCAGCAACTGCTGCAAGTGAAAGATAAAACGGCCTCCATTGTTTTATAAGCCCGGCTTTTTTCTGACTGAAATGATATAGTAGTCGCCGATATTTCTCCAGGGCCATTTGCCCTTCCACTTTTCTTCTTTCGATCCCAGGAATGCATAAAAATTCGGGTGCTTTTCTGCAAAGCCTTCCATATAAGACGGAGGAACCAGGGTGCACAAGCCTTCAACAGCAACCAGGTCAAATTCTTTCTGCAAATGTTTTATTATGAACGATGGGTTGTAATACCAGCACTTGAAATATTCGCCTTCTATGTGTGCTGTTACTCCCTTGCTGCTTAAGAACCTCCGGAATGCCGTTTTAAATTTCCCTTTGAACAGTAACAGGAATTCCCATAAACAGAATTTTGGCAGAATTACCAGGGTGGCAATACCCCCGGGCTTTAATAAGACGGAAAAGGAATCCAGTACTTTATCCAGTTCGCCGGTACAGTTCAACCCGGCAAAATTCGAGAAGATAAGGTCATACCTGGTTTGTTGTTTTAGATTTTCCAGTTGCGTGAATGAAATGACCTCGGTACTTATTTTATCATCAAGCTTCAATGTGGCCACTTTATTTTTTAAAATATCCTGCATACCGGCAGATAGATCTGTTGCATGTGTGGTATGTCCCGGCTGTGCAAACCAAATAGCATCTTCGCCCGTACCGCTGTTCAATTCAAGGATGTTGCTGTGTGGAAGAAGATATTGCTGAACATGGTTCCTTACCCGTTCTCTTTTGTATTGAATGACGGGATTACTGCCGTACAGCTCATCGAATGCTGCCGATTGCCGGGTAAATGCGGCTGCCGTCCGTTGCTCATTTTCCTTCGATGAATTCATATAACGGCTTTTTCCAGTTGATGCAGTTTTTGTTTGTCGAGAAAAGCCGCAGGGGTATAATAGATACCCGACAGGGCTTTCTTAATAACCCTGAAATTACTTTTAAGAGGATGGAAAAAAAGCTGCTTTATATTTTCAATGGCAATATGCTGGCGATAGGTTTTATGTACGTACCGGTGAAGTTGCTTATAAAATGCCGGCTGGTAAGTATTGCGAAACATCAGGGCCAGTTCATCCGAGTCGGTCCAATTCGTTTTTTCCTTTAATTCTGTTTTTACTTTTTCAAAAAAAGCGGTTCCGGGCAATGGATACGAAACGGAAATGCCGATCTCATGCGGCAGCAGTTTATTGATCATGTTTATGGTCTTCTCAATATCTTCTTTGGTTTCACCCGGATAACCGAACTGTATGAAGAAAGAGGGCTTGATGCCGTTCTTCTTCAGCAGCCGGGTGGCTTCATAGATCTGTTCCACTGTGGTGCCTTTATCCATCGCATCCAATATTTTTTGAGAGCCGCTCTCGGCACCCATCCATATATTATCGCAACCGGCTCTTGCCAGGTCTTTGATATTGTTTTCCTGCAGCAACAGGTCAACTCTTCCCTGCATCTTGAATTTAAAATGAAGTTTTTCTTTTTCAACCAGGCCAGCAAATGCATTCACCCAACCCGGTTTTAGTCCGAAGATGTCATCACAGAACCAGATATGGTCAAACTGAAATTTTTCTTTCAGCATCTTTAGCTCAGTAACCACATTGCCCGGACTGCGGGTGTTGTAGCGGTTTCCGTAAATGGGCTTAGCACACCAGTTACACTTGAAAGGACAGCCTCTTGTTGTTCCCATGTTCATGGAAAAATAACCGGCATGGTTCAGCCACATTTTCCGGTAGGGTTCCATATCTACCAGGTCCCAGGCCGGGAAGGGAAGCGAATCCAGTTCCTTGATAACATCTCTTCGCTGCGTTTTTACAACCGCCGGGAAACCGCCGTGGTTGGTGTCCTCACCAACCACATTCAGGCCGGCATTACTATATTTGAAGGCAAGCCCTTCAATATTGAAAAGATCTTTTTCAGCATTTGACACCGCATTCACCAGTTCAAGTAAACTGAATTCCGCTTCGCCTAATAAAATAAAATCAGCTCCTTCATCCAGGTACATTTCGTAGCGGTCGGTAGAATCAGAACTGGATACGATCACGGTACAACCTTTTGCTTTCGCCAGCTTTATCATTTTAAATGCAGCCTCCCGCATGTTGGTGAGGCACATCTTGGTGAGGTAATTGAAACCGTCATCATACAACACAAAAAAATCAGGCTCACTTTTTTCCAGGTAAGGAATAACTTCTTCAGGCTGTTTGGCAAACATGGTATCAAACAAACTTACTTTATAACCATTCCCTCTCATTAAAGCTGCTGCATATAGGGTGCCCAATGGTGCATAGGGCTGCCCCGTGGCCCATTGCTTTGGGTCGAAACGTAAAAAATATGAGTGCGAAAAAAGAATGTTCTTCATTTAAAGCATTGTTCCGGGTGATAAGTTAAGATAACAAACACATTTTACACAGGTTTCGTTTTTAAAAGTATCCAGGTTCCGCCTGAAATCAATGGCGTTTTCACTGTTGATGATCTTATCCAGTTTTTCGTTTTTAATATTTCCGTACGGCTGATGAAAAAAACAGGGCCTTACTGTTCCATCTGCTTCCACCACCACCGACACCCAGGGCGCATTGCATTTTTTATAAGGGAAATCATTGTAGCCATAAAAAGCAGCATAGTAGGAATAGATATGCTGGATCTTTTCCCTGCTTTCTGCAATGAACCGGCTGTTAAAATCATCTTTATTATTCACAAGCAGGTAATCAATAACCGATCTTAATTCATCCAGGTCCTTATTCTCCAATAATATTTCATGTTTCCTTTTTTCATCCCATACCATCTCCCGGTTAAAAGCATGGCTGCTTACATCGGCGGGTAAAAAACTTAGCTGGTCTATACCGATCTGTTTAGCACTTTCAATGATCTGCGGCCAGCCATTGTAATTAAGGCGGTGTATCACCGTCCGGGAACTGATCCTGAACGAAGGATCCAATGCTTTGATGGCGCTGATGCCTTCAGCCAGTTTCTTAAATGCGCCCGGTATGTTGCGTATGTGGTCGTGTGTTGCTTCGTCGCCGTCAAGCGAAACAATGATATCATCTACCCGGTTAACCAGGGCTTCTGCATTTTTCTTCAACGTGAGCCCGGTGGAAAGTAAACTGATCTTTATTTTTTCCTTCTTCAGTATTTCGCAGAGCCTGAAAAAGTTTGGATTCAGCAAAGCTTCACCGCCCGACATCAGTACCTGTTGTGTGCCCAGGGTTTTTAATGTACTCATCAATGCCTGCACGTCTTCTTCGGTTAGTTGTTTGAGGTTGTGATTTCCTTTCCAGATGTCACACATCACACAACGGCAGTTGCAGGCGCTGTGCGGCATCAGTATCACAATGGGCAGGGCGCTTATCTTATGCGTGTGCAGACTGCGGTATCTTTTATATGTTTGATATGGTGACTGCAGCAGCATATTAACTGTACCGGTTCTTTATGGTTATCCAGTAAAATGGATTCTTTTTAATGGATAATTTATTTTTCCATGAATGCGGGTGATGAAGGATCTTGTACTGGAAATTTTCCAGCTCTGAAATGTTATGATGAAAATAATTCCGTGCCATTTCGGGGAAACCCATCCTGTTGTAATGTTCTTTTGTCCGCTGCCGGGCAGCTTCTATTTCCTGCTGCAGGTAAAAAGGGGAGTCCATGATATGAATTTCTCCCTGTAAGGTCAGGTGTTCCAGCGAAGTGTTTATGACCTGTTCCAGCGATTGAAAATACTGGATAGAAGCAGCGAAAAGGATCATGTCAAATTTCTTTTCCTTCAATTCATCTGCCTGCAGGCTTCCATTTATAAAATCCAGGCCCGGAATTTTTTTAAAGACACGCCTGGCCTGTTCCAGTTCCGGTGTATTAACATCCAGCCCGGTTACTTCAATATCGGCAGCACTTGCCAGCTTTGCAGAAAGCCAGCCATTACCACAACCAACTTCCAGAATATTCAGGATATTGCTTCGCTGCTTTACATAACTCAGCAATGCCCTGCAGGAATTTTTACGGATGATCCATTCCCTGTAGTATGGATGTGTGTTGTGAATGACCGGCAGCCCGGCAACTTCATCATCGGTATACACCCTTCCTTCTTTCCTGCGCAGGCGGATGTAGAGTTGTTCAAATTTTTCCGCAGTGGAATAGGTTGCCGTGTTATTCATATTGCTTTTTCAATTTTGAAGATCAAAATTTTTTCGAGCATATTTTTTTTACTGTGTACGCAACGAAGTGCAAAACCATTCTTCTTTGCAAAGCCAGTGATCATTTCCATGTCACAGGTTTCGATCAGCACCATACCTATTTCAGTTCCGGCATTTATATAACAAGGCAGTGTATCAAACAGGTTTGAAAAGTATTCCCCCTGCTCGCCGCAAAACCATGCATGATCCTTGGCCGTTACCGGCTTTTTTTTATAATAAGGCGGATTAATGGCAATGATATCGAATGGTTGTTTTGGAATATCATTAAAAAGATCCGATTCGATCACCTCTATCTCCACCTTATTTTCTTCGCTGTTCTTTACGAGAAATTCCACCGCCACCGGGTTGATATCCGAAGCAGTGACCCGGGCACCTTTCTTTGCCGCTGCAATGGAGATGAGTCCGCTGCCGCAACCCAGCTCTAAAAACTTCTTTCCCTTCAGCGGCATCGTGTTTACATATTGCAACAGCAATTGGGTACTGAAAAAAAATCCGGGATGAAAAACCTCGGGTGCAATGGCAAGACGAATATCCCCGTGCCGGTACATTCTTGTTTTAGCAAGATATTTTACCAGCAAAGGCTTGTATGTGTGCGCAACGATATGTTTAAATGCCGTGTTCAATATCTTGTTGAAGTTTATACAGTTTTGAACCACATAGGAACATAGAAAATATAGTAAATGCAAAGGGTCTATATCATCTTCTATTGTGCCCTATGTTCCTATGTGGTTCAATAAAAAAATATCTTATTTAAAACCCTTCTATTTCCGGCTGCCGGTATTTCCACAGTACCTGCAATGCTTTCAGCTCATACGGTTTTTTATACAACCCTGCCTTATAGCGCAACGAAGCAATATTGCGAAGAACCTTCCGCTTCAGGTCTGTCAACTTTATATCAGATGCAGTTGGATAATAGCCATTCAATACCGTTTCAAAATCTTTGATCTTGTTGATCATTTCCGGCGTTAACCAGGGGGTTAACGGATTTTTTCTTAAATCAAAACTTTCCCATTGCGGACTGATCCAGTCTTCCAGTTTTTCCGGGAAATGAAAACCACTGCCAAGCACTTTATTGTACATATCGCTGCCTTCTGTTGGCACGGGGCTGTACACATAAATGATGATCTCGGTCCGGGGGTTGATCTGTTTTATCTCTTTGATGAATGCAATGTCCTGGTCTATCTGTTTCATGGCCTGCTCGGGCGTATCGGCCGGGGTTCCCAAAACAAATGAGTATTCCGGAATGATATCGAATTTTCCGATCCGGGCAGCAAAGGATCTTATCTCGGCCGCCGTTTGTGTACCACCCTTGTCCATCTTTTTTAGGATCTCATCATTGCCGGTCTCGGCACCAAAGAAGATCATCTTGCAACCACTCTCCCGCATCAGCGCCAGCGATTCATCCGAGTATTTATCGATCGTATCAATGCGGCCTTCCCCCCACCAAACCATTTTCTCGGGTTTGATCAGGTTTGAAAACTCAACTGTTCTTTTTTCTGATACAAAAAAATTGTTGTCGTGAAATTCGATGGCATTACCGCCGAAATTTTCTTTCAGGTATTTAATATCGTTGTAAATGAGTTCAGCCGATTTGCCCCTCCACCTGGCATTGTAAATAGGAACCACGGCACAAAATGAACATTTGAACGGGCATCCCATGCTGGAATGATAGGCGATGGTTTTTGTGCCAAGATATGTTTTACCCAAATATTTCTGAAGGGGGTAAAAGGAATTCAGTTTTTCATAAGGTAATGGCGGTAACTCATCGGGATCATATAATTCATCCTTCATCGTTTTAATGATCTGTTCACCCGACCTGTAAATGAGATTGCGTATCAGTTCATACGGCGTATTATTTTCCAGTGCATCAAGTAATGCCGGGAAAGACCGTTCACCGGGACCATTGATCACAAAATCAACATAGGAAGAATTTAATACAACTTTTGACTGGTTGGAAGCAAAATAACCACCCCATATTATTTTTATTGATGGATATAATTCCCGGATTTTTTTTGAAATGGGAATGGCTTGTTTCAATTGCGGACCGGGCATGCAGGTGCAGCCGAAATAGCCAAAGCTGCTATCCGACAGGTAGCGGTTGATCTTTTCCCAGGGATCGGTTTCCAGGTTGCCATCCACGATCACATAATCATACAGCCCTTCTATCGAGGATGCAATACTGAGAATGGAATTAGGTATTCTCGGCTTGTAATCAGCACTTCTTGGATTGAATAAAAGGACCCTGTTCATGTGATAGAAAATTCGGCGTAAATGCCTCTACTTCAAATCGGCTCAGCGAAGTAAATAGTTGCCTGTAAGTCCGGTTTTGTGGCGCCAGGTGGCATAGCTGTTATGGATATGGGCCAGGCTGTGCATTTCGTCCCCCATTTGCCGGGTAAAGCTGATCTTAAACAGCAGTATTTTATGAATTCCGTGTACAAACGAATTTATCAACAGCAGTTCCCTGTATGCCAAAGCATGTTCCGGCAAGGGCCATTGCAGTTGCTGCGACCATGATTGTGAAAATGGGAAATTCTCCCTGGATTTTAGTTCCTGCATGTGATTTTTTCCCAGGCCGTATACCATTTGGAATGCCTCGGCGTGTACCTGGGATAGTAAAACCTTTCCGGCTGCTTCCACCTGCTCACAAGCCTTGCCCCCCACCCGGAGGGAGATGATATAATGTTCTTCATCGGGCTGGCCGTGCAGATCGGTGGGGAAGAGGTTGAACAAATTCCCGTCACTTACCGTGATCAGTGAAATGATCCTTGGCACTGCATAAGCGATCTGCACCTGTGTATACAGGTTGTCGTGCAGGAAAACATTTCCTGGTTTTTTGTTGAACCAGTTATTATTAACCCGGTTAACGGATTGCTGAAAACCGGAAAGAAAATGATGAGCGCCATGCGTTCCTTCAT
>JADKJX010000010.1 GCA_016720775.1 Chitinophagaceae bacterium
AAAAAACTATGGGATTTCCCATCATCTTGCTGAATGATATTAAAGTCGATAGAAATATTTTTCTCTCCATTTTGTTGCAGAACCCTGCTAATGAGATTCATGTTAATAATTTGTGTTCTGCCTGAATCGATAAGTTTGAGCGACCCTAATTTTCCTGTCTTATTATCAGCTGAAATTGATATTTTTTGGCCTGCAAATATTTTAATTGTACTTCCTGAGTAGATAACCTTGTTTTCAGCGATCCCGAATTTGTATGCTGTTGAATCCTGTGAAAAGGATATTGCTGGTGGAAAGAATAATAGCAGAAGCAAATATTTTCTTTTCATATAAAAATTTTAGTCGGGTTTGGCTTTATTAAATTTTAATGACCCATCAACTTATTTTTCTGCGCCAGGTACTCTTCCTGTGTAATAGCACCCCGCTGCAGCAGGTCAAAAAGTTTACTCAGTTCATCGGCTACCATTTGCTGCGATGGCTGCGTAACATTCGTTCTGGCAATGGCCTCAGCCAGTTGGGAGGCCTGGTTACTTATCTGCATCTTCTTGTATTCTTCCTGTGCATGGGTAATGGTGTCTTTTAAAAGTTTGGGATGATGAATGAGGTTGTAGGTTGTTTCTCCCAGTTCGGCAGCCGTTTGTATGTCTACATTGCCAAAGCCAAAGATCCGGCCCCAAAGAGACTGGTCGTACTCAACGTTATTAATTTTATCCAACGGGCTTTCTTTTGAATAGCGGCTGAAGAACCCGCTTTCATCAACCACCCGCAGGTTGGTCACACACCAGAGGTTGTATTTCCAGTTGATGTATTCCAGCATGGGGTAGATGGCTGTTATCAGCACAATTATGAACGCAGTGGAATTTTGCAGCCACCATATTAATATCACTGCGAGTAATAGCCAGGCAAAAAAAGGCAGCGCCAGTTTTAGCCAGTGCTGCCTGATGATGATCAATATCTTTTCGTCTTTTTTAAGTACAGTGCGCATGGAAACGGTGAAGGTTTTAAATCGTTTAAAGGTTTGAACGTTGTCTAAATTACTAAATAACCTTTAAACTCTGAAACCCTTAAACGACTTAAACGGTTGTTACCAGATCCTCACCCGTAAACTGTCTGCCCGGTACATCTTATCACCGGGTTTTATATTGAAGGTTAAATAAAATTCGTCCACATCCACAAATGGGCCATTAACCCGGTACTTTGCCGGAGAGTGTACATCGGTAAGTAAACGGCTCCTCAATTGTTCTTCTCTTGTATGTCCCAGCCAGCCCAATGCATAACCTAAAAAATAACGCTGCATGGGAGTGAAGCCGGCAATATTTTTATTGTCTTTATACTGCTGTGTTTTTTTAAATGCTTCAATGCCTAAAAGAATACCACCCAGGTCGGCAATATTTTCGCCCAGCGTTGCCTTGCCATTAATGTGATAACCTTTTACCGGCTCAAATTCATTGAACTGCTGTACCATCACTTCAGCTCTCTTATTAAATGCTGCTTCATCGGTCTTTGTCCACCAACTCACCAGGTTTCCTTTGGCATCAAACTGCCTTCCTTCGTCATCAAAGCCGTGTGTGATTTCGTGGCCGATGGTGCTGGCGCCGCCATAACCATACACAACTGCGTCATCAAGCTCTTCATCCCTGTATCCCGGCACGGTAAATATGCCGGCAGGAAGAACGATCTCGTTGTTGCTGGGATTGTAATAAGCATTATAAGTTTGCGGCGTCATATCCCACTCATCCCTGTCAACCGGCTTGCCTAATTTATTGTAGTTATAATTATGCCACCACAGGTTTGCATTCATGTAATTTTTTGCCAGGCTTTCCCGGCCGATGTCCATGGCTGAAAAATCCTTCCACTTATCGGGATAACCTACTTTACTTTTTATGGCGGCTAACTTTGCATAGGCTTTTTGCTTGGTACTGTCACTCATCCAGGCAAGTTTGGCAATGCGGTCTTTAATGCAGCACGAATATCTTCCACCATATTGGTATAGCGTTTCTTTGCTGTTTCATTGAAGAACTCTTTCACATAAAGCTGTCCCAGCATTTCACCCATGGCACCTTCTTCCATTTGTATGGCACGTTTCCATCTTGGTTTTCTTTCTTTGGCACCACTGAGCAGTTTGGTAAAATTGAATGTTTCCATACCATAGGCATCCGGTAATACCCCAGCCATATCGCTCAGCAGGTTGAATTTTACATATTGTTTAAGATCACTGATGGGTGTTTTGGCGAGTACCTCACTGAGGGCTGTGAAAAATTCAGGCTGGCCTACGATCACGGAATCCACACTTTTAACATCAATACTTTTTAAATAAGAGACCCAGTCAATATTTGTGGCCATCTTATTCAGGTCGGTGATGGCCATTTTGTTGTAGTTCTTATAGGGATCACGCAGATCTTCTATCTTACGGGAAGCTTTGGCCAGTTTTGTTTCCATCAGCAATATGTTGTTGGCAGCTGTTGCGGCAGTGGCAGCATCCTCGCCCGACATGGTAAGCATCCTGGTCATGTACTGCAGGTACTTGCTGAGGATGTTGATGGTTGCAGAGTCATTCTTGAAATAATATTCTCTTTCCGGAAGGCCCAATCCTCCCTGCCACAAATTATAAGCCATCACATCACTTTGTTTTGCATCCTGCCCAACGTATTCACCAAACAAAGTACCCGAGCCGATCTTTTTTAAATCAGCCACTGTGCTTACCAATGATCTAATATCGGAGACCCCATTTATTTTATCCAGCAATGGTTGGATCGGTTTTAACCCATCGGCTTCAATTTTAGTGCTGTCCATGGCCATGCTCCAGAAATCACCGATCTTTTGATCGTTGCTTCCCTTGGCAGCTTTGCTGGCTGCTGCTTTTTCAGATATCTCCCGCAGGCGTTTCAGGTTTTCCTCAATAACCAGGTTACCAATACCCCAGCTAGACTGCTCACCGGGGATGGGATTCTTTTTTATCCAGCCACCATTGGCATACTCAAAAAAATCTTCACCGGGTTTTACGGTGCTGTCAAGATTCGTAATGAGGATGTCTGCCTTGACCGCCGAAGGTTTGTCATTGTTGTTGCAGGATATAAAACCTGCAAGGGTTGCAAAAGCAAAAAATATTTTATTCATGCTGGTTTGTTTTATCACTAAATATAGAGAATGATTCGATTCGGCCTACCCCTTTTTGATAAATGGAAGAATTTTTCCTGTTTGCCCCGATGTACTTCACATAGGGCAACTCTAACATAACAACCGTAAAACCACTGTTGCATTTAGACCTATTTTAATATATCTTTCTCCAGAATTGGCTTTTTTCCAAAAACTACTTTTATGAAGATATCAGACATCTATTACTGCCGGGAATGCCGGGTATCCCATCACCGGACCATCAAAGACCTGAAAAATTCCTTCCTGGAAAAACCGGATAATATGCGGGGCGTAATGACAAAAAAAGACCTGGGTATCCTGGAAGACTATGCGCATAAAAACATCATTAAAAAGACGGAACATTTTGCTTCACTGTCGAGGATGGCAAGTGAGATCAGCAAGGAATGGAAGAACGGGCGCAGGCTCACGGTATCTTTTATGGGCGGAAAAAAGCAGGTGAAGGACCGCATCATACGCCATGCAAAAATATGGATGGAACATGCCAATATTGAATTTGATTTTACGCCACGCAGCAAACCGGCAGACATCCGCATTGCTTTTGATACGAACGATGGTTCCTGGTCATTGACCGGTACTGAAGTGCTTTCTGAAGACAAATCAAACCCCACCATGAACTTCGGCTGGCTCACCCCAACAACAGATGACCTTGAATACAACCGGGTGGTACTGCATGAGTTTGGCCATACGCTTGGCTGCATTCATGAACATGAGCGGCCCGATAACGGCATTCCCTGGGACAAACCCAAAGTGTATGCTTATTACAAACAAACAGATGGATGGAGCAAAGAAGAAGTGGATGAACAGGTGTTTTCCAAGTACGACATCACACAGATTCGTGCCAATAAATTAGATAGGAAGTCGATCATGATGTACCCGGTTCCGGAAAAACTTACCAGGGGTAATTTTCATATTGGCTGGAATAACGGGCTATCCGAAGCAGATAAAAAATTCATTGCAAAGCTTTATCCTAAAAAATAAGATGCTTGTATATTTGTAAATGAAAATAACGGGATGTAGACCCGCTACCGGCGGGACACTACGTTCGGCGAAATAAATAACGGGATGTAGCGCAGCCCGGTAGCGCACTTCGTTCGGGACGAAGGGGCCGCTGGTTCGAATCCAGTCATCCCGACTGATAGCATCAATACCTGGGCTTTTTATGCACACTATGTTTACATTTTACAAAGTCTAAAGGATTACAAATATTATATTGGTGAAACAGCTGAAGTAAAAGCCAGACTTCAATACCATAACAAAGGCCTGCAGAGATCTACTAAAAGCCGAACCCCTTTTCGGTTGATAAAATTAGAGGAATATCCTGACCGAAGCACTGCTTAAAAAGAGAAAAGGAAATTAAAGGATGGAAAGGCAATATAAGATTTTACGAACTGATAAGAGGGATGTAGCCCCGCTCAGGCGGGGCACTACGTTCGGGACGTAGGGGCCGTCCCGATTTGTATCGGATCATCCCGACTGCTACTTTAAAACGAAAAATTACAACTGCAGTAACCCTGCTTTATAAAGGGTATTCACCGGTTTGTTATCCCAAAACAATTCAAAATCTTCCAGCCCCGCATTCTCATAATCAGCTTTTAATTCCCGCAGGGTTAAAATTTTTGGGTTCGACAGCGATAAGGTTTGTAATATGCCGGCCAGCCAGGTTCCCTGTTGTTTATCTACCCTGACATTAATGGTTTCTTTCTTCGTCTCAAAGGTCAGCGATAATAATTCCCATTGGCTGCCTTTTTTGCTTTTGATGATGGTTTCAGTTTTGGGTGCTTTGCCCAGCCATACAATTTTTTTAGCTGGGTTTGAAGTCACAATCTCATTTTCTTCAATCGCTTTAATAATATAACCAGGTTCTATTTTTGTTCTGGGAACTTTCTGCTCAAACCATTTTTGCAATGGATAATCAAAACAGGCACCATGCATATAATTCAGCAAAGATTTCTTTAATCCGAAACTGAAACTTTCATGGTCAGCGCCGGAGGGGTCGATATGCTGGATGTCATTATTGGCAAATGTTCCAATGGCTTCTGAGACTTTTTTAACTGAATACTTTTCCGGGTTCAGTCCAACCGGGCTGTGTGCCGTCATGGTAAAAAAATGCCAAAAGGCAGATTGCAAAATACCTGCTTCAAAAAGCTGACGAACCATTTCGAGTGAGTCGATGGTTTCCTGGGCTGTTTGTGGGGAAGCCATACATTAAATAAGCATGAACCATAATGCCGGCTTCCGTAAAATGTTTATTTACTCTGGCAACCTGTGCAACCGTTATTCCTTTTTGTATCAGTGCAAGCAACCGGTCAGACGCAACTTCAAGTCCCCCGGAAATGGCAATACAGCCTGATGCTTTTAATAACAAACAAAGATCTCTCGTAAAACTTTTTTCGAACCGTACGTTTGCCCACCAGCTGACTACAAGTTTTCTCCGGATGATCTCAATCGCAAGGGCACGCATTAAAGCAGGCGGTGCAGCCTCATCTACAAAATGAAAACCATGCTGGCCTGTTTGTGCGATCATTTCTTCCATTCGGTCACATAACAGTGCCGCTGTTACAGGCTCATAGTTTTTTATGTAGTCTAACGAAATATCGCAGAAAGTGCATTTGCCCCAGTAACATCCATGGGCCATGGTGAGTTTGTTCCAGCGGCCATCACTCCATAAGCTGTGCATGGGATTAATTATTTCGATGGCCGAAATATATTTATCTAAAAAGAGATCGCTGTAATCCGGTGTACCCACTTCCCCTTGTTTGTAATCGGCAGATGTTTGATCGTTAATATAGGCCACGCTGCCATCAACCAATGTAAATGCCCGCTTCAGTTCCTCTCTTTTTTTCTTCCCTTCAATGTGCTGCAGCAAAATTTCAAGCGGTGCTTCACCATCATCCAAGGTTATGAAATCATAAAATTCAAAAACCCTGGCATCTGTTAAAGAACGCAGTTCGGTATTGGCAAAACCTCCTCCCATGGCTACTTTAACGGCCGGGTAGTTTTTCTTTATCCATTGTCCGCAGCGCAATGAGGTATATAAGTTGCCGGGAAATGGAACAGAGATGGCAACCAGCTTTGGCTGTATTGCTTCCATCTTTTTTTCTAAGATGCCGATGAGTATCCTGTCAAGGTAAGTGTACTCCAGTTGCAACGCTGCATACAATTCATCAAAACTGTTGGCCGATCTTCCCAACCTTTCGGCATAACGGCTGAAACCAAAATGTTCATCAACTGTTTCTTTGATGAGGTCACTCAGGTCTTCGAGGTACATGGTTGCGATATGCTTTGCTTTATCCTGTGTACCCATAGTTCCGAATGCCCATTTCAGGTCATCCAGTTGCGCAAAGCGTTCTGCTTCGGGTAAAAAATCACGTTTACAGATTAAGTGGGCGAGGGTAGGACTCTTCCCCTGCAAAAACAACATAACGGCATCAATGGTATTTATATAATCATGCTGCAATGCAATTATTCTTACTGCGTTGGGCGATAATTCTTTTTGCAGTTTATTGATGCCTTCAAATAAATTCTGCAACCCCTTTTTTGAGAATAATTCAACAGTAACCTCAATACCAAGATCGGCCTGGAAGGAATTGATTTTTTTTGTATTGAAAAATCCTTTCAGGTATGCCGTGGCCGGGTAGGGTGTGTTCAGTTGTGTGAAAGGCGGTGTTATTAAAAAAACGGGTGCACTCAAATCGGGATGTTTGCTGCAAAAATATTCTTTTTATTTCCTTCAGGAATATATTATTGCCACGGAAACACAGCGACACAGAAAATACAATTATGGTTCATTAATTCTGTGCTTCTGTGGCAATCCTTTTTGCCAAAGGCAAAACCTTTGTGCCTTCGTGTCTTTGTGGCAAACTATTCTTCTGTAAATTGCAGCATGACTCCCGAACGATTCGAACGCCTCACATCCGTTTTAAACAAACGCCAGCCCGATCTTACCGTTGTGCTGGAAAATGTTTTCGATCCCCATAATATTTCTGCTGTAATGAGAACCTGCGATGCGGTAGGGATACAGGATATTTATATTCTCAACACGAAAATTCCGCCGCACAAAAAATGGGGAGCCAAAAGTTCCTCCAGTGCAGCCAGGTGGTTAAGCATTCACCAGTTCACTGATGCGGCGGCATGTTTTACTGAAGTAAGAAAACGTTTCAAAAAAGTTTATACCACGCATTTAAGCAGTGATGCTGTCGGGCTGTATGAATTAAACCTTACCGAACCCGTTGCCCTTGTCTTTGGCAACGAACACAGCGGCGTAAGTGAAGAGATCATTGCCATGGCCGATGGGAATTTCATTATCCCACAGGTAGGGATCATAAAATCGCTGAATATTTCCGTTGCATGTGCCGTTTGCCTGTATGAAGCCTATCGCCAAAAAAATAACGCCGGGCATTATGATGGGGTAAAGTTAGAAGGCGAGAAACTGCAGACATTGAGAAAAGAGTGGGGTTTTTTCGAGGAGGATCAACAATAACCAGTTCTGTGCTTCCGTGCCTCTGTGGCAAATTATAACAGCGAAGCTGTTTGCCTTCGGCAAAAAGATATTGCCACGGAGACACAAAATCACGGAAAAATACATGAGGCTTTTCTCGCTATTCCCTCTGTGCTTCCGTGCTCCTGCCGCAGGCAGGTAAATTATTTGGCGGCTTTACCATAACTTTAAATTTCCAAAACAACCGTTATGCAAAAATTATTCTCACTTCTTTTTTTACTTATTGCTATTAGTGGTATCGCACAAAATAAAAAACCACTCGATCATTCTGTTTACGACGGCTGGAAAAGCATCGGCGAACGAATGATCAGCAACGACGGAAAATATATTGTGTATGCCGTTAATCCACAGGAAGGTGACGGGGAACTGATGATACAGAACGCCTCGGGCCAATACAAGAAAATAATTGCCCGGGGTTATGGGGCTGTTATTACCGAAGACAGCCGCTATGTTGTTTTTAAAATAAAACCCATCTTCCAGGAAACCAGGCAGGCAAAGATAAAAAAGAAGAAACCCGATGATATGACCAAAGACTCAATTGGTATTCTTGAATTGGGTAAAGAGGAAGTAGTGAAAATGCCCCGGGTAAAAGGATTTAAAACCGCCGAGAAAGGTTTCGGTTGGGTAGCTTACCAGTTGGAAAAATCATTGCCTGACTCGACAAAGAAGACCAAGCCTGCCGCAGTTGTTGATTCAGCCAAACTGAACATGGATAGATTACTGAAGCTGGCCGATTCGGTGATCAGGAAATCAATCGACTCCATTAAGGGAAATGTTACAAAAGAAGAAGTGATCGTTGCCGCACAAAAAGCAGCCAAAGAGATCATTAAAAAAGGTAAGGATGATGAATTGCCCTGGACTTTAGTACAGGGACAAGATGCCGAAGGCGATGACCCCGCCACGGCGGCAGCATCTGAAGGAACCGACCTGGTTGTTCGCCGCATGAGCGATGCAAAAGAAAAAACTTTCAAACTGGTAAGTGAGTACTATTTCGACAAGAAAGGAACCCGGCTTTTAATAGAAACAACAAAGAACAGTAAGGACAGCAACAGCAAAGCACTTGTGTTTATTTATAACCTGTCTTCTGAAAAAATGGATACGGTGATGAAAGCCTTCAACGATGCCAAAAATTTCAGCTTTGATGAAGAAGGTACACAACTGGCTTTTGTTGCTGAAAGGGACAGCAGTGCCAAGGCATTGCAGAAATTTTATAAACTCTGGTATTATACCGGCGGACAGGACAGCGCTAAATTAGCTGCAGAAAAAAATACCGTGGGCATGCAACTGGGTTATACCATCAGCGAAAATGCAGCGCTGCGGTTCAGTAAAGATGGAAAGAAATTATTCTTTGGCACGGCACCCATCAAAGCGCCAAAAGATACTACGCTGGTTGACTTTGAACTGGCAAGGTTAGATGTATGGCACTACAACGATGATTACCTGCAGCCGCAACAGTTAAAACAGCTCGACCAGGAATTAAAACGCAGCTTTGTGGCCGTGATGAAACCCGGTGATGACCGGGTTGTTCAATTGGGTGCAGAAGATGCAGAAAGAATTACTTTGGTTGATGAAGGCAATGCCGATTGGGTATTGGGCGAAAGCACAAATGGTAACCGGGTAGAATCGCAATGGACGGGCAGGGTAAAGACAACCGCTTATGCCATCAGTACTGCAGATGGAAAAAGAAGATTAATTTTATCCAATTCACTCGCCAATTTTGAAGCATCGCCAAAAGGTAAATATGTTTACTGGTACGATCCCATTCAGAAAAATTATTTTGCCTGGAATGCCGCAACCGGTTCAACCAAAAACATCAGCGATAAAATAAAAGAGCCCTTGTATGATGTGGAGAATGATGTGCCCGATTATCCACGTGAGCAGGGAACAATAGGATGGATAGAAGACGACCGGTATATCCTCATCAAAGACGTGTATGATATCTGGCAGGCCGACCCCAATGGTATGGAGCTGCCAAAAAATATCACCAATGGCTGGGGCAAAAAGAATAAAGCCGATTTCAATTATGTGCGCCTTGATCCCGAGAAACGTTTCTTTAAAGCAGGTGAAACCATTTTACTGCGTTCTCAAAACAAGACAAGCAAGTACGGCGGTTTCTATAACAAAAAAGTAAACGAGGTTTCTGATCCGGCACTGCTTATCACCGGGCCGTATGCATTCAGCAATCCAGTAAAAGCAAAAGAAGCGGAACAGTATATTGTGCAGCGGGCCAATATCAGCCAGAGCGAGCTATTTGCAACCGGCGATCTTAGGAACCTTACTCAACTGAGTGATGTGGCAGGTCAGCAAAAAGATTATAACTGGTTAAGCGCTGAATTAGTTAAATGGAAAATGTTCGATGGCAGGATGAGCGAAGGTTTATTATTCAAGCCGGAGAATTTTGACCCGAAGAAAAAATACCCCATCATCTTTTATTTTTACGAACGTGATGCCGACGGTTTATTTAATTACCGGGCACCGGCACCCAGTGCATCTACTGTTAACATTCCTTATTTTGTAAGCAATGGGTATCTCGTTTTTGATCCCAATATTTATTATAAAGAAGGTGAGCCGGGCAACAGCGCTTATAACAGTGTGGTAAGCGCTGCAAAATATTTAGCAAAAATGCCCTGGGTGGATAGCACCCGTATGGCCATACAGGGGCAAAGTTGGGGCGGTTACCAGGTTGCCTACCTTGTTACCAAAACAAATATGTTCAGGGCAGCATGGGCAGGTGCACCGGTTAGCAATATGACGAGCGCTTATGGCGGCATACGATGGGGAGCTGGCATAAACCGGCAGTTCCAGTATGAAAAATCTCAGAGTCGCATTGGCGCCACTTTATGGCAACGCCCCGACCTGTATATAAAGAACTCTCCTTTATTTGCTGCCGATAAAATAAATACGCCGCTGGTGATGATGAATAATGATGCCGATGGCGCCGTGCCCTGGTACCAGGGTATTGAATTCTTTACTGCCCTGCGCCGTCTCGGAAAAAAAGCATGGCTGCTGGAGTACAACGGCGAAGACCATAACCTCGTGGAGAGAAAGAACCGTAAAGATCTTTCTGTAAGACTGGGCCAGTTCTTCGATTATTATTTAAAGGGTGGTAAACCCGCCAAATGGATAACAACTGGTTTGCCGGCAACAGAAAAAGGAAAGGATTGGGGCTTGGGTATCGAGTAACGTCATTGCGAGGAGGAACGACGAAGCAATCTTCCCAATACGAAGCAATTTTTGTTACCCGCTTAAGTAACAATATTCAACTGCAGTGGCACAGTTTATCCTGAGGAACAAAGGGCACTCTTGTACGGGATAACTTTATTCAGCTTGATTGCCTGAACGGTCCCGATCGCTATCGGGATGGATGGATCAACAGGATTGAGCTGGTTTGTTATGGAAGGCTAATGTATGTTGCCTTTCTGTATCAATGAATACAGTCTGTCTGCATCTTCTTTTCTGCACAGTTCTGTGCCGGGATTCATGGTAGCTGCTGTACCGCAGGCCACGCCGTATTGAGTGGCTTCAACCAGGGTTTTTCCCTCCATCAGAAAATAAACGATCCCCGCAACCATACTGTCGCCGGCGCCAACTGTGCTTTTCTTAACTACAGGTGGTGCTGTGATCTTTTCAGTGATATCTTTTGTTACCAGCATGGCACCGGCCGCACCCAATGATACCACCATCACTTCACATTTCCCTTTTGCAATGATCTCTTTTGCAATATTTTTTACTTCACCAGGTCTTAATTCTTTTTTACCTGCAAGCGAACTCAATTCACCAAGGTTTGGTTTAAGTAAATAAACGCCTTCATCAGCGGCATGTTTTAAAGCTTCCCCTGAGGTATCAACAATGAATTTTGCATTCATCTTTTTAGCGATCTTAGCCAGCATGGCATAAATGTTCAGCGGAACTCCGGGCGGCAGGCTGCCGCTTGCGATAATATAGGCCGCATCTTTTAATTCTTCAACCGCTTTCAAACATTGCCGCCACTCATCTTCACTTAACTCAGTTCCGGGCATTCCAAAACGATACTGATCATTGGTGGACTCATCCAGCACAATAATATTTTCCCTTGTTTCATTACCGGTTTCAATGATCACAGCAGGGATATTATCTTTTGCCAGCAAATGATCGAAAAATTTTCCGGTATACCCACCCGAAGGAAAAACCGCGGTAGCTTCTCCACCCAGTTTTTTTATGGCCCTGGCTACATTGATGCCACCTCCACCAGGTTCCAGCTTTGGTGGAGCGCATTTTATTTTTTTTTCAGGGATTAAAGATGGTATTGATGTGCTTTTATCAATACAGGGACTGAAAGTGATGGTAACAATGGAAGACATATTTCAAGGTAAGGATTATACGTTTTAGATTTTGATTTTTTATCTTTTTTTTGGCCTCCCCGATGATAAGTAAGCCTCCCAATTGCTATTCGCTTCGGTTTAAATAAATTTTCGTTTCTTTAATGAAAATTCTGGCCTTATAAATTTGAATTGTATGAAACTGATCATTCCGGCTCTATTGATAACAACCGCTGTGGTATTTTTTAACTGTTCCAAATCAAGCGATGCAGTCCATCACATCAATTGCGATGGCCTGGTAACAGATACGGCAGGCACGGGTGATAATGGCCGGATATTCATGCCCAACGCATTCAGTCCTAATAACGATGGGTTGAATGATATCTGCAGGCCCATTACGCAGAATATTGATTCCATTGGTTTCACGCTCTACGATGAAAATGATGCGGTGGTGTTTACAACAAATCAATTGGGGCAGGGCTGGCAAACTACCTTTATCAGCAGTACCGCTAAAAGATATTTTTATAAGATACAGACCAGGACATTGGCCGGCAAACACATCGGTATGTGCGGCCAGGTATATGGCCTCACCTGTTTTCCCGTAAACCCGCCAAAGAGTTTTTATTATTTTGAAGACATGTTAACGCCCGGCGGCTTTACAGGAGTCACGGCTGAGACATTGGCTACCTGTCAATAACCGGCATCTTAAATTCAAATCAATTGCCTGGAAATAAAAGTTCAAATTACGGCAGGATATTCCTGGTACTGAGCCTTGCTGTTTTACTATTCTGGGTGTTGAGCCAGGTAGTGGATGTTTATCATTTTGCTTTTGTGGGTGCCGTATTTGAGATACTGTGGCTGCCTATGCTCGCCGCATTGGTTATTCTTCCGGTCTTATCTTTTATATTCTGGAGAAATGAAAAATATAATACCAGGTCATTGTACTTTTTTTCAATGCTTATCGTCATCGCAACGGTTTTGCTGATGACCTTTCTTACTAACTAATTGAATGAAGCTTGCCCGTAAATCAGATACTCCTGTTCACATCAAAATTCTCCAGTTCTTTTGAAACGGCATTTAAGAATGTAGAGCCCAATGCCCCGTCAATGATGCGGTGATCATAACTCAAGGAGATATACATCATGTGACGGATGGCAATGCTGTCGCCCTGCGGCGTTTCAATAACCATGGGGCGTTTCTTGATAGCGCCCACGGCCATAATAGCCACCTGCGGCTGGTTGATGATGGGTGTACCCATAATGCTTCCGAATGTACCTACGTTTGTTAAAGTGAAGGTGCCGCCTGTGGTATCATCGGGTCTTAGTTTTCCTGTACGGGCTGCGTTTGCAAGGCCGTTCACCTGTTTGGTGAGTCCTGTTAAATTAAGCTGATCAGCATTTTTAATGACCGGCACAATCAAATTACCATTTGGTAAAGCGGTTGCCATACCAATATTGAGGTCTTTTTTAATAATGATCTTATCGCCATCAACACTGCTACTGAGCATCGGGTATCTTTTAATACACTTTACAATGGCTTCAATGAACAGGGGAGTGAATGTTATCTTTTCACCTTCCCTCTTTTCAAAATCCTTTTTCACTTTTTCTCTCCATAAAACAAGGCTGGTAACATCGCATTCTGCAAAACTGGTAACATGGGCAGAAGTATGCTTACTGTCAACCATGTGTTTGGCGATCAGTTTGCGCATGCGGTCCATTTCGATCACTTCTACGTTGCCACTGTAAACGGTTGGTGCCTGGTATTCTGTTTGAGGTTTGTTGTTTGTTGTTTGTGGTTCGGTTACTGCAACAGATGTTGTTTGCTGCGGCTGGCTTGTCCCTTGTGGCTTGATGCTGCTTCCCTTGGTAGCCACATAAGCCAGAATATCTTTCTTGCTCACCCTTCCTTCCTGGCCGGTGCCGGGAATATTTTCCAGTTCGGCCATGCCGATGCCTTCCTGCTGGGCGATGTTTAAAACAAGGGGAGAGTAAAAACGTATGGCTGATTTGGTATTTGCTGTTGTCCGTTGTCCGTTGTCTGTTGGCTGGTAGGGGATTTCTTCCACCACTCTTGCTTCTTCATATTCTTCCTTTATTGGGGCAGGAACTGGCTGGGTATTAGAAACGGCAGCATTTGCACCCACTCTTATTTTAGCGATCACGGTACCGATGGGTACCACGTCATTTTCATTGAAAAGAATTTCTTCAATAACACCTTCGGCAGTGGAAGGAACTTCGCTGTCCACTTTATCGGTGGCAATGTCCAGCACAGTCTCATCCTGCTTGATGGAATCGCCTGGTTTTTTATGCCATTTCAAAATGGTAGCTTCCATGATACTTTCACCCAGTTTCGGCATTACTAAATCAACTAAACTCATGAGTATTTAATATTTTAGATTGAATTTTTTATATTGTTAGAGCATTTATATTTCCTGGTACCAGCTTGAGTTTATCCTGAGCGAAGCCGAAGGATCACTCACTTGTACGGCAGTACAGGAAGGAGCAATAAATCAAGCAATGTATCAGACGGGCCAAAGGTAATTATTTCCGTTTAAAAGCTGTCAGGCCACTAAGGTTAAAAGAAATAAACAGAGTAAAGCGGTAGTGGCCAGGCAGCTATCTCTCAGCCAGTATGAATTTTCGCAGTAGATTCAATGCATTTACCGCAGTCAGTTGTATATTCCGCATCCGGTCGAAGCGGAAGGACAGTTTTTGCGTCTCGATCTTTTCTTTGCTGCCAAAAGCCACCCATACAGTGCCTACTGGCTTACCGGGCATGTCGCCCCCGGGGCCCATGATCCCCGAAACAGCTATCACATAATCGGCCTTGATATTTTTTAATGCTCCTGCCGCCATCTGCAATACCACTTCCTCACTTACTGCCCCTTTCAGTTCCAGGGTTTCTTTTTCTACCTGTAACAGGTCTTCCTTTGCCTTGTAGGAGTAACTCACCACACTGCCATCATAAAATTTTGAAGAACCGGGTATGGAAGTGAGCAGGTGTGCAATATATCCCCCTGAGCAACTTTCGGCAGTACAAATGGTTTTGCCTTTAGTGAGTAGCAACCTGCCTACTACCTTTTCGATCGGCTCGTCTTCGTTGGTCACCATGTATTCTTTCACCAGCGATTGCAGGGTTTCAAAAAACTGCTGCACTTCATGCTCCGTTTTTTCTTTGTCAAACCCGGTTGATGTGAGCCGCAACCGCACCATGCCGTAGTTAGGCAGGTAAGCAAGTTTGATGTGTGCAGGAAGTGCTTCTTCAAAATGTTTTATCAGTTCCGCCAAAAAACTTTCACCCACACCGGCGGTGAGTAAAGTTTTATGAATGATAGCAGGAAATTTAAATTGTTTCAGCAGCATGGGTATCACATCATCTTCCATCATGCCTTTCATTTCGTGCGGTACGCCGGGCATGCTAACAAAAACCTTCCCGTTTTTATCGAACCACATTCCGGGGGCCGTGCCTCTTTTATTCTGAATTACGGTACAAACATCCGGCACTTCCCCCTGTTTCAAATTACGCTCAATGATGGGACGGTTTAGGTTGGTGAAAATATCCAGTACATTTTGCCTGGCCGCTTCATTGATGACCATGGTTCCACCAAAATAGTTACACAAAAGTGGTTTTGTAATATCATCTGCAGTGGGGCCAAGTCCGCCGGTTATTAAAATGATGTCGGCATGCTTCTGCTCTTCATCCAGGGCATTCCATATTTCCTCCCACACATCACCCACTGCCACACGCCGCATTACCCGGATGCCCCATTTGTTTAATTCCTGTGCCATCCAGGCACTGTTGGTATCAATGACCTGGCCGATCAATAATTCGTCGCCGATGGTGATGATGGATGCCTGTGTCATGTATCGTTTTAAAAAGATTAATTTTAGTGCAAGATAAGTTAAGATGAAAACAGTCTATTTGATTTTTGGTTTACTGTTGAGCAACATTTCTTTTGGACAGAATGTACAGGCCCGTTTATCTATGGCCATAAAAGGATTAGAAAAAGATGCCCAGTTCAAACACGCCGTCATCAGTTTGTATGTGGTGGACAGTAAAACGGGCAAAGTTGTTTTTGATAAGAATTCGCAGGTTGGGTTAGCACCGGCCAGTTGCCAGAAAGTGATCACCAGTGTGAGTGCATTTGAAATGCTGGGGAAGGAATATAGATACAAGACAGAGCTTGGTTACAGCGGTGAGATCAAAAGAGGGTATTTAAAAGGAGTATAAATATTACAGGCTATGGGGATCCTACATTTGGGAGCTGGCGTTACAAAAACACAACTGCAGAAAAAAATACTGGATACGTTGTATGCCATCATAGCAGACAAACTAAAAATAAGTTCCCTGGATGTGATCTATGTTGATAATTCCAAATGGGGTTCACAAACATTGCCCGATGGATGGATATGGCAGGACATGGGAAATTATTACGGGGCAGGATGCAGTTCTTTTAACTGGAATGAAAATCAGTATACCATAAAATTAAAACCCGGTAAACAGGTGGGTGATAAAGTTGAGCTGATCTCGATGAACCCTTTTCCCGGTATTCAGATGCTGAATGAATTAACAACCGGAGCAAAGGGATCTGGCGACCAGGCATACATTTATTTCTCACCCTATTCCGCCCTGGCATTTATCAGGGGCACTGTACCGGCAGGAGTTGATTCTTTTTTTATATCAGGTTCCTCAACAGACGGGGCCTATAGTTTTTCAGGTTTGATGGCTGAAAAACTTAACAGATCGGGGCTTACACTTAAAAATGGAAATTATTCCATGTTCAATGCTTTTATGAACAACCAGTTTTATTCGGTTTTGCAGCCGGAAAAGATATTAGGCACGTTATATTCTCCTCCGTTGGACAGTATCAACTACTGGTTCCTTAAAAAAAGTGTGAATCTTTATGGCGAAGCATTTGTAAAAACAATTGCGTATGAAAAAACAAAATTTGGTTCAACGGATACGGGTGTTTCCATCATCAGAAATTTCTGGAAGGAGAGAGGCATTGAAAGATCTGCATTGAACATCATTGACGGCAGCGGACTTTCGCCTGCTAACCGGGTTACAACAAATGCATTGGTTGCTGTAATGCAATATGCCAGGCAGCAAAGCTGGTTCCCGTCTTTTTATTATGCCTTGCCCGAAACCTATGGCATTAAAATGAAAGATGGATATATCACGGGGGTAAGAAGTTACACGGGTTATGTAAAAAGCAAATCTGGCACAGAATATACGTTCTCTTTCATTGTAAATAATTTCGATGGCAGCGCCGGCACTGTAAGGGAAAAAATGTGGAAGCTGCTGGATATTTTAAAGTAACTTGAAGCATCAACCAAAACTAAACAATATGTCTGAGCAAAATTTTAAGAATCATTCAAGGTATGTACCCTTGTATCATTTTATTGCGCCAACAGCAATACTGGCACTGATGGTAGGCTCATGTATCAATTTATATGAAGCCTGTGCTGATTGCGAAAAAAACGGGGACGGGGGTTTGTACAGTGCATCATTGATCTGCCTGGTAAGTGTTATTCTACTGATCCTCTGGTGGTATTGCCGGGCTTTTGCATTGCGGGCACAAGACAGGGCCATACGTGCTGAAGAAAACTTCCGGCATTTTGTAGCTACGGGAAAACCATTAGACAGCCGCTTGCGTATGGGACAAATAGTTGCTTTGCGTTTTGCCGGGGATGATGAGTTTGTAGCATTGGCTAAAAGAGCTGCCGATGAAAACATGGGATCTAAAGATATTAAGATGGCTGTTAAGAACTGGAGGGCCGATAATAACAGGGCTTAAAGCCCCTTTAGGGGTTTGGGGCAAAATATCTCATTAATTTTTCTTTCAGGTCTTCCGGCATGGCGGAACGCTTCATGGTCTTTGCATCTACAAAGAATAAGGTGACCACGCCGGTATTCAGTAATTCATCCTGCTGGTTATATATCTCCGCATGAAACACGATCTTATGATGGGTGGGCATTTCCTTTAAGGTTGTCTTTACTGTGATCAGATCGTCATACTTGGCTGGTTGTAGAAACCGGCTGTGAATTTCCACCACAGGCATGATGATGCCCATCGCTTCAATTTCTTTATAGGTGTAACCAATTTGGCGGATGGCTTCGGTACGACCTATTTCATAGAACTGGGCGTAGTGCCCATAATAAACAATACCCATCTGGTCGGTGAGGGCATAATGAATCCTTATTTGGGTTTCGGTAACAAACATGTTATTAATTGATAGTTGATAATAAGTTAATGGATAATTTCTCTGCAGTGAAAGTCAACCAATATGGATAATGCAAATGTGAATCAGGTATTTATCAATTATTCATTAAAGAATTATCCATTAAATGATTATTTCCCGATCAAACTGTCTACACTAACTCTTCCCGGCCCGATGATCAGTAATGTCAGAAAGCAAAGAAGAAATAAAGGTATATTTTCAGCTTTGTCAAAAACCTCTCCCTTATTTATTT
Organism: Chitinophagaceae bacterium; assembly: GCA_016720775.1. Taxonomy (GTDB): domain Bacteria; phylum Bacteroidota; class Bacteroidia; order Chitinophagales; family Chitinophagaceae; genus Ferruginibacter. Next base: position 18,424 of record JADKJX010000010.1, read on the forward strand.
TAAAAAGCACCACACACATGGTGATGATCAATGGTATTGTTGCCAGCCGGGTAAACAACCCAAGCATCAGGAACAGGGAACAGAAGAATTCGGCAAAAACGACCAATGCAAGGGAAAGGGTTTTGCCCAGGCCTAAGAAATTGATGAATTGATCCTGGTAAGTACTGAAGTGGATTAGTTTATCATAACCATGCCACATCATAAGAATGCCGGCACCCAGGCGAATCAACAACATGGCTGCACTTACAGCCCCGGCAGAATACTTTGCAGAGAATAATTTTTTCATTTTTGTCTTTAAAGTGGTTTAGATTTTTTTGATCAACTGTTATAAAAACTCTAAAAGAAAATCTATTTATCATTTCATTAACAGCATTGTAAAAATACATTCGTTTTGTTTACATCAGTTATCCACTTATTCACAATCTGTTTGGAACGATGTTTGCAACGGAGGCACAATAAGTAATTTTGCACCAGCAAAAATGATCGAACTCAAAACCATGATAAAACAAAGAACAATATGCCTTTTTCTGGCAGCCCTGTTTTCCCTATCCGCCTTTTCTCAGCCAACCAATGCAATTACCGACGCAGAAAAAAAATTCAAAGATGCAAAAGCACTTTTTGTACAGGAACAGTTTGCGTTGGCCTACCCGTTGTTTGGAGAACTGAAGGCGCAATACCCGGATAATACCGTGAGCGACCATGCATACCTGAATGAAGATGTGAATTATTATTACATCGCCTGTGAGCTCAAACTTCAGCAACCGGTTGCCGAGCAGGAAGCCAGTCATTATATCAGCGTAGTGAATAATGAACCACGCAGGCAGTTGATGAGTTATCACCTGGCGAAGTTTTATTTCATTAAGGAAGATTTCAGCCATGCCATCAATTATTACGAAAGAGCAGGACTGGAAAATTTAAGCAACACTGAGATCGCTGATGCAAAATTTGAAAAAGCTTATTGTTATTTCAACCTGAAACGATTTGCAGAAGCAAAACCATTATTTGACGAGATTCACCAATTGCCCGACAATAAATATTTTATCCCGGCAAATTATTACTACGGATTCATCAGTTATTCCGAGCGGCAGTTCAATGAGGCATTAAAATCATTCAAACTGGTGGAAACACAGGAAGCATATAAAGGCGTGGTACCTTATTACATTGCCGAGATCTATTATTTCCAGGGGAAAAAAGATGAAGCACTTCGCTATGGCGAAAGTGTTTTAGGCAGACCGGGCGTTTTATACTATCAAAAAGAAATGCACCTCCTCATTGGCCAGTTGTATTTTGAAAAGAAGAATTATAAAAGAGCTTTGCCCTTGCTGGAAGCTTATGTAAAAAGCAGTGATAAAGTGGGTAAGGATGTGATGTATGAACTGAGCTATTGTTATTACGATGCCAACCAACTTAACAAAGCCATTGAGGGATTCAGGCAACTGAGCTCAGAAAAAGACTCGATGGGACAAAACAGTATGTACCTGCTGGGTGATTGTTACCTGCGTACCAATCAAAAGACAAATGCACGTACTGCTTTCCAGTACAGCGCTTACAACAGTTCCAATAAAGTGCAGCAACAGGTGTCCCGTTTTAATTACGCCAAGCTTTCTTACGAACTCGGCTACCAGGATATTGCGCTGAATGAAATGAAAAAATACCTGAAGGATTATCCCAACAGTGAATACGATACCGAAGCGAAAGAGATACTGGTGAACCTGTTGACCAATACCAACAATTTTGCCGATGCCTTAAAATTATATGAGTCGTTTGATAAGCCAACGCCATCCATGCAAAAAGCTTATCCACGTATCCTTTACGGGAGGGCCGTGGAACTCATCAATGATCAGCAAATAAATAGGGCTGATGAATTGCTCACGAAAATTCTTCAATTGCCTGTATCGGCTGTTTCTCCATACGCAAACTTCTGGAAGGGAGAGATCGCTTACCGGAACAGTGAGTACGATATGGCAATCAGGTACCTGAACTTGTACCTGCAGGCAAATGTGCCTTCACAAGGGGAGGCGAATAATGCGACTGCAAAGTATGACCTTGGTTATTGCTGGCTGCAGAAAGAAAATTACAAACAGGCATTGGGTTATTTTGAGCAGGTGACCAAAACAGTCTCTGTAACTTCTCCGTTCATGGAGCAGGATGCATATGTACGCAGCGCCGACTGTTATTTTATGAACAGGGAATTTGCAAAAGCGAACGGCATGTACGATAACGTGGTGACCAATGCTCTGCCGCAGAGTGATTATGCCATGTTCCAGAAATCGCTGATCGCCGGTGTAAAAAGCTCTTCCGAAAAGATCAAAACCCTTAATGCATTGCTGAAACAGTATCCAAAAAGCAGTATCGTACCTGATGTAAATATGGAGATAGCGCTCACTTATATTGCGGATGAAAAATTCAACGATGCTATTCCGTATTTAAATACACTGGTAAATTCACCGGAAGCCGGTGGACTTAAACCTAAGGCATATTTGAAACTTGGTTTGTGTTATTACAATACGAATCTTAATAGCGAGGCGCTGGGTAATTACCAAACCCTTATTAAGAAATATCCCCAGTCACCGGAAGCGGATGAGGCGATGGATATCATGAAGAATATATATGTGGAGATCGGCAGGCCGACTGATTATATCGAAATGATGCGTAAGAACGGAAAAAACATCTCTGTGTCAGAAGCCGATTCACTTACTTATACCTCGGCAGAACTTAAATACAATGCAGGTGATTGCAATACGGCTATCACAGGGTTTAAAAATTACCTGTCGCAGTACCCCAATGGCTCTTATGCATTGGAGGCAAATTATTTCAGCAGCGAATGTTACACAAAGAGTAAAGACTGGCAGAATGCGCTGGTTGGTTATGATTATGTGAACAGTAAAGGATTGAACCGCTATTTTGAGAAAGCAACGCTGGAAGCGGCAAGAATAAATTATTTTGAACTGAAAGATTATGCTGGGGCAAAAAAATATTTTGAATCATTGATCACCGGTGCAGTAAACCAGGATAACCAACTGGAAGCATTGAGGGGGCTGGTGCGCTGCTACTATCAATTGAAGGACTATACAAAGGCAAATGAAGCCGCCAATACCTTGCTCACAAAAAAAGGACTCAACACAGATGACAAGTCAATTGCGTTCCTGGTGTTAGGGAAAAGCCAGCAGGTTAATAATAATTGTGCTGCGGCTGTTACTTCCTTCAAATCCTGTGCAGCTATAAATAAATCAGCCTGGGGGGCAGAAGCCCGGTACGAGATCGCCAATTGTCAGTTCAGTATGAATAACCTGGGCGCTGCTGAAAAATCTGCCTTGCTGGTCATCAAAGAAACCGGTTCTTACGATAGCTGGGTTACCAAAAGTTATATCCTGCTCGGCGACATCTTTATGCAGCAGAAAGATTATTTCAATGCAAAAGCTACGTATGAAAGTGTAGCTAAAAATGCTATCATCCCTGAATTAAAACAGGAGGCCCAGCAAAAACTTGATAAAGCCATTGAAGAAGAAAAGTCGGTGAGTAAGGTGGGAGGAAATTAAGCGCCGGGCTTACCCTATTGTGAAAAACAAATAAAATCATTAAATGAGCAATAAAGAAATATTCCTTTTTAAAATGCGTATGAAGCCGGCATATTACTTAGTTACCGTGTTGTGTTGTTTGGTTTCTGTTGCAGCTTTTGCACAGAAAGACACTGTTACTAAGAAGAAAACCACTACTATTGATATTACCTCTTCCTATAAGCCGCTATTGCGCAATGCGGTGAAGATAAATTTCTCTGCAAGCAATTTAAGTTCGGATACCACACATCCGAACCTTACTTATGATATTCCTGCACAGAATTTATTTTATTCTTACCAGCCCATTCTGTTAAAGCCACTGGCTTTGCAGCAGGATACAAATTTGTACTTGGGTCAGCGCAATTTTGTAAAAGTCGGCTATGGTAATTTCTCAACGCCATTTATTAGTGCCGGGTTTAGTTTTGGGGATGGTAAAAAGTTCCTGGCCAATGTATATGCCGACTATATTTCTTCCAAAGGAAAACTACAGTACCAGGATTACAGCAGGCTTCATATAAAGGCTGCAGGTAGTTATTTTCTGCCCAAGAACGAAGTGTATGCCAGCGTTGATGTGAAGATGAATGAAAATTTCCTGTATGGTTACGATACCAGTCTTTATAAATACACTCGTAAAGATGTTCGGCAGCAGTTCCAGGATCTTTCGCTCAGGGCCGGTATCCGGAACACGGTGGTGGGGGAATACGGAATTAAGTATAATCCCAGCCTGCAGGTAAGCAATTTCATAAATGTGAACAAACTTGCTGAAACATCTGCATTATTATCGATCCCGGTTGAGAAGGAATTTGGAGAAGCTTTTGCATTCAAGGTTGAGGGCAAGGCAGACATCACCACGTATACAACCAAAGATGTGTTCCCCAACATCAAGCTAAACAACAATGTTTTCCAGGTAGCACCTTCGCTGGTATTCTCTACACCAAGGCTCAGTATCAATGGAGGTTTAATACCTACATGGGATAATGGGAAATTCGTATGGTTACCCAATGTGTATGCCGAAGCACAGATCGCTGAAAATATTTTTGCATTCCAGGCAGGGTGGGTGGGAAAACTTACAAAGAATACCTACCGAAACCTGTCGGAGATCAATCCTTACCTGAAGACACTTACCGCACAATTAAATACGAAGGAGATAGAATATTACGGCGGCATCAAGGCAACCTTAGGCAAGCATTTCAACTTTAATGCAAAAGCCGGGCTGGTTACTTACACCAACCTGCCTTTCTTCATCAACGACACCGCTACCGATAATAAAGCCTTTGTTGTAAGCAACGAAACAGGCGTAAGAAACCTCCGTGTTCATGGCGATATAAGCTATATCAACCAGGATAAATTTACCGTTACTGCCGGGTTAACCTTCAATGGCTACACCGGTATGAAAAGCAATGCAAAGGCATGGAATACCATCCCGATGGAATTCACCAGCTCGTTGCGTTGGTGGGCAATTAAACAAGTGTTGATCAAAGCAGATTTTTATGCATTCGGCGGTGGTCACTTCCTTACTAAAGGAAATTCGGCTAAACTGTTTGCACCGGGTTCTGATCTTAGCGCCGGCATTGAATTCAAGATCAGCAAAATGTTCAGTGCCTGGATGGATGTAAATAATATTTTCAACACCAAATACCAGCGTTGGCATAATTACGAAGTGTATGGCCTCAACCTGATGGGTGGTGTAAGAGTGAATTTTTAATACCGTACCCTATATTCCGATCCGGTTGATGAACTCAGCCGGATTTTTTATGCCCGTTACTCATTTGCCCGGCTCATTTGTAGGTCATATCTTTGCCAGCATGCAGCAACTGATCACTTCCTATCTTTTTCAGAATAAAATTTGTCCGCTTCCGGGTTTTGGTTCTTTATCCATAGCAACAAACGGTGCTGAAGCTGATTTCACCAATCACTTAGTAACTGCTCCAAAACAAATCATTCAGTTCAACGTCAAAGAAATGAATACAAATGGTCTGCTTACCTACGTGGCAGAAAAGACCAGGCAAAATGAAGAGGACGTGACTGAATCGCTCAGGAGTTTTTGTGCCGGGCTTAAACATGAAATTTCAACCCATGCAAAGGCAAACCTGCCCGGCATCGGTAATTTTTTTGTTGATGAGAACGGCAATACCATTTTTGAACAGGAAGAAATTCCTGAAGCCTTCAATCAACATGTGACTGCCATCCGGGTGATACATCCCAATGCGGAGCATACCATACTGGTGGGAGATAAGGAAACTACCAACACCATGATGACCGAATACTTTTCGGAAGAAGAAGTAGTGAAAGACCGCTGGTGGATATGGGCCCTTGTTCTTGTGGCGCTGGCATTATTAACGCTGATCATTTATTTCAGCAATTCAAACAATGCTTCTCATTTAGGGAACTCCGTTAAAATCTAATCGTTGATGATCCGTTATACCAGTTGCCCGGTTTGTAAAAGCGAAGCCATTGTCCCGAAACTAAAGGCAATTGATCATACCGTTTCAAAAGAAGAATTCTCCATCTGGCATTGCAACAACTGCACGGCCCGGTTCACACAGGATGTGCCGGCACAGGATGATATAGGCGGGTATTATGCTTCTGCCGATTATATTTCACACAGTGATACTAAGGAAGGCATCATCAATAGCCTGTATCACCTGGTAAGAAAACGTACGCTTGCTTCAAAAAGAAAATTAGTGATGAGTGAGACCGGGATAAACAAAGGAGCCATATTGGATATTGGTTGCGGCACCGGCGCTTTTTTAAGTACAATGAAGAATGCCGGCTGGACGATCACCGGCCTGGAACCCGATGCGGCAGCAAGAGTTAAAGCAGTGGAGTTATACGGGATCAATCCCCTGGAACCGGGAAAATTATTTGAACTGGTTCCTGCATCATACAACGCAATCACTATGTGGCATGTGCTGGAACATGTGCACCAACTGCATGAATACGTAAGGCAAATTGAAACACTACTCACCGGGAAAGGAAAACTGTTTATAGCCGTACCCAATTATACATCGAGCGATGCGGATGTTTATGGAGAAAACTGGGCGGGTTATGATGTGCCACGTCACCTATATCATTTCTCACCGCAGAGTATGGAAGAATTACTTAAAACTTATAACTTAAAGCTTATTGCCTGCAAACCCATGTGGTTCGATAGTTTTTATGTGAGCATGCTCAGTGAAAAATATAAAAACGGGAAAGGAAATATTTTCAAAGCTGTGATCAATGGCTTTCTTTCCAACCTGAAGGCATTTGGCAATACAAAAAAATGCAGCTCGGTGATCTATGTGATCGGTAAATGATCCAGCATCTTGTATCCAGTATCCAGTATCTAGTATCTAGTATCCTGCATCGGCCTTCGTATCAATTCAATCTCACTTCAAACATCTTCGGCCAGCGCTTTCCTGTAATGAACATTTTTTTGGATGCACTGTCGTAAGCAATGCCGTTAAGTACTTCATCCCCCGGCTCCGGAGTATAATTGGGCGCAAATTTCTGAATGGTGCCTGTAAGATCCATTTTGCCGGTTACATGCCCGCTTTCAGGATCGATCTTTACAATGAAGTCTGACTCGTATACATTGGCATAAACAAAGCCATCGATGTATTCAAGTTCATTCAGGTAATTCACCGCGTTGCCGGAATTATCCCTGACACTGATGGCGCTTTTGACCTTGAAATCATCGGGGTTCACAAAATAAAGATTGGCCGAGCCATCACTGATGATCAGGTCTTTGCCATTGTTGGTAAGTCCCCATCCCTGGTAAGGCCATTTGCGTGTTTTTTCCGGCTTATCAATATTGTTTATGTCGTACACATATACAATATTATTTTTCCAGGTTAATTGGTATATTTTGTTTTTAAAGATGGTGATGCCTTCTCCAAATATCGAATCAGTGCCCATTATGTGCTTCTTCTCTACATTACCGGTCTTGTAATCGGTGATGCGTAAAGACGAATTCTTATAATCTCCTGTACCCTCGTAAAGTTTGCCCTTGTAAAATTCAAGCCCCTGGGTATATGCGCCGGTATCGTGTGTGTATTGTGCAACAATGGTATAGTTAATAGCGGGCGTTGGAACCGGTATAACAGTTTTATCAACTACTTCTTCTTTATCACTGCCATTACAGGCTGCAAATATTATTAAGATTGCCAGGGCAGAATATATTTTCATTTTATTTTTTTTAAGACTATGGACAAAAATAACGAACTGTTCCGTTGCCGGGAACAGAAACGCTAAAAAGATTGCAAATATTTAGTTAACTGCAGTCCGGGTCTCTGTTTTCCGGTAATGGATATTGCGCTCTTTTAAATAATTGAGGATGAAATTAAAACAGGATTCATCCTTGCCAACAAGCTCTGGAGGAAAAACACCCTTTGTAATAAATAATTTTTGAACCAACATGTTCAATGCAGCCGTGCAGGTATACCCGGTTGTGCGGCTCATGGATGATGTTTGCGTAGCTGCATCGTATTCGTCATACAGGTTGTAATAAACCGTTTTTTCTGCATCACTTATTTTTATCCGCATCAAGGTGAATTCCTCTTCAGTCTCGCCAAGTTTCCACTGATCAAATAAAAGAGCAGATGTGAATTCCATGGGAGAAATTTTTTGTCCTTTGAATGAAACGGGTGCTGTATTTAAAAACCCCGCTTTGATCAATCCCTTCATCAGGTCGATATGCCCGGGGTAGCGCAATGTTTTTTCCTTCATGTTGGGAATATGTCCCATGGTGAATAAGATGGAACGCAATCCGTCGGTATTAAACGATTCCAGCGTGCCCACTTTTTCAAAGTCGATCAGTTCGGCATCGCTAAGTGCCGGTTTGGTTACGATGTGGCTGTTCTCTACATAGCGGGCCGGCCTTGTATATTCTTCCAGTACGTCAACAGGGGAGAAAGGGGCCTTGTATTCAAACGGGTAAACCCTCTTCTTCGGCAGTCCGCCCACCATGCACTCAAAATCGGTGATCTTCATCCGTTCGTTGTAATAACCCAGGATCAGGTTGCTCATACCCGGCGCTACACCGCAATCAGCAATGGCAGTAACATCATTTTCCTTTGCCAGTTTATCCAGATCCAGTGCATTCTCCGGGAAGAAAGAAATATCCACCACATTTTTTTTGGCAAGAATGACCGCTTCCAGGGTTTTATATCCCATAAAACCTGGTACGGCTGAAATGACAAAATCAAAATCCCGGAGTAAAGAATGATAGTTGCTGTAATTACTCAGGTCTGCTTTTACTGTCTTAACAGAATTGTTTTTTTGCGTAAGCAGTTGCAGCGACCGTTCGCTTACATCAAAAGAAGTCACGGTATAATTTGCGGCCAGGTCAATCGCCATGGCACGTCCAACCATGCCGGCGCCTAAAATTGCTATTTGCATAAGAATGTATTTAATGCTCCGGTAACTTCAAAAGGTAGGAGGCTGAATTTGTAAATGAAAATTAATAGTAAATGGAATCCTGTCATGCTGAGGAACGAAGCATCCCTGTAGAATGAAATTCTTCTCCGCCCGCAGGCGGATCAGCATGACAGAAGCGACGTTCCATTCATCATGATGGAAACATAGGCAGAGAGCCTGTAGAAATGAGCGTATGTTTGTTTATTCTTCAAACCTATCTTGTTTTTTTACTCACCAGCTTCAATTCACTGATGATATTCTTCGCTTCCGCATATTTATCCACGATGAACAACACATACCGGATATCAACCATTATATTGCGGCAGATGGTTGGATCGTAATTGATATCACTCATCGTTCCTTCCCAAACCCGGTCAAAGTTAAGGCCGATTAGGTTGCCGTTTGCATCCAGGGCCGGACTGCCGGAATTACCACCCGTTGTATGATTGGCTGCAATGAAGCAAACCGGCTGACGGCCATTCACGCCATATCGGCCAAAATCTTTTTTCTTGTACAGGTCAATTAATTTCTGCGGAAGATCAAACTCGTAATCTCCTGGTTTGTATTTTTCCATCACCCCATCCATGTAACTGTAAAAATCAAACTTAACCGCATCCCTCGGCTGGTAAGGTTTTACATTGCCATAGGTAACACGAAGGGTGCTGTTGGCATCGGGATAAAATGCCTTCTGTGTAAACACATCCATCTGCGCCTGCATGTAGGTACGTTGCAACTGGTTAATGACAGCCTGCAGTTCATTCAGCTTTATACTCACATTGCTGCTGTATGTTTTCTGCATGTCCATCGAAAGCTGGAAAGCAGGATCGGCTTTTATCGCATCACAAACATCTTTTGCATTGCCTGTGAGCAAGGTCTTTATGGAAGCAAGCGAACCGAGTTTTGTTTTTGTATACAGGCTTGCAGCTGCATTTGCGTAACTGTTCCCATTCTGCTTCAGCATATCTTTCAACAACGGAGAAACATTTACATCTTTCTGCCCCGATACATACATTTCCATCAGCGATTCAAAAAGTTTCTGGTCAACCGTTGTATTGTACTCCTTAAAAAGTTCTTCCAGTGAGGCAAGTGTTTTGTCCTTTGCCGTGTTATAACCTGCTTCGCCATTTTTTTCAAGTGCATTTACCAGGCTGTTCAGTTGGCCGGCAAAACCCAGTATCTCTATCCGGGGAAATATCTCCGTATAATAATCCCTGGCGTAGGCATAGGGTTCAATATCGGTATAGGCCTGCTTCAGGTCTTTCAACAGGTTCATGTATGCAATGTTGAATTCCGGTTTTTGCAGAACGATCTTTTCAAAGCTGGCTTCCATTTCTTTTCGTTTGGCAACGGCATTTGTCTTGGTAAGTCCTAACACTTCGCCCTGCCATTTTTTCCAGGCATTGGAGATGGAAGCATATTTGGCTGCATACTGAATTTTTATTTCTTCATCCCTGCGCATAAACCCATCAATAACATTCAGTGCTTTGGTGCGGATGGCGATCTTTGCCGGGTCGCTCATGTTTACGATCTGCTCAATGGCGCTGGAATGTAAATACTCATTGGTGCGGCCGGGAAAACCGAATACCATCGTAAAATCTCCTTCCTTCACACCATCCAATGAAATGCTTAACGAACGTTTTGGTTTATAAGGAACATTTTCGGGTGAGTAAGCGGCAGGCTTATTGTCTTTACCTGCATAGATGCGGAACATGCTGAAGTCTCCTGTATGTCTTGGCCACATCCAGTTGTCGGTATCTTTTCCATAATTACCGATGGAAGATGGAGGAGCGCCAACCAATCGTACATCACGATAGGTCTCGGTAACGAACAGGTAATATTTGTTGCTTTCAAAAAAAGGCCGTACAATGAGGTCCTGGTAAGTTTCTTTTTTAGTGGAGGTTCTTAACGCAGCAATATTCTTATCAACTGCGCTTTGTCTTTCTTTCTCACTCATGCGGGCGTTTACATCTTTCAATACAGAAGCGGTCACATCATCAATGCGGATGATGAAAGTGGCAAATAATCCGTCATTTCGTAATTCCTGGTCTTTGTTGTATGACCAGAAACCATCCCGGATATAATTATTCTGAATGGAAGAATGATTTTGTATGGCGTCAAAACCACAGTGGTGATTAGTGAGCAGCAGGCCCTGGTCGGAAATCACTTCGGCGGTGCAGAATCCGCCAAAACTTACGATCGCATCTTTCAAACTTCCCTTGCTGATGTTGTAGATGTCGGAAGCATTTATCTTCATGCCCATCTTCTTCATCTGCTTTTCATTCAGACTCTGCAGCAGTTGCGGCAGCCACATGCCTTCTTCGGCGATTGTTTTACCTAAAAAAGAAATAAGAATGATCAGCAGGAGGAAATACTTTTTCATATTCAGATCGTTTGCAGCAAATTTAGGTTTTGTGAACCACATAGTAACATAGGACACATAGGTAAAATATTCTCCTATTTATATTTCTATGTTTTCTATGTTACTATGTGGTTCAGTACCGTCCTAACCAGAAATTAACCCTTTGTTAGCATCCATGGCGTTATTTTTGCTCAGCAATACAAAATTTATCTATGAAAAAGATTTTACTCTACCTCTCACTGGCTTTCCTCAGTTTTCAAACCACCGAAGCACAGGGCATTAAAGGAATATTCGACAAGGTAACAAAGTCAACCTCCACCTCCGGCAGTAGCCTCAGCAATGAAGATATCATCAGCGGATTAAAAGACGCCTTACGGGTGGGTACCGACAGCAGTACCAGGAAACTGAGTAAGATGGATGGATTTTTTAAAGACGCCGCCATTAAAATATTAATGCCCGAAGAAGCAAAGAAAGTAGAAAGAACGCTCCGCAATTTTGGAATGGGCAGCCTGGTTGACAAAGCCGTTCTTTCCATGAACCGTGCTGCTGAAGATGCGGCAAGCGGTGTTGGAAATATTTTCTGGGATGCCATTAAAGGAATGAGCATAACAGACGGGTTGAAAATTTTACGTGGCGGTGATTTTGCTGCAACCGATTACCTCAAATCTATCACCACCAAACAACTCACCGAAAAATTCAGGCCGGTAATTGAAGCATCACTTATTAAGATGGATGCCACCAAATACTGGAACGATGTTTTTACCAACTACAACCGTTTCTCCAAAGACCAGGTAAATACCGATCTCACTGCCTATGTAACTGAAAAGGCATTAAGCGGATTATTTTATAACATCAGCCTCCAGGAGCAGAAGATACGCAAGGATCCCGCTGCACAGGTAACAGATATCCTGAAAAAGGTTTTCAGCAGCAAGTAATGCATGATCCCGTATCCGGCATCTTGTATCCTGTATCTATGATCTTTTCTATAAACGGCATTGCAGTAATTAGGCATCTCTGTATATTCACTCCCTAAATCAGCTGCAATGAAATCGATCTTAGTTTCCTTTCTTTTCTCTTTTGTATCATTATCAATAACCGCACAGGATGGCAAGGCCTATTTCCTGTCGAATCCCTGTTTAACTCCCGATGGCCAAACCGTCATCTTCAGCTTTGAAGGCGACCTATGGAAAGCGAATGTAAATAACGGCCAGGCCTCAAGATTGACTGCCATGCAGGGCTACGAGACTTCACCCCGTGTTTCGCCGGATGGAAAATGGATCGCTTTTACCGGAAGGCAGTACGGCAATGCCGATATATTTATGATGCCGGTTAATGGGGGGGAGATCAGGCAGATCACCTACCACAGCGCCAATGATGAAGTAACAAGCTGGAGCTGGGATTCAAAAAGTATTTATTTCAACAGCGCCCGCATGGGACAGATCGCCGGATTTAAAGTAAGTGCCGAAGGCGGTACGCCGGCGAGGGTATTTGGAAATTATTTTTTCCAGTTCGATCATAATTTATTTGAACATCCACATCCGGGAAATATTTTCAACGATACCTGGGAGAGCATTAACCAGGTACAGCGCAAAAGATATAAGGGGCCATTCAATCCCGATATACAATCGTACAATCCCAAAACAAAACAGTATAAAAGATATACCGATTGGGAAGGAAAAGACTTCGGCGCAACCATCGATAAGAACGGAAATGTTTATTTCATCTCTGATGAAGCCAATGGCGAATACAATCTTTATACCTTGGATAATGGTAAGAAAAAAGGACTTACAAGATTCAGTTCTTCCATTAAAACACCCCAGGTGAATGCCAATGGCGGTAAAATTGTTTTTGAACGGGATTACCAGCTTTGGTTGTATGATGTAAGGTCCGATAAGGAAAATAAACTAGAGATCTCTATCATCCGCAACAACACCTTACCTAAAGAAAAGGATTTTGACGTACGGGGAAATATCTCCGCATTTGACGTTTCGCCCGATGGGAAAAAACTGGCTTTTGTTTCCCGTGGTGAATTATTTGTGAGTGATGTTGAAGGGAAATTCATAAAACAGGTAAACCGCAATTCGGCAGAACGGGTGAAAGAAGTAAAATGGCTGAGCAATAACAAAACACTTCTCTTTAATCAAACATTGGATGGCTATAGTAACTGGTACAGCATGCCGGCCGACAGCAGCGGAACGCCACGCCGGCTTACCGATGATAAAAAGAATAACCGCAGCATTGTGTTGAATGCAAAAAGAACCAAAGCTGTTTACCTGAGCGGGCGGGATGAAGTGAAACTGATGGACCTTAAAACAATGGACAGCAAAACTATCGTGAAAGATGAGATCTGGGGCTTTCAGAATGCAAGCCCGGGATTTTCTCCCAATGATGAATATGTTTTGTTTACTGCTTACCGCAATTTTGAACAGGACATCCTTGTATATAATATTAAAGAGAACAAAACAACAAATCTTACTAATACGGGCATCACTGAAACAGACCCGGCCTGGTCGGCCGATGGAAAATATATCTATTTCACATCGCAGCGCCTGCGGCCTTCTTACCCGTTTGGTATGGCCAGTGCAAAAGTTTACCGGGTACCACTGGAGAAACTTGATGAACCTTATCGCATCGACAAGTTCAATGAAATGTTCAAAGAAGAAAAGAAGGATACCACTAAAAAAACCGTCAATGCCGATTCTGCCAAAGCCATGGTAATTGATACCGACCTGATCATGGAACGGCTTGAACAGGTAAGTCCGAATTTAGGCGCACAATTCCTGCAAGGCCTTTACCAGAAAGGAGAGAAGACAACGGTGCTTTATACCAGTAACCATGGCGAGGGGCGTAATGCACTCTGGAAAACTGTGATCGAACCTTTTGAACAAAACAAAACCGAAAAGATTGCCGGTACCGATAATGTATTTGGAACAGATATTATCGAAGTGAGTGATAAACTTTTTGTTTTATTAAATGGAACGATCAATAAACTAAGTCTTGATGCGAATAAAGCTGACCCGGTCAACATCAGCTATACCTTCCGCAGAAATTTATCCGAAGAATTTGACCAGATGTTTTACGAGGCCTGGGCGCAAATGGAAGAAGGCTATTATGATGATAAGTTTCATGGCCTCAACTGGAATAAGACAAAAGAATATTACAAACAATTTATTCCTTACCTGAATACACGTGCCGATTTAAGGGTGATGCTGAACGACATGCTGGGCGAACTGAATTCCTCTCACCAGGGCTTTGGCACGTTTGGCGATGATGAGACCATTGCTTTGCAGAACCAGACCATGGAAACGGGCATCATCTTCAACAATGAGAATCCATACACCGTTCAATACGTGGCAAAGCGTTCTGTTGCTGATAGAAAAGCAATAGATATAAAACCCGGTGACGTACTGGTGAAAGTGAACGATGAAGAAGTTGATAAAAGCATGGACAGGAATTATTATTTCACCGTGCCGTCCCGTGACAGGGAACTGCGCCTTAGCTTTAACCGCAACGGGCAGATCGTAAATGTGAAGGTGCATCCGCAGGCAACATTGTTCAACAACCTGTATGATGAATGGATCGACAATAACCAGAAAAGGGTAAATGAAAAAAGCAATGGCAGGATCGCTTATGGTTATATGAAGAATATGGGACAGGGTGAACTGGAACAGTTCATCATCGACATGACGCAGGAACTGAATTCAAAAGATGCGCTGATATTCGATCTTAGGTATAATACCGGCGGTAATGTGCATGATGAAGTATTGAAATTTTTAAGTCAGCGTACCTACCTGCGCTGGAAATACCGCGATGGCGCATTGTCGCAGCAATCTAATTTTTCGCCAGCAGACAAGCCGATCATCTTGCTGACCAATGAACAATCATTGAGCGATGCAGAAATGACATCAGCGGGATTCAAAGCATTGAAGCTGGGTAAGATCGTTGGCAATGAAACCTATCACTGGATCATTTTCACCAGCGGTGTTTCGTTGGTAGACGGTTCCAGTGTTCGTATGCCAAGCTGGGGCTGTTACAGCCTGGATGGAAAAGACCTGGAAGCAAGTGGTGTGCAACCCGATATTAAAGTGATCAATACCTTTGAAGACAAACTCAATGGAAGAGACCCGCAGGTTGACAGGGCCGTGGAAGAGATACTGAAGATGCTGGGTAGAAAATAACATTGCTTGTTGTTTTTAACCACATAGGAACATAGGTAACATAGAATACTTTTCCTGTATGGAGATCAGCAGGAAATATTTAAATGAGCTTACATATGCAGTAATTGGATGTGCTATTGAAGTGCATAAACAAATTGGCCCAGGGCTACTTGAAAGTGTTTATGAAAAGTGCTTTTTACGGGAACTGGCATTAAAAGGGCTTTTATATAAAAACCAGGTTTGGGTACCACTTCAATATAAGGGGTTAAAGCTTGATGCTGAGTTAAGATTAGATGTATTGGTGGAAGATATACTTTGTGTGGAATTAAAAGCGCAGGATGGCTTACTGCCTATACATGAAGCTGTTTTATTCTCTTATATGCAAATGCTGCAAAAGCCTAAAGGTATCCTCATCAACTTTCATTGTATAAATATTTTTAAAGAGGGGCAGAAAACATTAGTAAACGATCTTTTTGGATCATTACCCGAAGAGTAAATCCTATGTGTTTTCTATGTTCACTATGTCCTATGTGGTTCATTGATCCCCGGCCCAGTCACCCTAAAAAAATCCCTTGCAATAGCTAATGTTATTAAATTATTACCTATTATTGCAAATAAAATTGCCACTCCGTAGAAACGGAGTGACTTTTTTAACGATTGCTTGCTATATGAAAAAGTTTATTTCTTTTCTTTGCTGACCGGTTCAGCGTAAAGGCCTTGGTTGCCTTCTAACGATTGATTGTTTTCCTTTAGCGATTGCCTGCTGTATGAATTGATCAACTATCTGAAACAAAAATAAGATGGGGGATCATCTATACCTAACCAAGTTGGGTAAGATTTTACCTTGTTAAAAACAATCCGTTGATAACAAAACCTTTTACAGTGCCGGCTTCTATACAAATTTCTTTATGATGCCCAACCGTTCTACCGACATATTATTTCAGCTGATAAAATCCCTGGAAAAGGCAGAAAAAAGGCATTTTAAACTCTATATCAAGCGGAGTTCCTCCCGCCAGGACCTCAAGGTCATCCAGCTTTTTGACGCCATTGACAAGAGTAAGGACTACGTCGAGTCCCTCATCTTAAAAAAACTGCCCGGCGTAGAAAAACCCCAGTTTGCTAACCTCAAAGCACATCTTTATAAGGAACTGCTGGCCAGCCTGCGGCTTTTAAAAAGTGAGGAGAGCATCGACCTGCAGCTGCATGAGCAATTGGATTATGCCCGGATCCTTTATAACAAAGGCCTCTATCTGCAAAGCCTCCGGATACTGGAAAAAGTAAAAGATCTGGCCAAGAGCTACCACCAGGAAAGTTTTTTGATACAGGTGATCTCATTGGAAAAGAAGATTGAGACCCTGCACATCACCCGCAGTGGTGAAGGTGCAGCCGACCGCCTTACCCTGGAAGCAAATGAAGTGAATGACCAGCGGACGATGATTACGGCTTTATCAAACCTTGCCCTGCAACTTTACCAGTGGTACGTAATGCAAGGCCATGCCCGTAATGAAAAGGATGAGAAAGGAGTGAAGCAGTTCTTCAAAAAGAACCTGCCGCCAAACCCCGAACAGATCGGCGGCTTTTATCAACAGCTTTACCTGTACCAGAGCTATTGCTGGTATGCATTTATCCGCCAGGATTTTTTAATGTATTATCGCTACAGTAAAAAATGGGTCGACCTGTTCAAGAAAGAACCATTGATGATAACCGTGGAAACAGGCCATTATATCAAGGGCATGCACAACCTGATGACGGCGAATTTCAACCTGCGTAATTATAAAAAGTTTGATGCCTACCTGGCTCGTTTTGAACGGTTCACTTTATCGAAACCGGCAAACAGGCATGATAACTTCCGTATGCAGGCCTTCGTTTACCTGACCAGTGCCAGGATCAACCAGCATTTAATGAAGGGAACTTTTGGAGAAGGCTTAAAACTTGTTCCCTTTATTGAAAAAGGGCTGGATGAATTCTCACTTTACATCGACCGGCACCGGGTGCTGGTGATCCATTATAAAATGGCCCTGCTTTATTTTGGCGATGGCAATTATGAAGGCTCCATTGATCACCTGCAGACCATCATCAACGGCCCGGTTGACATACGTATTGACCTGCAATGCTATGCCCGCCTGCTTCACCTGATGGCGCATTTTGAAATGGGCAACGATGCGATCATTGAATCGCTGATAAAATCGGTGTTCCGTTTTATGTCACGCATGGAGAACCTGACGGTAGTGGAAGAAGAGATGTTCAAATTCCTGCGCAACAATGTATATGAGTCTGCCGAAAAATTAAAACCCGGGCTTAGAAAATTCCTCAGCCGCATCAAACAGTTTGAAAAGAACCGTTTTGAAACAAGGGTATTCTCTTACCTCGATATCATCAGTTGGGTGGAAAGTAAAGTGTACGATAAACCGATGAGTGCGGTCGTAAATGAAAAATACCTGCAGAGCAAACACCGCTGATCAATCAGCTTCTTTCAACAGCCCATCCAGGTCTAGTGCAATGCTGTACATTTCAATACTGCCATCCGCTTTCTTTGGCCATTGTTCTTTCGGCCTGTCCCAATAAAGTTCCACGCCATTTTCATCCGGGTCGTTCAGGTAAAGTGCTTCTGATACGCCGTGATCGGATGCGCCGGTAAATGGATAATTTGCTTCGGTCAATCGTTTATAAATATTGGCGAGGTCTTTACGGGTGGGGTAGAGGATGGCCGTATGAAACAAACCGGTAGAACGAGCAGGTGCCGGCGGACCGTTCTTACTATACCAGGTGTTGAGGCCGATGTGGTGATGATAACCACCTGCCGAAATGAAAGCAGCATCAGTGCCATACATGGTCACCAGGTCGAAGCCAAGCAGGCCGCAGTAAAAATCAAGTGACCGCTTTATGTCGGACACTTTCAGGTGCACATGCCCGATACGGGTTTGGGCGGGGATTGTATAGTTATTGCTCATTGTTTTAAGGTTGTAAGATTAAAGGAACAATATTTTATTTCGTCTTCTCGTTTCTTCTCGCCACAATTTTTTCGATCTCCACGGCAAAGAATACCAGGGAAGATGCCGCTCCTACAATAACAAATTCATACAGGCTCAGCGATTCGGTTTGAAATATGGGTTGCAGGAACGGCGTATAGGTAATGACAAACTGCAGCACTAAAGCGATCATCACGGCGCCGATCAGCGGTTTGTTTGAAAATATCCCGATACTGAATAAGGATTGTTTCTCGGAACGTATGGCAAGTACATGCCCCATCTGGCTAAGGCAAAGTACATTAAAAACAATGGTCTGCCAGTGCAGGTGATTATTAATTGCCCAGGCCTGTGCCGATAAACTGATACCTGCCATCAGCATCCCCACCCAGATCATGTGCATGCCCCTGCCATTGGCAAAAACAGTTTGCTGTGGTGGCCGTGGCGGACGATCCATAATGTCCTTCTCTGCTTTTTCAAAGGATAAAGAGATAGCAGGCAGTCCATCCGATACCAAATTGATCCACAAAATATGAATGGGCAGCAGCGCCACGGGCAACCCGATCATCGGTCCCAGTAACAGCGTCCATAACTCACCCGAGTTGGTGGTCATCAGGTATTTGATGAACTTAAGGATGTTGTCATAAACCCTTCTGCCTTCCCTTACTGCTTTTACAATGGTGGAAAAATTATCATCCAGCAGGATCATGTGTGCTGCTTCCTTGGAAACATCGGTACCAGTGATGCCCATAGCAATGCCGATATTTGCCCGTTTGAGTGAGGGCGCATCATTCACGCCGTCGCCGGTCATGGCTACATAATGCCCCTTATGCTGCAGCATTTTCACGATCTGCAGTTTTTGTTCAGGCGACACCCTTGCATACACTTTTATTTTTTCCACTTTGGCTGAAAAGCTGTCGTTGTCAAGTGCTGCCAGTTCTTTACCCGTTATCACTATATCTGACTCGTTTTGTAAAATGCCCACCCGTTGTGCAATTGTTTTTGCAGTGAGCGGGTGATCACCTGTAATGATCACGGGTACAATGCCTGCGGTTCTGCATTGTGCCACGGCATCAAATACTTCATCCCGTGGTGGATCAATGATGCCTGCCAGCCCCAGGAACTGAAGCCCCTTCTCATGAACAAGCACATCGGGTTCTGTAGGCATAACATCCCAGTATCGGTAAGCAAAACCAAGAACCCGGTGGCCTTTAGCTGCCATTTCATCTACCTGCTGCAATAATTTTTCTGCATTTACATTTTGGCAACGTTGCAATAAGATGTCCGGCGCCCCTTTCGTGAAAGAGATTATTTTCTTGTCGTGTTCATGAAAAGTTGTCATCAGTTTTCGTTCACTGTCAAAAGCAATTTCGGCCAGGCGGGGCCAGTCTGTTGCTTTTATCTTCTGTTCAAGCGCCACTTCCAGTAAAGCAATTTCTGTGCTGTCGCCCTTAATATTATTTTCTCCATCTTCCACCGCATCGTTGTTGAGAGCAAAAGCCAGCAACATCAGTTTGCCATCTTCCTGTTCTGTTATAGAAGCCATTCTTCTTCTTTCCACCAGTTGCCCGTTCACAAACACATCGTCTACGTGCATTTTGTTTTTGGTAAGGGTACCGGTCTTATCTGTACAGATATACGTAACAGAACCCAGTGTTTCCACTACAGGCAACTTGCGGATAAGGCTGTTGAAGCGGATCATTCTTTTTGCCGCAAGTGCCAGGGAGATGGTGATCACGGCAGGTAATGCTTCGGGAATGGCGGCAACGGCCAGCGAGATACTGGTGAGTACCATCTTTACGATATCTTCTCCCCTTAACCAGCCGGAAACAAAAAAAAGAACGCATAAGAATAAGACCAGTAGAGAAAGTTTTTTTCCAAAAGAAGCCATGCGTTGCTGCAGGGGAGTAAGTGTTTCTTCTTCCTGCAGCATTTTAGCAATGCGGCCCAATTCGGTCTGCATGCCGGTGGCAATTACAATGCCCGTGCCCCGGCCATAGGTAACAAAAGTTCCTTTAAAGGCCAGGTTACTCCGGTCGCCAATGGGCAGGTCGTCTGTTTCCAGCGAATGGATGATCTTATCAATGGCATGCGATTCGCCGGTAAGTGCCGCTTCTTCAATTTTTAAATTCACCGATTCCACAATGCGTATATCGGCCGGTACTGCATTGCCTGCTTCCAGCAGCACCACATCACCCGGTACCAGTATGGTGGCGGGCAGCCAGTTGCTTTGCCCGTCACGTAATACACGGGCCTGAGTTACGGCCATCTGTTTCAGTGCCTGCATGGCTTTATCGGCCCGGTATTCCTGGAAGAAACCGATAACAGCATTCAGTACAACGATAACGAGTATAACGATGGTGTCGGTAAGGTCGCCGATGATACCGGAAATGATGGCAGCCGCCAATAAGATCAGTATCATCACATCTTTGAACTGGTCGAACAGCATTCCGGCAACACTTTTCTTTTTTCCTTCCTGCAGTTCGTTGGGCCCGTATTCTAAATATCTTTCTTCGGCATCAGAAATACTTAACCCTTTTGGGGAAGTATCCAGCAGTTCAAAGATTTCTTCAATACTTAACCGGTGCCAGTTCATGGAGTGTGTTTAGTTGGGGCCTGGACGGGCAGATCAGAATTATAACAATCCCTGAAAAGTTTCCATTTGCTTTCTTCTTTTTTCCAGAGTACGATATATTTCCCCTTATCTATTTGTCTGTTGTCTTTATCCATGAAAGTGAAAATACCTTCTTCCGCCAGCATATCCTCACTGCCCCATAGGCCGGTAGTTTCCAATCCTAATTTATTGGCGCCTGCATTCATCACGATGGAATAATGTGTGCGGATCTCCTCCCTGCCTGTGAAGGAAGGTTCATTTGGTTCCATTGATCTGCCGTCGGCAGTAAACATATCTGCCAGCCCCACAGAATCGCTTTTATTAAAACGGTCCATGAATTCCCTGTTTGCCTCATCAATTTGTTTCCGGGCCTGGTCAGGGTTGAAAGATTTGCTTTCCGTACCGGTTGCTGTTGCAGGATCACTGCAGTTGTTACATCCGGAGAGCACTAACAGGAGATTAAGAATTGCGGCGGCGAATAATGAATATTTTAGCATGAGGAGGTTTTGAAGTGTTAAGAAGTACAATTTACAAATTGTAAAAGGATCCTGCACAGTAATTATACAGGTTCATTAAAACTCCGGGCAGCGATCAACCCCGGTTTCCCAGTTTAAAGAAAAGCCATGGAGCAATGGTTACCCAGGCGGGAAGAAGTATCCACAGCCGTCCTTTCAGCAGGTTATAATCAGCAAACAGTTTTTCCCAGGAGTTGCCCCGGTAGCGGCCAAAGCCGAATTCAAATGCCAGCGTAAGCACTAACCAGAGTAGTCCGACAAGCATGGCCTGGTTTGCAGAAGCCGGCGGGATCCATTTTATAATGAACCCGATATAAACAGTAAAAAGGATGATCAACGAAAGGGTAGAAACCTGGTGGGCAGTCAATTCTCCCAGGTATTTTTTATAGACCAGGTCTCTTAAAGCGCCGTTGGCAATGGCCAGCAGCAGCATGGGAAACCAGGCGAGAAAGTATTTGAGAAAGTGGTTCATTCTTTTTACGTTTTAAAACAAAGAAATATAACTGTGTGGAAAGAAATAATGACCGGTATCAGCGATGGGTATGATAATGCGAAAGCGTTACCCGGGTTTAGTTTTTTCGGATTCCTTCTCAAAAAATAAAATCTACCTTTGCCCCCTATCAGCCGGGTTATCGTCTCGCCTAAGGCGAGAAGGAAAGTCCGGACAGCACAGAGCAACACACCGGTTAACGGCCGGTCTCCACAGCAGTGTGGAGAAGACAGTGCCACAGAAAATAACTACCTCAATTTATTGGGGCAAAGGTGAAAACGTGAGGTAAGAGCTCACGGGTTCTTGCAGCAATGCATCAATTGGGTAAACCTTGTGTGCTGTAATGCCACGTAAACCGGCGTTTGAGGGCGGCTCGCCCGATGCCGAAGGGTAGGCAGCAAGATCCATGCAGTAATGTATGGGCCAGATAAATGATAACCTCCCGCCTCGCCTTAGGCGAGGCGGGAACAGAATCCGGCTTACAGGCTGATAGATTTTTTAAATGCAGTTCGCCACAAAGGCACCATTACACGAAGATGAATTGCAAACTTTGTGTCTTTGCGTCTTCGTGGCTTTTTATTTTCTTCTTCATGCCGCAGGCAGGATCCACTCTTAAGATCCCAGGTTAAACTTATTAATTTAACACCAAACGTCTTAAACCTTTATACGACTTAAACCCTTAAACGATTTAACCGTTATTTCCTGAACGTTCCAGCATCTACATCTTTTATGAACTGTATCAAGCCGGGAAAATAATGCTTCTGGTCATCGTACATACTCATGTGGCTGCCATCGGGACAAAGCAGGAAACGTCCGTTCTGCACCTGCGTACTCATCCATTTCATGTGTTCGGGATCCATCGTATCGTGTTTGCCGCCAATAGTAAGGGTAGGCGTTTTTATTTTGGGAAGTTCTTTACTTACATCCCAATTAATAAGATTGCCACCGATACCAAATTCACTGGGTCCCTGCATGGTAACATACAATGATTGGTTCATCTTATTGAACGAACGTGTCATTGGTTCCGGCCATTGTGCCAATGGAATGCGGCAGATATGTTTTTCATAAAAATTCGGGTAAAGCAGCTCCATGTATTTAGGATTGGAGAAATCACCCCTGGCTTCTATCTGGCGGATGGTATCCAAAACCTTCGGATCGAATTGCGGCGCCAGCACTTCCTGCGCATATTTCCCGTAAAGCGGGCAACTGCTCATCATATTGCTGATGATAAGGCCCTTTAAATTGTTTTGATACTTCAATGCATACTGCATGGCGAGTATGCCACCCCAGGAATGACCGAGCAGGTAAAAATTTTGATTGGTAAGTTTCAATGCATCCCGAACCTGCTCAACTTCATCCACGTAACGGTTAAGGTCCCACATGCTTGTGTCTTTCGGAGTGTCGGATAACGCGCAGCCCAGCTGGTCGTAATAGATGAGTTCAACACCTTCGGGCAGCAAGGAATTTTCAAAGCATTCAAAGTACTCATGCGTGGCACCGGGGCCTCCGTTGAGCAACAGCAGTTTTATTTTTGGATTGTTACCTATCTGCTTTGTCCAGATGTTGAACTTGCCCCTGGGTGTTTCGATGGGAATTATTTTAACACCGCCGGTTTGTATTTCTTTGTACAGATCATCATTAGCAGCAGTTGCGGATGCTGTTTTATTTTCATTGTTACAGCTGGCCAGGCAAATAGCCAGCAACAGGAAGAATAAATTTTTCATATTGCAAAGTTTGATGTTTAAGAATTTTATTTCGAACCACATAGAAACATAGAGCACATAGATCATTTCGCCAAAGGCGAAATACCGCACAAAACTATGTCTCCTATCTGCCTATGTGGTTCAATAAATCCATTACTTAATAAACTCCGGGAAGATGGCTTTCTTAATACCAGGCCATTCGTCACTGATGAAGCTGTAATAGACCGTGTCCCGGGTAATGCCCATGTCGTTGATGCTGTGCTTGCGTAAAACGCCTTCGCGGATGGCGCCGATCTTTTCCATAGCCCGCTGCGACTTGAGGTTGGTACCGGCCGTCTTTAATTCCACCCGGTTAAGTTCCAGTGTTTCAAATGCATATTGCAGCATCAGGAATTTGTTATGCTTGTTGATGCCGCTTCCCTGCAGCAGGGGATCGATCCATGTCCAGCCGATCTCCAGCCGCTTGTCTTTGAACGAGATATTCGCATAGCGGGTGCAGCCAGCATACCGGTTCTCTTTTTTGTCGAACATGGCGAAGGGATAAGCCGTTTTATTTTCTTTTTCCTTCAGTGCCGTAGAGAAGTAGTTGGAAAAACTTTTCTCGTCGGTGATATTCGCCAGCGTGAACTTCCAGATATCAGGACTGCTGAGCGCAATGGCCATCAGTGGTTCAAAGTATTTTTGGGTAAGCGGTTCCAATCTAGCCCGGTCGCTTTCTAAAATAATTTCCTGTTCAAAAAAGTTTGTGTAGTCCATTAGCGTCTTTTTATTTTATCCGTTTTGTTAATCTGTAGATCCGTTAATTGGTTAATCTGTAGATCCGTTAATTGGTTAATGCACCTGAACATTTGGACTCCATACTAATTAACTATTTAACCAATTAACGTCTTAACGTTTAATCAATTTAGCAACAATTTTATCAATCGGCAGGCTTACCGAGTCCTCCGAAAAATCATCCCAGCTCACAAATCGGAATGTTTCTGTTTCCCCAACTTCTGCATATACCTTCAATTGGTTTTCATCAAAATCAAACGGAGCTGTGCGAAGAGGGGCTGTAATGGGTTCAAGCGCTTTGGCAAAATAATAAATGCAAATGACCTGGTGCGCCGGGTTGAAAGCACTCACCTGGTAGTAATCGGTGGTGTAAATATGTTCACCCACTTCCACCTGCAGGTTCATCTCTTCCTTGAATTCCCGTTTCAGGCATTCCCTTGTTCCTTCGCCAAGCTCCAGTCCGCCGCCGGGAAACTTTGTATAATAATTGCCACGGATGAATTCATCGCTTACCAATACCTGCCGGTCTTCGTTGATGAGTATGCCATAAACCCGGATGTTGAACATGTATTTATCTTCTATATCTTTTTGCATAATTCCAGATCACAAAAGCAAGGATGATGATGGAAAGTATTACAGGCAACCAAAAAGCCATGTGACTGTCTTTATACGGGATGGGTACATTCATGCCGTAGATGCTGGCAATTAAAACCGGCACACTTAAAAAGATGGTAAGCGTGGTAAGTCTTTTTAAAACATCATTCTGGTTATTGCTGATGATGCTGGCAAAGGCATCCAGCGTGCTGTTCAGGATGTTGGTGTAGGTATTTGCCATCTCAAGGGCCTGGGAGGTTTCCACGATCAGGTCGTCTAAAAAATCCTTTTCATCTTCGGTGAGCTTTAAAATATTGGTGCGGCTCATCTTCATCATCAGTAGTTCGTTGCTGCGCAATGCAGTGATGAAATACACAAAACTCTTCTGGATACGCATCAGTTGCAGCAACTCTTCGTTGCGGTTGCTGTCGTACAGTCTTTGTTCCAGGCTGTTGCGGCGGGTGTTTATCTCTTTCAGGTAATCCTGGAAATTGCTGGTGATCTTTTCAAATATCTTCAGCACCATCATGTTCATGTGATCGGGGTTGCGGTGCTGGAAAGTGTTCAGGAATTTTTTGATGGCTTCGTTCTCAAAAGAATTTACGGTAACAATGCGGTTACTGGTTAAGATGATACAAATAGGAATAGTAATATAGAATGCATCGCTCAGGTTGAAGGAATTATTTTCCGTGGGTGTTTTGATGACGATGAGCTTTACGTTGTCGTCAATTTCATAGCGGCTCCGTTCATCAATATCCAGCGAATCTTTTAAGAAATCAACGGGGATGTCCATGGCCTCACTCAGTTCGGTAAACTCCTCCTGCTTCAGCGGCGGCAACACATTCACCCATACGGCGCTGTCGATCTTGTCAATGGTGAGGGTCTGGTGGTCGGTATTTTTAAAGTACTGGATCATTGGGTTTGGGTAATGGCTTCTATAGTTTGTAAATGATGTTCGGTATGAAAGATAGTAAAGTAACAAAGCTCACGCAATGTAATTCTGCCAAGCAGGGGATGCCGGGCTAAATAATTATCCAGGTCTTCTTCTGTTCTTTTTGCAGACAGTGCAGCTAAATATTTTGCGGTGGATGCATTCCAACTGTCCACCAGCTTTTGTTTGCCGTAACTTACTTCAATGGGTTTGGGAACAAATCGCCCGCTTGCCCTTCCGCCTTCACTTAATTTTTTGTAATACTTCTCTTTCAGTTCGCCATAGCTCCTCGATTGCCGGTTTGGTGTTCCGCCGATCCATTTCACCATAAACTTCGGCAGAGTATAAGCAAGGCTGGTCATGTTTGTAGAGATGACCAGGTGCCGGATATTTTCTGCCACCGACCATTTGGGGCCGGGCTTTTCAAACATAGTAGTTTCATTAATCCCGTTGCAGGTTTCTGTAAACCGGCTGAACATATTTTCAGAAGCTGCGATGATGGCTGTTTTGGTCATAGTTCAATTTCCCCTTTATACACTAATTCTGCCGGACCGCAGAGCCAGATGTTTTCAAAATGCTGATCATCTATCTTTTCAAATTCCACGCTTAATTTTCCGCCCGGTGTTTTTACTTCCACCCGGTTAAACCCTTTGTCGTTGTGTGCGCTCAGCAGCGCAGATGCCGTTACGCCGGTACCGCAACTGAGTGTTTCGTCTTCCACACCCCTTTCGTACGTGCGTACAAAAATGCTGTCTTCGCCAATGGACTCCACAAAATTCACATTGATGCCTTCTTTTTCAAATTGTTTGCTGTGACGAATGTCGCGGCCTGTTTCCACCACATCAATGTTTTTTACATCGGATGCCATTTTTACAAAATGTGGTGAGCCGGTGTTGATCACGCTATGCCCGTTATGGTATTCCACACTATAAACGTCCTGCATCTTTAAACGAACCAGGCCCTGCATGTCGATCTCTGCTTCATGCTTGCCATCAACGGCCACAAAATGATAGGTATTCTTGTGAATGCCCACCAGGTGGGCAAATTTTACCAGGCATCTTCCGCCGTTGCCGCACATGCTGCTGGGATTTCCATCTGCATTATAGTAGATCATTTCAAAGTCGAAGAATTTTTTTGTATTCAGCATCATCAACCCGTCGGCGCCAATGCCGAAGCGGCGGTCGCAAAGCAGTTTCACTTCGCCGGTGCTGAGCTGGTCGTATTTTTCATCCCGGTTATCCAGTATCACAAAATCATTTCCTGTTCCCTGGTATTTATAAAATTCTATTTTCATTTTATATACTTGAATCTGCAATTACTTGTAACGATCGTTTGATGAGGTTCTCCACAGCCAGTTCCCCGTTTGCAGAAAATTGTTTGCTGATGCGGTTGGCAACGATGGCACTCAGGCTCAGGCAATGGTGGCCCAGTATTTTACCCAAACCATAAATGGCCGATGTTTCCATTTCAAAATTAGTGATTCGGTGATTGCCAAAACTAAAATTTGTGAGGTTGTCTATCAACTGCGGATAACCAAGTCCCAGGCGAAGCACCCTTCCCTGCGGACCATAAAAGCCCGGGCAGGTTACGGTGATGCCGGCGTGATACCCGTTTGTGAAATGTTTCAGCAGTGCCGGGCTCGCCATGCTGATGTACGGCGCCACTTTACCATTGCTCAGTTGCGTATGCGTTACAAAAGCATGCATGAGTTGTTTTTCTTCTTCATTGTTCTGCATGCGGTAAAAGTGCATCAGGTTATCCAGTCCGAGCCCGTGGGTGCTGGCAACAAAACTGTCAACCGGAATTTCTTTTTGTAATGATCCCGACGTGCCAAAGCGGATGATGTTGAGACAGGTGATTTTGTCTTTAACAAGCCTTGTAGTAAAATCGATGTTGACCAGTGCATCCAGTTCATTCAGCACAATATCGATATTATCCGGGCCAATGCCGGTGCTTACGCAGCTGATCCTTTTTTTACCAACCAGGCCGGTATGCGTTACAAATTCCCGGTGATTGTTTTTGAATTCGATCTTATCGAAATGCTTGCTTACTTCCTTCACCCGGTCCGGGTCGCCCACGGTGATGATGGTATTTGCGATCTCTTCGGGCCGGCAGTTTAAATGATAAACAGCCCCCCGGCTGTTGATGATGAGCTCTGATTCGGCAATGCGGTTCATGAATTGGTTATTAAGGTGAACCACATAGGGACATAGAAAACATAGATTCGCTCTGTGTATTTCTATCTTCCTATGTTTCTATGTGGTTCAAATGATTAATATTTGCTGCACAATTTCCTTAAAATTACCCTATTTTTGCGCTTGTAAAAAATGAAATGAGGTATTTCAATTCTTAATTTTTAATTCTTCATTTTTCATTAAATACGGTCCTGTATCCGCCAGCTGGCGGATAGGCAAAGTTCAAAGGGTTTTAAGAATTAAAATAAGATAAATGGTCCTGTAGCCGAGTGGCTAGGCAAAGCTCTGCAAAAGCTTCTACACCGGTTCGAATCCGGTCGGGACCTCAAGTGAAGGGTTGCAATCTGCAGCCCTTTTTTATTTGTGTACTGCATATACGGTGGCGTGAGGTTGCCTGAAAAAATCTGTTCTAAATCCATAACTTGCTTTTATGAAAAAGATCCTCCTCCTCGCAGCAGGGATAGTTATTTTTTCGCTTGCTTCCATCGCACAGGTAAAACCTTTCCGTTTTGCCTTTCTTTCCGATACACATATTGGTTCGCCGGATGGGAAAGCAGAAGAAGACCTGCGAAGAACGGTCAATGACATCAATACCAGGAACGATATTGATTTTGTAGTGATAACCGGCGATATTACCGAACTGGGTACCAATGATGAATTGCCGAGGGCTAAAAAAACACTGGATTCCCTAAACGTGAAATATTATATCATCCCCGGCAATCATGATGTTGGGTGGAGTGAAAGCGGCGGCATGAGTTTTATTTCAACATTCGGGAGCGACCGCTTTGCTTTTGACCACAACGGCATCCGTTTCATTGCCTGTGCATCTGGGCCTTATGTACGGATGAGCGACGGGCACATACCACGTGATGCCATGACGTGGATGAAAAATATTCTTGACACAACTTCTGTAAATATGCCGGTGATATTTTTGAACCATTACCCGATGGACAACCAAATGGACAACTGGTATGAAGTGACCGACCTATTTAAAAAACGAAACACTGTTTTATTCCTGTGTGGACATGGGCATGCAAACAAGGCGCTGAATTTTGAAGATATCCCCGGCATTATGGGAAGATCGAACCTGCGGGCAAAGCAACCCGAAGGCGGATATAACCTGGTAGATGTAAGAACCGATTCTGTTTTATTTACTGAACGGAAACCGGTGAGCGGCGAGATGAAAGCATGGGCAGGCGTAAAACTGGAACAACACAACTATGAGGTTACAAAGAAATTTGTAAGACCAGATTACGCCATCAATACAAAATACCCGCAGGTAAAAGCAAGCTGGATATTCAACTCCGATGCCAATGTGATATCAACGCCCGTGGTAACAAATAACCTGGTGGTTTTTGGTAACCAGCAGGGAATGGTAACGGCGCTGTCTTTAAAGACCGGCAAACAAAAATGGGTATTCAAAACGGGGGGAGCCATTTATTCATCGCCGGCTGCGCAAAAAAACAAGATCGTGTTTGGAAGCACCGATGGCTATGTGTATTGCATCAGTGATGCCGGTAAAGAGCGCTGGAAGTTAAAGACCGGCGCTGCAGTGCTTGGCTGCCCGCTCATTGAAAATAATATTGTGTACATCGGCGGCAGCGATCATAATTTCCGGGCCATTGACCTGGAAACTGCAAAAGAGCTGTGGCGTTTTGAAGGGCTTAATGGCCCCGTGGTGAGCACACCCGTCATCAATAAGGATGCAGTAATTTTTGGAGCATGGGATACTTATTTATATTCAGTAGATAAATACAGCGGTAAACTGAACTGGAAATGGAGCAACGGATCGCCGGTGCGGAATTATTCTCCCGCTGCCTGCATACCGGTTGTAAAGGATGACGTTATTTATATTGTTGCACCCGACCGTTACCTGACCGCCATTGATGCCCTTACCGGGCAGGCACTCTGGCGCAGCAATGAATCAACGGTGAGGGAATCCATTGGCATCTCCGCCGATGGAAAATATGTGTACGGCAAAACGATGAATGATACACTGGCTGTTTTTGCAACAGGAAGAGAAGCACAAAAAGCTGCCTGGAAGCTGCATGCAGGTTTTGGCTATGAGCATGCACCTTCCATGTTGATCGAGAAGGATGGTATTGTTTTCTTCGGCACACGCAATGGGGTGGTATATGCAATAGATGTGGCGCAAAGAAAGACGGCCTGGGCCTATAAGATCGATAACTCGATGGTGAATACGGTGAATGTGATCGATAAAGAAAATATCATTGTTTCCACGATGGATGGGAAAGTGGTATTGCTGCGGGTGCATTAACTTAACAGGCAGGGATTGCGGCAGGATTGGAATTCATTGCTCGTCCAACCCGAACCACAGCCTGGACTTGCAATTAGTTGATGTTAGTTTGTCGAGCCACACTTGCACATAACCCAATGTTAGCGGTTCGTTGCTCCTGTATGTTGTCTCCTTGGTTTAATATGAGCAAAATCTTCCTTATCAGTAAAATACTCAAGTCCCAAAATTAAAAGTATTGCACTAATAGAATTTACTTTTGCAATGATTGGCAATAAATCCCAGTTGCTTGAGGCATGTATGTAAACAGCGTAAAAGAAAATAAGTAGGCAAATGATATTGTATATTTTAAAAAAATGAAGTTTTGTCATAAAAATAAAAACAGTAATAGCCCCAATGCAATTCCAAAATAAAAAGCTTGAAATATTGAGCATTACCTCATGTAAAGGTGTTATGATTAAGAACGTAAAAGGCATAATAAGTATGCCTGTATATTTTATAATATTTTTAAAGTTCTTTTCAGGTATTTTTTTTGACATGTTAACAAAAAAAACAGCACAGCTTATTGAATAGACGAACATCCCGAAATATGCCCAAATTCTGGAAGTGTTTTGAGAACCGTTTAATGCCTTTGCTTCAAACAGGTTACTTATATAATTTTTTGTCCAGTCAAAACCAATAGAATTTTTGTCTTGATATGTACCTCCTGGATAAATTGAAATTGCTATTATAAGTAAAATTAATGAAATGGTTATTCCTAATAAAACTGAATGCTTCTTAATCATTTTCTCAATGTCTAATTTTGTCCATATGATTGTGAGTTGTGTTGCAATGACCGCTAACACATAAATTTATGCTATTACCCGTAGCCTTGCAAAAAAAATAACTGTCATTGAAAACCAACAATTTGCCGTTCTACTTTTTATGTTGTCGTTAGGGTAATCCATTTTGCTTTTTTAATTCCCTTCTTCTCCAGCAATTCATCCCCCAATTCCCACACCTCATTCATCAACCGCTTTCCTGGTGCCCGTCTTCAAAATAGTTTTGTGGCATAATCTCAAAAAAAAAAGATGAAGCCTTTTATATTACTCATCAGCGTAGCCATTACCAGCTTATTCGCCATCGGCACGGCTGATAAGAACATCAGCGGTACCTGGGTAATGGAGCAGGGCGACAGCTCAGACCAGCCACCGGTATTCCGTATTGAAATGGGAGAAGGGATCTGGGAAGGAAAGATGGATGTTCCCCAACAGGAAGTGTACGACCGCAAGGTTCATTCCATTCGTGTGGATGGCGACAGCGTTTTTATCACCGTGTATAAGAATGGCTCCACCATTTATGCCCGCCGGGTAAATGACAGTTCCATCACCGGCGTGATGAAGGGAGAGAGCAGGATCGATACGGTTAAGTTTAAAAAGATTAATTGAAATGAAACAAGTTTCTTTTTTTGAACCACATAGGCACATAGAAAACATAGAAAGCCATAAAAGACAAGCCTATGTGTTTGCCTATGTTCCCTATGTTCTATGTGGTTCAACTGATACTAATATAAATTATCATGGTACTGCTTAAAATACTCATGCTCATAAACCTCCTGGTCTACAGCGTCATTGTTGGCCAGGCATATATGTACATCATTGCCCTAGGCAACGTGCAGCAAAGTATGGATGCACCGGCATACATACAACTGCGACAGCTGACAGACCGAAACTTCATGGCAAAGTATAAGTACGTTGTGTACACTTCGCTGGTTAGTTCCGTACTGCTTTGCATTTTTACGGCAGCTCATCCAACCGGTTTTCTTTTTATCAGTGCTGCCGTTGCATTGCTTGCATTGATCACCGATGTGGTATTAACCCTGAAAGGAAATATGCCCATCAATAAACGCATCAATACCTGGGCAACAGAAAAATACCCCGGCAACTGGGAAACGTACCGTACAAAATGGTTGCGTACAT
Source organism: Chitinophagaceae bacterium (assembly GCA_016720775.1). GTDB lineage: Bacteria > Bacteroidota > Bacteroidia > Chitinophagales > Chitinophagaceae > Ferruginibacter. The sequence goes on from JADKJX010000010.1 coordinate 50,891, forward strand.
TTTCTTTCAGGCAGGCGGCCAATATCATCGGGTTTACCAGTTTGTTACTCGGCGCAATATTCGGGACTTAAAGTATAGCATAAAATTTATCAGCCATTAAAAACAAAAAAATTTATTCATGAAACGATTTAAAAAGATACTGAAATGGACCGGCATAACCCTGGTGGTTATCATTGCCGGCGTCAGCATCATTGCCGCCACCCGGCAAAACACCAAATACGAAGCGCCTTACCCCGACATTAAGGCATCCACCGACACAGCCATCATTGCAAAGGGGAGGCACCTTGTTTTAAACGTGGCACATTGCGTGGGATGTCACAGTCCGGCCAATGTTGATTCCATTGATTTTAATAAAGAAGACCTGCCGCTTACCGGCGGACGATTGTTTGACCTGCCCGTGGGAAAGATATATTCAAGAAACATTACCCCCGATAAAGAAACCGGCATCGGAAGATATACTGATGCAGAAATAGCCCGGGCATTGTATTACGGCGTTCACCCGGATGGTACCGTGGTGTATGATTTCATGCCCTTTCACAACATAAGCAAGGAAGACATGACAGCGATAATTTCTTACCTGCGGGTGCAAAAGCCGGTAAAGAATAAAGTGCCCGAAAACACATTGAACCTGGTGGGCAACCTGGTAAAAGCATACATGATAAAACCGGTTGGACCTAATGGAGAAATTCCTGCAGCGGTAAAAAAAGATACGACCGCTGTCTATGGAAAGTATTTGGCCATGAGCGTGGCTGAGTGCAATGGTTGCCATACCGAAAGGAACCTGGCCGGTGAATTTACCGGTGAACCTTTTGGTGGAGGTGCGCCCATGGATGAGAATAATGGCTTCCCTGCATTAACACCTCCCAACTTAACACCCGATCCAACAGGAAGAATATATGGCTGGACGCAGGAGATGTTCATCAACCGTTTCCGCCAGGGAAAACTGATCCCTTATTCGCCCATGCACTGGAGTTCGTTCAAACACATGACGGATGATGAACTGAAAGCGATCTATAATTTTTTACATACGCTGAAGCCGGTAAAGACGAAGGAGAGAAAGTAATGGAATGGTCAGACGGGACGTCAGACCAGGCCCCTCCAATTCATCCAGCCTTTTCAACAGTTCATGCTTCCGCCAATTGTCAGCGGCACTTGCTCTTTCTACCTTGCTTCAGAATTTTAAAACAACTAACTAAAATTTTTTCAATTATGCGTACAAAAGTATCAGCCATTCTTGTTGCCGCATTTGCCATTACGGTAGCTGTGATCTCATGCGATAGTAAAAAAGAAAACAATGCCACTGCACAAACCATTTCCAACGACAGTTTGATAAAGCGTGGTTCTTATTTAGTAAATGCCATGGGTTGCGATGACTGCCATTCGCCAAAAAAAATGGGAGCACATGGCCCGGAAGTTATCCCGGAAACACGTTTCGGAGGCTATCCTTCCGGCAGGCCATTGGCACCCATTGATACCAATGTGCTGAAGAATGGCTGGGCAATGCTCGGTCCGGACCTCACCAATGCCGTGGGCCCCTGGGGTGTTTCCTTTGCAGCTAATATCAGCAGCGATGAAACTGGCATCGGAACATGGAGTGAAAAACAATTCTTCACAGCAATACGGGAGGGAAAGTATAAAGGACTTGATGGCAGCCGCGGACTTTTGCCACCCATGCCCTGGTTCATGTACCGCAACCTCAACGATACCGATCTCCGCTCCATCTTCGCTTTCCTGAAATCAACCCAACCGGTAAAAAATATTGTACCTGCACCAAAACAGTTAGCCGATCTTTAAGCCATGATTTGGATTAACTATAAAGATCTCCCTCAACCGGGAGATTTTTTTTTGTCATCGCTATACCCGATGCTGAATACATTCTATAAACTCTTTTTGTCAATTCATACATGCTGCCATTTACAAACAATTTGTTTTGCAACAATTTTGTACTGTAATTGATCTTTTCACACACCTGCATCTGTAAACGGCAGGGATAAAATAAAAGCTATGAGTTTATTGCAACAAAATAAAACAGTAGGGGTACTCACCATCCTTTCGGGCAAGATCGCACTGCTCTGTATGATCCTGGCAGCCATCGGCGTTGATTTTCATTTTGAGGTTTTTAATAACCCATCTTTAATGCTTACGCTTCCGGGTGTAAATGCTGCGGCAAGCAAATGGTCGATGATATGCGACATGCTGGGATATTACATGCTCTTGTTGCCGGTTATCTATTACCTGCACGACTGGATGAGGGATAAAACCCCCTGGAGTAACCTGCTGACTTTTTGCGGCCTGGCCTATGTGTTGATCGGGTGTATTGGTGCGGCTATTCTTGCGGTTGCCTATCCACAGGCACTGCATGCATATCCTGCTGCAGCGCCGGAAATGCAGCAAATCATAAAGTCGAATTTTGAATGGGTGAACTCCATGGTGTACGGCGGTATGTGGAACCTGCTTGAAGTAGTTTTTGCCGGCATGTGGTGGCTTTTTGTTGGCGTACTATTGTTCAAAGCAGCGCATAAAGGCATTGGCTTACTGACGGTAATACTCGGTTGTTTTTCGCTGCTGGATGGTTTTTCGGGTATGATCGAAAATGCAGCATTGCATGAAACGGCATTGAATGTATATTTATACGGTTCTATTGTATGGGCATTATGGATCGGTGGTTTAATTTACCGCAAGTCATTGTGATAAACCGGGGCCGGCCATTTTGGATCCTGGTACAATTCATACACGGTTTTCCTCAATTCATACAAAATCGGGAGCCGGTGATGCGACAGGTGGCGGCACCGAAATTAAAAAGGTTGTAAATTGTAATACTGCTTATTAATAAGAATAAAAAGCGCTTTTAATTAACCATGCAAATTCCCCAATATACCAGGAAGGACCTGCAGATACTGGCCATTGCCATGCCGCTGGTGGTGATGCTCATCAATGTGCTGTTGTTTGGGAAGCGCTTTTTTACCGAACCGAAAATACTCATCGGGTCGGGGCTTATTGTGCTGCTGGTTATGACCGTCGCATGGTTTCTTTTTACCTGGATAGCTGTTACGGTGCGAAGCCGTTTTCCTGCCAATGATGACCAGGTAAAAAGATTGGGTATAACGGTGTTATTCATCGCCACCATCCAGGCATTGGTAATGACAGTTTTCTTCCAGGGATATAACCAGTTCAACCTGTTCGGGTATGAAATAAATACGTCCCGGTATTACTGGACGCTTGGGATCGGGTTCGTACTCAATATCATTATTACCATCCTTCATGAAGGGTTTGACCGTTTTGAAAGATGGAAGGCGACGTTGACAGAAACAGAGCAACTGAAAACCGCCTATACCCAAAGCCAGCTGATGGGACTGAGGAGCCAGGTGAATCCGCACTTTTTATTCAACAGCCTTAACTCGCTGTCGAGTCTTATTAACGAGGATACCGACAAGGCAGAAAAATTCCTCAATGAACTTACAAAGGTTTACCGCTACCTGTTGCGCAGTCCGGATGATAAACTGGTTACGCTTGAAACAGAGCTCCAGTTCATCGAATCTTATTATTATTTATTGAAATCAAGGTATGGCGATAAAGTTAACCTGCAGGTGGACCTTGATGAGCAGAGCCGGAATAAATACGTTTCTCCTTTTTTGCTGCAAACGATATTTGAATACAGCTTCAATAACAGTGCGATGCAAAAAGGCAAGCCGTTGAATTTTTTGATAACACAGGAGAACAACAGCCGGCTGGTGATAAAGAATAATTTACAGGAAAAGCAGACCAGTACTGGAATGAATGCCGACGGGCTGAAGAGCCTGGTTGAGAAATACAAACTCATCTGCTGCGATGAAGCCCTGGTAATTGAAAAGACCGATTCTTTCTTCCGGGTGCAGGTGCCTTTATTAAATGAAATTGAAAACAACCGTTGATGAAACCTGTTAAGCCAAACAAGGTGGAGTGGATGAGTTTTTTTGTGCTGATGCCTGTCATCGCCGGGGCAACCTGTTTTGTGTTGTTCGGAAGCGATTGGTATGCACATCTGCGCTTCTGGCTTTTTGGTTTCGGGTACATGATGGTGGTTGGTTTGTTTCTCTGGTACCTGGATGTAGTGCTTACCCGGTACATTCACAATACCTTTGCTGCCTACCAGGATACCATCAAACGGATGGCGGCGCTGGTGACAAAACAGGTTGTTGTGATCACCATTTCCACCACACTTTCCATTGTTGGTATGATCCAGTTGCTGGCGCCCGATTTTTATCCCAGCACCGCCCAGTTCTGGTTCAGTATTTTAATTGCACTGGGCATTACGATCATCGCCATGATCATCTGGGAAGGCGATTATATTTTCCAGCAGTGGAAACAAAGCCTTACTGAAAATGAAAAATATACAAGGCTCAGCCTGCAAGGCGAATTTGATGTGCTGAAAAGCCAGGTGAACCCGCATTTCCTGTTCAACTGTTTTAATACGCTGTCGGCGCTGATAACCGAGGATAAACAGAAAGCAGAAATATTCCTGAATGACCTGAGCAAGGTATACCGTTACCTGCTTCGTAATAATGAAGACGGCATGAGTACGTTGCAGACCGAACTGCAGTTCATTCAAAGTTACTTTGAGTTGCTGAAGACAAGGCATGGCGATGCCATACAACTGCAGATGGACATTGATAAGCGGTATGATGAATATTTACTGCCATCACTCAGCCTGCAGATGCTGGTGGAGAATGCGGTGAAGCACAATGCGCTTTCAAAAAATTACCCGCTGCATATTGAAGTGTTCACTACCGTGGGAAACAAACTGGTGGTGAATAACAATATCCAGCAGCGGGCACAAAAAGCACCTTCGGGTGAAGTGGGACTGAAGAATATCAAAATGAAATACGAGCTGTTGAACCAACCGGGCTTCCAGGTGATGAATGACGGGAAAAACTTTACGGCAGTATTACCGCTGATATGGGGGAAAGTGATGGACAGGAACCGGGTGAATTATTCAGAAAATTAAAATTAACCGATATGAAAATCTTAATTATCGAAGACGAAGAACTGGCGGTAAAAAAACTGCACAAGATGCTTGTAAGTATTGACAAGGACATTGAAGTGATCGCCAATCTTGATTCCATTGAATCTTCGGTGGAGTGGCTGGAGAACCACGAAGTGCCCGACCTGGTCATGATGGATATTGAACTGCTGGATGGCCAGAGTTTTGAGATATTCAACCGGGTAAAGGTTAAGAGCCCTGTGATCTTCACCACGTCTTATGATGAATATGCACTGAAGGCCTTTAAGGTGAACAGCGTTGATTACCTGCTGAAGCCGATACAGAAAGAAGACCTTACTGCCGCACTGGATAAGTATAAGAAGATGTTTGTTTCCGCAGCGCCGCCACCCATCAACATGGATATGCTGGTGAAGGAACTGCAACAGAAACTGCAGCCCAAAGAATTCCGCAAACGTTTCCTGGTAAAGAATGTGCAGAAGCTGGTATCGGTTGAGACCGAAGAGATCGCATATTTCTACAGCGACGGGCGGCTTAACTTCTTTAAGACCTACGATAATAAAAAATACGTGGTGGATTATACCATGGATGATATGGAAGACATGCTGGACCCCGAACGATATTTCCGCATCAGCCGCTCTTTTTATGTTTCCATCGACAGCGTAGACCAGATAAATGATTATTTCGGCAACCGCCTCATTCTTACCTTAAAGCCTGCTGTTGATAAGGAAGCGTTGGTAAGCCGGGAGAAAGTGACGGAATTTAAGAAGTGGTTGGGGAAATAGTTAATTGGTTAATACGTTAATTAGTTAATTGGTTAATACGTTAATTAGTTAATTGGTTATTAGTATTACGGATTAACGTATTAACAAATTAACGGGTCATTTTACAGGCATCATCAACATAATATTTCCATTCCCTTTTTCATTCTCCATATCAAGTTCTGCATGGATGCTGTCTGCATGTATTTTCATTTCTTCCATACACCGGAATGCATTGCTGTCGGTGCTTTTGATGGTAGTTGTGCCGTGCATTTTAAGGCATAGCCTGTCATGCTGAAGGTCGATATTGATCAGTGTTTGTTTTGCACCTGAATACTGCACCATACACCGTAAGGCTGTCTTGAAAATAAAGAAGAAGCCATGCCTTCCTTTCATATCTAATTTCAGGTCCTTTACTTTTTCATCCACGTGCATGTCGATCTCAGCTTCGTGGCGGTTGCGCAGGGCATCAATGAATTCCGACATGCGCAACAGTGTTTTTTCCATGCTGTCGTTGGCAGGGTCAATCACCCAAAGGATGTCGTCCATGGCGATCATCATGTCGTTGCTTTTATTACTGATCTGTTCTATCAGCTCTTTCGACTTTGCAATATCCTTATCGGCTTTCATCCGGGCCATTTCACTCAGCAGGTTTATGTTGCCAAGTGCTGTGTTCACATCATGGTGCAGGTTGAGGGCAATATCAGTGCGTAGTTTTTGAGTTGACCGCATGCGCAGCAGCCGTTCCCTGTCGGCCAGGTAAAAAACAACAATGCAGGTGATGGTGAGCAGGCCATAAAACCACCAGCTCTTCCAGAAGGGCGGCGATATTTTTATCTTTAAGGTGGTTATATTTTTACTGGAGATGCCATCTGCATTTTCGGTCTTTATTTTAAATGTGTAGGTGGCAGCAGGCAGGTAATTGTAAATGGCTTCATTCAGCTCATTGCCTTTCTTCCATTCATTGTCGATGCCTTCCAGCATATGATAATAAACAAGTTTGTTCTTATTAAAATAACTCAGGATCGAATAGGAGATGGTGATGGAATTCTCGTTGGCCTTTAATCCGATCTTGTCCAGTTTCAGCAGCGAATCAACCGACAGGGAATTGTTGACCACCTTAAACCCGGTGATGCTAACATCGGGCGGGGTTGAAGTGGACTTGATATCCTGCGGGTTAAACACCACGAAGTCGTTGGATGAGCCAAACAGCAGCCTTCCATCGGGCAGTTGATAATTGGTACTTACATCAAAATTATCGTTTGCCATACCATCACTGCGGTCATAAAATGTGAAGGTATTCTTGTGAATGTTCATCCGGCATATTCCTGTTGCCATTCCTATCCATAAATAACCGGCTTTGTCTTTTTCCAGGCTTACAATAAGATCAGAGGGTAAACCATCGGCACCGGTAATATGGCGGATCGTATTTTTCTTTATATCGTAAAAATTTAAACCGCTCCCCGCAATGATCAGCAGGCTGTCATTATACTCCAGTATGGCTGCACCGTTTGCAATTAATCTTTTTGTTACCGACCCGCTGTCTGTAATGTGTTCAATGATCCTGTCATCAACCGGGTCTATTTTATAAACACCTGCCGTCAATGTGCCTGCCCATATAAATCCCTTGCTGTCGGTGATCATGTTTAAGATCCTGGTATTGGGGATGCTGTTTAATTTATGCAAACCAGCTTCAAATGACTTTGCCCCTTTTGTTGCCGACCATTTATAAATGCCCCGGTTATAGGAACCAAACCACAGGTTCCCCAGTTTATCTTCAACCACCTGGGCGATGGTACGTGTTTCAAAAATGGCGGGTTCATATCTCTTCACTGTTTCAGTAACCTGGTCATAGAAAGCAATAAAGGCGGGTTGGCCTACCATGCAGATCTTCCTGTTATCTTTTAACCGGCACATATCCCACACCGACCACCCGTTAACTTCATCAATGCCTTTTATACCGAGTTTAATATTCCGGAAACTGCTGTCGTACCTGTATAACCCATCTCCCCAGCAGCCAGCAAGAATATTACCGTTGTTGGTACGTACAAAAGACATTGCCCCGCCGGAACCCTTTTGCAAATTGATCCGGTTAAGGTGACTCACGCTGTTGAACAGTTCTTTTGAAGGATTAAAAACATATAAGCCGTTATTGGTGGTGCTTACCCACAGGTTCTGTTCCCGGTCTTCAAACAGGCGTACTCCTTCATAGTGAATACTCTGTTCATTAAGATAACCACTGTAAACAGGCGTGAATTTTTTTCAGCCTCTTCATACTTTGTAAATACATACAGCCCGGTCATCCAGATCGTTCCATCCTTTTGTTCTGTCATACCTGCAGGTTCATTGTATTTATTGATGATCTTATCAATCGAGTACTTATCCAGGACAGGTGTTTTATTGGCAAGATCATAACAGTATATGCTGCAACCACCAAAGGGGGGCCAATTCTTGAACCAGAACCTTCTTTTTTTATCAACCATATAACCGGCCACGAACGGGATCTTTCCAAACTGCTCTATTAAAGGTTCATGTTCCGCATTATCATCCCGCCAGCTGAGTTTTTTGGTTACCCTGTTATAAACAACCAGGCCAGAATCGGTGGAGATCAGGTATTTTTTACCGATAGGGTCATCAACGATATTGGTCATCCTCCACTTTGAGGGGATCCTGAAATCATTATATTCAGATGAAAATTCATTACGCTCCCTGTTGTAGGTTACAAATTCTTTAAAGCTGAAATAATAGAGCAGGTTGCCATCCCCATCCTGCATAAGTCCTCCGCCATAGGCCAGGTTCTTTGGGTCCTTCAGCTTTATCCTGATCTCCTTAAAAACAAAACGCCGGGTATCAAAAATGCCTATGCTGCCATTGCCCATCACCAGCCACAGGTTTTTTTGTTTATCTACCAGCATTTGCGATATATAGTTTACCGGTAAAGAGTTTTTATCGGCAGGATTGTGACGAAACGTAAGGAACCGGCTGCCATCAAAACGCTGCAGCCCGTTGCCGGTGCTTATCCAGATATATCCCTGGTCGTCTTGTGTAATGGAGTTCGTGTTATAAGCAGCAAGCCCATTGCTTACCGTGTAATGTGTAAAGGAATATTGCCGGGCTTCCTGGCAAAGCAGGGATCGTACCGGGAAGAGGAGAGCCAATATGAAAAAAAATTTCCTCAAAAAATGGTTTTGGTTTCCACTTCAAATATACCCAACCATTGAATTAATTGAAAGAATTGCTGCATGAACTGCTATATGGCTGTATGAATTGTACTTTATCCCGTATGAATTGGTTTTTAAAAACCGGCTCGGAAACGGTTCATCCATTAGTAAGTGCAGTTCAAACAATCCCGGCTTTTACCGGCAGTTGAAAGGAGATAAAATTGCACGGTAAAAACTCTAATTAAAAAAGCATAGCCATGCAAAACAAAAAATCCCTTCTCAAAGAAACGAGTACAGGCTCCCGCCATTCCGGGGGTAAAAAGATCCTGTTTGCCAGTTTTCCGGCCGATGGCCATTTTAATCCATTGACCGGACTGGCAAAACACTTACAGGCAGCCGGTCATGATGTACGCTGGTACACATCGCCTACTTATGAACACAAACTTGCCAAACTGAAGATCCCTTTCTTCCCGTTTAAAAATGCTGTTGATGTAAGCAATAATGATTTTGATAAAGCATTCCCCGACAGGGTGAAACATAAAACGCAGATCAGCCGGCTGAAGTTTGATATCATCAATGCCTTTATTAAAAGAGGGCCGGAGTATTATGCCGATGTTGCTGAAATATACAGGCAATTCCCTTTCGACCTGCTGGTTGCCGATGTTGCTTTTACCGGGATCCCATTTGTAAAAGACCTGATGCGGATACCGGTGATATCCATTGGTGTTTTCCCGCTTTCAGAAACCTCCAAAGACCTGCCACCTGTAGGATTGGGAATGACGCCTTCCTATTCTTTTTTCGGAAAACTAAAGCAAACCATCCTGCGTACCGTGGCCAATAAGTTCATCTTTGGCCAGCCCAACAAAGTCATGTATAAGATCTTTGACGAGAACGGGATAGCGCACAATGAGGAAAGCCTTTTTGATATGGGCATAAGAAAATCAGACCTGTTACTTCAAAGCGGTACACCGGGTTTTGAATATTACCGGGGCGACCTGGGTGAGAACATACGCTATATCGGGGCCTTACTTCCTTACAGTAATGCAGCAGAAACAAAAACAGAACCCTGGTTCGACAGCCGGCTGAATGAATTTGAAAAAGTTATCCTGGTAACCCAGGGCACTGTTGAAAAAGATATCGAAAAGATACTGGTCCCAACGCTCAGGGCATTTAAGAATACAAATATTTTGGTGGTTGCTACTACCGGCGGCAATGGAACGAATGAGTTGAAAGAACGGTTCCCCGACCGGAATTTTATCATTGAAGATTTTATTCCCTTTGCTGATGTGATGCCCTACGCCGACGTATACATTACCAACGGCGGTTACGGTGGCGTAATGCTGGGCATTGAAAATAAAATGCCCATGGTGGTGGCTGGCCTGCATGAAGGAAAGAACGAGATCTGTGCACGTGTTGGTTATTTTAAACTGGGCATCAATTTAAAAACAGAAACGCCCGGGCCGGAAAAAATGAGGGCTGCCGTGGAAGAGATATTCTGCAACGATTTTTACAAAACCAATGTGACCGCCCTGGGTAAAGAATTTGCCCGGTATAAACCAAACCGGTTATTCTCCCAATATGTAGATGAGTTGCTTTACCCGGGTACCGCAAAAATAAAAACAGCCATACGCCAGCTTTCAAATAACTAAATCAATACGAATCATGAGATCAGCTCTTGCATTATTATTGCTGCTGTTAACAATGAATGTAAAGGCACAGCAGCCAGACAGTGTACGCATCTTTATAGACAGTGCCCTGCACGTGATGCAGAACAACTCTGCCTTTTCAAGCCAGGTTAACTGGAAAAAGATGACGACAATCGTTCACCGCATGTCGAAAAATGCAAAGACCTATACGGAAGCAGCGCCTGCCATCAAGTATGCGTTTGATGCACTTGGCGATAAGCATGGCTGGCTTGTTTTTGGCAATGAAGATTATCACAATCCAAAATTTAAACCCGATACCGGACGTATTTCTGCCAATATCAAACTGGCGGCATCAAAAGGGCCGAAGGTATATTGTGCTGTTGTAAATGATGACTATGCCTATGTTTCCATTCCGTTCTTTGGCGGACAAACCGATGAGCAGATGACCCGGTTTGGGCAACGAATACAGGATTCGTTGTGTAAAGTCATTACTCCGTCAACCAAAGGTATTATCATCGACCTGCGGTTGAATGCCGGCGGGAATATTGCACCCATGCTTGCCGGCGTAAGCAATGTATTGGGGAGTGGTGATGTTTCAATAACAACCGACAATAAGCGAAAGATAGTTGGAAGAACAACCATAGAGTACAACAACATCATCATGGATGGAATAACAAGAACCTCCCTTACGAAGAACTGTGCTGATCTTAGCAAACTGCCGGTGGCAGTCATCATCGGCCCGGTTACCGGCAGCTCGGGCGAGGCCATGGCAATAAGCTTTATCGGCAGAGACCGGACTGTTTTGATTGGAGAAGAAACTGGTGGCTATACCACGGCCAACAATGGATTTTTATTGGCCGGTGACGATTATGGGATGGTGCTGGCTGTTGGTTATATGACCGACCGTTTTGGGAAAGCGTATCATGATAATGTAAAGCCGGCACTTGAAATAAAAGGAGGCGATGATTTCTTTGATCATGTAAAAGATAAAAAAATAGAAGCTGCAGTGAAGTGGCTAGCTAAACAGGGATAGAACAGGTTTTGAACAGTACATATAAAATGCCGGGTGAATTAAGTTTTACCTGGCATTTTTTAATTCCAGCAATCCTTTACGAAATAAGAACAGCAGCAACAGCATAAGTACAAAATGGAACAGCACCAGTTCGGGGCTTCCCAAAATATGTGTTTCCGGCAGCACTTCTTTTTTCTTTAATAACCAGTTTAAGAACATGTGCTGGTAAAGCATTCCATATACCAGGGGAATAACTGAAAACCCGGCGACAATGCCCCAGCGGTTTTTATTCCATATTTTTTTGCCTGCGATAAACATCGGTGGCAGGCAAACCAGGATAACAATGGCCGAAGTAATTATTTTACTGCTGAGTGAATTGCTGGTATCTCCCATCAGCGCCTGCACCACTATTTTTTCATCGCCACCACCCATGAGGGCAGTAAAAATTCTTGCAAAAGGGAGATTGGCAAAGAGCAGGGAAAACCCGATCATACGTTTGTTCTCATTTGTTGACCGGCTGAACCAAAGCGCTCCCAGCCACATAAGGCTGCAGGAGAACAGGGGCCCGGCAAGTGTTGCCAGGTAGGCCCATGCTGGTTTAGCGCATTGTTCGCAGGTGGCCCATACATTAAAATCCCGGGGGCCATAACAGCCGCAGATAAAAAAACCGGTATTGATGTGTGCCTGCTCGTGCAATTCTCCCATGATAAAATTGAGGGCAATAAATGCAACGATGTATTTCCATGTAATTTTTATCTGCATGATGATATTTTTTAGCTGAACAGTATGAATGTAAATATATCCCTTCACAGTATGTTAACTTATCCATCTCCGGTGAACTGTGGAAATGGGTGTATGAATTGAGCCGTTTTCACCCGCTCATTTTTCCGGGAAATTCCTTTCCTGAACCCTCCCTGCCTGGTTTCTCAATTCATGCGGCAATCAGCACAATTCATGCATGCAGTACTTCCTGCAGGAGAAATTCTGAAGCAACTTTGCATCATCAAAATCAAAACAATTTAAACAATGAAAAATTTAAAAATGGAAAAGATAAAATTCGGGATACAGTTGACCATACTGATGCTGGCATTTCCCGTACTGTTTGTAACGGAGATAAAACAGGCCGACGAGGACATGAAAAAAATCAACTGGAAAAACAGGAACTCATGGAAGCAAAGAAACCTGCAACCAGCGAAGCACTGAAAAGATCAGCCCCTGTTTCAGACCTTACCGTGATGCCCGGCTCTAAACTGATGGTGGTAAACATTTAAAACAAAAAAAATGCGAAAGAAACTTTTAAGTAAACTGATCACCCGGCTACGCATCTGCATAGCCGCATTCATCCTCGTTCTCCTCAGCCTGTTCCTTTTTTCCTTTACGGTACAAAAATTAAAGGATGATTTTTTAAAACAGCTGGGCATCAGCAAGGCAGAGGCAGATGGTAAAATAACCAGCAGCCTGCTGAGCGGCTCGCTGGATCATTACGGCATACGCAACCTGAAGAACATCCTGGTGAACGACCGGGCTGCCGTTGTAAAAGACATCGCAACGTATGCAAAGCAATACGCCAATTCCGATGCATTTAAAAAAGAATATGCCGCTTTGAAGGAGCGTAATAAGCCGGCACCTGCACAAAAGATTGATACGCCGGAAGAGGTGAGGGCTAATTTGATCAAAATGGCTAAAGAGTATGTGGCTAGTTCAGAAACGTCTTTGAAAAATGCAACGCCGCAAACGCAGAAAATATTTACAGAGATGCTGGATGCCGCTAAAAAGAATTTAAAGGAAGCGGAAGATCCCAATAATAAAACCATCAAAATGTGGGCACAGAATTATGAAGAGATGAAAAAAATGACGCAGCAATCCTGGGAGAACAGCATGAAGGATTGGGAAGCAAAATACCCCGCCAACCACCTGCTGTATGTAAAAGTAAACCTGCAGGCATTCCTCGATGCTACAGAAGGAATTGATTTCAGTGCATCCCTTTATGATAAGAACGGGAAAAAATATTTTGTGAATAAGGAGTATGAAAGAAAAGACAGCAGGTGGAAGATGGCCTTTCGTGCAGGTAAAGATGCGGTGGAAACAGCGAGGGCATTTGCCAGCCAGTGGATCAGTGAGATAAAATAAGTGTGTTGCCGGTCTGAGACACTCATAGATATTCTTTAAGTTCTTCCTGAAAAGCCGGGACTGGTTGCAAATGACAATAGGAAAAATTTTTCCGGACTTCGCTGTGAAAGAAAAGGTTTGCCACGAAGGCACTAAGGCACGAAGTGAAAAAATGCTACGCATTTTTCCTTTGTGTCTTCGTGTCTTGGTGGCTCATTCAATTTATGTAAAAAAAGTGATTATCAATCTGGTATTTCGGGATGAAATAATTAAATGTGGGTTGTTAAAACAAATAAGCGGCAGGATAATTATCTTTACTTCCAATCAAAACCATATTCTTTACTCATGAAGATCATCAAACTATTCCTGCTGCTGTTCATCATCAATAATGCCAATGCCCAAACCTGCGATTGTGAAAAAGAATTCCTGCACATCAAACAATTCATGGAGCATAACTATGCAGGGTTTACTGATAAACTGAAACTGCTTACGAAATCGGGGTACGATAAAAAGGCCAACGAATTTTACAAACTCAGTAAGAGTGGGGGCGACAACTGCGTGCTGATAATTTCTCAATACCTCGACATGTTCAAAGACGATCACATACAGGTAAGCGCCACTTTCAGTACAGCATTCGACTCGGCTTACATCAGCCGGAGAAAACAGATCGATCTGCCTGCCGGAAAAACAGAAGCACTCCGTACCTCTACAACGCATGAAGGCATTTACAATTTCAATTTTGATTCGGCTTATACTATTGCTGTGTACAAGGATAAAACGCCTTTGCATGATTATATCGGTGTGATCATTGATTCAAAACTTCCTTCCTGGAAAAAAGGCATGATAAAGTTTGAAGCAAAATACGTGAACGACAGCCTGCTGAAAGGAATCCTTTATGTGCGCAATCACATGCCCAAAGTGGAGTGGTTTTACTTGGGAAAGAACAGCATCGGCGGCGACTGGCAGCGGGAGGGAACGAAAAAAGAAAAGCGGTCATTTACATACGTGCCTGTGTCATCAAAAAAGCTTTCTGATAAAACGCTTTATATCCAGGTATCGGATTTTGACCCTTCTAATTATAAACGCATCGATTCCATATTTAAGGCAAACCAGGAGGCATTGAACAGTATGCCCAACCTGGTGCTCGACCTGCGTGACAATGGCGGCGGCTCCGACTTTTCTTATACGCCCATCTTGCCCTATATTGTTACGGGTCCGGTAAAAAATATAGGCGTGGATGTACTGGCAACCGAAGCCAATATTGCCGGTTGGAAGAAAGTGCTTTCCGACCCCGACATTCCGGACGATAATAAAAAATCCATCAGCCGCATGATAGAAACGATGGAAAACAATAAAGGTAAACTGGTAAATATTGTTGATGATGAAATTGATTCTTCCTATAAAACATTGGCTTATCCCCGTAAAGTGGCCATACTTATTAACCGCGGTTGTGCCAGTACCACTGAACAGTTTTTGCTCGCTGCCATGCAAAGCAGCAAAGTGACTTTGATGGGGGAGAGCACAAATGGCACGCTTGATTATTCCAACATGCGTGACTCTTCTTTTTCCTGCATGCCTTACCGGCTTTGGTATGCCACCACCCGTAGCCGCCGGCTCGATGTGGGACAGGGCATTGATAATACCGGCATAAAACCCAATCAATTCTTAAAACCCGATACAGACTGGATCGCTGAAGCTGTTAAGTTGCTGGAGCAGTAAATTTCTGAACCACATAGAAACCTAGAACACATAGACCGGACAGGGATAGTATTGTTTTTTATGTTCCTGCCTGGCTCAAAAAAAACTTTGCATTGCAACAGCGCATTCCTGTTATTTTTGTGTATGATCAATTACAACCCCAAAGAGTGGTTCAGTTTTATTTTCCGCTTTCATAAGGCAGACACATTCCGAAAACTATTGCCCCTGGTGACCGGCATTGCTGTATACAGTGCCATAGTTTCTTATACAGAAATTGTTTGGTGGAAACTGGGGCCCGACAGCTACGTAAAGAACATACCCATCATGCACAGCCTGCTTGGCTTTGCCATTTCCATGCTGCTGGTATTTAGAACCAACACGGCTTACGAGCGCTGGTGGGAGGGAAGGAAACTATGGGGCAGCCTGGTGAACAACAGCCGCAACCTGGCCATGAAAATGTCGGCCATTCTTGCAAAAGATGATACGATCAACCGAAGTTTCTTCAGAAAGATCATCCCGGCCTATGCCTATGCATTGCACAATCATCTACGTAGTGAAAAAACAAGGGTGGAACTTTTTGAAGGAGCAGAGATGGCACATCTTGCCAAAAAAATCGATGCTGATAAACACATACCGAACCAGGTGGCGGCATTGATGACGGAACACATCAACGACCTGTACCGGGAAAAAAAACTCAGCGATGCCCAATTGCTTTTCATCAATGCAGAACTGGCATCCTTTACTGATATTTGCGGGGCCTGCGAGCGGATCAAGAACACACCAATCCCTTTCTCATACAGCGTATTCATAAAAAAATTCATTTTCTTTTACGTAATGAGCCTGCCTTTTGGCTTTGCCTTTACGCTGGGTTATTATGCCGTACCCGTGGTGGCGTTTATCTTTTATGTGCTGGGTAGCCTGGAGATCATTGCCGAAGAAATTGAAGACCCTTTTGGCGGCGATGCCAATGACGTACCCACTGATAAGCTGGCTGCCAATATTCATAAGCATGTGCTGGAACTGATCTAAAACAATCAGTCATGGGCAAAACTGTTTTTCACCACTGTTTCACCCGGGGCAAACAGCCTGATATAATAAATGCCTTTTGCTAACCCGGGAATGCTTTTATTAATTGTGTTGCTTCCTTTTTGTAAAGTAATACCGTAGTTTAAAATAGTTCTTCCACTGGCGTCAATGATGGTAAGCCCCACTGTTTGGTTTGTTGCACTGGTAATTACTATTTTCGCTGCGTTGGTTCCGGCACTCAGATCAGCATATATAATAGCCGTTGCATTGTTTCCTTTATTGGTGATTGAAACTGTTTTACTGTATTCCAGGGTTACATCTTTATCTATCATGGCCAGCCGGTAATAGTTAATTCCGTTAAGCGGAGCCACATCTGTAAAACTGTATCTTATATCGGTTGTTGAAAAGCCACTGGCATTCACCCGGCCAATGGTTTGATACGATTGTGCATTGCTGCTTCTTTCAATATTAAAATGAGAGCTGTTGCTTTCGGTAGCTGTGGTCCAGTCTAACTGATTTTTTGCATTCACTTCCCGAACAGCCAGGTCAACTAATTTGATCGGTACCGGGCCACCGGACGCAAATTCGGCATAGCCCATGTCGGGAGCAGAACCGCTGTAAGGCAAGCCTACATTAACTCCTGTATTGATGCAGGGCGAGGTTTCCTGCAGGGTAAAATTACCGTTGCCAACAACTGCGGGTTAACGAAATATTATTGCTGTAGGGTAATTGCCGGTGCCCGGAAAAAGAGGGAGATCTCCGTTGGCATTGCCATTGGCATCATTATGAGTAACAACCACATTGGTCATGTTGGTATTATTGCCGCCTTTGAACCAGGCTTCGCCAAAGCCGGTTACAATGTTGTTCCGGATGTTTATATTATTTGCAGAACCGTTGTTAATGGAACTGAAATCTATTCCTACCCATGGTGCACCAGGTATACGGGATGTGATGGTGTTATTGTAAACATTGAAGTTTGTTATTATTGCATTTTCTGTTCCCTCGCTAATGATCAGGATGCCCCCGGCAGAACCCGTACCCGAAGACGTACCCAGGTTTGAGATCAGGTTTTTGCGGATGGTGCAGTTTGATACAACGGTTAAATTCCTTGTATTGAACTGGATACCGCTCGATATATTATTCAGTATGTTATTTTCCACGATGGCTGTTTCTGTGTCAAATTCAAAAAATGATCCCGCTTTCGTAATGACTATTTACTTGAGTACGGCTCAACCTGTTGCCATGTATCCAGGCGCAGTACCCATAGGTTCCTTTTGTATTGTAATTCAGGTCGATGCTTCCCTGTATCGTGTTGCCGGAAATTTCTAATCCCTGTATGTGAAACAGTTCAATACAAAAATCCCATCCGCTCTGGAAATCTCCACCGTATGCTTCTTTTGTAAGTATGTTGTTGTAGATCTTTACGCCTCTTAAATCTTATGTGCTGGTTGCCGTTCGTTCCTTCCGGGGAACTTGCCACCAATAAGGCAACGTAGTCTCCATTCAGGCTGCTTTTAATAATGAACTGCCAACTCTTAATTGGTTTCTGACCTACATTCACATGAATGATGTCGCCGGCAGTGATCACTGTTTGTGTGGCTTTATACAGTGTTTTCCAGGGGCTGAGAATAGTACCATTGCCTGCTGCATCGCTGCCCCCGGGACTGATGTACCAGGTGGTTGCAAAACAAAACAGCATTGGAAAAAGCAAGAGGAACGTAAGAGAATACCTTTTTAAAGAAGGGAAAAAGTTTTTCATAAAAAACAGTTTATTGTTACATAATGACATTGCCGGCGTTTTGATAAGATATCGAGAAATTGGTTCATCTGAACCCACATACAAAGTTCGAAACAACAATCACTAAAAATATTATATGATTTTATATAAATGTTACAAAGTTCACATATAGCCTTTGCCTATAAGCCTTTCATGCTTATTTACCGGGAACTTTAATATGAGTGGGTGAAATGAATGCCGGGCGATAGATCGGTCTATCCTTTGTTGCCAAAGGCCTTGAGCATGGAGATCATTCGAAAAGAGTTCTTCTTCTTATTTCATAGTAGTTCCAAAGGGCGTACTCCTGCCATGAAATTGGCCGGATGCCTGGAAGACATATTGAAGTTGCCCGGTAAATGTTTCGGCGGGCAGTTTAGCGTAGATGAGATCTGTTGTTGACTGGTGAAGCTTTTGATAACTGTTGTCGTCTTCAATGTAATTTTTTTTCAACCTGAGTATTACGGAAACGTATTTCAGTTTGCTGTTTCTAACTGAATCGTAAATACGGATATCGGGAGTAAAATATTGGCCCAAACTATCAGTAAGCAGTTTTTCCAGTTCCTTACTGGCTGACTGATTATAAGAGGTCTCAACATATTTTGTTGCATACAAGCCTGGTTTTGGCAGCAGTTGCAGGAAGAGCAACATAACTCCATACGCAAGTACAAGGGGAAGTAAAGCTTTACCGATATCGAATCCTGGCTTTCCCAGCGACGGGTCATAGGGTACCAGTTTTGTGCCGGCAAGCCGGTCGCCCAGGCGCCTGCTGGTATTGGTGAGAGCGATGATCGCTTCGATAGGCCAGATGATGCAAAGCAGGTTTCTTATAAAGCATTTCATCGGGCTGGCAACTTCGCCGGTTGCATTGTCAACCAGTTGCAGTTTCAATATCCGTTTGGCAATGCTGCGGCCATTGATGATGTCTTTGCAGAAGTAAAGCGCAAACCCGATCAACCCGATATACGCCCATGAACCACCCAAAAATTCTGAACTTACCTGTTCGTGTGAAACCTTAAAGGCCCTGGAAAAATCTGCAATGATACCCGGGATGAAAAAGATCATTGCGATCATGGTCATAAAGAAATGATCCAGCAGCATGGCGGCAAGGCGCATGCCTATGTTTATTGGGTTGGAGGTTGTAGGATTTTGCATGTGATTTTTTATTCTTTGCAGTTTGTTTATGGGTGTAAAGATAACGGGCGTTCTGATAGCGTCGGGCATTGCGGCAGTTTGAGAATTTGCCGCTAACATATTCCTGACCCAATAGCGGCATCCGGGATGGGCCATTTAAAAGCTGGCCTGTTGGCAAATCAGGATTTAGCTTTTTGTACGATGGTCAAACCCTCAACAATCCCCGGAACGCCCTGCCGGCATAATAAGATTCGGCACCGTTGTGATAGGTAAAGACAGTATCGTAACGGCGGTCACAAAAAACGGCACCGCCGAGTTTTCTGATATCAGCAGGTGTTTTCACCCAGCTCGATGTTTTGGTATCAAAATTTCCAAGTTGCTGCAACTCCCGGTATTGTTCTTCCGTTAAAAGATCAATGCCCATGGCAGCAGCCATACCCATTGCGCTATTCTTCGGTTTAAATTCTTTTCTCGACTCCAGTGCTTTGTGGTCGTAACAAATACTTCTGCGGTC
This sequence comes from Chitinophagaceae bacterium, assembly GCA_016720775.1. GTDB lineage: Bacteria > Bacteroidota > Bacteroidia > Chitinophagales > Chitinophagaceae > Ferruginibacter. The sequence continues at coordinate 70,704 of JADKJX010000010.1, forward strand.
TTTCGGACTTTCCGCTGCGCAATCATAAAAAATGTATTCGCCCGTTTTTTTATCATGACCAACAACATCCGGTTCTCCGCCGGTTCTTTCCATTTCATTGAGCGACCATAGTTTTTCTCTGCCAGATGGCCGATCCAGCTTTGCTTGTAATTGAGACCATTCAAGGCCTTTATGGCGGTTCATGTTTTTCTCAAAACGGGTTTTTAATGTGTTGAGCAGTTCTGCCCGTTGTTTTGGCGTCAATTCTTTTTTAGTTGCCATATTTGTAATGTTATTATTTTGATTTGCTCACACCTTGTCTGCTGGCATAACTGCGATTGGCATTGCCATTTTTATTTCGCTTACCAGCTTTATTTGATTTATTTGGGCAAAGGGAAAATTCTCATTGCTGGATAGTATGGCATTCCTATTTTGCTTGCCGACAAGTAATTCAATTCAATCATAGTTTAATCTTTCGGCTCCCACAATTGAATTTTATTTCCTTCCATGTCTAGAATATGAACGAATTTTCCATAATCATAAGTTTCAATTTTGTCAACGATCGTTACGTTTTCCTTTCTTAATTCTTCAACCAATGCTTCTAAATTCTCTACTCTGTAATTTATCATAAAGTCCTTTGTTGAAGGCTCAAAATACTTTGTGTTTTCTGCAAAAGGATTCCATTGGGTAAGTCCCTTTTTAGTACTGTCATCAATCTGCCTCCATTCAAAGCTTGTTCCATATGGGCTTGTGTCGAACCCAAGGTGTGTTTTATACCATTCGTTAATGGCTTTTGGGTCTTTGCATTTGAAGAAAATACCCCCTATTCCTGTTACTTTTTTCATTTTTGTATTTTTTTTGTTAGATATTATTGTCTTAAAAGCGAAACCTAATAGAAACGAAGCTGCAATTAGTGTTATCGTCAATGGCATTCTTTTCATTGTCTATAAAAGTATTTTTATTTTATCATTGATATTTAAGGTTTTTCTTACGCTTATCGCTGATGTTCGGAAATTGTTACTGTGTTCACCCAACCCCGGAGCATAATAAAGTAACGATTTTTTTTTAAAATGCAGGCCAATAATTAAATGGTTAAACCCATAGCCGATGACTGGCAATGGTAAATCCGATAGCTATCGGATGCCGGAGAAAGTTTGCCGGCAAACCCGTGGCTGCGGTTCGTGGGGTTTTAAAAATGCTGCTTTATTTGTCTTTTAAAGCATCACAACCACGATAAAACAATTATTTTTTCTGATCTTATTTCTACTTAAGATCCAATAGTACCCGTCTTAACTTCCCCGGCCCACTTGTAATCAGCGTAGCCAAACTGTCTGTCAGGTGTTCGTCGTTTTTTCGTCAGTTAGTTTTACCCGTTACCTCAACCCCATATCGTATTGCCGCTTCAAGAATTTCAAGGTTTATGTCTTTCAGTGTTTTGAACTTAATGCAATACCCGCTCACGCTAGCCTTGCCTATTTTTTTTCCATAGGTCTGGGCCAAGTATGTCTTATCCTTGATGCCCATGATATAGACAGATATCCCCGTCTTGTTTGCACTCAAACCAATTTGATAAAACTCCCTGGTTGTTCCATCAGCATATTTTATGGTGTAAGATCCATATCCTATATTAGGATTAGAAACAGTTTTACCTTTATCGTCTTTGCCATCTAAGAACCATAATTTACATGCCGGCATTACTTCCAGGATAATGCGGTGCAATGCCTGCATGTCGCTGCGTTTTGGTTCAGGGTGGCTGGTAATATACTCTTTGATTTGTTCTTTCACGTTCATTTTAACTGCATTTATTTGAAGTAAAATTTGTGGCAATTTTATCATTCTATCATTTTTTGGATAAAGCTGCCAATAAATTTTCCAGGTTACTCAATGACATTTTCATTCCTTGTGTAAAGCCATCAAGTATTCGCTCCATTCTTTCAAGAGATTCATTGTAAATAGCAATGCTCACTTTTGTTGTTCCGTCTTGTTCGCTGAAAGTATGATCCCATTCAGATCCCGGCAATTCAAGGTTTTCATCTTTATCTGCAAAAGCATTGTACATTTTAAAATTGGTTTTCGGAGTAATGGAAGTGTACTCCTGCATTCCCCATCGCTCTTGTCCTTCAGGGCTTACCATGGCATAAAATCTTTTGCCCCCAACTTTGAAATCCTGGTATTTCGTTTTTGATGTCATGGGCTTGGGAGCTATCCATTGGTCAATAAGTTCTGCTTTAGTAAAAGCATCCCATACCAGTGAAAGTTCAGCATCGAATTCTCTTGTTATGAATACCTTTTTCGCTGCTTTGTCAACGGTAAAATCGAATAGCAAGTTGTTTGTCATTTTTTTTGTGTTTTAATTGTTGATAATACTTTGTCGAGTTGATTGAACCGGGTTTCCCAGATTTTTCTGAATTGTTCAATCCATTTATCAATCTCTTTCATTTTTTCAATTTCAAGTGAGTAATAAATTTCCCTGCCTTGTTGTTCCTGTTTTACCAGTTGGCATTCTGAAAGTATGCGAAGGTGTTTAGAAACAGATTGCCGTGTAGTGTTGAAGTTGTCGGCAATGGCATTCGGAGTCATTGCCTGCAAAGCAATTAAGGTAATGATTGCCCGCCTGGTTGGGTCGGCTATTGCCTGAAAAATGTCTCGTCTCATTTTGTTTAAATTTTTACTTCCGCAGCTGATCGGTTGCAAATATAACTGCAACTATTCGGTTTCGCAAATATTTTTTTCAAAGAGGAAACGTAGGGAAGTTTGAAGCTGTTTCTTTCCGGAAATGCCTCGGGTACGGGATGTTGCGTATTTCGGGGGCGCAAAGTCCTGCCACAATTACCTACAAAGTTCGAGGTTTGCGCAGGGCTGGAATTGCCGCTGTGTCCGCCCGGCAACAGAAGCCGATTGAAAAACTGATGTTGAAGTTAACAACTAAAAGCCAAATAGAATTCGGTCAAGCCCGGTATTAGTTGATAATACTACAACAGCCGATTGTTATTCCGTCCGACAGCCTAGCGGCAAACCTTTTGTTGTGCGTTCGTGCTACTCTTGCCAAGAGGATTTGTACTATTATTTTTTCAAATCATACCGGTCGGCATTCATCATTTTTACCCATGCCCGCACGAAGTCTTTCACAAACTTTTCTTTGTTGTCGTCTTGCGCATATACCTCTGCATACGAACGCAAAACAGAATTGGAACCGATAACTAAATCAACCCGTGTAGCTGTCCATTTGGTAGCTCCACTTTTTCTGTCAACAATGTGGTATAAGTTATCTGACACAGGTTTCCATTTGTATTTCATGTCTGTGAGATTGACAAAAAAGTCGTTGCTAAGAATTCCTTCTTTGTCTGTAAGAACTCCGTGTTTTGTTCCTCCATGATTGGTTCCTAATACACGCATTCCACCAATCAATACAGTCATTTCAGGAGCAGTCAGTCCCATGAGTTGTGTTCTGTCCAAAAGAAGTTCTTCCGGTTTTACAGCATAATCTTTTTTAAGCCAGTTTCTGTAACCATCATGAATCGGTTCAAGCACAGCGATAGATTCTTCATCAGTCATTTCCTGAGTGGCATCTCCTCGTCCTGCACTAAAAGGAACTTTAATAGTTACACCGGTATCCTGTGCTGCTTTTTCGATTGCTGCACATCCTCCAAGAACAATCAAATCCGCTATGCTAATTTTCTTGTTTAATCCCGCCTGGATTTCTGCAAGTTTATTCAGCACTTTCTCTAACCGTTTTGGTTCATTGCCTTCCCAGTTTTTTTGAGGAGTGAGACGGATTCTTGCACCATTCGCACCACCTCTGTAATCAGAACTGCGGAATGTCCTTGCACTGTCCCATGCTGTATTGATAAGTTCGGTTCTTGTCAATCCGCAATTGAGAAGTTTTGTTTTCACTTCTTCAACTTCCGAATCGGATAATTTGTAATCAACAGTAGGAACAGGGTCTTGCCAAATCAAATCTTCTTTCGGAACATCGGCACCGAGGTAGCGGCTTTTCGGACCTAAATCCCGATGCGTTAATTTGAACCATGCTCTTGCAAAAACCTCTTCAAAATATTTTGGTTCCTTGTAAAATCGTTCAGAAATTTTTCGGTATTCTGGGTCCATCTTCATTGCCATATCGGCATCAGTCATAATCGGATTTCTGCGAACGCCTTTTACATGTGCATCAAATGGTTTGTCTTCTTCTTTAATATTGATGGGCTCCCATTGCGATGCACCGGCAGGACTTTTTTTACTCTCCCATTCGTAATTCAATAGCAGGTGGAAATAAGTGTGGTTCCATTTATTTGGCGTGGTTGTCCATGCGCCTTCTAATCCGCTTGAAACAGTGTCTTCAGCATTGCCTTTGCCTTTTGGATTCATCCATCCGAAACCTTGTGTTTCTACATCTGCCTCTTCAGGTTTTGGACCTAAAATACTGGCATCTCCGTTTCCGTGTGTCTTACCCACGGTGTGCCCACCGGCAGTTAACGCAACGGTTTCCTCATCATTCATCGCCATGCGTTTGAAAGTAGTCCGCACATCCTTTGCTGTTTTCAGTGGGTCTGGTTTTCCGTCAACACCTTCGGGGTTTACATAAATCAATCCCATCTGCACAGCAGCCAATGGATTTTCAAGCGACTCGCTGTTTCCATTCTCTGAATAACGGGATTTTCCAAGCCAATCTTTTTCTGCACCCCAGTAAATATCTTTTTCAGGATGCCATATATCTTCTCGGCCAGCTGCAAAACCAAATGTTTTGAAGCCCATAGATTCATAAGCCATATTGCCTGCAAGGATGAACAAATCAGCCCATGAAATTTTATAGCCGTATTTTTTCTTAATAGGCCACAGCAACCTGCGTGCTTTATCCAGATTAACATTATCTGGCCAACTGTTGAGCGGTGCAAAGCGTTGGTTGCCTGTGTTGCTTCCGCCACGACCATCGGCAGTGCGATAAGTTCCTGCGCTGTGCCATGCCATGCGAATCATCAAGCCACCGTATGTTCCCCAGTCGGCAGGCCACCAATCCTGACTTTCGGTCATCAGTTTTTTGAGGTCATTTTTTAATGCTTCGAGGTCAAGTTTTTTAAACTCTTCACGATAATTAAAATTTCCACCGTAAGGATTTGTTTTTGTGTCGTGCTGGTGCAGGATGTCTAAGTTGAGCGCATTGGGCCACCAACTCATTACGGAATTATTTGTTTCTGTATTTGCTCCGTGCATTACCGGGCATTTACTTTTTTTTGTATTCTCCATATTATTTTTTTCTTTTTCCGAGATTGTTTAATCGGTTATTTTTTTTATCCACATTTTCCAACAATTTATTTATTTGCTTTTGCATCTCTATTAACTTTTCATAAATCACAATTTCTTTCAAGTTGTGTACGTAAAGTGCTGGGTTAATCTCTTTTGGAGTTCATCTAATTTTGGTTGAACTCTGCTTTTGCTTTTGGAGTATTTTTCATATTATTTTATTTAAATGATTTAGCGATTTTTATTTTCAAAATTGAGAACAAATGAGATAAGTAATACCGATTTTAGTCAATCTAATTGCTGACGGTTGTCATTGTTTTTTGCTTAAGGTAAATTTTTTTCCATCATTTCTTGCAGTCAGTTTCAAGTTAGCATTGCCGCCAAAGCATGACGCATAACGAGCAGGGCTTGCTGCAGGGCTGGAATTCATTGCTGGTCCGCCCGGAACCGCTGCTGATTAAAGATATAAAAGTACAGGTTAACAAACAAAAACCCAACAATGTAGTTCCAGCCCAGATGAAGCACAACAGCGATAAAATGACCAATTGCTCCAATGTCCAGCCGGCCTTGCAGCAAACCCAATGTTGTGCGTTCGTGCTACTTCTTGTTGCTACTTGTCCTTCGTTGATAATTCAGAATTATTAGCAGCAATCAATTTAGTTAGAATTGTCAAATAGTTTGATGTATATCTTTCGTATGCCGCTTTTGTTTTGTGTGCAATTACTAAATCTAATGCAGGCAATACGGTTATGTATTGTCCAAAATTACCTTGTGCTGTATAAGCTCCATCATACACTCCTTTATTATTTGGCGAATCCCAAACCCACCATAAATAGCCATAACCAAAATATCTTATATAGGCTCCATCTTTATAATATGGAGCTTTGAATTCTGTAATTTCCTTAAAAGATGTAAAAGGAGTAGTTATAGTATGAACCCAATTTTTGGGGGTAATTTGTTTGCCTTTCCATTGTCCATTCCGTAACATCAGGTATCCTATCCTTGCCATGTCTCTTGTGGAAAACCACATTGGGTAAGCAGGATAAATTGACTTTAACGTATCGGCGGCTTTCTGTTGAATTTTTTTATCCCAATCCTCCATGTTCAAAGGTTGGGCAAGCATGGAATCGACAGCGTCATAGATACCAATGCCACTAAGTTTTTCAAATAAGTAGCCAGCTAAATTAAAATCCCAATTATTGTACAGAAAAAAACTGCCAGGCTTAACGCTTCCTCTTTTAGGCGCAATGGCATATTCGTCACCCGAATAGCTTGGTTCATGGTATACACCTGACCTTGATGTGAGTAGATTTCGAATTGTGGCTTTTTTCTCAATGGGCAATAGACCATTTATATCGTCAATATTTAATTGTTCAAGAGTGCTGTTTAAATTGATTTTACCGTTTTCTACAAAGGGTCCGTATAAAATTGAAAGAACACTTTTGCGGCAGGAAGCTATGTAACTCAATTCTTTTAAGTCGCCATACGAAAATATTACTTTGCCATGTTGTATAACCATCATGCCCGTGGTATTGGCACTGTCAATAATAAATTGTTTTAGTTTACTCAGTTTAGCCGTGTCCCAGCCTTGTGCAGATGGGTCTTTTACATATTCCCAACTATTGTCAGGAAACACAAAGTCAGTTTTTTTGTCAGAAGGTAAAGTTTGGGCATAAGAAAATGTGCTATATAAAATTAGAACAGCGAAGAGAAGTTTTTTCATTGACATAATTTAATAGTCGTTAGTTCTTGAAGTGTGTCGCACAAGCATGACGCACAACGGGCAGGGCTTTGTGCAGGGCTGGAATTCATTGCTCGTCCGCCCGGAACCGCTGCTGAATAAAGATATAAAAGTACAGGTTAACAAACAAAAGCCCAACAAAGTACGTCCAGCCCAAATGAAGCACAACGGCGATAAAATGACCATTGCTCCAATGTCCAGCCAGCCTTGCAGCAAACCCAATGTTACCTGCTGGCCTTATGTAAGGCGACTGCTTTTATTTTTGTCGCAGCCACGTTAACCTCCGATTGACAACAGGATTTATCAGTATTAATGTATCTCCGCTAAAAGAAAATTTCCTTTTAACTTCTGTACCCCAAATTGAAGGAATAGTACTTATTAAACGTTTATGTGTAACAATATTAGTAGTGTCGTCAAGGGTATAATTTGCGAAATAAACATAATTAGAAGAAAATTCTGTAACAGCAGCTTTAAGTTCTGTCAATGACATACTGTCTATTTTTGCCTTAAGAATCTTCTCATTTAATGCATGTTCTTCATTAAGCCATTTAAAGTCGCTGTATCCTTTGGGGGTTATTTGTACTGCCATATGTCCTAAGCCGTCGTAAATAATATAACTCTCGCCTCCATTTCCATAACCCGATTCTCTCCATACTCCTGTTGAGTCTTGGCTTTGGATTGAGTATAGTTTGTACATTCCAGCTAATGTTTTGTTTTTGTCGCTTTGTGAGTGATTAGAACAAGCCGTCCAAAAAAGAGTAGCGATTAGTGAGATAAGGATTCTCGTCATATTTTTACTTTCTGAAAAGGTTATTTTATATTTTTAAAATTGTCAAAGGATAATTCAATTACAGGGTGTTGGTGGTTCGTCGATAGGCTTGCAGCAAACCCAAAGTTAGCGGTGGTGCTTTTCTTAGTCTGTTTTGAAATTTTGGATTAGATCCTTGAGTTCTTTATCGGAAATATTGTCAACATCTCCTTTATCAAAAATAGTTAGCAGGTTAACAGTTATTTCTTCGTCTGAAATTTTTTCAGCATATCCGATCAAAGAAGCCTCAACTAATGAGATCACTCTTGCTCCGCCACTTTTGCCTTTACCTTTACTTGTTACTTTAAGCCGTATTTTATATGCTTCCTTGCCCAAAGGTGTACCAAGTCTGGGCGTACTTACAAGAGCTTTTTCAAGATTCAATAAATCTTTCGATAAAGAAAGATTGATACTTCTTTAGGAGGGGTTTTGCGGCGATTTTAAAGGATTTGGTAATCTTAACTGTTACTTTCACGCAAAAAATCTTTTAGGGTTTGCAATTTTTTCCCCGACTTTCTTGCTTCCTTTACTTCTAAAAGACCTTCTTTTATATCAGTAAAAACCTTCAATTTATTTTGAAGCTTAGTATACTCTTTAGTGATCTTCTCCCAAGTCCTTATTGGAACCAAAACAGAAGTTTTATCTCCGTTTTCATCAACCATATATTTTAATGCGCTTGCCATACAAATGTTTAGTCAAAGTTACAAAATTTCTTTGAATCGAAAAGCTGCCATAGCATTACCGCTAACGTGGCAGGCTTGCTGCTGTGGGGGATTGTTGCTGTGTCCGCCCAGCCGCAAAACCCAATTAAAGAAACGAATTTTTATTTAAAACGTAAAGCTGATTAGTAAACGGTCAACCCATAGCCAAAGCTGAATAGGGGAGTAATGCCTGGATTCCCTTCCGTCCGCCCCCATAGCAGCAAACCTTATGTTAGCGGCTGTTTTGGTCGATAAAGCTTTTAGAATTCCGTTTTCTGCTTGGTAGGTATTGTAAACTGGCGAAAATGGAAAGTATTTGATGAGTCTTTTTTCTCAACATCGTTCCACTCTTGCATTTCTTTTTCTGATAACTGGCTTTTATTACACCATATAGCTTCCATTGCAATGTCTTCTTCTTCTTGGGAATAACTAATTGCAACGTTTAAATATTTTTTATCTACCGTATTTAATCCTCCAATCATTTTAAACTTTTCATCATCTCTTTTTGTCCAACCTAAATAGTACAAGGGTATTTTTTCGACCCAGCCCTCCTTTAGAATGATTTCAGTTGTCATATTGCTAGCCATTCGATGGTCTGAGTGTCCCGTATCACCATCTGGGCCAAATGTTATTATTAAGTCCGGATTTAATTCCTTTATTTTATTTGTCAATTTTTCTTTCAGTTGAATTGACTGATCTAAATAGTTGCCGACACCATTCCGGGTATCAAAGCCGTCGGTGAAACCAAGAAAAATAGGAGCTTCAATCCCCATCTTTTTGCAACGACATTGACTTTCAGTTTGTCTAAGCAAGGCTAAGGTGTCACCGGTAGGGTATCCTGGTTTTATTCCATGCCGTCCATCTGTGAGTATTATTAAATAAACTTTCCCGGTCTTGCCATATTTTACAAGTAACGGGCCGATTGCATCTTCATCATCGGGATGCGCAAAGACCACGAGAATAGCTTTTTCTTTAACTGCCTTCTTACACGAGTTTAACAGTGTAGTCGAAATTAATAATGCAACAAGTATTTTTTTTTCATCTAGGTGATTTAAGTTTCTTAGCGGTTGCACAAAACCTTTTGTTAGGCACAGTGCTACTCGGTCGTCCATAATTTTTTGTCAGTAACTCCACATTCTTAGTCCTATCCAATCATAATGAAAATAGAAAACAACTAATGCTAATAACCAAGTCGTAGTTACTAATAAATACCACTTTGTTAATTTATTTGTTATCTGTCCAAACCTTTTAATTGTCAGAATGAAACCTGCTATACTCAATATTGCAAACAATACTGTTCCAATAAAAAAAGTAATAGTGAAAAATTTACTGTTCCCAATACTGAAACATTTGTAACTATATATGCAAGTGTGCCAAAAGCTATAATTAAAGTAAGAACGCCAAAGGCTGATAAACTTCTTTTAAAATATTCTTTCCAGGTCAACCTTTTGAATATTGCTTTGAATAGCCAAAATATAGAACTTAATACCAGTAATAGTCCACAAGCTAAACCACCTAAAACCAAAATTCTGGTTACTAGTATTTTTGCATAAGATGTTTTTTCATAGTAGGCTCCCCACTCATACAAAACTTTACTACCTTCTTGATTTGTTGTAAATAAAAAGCATGGTAAGGTTTCATTTGGTTTTCTAAAAATGGTTGATGTTACAGGTAACAAAACTTTTTCTGGTCTTTTAAAGCCATATGAATGCAGACTATCTCCTCTCAATTCAATATGATAGCCATGCAATAATTCTTCCAAATATTTATCAAATAATTCAAAACGAGGCGATTTTAATTGATAATATCCTTCATAGGATTTTAGGGTTTCAATGCTTACAGATATTGTTGGAATTGGCTTGGAGATTTTTAAAGAGTCGGTTAGATAATTTAATAATAAATCACAAAATGATTCTGGACTTGAGCAACAAACAACGAAGCCCACTTTTAAATCTCTGTTGTAGGCATAACGAGAATTAAAACTTACAGAGTTCCCACCGTGTCCGTAGAAGGGTAACTTATAATTTAAGTAATCAACTGTAATTCCTTTTCCGTAACCCGTCTTTAAACCCAACCTGGCAGCAGGCGTACTTTCGGGAATCTCCATTTGTTCAACAATTGAATGAAGGTTTGGTAAATTGATATTGTCACCATTATTTAACATAAACTGTACAAACTTCGCCATATCATCCGCACAAGAGAATAATGCCCCTGCGCCTTTGCCATAAAATGGTAATTGGGGTAACCTTATAAATTTATTTCCATTCCAATCGGAAGGGTCTGCATACAACTGTGATGGCTTTGCAGGAATAACAAAATTGCTGTTTGTCATTCCAATTGGCAGGAGAATTTCTTTTTTTAGATAGTCTTCATATTTTAGGCCTGATAATTTCTCAATTAAATAACCTAAAATATTGTAGTCAATATTGCAATACGCTTCTCTTTCGCCTGGTCTCCACCTGCAATGCATTGAGTTTTTAAATTTTCCAATTGCTTGCAGCTCTGTTATGTTCAAATCATTGTTCCAAAGAGTATTAAAACGAACGTCGTCAAAGCCTGAGGTATGTTCTAAAAGCTGAATTATTTTGACAGGATTTGTTTTCTCCCACTTGTTAGAAAAAACTATTTCGGGAGCAATTTTCAAAAGGTCGTCATAGAGTGAGAGTTTGCCTTGTTTTACTAATTTCATTATAGCCAATGCCGTAAATGTTTTAGTAATTGAAGCCATTGGAAAAAGTGTCTGACTGGTAGCTTTTTGTTTTGTATCAATATTTGCAATTCCAAAACCATTTGAAAGAAGAACTGTGTCTTTGGTAACCACAGCCAACATTAATGAACTTTGATGCTCATTAGCCAAAATTTTATTTATCGTGTCCTGCAATTGAGTAATTGTTTTTATAGGAAATTCTTTTGTCGTCTGTGCAGAGAGTTTTAAAAGGCATAAACAAAAAAATAGTGGTATTGAAATCAGTCTTTTCTTAGTCATAATATTTGTCTCTTAGTTTGTCTTGCTTGAATTATCAGGGTGTGTCAAATAGCATTGTGCCTAACGTGGCAGGCTTGCTGCTGTGGGGGATTGTTGCTGTGTCCGCCCCGGCGCAAAACCTGATTAAAGAAACGAATTTTTATTTTAAAAGTGAAACCGATTAGTTAACGGTCAACCCCATAGCCAAAGTTGAATAGGGGAGTAATGCCTGGATGTCCTTCCGTCTGCCCCCATAGCAGCAAACCAATGTTATGCGCAGGCTACTATGTTATTTTTGAACTCATTTGTACTTACCATAAACTACTTAGAATTACACCCCACATCATCATTAGGAAAATATATAAAAAAAGAGAACAGCCGAGTAAAAAGGATAATATGGATATTGAAATTCGATATCTTTTGCGATTGACTACAATATAAATTCCTAGTAAAAATGATAGTAGTATTAAAATAATTGCAAAAAGAAAGAAATTGTACTTCCACAGGAATATAAGTTTTTATACTTATGTACCCCTCTCAGATAACGTTCAAGAAATTGGCGAAATATCATTAATCCAACAAATAGAATAGGAATTAAAGCTGAAAGAGTTAATAATTTTCTTTCTTTCATAGAGACTAATTTGCTTGCATCTAATGTCCGGGGTTTGCCGCAGGCTGGATATTTTTCGCTGTGTCTGCCCCCATGACGATTTATATTATAGGAACAAAATTTTATTTAAAACGCAAAGTCAATAAATAAACGGTCAACCCCATAGCAGCTAACCAATGTTATGCGCAGACATTTAGTTTTGCTTTGTGATTGTCTTCAATTTATCAAAGTCTGCAATTAATCGCTTTTGCTCCTCTAATAAATACTCTTTTGCGAATGGTGATCCACAATCCTGATTATTTACCTGATGAAGTAATCTTCCTTTCTCGAAGTAACTTCTGTTTTCAATTACTTCAGATTTTTCCATGTTAAAAGTTTGGTTGTCCTTGTTTTCTTTCATTGCTGCAGAGTCATAGTATATTGGCCGATTGTATTTGTATGACTTTTCAAAGACAAATGATAACTGTCCGTTAAGTAAATAATATTCAGTCAATGCTTGTGAAGTTTCACCAAAATGACGTGTTGCGATTTTTTCCAAAACTCCTGATGAATAATAAAATGTCGCTTCGCCGCCTTCCGTTGATTCATCTAGGTCTTCTTTGTCAACCGAAGTCCATTTGGTTATTGAATTAATGCGTTTAAAGTTTTCTCGAATTGGCTTGAGTCTGCCTGCAAGATATTCATTGTAAGCAGTGTCTTCTTGTTGAAATGCTTCCTTTAAAAAGGTACTGTCAATGTGAAAGGTATCAACTTTAGTAATTGCTGGTTGGTTATTGACTTTAGCATCTTTTTGTTGGGATGAGTTACAACTTGCAAAAAGTAGTACAGTTACTAGTGTAAAAATATTTATCACTTTTAGTGTCAACGAAATGTAAATTTAAGCTTGCGCATAACGTGGCAGGCTTGCTGCTGTGGGGGATTGTTGCTGTGTCCGCCCGGCTGCAAAACCTAATTAAAGAAACGAATTTTTATTTAAAACGTAAAGCCGATTAGTAAACGGTCAACCCCATAGCCAAAGCTGAATAGGGGAGTAATGCCTGGATTTCCTTCCGTCTGCCCCCATAGCAGCAAACCATATGTTAGCCGCTGTTATTTGGGATTAGATATTTTTCAAGAGAGAATCAATAGATAGATCCTCATCAATTAGCGGCCAGTGAATTCCGTAACCAGATGGAGATATTGTGTATAGATTCCTTTGAATATCGTTTGCTAATTCCAACTTTTTAGACACTTTGGAGAGCGGTAATTTTATTACTTGTCCGTCAACCTTTAAGCAAATCAGATTTTGTTCAAAAGAAATGGCTTCTATGTTATGTGTGGCTATCATGATTTAGTTATTAAAGTGATTATTCCAAGATTCAACGATTAAATCAAAATGTTGATATATTATTTTCTTGACTTTTCTTTTGCAGAAGGAGTCAGGTTGTAAGAAAAAACTCTCTTATCTCAACCTCTTCAAGCAGCAACCAGAATTTACATTCCATGTCGCCTTTTTCGGCATGAACATGTATTGGCTCTAATCCCTCGTTGGAATAGAAAAACAATCTCCAGCCATAAATAAATAAAATTGTTGGCATATGTTTTTTTAAGCCACATAAAGATAACAAAAAACTTGCTTAAGCATACTGGTCGGTTATAGCGGCTAACGTGGCAGGCTTGCTGCTGTGGGGGATTGTTGCTGAGTCCGCCCAGCCGTAAAACCTAATTAAAGAAACGAATTTTTATTTTAAAAGTAAAACCGATTAGTAAACGGTCAGCCCCATAGCCAAAGCTGAATAGGGGAGCAATGCCTGGATTTCATTACGTCTGCCCCCATAGCAGCAAACCATATGTTGGCGGGTCGTGCGGTATTATGCAAGTTGCTTGTGTTGACGGGAGGCTGATTTTTTCTTTCGTGATGTTTGAAGGTTATGTTTTTCTTTGTTTACACGAATGAATTCACTAATGGATTGTTGTTCTTCCTTAGTCAAGGGACCGTGTCCACCGATAAAATCTACATTAAGTTCTTTGAGTTTGTTTTTCATTTTGGGAAGTATTTATCAATGAGTTTTAATGCTGCAATTGTGTCGATAATCATGATTCGTCCACCCACATGTATTGCCCCTAAACTATCCATATAATGTTGGATAAGTTGTGTTTTTGACAGAAAGGAAACATTCCCATCATGCCCACGTTGGAATGATAATTTGCAGGCAAAGGCGACAAGGTTACCAGGAACTCCAGCATATACTTTTGTCTTGCCTTTGTTGAATGGAGCACTCTCGACAAGATGCATGTAAACATGATCAGATTGAATTTCCAGACTAATCAAACCCTGAATCACAGTTTGGTTGTTTACTATGGTCAATTTGTAAACATCTCGTTCAGGTCGTTTTAGCTGTAATTTTCAGTCAAACTGCCATTTCTCTTTCTTAGTAACACTTTTTAAATCTGCTGCATTAATAAGTATAATGTCAGTAGGGAAACTGTCCCCTGAAATGACATTCTCAATAGAATTTGTCAGTTTGTCAACTTCAAAATCGAGGCCTACTTTTTTGCTTTTTTTCACATTACGAATTTACAAAAAATAGGGCAGTTTGACAAGTCAGAAAGGTCACGTAGCATGACCGCCAACGTTCAGGGCTTGCTTGCTGTGGGGGATTGTTGCTGTGTCCGCCCCGGCCCGGAACTAATAAAGTAACGAAATTATTTTTTAAAACGTAAAGCCAAAAAGTAAACGGTCAACCCCATAGCCGATGCTGAATAGGGAAGTAATGCCTGGATTTCCTTCCGTCTGCCCCCATAGCAGCAAACCTAATGTTAGCGGCTGGCGTTTTTTATTTCTTCAATCAATTTGTTTACATGCTTCCTGTTGCGTCCCATTGAGGTTATTGAACTTGCCCTGCCAGGGTCACAAATACTATTTATCAGAATCTTGTTTTTGGTAAATAAGATAGTTATTTGTTCTCCCCAACTACCTGACCATAAAGAAGGATGGGTTATAGCAACTATGTAGTTGTCATTCACTTCTTTCGGAAACCAACCCAATTGATTAGCAACTTTTTCAATAATATCTTTTAACTGCTGCTTGGATAAGTTTGTGTCAACCTCCTGGAATTTTAATCTGTTGGACTGCAGTATATAGAATAACAGGGCTATGCCTAAAGGGATAAGTACAATGAGCAAATCTTTTGTAGTAATTACTTTTGATTTGTCATTTAATGCATCTTTAAAATGAAGAAAGGCAAAAGATGCCGGAATAAAAATTAAAAACCCAACGATTCCAAAATGTGTTACTTTATTCCAAAATGAAAGTTTCAGTTTCTTGGTATTTAAAGAAATTTCTACTTGTTCTTCTGTCATCTTACACTGTGTCTATTTATAAGAGGTCTGCGAGCTAGCCGCTAACGTGGCAGGCTTGCTGCTGTGGGGGATTGTTGCTGTGTCCGCCCCGGCACAAAACCTGATTAAAGAAACGAATTTTTATTTTAAACCTAAAGCCGATTAGTTAGCGGTCAACCCCATAGCCAAAGCCGAATAGGGGAGTTGTGTTGGGATTTCCTTCCGTCTGCCCCCATAGCAGCAAACCTTATGTTAGCCGCCGTTTATTTAAATACAAATTTTGCTTTATCCTTAGTAATGTCAAGTATAATGGTGTCAAAGTTTAATACTTTGTCGGCTGATGGCTTGATTAATTGAAGTACGAGCTCTTTTATTTTAAACTCATTTTCTCTTTCATTGATAGTAAATAAAATTTCCGGCTGCCCCTGCTTTACGAATTTACTACCAATCATTTCATACCCTGTCACCTTTAGCATAGAGGCCAATGAGCTTAATTCATTGTTTGTAATAGATAATTTTACGGAAAGTATCTTAATAAAGCGTTTGGTAGAATCTCCGCCTATAAAATCTTTCATACTAACCTCTGAAGAATCTCCTAGCCCCCATTTTTTATATGTGGCGACTGAATAAGAACTTAACATTGGTATTAAATGATTGGTCTTGCTTCCTGAAATGTCCCAATGCTTTTTGAGAACAATTTCAGTTAAAAGAAAGTCAGGGCCTTTGAAATTATATGATTTTAAAGAGTCGGTAGTAACTGATTTCCATTGCTCTTCTAATTCTTTTCCTTGTCCAGGCCGGCGTGACTGAAATATTAAATAAGTAGTGCCTCGCTGAGATGCGAAATGTCCCTTATTTGGATTAAAATGTATAAAGCTTTCCAACCCATTTATATAATAGCTGATCACTAGGGGGGATTTCTGTAATGTATCATACTGACAACTTCCTAAACTGTCCTTAATAAAACTGTTTTTGATTATATTTTGAAAATCAGCAGAATCGATTATTATTTCTATATGGCTGAAGTCAGACTTTGGAGTTTGACTAACTGAAATAAGAGAGGATACTAAAAAAAGAATTATGATTGATAGTTTCCTTTGCATAATTGAGTTGCTTTTTTTAAATGGCGGCTAACGGGCAGGGCTTGCTGCTGTGGGGGATTGTTGCTGTGTCTGCCCCGGCTGCAAAACCTGATTAAAGAAACGAATATTTATTTTAAAAGTAAAACTGATTAGTAAACGGTCAACCCCATAGCCGATGCTGAACAGGGAGTAATGCCTGGATATCCTTCCTTTCGCCCCATAGCAGCAAACCTTATGTTGTAGGCAGTGCCTTTTTTAGTATATTTGTCACATGAAAGCGTTAGTAGTTACCCCAAAAAATAGCAACGAATTAAAATTCGTTTCAGACCTGCTAAAAAAACTAGGAGTTGGTTCTTCAACCGTGACCCAAGAAGAATTGGAAGATATTGGTATGTCAAAATTGATGCGTCAGGTTGATAAGACAAAAAAGGCCAGCCGCACAGAAATAATGAAAAAACTGACGGCCTGATGAAAGTTGAGTTTCTAAAGAAATTTTCAAAGGATCTTGATGATGTAAAGACGAGGCCTGTCAAGCAGGCTTTAATTCGAGTAATTGAATTAATGGAAGCTACTGACTCCCTTGATAAAATTCCTAATACTAAAAAACTGAAAGGTCATAAGGCTGCCTACAGAACCCGGGTGGGTGATTTCCGATTGGGCTTCTTCTTCGATAACTCCACAATCCTTCTCGCTCGTTTTGTCCACCGAAAAGACATTTACAAAATCTTTCCTTAAATAGAGACGTCAACTGGCATTGCCTACAACGTGGCAGGCTTGCTGCTGTGGGGGATTGTTGCTGTGTCCGCCCCGGCGCAAAACCTGATTAAAGAAACGATTTTTTTTTAAAAAAATGTAAAACCGATTAGTTAACGGTCAGCTCCATAACCAAAGTTGAATAGGGGAGTGATGACTGGATTTCCTTCCGTCCACCCCCATAGCAGCAAACCTTATGTTAGTGGCTGTTGTTTTTTGTCCGCTGTATTAGAATGTAAAATCCCGTTACAACTACCCAAGTTATAAGGCAGTCATAAAACAAATTATTAATTGTCCAACCTGAATTTGGGATGGTATTACCACTTACCCAAAATTGGTGATAATATTCAAAGGGAAAACCAATTTCAAGTTTGTATGGTTCATTTTTTTTGTAATAATGCAGTGGATTTATTTGTGTCAAAACTGTTATGAAAGAAACTGAAAGGAAGACTAATATTGAAAGAAGTGTCCCAGAGAAAATTGACCATAGAAGTTTTGACTTACTCATAAATTGTCGCTCCTTTCAAAATGTCAGAAAAAGTTTTCCAGTCTGGATTGTCGGCATTAACGTCTTGTCCAGTGTTGTCATAATAACCTTGGATGTCTTGAGCATACCTTGCAATTGCTTCAAGATAATCATCAATTGTTTTGTTTGTCCATTTGCTTGGGTCAGATAGAAAGTCAGCTCTTAAAGTTTCTACAAATGCAATGAAATTTTCTCTTGTCATCGTGAAGTCGTTTACAATAGCCACTAACGAGCAGGGCTTGCTGCAGGGCTGGAATTCATTGCTCGTCCGCCCGGAACCGCTGCTGATTAAAGATATAAAAGTACAGGTTAACAAACAAAAGCCCAACAATGTTGGTCCAGCCCAGATGAAGCACAACAGCGATAAAATGACCATTGCTCCAATGTCCAGCCAGCCTTGCAGCAAACCCAATGTTAGCGGCAGGGTTTAGTCTAATCTCTTCCTACTTATGTGTTTTAACTCTGGCTCATTCTTAAGTACATTTATCACATGGGTGAAGTCTGAGCTAATACTAAATACTTGCCTAGTACATTGCGAAATTTGCAAATAGTTGTAATGAATTATATTTTCAGAATCGTCGAAAACATAGGATTGTCCATTTTGATCATCAAGTTCCTGAAAAACACCTTTTGGGATTAACCAGATTCCAAATTTTGGACTGATTGGTAAAAATATTTCTGACATTCTACGGTTAGAGACAATATGATTCTGTCTAACTACAGGATTATCAGAAGTAATAAAGTTTGTTTTAGTTACATTTTTTGTAAAGAGCCAACTCTACTCTCTAAATCAGTTTGAGCTGTTGAAGTAATAATTGGAGTTTTTTAGAAATTTTAAGTGTTCTCCAACTATTTTTTCATCTTTGATTGCATCTTCTGCTATATAATGTTCTGGAATTTCTGTAAGTCTACTTTGTATATGTGGCTCGAGGTTTCCCCAGAGGATTCTTGACTCAGTTGTTCTTGTCATTTGAACTCAAACAAATTGCGCAAGAAGGCTTAGCTCTGTAGAAGTTATTCCGGAAAAAGTATCATTTTCTAGGTTTTCAATTAGCGAAGCTATGATGGGTGATATTTTGGTTTCCAATAAACCGAAACGTGCCTCCAACGAATCTTCCCCGGTTTCTCTGTAAAAAAGAGAATGACTAGCAACTGAAGAGATACTACTGGAAAATGATTTTTCTATAGTTTTATCATACACAAATATTTGCTTTCCATTTGGGCTGAAATTCTTTAAATATAGCTCGGGTACAAAATGCTGATTCATAAACGAAATTTCAATTAACCTTGCCGCTAACGTGGCAGGCTTGCTGCTGTGGGGGATTGTTGCTGTGTCTGCCCCGGCTGCAAAACCTGATTAAAGAAACGAATTTTTATTTTAAAAGTAAAACCGATTAGTAAACGGTCAACCCCATAGCCAAAGCTGAATAGGGGAGTAATGCCTGGATTTCCTTCCGTCTGCCCCCATAGCAGCAAACCCAATGTTATGGGCAGTTTTTATTTCTTCGTATCCAAATTCTGACTTGTCCTACTTAGCCTATATTATTTAGTTCATTTAAGTTCTGAAAGTATTAACTTTTTCTGTTTAAATGTATTCTTCATTGCCTTTTCTCTAACTTTAGGGTCATCGCTGTTAATAAGGTTAAAATATTCAACTGGAACAACTTGCCACTATAAACCATATTTGTCTTTACACCACCCACAAGAAGCTTCTTCTCCACCGTTTGCAGTCAAAGCATCCCAATAATAATCTACTTCTGCTTGGTCTTTGCAATTAATAACAAACGAAACAGATTCATTAAACTTAAAAAATGGACCTGCAGCCAAAATATTAAATTCTATATCACCAATTTCCAAAACAGCTGTTTCAAAGTTGCCACCATCTTGCCCATTTTCTTGTGGTGGATTCTTATATTGGCGATAGTCTTTCATTTTACCATCTTTGAAAATAGAAATGTAATAATCTACTACCGCTTTTGCATCTTTTGTCTCAACCCAAAGACAAGGTGTTATTTTTTGCATAATCGAACCTGGCTTTTTTGTTACAGTTTGATTGGAAGTTGTATCAATTTTACTGTTCTTGTCAGAATTCTGCTGAGAATTTCCACAACCCATTAGATTCGTTATTATTAATGCAGTCAGAAATTTAATTATTGTCTTTTTCATTGATTAATTTTTTTAGAAAGTCTAAAATTAAAGTCGGATGTGACTGTTTGTAGGGTCTCGCTAAAATTGCCCATAACGTGCAAGGCTTGCTGCTGTGGGGGATTTTTGCTGAGTCCGCCCCGGCTGCAAAACCTGATTAAAGAAACGAATTTTTATTTTAAATGTAAAACCGATTAGTAAACGGTCAACCCCATAGCCAAAGTTGAATAGAGGAGTAATGCCTAGATTACCTTCCGTCTGCCCCCATAGCAGCAAACCATATGTTGGTGGCAGTGTGATTATGAACTACAACGATTTTGGCTGTCCTCGATTAATCTTTTTAAAAGCAATAATGGTTGAGATTAGACCTAAAGTCAGACAACCAATAAATATTTTGCCAACATTCCCTTTTGACTCTAAATAAAGAATTTCAAAAGAATTGGGGCTGCTTTTGAGAATTGCTTCTACAATAACACTGAAAAAGCAAAGTGTAATAAAATAGATAGATGCCAGACAAAATATTTTTTTATTCAATTGGGATTGTGTCGTACTAAAATAGACAATAGTTAAGGTAATCATTATAATGGTAAAAGGAATTCCAAGTAATTGTCCGCCATGTCCATAGCCTGTCAAGATGTAACCGAAGCGAAAACAATAAAAGCAAGAAATAATTGTAGCAATAACAAGAATGATTTTCTTATCCATTTAGAAAGTCCATTTTATTAGGGTGTCGAAACATTGCCACCAACGTGGCAGGCTTGCTGCTGTGGGGGATTGTTGCTGTGTCCGCCCCGGCTGCAAAACCTGATTAAAGAAACGAATTTTTATTTTAAAAGTAAAACCGATTAGCAAATGGTCAACACTATAGCCAAAGCTGAATAGTGGAGTTGTGTTGGGATTTTCTTCCGTCTGCCCCTTAGCAGCAAACCCAATGTTGTGGGCAGTTATTCATAGATAACTCATTGTACATTCGTCAGACTGGGAACTCCTTTTAGTTAATATCTTTCTTTTTTGTTGGGCAATAAGTTGATAAATAAAGAAAAGCATTTTTAATCATTTCAATGGTGTTAGATGCTTCCATATACAAGTTAAAATAAAGCCCATTCGATAGAGATTTACGTCCAACATTAAGAGAATAACCAGAATGTTCTTCACATGTTATTTCAGTTTCTCCTAAAATAGATATATACGTTTTTCCGTCGCTATCAACTTTTTTAATATCTGTAATATTGCAGATTGGCGTGGACATATTGTCAACTGAGTAAACTAATGTTTTTTCTTTATTATTAATAATGTAGCTTTTCCTCTGCTTTAGATTAAGAAAAAAGTTTCCACTTGCGTCTTTTGAAATCTTAAAACCAGTAAAAGAAGTTGTAGTCGACAAATAGGAATGATTCGCATAATCTTCATTTACCAGTACCAGAGTATTTAATTGATGTTCTAAATAAGTAACTATCTGTTGATAATTAGAATTAGAGGTTGCTGTTGTATCAGTTTGTTTGTGCATGTGCTGCTAAAAAGAAATGACACAACAAAATGATGTAAGAAATATTCTTTTCATTTTATAAAATTTAATTAATATTTCATGCTTGTAATTGCCCACAACGTGGCAGGCTTGCTGCTGTGGGGGATTATTGCTGTGTCCGCCCCGGCTGCAAAACCTGATTAAAGAAACGAAAATTTATTTAAACGTGAAGCCGATTAATTAACGGTCAACCCAATAGCCGAAGCTGAATAGGGGAGAAATGATTGGATTTCCTTTCGTCTGCCCCCATAGCAGCAAACCTAATGTTGGCCGAAGTGCTTCACATCTTACACTTTAAATGGACCTTCGAAATCAACAAAATGAGTGTCGCTAACATTCAATTTTGTCTTTAAGTCTAATAATGTTTCTTGCTCAAGATGCAATTCATTGTTGAACTCGTAGGTTTGTAAAATTGCGAGAATCCTCGGATTTAAAAATAACCTCTCAGTGAAATAAGATAAAATATCATTGAGAAATTTCCTTCTCTCCTTCATTGATTTTTTTGTGCATTTTAGCTGATATTAAACTTGCTCGTAAATTAGTAAAAGATGAATGGTATAATGAAATTCCTTGTATTTATATTTTGTCTTTTCTGAATCTGATTCCATAGATTTTTCAATGTCAAATCTTCTTTTGAGGTATTCGTCTTTTCCCATGCAAAACATGTGTGATAATCTCCAATCGTCCAACAACGTTTTTTCAATTGTATGGCAGAGATTATAGAGCTTGTCAATCATTTCAAAAGTCGAACGCTCCGCATGTGTTACCCTAGTAAGATATTGATTTCTTAATGCGAAGAATATACCTATAACCCCAATTAAAAGGGATATAAGCTTAATGTCATCGTCAAATTTTAGTGTTCTTAAATAATCAAAGATTGAGTTCATCTTATTTAAAGGATGTTATTTTAGCATTTCGGCCAACGTGCAAGGCTTGCTGCTGTGGGGGATAGTTGCTGTGTCCGCCCCGGCTGCAAAACCTGATTAAAGAAACGAATTTTTATTTTAAAAGTAAAACCGATTAGCAAATGGTCAACACTATAGCCAAAGCTGAATAGGGGAGTTGTGTTGGGATTTTGTTCCGTCTGCCCCCATAGCAGCAAACCATGTGTTGTGCGTTCGTGCTTTAATTATCACTCCAGGCTATATTCTTTATTGATTAGCTTTATTATTGAACCCGCCTCGGTTTTTAAACCTTTCATTATTATCAACTGATTTACCCTGTTTGTTTTAACTAGTGCAATTTGAACAGCCAAGTCATTTATATCATTTTTGGCGGTAGATTGTAATTCAGGATTGTAATTTAAGTGCGTTGCGGCCATTCCGGTTTGCATGTCTAACATATCATTAAGTACAAATCCTGAAAAAACTTTGTTCATTGCTTTTCGGTATTCACTGAGTTGAGCATCTTCAAGGGATAAAAATTGTGATAAAACCTTTAACTTATTTATATAGTCCTGAATACTGTCAATTACACTTTTATTTTCTATCAGCCTTAGCCCCCCTGAATAGTTAAGCTGTTGAATTGTACCATCGTTTGATCTCCACAAATTTCGTAGTGCTATAGTTCTGCCGAAATAATATATATCACTACTTGTATTTTTATAATCAGCATTTTTAAAAAGAGAGAAAATTGAATCTGCACTATGTACGTATCTTGTTACTGAAGCTTCTGATCTTGTTAAACCGGCGATATCGTTGTTTAAATCTCTGACTAAGGAGACCATGTATTCCTTTTCATGTTTTTTCAAAACAAAGTGCTCCCTTATATTTTCAGCAATAAATCCCATTGTTACTGCTAAAAATATCATCAAAAACTCAAGAAAATATTCTTTCCATTTTTTAGGTTTATGATTAAGGTCAGGGTGATGATGTACTTCCATATTTTCAGTTTCTTGAATTGAGTTAATAGTCTCTGTGTCAGCAGTAGGAGTAATTTCGTCAGGAAGATTTTCCGACTGATTATTTGTCGGATTATCTAAATGTTCTTCGTCTGTATTGTCTGCCATTTAGTTTTGGTTGGTTATGTTATTAGAGTGTTCAATCGCATGACGCACAACGTGGCAGGCTTGCTGCTGTGGGGGAGTGTTGCTGTGACCGCCCCGGCCGCAAAACCTAATTAAAGAAACGAATTTTTATTTTAAATGTAAAACTGATTAGTTAACGGTCAACCCAATAGCCAAAGTTGAATAGGGGAGTAATGGCTGGATTTCCTTCCGTCCGCCCCCATAGCAGCAAACCATATGTTGGCTGTAGTGCTGCTAATATAATTATTCAGCAATTACATGACGCCTGCCAAGATCAATAAAAAAGTTAGCATGGCAAGCAACACTTTTATTTCCTAAAATTGCTGGCTTCCAATATTTAAATTTTTTAGCTGATTGCAATAAATTTTTCTTCGCGCTTTTTACGCAAGTATTTGTGGAGCCTTCTGAATCGATAATTTCAAATTTAAAAGCTCGCCCTTTTGTGTCTACAATAAATGAGATATTGCAAACAAAATTGCTATTGTAATTTGTGATGGATTGGCAAGAGTCTGCAAAGACTAAGCCTTTAAAGAAGGCGTTATCCAAATTTTCTGAACCTTTGATGTATTCAATCTGCTTGTCACAATAATAATAGGGGATAGTGTCTTTGATATACCGAGCTTTAAAAATTTCATCGGCTTTTTTAATCAGATTGGCCTTAAAATTACTTCCATATTTTTTTGAAAGGACGCTGTCCATAAATCTTGAATAGCATATATAAGAATCAAAGCCGTAATCATGTTCTACATAAGGATAAGGTGTGAATTCTAGTTTATTCACTTTGCAAAGTGAATCCAATATAGGAAACATCCTTGAGAATGGTAGATCCCATTCTGCGCTAGTGCAGAATTTGTATATTCCTTTGGCATATTCTTCCTGTGCTAACATGATATTTTGTGAGCAAGAAGAGTCTGGCGACGCCACTTGTCCAACACCTTTTAAGTGAGTCAAAAATATTATAATTGTTAGAATTGCTTTTCCCATCATGAAGTTTCAATAGCATTACAGCCAACGTGGCAGGCTTGCTGCTGTGGGGGAATGTTGCTGTGTCCGCCCCGGCTGCAAAGCCTGATTAAAGAAACGAATTTTTATTTTTAATGTAAAACCGATTAGTAAACGGTCAACCCCATAGCCAAAGTTGAATGGGGGAGTAAAGCTCGGATTTCCTTCCGTCTGCCCCCATAGCAGCAAACCTTATGTTAGTGGCAGTATTATTGCCGATCATATTCTTCTGGCTTTTCTTGAGCAAACTCTTTCATTTTTTGCCGTGACATTATGCTTGTGATTTTGTAATTGTTGCGATACAAAAATTGTATTAAAATTGGGTAGTTGAATTTGTCGTTAGCTGATACTAGGTCGAAGTTTTTTATATTAAAAAGGTTGAATAACCAAAAACTATGGTCTTGGTAGCTCGTGAGTGTCATTGTTATTATTTCAAAATTGCCATCTTTGTTAAAGTCCCTTTCCTTACGATTTTCACTCATCTTGTCAAAGTAAGATAGTTTCGAAAAAGTATTGTCCTTATGTTGCAGCAAGTATACAACTCTGACATTTAAAGCAGCTATCCCGTTGCCCATGTAGGGGAATATAAGTTTTAGATCGGTTAAATTGTCGTTATTGAAATCTGCAAGTCTGAGCGGCTCAAGTGGATTAAAACCTATTGGTTCAAGAAACGTTTGTATTTGCTTGCTGTTACGATAAATAGAGACAATGGTGCTGTCCAAATGAGGTGTCAAAATTACCGTAAAACTATCTTTGTTATTAAAGAATTTTGGAATTGTTAAACTGTATATGGAATTACCCTGATTTTTTCCTTCTGTTTTCTCTATCCAGTCTTTATATTCTTTGTATTTAATGGCAGCGGACTTTTCAAATGGATACTGTCCAAATGAATTTAGGGTTGCTGTCATGCAAATTATTAATAGAAAACGGTACACCATAAATATTGACACTAACGTGGCAGGCTTGCTGCTGTGGGGATTGTTGCTGTGTCCGCCCCGGCGCAAAAACCTGATTAAAGAAACGAATATTTTTTTTAAAAGTAAAACCGATTAGTGAAAGGTCAACCCCATAGCCAAAGCTGAATAGGGGAGTAATGCCTGGATATCCTTCCGTCTGCCCCCATAGCAGCAAACCTTATGTTATGTGCTGTTAAAGGCAGTTATGATATTCTCCTTATTCTAGAAAGCCATGCAATTGTTCCATGCTTCTTCCAAATTCGTGTCGCCCAAATAGCTCCTAAAATAAAACCGATAGAAATAATAACTATAGCGACAATTTTTCCGGTCTCGTTGCTCCATTTTAAATATGTCACGAATGCAATAAGTCCCGCAAGCAATGTTACACCAAGTGCAATTTGTAGCCAACCGATTATTTCAAGAATAATTTCAATAAGTCTCATACATCGTAGGTTTTGTCAAACTAAAACCAATATATGTTCATTTGTTTTAAAAAGTCAATTTCTGTAACTGGATAACCTGATTTGTCACCAATTACAGAGTCTATACCACAATTTGGGCAAAGAACAGTTTGGTTATCATCTGTCCATTCTAAAATGTCCGCAGGTTTAAAAACAGTAAGACAGTAAAAGCATCCACATTTGTCGCTCTGTAATATATACTCTCTGTGTCTAATTGTCCGCTTGTGAGAAGCAATTAATATGTCTTGATTATAAGTTGTCAATTTTGAAAGTAGTTGGGAGCTCGAATTAATAGCACATAACGTTCGAGGCTTTGTGCAGTTGGGGAATTAACCAACTGTCCGCCCGGAACTGAAGCTAAATTTATAACTAAAAGCCGAAGTTTAGAACTACTGCCGGGCAGAATTCCGTCCGCCGAATATAAAGCTTGGATATGCACTGCCGATGATTGCTTCAACGTCAAGCCCCAATTGCACAAAACCTTTTGTTGTGCGTTCGCCATTCTAGTCCACAATTGTTACAAGGCTTTTGTAATCGCTTTTTATGTCAGTATAATTCTCCTTCCCAACAAAGAACTTGGTATTTGTCCAGTTATTTAAGTCGCCTTTTAAATCGTTAAGATAGTATTGCCCCGAAATTTCAAAGTCCAGGAAAGCAAGTTGAAACGGATGAATAGAATATAATTTCCGCACTGTGTCCAACAGAAAGTTTTTTAAAATAGTTGGGCAGCTATCACTCTCACTCCAATGTTGATTTGTAAGTCCGAAAACAAAGTCGAGTGTCGCAGTATAAAAACTGATGTCAAACCAATTTGAACCTGTTTCAATAGGCTCTTGCTCTCGAATATTAAAAGTCTTGAAAGGAATAATGAAATTGTCAAGTGTCAATAAACCTTGCAATTCGTAATATTCATTAGGGATTTGTATTTTATTAAACTCTTTGTCAAACGGCCCTTCAATATTGTCAAGTGTCCAAAAGTAATTAGAGTAAAGCTGAATTGGTTTTGTGTCTACACTTGGGCAAACCTGAATGCAGAGTTCGTAAAAACCGCCGCATCTTAAGTCATTGTTTTGAAATAATGATTTTGTGTCTGTCATTTGGAACGGGATGTCAATTATGGTGACGCACAACGTGGCAGGCTTGCTGCTGTGGGGGATTATTGCTGTGTCCGCCCCGGCTGCAAAACCTGATTAAAGAAACGAAAATTTATTTAAAACGTGAAGCCGATTAATTAACGGTCAACCCAATAGCCGAAGCTGAATAGGGGAGAAATGATTGGATTTCCTTCCGTCTGCCCCCATAGCAGCAAACCTTATGTTGGCAGCAGGCATTCGTCAATCGTAGTCTCAATTTTATTTCTTTTTCGTTTTAGCTGCTTTCTTCACTTTGTCTGGTCGCTTCTTGTCGGAAACCGATTTTACAATTGTCTGTCCGCTGATGATTTGTTTTGGGTCTTTAACTTTTGCAAGAGAATTTGCGTAAGCTTTGTTTACAAGCTTCTTCATATAAGCTTTTGGAAATTTCTTTTTGTCTGTCACAAGGATATAGCGATACTGATTACCTTGTCCCAAAAGAATTTTGTCTGGGTCTGAAATTTCGTTTCCCCAATAAAAGCCGAAATGAACATTTTTGCTTGAACGTCCAACTGCGATAGAACAAATGGTGTGTCCAACTTTATCTGTCGGACTCCAACCAAATGCTACAGCGTTATAGTTGTCGTAAATTAATTCGTTAGTCTTTGGGCATAAGTTCCAAGCAAAGTCCCTAAGCCACATAACTAAATCTGTTATGTCGTCACCAAATGGTTTAAGAAACTTCAAAAGGTCTTTTGTTTGTTCTTTGCTCATTTGTCCAAATGTTTGATGTCGTGTATGCTTGCTGCCAACGAGCGGGGCTTGGCGAAGTGGGGGAGTGTTGTTCCGTCCGCCCGGCAAACCGAAGCCCAATTTATAATTAAAAGTTGAAGTTTAGAACTGCTGCCTGGCAGAATTACGTCCGCCCGATATAAAGCACAACAGAATTACAACTGCTGAAACACGGCTTCCGTCCGCCCCCATTTTGCCAAACCTGATGTTAGCGGAAGTTTTTTATGAGATCATTGTCTAAATCTTTTATACAATTATTATTAATTACTAAAAAACTCTGACAGCTCGTACACGATTTGTAAAACTCTTATCCGAACCTCTCGGGCGGTTAAGAACATTACTCCCATCACTGATATATAGTGCATATGCCTTATTTTGTTCTCTTTCGTTAGAACTCCAATACAAACCCCCATAGTTATAAGTTAAACCACCCACAACATCTTTTTGTAGCTGCAGCAGCTCCAATTCAGAAATAGATGGCAAATACCAGTCATGATAATTAATGCCATCAACTGTAACTGAGTAATCGGCACATACTTTTGCAGCAAAATTGCCTTTGTCACTATCTTTAGTTTGTGTGGCTATTATTATTTTGGTGTTTTTTGCTCCTGCACCAACTCCGTCTTCCAGGTCGTTTGTAAACCTATAAATTCCGTTATACCATTTTACTTCGGTACTTTGGTCGGCGGTGGATGCTATTAAGCCATGCTGACCACTACTGTCAACATAAAATATAATTCCTCCACCAAATTTTTCTCCAATAGTATGTACTTGCGCTGATGTGCTATTTAAAAGAATTAAATAAGAAATTGTCAATAATAAAAATTTATTTTTCATTGTGATAGTTTTAATTATTAATATCTAACTTTCTTTCAATCGCTTCCAACTGGAGATGCACACGATTGAGAATTTCCGCTAACGTGGCAGGCTTGCTGCTGTGGGGGGGTGTTGCTGTATCCGCCCAGCCGCAAAACCTAATTAAAGAAACGAATTTCTATTTTAAAAGTAAAACCGATTAGTAAACGGTCAACCCCATAGCCAAAGTTGAATAGGGGAGTAATGCTGGGATTTCATTCCGTCTGCCCCCATAGCAGCAAACCTTATGTTGCCTGCAGTGCGTTATTCAACGATGTAAAATGCACTATTCGAAACTGCAGAGCTAATCTTTGATTTTTTTACTTTTTTTACGCTTGAAATATAAAATGCGTTGTCTATGTAGAATACGGTTTTGTCAAATTGCTCTGAAGTTGAAACAGCCAAATAATTTCTGAACCTTAAAGGGGTGTTTGAACTATTAAACATTTGAACAGGTAAGACAGTTTTTCAGGAACCAAGCTATATTTATTACTAGTAATTAACGAGTGAGGAGGCACAACTCCTATTCTCTCTTCTCTTATAGCCTTTGTCTTGGACTTGCTATTTGCTCCAATTCCACCTCCGTATAATGAATATGCTCTAGAGGAAGAGTAACCAACAGTATTGGTTTCATCTTGCCAATAGCTCATCATTTTGTCGTTTGGGATGTATGCAGATTTTTTCCAGTCGAAATAGAGAGGAATATCTATTTTATTGTAGATGTCAAAATTCATTACTCCATTTTTTGCCCAAAACTTGTAAGTAATCCTTATGGTGTCATTCTCAAAAATGATCCCATTGCTACTTTGTTTAGTTTTGTCTGATGTGATTGAAGCAACGTTATAATAAGAGCAGGATGCAAATAATAAAAGTATGAGGAAAGCAAGTACAAGATTCTTTCGCATAAAAATAATTTTGATTTAGGAAAGAGTAAAAGTAAAGTGTTTGTTGTTAGAATGATAATAAATCGAAAGGAATTTCATTAGATAAAGGCTGTCTTAGCATTGCAGGCAACGTGGCAGGCTTGCTGCTGTGGGGGATTATTGCTGTGTCTGCCCCAGCTGCAAAACCTGATTAAAGAAACGAAATATTATTTTAAAAGTAAAACCTATTAGCAAACGGTCAACCCCATAGCCAATGTTGAATAGTGGAGTAATGCCTGGATGTCCTTCCTTTCGCCCCCATAGCAGCAAACCATATGTTGCCTGTAGTGCTTTGAAGGCTAGTCATTGAGTCTTAGTTGGTGATTTAAGGTATGACCATCCAAGAAGCCTGTTAAATATTTTCCATTATTGGAAAGAGATACCTCGCCATTTCCTGTCTCACCTTTTAATTTTATTGTTACATCATTTTGAATAGCTGTGCCATTATAATTTACGGCTTCTATATAAGCAATAAACTTATAGGTGTTTCCCTTTTTATCATAAAACTTTATAAAGTAAGTGCTTGGCATTGTAATACTCCAATATGTTTTTTCATTTAGATTATAAGATATTTCCTCGCTGTATGGCTCATTCTGATCTTGATTGTTTTTTTTAGGTTTAGCAACCATATTTTCTGGAGTAGTAAATTTATTTTCGTTTCTATTAATTGTGTCAGTAGTTATTGTTGCAAGAGAACTCGGCTTTGTCGTGTCTTTGGACAAGATTGATTGAGCTTCCTCCTTAGCTTGTTTTTTGTTTGTTTCTTCATCAGTCAACCCAGGCTTTCCTGTAAAGAAAACAAAGACTGTGTAGAGAATTGCAACGATAGCAGCAATTATTGTCAGAATTACTGTAAAAGGATGTTCATGAAGTTTACTCATAATTTTGCATTCTTAGGGATTTTATTTAGCATTACAGGCAACGTGGCAGGCTTGCTGCTGTGGGGGATTGTTGCTGTGTCCGCCCAGCCGAAAAGCCTGATTAAAGAAACGATTTTTTATCTTAAAAGTAAAACCGATTAGTAAACGGTCAACCCCTAGCCAAAGTTGAATAGGGGAGTAATGCCTGGATTTCGTTCCGTCTGCCCCCCATAGCAGCAAACCCCTTGTTGGGCGAAGTTTTTTAAATAGCTCGAACTTATTTTTTATTTTTCTTAGCTGCTTTTATAATTTTCTTTTCATCGCTGTCAAGTTGTCTCTGCACTTTTTTTACATCTTCAAGGGCAGGAAGGTGTTCAGGTAAAACACCACGGGCTTTAAGCATTTTTCGGACGGCAATGTTATTGTCAACATGTTCTTTAGAAATTTGAGCTTCTCCTTTTAGATTTTTATCTACAACATTGTGGCTTGTCAGCTCTGTCGCAAAGTCTTTCGCTTTTATAGTCAGAGTAGGTAAAAAGTCTGCTAATGGCCTATTGTCTGGAATTTGAAGTTTTCGTTTCATATCATTAGTCGAAAATCCTCCAAACAATGCCTGGTCGCCTTTTGAGCGAATGGTTGCAAAACCTTTATCATCAACACCTCGTTCATAAATGATCCCAGAAAGTTTCTTTTCTGATTTGGATAGCTTTTCTCTTGCAGTAACTCTGGCAATATTTAAAAGTCTTTGTTCAATAATTTCTTGCTTTCTGGTTTGTACAGCAAAGTAAGTCTGAGCAAATGCGACTTCATTTTTTGATGAATCTCCATTTTGCGCTATCAAATAGCAAGCATATCTTGTTAAAGCAATGTCTTCTATTTGCCTTTCTGATCCACTACCTATTTGGACCATTTTCCCGACATCGGCAAAATGGTCAGATAGTGAACTTCCTGAATTTTCGCAAGCTTTTTTTGCTTTCTCAATAACTTTAAGAAAGTTGTCCCATTTTGAATAACCTAAAATGTCCTGAAGTTCTCTAGCGCTCCAACATTCTACATTTTTGTAGATATAACAAGCATTTTCAAACCGTTCAAAAAGATGAGTAATAAATTCTTGCTTCATTGTATAAAATTACAAAAGTTCGACCATTTTAGAGCTCGCAGAATTTCGCCCAACGGGCAGGGCTTGCTGCAGGGCTGGAATTCATTGCTTGTCCGCCCGGAACCGCTGCTGATTAAAGATATAAAAGTACAAGTTAACAAACAAAAGCCCAGCAATGTTTGTCCAGCCCAGATGAAGCACAACAGCGATAAAATGACCATTGCTCCAACGTCCAGCCAGCCTTGCAGCAAACCATATGTTAGCGGCTGCTTTGCCTCAATGCTTGTTCAATCAATGCTATGGTATCATGTAGATGCCCTTGATAAGAAATAAAGTTAATATTGTCAAAATGCAAGTCGCAATGATGAGTTTGTACTTGCTAAAAAATGAAAGAATTGTCATAGTGAGAAGTGCTATTGCATTAACTAGTGCACCAATTAAAAATGGTTTTATGTCAATTAAAGTCAATGTAGCGGCTGAGTAATATTGCAATCTGAATGGTTCACAAATGCACCGAATTAAAGCAAGGAAAATAATAACAATGGCAATTATTGAAATTTTCCTGTTGTCTTTTACTAACGCTTTAATTCCCATTTTCTATACTTTTTTTTATTGCATTTAACGTTCCCATCGTCTCCCGGGCAACTTTTGGCTTTATGATGATATTTAGCAATTTTACTTTAATTTTTGAACTTGAATAAAAATGTGAGATTTCGAGTTGAGTGGAGTTGTCGCCTAATTTCTTAAAAGTAGTTTCTACCAAATAATCAGGTAAGAGCTTTGTCAAGCCCATAGTGTCAGAGGGAAGAGTTGTAACAATTTTCTCCATCGGAATAATTTCAATATCTTTTTCTACGCAAGTATTCTTTCCGCCAGACAAATGACACTGATAAGAAGCTCCAACTTCGCGGAATTGTTTGCCGGAAATTAAAGTGACTTTATTTACTCTCGGATGGTATTCAGGAATACGTGAAAGGTCTTGCGTAAACTCCCATACTTTTCCAGTGGAGCATTTATGATTACCGATTGTTTTGATTGAAACTTAGGTCTCACGTCAATTTATTTTGGTGTTGCAAAAAAGTAGCCGCTAACGTGGCAGGCTTGCTGCTGTGGGGGATTGTTGCTGTGTCCGCCCCGGCGCAACGCCTGATTAAAGAAACGAATTTTTATCTTAAAAGTAAAACCGATTAGTTAGCGGTCAACCCCATAGCCGATGATTGGTAGGGGAGTAATGCTTGGATTTACTTCCGTCAGCCCCCATAGCAGCAAACCATATGTTGGCTGCATGTGCCACTGTTCCTCCGAGTTTACTCAATAGATGTTAGAAAGTTGGTCAACTGTTATGGCTTGTAACATATGATTTATGCAATGCTCTCGCTGCAACATAAAGCCCAACAAAATCAAGCAATATCCTAAGATAATTGAGTGTAAACCAAGAATTGGCTTTTTGCTGAGTTAATACTGGGTCTAAATTTGAACCGCCAATGTAGATATTTATTGGAACAAAATGAAGCATAGTAAAAGCCATGTCGGCAAAAGTCACAACAAGTCCGACTATTAAAAGAGAACGAATTGCTTTGGAAGTTTTCCAATAGGCAATTAGAGAAACAATAGCAAAAAGCAAAACACCATATTTAACAGCGAAAAAATCGCCAGGATTGGTAATGCGAAAGAAGTCATTCAAATGCTGAATGTCTGCAATGCTGCCAGATTTCCAATTTACAGCAACTACGAGCATGTCGAAAAGCATGCCGCCAAAAAGCAAAAACCACATTGCGAGGTTAAACCAAAGTATTATTCTATTTTTCATATAGATGAAGTTTAATTTTTACTTTTTAAATGTGAAACCATCTATTCAAAATTTGGCAATCGCTTTTTTTATTCTTTACTCAACTGTTTCAAGTTAGCAGTGTCGCCGGCATTGCAGCCAACGTGGCAGGCTTGCTGCTGTGGGGGATTGTTGCTGTGTCCGCCCCGGCGCAAAACCTGATTAAAGAAACGAATTATTATTTTAAAAGTAAAACCGATTAGTTAACGGTCAACCCCATAGCCAAAGCTGAATAAGGGAGTAATGCCTGGATCTCATTCCGTCCGCCCCCATAGCAGCAAACCTTATGTTGGCTGCTGCTTTTTTAGTCGTAAATAAAGACCAATTTTTTATTGAGTACTCCATCGCTTTGTAGAAGTTCTGCAAGTGTTCCGTCATGATTATATACTAAAAAGAACTTCGTTCCTAAGTCATTAATTTCTGTGATTTGATTTTTGTCGTTATACTTGTAAGTAAAGTTATTGATCGTACCGCTGCCATTGACAGTCATTTTAACTACTCGTTTCTTATCATCATATTCATAACACTTAACTGTTGCTGGATAAACTTTCATGTCACATTCTTTGTCTTTAGCTGCATTCTTAAAAACACCGTTAGTGGGAACATAATATGGCAAGTGAAAATTACTGGATGCGAAGAAGAGGTCAATTGGAATTTCTGAAAAATTGAAGTACTTCCTCTTGAGCAATGTGTCAACTGTGACTTTCAAGTTGGGGTTTTGGTTGTCAAAAAATATAACAGTCACTTTTGAACCTTTTCTTTGTCCAAATGCATTTAAAGCAATTAAAGTTAGTGTCAACAAAAGGATATGTCGCATATTTTTAATTGTCACTCTTGAACAATTTTGGAGGTTGCGTCAAAGTAGCAGCCAACGTGGCAGGCTTGCTGCTGTGGGGGATTGTTGCTGTGTCCGCCCCGGCGCAAAACCTGATTAAAGAAACGAATTTTTATTTTAAAAGTAAAACCGATTAGTAAACGGTCAACCCCATAGCCAAAGTTGAATAGGGGAGTAATGCCTGGATTTCCTTCCGTCTGCCCCCATAGCAGCAAACCCAATGTTAGCGGATGTTTTAGCCAACGATAATAAAGTTAATACAGAACAAATGTCTTACTGCATACTAGTTTATTCTCTATGTAAATATTCACTGTCCAATTGCCTTTGACCGTTTCATAGGGTTCGTCTAAACTATAGGAAGAAGCTGATGGAATATTAGTTGGTCTCTTAGTTGTGTATTTAATACTTTTAAAAGTTTCACCCTTTTCATTTTTTATTTTTTTTGGGTAAATCCATTCAATAACAACATCAATGTCTACAGTGTCTTTTGCATTTACAATATATACTACGCCGAAATTAGCTTTTGGTAAAGCTTGAATTGAAAGTGATTTATCAACAATTTCAAAGTCGTCTAACCAACCATGAGTGCCGGTTGGGCTGCTCTTAAGCTCGTCGACTGTCCGACCTTTCACTTTTGCAAGGCCATAGTCAAGTTCTTTAAATTCCAATTCACCATATGTTTTAGAATTAACTGTTGTTTGCGAAAATGAATTTTGAATGACAAAAGTGTCAGTAGTGTTAGAATAATCTTCATTGATTATAGTTTAATTATTAATAAGGAATGTGAGTGTACAAAAAAATATCCGCTAACGTGGCAGGCTTGCTGCTGTGGGGGATTGTTGCTGTGTCCGCCCCGGCGCAAAACCTGATTAAAGAAACGAATTTTATTTTAAATGTAAAACCGATTAGTAAACGGTCAAGCCCATAGCCAACGCTGAATAGGGGAGTAATGCCTGGATTTACTTCCGTCTGCCCCCATAGCAGCAAACCTTATGTTGGCTGCAGTTACTTATCGGGTACCACTTCTTCGTCTACTATTCTTAAGAAAAGATATACTTTTTTAGGATTGTTTTTTGAGCTTGTGAATTGAATTTCGGCTCCTCTGAAATGATCTTTGAATTTTACTTGTCTGTTTTCGGTACTTTTATCTGCCCAAGTTATTACAAGTTTACTTGCACTATCGAATGTATATGTTCCAGTTCGTGGAGTCTTACTCCAAACATCTTCACTTGCAAGTCCTCTTCTTTCTTCAATGGTTCCATTCGCTTTTATAAAAAATTGAATTGTGTTAGCTGAGTCTCGCCAAATCCAAGAACCAATAATTGGTTTTGATTGAGAATAACAAGCAATGGAGAAAAATAGAATAGAGGTAATCAAAAAACACTTTTTCATATATTTTATTTTAATTCTAATGTGGTTACCTTTTTTGGTTGTTGACAACAACTGTAAGAATAAAGAAAGTTATGGCTGCGAAAATTAAGACAAGATAACTTTCGCCACTTGTTGAGGGTCGGTTAGGATCTCCAGTACTGATATGAATTATTTCTGAGGCAAAGCCACCAGCCAATAAACTAACTAGAACTCTAATCCAGGTTTTCTGTAAGTACTTCATGTTCTATAAAGTTTGAATAAATTGCAGCCAACGTGGCAGGCTTGCTGCTGTGGGGGATTGTTGCTGTGTCGGCCCCGGCTGCAAAACCTAATTAAAGAAACGAATTTTTATTTTTAAAATAAAACTGATTAATAAACGGTCAACCCCATAGCCAAAGCTGAATAGGGGAGTAATGCCTGGATTTCCTTCCTTCTGCCCCCATAGCAGCAAACCTTATGTTACCTGCAGTTATTTTATACGAACTAGCTTTAAAACAATTAGATGATAAATGTCTTCTTTAGGGGAATGGCTGAGATCTTCATATTTCCAAACAAGTTTATCTTGAAAACTTTCTATAAGCCGGAAAGAGGATTCTAATTCTCCAGCATAAAATAAAGTCAAGACTTGCTTATCTAAATCGTATTTCCACTTCCATTTGCCCAGCCTGTTTGAGACTGTCCAAGCTTTAACATTGTGATCCGATACTTCAGCTCGATCTTTTCTTTTGAGTTTTATTTTTGTAATGTCTTTCTCCTTATTATAATCCAGTTCTCGATATTGTATATTCAATTTTTGAAATTCATTGAGTGTGTCAATAATCCTATATAGATATACAGTGTCGGATTTGTAAAAATTTCTATTTGAGTTGTCAGTACACCATTCTGTTTCAATTAATTCAGATTTTTTAAGACCTTGTCCTTCTAAGCAGAGGCTCGGAATTAAGAAACAAAAAATGGTGATATATTTTATGATGCTCAAATTGGAAGGCTCTTAATTGCAGGTAACGGGCAGGGCTTGCTGCTGTGGGGGATTGTTGCTGTGTCCGCCCCGGCTGCAAAACCTGATTAAAGAAACGATTTTTTATTTTAAAAGTAAAACCGATTAGTTAACGGTCAACCCGATAGCCAAAGCTGAATAGTGGAGTAATGCCTGGATATTCTTCCGTCTGCCCCCATAGCAGCAAACCTAATGTTGGGCGGACGTGCTTTTACGTCTGATTACGTGTTGGAATGAAGAGCCATAGTATTTCCTTCAGTGTCGATAAAGAATGCCATAAAACCATATTGACCAATGGATGTTTTTGGCATAGTTGCTTTTCCGCCAGCATTTTCAATTCGATCTAATACATTTTGAAGGTCAGGATTGGCATTGAGATAAATTATGGAACCAGTTGAACTCGGTGTGTGCATTGGACTTTGAGCCAAGCCGCCAGCAATTTTTCCTAACATAGGATCAAATGGGAACATTGCATACTTCATACCAGGCATTTCCATCTCTTCCATTTGGATTTCAAAAATAGTTTCGTAGAATTTTTTTGCTCTGGAAATATCTACAACTGGAATTTCAAACCAATTAATTGCGTTTGTTTTGGAACTCATTTTGTCGTTCATGTGAAATACTTTTATTGTTAAATAATACTAATCCTTGCAAGTTGAAAGTAAGAAATTTTAAGCAAAAGACCTTGCTTACCTCTTTGATAACTATATGGTAACTTGAGCATGCCGCCCAACGTGGCAGGCTTGCTGCTGTGGGGGATTTTTGTTGTGTCCGCCCCACCCGCAAAACCTGATTAAAGAAACGAATTATTATTTAAAACGTAAAGTCAATAAGCAAATGGTCAACCCCATAGCCAAAGCTGAATAGGGGAGTAATGCCTGGATTTTCTTCCGTCCGCCCCCATAGCAGCAAACCTAATGTTAGCTGTGGTTTTACTCTTGCATTCTGTTTTTGAGATCCATTTTCCCATGCAAGATTCTGGCTATTTCAATTTTGTCAGCACTGAGTTTCCTGTAGAATAGTATGTGCTGTCCAGCTCTAAATCCAAAAATTTCGGTATTAATTTCGTGATAATTTTTGCCTGTGACTTTGCCATCTGCCAAATCTTGGCAAGAGTCTAAAAGCATGAAGTAATATTTATCAGCTTGTTTCTCTGACCAAGTATCAACTGTATATTCCCAAATTGCAGATAAATCTAGAACAGCTTTGTTTGTAAGTGTATAACTAGCCATTTCTTCGTCTAGCAGCTTTTAATTTTTCAAGATGCTTTTTGGGGTTGAAGTTTTTGGCTACACCACTTTCGATACCTTCTGCTATGGCTTTTTTGAGAGCTACTATTTTAACTTCTTCCTCTTCAAGAAGTCGAAGTCCAGCCCTGATAACTTCACTAGCATTTTTAAATCTTCCCGTTGAAACTTTGTCGTCAACGAAATCCTCAAAATGATTTCCTAGTGAAATGGAGGTATTGCGTCCCATTGGCTTAAATTTTAATAAAATTACCAAATTTTGGTAACTTTCCAAATTTTGAGGTGTAAAAAAATCACAGCTAACGTGCAAGGCTTGCTGCTGTGGGGGAATAGTTGCTGTGTCCGCCCCCATGACGATGCACATAAAGGAACGAAAATTTTATTTAAAACGGGAAGCGAATTATAAAACGGTCAAGCCCCACAACAAAGATTGGTAGCGGACCATTGCCGAAGAAAGTTTGTCAAGCCCAGCTTGCGGCAAACCCATGTTGCACGCAGCTGATTATAATACCGCACTTTCAAATTTGTCAAGATAAAATGTCCCCTTAATATTTTTGAGCCTAGCTTCGACAACAATGTTGTTATATGGAAAATGTATTCGTAAAGACTTTTGTTTGTTAAAATTATATTCTCGCAAAATAAAAACGTTGTTTTGATTTTTTAAAACAAAATATGGCTCATACTTTTTGATACTATCAATTACAGATCCTGTATTTACTATCTTTAAATCATGTCCTAACCAAGTGCTGAAATTGGCCTTTCCCAATAAATTGTCAGGATCAAGAATAAGTAAAACTCCTGTTGTGGCAACATTACAGTGATTAAATCTGTCGACTACCTTTTGTGATGTAATAAATAAATGAATAATGCTGTCCTTAGTGAATGCTTTATAGTTCTGAGCCAAACCTGTCAGGCTTTGCCATACGCAAATTATGGTGACTATAAGTTTTTGGGATTTAAGAAAAATTGTCATAGTATAAATTTTCCTTGCTTTAGGGACTGTAACTTGAAGTTGCGTGCAACGTGGCAGGCTTGCTGCTGTGGGGGATTGTTGCTGTGTCCGCCCCGGCTGCAAAACCTGATTAAAGAAACGAATTATTATTTTAAATGTAAAACTGATTAATAAACGGTCAACCCCGTAGCCAAAGTTGAATAGGTGAGTAATGCCTGGATTTCCTTCCGTCTGCCCCCATAGCAGCAAACCATGTTGCCTGCAGTACATTTAGAATGATGCTCATAGTTTTTTGATATAGTCAACCGCACTTTCAGGTCTTGCTTGAATTATTCCGTTTCTGTTAACCACAAAGTAGGCCGGAAAAAAAGTTACGTTGTATACTTTCTGTAATTCTAAAAGCCTGTCACTTGAAACATCATTTTTTAATTTTTCATTGTCGGCTGTTTGCAAAACATAATGTGTCCAATTAGAAAGCCTGTTCTCCAAGAAGGTAAACCTACCGGTATGAGCCTTAAGAGTTTCAAGCCATAACCAAGGTTGGTTAATTGAAATACTAATAACTGAAATCTTTTTTTCTTTTCCATCCAGTACACTGGTAAATTGATTCAGTTCTTTGATACATGGTGGACAATCGTTAAACCAAAAATCAATAATTGTCAGATCCGATTTTGTAAAATCCAATTTTATCTGATTTCCCGAGCTATCTAAAATATTAGCGATTCTTAATTCTTCACCAATGTGTTCTGTCAGTGAAGTCTTTTGTTTGTCAAACCTTTTACTGTCCGAATTGCTTTGGCAGCCGTTTATTAGAAATAATTGCACAATGATCAAAAAGAGGAAGAGTGGCCGGATTATATTTTTCATGTTCAATGTTTCTGTGAACTGGAATGGTATTGCAGGCAACGTGGCAGGCTTGCTGCTGTGGGGGATTGTTGCTGTGTCCGCCCCGGCTGCAAAACCTGATTAAAGAAACGAATTTTTATTTTAAAAGTAAAACCGATTAGTTAACGGTCAACCCCATAGCCAAAGCTGAACAGGGGAGAAATGCCTGGATTTCCTTCCGTCTGCCCCCATAGCAGCAAACCTAATGTTAGCGGTAGACCTACAAATTAGATTTACTTAAATTTACTAACTCACTTGCTTGAATTTTTAAGGCATTCGATTTTTCTATGAGAGTTTGAATGCTTGGCAAAGTAGTATTCCCAGAAACTTTAAGCGCAACTATTTTATCATGACTTATATAAGCCATTATCATTCCTCTGATCTTATCTTTACGGGTAAATGTGTCGTACATATACCATACCCTAAGCAGAGTGTCGTTTATGAACCCAAATTGATACCCAATAAGTGAGTCTACTTTTTTTCCTGATTTAAATTCTTCCCGATTCATTACTGAAAATATCTTCCCGTCAGATTTGTATGCATAGACTGATAATATATTCGATTTTTTGCCTTTTCTGAAATGCTGCAACTTGCCTTTCGTTGCCCTGTTGATTTCCCGATCTAACTCATCAACATTTAGCTGTGAAAAAAGGGAAATACTACTAAGTAATAATATTGAGAGTAAAATAAGTTTCATTTTGAATTAGGACTGCTAAAAGGTTTACCGCTAACGTGGCAGGCTTGCTGCTGTTGGGGATTGTTGCTGTGTCCGCCCCGGCGCAAAACCTGATTAAAGAAACGAATTTTTATTTAAACCGTGAAGTCGATTAGGTAACGGTCAAACCCATAGCCAAAGTTGAATAGGGGAGTTGTGTTGGGATTTCCTTCCGTCTGCCCCCATAGCAGCAAACCTAATGTTAGCTGTTGTTTTGTCTACCGGTTGGGTTTTCGTTTCCAAAAGTAGTTTTCTTTCAAACTGTCTGCTTCTAAAAAACTGTATTGATTAAAGTAAAACTTTCGTACAGCTTTTTTTAAATCTGCAATGTTGTGATAGCTGCCACTCATTTGTTCAGCATTCGGTGTCCCTTCTTGTAAATGCCAATAGATACTATCTTTCTCGTCTGCGGAAAGATATGCCGGGTCTAAGTCGTTACCTAAATGATTTGGTTCAAATTGTTGTGCATAAACAACAAAAATTTCTTTGCCAGATTGCGAATATATTATTGTGTCAATAAAGGCAGAAACTACTTTGATTCCGCCTGTCTCTCTGTTTCTTAATGCAATTAATGAATCAACTTGTACTGCAATGCGTAAACTGTCCGCCGAAACAATATTTTGGCTGAAGGGTCTTGGGTACATTGCCGTTAAGTCTGGTGTCCGATTATAATTAATGTTATGAACAAGTCCATTTGCCGCCATTATTGTCATTGGAAGTCCAAGTAGCAAGAATAAAAACGTGTCTATATATTTTTTGACTTGCCGAATATGAAAAAGAATTATTGTCAAAGAGGCGGTAAATAGAATTAGAGATGTGTAACCAAGTCCGTCAAAAAAGTCGCCAAGTCCGCTGCCACCGTGACCTGTAAACAATTTATAAATTGAATACAAAAGTCCAAGGCCTAAAATTGTTACTAAAAATTTTGTAGAGAGTTTCATATTCGTGGGTGAAAATAACAGCTAACGTGGCAGGCTTGCTGCTGTGGGGAATAGTTGCTGTGTCCGCCCGGCAACAAAACCTAATTAAAGAAACGAATTTTTATTTTAAAAGTGAAACCGATTAGTTAACGGTCAACCCCATAGCCAAAGTTGAATAGGGGAGTAATGCCTGGATTTCCTTCCGTCTGCCCCCATAGCAGCAAACCATATGTTGCCTGCCGTGTTTATTGAACTTATCTTATATGATTCTTTTTTTTTTGGCTCAAGTCTTCTAGCATCGTGAAAATAGATTTTCTTACAGTGCTAGAAAGCGAATCTATATAAAGTGGCTTAGCGAGATAATTAGTTTCTCTAGATAAATCGGGATGCTTCTTTGAAATCTTAACCATTAATTTAAAGGCATTGTACCTAAGTGATGGAGTATTACTAGTCTTTTGCCAAATTTTAGTACAAATATCAAATACGCAACCTTCATAGTTGTCATTTAATTCCATTTGCTGTAGGACTATTAATAGTTCTCTCTGTTGGCTATCCATTTTTGTCGGGAGCACATCAATAATTCGCTTGATATATTTACGTATTCTCTTGTCATTTGGAGACATGCAACCCCATAACAACCATGCTGCTCTCCAAGAGTATCTGTGTTTATCTGCAATGGCTAATTTGATGAGTTCATCAAAGTCTTCAGGGTGGGATCTCATGAAAGAAATCAATTTGGCTTTATGTGAAATTACCAAGGTATGCTCCAGCTTAGTTTCCATATTTTTTTGCTTTTAGCGTCAATGCTCAAAATGGAATACGATTTCATTTAACATGGCAGGCAACGTGGCAGGCTTGCTGCTGTGGGGGATTGTTGCTGTGTCCGACCAGCCGAAAAGCCTGATTAAAGAAACGAATTTTTATTTTAAAAGTAAAACCGATTAGTTAACGGTCAACCCAATAGCCAAAGTTGAATAGGGGAGTGATGCCTGGATTTCCTTCCGTCTGCCCCCATAGCAGCAAACCTAATGTTGTAGGCAGTGCCATTACCATTGTGTTATTCTATCCATTCAATCTTTTGAATTTTCATTTGTTTGAACTTCTCCATATCAAATTGTCTATTCTCGCTGAATTGTCTTGGATATTGCTCGTCAACTACTGGGACAATTTCAAGAGTTTTTCCGTTATTGTAAGATAGTAGTAAGCTGTGAAGTTTTCCTGGAGGCTCATCTGTCCAAACTAAGTCGCTAAAATAAATAAGTGTGTCATTATAGAATACTGAGTAAACTGGCTTCCCATTAAACTGTGTCAAACTAATTGAGTTTACCTTCTTAGAGAATTTTGCTTTATAGCTTTTGATTAAAAAACCAAGTTTGTCAATTGGAATTAAACAGCCATCCCAACAAGTCATTGTTTTATTTGTGTCGCTATTGTTTAATAATTTAGATTTTTCTACTGGCTTTATAGGACTTTCAAAGTTGAAATACGCTAAACTGCCTGACATTAACGGCGACCATAGTCTAAAGTCATTTTTTACCCTTTTCCCATAAACTTTTACTCTATCATAGCCGTCAATGATTACCAAAACAGTGTCGCCAATAAAAGGTTGGTTTTCTGTCCAATTGTTTTCTTCTTTTTTGTAAGGAAAGTTCCAACCATCTGTAATTTGTCGCCCACAAGAAGCATTGTTTATTGTGTCTTTATATTTCAATGATTGAAAATAAATTTTGCCTTTGCCGTCATATTTTGTTATTACAACTTCATCAATATAGTTTGCTGAACCTATTAAGTCAGCAACTACAATTCTTATAGGTCGTCCAAATGTTTGAAGTTGAAAAAATAAACAGAGTGTCAGAATTATATATTTCATCTTTGAATGTTTAGGGTCTCACGGCATTGCCTACAACGTGGCAGGCTTGCTGCTGTGGGGGATTGTTGCTGTGTCCGCCTCGGCGCAAAGCCTGATTAAAGAAACGAATTTTTATTTAAAACGTGAAGCCGATTAGTAAACGGTCAACCCCATAGCCAAAGTTGAATAGAGGAGTAATGCCTGGATTACCTTCCGTCTGCCCCCATAGCAGCAAACCATATGTTAGCCGCTGTTTTTGACAACGTGCTTTGTAAGCCATTCAAGGATGCTTTCAAACTTTGTTAGGCCAGATGCGATATTTATTACAAAGTCATATTTCTCTTCTTGAGATGCCTGGATGTCCAGTCCGTTGCTGATGAGATAAATTCTCATGAGTACATAACCTGTTCTTTTGTTTCCATCAACGAAAGGGTGGTTTATCAAGATACTTTCAATTAACGCTGCTGCTTTATGTATCGGAGTTGGGTGAAGTTCATTATCATCAAATGTTTGGAACGGTCTAGCTAATGCAGATTCCAATGCTGACATATCTCGTATGCCATTAGAACCTCCAAATGCTTCAATGAGGATTTGATGAAATTCTTCGACTTCCTTTATTGAAATCATTGGGCAAGTTTGGCTAATAATTCCTTGTCTTCGGTAAGGATCTTATTTAATGAGGAATTGGTAGAGGTTTGCGATTCCTTTCTGGTATCTAATTCTCTTAAAAAAGCCAAAAGTTCAGCCAATGCTTTGTCCGAGAAGTGATCCAAAACCTTACTGATTTCATATTTAATTTCTTCCTTTGACATTGTTCTTAAATTAGTAATTAAAAATACGACATTTTCCTGGAAGTAAAGGCTGCAACAAAATAGCGGCTAACGTGGCAGGCTTGCTGCTGTGGGGGATTGTTGCTGTGTCCGCCCAGCCGCAAAACCAGATTAAAGAAACGAATTTTTACTTTAAAAGTGAAACCGATTAGTAAACGGTCAACCCCATAGCCAAAGCTGAATAAGTGAGTAATGCTTGGATTACCTTCCGTCAGCCCCCATAGCAGCAAACCATATGTTAGGTGCTGCCGCTACCAATTGTTTTTAGTGCTGGCTCTATTTTTTATA
The DNA here is from genome assembly GCA_016720775.1 of Chitinophagaceae bacterium. Classification (GTDB taxonomy): domain Bacteria; phylum Bacteroidota; class Bacteroidia; order Chitinophagales; family Chitinophagaceae; genus Ferruginibacter. The sequence continues at coordinate 114,862 of JADKJX010000010.1, forward strand.
GTTGTTTGTAGATCGGTTATCAATTTAAGAGTGTTTTTGTCAAGCTGACTAAGAAAATAATTTGAAATCTTTTGCGCTGCTTTTTTTGACATCATTGGATGCTGCCCGTTGTAATCTATCCAGTTTTCACATGGACCGTAGGATGGAATAACATTTGAAGTGCTAACTGTTTGGCCGGAATGAAAGAAGTCTGTCACGGTATATTTATAGCGACCGTCTTTGAAATATAAATAAAGTGTATAATTAACAAAACCGCATTCCCTGTCAGATCCTATGGATTTACAATACACTTGCATCAATGCTTTTCCTACTATCTCATAATTTTCTTTATCTTCCTTTTGAATGACTGTTGTCGGAGAAGTGTATGCTTTGTCAAACCACTCCCTTGCCCTTGCGTATAGCTCCCGTTTACTTAGAGAACTGTCAACATTAACTACACCAGTATAAGTGATTTTATGTGTAAAGCTGTCTACGGGAATTTGTGGATTATCACTCTGTCCACTTGCAGACAGTGAAATTAATATTGTAAGGGTAAAAATGAATCTTTTCAAAGCAAAAGAGTATTTAAAATAAGGTAGCACCTAACGAGCAGGGCTTTGTGCAGTTGGGGAATTAACCAACTGTCCGCCCGGAACTGAAGCTAAATTTATAACTAAAAGCCGAAGTTTAGAACTACTGCCCGGCAGAATTACGTCCGCCGAATATAAAGCTTGGATATGCACTGCCGATGATTGTTTCAACGTCATGCCCCAATTGCACAAAACCTTTTGTTGTGCGTTCGCCTTTTTAGTCTGCACTTTCAAGCCACTCTCTTGTATGTCTGCGAAGTCCAATCCTAATGTCAAAAATTCATCTTCTCCTTTCTCTGCAATTGCTCCAAAGTCCTTTAAAACTTCATTGATTTTATCCTGCCCATACTCTAAAAATTTTTCTCTTTTATTGTTCTCCCAAATAATTGCAATTTGTCCGCCTTCACCACCAAAATATTCTGCCTCAATGTAAGCGATTTTTTTGTCGCCTATAAGTTGCAAAATTTTAGCTTCAATATTTTCTGTCAAATACTCAAACTTGTCAACTGAATTTGATACTGCAAAATTATTTATTTGGTCAAACAAGTCCTCTGTCATTGGAATTAAACTAAGTCCTTGCCCAATCTCTACTTTTTTTGCTTTGTCAAAATTGTCTATGAAAATATTGGTATCCGCTTGCTTGCAAATAAATGCTTGTAAATAGTAGCCCATAGTGTCAGAAAATAATACAGTCAATATTTGAAATGTCTGTCAATAAATAATTTATTGTCAACGGAATGTTTGTTTAAGGTGACGCACAACGTGGCAGGCTTGCTGCTGTGGGGGATTGTTGCTGTGTCCGCCCCGGCTGCAAAACCTGATTAAAGAAACGAATTTTTAGTTTAAACGTAAAACCGATTAGTAAACGGTCAACCCCATAGCCAAAGCTTAATAGGGGGATTAATGCCTGGATTTACTTCCGTCTGCCCCCATAGCAGCAAACCTTATGTTGGCTGCTGTACATTAGTTGCTTAATTGTGTTTTAAAATACCCTTTAAAGAATAGCTTAGTTCTGTATGTCTCTTTATTGGACAGTATTACTGTTTCTACAAATGTCATTTTAATATAACCCTTGATAATATCACCAGGTTTATAGTTTTCTTTGTCAATGGTTAATTTTTGACTGGTGATTGTGTTGTATTTCTTTTGCCCTAAGTCTGCAACTGGATAAACAGTTTCAACATTACAGGAGAATGTTGAACTATCAATATAAACATAAAATTCGCTAGCATATGCAGGGTAACCGTCTACAAAGGTCAGCTTAATCCTACCGCTTTCTTTTTTTGCATTACAATATCTTAATTCATAACCACCTTGGACATTTGTAGTACATCTGGCCCGTATAGAATAGATGTGTAGTATCAAGATCACTGCCATCTGTTGTGAACTCGCCAGTACTATCATCTTTAAAAACACCTTCAGGATAATCCCATTGTTTGGTGAATGAAAAAGTATCGACAAAATGCCGGGGTACTATAAATTTTGAAACCATCTGCTTGACTAAAACATTATTACCCCCAAATAAATGTTTTTTTTGCCCCGATACAGGCAGTGTTAAGATACAACAAAGGAATATGGTCGTGAGGTGTCGCATTGTATAGCAGCCAACGTGGCAGGCTTGCTGCTGTGGGGGATTGTTGCTGTGTCCGCCCCGGCTGCAAAACCTGATTAAAGAAACGAATTTTTATTTTAAAAGTAAAACCGATTAATAAACGGTCAACCCCATAGCCAAAGTTGAGCAGGGGAGTAATGCTGGGATTTACTTCCTTCTGCCCCCATAGCAGCAAACCTAATGTTGGCTGTAGTTGTAATTACAGGCTTTGCTTTTTTTTGCTAAAGTCACTAATTCCACAATATGACCAAAATACAAGCAGTGGCACTAACCATGCAGCAATGTCCGAAAAAAGAAAAGCATCGTCTTCGTTTTTGGCAAAACTATTAAAGAATCCCATAGCGAACTTATCAATAAGTCTTACAGTAACAAAATAGGAAGCACAAATGAAACTACTTACCATAAACCGTTGATGAAGTATTATTTTCCTTTTCTTAATAAAGTAAAATGCGAATGAAATGAAAATTAACCATAAAGTTGTGTCCAAGTATTGTGATGTCCTACAACTGGTACATAAATTTTCCGGGATTATGAAATACAGGGTCAGTATGCACAACAATGAGACAGCAATAAATACTTTTCCAAGTTTGCGGTGTGTTGATAAATGTTTGTTTCTAAAAGCAGGAAGAAACTGGAATAGTCCTGTAGTGTAAACTATAACTCCTGCACAAATATGCAATACGAACCACATCCGGTCAATAAAAGCGGTCTTACCCATGTATTCAGGAATACCGTCGCTTAAATATTTGAATTTCGGGATTAGAAAATAAAGGAAGCAAGCAAAAAACAGAAGCCAGAATAGAAGTCTAATAATTTTATTTAGCATTGTTAAGTCTTATTAAAAACAAACATCTTACTTCTCGAATTTAAAAATTGCCACAAACAATTACAGCCAACGTGGCAGGCTTGCTGCTGTGGGGGATTATTGCTGTGTCTGCCCCAGCTGCAAAACCTGATTAAAGAAACGAAATATTATTTTAAAAGTAAAACCGATTAGCAAACGGTCAACCCCATAGCCAAAGTTGAATAGTGGAGTGATGCTTGGATGGGCTTCCGTCTGCCCCCATAGCAGCAAACCTTATGTTAGCTGTTGTTTTGTCTACCGTTTGGATTTTTGTTTCCAAAAGTAATTTTCTTTCAAACTGTCTGCTTCCTAAAAACTATATTGATTAAAGTAAAACTTTCGTACAGCTTTCTTTAAATCTGTGATGTTGTGGTAACTGCCACTCATTTGTTTAGCATTCGGTGTCCCTTCTTGTAAATGCCAATAGATACTATCTTTCTCGTCTGCCGAAAGATATGCTGGGTCTAAGTCATTACCCAAAGGATTTGATTCAAATTGCTGTGCATAAACAACAAAGATTTCTTTTGCCTGATTGCGAATATATTATTGTGTCAACAAAAGCAGAAACAACTTTGATTCCACCAGTCTGTCTGTTTCTTAACGAAATTAATGAGTCAACTTGTACTGCAATTCGTAAACTGTCCGCTATAAAAATATTATGGCTAAAAGGTCTTGGATACTTTGCTTTTAGGTCTGGTGTCCGATTGTGATTAATATTATGAACGAGTCTGTTTGCTGCCATAATTGTCATTGGAAGTCCAAGTAGTAAGAATAGAAATGTGTCTGCGTATTTTTTAATTTGTCGGATTTTAAAAACCATTATTGTCAAAGAGGCAACAAATAGAATAAGAGAAGTGTAACCAAGTCCGTCAAAAAAGTCGCCAAGTCCACTGCCGCCTTGTCCTGTAAACAATCTGTAAATGGAATACAAAAGTCCAAACCCTAAAATTGTCACTAAAAGTTTTGTAGAGAGTTTCATTTTCGAGGGTTAAAATAACAGCTAACGTGACAGGCTTGCTGCTGTGGGGGATTGTTGCTGTGTCCGCCCGGCTGCAAAACCTGATTAAAGAAACGAATTTTTATTTAAACCGTGAAGTCGATTAGGTAACGGTCAACCCATAGCCAAAGCTGAATAGGGAGTAATGCCTGGATTTCCTTCCGTCCGCCTCCATAGCAGCAAACCAATGTTAGCGGCTGTACTTAAACTCTTTATTTCTTTTTAATTGATTTTAATTGCTTAATGTCAGCTAAATCTTTCGGACGTGAATTTGCTGCCTTGTCTTGTAGTAAGTCATCAAAACCAATAAATGGGATATCTATTTCTTTTATCGTTGTGATTTCCCGTTTCTCATATGATTGTTTGAATTTTGAAGTTCCTTTCAACTTAGGCAGAAAGTCAAGCGTAAACTTATCTAAGTCAAATTTAAAATAAGATTTTAGGGGGTTCGGTGCTTGCTCTTCAAAAAATTCCTTAACGTCTTGGCCAAGATCTGCTAAAGCATTTAAAAGTTTAAAGTAGTTGTCGTAGGTGGGATTGTACCAAATATCAAGATCGAATTTTTCAGTCGGATTGCCAGAAGAATTTTGAGACCATCTAAAATACCCATGAAAAGCTACTGCCGTGCCGCCAACAATTAGATACTGAACAGCGTTTTTATTAAGAATTTGACAAACCCGGAGTATCTCGTCGGTTAAGTTCTTCTCCATTTACTTTTAAGCTTTTTTAGCTTTTGTCTTATTCAGCAACAAAAAAAATGCTTTCACCTCTGCCACTGCATTTTTTTTTATATTAGCAGCCTTCTTCACCTTAGCAGAGGAATTTTGCTTTAAGCTTTTGAAGGTATTGTATCGTGTCAACGTTGCCATATGGATAAAGTTAAGGATTTTTTAGCTTTGCCCGATATTCATGAACTTTTTAAATTATAGCCGCTAACGTGGCAGGCTTGCTGCTGTGGGGGAATAGTTGCTGTGTCCGCCCCGGCTGCAAAACCTGATTAAAGAAACGAATTTTTATTTTAAAAGTAAAACCGATTAGTTAACGGTCAACCCCATAGCCAAAGCTGAATAGGGGAGTAATGTTTGGATTTCCTTCCGTCTGCCCCCATAGCAGCAAAACCTAATGTTAGCCGCTGTTATTTGGGATTAGATATTTTTCAAGAGAGAATCAATAGATAGATCCTCATCAATTAGCGGCCAGTGAATTCCGTAACCAGATGGAGATATTGTGTATAGATTCCTTTGAATATCGTTTGCTAATTCCAACTTTTTAGACACTTTGGAGAGCGGTAATTTTATTACTTGTCCGTCAACCTTTAAGCAAATCAGATTTTGTTCAAAAGAAATGGCTTCTATGTTATGTGTGGCTATCATGATTTAGTTATTAAAGTGATTATTCCAAGATTCAACGATTAAATCAAAATGTTGATATATTATTTTCTTGACTTCTTTCTTTGCAGAAGGAGTCAGGTTGTAAGAAAAAGCTTCTCTTATCTCAACCTCTTCAAGCAGCAACCAGAATTTACATTCCATGTCGCCTTTTTCGGCATGAACATGTATTGGCTCTAATCCCTCGTTGGAATAGAAAACAATCTCCAGCCATAAATAAATAAAATTGTTGGCATATGTTTTTTTAAGCCACATAAAGATAACAAAAAACTTGCTTAAGCATACTGGTCGGTTATAGCGGCTAACGTGGCAGGCTTGCTGCTGTGGGGGATTGTTGCTGTGTCCGCCCCGGCTGCAAAACCTGATTAAAGAAACGAATTTTTATTTAAAACATGAAGCCGATTAGTAAACGGTCAACCCCATAGCCAAAGTTGAATAGGGGTGTAATGCCTGGATTTCCTTCCGTCCGCCCCCATAGCAGCAAACCATATGTTGGGCGCAGATTTACTTTGAACCCTTCCCAATTTGCGCTACATTCTGAAGTTGAGTTTCAGGGCTTTTGTTGATGCATTTTCATCATGTCGTCCGGTGTTAAATCATTGATCGAACTATGTTGTCTGAATGTATTGTAATCGACTCTCCAGGTTTCAACTTTCTGTACAGCGTCTTCTATGGATAAGAACCAGGAAGTGTTAAGACATTCATCTCTGAACGTACCATTGAATGATTCACAAAAGGCATTGTCTGTTGGTTTTCCCTTTCTGGAGAAGTCCAAAGTTACGTTATTAAAAGTAGCCCAGCTGTCAAGTTCTTTACCGATAAATTCAGGACCATTGTCAAGCCGGATAGCTTTTGGTTTGATACCATATTGGTTCTTTAATGTTTCCATTATTTGCGCTACGCTGGTACTTGTAAATGATTTCTGAACATTAATTGTAAGACAAAACCGTTAAAGATATCCACTACAGTTAATGCCCTGATTTTCTTTCCATCAAATAGCTGATCATGTACAAAATCCATTGCCCAGCATTCATGAAGAGCAGTGGGTTGCGGCCTTGTCATTCTGTTTTGTGCTGCCTTGGCCCTCTTCGGTCTTTTAAGCCGCAGATTGAGCCCTTCTTCACGGTAGATACGCCTTACACGCTTGTGATTGTCCGGCCATCCTTCACGCCTGAGCAACTTGTAAATCCGTTCTTCTCCATAGCGTATCCGGACTGCTGCAATCTCTTTTATCCTGGATCTGACGGCCCTGTCATCACGACTTCGAACTATATACCGGAAAGTGTTTTGCCGAAGTTCAACAGCCATGCAGGCTTTCGTTCAGACACTTTGTATTGAGCAATGAGAAACTGCGCTAATACTTTTAACTGAGGCGTTCTCAGACATTTTTTTTTAACACATCCTGCAGCATCAGTTTGTCCAGGCTCAGGTCGGCCACAATTTGTTTTAATCGTTGATTTTCTTCCTGGAGATCTTTAAGCTTTTTCAATTCGGCGATGCCAAGACCTGCATACTTTTTCTTCCAGTTATGAAAGGTGGTTTCACCGATCCAGAGCTTCCTGCAAACTTCGTCGATTTTAACGCCATTTTCTGCCTGGCGAAGAGCAAACACAATTTGTGCCTCTGTGAATTTTGACTTTTCATTGCAATTATTTACTTTTTTAAGTTATGAATAATTGCCCTCATTTCTCAATTTTAGTCTGTGGCGGTTTTAGGGGAAGAGATCAACTTATCCATAAAATAAATATGATATTGAAAAAGTAAATACTCTTGATAATCTTTGGTATTAATGAAAAAAGCTGATTCGTCAATTGGTGATTTAAAACTTTTGGAGATTAACTTTTTGGATAGCTTAATTTTGGTTTCTCTTATTTGATTTTCTTTGGTAAGTGTAATCTGTTTTTTAAATATAAACAGATCACCTTTATGAATTTCCTTAGATGACCAGCCAACCCCACAAAGCATAGTTGTAATATAACTAATAGGCTTGTATTGATTTTCTTTCGTTTTTACGATCTGAATTCCATTGAGTTTGTTGTCATGCCTAACTTTAATAGTTAAAACAGAATCTTTACTGTTAAAACTATAGTAATATTCAAATCCAGTTTTTGCTGAATTTAATAAATAAGAGCCTAAGATATTTTTAAGAATTTGGTTGCTCACTTCAGATGTGTCAAGCTTAGAAAATTGAATATCCTTTGTTTTGGTAATGATTTTAGTTGCGATAATGGTATCAAAAGAAAAATTAATTTCAGTCATTGTTCCTGTCGGGGAAAATTGTGGGAGTTGCGAATACGACTTGCTAGTTAGAAAAGCAGAAATGGATATCAAAATGATTAATTTCAAGTAGAATGCTGTTTAAAATTTGCGCCCAACGTGGCAGGCTTGCTGCTGTGGGGGATTGTTGCTGTGTCCGCCCCGGTGCAAAACCTGATTAAAGAAACGAATTTTTATTTTAAAAGTGAAACCGATTAGTAAACGGTCAGCCCCATAGCCAAAGTTGAATATAGGAGTAATGCCTGGATTTCCTTCCGTCTGCCCCCATAGAAGCAAACCAATGTTAGCTGTAGTGCGGCTTTACTTAAGAAATTAAGAATAAAATTATGCTGTAGTTTTTTTCTTTTGAATTCGTGAAGATCGTCTCAGAGGAGCACTCTGTTTCTTTTTACTTGGGAGTTTACCTGTGAGTTTATAATTAGCAATTATCTCGCTAATCATTTTTCTATCTTGGTCTGTTAAGACTGACGGTCCAACTATTAAATCAACACCTTTAGGTTCTTTTATAAGTCCCATTTTATTTAATTTTTAAACTGGATAATATTTCTTGATTAATTTAAGTGCTTCACTAGGAAAGATTACCATTTTGTGTCCACCTACATTAGTTGCACCTAAACTCTTTTCATAATGCTCGATAAGTTTAGTCTTAGAATTAAAAGAAACAAAACCTTGATAGCCTTTGTCCCATGAAGTTTTACAAGTAAAAGCAAACAGATTTCCTGGAACTCCTTCATAAAGTTTGTTTTTCCCTAAATTGAAAGGCGCACTTTCTACAAGGTGCAAATAATAATGATCTTTATAATCGCTAATACTTGCTAGACCTTGAATAATACTAGGATTGTCACGAATAGTTAACTTGAAAACTTGCCTATCTAAATATTTAAGTTCGGTTGCCCAAGTAAAAAGCCAGCCATTTTTCTTTGTAACTGTTTTCAAATCCCCTTTTGTTACTGGATGAACATCTGTAAGAAAGCTGTCACCGGAAATGGTATTAAGTATGCTATTTGTAAGCTTGTCAATCTTAATGTCCAGATGATATTTATTCTGTTTCTTCACCCTTTAAAGATACGAAAATTGCGGCTAAAATTTAAATTAAGGGTCGAGTCTAAAAGCGCTTCGACAGCATTACAGCTAACGTGGCAGGCTTGCTGCTGTGGGGGATTGTTGCTGTGTCCGCCCACCCGCAAAACCTGATTAAAGAAACGAATTTTTATTTTAAAATGTAAAACCGATTAGTAAACGGTCAACCCCATAGCCGATGTTGAATAAGGGAGTAATGCCTGGATATCCTTCCTTTCGCCCCCATAGCAGCAAACCCAATGTTAGCCCCTGTTTTTTGGGGTTAGTTATTTTCAAAAAGGAAAAAGGGGGAGCACCCCCCCATTGGGGGGCGGGGGAATTCCGGACCCCGGGGGGGGGGTTTTGTTATAGATTCCTTTGTTTATCTTTTTGTTTTTCAACTTTGGGGGCTGTGGGGGGGGTATGCCGTGCTTCAGTCTGTCAACCCAAAAGAGCCGAAAGCCATAAATGTTGTCTGCGAACAAAGGCTTGATTTGTAAAAGCGCTTTAAAACCGCAGAGACCAAAGAGAGTTGTGCATCTCTGAGCTGATTGCTAACCCGAAAGAAAGATGAATAGCGATCCGATGTTGGGATACCGATGAACAGATGGCTACGAAAAGAACCGCAACGCAGCATGGCATATAACGTGGCAGGCTTGCTGCTGTGGGGGATTGTTGCTGAGTCCGCCCCGGCTGCAAAACCTGATTAAAGAAACGAATTTTTATTTTAAAAGTAAAACCGATTAGTTAACGGTCAACCCCATAGCCAAAGCTGAATAGGGGGGTAATGTTTGGATTTACTTCCGTCTGCCCCCATAGCAGCAAACCTAATGTTGGCTGAAGTGCGTCAATTCTCCAACATAAGTTCTTTTAAAAGTAGAGCAAATTTTATGTCGCAATTATATCCATCAGTATCCGATGATAAAGACACGAGATAGAAATAAGGCTTGCCCGTTTTTGGGTAACTTATTTTGGTAACAGTCAATAAAGTACCAGGGATTAAATACTTTTTTACTTTCTCTTTATTTTTCTTGGAATCCACATAGTTTTCAATAGCATGTTCGTATCTCATATCTTGCCCCCATATGGATGGAACAATGGCAGCTTTCTTAGAGACAATAGAACGAAATTGACCGGCATCACCTGCTGGATTCCCTGTAATTAGCTTCTGTCCAATAAAAATCTTGAGGCCAGTACTAAAAAACAGTGTATCGCCGATTAAATCAGGCGACATATTGAAAGTGATTAAGGCATCACTACTTTTTTGTCCAAAAAGCGAAAGTGAGAATAGTAAAATTGCCACAAGAATATTCCACTTACTTGGTTTCTTGCTCATGTGATGGTAATTGAGCTGTTTCATAGCATTTTAGCCAACGTGGCAGGCTTGCTGCTGTGGGGGATTGTTGCTGTGTCCGCCCGGCTGCAAAACCTGATTAAAGAAACGAATTTTTATTTTAAAAGTAAAAACGATTAGTAAACGGTCAACCCCATAGCCAACGCTGAATAAGGGAGTAATGCCTGGATTTCCTTCCGTCTGCCCCCATAGCAGCAAACCACATGTTATGCGTTCGCCCTTCTTCTCGGTCTGTCAAACTGTAACATTAAAATTTGATGCCCAATGTTACATAAACATTTCTTCCGTCACTTGACCAAATACCTGGACCCGGATAAAATGTTGGTCGCTTAGTAAAATATTGTTTGTTGAAAATATTACTGATACCTGCCCTTATTGTGAAAAGAGAATTTGTTTTTAATGATGCGTTGAAGTCCCAAATAGAATATGCAGGTGTAAAACCTTTTGCACCACTTGCTGGCGGTGTTACAGTATTTAAAGCGTCCGAAAAAGTTGATGAAGTGTAACTGTACAGAATTGTACAACTAAAACCTTTGTATAAAATGTCAATACCGTTTCTGCTTATCCATTCTGGTACTGCTTCCACTTTATTTCCTACGATTGATTTGTTGGCTGTGCCTGTTGAAACTTGTCCCGTAATATATTTAGCGTCCATGAATGAGGTTGAAGTAAATAACCCTGCAAATAATTTATTTGTTATTGGGAATTTGTATTGTACAAACATTTCAACGCCATTAGTAAGACTGTTGCCAATATTTGTTTTGTAAGTGTATGGTTGTCCTGCATTGTCTTGTAATACCAATGTGCCCAAACGATTTTTATAAAGCACCCTGAAATAATTTATGTCGTATTGCAGACGGTTAAACAGTTTGCCTCTAACACCGATTTCAGCATTGTAACCAAAAGCGTCTTTTAAATTTTTGTCAATCTGTTCGTAAGTGGATGCAGGAACAATGTCTTTAAATATAACAGGTCGGTAAGCCTGTGAGATGCCGCCATACAAAGTATTTTCTTTGTCGAGCAGGTATTGTGAACTAATGCCCAACAAAGCAAAATTATGTTTGATAGTAGTAGGCAATGAGTTTACAGTGTAATATTTAATTACGCCGTTCATTTTTGAATTGCCGTTTTCAAATCTTATTCCGGGTGAAACTGTCCACCGTGAATTTATATGAAAAATATTTTCTGCAAACAGGGCAATATTGTTTGTTTTAAAATGAACATCCCTGCCAAAGTCGGGTGTTGTAAGCGTCAGGTCATAATCTGTTCCAGTTGTTCCCACGCCTAATTGCTTCCTTTGCAAATTATTATTCATGTAAGCAAAGCCTGTTGCCAATTTGCTTTGAATTTTTCCAATTTTGTAGTGATGCAACAAACGGAACTCAACCGTTCTGCTGTTGAAGCGGTCAATATCTACCTGCCTGTTTTTATATGTTCCTGTTACTGGGTTGATGGTGTCTGGAACATTAGCAAATGCGTCCAATTGCACACTGCTTCTACTGCCAAAAACTCCTGATGTTGTAAGATTTACTTTTGTTTGTTGTGATAATTTCCAATTTAATGTTATAGAAGGAACGTAAATGTCAGGACTAAAATAATTACGACTTCTTGTACTCATAGTTGGGTCGGCATTAAACATGCTGTCGTTTAAAGGACCGGGGATGTGATACAAATATTTTGAGCGACCTAACTCTGCCTTTATAGAAATATTTGAATTGAACTGATAATTTAATTGTACAAACTGTGCATTAGCGTCTGACTGGCTATTGTCTCTGTAACCATCGGAATGTCTGCGGTAATAATAAGCGTAGTAAGAAATTTTATTGTGAGTTCCACTAATTGCATTGTAGCTACTAAGTAAATTAAATGAACCTATTGTATTAACACTTTCAAAAGTAAATGCTTTAGAGGTGTCAGGCTTTTTTGCATTGTAATTTATCATCCCACCAAACTGTGCTCCGTATTGTAATGAACCTGTTCCCCTGACTAATTCTATTTTTTCAAAACTTTCCATTGGGGCACTATAATGACTTGCAGGATATCCATACATATCAGAGTTGATAATTATTCCATTCTGTCTAATATTAAATTCCCAACTACGATGTGGGTCAAGTCCACGGGTAGAAATATTTAACTGGTTGCCGCTGCCATCCATGTCATAAACAAATACGCCGGGGATTTTGGCAAAGAGTTGTCGCCCTGTTTTTATGGCAATGTTGGCATTTGTTCCTGAAAGTGTTATTACTTTATTTTTTTTACCACTGTTTAAAAAACCGTTTTGTTCTTCGGGCAATTGGGCTATGTCCCGCCGTTGCCATGCCTTGATGACTACTTCTTTTAGTCCCTTTGTTTTTGTAGTGTCTTTTTGTGTCTGACCAAAGGCAATATTGAAGATTGTAAAACTTGTAACTAATAATGTGATTTTTCTCATACTGCAAATTTAAGCCAGTCTGGTCAAATGAACTTTGTCAAACACAAATGAAGAACGGAATGCTCCAATAGGGTGACGCATAACGTGCAAGGCTTGCTGCTGTGGGGGATTGTTGCTGTGTCCGCCCAGCCGCAAAGCCTGATTAAAGGAACGACTTTTTATTTTAAATGTAAAACCGATTAGTAAACGGTCAACCCCATAGCCAAAGTTGAATAGTGGAGCGGTGCCTGGATTTACTTCCGTCTGCCCCCATAGCAGCAAACCAATGTTATGCGCTGTGCCAGTATTTATATGCTTAATCTGTTCATTCTAAAACATCCCATTCAAATCCAACTCCTGTGTCAAGGATAATGATCTTTGCAGCGATTTAAAATTCCAGTCCAATTTCATTTGGCTTAAATTTTAATTTCACTGATATTATCAACTCACTTGTATTGGCTTTTGGGTAGTCCTCCTATATCTGACCTCCTCGATAAATTGTAAGTAGGCGTTTACCTTTTCCTGCAGAAGCAGCATATGTTCTCCGGCTTCATCCCATTCGAGGTGGTCTGAAATGGTAAGTATAACCTTCTCATCTCGAGATGTTCCAATGAAATCAATTTTATCTGTTTGATCTATACTCATAGGTTAGTAGAGTGTGGATAGGCATAGCGCATAACGTGGCAGGCTTGCTGCTGTGGGGGATTGTTGCTGTGTCCGCCCCGGCGCAAAGCCTGATTAAAGAAACGAATTTTTATTTTAAATGTAAAACCGATTAATAAACGGTCAACCCCACAACCAAAGCTGAATAGGGAAGTAATGCCTGGATTTCCTTCCGTCTGCCCCCATAGCAGCAAACCATATGTTACCAGCAGTTTTTTAACTCCAGATTTCATTCGTCTCTGTCAATACAATTGGGATACTGTCAGTAACAACAATTGTATGTTCGTGTTGAGCAACAAAGCCTCCCTTGTTTCCTACCATTGTCCAGCCGTTTTCTAAAGTTTCAGCGTAAGTAGATGTTGATGATATGAATGTTTCAATTGCGACTACGGAATTTTTCTTAAATCTCGTTAAGTTAAACTTGTTTCTGTAATTAGCTATTTCATTTGGTTCTTCATGAAGACTTCTTCCTACTCCATGTCCTGTCAAATTCTTAATGACTTTGTAGCCTCTTTTTTTAGCCTCCGTTTCTATTAAAAACCCTATGTCAGATATACGTACACCGCCTTTTATATTGTGAATCGCTTTGCGTAATATGTTTTTTGATGCATCAACAATTTCTTTATGTTGATTAAAATCTCTTCCAAGGATGAATGAACCTCCATTGTCCGACCAAAATCCCTCTAATTCTGCTGAAACGTCAATATTAATTAAATCTCCTTCACTAAGTATTTTCTTTTCTGAAGGTATACCATGGCAAAATTCATTATTTACACTTATGCAAGTCCAACCAGGAAAACCGTAAGTCAAATATGGTGCTGATTTAGCGCCTAACTCATTAAGGATTTGTCCTCCGTAGTTATCTAATTGTTTAGTTGTCATTCCAGGTTGAGCAAAGTTTCTCATTGCTTTTAATGTGTAGGCAACAGCTTCGCTTGCCTTCTTCATTCCGACTAATTCTGACTCTTTGGTTATTGACATTTGCTTTAAATATTGAAGTCTGTCTTAAAATTGCTGGTAACCTGGCAGGCTTGCTGCTGTGGGGGATTATTGCTGAGTCCGCCCAGCGCAAACCAGATTAAAGAAACGAATTTTTATTTTAACAGTAAAACCGATTAATAAATGGTCAACCCCATAGCCAAAGTTGAATAGGGGAGTAATGCCTGGATTTACTTCCGTCCGCCCCCATAGCAGCAAACCAATGTTAGCGGTTGTTTTATTACTGCGTCTTTTGAATGTTTCCCCAACTTTTAAAAAAGTGTGGATTTGCAAGAGAACTTAATGTATAATAAAATCGAAACTTGCCTACAGGAATAGTCGGATTAAATGCCAAAGCAGTGAAAGCATTCTGAACGTTTAGCCTGGTAGCTACTTTAAAATACGATGTCATGGTACTATCAACAACTACTGCTTTCAAAACAATTTGTCCTGCAAAGCCAGCATTAAATCTCAAAGCCAGCATAAGTTGTCGTAAAAGGATTCGGGAATGTCGCATTGTAACCTGGTGGTGTGTCTATCACTGATTGCGGGGTAGTAGTACCATTCAAGTTAGCTGTGTCAAGACTATTGAATAAGCTTAACTCTTGTGATGTGAATGTTTTTGTTTGCCATTGTCCGTCAACAAGTGGTGGTATAGCAACACCAGATATGTCGATAGACCATTGTTTTGAAACGTCAATAGTAGTTGTTACAACAGGTCTTCCTTTTCGTTGCAAGAGCTAAGAATTAATAATGCAATAAGAGAAGAGTAAAGAAATTTAGTTGTCATAGATTTATATGTTTGAATTTGAAACGGAATGCTTGTTAAAAATAACCGCTAACGTGGCAGGCTTGCTGCTGTGGGGATTGTTGCTGTGTCCGCCCCGGCTGCAAAAACCCAATTAAAGAAACAAATTATTATTGAAAACGTAAAACCGATTAGTTAGCGGTCAACCCCCATAGCCAAAGCTGAATAGGGGAGTAATGCCTGGATTTCCTTCCGTCCGCCCCCATAGCAGCAAACCTAATGTTATGTGCTGTACTAACTACTGCTTTAATAGATCAACAGCTCGAACTTTCTTTATTCTACCGTTGTAAGAGAGAACCAAAATACCATTTGATTGGCTTTTAGATTTTAGCAGACGCTTATAGGAGAGATCTAATCCCTTTATAATTTTATTACGTAGTTGGGTATTGCTCATTTTGAATGCTTTTGTATCTTAATCCATAAATCATTGTCAAACACTTTCTGTGGAATACTGTTTGACCCTTCGCAAACCAATTTATAAGGACTACTTGAATTATCTATGATTAACCAATAGTCGCATAAATGTACAAATATTTTAAGTAAGTTTCTTACACCTTTATGGTATCTGCGAACAATAACATCTTCTGGTATATCATGCCCGCCTTCCTTAACACGAATCTTTACTCGTTCGATAGCAAGTTTCTCATCATTGAGCCAAAAAAAGAGCAGATGAACTTTATAACCTTTTTTCTTGGCTAGTTTAATAATACTCTGATATGAAAGAGTAGTTAATGTTGTTTCAAATGCGAAATTGACCTTTTGTCTAAGGAGCTCGTCAACTCTTTCGAGCATAATACGACCTGCGTGAAATGATACTTTTTCGGGTCGAAAGGGAGAAAGGCCTCTTGCAATTTCATCTGCATTTACAAATTCATTACAACTTAGCATTTCAGGCAATATCGTATAGGAGGCAGTAGTCTTACCGGCTCCATTACACCCAGCTATTATGTAGAGATTTGGCAATGTCAGAGTATTGAACTCGAAATTACGATAATGAAATGAAAAGCTCTAAAAGAGTATAGCACATAACGTGGCAGGCTTGCTGCTGTGGGGAATTGTTGCTGTGTCCGCCCCGGCTGCAAAACCTGATTAAAGAAACGAATTTTTCTTTAAAAGTAAAACTGATTAGTATACGGTCAACTCCATAGCCAAAGTTGAACAGGGGATTAATGCCTGGATTTACTTCCGTACGCCCCCATAGCAGCAAACCAATGTTAGCGGCAGGTGTTTTTGCAATGCTATTCGTTTGTCAATTTGTTTAATAGTTCAAGAAGTATCTTTGCCTTGACATTAATCTCGTTACTTTCTATGTTGCTTACCGATAGAATAGGTGAAAGTTTTGGATACAAGTCCGGTTGGTTTAGCCATTTTACAACTTGTTCTTTAATCCATTTATTGTACGCAATTGGATAAGTTTTGTTAGCGATGAAAAGTGTCTGTAGATATTCTTGAAACGCCTTACATAAAATGTCAAATGCCTGAAAGTATAAACCTCGTTTTATAAAAAAAGGAATATGCCTTAAATCGTATTCGCAACCATTTCGTGTCATTGCCAAACGTTGCAATCGAAGTTCCTCATTGTAGTATGGCAGCCATTTGTTTTGCAGTTCTTGGAAATATAACCCTGCATTGCCCATTGGAGCTGAATAACAGATTTGATTTCCAATTTCAATTTCAAAGAAGTCTGATGCAACGCCAATTTCCAAAATTGTCGGAGTGTAACTGCCGTCAATAATGTCCAAATGCAAATGAGCAAATTGGTTTGACTGCTTATATTTTAAAAATGTCGGCTGTCTTTCAGAATAAATTTGCCAATCGGCTTGGATCTTCCTTATTTCGGTTGGTGTCGTGTCAGGATTCACTAATATTGCAAAGTCAAGGTCACTTTCTGGTACAGCTTGTCCTCTTGCGCAAGAATTCACAACTAAAACGGTGTCCACATTGGGAATTGTCAAAAAGTAGTCTCTTACTAATTCGGCTGAGTCTTGATGAAGAGTAGTCGGGAAATTGGGCTTAAAAATCATTTCAATTTTACTATTTGTTTTATCTGCTGTTGATTTACGTAGAGTGTCCAATACACTTGCCGCTAACGTTCAGGGCTTGCTGCTGTGGGGGATTGTTGCTGTGTCTGCCCCGGCTGCAAAACCTGATTAAAGAAACGAATTTTTATTTTAAAAGTAAAACAGATTAGTAAACGGTCAACCCCATAGCCAAAGATGAATAGGGGAGTAATGCCTGGATCTCCTTCCGTCCGCCCCCATAGCAGCAAACCTTATGTTGCCTGCAGTGCTATGATGAACCCTTCCCAATTTGCGCTACATTCTGAAGTTGAGTTTCAGGGCTTTTGTTGATGCATTTTCATCATGTCGTCCGGTGTTAAATCATTGATCGAACTATGTTGTCTGAATGTATTGTAATCGACTCTCAGGTTTCAACTTTCTGTACAGCGTCTTCATGGATAAGAACCAGGTTGTATTTAAACATTCATCTCTGAAGCTCCCGTTGAATGATTCAATAAATGGATTGTCCGTTGGTTTTCCTGGTCTTGAGTAATCTAAAGTTACATTATTCGTATGAGCCCAGCGATCAAAATCCTTACTTGTAAATTCAGTTCCATTGTCAGTCTGTATCGTTTGGGTGTTCTTCCATATTTCATTTTTAATGACTCCATTACTTCTGCAACATCGATTCCTTTGAAGGATATTTTTACTACAATGGCGTAACAAAAACGAGTACAATTATCAACTATAGTTAAAGCCCGTAATTTTCTGCCATTATAGAGTTGGTCATGAACAAAATCAATCGACCAACAGTAATCCAAATTAGAAACTTCCGGACGTTCTAAACGATGAGCTGCAGCCTTTGCCCTCATAAGGTCGCTTGTTAGCCGCAGATTAAGCCCTTCCTCACGATAGATGCGCCTTACACGCTTGTGATTATCAGGCCAACCTTCTCTTCGCAAAAGCATATGAATACGGTCTGCTCCATACCGTACCCTTGAAACTGCAATCTCCTTTATTCGTTGTCTTACCGGACCATCATCACGCCTATGGGGATGATATTCAAATGTCGTTCGGTAAAGATTAACCAACATGCAGGCTCTTCTTATTGAAACTTTATAATCATCAATTAAAACATCGGCGAGTTTCTTTCGTTGACGAGCTGTCAGACATTTTTTTTTAAACATCTTGTAGCATTTGCTTGTCTAGACTAAGGTCGGCTAGAATTTGCTTGAGACGACTATTTTCTTCTTCCAATTGTTTTAACTTTTTCAATTCGGCTACACCTAAAGCGCCATATTTCTTTTTCCAATTATAAAATGTGGCATCGCTGATACCGAGTTTTCGGCAGACTTCTTCTACCTTAACTCCGTTCTCTGCCTGGCGAAGGGCAAACACAATTTGGGCTTCTGTGAATTTTGACTTTTTCATGTGCAATTGTTCATTTTTTAAGTTATGAATAATGCCCTGATTTCTCTATTTTAGTCTGTGGCGGTTTCCTGGGGAAGAGATC
>JADKJX010000011.1 GCA_016720775.1 Chitinophagaceae bacterium
CCGTTGGTGAATGTAGATAGTGATGGCAAACTTTATTGCAGGGGCAAAGAAGTGAAAGTGCTGATCGATATTAAACCGGTGGAACTTGATTCGAAACAACTGCAGGACCTGCTCGAAAGCATGCCCGGCAGCATGATCGAAAAGATCGAGGTCATGACCACCCCGCCGCCTCAATACGCCAGTGAGCGGGGCGGGGTCATCAACATCATTACTAAGAAGGGCAAGGTGGGATTCACGGCGAGGATCAACCTCAATTACGGGACCCGGGGAGAAGCAGGACTGAACGGCAATATCTCTTACCGGAAAATAAATTCGCCGTTAATTTCCAGCGCCGGTTCCGGGTACAGCGAATACGCGGGCAGCAGTTACAGCAACCGGCAGAATATCTATACCGATTCGGTCAGTTATTTCAACATCACCGGCAACAGCCATTCCCAAAACCGAAGACCCAATCTCAGGCTGAGTATCGATTACGACCTGAGATAAACGGAACAGTTTGAACTTTTACGCTCTTAACAACAACAACGCCGCCAGGGAAGCGGATGACACCTAAGCAACATGAATCGGGTAACGCGCTGATCCTGTACGGGCTCAGCGACCAGGCTACCAGCAACCGGAATGAGCCGGAACCCTAATTTCAGTCTCACCTACACGCATAAAGGCAAAACACCCGGGGAAGTGGTGAAACTCATCACCGGCATCAACCTCAACAGCAATGATGTGCTCAGGAACTACTTCCAGCAATACCTGAATCCCGATCTGACCCAGACCGGGCTCGATTCCACCCAGTTGCAAGAACACAACCGTCCGCAACCACACGATCAGCATCCGCGTTCAATTACGACAAGCCGCGGGGGAAAAAATTCTCTAAGCACACGGGCGCTAATTTCAGTCGGTATAACAGCCATAATATCCTCCATACCAGAATACATGAAGAAACGGAGCAGGTCTTTCTGACCCAACGGACTGCTCAGTAATGATTTCCGTTTTCATCAGACCATTTTGGAATGCGGTTTCGCCCTGCGGTATGATATCATACCGGATTTTTATATCAATGCCGGGGTACAGGTGAAACATACCGAAACCAGTTTCGATCATACGCGGTAACCGAACAACTGTACGCATAGTTACTGGACCGCCCTGCCTTTCAGGACCCTCATGAAAAATGGAAAAATGAAGTGAGTGTCACGTTCGCTTACAAGCGTACCATCCAGCGGCCAGGACTGAATGAACTGGATCCCAGTACTGGTTACTGCGATCCCTACAACACCAGGTTCGGCAACCCTTAACTGCAGCCTTAGAACGCTGATAATTTCGACCTGATCTCGGGTAAATGGAACAAAGTATAATATCAACGACTCGCTGGGCTACTAAAGTATTACAAAACATCTTAGTTCGATAAGAACGCTGTTACAGGCGGATGGTAAGACCGCGATCACCTGGCAAAATATCAGCGGCCGCAACGAATACGAAGCCGCGCCTGGGGAGGGTACGCGGCCTGAGAAAGAAGACGAACCAACCTGAGTCCTGGATATACCTACAATGTGTACAGTCATTACGACAGGAACGTAAGGTATTTCCGCAATGGCGGTTCACTTGTATTCCACACTGAACGGCAGTTACCAGTTCACCGACCTGATAAATGCAAACGCAAGTTTTCACGTTCAACCGTTTTGCCAACCCGCGGGGATACCGGGGCAGAATACGCTCAAGTATGAACATCGGGGTCCAGAGTAGATTCCTAGAAGAAACGTTTGTTACCCTTACGGTCAACGTTATCGACCCCTTCCGGCAACAAAAGAATAAAACCTTACCTATTCGGGTAATTTCAGTCTGGAGAGTTACAGTACCACCCACACAAGGAACTACCGGATCGCATTAAGTTATGTGTTCCAAGAAGACGCCTAAAAACGGGAAACCCAGAGCCGCTGAAGAAATTGAAGTAAAAGCACAGGGATCACGGTAAAAAATTCAATGGAATTTAGCTCTTCGTGATGCTTTGGAGTCTGGGGAGCCGAATGGACCAAGCCAGACTTTACTTCTGACAGGATCAGCTATTGTTACAAAGTTCCTTTTGGAGGAGTACGGTATTTTCTTCTGTTAAAATAAAGGGGTCGCCCCGAAGCTTTAAAGAAACAGGGTCGTTCTCTCCCTATTCAAAGAACTTGATTGCCCTACGGGAGCAGCTGGATCAGGTCTCGCTGTTACGATAAGGTCTAGTTTATCTGGCTGGTCGAGCCGTTTTGCCAGCCAGCTTTCTTACCGGTATGCGATTTTGGAATTCGGGTGGTAAGAACTGTATTGCTGAGTAGCAACCTGTCGCATCGCGCTCTCAACGGCATACTCAAAGTTGGTTGAGTGGAAGTGCCGGAGCTTAGCTTTTTTTACATAAAAGGCCAGGTTCTGACCGGTCGCTGCACGTTGGCTTTTTTCTTCCAGCCTTTGATAACCTCATCCGAGCTGTCGGTGTGCACCTCCACTGTAGTGGCGGCTTCGGCTGATAAAGAAAGACGACTGGCCGAAGAAGATCCAACCAGGAGAGACCTGGAAACCTGTGCGCGAAGGCTTGTTCAGTTGGCTACGAATTCAGGTTCATTCCTCGTTTGGGGCTTTGGTTGATGGTACGACCAGCTGCTCGGGTCGATCCAACACTTGTGTTGTCATTGAAATTTTCAGGTATAGGCGGTTGAAACTCCAGTCTTTTCCATTTTTCATTCTTCATTCTTCATTCTCCATCGACGCAGCTACCAGTTCAGCTATATCCAAAACCTGCTTCTTCTTCCTTATTACTGTTCTTCACCCCGTCGGTCATCATGGTATTGCAGAATGGACAGGCAGCGTCTAGAACAGGAGCTCCGGTTTCCAACGCTTCATCGGTACGTTCGAAATTGATGCGGGTGGTTCCTTTTTCTTCTTCCTTGAACATTTGTACGCCCCCGGCTCCCCAGCAAAGTCAGTTACTCTTGCAACGTTTCATTTCAACTAAAGGGAGGCATCAGGGGCTTCGAGCACTTTACGGGGCGCTTCATAAATGCTATTGGCACGGCCGAAGTAGCAACTGTCGTGGTAGGTTGATCTTCCTTCCTGAATGAACGCCGCCTGTCCCATCTTTATCCTCCCTTCATCAATTAGCTGCTGCAAAATGTGGCGTGGTGGATCACTTCATAAGTTCCGCCCAGTTCGGGGTATTCATTCTTGAGGGTATTAAAACAATGCCGGACAAGCAGTGACAATCTTTGATGCCGTAGCGATCCAGTACCTGGATGTTCTGGTAAGCCATCATCTGGAACATGAACTCGTTACCGGCACGCCGGGCCGGGTCGCCGATCCACATTTCTTCTTACCCAGGATGGCGTAATCGGTGCCACTTTATCAAGGATGGTGGCAAAGCCCAGGCGATCTTTTAGGCGCGCTAGTCCAAAACTTCCGGCGCAACCCACCCAAAATAAGATTTCGGGGTTGCCTTTGCCATGATTTCGGCCATTGTTGGAACCATGAAGATTCGAATACGATGCATACTGGAATTTGTTTCCGCAGTAAATCATTCATTTAAATGACCTTGCCGAACATAGTGCCATCGGTTTTACTCCGTGTTACGGGATTATTTTCTGAAATTTAACTCCCGGAATTGAAATATCTTGAGTCAGGAGAATCATTGCCCGTATAACGAATTAGGAAGCCTGGCCTTTCAAGATCCTTTATGCCCCATCGCACCCGTGGGGCTGGTACATGTTAAGTCCGGGCGCGGTATGGTTCTTCACTCCCAGTAACCCAGAAATAACCCTTTAGCGGTCTGGACAGCGAACCAAAAAGAAATGTACGACCTTCTCCCAAAGGAGTACGTATCCCACCACACATTCAATGTAATGCCGGACAGGATTATTCAATAGCTCCAGGAGAACTATGGCTAAGCGGCATTAGATACCCGTTCATTGTCAAACCGGAAATAGGTTGTAGGGTATCCTGTTGCGCAAGATCGATACAGAAGAAGAGTTTAAAATTACCATTTAAAAATGCCGGTTGAATATATTGTGCAGAGCGCTGGTCGAGTTCCCCGACGGAAGTAAGTGTGCTTTATATCCGTCATCACAGGAGAAAACGGAAGGGTTCCTCGGTTTTTTGCATAAGATACCGTTGCAGGTTACCGGCGATGGCATATTACCTTTGGAACAATTGATAAAAAGAACATCCCAAGGCCCATAAGCGGATGAGAGATGCACAGCAAGCATAAAGACAGGTGGAATAACATTATCCCTGCGGGTGGAGAAAATACATGCTCAGCTATGCCGCCAATCACAACCGGGGCGCTCATTTCATTGACCTGAAGGAACATATTGACGACAAGCTGGTGCGTATTTTGATGACATCAGTCTGCGGATCAATGATTTTTTCTGGCCGGTACGATATCATGTGCACAAACGTGGAAGACCTGAAGAACGGAAAAAATTTTACCATACTTGAATACAATGGTTGGCGCCGAACCCAATCATTTTTACGATACCGGTTAAGTACTTGGCCGGTGCTTACAAAGAGATATTAAAACACTGGAAAGTCTTGTACGAAATCTTGAAATACAATAGCCAGCAGGGAATTAAGCCCTGGCCTTTTTTTCAAAAGTGAAGAAAAATCCCTTGGGAGAAATTAAGGCTCTCATTTTAAAAGATACGGACCGTCGATGCAGCGATGAACGGGAGAAAACTACCTGTTTAGTAGATCGTAAATGCTGCATAATTCCATGATGGGTAATGGAAACGGGAATACTAAGTTTATCCTGGCTGCAATATAAGAGCGGGAGGCCGTCCCTGCTCTTTGATGATCTCAATATCATTTCTTTCTTTCCCGGAAACCATCGCATAATGGAGATCATTCTCTCATAAATAAACTGCTGTTGTTTGCTGAAGTCGGTTCATATTATCCTGAAGCAACAATTCATGCATGAAGCGTTACCTGGGTCATCTAATCTTGCAATGCTGTAAATATATTTTATCAGTGTTGGTGGTAGTAAGGTACGTTACATTGTTGATGTCCACTTTTCCTGCTGATCTGTTTATTACCAGTGCAGTTGAACTTTGCGGGGCAAAGAACCGTCCGCCATATTGCCGGGGGGTGTAGACCTTGTAAGTCACTTTTTTCATGCTCAGGAGTTTCCATACCATTACTCCGGGTGATGCGGCCTCGTGTATGTTTTGTGGTTCCTGCAGAGGAAATTTTTTTCCAGGAATCCTTTTTCGTTTCCAGTTACTTTCCGCAGCGGCTGCCCATGTCTACAATGTCGTTACCGGTCACTTTTCGCTGAGTTTGGTGGTTATTATTTCCATGGCTGCTTTTACGGTAAGCATTTTTCCATCGACTCATTGTCGATGATGATATCAATGCGGATTCAATATCCAGGATCACATCCACCAGGTTGGCAGAATTGATCTTAGGTCTTTAATGAAGTCGGATTTCTCATCCAGGTTTTAATCCTTCGGGGTCCTTCACATAGGGCTTGACTATTTCTTTCAGCGATGCTATTAATTCTTCTTTGTTCATCCGGTATATTTAAAAAATGATGCAGCTGTTTACATCACCAAGCCCAAACTGGCTTTGGCGATCACCCGCAATTTGTCTGTTTCTATAAGTTTGTGCGGTATTTTCTTCTGTGTCGATGATGGCTGCAATTTCAGGATGTACGTCTTCGCAGTTAACGGAAGGAAAGATAAAATCATTTTTCAATCCCAATAATGCAGCCACACATTCAATAGCCCCGGAAGCTCCAAACAGTGGCCGGTCATGGATTTTAATGAATGGATATAAGGAAAGTCTTTTCCTTTCCTGTTCAATGCCTCCGACCAGTTCCTTATTTCTGTTGCATCCTTTGCTGTTGCTGTTAAATGCCCGTTGATAAGACCGATCTCATCTGCATGGATGCCGGCATCTTCTACCGCTTCTTTGATACAACGCTGTACAGCTGTTGAATTAGGAGCGGTCATGCTCCGTCACTCTTGGGCCGCCGGAATTAACCGCACCCCGAGTATTTCTCCATAAATCTTTGCACCTCTTTCTATTGCGCTTTCTAATGATTCCAGTACCAAGGGCGCCGCTCCGCTTCCCGGTACAAAACCACTTGCTGTTGCACTCATTGGGCGGGATGCTTTTCCGGGGTGTTATTATTTTTGTAGGTGGTTACTTTTCATGCATCGAGCCGCCCCAGCATAAGGTCCGTGATCGCTGCATCCTCCTGCCAGCATCCGCTTCGCTTTGCCGGATCGTATGCGTTCAAAAGCAATGAGGTGGCATCGTACCCGTGCAGCATGCCGATGAATTGGTGGTCACTAAATTTCCGAAGCCGATCATCCCGTTGAGGTAAGCGGAGATGCCGCTCGCCATGATCTGCAAAACGGCTGTACCTCCCCGAGCTTTTTACTTGGCCCGCATCCACTTGGTAGATCGCTTCCCTCATTTTTTCCACGCCGGATTGCCTGCTGCCAAACACAGTACCGCTGTCCCAGTCAGGGTTGTCGGTTCCGTTCATCGGTAAGCCGGCATCATTCCATGCATCCATACCGGCAATGCAGCCATAAAGGTTCCTGAGCTGTTGAAGTTCCTTAATTGGAGGGTGATAAGTATTGTTGTTTAATTCTTCGCTCACCGGTGGGATGCCGCCACGCAGCAGGAAAAATTGAGGTCCTCCAGTTCTTTAGAAAAATGAATGCCGGAGATGCCCTTTTTGATAGCATCGGTAAAAGCAGGAATACCCACACCGTTTGGCGCCGCTACGCCCAGGCCAGTTATGACCACCCGGTTGTTCACTGGTTAGTTTTATGATCCCGGAAATAGTGCCGCTGCAAACAATTTTATCAACGCTGTTCCTCATCTCCACTTCGCACTTGAGTTTATTAAAACGAAAATATTTTTTCTGAGAGGTCACGGTTACTTTTTCACCGGGAAAACGGGTGCAGGAAAACTCTACACCAACAAGTAAATGCGCCTCAGGCATTTTTCAGGCGGTTATTTTATCCTTCAGTAATAAACACCCAGGCAAACAACGCCTATCTGTGCCATGGTTTCAGTGAGAATAACTCCCGGCGTTACAGGAAATCTTTAAAATGCCCTGGTAAAAATATTCATCGGTCTGTACGTATAACTTCCTTTTGCCCCGTTCTCTGTTATCTTCATGCAATCCATCGGCAAATAAGAAAGGAGGGAGTAGGGCAGTAAGTTTAGTATTTCTTTTGTTGTCATTGTTCAATTAATATGTTCTCCGCCGTCGGCGATGATAGTAGTTCCGTTTATCCACGATGCCTCATCCTTACATAAGATAAACAACATTCGCCACATCTTCGGGAGTGGTTAACCGTTTAAACGGGTTCCGGCTCATGGCATGCGTTTTTAACTGTTCATGTCCCGGTATCATCCGGAATGAGGCAGTATCTGTTACGCCGGCCTGAACACAGTTTGCTTTAATACCATGGGGAGCAAATTCCCATGCAATATTCCTGGTGATGGCTTCCAATGCAGCTTTGGCGGCAGATACTGCTGCATAGGTCTTACATGCTTTTTATTGCCTTCGCTGGTAAAGCTGATGATCCTGGAATCTGCTGCAAATAACCTTTTTTCAAAAGAAGTTTTGTCAGTCGTACAAACTAATGGCCATTGATTCAAGTGTTAAATGAAAATCATCATTTTGCAGGGAGGACCGTTCATCGCCGGTCATAGGTTTTAAATTTCCTTTGGCAATACTGTGAAGCAACACCCTGATCTTTCCCTGGTTGCCTAAGTTTTCCCTGATAGTTTCTATGATATCATTTCTTTTTCGGCCTGGATCACCTCTTTATTAAAGGAGGAAAGATCAACGCGGTTGCTTTTATCTGCGCAAACTCCTGTTCCACTGTCCGGCTGTCCACTTTGCTGTTTCGATGTACAATAATGATACTGCATCCATGCATTGCCAGTTTTGGCACTTGCCAACCCCAACCCGGAAGAACCTCCCAGGATAAGCGCCCACTGATTTTTATTTTCAAACTCCTTTACCATTTCAATAAAATGCATTGTGCAGAAAATCCGGGTCCAAAACTAAGCATAAGGCCTTTATCACCCGCCGGAATTTTTCTGTCTAAAAACCTTTCCAGCACATACAGTACGGTAGCACTCGACATATTACCGTATTGTTTTAATACTTCTCTCGTATCATCAATATTTTTCCCAAGTGAGCTACAATATTTGCCATCGAATAATCATTGAGCTGAAAGTGGCCGTGGGAGATTCAACCGCAACCACGGCGGCTCTTTTACCAAGGGTTGGCCTTTAAAAAATTATTTGCATAGATGATGCCTGAAACGCCGGCTGCACAACCCATTTCGGTAACCGGCAGGCGGACGATGTTTTGTTTCATCTTTAAACTGTTCACCAGGTAGCCATCAACCGAAGGGATCATGATCCGGTGCAGCTTACGGTTACCAGGTAATCAATATCAGTTGCTTTCCAGCCGGCTTTGTCCAATGCTTTTGCAGCGACTGCTCGGCCAGCTTTGTACATTCACGTATGTAGATATCGTTCTTTTCTTCAAACGAAGAGTTATTGAAACCTTCCGGCCATGATGGAATATCGTTTATCAACACCGGCATTGCCGAAATTTTCATAACCTTCCGGATTAACCGTTCGTCCTGGCCTTGCAGCCATATTTCAATAAAGGTATTTCTGTAGTAGGGCGGGAGTGGGGGTAATTGTTTCGCTACGGTTTATTTTTACGCTCATACTTTTTGATTATCCACTGATACCGGAAAGCCCACTTCCATCGAATTGAACCGGCTGTATCTTGTAGTTTTTATCCAGGGTTATTAATTTCCTTTTTTTAAATCCACGCAGAACGGAGATGGCGCCGTCTTTTTCTCACCATGGGGTTTGAAATGAAGATGCTTATTAATCTGAACAGGTAATAAGGCTGTTCTGCTTCGGTGCAGGTCGTTGATGACAATACCGGTTTTACTTTCCGTTTCAATGCCCCCAGCATCTTTTCTATTTCTTCATTCTTAAAATGGTGAAGGAATAAGGTTGCGATCACAATATCAAATTGCAGTTCTGCAAACTCCGCCGCCAGCACATCCATTTTTATATAACTGATCTCGGGATAACCGGCTGAAAGCTTCCGGGCATAATTTACGGTAAATTCATTGGCATCGATGCCTGTTAACCTAAAAACGTAATTATTTGCTCTTCCATAGTCGGCCACTGCCCGAAGCATATCGCCGCTGCCACAACCCAGGTCAACGATTGAAATGACCGAACCAGCCGGCCTGGGTTTTAATAACGTATGCAAACCATTGATGGTTGCTTTGTTTCCGCCCAGGCGTTTGTTTATGGCAGCGATCTGGTCCAATGTTTTTTGCAGCATTTCACCCTCCATGAAAAGATCATCCATGATCTCTTCTTCTGTGCTACGGTATGCTGTATTGACGAACATTTATGAATAGGTTTGCCGGATGGTATATTTATAAATTTATACCGTTGTTAGTTTTAAAGGTTTGCCATGCGTATGCCTGATAATGACTGGCAATACTGCCGGGATATGTGTAACGCCATACATGATCGCTCTTGTAAGACCGTCTTTTCCGAAAAAAGGTTGCAGGATCCTGCCGGTTGTTATCCGGGTTTTAAAAGTTGCGTTCCAGGCCTGGCTGTAAGCGGCTTCTAATTCCTGCCGGGATCTTATTTTTTTGTTGAAATGATCAATGATCAGTTCCGAAGCTATTTTGGCGCTGTGTATCGCCATGGCCATACCATTGCCACACATGGGATGGATCATGCCGGCAGCATCGCCACACATAAGCATATGATCTTCCACGGTTGATTTATTGGAGAAAGACACCTGGCTGATAGTTAGAGGATGCTCAAATGCCGGGACTGAGTTTTCAAAAATTAATTTCAGATGCGGATTTTTGCAAAGCACTTCCAGCCGGAATGTGTCAATATTCCTGTACTGCTGAAAACTTTTGTACGTAGCCAGGTAGCAAACATTCAGGTTCCTGTTTTCCACTTGGATACGCCGCAATAGCCTCCTTTAAAATTGTGCAAGGCTACCAGGTCTTCGGGAAATCTCCTTTCAAATGTGTTTTGACTGCCACAAAAGGAGACCGGTGTTTAATAAAAGCCCGTTCAATTTTTACATCAATATTGCTTCTTTTGCCAAAAGCGCCAATTACAATTTTTGCCGTAAGTTCCTTCCCATCCTTGGTCAGAACCCGGAACAGCTCATTTTCGAACTGAACATCGGTAACAGTATCCTGCAATACGGTGCAGTTATTTTGCAGTGCTTTTTGTAAAAGAAAATGATCCAGTGTGTACCGGCTTACCCCAAAGCCACCCAGCGGAAGTTTTGTTTCGATTGTTTTGCCACGGGTGGTACTTAATAAGAACCGGTTGATCCTTTTTGCACCAGTTGTCATAGGGTCTGCACCAAGCAGTTGCAGGTAAGGCAATACCTCATTAGAAACATACTCGCCGCAAACCTTGTGTTTGGGGTATTCGTTTTTTTCGATGAGAGTAACTGCCAGGCCAGCTTTGGATAAGTGAATGGCACTTACCAGTCCGGCCAGTCCGCCACCAATGATTATGATATCTGTTGCATTGCTCTTCAAAAGATCAGGTTAGATAATTCCAGGTACGGGCGCCGGAAATTTGGTTAAAAGTACATGCAAATCCGGTCATGTCTTTAAATCCACAAGGCTATTTTTTTTGTATGTATTTTCTTGATATAGGAATAAAGTTAAAAAATGTTAAAAGCACCTGCATGTCATGCAAATGACAAAGGGTACAGGCAAGCCGGTTTAGTTTTGCTTTGAAAATTGCATACTTATGAAAAGATTTTTCATTCTGTTCATTATTTGTTGTGTAATAGGGATGGCCTCCTGTAAAAAAGATAATATCCCTTCCAATGGTAATGAAATTATTGTTCCTCCATCCGATACAAGTACCACGCAAATCCTTTACAGTGGCAGTTTAATAGGCGGGGAGGCAGGTGACCAGGCCAGGGGAGATGTGACCGTGGAGAGAGTGGGTTCAAGAAAATACCTGGTGTTCCGGAATTTCAATTCCAACAGCGGGCCGGATGTACATGTTTATTTTTCAAAAACGATCGGTAGTCATGCATCACCACCAACGGAATATAAAGACCTCGGTTTTTTAAAATATACCAGCGGAACCTTCAATTACGAGTTACTTACCGACCCGGATATTTCTAATTATAAATACGTTCTCATCTGGTGTGCCCAATACCGCATCCAGTTCGGGTATACAGAATTAAAATAAAACCTGCAGCGTAAAACATTCAAATCTTAGTTATGAAACAAAATTTGATCCTTATTTTTTCAATACTGTTTTTATCTGCTGAGGCGTCAGCCCAACAGAAAGCAAAAAGGCCGGTTGATCGGTTTGCCGATTTTAGCGTAGGTATCGGCCGTTCACAGGCGGCTGTTTCACTTGCTTATGTACATAACTGGAAGGTATTAAAGCGCAAGAAGTGGGAAATTGGTTTTGGCGCCCGTTTCACCAGCTATTTCGGAAGCAATCATTATTTCAGAACTGCCCCGGCAAAACTGACCAGTGGCAAAACTGACCCAACGGTGTTGTTCTCCGATGACATTGATGCTAACATTGATTCTGTATTGTTTCCAAAGGCACAGGTCAATTCATTTAATATCTCGTTGAACTTTGGTTATAATTTCAGCAAAAAATTCTCTGCAGGATTGAACATTGATGCGGTGGGATTCAGCTTTGGCGGAAAGCAAAGCGGTACTTACTATGGAAATAATTTTGCAACCGGTGTACCGGTAAGCGCAAAACCAACCGTTTTTAATCTTTTGTTAATCAGCGATAATGACAAGGGATCGTTGAACAGTGAATTGTTCGGTAAATATAAGTGGAATAATTCTTGGGGAGTGAAGCTCGGTATCCAGTTTTATTTTGCCGAATACAAAACGGATACAAAAGTACAGACAACACCCGGCGGCGATATGAATGACCGCTTCCGGAAAAAGATGCTGGGAGCCGGGATCGGAGTGACCTACAATTTTAAATGATGGATCGTCGGCTGTTTTTGATTAATTTTAGCTCATGAAAAGATCAATTATTTTTTTTATCTCTTTAATTGGATTTGTAAGCCTGTTAAAAGCGCAATCAATCTTAACCCCGGTTGATGCCGACAGCAAGGTTCATTTTGTGATCAAAAATTTTGGCATTAAGACCGGGGGTGATTTTACCGGGCTGAAAGGGAACATGAAATTTGCCCCTGAAAATTTAGCCGCCTGCAGTTTTGATGTAACCGTTGATGCCGGTACAATTAATACCGATAACGAAAGCCGCGACGGTCACCTGAAGAAGGCTGAATACTTTGACGTAACCACCTACAAGACCATTCGTTTTAAAAGCACCAAGGTTGTTCTCTCATCTGTTGCCGGGAGGTATTATATTTTTGGAGAGGTTACCATAAAGGGCGTTACCAAGCCTGTTGAATTTGGTTTTTCCGCAAAGCCAAAAGATGGCGGATACATTTTTGAAGGGGAGTTCGGTATTAACCGGAGGGATTTTGGGGTGGGTGGAAGCAGCATCTCCATGTCGGATAATTTAACCGTGTCTTTATCTGTATTTGCAAAAAAATAATTTTCTTTCCTGATTACTTCTCAATCATTGGCAGGATGTTGATCTGCTTGTTATCTTTGCCTGATGCCGAAACTGTTCCGTATTTTTTGGTGGGGTCTTCTCATCAGTTTCCTGGGTTCGTTACCGCTTGGTACCCTTAATGTGGCTGCTATGCAGATCGGCATACAGGAAAGTATTATGAACGCCTTGTATTTCTCCTTTGGTTCTTTATTGGTTGAAATGATCTACGTACGCATATCGCTTGTGGGCATCGATTGGGTCCGCAAACAGAAAAGGCTGATGAAGGCCATGGAGTGGATCACCCTGCTTATCATCATTGCGCTGGCTGTTGGTAGTTTTATTGCAGCAACGAAAGACAGCGGCACAGCAAAGAATGTCATTCTGCAAAACAATATGCACCGGTTTCTATTGGGTATGTTCATGTGTGCCATTAACCCGGTGCAGATCCCTTTCTGGTTTGGGTGGAGTACTATCCTGTTCACGAAAAAAATACTGGAGCCCAGGCAAAGCCATTATAATATTTATATCATTGGAATAGGACTGGGTACCCTGGCCGGTAATGCTGTTTTTATTTTTGGAGGCAAGTGGCTGGTTCAGCGCATCGCCAACAGCCAGCAATATTTAAACTGGGTGATCGGCGGTATTTTTGCCCTCACGGCAATCATACAGGCCATAAAAATGATCCGGCATAAAGATGCGGTACATAAATTCACGCATGCCGATGAACATAAGAAAGATTGAGTTTGACTAATCCACAATAAACAAGCTGCATCCGTTTTCCGACCTGCTCCGGTGTGCTTCGCAGTTATCGCCAACATGATAGGTCATTCCTTTTGACAGAACAAATTCCCGCCCGTCTTCCAGTTCGGTTATCATTTCGCCAGCAATACAATAAATGATATGGCCTTTTTTGCACCAGTGGTCGGCAAAATAATTGGCTGAATATTCCACCATCCGCACCCGTATGTCGCCCATTTTAAAAATGCGCCAGGTGGCGATACCTGTTGTTCCTGTACGCTCTTCTTTTTCTACCGTAGACCAGTTCAGCGTTTGAAAGGGAAATTCCTTTATCTCCATAAGGCAAATTTTGAGGTTCAAATTTGGCAAAATGCCTGTTCAGAAAAAATATTAATTGACTGGGCAAGTTTGTATTTTTGAAGACTCATGCTTTATGCTATTGTTGATATAGAAACAACCGGCGGCCATGCTTCTGCAAATGGCATCACGGAGATATCTGTGTATGTACATGATGGCGAGCGGGTGGTTAAACATTTTGAGACCCTGGTCAATCCGCAACAGCATATTCCAAGATATATTACAGCACTTACCGGTATTGATAATGAGATGGTGGCCGAAGCCCCGGCTTTTGATGAAATTGCAGATACCCTGTTTGAAATACTGGAAGCGGCAGTGTTTGTTGCCCACAATGTGAACTTTGATTATTCTTTTGTAAAGCACCAGCTTAAACAATCGGGGTATGACCTGTCTGCAAAAAAATTATGTACGGTTCGCCTGGGAAGAAAAGTGTTTCCGGGTCTGCCTTCATACAGCCTGGGGAATCTCTGCCGTTCGTTGAAGATCAATATCGAAAACAGGCATCGGGCAGGCGGTGATGCAAAAGCAACGGTTAAGCTGTTTGAATACATGCTGGCAAACGGCGCCCGGCAGCATATTGACCAGATGCTGAAAAAAACATCCGCTGAGCAATGGTTACCACTTAACCTGGAGAAAACGGTTATTGATAAACTGCCGCCTAAACCAGGGGTTTATTATTTTCACAACAGCAAAGACAAGATCATTTATGTAGGGAAGGCCATCAATCTTAAAAAAAGGGTGAGCAGCCATTTTACACAAAATGATCCCGATCCCAAGCGGCAGAATTTTATACGCAATGTTCATAAGGTTTCTTACCGGCAATGTGCCACCGAACTGGAAGCAATTGTTTTAGAAAGCACTGAAATAAAAAGATTGTGGCCCCGGTATAACAAAAGCCAGAAGCAGCCGCTCCAGAAGTATGCACTTTATTCTTTTGAAGACAACCGGGGATATATCAGGCTGGCCATTGACAAGAAAAAAAAGAACCTGCCGTCTTTGTATGTTTTTAACCTGCTCAACGAAGGATTGGTATTGGTAAAAAAAATGGTAGAAGAATTTGAGCTGAATGCAAAACTCTGTTTTCTTGATAAAACAGCATTTACCTCCAAAGAGCAGCATGACCTGGATCCGCCGGTGGTTTATAATACAAAAATGAAGAGGGCCATTGATGCCCTGAATGAGAACCTGCCCACTTTTGCGCTGGTGGATGAAGGAATAGCTGCTGAAGAGAAATTGTGCCTGCTCATAGAACGGGGTAGTTTCTGGGGGATGGGTTACCTGCCAAAATCATATGCCATCGCTTCTACAGGGGAGTTGAAGAATTTTCTGGATCCCTATGCAGATAATGATTATATCCGCAATAACATTTATTCATTTGCAGAAGCCAATCCCGAAAAGAAGGTATTGCTGAACAGTTAAAACCAACCTCAAGTTGCAAGCAGCGCTGTATAACCTGAAAATACAAAAACGGATCGCCGTTCTTTCTGTCATCTTACTCATCGTTAAAACCATTGCCTGGTATCTTACCGCTTCTGTTGCTATTTTAACGGATGCCTTTGAAAGTATTGTGAATGTGGTTGCCGGCTTTATAGGGGTGTACAGTCTCTATGTTTCTGCAAAGCCCATGGATACGGATCATCCTTACGGACATGGAAAGGCTGAGTTTATTTCGGCAGCCATTGAAGGAACCATGATAACCATTGCCGGCCTGATCATAATTTATGAAGCACTGAATAACCTCATTCATCCACATACCATAAAAAAACTGGATTACGGTATCATGCTTACGGGAGCCACCGGGCTGGTCAACTTTATTGCCGGGTATATATGTATAAAAACAGGGAAAAGAAATAATTCACTGGCATTGATATCAAGTGGTAAGCACCTGCAATCCGATACCTGGACAACGATGGGTATTGTTGTTGGGCTTATCCTGCTTTTATTTACCGGGCTTGCCTGGATCGACAGCGTGGTTGCCATCCTGTTTTCAGGCTTCATTATTTATACCGGTTACAAGATCACAAGAACTTCTGTGGCAGGCATCATGGATGAAGCGGATACTGCATTGCTTCATAAACTGGTACTGATGCTTAATGCAAACCGCAAAGAGAACTGGATCGACATGCATAACCTTCGTATCATCAAGTATGGCAGCAGGCTGCATCTTGACTGTCATCTTACGGTTCCCTGGTACCTGAACGTACATGAAGCACATGAAGAAATTGATGCGTTATCCGGGCTGGTAAAAAATGAATTCGGTGAGTCGGTGGAGTTGTTTGTGCATTCGGATGGCTGCCTTGATTTTTCATGCCAGATATGCACCAAGTCGGATTGTAAGGTTCGCAAACACGCATTTGAAAAAAAGGTGGAATGGACAATGGAAAATATCCTGAGCAATTCCAAGCATCGTATTTCCCGGCAGGAGAGCCAGGCGTAAAACCCGATACTGGATACTGGTTGGAGTAAGCGTATTTAATTGTCACGGGAAAAAGTTCCGTTTTGTATCCTGGTATCATCATCCTTAAAGATGTATGTATAGTTGAGTGGGTCACCACCCGGCCAGTAAGGCTCATTATCGTTGCCATTACCGGTAGCGTAGTTGTGCGCAAGGATCACGTCAGTCATTTGTGTGGGGATACTGCCTTTTAACCAGGCCATCACAAATCCATTCACAATATTGTTTTTAATGTAAACCCCCGTTGCACTTCCGTTGTTTCCGGCGGTAAAATCTATCCCGATAAAAGGCTCCCGGCCAGGTGCGGCGGTAATGGTATTTTTATAAATATTCAGGTTGGTTATTACCGGGTTATTTGTTCCCTCGCTGATAACAAGAATGCCTCCTGCAGTTCCGGAGCCGGCACCGTATGCAAGGTTTGTGAATAGATTCTTCCTGATCACACAATTGGACAGGATGGTTCCGTTTCTTGTATTAAATTGTACACCGCTTGATACATTATTCAATGTATTGTTCTCAACAATGGCCGTTTCGGTATCAAATTCAAATATGATCCCACTTTCGAATTTGGCATTCAATGTTGAACGGCTCATATTGTTATCGTGTATCCAGGCACAGAAAGCATAGGTTCCTTTGGTGTTGTAATTAAGGTCAATGCTGCCCTGTATGGTATTGTTATAAATTTCCAGTCCCTGTATGTGAAATAATTCAATGCAAAAATCCCACCCGGTTTCCCCGGGATAATTTCCCCCGTACGGTATTTTCGTAAGTACGTTATTATAGATCTTGCAACCTTTTAAATAGCCGTCGTTCATATACTTGATGGGCCAGCCGTTAAATCCTTCGGGGCGTTTGTTCTGAATAATGGTATTGTTGTAGATCAGCATCCCATCCTGTCCGCCAATGTTCAGGCAACCCCTGCCATAAATTCCTGTGGAAAGATTGTAGGCGGCACAGTTATTCACCGTATTATCATGAAAACTGTTCCCGGTGCAATAAGCAGTTACAGGCGGCGCATCCGTTAAATCATTTCTTGCGCTGAACAGTATTCCCCGGTCTTTAAAATCCACGATGGTGCAATTATAGATACTTACATTGCTCCTTCCTCTCACCCAAATAGCCCAATACGTGGAAAGATTCTGCCCATCGAATTTCAAATTGCTGATGTGCTGGTTCCCGTTCGTTCCTTCTGCAGAATTG
The DNA here is from genome assembly GCA_016720775.1 of Chitinophagaceae bacterium. Lineage (GTDB taxonomy): Bacteria > Bacteroidota > Bacteroidia > Chitinophagales > Chitinophagaceae > Ferruginibacter. The sequence goes on from JADKJX010000011.1 coordinate 17,387, forward strand.
AGCGACAGCAATTCAACAAAGTTGGTTGTTAAAGTGCTTCTGATAATGGAGGTGACCCCATCGCCCTCAATACTTACCCCCACAGCGAGAGAACACTGCAGCGTTTCGGTATACGTGCCTGCATTTACATGAATGATATCGCCTGCGGTAGTTACAGTCCCTGTTGCCTTGCTTAATGTTTTCCATGGGTTACCAGCCGAGCCATCGCCCGTAACATCATTGCCAGCCGTACTGATATAGTAGGTGGCTGCAAAACAGTTTACAGAAATGCCCAGTACCAGCAAAATGATCGCCAACGGTTTAAAGAAACAGCTACCCCGCAAAAACAGAACAGTTATCATAAAAACTAATTTTGAACAAATGCTTTACTAAATGGCTGAGGTTATTGCTAATTTGAGGACATCACCGCAGGTATTGGATCTTTCTATTCCCGGAATCTGGTCACAAAATATAAAAATTTAAACTGACAGCTGCATTATTTTAGTGCAAACGTTCTCGTATTCATCATTTCGGAGAGATAGCAGTTTTTTGCGTTTGGGAAAATGTAGGCGTTTTACCGGGTAAGGTCTGTAGTAGTGAAGCAGTCAGTTCCGGCTGATGCTACCCGTTACAATGGTTTCTTCATGCGTTGATAACCGGATATAATAAATACATGTTTGCACAACGGGCACAGGCATATTGAATGTATTACCTCCTTTTTGCAATAAGATCCAGCAATGGGAAGTAATTCTTCCATTGATATCTGCCAGGCAAATATCGGGAACAGCCTTTTCAACTATAGTTGAAAAGGCTGTTCTGTCAAAAATAATATGTCATCAATGGCTGATGGTACTGTTTACCACCGTTTCGTCTGTAGTGAATAATCTTACATAATAAACCCCGTTTGATATCGACGGAATGTTCTTTATAACGTTATTGGTTCCGGCCTGCAGATGCACAGGCGTATTTAAGATTATTCTTCCTGTTGCATCAATGATCGACAGGTTAGCCGGTTGCATTTTTGAACTGTTTATTGTGATATTTGCTGACCCGGTTCCGTTAGAAAGATTTACATAACCAAAACTGATCGATTGATTTTTCCTGTTGGTTACTGCAACTATTTTACTGTATTCAAAACTGCCGTCACGGTCTGTCATAACAAGGCGGTAAAAGTTTTTACCATCTGCAGGGCTGACATCGGTGAAGCTGTATTTTACTTCAGTGGAAGAAAAGCCACTTGCATTCACCCGGCCAATAGAATAATAATTGCGACCGTCCGTACTTCTCTCAATGTTGAAATGATCACTGTTGATTTCTGATGCTGTGTTCCAGTTAAGGATATTACTGCCATTACTTTCTTTCGCTGTAAAATCAACCAGTAAGATCGGCAATGCACCTGTACCAAATTCTTTATAGCCGCCATCTGGTGCAGTTCCGGTGTAAGGCAGGCCTACGTTAATGCCTGCATCGATGAGTGGCGAAACAGCTTGCAGGGCAAAATTGGTAGTAGAAACAAATAATGGATTTACTGTCCGGTTATTGTTGTACGTATAATTGGTTGGATTACCGGATGGCCAGCTCGGTGTATTACTACTTCCATTACCAATAGCATCGTTATGAGTTACAACTGCATTTGTAATGTTTGTAGCACCATTGCTTCCTTTTAACCAGGCATCCTGGAATCCTTGTACAATATTATTCCTGATATAAAGTCCATCGCAACTGCCATTTGGCTGCGATGTGAAATCCAGTCCGATCCATGGGGCATCACCTGCTTTTGCAACAACAGTATTATTATAGATCGTTAAATTTCGTATGTAGGGATCATCTGTTCCTTCACTGATCACAAGAATACCCCCGGCAGTTCCGGTGCCATTGCCCTGGTAAACATTTGAGATCAGGTTATTCCTGATGATATTGTCGGTTAAAGCACTGTATCCACCGGTAGGTGCAGGATATCCGTATCCGCCGTTATTTCCCGGCCCCTGGTATTAAACTGAACACCGCTGCATACATTATTCAGTATATTATTTTCAATCAGGATCGCCTGGGTGGCAAACTCAAGGATGATACCACTTTCAAAGTTTGAATTTATGGTCGCATGGTTAAGTGTATTATGATGTATCCACGCACAAAAAGCATAGGCGCCTTTATAATTATAGTTCAGGTCAATACTTCCCTGGATGCTGTTATTATAGATCTCTAAACCTGCGATATTGAAAAATTCAATTGCGAAATCCCAATCACCATTCTCGCCGGGATAGCTTCCCACATAGGGAGCTTTCACCAGGGTATTGTTATACACCTTTACCCCTTTGAGCCAGCCGTTATCCCAGTACTTAAGGGGCCAGCCATTTTTGAAGTTAGCACGTTGATTTTGGATGATAGTGTTGTTGTAGATCTCCATTCCCTGCTGTCCGCCTATATTCACACAACCAGCGCCGTAGTTACCAACATTGGTAGCGCAGTTTAAAACAGTGTTATTGTAAAATTTATTACCGGTGGCGTAATGCCCGGGGTCAGTGATAGGGTCTGTTACATTATTGCCATCGAAGATCACACCACGATCTTTGAAGTTAGTGATCTTACAATCGTGAATAAGCACATTACTTCTGCCGGTAACCCAGATGGCAATCCATGTTTTGTAAGTTGCTTCATTTACATAACCTCCTTCAAAGGCTATTCCTGAAATACTCTGGTTTCCGTTTGTGTCTTGTCCTGAGTTAAGTGATAACAACTCTGACCATTGTCCTGTTATTGTACTTACAACAATAGTTGTTGTTAGCCCTTCGCCTTCAAGACTTACACCAACGGCCAGCGAAGAGTTTTGTGTTTCGGCGTAGGTTCCGGCTACCAGGTGAATGATGTTGCCAGAAGCAGTAACAGTGCTGGTTGCTTTTTTCAGCGTTTTCCAGGGATTGACAAGTGTGCCGGTGCCTGTTGCATCATTGCCTGCCGGGCTTACATAATAAGTGGTTGCAAAAGAGGCAATGGTAATAAAAAGAACCATGCCGGCAGTTAAGAAAATAGCGGGTACCGATCTTCTTAAGAAAAGCAGATGAGTTTTCATTGGGATATTTTTGGTTTTTAACGGATATTGATATTGCCTGTATTGGTTGGTATAGACAATATTTGATTTTACAAAATTTGCGAATCAGAAAATAAAAAAGCCAGAATGATGAACAGTTTTTTTGTAGAGAAATATCTAAGTCAGTATAGCAATTGTATGCCTGTAATACATACGGGTACTGTATCTGAAGAGATCCTCAAATTTTAAAATTCGACTTTTATTTTTGCGGGGTAGGGTAGCCTGCGGGTAACAGGTTATTAAAGTCAATCGTTTACTGAAGCTGCAATAGTATTATTCAGCCCAGGTAAACAACAATAATTTTTTTTGAAATTGAACAGGAGCCGTTGCAAGAGTCGGGCAACTTGATCTTCCTTAACAGGTAAAATTTAGTTTTCATAGGATTTTAATTATGCTTTGAACACGGATTGCAATATATCAGCTAATATCATACCATACTTTTAACATAGTGAAATTTATTTGCTGTTGATAAAGTATGACATCTATGTGAGGTGATATGCACCTATGGAATGGAACGGAAACGGATCTTTTAATATTTTAAAAGTGAAGAGGTTTTTATTCAGAAGCTATCCACAAATGGAAGAACGGGCATTTGTACTACAGGCTGCGTAATGAATACCCGTAGAAGGAATACGTAATAGCACAGGTTAGTTTAATATAAAGCAGTACTAATATAAAATTGAATACCCAGTTATTGGCTCTTGCTGAATGCTCTTTTTACAATTGTTTCATTAGCCGTAAACAACCTCACAAAATAAATGCCGCCTGGCAAAACAGGAATGGCTTTAGCAAAACTGTTGCTGCCTTTTTGTAATTGCACTTCAGTATTGAAAACTATTCTTCCATTCATATCTATGATGGAAATATTTGCCGGAAGCAATTGGGTGCTTTTTATTTTTATGGTAAGGGTATTGGTCATGGAAGACAGATCGGCATAGGTTATGTCAATCCCCTGGGTTTCTTTAGATGTTATGGAGACTATTTTGCTGTATTCAGATCTTCCGCTCCGGTCTATCATGGCCAGGCGATAGTAATTCGTTCCTTTTGCCGGGTCGTTATCTATAAAAGAATAGTTTATTTGAGTTGTTGAAAATCCACTGGCACTCACCCGGCCAATGGGTTCATAAAATTGGGCATTGATGCTTCGTTCTATATTAAAATAATCGCTGTTGCTTTCAGTAGCAGTGGTCCATTGTAAAAGATTTTTACCATTATTTTCTCTTACCGTAAAGTCAACTAATTTAACGGGCAATGGTCCCCCAAGCCCGAATTCTGCATACCCCATATCCGGTGCATTGCCTGCAAAAGGCAACCCTATATCAACTCCTTCATCAATTACCGGTGAGGTAACCTGTAAATGAAAATCAGTAGTCGATACAAACAGTGGGTTGACACTTAAGTTGTTGTTGTAGGTATAGCTTGTTGGATTACCTGCGGGCCAATCGGGTGCATTCCCACTGCCGTTGTTAAAAGCATCATTATGTGTCACCACCACATTGCTCATTGCCGTATTGGTAGAACTGCCCGCTAACCAGGTATAGGTAAACCCGATCGCAATATTGTTCCGGATATTCACATTGGTTGCATTTCCGTTTTCCTGGTTTGAAAAATCAAGGCATGTTATAGGCGCTGCTCCTGTTTTTGCCACGAACGTGTTATTATAGATGTTCATCCCGTTTATCTGCTCGTCATTTCCGTTTTCGCTCACGATGACTACTCCGCCTGCAGTTCCGGCACCATTCCCATAGTAAAGATTTGAGAAAAGATTATTGCGGATGGTATTGTTAAGTAAATAACTGAATCCGCCAGTGGGGATCCCGCCACCGGGATTTGGAAACCCGCCATCATCATTTACAGGCCTTGTATTGAACTGCACGCCACTCGATACATTATTAAGTACATTGTTTTCTATGAGAATTGATTCGGTACGGAATTCTAAAACAATGCCGCTTTCAAAATTGGAATTTGCCGGGGTACGACCCAATGTATTGTGATGGATCCATGCAGAGAATGCATAAGATCCTTTCCGGGTGAAATTCATGTCAATACTTCCCTGGATGGTATTATTATAAATCTCCAGTCCTTCAACATTTATGAATTCAAGACAGAAATCCCAATCGCCATTCTGGCCGGGATATGTTCCTTTATATGATGCCTTGGTAAGCGTATTGTTGTATATCTTAACTCCCTTCAGCCAGCCGTTGTTCCATGGCTTGATGGGCCAGCCATTTTTAAAATCAGGCCGCTGATCCTGGATCATGGTATTGCCATAAATTTCCATACCCATTTGTGAGCCGATATTCAATAAGCCTGTTCCAAAAGACCCGTTGTTCTCTGCAGAGTTAAGTACCGTGTTGTTGTAAAATTTATTGCCTACCGCATAGTGACCGGGGTCGTAGATCGGATCGTCAAAATCATTGCCATCAAAGACCACTCCCCGGTTACTGAAGTTTATGATCTTACAATCGTGGACCAATACATTGCCTCTGCCCGTTACAAAAATGCCTATCCAGGTTTTATAGGTGGTTGCATTTACATACTGGCCGTCAAAGGTGAGGCCGGATATGCTTTGATTTCCACTCACATCATTGGGCGAATCAAGCGATAACAAGGTGGAGAATTGCCCCGTCATTTCTCCCTTCACGATCGAAAGCGTCATCCCTGCACCTTCTATATTTACACCAACAGCTAAAAATGATGTCTGGGTTTCTAAATAAGTACCTGCATTAACATGAATGATATTACCGGCTGCCGTTACAGTTTGCGTTGCTTTGCGTAATGTTTTCCAGGGATTGCCGATGCTGCCGTTGCCGGTAGCATCATTGCCATTCGGGTCAATATAAAAAGTGGTTGCGTAAGAAACTGCAAAAGCGAAACACAAAAAAATAGTGATAGCAGCTCTGCTTAGTGATGATAAATTCATATCCAGTAGAATGTTTTTATTCTGATTAAGAAAATGAATTTTCGTAGGGACTTTTTAATAGGTATTGTGGGTCTGAGGCAGGACTATTGACGCTGATAAAAGGTATCAAATTGTATCCTTGATCACGGTCACTTCCTTTAGGCAAATGCCGTGCCACGGATTTTCAAGGATATAAAATTCCTGAAAAGAAGTTATGATCAACGCTCAAATATTTTTGCCACCCCAAATGCAGCGGCAGCGGCCAGGGCGCCGATCAACGTAACTTTTATGGCACCCCACAATGGATTAACGCCTGTAACCTTGCTTTTAAAATAACCAAACACAAACAGGCAGATCAATGTGGCAATAACGGAGATCTTCAGGGCTTCAGCGGAACTGGAAATAAAAAAATAGGGGCTTAGGGGAATGATCCCCCCAAGTATGTAGGATATGCCGATATTCAATGCACTCTTTGTTGCCCGTTTCGGGTCGGGTTTGTCGAGGCCGAGTTCGTACTTCATCATAAAGTCAACCCAGCGGTCTTTGTCACGTGAAATTTCTTCGGTGGCCTGTTCCTGAAGGGCCGGACTTAAACCTATGTTGGCAAAAAATTCTTTGGTTTCTTCTATCTCCCTGTGTCGCAGGTTTTCCACTTCATCATATTCCCGCTTCACTTCACTGTTGTAATGATCCTGTTCTGTTTTGCCAGCCAGGTATCCGCCCAGCCCCATGGCAATGCTGCCTGCTGCAATCTCTGCTATGCCGGCAATTACAACAATACTGCTGCTGTCTACCGCACCACTTAACCCGGCCGCCAGTGCAAAGGGAACCGTGAGCCCGTCACTCATGCCGATCACTACATCCCGCAACAGGTCGGAACTTTCCAGGTGAGATTCTATATGATCGTGGTGAAGGTGCGTATCCATGATATTGTTATTTAACTGAGATGTTATTATCCTTTAGAATTTTAAAGAAAGCTTCTTCCTTGCCTAACTCTTTCATCCTTTTGTAAGCAACTGCAATATTGGTTTGTGCATCAACCCGGTAAGGCGATTTATTCTTTGTATAGATATTGTATGCCTTGCACATATAGTCCACGCCATTTTCCAGGTCGTCGGTATATGCAATACATATCCGGCCCATGCCGTAATAAGCTTCTGCATCATCGGGGTAGTAGTGAAGCAGTTTTTTATAGCCTTCAATTGCTTTCGGGTAATCCTTTTTCAGTTCATAGATCACCGGTATATTCTGTAAGGGCGTTTTTCCTTTCGGGGAAAGTTCAAGTGACCTGCCATAAATAGAGAGTGCTTTATCCAGTTCGCCTGTTCTTCTGTAACAGATCGCCAGGTTATCCAGCGCATATACAAATTTAGGATCAGCTTCTACGGCTTTTTTAAAGTAAGGCAATGCTTCTGCATACTCTTCTTTAGTGATGTGTTTAATTCCCAGGTTATATTGCTTGACCGCTTCGGGGTCATTGGAAAAAGATAATTCGGTTTCTTTCTCCTCGTTTGAACTCATCGCCGCTCTCAGCGATGTACAGCTGTCTGCCAGCCAGGTCTCAATATCCCTGTAATACCTGGTGTAATCGGGTGAATTCTTATCGACGTTGATGGTGATATTCTTATCAGTAGAAGTAAATGACTGGTTTATTTTCATGACCATCTGGTAAACCGTCACTTCCTTATCGATGCAGGAACTGATCTCCCTGACAACAACGCTGTTGCTGTCTCCAGCCTTTCTTGCCTGCATAAAAGAATCAATGCAATGGCAGGCAGTCATTGCATGCTCCCTCAATATTTTTACCGTGTCGAGCTTCAGCACATCCATCAGTTGCTTTGTTGCTTCAGGGGAAAGGGTCTCAGATTTATTTTTATCTTTTTGTGCAATACTAAATTGTATTGAACATACGAGAACGAATAGTATTGAAATGAACTTTTTCATCGGCCGAATAAATTTAAACAGAAAAGTTAGTATATATTTTTATAAAGTACTTAAACTTTTTTCAATGATACGTACACATTCCATCACCTGTTCTTTGGTTATTACCAGCGGTGGTGCAAACCTTATTTTATCTCCGTGGGTTGGTTTGGCCAGCAGCCCGTTTTCCTTTAGTGCCAAGCAAAGTTCCCAGGCAGCATCGGGGTTTGTATGCTTAATAACAATGGCATTTAATAAACCCCTGCCTCTTACTTTATCAATAAACGGCGAATCCAGTTTTTCCAGTTCACTGCGTAATAGTTTACCCATGGCCTCGGCATTGGCAGAAAGATTTTCATCTTTCAATACCTGCAGGGCTGTTATGGCAACGGCACAGGCAAGCGGGTTTCCCCCATAAGTGCTTCCGTGTTCGCCAGGTTTGATTGTCATCATGACCGCATCATCACTCAATACAGCACTCACAGGCAATACGCCACCACTTAATGCTTTGCCAAGTATTAAAATGTCGGGCCTTACATTTTCATGGTCGCAGGCAAGCATCCTGCCGGTCCTGGCTAATCCTGTCTGGATCTCATCGGCCATCATCAACACATTGTATTCATCACACAATATGCGTATTCCTTTATAGTAGCCTTCATCCGGTACCACTACGCCGGCTTCTCCCTGTATGGGTTCAAATAAAAATCCGCAAACGTTCTTATCCTGCAATGCTTTTTCTAAAGCAGGCAGGTCATTAAATGGAATTTTTTCGTAACCGGTAATGAACGGGCCAAAATCATTGGTTGCAACCGGGTCGCTGCTGAAAGAGATAACACCCGTTGTCCTTCCATGAAAATTTTCACTGCATACAATGATCTTTGCCATATTCTGATCGATGCCTTTTACTTTATATCCCCAATGCCTGGCCAGCTTAATGGCTGTTTCCACGGCTTCCACACCGGTGTTCATAGGTAATACTTTATCGTAACCGAAATAATTGGTGATGAATTTTTCATATTCACCCAACAGGTTGCTGTGGAATGCACGGGATGTAAGGGTAAGTTTCTGCGCCTGCTCCACCAATGATGCAATGATCCTGGGATGACAATGTCCCTGGTTAACGGCTGAGTATCCACTCAGGAAATCGTAATAACGTTTACCATCCACATCGTATAAAAAAACACCTTCGCCGCGGTTTAATACCACGGGCAGGGGATGATAATTATGGGCGCCGTATTTTTCTTCCAGCGATAAATAATGCTGAACATTGGCTGATATGTTTACAATTGAATTCATACAAAAATTTTTATAGGAAAGAAATAGGGAAACGAAAACCTGTCCCCATAACGGGGACGCAAAAATCCTTATCCTCGATGATTAAGCAGGTCGAGGTTGCTGTGTAAGAATAACGATATGATGGACAGCAAATTGATGGGATTAAATTTTATGCAAGATAAACTAATTTATGATTTTTTGGAAAAAATCATTGCCCGAATGGGCAACAGGCGTGGCTTTATCAAAAATTCCGAATACCGTGCTGCCGCTTCCGCTCATGGCCGCATATATGGCGCCCTGCCTGTATAGATATTCTTTTATTAGTTTTATCCGGGGGTGGGCAGCAGATACTGCTTCTTCAAAATCATTTTTCAATTCTTCTTTCCAGGTTGCAATGGGCTGACCGACTATTTCTTTTAAATTTCTTTTAGGCATTGCAGGACTGATCTGTGAAAATGCCCAACCGGTATTTACATGAAGGTTGGGATTGATCAGAACTATTTTGTAGGGGGAAAGATCCAGTGAAATTTCTTCGAGACTTTCTCCACGTCCTGTGGCAAAGCATGGTTTGTTGATGATGAAAAAAGGACAATCGCTGCCGAGCTGAAGAGCGTAGTTTAGAAGTTCAGGAGTTGAGAGGTTTAGTTTGAATTTATCGTTCAATAACTTCAGCATAAATGCCGCATCGGCAGATCCACCCCCAAGCCCGGCGCCGGTGGGAATGGTTTTATGCAGGTGAATTTTTACAGCAGCTAATTGCGGAATATCTTTTTTTAATAATTGATAAGCCTTTATGCAGAGATTATCTGATGGGGAACCATCCACTTTCAAACCCGTTGCTGTAAACTCTGTATCAGAATGACTGGCGGGGTTGCTGATCACTTCCAGTGCTTCGGTAAAATTTATGGGACAAAAAACGGTTTCTAGATCATGGAATCCATCATCTCTTTTACTGAGAATATGTAAGCCGAGATTTATTTTGCAGTTGGGAAAAACAATCATTTTGGAATTAAAAATTAAGAATTAAAAATTACGAATGATTGCTGAATTTGTGAAAAACGGAGTGTTTACTATCTCTTCTTCCTGCTCTTGATCTCATCCCGGATGGCAATGGCCCTGATGTAATCTTCGTGATCAAGTACTTCAGCAAGCAAGGCATCCAGTTCTTCGAGGGATAATGATTTCAGGTCATCGCTGCCACCTGATTCGGTGGTTACCGGTGAGTTCTTTTGTTTTTTCTCTTCTTCTCCTTCCATCAGTATGCCTGCCTGGTCAAGAATGGTATCGTAGGTATAAATGGGGCAACCGAACCGAACGGCAAGAGCCAGTGCATCGGAAGTTCGGGAATCAATTTCCACCGTATCATTTGCCGAGCTGCAAACCAGTTTGCTGTAAAAGATTCCTTCCTGCAGGTCGTTTATCACGATCTCATGCAACTCTACATTAAATGCCATCATAAAATTCTTCATCAGGTCGTGGGTGAGGGGCCGGCTCGGACTCATACGTTCCAGTGCCACGGCAATGGCCTGTGCTTCAAAACCACCGATAACGATCGGCAACCTCCGCAAACCATTTATCTCTCCCAACACCACCGCATACGAATGTGTTTGTGTGATGCTGTGCGATAAGGCAACTATTTCCAGTTCTATTTTTTTCATATCCTTAAGTCAGAAGCAAAGATAAAAATAAAAGCCCTTCAAATTTAAGTGAAAGGCTTTAAATATGAATCTTCCTGATTTTAATCAGGTCAGGCTTGTTTTAATTTACGTACCGCTTCAATGATCTTCGGCATTACTTCAAACGCATCGCCTACGATACCGTAGTCGGCTGCCTTAAAGAAAGGCGCCTCGGGGTCTTTATTTATTACTACGATCACTTTACTCCGGTTAACACCTGCCAGGTGCTGAATTGCACCAGAGATACCAATGGCAAAGTATAAATTAGGTGCAATGGCCAGGCCGGTTTGCCCTACATGCTCATGGTGCGGCCTCCAGTGAATATCTGCCACCGGGCGGCTGCAGGCTGTGGCAGCGCCTAATAATTTGGCCAGGTCGGTAACAAGGCCCCAGTTCTCGGGTCCTTTTAAACCACGGCCTCCGCTTACAACTATTTCTGCTTCGCTTAACGGAACTTCACCCACCACTTTGTTGGTATTTGTAACCTGAACTTTGGCTGCATCTACTGTTGCAGCAAAGTCGGCAACTTCAGCAACCCCATCGGTTGTCGTTATGCTGTACGAATTTGGATTGAGTGAAATGATCTTTACATCGGTATTCACGGCAACATTGGCAAAAGCCTTGCCGCTGAAAACGTTTTTCTTTACTACGAATCCATTGCTTAAGTCGGGCAACGCAACGGCACCGGAAACCAGTCCAGCTTTCAACCGCACACTCAACCTTGGCGCAATGGCTTTTCCATTAAAATTATTAGAGAAGATGATCACTTTGGCACCCATTGCTTTTGCAGTTTCGGCAATTAGTTTGGTAAAAACCTGTGCATCCACATTATTCAATGCTTCATTGGTTACGGTATGTACTTTTTTTATACCATATTTTCCAAGAGCCGGCAGATCATCGCTCACCGTACCTAATACGATCGCTTCTGCAGTTGTGTTTAAGAGTTCTGCAACCTTTGCCCCATAGCTCGCTGCTTCCAAGGATGATTTTTTGATCTGGCCTTCTGATTGATCGAGAAAAACTAATACCATAATAATGGATAATTTAATAGTGGATAATGGATAATTTATTTAATACGTTGTTTACTTGTTTTTACGCTGGCTGTAAGAAGCTTTAATAGTTCTTCATAGTCCCTATTCAAAGAATCAAACATCTTTTTTGTAATAAGACCGGTTGCGGAAAGCAGATCAAGCCAGTACTTTGATTCATTTGCTTCTTTTAGCCCAATGCTTAGTTTATGAATAAAATCTTTAAGACTTTCTGCATGTTCTGCCTCCCGGATGATTGCGCCTATTGCCATTCCGCTTCTTATTAACTGCTGCGATAAAATGTATTCGCCATGCTGTTTCTTCAGATATTTATACAGGTTTACCATCCTCACAGCAAAATTGAAGCTTTTATCTTTTAAAATGTTTTCTTTCATGATTAATAGTTTTTGATTAAGGAAGATGGTTTTAAGATTAAAACATTATCCATTAACCAATTATCAACTATCAATTAAATTGCCTTCGCTTCTTCGTGTAACAGCCTTACCAGTTCTTCCGGGGTATCAGGCGAAACCAGTTTTACACTTGCTTTGGCAGGTGGCAGGTCAAAGGATGCAACAGAAGTAAGCGAATCAACGGCAACCGGCTCTACTGCTTTCAATGGTTTGCTTCTTGCTCCCATGATTCCTTTCATATTTGGAATGCGTTGCTCTGCCATTCCTTTCTGGCAACTTACCACCAATGGCAGCGCCACTTTATCCGTTTCTTCTCCGCCTTCAATTTCACGAATGATGATCGCATTGCTTCCTTCCAGGTCGAATTTTGTAGCGAGTGAAACATAAGGCAGATCAAGTAATTCGGCCACCATGCCGCCAATGGAAGAACCATTGTAGTCGATGGTTTCCTTACCGGTAAAAACAAGATCATAGCTGCCTTGTTTGGCAACTTCTGCTATTTGAGAAGCAATGTAATAGCTATCATGACTGTCGGCATTTACCCGGATGGCTTCGTCACCACCCAATGCCAGTGCTTTGCGGATCACCGGGTCGCAATCGGCAGCACCTACGGTTACCAGGTGAATTACCGTGGCCGGGTCGGCTTCTTTCAATTCGATGGCCCTGACTAAAGCATACCATTCGTCGTAGGGATTGATGATCCACTGAACGCCGTCGGCAGCGAATTTCGTATTGTTATCGGCGAAAGCTATTTTTGCCGTGGTATCGGGTGTTTTACTGATACAAACTAAGATCTTCATGCAGTGAATATTTTAAAAATCTTCAAATAAGTTGTTTATGCAACTAATGCAAAGATAAGTGTTGCGAAGATAAATTGATTGAAAAACATAAAAAATTATTGGGTATGAGCAGGATAGAAAAATTGCTGGAATACATGAAGACGTCCGGCAAAGATAGTTTTCTGCAACATGCGCTGGCACTGGAATACATCAAGGTTGGCAAGGATGAGGAAGCCCGGGAATTATTTAATGAAATATTATTGCGGGAGCCCACTTATATCGGGTCCTATTATCATTTGGCCAAATTATTAGAACGGGCCGGTGATTTTGACCGTGCCATCCGGGTGTACAAAAGGGGGATGGAAGAGGCAAAAGGCTGCGGATAATCATACATACAGTGAATTGCAGGCGGCCCTGGAGGATATAGAAGAATAATTTTGAGTTTGCGGTTTGTAGTTTGGGGTTACGGGCATTTGTTTTTCATGTCATCATCGTTGTGTCACTCACTTGTGCTGCAAATCAATATGAAACGAAGCGAAGTGAAGTATGAATATTTGTTTAAACAGAGAATTGAGTACATTATAAAATAATTTTAAACTAACAAATTAAGTTTCCCTTTAGGGGACAGGGGCATGAGTTTACTTTTAAAGTTTCAGCACTACATAAAAAAAGAAAATCTTTTTCACCCAAAAGATAAACTGCTGCTGGCGGTAAGTGGCGGCGTTGATTCTGTTGTATTGTGTGAACTGTGTAAACAGGCCGGATACGATTTTGTGATCGCCCATTGTAATTTTCAGCTAAGGGGAGAGGAGAGTGAACGGGATGAAAAATTTGTAAAGGGATTAGCAAAAAAATATTCCGCGGAAGTGCTGGTTAAAAAATTTGATACGGAAAAACATGCTGCTGAAAATAAACTGAGCATTCAGGTTGCTGCCCGGGAATTGCGCTATAATTGGTTTCATGAACTGATTGAAGCCTCCGTTGCAAAGTATGTGGCAACTGCCCATCATGCAAACGACAACATAGAGACCATGCTGATGAATTTTTTTAAAGGCACGGGCATCCAAGGGCTGAAAGCCATTTTGCCAAAACAAGGAAATATTGTTCGCCCTCTTTTGTCTGTAAAGAAAGAAGAACTTATTGCTTTTGCCAGGGAACATGACCTGGAATTTGTGGAGGATTCATCTAACGCTTCTGATAAATACACCCGGAATTATTTCCGTAACCAGCTGTTCCCGGATCTGCAAAAAGTTTTCCCACAGGTGGAAGAGAACCTGGCTGGTAACCTGCAACGCTTTCGGGAGATAGAAATACTGTACCAGCAATCAATAAGCCAGCATAAAAAGAAGCTGATGGAGCAAAAGGGAAGTGAGATCCATATTCCTGTCTTGAAACTTCAGAAAACAGAACCACTTCACAGCATTGTTTATGAGATCATCAAAGACTTTGGTTTTACAGCCCACCAAACGGATGAATGCATTGCCCTGCTGCAAAGCGAGACAGGTAAATATATCCAGTCGCCTACCCACCGCATCATCAGGAACCGCAAGTGGCTGATCATTTCTCCCAATGAAACAACAGAAGCCGCAACTGTTTTAATTGTGGAAGAAGGGAAGATCATTTTTGTACCGGGTGAACTGGAGATCAAAAGCCTGCCGCAAACTTCAAACCTCAAACCTCAAACTTCAGACCTCAAACCACAAACTTCAAACAATATCGCCCAGCTTGACGCCGGTGAAATCAAATTCCCTTTACTGCTCCGCAAATGGAAAACAGGCGATTACTTTTATCCGCTGGGAATGGACAAAAAGAAAAAGATCAGCCGCTTCCTGATCGATCAAAAGCTTTCCCTGCCGCAAAAAGAAAACGTATGGGTGATCGAAATGAATAAGAAGATCATCTGGGTGATCGGCCTTCGTATTGACAACCGGTTTAAGATCACCGGCAGCACTAAAGATATTTTACAGATCAGTTTCCTCCGTAAGTAATTATCTGGTTTAACCGCATGTTTCTGATCTGGTCAATAAACTGGGCAAGTAACGGATACTTGCCGGTAGCCTGGCATATAACAATTATAAATACGGCGCCAAATATTGAACCCCAGATATGTGCTGAGTGATTAACGGTTCCAGCCTGCCTCTTCTCTAACTCGTATGAGACAAAAAGAAATAACAGGCCAAACAAAAAGCCGGCAATGAACAACGGGATGAATATGAGCCCGATACCATTTATGGGATCAAGAACAATTTTTGCAAATACCACGGCTGAAACACCGCCGGATGCGCCAAGACTACGGTAATAATAATTATCCTTGTTTTTACGGTAGGTGGGCAGCAGGCAAATGCCGACAGCGCCTGCATACATAATGAAATAAATAAAATACCCCGTTGTTCCAAATACATTCACAAAAAAGAATTCTACCCCGGTACTCTGTTTTAGCCCGTTTATATCAGTATAGGTTTGCCCGTTTCCAAAAATGTATAACGCATACATGTTAAAGATCAGGTGAGGGATGTCTTTATGGATCAGCCCACAACTGAAGAACCGGTACCATTCATTTCTCCGGCTTACGGCAGGAGGATAGAAAATTAATTTATCCATCACTGCCTGGTTGTTGAAAGCCATAAAGGATGTTATTGCAGTAATAATGATCAGTAACAGGGTAATGCTTAAATTCATGCTGTGGTTTATTGGTGATGATACTTTTCATTCCGGTTAATGGAACAGGCCCGGTAGACCTGTTCGGCTAAAATAAGGCGGACAAGCTGGTGGGGGAAAACAAGCTTCGACAAACACCAGGTATGGTTAGCTCTTTTCTTTACGGGTTCACTTACGCCGTATGCCCCGCCGATAAGGAAAACAATATTTTTAATACTTTTATTGGCCCGTTGCTGTATGAATGCTGCCAGTTCCTCACTGCTGAACTGTTTGCCCCGTTCATCCAGTAAAACAAGGTGATCATCTTTTTGTAAAAAGCCGCAGATCGTTTCCCCTTCTTTTTTCTTCAGGTCCATTTCGCTCAGCATGGCTGCATTTTTTGGAGAAGGGATGATGTTCCATTCCACCGGGTAGTAATTGGCAATGCGTTTGGTGAATTGTTCAATTCCTTCCTTTACATAAGGCTCGTGATTTTTTCCAACGGTCCAGAACTGAAATTTCATGGACTAAAAATAAGAAAGCTTCTTCATTTGCAGGGAATGAAAATACCCTGAATAGAATTATCTTAGCCGGGAAAGAAGTCAATCTTAAAAATACGTCATGACATCGGCCCGGCGTTTTTTCTCAAAGAATAAATCAATTATTGCTTACAGCATCAGCCTGGCTTTGCTGATGTTCCTGCTTAAGTGGCTTGAGCTGCGTTTTGTGATATTCGATCATGCGCTGGAAGTATATATCGGCGCCATTGCTGTCATTTTTACGGTGCTGGGTATCTGGCTTGCCCTCAAGCTTACCAGGCCAAAAGTTACAACCATCGTGGTAGAAAAGCAGGTATATATTAACCCGGGTGAATTTGTGCTCAATGAAACAGCTGTTAATGAACTGGGCTTGAGTAAACGGGAACTGGAAGTACTGAACCTGATGGCCGAAGGTTGCAGTAACCAGGAAATTGCCTCCCGGCTGTTTGTTTCACTTAGCACGGTAAAGACACATAGTTCCAATCTTTTTTTTAAACTGGATGTAAAAAGAAGGACCCAGGCTATTGAAAAGGCAAAAAAAATATGCCTGATACCCTGAGTGGCTCCTGCTTTAGTATGAAATAATGTGCTGATAATAAAAATCATCCTAAAGTATGAGCAAAAATTTATTCCAAAATTTCAATTTGCACATCTAAACCAAATCAAACCAAGATGAAAAAAATTGTAATTGTATGCGGGCTGATAGGGGGACTTATCGTTACCGCTCCCATGATGTTATTCACCGACGCATGCTATACAAGTGGAAACTATGAGGGCAGCATGCTGGTGGGTTATGCCTCCATGATCCTTGCCTTTTCACTTGTCTTTGTCGGCATCCGGAATTACCGGAACAAGTACAATAACGGGGTGATCAGTTTTGGCAAGGCATTCAAGACCGGGATCTTTATCGTTTTGATCGCTTCAACCATATACGTGATCGTATGGCTGATCGATTACTATTTATTTATGCCCGATTTTGCTGAAAAATACGGTGCTCATATAATTAATAAGCTGAAAACCAGCGGAGCAAGCCAGTTGGAGATTGATAAGCAGACAAAAGAAATGGCAGGTTTTGCAAAAATGTATAAGAATCCTTTGATCGTGATCCTGTTCACTTATGTGGAGATATTACCGGTAGGACTGGTTGTAACACTTATCAGTTCCTTCATTCTGAAAAGAAAAGAAAAGGCTGTAGCCTGACGGGTACGGGAAGTAGAAATTATACAAAGCCTCTCCATTTGGAGAGGCTTTGTGACTAACAGCGGTTCATTACCGAGGTCAGGATAGCGTATTTTAATGAACCCTTATTCCTTTATTACTGGCAACTCAATGTATGTTGCATATTGTTGATTACAATAAATTGTCTGTGTTGCTTTAATGAAATCAGATTCCTTTGCTTCAAAAATATTTGGTACATATTTCTGCGGGTTGCGGTCAATGACCGGGAACCAGGTGCTTTGTACCTGTATCATGATACGATGCCCTTTTTTAAACGTATGGTTGATGTCGTGCAGGTCGATCACAAATTCTTCGGGCTTACCAGGTGTTAAGGGAGTTGGGTTTGAGAAACTTTTCCGGAAACGCCCCCTGAATACCTCCATTGCAACCGGCAATTGGTAGCCACTCATGGTTATACTTGTTGAATCAAAATCAGGATACACATCTATGAGCTTTACGATCCAGTCGGCATCGCTGCCGGTTGTACTTGCAAAAAGATGCGCTTTTATCTTTCCGGTTACGGTGATGTTGTCGGTTAATTTATCCATGGTAAAACTGATCACATCTGGCCTTGAATAAACAAAACGCTGGTCTTCTACCTGCCATGGCCGCCACCGGCTGGCAGGGCCATACGTAGCTTCAATGGGTTGTGTACGGTAGGGGACTGGTTTTGCAGGATCGCTGATGTATGATACAGAACCTGTTGCTGTTGCTGGTTTGGTAAAGGACGCTGTATTGTTGGTAGCGGTATATAATTTTTGTATCAATGCCTGCTTTGGCGGCCAGGCATCATAGGTTTTCCATTGATTGGTACCTGTTTGAAAACAATAGGCTTCTTCAAACTTACCATCGCCAATGCCTTTCAGCCAATAGTCGAACCATTTTTTTTGCAATGATTGAAACCAGTAAGCGGTGTTGCTGCCAAAGCTTATTTTTCCCAAGCTATCTGCTTTGCCTCTTGCCCACTGTCCGTGGTTCCATGGCCCAAGCACAATATGGTTATAATTGTCCTTATCATTTTTCTCCATGTGCCCATACATCAGTTGCGGACCGTTAATATCTTCCTGGTCGTAATAACCACCCACATGCAGTTGAGGAATTTGTGCAGATGATACATAATTCAACGGAGAATTCTTTTGCCAGAAATCGTCGTAATTGGGATGCTGTACAAAATTGTTCCAGGTAGGAATTTTATTGTGAAAATATTTCTCATTTACATTCTTCAACGAGCCCAGGTTCAGGTACCAATCGTAGAGATCAAATTGCGGGAAAGGAAAATCGCTGTCGGTGGTTTTATCAAATTCCACTTCGTAGGTATATTCCATCCCATAACTTAAACGGAAAGCACCGTTGTGGTGAAAATCATCGCCTAAAAAAAGATCGCTCATACATGCCTGTTCCGATGATGCTTTTAATGCAGGGTGCGGATCAACTGCACCCACCAACGCCAGCCAGCCGGGGTACGAAACCCCCAAAATACCTGCTTTGCCATTATTGCCTTTCAGGTTTTTCATCAGCCAATCCACAGTATCCCAGGTATCGGTGCTTTCATCAATGGCGCCTTTTTGCGTAGCATGTATCAATGGCTGATGAATTTCCATCTTACCTTCACTTTTATATTTGCCACGAATATCCTGGAACACTAAAAAATAACCTTCCTTCAGCATGCTGCCATAATAGGCGCCCAACGCATTCATACTAACCGCACTGTCATCGTGGGTATCACTGCCACTGGCACCATAGGGCGTGCGCTGCAACAGCACGGGTACAGGTTTGGTAGCACCAACCGGGCTTAGTATTACCGTATGCAGTTTAATGCCATCCCTCATCGGTATCATGGCAGATGTTTTTATGTAATAAGCAATACTGTCTGTTTGCGCAAAACAAACATTCAGTAATAAGCAGGTAAAAAACAGGCTGGTGAAAATCTTTTTCATGATCGTGGGATGGTTGAATTTTAAAGGTAATAAGTCTTGGGATGACATCATTTTTTTTATTCGCTCCCCGTGAATCTTTTTTCACGTGGCGAATAAAAAACCCTGTAAATATTCAAATTACAGGGTTTTAAAATCAAGTGAAACTTGTCTGGTGACCGCGTCAGGATTCAAACCTGAAACCTTCTGATCCGTAGTCAGATGCTCTATTCAGTTAAGCTACGCAGCCATTTTTTTGGACGGCAAAGATAGGGATTTAAACCGTTTCTTCAAACTACAATCCACTTAAAAATTCAGTATGAATGAGGTCAACTACATCGACCAGGCTTTTTGTTTCTTCAAATACTTTCAGCTGCCGGTCGGCACCAGTGCCCTGTTCCAGCATTTTGTGCACATAGCCGATGGCATGGCGGCTGCCAAGGTCGTTTAAAACATCGTCCACAAAATCCAGCAGCTCGTAAATAAGTACCCGGGTGTTTACTTCCATTTCCTTTCCAAAATCGATCAGGCTGCCGTCAATTCCATAACGGCCGGCCCGCCATTTATTTTCATTCAGCAAGGCCCTGGAATACATCATGAAATTCAGGTTCTGGCTCCGCAGTTTGTAAAGCTTGGCACAAACTGCCTGGAACAACGCAGCAATGGTTATCGTTTCCTGTACGGTCAACGGCACGTCGCATATCCTGAATTCAACGGTATTGAAAAACGGATGAACACGAAGATCCCACCATATTTTCTTGGCGTTATCAATACAGTTTGTTTTCACCAGCAGCTTTACATAATTGTCATATGCTTCTATGCTGTCGAAATAATCCGGAATGCCGGTGCGGGGAAATTTATCAAAAACCTTTGTACGGAACGATTTGTATCCCGTGGTCCTTCCTTCCCAGAAAGGGGAGTTGGTACTGAGTGCATAAATATGCGGTAAAAAATAACGGGCCGAGTTGGCAATGTGTATGGCCATTTCCCGGTTCTCCATGCCTACGTGTACGTGCAGGCCAAAGATGAGGTTACTTCTGGCGGCTTCCTGTAATTCATTTACGATCTCGTTGTAACGAACATGTTCCGTTATCAACTGGCGTTCCCAATGACTGAAAGGATGGGTGCCGGATGCGCCAACCCAAAGACCCAGTTCACCGGCAATGCTGCTGATCGTTTTCCGCAACGTACCTACATCCATGAGGGCTTCGTCAATATCCTGGCAGATATCGGTACCTACTTCCACTACGGCCTGGTGCATTTCTGCCTTTACCTTATCCTTGATCACCTTTTGTCCTTCCTGAACAATTTTCTGCTCATGGCTTTTCAGTTCCCTCGACTCGGGGTCGATCACCATGTATTCTTCTTCCACGCCAAGCGTAAAGTGTTTGTAAGATAGATTTGACATTCTGATGAATTAAGAATTAAAAATTGATACTAGATACTGGATACTGAATGGATTCTGAAAATTTGAAAAGTTTATAAATAATTAAACTGCTTACCAGTATCCAGGATCTAGGTTCAAGTAACCAGTATCATTAATACAGTTTCTTTTTATTACTGCTGCGCTTGATGTATTCACCCCAGGTAAGGTTATCTTTTCCCTCTTTATGTTCCTGGGCTTTTTCAATAGCATAGGTAGCCGCTGTTTCAACAACCCAATCAAAGTTTTCCTGGCCAACACTCTTCACATCGGCATCGGGTGCGGGGTTACAGAAATCAATGGCATAGGGCACACCGTCTCTTAGTGCTAACTCTACGGTGTTGAAATCATAGCCCAGGTACCCACATATACGCAGCACAATATCTTCCATCTGCTTGTATCTTTCGGGGCTTGGTTTAAAATCGGCCACATAACGCAAATGATGCGGATTGCGTGGTTCATAAGGCATAATGCGTACATACTTTCCGCCGATGCAATAGCAGCGGTAGTATTCATCAAATTTTATTTCTTCCTGCAGCATCATAACCAGTTGCTCCGTCTCAGCATGTTTCTCAAAAAATTCTTCAATGCTGTTGAGTTGGTAAACACTTTTCCATCCGCCGCCGGCAAATGGTTTCATGTAAGCCGGAAACCCGATGTAGTTGAATATGCCTTCCCAATCCATTGGATAGGCAAGGTTTGAAAACGATTCTTCACTGGTATCCGTTGGTAATTCTCTTGAAGGCAGGATCACCGTTTTAGGAACAGGCACATCTATCTTTGTAGCCAGGCAGTTATTAAAGAATTTTTCATCGGCGCTCCACCAAAAAGGATTGTTGATGACCGTTGTACCACATAATGCAGCATTCTTTAAGAATGCCCTGTAAAAAGGAACATCCTGCGATATCCTGTCAAAGATCACCGCATAGCCTGAACTTTCACCTTGCATTACTTTATCAATGCGAACGGGTTCTGCCATAATGCCTTCTACCTTTTTACTGTTTACACGGGCTATAAAAGCTTCCGGAAAACTTCTTTCTTTTCCGAACAATACGCCTATTTTCTTCATAAAAGCAGTTTTAAGTTTTTGTTTTTAGAGTCTGATATTTTAACCTGTTCAAATATATTTTTTCGGCGCCAATAAAACAAATTATGTTTAAACCGGTGATATCATGGCCAGGGAAGCGGCGAAACCTTCCTGGTTGTGCTGATTAATATCGGGTATTTCCTTATTTTTGGCGATATGTCAGCAGAAAAGACTGCCAGTATCCTGGTAAAAGAACACCTGATCCAATCTGTACATCTTAACCGAGAAGTAATAGTTGACTTCTATGTTCCTGCACGTATTTCTGACGGTCATATTCCCGCACTCTTATTGATCAATGATGGCCAGGATCTTCGGACCATGAATTTTGAAGAGATATTGGAAGGGTTATATGAGGCGAATGCCCTTGAAGATGTTTTTTTTGCAGGCATTCATTGCGGCAAAGACAGGAAGAATGAATACGGCACAGCAAACGTGCTGGACTACAAAGGCCGCGGTGCCCGTGCAAAACTCTATAACCGTTTTATATTTGAAGAGTTGCTGCCTTATATACGGAGAGCTTCAGCCATTCATTCGTTCAAGGAAAAAGCTTTTGCAGGCTTCTCGCTGGGTGGATTATGTGCCCTGGATATTGTTTGGAACCATCCGCAGGAGTTTACGAAAACCGGCATTTTCAGCGGGTCATTGTGGTGGCGGGATAAGGACCAGGAAGATGCAGATTTTGATGAGAATACCGACCGCATCATGCACCGGCAGGTGAGGGAGGAGCCGAATCCTGCGCCCTGGCTGCAATTCTTTTTTGAAGTAGGTACACTGGATGAAGTAGCCGATAGAAATAATAACGGGATCATTGATTCCATCGATGATACCCTTAGCCTGATCGATGAACTTGTTAATAAAGGATATGATCGAAATAAGGCCATAAAATTCACCGAATTAAAAGATGGCAAACACGACGTGCCCACCTGGGCCATGGCATTTCCCGAATTTTTAAAATGGGCATGGGGAAGAAGTGATAGGGAAGTCAGGTAAGTAAATAAAGTAAAAAGGCTATCCGGATAACGGATAGCCTTTTTTATGGAGTGTTTGTATGATGCTTAGAAGATCAAACGCAGACCTAGTTGCAGTGACCAGGTACTTGAAGTAGACGCACTCCTGATGAATGTTTTGTCAACCAGTATCGGGTTTGATCCCGGAACTGCATCATTTGGCGTGTAAGTAGCCAGTTGATACCTTACTTCACCGGTAGTGGCATTTTTAGTGGCTCTCAGTGGATTATTAACCACAAAGAAATCACGCAACCCCCAGTCTTTGTTTAGCATGTTCAGGAAGTTAACGCAATCAGCACTGAATTGAAGGGTAACTCTTCTTGATCCTATATTGGTAAAGATATCCTGTAAGAACCTTCAGGTCAACGCGGTGGTAGAAAGGATAAATGGCGCCGTTTCTTTCAGCAACCTTTCCTTTGTGTCTTCTCAGGTATTTGTCCTGTTCAATAAAAGAAAAGAAAGCATCACTTTGTTGCTGTGCCGTATAGGTAACAGCATTAGAACCAGAACCAACGGTCAATGGAGTGAAAGTGATCTGTGAAGCATCTTTCGGTATATACATCAGGTCGGAGCTGTTCCCATCATAATTGATATCGGCTGTATTGCTGAAGCCGGTTGGGGCAGTACCGCCTGCCGTACCATAGATATAGTTGAAACGGCCACCCTGTTGCTGGGAACCTTCATAGAAGATAGATATGGTTGTACCGAGGTGTTTGAGGAATTCTCTGTTGTAAGAGAAGGTGCCCACGATTCGGTGAGGAACTGCAAACAAGGAAGGGGCTAACTCCTTATCATTTTGAGTTCCGGAAGTCAGGTTACACTGCCAGGTTGAAGAAGCAGTTGAACCCGGGTTAGCCGTTACGTCCATTGCAGCACTGAATGTGTAGGCCAGCGATGCATAAAAACCTTTACTGAACGACTTAGATACCTGTGCCGTATATGAGAAAGAACCACCGGCATTATTATTTTCCAGAACGATTGCATTGCTATAGGCATTATAAAGCCTGCGGGTAGAAGTGGATGTATTGGCAAAACTTGGCCGGATAGAACCTCCCAGGTTTACCGTTGATGTGGGGGCGATCTGGTTAGCATTACGCATTACAGTAGCATTCAGGTCTTTGGTGTAAAGCATATCCATTGACAATGTCCAGCCTTTTCCAAATTTCCGGTCGAAGCCAACATTGGTTCTCCATACCTGCGGGAATTTGTATTTTGGATCGATGAGTACAAAACCGGCAGAGTTAGGAACCGGTGTAGGTGCAGTAAATAATGATGCCCATGCTGTTGGATTAGGGCTGAACGTGATCTGATTCAACTGTGCTGCATTAGCCACCACACTAACCTGGTACATACCGCTGTTGGTAGGCATGTTGGTTAGGTATACAAATGGTATCCTTCCGGTAAATACACCCGAACCACCACGTACGATCATGCTCTTATCGCCGTTCATATCCCAGCGTATGTCAAATCTTGGAGCCCAGTATATTCTTGATTTCGGCCACATGCCGGTAGTATAATTCGTTGGCTTGCCATACCTGTCGGGGAAGGTTAAGGGCTGCTGAATTGCCGGGTTCTCCAAAGGCTGTTCAATGGGTAGATCGGTTTATCAATACGTAAACCCAGTATAAGTTTCAGGCGGGTGTAATATTTATTTCATCCTGCGCATAGATGCCCAGTTGGCCGATCTTCATTTCCGCAGAGTAAACAGCATCCTTTCCGGCTATCCTGGAGAAAGTATAAGAATAACCGATCGGATGAGAAGCAGGGTTCATGAATTCATCCAGGGAACCATATGCATAATAACTTTGCGTTGCAGGCATAAATTTATTACCTACATATTGGTATTCATAAGTACCGCCGATTGTTGCAGTATGTTTTCCTAATAGATATTGAAATTATCGGTAAAATTATAAATATTATTCTTCACATCATTGTTATTCGAGAAATTCTCCTGTCCGGCACTCATATAATTCTGCTTGGCGCCACCGGCATAAGTTGACTGAACCCCACTCTTGGTCGGATCCCCATGATATCAATGAAAGGAAATACACCGCCGGGGGTAGAACGGGTTGTGCGGATCTTTGTACCGGTTGCAATGATCTGGTTGGAGAATCGGCCCTTCCAGTTACTGTTTAATTCGATCGCAGCCGTTCTTACCTGGTCGTGGAAACTATATTGAGAATTTGCAAACGACATGGCATTGGTTCCAAAACGTGCATTGGCTGTCCAGGTGTTTGGCCCGCCGCTGTTGGCTCCGTTCGGGGCACTGTTTGACATCAGCTTGTCATCGTCACCCACCATTTCGCTATACTTCAAGGTCAGTTTGTGGGTGGTATTGATATTCCAGTCGATCCGGCCGAGTATTTTATAGTTTTTGATCTGTGCATTTGGCAAACCATCCGCACTACCCGTCTCATATCCGTATGTATTTTTCAGGTAATTAGAGAACTTAACGAGTGAATCGATCTTTACTTGCGAGATATTACCGCCAGTGCCGATACCGGAACCACCGGTTGGTCTGAAAGAGGTCAATGGTGGAGCTACTCTTTTTTCTATCTCACCGTTCACGAAAAAGAATAATTTATTCTTTATGATCGGGCCACCCACGCTTCCGCCATAAATGGTACTTTTTTGATCTGGTTGTTTAGCAAGTTTCAGACCGGCTACATTAGTACCGATGAAACTCTGGTTGCGATAAAAACCATAAACCGTACCCTTAAACTTGTTCGTTCCGCTTTTTGTTACTGCTGCAATATTGGCACCGGTAAAATTTGATTGTCGTACATCGGCCGGTGCAATGTTCACACTCACTTCTTCAATGGCATCCAGTGAGAAATGGGCTGGCTGTTTCCGCCGGGCAATGGATCAGGGCTTAAACCAAAGTTGTTGTTCAGGTTTGCACCATCAATCGTAAAGTTATTATAACGGCCATCCCTTCCGGCAATGTTGTTTCCATTTGCCTGCGGAGTAAGACGGGTAAAATCCGTGATATTACGGTGATACGGAAGGCAGGGTAGCAATCATGCGTTGTCCCACATTTGTAGACGCACCCGTTCTTTGACTGGTAGCTTTTCCGCCTGAAACAACTACCTCGGTAAGGGTGGTAGCAGCAGGAACCATGGTGAGGTTTAAGTTATAGTTATCACCCAGTGTTAATGTGATGTCTTCAACATCCTGTTTTTTCATTCCTGTAAACTGGCAACTCAGGGTGTATGGGCCACCCGGACGAAGGCCCGGCATGGTGAATGAACCGCTTTTATTACTCACGGTTGCATATTTGGTACCTGATGGAATGTGTATTGCAGTAATACTGGCGCCCGACAGGGCTTCTCCATTCGATTGCTTAACAATACCCGAAATGCTACTGGTGGTTACCTGTGCCTTCAGCAGAGCCGGAATGGCAAACAGGGCGATCAGTAAAGGTAAAATTTTCTTAATTCTCATATTAGTTTGGTTTTACGAAGGCAAAGAAAGCGAATAATTGCCGAATTCTGTTAACTTTTATTAACAAAATTAGGAGCAACAAAAACTTAATAATTGCTGCTTTTCAGGCTAAAATCATGGCATTTCAAACAACAGGCAACGCCCCTTCAAATCAAGCCGATAGGAGGATAAAAATCCTCCAAACTAATAATTACCAAAACCGGAAGTTGGGGTCTTGTATTCTGATTAACTTTGCCACCTAATTCAAACATATGTTAGACAGTATTGAAAGCGCCATAGAAGATATTAAGCAGGGAAAACTGGTTATTGTAGTAGATGATGAAGACAGGGAAAATGAGGGCGATTTTATTGCAGCAGCAAACAGCGTTACCCCCGAGATCATAAATTTCATGAGCATGTACGGCCGGGGACTGATATGTGCACCCCTGACCGAAGAAAGATGCAATGAATTGCAACTGCAACCCATGGTTGTAAACAATACCTCCTTGCATGAAACAGCTTTTACCGTAAGCATTGACCTGCTCGGCAATGGTTGTACAACCGGCATCTCAGCACAAGACCGTGCAAAGACCATCAAGGCCCTGGTGAACCCCGATACAAAACCCGAAGACCTGGGAAGGCCCGGGCATATTTTCCCCCTGCGGGCAAAAAAAGGAGGGGTGCTTCGCCGGTCGGGGCATACCGAAGCTACCATTGATATGGCCAGGCTTGCCGGCTTTGAACCTGCGGGCGTATTGGTTGAGATAATGAATGAAGACGGCAGCATGGCCAGGCTGCCACAGCTTAAAGAGATCGCAAAGAAATTTAACCTGAAACTTATTTCCATCAAAGACCTGATAGAATACCGCCTGCGGCAGGAAACATTGATCAAAGAAGAAGTAAGGGTTCAGCTTCCTACCAAATACGGAACATTTGAACTGGTGGCTTTTGAACAACTGAACACCGGTGAAGTACACATGGCATTAAAGAAAGGCGATTGGAAAAAAGATGAACCGGTACTGGTAAGGGTACACAGCAGCTGCATGACGGGGGACATACTCGGGTCGCTTCGCTGCGACTGCGGAGATCAATTGCATCATGCCATGAAGATGATCGAAGCAGAAGGCAAGGGCCTGGTACTTTATATGAACCAGGAAGGAAGGGGCATTGGCCTTATAAATAAACTGAAAGCATACAAACTGCAGGAGCAGGGCATGGATACTGTTGAAGCTAATTTAGAACTGGGTTTTGATATGGATGAACGGGATTACGGCGTAGGCGCACAGATATTACGACACATGGGCATCAGCAAAATGAAACTGATAAGCAATAACCCACGCAAACGTGCCGGCCTGCTTGGCTATGGACTGGAAGTGGTGGAAAAAATTCCCATCGAAATAAAATCAAATCCGCACAACGAAAAATACCTGGCCACAAAAAGAGATAAGCTGGGGCACGAGATATTGAACAAGCATTAATTTAGTGAGAGACCGGCGGTGCATTTTCTTCCTGCACTTTTGCGGCTAAACGTTTCTTTCTCTTTTCTTCATTGGGGCCAAACAGTTCAGAGAATTTATCAAAATCACTTCTATAGGTAAGACTTATTCCCTGGCGGTTGCGCTGGCCGAATGTATAATCAATATTGGTTCGCCTGAACCCAACGATACGTAGTTTTCCGTCTTTACTTAATAACCACTCTGCCGTGAAATCCGGGGTGAGCAACAGGTTACTGTTGGTGAGGTAAGGATTATTGTAATCCAGGTTTCCTCCAAGAGAAATGATGAGCTTGCCGTTGAGATAGCTTTTGGTTATTCCGAATTTGGCAGCGCTCTGTAACTGCGAAACAGAATTTTTCAGATCAAGGCTCGGGTTTACATCAAAATACGTGCTGATGGTATTATCATTAAGCGCCTTCTGCAAAAACTTGCTGAATGTGGTACTTAGTGCATTGGAAAGGATCTGGCCAATGGTATTGGCGGCAATGCCAAACGTGTTGTTGCTGGTTATAAAACTTTCGTTGCCGGAAGCAAAGGTATTCAGCAACAGTAAGGATGCCACCTGTTTAAGCTGTTCGTTCTTGTCATTCTTCAGGTCATCGAGTTTTTTCTCGGCTATAAAATCGGAAGGAAGTTTTTTGTCGAGTTCAAAATCAAAACTGATATCGGGCTTATTCAATACGCCCCGCAAATGCGCAATGATTGTAAGGTCTCCTTTCTGCCGGAGGGTAGGAGATATGTTCTGTAAGTTGATGTTGCTGGCGATGTATTCAGCATCAATATTGATCTGGGCTAAATAAGGGTCCCTGTTCCAGTTGATGGATGATCCTTTCCGGATGGTAAAGAATTTTTTGAGAACGGTTTGAAAATTATATGTGTATTCACCTTCCGTGATATTATAATTGCCGGTTATGGTAAGCGGCTCTTTTGTTCCCACCCGTATGTTCAGCAATCCATTTCCTTTTCCTTTTATTACATCACCCAATGTTTCATCCAGTATTACATCAACCTTGCAGGCCGGGTTTGCGGTAATATCCATGTTGATGAGCAGGTTGCTTTCTTTTTTTCGTGTAAACTCATCTTCCATTTTCTTTCCAAACGGCACGAATTGAATGTAATCAACGCCCCCGATCTCCTGGCTGCTGCCGGTAGGAATATAGATATGGCTGCTGTCTGTAACCGAAGGTTCACCGTTTATGTCCATCCGCATATCGGTAACCGGGCCGTCCAATGTCATTACGGCCTTACCGATCACTTTACCGTAAAATTGACTGTTGTCTCTTTTAGTAGTGTTCAGCAACAACATTTTTTTTGTTTCAAAACGCAAATTGTCAAAACCAAAATCATCAAAGAAATTATGCTGAACCTTTCCCGAAACAGTGCCGGTATTATTCAACGTGTCTTTTAACTGCATGGTGCCCAGGTCAATTTCATCGGGATTAAAAATGATGGTCTCATTATCGAATTTGTATTTTACCTGGGTGTATTTAACTTTTAGTGAACCGCCGTTTACAGTTACGCTTCCGGTAACATATTTATGATCGCCGTCGCTTTTTACATGGAGGTCGCTTATGGCATTGCCTTGCATATCGCTGAAGATATTGTCCATGTACTTATCCAGTATGTTAATATCGAAACGTTCAGAGCCAAATGCAATATCCATATGGTTGTTGCCTGAATCTTTGTAGTTGATCTTTCCGTCGATATTGAATTTAAACTTTTCATTATCTGCATATGCTTTAACCGTTACCTGACCCGTGGTTGTGTTCACTTCGCCGGTTGCATTTACGGTGCCGATCTTTTCATTATCTAACCTGAAGTCGTCGGCTTTCAGGTCGTACTCAACTATTTGTTTGCCAAATGGGTCTTTCAGCTTCACGGTGCCGGTTAGTATTCCTTCCAGCCTTGGTTTGCTCATGAATAAAGGCGTAATATCATTGATGTTCACCTTCCTTAGTTTTGCAACCAGGTTTGTGTGGTCTGTAAGTTCATCAAGTTCTGTATCGATCACAATTTCCTGCTCACCCTGTGTAAACCGAACATCCTTTGCTTCTACGTATGATCTTCTTAATGTGATCTCCCCGTCTTTTTCCAGTTTCCATTTTTTATCATTCAGGATAAAAGACGAAGGGAAGAAATGCACTTTTACGCCATCAGAAAGTGTTTGCACGCTGGCATTCAGTTTTGCCTCACTGAAAGTTTTACTTGCACTGGTTGTTAATTGTATGTTTGAAATATCATTCCTTGCATTCAGCACCAGCCTGGTGTTTGGCAAATGAAAGCTGTCGCTCAATCCCACATCACTTACCGATATGGTTGCATTCAGGCTGTCGAGATTTCCCTTGCTTACGAGCTCTACATTTGAAAACTGTTTGCCATCATAACTGAATTCAGGCACCGAAGCGTTTACATTCATTTCATTCTGCGCCAGTTTAAGATTTCCTGAAAAAACAGAATTATTAAAACCACCCAGCTTTTTATCAAGCAGCCGCACATACTCATCCACCTCCCTTGTTTTTATGTAGAAAGAAAAATCCTGGTCGCTTATATTTTTAGCCGGCTTTTCAATATAGGCAGGGTAGTAGCGGTTTAAAAATACTTTGAAGGCATCGGGCAGCTCCAGGATCTTGAAACTGCCCGTGAGGTTTCCTTCCAGTTCGTTCGTTTGAACCGTTAGCATCTTTTTATCATCAACGATCAGCGACCTGAGTATTAATGAATCAAAAGATAATTTGCTGGTATCGTGCCATAATTCGGCATTGTATACCTTAGCTGTACCCAGGAAATCATCGATGTTATTGCCGGCAAAATTGAGGTTTAAATTTCCGGCGAGCCTGAAATCCTGTTTTGTATAATGCAGTTGCTGCAGGTTTGCCTTTTGCAGGTCTGCATTAAAATTAAATTCTGTTTTATCGCCCAGCAAACTGATAGAACCGTTCAGGTTCGATATCTCCAGGTTGGGATCATCAATATCTAGCCGGCCATTGAAGAGGTTCTTTACAAAGGTCCCGTTCAATGTTATGTTCTGATACGTGTAGCCTGAAAAATCGAGCTGCTGCACCTTACCATTAAAATCTGCATTCAGGTCTTTCAGATTAAATCCCCTGCCCTTCACCTGCCCGTTGAATGCCACATTGCCCAGCCGGTTGTTGTTAAAGAACCTGCCGAGGTTGAATCCTCCGGAAGAAATTTTTCCCGAATAGGTAGGTACGTTCACATTGCGGAGCTTCATGTTTATATCGGCATTCACATTACCCAGGTTTGTGCTGATGCTTCCATACGCCACAAAATCCTTTATGAAGCCGGTGAAATTTCCCTTGAACCGGATGGCACTTAACTGGTTTAATTGTGGTTGCCTGATCGTTTTTAAATAAGGAACCAGTGTAACAAGATCCGTATAATTGGTACGCAGGTCATCCGACTTAAAATCAATAAATGTATTTTCAATATCTGGCAATCCCCGTAACGTAATGCTGCCAGCAACAGAGGTATTGCCGCTTTTAATGTTCAGGTTTTTCCCCGAAAGATTGTCGATGGTTCCTTTCGCCTTGCCCTGGAAATATAAAATTCGGTTCCATGTTTTTAATTGCGGGGCAAAGTATGCAATGTCATCGCTGTGGATATAACTGTTCTCAAAATTGCCTTCCAGCATGATGCTGTGGATGAAATTGCTCATGTCGGCATTGAAACTCTCATACCGCATCGCATAATAATTCCCGATCCGGCTTTTGTCTGTTTTAATGTCCAGGCCGCTGAACTCCATCATGGAAGGAGTTACTTTCATTTTTGCAATAAGTTGTTTTACTTCAAAGCCGCTCTTTTCTTTTGTTGCCAGTTTTACATTTACTGAAATAGTGTCTTTTGCAAACAGCACATTGTCCAGGTCGCCGTTTATTTGGGCGAATTGCAAATGGAATCCGTCGAACTGGTCGGTATAAGGTGCCCGGGGTGTTTCTTTATCGTTGCTGAATGACCCGTTGGTAATGTGGATATTCTTTGCACTTAATGTCCACCCTTCTTTATTCCATTGCAACTGGCCGGGCTCGGTGAGTGATGCAGAACTGGGTGGCGGAATACCTGTAACGGGTTTATTTCCCTGGTAATCGTAGAGCGAAAAAACAGGTTGATCAAGATCTACCTTATTGATCGTTATTATTTTTTTTGCAAGATCAAATTCATCTGCACTAAGCGTTAATTTTTTCAGCGAAGCTTTCATGTCCTGCCCAAACCATTTATCAATACTGTTGAATGAGATATTTTTCAGATCAAGCTCTTTCAGGTCTACCTGGAAACTTTTTTGTTTTGAACCGCTGCTTTTTGGGGAAGAGAAATAATCAACCAGGAACTGGTAGTTCCATACCGAATCGGTACGGTTCAGGTTTATGACTGCATCGGAAAGTCCGATGTATTTTAAAACGGGTTTATCTTTTAAGAAGAACCAGTCGCTGATATTCACATTGAGCGAACCGGCATACAGCAGGGTGTCTTTCTTCCGGTCTTCCACCAATACACCTTCTACCGTCATTCTGCTGAATAAGCTGAAATCCACATGGCGTACAGTAACGGTTGTTTTAAGGTTCTTTGAAAGGGTGGCAGATACTTTTGCAACCAGCCAGTTTTGTACCACGTTCAGGTGAAGAATGCCCCAGCCCGATAAAAGCAGGATGATGAAGATGAGAAAGAACCAGGTTTTATGCCTTAGTTTTTTGAACAGGAATACCCAGCCAACCACCCATGCCAGCACTAAAGCGGCAAATAACAATTTCGAGACAGGGTAGGTAAAAATGAAAATTATGATGAGCACCGCCCAGGCTACCAGCGAGAGAAAAAACCATTTTGATATGTTCAGGAACCTAGTCAGGGTGTATTATTATATGTAAAAGTAATTATTCGCCCTCTAAAGGCAAATTCGGTACCAAACTTTACCTTTATTTTAAAAGGGAATGAGGCCCAACCGGGGTTTGGTGAATGTAGGTATGAAAAGCAAAAGCAGGTTAACGGTAATCCTCATTTCTTCGAACTCATCTCCTTATTAAACTGATCTGAATTTCCCTTTTGAATGGAAAGATTCTGCCAGCCTTCATTCTTTATCATCCGGCCAATGTAAACGATCTGACCAACATGATATGGGTAATGCGCCAGTTGCCGGTTGATGGCATCCACAACCAGCAAACCTTCGCTGCGGATATAAATGGTTTTTAAAAGATCCTCTTCTTTTAAAGAAGAAATGGCATCCAGGCAGCAGGCCCATCCTTTTTCCCATAATGCGATCAACTGCTCTTTATTCATGTGTTGCTCTTCAAACTCAATATCCCGGTTGCGCCATTCCTTTTCGCCGTCGCTGGTTAAAAAATCGGTCCAGCGGCTGAGCATATTACCCGCCATGTGCTGGATGGTGATGGCAATGCTGTTGCTTGCTTCATTCGGTTGGTAATGAAGATCGGCATCGGTTAACTGCGAAAAAGTTTTATCTCCAAGTTCTTTGTAATAGTTTAAACGCTTAACTGCACTTTGTAAAAATTCCTTACTTAAATTCATTTAATTTCTTTTTTATAATATTTTAATATTCCCCTTTAGGGGATAGGGGCATATCCCCTTGCATCATCGTCACCTCGTTTGTCTCCAACTGCAATAATTTTCTTACCCGATATTTGAATCACTTCAGTTCTTCCGATCGCTTCCCTCACTTTTATATTATATCCCATTGCTTCCAGTTGTTTCTTTACATCCGCCGGGAAATCTTTTTCAATATCAAGCCTGTCTGGCGACCACTGGTGATGAAATTTTGGTTTGTTCACCGCATCCACGGCGCTCATATTGAATTCAAGAATATTTACCAATGTTTGAAATACACTGGTGGGAATAGTGGTGCCGCCGGGGGTACCAACAACGAGATAAGGTTTCCCTTTTTTCAAAACAATGGTTGGTGTCATGCTGCTCAGCATTCGCTTTGCAGGTGCAATGGCGTTCTTATCATTACCCAAAGCGCCATACATATTCGGCACGCCGGGCTTTGCGCTGAAGTCATCCATCTCGTTGTTCAAAATAAAACCTGCGCCTGCAACAACGGTATGACTTCCATAGCTGTCGTTTAACGTAGTGGTTATCGCAACGGCATTGCCTTCATTATCTATTACGCTAAAATGTGTGGTCTCTTCACTTTCTTTGATAGCACCGGCTACCGTTATTTTACTGTTGCCTGCTTTACCGGGTTCGTAATCTTTCATTCGTTCTTTTAAATAAGATTCACTCACCAGTGTTTTTAAGGGAACCTTTACAAAATCAGGATCGCCTAAAAACTCAGCCCGGTCGGCATAAGCCCTTCGTTCCACTTCAGTCATCAATTGTACCGATCTTGCTGTTTGAAATTTCATAGCTGCAATATTCCTGCCTTCGATCATCTTAAGCATCTGCTGCAATATTACCCCGCCGCTGCTGGGCAAAGGCATTGAAATTACCTGGTAGCCTTTGTAACTAAAATCACAGGCAGGCCTTTCCTTTGCTTCATAATTTTTCAGGTCATCCAGGCTGATGATGCCGTTTCCTTTCTGCATTTCGGCAACAATAAAAGCGGCTGTCTCTCCTTCATAAAAACCTTTTTGTCCAAAATCCCTTATTCGCTTTAATGTATTGGCAAGTTCTTTCTGTATTAAAATATCACCCACCTTCCATTCGGTTTCTTTCACAAATGCAACCGGGGTTTTATTTTGTTCCAGGAATTCTTTTTTGTTGCTGTTGAATGATGAAGCCTGTGCAGCGGTGATGGCAAAACCATTTTCTGCCAGGTCGATCGCCGGCTGGATCAATTTTGAAAAAGGAAGTTTTGCATATTTCACCTGGCTGAATATGCCGGCCACCGTACCCGGCACGCCGGATGCAAGATGCCCATACTGGGATAAATTCGTCTGTACATTGCCATCCTTATCCAGGTACATATCCCTGCTTGCTTTTGCCGGGGCTTTTTCACGGTAATCAATACAGATGTTCCTGCCGTCTTTTAAATGGGCAACCATAAATCCTCCGCCACCAATATTTCCTGCCCCCGGGTAAACCACGGCAAGAGCCAGTTGTGTGGCGATGGCAGCATCCACCGCATTTCCTCCTTGTTTTAAAATATCGAGGCCAACCATGCTTGCCAGCGGATGGGCAGATACCACAGCACCCCTGGTGCAGGTAATGTTCTTCTGAATTAAATAGCCAACGCCTTTTGTCTTTTGTTGCTGGGAAAATGAACCGGGTGCAAACGCAAGCGTAAGTGCAGCGGCAAAAAGGAACCTCTTTAAATACATAAAAGAATATTTCACCGAAATTACTTTATTGCCGTGATATTTAACAGTACGGATGGTAGATGGAAGTCACCTGCTTTCTTTATTTTCACGTAATATTTAAAAGGAAGGGCCAATAGCCCTTCTTCCCATTACTAAACAAAAACGATGAGAGTTAAATCCCTTTTTGCAGGCTTGCTTTTGCTGGGTATGTCTGCCGCGGCACAATTAAGAACACCAGATGAATTTTTAGGTTATCCCCTCGGAAGCAAATTCACTCCCCATTACAAGATCGTAAACTATTTCAATCAAACGGCTGCAGCTATGCCGCAGATGATGAAACTGGAAAAGTACGGCGAGACCAATGAAGGCAGGGAATTGTTGCTTGCATTTGTTTCCTCTGCAGAAAATATGGCGAGGCTGGAAGATATCCGGAAAAATAACCTGCGGCTCACCGGCATATTAAAAGATAAGCCTGCTGATCCGTCTGCACCCGTGATCGTGTGGCTGAGTTATAATGTACATGGCAACGAAGCAAGTTCTTCGGAAGTTTCGATGAAGACCTTGTATGAATTACTAAATCCTGCCAACGCACAAACCAAAGAGTGGCTGAAGAACACGGTAGTGATCATTGACCCCTGTTTGAATCCCGATGGCAGGGACCGTTATGTGAATTGGTTCAATCAAATGGTTGGAAAGAATGCGAATGCTGATGTTGCAAGCCGGGAACACCGGGAACCATGGCCGGGCGGCCGGGTGAACCATTACAATTTTGACCTGAACCGTGACTGGGCCTGGCAAACACAGGTGGCAACACAGGGCCGGGTAAAAAAATACAATGAGTGGATGCCGCAGATTCATTGCGATTACCACGAACAGTACATTAATAACCAGTCGTAGTTTGCGCCTGCTGCCGAACCTTTTCATGAAGTGATCACCCCCTGGCAACGGGAGTTCCAGGTAACCATTGGTAAAAACCATGCAAGGTATTTTGACGCCAATGGCTGGTTGTATTTTACCAAAGAGGTATTCGACCTGTTCTATCCATCGTATGGAGATACATACCCGACTTATAATGGCGCCATCGGCATGACCTATGAGCAGGCGGGCCATAGCATGGGTGGTTTGGCGGTGGTTACAAATGATGGCGATACACTTTCTTTGAAAGACAGGATCGCTCATCATTTTACCACCAGCATGAGTACGGTAGAGATCGCTTCAAAGAATGCTGCAAAACTGATCGGCGAATTCAAAAAATATTTTGATGATGCGAATGCCAATGGGATCGGCGAATACAAAACTTATGTGATAACAGAAAATAATGAAGGTAAGCGAAAAGCATTGCAGAGTTTTTTTTGAACGGAATGGAATTGTGTACGGTTCAGCAAACATCTCTTCGGCGAAAGGATATAATTACTTTACCGGTAAAGAGGAAGGCTTTGCTGCGGTTGGAAGTATGGCGGTAAGCGCTTACCAGCCCAAATCTTCACTGGTGAAAGTGTTGTTTGAGCCCAAATCAAAATTAAGTGACTCGGTCACCTACGACATAACCGCCTGGAGCCTGCCGTATGTATATGGTGTACAAGCCTATGCCGTTAAGGAAAGACTGGTAATGGGTTCATACAGCAGCCAGAAAATAAATGGAAATATTACTGTAGCTGATTATGGTTACCTCGTTAATTACAATTCATTTGCCGATGCAAAATTCCTGGCTGCATTGCTCAATGCAAAAATAAAAGTGCGTTTCGCTGAAAAAGAATTCGGCTTCAATGGCCGGACGTTTGCAAAAGGGACCCTGATCATTTTGAAAAAAGGAAATGAAGATAAGTTGCAGCAGTTTGCCGGTATGGCGGCATCTTATAATGCTGCTGTAACAGAAGTAGGCGGAGGTTTTATGGATACCGGTTTTGATTTTGGCAGCGATAAGGTGCACCTCATTAAAAAACCAAATGTAGTACTGCTCACCGGCAAGGGAGTAAATGGCAATGCCGCCGGGGAAGTATGGCATTTGTTCGAGCAGCAGCTGGATTATCCGATTACCTTAATGAATGCAGAAGACATTGATGCCGGTGACCTGAAGAACACCGATGTGCTGATACTGCCGGATGGTAATTATAAATTCTTACAGAATAAAGAGGCCGCTGCAGAAATTAAAGCATGGGTGCAGCAGGGAGGAAAGATCATTGCGTTTGACAATGCGGCCGCACAGATAGCCAGGGCCGATTGGGGCATCAAATCAAAAAAGGAAGACGAGGATAAGAAGAAGGATGATAAAAAAGACGACAAAGATCCGTATGCAGACCTGAAACGTTATGAGAACAGGGAGCGGGATGGCATTGTAAATAACATACCCGGCGCCATTTACAAAGTGGAACTGGATAATAGTCACCCGCTTGCTTTTGGCTACGGCAATAATTATTATACGCTGAAACTGGGTGATGAAATGTATGAGTTCATGAAAAGCGGATGGAATGTAGGCGTTATCAAAAAAGAGAACCAGGCGGCAGGCTTTGTAGGTAATAAGTTACAGGAAAAAATAAAAGACGGTACGGTGATCGGGGTGCAGCCATTGGGTAATGGCTCTATCGTGTTCTTTGCTGATGATCCCATTTTTAGAAATTTCTGGGAGAACGGGAAGATGCTGGTAGCAAATGCGGTTTTCCTCGTTGGGAATTAAAATGTTTTATGTTGCTTCGCAAAATAAACGTTGCCACAGAGGCACAGAAACACAGAAAATTCGGAGCAATGAGTGAATTTGAACAAATTGATCATCCTCTCAAGGAGGAAACGGAGATGATAATCGGGCTCGCCATTGAAGTTCATAAAATTTTGGGACCGGGATTTTCAGAGATTGTTTATAAAGATGCCCTGGAATATGAATTCAATAAGAATGACCACCTGTTTGTGAGAGAAAAAGAATATAAAGTGCTTTATAAAGCGATTATTCTAAAACATAAATTCTATGCTGATTTTGTGGTCTTCGATAAGGTAATTGTTGAGATAAAAGCTAAGCAGGCTGGTATTGCTGCAGAAGATATGGCACAAACAATAAATTACCTGAAAGTATCTGGGTGCAAGGTTGGACTTATTTTAAATTTTGCAGCTGCAAAACTTCAGATTAAAAGAGTTATATTATAGATGATGCCACAGAGGCACAGAAACACAGAAATAAAACAAATATGCAACTAAAAAATTACCAACTTCTTAAAACAAGTGCCTCTAATTTCTCCACTTCTGTGCTTCCGTGCTTCCGTGGCAAGCTCAATTTGCGTAAGCAAATCAATTATTCGTTTTTGAACTTTTATAGCAACTTAAGTTTACGCAATCAAATTACTTCTGTGCTTCTGTGCTTCCGTGGCAAACTTAATTTGCGCAAGCAAATTCTGCTCTTTTTATTTGCTACCATGTTTTGCGGAGTAAGCGCTCAGGTGCCTAAATCATATACTTCTGCCGAATTGCTGCTTCAGCTAAAAAAACTCAACGTACTTGGTTCCGTATTATACATTGCTGCTCACCCTGATGATGAGAATACAAGATTACTTGCCTATCTCGCCAATGAAAAATTATACCGTACCGGTTACCTGAGTTTAACAAGAGGCGATGGCGGACAGAATCTGATCGGTGATGAGCAAGGTG
This sequence comes from Chitinophagaceae bacterium, assembly GCA_016720775.1. GTDB lineage: Bacteria > Bacteroidota > Bacteroidia > Chitinophagales > Chitinophagaceae > Ferruginibacter. The sequence goes on from JADKJX010000011.1 coordinate 56,091, forward strand.
TTGACCTTGGCCTAATACGTACACAGGAATTACTTTCTGCAAGACGTATCGATGGCGCCGAACAATTCTTTAGCCGTGCATTTGATTTTGGTTTCAGCAAAAGCCCCGAAGAAGCGATGCGTTTTTGGGGACACGATAAAATATTAAGTGATGTAGTTTGGGTAATACGTAAGTTCAAACCCGATGTGATCATCACCCGCTTTCCCACAACCGGCGAAGGAGGGCATGGGCATCATACCGCTTCCGCCATGCTGGCCGGCGAAGCATTTGATGCAGCGGCAGATCCCACAAAATTTCCTGAGCAATTGACGCAGGGTGTTACCGTTTGGCAGGCAAAGCGTTTGCTTTGGAACACATTCAATTTTGGCGGAACAAATACACAACGGGATGACCAGTTTAAAATGGAATGCGGCGACTACAATCCCATTCTTGGAAAAAGTTATGGTGAGATCGCTGCTGCCAGCAGAAGCCAGCACAAGAGCCAGGGCTTTGGCGTGCCGGCGCAAAGGGGCAGTGTGATCGAATATTTTAAAACGATCAAAGGTTCGGCGCCGGTGAATGACCTGATGGATGATGTGGACCTGGGCTGGAACCGGATCAATGCATCAAGCCTGACCAATGAAGTAAAGAAGATCATTGAAAAATTTGAAGTAGAGCATCCGGAAAGATCGCTCCTGGCATTGACGAAGCTTTATAAAAATGTGGGAGAAGTAAAAGATGAGTACTGGAAAAATCTCAAACTGAATGCGGTGAACGACCTGATTGAAAACTGCAGCGGCCTGTTCATGGATGCAACCAGCAATACCCAGTTTGCCGTGCAGGGTGATAGTTTGAAAATTAACCTCGTCGTGAATAACCGGTCGGGAGCTAACATCCTGAGTGCCGATGCATTCCTGAATGACGACTATGTGATCTTCGACCAGTTAAAGAAGAATGTGAATTCGGTACAGAACTACAGCATCTACATCAGACCAAATGCAAAGATCACCCAGCCTTATTGGCTGGAGAATGCAATGGATAAAGGAAGCTTTAATGTAACCGATCAGCAACAGATCGGGAAAGCAGAAAGTGACCCTATGAGTGTTGTGTTCAGCATGCTGGTGGAAGGCACAGAGTTTAAATTCCGTAAGCCGGTACGCTATAAACATACCGACCCGGTGAAAGGAGAATTGTATCAACCTGTTTCCATCATCCCAAAACTGGAACTGAATTATGCCGGTGATGTTTTCCTGGCAGTAAATAGTAAACCGGTTGATATACGCACACATATAAAGGCGAACCTGAATCTTCCCGAAGTTGCTGCCTATACGGTTACCAAGCAAACTTCTTCAAAGATCACGAACTCAAATAATCCCTATGTATTTAAGAACGGGGGAATGAATAAAGAGAATTATGAATCCTCCACTTTTGGTTTTAATGCGGTTGATTCGGATTATACCGAACAGATCAGGCTGCAGGCGGGGGACGGCAATAATCTTTTTCATCAATATAAAAGAACCATCGAGTACGATCACATTCCTTCCATCGTTTATTTTCATGATGCTACGGCTAAACTTTCTAGGGTTGATCTGAAGACAGAAGGGAATTTTGTAGGATATATTCCCGGGGCAGGCGATAAAGTGCCGGATGCTTTGATCCAGATGGGATATAAGGTAGTAACGCTGAAAGAAAGCGACATCACTGCAGCTAACCTGCGGCAGTTTGATGCCATCGTTACCGGCGTACGTGCATACAACACCAATGAATGGATGAATAATGTGTACGATGAGCTGATGCAGTATGTGAAAGATGGGGGTGTGCTGCTGGTTCAATACAATACGAGTAACCAGATCGGCCCGGTGAAGGCAAAAATATCGCCCTATCCATTTACCATCAGCCGCAACCGGATAACGGACGAAGAAGCAAAAGTGAATTTCCTTTTGCCCGATCACCCGGCCCTGAATTACCCGAATAAGATAACGCAAAAAGATTTTGAAGGCTGGATACAGGAGCGGAGCATTTATCATGCAGAGAATACCGACACGGCCTATAAAAAAATATTCAGCATGAAAGATCCCGGCGAGAATGAACAGGACGGCAGCCTCATCATTGCCAATTACGGCAAGGGAAGATTTGTGTATACCGGGTTGGTTTTCTTCCGGGAGTTACCGGCCGGTGTGCCGGGAGCGTATCGCTTGTTTGCGAATTTAATTGCTAATAACAGGAGTAAGTATATAAAATAGACTGTCATTCTAAGCAATAGCGAAGAATCCCTGTAAAAATAAAGGAGATGCTTCGTTCCTCAGCATGACTGTCTTGGTAAGCATATGCAAAACGAAAGATCATATTGGAACAGATGGTACATCATTGTACTGGTGGTTCTTGTTATTGAGATCATTATCTTCTATTTGATAACTAAGTCATTCTCATGAGCGGCATCGACTGGTCCATATTGATCGTTACGCTTACCGGCATCATCCTGTACGGCATTTATAAAAGCCGCACCACCAAAAACCTGGAAGGATATTTTTTAAGCAACCGTTCGCTGCCCTGGTACCTGGTGTTGCTAAGCATCATGGGCACGCAGGCAAGTGCCATTACGTTTTTAACCGGCCCCGGACAGGCTTACAGCGATGGGATGCGTTTTGTGCAATACTACTTTGGATTGCCATTGGCGATGATCGTCATCAGCATTTTTTTTGTGCCCGTCTTCAGCAAATTAAAAGTGTATACGGCGTATGAATTTTTAGAGAACCGTTTTGATGTAAAGACAAGAACACTTACTTCTTTTTTATTTTTAGTTTCCCGTGGCCTCAGCACCGGCATCAGCATTTTTGCGCCGTCTATTGTACTGAGTTCATTGATGGGCTGGAATATTTATTACACAAACCTGGTAATGGGCGGACTGCTCATCATCTATACTATGAGTGGCGGTGCAAAAGCAGTGGCACATACACAAAAGCTGCAGATGATCATTGTACTGGTTGCTTTGTTTTTGGTTGGATACCTGGCTGTAAAACTCTTGCCTGAGACGATCGGGTTTGTGGGAGCGCTTAATAAAAGCGGCGAGATGGGAAAGATGAATATCATTACCACCGGTTTCACAGATAAAGGTTTTGATTGGAAAGACAAATACAATATCTGGAGCGGCCTCATCGGCGGATTTTTTCTGGCGCTCAGTTATTTTGGTACCGATCACAGCCAGGTGGGGCGATACCTCACTGCAAAAAATGTAAAGGAAAGCCGGAAAGGTTTGCTCATCAATGGCCTGGTAAAAGTGCCCATGCAATTTTTTATTCTGCTCATCGGGATTCTCATCTTTTCATTTTATCAATATAATAAGGGGCCTGTTTATTTTGACGAGGTAAGCCTTACCCAGGCAAAACAAACCATAAAGAAAGATTCGTTGAATATGCTTGAGGCACAATACGCCACTGCATTTTCTGCAGGCAATATGAAAGAAGCCAATGGGGTACGGAAAACTTTCAAGGCGGTAATGGAAAGAGCCTTGCCGGACCAGAAACCAAACGACACCAATTATATCTTCCTTTGGTTTGTGAAAGAGAATTTACCGGTCGGGTTGATCGGGTTGATCTTTGCCATTATCTTTTTAGCGGCATGGGGGAGTATTGCAGCAGCGCTCAATTCACTGGCCGCCTGTTCGGTGATCGACTTTCATAAAAAATTCTTTGTAAAGAAGGAGACAGAACTGGAAGACTATAAAGTATCGCAATGGTACACCCTGGGCTGGGGGGTATTCTGTATCATCATTTCCATGTTTGCCTATAATATCGGCAACAGCCTTATTGAAGCAGTGAACATACTGGGCTCATTATTTTACGGCGTGATACTCGGCATCTTCCTCGTTGCCTTTGGCATGAAGTTCATAAAAGGCCATGCAGTATTTTATGCCGCCGTGATCTCAGAATTATTGATCATTCTTATTTTTAAAATGGATATTATTTCCTTTCTCTGGCTGAATGTAATTGGCGCCGTACTGGTGATCGTGCTGGCGGCGATGCTGCAACTTTTCATAAGACAAAAAGCGATATAATAAAAAGAGGTTGTCAGGCTGAACTTGTAAAACATGATCAGTTACATAATAACCTTTCAATCGCCTTCGGCAAGTTCAGGCTGACAACCTGATTATTTGAGAGAAATAATATTATTTCAAACCCTTCTGAAAATCCTGGTTTATTTTCACGTAGTCATCATTCTTTGCTTCTTTAGCCAGTTCCATTGATTTTTTTGAACTTGCCAAAGCACCTTCTTTATCACCCAGCTCTTTCTGGATCTTTGCTTTGTATATCCACATCCAGTATGCCTTATCATTTTCAGCGATGGCCTTGGTCACGTTTTCCAGTGCTTTGGGCAGGTTGGTATCGTATTCGTTGTAAAATTGTGCTGCCTGCCAGTAGGGTTTTTTATCGGTTTGCATGGCCGCTTCTATCTGTGCTCTTACTTTATCCCTGAAATCGGCTTTTACAGTAATACCCACGTCTGTCTTCTCCCACATGATGTGCATCTCACAACTTTCGGGTTTTATATTTGCAAATACGATGGTGAAGGTTTCCATCTTCTCTTTCATTTTCATTGGCTCTACCCGGATACGGGCCACGTCTTCACTTTCCTTGTATCCGTCGGTGCCCCAGTTCTTCAATCCTTTGTTGAATATAATATCCCACGAATCGATGCCCGGAATGGTATAGAGTACATAAGTGCCGGTATCAATTCTTTTTCCGCCGATCTCCAGTGGTTCTGTCAAAACAATTTTTGTAGCAGCATTAGCGCCGGTACGCCATAACTTGTTGTAAGGAACCAGTTCGCCGAAAATTTTGCGGCCCTTGGCAGATGGCCTTGAGTAAGTAAGTTCAATGGAACCAATGCCGAACTCCTGCTTAACGGTTTGTGTAGTGGATGGCGCCGGCATACGCACCTGGGCAGTGCTCACAAAAGAAAAACATGAAATAGCAATGATCGGTAACAATAATTTCTTCATAAAAATGATTTAGGTGGGCTAAGGTAATGAAATTGAACTTAAGTAGAATGGGAGGATTTAGAATTGAAAGTAGCGCATTGAACATTTTAAAAATCAAAACTTCACTTTCACACTTGCAGATGTCTTTCTCCCTTTTTTCACCTTCCATTGCGGGCCTTGCATGATGAGGCGTTTGGCGGCTTCGTCGTAAGCCGGGCCAAGGGATTTGTTGATGCGGATATTGCTGATGGTGCCGTTTGCTTTTACATCAAAACTAACTTCCACTTCACCATGAAATTCATTCTTCAGCATTTCATCCGTTATGTCGAGGTTATTGGCCACATAGGTATTATAATTATCCCAGCCGTCTTTCGGTTCTACGTTGATGGCTGAGTCGCTTAAAACGGAAGCCCTGCGTATCTTTCCATTAAGGCCCACATCGCCGGCCTGGTTTTCCATCTTGTCTTTTAGGGCCTCCTCATTTTCCTGCAAGGTGATCTTGTTTGTAGCCTGGTTGCTCCGTAAAGAATAAGTACGGGGCTCGTAGCCTACGGATCTTATTTCAACGGTGAGTAGAGAATCGGTGGAGAAGAGGCGGAAATTTCCTTTTACATCGGCATAGGTTTCAAACTTGCCGCTCTTTACCGAAATGTTGGAGAAGGGCAGGGGTGAGTTATCAGCCGCCACCACCTGTGCATTGAAAAAATTATTTTGAGCTTTTTCGTTTTTATAGTAGTACCCGTTATTTGCATTGGCAGATTTACGCTTTAACGTTTCCGCATCGGCATCATATGTTTTAGCAAGTGCCTGGTTGCTGTTTGTCGTTTTGGTTTCTGCAGCAAAGGAAACATTTTCTTCTGCCTTGGCAGGAGAAGTAGTTACAACACCGGCGTTCTTGCTCCTGGCAAGATCATTCATCTGTAACTTTATAGAATCGGCTGCCTGCATCCTGCCCGGTTTGGTAACAAAGTTATCATCGAGCCTTGCCTGCGGACTGGTTTGTGAAACAACGGTATTTGTTCCTCCTTTCTTTTCATCTGCAACAGCGGGCGCACCAGGCTTTACAACAACAGGATCCTTTGCAGGAGACATGTTTGTATTGTCTTTTGTTGCTGGAGCCGGTACAGTAATATTGTTATCGGCTTTGGCTATTTGCGGAGTTGTTTTCTCTTCTGTTTTATTTTTTGTGAGGATCACGGTTAGTGCAGTGCCAACGCCTATGACCAATACAGCCGCCGCGGCTTTCCACCACCTGCCCGTTGAATACCGCATGGGAACAACTTTGGCTCCGGTACCTGCTTCGGCCAATTGTTTATGGGCCAGGGCAAGTTGTTTTTCCCATTCCTTGTCGGTCATGGCGCCGTAACCTTCCATGGCTTCTGCAAGAAAGGAGTCATCCAATGCTGCTTTTTCCATGGCATGCATCTGCTGTACGGTAAGTTTGCCCGAGAAATATTTTTCAATATCCTGTGCGGTATAGGCCATATTTTTATTGTCGCTGCTCATTTGTCAATAAGGTCATCAGATATTTACCTGTTTTTCTTCCATGCATATTTTCAGGTTCCGCTTGCCATTCTGGATATAGCTTCTCACTTTGTTCCAGTCATACCCGGTTATTTCTGCTATTTCATTGTAACATTTCTGATCCAGGTAAAACAGCATCACCGTCCTTTTCTGTTCATCGGCCAGGGTGTCCATGCATTGCTCTAATTTCTTAAAATTTTCTTCTTTTTCCAACGCCTCGCCATTCAGATGCGTATTTTGTTCGGAATACATAAAAGTAGCGCTGAATTCTGTGGTTTTCAGGTTGCGTGGACTGCGGAGTTGCATCAGGCAATAATTGCGTGTCAACACATGCAGCCAGCCCTTAAAATTATCCACTTCATGCACCCGCAGTTTGGTATGCAGTTCGTTGAAGATATCCATCACGGCATCTTTGCAACGTTCCGGGTCTTTGAAGTATTTAAGGCACACACCAAATACCAGGTCCATATAACGTTGGTACAGGATGCTCAACAGGTTCATATCGCCTGTTTCCTTGTAGGCAATAAGCAATTCCTTATCACTTGAATCTTGTGGAGATATGTTCTTTAAAAATGTCAATATCCGTTTTTGTTTCTGTATGGCTATTCAAAAAACACTTTCACTGTCTGGTAGAACAGGCGGCTGTTCAGGTACTGGCTCTGCTGTAATTGTCTTTCCGAAAATCCCTGCAGTCCCAATAACCCGGCAGCATTTCCTTTGTTAATGGCAATCTCCAGGTAGCCGGCTGAATTGAATAAAGCCAGTTTTTCGCCTTCGTTCACATCGGCGTAAGTATCACTTATTCTGTCTATTACTTCGTCTCTTTTAAATACAATTTTAAAGCTGCGGCCCTTGCGTTGTTCTTCAAATTCATCCCGGTGTATGTTCACGATCACGTTTTCGAAGTTATCGGTAAAGATGATCTGTCCTTCTATATAATCGTTCCCGAGCAAAGGCCTCAATGGATTTTTAACGTGGATAGAGATATCCAGGCTGCCGATCTCCTCTATCTTTTTTCCGCTGTTAAGTTCCTTAAAGGCGGCCGCAAATACGGATGTGCAATACAGGGTATTTTTCTGCTCGTTCTTACCCAAATTTAGTGCAACCACTTTTTGAGGTATCTCTTCCAATATCATGGTAAGCAGTCCATTATCGGCACATCCAATGTAATGTCCGTTATGTTCAGCCAGTAACATGTGCTCTGGTTTTTCATCAAACAGATTGACCAGCACCAGGTGAAATGTTCCCGCGGGAAAATTCTTTATGGCATTTCTGCATACATAGGCTGCCTGCGGATAGTTGAAAGGGGAAAGCTCATGCGATATATCCACAATACTGAAATCGCTGTTCTCCTGCAACAACTGTCCTTTGACCGCACCCACCAGGAAATCCTGCCGGCCGATATCGGATGTAAGCGTTAGTAAAGGCATTGTTTGTTGATCTGTTAACTGGTTAATTGGTTAATTAGTTTATTGGTTAATCCGTTAATCCGTACATACTAACTAACCAATTAACATATAAACGGATTAACGCACAAGTTCCCCGTTTTTAAAAAAGAAATTCTTTGTCAGTTTATCAGTCAGCCCGGGAAATAACTTATTCATAAAAACGGTTCGCTTGCCGGTGAAGGTAAGCACCAGTGTTCTTTTCCTTTTTTCGATGGCGTTTAAGATATGTGTGGCACATGCTTCTGAACTCATCATCTTTCCTTCGTCCATCGGGCTTTCTCCCTGGGATTGTCCTTTTTTGTTCAATGCTTTATTGCGGATATTTGAAGCAGTGAAACCGGGGCATACCCACATCACGTTTACGCCACTATCGAGCAACTCGGTCCGGAGCGCTTCGAGAAAACCATTCACGGCAAATTTGCTGGCGCTGTAACCACTACGGCCGGGCAGTCCACGGAAACCGGCAATAGAAGATATCCCCACAATGCTTCCATTCCGCTCAATGATGGAGTTAAGGGCCAGTTTGGTGCAATAGAGCGTTCCGGAGAAATTTACGTCCATTACTTTTTGGATGACCTCCACTTCAAGGTCCTTCAGCAATGCCCGCATGGATATTCCGGCGTTGTTGATCAGGATATCTATTCCGCCAAAAACCCGGATGGTTGAATCAATGAAGTTTTTACAATCGTTGTAGTTACTCACATCGGCCACCATGGTATGCAATGGCTTGCCGGAATGCAGGAGCTGCAGATCATAGAGTTTATCCTGGTTGCGGGCACAGGTAGCCACTTTAGCTCCCTGTAGCAGCAATGCATCGGTAAGTGCCTTGCCAATGCCGTCGCTTCCGCCTGTAATGACCACTACCTTGTTTTTGAAAAAATCTGTCATAAGAATATTGACAAAAATAGGTGAGTTCCGGCGCTGTTTGAAAACAAATTGGGGAAAAACTTTCTGTAAATAATTTGATACAAACCCTTTTTGCCTTATTTTTGCACTCCCTTTAAAAAAAGGGTGTCGATTTGGTAGCTCAGTTGGTAGAGCAATACACTTTTAATGTATGGGTCCTGGGTTCGAGTCCCAGCCAGATCACAAGAAAACCGGTTGATTTTCGACCGGGTTTTTTATACCGTCAATAAACTGCATCCCCGTATGTCGCTGGAGTCCATTCTGCCCAGCACTTCAAAACTTTCATTACTGTGCAGGCGGGCAATATCATCGGTGGCAATAAAACTGCAACTGTAGATATTGGCAAGATCAATGATGTTTATGGCACCGGTCAATGGATGGTTGATGGCTCCTTCGGCACTCGTCACGTGAAACGGATCATCTTCATCTCTCAGCAGAATTTTCATCCATGCGGGGCAATGAAAAATTCCATCACCCTTTGAATAGGCCTGTGATAATAATTCCGTCATGCCGTATTCGGAATGTACCAGGCCGATGGCAAACTGCTTTTGTAACAGTTCATGCACCTGCTGCCGGGTCATTTCTTCTCTTCTTCCTTTCATGCCGCCGGTTTCCATCACAATGGTATGCCGCAACTGCATGGGATACTTTTCTGCAAATTCCAGCAACGCATAGGTGACCCCGATGAGCAAGGTAGGCATCTTAAGCAATTCGTTGTGAAGGATGGTGCGATGAAGCTTTTCAAGATCATATAGGTAAAAACCGCTCAATGGGTCGGCGCTTGCTTTTATCAGTTCATCTGTCATCATTACCAGCGATGAATTATTTCTTTCCAGGTAAGATGGTAATAAGCCAAGGATACATTTTGACATGGGTGATCCGTAAAACCGTTCATAACAGGTCATGAAACTTTTTCGGTAAACGGTAAGGTCTTTTACCAAATGCCTGCTGTTAATGGACGTGGTTGTTCCGCTGCTTTCAAAAACGGCTTCCGGTTCAAACTCCGTTGTTTTAACCGGGTGTGTTTTAAAGAATGAAACGGGGAGGAAGGGGATCTTTTCCAACCGGTCAACCGCAGCAACATCTGTATTGATCACATCGCAATACTGCTGATAAACGGGGTTGTGTTCGTACTGAAACCGGAAAATTTCCAGGGCCAATGCTGAAAAGTTATCTGCAGAAGCAGCAAATACTTTTTTTTCGAGGTCTGTATTTTTAACGGTTTCTTTCACCGGCAATGATTAAATTTGACAAACAAAACAAAATGATGCGTTACGCTATATTAGTGATCTCCGTGCTTATCTTTTGCACCGCCTGTAAAAAAGACAAATTTACAACGGCTCCTCAAATAAAATATAAATCCCTTTCGCACAATGCAGTTGATCTTTCCCCTACCAGCGCCGTGCCGGTTGTTACCCTGCATATTACGGATGCAGAAGGAGACCTGGGTAACTCTGCCAATGGCACATCATTCGTTTACATGACAAACAAGCTTACCAACACCTTTGATTCTGTTCCTTTCCCCGACCTGCAGAGTGCTGCCAAGAAAGATTTTGCAGCAGATATTGATGTAACGATCGGTAAAGTGCTTAAATGCCGCTCACTGCCGGGTAATCCCTTGCATACAGATACCCTGTATTTTGAGTTTTATGTAAAGGATTTTGCCAATAACAAAAGTAATGTAGTAACAACACCCGAACCGGTATTTTTTATCTGCCGCTAAATGAAATGGTTTCATTTCATCCTGTCTCATTCCATCTTTGTTGCTTTTTGTGCGGTGGCCCTGTCTTTTCAAACGGGTCAATTGCTCCATGTTGATATACCAGCCTTTTTATACGGGTTCATTTTTTTTGCCACGCTGTGCAGTTATAATTTTTACTGGATACTGAGCCGCTTTGCATTTTCAGGCAATGTGCCGGTTGCTGCCTTTCTGAAAAAGGAAGCAACGGGGATAGCGCTTTTTGCAATTTCTTCGATCGGCCTTTTTATTTGCCTGCTGATGTCTTCTGTTCAGTTGATCCATGTTGCCATCGCAGTTTTACTTACCGTTGTTTATTCCATTCCACTGCTGCCGTTTACCTTTTTACATTTTACCCGCAAGGCCGGCGTATTGAAAACTGTTCTGCTGGCATTCACCTGGGCTTATGTAACCGCTTTCCTGCCTTTACAAAAGGACTGGTTGCTGATGAGCAGTGCCGATGTGTTTATTCTTACCCGGCGCTTTTTATTCATGCTGATGCTCTGCATCATTTTTGATAACCGGGATGAAGCTGTTGATAAGATCAGGGGATTACACAGTCTGGCCACCGATCTTAAACCAAACCAACTTCTCCTGCTGATCGCTGTTATCTTTATCATTTTGTTTGGCACCAATTTTCTTTCGGTGAACTATGGAATAAGCCTTGCGCAATCCATCGCCTTGCAAACCTCTACCATTGCCCTGCTCGTTGTTTATTACTTCAGCACACGCAAACAGGGTTATCTTTTCTATTATTTTATTGTGGATGGATTGATGTTGTTTTCTGCCTTAACAACATTCGTAGCCGGTATTTGATTAATTTTGCCGTAAACCGATCAATATGGCAACAGCAAAAAAAGCAAAATCTATCCTCAGCGAACAATCTTACTCTTTTTTAAAGAACTATATAAACAACCCTTCTCCAACAGGTTTTGAAAGCAGCGGACAGAAACTCTGGCTTGAGTACATTCGTCCGCACGTAGATACTGTTTTTACTGATCCATACGGAACTGCGGTTGGCGTGGTCAATCCCAATGCCTCTTTTAAAGTGGTGATTGAAGCGCATGCAGATGAGATCAGCTGGTTTGTGAATTATATTTCTCCCGAAGGGTTGATCTACCTGAAGCGCAATGGGGGAGTGGATCACCAGATCGCTCCATCCATGCGGGTGAATATCCATGGTAAGAAAGGATTGGTGAAAGCGGTTTTTGGCTGGCCCGCCATTCATACCCGGATGGGTGGTGGTGAAAAGGAAACACAACCCAAAGTTGATAACCTGTTCCTTGATTGCGGGGCAAGAAATAAAAAAGAAGTGGAGGCATTAGGCATTCACGTCGGTGCTGTGGTAACTTACGAACAGGGTTATGAAGAACTGGCGTATGATTACCTGATCGGCCGTGCATTTGATAACCGCATCGGCGGGTTCATGATCGCTGAAGTAGCCCGTATGCTGAAGGCGAATAAGAAAAAACTTCCGTTTGCTTTATACGTGGTGAATGCGGTACAGGAAGAGATCGGCTTGCGGGGTGCAGAAATGATCGCCCGCAGAATTAAACCCGATGTGGCCATCATCACCGATGTAACACACGATACTACCACACCGATGATCAACAAACTGGTGGAGGGAGAATGCAGTTGCGGCAAAGGTCCGTCGCTTACTTACGGCCCGGCCGTGCATAACAAACTGCTGGATGTGATACAGGCAGCGGGGGTAAAAAATAAGATACCGTTGCAATACCATGCGGTAAGCCGCAGCACCGGTACCGATACGGATTCCTTTGCGTATGCCAACGATGGATGCCCTTCTGCATTGATATCAATTCCGCTGCGCTATATGCATACTACCGTAGAGATGCTGCACAAGTTGGATATTGAGAATACCATTAAGCTGATGTATGAAACATTGCTCACGATAACCCCAAAAACAAAACTGAGTTATTTTTAAACTTGGTTGCAGCTATTTTGTTTGGCATATCATTGATGAATTAAATTTAAATGGAAGACAGGTTTTTAAAATATTCGAAGCTGTATGCACTGATCTTTTTATTATTCCTGTCGGTGCCGGTGATCATCGGGCTGGCTATCTTCTTTTTTTGGGGCTTTTCAAAACTGGTCTCATCAAGCATTGTTGACGTCATCTTTGGTCTCGGGATCATAACCATTCCGCCCGCGCTTTTTTCAACCGTGCATTTGATATTTTATAAAAGAACCAAACGACATCCCGCTGTATGGGTGCGTTATATCTCTTATCCCTTTTTTGCAGTTGGGATCGTTTTCAGTATTTATGTTTTAATGACAGACCTTATTGCATTCTTCAGCTATTACTCCACTGATATTGCATCTTATAATTGTTACAGCCTTATTTACATGGCTGGCAATATTGCCGGGCTTTTTATCATTGCCCTCATGCAGGCATTTACTACCAATAAAGAGGTTGACTGGATGGACCGGCATCGCTGATCTGATCTTCCGCAGGTATAAAATAAAATTCCCATTCCGTAGAAACGGAACGGGAATTTCTTTAACCCTTAAACAACCAACATGAATCTGTTGATTAACTTAACCAAAATATATACGGTTAAATGATGCCGATGGTTGTCTGGTTGCATAAAATTTTATGTTAAAGCAAGTTCCAATACCTGTTGCATGGTCTTTACATAATGAAATTTGATGCCTTTGATGTACTGGCTGTTTATTTCCAGCACGTCTTTTTCATTCTGCCAGCACATGATGATCTCTTTCAAACCTGCTCTCCGGGCGGCTAATACTTTTTCCTTGATCCCGCCAACAGGCAGAACCTGTCCCCGGAGAGTGATCTCTCCCGTCATCGCTAAGTAAGGTTTTATTTTGCGGCCGGTGAATGCACTTGCCAGGGCAGAAAGCATGGTGATACCGGCGCTTGGCCCGTCTTTGGGAACAGCACCTTCAGGCACATGGATATGAATGTCCTTTTTGTTGAACTCTTCCGGAGCGATGTTTATTTTTTTACAGTTTGCTTCCAGGTAAGTGAGGGCCGTGCTGGCACTTTCCTTCATCACATTGCCAAGGTTGCCGGTAAGTTTCAGTTCGCCTTTGCCATCGCTCAGTTGTGTTTCTATGAAAAGAATATCGCCACCCACATAGGTCCATGCAAGTCCAACAGCAACCCCGGGCATGTTTGCGATCTTGTACATATCGTTGCTGTACCTCGGTTTGCCCAATATCTTCTCCACGTCATTATTGGTAATGGTGGCTTTTAATTTTCCTTTGATCACCAGTTCCTTTGCCTGGTAACGCATGATACTCGCCAGTTGCCTGTCCAGTTCCCTTACACCGCTTTCTCTTGTGTAGTCCTGGATTATTTTTTCCAGCACATTATCACTTATTTTAAATGCGGCATCTTTAAGTCCGTGCATCTCTTTTTGCTTAGGTATGAGATGCCGTTTGGCTATCTCTATCTTTTCTTCTACGGCATAACCGCTCAGGTCAATGATCTCCAGCCTGTCTCTTAATGCCGGAGGGATATTGCTGATGTTATTAGCCGTGGCTATGAACAGTACCCGGCTCAGGTCGTATTCCAGTTCCAGGTAATTATCATAGAAAGTATTGTTCTGTTCCGGATCTAAAACTTCTAATAATGCGGAAGACGGATCGCCGCGGTTATCACTTCCTACTTTATCAATTTCATCCAGTATCATCACCGGGTTGCTCGACTTTACCTTACGTATGGATTGTAAAATGCGGCCGGGCATGGCGCCGATATAAGTTTTACGGTGGCCACGTATCTCGCTTTCGTCATGTAATCCGCCCAAGCTTACCCGTACATATTTCCTGTTTACGGCAGAAGCAATGCTTTTTCCCAAACTTGTTTTTCCAATGCCCGGAGGGCCGAGAAAACAAAGGATGGGTGATTTCATATCGCCTTTTAATTTCAATACGGCCAGGTATTCTAATATGCGTTCTTTTATCTTCTGCATGCCGTAATGATCCTGGTCCAGTATCTTCTTTGCTTTCTTCAGGTCGTACGAATCTTCGGTGTATTCATTCCAGGGCAGGTCAAGCATCAGGTCGAGGTGATTATACACCACCGAATAATCGGGTGTGGAAGGATGCATGCGCTCCAGTTTCTCAGCGCCCTTGGTGAACATTTCTTTTGCAGCCGCCGGCCATTTTTTGTTCTCTGCTTTTTTCAGCATGTCTTTTACCTCCGCCACATTATCACTACCCAGTTCATCCTTGATGGCCTTCATCTGCTGCTGTAAAAAATATTCCCGCTGCTGTTTATCTAATTCTGCCCTTGTTTTATTGGTTACTTTATTTTTCAGTTCGGTGTATTGCAGTTCTGTCTGCATCAGGTTCATCAGTAATTCGGCCCTTGCTTTTATGTTGCTTATCTCCAGCAGGCGTTGCTTGTCTTTTATCTCGCAGTTCAAATTGCTGCTTACAAAATGAATTAAGAAGTTGGGGTTCTCGATATTCTTTAAAATAATGGCAGCTTCGCTGGGCAGGTTGGGAGAGAGGTTAACGATCTGCCCGGCCAGGTCTTTAATACTTCCTATCATGGCATTAAAATCAGCATCGTCTTTCAACACTTCATCATCAAGCACTTTTATCTTAGCTTTGAAATAAGGATCATCGGTTGTAATCTCCTCAATCTTGCAGCGCTTACGTCCCTGTATGATGATGGTGGTGCCCCCATCAGGCATTTTTATCAGCTTCGCAATTTTTGCAACGGTGCCGATATCTTCCAGGTCGCTTACAGTTGGTTCTTCAACCGTACTGTCTTTTTGCGCTACCACGCCTATCAATTTGTCAGCCTTATAAGCATCGGTTACAGCCTTAATACTCTTATCGCGGCCAACAGTTATGGGAATTACAACACCCGGGAAGAGTACGGTATTTCTCAACGCAAGAATGGGTATTTCGTCTGGAATCACCTGCCCGTCGGCACTTCCGTCATCATCTTCATTAAGTGGAATGATGGGCATGAATTCCATTTCATCTTCCGGGCCCTGCAAATAAAACTTGTTATCCATAATAATCTCAATATATAGTCAAAATGTCAAAACACCAGCTATTTAACTGTTTTTTGTGTGGGGATGTATATGGTCAATATTAATGCCGTTTTGTACTGAATTAGGAATTTGTAATTAGGAATTAGGAATTCGGAATTAGACCATTAATTCGGTTACTTCATTTAAAAGATAAAACTGCAATTAGTTCAGAGCCTAATTCCTAATTACAAATTCCCAATTACCAAGTACGTTTGCATCCCATGTATATTAATTGCAACGATACCGAACTCTTTGTATTAAAAAAGATAGCGCAAGCTGCCGAAGAACTCGGCCTGCCCTGTTATCTGATCGGCGGATTTGTACGGGATAAGATACTGGGAAGAGATACAAAAGACATTGATATTGTTTGCGTGGGAGATGGTATTGAACTGGCCGAAAATGTTTCGCAAAAACTAAGCCCCAAACCCGAAGTGCATTTCTTTAAGAATTTCGGTACGGCGCAGATAAAATTCAACGACATGGAAATTGAATTTGTGGGCGCCCGTAAAGAAAGTTACAATTTCGACAGCCGTAAACCTGATGTAGCGACCGGTACTCTGGAAGATGACCAGAACCGGCGTGATTTCACCATCAATGCCATGGCCATCAGTTTGAATAAAACTGATTTTGGCGAACTGGTTGATCCGTTCAACGGGATAAAAGACCTGGCATTAAAGAATATTGAAACGCCCTTGGCACCTGTACAAACTTTCAGCGACGATCCTTTGCGCATGATGAGGGCCATCCGTTTTGCAACGCAACTGGATTTTACCATCGAACAAAAAACATTTGATGCGATCGGTGAAAATGCAGCACGGATAAAAATTGTAAGCGGCGAACGCATCGCAGATGAACTGAATAAAATTTTATTGAGCAAAAAACCTTCCATTGGTTTTGACCTGTTGTATAAAAGCGGTTTGCTGAAACTCATTTTTCCGCAGATGGTTGATCTTGCAGGCGCAGAATACATCGATGGCAAAGGCCACAAGGATAATTTTTATCACACGCTGCAGGTAGTAGATAATATTTCTGAGCATACCGATGATCTTTGGCTTCGTTGGGCAGCGGTGTTGCATGATATCGCAAAGCCTGCCACAAAGAAATTTGAAGAAGGGCATGGCTGGACCTTTCATGGCCACGAAGTGGTTGGCGGCAGAATGGTGCCTAAGATCTTCACCAAACTGAAACTGCCGCAAAATGAAAAGATGAAGTTTGTGCGTAAGATGGTGGAGATGCATTTGCGCCCGATCAGCCTTACCAAAGAAAATATTACCGACAGTGCCATACGCCGTTTATTGTTTGATGCCGGCGAGGATTTTGATGCATTGATGACCTTGTGTTCGGCTGACATCACATCAAAGAACAAACTGAAAGTAAAACGCTACCTCGAAAATTTTGAAATGGTGCGTAAGCGCTGTGCCGAAGTGGAAGAAAAAGATCACCTGCGCAACTGGCAGCCACCCATCAGTGGAGAACTGATCATGCAAACCTTCAACCTGCAACCCAGCCGTGCTGTGGGAGATATTAAAAATGCGATCCGGGAAGCGATACTTGACGGCATAATACCGAATGAGTACGAAGCGGCTTACCAATTTATGTTGCAAAAAGCAAAAGAGTTAGGGATTGGGCATTAGTCATTGGTCATTGGTCATTGGTCATTGGTCATTGGTCATTGGTCATTGGTCATTGGGAGTACTCATTTAACAAGATACCAGCTTTTGGATTGCGCTCAATTCTTAATTTTTAATTTTTAATTCTTAATTTTACTCTATGGCTATATTACGATTCAGAATATATTGGGAAGATGATGACAGTGTGTACAGGGATATTGCTATCCGGCATTCACAAAGTTTTTTCGATCTGCATACCTGCATTTTAAAAAGTTTTGAATCCGATTCAAAGCCCAAGGCAACTTTTTACCGCAGCAACGATGCCTGGCTTCGTGGCCGGGAGATATCAATCGAGAAATACGATAAGGAGTATAAGGCAGAACCGCTCATTATGGCCGATACCAGCATCGGCTCCGAGATAAGCAATCCCAACCAGAAATTCATTTACGAATACGACTTCAACAAGTTCTGGCATTTTATGGTGGAACTCATAACCGTGGATAAGGAAGAGAATGCAAAACTCACATATCCATGCTGCATACGCACCGAAGGCATTGCGCCATCTCAATACGGAACCAAGGGCCTGGTGGATAGCCGCCTGGCAGAGATGGAAGAGAAATACGACCTGAAACCCGATGCCATGGCAGATGGATTTGGTGAAGAAGGTGATGAAGGCGATGAAGTGGAAGCCGATGGTGAAGAAGAAACTTCAACCGATGAAGGCAATGATGGATTTTAAAAGATCGACTGCTGATGACCGGGCACCGACAACCGTCATCTGTGGTCTTTAAGATCATTACCCCTGGCTACCAGAGTTCTTTACAAACTCATTTGTTATGGACAAAACATCTGCCCCTTTAGGGGATAGGGGCATAAAGACCTGCATTGTTATTGTTGGCCCAACGGCCGTTGGTAAAACTTCGCTTGCCATCGAAGTAGCCCAGCATTTTCACACAGAGATCATTTCGGCCGACAGCCGCCAATGTTTTAGAGAACTGAATATCGGCGTTGCAAAGCCTTCGGCAGAAGAATTAAACCTTGTTAAACATTATTTCATCAGTTCACATTCTATTGAAGCGGATGTGAATGCCGCCGTATTTGAGCAATATGCGTTGGAAAAAGTGAATGAGATATTCCGCCATCACGATGTGGCGGTGGTGGTAGGCGGTACCGGCCTCTACGTAAAAGCATTTTGCCAGGGTATTGACGAAGTGCCGGTGATCGATCCGGCGATCCGGAAAAATATCATTGTTGGTTATGAAGCAGAAGGATTGGAGTGGTTGCAAAAGCAGGTGGAGAAAAATGATCCTGTCTATTACCTGAACGGCGAAATAAAAAATCCACAGCGGTTGATGCGGGCATTGGAAGTGAAACTTTCCACGGGCCGGTCCATCATGCTGTTTCAAACACAGCAGAAAAAGAAACGGAATTTCAATATCATCAGGATTGGGTTGCAGTTGCCCAAAGAACAATTGAATGAGAACATCAATAAACGGGTAGATGCGATGATCCAACGGGGTTTACTGGATGAAGTAAAGCTGTTGTTGCCTTATCAAAAACTGAATGCATTACAAACCGTTGGCTACCGGGAATTATTCGGCTACCTGGAAGGTCCGCTGAGCCTGGATGATGCGATTGGGATGATAAAACTGAACACCCGCCAGTATGCCAAACGGCAGATGACCTGGTTCCGGAAAGACACAGAGATAAAATGGTGTGAGCCGGAGATTGCCTTGGTACTTGCACAAATAAACCAGTTCAACATTACCTGAGTGTTACCGGTACTTTGTTTTCGCTGTACGTGCAATGATCCTGTTCGGATAAAGAATCAGCTGCAAAAAATTCAATTCTACCTGTTGCATACTGATGCTTGTATTGCCGGGCATATCAAGTTTCATGAACGGAAACCATCGGATGTTCGTCCGAACACCCCACCAGTCAGTACGGGTAGGCCTGATATCCCACCCGGCGATAACTCCGGCGGTAATTAACTGATAAGACCGGTTAAAGGTTAGAACGCCCTGGTCGGATTCCTTAACACGGAAATTCTCCAGGCTTATTATTCCTCCGATAAAAGGTACAAAACCATGATAATCTCCAAAGAATTTGTACAGTTCAAGGCCTGCTGAGTTTCGTTTCACATCCTGTATTTTTCCGAACGCACTAAGCTTTGAACGAAATGATCTCCAGGAAAAATTCACAGTTGCGTCGAGCCGGTAATTGTAATAGCCAACGCCTATATCTGGATAAAGATTGGTAACACGGTGGTCATCGAGATACGGGTTTACTTTCCGGTTGTAATCCGACCGCCGTGTGAAAAAAGAATATGAAGGGCCCAGGCCAATCGAAAATGAACTGAGCGACTTTCTTTTTTTCAGCAGGTCATATTCTTTTTTTAACTCGCCGTTCTTCTCCCGTTGCAATGTGTTGATGGAGAGATCGAAAAAATATTTGAAATCGGCGGAGATTGAAAGTGCAGGAATTTTCAAGTTCACTGCTTCAATGCGGGAAATGAAATACCGTTGCTTGTTTGAATAATGGTAGCTGCCACCTATCTCCAGCAATCCCTTCCTGAAAGAATAAGTTAATCCGAATAGCAGTGAACAGTCGGCCCGTTTCATGGAAACGCCATCGCCCTGCTTATAGGAAAACGATGCAAGCGACATTCCAATGTACGGACTTGGTTTGTTGATCCTCACTGCGGGAATAAATAATTTGAATCCGGTGGAACCAAACCGCTGGTATTCTCCCGAAGTTTTCTGCCTGCTCAGGTGAATATCGGGTAAGGAAAAACTGGTAAAGAATTCGGTATGCCCCCAGAAATGCAGGCCGGTGATACTGATGGTTGGCGAGAGTGTATTACCGATACGTTTTTTTTCCAATTGATTCTGTTGGTTCCGAAAATACGAATACCCCGAAGCAGGAGTGTACTCTGTTTCATACCCGAATGTGGTTTGCGCAAAACTGTACCTGTTCTGGCCAAATGCCCGGTATACCTGGGCAGTAAGACATGCGGGCATCAGCAGAAAAAGAACAAGCCAGCCAAAATGAATGAATTGCCTGGCTTGTGCTGACTTCGAAAATAAAAAGTTATTTTGTAATGACAGGAGCATAATTACTTCAGGACAACGAAATAGGAACTAAGTTAATCTTTTATTTAAAAAATATGCTTAAGGTAAGTGCGGCGATATCCGAAGCAGGAAGTGGGGTGGTAGTAAAACGAATCGATTTGTTTTGTACTGCAAACCCGGTGGTAAAAAAAGCCCCGGAATAAATCCCGGGGCAGATTAAGCAATTAGCAGTGGTCAAAATTTGAATCCGAGAGTGGCTACAATATTCCCCCTCTGTTGTTTAAGCATGGCGTACGTATTTGCCCGGTCTTCGAGCCGGTATGGAAAACTGACATCTTTACTGATGGTATGTACATAAGTAAGGTCGATGAACATGCCTTTGTTGCGGTAACCCAATCCGCCGCTGAGTAACATGCGGTTGGCTTTGTAACCGGCGTCTTTATATGGGTTGCCATAATAAGCAAACCCTAATCGAGCAGCGATCACATTAAACTTCAACTCGCCACCTACCCGGAAATTGAAATTTCCTTTATAGTCAGCCTTCACTACTTTGTTCAATCCTTTGTAATATTCCTTGTAAGCTGCTTTTTCTTCTTCAGTTTCATCCTGCCTGTTGTCGTAAAAACGGCTGCCGCGGTGATGTACATATTCAATGTCGGCGCTGATAAAGGCCCGTTGTTTTTTTGTATTTGCCACTTCCCTGAAAACATAAGAAGCACTGATCATGGCTTTGAACGGCGTCAGTTGCACATATTTTGATTCGCCGGCCTGGTTGTTTGTAAATACCAGCGATGATACATCGTATTTATTAACCGGGTTCTCTACTTCGGTGCTGAGGTAAGTGGTACGGGTATCTGTAAGGATCATGTATGTAGGCGTGTGGATTGACAGTCCGAGGCGTATGTAATCCTGCGGACGATAGATGATACCGAGTTTTGCATTGAACCCGGTTCCCTTCGTTTTAAAATCATCGGTGTATTCAAACTGTTTAAAATGATTGGACGTGTTTGAAGAAGTATCGGATTCTTTAAAAACCATATTGCTGGTATAGTTTACTAAGGGAATCCCCAGGCTTATACCCCAGTACCATTTGTCGTTTTTGTTTTGTGCATAGCCAATCGCAAATTCATAGATGCCGCCCCTGGTAGTATGCAGCATTTCCTGGCGCAATGCCTGCCCGGCATCCAGTATGTATTCCGGCGCTCCTTTTACCTGCACCAGGCCATTTACCGTAACGGTATCGATCAGGTACGTGTATAAGGCAGGGGCAGATGTATAAGGCAGGGAAGAGTTGGTGCTTAACACTTCGCCGATGGTTAAGCCGCTTTTCGAAAACTCTTCGGCAAACTGTTCACTGAACGAACTGTAATTATTCAGCCCGCTGTACTGAACCCGGTTATTGAAGTTTGCTGTTTGTGTAAAGGCAATGCTGATGGCGCTGCTTTTGTGCGGATTATTAGCATCACTGTAACCGAGTATCACACCACTGGCACCAAAGCCAAAATTATTCTTTTTGTTTTGCGAAAGATTATTCCTGAACGTTGCTTTGTTGTTGTTTAGAAAGATTCCGGGTGTGAGTACGAATTCGCCTGTCTTATAAAAACCAAGTCCGGCTGGGTTTACAAATGTGGCATTGATATCGCCGCCCAATGAGCCCATCACGCCGCCAATGGCCAGGTTACGGGCTGTTCCGTTCTGCGGGTAAAAGGAATACCGGATGGCATCTTCGGGTACCTGGGCAAAAACGGAATTTGATATCAGTAAAAATAGTACGGGTATATATTTGGTCATAGCATAAATTTTTTGATACAATCGTTTTATGCAGCTGAGTTGGTAAAGTCATTCATTAAAGTACGGCTGTTGTAATTCATTGAGCTGGCGTTAACCTCTGCCCGGCCTTGATACAGAAGAACCGGAACTGCTGCTGCCCGATGATGAGCTTCCGCTGCTGCTGCTTCCGGAAGAAGAAGGCGTATAGGTTCTTGTATTGTTGTTGGATGAAGAACTGCTGTTAGGTAAGATGATCTGCCTGCTTCGGCCGTTTGAATTGCTGTTGTTGTACCTGTAGGTTGGGTTCGCCCACCTGCCGGTTCCGTTTGTTTTGTCGGAAGCAACATTGGGATTGTATCCGTTGTAGGCATTCAGGTTAACCATTCTTGGTGTGGTATTAACCGGTTTTGAATAAGTGGCCCTGGGCGTATAAATGGCCCATGGATAATAATAAGGGTTGTAATAGTAACCATAACTGTATCCCTTGCAGCTGTAATTATAGGGACTGTGGTCGTAATCATACTCATTGCTGAAATTCCGCCAGCGGTAGTCACGTATGCTCATGGTGATCTCGTAATCAGGCGCCGGTTTGGTCTTCTCTTCCTCACGTTTATTTTGCGAATCATCCTCGTAAACCCGGGCAGGAGAATAATAAACATCATCCGGTGTCTGGCTGCTTTTATACGCCGTGGTGCAACTGCTGAAAGCCGCTGCAGTAAGAGAAAGGAGTAGAATTTTTGTTTTCATGGTGATTTGTTTAAAGCATTTAAAATTGAAGTTACTACTTTTGTGCAGTTATTAAAAACACGTAAACATTACAAACCCTTTGTCAACAGACATTAAAGTTAAATGGTATGTTGTTAAGGCGGTGCTAAAAGAAACCCGGTCCGACGTCCTCGTCTGACCGAAATGAAATTAAGAAATGGTCAGACGGGATCCCGAAATAATCGGGACAGGCAGTCAGACCTTGAAAAAAGACAAATAAAATGAGTAAAGAATTAACGTCAAGGGCAGAGGATTATTCGCAATGGTACAACGACCTGGTTATTAAAGGCGGGCTGGCCGATTATTCAGCCGTACGTGGCTGTATGGTAATTAAACCCTATGGCTTTGCCCTGTGGGAGAATATGCGTGACCAGCTGGATAAAATGTTCAAGGAGACCGGGCATGTGAATGCTTATTTCCCTTTGTTCATACCAAAAAGTTTTTTAAGTAAGGAAGCGGCACACGTAGAAGGCTTTGCAAAAGAATGTGCGGTGGTAACTCATTACCGCCTGATGAATGACCCAAATGGAAAAGGTATTGTGGTTGATCCTGATGCAAAACTGGAAGAAGAACTGATCGTTCGTCCAACTTCCGAAACAATCATCTGGCATAGTTATAAAGACTGGATACAATCATACCGGGATCTTCCTTTATTAATAAACCAGTGGGCCAACGTGGTTCGTTGGGAAATGCGTACCCGTTTGTTCCTGCGTACGGCCGAATTTTTATGGCAGGAAGGGCATACGGCTCATGCAACAAAAGAGGAGGCCATTGAAGAAACGAAGAAAATGCTGGATGTGTATGCTGAATTTGTGGAGACCTATATGGCCGTGCCGGTGATCAAAGGGGTTAAGACAGCCAGTGAACGTTTTGCCGGTGCAGAAGATACCTATTGCATTGAGGCAATGATGCAGGATGGAAAAGCATTGCAGGCAGGTACTTCCCATTTCCTCGGACAAAATTTTGCCAAAGCATTTGACGTGCAGTTCTTAACCAAAGAAAACAAGCAGGAATATGTGTGGGCAACATCCTGGGGTGTTTCTACCAGGCTCATCGGTGCTTTAATAATGGCGCACAGTGACGACCAGGGATTGATATTGCCGCCAAAGATCGCTCCGCAGCAGGTTGTGATCGTTCCTATTTATAAAGGAGAAGAAAGTAAAGCACCCATTGATGCAAAAGCGAATGAGATCATGGCATCTTTAAAAGTCAAAGGTATCCGTGTTAAGTACGATAATAATGATAACAGTCGCCCCGGCTGGAAATTTGCACAGCACGAATTGCAGGGAGTGCCGGTGAGGATCGCCATGGGATTGCGTGACCTGGAAAATAAGGTGGTTGAAGTTGCCCGCCGTGATACAAAAGAAAAGAACAGCATGTCGCTGGACGGACTTGCAGATAATATCTCAAACCTGCTGGAAGAAATTCAGCAGAACATTTATAACAAAGCACTTGCTTTCCGCACGGAACATATTACCACTGCAGACAACTGGGATGATTTTGTAAAACTGCTGGATGGTAAAGGCGGCTTCATCTCCGCTCATTGGGATGGTACCGCCGAAACAGAAGAGAAGATAAAAGAACAGACCAAGGCTACCATCCGCTGTATTCCTTTAAACAATAAACAGGAAGCAGGGGTTTGTATCTTAACGGGTAAACCAAGTACACAGCGGGTATTGTTTGCGAGGGCGTATTAGGAGCGTTAATCCGTATATCCGTTAATTCGTGTGATGCTGGTTTGCAAATGTTCTCACGGATCAACTAATTAACCAGTTAACCAATTAACGTGTTAACAGTATACATGTCGTTTTATTTTTTAAATATTACCGACTGGCTTCAGCAACACCAGTTACCCTGCCTGTTCAAACAGCTTACGCATTTCGATTGCCCGGGCTGCGGCATGCAGCGGAGTCTTTTGTTATTGCTGCGTGGTAATGTATCCGGCAGTTTTGCCATGTACCCGGCGTTGATACCCATACTGCTGCTTTTTGCTTTACTGGTACTGCATGTTATTTTCAAGATAAGGAACGGGGCCATTATTCTTAAATATTCTTACATTTTCTGTGCAGGAATTATTTTGCTTGGTTATATTTACAAAATAATGGTTACCAAAACTGTTTAAGCCAAATGGAAGATCAGGGCAGGGATTACCTAAGCAATTTCAATACAAGGATAAATGCTGCCCAGTTACCAAACGCAACTGCTTCATTGGTTTTGGGTATCATTTCAATTGTTGGTTCTTTATGTTATGGGGTTGTTGGGGTTATATGCGGTACCATCGGTTTGGTACTTGCTAATAGAGACAGGAAATTATACCTGGCCAATCCTGAACTATACTCTTCATCAAGTTATGGTTCATCCACTGCCGGAAGGATATGTTCTATCATTGGGCTTGTATTGGGCAGTTTATTCCTGTTACTGATAATTATTATAGTTATTTGGAATTTTCAGCGGGCAAGCAGTGTATTTTAGCAGCATATATTCAGTCCGGGTATTAAGTAATTATATTCTTAACCAACTTCTAAATAAATTTAAAAACGCTTAAAACAAAGCATATGAATGAGCAACACAACTTTAACTCTCCGGGCAACCAACCACCGGCTAATTTACCCAATGCAACCGCTGCGCTGGTATTAGGTATCATCTCCATTGTAGGTGCATTCTGTTACGGAGTTGTTGGTATTATCTGTGGTATAATAGGCCTGGTACTTGCCAATAAGGACAGGAAATTATACCAGGCAACACCCGAGTTATATTCTTCATCCAGCTACAGCTCATCAAATGCAGGAAGGATATGCTCCATCATAGGACTGGTGCTGGGTGGTATATTCTTTTTGATCATGATCATCTACTTTATTTTATTCGGGGCCTTGTTCATGGATGCGATACGCCATGCACAATAAATGATATTCATTTCCCGGGCAGAAAGCAATGTTCCGTAACGAAATGCAGGAATAATTTTAAGCCGTTGATCTTTCAACGGCTTTTCTTTTGCATTGTGCTGAAATTTTTACATATTCGTTTTATTATTTACCAAAATAACCGGTATGGAAGATTCCCAATACGATCATTTAACAGAAATGGACCTGCAGCTTGAAGGCGAGGTAAGGCACCAGTTTGCCAATGCTGCCATCTGGTCAAAATTCATTTCCATTGTTGTATTCAGTGCATGCGGCCTCATGCTGGTTTTGGGTATCATGGGGGGTATGAGATTTTTCAATTCAATGAAAAGGCTGGGTGGCATCGGGTATTTATTCGGCAACTTTACCGGTACTATTCTCCTGTTAGTGATCTTGTTTGTTGCAGCGGCCATATCACTGGTGTATTATTTTCTTTTTAATTTTTCACGCAAAATAAAAAGTGCATTGATCAGTGAGGATATAAATGAGCTGAATGCAGGATTAAGGTCGTTGAAAATATTTTTTATCATCACCACGGTCTTTTCCATCCTGTCCCTGTTTAACACTATTGCAAAACTGGTCTGGTAAATCAAAATCATCATGGAAAATAATCCAAACAGCAGCATTTTTAATTTTGGCCCGGATGAAGAAACGAAGTCAAACCTGTCTGTAATTGCCCGCTGGGCAAACATAAACGCCATTGTTGGGTTTATTGGCATAGGGGTTACGATCATTTCTTTTATTGCCACCATGAACAGCCTGGGCAGGTACGCCGGTTCTTTTGCCGGTTTCGGTATGGCAAACATTGCACTTTCCGTGGCAATATCCCTTGCCTTGAATATCACATTGTTCATGGCTGCTTCTAATGTTAAAAAAGCAATAGATAACTCCAGCCAGGCTCATTTTGAAATTGGGATCACAAAATTCGCTACTTATTTTAAGGTAGCAGGCATCATTACGATCATCGTTTTGGTAGTGCTTGTTTTCTTTTTGATGCTGGGAATTTTGTCAGGCAGGGGGAGAGGCTTTTAATGCGAACCGGGTTTATTCTTTTGTAGCCAGGTAATTATAATCTTCCAGTAACTTTTCTAAGAACTGGTCAACATAAAGGTCAGACTCAATGTTTAGTACTTCTTTTATTTTCATAGCCACCCGGTGGCACATGTCGTAGTTGTTTCTTTTGCCTGCCTGTGTCAACACACTTTTAATGGTATTGATGTCGCGGTCGCTCAGGCGCATCACCTGCGGAAACATCACTTTGTAATCGGTTTGGTTTATCTGCATGAAAACGGTGTCTGCCACAGTCAATGCAGATTTTGCATTTACCACCACGGTGCCGGCGATCATATCACCCAACCGTTGGTTTTTTGGTGATACGGCAATGATGATGACCACCTCTATGCCAAACAAGCCGGTAATAAAACAATAAACTATAAGGGTGGTATTTGAAAAAGCAATGTACCCAAACATAAACGGCCATTCAAAGAATTTGGTTATCCAGCGCAGGATGAACTGGCCCAGGGTGGGTTCACCTCCTTCCAGGCTGATGACCCGGATGCCCATGATCTTCTTGCCTACCGTCTGCCCATTCATCCACAATTCGGTTAGCAGTGAATAGAGCAGCATGGGCAGTGAAATGATGAGTATGTCAAGCCCAACACTTTTTTCCTCGTCCGATACCAGCCCATTATATAATAAATATTTCATGCTGTACAGGAAAATGATGAGCAGCACAAAATCGATGATGTAGGCCAGCAGGCGCTTATGGAATTCGGCGATCTCGAATTCGAGATCTATGTTAAAAGCGGTGCCTATTGAAATGATGGACATGATACCTGCAAATTACTGATTGCCCGCTATAGATTTGCGTGAACAGGAGTTTTTTTATTCCTGAAAAAAGACGAATTTGTAGCATTAATTCAAAACCTTAATTTGGCCCTATGCGGGAAGCGATGTTCATTAAAAAGAATGCTGATAAGTGGAATGAATACCAGCATTCGCCCACGGATAACCCGGACGTGACCGCAGAAAGGTTTGTAGACCTGATCGATGACCTCAGCTATGCCAAAACTTTTTATCCCAAAAGCAAGGTCACCCGTTGGATCAATGGCATTGCCGCCGGTATTTACCAGAGCATTTACCGCAACAAAAAAGAAAAGTACAGCCGCATATTTGTTTTCTGGAAATACGAACTGCCGCTGCTGTTTAAAAAGTATCACCGCATTTTATTATTCACCACGGTCTTATTCTGCCTCTTTGTTGCCATCGGTGTTTTCTCTTCCATGTACAACGAGAACTTTGTAAGAGGGGTGTTGGGTGATAGGTATGTTGACATGACGGAAGAGAACATTGCCAAGGGCGATCCGTTCGGTGTGTATAAAGACGGGAACCCTTTCTCCATGTTTGTGTGGATCGGTTTCAATAACATCGGTGTGGCATTCCGGGCATTCATAGGAGGATTCACGTTGGGGCTTTTTACCCTCATGATCATGTGGAGCAATGGATTGATGCTGGGCACTTTTCAATACATGTTCTTTTCAAAAGGATTGGGCACCAAATCGATACTCGTAATATGGATACACGGTACCCTGGAGATATCAGCCATTGTGATCGCAGCCACGGCCGGGTTCATACTTGCTTATGGCATTTTATTTCCCGGTACGTACAGCCGCATGGTATCTTTTAAGAATGGGGCTAAAGATGCAGCCAAAGTATTAATAAGCCTGGTGCCGGTCTTTATCGTTGCTGCATTTTTTGAAAGTTATATCACCCACCTGATGAGCCAGACGTTTGACAAGGCCAATAACGCCGGCCTGCCTGTGTGGGTGAGTGTTGTGATACTGGCTGTTTCGCTGGCATTCATCATCTGGTATTTTGTAATTCACCCGATCCGCTTACATAAGAAAGGTTATTATATCCGCCCGGATGGCATCATCAACAGGCTGAAAAAGGATCATGAATAAATTCATCTGCATATTGATCACGGTATTATTCTTCTTCGCTGCAGCCACGGCCCAGCAGAAAAGGTATATCTATATAGATTCATCGCTGTTGAAAAATGAAAGTACGTATGAGGATGTTGAACCGGCGCCTGCGGATGAAAAGATAGAGGCAATTGTGGATGATCAGAAAAGCAATGAACCTGTTGCGGTAAAGCAGGGGCCAGACACAACGCTTTACCTGAACGGATTGGGTATTTCGCCGGATTCGGTAAAGCGATGGAAGAATGCCCGTGAGTTTGCTTATATGAAGTACCTGGATAGCCTGCTGAAAGACAAACAGGAAAAAGAGAAGAATGCGACAAAGCAGAAGCCTGTTTCATCCAGGCCTGGTTTTTTTGAAAATTTCTTCTCATCCCTTTTTTTGAAATTTTTTCTTTGGGCACTCGCCGGCTTTTTTATTCTCTTCATCATATACAGGCTGTTTTTAGCGGAGGGTGCATTCAGGCGGGAGACGAAGAAGATCAAAGGCATTGATGCAAAAGTGGAAGAAGAAAGCATCACGGCAGAAACTGATTTTGATGCGCTGCTGGGCCAGGCATTGCAGCAGCATAATTTCCGCCAGGCCGTACGGTATCAGTACCTGCGGTCGCTGCACAAACTGGCGGCAAAGAACCTGGTGGAACTTGCACCCGATAAAACCAACTACCAGTATGTACGGGAATTAAAAAATCCATCCCTGCAAAATGATTTTACATCCCTTACCCTTAACTACGAATACGTTTGGTATGGTGAGTTTGAAGTGGAACAGGATATTTACCAAAAAATAGAAAGCGGTTTTAAAGCCTTTAATCAAAAATTTTAGATCAGCAGTTGAAAAGAACAATCACATATCTTTTTTTTATGGCAGTGCTTGCTGTGCTGATCTCGTCCTGTGGCGCTTCTAAAGAACCCGGCCTGCCTGATATGCGGGAAACATTCTCTAAAAAAGATAAGAACCCCTTTGGTGCCAATATTGCCTACCGCCAGGTGCAGTCGCTTTTCCCGGCCAACAGCATCCGGGACATCAAGCAGCCTTTTTCCAAAACATGGAAAGACATCAGCGATACGGCATCCCTGTATGTATGCATCAGCAGTGCCCTGTTTGTGGATGAAGAAGAAGCCACCGCCATGATAGAATATGTAAATCATGGCAACGACCTTTTTATTTCTGCGGGATATATTGATGAGTTGCTGCAGGAGAAACTTAATTGCAAAACAAAAATGAACTTCAATTCATTTTTCGGGTTCTCCGGACTCACCAAAACCAATACACGTTCGCTGCTGGAACCCGACTCGCTACTTTCTTATTTCTATTACCCGTTCAACAATTATTTTACTTCGATCGATACGGGCCGCACAAGGATCGTGGGCGTGAATGCGAATTCAAAGCCCAACTCCATTGTTTATTTTTATGGAAGGGGCAGGTTATACCTGCATTGCGATCCCCGGGCTTTCAGTAATTATTTTTTATTGAAAGACAGCAATTACAAATACCTGCAGCAAAGCCTGGCATTTACTTCGGCTTTCCCGCAGCATGTATACTGGGATGATTATTACAACAAACTGCGCAGGCGCAGGAACAGCGATGAAAATTTCTCTACTTTCAGCGAAATAATGAAACATCCGCCGCTGGTATATGCCTTCTGGATATCGGTGGTGCTGCTGTTGTTCTATGTACTTTTCGGCGGTAAACGTGTTCAGCGTATCATAGCGCAGCGCAAACCCAATGAGAACACCACGGTTACGTTTACCGAAACGATCGGGCGACTGTACCTGCAGAAAAAAGACAACAAGAATATCTCGGATAAGATGATCACCTATTTCAATGAATTCATCCGCAATAAATATTTTTTGAATACCAACCTGATCAACGATGATTTTATAACCACCCTGGGCCGGAAAAGCGGGGTGCCCCGTGATAAAGTGGAATCGCTTTACCGGAGCATCGCCGATGTTCAGTCGAGCGATGACCTGGACGATTACCGGTTACTTTCTTTAAACGAACAAATTCAGCATTTTCACAAAAACAAAAACTGATGGAAGAAAATCTTTTTCAACAACGCATCGACCTCAGCGGCCTCAACAGGTCGGTACATGAGATCCGGAATGAAATTGCCCGGGTGATCGTGGGACAATATAAAATGGTTGACCTGCTGCTCATCGGGCTGTTGTGCGACGGCCATATTTTAATTGAAGGCGTACCCGGTGTTGCCAAAACATTAACGGCAAAACTGCTGGCAAAGATCATCGACGTGGATTTTTCCCGGCTGCAGTTCACACCCGACCTGATGCCGAGTGATGTGATCGGAACCTCCGTGTTCAATCCAAGGGATGGCGAGTTCCGGTTTAAGTCGGGCCCCATATTCAGCAATATAATATTGATCGATGAGATAAACCGGGCCCCGGCAAAAACACAGGCAGCTTTGTTTGAAGTGATGGAAGAACGCCAGGTAACCGTGGATGGCCATACCCATATCATGCAGGTGCCTTTTATTGTGCTGGCTACACAAAATCCCATTGAGCAGGAAGGCACTTACCGGTTGCCGGAAGCACAACTGGATCGATTCCTGTTTAAGATAGAAGTGAAGTATCCATCACTCGAAGAAGAGATCGCCATCTTAAACGGGCAACAGGGAAAATCACAGGCGCAGATGCTGGATGCAGTGCGGAAGATATTGTCGCCGGTGGACATACAACATTACCGTACGCAGGTTCAGTCTGTAATTACCGAACCCAAGGTCGTGGAGTTTATTGCCAGGATCGTTCATGAAACAAGAAATAACCCGGCCTTATATCTCGGCGCTTCGCCACGGGCATCATTGGCCATACTTCGTTCGGCAAAAGCCAGTGCAGCTATAAAGGGACGGGATTTTGTAACACCAGAAGACGTGGTGGAAATGGCGCCGCATGTGTTGCGGCATCGCATCATCCTCACGCCCGAAAAAGAAATGGAAGGCGTTACAGAAGATGACCTGATCGATATCATTTTAAAATCAATTGAAGTACCAAGATAAGAATGGCTGCTCATGTGGAGTTTCTTTAAAAAATATATCGGCGCCTTATACCTTACCCGGCGGTTTTACTTCTGGGCGGGGTTTTGTGTGGTTTTGTTCGTGGCTTCTTTCCTGTTGCCGGTTCTTTTTATGTACACAAAGATCCTGTTCTTTGTTTTCATTGTGCTTGTTGTGGTTGATTACCTTTTCCTGTTTGCTTTGAGCAAGTCGCCCACGGCAAGCCGCCAAATGGCAGACCGGCTCAGCAACGGTGATGAAAATAAAATTGAGATGCAGGTGAAGAACAACATGCCTTTTACTGTTCGCATGGAGATCATTGATGAACTTCCGGTGCAGTTTCAGAAAAGGGATTGGTTATTGTTCTACCGGTTTAAAGCAAGAGAGCAAAAGAATATTACATACAAACTTCGGCCGGTTGAAAGAGGCCAGTATGATTTTGGCCGAATCATTCTTTATGTACGGTCGCAGCTTGGTTTATTGAAACGCCGGTATAATATTGAAGCGGGGGAAACAGTACCCGTATATCCTTCTTACCTGCAGATGCGTAAGTATGCGCTGCTTTCGCAAACAACCATCCAGAGTGAACAGGGTAACCGGCGCATGCGTAAGCTGGGCCACAGCATGGAGTTTGAGCAGATAAAAGAATACGTACGGGGCGATGATATCCGCAGTGTGAACTGGAAGGCAACGGCCCGTAAGGCTTCGCTGATGGTGAACAGTTATACCGATGAACGGTCGCAGCAGGTGTATTGCGTTATTGATAAAGGACGGCTGATGAAAATGCCTTTCGGCGGACTCACGTTACTTGACTACGCCATCAACAGCACGCTGGTGTTAGCCAATGTTTGCTTGCAGAAACAAGACAGGGTAGGTGTGATGACCTTTGCCAATAAGATGGGTTCTGTACTGGCCGCCGACCGCAAACCCATACAACGGGAAAATATTTTACAACTGCTCTATAACCAGGAGACCGCTTTTTTAGAAAGCGATTACGAAATGCTTTATATGCAGATACGCAACCGGGTAAAGCATCGCAGCCTGCTGGTGCTGTACACGAACTTTGAATCATTGAATAGCCTGTACCGCCAGTTGAATTATTTGCGTTCCATTGCCAAGCATCACCTGCTGATGGTGGTGTTTTTTGAAAATACCGAATTGCATCAACTCTCCGGACTGCAGGCCAAAAACGTAGAAGATGTTTACATCAAGACCATTGCCGAAAAATTTGCTTTTGAAAAAAGGCTCATCGTAAAGGAATTGAGAAAGCATGGTATCCTCTCTGTGTTGACTGCGCCTGAACATCTTACCATTAATGCGGTGAATAAGTATTTGGAGTTGAAGGCAAGGCAGGCGATATAGTGATGAGAATACCGTTTCATTATGCTAGGTAGTAAAATATCGTTCCTTCACATATATCCGGGAAAAGTGTCGCCCCTCAGGGGCTAAGACACAACAATTAAAGAGGATTTTACCAAAATTCCGGCCCGGTGGGCCTTTATATTGCAGCTTCAAATCAATTAGGAGGGTAGATCATAGCAGCCCCATAGGGGCGTCATTTTGGTAGTTTTTTTAGAAAAAAAAATTAATAAGCCCCGGAGGGGCGGCATTATAACCTTTGCTCCAATAAAAAAATTATGCCGAATACCTATTCACAAATAACCATTCATTCAATCTTTGCGGTGAAGGGCCGGGAAAATTTTATTTTTAAGGAATGGCGTGATGATCTTCATCGGTATATTTCGGGTATCATTGCTAATAAAGGAGGGAAGTCATTAGCTGTGGGTGGATGGCAGGATCATGTACATATATTATTCGGCATGCCTGTTACTTCAAGTATAGCCGAATTCATGAGTGCCGTAAAAGCAAACAGCAGTAAATGGATAAATGAACAGCATTTTGTTAAAGAGAAATTTCGGTGGCAGGAAGGATATGGAGCATTCTCGTATGCAAAAAGCCAACGGGATATTGTGGTCAGATACATTATGAACCAGGAAGAACACCATAAAATAAAATCTTTCAAAGAAGAATATAAAAAAATGCTTACGGATTTTGAAGTGGATTATGAGGATAGGTATCTTTTTGACTTTTATGATTGAAAAATACCGCCCCTCCGGGGCTCAATTCATTCACAGCTTCAGTATTACCAAAATTTCAGCCCTCCGGGCTTCTTGCCCGATATTTCAAAATTGTAATGGACAGCATGTTTAATAATAAGTTCTATTGAACCTTCAATCTTTACCTTTACAAAAAATCTGAGTGGCACGCAAACAAACTTACAGAATAAGATATACCAATAAACTTGCAGAAGCAGGCGAGGCACCGGTAAGAGCCGAACGCAAGGAGCGAATCCCTATTGATCCGTTGATCAAGCAGCCGTATGCAGAAGGGAAAGTACTGTTAATAAACAAGCCCCTTCACTGGACATCATTTGACGTGGTACGAAAACTCCGTAGTTTATTGCAGATAAAAAAGATCGGCCATGCCGGTACGCTTGATCCGCTGGCAACCGGATTGCTGATTGTATGCACCGGAAAGTTCACCAAAAAGATCAACGAATACATGGCGCAGGAAAAAGAATATACCGGTAGTATTACACTCGGTGCCGTTACGCCAACCTATGACCTGGAAAGTGAACCCGAACATCAAAAAGATTTTTCACCTGTAACAAACGACATGTTACAGGCAGCAACCGAAAAATTTATTGGCGAGATCGATCAATACCCGCCCATGTTCTCAGCTATTAAAAAAGACGGTGTTGCTTTATACGAACTGGCCCGCAGGGGAGAGGAAGTAGAATTAAAAGCACGGAAAATTTTTATCCGGTCTTTTGAGATCACTGCAATTGAACTTCCCTTTGTTCATTTTAAAGTGGTTTGTTCAACCGGGACATATATCCGCAGCCTGGCAAATGATTTTGGTGCAGTATTGGGATGCGGTGCTTATCTCAGCAGTTTATGCCGCACAAGGATCGGGGAGTTTAAAATGGATGAGGGAAAAACCATGGAAGAATTCGAAAAAACACTGAATGGTTAATCCGTTAATTGGTTTATTTGTTAATTAGTAAGTGTTCTTTTATGGAATATACGTTAGAGAAACTTGAAGTTTATCAATTAGCAGAATCTTTTTCTGATGCGATATGGAAATTAGTCGGAAGTTGGACTAATTTCCAAAGAGATACTATTGGTAAACAAATTGTAAGATCTGCTGATTCCATTTCTGCAAACATTGCTGAAGGGTATGGCAGGTATTATTACAAAGAAAGTAAACAATTCTTCTTTTATTCAAGAGGCTCTCTCCAGGAAACAAAATCATGGCTATCGAAGTGCAAAAGAAGAAACATACTTGAAACAATAAAAGCAGATGAATTAATAACAGATGCCGAAAAAATACTGGCTAAATTGAATGGCTATATAAAATTCGTTGCAAAGTCGCCAAAACACAACAAAAGCAAGGATGGGCATGAAAACTAATTAACGTATTAACTACTTAACGGATTAACGTTCTTAAAAAGGATAATTTATCCCGATCGTCATATTGAAATTTTCGTACCGCCATTTTTTATACCGGTTATCATTGTAAGTGCCGCCGGGGTTGTTGGGATCGGGTACACGTACCCCTCTTTTAAAAATATTATTGAAAGAAACACCCGGCAACTGCCATCCGTCGTTCTCACTCAGATCAGGCCGCTTGATCCGGAAGCCCAGGTCGAAGCGGAGGATCACGTAATTAAAATCGAGCCGGAAACCTGCACCTGCAGCCACACCCATTTGTTTGTATAAATTTTTAAATTGAAATTGGGTACTGTCTGTTCCACCTCCGGGTTTTGTGTTCCGGGCATTCCACACATTTCCTATATCAAGAAATAAAGCACCCCGCAGCACCAACGAATTCGGAATGATCTGCGCAATGGTATAGCGGTATTCAATATTGCTTTCCAGTTGTACGTCGCCGGTGCGGTCATTGAATTTATTTTGTCCGAATGGCGTAAGCGGTTGTGATCCCCGTCCAATACCCCGTACAGGCCAGCCCCGCATGCTGCTGCTTCCTCCGCCGAAATATTGCTTAAAGAAGGGCAGGGTCGTATCGCCTTTAGCCGCAATGCCAACACCGCCAAACATACGGAATACAAAAGCAGATTTCAGCCGTGAGGCCGAGTAGATGTATTCAATATCGGCCTTGCCAAACTGCCGCATATAGTTTTTAAAGAAACCGAACCGCCCCCAAAGCAAACCCGATTCTTCCACATTAACTTTCAGGCTGTGTTGCCTGTTGGGGTGCTTGCTGTTTACTTTTATTGATTGATACCCGATGCTTGAGCCTGCCACCAGCGAAGTGTTGAAGGAATATCTTAAGAAAGGATTTTCATCTAATGTTTTCCGGAAACTGTCTGTTTCATTATACAAGCGGGCAAATTCTATGTTGATGGGTTTAAAGACCCAGCGTTTGGTGTTGCGTGAATCATTGCTGCGTTTGATCTTTTGGTTATAATCATACCCGATCGCAAAATTGAAAGACTGCAGGTTGAATAAGTTAATGCGGTTGATGTAACCAACCTTTGAATTAATAAATGTTTTGGTATTGAAAAGCCTGGGGTCGCTGTTCAGGTTCTTTAAAGGAAAAATGAACCGGGGAAAGACGATGGTGTTTGAATAACTTACTTCATTTGAGTTCACAATATTCTTCCGGTTATTACTGTCTGGTTTAAAATTCAGTTCGATGCCCGCCCGCAATGAGTGCGACATGCTTACGCCTTCCTTACGCAGGTTCCGGTCAAGGAATGTAACATTGCCCGATAATCCCAGCAGGTTGCCCGCATTGGCTGCCGTAACGTTATTGGTATTGCTCTGTGCCGAATAGCTGGCTTCAATACCGGCTTCAAAACCATATCTTTTTCCAGGAACCAATTGAACGATGAGATCGATCTTATTAATGCTGTCCTTCCCTTT
Source organism: Chitinophagaceae bacterium (assembly GCA_016720775.1). GTDB lineage: Bacteria > Bacteroidota > Bacteroidia > Chitinophagales > Chitinophagaceae > Ferruginibacter. The sequence continues at coordinate 92,754 of JADKJX010000011.1, forward strand.
CAGGCTGTCTGGCTCTTTACGTTCCACCACCTGTATGTTCGTGCTTTGCCAAACACCGGCTCTTGAAAAACTGTTGAGTGTTTTATAGAAATTATCCTGGTTGTACAGGTCGTCCTTACGCACATACAGGTTCCTGCGGAGGAAACCGGTGCGGAATAATTTTTTATGATACTTCACGATAAAATTTATCCGGCAGGTATCGCAATCTCTTTTACGTGCAAGTATTGTGGTCAGTGTATTATCAGCCAGTTTATCGCCATTGCGGTAATCAGGCAGGATGTAGATATCATCGATATAATATTTTTTCAGTTTGCTGCTGTCGGCAGGCGGGTTAAGCACCACCGCCAGTTTAACAGTGGGAAATTCCCGGGCCAGTTTTGCCTCCTCCAGCAACCGTAATTGTTCAAATATATCGTCGGTAATGGTGGTCAGTGCTGCCACGGAACTGTCTCCCCTCATTATTAATTCTTCGGATGAGAATTTGTAATAGCCGTTGTTGCGGTACAGGTTCACCAACCTGTTCAGTTCACCCAGCACAGCAGCCTTTGTAACGGGATCCCCTTTTTTAAGTAAACTTTCTTTTGCATTTTCCAATGCCAGTTGCTGCAGGTCGGCCTTGCGCAAAATATATCTCACCGTATCAATACGTGTTGGTTTGCCTGTTTCCACATTGTAATGCACATATACCCGCTGCTGGCCATCTTTCAAAATGGTATCGGCTTTGTATTC
>JADKJX010000012.1 GCA_016720775.1 Chitinophagaceae bacterium
TACAAAACTGTAGTAAAAAAATCTTTTTACTATTTGGTTTTGTTTCAGATCCTTGTTATTATACCCAGAGACAGGTTTGTTATACTGGCTGAAGCCGATAAATCGTCGCTGAGTAAATCCAGGGGCCGACAGATAATATTAATAAGTATTCATCCGGACCTCTTTCTGGGGTGGACTTACACCGAAAACGAGCTTCTCTCTTTAGGCGCAATGGGATTCAGTTTATCAATGACCGCCACCTGCTGAAATTTTGAAAGAATTCAAATTGCAAAACGCTACCGGTGCAAATAATAAATTAAAAGATTCCAGCTTTGCTTTAGAAGCCTGAATTATATTGACATAAATCTCCTGCTGCTCAAACGGTTTCACCTGGATGACAGGACCAGTTTCTTTATTGGTACTGGCCCCGTACTGAGAATATTGCTTGTGTCGGGAAAAGAAAAAAAAGCACCATGAGTTATTTTGGCAATACCATGCCAGCCACAGAAACAACAAAGACCAGTTTGCAAGCAGACTGCGCTGCCGGCAACTATAAAAGGATCTGTATCCCGGGCTGAGTTTTTGTTGGCGGGGTGGATCCAGCCAGTTTCATTGCGCCCCAATTACAATATTCCACTGGATTATTATTACCTGGGTGCAACAACAAAAAGTACCAGCACAGCATGCCGCCTTATTCGGCGCTGATGTGGACATACCCTGTTCATGGGTAAGCGCTCGAAGGAGAAAGAAGAGCCGAAAGAGAAGAAAGAAAAAATATCGACAAAGATCGAACCGGTAAAAATAGATTCAACAGCTGATACCGATGGCGACGGGATACTGGATATAAATGACAAATGCCTGACCTTAAAGGCACCGCCAAATATGGTGGCTGCCCGGTACCTGACAGTGATGGTGATGGCGTGAATGATGATTCAGACAGATGCCCGTTGGTAGAAGGCCCATTTCCAACTATGGCTGTCGGAATTTAAAGAACCGGTGGTTGTTGTTTCAAAAAGACGCCCTGCGTTTTACCATCTGGCTGAACTAGGCAAAATCCGAATGAAAACAAATGGCTTTAATACCTAGAGTGAAGTGGTGCGGCTGATGAAAGCAACCGAGACTGGTGGCACAGTTCAGCGGGCATACCGACAGCCACGGCAGTGAAGCAAAACAGCATACGGGCATTCAGCAGGGCATCAGTCTGTGCCGATTATGTGGCCAGCTTCTTCATCGAGAGGCACCGGCTGATCGTGGCAGCCTATTCAAACAGGATGCCTGCAGCCGATCTGAATGATCCATCCATGCAATGGAAGAACAGGCGGGTGGAAGTGATCCTGTTGAAGTGAGAAGTAGGTCAGAATTATGAATTATGAATTAAAATGGTTCGTGGTAACATGGGCCATTTTTTTGATCAGTATACAGGAGTATAAATGGATGCTGGTAAAGGGATCTATTTACAAATATGGAAGTAACTTCCGAATAAGGGGAGCTGATTTGCCGAAGTTGTTAGCACACCGTTCTTCCAGATCTTTGCAAAATAGACTGGACCAACTTCTTCACGACCGGCTACATAAACATCCGTGCCATACACAAATACTGAATTGGCAAACATGTCTGAAGTACCATTGCTTAATGGGATGGTTACGCCATTTTTCCAAACGGTTGCCACCTGGTGTGTGCCGTTGTATTCATACCCGGCCACATATACATCGGTGCCCGAAACAAAAACAGATCTTGCAACAGCCTTGCCTGTTGTTAATGAAGTACCCGACCCGTTCTTCCAGATCTTTGCAACAAAATTGCGGCCTGCATCGGTGTTCTCAACCACCCATGCATACACATCTGTACCGAAACAAAAACCAGAAAAGATATTCGCACCAAGCAGAACTTGATAAAGAAACAGGCACGCCGTTCTTCCAGATGCGTGCGGAAAACTTTGCGAACAATTGTTTCTCCTCCACCTACATACACATCGCTTCCAGAAAAAAACAGACCGGCCGACAGAACCACAGGCTGCCGTTGATAACGTAGTGGCAACCCCTTCCATATCTTGGCAACAGCTGCCGTAGCATTGTTTTCGAATCCGTACATACACATCACGCCCGAAACAAACACCGAACCGGCATAACCCAAAATGAGCCATTGGTTAATGGTGGCAATACCATTCTTCCAAACCTGCAACATTTGTTGTTCCGTTAAATTCGATCCCGCAACATAAAATATCGGTGCCTGAAACAATACCGATTGGGCGCATCATAAATCCTGTTGATAAGGAGATTTCAACCCCACATTTTTCCAAAGCTTCGCAACATCTGCTTCTTCCATTTGTTCCCCTCCCACCACATATACATCCGGCGATAACGTGGGGGTAGTTGTAAAACCTTTCTTCCACCATAGCCGTGCCATTGCTGTTGGTAGCATAAGCCCTTACATAATATGTACAGGTGGCGTGGGACGCTGTGACTGCTGTACGCTCCCAGCCCGCTTCCATCATTTGATTATTTCCGGTAACAACGGGGTGTGCGAAGTACTCCAGCAAATGCCTCTTGCCGTTACTGAGTTCCTCCGTCTGCAATTGCATGGCCACCACAGGTTGCCGTGAATGAAGAAATTACTTACTATTGCCGTGATGATCGTTGGCAGACCGCCCGTTGTGGCAGACGTGGTAAACTCATCTCATTGCCATAAGCGGTTCCACACTATTGGTAGCATAAGCCCCGTACATAATAAGTTGTGTTTGCAGTAAGCCCTGTTAATGCACTTGCAAATGATCCCAACCCGGTTCCATCTGTATGGTTAATGTAACAACCCGGGTTGGTGAAGTACTCCAGCAAACTCCCGGGCAGTTACCCAGCTCCCACCTGCGGTAACCCACCACCAGTGGCCCGTGGTATTAGTTATTGAAGACAATACCGTGGTAGTAACTGTTGGCATCACATTTCCTATGTACCGGTTTCAAGTTCCTTTTGACAATTAAGGAAAACGACAGATACCAGGAGTATTAAAAGTACTATTCTCATCGTGGGTTTACCTTATTGACCAAATGTGTCTGCAATAATACAAAACCAGCGTCAATGAAACTACGGTTCAGCAGAAAAATAATTATCTTAGTTAACCTAAACTCCTGCTGATGAAAAAAATCACTCTATTGCATGTTGCCGCTGCAGTTTCCTGCACCGAAATAAAACAGAACCATCCTCTCCATGCAGCTTTCCAAAGGAACATGGATCGATCTTACCTATAGTTTTTCCGGAAGAAACACTTTTACTGGCCAACGGCCGATAAATTCCGTTTCGATACGGTACCTTCGTTGGTGTTACTCCTGCCGGTTTTTATTACGAGGCTTTTAATTTTTGCGCCGCCGAACACGGAGGTACACATTTGGATGCTCCCGTTCATTTTGCAAAAGGAAAATGCACTGCCGATCAGATACCATTAGGCAATCTTACGGGCGAGGCCGTGTAATTGACGTATCGGCAAATGCCTTAAAGAACCCCGACTACCAAATAACAGTTGCCGATATGGAAACCGGGAAAAGATCAATGGAAATATTCCCGATGATGCGATACTGTTATTCCGTACCGGTTATGGTTCATTTATCCTGATGGAAAAAATATCTTGGCACCGATGAACGTGGCCGAAGCGGTTGCCAAACTTCATTTCCCGGCATTCATCCCGATGCAGCAACCCTGGCTGGCAACCAGGCGGAAAATAAAAGCAGTTGGACTGGATGTGGCCAGTGTTGATTACGGCAAATCGAAAGATTTTAAAACACACCAGTTGCTTTATGAAAAAATATCTGCGGATTTGAAAATGCAGCCAATCTTGATAAGCTTCCTGCAACAGGAGTATACATCATTGCATTGCCCATGAAAATAAAAATGGCAGTGGTGGACCGTTGCGGATAATGGCCTGGGTGAAGAAATAGGCAACAGCAATTGCCGGGCAGGGAGTATAATGTTTATGCGTCTCTTTCCACCGAAACATCGCATTCACCAATTAATGCGGCAAGGGCGTTAACGGCTGCAAGTACGGGCGCCAGCAATACGCTACAACACCAATAGTAAGAGGAAAAGACACGATCTCTTCCCGGTCTTATCATGAATGCTGATCTTTCTTACATTCCTTCTTCGAGCTCCTTAACTTTTTGTAAGATCTCTTCACCCTTTACAGCAAATGTTTCTTTAAATGTTTTTGACATACGGCTAATTCCTTTTTTTACAAAGATATTATATAAATAAATACAGAAAGAAAATAACAGTCATCATTTTAGAATATGAATGTGGTCATATATGATTCTTCTACTCCGCAGACAGGGGAACAATTACCCCTCGGAAGACCGTTTATATTTTACTCCTACGACAAACCTGCGGAAAAAATAAAAGTAAAGGGGCCAAAACTGTGTTCATTTTTCCGGTCATCCCTGAGGACTGTCCCGGTGCTCATTTCTTGTGATTCTCCTGGTGATGTCTTCTTTCATTCCTTCCGGCTGGTTATTCTTTCCATGTAATGCGGCTCCCGCAGCTGTTAAGAGATGATCCAATTACCAATACGATAAGCAAAATGCTGAAAATATGATTATTCATGGTATAGATACAAGAGGCCCTCCCGAACTGATAAGGCTTGTATAGAGGGCAACCAATTACAACGGAACACATTACGGCATTATGTGAATGATTTTGCATGATTCGCATGTTTACAAAATAATCAAGGCACATGTTTTGCCAATGGGGTTGCCAACTACAGATACCGGAATTCCTGAATCATCCCCTCTAATTTTCCCTTTACCCGCAGTGATTGGTGAAGGAATACCTGCACCTTGGTTACAACTGGTTCTTGCAAAGAATCACCAGCCAATGCTGTATATTGAATAACCTTGCATCAATATTAAATACCAGATAACAGCATGGAGTTCATCGATTACTATAAAATTTTAGGTGTAAGCAAAGGATCCGGTCCGAAGAAATTAAAAGGACACCGGAAGCTTGCCCGTAAACTGCATCCTGATCTGAATCACAGATAAAAGATGCCCATAAAAAAATTTCAGCAGGTAAATGAAGCCAACGAGGTTTTAAGTGACCCGGAAAAAAGAAAAAAATATGACGAGTATGGCAAAGACTGGCAACATGCAGAACAATTTGAGCAACAAAAGAATGCACAGCACAGATCACAAAATGCAGGAAGGCAGTCATTCTCTGAAGGAACTGACCCGGATTTTTCAAGCTTTTTTGAATCTATGTTTGGCAGTGCTGGTAAAAGGCAGCAGGCAAAATTCCGGGGACAGGATATCAGTGCCGAATTAAAATTAAGCCTGGCCGATATAATGCAAACGCATCCGCAGACTTTTATCAATGGAAAGAATATCCGTATCACTGTTCCTGCCGGGGTCAAAAAGGGCAAACGATCAAAATTAAACGGGTGGAAACCCGGTGTGAATGGCCCGCCGATGATCTTTACATCGGTTTTTCAATACCGGCACATCCTGTTTACAAAAGGCTCGGCAACGATCTGTATATGACAGCCCCGCTGGATCTTTTATACAGCTATGCTGGGCGGAGAAACCATTATCGAAACATTACAGGGAAGGTAAACTGAAAGTCGCCCTGAAACAGGCAATGGAACCAAGGTCAGGTTAAAGGCAGAGGTGTTCCGGTTTATAAAGATGGAGAAACCAAGACCTGTATGTTACATTCGAAATAAAACTCCCTGCTAACCTCACGGAAAAACAAAAGGAACTGTTCACCGAATTATCAAAACTAAAATAAGCCATTGTATGCAAACTCATATTATGATACCCAGGTCCAGGATTTTGTGGCACCACCAGGTTGATCCTTCGTTCATCTCATTAAAAGAGTCGATTAATAGATATCTCAATAGTAGAAGAAACCTCCTGCATTGCCTCAACCAGTTGCCCGCCCTGGAAAAACCCGGTTATATGAAATGGATATTAACCCTGGAAGGCATTGAAACACATTGCTTATTTATTAGGCCAGATCAACAAACAGGAAAGAAAAGATCAGGATGCTTACAAACCGATTAAGCAGGTTTGAAAGTGATGAACTTATATAAAGGCAGCGAACAGATACCCGTTGGCTTGCGGATGTTTTACGTTACAACAGCGGCGAAGGACTGGTTATTAATAAACTGATTGCTTTTAAAGGATATGAGTTAGTTTCGGGAATATGTAATCAACAACTATTTATGAAAAGGATACTTGTATCAACATTACTGACTGTCTTTATTGTACGTAATCATTCAGAAGCGCAAAACGTAGGAATTGGAGTAGCCAACCCTGTTGCGGAAACTGGATGTTGCGGGCAATATAAAAATCGCCGATAGACACAGGCTGCCGGAAGAATTTTAACCACCGATGCCAATGGTTTGAAGCTGGGCACCCCGTAAAACCAAGAGTAGTACGGATAACAGATCCCAACACCGGGTGCCTTATTGTACATACGCCCATTTATAACTATGCTTTTACGCTCACAGATACTTCGGATTATACTATTACGGGAGAAAGTATCCGGAGCGTGCCCTGGGGATGCGGAAACCTGTATGGTAACATGATCGTTACTTTTTTTGAATAAGGCATAGTTTCTTTTCGCAATGATTAAGGGATCGTTTGCAACAGGCAGGCAAAAAATAACCGGCCAGGAATTCAGCCGGTCATTTTTAAATTCATAATAAGATTATTTACCCGGCGGCGGCGGCAGCACACCTTAGCGGGAAGGCCTGGAACATCATATTCACTTTTCCTTCTTTATTGAAACGCCAGGTTTCCTGCAGGCTAACGGTATCTACCTTACCAGCCTGGTTTGTTTGTATCTCGTTGCCCCAAACAGCTACCCAGTTTTCATTTTTGTCGGTGCTTTTTACCGCAAAAATGGCTTCCACATTTACTTCCATTTTTGTAAAGGAACTACGGTATGCCTGCATTCCTTTCATCAGGGTATCAGTTGGCCCCATCATGCTTGAACCATCTGCCAGGAAAAAAGCCACTGTGTCGGCAAAATGTCGCCGGCTTTTGACAGGTCTCTTTTCCAATCCTGCCACAGGGCCAGGATGGTTTCGGTGTTTTTAGCAAGAATCCATTACAAACGAAGCCGAATACGTTCGCGTCATACCATGCATATCTGCTGGTACCATGGCCTTGGCTTCAGCAGCAGCCCCTGCAGGCTTTTCGTTGTTACAGGCAATAAAGGCAACTGCACAGAACAGTACAAGAAATTTTTTCATAATTTTTCTGTTTATGTTTTATTTAAAAATGGAAGGTTCAGGGGGGAAGCGGGGCCAAGGTAATTTTTTTTAACCGAAAATCATAGCTTTTATCAGCCAGGAAGGCGGGAGTTGATCCCATAAAAATTTTACGTTCGAAATTTTAATATTACTGGGAGAACACTTGCCAGATAAGTGACATGCCAGGTCGAATGACCGGGGTAGAAACTTATGCACAATGAGCCAGTGAAGATGCAGATCCTTCCTGATAAGTATCACTAAATCCCGTATCCGGTATCAGCAGTTTAAGGATGTTTCATAAATAACTTTAGTTAAACTATCATTTTATGAAACTAATATATACCGCTGTCCTGCTGCTGGTATTGGTATGCAGCAAGTACAGTTTTGCCCAGGTATTGAACCCGGGTAAAGTTCTGGAGAGAAAGGCCATTAATAAAACCAACCAGGCCATCAACAAAAAAGCCGACGAGGCCATCGACAGTGCGTTCAATAAAAAGAACGACCCGAAGACAACCGATAATAAAGCTGTTGCCCAAACAATCAAAAAAGATACCGTCATAGATCCTGCCGGAATTACGCAACCTCCTTTACAGGCGTATTCCAAATACGATTTCGTTCCGGGAGAAAGAGTGATCTATTTCGATGATTTCAGCCAGGATGCTGTAGGTGATTTTCCCGCTTTGTGGACAGCCAATGCCGCAGGCGAAGTAAATACGCTGAATATCGCCCCGGGGAAATGGCTCAACCTGAACAGCACCGACGGAAATTATTTCTATTTAAAGAATATTGCTTTTCCAAAAAACTATATCATCGAATTTGATATTGTTCCTAAAAAGACCGGGGGTCGTATTGCCGCAGGCCTCATATTGTACGGGGAGACCAAACACATGGAAATGGACAACAGTCCTCACCCCGGAAACAGCGGGATCATTATCTCCATTGAGAAAGCAAACTGGAATACGATGGGATACAAAACAGGCGACCCCATGCAACTTACCGGCTCATCAGGCCTGAATCCCGTTGAACAGGAGAAAGTGAATCATGTCATCATCTGGGTACAGGGCCGGAGGCTGCGGATCTATCATAAGTCGGCAAAAGTGCTGGATATGCCAACCAACATTCACGATGGCAGTGTATTCAACCGTTTTTGTTTCCGGTTATCAAGAGGTGCTTCCTGCGGTTCGTATATCTCTAACATAAGGATCACCGACGCAGCGCCCGATATGCGGAGCAAACTCATCACTGAAGGCAAACTGGTGAGCTATGGTATTTACTTCGACGTGAACTCCGATAAAGTAAAACCCGAAAGTTACGGGACCATTAAAAACATTGCGGATGTGCTGACCGAAAATGCAGGAGTAAAAATCAAGATCATCGGGCATACCGATGCCGATGGCAATGATGCCGCCAATCTCGACCTGTCGAAACGCAGGGCCGCAGCCGTAAAAAATGAACTGGTGAAAACTTTCGGTATTGACGCTTCCACCATTGAAACCGATGGCATGGGGAGAAACAAAACCGGTTGCAAACGATACGCCTGCGAACAAGGCGCTGAACCGGAGGTGGAATTTATTAAGCAATAGAGAAAATAAAACCTGCACGGGTTACAAAAGCAGTACAGCAATGGAAGATCTTGATATGCATCATACAGAATGCATAATAGTTCCGGTTGGGAGAATAATCAGGGTACATTACACCTGGTCATTTTAACCCTTAATATCTTAACATGTGTTTTTCTGCCAGTGCAAGTTTTGGAGCTGCTGCGGTTATTGGTACGGTGGGCATTATTACTTTAAAAAAAGTGAAACACCCTTCCTGGTTCCCGTTTGCCTGTATACCCCTCCTGTTTGCTGTTCAACAGTTCACCGAAGGTTTTGTATGGCTTTCATTAACCAATACGGAATATACCGAATGGAAAGGTCCTGCCACGGGATTATTCCTGTTATTTACTGGGTGGTATGGCCCATGCTGGTACCGCTTTCTCTATACCTTATTGAAAAGAATGCACGGCGAAAAAAGATACTGGGCATCTTCACCGTTATGGGTGTTCTCACCGCAGCCTTTCTTGGCTGGTGCCTGCTGAATTATACCATTACAACCGGCATCACTTCCTATCACATTGATTATACGTTAAATTACCCGGTGCTGCTATCCTGGATAGCCAGTGCTGTTTATGTAGGGGTAACCATCCTGCCGCCCTTTATATCCGGCAATAAAAAAATGCCGTTGCTGGGTATTTTGGTACTGGCTTCTTTTATAGTTACGGAAATATATTTCCCGGGGTATATTATTTCTGTCTGGTGCTATTTTGCCGCCCTCATCAGCGTGGTGGTTCTTTACCTGGTTATTGATATGAATAAAAGCGGATCAAATGCGCAGCTTGTTGCCATCCGGGAGATTTAATACGTTCATCATTTAGGAATTGTTTTAAGTAAACTGTTTATCTGCATTTGCTGTGTTTCTATTTTTTTATTTAATTCCTTTATCGATTCTATCAGCAGCGGAACCAATCGTGCATAATCCACTCCTTTAAAACCATCTTTTTCATTCACGGCACCCGGAATTATTTTTTCAACATTCTGCGCCAGCAAACCAATTTGCCTGCCGGGCATAAAATAATTTTTAGAAAATTCATCAACTTTCATTTCATATTCTACCCCGTTTATCTGTAATAATTTTTGTAAAGGAGATGATATGGCAGTAATATTTTGTTTAAAGCGTTCATCACTGGTATACGTTGTGCCGTTTGCCCAAATGCTGCCGTTTACATACAATGCGTAACCACTGCCTATCTGAAAGCGGCCAGCTTGTGTAAATGTTCCTGCATTATCCTGTGTGCCAAAAGAAACAGCCGCCCCGGGATTATCTGCATGTAATCTAAGTTCATTGCCATACACTCCTATTCCCACTTCACCGGAACCTCCGGGATAGAGTAATATTTTTCACCCAATGCCGGAGGAAATGAAAGGGGGCGAATAGGGTTACTATTGCCAATGCCTATGTTTCCCATTTCCTTTAATTCTTAATTTTCTAGAGGCTTCCAAACCCGCTTTGTGAAGTTGAAAAGGTCAGGTCGATGGATTCAGCACCTGCAGTATTGTTTAGCAGATCTCCCTGTACTATGGCGGCAACAACATCAGCGGCTGCAGTATTTTTAATTGAAAAAGCAATATTGGGATAATTACTACCGGGTATATTCCCTTTTAGAAGCATGCCGCCATAACCGCCAAAATTCTTTTGATCAATGGTTATTGCCCGTTTATATCTAACATAGAACCTGGCGTAGTTGTACCAATACCCACATTCCCCTCTCCTTATCCGCATCGTCTCCGTAAAGGCATCGCTGCTGCCATAACCAAAAGCAATACTTGAAGGCGCTGCATCAGTATATATCTGAAGCAATCCGCCTTGTATGCCAAAGCCGTAATGACTGCCGCTGTTTCCATACAAAGAAATTTTATCACTAAGGGTGTTTGGAAAATTCAACGGAAAACCGGGTGCAGATGTGCCGATACCTAAATTCCCGTTTTGAGAGATCTTGATATTCCCACCGGTTGATATGATTTCATTCAGGATGGTTTTTGTCCAGATGCCATCAGTTATTTCGGTATTACTAATAGCTGGTGATAGTGATGAATAAGAAGGAGTAGAATAGGACGCCTGGTTGTATTCCCAAAAATCTTTCAGATAGGTAGAGCCACCTGTTCCGCCTGTTCCGATATATCCTTTGGTGCCAATTGAAAATCCCACGGCATAATACCTTGCGGAACCACCAAAATCAGCCTTTTGTGTCCAGGCATTTGCTACCGGGTCATATTCAAAGAAATTTTTTAACATGGTGTTTCTGAGCCCGGTACCAATGTATCCTTTGGTTCCAATTGAAAATCCAACAGCAGCCTGCCTTGCCTGGCTTCCGGTAATTGCCAAATTTGCTTTCGGTACCCATGAGTTGGTTCCGGGGGTATATTCCCAAAAATCGAGTGCTTCTGCATTATCGCCGGGAGAAAAGCCGGTGCCAATATATCCTTTATTATTTAAAGAGAAACCGGTAGCGCTTGCAAGTCCTGCACCGGCAAAATTTGTTTCTGTGTCCATGCATTCGTTGTTGGGTCATATTCCCAAAAATCATTATTGTAAATACCATTATACCCGTTCCGATATATCCTTTCGTGCTATTGATAAATTCCAACAGCGTAAGCCCTCGCTGTTCCGCCAAAATCAGTCTTCTGACTCCAGTTATTGGCTGTTGGGTCATATTCCCAAAAATCTTTTAGATAAGCCGGGTTCCTGCCCGTACCAATATATCCCTTACTGCCAATAGAAAAGCCAACAGCATTCTGTCTTGCGACACCTCCAAAATCTGCTTTTTGTTGCCAGCTATTGGTAACCGGGTCATATTCCCAAAGTCTTTGCTTAAAGTATACCCTGTACCAAACCCGTTCCAACGTATCCTTTATTCCCTATAGAAAGCCAACAGCATATTGTCTTGCTATACCTCCAAAATCAGTTTTTTTCAGCCAGGTATCAGCTGGCACCGTTACAAGTTCTGTCTGTTTTAAGCCACAATTCTTGATCCAGTTACTTCCATCATAAATATCGGTGCATTGGTCATCCGTATTAAAAATAGGTAAGCCAACTGCCGGGTTTACAATGGTATTTCGTTGGTCTCTACTCGAACTCAGGGGCGAAGTATTCCTTTGGTGGTGCTGCTTAACATCTAACAAAGCACTGCTGTTTGGAGTGGTAGTACCGATACCTACATTCATGAGCTGAAAGATAAAGACATGCATTCAGTAAAAATACCAGGAAAAACAGGATCTTTTCATGTTGGTAAAATTTTAGTGAAGACCAATTTTTTCAAATCATGTATAGTAATTGTTGGCGGTATTTCGCCCTTTTTAATTTTTCTATCACCAACCGGGCTGTTTTAGCTGCGCTTGCGGTATCTTCAAATCCTTTGTACCTGTTATAGCTGGTATCGTACTCATTGTTGTATGTATAAATTGCCATCCACGCATAAATACTGTAACCGAAGCTGTTGTTATTCACTTTAACAACAAAATACTGGGAACTGCGTGGCATCTGCTTTTTAATATTGGCAGCTTTTATTTTCCTGCTCATTTGCGTTGAGTTTTGGGTAAATATGTTTGTGCAGTTTTATTCTTTTTTTTTTTTTTTTTTTCCGGCAGTTTGTGCAGTTGCCTGCGCACAAAAAAAAAGAAGCGTGCCTGCACAAAATATCTTTTTCATCTTACCAAATTACAATTTAATATATGATTATTTTCAATTCTTTTACCTGCTTATCCTGCTCTTTTAATGCCGCTGTTAACCCGCTGGATCAGTATTCTCCAACGTTTATTCAATTCATTAATGTGATTTAAATGTGACTACCCGGGCCGGATGGAAAGAGAAGATATATTAAACTATTCCGTTTATGATCAAGGTAAAGAACGATTGTAAGAATAACAAGATCCGGGCCTCACCGGCCCAGCTGATCACATGCAATGTACATGGTAAATTTAATAAGCCGGGTGGGAAGACATGCTTACCCCGCACGTATGCGCCAGTTGGGTAACTTGCCTGCTGAAAGATTTTTACTTAACAGGTTTCACATTAACGGCATTGGCTCCACTTGGCCCCATTTCAATTTCAAAACTCACTTTATTATTTTCTGCAACCGTTTCCGGTAAGGCATTGATGTGTACAAATACGCTTTCCTGTGTCTCCAGGTCTTTTATAAACCAAATCCTTTGTGGAGATTCGAAAAAAACTGATGACCACCGGTCCTGCTGGCTAAGTCATTGGCCAGGATCGTATTTAGGGAACGCCGATCTCTATATCGATGCTTTGATGTTGATCCTTCCTCGGATCAGGAGGCGTATCCGACAGGTTGCCGTACTCTCATCCACGTAAGCGATCATGCTCCCGGGTTCTCCCCCTTTGTTGTATTTTCCCTTTGTTCCTGCTTTTCTCTGCTTTCTCTTTCTTTTTTTGCTTTTTTTTCTTTTCTCTTTCTTTTTTATTCCATGTTTCTGCCATAGTACTACTGCCTGTTTGTGATGATAGTGATGATGCCGTACCTGGAGAAAAAGCGCTACTGTTTTCGGCAGATGGCTGTAAGGTAAGCTAATAAGAGCTATAATATTGTGGTAGTACCAGAAGGCTGAGATACAGCAGGTTGATTGTTATACCGGATATAATGCCGGTTGAGAAGAGAATAATAAAACCTGTGCCCGATCTTTTTACTTATTTATTTTTGTCCACAGTGCCGTGTCATTTTTTGTTAAATTTTTTTGTCACAAGCTGTGTCACTTTTTCATTACTTTTTTTGACACAACCTTGTGTCATTTATTTTATTCCAAAAAACTGACACTGGGTTATCCTCGTAAAAAGCCAGGCTTTGGTCATCATTTCTGGCGGCATTGCCGCTGCGCCAATGAAGGTGTTGAATGCCGGCAGCATCACCATTGCCAGACGGATCATAAATGTGATGGCCAGCTGTTCCCGGGCAATGGCCTTGCTGTAAAGGTATATCCTGGGTTTTGTAAGCTTAGCAGGTGGTGGTTTGCATCGGCATAAACAACATCTCCCTTGAGTAGCTGGAACGGGTCTATAACGTATAATAAGACCGCTTTCCCTTTCTTTCACATATTTAAATGCAAAACTGTCTTTATTGATGATAGGCATATTGCTGCTATCTGCAAAAAATACCTGGCAGAATCAGCGAAGCGGGTATTGTAATGGTTCCTTTTCC
>JADKJX010000013.1 GCA_016720775.1 Chitinophagaceae bacterium
GATCGCTTTAAAGGATATGAGTTAGTTTCGGGAAAATGTATTCTTAATAATAACTGTTTATGAAAAGGATACTGGCATTAATATTACTGGCTTTCTTTATTGTACACGATCATCTGGCAGTTGCGCAAAACGTAGGAATCCCCGTAACCAACCCTGTTGTGAAACTGGATGTTGCGGGGTAACATAAAAATCGCCGATGGGGTACAGGCTGCCGTAAAGAATTTTAACCACGGATGCCAATGGTTTAGCAAGCTGGGCACCCCGTAAAAACCAAGAGTAGTACGGATAACAGATCCCAACACCGGGTGCCTTATTGTACATACGCCCAGTAATCTCCATGCTTTTACGCTCACAGATACTTCGATTATACTATTACAGGGAAAAAGTATCCTCGGTATGGAACCGGCCGGCATGACATAAACCTGTTGTGATGGTGGAGCCACGGTGCAGATAGTACTTACTTATACGCCCGTTGCAGAGGGCGCTCAATGGGCAGAAGCAGCCTTTACGTATGGAGGTAATTTTTTGCCGGGAGCGCATACCATACAGGTGTTGCCGGTTGATAACACCGTACCCTGGGGATGCGGAAATATGTATGGCAATATGATCGTTACTTTTTTTGACTAAGGGACAGTCTCTTTCTGCTTTGATCAATGTGCTTTGCTGGAATTAAGAATTAAGAATTAAATACGCTGCCGATATTAAGAGTGGTTTTCAGCGGCTGTTAGGATCTTTCTCATTCTTCAGTTTTTCTAATATTGCTTCGTTAATATTTGTTTGTAATGCATTTGCTTCCGCATATGGTTGATTTTATGTTTAAAATAAGGCAGATTGAATTTACAATTTGTAATGATTCTTTCATTCACAGCTTGCACCCTACCGGGCCATCTTTTGAAACAGGCTAGCAAAAGAACCGGTCTGAATGATCAGCCGGTCCTTTTAGAATTCAGTATTAAGCTTATTTACCCGGCGGAGGAGGGGTACACCTTTACGTAGGGCCTGGAACATCATGTTCACTTTGCCTTCTTTGTTGAAACGCCAGGTTTCTTGCAGGCTGATAGTATCTACCTCACCGGCCTGGTTTGTTTCTATTTCGTTGCCCCAAACGGCTACCCAATTCTCATTCTTGTCGGTACATTTTACGCAGCAAAACTGTTTCCAACATTTTTCCATTTTTGTAAAGGAACCGCGGTATGCCTGCATTCCTTTCATCAGGGTATCGGTTGGCCCCATCATGCTGGAACCATCTGCCAGGAAAAAGGCCATCGAATCGGCAAAGTGCGAACGGCTTTTCGACAGGTCGCCGCTTTTCCATTCCTGCCAGAGGGCCAGGACCGTTTCGGTATTCTTAGCCGAATCCATAACGAATGAAGCCGAATACGTTGGTGTGAGCCCATGCATACTCGGCCGGTACCGCGGTTTTACCCTTCAGCCGCAGCCCCGGCAGGCTTTTCGTTGTTGCAGGCAATAAACGCAACTGCACAGAACAGTACAAGAAATTTTTTCATAACTTTTCGGTTTATGTTTTATTTAAAAATGGGAGGTCCAGGGGGAAAGCGTGACCAAGGTAATTTTTTTTCAATCGAAAATCATAGCTTTTATCAGCCACAGGAAACCGGAAGGTGATCCCATAAAAACCTTACATTCTAAATTTTAGTATTGCCCGTAGAACGTCTGCCGGAAAAGTTACATGCGGGCCGAATGACCGGGGTAGAAACTTATGCACAATGAGCCGGCGAAGATGCAGATTCTTCCTGATAAGTATCACTTAATCCCGTATCCGGTATCAGCAGTTTACAAATGTGGCTTCATAAATAACTTTAGTTAAATTATCATTTTATGAAACTGAAATATACCGCTGTTCTGCTGCTGCTATCGGTAAGCAGCCAGTACAGTTTTGCACAGGTATTGAACCCGGGTAAAGTTCTGGAAAGAAAAGCCATCAATAAAACCAACCAGGCCATCAATAAAAAAGCCGACGAAGTAATTGACAGTGCATTCAGTACAAAGAACGACCCGAAGGCTACCAATAATAAACCTGTTGCCCAAAACAATCCAAAAAAAGATACCGTCATAGATCCTGCCGGAAATACGCAACCTCCTTTACAAGCATATTCCAAATACGATTTTGTTCCGGGAGAAAGAGTGATCTATTTTGATGATTTCAGCCAGGATGCCGTAGGTGATTTTCCCGCTTTGTGGACAGCCAATGCTGCATAAATACGCTGAATATTCCCGTGGCTCAACCTGAACAGCACCGACGGAAATTATTTCTATTTAAAGCAATATTGCTTTTCCTAAAAAAACTTTATCATCGAATTTGATATTGTTCCAAAAGACCGGGGGACGTATTGCTGCGACTATATTGTGTCATGGGGAGACCAACACTTGGAAATGGACAACAGTCCTCAATTCCTGGAAACAGAAAGGGATCATCATCTCCATTGAAAAAGCAAACTTGGAATACGATGATACAAAACAGGCGACCCTGTGCAACTTACCGGCTCATCAGGCCTCAATCCCGTTGAACAGGAGAAAGCGAATCATGTCATCTGGGTAACAGGGCCGTAGGCTGCGGATCACATAAGTCGGCAAAGTGCTGACATGCCAACCAACATTCACGATGGAACCAGTGTATTCAACCGCTTTTGTTTCGGTTATCAAGAGGCGCTTCCTGCGGCTCGTATATCTCTAACCTAGTGATAACCGACGCAGCGCCCGATATGCGGAGCAAATCACCGAAGGCAAATCTGGTGAGCTACATGGTATTTATTGACGTGAACCCGATAAAGTAAAACCCGAAAGTTACGGACCATTAAAAACATTGCAGATGTGCTGACCGAAAATGCAGGAGTAAAGATCAAGATCATCAGGCATCCGATGCTGATGGCAATGATGCCGCCAATCCCGACCTTGTCGAAACGCAGGGCCGCAGCCGTAAAAACGAACTGGTGAAAACCTTCGGTATTGACGCTTCCACCATTGAAACCGATGGCATGGGAGAAACAAAACCGGTTGCAGCAAACGATACGCCTGCGAACAAGGCGCTGAACCGGAGGGTGGAATTTATTAAGCAATAGAGAAAATAAAACCTGCACCGGGTTACAAAAGCAGTACAGCAATGGAAGATCATGATATGCATCATACAGAATGCACATAATAGTTCCGTTTGGGGAGAATAATCAGGGTACATTACAGCTTGGTCATTTTAACCCTTAATATCTTAACATGTGTTTTTCTGCCAGTGCAAGTTTTGGAGCTGCTGCGGTCATTGGTACGGTGGGCATTATTTTTTAAAAAGTGAAACACCCTTCCTAAGGCCCTGTTTGCCTGTATCCCCCTCCTCTTTGCTGTTCAACAGTTCACCGAAGGTTTTGTATGGCTTTCATTTACCAATACGGAATATACCGAATGGAAAGGTCCGGCCACGGGATTATTCCTGTTATTTGCACAGGTGGTATGGCCCATGCTGGTACCGCTTTCTCTATACCTTATTGAAAAGAATGCACGGCGAAAAAAGATACTGGGCATCTTCACCGTTATGGGTGTTCTCACCGCAGCCTTTCTTGGCTGGTGCCTGCTGAATTATACCATTACAACCGGCATCACTTCCTATCACATTGATTATACGTTAAATTACCCGGTGCTGCTATCCTGGATAGCCAGTGCTGTTTATGTAGGGGTAACCATCCTGCCGCCCTTTATATCCGGCAATAAAAATGCCGTTGTGGGTATTTTGGTACTGGCTTTTTATAGTTACGGAAATATATTTCCCGGATATTATTTCTGTCTGGTGCTATTTTGCCGCCCTCATCAGCGTGGTGGTTCTTTACCTGGTTATTGATATGAATAAAAGCGGATCAAATGCGCCGCCGGTTGCCATCCGGGAGATTTAATACGTTCATCATTTAGGAATTGTTTTAAGTAAACTGTTTTTACTCTGCATTTGCTGCGTTTCTATTTTTATTTAATTCCTTTATCGATTCTATCAGCAACGGAACCAATCGTGCATAATCCACTCCTTTAAAACCATCTTTTTCATTCACGGCACCCGGAATTATTTTTTCAACATTCTGCGCCAGCAAACCAATTTGCCTGCCGGGCATAAAATAATTTTTAGAAAATTCATCAACTTTCATTTCATATTCTACCCCGTTTATCTGTAATAATTTTGTAAAGGAGATGATATGGCAGTAATATTTTGTTTAAAGCGTTCATCACTGGTATACGTTGTGCCGTTTGCCCAAATGCTGCCGTTTACATACAATGCGTAACCGCTGCCTATCTGAAAGCGGCCAGCTTGTGTAAATGTTCCTGCATTATCCTGTGTGCCAAAAGAAACAGCCGCCCCGGGATTATCTGCATGTAATCTAAGTTCATTGCCATACACTCCTATTCCACTTCACCGGAACCTCCGGGATAGAGTAATTTTTTCACCCAATGCCGGAGGAAATGAAAGGGGGCGAATAGGGTTACTATTGCCAATGCCTATGTTTCCATTTCCTTTAATTCTTAATTTTTCTGAGAGGCTTCCAAACCCGCTTTGTGAAGTTGAAAAGGTCAGGTCGATGGATTCAGCACCTGCAGTATTGTTTAGCAGATCTCCCTGTACTATGGCGGCAACAACATCAGCGGCTGCAGTATTTTTAATTGAAAAAGCAATATTGGGATAATTACTACCGGGTATATTCCCTTTTAGAAGCAGGCCGCCATAACCGCCAAAATTCTTTTGATCAATGGTTAATTGCCCGTTTATATCTAACATAGAACCTGGCGTAGTTGTACCAATACCCACATTCCCGTCTCCCCTTATCCGCATCGTCTCCGTAAAGGCATCGCTGCTGCCATAACCAAAAGCAATACTTGAAGGCGCTGCATCAGTATATATCTGAAGCAATCCGCCTTGTATGCCAAAGCCGTAATGACTGCCGCTGTTTCCATACAAAGAAATTTTATCACTAAGGGTGTTTGGAAAATCAACGGAAAACCGGGTGCAGATGCCGATACCTAAATTCCCGTTTTGAGAGATCTTGATATTCCCACCGGTTGATATGATTTCATTCAGGATGGTTTTTGTCCAGATGCCATCAGTTATTTCGGTATTACTAATAGCTGGTGATAGTGATGAATAAGAAGGAGTAGAATAGGACGCCTGGTTGTATTCCCAAAAATCTTTCAGATAGGTAGAGCCACCTGTTCCGCCGTTCCGATATATCCTTTGGTGCCAATTGAAAATCCCACGGCATAATACCTTGCGGAACCACCAAAATCAGCCTTTGTGTCCAGGCATTTGCTACCGGGTCATATTCAAAGAAATTTTTTAACATGGTGTTTCTGAGCCCGGAACCAATGTATCCTTTGGTTCCAATTGAAAATCCAACAGCAGCCTGCCTTGCCTGCTTTCCGGTAATTGCAAATTTGCTTTGGTACCCATGAGTTGGTTCCGGGGGTATATTCCCAAAAATCGAGTGCTTCTGCATTATCGCCGGGAGAAAAGCCGGTACCAAAATATATCCTTTATTATTTAAAGAGAAACCGGTAGCGCTTGCAAGTCCTGCACCGGCAAAATTTGTTTTCTGTGTCCATGCATTCGTTGTTGGGTCATATTCCCAAAAATCATTATTGTAAATACCATTATACCCCGTTCCGATATATCCTTTCGTGCTGATAGAAATTCCAACAGCGTAAGCCCTCGCTGTTCCGCCAAAATCAGTCTTCTGACTCCAGTTATTGGCTGTTGGGTCATATTCCCAAAAATCTTTTAGATAAAGCCGGGTTCCCTGCCTGTACCAATATATCCCTTACTGCCAATAGAAAAGCCAACAGCATCTCTGTCTTGCGACACTCCAAAATCTGCTTTTTGTTGGGCTATTGGTAACCGGGTCATATTCCCAAAAGTCTTTGCTTAAAGTATTACCCTGTACCAAACCCGTTCCAACGTATCCTTTATTCCTATAGAAAAGCCAACAGCATATTGTCTTGCTATACCTCCAAAATCAGTTTTTTCAGCCAGGTATCAGCTGGCACCGTTACAGTTCCTGTCCGTTTTAAGCCACAATTTCGATCCAGTTACTTCCATCATAAATATCGGTGCATTGGTCATCCGTATTAAAAATAGTTAAGCCAACTGCCGGGTTTACAATGGTATTTCGTTGATCTGTACTCAACCGGGGCAGAAGTATTCCTTTGGTGGTGCTGCTTACATCTAACAAAGCACTGCTGTTTGGAGTGGTAGTACCGATACCTACATTTTGAGCTGAAAGATAAAGACATGCATTCAGTAAAAATACCAGGAAAAACAGGATCTTTTTCATGTTGATAAAATTTTAGTGAAGACCAATTTTTTTCAAATCATGTATAGTAATTGTTGGCGGTATTTCGCCCTGTTTAATTTTTTCTATCACCAACCGGGCTGTTTTAGCTGCGCTTGCGGTATCTTCAAATCCCTTTGTGCCTGTTATAGCTGGTATCGTATTTTGTTGTATGTATAAATTGCCATCCGCATAAATACTGTAACCAAAACTGTTGTTGTTCACTTTAATAACAAAATACTGGAACTGCGTGGCAGCTGCTTTTTTAATATTGGCAGCTTTTATTTTTGCCAGCTCATTTTGCGTTGGGGTTCCGGGTAAATATGTTTGTGCAGTTTTATTCTTTCCGGCAGTTTGTGCAGTTGCCTGCGCACAAAAAAAAAAGAAGCGTGCCTGCACAAAATATCCTTTTCATCTTACCAAATTACAATTTAATATATGATTATTTTCAATTCTTTTACCCCGCTTATCCTGCTCTTTAATGCCGCTGTTAACCCGCTGGATCAGTATTCTCCAACGTTTATTCAATTCATTAATGTGATTTAAATGTGACTACCCGGGCCGGATGGAAAAGAGAAGATATAGTAAACTATTCCGTTTATGATCAGGTAAAGAACGATTGTAAGAATAAATAAGATCCGGGCCTCACCGGCACAACTGATCTCATGCCATGTACATGGTAAATTTAATAAGCCGGGTGGGGAACACATGCTTACCCCGCACGGTATACGCCAGTTGGGTAACTTGCCTGCTGAAAGATTTTTTACTTAACGAGTTTCACATTAACGGCATTGGCTCCACGTGGCCCCATTTCAATTTCAAAACTCACTTTATTATTTTCTGCAACCGTTTCCGATAAGGCATTGATGTGCACGAATACACTTTCCTGTGTCTGCAGGTCTTTTATAAAACCAAATCCTTTGTCGTGATTGAAAAAACTGATGATACCGGTCCTGCTGCTGGCTAAGTCATTGGCCGGATCGTATTTGGGTACGCCGATCTCTATATCTGATGCTTTGATGTTGATCCTTTTTCTCGGATCAGGAGGCGTATCCGACAGGTTGCCGTACTCATCCACGTAAGCGATCATGCTTGCCGGGTTCTCCCCTTTGTTTGTATTTTCCCTTTGTTCCTGCTTTTTCTCTGCTTTCTCTTTCTTTTTTTGCTTTTTTTTCTTTTCTCTTTCTTTTTTATTCCATGTTTCTTGTCACAGTGCCGTGTCATTTTTTTTGTTAAATTTTTTTTTGTCACAAAGCTGTGTCACTTTTTTTCATTTACTTTTTTTTGACACAACCTTGTGTCATTTTATTTTGTTCCCAAAAAAATGACACAGGGTTATCCTCGTAAAAGAAAGCCCCAGGCTTTGATCATCATTTCATGGTGGCATTTGCTGCTGCGCCCGTGAAAGGTGTTGAAAATGCCGGCGGCATCACCATTGCCGGATCGCAAAGTAAGCAGCGATGGCCAGCTGTTCCCGGGCAGTAGCCTTGCTGTAAAGGTATATCCTGGGTTTTGTAAGCTTAGCGGTTGAGTAGTTTTGCATCACGGCATAAACAACATCTCCCTTGAGCAGCTGGAAGCCGTCTATAATGTATATGGAACCTTTTTCCCTTTCTTTCACGTATTTAAATACAAAACTGTCTTTATTGATGATGAGCATATTGCTGCTATCTCTTCCAAAAAAATACCTGGCAGAATCGGCGAAGCCGGGTATTGTAATGGTTCCTTTTCCGGAGGCATACCGGTAAACATTTTCCACATCTTTTGAATAGTCGTGGTTACCCTTTTCCAGCACGGCGCCCAGCACCGATTGTCCATTGCTGGTATGTGTTTCTATGTAGTAGGTATAATGCACCACACATTTCAGTGAATCGTTCCCAAACAGCAGTTCGCCGGTGAGTACATTCTTTATAAACTTTGTATAGGGAAATACCAGCCCCAGGTTGGAGTATTTATCCACTTCCCGGTTACTGATAACACTGTCTTGTGTCCTCGGTAGTCCAGTAACCGGATATTTGGAAGATATTGAGCACTCCCGGTGATATCGGAACTACGATTATTGGCACTCAGCTCTGCAGGCAGGGTCAGTCCTTTTGATCCGGCACAGGCCTGCAAAAACAACAGGCAACTGAATAAGTAATATAGGAGGCAAGTACGATTCACTTTGTTAACTGGTTTATGCAAACAAGTTAATACCAGCGGCAGGGGGAATACTATGATGGAGGTCAGGAAAGAATATGAAGCTGCTCCCCCTCACTGGCGCAAGTGTTCCCTTTAACAATGCCTTTAGTTTACAGGAATGATCATAGGATCACTTGTGACACACAAGTTTGCCCGGATTGTATCCGGTGTAAGCACTACAAATGCTCAATAGCCAGTAAGCCATGCTCATTAGTATAATAATCAATAGCACTGCTGTACTTATAATGCCAGGGCTCCCAAACCAAACCGCTTCTTACCGGATTTTCATGCAGGTAATCCAGTCTTTCTTTTGATTTACTGGCTGAGTTTAATTCTATAGGGTGATAATCCTGTTTCCAGAATTGATAATCTTTATTGTTCTTATTGTTTTTACCGGCATAGCTGAAAAGATTAAGCATCCATTCCTTCCTGCTTTCTGTTGCATTTTTTTCAATGGCTGCAATGATCTGTTTGCTGCTGTACTTTTTAATATCCCGAACCAGCCATTCTATCTTATTGGTATTGCTGCTTACAATTAAATGCACGTGGTTGGTCATAATGATCCAGGCATGCAGTATTAACCCCTTGTTTTCCTGGCAGTATTTTAAACTGTTGATGAATATTTCCTTGTAGCATTCTCTTGAAAACACATCCACCCATCCTACTACTGCAAAAGATAAAAAATGCGCTATGGCATCTTCGCCAACTTTATAATTTGATGACATGATAGTATTGATCAGGTATGCCTAAATATAAAGTATTCCCGTTCTCTGGCCCCGTTTAAAAACTTCCAGAATCAGGAGGTTTTGGCCATATAAATCAGTGGTGAAAGTTAGTAAATTGATCAGCATTTGTATTCCAAAATCCAGAAACAGTCCGGCACAACTGAAAAGGCATCAAGTGATCCTATGACCTATTCATTTTAATTTAAGCATTTGGAAAGGGAACACTTGCGCCAGTGGGGCGGGGGGAGAGCGTGGGCCCCCCGGGGACAGGGCCGCGGGGGGGGGGCTGTCATCTGTGTTCTATCAATTCGCTTCGGTCTTTGCTTCGTAGTTGTATACTTGTAATTTCTCGGATTCGCTCGAAATTAATAGTATCCGCCCCTTCGACACTTCGACTTCGCTCAGCGCAAGCAGCTCAGGATGCTAGATCCCTATCTTCTCATTTACCAGCCCAATTATCTCCGCCTCCAGCGCAACCGCCTTACTCTCTATCTCCTTCCCTCTGGCAATGATATCGGTAACAAAAGCCTTATCGTCGTACCCCGTGGCATTAATGCGTACGTTCATGTAAGCGCCAATTACCGCACTGCGGGCACAAAGGGCGCCCACACCGGCATCGGTAACAGAATTGGGGTTGCCTTCAATAACCATTTGTTTGATCACTTCCATACTGGCGCAGGCAGTCTCCATTACTTTAAAAGGTATTTCAATGGCATACTTCGTTGCTTCCTGTATGGCCTGGGTACGGGCAGCTTTTTCTTCGGGGGTTGCCTTGGGCAATGCAAATGCCTGCATGATCTTATTAAAGGCGGCGGTATCGGCATCAACCAGTTTTACCAATTCATTTTTATAGGCCTCTCCTTTCTCGGCCCAGTCGCTGAATTCTTTCCAGCGATCGTCCCATCCTTTTTTGTGGCTGCTTAAATTGGCCACCATGGTACCAAGTGAGATACCCAATGCTCCCACGTAAGCACTGATGGAGCCACCGCCTGGGGCCGGACTTTCACTGGCTGTTTCATTGGCGAAGTCGGTAAGCGTCATACTTACCAGGCGGTTACTTGTTTTGTCGTTGAGCATATATTCAATGATTCGTTCTTCCGGTTTAAAAGGCCCCAGTTCATCCAGCCCCATACTTTTAATGGCGATCTTGATGAGTTCCTTTTCACTCACGCCCGTGCTGCGTTGCTGTTTCTGTAAAAAATATTTACCGGCATCGGTCATAGCCTTTAAAGGAATGAGGCCCACCAGTTCACTGCCCGTTACACGAATGCCTCTAGCGGTAGCTTTGTTGCACACTTCATCAAAAGCAATATGCACGGGGGTAACATTGATATTGGTGAGGTTCATCGATATCTGCGCCACGCCGTATTCTTCAATATACCATCCGATAGCTTTCACAGCTTTCAATGTGCCGGGCTGGTTTATTTTTTTTCCATCCACTTCAATCATTCTTCCGGCTTCCCGTACATCAAAGGCAATTGCATTTGCACGGCTTGTAGAAGTTGTGTTGAGGTTGATATTATAGGCCACTAAAAAATCTCTTGCACCAATAACAGTCCCACCACGCTTTGTATCAAATTCCGCCGGGCCAAAATCGGGTTTCCACTGCGGCTCTTTTATCTTTTTAAAGAAGCCTTCGTATTCGCCGGCACGTATCACCGATAAATTGTTTCTTGCTGTATCTGGTTGTGCGGCTTCGTACAAATAAACGGGAATATTGAGTTCTTCTCCTACCCTTTTGGCAAGCTGCTGTGCAAACTTCGCTGTTTCTTCCATGCTGATATTTGCAATGGGTATCAGGGGACAAACATCCGTAGCGCCCATGCGGGGGTGCTCGCCCTTGTGTTTGCTCATATCGATGAGTTCGCCGGCTTTTTTAATGGCAAGGTAAGCGGCTTCAATAACGGCGGCGGGTTCGCCTACCATGGTTACCACGGTGCGGTTGGTTGCTTTACCCGGATCAACGTTTAATAATCGTACGCCTTCAACGGATTCAATTTCGTTGGTGATTTGTTTGATGAGGTTGAGATCATTTCCTTCGGAGAAGTTAGGGACACATTCTATTAGCTGCTGCATTAAATTGATTTTTGTTTAGGGCTAAAGCCCATTTTAATAATTTTTATTTTTTATCCCTGGCCTGAAGGCCAGGGCAAGTCATAAAGGCCAGGGCAAGTCATAAAGGCCAGGACAAGCATAAAGATCAAGACAAGGCATTAAGGCCATGGCAATTCATATAGGCCAGGGCAATCAATATGATTCAGGCATTATTGCATTGCCCGGTTCTTCTTGCATTGCCAAATCCTTCTTCCATTCCCAAATCCTTCTTGCATTGCCAAATCCTTCTTCCATTGCCAAATCTTTCTTTGAATTGCCCAATTCTTCTTGAATTGCCAAATCCTTCTTGCATTGCCAAATCCTTCTTCCATTCCCAAATCCTTCTTGAATTGCCAAATTCTTCTTGAATTGCCCGGCCCTTTAGGGCCGGGTAATTGATCAGGTATTCTTTCCGGGCTTTAGCCCATGCCTTCCGGTTTTATTTCTTTACTGCAACTGGGTTATTAAAGCGAAGGTAATTATTGATTAACAAATGCTGACCCTATTAATCCATTAAATCCATCCATCCCGATAGCTACCGGGCCGTTCAGACAAACGATTATCATACCCCGCATGATAAAAATTACCCGGAACTTTATCAATAAACCGCATTTTTGCAGCAGCTAAAACAGAAATAATGATCCATCCTTACAATTACGTTACCCCACAGGAAGCTTTATCCATCATTGAAAGCAATACCCGTGTTTTCATTCATGGCAGCGTATGCACACCCCTCTACATGCTGCACGAACTGGCGAAGGAAAAGCACCGGTTACGGAATGTGGAGCTGGTTTCCATCACGCTTAAAGGAGATATTGAAGTGGATAAGCCGGAGTACGTAGACAGTTTTCACATCAACTCGCTCTTTGTATCTGGGCCGATACGCAATGCTGTTGCCGAAGGCCGGGCCGATTTTATTCCTGTTTTTCTGAGCGATATCCCTTACCTCTTTAAAAGCAAAACGCTGGAACTGGATACCGCTATTGTCCAGGTATCACCGCCCGACAGGCATGGGTACTGTTCCCTGGGTGTATCGGTTGATATTGCCCGGGCTGCGGTTGACAATGCAAAGCAAACCATCGCTCTCGTTAATCCATCCATGCCCCGTACGCACGGTGACGGCATGATCCATACAGACAGGTTTACCAAAATGGTTTTTCATGACTCTCCTTTGCCGGAAGAAATTTACAGCAGCAAAGTGGGTAAGAACGAAATGCTGATCGGTAAACATATTGCCGACATGATCGAAGACGGCAGTACGCTGCAGATGGGCATTGGTACCATACCTGATGC
Organism: Chitinophagaceae bacterium; assembly: GCA_016720775.1. Taxonomy (GTDB): domain Bacteria; phylum Bacteroidota; class Bacteroidia; order Chitinophagales; family Chitinophagaceae; genus Ferruginibacter. The sequence continues at coordinate 12,605 of JADKJX010000013.1, forward strand.
GGTGCTTTCTTTTTTAGATGATCATAAAAACCTGGGCGTGCATACCGAAATGCTCAGCGACGGCATCATTGACCTGGTAGAAAAAGATGTGATCAATAACAAGTGCAAGGCCAAACACCCGGGCAAGACCATTACCTCCTTTGCCATCGGCAGCCGCAAACTGTATGATTATGTAAATGATAATTCTTCTTTCAATTTCCTGGATATTGAATACGTGAACAATCCGCACGTGATAAGGCAAAACCAGAAAGTGATCGCCATCAACAGCGCCATTGAGGTGGACCTTACCGGCCAGGTTTGTGCCGACAGCATCGGCGAACTGCAGTACAGCGGCATCGGCGGGCAACTGGATTTCATGCGTGGCGCTGCATTGAGTGTGGGCGGTAAACCCATCATTGCATTGAACAGCCGCACTGCCAAAGGCATTCCACGTATCGTTCCCGCATTTAAAAGAAGGCGCCGGTGTGGTGGTTACCACGAGAGGACACGTACATTATGTGGTTACGGAATATGGCGTGGCTTTTTTGTTTGGAAAGAATTTAAGGCAGCGGGCAAAACTGTTAATTGATATTGCTCATCCCGATGACCGGGAGATGCTGATGAAGTATTGTTTTGAAAGGTTTAAAGTGTTTATTAAAGATTAAATAACCGCGGAGGCGCTAAGACGCAGAGAAAAACTTAGCGGCTTTGCGTTTTAGCGGTCAAATAAATTCTCCACTGATCATCACTTTATCGATCAGGTTATTTCCAAACGAATAAGGCAGGTATGCAAGCGACGGAATTGGCTTTGTAAAAATGAGATTCGCTTTTTTGCCGATGGTAATACTTCCCAATTCCTTTTCCAGTTCCATAGCATAAGCACCGTTGATGGTTGCTGCATTAATGGCTTCTTCCGGTAACATTTTCATTTGAATACAGCTTAATGCAATTACAAAATTCATATTGCCTGATGGCGAAGAGCCGGGATTATAATCAGTAGCCAGGGCAATGGCGCAGTTATTATCAATTAAGGTCCTGGCAGGCTGATAATTCATGCGTAAAAAAAATGCGGCTGTTGGTAATAGCGTTCCGATGGTATTTGAACTGCTTAGTAATTTAACATCCCCATCCGTCATAGTCTCCAGGTGATCAACGGATACCGCATTCAATTTAATAGCCGACTCAATACCGCCGATGCTGTTCAACTGGTTAACATGAAGTTTTGGCTTTAACCCGTAACTCATTCCTGCCTGGCAGATGGTTTCCATTTCGGGCGGGGAAAAGAAACCGGTTTCGCAGAACACATCAATATAATCGGCGAGTTTCTCTTTGGCGATCACCGGCAGCATTTCATTGATGATGCTGTTGATATACCCCTGGTGATCTTCTTTGTATGCAACGGGATAAGTATGCGCTCCTAAAAAAGTTGATTTGATAGAAAGAGATGATTTCTCTTTTAATTTCTTAATTACCCGCAGCATTTTCAACTCTCCTTCCACCGAGAGTCCATAACCACTTTTTATTTCGACAGCGCCGGTGCCGAGTTTGCTTATTTCTTCCAATCGCTGCCATGCACTGTTAAAGAGTTCGGCTTCGCTCGCTGCATTCAATTTAGCTGCAGAATTTAAGATACCGCCACCTTTGGCAGCGATCTCGGCATAACTCATCCCCTTTATCTTATCGATGAATTCTTCTTCTCTTGTCTTTGCAAAAACGAGGTGGGTATGGCTGTCGCACCAGGTGGGCAAAACCAATTGCCCGTCGGCATCAATAATAACTTTCGGCAACTGCGGCACTTTTAATTCCAGTTCGTACATAGCGCCGTATTCGGCAATGATGCCGTCTTCGATCAGGATAAATGCATCATCGATCACCGGCAAGTCAGCCAAAGCTTTACCACGGAGCAACTGGTTTTGTTCTCTTGTGTTTATTAACTGCCGTATATTGGTTATTAATGTTGTCATTTTATTTATTGGTCAGACGAGGGCGTCAGACCAGGTATTCGTTCGTTTTGTCATTTACTTGTTTGTGGTCAGACGAGGACGTCAGACCAGGTTATTGTTTAATGGTCAGACGGGGGCGTCAGACCAGATTGTTACTATTTGGTTTTCGTCAGCGTTACTCTTTTCCGGATGAAATATGCATCCGACATATCCATGTACCGGATCCCCTTTGTATAATTTAAAATTCCGGGGCCAAAGTTTATTATTTCCTGGAAATCAGCCGAACGGAAATTCTCCACGCCTAAACGTTCTGCAATGATCGTTACCCGTATGCCCCTGCGCCGGGTATCAACAATGTCGAACTGGGCGCTGTCAAAGCTCAGCCGGTTGCCATCTTCGTAAATGCGGAAGGAATTCTTTTCAACCAGTTGTTTCCCGCCCGGATCGGTAAAGATGAAATTAAAAACAAGCGAATCTTTCATATCCACTATTTCAAGTCTGGCTGTAAAGGTAACCTGCGACTTCTCATTGCTGTAACCCGTATACACCATGGTACCTGTCCAGTTACCAACCAGGTCTTTCATTTCTTTTTCTGTAAGACCAACACCCCGTTGCGCCATTACACAAACTGAAAAAGAAAAAAACAATATACTGAACAGTATCTTCATTTTATTTTTTTTCCAGTGAAAACGAATAAGGCACATCTGCTGCCGATACACCCCATGTTTTACCGGGAACGCTGCCCATATTTATTTTTAAACTTCCACCTTTAAAAATATCAAAATGCCCGAGCCAGTTCTTTGCATACGCAACCCCGTCTTTTGTTACCGACTGCACGTATTTATTAACGGCACTGTTCTGCGGCGCTTCTATGATAAATTTCTTTCCGTTCTCCAGGTTCAAAGTTAGTCTTTTAAACAGCGGCGCTCCCAGTACGTATTGGCTGCTTGTGGGGCATACCGGGTAAAAGCCCATGGCTGAAAAAATATACCATGCACTGGTTTGTCCATTGTCTTCATCGCCGCAGTAACCATCAGGCGTTGCTTTGTATAAACGGTTCATGGCCTCCCGGGCCCAGTATTGTGTTTTCCAGGGCTGGCCTGCATAATTGTATAAGTAGATCATGTGTTGTATGGGCTGGTTACCATGCGCATATTGTCCCATACCGGCGATCTGCATTTCCCGTATCTCGTGAATCGTCTCACCATAATACGTATCATCAAATGACGGCGGCATGGTAAAAACAGAATCCAGCATTTTGCAGAACATCGCTTTGCCTCCCATCAGGTCTATCAATCCCTGCACATCATGAAAAACGCTCCAGCTGTAATGCCAGCTGTTTCCTTCGGTAAATGCATCGCCCCATTTAAACGGGTTGAAAGGTGACTGAAAAGTGCCGTTCTCATTTTTGCCACGCATGAGTTTTGTTTGGGGATCAAAGAGGTTTTTATAATTCATGCAACGCTTTGCATACAGATCGATCTCTGCTTTTGGTTTATTCAATGCCTTGGCAAGTTGGTAAATACTGAAATCATCATACGCATATTCCAGGGTACGGGCTGCATTTTCATTGATCTTAACATCGTAGGGAACATAACCCAGCCTGTTGTAATATTCCACTCCTTTACGGCCCACTGCTTCCACCGGGCCTTCATTGTTGGCGCCGTGTACCAATGCCTGGTAAAGTGTTTCAATATCGTATCCCCGCAATCCTTTTAAGTACGCTTCGCTGGCCACTGATGCAGAATTGTTGCCGATCATTATATTGGCATAACCCGGGCTGCTCCATTCCGGCAACCAGCCGCCTTCTTTGTAATCGTTGATGAGGCCTTCCTGCATTTCTTTGTTGATGGAAGGATACAACAGGTTGAGTAAAGGATACAATGCACGGAATGTGTCCCAGAAACCGGTGCCACCATACATGTAACCCGGTAATATCTTTCCATTGTACGGACTGTAATGCACCGGCTTATTATCTGCATCCAGTTCGTATAATTTATTCGGGAACATGACAGTGCGGTACAAGCAAGAGTAGAATGTTCGCATTTGTGCGTCGGTACCGCCTTCAATCTGCACGGCGTTCAATACTCTCTCCCATTTATTTTTTGTGGCGGCTTTTTGTTTTTCAAAGTTTTTACCACCCAGTTCTTTCATATTCAGTTCGGCCTGTTCAAAGCTGATGAAGGAAGAAGCCACCCATGCATGCACCACTTCTCCTTTTTCGGTTTTAAATCCTGCCAGGGCAAGCGCATGGCTGTTCGTTATTTCAAGTGAATCGATGGGCACAGACTGTTCGCTTATTGTTTTTGTAAAACTGAATGCTTTGTCAAAATAGATGACAAAATAATTTTTAAAGTTGATGAGTTTGCCCCGGCGGTAGCGGGTACTGTAGCCGATGATCTTATTTTCTTCGGGAATGATCCTGATATAAGATCCTTTGTCGAATGCATCGATCACAAAAGATGAGCTGTCGGACCTGGGAAAAGTAAACCGGAAACAGGCAGCCCGTTCGGTGGCGGTTAATTCAGTGGTGACATCCGCATCGGCTAAATAAACTTTATAATAATAAGGCGTTGCTTCTTCAGCCTTGTGTGAGAACCAGCTTGCCCGGTCGGCTTCCTTCCATTTCAATCCTCTTGTATTGGGCATGATGGAGAACTGCCCGTAGTCATTCATCCAGGGCGAAGGCTGGTGTGTTTGTTTGAAGCCGATGATCTTTTCTGCCGGGTAAGTGTATTGCCATCCGTCGCCGTTCTTGCCCGTTTGTGGCGTCCAGTAATTCATGCCCCAGGGCGTACCGATGGCAGGATAGGTATTGCCATTGGAAAGATCGGGCTTGGAGTCGGTACCCATTAAGGTATTCACCAGGTCGGCCTTTGAGATATTTTGAGCCTGCAGGATAAAAAGATTAAAACTAAAAAGAAGTATTAAGTTGATTTTTTTCTTCACTTGCCATTTTTGTTTTGCTGATCCGTTAATCTGTTAATCCGTTAACTCGTTAATCCGTTTAAACCGATTAGCGAGTTAACATTTATAATTTTTCAAAAACCTTTTTTGCAAATGTTTCCAGCGAAGGGTCCCTGGCACCCATTAAAATTAAGACAGAATTGCCGGATAAATGAGGGCGTACTGTTTTTACAAATTGATCCCGGTCTTCCACAAAGAATGCATTTTTACCGAGCGCCTTTATATCGTTGATCAGGTCATTGGCTGAAATATCTTTAACGGCTGTTCCGCCTGCATAAAATATCTCACTCATCCATATTTCATCCTGCGGGCGCAATGCTTCTGAAATTTCTTTTACAAAATCGTTTCGTAAAAAACGGGTGGGGCCATAACCATGCGGCTGAAACCAGGCAACTACTTTTTCTGCAACAGGCTGACAGGCCCTGATGGCAGAAGCACATTTTACCGGGTTGTGGGCATAATCATCGATCACCCAAACCCCGTTTTTATTCCCCAACACCTGGTTGCGGCGATAAATGCCCTCGTAGGTTTTTAAAACAGTTGCGCAGGTTTGCAGGTCAACACCGATCTGGTTGGCCACCGCTACGGCAGCGAGTGCATTTTCCATATTATAATGCCCAATAGTATTCATTGAGAATTGAACATTGAGAATTGAATATTGAATATTAAACCCCTCCTGCTTAAAGTTCTTTGCGATATATCCGGCATCTGAATTTTCATCGGAAGAGAAATCATTCTTTATGTTTTGAGAAAGTTGTTTCGCCAATGCATTGGCTTGATTGACGATGAATTTTTTACTGTTGTTCTTAAATGTGGTGAAGATGCTCATCAGTTCATCGATCTCCTGGTGGTCTTTATCAACATTCAGCAACAACCCAATCTCCGAATGATATTGAACAATGCTGCCATCGCTCTCATCCGCTTCTATCACCAGCCAGTCGCCTGCTCCTACTTTTGCATTGCCGATCTTTCCCTCTTTGATGATACTTACCAAACCGGCGCCGCTGATGATGCTGGGCTGCAGGCCTGCATGATCAAGTATGTCAAAAAGCATGGCGCTGGTAGTGCTTTTGCCCGAGGTTCCGCCAACGGCAATTGTCTTTTTGCTTTCAGCAATTATTGCCAGCAGTTCGGATCGTTTGATGATGGGGATATTGAGTTGCTTTGCTTTCTGCACTTCAAACACGGTATCTTCTATGGCGGTGGAAACAACAACAAGGCCTGTTTCATTGGTAATGCCGTCGCCATTCTGAAGGAAACATTTTATTCCTTCCGCTTCCAGTTTTTCTTTTGTTTCGTTGAATTCACCTTCTTTGAAGTAGCGGTCGCTGCCGCTAACATTTTTTCCAATGCCGGATAAATATTGTGCAATGGCGCTCATGCCCACACCTGCCACGCCAATGAAGAAAACATTTTTAAAATCATGGATACTGCTTGCCATATTTAAAATACTTTTTTTGTGTGCAGGGTTTTGTAAGCGATCACAAAACTGGTGGCCATTAAAATTGCGGCCAGGAAGAATGGAGCGCCGGGCAAATAGACCGGTGCTTCGCTGTGCGTAAAATAAAAGAAAAGATTATTCATCACGAACGGGCCGATGATGGCAGCCAGGCTCATGGTACTGGTGATGGCACCTTGTAGTTCGCCCTGTGCATTGGGAGGAACCTTACCCGCCATTACAGATTGCAAAGCAGGTTGTGCAATACCGCCCAGGCAGTAAGGGACAAGGAATACGAACATCATCCAGCTTTGCGTCGCAAGTCCGAACAATAACATACCCACTGAATAAAAAGCCAATCCGTAATAAAGGCTTTTTTCGCTCCCGATCTTTGGATTGATGATACGGGTAAGTCCTGCCTGCACCAATGCCACCAACAAACCAACCACCGCCAGTGATATGCCCACCATTTTTTTACTCCAGTTAAAGCGGTGGATGGTAAAATAATTCCAGTTGCTCATGATGGCATGTGCAGCAATGTATAATAAAAGTATGCTTACAATAAGCGCAGCAACGGAAGGATATTTAATAAGCTGCTGTAATGACCCTACCGGGTTTGCTCTTTTCCATTCAAACTTACGCCTGTTTTCTTTTTTCAATGATTCGGGTAATACAAAGAAACCATAGGCCCAGTTCAGCAGTGCTAATACAGCTGCTGCATAGAAGGGAGCTCTTTGTCCAAAGTCACTGATCACCCCACCCAGTAAAGGGCCGATGATAAATCCAAAGCCAAATGCAGCGCCAAGCATTCCAAAGTTCTTTGCCCTGTTTTCGACGCTGCTTATGTCGGCAATATATGCAGCAGCCGTAGTAAAGCTGGAGCCGGTGATGCCGGCAATGATCCTGCCGATGAATAACCATGCATAGGTTGGTGCCAGTGCCATAAAAATATAGTCAACCCCAAATCCAAATAAAGAACAAAGCAGTACGGTTCTGCGCCCGTATTTATCACTCAGGTTACCAAGTATGGGCGCAAATAAAAACTGGGTCAATGCATAGGCAACAGTAAGGTAACTTCCGTACTTGGCAGCGGTGCTTATATCCACGTGTTTCAGGCTGCTGATCAGTCCGGGCATTACCGGTATAATGATACCAAAGCCGATCACATCAATTAAAACGGTGATGAAGATAAAACCGACAGCAGCATTGCGTTGTGAAGCCATATAGTAGATCCGTTCTTTAAAATATTTTTGACCGCTTTAAAAGAAAATCCTGTTTGCTAATGTAAAGGTAAATTTTAAGTTAGCCGCATAAAAAAAGGCTCATTACTGAGCCTCTATTGAAAGTTAGTTAATTACTAATTACCATCTTCCACCACCGCCGCTGCGGTTGTTAGAATAACCGCCACGGTTTCCACCGCCGCCGCCAGTTCTTTCTTCTCTTTCTTTAGCAACAGAAACTGACATTGCTCTTCCTTCAACTTCTTTGTTGTTAAGGCCAAGCATTGCGTCTTTTCCTTCATCATCAGAAGGCATTTCCACAAAACCAAAACCACGTGAGCGACCGGTTTCCCTGTCGGTGATTACCTTGGCAGATGAAACCTGTCCGAAGGTTGAAAAAAGTTCGTTCAATTCAGCATCGCTGGTATTGAAACTCAAATTTGAAACGTAAATGTTCATAAAATAAATTAAAATAAAATAAATAAAATACCTGTGCAGTAAATAAGAAAGCAGACTTTAAAGACGAGAGAACCGTTACGTAGAGAAAGTTGTAAAAATTGAATCTATCTTGACTGTGTGCTCACAGCATTAATGTACGATGTAAAGCTATGCTTTATTATTAAGAGTAACTAATCTATTCTTAAAGAGATATAGGTTGGTTTGGAGATTTGCCTGGATGCTGGATACCGGAGAATGCCTGACAATACAGGACAGGGGCCTGATTACACACTTTCCTAAAGGGTGTTTTAAGCAGGAACGGGCAAAAAAATGCCTTCATCACAAGCTATTCTGATGACACATGAAAAGGGTACTTGTGATGAAGGAATATGTTTATACTCAGGCAGCCTTCTTGCCCATGCCCATGACCATTGCGGTAATGGCACCAACAACCGCTGTCATTACGGTGGCAGCAGCTACATCGGCAGCCATGGCTGTCTTGCTTAAGGTTGTTGTAGTTGAATAGATCATGCAGTCATAACCAACAGACATCAGTAATCCAAGTACCCCTCCTGTGATGAATCCGCCAGCCATAGAACTAACATTGCTTTTCACGAAGACATAAGCCAGCAGGAACCCCATTGCCAGGTTTCCAATGGCGAGGTAAAGAAAATCCGGTTCAGTCTTCATTATGTTACCGGCAGCCCCGGTATGGTTGTTCATGAAATTCGTCAAAAGCATACCATAAATTAACCAACCTAAAAGAAAGTAGAGGATACCGGCTACGATACCCCCCATGAACAATTTTTTAAGGTCCATAAGTGTTTAGTTTTTGATGAGTAATTAATACCTCAACCAAAATACTGCTTAGTTTACCAAAATGCAAGTGGGCAGGCAAATAGCTTTCCACAGTAAGGAGTATGAATGTTAGCAACTGGCCTGACTAACGGCAGGGTTATTTTTTTGAGAAGGACTTGTCAACCTGGCGGCCGAAAAAATACCCTCCTGCTGCACCTGCAACAGCGCCCAATACCAACCATAGCGGATCTGACCCTGCAGCAAAAAATGCGATCCCTGCTCCCACAAGCGTAAAGAAAATGATTCCTGCCGGAACAGCACTTTTATTTTTGGCCGACTTTTCGGCATTGGCAGGTGGATGAAAGTCGTGGTGATGTTTTCTTTTCTTTGACTGTGGCATGTTTTTTATTTTGAAAGTACGAAAATTCTGAGATCTTCATTTTTTACTTGAGTGTATCAAGCTCACGAACATAATCATATTGCAGGTCTTCGTGCATGCCGGCAATGCTTTTGGATATTTTTTTAAGCTGGTTGAGATAGATGTTATTTATGACCGGGTTCGTTTCAAAAGGGATACCCGAGGCTTTTAAGGTAACGCAAAAGAAAAGCAGCAGCCGCACCTCTGTTTCTGCAGCACCACTGAACCTGGTTATTTTGCCCGTGTACCGGAGAATTTTACGAAGGGTTTTCTTTACAAAATACAGGTTGCTGGTATTCATCTCTTCAAACTGCCGGGTTATTTCCTGCTTTGCACTTTCGATATAGGCATCTTCATCAAACGCTTCAAACAACAGGTAAGTAAGCAGTTCTTTATTCTCTTTTTTAAATTTTGCGAGGCGAACACATAGTTCTGCTAACTCCGTGGCAGGTATGTTATTCAGTTCTGATTTCAATTCGGCAATGGTCGCTGTTTTCATCATGCAAAATTAGGCAGATTTGAAACAGGAAAGGAGTAACTCATTTACAAGAACCGAAAGGCGGGATATAGTGAAAAGAAAAAAACCTTCAGTACTGAAGGTTTTTCATAGTGCATTCTCTTGCTTGAACAAGCTTTGTTTTCATAGGTATCAGGATAATAAACGGGGCAAATCCTTATAACACAAAAGTGCAACAAACCGGGAAAAGCAATTGTAGCCCAACTGTATTTTTTATGTAGTGCATATTCTACATAAAGCCGTCCGCTGAAAAACTTTGACTAAGAAAGTGTTTTGAAAACCTTGCCGATCATGATACCATTGTAGTAAACCTGCATGGTATAGTTGCCTTTCTGGCAATTATCGGCCTTTAAAGAAAAGAGAAGACGTTTCTGTTCGCCTTTTGTGTAGTTGAAATTGACCTTGTAAGAATATATCTTTTTACCATCGGGGGTATTGAATGAACCGGAGTCCCATTCGGAGTTCTTTAAGACACGGCCATCGGGCTGCAGCACCACTACCATCATCTCAACATTGCTCAACTGGCTGATATTATTGGTTACGGTAAATGTACCAACCAGTTTATTGGCCTGGTCGGCAAGCGTGGTTTCTGTTTCAGCATCATTATTCACCTGTATTGCAGAAAGTTTCAGATCAGATGCATTAAACACCGCAAAAACAGGATTGCCCTTTTCGTAGCCGGCATTGGGATCGGCAACTGGGGCAACAGGTTGTTTTGGATTTTTCTCCGGTTTATTCAGTTGCTCTAAAACAGTTCCCAGTGAATTATTCTCATTCTCCACCAGTTTATTCTTATCCTTCAGGTCTTCTGCTTTATTCTGCAACTCTCCCAGTTTTTGTTTTGCCACAGTAAAATCCTTTCCCGCATTCCGGTTAGCAAGAAGGGCTTTTATCTCATTGCTCAGCCTGAAGAATTCACTGAGTTTTATTTCCAGTTGTGTTTTCAGCGAATCGGAATTGATAAGGGAAGAATCAAGCCGGGAATCCAGCTGGCTTATTGTTTCGTTATACACATTTTGCAGGGAATCCCGGATGCGGTTTGCAATCGCAACAGAATCGGTGAGAACGATCTTTGCATTTACCTTGTATTCATCTTTATTGGTATAATACCGGTAACCCCAGGTCCAGATAAGTACAAAAGATACCAGAACCAATAACAGCGACACCAACAACAACAACAGTGATTTTGCATCTTTCATTGGCTCAAAAAATAAAATTCATCCGCGTTTTAAGGGTGAATCAAGAAGAAAACTATTTGGAAGTATTCTGATTTACGTATGCTGATATCCAGCCAACAGATCCGTTCTTAACCAGGTAAAAATTCTTTCGTTCGTTGATGCTCTGGAACTGGCGCATGATCTTAAGCAACAGCCCCGTTCCCGCCAACAGCGAACGCTGGTCAAATACCTGGTTAACCCGTTTCACTTCCTTATTGATCGCATCCATATTCAGGCTCTTATCGCCCATGGCTTTTATCAGGTAGTAATCTGTCAACGTGTTATAATTCTTAAGCAGTTTTTCATTGAAAGCAGCAACTTCTTCATACGTTACCGGCACAACTGAGTTCTCGATCAGTTCGGGATATATGAGTGTGGCCAGCGACCAGGCAATACCGCCGCTGAAAGCAACATTATCGCTCATAGGAAATGAGCCACTTTCATTTATTGCATAAATTATTTCAGAGTTTTCTGCGTTCGACAATACCCTTGTCAGTTGCTTGTTGTAATTATCCAGCCCATTATCTGCCTCCAGTTTTTTTTCTGCTGCATTGGCCACACTTTTTGTACCCCAGCTCAACTGGAATAATTTGAAATCGTTTGTATTTCCTCCCGGAAAGTATCCACCTTTTGTATTTCCACTTCCGATATCAATAAGAAAAGTATTGTAACGCCTTGAATCGGGTACAATGCCTAGGTGCGACAGGCGTGCTTCTTCCCTCACGTCAATCACTGTCACCTTACGCTCAGGTTCATTAAAGTTAAACTTGAATGCATTTATCAACTGATCAACCCAATTCAATTTATTCTCCTTTTCGGCCTGTATGTTTACCCCGCTGCTGATGGCGGTGAAAATATTACTGGTAGGAATTCGGTAATCTTTTACAGCCATGTCGTACAAACTGTTCAGGGCTCCTACCGTAGCCTGGTAAGAGGACTGGGTGAAGGAGATAAAATCAGTATTGATCGTGGTGTCTTTAAGAATATGAAATGTTCCGCTTTGCCGGGCATTTTTATCAATTTCAAGCAGGCTCATTTTTACCCCTTTTGAGCCTACCTCGATCCCTGCAAAAACAGTGGAACTTTCATACTTGGCAACATAGGTATTTTGAGCAGGGGCGAAAAAGAAGCTAAAAAGTATCAACGATGCAGTAAGGGAAATGCACCTGAAGGTATTATTCATGACTGGTTAGTAATATTTTTTTAAAATTACTAAAAAACATATCGGCTGATTATGTAATTGATTCATTGTGAAAAAAATGTGACAAAAAAAGGCCGGTTTTGGAAAATAAAAAGGCCGGTAAAAGAAGGGCAAGCCGTTACCGGGGAAGCGCTTTTTTACAGGAAAAACGGCTTAAAATGGTACAAAGTCAGCAGGCAATTTTTTCGAAAAATGCTTGCACAGGCAGGATTTTGTTATTATCTTGCACCCGATCCGACACCTCTGACCAACTCTCCCCCAGGATTTAACTTTTTACTACGCAATCCTGTATTTTACGAAAGCCTTCAATTAAATTTTTTAATCTTTTAATCGTAGGTTATGAAAAAGTTCTATTCACCTGTACTCACAGATGCACTTACTGCTGTTGGAATCATTGCCGGCTACTATGCGATCATGGCTTTGATCGCTTACATCGCCTGGTAAAACAAACCATCGGAAGAAAAAATTAATTCCTCATACAGACCCCTTGTTTGTATGAGGAATTTTGTTGCCTTACCCGGCCGGGATAATATAAAATCAGCTGAGAATTATCTTTTCTATCACATCGCCTCCCCGGATTTCATCCACCACATCCAGCCCTTCAATAACCTTTCCAAAACAGGTATGAACGCCGTCGAGGTGTTTGGTATTTGACCGGTTGTGGCAGATAAAGAACTGAGATCCCCCAGTATCCTTTCCCCGGTGTGCCATTGACAGTACACCCCGGTCGTGGATCTGTTTTTTGCCAGTCGTTTCACACTTAATGGTATAGCCCGGGCCACCTGAACCGGTACCCGTAGGGCAGCCTCCCTGCACCATAAAACCAGGGATCACGCGGTGGAATGTGAGGCCATTGTAAAAGCCTTCGCCGATCAGTTTCTTAAAATTAGCAACGGCTATAGGGGCATCATCGTCATATAATTCAAACTTCATCATGCCTTTATTGGTATGAATTTCACCCTGGGTTAATTTTACTTCACTCATTTGTATAGATTTTTGCGAAAATAGGACTTAGAACCGATTATAATGACGGCAATTGTTTGCCCGGAAAGTTTAATTTTAAATTCGTTTCTCCCGGGAATAAAAAACAGATACTGCATCGCATGAATAAACAGGCAAAAGGGATCTTACCAATAATTGTGATTGCCCAGTTTTTATGCACTTCACTCTGGTTTGCTGGCAATGCCATTTTACCGGATCTTATCAGGGATTTTGGATTAGGCGGATCTTCCCTTGGGCATATTACTTCGGCCGTGCAGTTTGGTTTTATTGCCGGCACATTGGCCTATGCATTATTAATGATTGCCGACCGCTTCTCCTCCTCCACTGTATTTTTTATCAGTGCAGTGATTGGCGGGCTTACAAACTTTTTGATCACCACAGGTAATCACGACATCAACAGCATACTGGCATTGCGTTTTTTAACCGGGTTCTTTTTAGCGGGCATTTATCCCGTGGGAATGAAAATAGCATCGGATCATTTTGAAAAAGGATTGGGCAAAGCACTTGGCTTTTTGGTTGGTGCCCTGGTGGTTGGAACCGCCTTTCCACATTTGCTTAAAAGCCTTACAAATACTTTATCATGGAGGATGGTTCTGATGTTTACAGCAGGGTTATCTATTGCGGGAGGCATTTTGATGAAACTTGCTGTTCCTGACATAGTTCTTTCAAAAAAAAGCGGACAAATAAATTTCAAACCGGTACCAGGTATTTTTAAAAACAGGCAATTCCGCTCAGCAGCTTTTGGTTATTTTGGACACATGTGGGAATTATATGCATTCTGGGCCTTTGTTCCGGTAATGCTTACAACCTATACAGACCTGCATGCCGCAAATGAGTTTCGGATTTCATTCTGGGCTTTTTGGATAATTGCGTTGGGCGGACTTGCCTGCGTATTGAGTGGTTATCTTTCGCAAACATTTGGCGCCGGGAAAACAGCCTTTACTGCTCTCCTCTTATCCGGTTGCTGCTGCCTTGCTTCCCCGCTTGCCTTTCAGCTTCCGCCCGTTCCTTTCATTGCTTTTCTTATAACCTGGGGTTTGGCAGTCATTGCAGATTCGCCATTATTCTCCACCCTGGTTGCACAAAATGTACCGGCGCAAATTAAAGGCACAGCACTTACATCTGTTACATGCATTGGCTTCTCCATTACCATTATCAGTATTGAACTGATAAACTATTTATCAAAACATATGAACACACAATTCATTTACCTGTTTCTTGCGATCGGCCCTGCAACCGGTTTGTTTTATATGTGGAGGTTGGCAAAAAAAGAGACACTGGCCTAAGAAGTTAATTCAGCATAAAGGTCAATGAACTGCCGGCCCACTTTTTTGAAATTATATTTACCTGCCGTAGTTTCTGCTATTGCATGCTGATCAAATGAATCTTTTTGCTGAATGAATGCCTTTATCTTTTCAGCCAGTGCAGCCGGATCATTTTCTTTTGCAAACATCCCGTTTTCATTTTCTTTGATCAGTTCATGAAACACATCAATATCGCTTACAATCACCGGCACGCCACAGGCATTCGCTTCTATCAATACGCAGCCAAAGGTTTCGTACCGGGAGTACAGGATCAGGGCATCTGACTGCTGAATGGCTTTCGCCAGTTGAGGTTGCGGTACTTCGCCCATCATCATCACCTTATCCCCGAGTTGCAAACTGCTGATCAACTGCAGCAAGGCAGGATTTGAAGTTCCATACAATTGCATGCTGAATAAAACCTCATCTTTTAATACATGGAGTGCAGCCAGGATGGCTTCGGTATTTTTCTGGTAATTCATATTGGAAATATGAATAAATTTCACAAAATCCGTTGGCTGTTTTGGTACCGGGAAAAAAATATCTGTATCCACCACGTTAGGTATTACCTGGTAATTAACTGACGGAAAATGTTGCCGGATCGCTTTTCCGAGATGATCAGAAACTACGGTAACAGCATCGGCCTGTTGAAGGATCTGCCTAAACCATTTCTTTTGAATAACAGAATAATTGTTTATCCCAAAATCAACAGCATCCAGGTAACCGGTCCATTGTTCCGAAACCAGGAACGGTATGTTCCATTTCTTTTTCATCCACAAAGCGCCCAATCCCGCCCGCATGGCGATCTGCACATGACACAAATCTGGTTTGCCGTTCTTTTCAACATGATCACTGATCGCCCGTTGATACAGTTGCCGGTATTTGCGATGAGATAAGAACCGGTCCAATATTTTCAATCCTGTTTTTGGAGAGCTGTAATAAATTATCTGTTCGGTGAGATTTCCGTTTGCAGTTATTTCAGTTTTTTCATCTTTGGTAATGTTGCCTGTTTCATCCTTCACAATATAAATAACATGCACGGCACAAAATAAAGAGACTGCCCGGGCATGCCGTTGCAGAAAGTCCCCGTCGAAAGGACTCAATTTATTTGGATACCAACTTGCGAGCCATAAAACCCGTTTCATAAAATAATTTTAATCTTGTTTGGTCACAGATGCAACGATACTCCTTTTTACCTGCTGAAGGTCAGATACGCTTATTGCAAAGAACCGGCTCAGCGGTATCTTAAATTCTTTTTTAAAAACGACAATGATATAGGCCTGGTATACCATGTAGCCCATGCTGCTTACCAGTGCTGCTGCATTTATTCCAAACAGCGGGATGAAGATCATATCACCCGCAAGTATTACCAGCAACGCATATATCGAGCCGATGATGTTGGTTTTGATCTGGTTCTTCCCGGCAAAGTATGCCGTTAAAGTAAACAAACCCGATAGCGAAAGAATACCGGGGATCAGCAACAGGAAGGGCTGGTACATAGCTGAGAAACTGTCTCCGAATACAAAGGGAAAAAGCCAATGGCCGGTTAATGCCAGTAATAGACAGGCGATCCCGTAAATAAAAAACAGGCATCTTGACAGCAGCGTTAACAACTGGGCGATATTTTCTTTTTTCCCACCGGCTGTGATCGAAGACAGCGCTGGCCAGTATGGCTGGCAAAATAAAGAACAACTGCCCGATTTTTGAAACCTGTATGTAATTACCCAGTTGATCAGCTGTACAATATTTTTCAACAAACCAGTAATCTACCCGGTATAAAAGAAAGTAAATGATGTTGCCGATAAACGCCATGGAACAATACCGAAACAGCAGCCGGAAATCTGCCCAGGACAGGAAATGTTGAAACCCCTGTTTTATATATTTCAGCTTAGCAGCGATCGTCACTGCAATACCCTGCAGCAAAAAGGAACCGAAATAAACATAAAAGTAGTTCTCATTGTTTATTGCAGGAATAACAGACTGGCCGCCATAAGGCAATACGATGATCAATATGACCGTACAGATCATGTTGATGGCATTGGGTACGATAAAATTATTGTTCGCATAAAAAAAGCCTGAACAATAGGTTGTAAGCAGATTCCCGAATATAAAACTCACTGCCGAAAAAATTAAAAGTGGTTCAGATAACTGTTGATAGGCACCTGCAAAAAAAACATACACGGTCAGCAAAACGATGAGCCCGGTAATTAAAGACCAGGCCACTGAAAAATTAAACAAGCTGCTTACCGGTATTTCCTTCCGGGAAGTAAAGTAGATGATGCCCGACTCCAGGCTGAGGCTGGCGAAAAGCAAAACCAACGCATAGATGCTGCTGATATAATAAATCGCCCCGCTTACAGAAGCCTGGAAATGGCGGGCAATTAAAATATTTATTATGAATGCAACGCCATAGTACAGCCCACGCCACAATATGCTTTGAAATAAGGTTCTGCCTGCCTGCATAGCGGTTATTGATGAGCCTGTTTTAATAGTGTGACCAATATCTTATATTTGGATAGTTCAAATTTAGCAGAATACTACAGCAAAAAATAAAAAACAATTCATCGCAGCACATGTCATTATTGAGAAAATTGAATACGAAGGCAAAAACGCAGATCAATACGGGCTTTGGAACAAATGCATCCGACTATGGCGGACGTTTTGTAAACAAAGACGGCAGGCCCAACATTGCCATCACCGGCGTAAGCCTGCTGGACCGCATCAGCTGGTATCATACCATGCTGGCCATGCCCAGGTGGAAGTTCCTGGTGACCATTTTTTCGTTTTACATCATCATCAATTTTGTCTTTGCCTGCATCTATTATTTTATTGGGGTGGAATTCCTGAATGGGATCACCAGCCAGACGGAAATAGGAAAATTTGGTTCGGCTTATTTTTTCAGCGCCCAGACCTTTACTACTGTTGGATACGGCCATATAAGCCCGAATGGATTTTTGACCAGTTCCATTGCAGCCGGAGAAGCGCTTGTTGGCCTGCTCAGTTTTGCCATTGCAACCGGCCTTTTTTATGGAAGGTTCAGCAAACCTACCGCCTATCTCAAGTTCTCACAAAATGCCATCATTGCTCCTTACAAAGATATTACCGCATTAATGCTGCGGCTGGCTCCTTATAAAAACACCACCCTTACCGATGCCGAAGCAAGGCTTACGTTGGGCATGACGATAGAAGAGAATGGGAAAATGGTGAATAAATTCTTTCCACTGGAACTGGAGTTTGAAAGAGCCAATGCACTCACGCTGAACTGGACCATTGTTCATCCCATTACCGAGAACAGCCCCTTTTATGATTTTACGCCGGATGATTATGCCAATATAAACGGTGAGATCCTTGTCTTCATAAAAGCGTTCGACGACATGTTCAGCAATACGGTGGTTGACCGGAGTTCTTATACGCTTAAAGAAGTGGTGGTGGGTGCAAAATTTGTTCCCATGTATCACCGCAATTCTACGGGCAAAAAAACCATTCTTGATCTTGAAAAACTAAACGTATTCACAGAAGCAGATATCAGTTTTTCTTTTGCAAACAACAAAGCAGCTTCATCTTAGTTTCTATTTTAAGCTATTGATGATCGCCGTAAAATCGGCTGCAATTAAGCTGGCACCTCCCACTAATCCTCCATCTACATCGGGCTGGCCAAATATATCTTTTGCATTATTGGCTTTTACGCTTCCTCCATAAAGAATGGAAATGCTGTCTGCAACGGCCGCCCCGTATTGCTTTGCCATCACACTGCGTATGTGTGCATGCATTTGTTGTGCCTGTTCATTGCTGGCTGTTTTGCCCGTGCCAATTGCCCAGATGGGTTCGTAAGCGATCACAAAACCGGTCAGTTGTTCTGCCGTTAAATGAAAAAGGCTTTCTTTTAATTGTGTTTCTACAAAACTGTTTTCATTTCCTGCTTCTCTCACGGCTAATGGTTCTCCACAACAAAAGATGGGTTTCAATCCGTTCTCTAAACAAATATCAACTTTAGCAGCAAGCATCGCATGGCTTTCATTAAAATATTCCCTGCGTTCGCTGTGGCCGATTATCACGTAATCAACAGCAATGCTTTTCAGCATTTCAGCACTTGTTTCACCGGTATAAGCGCCGCTTTTTTTATCGTAACAGTTTTGTGCAGCCACGTAAGCATTCTTTTTTCCCGCCAGTTTATTTTTTACATTAATAAGGTATGGGAAAGGAACACCAAAGACCGCTTCCTGGTTTTCACCCAGGTTATGAGGTGTTGCCATAAGTTCATCCATTAATTTTTCAGCCTGTTGCAGGGTTAGGTTCATTTTCCAGTTGGCTGCAGCAATTTGTTTACGCATGGTCAGTTGGTTTTTAGTATAGTTTGTAAATATCTGTCAAAATCTTTTTCTCCCGGTCTGAAATGGCCATTCCTTTCATTTTTTTCCAGTTATCAATATCCACCAGGGCCTTGTTCAGTTTATATTTTGTAATTCCATCCACGCCCCACGAAAAATTAGAAATGAGTTTGGGCGTAAGGCCTTGCGAAACCACATTGCAACAAACACCAACCACCGTTCCGGTATTAAACGAAGTGTTGATCGCCGCTTTGGAATAATCTCCCATCAGCAAACCACCTTTACTACCGGCGGCCATTTCTTTTTTATCCGCATCTACCCAGTACTTGACCTCACCGGCATTATTTTTCACATTGCTGTTGGTGGTACCGGCTCCCAGGTTGCACCATTCCCCCAAAACACTATCGCCTAAGTACCCATCATGCGCTTTATTGCTGTAACCAAATAAAACCGAATTTTTTATTTCTCCTCCTGCTGTGCAATAAGGACCCACAGTAGTTGCCCCATAAATTTTAGTACCCATCTTAACCACGGCACCTTCACAAATGGCCACGGGGCCTTTGATACAGGTTCCTTCCATGATGGTTGCATTTTTACCAATATAGATGGGTCCGTCTTCTGCATTTAAAATACAATGCTCCATTTTCACCCCGGTTTCCAGGAAGATCTGTGAAGGCTTGATTGTTTTATTAGTCTTCGATATCGCTTTGCTTTTTCTTTTACCGGTGATCAACACAAAATCTTCCCGCAGCGCCCAGTCGTTCAGTTGAAATATCTGCCAGGGATAATGAATGGCCTGCAGGTCGCCGCGGTAATCCACGGAATGATTCACTTTTATTTTATGAAGACCTAAAACTTCCTTGTTAGAAAATTTATACGCTACCCCCCCTTCTTTTCCGGAAGAAAGAAATTCCCCGTTCTTCAGTTTCATTATTTTATTTACCACTGCACGGGTGGGTAAAACATTGGCATGTACCAACAGGTAATTGTCTTTACCAATGCCCTTTTCTATTTTGATGGATTGTTCGTTATCGAGGTAATTGTCTTCCCATTTATTTGCCGAGGGGATTTTGAAATGGCGCTCCCATTTTTCCCGGATCGTTAAAATACCGATGCGTATGTCCTGGATATGGCGGGTGTATGTAAACGGGTGGAGATTCTCCGGTTTGCAGTATTCTTCTGTAAAGATGATCTTTTGCATACCCAAAACTACTAAAAAAATAGCCCCCCCGGAGAACCGGCGGGACTTAAAGTATAGCCATGAAAAACAAACTTCAATTATTTTATGATGGTTACATAACCTGTTATCGGGTTACGCCCGTTATTAGGTTCAATGATGTAATAGTACGTATCAAATGGCAGCGGCTTTCCGTTCATTGTTCCGTTCCATGGCTTGCTGTATCCCCTGCTTTCAAAAACCAATTGCCCTGCACGGGTAAATACCTGTACCCTGTTATTGGGATAGGTATCAAGATACTCGATCGTCCACACATCGTTGATACCGTCATTGTTCGGTGTAAACGTATTGGGTATTTTCGGTGCCTTTAATAATTTCACAAACACATCATCTTTGGTTACACAACCTCCCCGGGCTGTAACAGCAAGTGTATACGTGACATCATCACGGAGATTACTTGCTTTTGGCGTAAGGATCGTGTTGTTGTTCAGATAGATATTCGGTGTCCACAAATACTGCAGGTCATTTCCGGATGCCGTTGCCAGTATGGTAATAGAACCGAGTTCCAGCACATACCGGTCGGGCCCTGCATTAGCTAAGGGATATGGAAATACCGTTAATGGTTTTACCATCGTATCACTATTACATCCGTTGGTATTAATGATATAAAGGCTTACTGAATACGTGATCGTATCCCTATAGGTATGTGTAACTAGGGATGATCCAGTTGCGGTTATTCCATCACCAAAGCTCCAGTTCCATTGATTAACTGTTCCGTCCAATCCATTGCTCCGGTCTGTGAATGTAACAACTTCGCCTATGCATATGCTTGGCTTATTGGTTGTAAAGTCTGCCCGGGGTTGCGGGTGAACCGTATTCAATAAGATGGTTGTATCATGCACACAGCCTGCACCACTGGTTACCTGCAACTTCACATTGAAAGGCCCGGTAGTTATGTAAGTATGCGTTGGATTTTTTGCGACAGAATTGTTGTTGATAGGCCCGCTTGCAGGATCTCCAAGATCCCATAGATATGTAAATGCATTTTCGGTACCATCGGCAATGGTTGAGGTATTATCGAAAACAACCACTGCATTAGGCAGGCATACACTTGCCGGTATGGTAAAGTTTGGTTGCGGTTGTGGTTTTACATTAACCGGTTTTAGTTTAACAGTGCTTATACAACCATTGCTGGTAGTTACTTTAAGCGTTACATTAAATATTCCATAGTTGCTGAACGTATGCGTAAAAGGCAAATTGTTATTACGAACCTGCACGGGCGAACCATCGCCAAAATCCCATGTCCAGGTGGTTAATGTTCCTACTGCATTAACAGATGAATCAGAGAACGTGACCGCTACTCTTTCACAATCGGGAGAAGTAAAACCAAAATTAGCTACAGGCGGTTGCCAGACAGTGATCGTTTGCGAAGCGGTATCTACGCATCCACCGGTTGCTGATGTGAATGTATATCGAATGGTATGCGTACCGGGCCCGGCAACTGCAGGATTGAAAAGACCGCCGGTACTAACACCCGGACCAGTAAATACAAATGTTCCGGGCACACCACCAACCTCGCTTGCCTGCGTTATTTGATACGGCAGTGCATCCAGACATATAGATGGAATAGCATTAAACTGAACTTTTGGCGCAGCATTTACCACGATCGTTTTTATTTTATCATTCACACAGGTAGTGCCTGAGTATGCCCGGTACCGGATATTAAATAATTTAGTTGGGGGAGTTTGGAAATTAGGATAGAGGTGCCGGATTATTTCTCCCGGATAAGGGTTGTTCTCCGTTTGAAATACAAGCGGGGTACCTATATTATCCCAGTATATCTCCACTTTTGTGATGTTACCAAAGTTTACCGTAGAAGCATCCTGTATGGCTACCGAATCATTGGCACATAAGTTTGCAGGATTGAGCGGATTGAAATTAGCGACCGGGATATCGCCATTCACTGTAAAGGTTTGCGATACTGTTGCTATACAAACACTGTCGCTTGTAATGGTAAGTGTTGCAGTATATATACCAATTGCATTGTAACGATGCTGGGGATTTTGTAACATAGATGTATTTAAGGGGCCCGATGGAGGGTCGCCAAAATTCCAGAGCCAGCTTGTTATTGATCCGGTGGCAATATGAGAAGTATCGATGAATTGTGCATAGGCATCACTCAAACAAACTTCGGGAGAAATAAATCCGGGTATGGGTTGCGGATTAATGACCACCTGCCGTATGGAAGTGTCGCTGATACATCCCTTACTGGAAGTAGCTGCCAGCTTAACGTTGTATGTTCCTGCATTTGCAAAAGTATGTGTTGGGTTTTGCAAAGTGGAAGTATCTGCCGTACCGCTGGACGGATCACCAAAATTCCAGTACCAGTTTGTGAGGGCTCCTGCATTTGCCGTTGATGCATCTGAAAAACTGATCAGTTTTGTTTCGCAGGAAGGGGCGCTGAAATTAAACGCAGCCGTTGGCAACGGATTAATGAGAACCGTATGTATTGTCGTATCGCTGTAACAACCTTTGTCGGTTACGATCCAGTGTTTGACCGTTTTTATACCAACAGTGACATACAAATGTTTTGGATTTTGGAGGGTTGAAAAATTCCCGTCACCAAAATCCCAATGCCATTCTGTGATTGTACTTCCGCTGCCGGTTGCATTACTGATGAAAGAAGTACTGTCACGTAAACAGTTTTCTGCATTTACCGAAAAGTCGGCATGAGCCTGCGGATAAATATTACTTAATACCTTGATGGTATCATGCACGCAACCAACATTGCTGGTTACTACAAGATTTATATTGAATGGCCCCGGGTTGTTATAATAATGTACCGGGTTCTTTAAAACAGAACTGTCGTTGATACCACTTGCCGGGTCACCAAAATGCCATTTATAACCAAATGCATTTTGCGAACCATCGGCAATGGTACTGGCATCAAAGAAATGCGCCGAATCATAAGGAAGACAAATTCCTGCAGGTAAGGTAAAATCAACAAAAGGAATGGGGCCTATATAGATCGTATCATTAAAGTAATTGCTCTGGCAGCCGGTATTGGTCTCCACTTTTAATTTAACAATTTTGGTACCCCATGGCGTATATGTGTGTACCTGGTTGTTGCCAGTAAGAACGGTATCTTTTATTCCATCGCCAAAATCCCAATACCATTTTACCAGTGTACCTGGTGCATACACAACAGACGAATCGGTAAAGGTAACGGGCATGCCATCACACCGGGGACTTGAAATCCCAAACCTGGGGATTGGTACTGCTGTTACCGTAACCTGGCGGGAGGCCGTATCACTCAAACATCCCACATTGGTTACATTGGTATACCGCACGGTGTATGTGCCCGGGGCTGCATACAAATGTTTTGGATCTTTTACAGTGCTGTATGTTCCATCGCCAAAATCCCACCACCACTTGTATGGATAAGTGGCGGATACATAGGTAGAAGTATCTGTAAAAGCAATGCTGTCTGTTACACATCCATTATTACTCCAGCTAAAACCAAGTACGGCAGGGTCATAAACATAAAGATCCCGGTCAATGATCACCGAGTTTCCGCAACCTTCGCTGGTTAATGTTCCGGCGGTGATGGTGATCGGGTAAATTCCGGCAGGCGCATAACTGTAAAGTGTAGGTAACCGGTATCGCCACACCTGTGTACTGCCAATAAGATAAGTGGAATCGGAAGTAAGGGGTGCATTCAATGTTACATTGGGATAAGGACTACCGGGAGGATTATTATGAAAATCCCAGGTAAGATATGTCAGTGAATCCGGGTGCTTTGGCATGATTACTGAAAAGTAAAAAGACGTTCCGGTACATGCCGTAACATTAGTACTTATGCTAAGTGGATTGATGGGTGTGATAAAAGTAAGCAGGTCTTTAATGTTGGTACCTGCATTATAGCCATAGGATTCCACACTTCCATATCCGTAGGCGCTTGCATTAAATCCCGAGTCTGATTGCAACGTATGCGTTCCCACAGATACCTGTTGCTGCAGGTAAGAATAATTACTGTTTTGCGGATGTATCACAAAGGGGCTTGAAGGTGGAGCACCGTCTATCCGGAATGAACTTAATGCAGTACCCCCGTTTGGTATCAGTACACTGATAAAATGTTCAGTAATGGCAAAATGTGGTGTTGCATATAACAGGACCCTGGAAATATTCTGTTCTATTGAACTGAGATAGATCACCTCCGGGTCTCCGTCACCTGCGGGTATCACCCCGGTATTACCACAGGCTCCGGAAGTTGTAATGTATTGTGCTACCAGGATCGGTTTATCAGACTGGATATAATTGGGTTGATTGGTTGCCCCGAACTGGTAGTAAAAATTATTGATAAGTCCCGTTAATGTTACCCCATTCAGCTTAACTACAGCGGTAGGATCTGATACAGCGATCCTGAAATAATTATAAGGCATCCCGTACGTTGGAACGGTGAGGTAATTTTTTCCCCAGGCAGTTTTAGGAAAGGATTGTACAATATAGTTATCGGCAGACCCTCCTCCATTTACCGGGCAGTTCAGGTTTATTTTGCCACTTCCTGAATAGACTGCAATTGGTTTACAAACGCCGGTACCACTGGCAATACTCACAATCTTCGAACCCGTCAGGTCTACCCCACTATTTCCGGCGATGGTACCCAACGCATTAAATACCTGCCCTTGTGTTAAGTTATAGGTATAGGTCTGGCCAGCAGTCATAGTTTGTGTATTGGCGCTGGGCGTTACCTGGATAGTGGTTGTACCTGTATCTGTTGCCACCGCAAAAAAGTAGCAGTATGAATAAGCCTGTTGTGAATTCTGGCTCATGTTCAAGGAATAATATTCCTTACCCAAAGTGTTGGTAGGAAATAGTAATGTAGCACCGGACCTGCTTCCATTGTATATATGTGCATAGGCCACAATTGGTTTATCACTGGTAATATGAATGCCTTTGCCTGAAGTTCCTTCAGTACCCAGGCGTGCATCATTTGCCCCCGACTTGGGAATTGGGGTGTTTCAAAGATGGTATTGGCAGCAATATTCGAGTAGGTTTGTGTGTATCCAATTCCAGGAATTGACACCGTAACGGTTGTGACTGCCTCCGTTGCAAAGTATAGTACCATTTCCTGTGCTCCACCAGTGGCATTTAGGGTCCCATTGCCATTATACATGTCGCAATGGTTGCCATATCCCACCCAAAAATCCTTACCCTTATTGGAGAAATCCTGAGAGAATGCAGTAGCAGAAGCACACACGGCAGCCAGCAGAAGCAGACTTTTTCTCATTTGCGTTGGTGTAGGTTGAACAATACAATATACAAAATAACCGGGTTAGCAAAGACTACTTTCTATATAGATCTGCAGTTTTTTTAAATAAATACCTGGGGATAGTATTAAAATATCTAAACGAACTGCGAGGCGATTAGACCTACCAAAATTTGAAAGGTTTAATAAGCTGGTTATGAAGTAAAAAAAATCCCCCCGGAGAACCGAAGGGACTTAAAGTATAGCCATGAAAAACAAACTTTAAATAAAGATAGTGATCTGAATTAAATTATTTTGCTTTTTTTTCGTACCGTTTGTTGAACTTATCAATACGGCCTGCTGTATCCACCAGTACATTTTTACCGGTATAAAATGGATGAGAAGTATTTGATATCTCCAATTTAATTACCGGGTATTCTTTTCCATCCTCATAAACCACCGTTTCCTTTGAAGGAGCAGTTGACCGGCTTAAAAACTGGGTTCCGTTACTCATGTCCTTAAAAACAACTAACCTGTAAGTTTCCGGGTGAATGCCTTGTTTCATAATTTTTTATGGTTTGTGTACGGATTTTGCCGTACTGATTATCAAAGCGGCAAAGATAGGGCAAAATATTGAATTTTTACCGTTGAAACATCAAAAAATCAGCTTTTCATATTGATGTACTGCAGCGCAATGCCCAATCCCCAGCCTTTTGAGGCCTGGATAACAGCCTGCAGATCGTCAATTTTTTTGCCGGATACCCTTATTATATCATCCATAATTGCCGCCTGAACCTTAAATCCACCATCTTTGATCAGCTTTACTATCTTCTTGGCATCTTCCTGTTTTATGCCATTTCTTACAGGCACTTCTTTTTTAACCACCTTCCCACTCTGGTAGGGTTCTTTGCTCAGGTCGTAAATCTCACCTGCCAGGCCCTGTTTCATGCTTCGGCTTATCATCACATCAGTGATCTGGGTTAATTTCATTTCGCTGTCGGCCTCCAGGTTCACTTTAAATTCCTTCTTATTAAGATCGATCACTACGTGAGAACCCTTGAAGTCGAAGCGGTTGGTTATCTCTTTGGTAACAGTATTTATAGCATTGTCCAGCGTTTGCAGGTCAACTTTGCTTACAAGGTCAAATGATGGCATAATGGTATTTTTTCCAAAAGTAAAAAACCTGTCGCACAAAGACGACAGGTTTTACAAAAAGGGCCAGTTGTCTTTAATTTTTTATTAAAAGCAAATCAACTGCCGCTTTTTACCCTGTTCTGCTCATCGCTTGCACCGCTGCTTCTTTTGCCGCTGGTGGCTTTTAATTTTCCTTTGTTAAAACGGTATGTAAAGGTCAGGCTTACGGCACGGCTATCGTTCACATTTTTAAATTGTGCATCAACTGTACCATATTTGCTGTACCCTTTAAAAACTCCGCCGGCAAAAATATCACGTACATTTAAACGTATACTGCCCTGGTTCTTTAATACCTGTTTGCTTATACCTGCATTTACCTGGGCTATTGGTTCAATAAAAATCACTCCTTCCAAACCCTTAGTGCGATAAAAGCCACTCACTTCTGCTGCCCATCCTTTACTGAATTTAAACTGCTGTTGCAATTGTATCATAAAACTGGTAACACCTATTGAAATGGGGTCATTATTAACAACGCCTTTAAAATGGTTGTTGTAAACATTGGCGTAAATATTACCGCTCCACCATTTGGTAATTGATTTATTTGCGGTTACTGCCAGGCCTATTTGTTTTGCATTTGCGATGTTAGCCTTTTTGATAAATGTTTCATTTGTTGCTTCATGTTGTTCCAACACCTGCTGAATGATATTATTTGTGGCAGTATAATTTACAGTAGTAGTGAAAAACCCTTTGTAAGTGTGGCTTAGTTCTATATTATGGGCAAACTGTGCACTTATATTTGGGTTACCCTGCTCAAAAGTGTACCTGTCAATAAAATGAACAAATGGATTCATATCCTCGTAGTCGGGCCGTTGTATTCTTCTACCATAATTAATAACGAATTGATTTTTTTCGTTGGCGGTGTATTGCAGGTAAACCGTTGGGAATAACTGGGTGTAAGATCTTTTGAATTTTGTTTCAGTATACTCAAATTTATTTAAAGCCGTGTTATAAGTATACCCTTTTGAAATACCATTTGAGTTTGTATTCTCTACCCTTAATCCCAACTGGGCACTCCATTTTTTACCCAAAGGCCTGCTGTAGTTAACGTATGCAGCATTAATGTTTTCATCATAAATAAAATGATTGCTGCGGCCGCTGTCTAAAACAGAATAACCTGTTTTTAAACTATCGTACCTGGCGTCGTTGTCATTCATTACAAAGCTGGTTTTAAAACCTGCTTCAAACTTTGCATCTTTTTTTAAGGGTAAAGTATAATCTACCTTACCACTGTATATTTTTATATTGGTTGGCAGTGTACCGAATAAAACATCAGGAGCCTGCGTCATATTTCCCATATTATCATAGTAGGTACTGGTAAGCGGCTGCCTGCTAGTTGCTTTGTATTGAATAAAATCACAATCAGCTGTGATCTCCTGCCCTGCTGTATCCAGTTTGGTTCTCAGGTTCACATTACTGCTGAAGTTTTTCCATTTTTCTTCATTTTCTGTGTATGCACTCGTTACACTTGTCAGGTTATGATTTGGATCATAAATAGACGTATTGGTACTGCTTTGCCATAAACTGGGATTATAGTATCCGTTTAAAACAACACCAAGGGTTGTATTTTTTGATACCGAATAATCAAACCCCATTTTGGCATTGTAATAATGGCGCTGGTTTTCCATACCTGTTTCCGATTCAAAAATTGACTTTATATTTTTTGTATTGGCATCACGAAAATTCCTGGTGATATACAGTTCCTCACTCCTGTGATTACGGTTGTAATTAAAGTTGCTGAAGAAATTTATTTTTTTGTTACGGTAGTTAAAACTTACCGCTTCATTAAAACGGGCATACCTGCCCTGGGTGTAACCACTTGTGATGCTTCCGTTATAACCAAACAGTTTGTTCTTTTTGGTCTTGATATTGATGACGCCTGCATTACCTGCTGCATCATATTTTGCAGGAGGATTGGTCATGATCTCGATCTGTTCCAACTGGCTTGAGGTCATATTACGCAACATGTTAGCCAGGTCTGGACCACTCAGGTAGCTTGGACGGCCATCTATGTAGATAACCACACCCGATTTACCTTTCAGGCTGATATTTCCATCTTTATCCACTGTGATACCCGGAGATTTCTCCAGCACTTCAAGCGCTGTGTTACCGGCATTGGTGATGGATGCATCAACGTTAACGATGGTACGGTCAAGTTTTCTTTCAATCAAAGGTTTCTTTGAACTCACTGAAACTTCCTGCAGGTTTTTACTTACAGGCAGTATTTGTAAAACTTCCAGTGTAACTGCGCCCTGGCTTGGTGAAAGAGTGAAAGATTTACTGTAACTTTTTGAATGACCAACCGAGGTGGCCATAACCAGGTAATTACCGTCCTTTAAATTTTCGAAAGAGAAATTCCCGTTTTTGTCGGCAACGGCAGTTTTTACCAAACTTGAATCCTTTGCATTTAGGAGAGAAACTGAGGCAGCGTCAATTATTTTTTGATTACCTCCGTCTTTGATACTTCCGGTTACTTTACCTCCGGATTGGGCATAACTGCATACGGCGATGCTCATAGCAGCCAGCAGGCTGAAAAATTGTTTCATGGCTTTACTTTTTGTTTTTTGGCTATTAATAAATGTAGTTATATACTTTGATAACTACTTCACAAAAGTAGGTACTTGGTTTTACATAGTACATTGTTTTATATTCAACGGTAAATTTCAGGGATATGTGGCGATATCCCTATATACGATGCAAGAAGAGGATTGTTACAAAGTATGAAAGGCAATGGTGGGTCACTCAGAAGAGTCCAGTGCCCTCTTTCTTTTAGCATAAATGATCAGACCCATGCCAATGAGTACCAAACTTACCGATATTATCTCCGCCTGTGTCGGATGTAAACCAAATAGTGAGTAGGTATTATTTACCCGTATTAATTCTACAGAAAAACGCTCTAATCCATTTAAAATGAGATATATACCAAACATTATTCCGGGAGATTGCACCCGCTTGCGTATGCTCCACAAGACGAGAAAGAGCAATGTGCACATGATGGTTTCATAAAAAGGGGTTGGAAAAACGGGTAATGGCAAGGCCCGGCAGTGCTCGCCTTCGCAGCCGGCAATCTTCACCCCATCTTTATTAACATTGTTCGGATAATTGTAGGCTACCATCCAAACAGGCAAAAATGGTGGTGCTTTGAATGATTTATGGGGAACCTTGTCAAGACTTTCATATTTCCTATCGGTTATATAAAAAGTACTATCCTGGCCAGAAGCTGTTCTCTCAGTAACAGTGCCATTCAGGAAATAAGTGCTGTCCTTGTTCAGGCTTTTCTCAAAATCATCAACACCAGCCTGCGTAACTATCCCGGCCTCATTAACAAAATAGGCACTGTTATATACGCCCCAATCTCCATCGCCAGCTACCTGGCAACCAATTCGCCCGATGGCGTAAGCGATCATGAGCGCCGGAGCTGCAGAATCTACAAGATGAATGACCTTTATTCCCTTTTTCACTGCGTACCAGCAAATTGCAATTGCTGCCACGATCAAACCGCCATAAAATGTTAACCCACTTGCTGAAAATAAACGGGCCAGGGGGTTTTTTATAAAATCATCCCAGTTCTCAAGGTTGTCAAATAATTTTGCGCCGAGTATACCAAATACCAATCCCAGTATTATAATATCGCCTACCCTGTCGTGCGGCCAGATACGTACGTTTCGGTTCTCAGGTTCTTTAAGCTTCTGTTTGTTCTTATCCCACCATTTAAGCCCGGTAAGGAAAGCTGCTACCAGCAAACCACCAACCACACTTCCGTCCCCGGAGAAAATATAATCCTGTGGATTTATATCATCAGGCTTGCTGAAGAATAAACCAATAAGCTTGTATCCAAAAACAAAACCTACAAGTGCATTAATAAGCAGTTCACTTATTGATGCCGGCTTACCAACAACGATCATTTCCTGGCGGGGAGATAACAGCCCCATCTTTTCCCTGCGTTGCAATTCCTTGCTTAAAACAATGGCAGCACCCACAAAACCCATCGCTACCATCAGGCCGAATGTATTTAAAAAACTCAGCGACTTCCACTCTACGCCAAACCAGTCTTTGAACACATAATATAAGTTGGGATACATCAGTAAGATTGTATGTTTAAAAAATAGGAATGCAATATATTCATTTATTCAACGCAGAATAAAACAAAACCTCCTGTTTTACAGGAGGCGTTGTGATGGGATTTCTTAAATGAAAAAATTAGTTACAATATTGATCAAAGGCGCCAATGAGGTTATCGGCAATCATCTTTGCACTGCGGCCTTCTATATTATGGCGTTCGATAAAATGAACCAGCTGACCGTCTTTGAACAAAGCAATAGCAGGCGATGAAGGTGGATAAGGCAGCAGGTGCTCTCTTAGTTTTCTTACCGCCTCAATGTCGAACCCTGCAAAGGTTGTAGTGATCTGGTCTGGCTTTTTTGCTGTATTGCTTACAGCCATCAAAACCCCAGGCCTTGCTGTACCAGCACTACAGCCACAAACGGAGTTAATCATTACCAGGGTAGTTCCTTTTTCTGCCAGGGCTTTTTCAACCGCATCTGCCGTTAATAATTCAGAAAAGCCATTCTCTGTAAGCTCTTCTTTCATGGGTAGTACTATTTCTTCCGGATACATATTTTGCTTTTTATTTTGATGATGCCACAAAATTAGGCAGTTCTCCTTAATAACGTAAACCCAGGCCCTTACATTTCCGGATATCGAAATTGAGCCTTTCGGAAATTATGGCACAGGCAACCAGCAATCGCAGCCATAATGACTTCAAACAAAGAGCAGATTAGAAATTTTGTCCTGAAAAAAACTGGTGGAACGGCATTTGACGAATCACTCATGAAATCAAAAATTTAAAACCTAAAAAAATAATAGCTATGACACTCGTAAAGGGGAACAACCCAATCAACAGATCCTTCGACGGATTAATGAATGAGATATTCAATGACCTGCCATTAACTTTTGGCAAAACGCTGAGAGAAGATGTGCTTCATTTTCCTCCCGCAAACATCATTGAAAAATCTGACCGGTACCAGATCGAACTGGCCGTTCCGGGAATGGACAAAGGCGATTTCAATGTAAAACTTGATGAAAAACTTTTGACCATCAGTGCGGAAAAGAAAACGGAGAAGACTTCAGAAACAGATAAGTTGATCCGCAGGGAATTCAGCAACAAATCTTTCAAGCGCAGCTTTACCATCGACGAGAAAATTGATAGCGCTAATATTTCGGCTAAGTACGAAAATGGTATCCTTACCCTGGAACTGCCCAAAAAGGAAGATGTGAAGAACGGAAGCAAAGAGATCACAATTCAGTAATAGCAGTAGTTTTTTTCATAAATGAGCATACAGTTGGTTTGTTCCCGGTAGTAACCGGGTAAGCCTTCCCAGTCCTGGGAAGGCTTTTATTTTATTACTCACAACCTGCTCTGCGTCTTGTGTCAATTAAGTACTGAATTTTCCAGTTGCCATTAAATCGAACCAGTTGAAATGAATTTACCCCGCAGTGACTGAATTTCCCATTGAAGTAAAATTTATAGGAGTCCATACAATGGCAAGCGGGCCATCGATCCGGATCACATCATAGGTAATGCGTTCATCTGCTGCATCTTTTGGCAGCTTACTTATTTGGTCAACAAAGCCGGCGACTTCATCTGTTTGCACGATGGTTTTCCCATCTTTATTTCTTGTAATCGTTTGAAGGATGGCGCTGTCTGCAAAAACAGATTTCAACAATACTCCATCTGCATTTTTCATCGCTGAAAAAAGATTATTGACAGTTGTCTTAACAGAATCCTCTGCTGACTGAGCGTTTACGGATACCGACAAGCATAAAGAGAAAAATAGAACAACATAATATTTCATGGCGAATGATTTAGTTATTTATATCCGAGAATTTTCAACATGCTTTGTGCAGTTTGTTCTTTTGCATACACCCAATCGGTCAGTTTGCCATTCTTATCATACCCCACAATGATGTGTTTTGGCGAAGGGATCAGGCAGTGCTTGATACCACCGTATCCGCTTATCTGGTCCTGGTAAGCGCCGGTATGAAAGAAGCCGACATAAAGAGGTTCACCAGTTCCAAGTTTGGGTAAAAACACTTCATTGATGTGTTCTTCGCTATCATAATAATCATGGCTGTCGCAGGTAATGCCACCAAGCACTACCCGGTGATATTCATTGTCCCATTTATTGATCGGCAGCATCAGGAATTTTTCTCCGATGCCCCATGTATCGGGTAATGTAGTAATGAAGGATGAATCGATCATGTACCAGGTTTCCCGGTCGTTCTGCATTTTCTGGCCGATCACACTGTAAATATGTGCCATGCTCTCTCCTACTGTGTAACTTCCAAATTCAGTAAAGATATTCGGCATGGGCACTTTGCTTTTTTTGCAAGCCACTTTAATGTTCCGCACGATCTCGTTGATCATGAACTGGTAATTATATTCAAAACCAAGCGAGTGTTTTATCGGAAAACCGCCACCGATGTTTATTGAATCCAGTTCCGGGCATATCTTCTTTAACTGGCAATACAGGTTGATCACTTTGTTCAGTTCACTCCAGTAATAAATATCATCCTTGATACCCTTGTTCAGGAAGATATGCAGCATTTTCAGCTGGAAGCGGTGTTCATTGCCTTCGATCTTATCTACATAGAATTCCAGGATGTCTTTAGCACGGATACCAAGCCTCGAAGTATAGAAAGGAAAACTTGGCTCTTCTTCTGCAGCCACACGGATACCCAGGTTGAATGGGACCTTTACCGATTTAATATAAGCCCTCAGTTCATCTACATTATCAAGGATGGGAATAACATTTTTGAACCCGCTGTTCAACAACCCGGCGATACGGCTGGTATAAGACTTTTGTTTATACCCGTTGCAGATGATGTATACATCTTTCGTGATCTTTCTTTTTGCATAAAGTTTCTTGATGATCTCAATATCGTAGGCAAAAGATGTTTCCAGGTGGATATCATTCTTCAATGCTTCCTCCACAATAAATGAAAAGTGAGAACTCTTGGTGCAGTAACAATAATTGTATTCGCCTTCATACTTATATTTTTTAAATGCTGCCGCAAACATCCGTTTGGCCTTGTTTATCTGGTTACCGATCTTCGGGAGATAGGTAAGTTTTAATGGCGTGCCATACTTATCTATCAGTGCCTTAATATCAAGGTCATTGTATTGCAAATACTCATTCTTTACTTTAAAATCTTCCTGTGGAAAGTTGAAAGTTTGGTGCACCAGGTCGGTATAGCTATTATCCATTTACTGTACTGCTTGATTAAAGTGACTAATATTTTTTACAAATGTAACAGAATGCTGAAATTTCAGGCATAAAAAAACCGGCATGAAATGATCACACCGGTCCCTATAAAATGTGCTGGTTGTTATTTTACCGACTCAACCAGCTTTTTAAAAGTTTCAGGCTCATTCATGGCCAGGTCGGCCAGCACTTTACGGTTAAGGTCAATTTTCTTAACGGTAAGTTTGTTGATGAATTCGCTGTACGTCATTCCTTCTGCCCGTACGGCTGCATTGATACGTGCAATCCACAAAGTGCGGTATTCACGTTTTTTCAATTTCCGGCCAACATAGCTGTATGTTAAGCCTTTTTCCATTACGTTTTTGGCAACGGTGTATACATTTTTACGCTTGCCATAATATCCTTTGGCAGCTTTTAATATTCTTTTGCGGCGGGCCCTGCTGGCTACTGCATTTACTGAACGTGGCATATCTTAATTAGTTTGAAGTTTAAAGTTTGAAGTTTCCTCCCCTTCAGGGGATGGGGCATTATTTCATTCCCAGTAATCTTTTTACAAAGTGCAGGTTTGCATCACTAACCATACCATCCTTCCGCATATTACGCTTGCGTTTTTTTGATTTTTTGGTAAGGATGTGACGTTTAAAAGCTTTCTGGAAAGTGATCTTACCGGAACCGGTAACTTTAAAGCGCTTCTTGGCGCTGCTGTTGGTTTTAACCTTTGGCATTACATAACTGTTTTTAGTTACTCCCTACTGGCGGTCCCGAAATGACGGGACACTTGTTGAGCCTTGTGGGAAATGTCTGGAAAAAGAGGTTTTCTTTTTCGGGCGGCAAAGATAAGGGGAAATGGGTGGAATCCTGCAGAATTCAGGAACTTTTTGGGATCAACTTCAAATATAGCTACTCATCCATCCCCTCACTGCCTTCTGCCGTTTTACTGGAGTTTTTAAGCATTTCACTGATGGTTCCGATTTCGGCCGGAGTAAAATAACGCCATTTTCCGGGAGGGAGGCCACTTAAAGTCATGTTCATGATACGGGTGCGTTTAAGGGTTTCCACATTATATCCCAATGCCTCACACATACGGCGTATCTGCCGGTTTAGCCCCTGGGTGAGGATGATCTTAAACCGGTTTGGCCCTTCCTGCTTAACAAAACATTTTTGGGTTACTGTTCCCAAAATGCGGACCCCGTTCCGCATTTTCTGGATAAACTCCGGTGTGATGGGCTGATCAACCGTGACCATGTATTCCTTTTCGTGGCGGTTTCCGGCACGGAGTATCTTGTTTACTATATCGCCGTCATTAGTAAGAAAGATGAGCCCTTCGCTTCTTTTATCCAACCGGCCTATGGGAAATATCCGGGTCTTGAAATTTACAAAGTCGATGATATTGGTCTTATCCTTCAGATCAGTGGTGCAGGTAACTCCTTTGGGTTTATTAAGCGCCAGGTAAACCGTTTCTTTCTTTTTTTTGATCGGTTCTCCATCTACCAAAACAACATCCCCTTCTTTTACACGGTTTCCCTTCAGCGCTTCCACACCATTGATGGTAACCCGTAATTGTTCAATGTACTTATCGGCTTCCCTGCGGGAGCAGAATCCTGTTTCGCTGATGTATTTATTGAGGCTGGTATCCATTATTAATAACTGAACTTATCAAAAATAAAAAAAGGCTTTTAAAAAAGCCTTTTAAAATAATATGGAAATATCCTTATTGTTTGGGTTCTTTTTCTTTTACTTCCAGTTTTTCAGAGGAAACAAGTTTGCCAAGTTCGGATGATCTTTTCTTTTGTTGCGCCTTAGGAGCAAACATCACCAGCATTCTTTTTCCTTCCATCTTGGGTAAGCCTTCCAAAGCACCTACGTCTTTAAGGCGATCAGCGAATTTCAATAACAACAGTTCGCCTCTTTCCTTGAACATGATGGCACGTCCTTTAAATTGAACGTGGGCCTTTACCTTATCGCCATCAGCCAGAAATTTTTCGGCATGCTTTACCTTGAATTCAAAATCGTGATCATCGGTATTAGGAGTGAAACGTATTTCTTTTACCTCGCTCGTCTTTGACTTTGCCTTCATTTCCTTCTTCTTCTTCTTCTCATCGTACAAAAACTTATTATAGTCAATGATCTTGCACACCGGCGGATTGGCGCCGGGTGAAATTTCTACCAGGTCTAATTCAAGAGATTGTGCAAGTTTTTGAGCATCCTGCGTGGAGTACACGCCCGGTTCTAGATTTTCCCCTACCAATCTTACCTCGGGTACTTTGATCATGTGATTGGTACGGTGTTCCTGTTGTTGTTCTTTTCTAAATCGGGGATTAAACGCTCCCCTGGGTCTTGGTGGAAATGCCATTTAAAATTTTTAGTTTACAATTTTGTTTATCGCTTTTAAAATTTGATGATTTGCAATTTGGATGACGGCTTCAATTATCAAGTCACCCGATCGACACATCAAATTCATTCTTCTCTTCTTTCCTTTATTTCTGCAGTGATATCTGCAACGAATTTATCCATTTCAATTGCGCCCATATCTCCCTTACCTTGGCGGCGAACAGACGCTTTTCCTTCGTTCATTTCTTTTTCACCGATCACCAGCATGTAAGGCACTCTTGCGATCTCTGTATCCCGTATCTTCTTTCCTATCTTTTCGTTCCGGTCGTCAATCTCAGCACGAATATCCGCATTTTTCAGCGTTTGCAAAATTGTATTTGCGTAATCCATGAATTTATCGCTGATGGGCAGGATCTTTACCTGCAGGGGCGCCAGCCAGGTGGGGAATTTTCCGGCATAATGCTCCAGCAAAAAGCCGATGAACCTTTCGTGGGTACCCAGCGGAGCCCGGTGGATGATCAGGGGTATTTCGGGCTGGTTATTCTGGTTGGTGAACGATAATTTAAAGCTGCGGGACTGGGCAAAGTCGACCTGGTTAGTTGCCAGGGTAAATTCCCTTCCGATGGCACTCCATATCTGTACGTCGATCTTCGGTCCGTAAAAAGCACCTTCGCCCTTTACCTCTACAAACGGCACCCCGGTTTCTATCAATACTTTTCTTACCAGGTCCTCTGTCTCCAGCCAAAGTTCCGGTTCATTTACATATTTCTGTCCCAGCTTTTCCGGATCATGCAACGAAAGCCGCATTACATATTTATCAATACCGAATATCTTAAAGTATTTCAGGTACATGTCATTCACCGCCTTGAACTCCTGGGCAAATTGTTCTTTGCTGCAGTAAATATGTGCATCGTTCATGTGCAGGCAACGCACCCGCATCAATCCAAATAATTCACCACTTTGTTCGTAACGGTAACAGGTTCCATATTCTGCAATACGATAAGGCAGGTCTTTATAACTCTTCTGTTCGGCATCAAATATTTTGTGGTGATGCGGACAGTTCATAGCCTTCAGGTAATAACGTTCTCCATCCATCTCCATCGGAGGGAACATGCTGTCTGCATAATAAGGTAAATGCCCGCTGGTGAGATACATACTTTCTTTTGCAATGTGCGGCGTTACCACTCTTTTATATCCTGCAGCATTCTCGGTTTCTTTTGCAAGCTTTTCCAGTTCTTCAATGATCACAGTGCCATTGGGCATCCATAAAATCAAGCCTGGTCCTACATTATCATCCATGGTATAAATACTCAGTTCCTTACCAAGTTTACGATGATCTCTTTTCTTTGCTTCTTCCAGCATGGCCAGGTATTCATCCAGTTCTTTCTGATTTGGGAAACTAACACCATAAATACGGGTGAGTTGTTTGTTCTTTTCATCGCCTTTCCAGTAAGCGCCAGCCACACTTGTAAGTTTTATTGCTTTGATGGCGCCTGTAGATGGAACGTGTGGACCACGGCACAGATCGGTAAAATTTCCCTGCGTATAAAAAGTAATGGTTCCGTCTTCAAGGTTTTGTAAAAGATCGAGTTTATACTCGTCACCTTTTTCTGCAAAGTATTTTATTGCTTCTGCTTTCGAACGTTCACTTCTTTGATAAGCATTATTCTGCTTAGCCAGTTCATTCATTTTTTTCTCCAGTGCTGCCAGGTCATCCTCACTCATTTTACGATCGCCCAGGTCCATATCATAATAAAATCCTTTTTCAATAGCCGGGCCTACCCAGAACTTTACTCCGGGAAAAAGGCTTTCCACTGCCTCCGCCATGAGGTGAGCAGACGAATGCCAGAACGTTGACTTACCATCGGCATCATCCCAGGTAAGTAATTTTAATGAAGCATCTTCATTGATCGGCCTGGATACATCCCAAACCTGTCCGTTAATACTGGCAGCCAAAATTTTTTTAGCTAACCCTTCGCTGATCGATTTTGCAATGCCATAAGCAGACGTACCTTTTTCGTATTCCCTTACTGCGCCATCCGGTAATGTTATCTTTATCATATCTTTATAAGCCAGTCTTTTACAAGCTTTGAGACTGCAAATTTAACGAAGTATTAGCGACTTAAAAATTTATCTAAAATATCTTTGTGTGCCGATCCCAATTATTGAAAACAAAACCAGGTAAACAAAGAAACGAAACACTATCCTATAGGTGATCATGAAAAAAATTATACAACTTCTTTTCGCTTTATTTCTCACAGCACAGGTTTCGGCCCAGGATTTTACCGGGCAGTGGAAGGGTCAGTTTGTTGATAAGAGTACCTCATTTTCCGGCTGGGGGCGACCGGTGTGAGTATGTACTTGAGATTGAGTGCAAAGGGAAAAATGTGACCGGGTATTCATACACTTATTTCTCAGATGGAGGAAAACGCTACTACACCATCTGCAAACTGAAGGGGACTTTTGATAAAGCCAGCAAATATGTTGAGGTAACTGAATTTGAAAGAACCAAAACGAATGTTCCCATTAATATCCGCAACTGTTTCCAGGTACATAAACTCACTTATTTTAAGCAGGGCGATGACCAGACACTGGAGGGAACCTGGGTACCGGCACCCAACCAGGCAGGGGATTGTGGCTATGGCACTACCGTTCTTACGCGGAGGATGCTGCAAAAAAATTCGGCGTTCTACAACAAAAAAGATAATAACAATACCGCCAAGGTAAGCAAACCGAAAACAGTTGTTCCGGCAGAAAAACCAAAAACAAAGCCGGCAGCAACTGCTCCA
Source organism: Chitinophagaceae bacterium (assembly GCA_016720775.1). Classification (GTDB taxonomy): domain Bacteria; phylum Bacteroidota; class Bacteroidia; order Chitinophagales; family Chitinophagaceae; genus Ferruginibacter. The sequence goes on from JADKJX010000013.1 coordinate 51,373, forward strand.
CCGGTTGTTAAAAAAAATCCAGCAGCCAAGAATCCACCCGTTGTTAAAAACAGTCCGCCGGCTAAGAACCCGCCTGTTGTTATGGATAGTAAGGAGATTTATAAGAATAATCCAGACAATAAGGAGCCCGATCATAGCCAAAACGATAAAACAAATACCGATGATAAAAAGCCGGCTGAGACAAAATTTGAAAAAAGGAACAGTGATGTATTAAAGACCATTGAGATAGACAATAAGACCTTTACGGTTGACCTTTACGATAATGGTGAAATAGACGGCGACAGCATTTCACTTTTCTTTAATGGCAAACTGATCTTATCGCACAAGCGGCTAAGTGATAAGGCCCTCAGCCTGAAATTGAATATAGATGAGACCAGGGACCTGAATGAACTGGTAATGTATGCCGAGAACCTGGGAACCATCCCTCCAAATACTGCCCTGATGGTGGTAAATGACGGCGACAACCGGTACGAGGTACGCATATCTTCCGACCTGCAAAAAAGCGGTGTTATCCGGTTTATCCACAAGCCCGCAAAAGGGCAATAAAAGGATAAAGTATTGCGTTATAAAGCATAACCAATATCTACTATTGAGATGAAAACGTATTTCAGTGGCTTATTTTTAACTGCCGGCCTATTTTCCGTTATTTTATTTGCTGATTCCTGCGCCAAGGCAGACCACAGTGCCGATCTGCCAAAAGAACAGCAGGTGGTAGGTACCTGGAGTATAAACAGGATCCAGCTAAGAATATACCAGGGCGGTGTGTTCATAAAAGACACCATCATTAAACAAACCCCTCACCCCACCAACTACGTAAAATTTGACGCTGGTGGTGGTTTTGAATATAAGTTCAATACCTACAGTCCGGACGCCGGGTCTTACCAGTTTGTTGGTGCCGATTCAGTAGTTTCAAGCTCTATACCCCAAAACTACAGGTGGAAGATGCTGACACTGACAAATGTTTTATTTACCGTTGTAAGTAAAGGTTCAGATCCCGGTTTCCCCGGGGCAGTGGTAGAACGATATGAAACATTTGTTCGATAATATTTTTTGAAATAATTTCAGAAATGCCCTTTTTTAAAAAGGGCATTTCTATTTTCTAAAAACGCACATTCCAGGTAATGGCCGATATGATCGGGAATAACGAAACCTGCTTGGCCTGTATCTGCAGTGTTCCGTTAAACGGACTGCCTGTCTGATCGAAATAAACGAAATAAGGATTCTTTCTGCTGTACGCATTGTACACACTGAATACCCATTCGCTTTTCCATTTACGTTTTAGATTTTTCTTTGGTGTCATGATCGCCGCTACATCCAACCGGTGGTAAGCTGGCAAACGGTATTCATTTATTTTGCTGTATTCCTGGGTAAGAATTCCATCCACGATGTAAAAACGTTCGGGCAAGGTAGCCGCATTGCCGGTGCCGAAAACAAACGATGCAGACAAGCGCCATTTTTTATTGATCTCGTAAATAGCAACAATGCTCATGTCATTTCTCCGGTCGTATTTAGCCGGGTATCTGTTGCCAAAGTTTAGCGCAGAAAATTTTCTCCATGTCCAGCTTAATGTATAACCCACCCATCCGGTAAGGCGTCCCTTTGTTTTATTCACAAAAAATTCGGCACCGTAACTCCAGCCTTTGCCGAACGTGAAGGAATTTTCCGTATCATCAATGGAGTTGGGTGTATAACCTTCCTTGTATTCTATCTGGTTCTGCATTTGTTTGTAATATAACTCAACGGAAGTTTCATACATATTGTCTTTAAAATTCTTAAACAACCCGGCTGCATACAACCAACTTACCTGTGGTTGTACTTTGTACGTACTGGGCACCCATATATCAGTAGGCAAGGTAGTACCGGCATTGCTTACCAGGTGTATGTATTGCAGGTTACGGGTAATGGATGCTTTCACCGATGTTTCATCATTCAATGCATACCGGATGGTAAGCCGTGGCTCCAACCCCCCGTATGATTTCACACCTTTTCCTTTTCCAAAACAGTACTGTCTGTGCGGTTGCCGTTATCATCCGTTGTATAAATTTTATAAGGACCGATCTGTTGAAACCAACTATACCGTATGCCGGCATTGATCTTTAGTTTTTCATTTACTTCCCAGTCATCCTGTAAATAAACAGCTGCTTCATGGCCATATTTAATTTGCGCATTGTTTGGTTTAAAAACAGTGGAGTCCTGTTTACCACTCACCACCGAAGGCGTGAACTTATGATAGGTATAGATGCCGCCAAACTTCAGTTTATGCCCGGTGTATGGATACAGGTCAAAATCCTGCTTCAGGCTGATATCCCGTATACCGGAGGCCAGTTTCAATTCAAAATTATTTTGCGCAGCATTGAATGTGAAGTTATAATCGTTGTACACCAGGGTAGTGTTGCCAAACAATTTCTGGTTGTACACATGGTTCCATCGCAAGGTTCCGGTTGCATTGCCCCAGGGAATATTTATTTTCAGGCTTTGCTTGCTGTTCTCAAAATCAAAAACATCCCGGCCAAAATAACCACTCAGGTACAGGCGGTCTTTTTCAGAGAATATGTAATTCACTTTTGCATTCAGGTCGTAGAAGTAGTAACCCGAACCATGAAACTGGCTTGTCTTTTTTATAAATGGTTTTGTAATTACATCAATGTACGTTCGCCTGCCTGAAATGATAAAGGATGATTTATTTTTTTTGAGAGGACCTTGTATCGATAACCTCGAGGCGATCACACCCAGCCCGGCATCCACCTGCAACTTCTGGTTATTCCCTTCTTTCATTGAAACATCCAGCACACTCGATAACCGTCCTCCGTATTGTGCCGGCATGCCGCCTTTAATAAGCGAAACATTTTTAATTGCATCGGCATTGAAAATGGAAAAGAACCCGAACAGGTGGCCGGTATTGTAAACCGGTGCATCATCCAGTAATATCAGGTTCTGGTCAGGCCCACCTCCCCGCACATAAATACCGGCACTCCCCTCCCCTGCATTTCGCACCCCTGGTAAGAACTGGATCGTTTTCATCAGGTCCACCTCGCCCAAAAAAGCAGGAATTGATTTTATCTGCTCCATGGGCAGTGTAAACTTTCCCATTTGCGCATTCTTGACATTGGCATCTCTTTTTTTGGAAGTTACCACCACTTCCTGGAAAAGGTAAGCCTTTGGCAATACCAAGAAATTCAATTGCCGGTCGTTTTCGAGTTTTATTTCAAGTACCTTTTCCCGGTATCCTATATAACTGCATACCAGGGTATATTCACCTTCCATAAGTGTGATGGAAAAAAAACCATACTGGTTGCTGCTGATCCCCCTTGACTGCCCCTTCACCGTTACCGTAGCGCCAATAAGTGTTTCGCCATTCAGCGAGTCTTTGATATAACCGCTGATGGTATATTTCTTTTGTGCAAAAGATGAAGAAGAGCAGAGTAGTAAAAGAAAAAGAAAAGAAAAAAATTTCATAGCTGTTTATTCAATATGCATGCTGAAACAAGAACCCTCCGCATTCCTTATTTGGCTTTGATCGTATCCTTCACCGAGCCGCAATGAAGCATGGTCGCTTTAAATTCCGGGTGATTCTTACCCAGGTATGGATTTACAACTTCCACTGTTTTACTGATCCAGTTGGCTTCCTTATCCTCGCCAAATGCCATCGGGCAGTTTTGCAAGTACATTTTTTCACCTTCGTAGTTGATCATACCAAAAAAGGAAGGATAGAGATTATCAGAAATACTTTTGAAATCCTTTCGCATTTCGGTGATATCGGTCTGTTGCAACAACGAGACTGCATTGCTTTTAACATTTGCATGCTCCGTCATCGCGGCATCATATAAATTGAGTGTATCTTTCTTTAACTCTGCCATGGGAATGCTGTCGAACAGTTGAATAAATCTCCTGCAACTCTCTTTGGCTTTTGCCGTATCGGCATTTACAAAAGCCTCTTTCATATCAAAATAGGCATTCATGGCATCCTCTACAGAAAGGTTAAATATGTCGGAATGCTTTTTTAATGTCAATGCCTGTTGTTTCGTGCCGCCATCCGTTGTTTTGGCATTACTGAACCGGTACCAGTAAAATCCAACCACGCCAAGGACCAGCAGAAGCACCACAAAAAGTATTTTTTTCATATACGGTTTTTTTTTACAAATCTAACCTCTCCCAACATACGTTTATCTGATCATAAAAGATTTTTTGATATTATAACAGGAATTACTGTTGAAGGTTCGATAATCGCTATTTTTGCGGCCTGAAAAACAGTTAACGGACTTTTATGCTTTTAGGATTACAAAATGTGACTTTTGAATTTGGTGCAAGAACCATTGTGGAAGATGCTACCTGGCATATTCAACCCAACGAACGTATTGGGCTGATCGGTTATAACGGAACCGGTAAATCCACCTTGCTGAAAGTGCTGACGGGGCAATACAGCCCGGCAAAGGGTACCGTAGAGAAAGGCAGGGAAACAACCATTGGTTTTTTGCACCAGGACCTGTTGAGTTTTGATACCGAAGATTCCATCCTTGAGGTAGCCATGGGCGCTTTTGAAAGGGTGAAACAACTGGAAAAGGAAATTGAAGAGATCGGTAAAAAGCTGGAAGCAACGGGAGACGAATCCCTTGCGCATGATTATGCCGACCGGCTTCATGAAATGGATGTGCTTGACGGGTATAATATTCATCATAAGACCGAAGAGATATTACAGGGCCTCGGATTTGCAAATGCCGACCTGCAGAAACCTTATAAGCTATTCAGCGGAGGCTGGCGCATGCGTGTGTTGCTGGCAAAGATGATATTGATGCACCCGGATGTTTTACTGCTGGATGAACCTACCAACCACCTTGACCTGCCCAGTATTGAATGGCTGGAAAAATACCTGCAACATTATCCCGGTGCTGTGGTGATCGTAAGCCATGACCGCTATTTTTTAGACCGCATGGTAACAAAGATCGTAGAGTTATATCAGCAGCAGCTGCATTCTTATACAGGTAACTACTCCTTTTACGAAACAGAAAAAGCCCTTCGGGTTGACATACAAAAAAAGGCTTACGAGAACCAGCAGGATTACATCCGCCAGCAGGAACGCTTTGTGGAACGGTTTAAAGCAAAGGCGAGCAAAGCAGCCGCTGCACAAAGTATCGTAAAGCGGCTCGACCGGCTGGACAGAATTGAAGACGTGGAAATAGAGCGGCCAAACATCCGTATAAATTTTTCGGTTGACAAACAACCCGGAAGAGTATTGTGCACACTGAAGCATGTATCGAAAAGTTTTGGCAACCTGAAGATCATTGAGAATACCGGTGCCGAAATTGACCGCGGAGATAAAGTTGCCCTCATTGGTGCAAATGGAAAAGGGAAATCAACCCTGCTGAGAATTATTGCGGGCACGGAACCATTTACCGGTGAACGCATTTGGGGGCATAATGTAAACGACTCCTTGTATGCCCAGCACCAGTTAGAAGCACTGGATATTAATAATACCGTATTGGGAGAGATGCAAGGCAGCCGGAGCGGCAAGACCGACCTGGAACTAAGAAGTTTGCTGGGATGCTTTTTATTCAGCGGTGATGATGTAGATAAAAAGATCAAAGTGTTAAGCGGTGGTGAAAAAGCCCGTGTTGCATTGGCCAAAACAATTGTAAGCAAGGCAAATTTTCTTTTACTGGATGAACCTACCAACCACCTGGACATTCATTCGGTGGAATTACTGATCGAGGCTTTGAATAAATACGAAGGCAGCATCGTGCTGGTAAGTCACGACAGGTACTTCATCAGCAAGATCGCCAACAAGATCTGGGAAATTGAAGATCATAAGATCAGGGAATTTAAAGGAACGTATAAAGAATGGGAAGACTGGAAAGAAAGACGAGAAGCCGAAAAAATAAAAGAAGCAAAAGCTGTCAAACAACCGGAACCTGTAAGTCAGCCGGAAAAAAAACAGAAGGAGCCGGAGAAAACAGTTCAGCGAAATTCAATTGACAAGGACCTGAAAAAAGAACTGCAAAAACAAAAGAATATCTTTAACCAGCTGGAAGAAAAGATCGCCCGGCTTAACCAGCAGAAGACACAATTAGAAGCAGACCTTGCTGCCCCTGCTGTTTATAACGATAAGAACCGGTTTCTTGAAACAGAAACAGCTTACAAGAATACGGTTACCGAATTACAAAAAACAACTTCCGAATACGAAACAGCTTTTGAAAGGCTGATGAAGCTTGAGGAAAAGATGGGATGATGAACTGTGCCAGGTCTTAATTCAAAATATCTTAAGAGTTTTATAAAAGAAAAATCCCCGGCATAACCGGGGACTTTTTTTATAATTTGTAATCTGTTTGCAGATTAGTAATTCCTTACTGTCATTTCAACCCTTCTGTTCTTTGCACGACCAGCGGCAGTTTTGTTATCAGCAACTGGTTTTGTTTCGCCATAACCTGTTGATGTAAGGCGGCTTTCGTCAATGCCTTTGCTTACCAGGTAAGCTTTAACAGAAGCAGCCCTTTTCTCAGACAAAGTCTGGTTGCTTTCGTCTTTACCAACATCATCAGTATGACCATCGATGTTTACTTTATAAGAAGGATTCTCTTTTAAGATAGAAACCACGTCATTCAGTTTAGGGAATGATTTAGCCAGCAATTTATCGCTGCCTGTTGCGAAGAATACATTCTGAGCTGCTTTGTTTACACGCTCAACAATTTTTTCGTCAATTACAGGGCAACCATAGTTAGAAGCTGGTCCTTTTTCATTGATACATTTATCTTCTTCGTCATTTACACCATCGCCATCTGTATCAGGAATCGGGCAACCTTGATAACGGGCAACACCCGGAACGGTAGGACATTTATCCTGTTCGTCGTTGATACCATCTTTATCTGTATCAGGAATCGGGCAACCCTGGTAACGGGCTAAACCGGCAACATCCGGACATTTATCATCTCCGTCAGCAATACCATCTCCATCCCTGTCTGGGCAACCTTTCAAAGAAGCAAGACCTTTTACATCCGGGCATTTGTCATCTACATCCAAAACGCCGTCGCCATCCCTGTCTTTTGGAGCTTCAACAACTGGTGGTGGTGGTGGTGGTGGAACCACTTTCACTTTTTCTTTGCCGATATTCTGAGCAAGACCTACTGAATAAAACAAGTGGTCACCCAGTGTCTTTTTAGATAAAGTCCACCTGTATTGAGCCTGTACAATAAGATATGTAACGCTGTTGAAATTGACCTGGGCACCAATACCTGCAGGCACATAACCTCCAAAATGATTGGTATAAAGACCGCCGCCAATACCTACTGTTAAAAACGGATTGATCATCGCTGCATCCGAGAACAAACGGGCATTTAAACTTGGTTCCAGTTCCACACCAAATTCTGTTTTTTGTTGTGGGGTACCGTAAGTAACAAGATTATAATCACGGAACATACCGTTCAACCTAATTGAGAAATCCAGCCTGTTGGTAAGTCCTTTCCAATAAGAAAGTGAAAAACCCTTACTAAGGTCTCTGAACCTTGAGTAAACCTTTCCAGTACTTGGATCTTTAATGCCCAAAGGAGCATTAAAATCGGCCATATTAAAATGCAAACCAAGAAGGGTTCCCTTCTTACTGTCATTACTCATTTTTTTCTGGGAAAAAGCACTTGTGGCTAAAAGAGTTAATGCCAGAATTAGCGTTAGTTTTTGTTTCATAAACTTCAATTTTATTAAAATTTTTGTCTGAGTTATGTGCAAATATAATGTTAAATTAATGGAAAGGCAAAATTTGAATACAAATTTATTATTTCCCCAAAAATAGTCAAAATCAGACCTTTACCAGCTTCCATCTCCCTTTTCTGAAGATGATAATGCTGATAATTGCGAGTACTGTTTCTGCAATATTAATGGCCACATAAACACCCGTTGTACCCATTTTTAAATACGTAACCAGCAAATAAGCCATCGGTATCTGCAGCATCCAAAAAACAAAGAGGTTTATATAGGTTGGTGTCTTGCTGTCCCCTGCCCCATTGAATGCCTGGGTAAGCACCATGCCGTAAGCAAAAACATATAGCCAATGGCAAGTATGTGCAGGCACCTGGTTCCTTCCGCTACTGCCAATTCATTGCTGGTAAAAAACCGCATGAATGTTTCTCCAAAGAAAAAGAAGACCAGCGCTACCAATGCAAAGAAACACAGGGCCAGGAATGCACTTCGCCATACCGATCTTTCCGCTCTTTCCGGGTGCCCGGCACCCAGGTTCTGTCCCGTAAGTGTGGCGGCAGCATTCGCAATTCCCCAGGCGGGTAAAATGGTAAACATGCATATTCTTATTGCGGTAAAATAACCGGAAGTAGCCTCCATTCCTGATTCAGCAACAAGCTTTGCCAGGAATATCCAGCTGCAACTGCCAATTAAAAACTGGAACATAGCACCGGAAGAAGTATTGAGCAGGTTCTTTATCAATACCAGGTCTGCTTTGAATTGTTTGATGGAAAGTTTCACCAGGTCTTTACCGGCAAACAGGTGGTAAAACTGGAAGATCACTCCACAACCCCTGCCAATGGTAGTAGACACTGCCGCTCCCATCAATCCCATTTTTGGAAATGGACCGTAACCCATGATCAGCAAAGGATCGAGAATAATATTGATGATATTTGAAAAGATCAACGCCTTCATTGCCACGGAAGCATCGCCGGAGCCACGAAAAATACCATTGTTCACAAACAAAAGCATGATAACAATATTGCTTCCCAGCATCAATTGGGTAAATCCGTAATGCTCATTCACCACATTTGCATCAGCCCCCATAAAGCGAAGTATCTCTTTTGGAAAAAGAATTCCGAAAATGCTTATCAGTATGGAAAAAGCAGTAGCGATCATTATCACTTGTACCGCAACGGAAGAGGCTGTTTTAAAATCTTTTTCCCCTGCCCGGCGGGCTATGAGAGCAGTAGCCCCCATGGCCAATCCCCATGCAATGGAATACAGGATGGTAAGGGATGATTCGGTTAATCCAACGGTAGCTGCCGCATCGGAACTTACCTTATTCACAAAATAAATATCTACCAATGCGAATAAAGATTCCAGCACCATTTCAAGCACCATGGGTACAGCTAAAAGAAAAATAGCCCGGTCAATACTGCCGGTGGTAAAATCTTTTATATCCCCCCGCAGGGCTTGTTTGAATAATTTGAAAAAAGAAGTTTTTGTATCCTGATTTATTGATCCAGTCATTATTGACAAAAATTAAAAATAGAGAATTACTCCCGCAGGGAGTTTGTATTTACAGCGAAAGACCTGGAAGAAGAATGGTATTCTGTTTACTTTGCCGGCAGGCAATGTTCTCCAGGTTAAATCAGGACTTCATATTCGTACAGTTGTAAATTCTGGTGATCCGGATTGGATTCGAACCAATGACCCTCAGCTTAGAAGGCTGATGCTCTATCCAACTGAGCTACCGGACCAAATTTTGCAGCGGCAAAGCTAAGAAATTTTTACATTGCATGTAATCTCTACTGCAATGGATGTAAAAATAGAACAATCGTGGAAGGAAGTTTTAAAACAGGAGTTCACAAAACCATACTTTCAACAGATCGTTACGTTCTTAAAAACAGAAAAAGCAGCAGGCAAGATCATTTATCCTCCCGGCTCACTCATTTTTAACGCATTTAACCAAACGCCTTTCTCGAGGTTAAAAGTGGTACTTATTGGCCAGGACCCCTACCATGGAGCAGGCCAGGCGCATGGATTGAGCTTTTCCGTACCCAACGGCATCAAGCCCCCACCCTCGCTGGTTAATATTTTTAAAGAGATCGCCAGTGATATCGGTGTTGCCATGCCGGCTTCTTATGGCAACCTTACCCGCTGGGCAGAACAAGGCGTCCTTTTATTGAATGCCGCATTAACGGTAAGGGCCAATGAACCTTTCAGCCATGCAAAAAGCGGTTGGGCCGAATTTACTGATGCTGTTATTCAAAAAATATCAGACGAAAAAAAAGGAATTGTGTTTTTGCTCTGGGGAAGATTTGCCCAGGATAAACAACTGCTGATCGATGAAACCAAACATTTTGTTTTAAAAGCGGCACATCCCTCTCCCTTTTCTGCCGATAAAGGTTTTTTCGGGTGCAAACATTTTTCAAAAACAAACGAGCTTTTGGTTAAACAGGGAATATCACCCATCGACTGGAAATTATTAACTCCTTAGCTTTGCCGCCGATGAAGATCATTAAAAATATTTTCGGGTATATCTGGGCGCTTTGGGCACTCATCACATTCCTGGTGACCTTTCTTATCATCATCATTCCTGCAATGCTCACACATTTGGCAGAAGACCCGAAGGGTCAAGACTTTTTCATCCGCATTGCCAGGCTGTGGATGAATGTTTGGCTTTTTTTAGTTGGATGCCCGCTGAAAGTAAAAGGAAAAGAAAATTTTAAGGAAGGAGAAACCTATGTGGTGGTCTTTAACCACAATGCTTTTTTGGATGTTCCCTTATCCGCTCCGTATGTGCCGGGCCCGAATAAAACCATTGCCAAAGCTTCGTTTGCAAAAATTCCTTTATTCGGTTCGTTTTACAGTAAAGGCTCTGTATTGGTTGACAGGAAAGACGAAAAAAGCCGCAGCAAAAGTTTTGATGCCATGAAAAAAGTGCTGGCCACAGGTATGCACATGTGTATCTATCCCGAAGGAACCCGTAACCGCAGCGATAAACCCATCAAGCCATTTTACGATGGTGCTTTCCGGCTGGCTGCCGCTGCACAAAAAGATATTGTACCCTGCGTAATAAAAGGAACAAAAAAAGCAATGCCCATCAATAAGAAATTCTTTTTCCTGCCCACCAGGTTATCTATGCAATTCTTACCGGCTGTTTCTTCTTCGGGTATAACCGTAGAAGAACTGAAAGAAAAAGTTTACCAGGCAATGCTGCAGGAGTATACAAAGAATTAACGAACCTGCTAAAGATCATAAAAATACCTCGTACGATTAATCCGCAGGTCTCTCAGCAATCCTGATTTGGGACTGATGCTGATATTAAAGGAACGGTATTTACCAACCGGTGAGATATTAATGGCCATCTGCCAGCAATGCATCTCCCGGGTAAGGTACATACTGATCATACCAAGATCTTTGTTGGTTATATTATAAGACCCATTTAATCCTATCTGCCATCTGGGGGTAAGGTTTAATGTTCCTGACCAGGTTACATTTTGTGAAACAGATCCTGTATAGCCGGTTCCAAAACCATTGGGCACACGGGAATAATTGAGTGAATATGAAAAACTGATGCTCCACGGAATATTGAAATTGGCATACTCACCAGGGTTATTGCTGATGTATGCAGCCTCCTGCTGGTATTCATCCAGCGGCATACCTGTATAAGGATTGACCTGGTTGAGCACGGGGTTGGTGTTCGCTAACTTTTCTTTTTTATCGCCTCCCCGGAACTGGCTTTGAACAGCAATACTGCCACTGGTCATTTTACCCAATGCAAGTATCTTCTTGTTCCAGATCAACTTGTCAATGAACTCACCATTGGCATTTGTTAAGTAAGGAACCACCAGGGCATTTGCCGAAATACTTATCTTGTCAAAAAGATTTGTACGCACATTAATATTGAAAGGCTTCAGTTGAAACGAGTCTTCCAAAAAGTTGTAACTGGTGGAAATGCTGAAGCCATCGATCAGCGTAACCTTTTTAACCGCACCGGCACTGGTATCTTTACGGTTACGCACTTTCATCTGCACATTATTATCGAGAACAAAATTCAGTCCGCCGAATTTGCCTTCACTGAACGGCCCGAACACACCCCGTTCATGTATCGAATATCTCCGGACATTTCCAAAGGTATCCACCTGTGTGGAATACCAGAACTTCCGGTTCATATCAGGCTTGTAACTGGCAGACAGTTGCGGACGCAATTCATGACGTATCGCTTTCACCGGGCTTTTCTTTCCAAACGTGAACAACCCGAATATCCGGGTGGATACGCCCATTCCAAAACTCATTTCACGGGCCGTATAAAATCCCTTGCTGATCGTGGTGTCTAATTTTTTATTTATCCCATCCCAGCTGCGGATGAATTTTTCCTGGTACCACTTCTCGGTGTAACTCACGCTGGGTGCAAACTGAAAATTTCCAACCTGTGGCAACGATAAACTAAGTGGTATAAGGTGACTGGCACCCCACTGGTAATTTTTTGTAAACGCTTTAAAGAAACCGCCGGACGTATCGTAGAAAGTAGAAAGGCTGCGGATGTTTGTGTTGAGTGCGATCCCGATATTCTCATACCACCTGTATGAACCGATCACTTCCTTGCGGCGGAAAGGATACAGCGTGTTCACATTAAAGCCGATGTCGGGCAGGTTGATGTTAAACTGTTTTGTATTGGTATTCTGGTTGTGGTTGCCGCTGATGTTCAGGTTAAATGGTTTGTCCTTCCATATTTTTGAATACGTGATGGACGAGTTGAGTATGTTCTGAAAATTCCGCTGCGGACTATTAGGCACCGCCGAATTAAACCCGCTGCTTCCTGCATTCAGGCTTGCATTAAAACTTACGCCCGGTCTTGCCTTTGTATCCGAACTGTGGCTCCAGCGGATATTGAAATTCCTTGCACCGGATCTATCCAGGTCACGCAGGTGCTGAATGTCTACGGTGAGGTTACCCTGGTAATGGTATCGTTTGTAATAGCGTGGACTTACATTAGCCGTCCATCCACCGTATGAATAAAGCGTGCCCCGCAACACCACATCCCACCGGTCGTTGATCACTTTATAATATCCCAATCCTTCCAGCGCCAAACCCAATTGTTCATTGGCATTGAATGTAGGTGCCAGAATTCCTGAGTGCCTTCCCTGGCTCAATGGGTAAATACCAAAAGGCAAAACTATCGGCACCGGTACTCCTTCAAATTCCGGGTGTACCGGCCCGGTGATGGCCATCTTCTTATTGATGAATTTTATTTTCTTACTTACAAAGGAAAAATGCGGCGTATCCAGGTTACAGGTGGTGAACCTTCCTTTGTATGCATAAAAAGTGTTTGCATCCGTTTTCTTTATCCGCTCTCCATACACAAACATTTCATCCTGCTGGGTATAGGTTCCCTTCGTGATGCCCTTCCCGGTCTTCATGTTGAATTTGATGGAATCGCTTTGTGTTTTAAAATCGCCCTGGTTAAATTTCGGGAAAGAGATCACATTGCCATTGCTGTCTTTTACCAGGTAAGCACTTACTAAGTTGGTACGCTGATCAAATTCTATCCGGGGTGAAACAAGTTTATTATCGATGTATTCCACCCGGGTCTCTTTGCCGTACAGGATTATTTTCTTCTCCGGTATGTCCATGATCATGGAATCATCGGCATGATAAATAACCGGGGCATCCAATGAATCTTTGGAAGACTTGAAATCGAATAATGTGTCCTTCTTTATAACAATGCTTGTATCGGCTGTTTTTTTGATCGTTGTTGCGAGCGGTTCCTGCGAAGCAGAAGGAGCTAATGCATTTTTGTTTTTTGCAGAATCTGTTTTAAGAGGAATGGTATCGGTCGTTAAAAAACTGTGAAAGTGCATAGCGCCGGAACCAACTGCACCACAGTACAGCGTTATCATCAATAACAGCCCTGCAGATACCAATACCGATATGTATTTTGCCTTACCTTTGTTTAGTTGGTTCATAGTAAAGATTGGCAAAAATAGCCATTAAGTGCCGATTGTTACCGGTAGAATTTGTGAATATTGTTTTATACTAACCCCTTTTAAAACGCATCGAGTATGCTAAGAAACAAAGTGCCCGTTTTATTTTTGTTTGCTGCTTCACATTTGTTAATATTACCCGATTTATTTTCACAAGGCCCAAAAAAAATAAGAACCATTGTGGTGGATGCCGGGCACGGCGGAACAAAAGATCCCGGTGCAACAGGCCAGTATGAAAATTCGTTGCGCTCAAAAGAAAAAGACATCACACTTGCTATTTCATTAAAACTGGTGGAAGAATTGCAAAAGCAATTACCTGATGTAAAAATTGTACCCACCCGTACCACCGATATTTACCAGGACCCCCGTGAAAAAGCTCGCATTGCCAATGAAGCCAAGGGCGACCTTTTCTTATGCATTCATGCCGACAGCGGCCCATTGAAGCAAGGAAGAAGACAGATCGGAACAAGAACGGTTACCAGGTACCGGGTAAGCGGTAAAGGACGGAAAAAGAAAAAGACGCCGTACCAGGTGGTAGAACCCGTTTATGAATATTTCAAATTACCGTTGCTGAGAAACGGAACCAGTGTGTGGATATTTGCGGCGCACAAAACAAGTGATAAGCTTAAAGCGATCATGGATGGCGATGAGAATTTTGAAATAGAAGCCAATGGCGTGGATTCACTGGAAAGCAATTTTGATTTCAGCACACCCGAAGGAAAAATAATTGCCGGCATCTATGCAAAGCGCTACCAGGAAAGAAGTGACCGGCTTGCCACCATGGTAAATGAAGAAGTGGAAACAACCGGCAGGCAGGCATTGGGCGTGAGCCAGCGGCAAAAAGGAATTTGGGTATTGCAGGCAACCAACATGCCCGCTATATTGGTTGAAACAGGTTTTATAAATAACCCCGAAGACGAACGCTACCTGAACAGCGAAAAGGGGCAGCAGGAACTTGCCGAAGTGATCGCCAAAGCCGTTAAACGTTATAAAGAACAGGTGGAGAGTGTAAACAACAATCCCAAACCTGCCAACAACGGAAATGCTGCAGAAAAAAATAAACCCGAAACGGTTCCGGAAGCAATTGAAAAGAGGCCCGTAAAAGATTCAAAACTTATAGAAGTAAAAAGCAACAAAATTAAAATTGACCTGTTTGATGATGGGGATATAGACAACGATATTGTTTCGGTGTATTTCAACAATACCCTGCTGGTTGATAAAAGATCGTTGACGGCACAGGCACATTCTTTTACCATCAATCTTGTGCCCGGCAAAACAAATGAACTGGTGCTGGTTGCCGAGAACCTGGGAAGCATACCACCCAACACAGCACTCATGATCATAACCGACGGAACAGGCCGGCATGAAGTGCGACTGAGCGCCGATATGAAAAATAATGCATCGATAAGATTCGAATTAAAAAATAATAATTAAATTTCCGTACGCTTTCAGCAACTTTGCTTACTAAAGCGTACCAACCAAAATGAAAATTTCTAACGAAACCAAAATAGGCATCCTCGCTGCTTTTGCCATCACCCTGCTGATCCTCGGTTTTAATTTTTTAAAAGGAAAAAGCCTTTTTGGCAAAAGCCATACGCTTTATGCCAAATACACCGACGTACAAGGCCTCGCCAATTCAAACCCGGTAATGATAAATGGCCTGCAGGTCGGTACGGTTTATAGCATCACACCGGATAAAAGCATGAAGCAGATACTGGTTAACATGACGTTGACAAAGGACGTGGATATTCCCAAGAATTCTGTTGCCGTTATCAATTCCGACCTGCTTGGCCAAAAGAGCGTTATCATTCACCTGGGCGATGCCACGGAATTCATCGCCAAAAAAGATACCATTGCCACCATTCCATCCACCGGCATATTCAATGAAGTACTGAGTAAGGTGAATCCTGTTTTCCTGGAAGTAAAGAAAGCGATCGGCTCTATTGATTCTGTGCTGGGAAATTTTAACCGCATACTTGACCCCGCTGCCAAAAACAATATCGGGGCTACGCTTGATAACCTGAATAAAACAACAGCCAACCTGATAAATGCTTCGGCTTCATTAACCATCCTGCTGAATACACAAACCGGAGCACTTGCCAAAACACTGGATAATCTTAATTCATTTACCGGTAACCTGGCAACTAATAATGATAAAATAAACAGCATGGTGACTAACCTCGATAAAACCGCAGGCAATCTTTCTAAATTAGACCTGGACAAAACACTCACCACTTTAAATAGTACCATTGCTGATCTGAAGACAACCATCGGCAAACTGAATAGTAATTCCGGAACGGCCGGCCTGTTGCTGAACGATACCAAACTTTACAACAACCTTACTGCAACTGCCAATAAACTCAACCTCTTGATCGATGACCTGAGAACAAACCCGAAGCGGTATGTGAATATTTCGGTGTTTGGAAAAAAGAACAAGAGCAACGGTTTAACGGTTCCGTTGCCGGATACGGTTAATGCCCCCTACCTGAAGCAAAACTAATTTTATCATTCTGTTATAAAATAAAAACCTCAATTTACAGGCTGAACAAAAACAGTTCCATTGCGATTGAAATTTACCATCTGCAACATTTTATTATTCTCACTGATCACAAGCAAGATATCTGCACAGCAGATCATCAATGCTTCTACCTCGTCTGATACCATACGCATCATACACATCGTCCAGGGAAAGAACCTGCGGCAAAAAACCATCGACTCCGCAACAGTACTGGAAACCATTGCCGGTAATGTGATCATAAAAGAAGGGCTTACTACTTTTTATTGCGACAGTGCCACGCTCAATCACAAAACAAATGTGCTGGAAGCATACGGCAATATCCACATCAATGACAACGACAGCATTCATACCTATGCACAAAGCCTGCGCTATGTTGGTACGGAACGAATCGCTTACCTCAAGAAGGATGTAAGACTAACTGATAAAAAGGGAACGCTTTATACTGATGAGCTGGAATATAATTTACGCACCGGCATTGCCACCTATAAGAACGGTGGCCGTATCACCAACGAAAAAACAGTGCTTACCAGCCAGGAAGGGGTTTATTATGCAGATACCAAAGATGTTTATTTTAAAAAGAATGTTCACCTGAAGGATCCCGACCGGGATATATGGACAGACAGTTTGCTTTATAATCTCAAAACAAATATTGCCACCTTTATTGCCAAAACGCATATTGTAGGGAAAGACGGCAGCGTGATCGATACAAAAGCCGGCACATATAACTTAGCAACCGGCGAAGCGATTTTTTATGATCGTACTTATTATAGTGATAGCACACATAGTCTTGTTGCTGATAAAATGGCTGTTGATAAAAACAGCGGAACGCTTCAAATGGAAGGGAATGCGAAACTGGTTGACAGTGTCAATAATATCACGGTAGTAGGCGGCTCCATTTTTATTGATACCAAGAAGAATGCGTTTTTGGCAAGCCGCAAACCGGTGATGATCTTTTACCGCGATGGTGACAGTACCTATGTTGCAGCCGATACCCTGTTTTCGGGTTTAAGAAAATACGACAGCCTGGAAAGAAAGATTATTACGCAGGCCGATACGCTGACAAAAACAATGGCGGTGAATACAAATGCAAAGGATACTTCGATACGGTATTTCCTGGGCTTTCACCACGTTCGTATTTTCAACGATTCGTTACAAGCTGTGAGCGACAGCCTCCACTACTCCACCGTTGACTCCACCTTTAAATTATTTGGTGAGCCGGTTGTATGGAATGACCAGTCGCAGGTTACCGGTGATACCATTTATATGTACACCGAAAACCAGAAAGCAAAACGGCTGTATGTTTTTAACAACGGCATGATCGTTAATAAATCAAACGATGCCATGTATAACCAGATCGCCGGCCGTACCCTGAATGGGTATTTTACAAACGGCGTGATCGATTATGTACGTATCAAAGGCTCACCCGCCGAAAGCATTTATTATCCACTCGACGATGACAGCGCATACGTGGGCATGAACCGGAGCAGCGGTGATGTGATCGATATTTATTTTGTGAAGAAGGAACTGAACAAAGTGAAATTCATAAATAATGTGGATGGCGTTTTGTACCCGTTGAAACAGATCCCGGCCGATAAAAAACAATTAAAAGGTTTTAAATGGCTCGACAAAAGAAGGCCAAAGAACAAACTGGAGTTGTTTGAGTAACCTGGTCAGACCTGGGCGTCAGACCATGCCCCTACTTAAGTTTTGCCAGTGCTTCTTTAATCTTTGCAAATCCCTTTTCAATATTCTCCGTGCTGTTGGCAAAAGATATGCGGATGCAGTTGGGTTCGCCAAATGCCCGGCCTGTTACGGTTGACACATGGGCTTTGTTCAATAAGTACATACACAGGTCATCGGCGTTCATGATCGTTTCTTCCCCATCCGATCTTCCGAAATAATTCTTCACGCTTGGGAAAACATAAAAAGCACCCTGCGGTTCACTGCATTCAATGCCGGGAATATCTTTTACTAATTCCATCACCCGTTTACGGCGTTTAGTAAATTCTTCCACCATTATAGCAGTAGGTTTCAGGTCACCGGTAAGTGCCGCAATAGCTGCCCGTTGCGTTACGGCATTCGGTCCGCTGGTGATCTGCCCCTGCACTTTTTCACAGGCTTTAACAACCATTGGGGAAGCAGCGATATAACCCAGCCTCCAACCGGTCATAGCGTATCCTTTACTCAGTCCATTGATGATGATCACCCTGTCTTTCAAAAAATCAAATTGTGCAATGCTTTCGTGTTTTCCTTCGTAATTGATGAATTCATAGATCTCATCACTCATGATAAAAATGCCGGGATGTTTTTTAAAAACTTCGGCCAGCGCACTTAGTTCTTCTTTTGAATAAACGGCGCCCGTTGGGTTGCAGGGTGATGAGAACATGAAGAGCTTTGTTTTGTCTGTGATAGCCCCCTCCAGTTCCGCAGCAGTGATCTTATATCCATTGGCAAGCGTGGTGTTCACAAACTTCACTACACCACCCGCCATTTTCACGATCTCGGAATAAGTAACCCAATAGGGTGTTGGAATGATCACTTCATCGCCGGCATCCACAATACTCATCACCGTATTGGCAATGCTTTGTTTGGCACCCGTACTAACGATGATCTGGTCGGGTGTATAATCAAGACCATTATCTCTTTTCAATTTTAAACAAACCGCTTCCCGCAGATCAAGATAACCTGCCACTGGAGTATAATGACTGAAATTTTCATCGATCGCTTTTTTTGCAGCGACTTTAATGTGATCGGGCGTATCAAAATCCGGTTCACCGAGGCTGAGGTCGGTTATATCAAACCCCTTTGCCCGCAGTTCCCTGCCCAGTTTGGCCATTTTCAATGTTTCCGGTTCATTAAACCGTTGCAAAAGTGATGATAATTGCATGAGCAGTTGTTTGGTTGCTGACAAAAATAACTATTTATCGTATGTGAATCTAAATGATGAAAGATCTGGTTTGATCTTATAGGTTCGTTTCAATTCGTAATCGTAAATGAC